>NZ_JCAXEX010000001.1:0-2431947 GCF_059758555.1 Solibacillus sp. GQ1 | reverse complement strand
GCTTAGCGTTTTTTTTGTATAAAAGGAGCGGATCTTGTGAATGAACGTTTAAAAGTATTTGATCAATATTATAAGGAAACGGGCATTGAACAACGTAAACTCATTCATGCAAAAGGTTATTGGCATGAAGTGTTTCATTGCTGGGTTATTGAAAAAACAGATCAGAATGGCGCATTTATTTACAGCTGAGAAGCAAAAATAAAAAGGATTACCCAAACCAATTTGATATCACCGCAGCTGGTCATATACTGGCAACGGAGACGATTGAGGACGGTGTACGCGAATTAAAGGAAGAAGTAGGGATTAACGTAATGTTTTCGCAATTAACGTCACTTGGAGTCATCCCATACAGTATAGACAATGAAAAAATAAAGGATTATGAGTTTGCAAACGTATTTGTATATGTGTTAACAGGAGGAATTGAGCAGTTTACTCTTCAACGCGAAGAACTTGATGGTATATACTCTGCTAACTTAAACCAATTTATATTGCTTGCGACACATAAAATAAAGGAAATCGAAGTATCCGGTTATAAATACGTAAATGATTTACGTCATGATGAAGTGAAACAGATCGGACTAGAACAAATGTCTGCACTGCCCGAAAGCTATTTGCGGGAGTTTATCCCGAGATTGAAAAAGATGTTAATTGAAGCAACCTGAAAACACTTAGGTTAGCTTCTTTTTTTAGAATAATTAAGAAAATATAATTAACTATTGACCTTCACGTTGCGTCAACCTTTATAGTACTAAATAGGAGGTGATCATGTGCTGATTAACGAACTGGTCAAGCTATCGGGTGTGAGTGCACGCACACTACGTTATTATGATGAAATTGGTTTGCTGAGGCCTTCTGCAGTTGCGGAAAATGGCTACCGGCAATATAGCCAAGGGGATATTGACCGGTTACAGCAAATACTATTTTACCGGGAGCTTGATTTTAAGTTAGAGGAAATAAAAAAATTGCTCGATCATCCTGATTATGAAGTAAAAGAAGCGCTAAAAAAACAATTTGAGCTATTACAAAAGAAAAGACGATATATCGACGACTTACTAATAACGATAGAACAAACAATCCAAACGATGGAAGGGGAACTTAAGATGACAAATGAACAAAAGTTTGACGTGTTTAAAAACAAACTGATTGAAGAAAACGAAAAGAGCTATGGCCAGGAAGTACGTGAAAAATACGGTGAAGCTCAAGTGGAAGCAAGCAATAAAAAATTTAGGGATATGACAGAAGAACAATATAATGCAATGCAGCAATTGGAAAACCAACTGTTTGAACGATTAAAAGAAGCGATGGCGTCCGGCGATGTAACGTCAGACGTTGCAATGGAAGCAGCAGAGCTTCATAAACGCTGGCTAAGCTTCTCCTGGGCAAAGTATACCTCAGAAGCACATATAGGCCTAGCACAAATGTATGTAAGCGATGAACGGTTTACCGCTTACTATGATGAGCGTGTCGGTCCCGGTGCTACAAAATTCTTGCATGATGTAATCGCTGTTTATGCAGCGAACAAATAAGAAAAGATGTTTAGAAATCCTCATATAGGTAATATTTTATTAATGGAAAAAAGGGGGATTTTATATGGATATCAATCAATTACAACAATTACGCAGCATTTTGGAAGAGGAGCTTGCAACATTGCAGGAGCATGTTAATGAAGAACCGCCTTTAGAGGACACAGAAATAACTGCAGTTGATAATCATCCGGCAGATGCAGCAACCGATTTAACGACAATGGTTACAGAAAAAACATTGAGTGAATTGAAGGAAGACGAAATCGAAAAAATACAAACAGCTTTAAACGCAATGGATGAAGGCACATACGGGGAATGTATCGTATGCGGAAAAGAGATTCCTTTTGAACGCTTAGAAGCGATTCCAACAGCTTTAACTTGTATTGACCATGTAGAAGAAGTGACTGAATAGTAAAAGAGGTATGTTGAATGTTCAACATACCTCTACTAGTTTTAAATGAAATATGAAATTAATAGACCTACAGCCAACAAGAAACCGAAAATCGTGTTTGTTTGGGCTGTATATTTCATTGCCGGCATTACTTCAAGCGGTTTTTCTTTTGCTCGGAATAATTTAATCGCTTCAACCGGTTTCTTTGCGCTTAATAATACAAGCAGTGCCCATGGTGTTAAATGGCCAAGAACTACGAGAACGACAATCCAAATATACGAAACAATAAAGAAACCGGCAAGTACTGTTACAGCGTTATGTCGGCCAACTAAAATGGCCATCGTTTTACGTCCGCCTTCTGTATCTCCAACAATATCCCTGATATTATTAGAAAGCATAATTGCCCCAACTAAAATCATACTCGGCACTGAAATAATTACAGCATCAGCTGTTACATCTCCTGTCTGAATAAAGAAGGCAATTAGAACAATACCCATACCCATTACTGCCCCCGAAACCAGCTCCCCAAACGGTGAATAAGCAATCGGATACGGTCCTCCAGTATACAAATAGCCGATAAGCATACATACAAGACCGACAGCAACAAGCCACCAGGATGTCATGGCACATATGTAAACTCCTAATAGCATCGCGATACCGTAAAAGCTTAGCGCAATAGCCATAATTGTTTTTGGTGCTACACCATGTCGGACGATTGTGCCTCCAATACCGACTGAGTTTTCATTATCCAGGCCAAGTTTATAATCATAATATTCATTGAACATATTAGTTGCTGCCTGTATTAGCATACTGGCAATAAGCATTGCAAAAAATAGTCCGAAATGAATTGTTTCATGATTTATTGAAAGTGCCATTGACGTACCTAATAATACAGGTACAAATGAAGCTGTTAATGTGTGGGGACGTGTTAAATGCCACCAGACTTTAAATCCCTTGTCCGCTTCAACGACTTTTGTCATAAAAAAACGCTCCTAACTAAATACAATTATCTAAACTATTGTAATGCATATAAAACAAATTGAACAGAGTGAAGGGACAATACATGTAACGTTTGCTCGAAAAATGTTATGATAGGAAGGTATTATTTACTGCGCGAACGCAAAAAAAATGAGCAAATTATATAAAAATTCAGGCACGTATTAAAATAACGCTATACTTGCATCATACTTAGTGAATTTGCAACATGACGGAGGGAATTTTCATGCAACACAAGTGGTACAACGCCACTGAAATAGAAGTAGGCTCAAATTCAAAGCAAATTTTTTATATGGAAACAATCGAAGTAAGCCGATTATCCGCATTGGCATTTTTTGCGGCTGGCGAATCGAAGTATAAAGGAAAACGCAACTACTGGCAAAATCGTGAAAAAACCTTCACATTAGTTGGTTTAGGACATGCCTATACAATCGAAAACAATGCGTCTGACGCTCGTTTCGATTTAGTTGAACGTGAATGGAAAAAACTGACGAGTCAAATCATCCAGGAAGATCAGCATCTGCAGCCTATCCTTTTTGGCGGCTTTACTTTTGATCCGCAAAATGGTGTTTCTGCAGAATGGACAAACTTCCCGCAAAGCTACTTTACTGTCGCAACACATCAGTTAGTTATTCGCAATGATAAAGCTTATGTAACAATTAACTATATTACGGATGAGGAAAACAGCGCGAAAACGTTTGAAGCACTTCGTAAAGAGCGTGATGAGCTCATTCATGCAGCACAGGTGAAGGAAGTGAAAACTTATCCGAAACCATCGATGACAAGCTATATGGAACCATATAAGCACGAATATATGAATTCAATCAATAAGGTGACTAGCCTGATCAAAGCAAATGAAGCGCAAAAGGTTGTTATTGCACGATCTTTAGCATTGCAATTTGAGGAATCGATTACATCTCCGCAAATTTTGTCACATGTCGTACATGAACAGCCGGAGAGCTATTTGTTTGGCTTGGAGCATGGTGATTTACTGTTTTACGGTGCATCACCGGAACGTTTAGTAAAAGTAGACAGCGGGCGTGCCTATTCCTCATGTGTAGCAGGCTCGATTAAGCGAGGCACAACAGCTGAAGCCGATGAGGAATTAGGAAAAACGTTGCTGAGCGATTTGAAAAACCTTGGTGAGCATCATTATGTTGTTGAGATGATTACCGATACTTTTAACAAGAATTGTACGGAAGTAAAAGTCCCTCATGGACCGAAGTTATTAAAAATCCGTGATATTCAGCATTTATATACACCTGTTGAAGGACAATTAAATGTAGATGCAACTATTTTGCAGCTAGTAAAACATTTGCATCCAACACCAGCTTTAGGCGGTGTTCCGCGTGAACAGGCAATGGAAATAATCCGAACATATGAGCCGATGAACCGAGGGCTGTATGCGGCACCAATCGGCTGGCTTGATGCCGATGGAAATGGCGAGTTTGCAGTAGCAATTCGTTCGGCTGCATTAGTACAGGATAAAGCGTACTTATATGCAGGCGGAGGCATTGTCGAAGATTCGGAAGCACAATCGGAATATGAAGAGACACTCGTGAAATTCCGTCCAATGCTTCGAGCTTTAGGAGGCCAGTTACATGAATGATCGTGAAGTATTATCGAATTATGTTTATACAATTGTGTCAGCGTTAGTAGCATCTGGTGTAGAGCAGGTTGTCGTAAGTCCCGGCTCCCGCTCTACACCGCTTGCCTATGCATTTGCCTCAACGAAGGAAATTGAAATGCATCGTCAAGTTGATGAACGGGCTGCAGCCTTTTACGCACTTGGCTTAGCTAAATCGACTGCAAAACCGGTCGTACTCGTATGTACATCGGGAACAGCGGCGGCCAATTACTATCCGGCCATTGTCGAAGCAAAATATGCACGAGTGCCGTTAATTGTTTTAACAGCAGACCGTCCGCATGAATTGCGCGAAGTAGGAGCACCGCAGACGATCAATCAAGTGCGATTATACGGTGAAAATGTGAAATGGTCGGCAGAATTTCCGATTCCGGATGAGGCACCGCAAACGCTTCCGTTTATCGAACGCCATACAGTGCGTGCGGTAAATATTGCAACGACAGCACCGTTTGGACCGGTCCATTTAAATATACCGTTCCGTGAACCGTTAATCATTGAATTTGCGGAAACATTGCCTGTTTCAAGCTTTATTAAAAGCTATACAAATGAGCTTCGGCCTGCAAAGCAAGCGATGGCTGAACTGACAGAAATCATCGAACAAACAACGACCGGAATCCTGATCGTCGGGGAATTGCCGCTAGGAACGAACACGGAACATTTATGGGATTTCATTCGTGAAGTGAAATGGCCGGTAATGATTGAAAGCTTATCGAACTTGCGTACAGAAATACCGGAAGATTGCCAAATATATGCGATTACTACATATGATACATTGATGAAAAATGAGCGCTTCAAGCGTAATGTTCGACCACAGACGGTCATTCGTTTCGGAGCACAGCCTGTTTCTAAATTTTTAATGCAGTTTATCGTACAGGCAAATCCGCAAAGCTATATTGTCATCGATGAAGATTCGATGTATAGAGATTCTACTCATATGTCGACACATTTCATACATGCCTTGCCAGGAGAATGGCTGTCGGATGTGAAATTAGCGCATTCTCAAGCAGAAATGGCATACGTTCAATTCTGGAAAATGGCAGATTTACTTGCAGCTGATGTTATTGAAAAGTACAGCCAATTTGCCGATGACGAAGGAGCAATGGTACAGGCATTCCTTACAAGTATTGAGGAAGACGCCGACATTTATGTCAGCAGCAGTATGCCGATTCGTGATATTGATACGTTTTTACTTACACAAAATCGTCCTGTTCAAATTTTCGCAAACCGCGGAGCAAACGGGATTGATGGGGTAACATCTACAGCACTTGGATTCAGTAATGGTCGCAAAAACCGCAAAACGTATTTATTGATTGGGGATTTAGCATTTTTGCATGATGCCAATGCATTTGTTGCAAGTCGTTATCAGCAATGTGATTTAACGGTAATTGTCATGAATAATGACGGTGGCGGCATTTTCTCTTATTTACCGCAATCGAAGGTAGAGGAGCATTATGAAGATCTTTTTGGTACACCGACTGCATTGACATTCGAACAAATGGCCAAAATGTATGATTTGGATTACGTAAAAGCAACATCATTGGAACAATTTACGACTGCATTGTCTGTGGATAAACAAACATCGATTAAACTAATCGAAGCTTTCACAGATCGTGAAGAGAATGTGAAGCAGCACCGTCAGCTATGGGCGCGGATTCATGAGGTGATGGAACAATGGCTCGATTCACTGTAAAAGGGTTGGATGTGCATATTGAACAGTGGAATGAACAGGCAACTCAAACGGTTGTATTTCTCCACGGTTTTACAGGGAGCACAAATACTTGGAAAAAGATTATTTCGCAACTGCCGTCAAACATCCGGTGTATTGCTGTTGATTTAATCGGACACGGTAAAACAGCAGCACCAACTACTGTGAATTTCTACTCGATGGCATTTCAAGTGGAACTGCTACATGAACTGTTTCATCAATTACAGCTTGATACTTTCTCACTTGTAGGCTATTCGATGGGAGGACGTGTTGCGTTGAGCTATGCGGTTCGTTATCCGTCTGGAATTAATCATTTGCTTTTGGAAAGCGCTTCTCCCGGTCTATTGGATGAACAACAGCGTACTATACGAAAACAGGCGGATGATACACTTGCGGAAAAGATACTTGCAAATGGGATAGAATCATTTGTAAACAAGTGGGGAAATATCCCGTTGTTTGCTTCTCAAAAAAGTCTTCCCGCAGAAGTACAGCAGGAAATTCGATCTGAGCGCATACAGCAAAGGGGAATCGGACTTGCAAACAGTCTGCGCGGTATGGGAACAGGTGTAATGCCGGAACTTTGGGGTAAGCTTAATACATTAACAATGCCTGTGACACTCGTAACCGGACAACTTGACGAAAAATTCATTCAATTAAACAATGAAATGCAGGAGCTTATAGAAAAAGCAAATCATCTTATAATTCCAGCAGTTGGCCACGCAATTCATGTGGAAAATCCGACAAAGTTTGCTACAATAGTAAAGGAAACGATTTCATAACCGAATTAGGAGGCAATATATATGACAAAGCAACGTCTATGGACATCTTTACATACTTACGAAGATATTAAGTATGAATACTATAACGGAATCGCAAAAATTACGATTAACCGTCCAGAAGTTCGCAACGCTTTCCGCCCAAAAACAACAGCGGAAATGATCGATGCTTTCACACGTGCTCGTGATGATGAGCGTGTGGGCGTAATTATTTTAACAGGTGAAGGCGAGCATGCATTCTGCTCAGGCGGCGACCAAAAAGTACGCGGTCATGGCGGCTATGTAGGCGATGACCAGATCCCTCGCTTAAACGTTTTAGATTTACAAACGTTAATCCGTAAAATTCCTAAACCGGTTGTAGCAATGGTAGCAGGTTATGCAATCGGCGGCGGCCACGTACTGCACGTAGTATGTGACTTAACAATCGCTGCAGAAAATGCACGTTTCGGTCAAACAGGACCTAAAGTCGGTTCGTTCGATGCTGGTTACGGTTCAGGTTACTTAGCACGTATCGTAGGACACAAAAAGGCTCGTGAAATCTGGTACTTATGCCGTCAGTATGATGCGCAGCAAGCACTTGAAATGGGCTTAGTAAACACAGTTGTACCATATGAGCAGTTAGAAGATGAAACAGTAAAATGGTGTGAAGAGATGCTGGAAATGTCTCCAACAGCATTACGTTTCTTAAAAGCTGCAATGAACGCAGACACAGACGGTTTAGCTGGTATCCAACAGCTTGCTGGTGATGCGACACTTCTTTACTACACAACTGATGAAGCAAAAGAAGGCCGCGATGCATTCAAAGAGAAACGTAAACCAGACTTCGGTCAATTCCCACGTTTCCCTTGATTTGTTCGTTATAATATTCAAAAGGGATGTCCGAAAACTTTGGACATCCCTTTTCTTTACGATAGGAGGAATAAGGGATGCAGCCAAACTGGATCAAGCAACGAGCCTATTTAACACCGAATCGGGTTGCACTGAGCTTTCATGACGAGCAATGGACGTTTAAAGAACTTTATTTAACGTCTGTCAGCCTAGCATATAAATTAAATACACTACGTTTAACAAATGGAAAACGGGTAGCTATTTTAGCCCCGTCTACACCACCTTTAATCAGGCTGCTATATGCATGTATGCAGGCACAGTGTGAGATGGTGCTGTTAAATGGAAGACTGGCTAAGCAGGAGCTTGCGTATCAAGTTGAAGATGCGGAAGTAGATGCGATATTAGTAGCCGATGAAGAGCTTGCCAAACTTCCTGATGATGCCCGGATCATTCCGTTTTCCAAGCTTTATGAGACTACTGAGTCGGAATATGAGATTGCACCACAGTGGGAAGAGGACTTTGCACTGACGATCATGTATACATCCGGAACAACAGGGTTTCCCAAGGGTGTTTGCCAAACGGTTTCAAATCATAGTTCCAGCGCAATCAGCTCAGCATTGAACTTAGGCATTTCAGAGAAGGATACATGGCTTTGTACTGTCCCGATTTTTCATATAAGTGGTTTTTCGATTGTCGTCCGATCATTGCTATATGGGATGAAAATACGTTTATATGAAAAATTCGATGCAAAAAAGTGTGCTCGGGAAATTATGGAAGGCACCGTTACGAAAATGTCGGTCGTTTCAGTCATATTGGAAAATATACTTTCCGAAATGGAGCAGGCTGGACAAAAGGCACATCCGCATTTTACAACCGCATTAGCAGGGGGTGGTCCAGTACCGGTCGATTATTTGAAGCGTGCGGAAAAACTGGATTTACGTGTTGCCCAAACTTACGGGATGACTGAAACTTCTTCACAAACCGCGACATTGGCAAACGAGGATGCCATGACACATACCGGATCTGCCGGCAAGCCGCTGTTTTTTAATGAAATAAAAATTGATGCAAAAGACGGGGACTCCATAGGTGAAATTTTAATCCGCGGACCTCATGTAACACCGAAATATATCGGCCGCTTTAAAGACAAACCGACGACCATCGATGGTTGGCTTCATACAGGAGATGTCGGTTATTTAGATGAACACGGGTATTTGTATGTCGTCGATCGACGCAGTGACTTAATTATTTCAGGTGGCGAAAATATTTATCCGGCTGAAATTGAAAACATACTCCTCGGACATCCGAACGTAAAAGAGGCGGGAGTTTGTGGAGTCGAGCATGACAAATGGGGGCAAGTACCTGTTGCCTTTATTGTTGCCAAAAAACAGATGACAGAACAAGAAATTATTCACTTCTGCACGCAGCACTTAGCAAATTATAAAGTCCCAAAACAAGTACACTTCGTCAGCCATTTACCTCGAAGCGGCTCCAATAAGCTTTTGCGAAGAAAGTTGATGCAGCTGCTGGATGAGTGATACGGAGATAAAAAAGGTCCAAGCATAATGAATGCTTGGACCTTTTGTGTTTATTAATTGCTTAATGCTTGTTTGAGGACAGCCATATTTTTACGCATTAATGTAAAGTAATCTTCATTGTTTTGGATATCTTCTTTTGTTAAAACACTTAAATTATGCAATGTTAATGTTTCTGCATTTACTTCTTTTTGAATTATTTCCGTTAATTTAGAAGAAACATTTTGCTCGAAGAAAATATATTGGATTTCTTCTTTATTCGCTAAATCAACAATTGCCGTTAATTCCTTTTGTGAAGGTTCACTTTGTGAGTTAAGACCAGCTACAGGAACTTGATTAAAGCCGTAATGTCCCGCAATATAGCCGAATGCTGCATGCGATACAAAGAAAGTTTTCTTCGTCGTAGCTGCAGCCATTGCTTCAAAGTCTGAATGCAATGTTGCAAGGTCTGTTACTAATTGTTCGTAGTTAGAATTGAATATTGCTTCGTGTTCCGGTAATGCCGCGACAAGTTCATCTTTAATCGTTAATGCCAGCTGCTGTGAAATGACCGGGGATAACCAAACATGCGCATCATGTTCTTCGTGTGCATGCTCTTCTCCATGTCCATGGTCATCATGTTCCTCATGCTCAGCATGTGTATGTCCTGTTGAAATATGAAGCTGATCTTCCGTTACATTAGCAGCAGTAGCAACTAATTTTACATCTTCATTTGCCAAAGTTTTTTGCGCATTTTCAACAAAACCTTCTAATCCAAGGCCAATGTAGAAAAATAAATCCGCATCTGCTAACGCCATCATATCTTTTTGCGTTGGTTCAAATGAGTGTTCATTTGCACCTGCTGGATAAATAGAAGAGACATCAACAAACTCTCCGCCGATTTGTTCTGTGAAATACTGCAAGGGATAAACAGTTGTATAAACAGAAAGGGCATCTTTGTTTTGCTGCGATTCGCTTGTATCTTTTTTAGTATCGTCTGTGTTACAAGCAGCTAATAATAAAATGAGTGTAAACATCGAAATGATTGAAAACCATTTTTTCATTATAATTAAATCTCCTTAAATAGTAATAATTACGATTTGTATTTTTGAACATTTTTAATCTTACAGGATTCAATAAAAAAAAACAATAAAAAAAGGCTTCGAAAATTATTTTTTTTTCGAAGGCCATTTTTCAGGTACTGGATCGAATCCACCTGGATGAAGCGGCTGACATTTTAGTATTCGAATAACGGTCATGACCGATCCTTTTATTGCACCATGTTTTTGAATTGCTTCAATTCCATAGTGTGAACAGGTCGGGTGGAACCGGCAAGAAGGTGGCGTCATTGGCGAAATATATTTTTGATAAAGACGAATTAATCCGATAAAAAGTTTTTTCATTGCTATTTTTGCTCTCCATTTTTATAAGTCCGAATTGGTTTGTCATCAACGGTTTGTTTTAATGATACGTTGTTTTTCCGGGCAAGTAAAATAATAGAGAATGCGAATATCCCCATAATCGTTACGATAATAATCAATACAATAGGTAAGCTCATTTTTTTCACCTCGTTTCCTTCCATATTACAGGAAAAAAATGTGGTGAGTGTGAATAATGGTTGAACTAAATGTTTTAAGAAGTGCGATAACGGATATAATACAAGCATGATACATTTCTGAAAATATTAGAAATAGTAAGCTGATTTTATATCAGGATTAAAACTTCGTTAAGAAGTTTTAAATATAATTTATGAGGTGAAGGACAATGGCAAAGAAACAATTAAACACACAATTAAATGATTTAGTAGCAACATGGTCGGTAATGTACACGAAGTTACATAACTATCACTGGTATGTAAACGGACCATCATTCTTTACACTACACGTTAAATTTGAAGAGCTTTACAACGAAGTAACATTAAATTTAGATGAAATTGCAGAACGTATTTTAACGAAGGGCGGCAAGCCTGTTGCAACATTAAAGGAACATTTAGAGCTTTCTCTAATTGAAGAGGCTTCAGGAAAAGAAGAAACAGAGGAAATGGTTTCTAAGTTAATCACTGACTTCAATACGATTATGGAAGCTTTAAATAAAGCAATGGAAACTGCTTCAGAAGAAGGCGATGATCGCACAGAGGATTTACTGAACGCTCAATTCCAAAGTCTTGAGAAACATACATGGATGTTAAATGCTTATTTAGGCAAATAATATCGGATAAACGACTCCAAATGCGGGGTCGTTTTTTATTCGTTCACTGTACGATATACTTCCAATGTATAAACGAGATTATTGCGGACCACCTTAAACTTGAGGTGAGAATAATGGAAAAAAATAATGTTTATGTATCAGTTGCCAATTTAACATGCAATTTGCATCCTGGATCATCCTATGAATTTGTACTGAAAATGGAGCCATTAAAAGCGCGAATATTTATGAAGCTGTTCAATCAGATGCAGCAGCTGGAGGCGTCAAATGCATTCCGTGCCCATATGCCGTTTATTCCATATCATTTGGACAGATTAAATCATGAGATCGACCACCGTCTAAAAAAAGTCTATGCTCTGATTCATGAATTCGGTGATGAGGAAGCGAAGAAATTCGTCGAGCAACTGCCGTACTTCACGCGCTAATTAGGCGATTTGATTGAACGGGAGACATCTGTTCGTTACACTATATAGTAGGAGTTGAGCGAAAAGATGTTTACATTTATCGATGAAAATAATTTAAAAGTAGATTTAAGATTTGATGAAGGTCCTTTCGAAGTTGAACCGAAGCATGTATTGGCACTTGTACAATATAAAGGGAAATGGTTATGCACGATTCATCATCGTCGTGGCGTTGAGTTTCCTGGAGGCAAGCAGGAGCCCGGGGAGACATTGTACGAAGCGGCTATCCGTGAAGTTTACGAAGAAGCAAATGTGGTCATAGAAGATGTAAAATGGTTTGCCTACTATATTGTGCATGATGAGATTCCCTTTTGCAAAGCGGTCTTTACTGCTATGGTAAAGGACATTGAACCTTTTACAGGAGATCATGAAACAGAAGGCATGTTATGGCTGACAGAAGAAGAGCTGTGGCAGCAGCCAAAATTAAGTTTCTATATGCGGGATGCAGGAATGAAAAAGATGTTGCAGGAAGTGAAAAGTCATGAACGACAATGGTAAGATTTTTTCGATACGCAATTACCCATCTCCAAATCCTCATATCCGATTAGATGAAATTACGTATTGGTCACAAGGACTGCGTGTAAAAGGATTATTGGCGCGTCCTAAAGCCCCTGGTACATATGAAGCGCTTTTATATTTGCGTGGGGGACTCCAATCGATCGGCATGGTCAGGCCTGCACGTATTGCTCAATTTGCGATGCAAGGCTTCGTTGTATTTGCTCCGTATTATCGTGGAAATCGCGGAGGAGAAGGTAAGGACGAGTTTGCGGGTGATGACCGTTATGATGCAGTTAACGGCTTAGAAGTACTGAAGCAATTTATTCAAGTGGATAAAGTGAATTTATATGGATTTTCCCGCGGCGGGTTAATGGTATTGTGGACAGCGATTTTACGTGATGATATCAAATCGCTCGTAACTTGGGCAGGTGTATCGGATGCGACAGCAACATATTGGGACCGTGTTGATATGCGGCGCGGCTTAAAGAGAATTGTTGGCGGTACTCCAAATAAAGTACCGGAAAACTATGATGACCGTACACCATTATTTGAAATCGATAAACTTCAAACCCCCGTACTTATTATTCATGGTACAGAAGATCAGCATGTTGATATAGAGCATGCCTATAAACTGGAGCAGTATTTAAAAAAGGAAGGGAAATCTGTTGAGACATGGTACTCATCTGGATTAAAGCATCACTATCCTCCCAACCTAAACTGTGATACTGTGAAAAACTTATGTGATTGGATGAAACGCCAATAAACACAATAAAAAAACAGCATTTTTCTCCTAGAGAAAAATGCTGTTTTTGATTGAATAAACACGGCTGATTAGTAAATTATACTAATGGACCGCCTTTTTGAACGATTGCTTCATCAACATTCTCGAACTTCTTGAAGTTGTTTTTGAACAGTTCGGCAAGTTCAGAAGCTTTTTTGTCATACGCAGCTTTGTCTGCCCATGCATCACGAGGATTTAATACGTTAGTTGGTACACCTTCAACTGCTACTGGGATGTTTAATCCAAATACAGCGTCTTGGGTAGTTTCAACGTTATTTAATTTACCGTCGATTGCAGCACGCACCATTGCGCGTGTATAAGAAAGCTTCATACGGCTGCCTACACCATATTCGCCACCAGTCCAACCAGTGTTTACTAGGAATACTTGTGAACCGTGCTCATCAATTTTCTTACCTAATTGCTCTGCATAAACAGTTGCAGCAAGCGGCAGGAACGGAGAACCGAAGCATGTAGAGAATACTGGTTCTGGCTCTGTTACACCACGTTCTGTACCGGCAAGTTTAGAAGTGAAACCGCTTAGGAAGTGATACATTGCCTGCTCTTTAGTCAATTTAGAGATAGGAGGTAATACACCAAATGCATCGGCTGTTAAGAAGACGATTGTATTTGGATGACCTGCTACTGATGGCAAGACGATATTGTCGATAAAGTCGATAGGGTAAGCGACACGTGTGTTTTCTGTTAAAGAACCGTCTGCATAGTCGCATTCACGTGATTCAGGGTCTACCGCAACGTTTTCCAATACTGAACCAAAGCGGATTGCATTGTAAATTTCCGGCTCATTTTCAGCAGATAGGTTGATTGTTTTTGCATAGCAACCACCTTCAATGTTGAATACGCCATTGTCAGACCAGCCGTGCTCGTCATCACCGATTAATTTACGGTCTTTGTCAGCTGATAAAGTAGTTTTTCCTGTACCAGATAAACCGAAGAATAATGCTACATCGCCTTCTTCTCCAACGTTTGCAGAACAGTGCATTGGGAAGATACCTTGTTCAGGTAACAAGTAGTTCATAATACCGAAGATTGACTTCTTCATTTCACCTGCGTACTCAGTTCCGCCGATTAAGATGATTTTCTTTTCGATAGATGTTATAATAAATGTTTCCGATCCAGTACCGTCTACTTCCGGATCTGCTTTGAAGTTTGGCGCAGATACGATTGTAAACTCGGCAACGTGTTTAGCCAATTCGTCTGCTGTTGGGCGGATGAATAATTGATGACAGAATAGATTATGCCAAGCATATTCGTTAATTACTTTAATAGATAATTGAGACTCTTTGTCTGCACCAGCAAAACCGTTGAATACATATAACTCGTCACGTTCTTTTAAGTAATTTATAACTTTTACATAAAGTTTATCAAATACTTCTGCAGAGATCGGACGGTTTACTTTACCCCAATCGATTTTGTCATTTGAAATTTCTTCTTCTACTATATATTTATCTTTAGGAGAGCGGCCAGTATATTTGCCTGTTTCAGCACGTAATGCGCCTTCAACAGTTAGCGATGCTTCTCCGCGTGATGTAGCTTTTTCAATTAATTGTGGAACAGATAATTGAGTTTTGATGTTTTCCCCGTTTAAAAGTTCTTTCAGCTCGTTAGCAATTTCTACCGAATTCATCTATTAAATACCATCCTTTTTTATAGTATTCCCTTATAGAGGGGAGTTGATTCCTAATTCAAAAATAGTATAACACATTAAGTGAAATAATCTATACTAATTGCAAATTATTTTTTCGTAAATTTTAGCAGATCGAAAAAAGTCAAAATTTGTTGACAGTACTTGAATTTTTGCGTAAGATGTTTAATTGAACGGATACTCTTATCCCGAGCTGGTGGAGGGGCAGGCCCTATGAAACCCGGCAACCTGCGTATATTTTATACGTGTTGGTGCCAACCTGATGCAAGGGCAAAATTTCCCTTGAACGATAAGAGTGAAAGGTAACGAAACGTAATATCCTTTCCTCACGTGTGATGAACACGGCTATGAGAGAAAGGATTTTTTTTATTTTGTTTTACAATTTCGTACTGAACGAAAATTATATAGTTACAGCCTTTCAGACCCTCGTGTTAAAGCAAATATAGCTTGACGTTAAAAAGGCAGCTACGCATCAGCGTAATTCCTGCAATATAACGGACATGGGTAATGAGTACCGTATCAATAAAAAACAATTGCCAAAGTGATTTAGGAGGAAATGACATGACAAATCGTCGACTGTTTACATCAGAAAGTGTAACGGAAGGACATCCGGACAAAATTTGTGATCAAATTTCGGATGCCATTTTAGACGCTATTTTAGCTGCAGATCCAAATGCACGTGTAGCTTGTGAAACTACGGTAACAACAGGCTTAGTATTAGTATCTGGTGAAATTACAACTTCTACTTATGTAGATATGAAAGGAATTATCCGCGATACAGTAGCAGAAATCGGCTATACACGCGGTAAGTACGGCTTTGATGCTGAAAATCTTGCAGTACTAGTAGCAGTAGGAGAGCAATCACCTGACATTGCACAAGGTGTTGACCAGGCATTGGAAGCACGTGAAGGTTCAATGACTGAAGATGAACTTGAAGCAATCGGTGCAGGCGACCAAGGTTTAATGTTTGGTTATGCATGTAACGAAACACCGGAACTTATGCCGATGCCTATTTCTTTAGCTCACAAATTAGCGCGTCGTTTAACAGAAGTGCGTAAATCAGGTGAATTGGAATATTTACGTCCGGATGGTAAAACACAAGTAACAATTGAATATGATGAAAACAATGAACCTGTTCGTGTAGATACAATCGTTATTTCAACACAGCACGATGAAGAAGCAACATTGGAACAAATCCAAACAGACATTAAAGAACACGTTATTAAACCGGTAGTTCCTGCTCATTTATTGGATGAAGCTACAAAGTACTTCATCAACCCAACAGGTCGCTTCGTAATCGGCGGACCTAAAGGAGATGCAGGTCTTACAGGACGTAAAATTATTGTTGATACTTACGGCGGTTATGCACGTCACGGTGGCGGAGCATTCTCTGGTAAGGATGCAACAAAAGTTGACCGCTCTGCAGCATATGCAGCACGCTATGTTGCCAAAAATATTGTAGCAGCTGGCTTAGCCGACCGTGCTGAAGTGCAACTTGCTTATGCAATCGGTGTTGCACAGCCTGTTTCAATCGCTGTTGATACATTTGGTACAGGAAAAGTAGCAGAATCACAAATCGTAAACTGGGTTCGTGAACTCTTTGACCTACGTCCTGCAGGCATTATTAAAATGCTTGATTTACGTCGCCCAATCTATAAACAAACAGCAGCATATGGACATTTCGGTCGCACAGATTTAAATGTGCCATGGGAAAATACGGATAAAGCAGCTGAATTAAAAGCAAAAGCAGGAATTTAATAAAATAAAAAGGAGCATCCGGTTAAATGGATAGCTCCTTTTTTGTAATTTCCAGTAAACTTCCTATATTATAGGTAGAGATTTCGATAAACAGTAAATGAGTGTGAAATTATTTCTGAAGTGATTTATAGTATTGTCCCTTCGCTACATATTCGGAAATAATGCGATCCATATCTGCGCGATCTTCTGCAGTTACTTCACGTACGACTTTTGCTGGGCGTCCCATCGCTAAACAGTTGGGAGGAATCACTTTTCCCGGTGGCACAAGACTACCGGCACCGATAAATGCTCCTTCGCCTATAACGGCTCCGTCCAATATGATGGAACCCATACCAACTAAAGCACGTTTCTTAATTGTACAGCTATGTAATGTAACTTGATGACCTACTGTTACTTCATCTTCAATAATGAGAGGGTAAGCGGGACTTTGGTGAAGGCAGCTCAAATCCTGGATGCTGACACGGTCGCCAATTATTGTCTTGTTTACATCGCCGCGGATTACTGTGTTAAACCAAATTGAAGTTTCGGCTCCTATTGTTACATCGCCGGTAATTGTGGCATAGTCGGCAATAAATGCAGAAGGGTGAATCGTCGGTATTTTATCCTTATAAGGGTATATCATTTTTCATTTCCTCATTTCTTCTATAAAATTGTAGATAAATCTATAGATATCGTAACAAAACGTGAAGATTTTTCAATTAACATTTCTTTTAGATCGGAATGTATTATAATTAAACAAATAAATAGTAATATAATGATGCCGATATTAAAGTAGGCGCAATACCATAATTTTTTGATACACGGCAAAACTCAGATTTAAAATTAAAGGTCTCGTGTTTATGACATAAAAATAATTTACATGTAAGGAGTATGGCCATGTGGAAATGGGAAACAGAGCAACAACCAAAAGCCGTAGTCGTTATTCTTCATAGCGCATATGAACATCATCGGTGGTACGCATGGTTAATCGAAAAGTTCCGTAGTTCTCACTTTCACGTTGTGATGGGAGATTTGCCGGGACATGGAGAGCAAGGAAAGTATACAAAGTATCATGATGAAGATTTTAAAGAATATTACAAGTATACAAAAGTGTTATTGAAAGTGGCACTAGAATATAATTTACCGCTTTTTATCGTCGGAAATGGGCTAGGGGCTGCAATAGCTACGTACGTGCTCCAGAACAATAAAATAGAATGTGCGGGTGTTGTTTTAACATCCCCTTGGTTTAACTTAAAGCTGGCACCGGGTAAACTGTCGAATGCTTTATCAAGCTTCAGCGCCATTACATCGAATGTTAAGCTGAAACATGAGCTGGAGCCTCACCATCTTACCCGGAATACAGATGTATTAATGGAGTTGAAAGAACAATTACCGTTAACGAGTATGGTGACGGTAAAATGGTATCGCGACTGGCAGCAGATGACGCGTACAATCCGTAACCCCGAATTGAAGTTCCCGGATATCCCGGTATTATTAATGACAGGTGAAAATGATAAAGTTACAGACATTAGTACATCAAAGAAATGGATAACAGAACATACGCTTTCCGAGTTTCACTATAAGCAATGGAAAGGTTGCCTCCACAGCCTTTATTTTGAAGTGGAAAGGGAAGATGTTTTTAAATTTACGATAGATTATATTAATAATGTTTTAAGAGACTTGGGATATATTATTGAATAGTGATAAGCCTAACAAAATCATACTTTGTTAGGTTTATTTTTATTTTCTTTAAAAAAATATATCGAAATTTTCGAATATTTGTAATATACTAAATTTCAAATTAATACATTATTTCAACAAAGGGGGTATAGTATGGATTTCTTGAATGATTTTGTAGGATGGGCCAACAATATTTTATGGGGTCCTGTCATGATTTATGGTATTTTAATCGTTGGTTTGTTTTTCTCTATCCTTACAAAGTTTGCGCAAGTCAGGCTTATTAAAGACATGTTCACGCTAATGTTCACAGGGGAAAAGTCCGATGCCGGAGTATCTTCCTTCCAGGCAATGTCGATTGCGTTGTCGGGTCGTGTCGGTACGGGGAATATTGTAGGGACGGCTTCAGCAATTGCTTTTGGGGGTCCGGGAGCGGTGTTCTGGATGTGGGTTACAGCCTTTATTGGGGCATCAACAGCGTACATGGAGTCCACATTGGCGCAGATTTACAAAGAGAAAAAAGATGGGCAGTATCGAGGAGGCCCGGCATTCTACATTGAAAAAACAACGGGAATTCGCGCATTAGGAATTATTTTTGCGGTTGCCATGATTGCATCTGTTGCGTTTTTAATGCCAGGTGTTCAGGCAAATGCCATTGCAGGTGCGGTTGATAACGCATTCGGTATTGATCCATGGATTACTGGTCTAATTACGATTCTTTTATTAGCGGTCATTATTTTTGGCGGGGTTAAACGTATTGCGAACACAGCACAAATTTTAGTTCCGTTCATGGCATTAGCCTATTTATTAGTAGCCGGTATTATTATTATTATGAATATTACAGCTGTGCCTGAAGTGTTAGCATTAATTTTCCGCAGTGCGTTTGCGGCAGATGCGGTATTTGGCGGGATGATTGGTAGCGCTATTTTCTGGGGTGTAAAACGTGCTATCTATTCAAACGAAGCAGGGCAGGGTACTGGTGCACATCCAGCTGCTGCTGCAGAAGTATCACATCCGGCAAAACAAGGTTTAGTGCAGGCAGCATCAATTTATATTGATACATTACTAGTATGTTCTGCAACAGCACTGATGATTTTATTCATGGGTACATACAATGTCCATGAGGGTAGCCAAGATGGAGCGCTGATCGAAGCAAAAATGGATGAGACAATAACGTATTCAGGCTTTACGCAAGCAGCGGTAAACGATGCGTTCCCATCTTTAAATAACTTTGGTTCGGGGTTTGTAGCGATTGCATTGTTCTTCTTTGCCTTTACAACTTTAATGGCATATTACTATATTGCTGAAACGAATGTTTCATATATGTTTAATGGTAAGGCAAGACGAATCGGGATATTGTTAATGAAATTCATATTATTGGCTTCGGCATTTTACGGAACAGTTAAAACATCCGATTTAGCTTGGGCATTCGGTGACGTTGGTTTAGGATTAACGGTTTGGATTAACGTAATTATGCTACTATTCATTATGAAGCCTGCCCTCATTGCGTTGAAGGATTATGAGCAACAGAAAAAAGAAGGAAAAGACCCAGTATTTGACCCGAAAAAACTCGGAATTAAAAATGCTGATTTCTGGGAGACATATAAGAAAGAGTAATAGATTAATAGATTAAAAGGAGCAGCTAGTTAAAAAGCTGCTCCTTTTTTTATGGAATAATACTGATGTAGTGCCTCAAATTGATCCGTAGTAAAATCTTTTTGTCCGCGAATATATTTTTCATATAAATTATAGTAGCAAATCGTTAAATACTCATCATTATGGTGGCGGCTGTATGGCGGATAGTATTTATATTCAGACAAACGAAAATCGGCAAAATAACGATCCATCTTATCAATCGTACGAATTGTAATGTTTCTGGCGCGCATTTCCTTCAGAACAATTTGCGTATAAATATATAAATCCTCTTTTGGATATTCGTAAATATAATTGATTAGCACATGTTTGTCTTCCTTCACGAAAATACTGTTCAACTCGCGCCACTGGGCAAGCAACTGACTTTTTGGAATAAAAGGGATTAACTCGGTATGCCATAAACGCATCATTTCACCTCATTAAAGATAGAAAAAGAGCTAAGAAAACTTAGCCCTCTATCGGAAATTCTTTTACTTTTTCTAATGCAATGATAAACGGGGGATCATTTTTCTGATTCACAAACTCATAGCGCAGAACATGTACATGTTTTTGCGGTAAATCACTTACATAGCGAATTACTTCGTCGCGCTCGTCTTTTCCGCCTTCATGACCATGATAAACGACTAAAACGATCATTCCCCCGACTTTTAACAGCTTTAACAAACTTTCAATCGCTTGGATCGTAGTGTTCGGCTTTGTTACAATTTCATGATTGCTGCCTGGCAGATAACCAAGATTAAAAATAGCGGCTGAAACAGGTTTGTGAATATAGTTTGCCACATTTTCATGCCCGTCTCTTAAAACGATTGCCCGATGCTCAAGTGCGTTATCGAGCAGACGGTGTAATGTTGCATCAACCGCTTCCTTTTGCACATCAAACGCATATACATAACCGTCATCTCCAACGAGATTTGCTAAAAAAAGTGTATCATGTCCATTTCCTGCTGTTGCATCGACTGCAATATCACCCTCGGAAACTGACATTTCCAATAAGGTTTGGGCATATTGAAGAACACGTTCTAATTTCATTTTGTCACATCCGCCTTATAAAACTTCCCTTGGTAAGAACCACGACGTTCCAGCTCTGCATCAATTCCGTTCAGAACTTCCCATTTGTTGACAGACCACATCGGACCGATCATTAAATCGATTGGGCCATCACCTGTAATACGGTGGACGATCATTTCAGGGGGAATAATTTCTAGCTGATCTGCCACGAGTTGAATATAAGCATCCTTATCCATAAACTCCAGCATGCCTTTTTCGTATTGCTTCACAAGTGGTGTTCCTTTTAAAAGGTGCAGTAGATGGATTTTAATCCCTTGTATATCAAGCTTTGCCACTTCACGGGCTGTTTCCATCATCATATCGTAATCCTCTAAAGGCAATCCGTTAATAATATGTGTCACAACTCGAATACCATGCTTGCGCAGTTTATTAACACCTTCTACATATGTAGCGTAATCATGTGCGCGGTTAATTAAATTGGCAGTTTTTTCATGAACTGTTTGAAGTCCTAGCTCTACCCATAAATATGTGCGTTCATTTAACTCTGCCAAATATTCTACAACATCATCCGGCAAACAGTCAGGACGCGTTGCAATTGAAAGTCCCATTACTCCTTCACAGGCAAGTGCTGCTTCGAACTTTTCCTTTAATACTTCAAGTGGAGCATGTGTATTTGTATACGCTTGGAAGTAGGCCATAGTTAAGCCATCTTTCCATTTGTTCTCCATTTTTGCTTTAATCTTTTCGAACTGTACCGGAATCGGATCAACTTTACTGCCCGCAAAGTCTCCTGAACCAGCTGCCGAACAGAACGTGCAACCGCCAAAAGCGACCGTACCATCACGGTTTGGGCAATCAAACCCTGCATCCAAAGCAACCTTGTAAACTTTCTTTCCGAATTCATTTCGTAAATAGCGATTCCATGTATAATAACGTTTCCCGTCTGACGGGAAAGGGAAATTTGTTTCAGTCATTCCTTGTTCACTCCTCTAACGTATTATTCTAACACGGACAGAACATCGTGTCCTAATAGAAATCTTTTTCTTGTACAAATTCCTGTTAAAGAATAAACTAGTAAATTGAGCAAATATTGAAGGAGGAAGTTGGTTGCCGAAACAAGTATGGTTTTTAATTATTGGCACATTCGTAAATACGGTCGGAAATTCATTTTTATGGCCTTTAAATAGCATTTATATCCATGATCATTTAGGGAAAACTTTAACTACAGCTGGACTTGTCCTCATGCTAAATTCATTGGCAGGTGTGTTCGGTAATCTAGTAGGTGGTTATTTATTTGATAAATTAGGTGGTTATAAAGCAATTTTAATTGGGGTTGTATTTAATTTATTGTCAATCACACTGTTGACCATTTGGCATGATTGGCCGCAATACATCATATTTTTGACGATGTTGGGCTTTAGTGGAGGAATTGTGTACCCGGCTATCTATGCGATAGCAGGGAGTGCCTGGCCAGAAGGGGGGCGACGTGCGTTTAACTCGATCTTTTTGGCAAATAACGTAGGGGTCGCAATTGGCCCGGCATTGGCAGGCATTGTTGCCGATATTAAGTTTGACTATGTATTTAGTGCGAATCTATTTTTCTATGCTATATTTTTTGTGCTTGTCATCACGACATATAAGCGTATTGATATGAAGGGACTGACAACTAAACCGTTCTCAGGTAATGAGACAAAAAGAAGAAACAGGGGACCGATTGTGGCAATCAGTATATTAAGTATCTCTTTAATCGTTTGCTGGTTAAGCTACTCTCAATGGAGTGCGACCATTTCTTCTTATACACAAGGGTTAGGAATGAGTCTGTCCGAATATAGTTTATTATGGACGATCAACGGCTTCATGATCGTTGCAGTTCAACCGATTATCCGACCGCTTGTCACACGTTGGGAAAACAAAATAAAACATCAGCTGGTGCTTGGTCTCATATTGATGTCGCTATCTTATATCGTCGTTTATTTTGCGCAGGACTTTAAGATGTTTGCTGCAGCGATGGTCATTTTGACGTTTGGGGAAGTGTTCTTTACACCGGTTATTCCGATGATTGCCAATAAATTGGCGCCTCATGGACAAGAAGGCTTCTATCAAGGGCTTGTCAATAGTGCATCAACAATTGGACGGATGATTGGCCCTGTATTTGGCGGGTTAATGGTAGATTTATATGGCATGCAAATATTGATGCTAATATTATCACTACTCATTGTCATCGCAATTATTCCATGTCTGTTCTTTGATCGTACGTTAGGAAAAGAACAAACATAAAACAGTTACTTGTACTTTTGTGTTGAATTCGTTAAAATGAATGAAATAATAATATTGACTGTGATGAGGAATAGTAAACGGACGCACTTTATAGAGAGCTGGCGGCAGGTGGAAGCCGGTAAGTGTCAAGTTGAACTCGCCTCGGAGTTTGCTTTAGTGAAGTAATAGTAGCTAATGGCCGTGTATTCGCGTTAAGAAATGAAGCTGAGTGCTGCGTCACTAATTTGGGTGGTACCGCGGGAGTAAAAATACCTCTCGTCCCTTCTTATCATAAGATGGGACGGGATTTTTTTATTTTTTAAATATTCTGTTAAATCATTGATAATGCGCCTAAAATACATAAACCACAGCAAGAATATATTTAAAGGAGGAATTATTGTGAGTTTTAATCATCAGCAAATTGAAAAAAAGTGGCAAACGTTTTGGGATGTCAATAAAACATTCAAAACTGAAAATGAAATGGATAAGCCAAAGTTTTATGCATTGGATATGTTCCCGTATCCATCGGGTGCGGGTCTGCACGTAGGACACCCTGAAGGCTATACAGCGACAGATATTTTATCTCGTTTTAAACGTATGCAAGGCTACAATGTTCTTCATCCAATGGGTTGGGATGCATTCGGTTTACCTGCAGAGCAATATGCACTTGATACAGGAAATGACCCGGCTGAATTTACGGCAAAAAACATCGCGACATTTAAACGTCAAATTAACGAACTAGGCTTCTCTTATGACTGGGATCGTGAAATTAATACAACTGATCCTTCATACTACAAATGGACGCAATGGATTTTCACAAAGTTAGTGGAAATGGATTTAGCGTATGTAGATGAAGTGGCAGTAAACTGGTGTGAAGCATTAGGTACAGTACTTGCAAACGAAGAAGTAATCGACGGAGTTTCTGAGCGCGGCGGTCACCCGGTAGTACGTCGTCCGATGCGACAATGGGTACTGCGTATTACAAAATATGCAGACCGTTTAGTCGATGATTTAGTTGATGTTGACTGGCCTGAATCAATTAAGGAAATGCAACGTAACTGGATTGGACGTTCTGAAGGCGCACAAGTGAAATTCACAGTTGCCAACACAGACAAAAACTTCGAAGTATTCACAACACGTCCGGATACATTATTTGGCGCGACATACTGTGTATTAGCACCAGAGCATAAATTAGTAGCCGACATTACTACTGCAGAGCAAAAAGAAGCGGTAGAAGCATACTTGGAAAAAGTATCGTTAAAATCTGATCTGGAACGTACAGACTTAGCGAAAGAAAAAACAGGTGTATTCACAGGTGCTTATGCAGTGAACCCGATTAACGGCAAACAAGTGCCAATCTGGATTGCGGATTATGTATTGGCAACATACGGAACTGGTGCAATAATGGCTGTTCCTGCACACGATGAGCGTGACTATGAATTCGCGAAAGAGTTCAATTTAGAAATTATTCCGGTACTTGAAGGCGGAGACATCGAGAATGAAGCATTCACTGGTGATGGTGCGCACATTAACTCGGACTTCTTAAACGGATTAAATAAAACGGACGGCATTGCGAAGGCTATTGACTGGTTAGTGGAAAATGGTGTAGGGGAAAAGAAAATCACTTACCGTTTACGCGACTGGTTATTCAGCCGTCAACGTTATTGGGGTGAACCAATTCCAGTAATTCACTGGGAAGATGGCACAATGACTACGATACCTGTAGAAGAGCTGCCATTGGAATTACCGAAAACAACAAACATCCGTCCTTCCGGTACTGGTGAATCACCACTTGCAAATATTGAAGAATGGGTGAATGTAGTTGATCCAGTAACAGGCAAAAAAGGACGCCGTGAAACGAATACAATGCCGCAATGGGCCGGTTCATCATGGTACTTCCTGCGCTATATCGATCCGAAAAATGATCAGGCGCTTGCAGATCCGGAACTATTAAAACATTGGCTACCAGTCGATATTTATATCGGTGGTGCAGAGCACGCAGTACTTCACTTACTATACGCACGCTTCTGGCATAAAGTGCTTTATGATTTAGGACTTGTTCATACGAAAGAACCGTTCCAAAAGTTATTTAACCAGGGGATGATTCTAGGTGAAGGTAATGAAAAAATGTCTAAATCAAAAGGCAATGTAGTAAACCCGGATGACATTATTGCTTCACACGGTGCAGATACATTACGTTTATACGAAATGTTCATGGGTCCACTTGAAGCTTCAGTTGCATGGAGCACGAACGGTCTTGATGGGGCACGTCGTTTCCTAGATCGTATTTGGCGTCTATTCGTAACAGATGAAGGGAAGCTAGCTGCAAAAATTCAGGATTCTTCTGATACGGCATTGGAAAAAGTGTATCACCAAACTGTGAAAAAAGTGACGGAAGACTATGAAGGTATTCGCTTTAACACAGCGATTTCACAAATGATGGTCTTCATTAATGATTGCTACAAAGCGGAAGTAATTCCAACAGAATATGCAAAAGGCTTCGTGAAGCTTTTATCACCAATCGCACCGCATATTGCTGAAGAACTTTGGTCAATTTTAGGACATGAAGGCACAATTACGTATGCAACATGGCCAACATTCGATGAGTCGAAACTAGTAGACGATGAAATCGAAGTTGTTGTACAAGTTTTAGGTAAAGTACGTGCAAAAGTAACGGTTGCAAAAGATATTACTAAAGAAGAGTTAGAAAAAGTTGCTTTAGCAGACAGCAAAGTACAAGAATTTATCGAAGGAAAAACGGTTGTGAAAGTAATTGTCATCCCAGGTAAATTAGTAAATATCGTTGTTAAATAATAAGTGAAATAAAATTAATGCACGGTGTTTTCATAAAGAAATCACCGTGCATTTTTATTTTGATATTGCATGAAGAGCAAAAATAACTATGTTGCGTAACCGAATTCTATGTAATACTAGAATAGTAAATGTTCACATTTAATGAATTGAAGAAAGAAGTGTAACAACATGGCACAAGCATCACATTCAGTACAAATCCCAGTTAGCCAGGAAAAAGTATGGGGTTTCGTAAGTAAGATTGAAAAATGGGCTGTATTAGTTCCAGCTTACAAAGAGCATAAAGAACTGGATGCCCAAACATCATATTGGACATTCGAAGGGAACTTTAAAGGCTTAAAGAAAAAAGTTGAAATCGAAATTAAAATTATCGAAATGATTGAGCCTTCTAAAATCAAATTTGAAATTACAGGGCTATCAGATAATATTAAAGGCGGCGGTGAATTTACAGCCAAGCCGAAAGATGGCGGTACATATATGACAGGTACAGTAGAAGTAACTGCTGGCGGTCTTTCGGGTGCAGTATTAAATCCGGCTATTAAAGTATTATTGCCAAAAGTGACGAGTCGCCTAACAGAAAAAATCGCTCGTCATATTCAATCGTAAAACGAACAATAACTCACTGGAAAAAATTTTTCCCAGTGGGTTTTTTATTTTGTTAGAAGGGGGTATAGCTTTTATGGGAAGAACCCCTTAAAAAGCTATTACTCCAGAAATGAAAGTTTCCAGCAAATCCATGATAAATATCATATGGAAAGTATGACAAGTTCTTCTATAACAACTAAATACAATTTTTTATAATTGAACAATGAAAGAGGTGGCTTTATGACACAAATCATGATGGAACAAAGTGGATATAGTACAAAGGAAGAATTTTGGAACGGGCTGACACATGGAGTTGCCGCATTACTGACGATTCCCGCAACATTGCTGTTAGTAAACAAAGCCCAGCAGGAAGGCACAACATTAGAGCTTGTTAGTTATATTATTTTTGGTATTTCAATGTTTTGCCTGTATTTTGCTTCAACGATGTATCATTCATGGCCGAAACATAAAACATTTCTGAAAAAGCTCGATCATAGCTCAATATTTTTATTGATTGCAGGAACATATACACCGATCGTATTAGTCGCAATTGGTGGCAAATTGGGTTGGACAATTTTTGCGGTTCAATGGATACTAGCAACAATCGGTATTGTGCTGAAACAATTTTTTGTTTACCGTTTTAAATTACTGTCGCTGTTTGTTTATATCGGGATGGGCTGGCTTATTATTTTTGTTGCCAAGCCGTTATTCGCACATATAGGCATCGCAGGCTTTGCCACACTATTAATCGGTGGGCTTTCCTATACGGTCGGCACTTACTTTTACAAAAATGACCGCATTCCATACAACCATGCAATTTGGCACTTATTTGTTATGGGCGGCAGTGTCGCGATGTTCTTCGCAATTTACTTATATGTATAAAAAAAGAGTCAATCCCGTTATTGGGGATTGACTCTTTTACTATATGCTCGCTGTAAACTTTTCGATTAAATCCTGCAAATAATCGTCGTATTGTTCTTCGTTGCGTTTTTTCATTTCTTCCAAAACCTGATTTAAAAATGTTTTGTTGTCCATGAACTGATTCGGCAGCGTTTCATATAGTAGCTGATGATGGTAATTTTCCTGATCCAGATAAAGCTCAAAATAATAGCCGAGCTTTTCGTCTTCATTAAACATATGCATCATGCAATCTACTTCATAGCATTGCATAATAAAATCGTGTTTAAAGCCAACCTGAACAGTAAATGCAATATGACCGCCTTCACCATCTAATTTAAATGAATCCATATCTGAAATCATTTGATTTTTATGCATGAGCCAGTACAGTTCATTTGCCTGACGGTTTGTCGTAAAGCTAGTAATCCCTTTTGGCGCATTTTCAATGAAGAAATGCTTTGCCAGTTTTGCTTGCACGGCCTCTTCAATTGATGAAGAAGAAGCAATTTTATCGAGCTGCTGACAGACGATTAGCAATAGTGCTGGACTTTTTTGCAAATGTTCAATAATCTTTTTTAATTGCATAGGGCAAACATTTGGGATATTGACTAAATCGACAGCCAAAGTCATGCCGACACCTTGTTTATTTAAGCCGAGTATCAAATATAATGGAACACTTTTCGCATAGGAGTTATTTTTTTCGACATAACAAAAAACACGAATGGAAAAGGTAAATTCATCTTTATTACGATTGCTTATTTTAGTGCAAGATAAATGAGTTTGCATTAGCTCATCTGATGCTAAATAAAGCATAGTCTGGTTTTTTTGAGAATTATTCATCGTGCCGTATCCTCCTGAGTGTACATACCTCTTATGATACTAGGGAATGATGAGTTGTTCTAGTATTTTTACGATTAAAATCAGAAACGTTACTGTTGACCCGCACTCATACCTGCAATTCGTCCTGTTACGAGCGCGGAAGTAATATTATAACCCCCTGTATAACCGTGAATATCCAAAATCTCACCACAGAAGTAGAGTCCCTGTTTTTTCTTGGAGGCCATTGTTTTTGGTTCTATTTCTTTTACCGAAACACCGCCCCCTGTAACAAATGCCTTTTCGATCGGTTGGGTACCGTGAACGTCCATCGTAAATGCGACAAGTTCACGTGCAAAGTTGCGAATCTTCTCCTGAGATAATTCTATGCCTGTTAACTGTGCGTCAATACCTGCACGATCCATTAAAAATAGAAGCCATCGTTCTGGAACTAGTGATTTCCATAAGTTTTTCACCGCTTTTTTCGGTTCTTCCTTGATTGTTTTATTTAACATTTGGAAGCATGTCTCTTCGTTATGCTCCGGTAATGATTGAATACGAACTTGTACGGGCGCGCTGCCAGATTTCAGCTGCTCTTTAACAATAAACTGGCTGCAGCGTAAAATGGCGGGTCCGCTTAAGCCGAAGTGCGTAAACAGCATATCCATCTGATGTGTTACAAGAACTTTTCCTTTTTTGTTCAAGACAGAAACAGCGGCATCGCGTAAAGCCAGCCCTTGCAGCTCACGTGATTGAATGAATGGTTCCTTTGATGTCACAGGAACTTCTGTCGGATAAAGCGTAGTAACCGTGTGACCTGCTCGTTCTGCCCAAGGATAACCGTCTCCAGTTGAGCCTGTTTGAGGAACAGCTTTACCACCGACTGCTACAACAACAGCATTTGTACGGATTTCTTCGCCGCTCTCCAAACGTACACCATATATTTTTTCATCATCCAAAAGCAATTTATTAACTGCCGTGTGTAGTCGGACTTCCACTTTTAATCGTTTCATTTCATTCACAAGTGCATCAACGACATCTTGTGCGCGGTTGGATACAGGGAACATACGCCCGTGATCCTCTTCTTTTAATGCCACGCCAAGTCCTTCGAAAAATGCAATAATATCTTCATTATTATAAACGGTAAAGGGGCTATATAAAAAACGTCCATTGCCGGGAATATGTTTAATGATTTCTTCCGCTGATAGTCGATTTGTTACGTTACAACGGCCACCGCCTGATATGGCCAATTTCTTTCCTACTTTTGAGCCTTTCTCAAGGAGGAGCACTTTTTTGTTTTGCTCGGCTGCGGCGATTGCTGCCATCAATCCTGATGGACCGCCTCCTATTACAATTACATCATACATAGATAATTTCTCACTTTCTTTTGCAATAATTTTTCGTTCAACGGATTTTTCTCTTACTTATTATACACGAAGTGAAGAAACTATTTGAGTAAATGGTCTTTCACATGTAAACTTGTAAAAGGAAATGTACGGGAACTTTTTAATGAGAGTGCCGTCACAAGAAGGAAGTTAAATAATGTAAATAAATAACTTGCTTTACGAATTCGTATTGTAAGTAAATTGTTATACTGAGAGAATTTCATATAGAACGGTAGGTTATTTCATGTCTTCATTAATGAAAGGAACAGCCATATTAACAATTGGGTTGTTTCTATCAAAGCTTTTAGGGTTAATTTATATTTTCCCGTTTTACGCCATTGTAGGTGAAGATAATATTGCTTTATACAATTACGCCTACATTCCTTATAACATTATGTTAAGTGTTGCCATTGCGGGACTGCCGATAGCAGTATCAAAATTCGTATCGAAATATAATGCGCTCGGGGATTTTGATGCCGGCCGCAGACTAGTAAAAACAGGTGCTTTACTGATGACGCTTACAGGAATTGTAGCGTTTATTTTAATGAATCTGCTTGCAACACCGCTTGCAAATATAGTGATTAATAGTGATGAACAGGCATTTACTGTGGAGCAAGTTGCTAATGTCATCCAGTGGGTGAGCTATGCATTAATTGTTGTGCCGTTTATGAGTTTGATACGCGGTTACTTGCAAGGATACGGACATTATTTGCCGACATCTGTTTCTCAGTTGGTCGAGCAGATTGTGCGAATCGTCTTTTTACTAGGCGGGGCATTCATCGTTGTCAATGTGATGGACGGTGATGAGATTACGGCTATTAATTTCTCGGTGTTTGCCGCATTTATTGGGGCACTTGGCGGACTTTTGACTTTGTTTTATTTTTGGAAAAAGCTGCGTCCGGAGATTAAATCTGTACAGGTTGTAGCACCGAGAGAACAGAGACTTCCTTATTCGGATATGTACAAAGAAATTTTTAAATATTCGATTCCTGTAGTGTTTGTCGGGCTGGGTGGTTCATTATTCCAGCTTATTGATTTGCTGACATTTAACCGTGCGATGGCAGCCAGTGGAATACCAGCGGAAATTTATGATCTGTACTTTACAATGCTTAACTTGTTAACACAAAAAATTGTTATGATTCCTGTTGTTTTGGCGACAGGCTTTTCAATGGCAATCATTCCGACTGTAACGAAATTTTATACGGAAGGTAATTTGCGCCAAGTACATAGTGCGATGGATAAAACGTACCAAGTGCTGTTGTTTATTACTGTACCGGCAGCGATCGGAATTTCAATTTTAGCGGAAGATTTATATCATTTCTTCTATTCCTTCAGTGAAATGGGTACACAAGTATTAAGCCACTACGCACCGCTTGCTATTTTCTTTGCTTTATTTTCAGTTACAGCTGCTATGTTACAAGGGGTCAATTATCAAAAGTGGGTAATCTTCAGTTTACTTGTCGGCTTGCTTACAAAAACGATACTAAATACACCGCTTATTCATCTAATGTCAGTTGATGGAGCTATTTTAGCGACAGCAATTGGCTATGGAGCAACAATCGCAATTAATATTTTTGTCTTGAGGAAAGTGACAAATTACAATGCAACTGTTGTTTTACGACGTATTCTATTAATTATTATTTTGACAATTGTAATGGCTTTAGCGGTATGGATTACACATATTGTTTTAACAGCAATTGCTCCGGCTGAAACGAAAGTATTGGCACTTCTATATGCAATTATTTGTGCAGGGGTCGGCGCGATTTTTTATGGCGCGATTTCTTATAGACTAGGGTTGGCCCAATTATTATTAGGTGAAAAATTCACAAAAATTGCACGTAAATTAAGATTAGTTAAATAAAAATGAGGACGTCGTAACGAAGGCGTCCCCTTTTTTCATGGAGGACTTTATGCGTTTAGATAAATTACTGGCTAATATGGGCTACGGCTCTAGAAAAGAAGTTAAACTATTATTAAAGCAAAAAGCTGTAACAGTGGACGGTGTTACAGTAAAAGATTCAGCAATGCATGTGAATCCTGAAAAGCAAAATGTTTCGGTATTTGGTGAGCGTGTGGAATATGTGGAGTTTATTTATTTAATGATGAATAAACCGCCGGGTGTCATTTCAGCTACAGAAGACCGCCACGATCAAACGGTCATTGATTTACTGGATCCAGAGTATCAGCACTTTGAGCCATTCCCTGTCGGACGTTTGGATAAAGATACGGAAGGGCTGCTGCTAATTACAAATGACGGCAATTTAGCACATAATCTGCTTTCTCCTAAAAAGCATGTCCCGAAATGGTATTACGCCAAAATTGACGGAGTAGTAACGGAAGCCGATATCGAAGCCTTCGCACAAGGTGTAACATTGGAAGATGGTTATCATACAAAGCCTGGAGAATTAAAAATATTAGTGTCTGGCGAGCAATCGGAAATTGAGCTGATGATCCAAGAAGGGAAATTCCATCAAGTGAAGCGCATGTTTGAGGCGGTAGGCAAGAAGGTTACGTATTTAAAGCGTCAGTCAATGGGAACATTGAAGCTTGATGAAGAGTTGGCATTAGGTGAATACCGCGAGCTGACAGAACAGGAACTAGATCTTTTAGCTTCAAAATAATAAACAAAGGAAAAGCGAATGCCCCGACGAAAAGGCATTCGCTTCTTTTAGTTCTTGTGTCAAGAACTAAGTGAACGCTTGCTGACTCAGCAATGTTCATAATATTTCATGTGTAACTGATCGACACCTTACGTTATGTTGGGACAATTAGTCCTTTCTCACAAAATAAGAATCAGCCGCTTTCAAAATTCTAAGATGTCATTTTTACTTTTTTCTTCGTCGTTGTCCATTTACCCCGACTTGGACTCATTACCAAGTCATTGAAGGCTAACACATTCAAATCTCTTTGAATGGTGCGAGGAGTGATGTTAAACTCTTCGACTAAATCCTGTGTAGTCACTTCTCCTTTATTGAGGATAAACATATACACGTCTTTAATACGATTAAGCATTCTATCAGTAGTTGGCTTCATTTCTAAAAACCACTCCTTCGATCTTAAATTCTCATGGCATAAGACTAGCGGACGACAAAATATGTGCGGAGTGCACTTAGGCTTTAATAGTTTGCCTTAGACATCCCCTTTTCTGAAAGTTTGGTCAGAATAGATGTTCTGACACATACATTATAGCGGAAAACCAAACAGATTTCCAGAAATGAGAGACGAAAAACACTATTTTTACAGAAAATTCATATATTTAATATTCCTAGAAATATAGGATGGAAATGATTTTGTCAAATGATTATTGTAATTTTAACAAGAAGGAGTACAATAACAATATTAAAAAAATGAGGTGTATTAATGGATTGGTTACAACTGGCTCAAGCAAGAAAAGAAGAGCTTATTCAAGAATTACAGCAATTGATTCAAATAGAAAGTGTAAAAGATGAAAATAATTTTTCTGATATAATGCCTTTCGGTGCTGGTCCGAAAGCAGCATTGGAATATATGCTTCAAAAAGGTATAGAGCAAGGGATGACTACAAAAAACGTGGATCATATGGCCGGCCATATTGAAATGGGGCAAGGTGAGGAACTTGTTGGTGTACTTTGCCATGTGGATGTAGTGCCTGCCGGAGATGTTGCAAGTTGGACATATCCTCCATTTGAAGGGAAAGTGGCAGATGGAAAATTATTCGGTCGTGGTGCGATTGATGACAAAGGTCCAACAATGGCGGCATGGCTGGCGATGAAACTGATTCACGATGCGAAGATCCCTTTGAAAAAACGTGTAAGAATGATTATTGGTACAGATGAAGAAAGCGGATTCCAATGTGTAACGCGCTACTTCGAAAAAGAGGAAATGCCGACAATTGGTTTTGCACCTGATGCAGATTTTCCGCTAATCAACGCTGAAAAAGGTATTGCTCATTTAACGTTCTCAAGTAAAGAAAAACGAACAGGCGATGAGCAATTACTGTCATTCTATGCAGGTAGCAGAACAAATATGGTACCGGATGAAGCAACCGCAACTTTAAAATATGGCGAAAAAAGCACAAGTGAGAATTTTCTGAAATATTTAAAAGAAAATGACGTTGAAGGTACTTTCACTAATAACGATAATGGGATTATAATTGTTGTGAAAGGTAAATCAGCTCATGCCATGGAACCGGAAAAGGGACGAAATGCAGCAGTTTATTTAGCGAAATTTTTACAAAATGTTGTGGAGACGAAACAAAGTAAATCGTTTATCGATTTTATCGTCCGTGTTTTTGACAACGATCATTTTGGAACCGCATTGGACTTCCAATTTGAAGATGCCATGTCAGGACCGACAACATTAAATCCTGGAATCGTAACTTTTGATGAGCGCGGTGCGTCAATTGAAGTGAGTATGCGCTATTCCGTAACGTATCCGTTTGAAGAAAAAATAACGAAAGTACAGGCATTATTACAGCATGAAGCATTTACACTAGATGTAGTAAGCAATTCAGTCCCGCATTATGTGAGCGAGGAAGATGAATTAATTCAAACATTGCTGCAAGTATATCGCAAATACAGCAATGACTACTCGAAGCCACTTTCAACTGGCGGAGGGACATATGCTCGCGTTATGAAAAAAGGGGTTGCATTCGGAATGCTGTTCCCAGGCGAACTAGATGTTGCCCATCAGGCCGATGAATTTGTTGATATTGATAACTTGATAAAAGCGACTGCCATTTATGCAGAAGCAATAGTAAATTTAGCAACTAACTAATAAAAAGGTGGTATTTGAGATGAGCTTTAGTTTATGGAATGATCAAATTGTAAAAAATGAAGAAGTATTGGTGGACAAGGAAGACCGTGGCTATCAATTTGGCGACGGTGTATATGAAGTAGTGAAAGTATATAATGGAGAACTGTTTACAGCGACTGAGCACATTGACCGTTTTTATGACAGTGCTGAAAAAATCCGCATTACTATTCCTTATACAAAAGATAAATTGCACCAGTTACTGCATCAACTTGTAGAAGCAAACAATATTGACACAGGTCATGTTTACTTCCAAATTACACGTGGCGCCGGCCCTCGTAACCACATTTTCCCTGGCGATGATGTGAAACCGGTGATTACAGGGAATGCGAAAGAAAATCCACGCCCATTAGAAAACTTTGAAAAGGGTGTAAAGGCTACATTTGTGGAAGATATTCGCTGGTTGCGTTGTGATATTAAATCACTGAACTTGCTTGGTGCGGTTCTTGCAAAACAGGAAGCATATGAAAAAGGCTGCTATGAAGCAATTTTGCACCGTGATGAAATCATTACGGAAGGTTCATCATCAAACATTTACGGAGTTAAAGAAGGTGTACTCTATACACACCCAGCCAACAATCTCATTTTAAACGGAATTACTCGTCAAGTAATTATTAAATGTGCAGCGGAAATCGGTCTTACTGTTAACGAACAGGCAATGACGAAAGAGCAGCTGCTTGCTATGGATGAAGTAATCGTTTCTTCAACAACATCAGAAGTAACTCCGGTTATTGAAATTGACGGTACAGTTATCGGCAATGGTACACCGGGTGAATGGACACGTAAATTACAAGCACAATTCGAAACAAAAATTCCAAAAGGGATTAAAGCTTAATTCTTAATTTAATAAAAATAGCGCCTTGCTTAACGGCATGGCGCTATTTTTTTTTGCGGATAACCTGTAAAATATAACGTAATGAAGATTAGGAATGAACTTAGGGAGTAGATAAAATGGCTCAGTTAATAAAACTTCAAGATTATATTTCACGATACGAAATTGACTTGGCACGCTATCCAACGCAGTTTATTCGCTTAAAGACAAATCAGTGGGAGCGAATAAAGTATCAATGGCAGACTGGTGAAGCAATTGAACGTTGGGAACATATAGAGGAAGAAGTAAAGGAAGAGAAGAAAAAATCACTGTTTCAAAAACTTTTCCCTTTCAAAAAAGAAGTAGAAGTAATCGAAGAAGAACAAGAAGATATCGAAAAAGTGACCATCTCCAATGATTGGGCAGTAGAAGAAAATCCATATCAGGAAGATGATTCAACGCTGACATTTGAACCGAATCTTGTCTATACGCCAAAAACATTAGAAGAACTTAAGAAAATGTTCATCGATCAGTTTTTTCATTTTCAAATGAAATGGGCAAGCTCGACATTGCGTGAAAAATCTTATGTAGATCCGAAGTTTATGCGTGATACATTTTTGCGTTCCATGCTCCAAACATTGCCGGACAATTACTTAGTATTCTATTATCCGATTTTACGTGTGAAAAAAGCGCCGATAGAATTGGATATTATTATAATGACACCGACAGAATGTCTATGTATTACGGTTTTGGAACAGGAAAGTCAGGCGGTATATATCGCAAATAGCGAACGCTTCTGGTTAAAGAAGGACGGAAAAAATGAAAAAAAAGTGTTGAGTCCTTTAATTCAATTAAACCGGATGGAAAAAGTTATCGAGCAGATTTTTCAGCAGAATCATATTGAACTGCCGATTCGCAAAGTATTGTTGACAAGAAATGGCTATATTGATTATCCAGGAACAATGTATGGGGTTTCATTTGTGGATAAACGGAAATTCCCTGAATGGATAGGACAATTATCGCGCTCTGTTTCACCGATGAAGCATATGCAAATACGTGGAGCTCAAGCCATTTTAAATACAGTACAGACAACATCTTTTCATCGGGATATTTGGAATACGGAAAATAAGGAAGATTAAATAATGGAAGTGCATTTTATAATTAATCCTTATGCGGGTAACGGGCAGGGGGTTAAGCGTTGGCATAAGTTTCATCACCAGTTGGCGATCCCGTATCAAATCCATTGGACAAAATACGAAGGACATTCGCAGCTGCTGGCAAAGGATATTGCCGGACGAGCAACAAAGGAAAACCCGGTCTGTCTAATTGCCATTGGCGGTGATGGGACGATTCATGAAGTGCTGAATGGTGCAGTACATTTTGAAAATGTCTATTTAGGGGCAATTTCGGCAGGCTCTGGTAATGATTTTGCCAGGGGGTATCAAGCATTCGAAACGAGCAAACAAGTAGAGCAATTTGTAAACACAGTAAATAGTACTTCACATGATTGCGGGGTAGTGAGACAAGGTGGGAAAACCACATACTTTATCAATAATTTTGGTGTGGGGTTTGATGCATTAGTGGCGAACATCGCGAACAAGTCCACGCTGAAAAGGTCGCTTAATAAATGGAAACTCGGGAAGCTGAGCTATCCTTATTATGTCATTCACGCTCTTTTTACTTATAAACCGTTTAAGCTTACGATTGTCCATACAGGGAAAAAGAAGCAATTTCAAAACGTATGGTTTGTAACAGCGAGCAATCAGCCTTATTTTGGAGGGGGCATGAAATTGTCCCCAGAATCTAATACGTCCGATGGGCAGTTTGAACTGACAGTCGTTTCCAATTTATCGAAATGGAAATTGTTATTCCTTTTTGGAACAGTCTTTTTAGGGAAGCATACACTTTTGAAGGAAGTCGAGCAGTTTGCAGCGACGGATGCACAGTTGATGTTTGAGGAACCGGTCATGGCACATGCAGACGGTGAAACCCAAAAATTAGCACCCGGTCAAAATGAAATTGAAATAACTGTTCAGAAAAAAGCATGGAATTTAGCAAAATAAAAGCAAACGAAGCTATTTTCCGTTATAATATGAGGCAGCTACACAATAGAAAAGAGGATAAGTAAGTGAGATTAAAGCATAAACCATGGGCAGCGGAATATATTCAACAACATCCTGATGTAATTATTCCGAACCCGGAAGATTATAAAGGCAAGTGGATTGAAGCATTCGGCAACGACAATCCGATTCATATCGAAGTTGGTACGGGTAAAGGGCAATTCGTTTTAGGGATGGCATTGCAAAATCCGGAGATTAACTATATCGGTATTGAATTATTTGATAGTGTGATCGTCTGTGCCCTTGAAAAAATCGAAGCAGCAAACAAACCATCGAATTTGCGTTTGTTAAAAGTTGATGGTGCGAAGCTGGAAGAGTTTTTTGGGAAAGGGGATGTGGACCGTGTATATCTGAACTTCTCGGATCCATGGCCAAAAGTGCGACATGCAAAGCGTCGCCTGACACATGAAGGTTTCCTGAAAATTTATGAGAACATTTTAGTTGATAACGGTGAAATCCATTTCAAAACGGATAACCGTGGTCTTTTTGAATATTCACTCGTAAGTATGAACGAGTATGGTATGGCATTAAACTATGTATCGCTAGACTTACATGCGAATATGCCGGAAGATAATATTATGACAGAATACGAGGAGAAATTCTCGAAGCTCGGTCAACCAATATATCGACTAGAATGCCAATACAAGACGAAATAATAACGATTTAGGGGGATGGAGAAATGGATCGATTTGAATTTCACAACATGACACTGACATGGTTACATGGGGGTGTCACAGCACTGGATGGCGGAGCTATGTTTGGGGTAGTGCCAAAAGCACTGTGGTCTCGTAAATATCCGGTAAATGAATTGAACCAAATTGAATTAGCATGTGAACCAATTTTAATTCAATACGAGGGGAAAAATTACTTAATCGATTCTGGGGTAGGTGCTGGTAAGTTAAATGAAAAGCAACTGCGCAATTTCGGTGTTTCCGAAGAATCAACAATTGAAAAAAGCTTAGCTGAAGCTGGATTACAGCCAAGTGATATTGATGCAATTCTGATGACACATCTACATTTTGATCATGCTGGCGGTTTAACGAAGTGGGAAGGGGACAAGCTTGTTCCGGTTTTCCCTAATGCAGTTATTCACACGACACAGATTGAATGGGATGAGATGCGCAATCCGAATATCCGTTCAAAAAATACGTATTGGAAAGAAAACTGGGAGCCTGTACAGCATTTAGTCTCAACATATGAAGGGGAGCTGGAAGTGGCTCCAGGCTTAAAAATGATCCATACGGGCGGCCATAGTGAAGGGCATGCAATTATTCGCCTTGAACAAAATGGGGAAGTGGCGTTACATATGGCGGATATTATGCCGACACATGCCCACCAAAATCCGCTTTGGGTATTGGCATATGATGATTACCCGATGACAAGCGTATTTGCGAAGGAAAAGTTAATGAAAGAAGCGCTGTCAAATGGCTACCGTTTTATCTTCTACCATGATGCGTATTACCGCATGATTCAGTGGGATGCAACAGGCAAGGAAGTAACAGACAGCCTGGAACGTTCGAAACCGGCATTAATTAAGTAAACACGAAAGCACCTGCATGATTATCGATGCAGGTGCTTTTATTATCGATTACGTACTTTCAGCATATATTGAGTGTTTACAGTAATTAATATTATAGCAATGATGAGAATGGCGAAAAGCTGGGATTCACCGGATGCGACTGAACAGAACATGCATAGTAACAAGGAACATAGTAATAAAATATTCTCTAAATTAAATGCCGAATATAACCCTTGTAACATGATATGGCGCTCGCCTTCGTCGGACATTTCAAACATCTTTTTCGTATATTGCTTATCATTATAAGAAGGGATTTCACGGTACGGATACACATATTTAATATAATTGCCTACTAATGGTGTAGCAATAATAGCTAATAATATAGCAGGAATTGAAAGAATTTGAATAACGATTGACTGTTCTGTAATGATAGCTACACAACCAAAAAAATACGATGACTAAAATTACGTCATCGCATCTTTTACATTATATTTGTTTAATATCTACAATGGCACCGGAACGGGCATCTGCTGCGAACTCGTAGTTTTCAAGCTCGCCGTTGATTGTACGTGAAATACCTCCACGGTAAACCGGAGTTTCTGTAAAGCCATTACTGAAGTTTTCAGTTTTCATGTAAATCCAAGAACCATCAATTGGTGCATGTTTTTTAAATTCATCTTTAATGTTAGCTAAAATATGATCTGGATTCGCAAATGGTGCGACACGATTGCTCATTTCCTTAACAATGACAGCAGCTGCCATCCCTGTTACAACCCCTATTGTAAAGTCTTTTAAATTCATTTCAAAATACCTCCTCAAAATAGTGACTACATTTACTTTATCATATTCTGAAAATAGAGTAAAAATAATAGAAGGTTCGAAAGTCGAAATAGTGCTTATAATTTATGGTATAATGAAGGCAAATCTACATTTAGAGGTGTTACAGAATGAATCAAGATACACTTGCTCTTTTTAAAACATTAACAGAACTGCCTGGTGCACCAGGGAATGAGCGTGCGGTCCGCAATTTTATGCGCTCAGAATTAGCGAAATATTCTGATGAAGTGATCCAGGATAATTTAGGTGGCGTATTTGGTGTGCGTAAAGCAAAAGATGAACAAGCGCCAAAAATTTTAGTTGCTGGCCATATGGATGAAGTCGCTTTTATGGTTACTTCCATTACTGAAAACGGCATGATCCGTTTCCAAACACTTGGCGGCTGGTGGAATCAGGTTATGCTGGCACAGCGCGTTACGCTTTATACAAAAGACCGTGAAATTCCAGGTGTTATTGCATCAATTCCGCCGCACTTATTAACAGATGCGGAACGTTCTAAACCGATGGATATTAAAAATATGCTGATCGATATCGGAGCAGATTCAAAAGAAGATGCGATGAATTTAGGTGTACGTCCAGGACAATCCATTATTCCTGTATGTCCATTCACACCGATGGCTAATCCGAAAAAAATTATGGCAAAAGCGTGGGATAACCGCTACGGCTGTGGATTAGCGATTGAACTTTTAAAAGAGATTCACGGTCAAGAAGTGAAGAGCCATATTTATTCTGGAGCGAATGTTATGGAAGAGGTCGGTTTACGCGGTGCAGCGGTTTCATCTAATATGATTAAACCTGATCTGTTTTTTGCATTGGATGCATCACCGGCGAATGATACATCTGGCGATAAAAATGAATTCGGTCAACTAGGTAAAGGAACATTACTACGAATTTTAGACCGTTCAATGGTTACACACCGTGGTATGCGTGAATTCGTGCTGGACACAGCAGAATCAAACAATATTCCATACCAATATTTCGTCTCTCAAGGTGGTACAGACGCAGGACGTGTACACACTCAAAATGACGGGATTCCATCAGCTGTAATCGGGGTTTGCTCACGTTATATTCACACATCTGCGTCGATTATTCATGTGGATGACTATGCAGCTGCTAAAGAACTGTTAGTAAAATTAATTCAAACTGCCGACCGTTCTACAATCGAATCTATTCGCGCAAACGTATAAAAAAAATCAATATTATATTATAATACAAGGATGCGAACTTATCGCATTCTTGTTTTTTAGTTGCGGATAATGGGTTTAACGTGACTTACATAAAAATCGGTAAACCATTTTATATAGGTATAGACCGTTTAAAAACGAATAGCTTGGAGATGAAATAATGAGAGTAGCAGTCGGATCGAAAAATAAGGCGAAATTAGGTGCCGTTGAAGCAATTGTCAAACAGTATTTCCCTGAAGCCACAATCGAAAATATGGAAGTGCCTTCAGATGTATCAATTCAGCCCTTCTCAAATGAAGAAACGAGACAAGGGGCGATCAACCGTGCACGTCATACAATGATGCTTACAAATGCTGATATAACATTTGGACTTGAAGGCGGCGTCGATGAAATCGAAGGAACAATGTATTGCTGTAACTGGGGGGCGGCTGTTTTGAAGGATGGGACAGTCATTGCCAGCTCAGGAGCTCAATTTGCCTTACCGGAAGAAATTGCACAGGAGCTTCGTATGGGCAAGGAACTCGGACCGGTGATGGACGTCTATACAGATAGCGAAAATATTCGCCATCATCAAGGAGCAGTTGGTATTTTTTCAAATAATTTAATCGACCGAAAAGAAATGTTTGAACATATTGTTAAGTTATTAGTCGGTCAAATCTTGTTTAAAATAAACAAAGAGCAATCGGACCGGATGTAGAGCACAATCGTTGCATTACGGCTCGAAAAATTATTATGATACTGATGGAACGTTTGAAAGAGAGGGAAAACAATGAGTCGTAAATGGATACATGCGTTTTTGCTTACTTCACTTGTTGTTATATTATCAGCATGCAGTCAAACAGTTGAAGAACAGGCACAAGCAGGGATGGAAAATGCTGAAACAATGTTTAGCAACGAAGCGAATGAAGCAAACAAAACGATTGGACATATAGAACTATACTTACCAAAAGGATATAGTATTGAAAAAGGAATCGATGAATTGAATTATACGATTCTGAACGGTAAAGATTCCTATATATTATTCGTTAATCAAAATGAACCAGAAGACAGTCAATTACAATATGACTTGTTAAAGCAGGAAAACAAAAATGAAATTGTCGAAGAGAAAACATTCGAATCGGATGGCCAATTCGGATTTTCTGCTGTCACAAAATTTCCTGAAGAGAAATATGAGCTGATCGTTAATTTAGGCGGCGTTAAGCTGTCGACTATTTCCGAGAATAAGAAAATTGACGATAAAATCCAGGAAATGATGGAAATTGTGAAAACAGTGAAAGTGGTTAACTAGTTGAGGCGTTGAGTAAAGTAATCATATAGCTTTTTTGTTACAATAGATGAAGTAAATGGAACGGTTCACATTTGTGAGCCGTTTTTGATTAGATAAAGGAGTGGTTGAATGGAATCGAAACAGTTAGTAGCTGAACTGAAGACTAAGCTAGGTGAGGCAAACTTTACATTCACATTCGATGAAAAGCATGATAAATTACGTCTTGAACATAAAAAAATTGGACGAGGGATGGATATCTCTTTACCCGAAATTTTAACGAAGTACGAAAAGAAAAAACAGCAGGCAATTGATGAAGTAATTTATACAATTGAGCAAACATTTTTAGCGATGCAGCGAGAAAAAGAACAGGGCTTTGCAGGTCTTGCTTCTGTTTATCCAATTATCCGCTCAACATCCTTCCCTAAAAAGTCGAATGATGGTCATGCTTTTGTCATGACAGACCATACAGCGGAAACACGTATTTATTATGCGCTCGATTTAGGTACAACTTATCGTTTAATTGATGAGTCAATGTTGCCGAAATTAAATGTAACAGAGGAGCATATACGTGAAGCTGCACGTTTTTCTGTAAAAAAATTGCCGACTTCTGTTAAACGTGATGAAGTTTCCGGTAATGTTTATTACTTTTTAAATCAGAATGACGGTTATGATGCAAGCCGTATTTTAAATGAAAGCTTTTTGAAGGAAATGGAAAGTCAAATTGAAGGCGAAATGACGGTATCTGTCCCGCATCAGGACGTATTAATTATTGGTGATATTCGGAATGAAGTAGGGTATGATGTATTAGCGCAGATGACGATGCATTTCTTTACAGTTGGCGCGGTTCCGATTACGAGCTTGTCATTTGTATATGAAAACGGTCATTTAGAACCAATATTTATTTTAGCGAAAAACAAAGTAAAAAAGGAGCAAGAAGAAAAATGAAAGTAGCTTACAACAAAGCACATGTAGGAGATGTCCTATTAGTTCAATTATCAATGGAGCCAATCGTAAAAACAGCGATGGATCGCGCTGGCGATGTAGCCATTTTAAAAGAAGAGACAACTGGTGAAGTGAAAGCATTTAACCTTTTTAATGCTAGCAAGTATGTAGAACTGGATGTTGCAGGGAATGTGGAAGTAACACCGGAACTTGTAGAGAAAATAGAAGCAGCTTTAAAAGCAAATGGCGCAGAAATTTCTCTAGATGTAGACTTCTCACCAAAATTTGTAGTTGGCTATGTTGAATCAAAAGAAAAGCATCCAAATGCAGATAAACTAAGTGTTTGTAAAGTAAACGTTGGGGATGAAACATTACAAATCGTATGTGGAGCACCGAATGTTGACGCAGGCCAAAAAGTAGTTGTAGCTAAAGTTGGCGCTGTTATGCCTTCTGGTCTATTGATCAAAGAAGGTAACTTACGCGGTGAAGATTCATTCGGTATGCTTTGCTCTGCACGTGAACTAGCAATTCCAGGCGCACCTGAAGTAAAAGGTATTTTAGTGCTGGAAGATTCTGCAGAAGTAGGAAGCCCATTCGAGGTTCCAACTCGTTAATAAGTACGATAAGTTAGTATGTTGAGCTGAGTCTCTCATACTAACTTTTTTTTATCCTTAAAAATATCAGCGACAAAGCGCATTTACCCGGCAAATATGATATGCTTTTGAGGTGTATATTATTTATACACAGCAATTTAAATAAGAATAAAGACCGTTGCAAATAGTGGAATTTGTACGGCAATGTTTTTAAGGAAAGAAGTGGTATTTATGAGTTGGATTAAAAATAAATTTAATAAGCTATTTAAAATGGATTCAGATGAAGAATATGATGAGTATGATGATTCTCCAAAAATGGATGAAATAGATCAAACAAAACAATCACAAGCGCAGCAAAATTATTATGAAGAACCTGATGCGCCGAAAAAAGCATTCCGATTTCCTTTAATAGAAGATGATTATGAAGAAACAGTTAAGCAAGAAAATGAGCAGCGACAAACGACGCGCTTTTATGATGATGATAAGGAAGAACTGACATTACCAAATTATTTGCAAAAGCATACAGCCAAGGAAGTATATGAAGTCGAAGTATCCGGTATACGAGATTTACTGGAACGCCGCCGCAAAGGGAAAGGCCACACAAATGTCGTGCATACAAGAGATCCTGTACGACGTTTACCGAATTTAAAAGAAGAACGGGAAGCGATACGTCACAATAAGCCTGTACGCGCAGAAAGAACTGAAAATAAACAAATTTTAAAACCGATCGAAATTAGGAAACGTTTTATTCCTACCGATGTTCCGTCGCCTGTACATGGTTTTAAAAAGCCGTCATCAATTGAAAAATTAATTGAAAAGCAGCAGGATGAAAAGCTTAAAAATGAAGAGCACGAACATAAATCAATAATTGAACCAGAACATAATGAAACGGCAGAACAGCCGACTGAACCGGTTGATGTACAACCAAATGAGGAAGAACAACAAGCTGTAACAAATTATGAACAAGAAATACATGAGCCTTATTCAGAAGAAGAAATTGCCCAAACTGAACCACTTGAATCAGAACCTGAACTTGCCCCTGTGAATGAGGAAGAATTGATCGAAGTCGAAAATGACGAATCAATTGAAGAAGACAAGCAACCGGTGGAAGAAGAGGTGCTTGAACAACGGACAGAAGCAGTTGTCGAAATAGAAGATGAAGCGGAAGAAGTAGTGAAAGAGGAACCTTCCGTTGCAGAAACAATCAGTGATGTACAAGTGAAGCATGTAACAATTGAAAATTCGACAATACACATCGGTCAATTAAATGTGGAGCAAATGCCTCCATCTGAAGAAGCCATTGTAATTGAAGAGAAGAAGGAAGAAACGGATGCAGTACAGCCAATCAGTACGAGAAGCCGTGTTCCTTTTAATGTGGTGATGCTGAAGTCAGACAAGCAAAAACTAATGACGAAGCAATTTGTTGAACAGCAGTTAAGCATGCAAAGTAAAAAAAATAAACTAGACGAAGTAAAGCAAGAAAACATTATGAATCCGGTTGAAGAAACTAATGAAGTTCATACTGAACTAGAGGATATAGTGCAACATGAAAAGAATGATGAAATAGAAGCTGTTAAAAAGGAAGCTCAGTTATCTCAGAATGAAGTACGACCTGTACAGGAAAATGCTGAAATCATTACTTTTAACGAACAGGTTGTGAAGCATGAACCGACTAATCAGTATGAAGAGGAAACGATGAGGGTACCTATTTCTACATCTATTGGGTTGTTGGAACGTGAATCCGATATACCTGCAAAAGTAGAAGAGTTATTAGAAGTAGCAGCGACTACGGAAGCAGTAGTAGAAGAAGTTCCAGAAACGCTGAACGTTCAAGAAGTACCGGAAATCCAAGAGGTAACAGAACTTCCGTCAGTTGAAGAAGAGGAAGAGCTAATTGTTGAAGAAACAGCAGACGTAAAAGCACCTTCTACTCAAGAAGTGATAGCAGAGGAAGCTGAGACCGTAATAGAAGCACCTCCAGTTAAAAGGATACCTTATGTAAAGCCACCTCTTGAATACTTAGTACCGCCGGAGGAAATGGTGGAAGACCGCGACTGGATGGATGAACAAGGCGAAAATTTAGTGGAAGCACTATCCCATTTCCAAGTTCAGGCGCAGATTGAATCGATTGTCCAAGGACCGGCCGTTACACAATTTGAAATTACAGTAGGGCACGGGACGAAGGTAAGCAAAGTCCGCAATTTAACGGATGATATTAAATTGGCATTAGCTGCAAAAGATATTCGAATTGATGCGCCAATTCCGGGGAAACGATCAATCGGTATTGAAATTCCAAACCGGATTTCTCGTTCGGTGCGCCTATCAGAAGTGACAGAATCAGCTTCGTTTAAAGATTCAGATTCCCCATTGGAAGCAGCACTTGGTTTGGATTTAACAGGAAAGCCGGTCACAATCGACTTACGGAAAATGCCGCATGGTCTGATCGCCGGTGCCACAGGATCGGGTAAATCGGTATGTATTAACTCGATTTTAGTCAGCCTGCTGTATAAAGCAAATCCGAATGAATTAAAGCTTATGCTGATTGACCCGAAAATGGTAGAACTGGCGCCATTTAACCATATTCCGCATTTAGTCAGCCCTGTTATTACAGATGTTAAAGCAGCGACTGCAGCGTTAAAATGGGCAGTTGAGGAAATGGAAAGACGTTATGAGTTATTTATGCACAGCGGTGCACGTAAAATAGAAGCATATAATAAAATGTGTGATGCAAATGGTATGTATGCACAGAAGCTTCCTTACTTATTAATTGTCATCGATGAGTTGGCAGATTTAATGATGATGTCCCCACAAGATGTGGAAGACAGCATTGTACGAATTACGCAAAAGGCCCGTGCTGCAGGAATACACTTAATTGTTGCTACACAGCGCCCATCAGTAGATGTTATAACTGGTCTGATAAAGTCCAATATTCCAACGCGTATCGCCTTTTCAGTATCATCACAAATCGACTCTCGCACAATTTTGGATTCACAGGGTGCAGAACGATTACTGGGACGCGGAGATATGCTATATTTAGGAAATGGAATGTCGGCTCCAACCCGTATTCAAGGTACATTTGTAACAGATGATGAAATCGAAGAAATTATCGAGTATGTACGTGAACAAGGAGAGCCACAATATATTTTTAAACAGGAAGAATTATTAAAACGCTCAGAAACAATAGAGGAACAAGATGAGTTGTTTGAAGAGGCATGCCGATTTGTGTTTGAACAAGGCTCAGCATCGACATCACTTTTACAACGCCGTTATCATATTGGCTATAATCGAGCAGCTAGATTAATCGATATGTTAGAGCGACATGGTTATGTTTCAGAACCAAAAGGAAGCAAACCGAGAGATGTATATATTACAGAAGAAGAGCTGTTTGAGCAATTCGGAGGCTAAAGCACAGCAAGTTGAACAATTAAAAAAATTAGAATTGTCGTTCAATTATCGTAACGTGTATTTAGTGCTATAATGTAGGCATACTTTGAAACAATAATTTGATAATTCAATGGGGTCTTCGTATCCTAGGAGGGTTTTATAAATAATGACACGCTATCATTTTACCGGTATTAAAGGTTCAGGCATGAGTTCCCTGGCGCAAATTCTATTTGATGCAGGAGAGCAAGTTCAAGGTTCCGACTATGAAACATACTATTTTACGGAGCAACCATTACGTGACCGAGGAATAGAAATTTTAAATTTCGATGAAAACAATATTAAAGAAGGTTTAACAGTTATTGCAGGGAATGCGTTTAATGATGATCATCCAGAATTAGTGCGTGCACGCGAGTTAGGTGTTGAGGTCATTCGCTACCATAAGTTTTTAGGTGAATACAGCAATCGCTATACTTCAATTGCCATCACAGGTGCACATGGTAAAACGTCTACGACTGGTTTAATGAGCCATGTTGTAGGCGGTTATATGCCGACATCGTATTTAATCGGTGACGGTACTGGTTCAGGTAAAAAAGATGCTTCATATTTTGTTATGGAAGCATGTGAATACCGTCGCCACTTTTTAGCGTACCATCCGGATTATGCAATCATGACGAATATCGATTTTGATCATCCGGATTATTTCACGAGTATTGACGATGTATACGATGCTTTCCAACAGCTGGCTTTACAAGTGAATAAAGCAATCATTGCCTGCGGAGATGATGAACAGCTTCAGAAAATTCAAGCCAATGTACCAGTTGTCTACTATGGTTTTGATCCTGCTAATGATTTTTCTGCGCGTAATATCGTAAAAACATCAGAAGGTACGGAATTTGATGTTTATGTACGTAATGAGTTTTACAGCAAATTCTTTATCCCGCTATTCGGTGACCATACGATTTTAAACTCTTTGGCGGTGATTTCACTTTGTCATTATGAAGGGGTTCCAGCAAAGCTGATTCAAGAACGCCTTAATACTTATGGCGGTGTAAAACGTCGATTTACTGAAACAAAAGTGGGTAATGCAATTTTAGTGGATGATTATGCACATCATCCAACAGAAATTGCGGCAACTTTGCAATCAGCGCGACAAAAATATCCAGATCGTGAAGTTGTAGCTGTATTCCAGCCTCATACTTTTACTCGAACTAAAGCATTTTTACAAAATTTTGCGGATAGTTTAAGCGGTGCCGACACAACCTACTTATGTGATATTTTTGGTTCAGCACGTGAAAAACAAGGAGAGCTTTCGATTCATGATTTAGCAAACTTAATCGATGGCTGTACTGTGTTAACAACCGAAACAGTTGATCAACTTAAAAAACATGAAAATGCCGTATTCCTGTTTATGGGAGCGGGAGATGTTCATAAATATCAAGATGCCTTTGAAGCAATTTTGAATTAATTGAAAAACAGCTTAACCTAGAAGTAAAAGGATAAGCTGTTTTTCCATACATAAAGTGAAACTCCAATCAGCAGGTTGTTGTCTTCATCCCCTAGTGATACGACCAACATTGTGTTGGCCCAAAGCAACCGGATTTTCCGTTAATACGGGACAAATGATAGAACTTCTATTTATAAAGGGTTTTATTCATCAAGAGATTGGGGAATATGAAAGCATGGACAAAATGGCCATTCGCCTTTAGTGAATAAATAAATAACAAATTAACAGTATTCACGTAAGAAAAGCTTGTATTTCGTGAGGGTTTTTCGGAAAAAATGCTTTTCTAGGAAAAGGATTGTCGCAATTTTTGTCGAATGTAATAAATGGAACTAGATAGAGGAGGTTATATTTGATGGAAGTATTACTTTATATTGCGGCATTAGTGGCTGCAATCGGATTTTTAGTCCTATGCGTAAGTATTGGTATGACATTGTTTTCTGTTAAGAATACATTAAATTCAATTGCGGGAACTGTTGCCGGCATCGAAGGACAAATGGAAGGCATTACACGTGAGACGACAAGCCTGCTTACAAAAACAAATGCACTGGCAGATGATATTTCAGATAAATCGGAGAAGTTAAATTCAGTAATGCATGCTGTAAAAGGTGTTGGGGATTCTGTGAATAATTTGAATTCATCAGTTCAACGTATTACAACATCGATTTCAACAGAAGTGCATAAAAACGAAGACAAGATTGCGCAAGTCGTACAATGGAGTAATGTAGCGATGGGGATTGCAGACCAATGGCGTCAGCGCAAGCCGATTAATGAAGAAGATATCATTTATACGAGTACTAAAACAAATGAAACACCACCAAATTTAGGCCAGAAATCAAAGTTTGGTTTCTTAAAACGCAAGTAAAAGGGAAAATGACATTCAATAACAAGGGGGAGTTTTTAAAATGGAAGAAAAACGCGTAAACTATGATTATAACCGATTAAATGATTCGATCTATGATGATGAAAAAATTCACGTTAAGGATTTTGTTATCGGCGCATTAGTAGGCGGTATTGTCGGTGTAGCGACAGCTTTATTACTTACGCCTAAGACAGGCAGTGAAATGCGTAATGATGTTGCGGTACAAGCTGTCACATTAAAGGATAAGAGCATTGAGCTTTCTGGCACGGCAAAGGAGAAAACGGCACAGCTATCGACGCAATTAAAAGAGCAATCTTCTTCAATTGTTGAAAAAGTGAAAGCGAAAACAGCGAAACAACCACCAGTTATGGATGATGGAACTGCTTCATCAGAAGGTGAGGAACCATTACCATTGGATAAAATGGTAGATGAAGAAGTACTTGCTGCTGAAGCTCCGGATCCGGATAGCGTAAATACAGACCCGGATATCGCACCAAACTCAACACGCCATACAGATGTACAATAATAAGAAAAACGGCTCCCAAAAAAATATTGGGAGCCGTTTTTTTATTATTCCACAACCGGTTAATCGGTAAGCTGAATTTCAAGTTGGTCGCCACCGAATATTTCGGCATCAAATGAAGAAGGCGCACCATTACGTAAAATCACAAATGACCCTTTAAATGACGCAGGAAGCTGCCAGTTGGAAAAACGAAAGACATCTTGATAAATCCATTTGCTTGTATCTTTTTCGATAATATTAATTGTAGCCCCATTCGGCACTGTTGCTTCACGTTGGACTACTTGACCGTTTACAGAAAACTCACGGGCCACCTTTACAAGTTCGACTTGTTCATGCTGGAACTCTACAATCGCCTTTTCTTCCAACAACAAATTCAAATGTGCTGCAATTTGTTCAGCTGTAGGTAAATGACGCTGTTCGAATGTAATGATATCTCCATTTTGAATAGGGTAATGCAGTTTCCCCGGCTTTCCGTTAATGAAAAGCTGTGATGAAAAATCAGGGAACGATACAGGTTTCCCATCGATATGAACAAAATATGATTGGAATTGCTGCATATGCACAGAATGGTTCATAGATTTCAATACATCTTCCAACGTTTCGATTGTTTCGACGACAATTAAGTCTCGATCCTGTAAAGGTGTATCCAATTTTGCGATTTGACCGTTTACAAATACTTTCGGTTCAATAGTGTATTGCTTTTCTTGAATTATCACAGTTTTTACGGATGCATGGTCAATAATATCCCCTATAGTAACAGATGCGGCAGTCCCATCTTTTCCGGGAATCAGCTCTATTTGATCTCCATTTTGAATAAGGGATTTAATCGAGGCATTTTCACCATTCAATATGATCTGTGCCGGCTGTCCATGCTCACCTGGCACGAAAACATTTTGACCGTTCACTGTAATCGACAAACCGTGTCCGGGTTTGCCGTATAATTGTTTTGCTCTGACGTTCGCAGCCAAAAATGCATCACCGACTGTCATTTCTTTCAACTCAAATAGTCGTACAACTTGTTGATTTACTTGAATTGACATGTAATGGATCGGTGACTTTTGTGCGGCAATGGCAATTCCAATCGGTGTCACAAGCTCAGGTGTTGCAGCAATATGTTGAGCCCGTGTTAAATTCTGAATGGCACTCACATCACGTACCGCTACACGGTTAGACGGCAAATTTAATGTTTTGCCGAGCTCTTCCGGCAAGTGAGGTGTTAAACTCCCGCCCCCAACTAACATGACCGCTTTTGGAGGGGTGTTATTATTTAACCGTAGTATTTCGTCGCCAATAGACTTCGCCAAATTTTCAATTGCTGGATATATTGCCTTGATTACTTCTTCACGAGGAAAATATTCGTCAAATCCCAAAATATCCTGAATGAGAATTTCCTCACTCGTATGCAATTGGCGCTTTGCCATTTCAGCGACCGGAAAGTCCAGTAAATAGTGGTCACTTAAACTTTCGGTAATTTCATCACCAGCAGTCGGCACCATTCCGTATGCTACAACCGTACTTTTGTCTGTAATGGCAATATCCGAAGTTCCGGCACCAATATCAACAAGTGCCACATTCAAGCGGCGCATGGAAGGAGGAATAAGTACATTAATCGCGGCAATCGGTTCTAACGTGAGGGCTTCCATTTCCAAATTGGCTCGTTTTAATGCAGCTAGCAATGATTCCACGACTACGCGCGGCAGGAAAGTGGCAATCACTTCAACGGATGCTTCATCACCTTGCTGATCGAGGAGGCTCCCAATTTCTTCTCCATCCAAACGGAAATATAAAACGGAATAGCCAACACAATAATAATGGTTATTTTTTGTATCTTCTTTATGAAGCAATAATTTTTGCTGAGCCTGTTGAACGGCTTGAAGTTCTAAGCGGTTAATATCTTCATCAGTAAAGATCGGTCGGTTTTTAATAGAAATGGAAACACTGGCCTGTTCGGTTTTTAATGCACGCCCGGCTGCTGCTACACTCACTTTCTCCAAAGGACCGTGAGTTTCTTCCAATTTCGTCTTAATTTCCTGTATAAGCTCCGCTACATACAGGACGTTATGTATTTGGCCATCAACCATTGCACGTTCTTTATGTTCTTTTACTAAAATATCGGCGACATGGTATGTATCTGTATGCTGCTCTAAAATAATACCGACAACGGAGCGTGTTCCGATATCAAGTGCGAACAATTTGTTTGCCATATGAAAACGCTTCCTTTCTATTATTATCACAATATACTTTAACGAGTTGAAGCGCTAAATTAAAAATGCGTGACAATCTACAATAGTTTGATTATAATAAGATTATTACTTAAAAATGTATCATACTTTTTATTTATCTGAAAGTGCCGGATACGCAAAGAAGAGGGGTAGAGGAATATGCATCAACAAGATTTAGAAAGCTTACGTAGCCAGATTGACAGCTTGAACTTAGAAATTTTACGTTTAATTAATGAACGTGCATCAGTAGTGGAAGAAATTGGTAAGATTAAAGAGAAGCAAGGTGTCAATCGCTATGATCCGTTACGCGAGCGTCATATGCTTGACTTAATTAAAGAAAACAATAACGGCCCGTTAAATCAAATGACGGTTGATTATATTTTTAAACAAATCTTCAAAACAGCGCTTAAACAATTAGAAGCAGAAAAGAAAAAAGAATTACTCGTTTCACGTAAAGAAAAGTCAGAAGATACTGTCATTAATGTTAATGGTGAATTAATCGGTACAGGTGCTCCTTCGTTCGTATTTGGACCATGTGCGGTTGAGTCGTATGAACAAGTTGCTGCAGTAGCAGCAACAATTCAGGAAAAAGGATTAAAATTAATCCGAGGTGGTGCATACAAACCACGTACATCTCCGTATGATTTCCAAGGCCTAGGTTTGGACGGCCTTAAGATTTTAAAAGATGTTTCTAAAGAATACGGTTTAGGTGTTATTACAGAAATCGTAACACCTGCTGATTTAGACCATGCATTAGATTACATCGATGTAATTCAAATCGGAGCTCGTAATATGCAAAACTTCGAATTATTAAAAGCAGCTGGATCAACGAATAAGCCTGTCTTATTAAAACGCGGTTTAGCAGCGACAATTGATGAGTTCATCCATGCAGCAGAGTACATCATGTCAAAAGGTAATGAAAACATTATTTTATGTGAACGCGGTATTCGCACATACGAAAAAGCAACTCGTAACACATTAGATATTTCGGCAGTTCCGATTTTAAAACAAGAAACACATTTACCGGTTATGGTAGACGTGACGCACTCTACAGGTCGTCGTGATTTATTATTGCCATGTTCAAAAGCTGCAATCGCTATTGGAGCAGACGGTGTAATGGCAGAAGTGCATCCAGATCCATCAATCGCATTATCGGATCAGCAACAGCAAATGGATATCCCGACATTCAATGCTTACTACGATGAACTTTTAAAATTCATGAAACAATACGAAGTGTCAAAATAAACATTAATAAGCCCATGTTGAGTCAATTCAACATGGGCCTTTATGTATTTCTGCATGTTTTAATTTGACGAATAGTAGTGTAATAAATTACAATTTTTTCTAAATACCTTATATAAGGGGGAATGACATAGTGCAAAAAATTGCGTTAATCACGGGGGCTGCACAAGGAATCGGCTTTGAAATTGCTAAAGAGCTTTCAAACAATGGGATGACAGTTATTATTTCAGATAAAAATGAAGAAAGACTGAAAGAAGCAATTACAGAACGACCGGATTTAAAGTATTTACTTTGTGATGTCAGCGATGAAGACCAAATTAAAGAAACAATCGATACAGTTATTTCGCAGTTTGGTGCACTACATGCCATGATCAACAATGCTGGTTTCCAACATGTATCCATAATAGAGGAATTTGATACGGAAGTTTTTGAATTGATGCAGAAAGTAATGGTTGTAGGGCCTTTTATTTTTATGAAGTATGCATTACCTATTATGAAACAGCAAAACTTTGGCAGAATAATTAACATTGCGTCCATCAATGGTTTGGTCGGTTTTGCAGGGAAAGCCGGCTATAATACCGCTAAACATGGTGTTATTGGTTTAACTAAAGTAGCAGCACTTGAAACGGCAGCAAATGGAATTACAGTAAATGCAATTTGTCCCGGCTATGTTGATACGAAATTAGTTAGAAATCAATTTCAGGATTTAGCGAAAACACGGAATATAGCGGTTGAAGATGTATTGGAGCAAGTACTCTATCCTTTAGTGCCACAAAAGCGCTTAATTGATGTTTCCGAAATTGCAGCGTTAGTCATCTATTTATGCAGTGATGCAGCAAAAGGGATGACAGGACAGGCGGTTGTATTGGATGGAGGATACACCGTTCAATAAAAAAATAGCGAATTTAAACAAGTGCTATCGTGTTGATATCACACTTTTTGAATATTTTAAGACAATTGATGAAAAAACCAGGTATTCACTAGGTTTTAGATTGAAAATAGAAATGAAAATATTATATGATGAAGCTATACATAACAATTAGTTCTACTAGTCGTTTATAAAAACTTATATCACTAAGATAAAAAGGGGGAGAAATTTTTGACTGTCACAATTTATGATGTTGCACGTGAGGCGAATGTATCAATGGCAACCGTATCTCGCGTAGTAAATGGAAATCAAAATGTTAAGCCTGCGACAAGAAAAAAAGTGTTGGAAGTGATTGAGCGTCTCGAATATCGTCCAAATGCAGTAGCACGTGGCTTAGCAAGTAAAAAAACAACATCAGTAGGAGTCATCATCCCTGATATTTCGAATAATTTAAATGCTGAGCTTGCACGAGGCATTGAAGATATTGCGACAATGTACCGCTATAATATTATTTTAGCAAATTCAGATCAAAATGAAGAAAAAGAGTTGTCTTTACTTGATACGATGCTAGGAAAGCAAGTTGACGGTATTGTGATGATGAGTGAAGAGGTAACTGAAAATATCCAACGCGCAGTGGAAGCTTGTCCAGTACCGATTGTATTGGCAGGTTCTATCAGTTCTACTGAAAAAGTAGCTTCTGTAAACATTGATTATTATAATGCGGCATTTGAAGCTGTAGAAACACTTATTAATAATGGACATATGAGAATTGCATTTGTCTCAGGTCCATTACAGTATACAGTGAATGGTCAGCATAAACTTGCAGCCTATAAAGATGCTCTTGAAAAAGCAAACATTGAAATAGACGATGCTTTAATTGTTGCCGGAGATGGCTCTTATGATGACGGATTGGAAAGCTGGGTGAGTTTAAGTGAACTACAGCAACCGCCTACAGCCATTTTTGTCGGGAATGATGAGCTGGCAATTGGACTAGTACATGGCATTCAAGATAGCGAAAAAAATGTACCCAATGATGTTGAAATCATCAGCTTCGAAAATTCAAAACTAGCGCGTATGGTACGACCAAGACTTACAAGTGTTGTATTGCCTTTATACGATATTGGAGCAGTCGCAATGCGCTTATTAACGAAGTATATGAACAAAGAGGAAGTTGAACAGCAACATGTCATCTTACCTCACCGCATAGAAAAGCGTGGTTCGAGTAAATAACAAAAGCGCCTGTCAGTAGCTGACAGGCGCTTTGTATTATTTTATAGCTTTATAATTTTGTTCAAACTTTATTGCAAACGTTACGATCGGTTTTTTTCTGTACGAATAATATGTAGTGCTTTTTCAAGCATTCGTGCATTTTTTTCCTCAATTTCTGCTTTACGCGGAATAGGATCATATAGAGGTTGTGGATCATTCCATGTCGGAATTAGCGGAACAGGCGATTCAGATTGCCATGTATCAAGCCATTGCTGCGGTAACGCTCCAGTCGGTGCAGGCTGATCGGTCATCTCTGTCCAAATATGTGACCAAGCCCGCGGGACGACCCGCCAAATATCATATCCTCCGCCACCAACTGCAATCCAGCGACCTTCACAATATTCATGTGCCAATTTATGTGCAAGCTTCGGTATTTCTTTATAAATGTTCATCGTCCCGTATAAATGTGTTAGGGGGTCAAAATAATGGGCATCTGCACCATTTTGTGTCAAAACAACATCCGGTTTGAAGAATTCAAAAACTTCCCGCATTGATTGTTCATATATTTCCAAGAAGCTCTCATCTTCCGTAAAGGCATCAATCGGGAAGTTAAAAGAAGTCCCATATCCTTCACCATTCCCGCGTTCTGTGATATTGCCTGTACCCGGAAATAAATAGCGTCCTGTCTCATGAATCGATAATGTACAAACATTCGGATCATCATAAAAGGACCATTGAACGCCATCGCCGTGATGTGCATCAGTATCTACATATAAAACACGCAGCCCGTATTTTTTCTGAATATATTTAATAGCTACACTGCTATCATTATAAATGCAAAAACCGGATGCTCTTCCACGGAAACCGTGATGAAGTCCGCCTCCCAAGTTTAATGCGTGCTGAGATTTACCTTGCAGTACTTGGTCGACCGCCTGTAGAGTCCCGCCGACTAACAATGCGCTTGCTTCGTGCATATTTTTGAAAATCGGAGTATCCTCTGTCCCAATACCATATGGTTCCCCTTGCTGAGCGGCTAACTCACCATGACCTGCTTTTTTTACGATGTCAATATACTGCATGTCGTGGGCAAGCGCAATTTCTTCATCTGTTGCAATACGAGCAGGGACGATATCCTCATCTTGGAGGGCACCGATATTTTTCAGTAAATCAATCGTTAAGTGTAATCGTTTATGGTTAAACGGGTGTGTGTCCGAAAATTTGTAAGTGAGTTGTTCTGGTGAATAAATAAATACAGCTTTTTTCATAATGTAACGCCAGGCAAGTTTGGCCACAATACATCGTATCCTTGCTTTCGCAACTCTTCAATAATATGCAGCGGATTGATTACTTGCAGACGGACACTTACAATTCTGGATTTCACATTTTCACCATCAGGATATACGAGAACACTTAATACATTTGCTTTATTTTCATGGAATACTTTCGTTATTTCAAACAACATGCCAGGTTTGTCGTTTACCCGAATATCAATTTTAGAACCGGGCTTATGTGCGCCTGTTAATTCGATGTAAGTATATAGTAAATCAGTCGTCGTTACGATGCCGACCAGTTTCCCGGCAGTAACAATAGGTAAACAGCTGATTTTAGCATCATAAAAAGTCATGGCAACTTCTTCAACGAAGTCTAGCGGATGACCGACTATCGGATTTTTTATCATGATTTTCTCGATTGTTGCATCATAAATCGTAGAGTCCGGTTCTTCACGCAAACGAGAAGGCAAAGCATTTTTCAAGTCATGGTCTGTAATGATTCCTACAACCAGTTTCTCTTTGTTAACAATTGGCACATGACGGATATTTTTATCTCGCATAAGACGTACAGCATCACGTACTGTGTTTTCGGGCAGGAGTGTATGTATCTCTCTTTGCATAATTTCTTCGACAATCATAGTTCATTCCCCTTTGTGATAAGAATTAATACATGAAACGATTTCTAAAGCGAAGTCTGTCAAATCTCTCCATTGTCTCATTTCCAACACGTGCCCCAACACGCGCCATTAGACAGTTGGCAGGATGGGAAGTAATTTCAGGATCATCTGTTGCATAATATTCGAAATTGACAGATGTCATCATTCTCTCCATCATATTTCGATATTCCCAAACAGATAAACCTGTTCCTTTTAAATCCCAATGCCAGTAATATTCAGTTGTAATTACTAAATAATCTTCCATTGCATCATCCATAAATGATACTTCCAATAATTTTTTGCCTGCGCCGGATCCTCTAAAAGCAGGAATGACTTCAATGGCACCAAGCTCAATCATATTTGGAATCCGATCTTCAGACCAGCGTTCCAATGGATCTGGATAGAGATACGTAACATAGCCGACGATTATGTTATCCTGTCGAATGACGATAATGCGTCCTTCTTCCAGCTGAGCAATTCCGACAAGTGCTTCATGCTGCTGATGGGAAGGTCTAAAAGCTTTTAAATCTTCATGTAATGTGTAGGTAGCAAGTTTTTCGGAAGAAACAGGTCCTTCTACTAAAACATTACCATTTCTCGTTTTGAATTCAAGACGATAATAATTTTTCACATGAATCATAATCACACCACCTGCTTTTAATACATCTATTATACTCTATTTCATGCGAAAATACGCTTAAATTCGCGAGATGTAACTAAATTGATTGAAAGTTTTAAATATTTTGACTATTATAGTATTTTTATTGTAAAATGATTGTAGTTTTTAATGAAAGGGGATTTTTCATGGGGATGAAAACAATGGAAAAGCTAGCAGTTATTCCAGGGGAACATAATTTAAAAAATTATGAGGAAACAGCTGCAAATCATGATTGGCAACATAGTGAAACAGCATTTTCTTGGTTTGAAACGGGGAAGGTCAATATTGCATATGAAGCAATAGACCGGCATGCAACAACACACCGCAAAAATAAGGTTGCTCTTTATTATAATGATGGGAATAGAAAAGAAGCATATTCTTTTTATGATATGAAACGTCATACGAATAAAGCTGCGAATGTGTTGAAGGAAAAGGCAGATTTAAAAAAAGGGGACCGTATTTTTATTTTTATGCCACGCACGCCGGAACTTTATTTCAGCTTAATTGGTGCATTGAAAATTGGCGCAATTGTTGGGCCATTATTTGAAGCATTTATGGAAGGTGCCGTATATGACCGTTTAATGGATAGTGAGGCGACAGCAATCATTACAACGCCTGCACTGTTGACAAGAGTACCGCTGGAAAAGCTGCCGCATTTAAAGACGGTTTTTGTAGTCGGGGAAAATATAGAAGAAACAGATAAGATAGTAGATTTTAATAAATACTTTGCAGAGGCATCTCAGGATTTTGACATTGAATGGGTCGATAAGGAAGATGGCTCCATTTTGCATTATACATCCGGCTCAACGGGTGCACCAAAAGGGGTATTGCAGGTCCATTATGCAATGGTTCAGCAATACCAGACAGCTCAGTGGGTACTGGATTTAAAGGAGGCCGATATTTACTGGTGTACAGCCGATCCAGGTTGGGTGACCGGAACAGCTTACGGAATTTTTGGACCATGGTTAAACGGTGTGACGAATGTAGTCATCGGGGGCCGCTTCAGTCCGCAAGCTTGGTATGGAGCAATTGAGGAATATGGTGTCACAGTTTGGTATAGTGCGCCAACTGCATTTCGTATGTTGATGGGTGCAGGTCCGAATATTATCGGCAAATATAATCTTTCTACACTTCGTCACGTTTTATCGGTCGGTGAACCATTAAATCCGGAAGTAGTGAAGTGGGGAATGGAGATTTTAAAACATCGTATTCACGATACATGGTGGATGACGGAAACGGGAGGCCATATTATCTGCAACTATCCATCGATGGATATTAAGCCAGGTTCAATGGGGAAACCTGTGCCGGGAATTTATGCGACAATTGTAGATGATCAAGGCAATGAAGTGCCGCCTTATACGATGGGTAATTTGGCTATCAAAAAAGGGTGGCCGGCGATGATGCGGCAAATTTGGGGGAATCCTGAACGCTATGAATCTTATTTCTTAAAAGGAGAATGGTATGTTTCAGGTGATTCCGCATTTAAGGATGAGGAAGGTTACTTCTGGTTCCAAGGTCGAGTAGACGATGTTATTATGACGGCTGGAGAACGAGTTGGACCATTTGAAGTGGAAAGTAAACTGCTTGAACATCCTGATGTGGTGGAAGCAGGTGTAATTGGTAAACCAGATCCGGTGCGCGGTGAAATTATTAAGGCATTTATTTCATTGCGTGAAGGGGTAAAGCCTAGTGAAGCGCTTGAAGCGAATATTCGGGACTTTGTAAAAACAGGATTATCTGCCCATTCAGCACCACGAGAAATTGAATTCAAAGATAAGTTGCCAAAAACTCGAAGCGGTAAAATTATGCGTCGTGTGTTAAAGGCGTGGGAACTCGATTTACCGGCAGGCGACTTATCAACAATGGAAGATTAACTTTATATGCCAGTACTTCTTAAATCGGAGCGCTTACATATGTAGGCGCTTTTTGTATTATTATTTAACGATAATTTAGAATAATCTACAAATATATAAAAATACAGTTGACTAAATAAATATACATACTTATACTTATTTTTATCATTTAGAATTCGTAAAAATTTTTCAGCTATATAAAAATGACGAGGTGACAACATGAAAGCAGGTATTATTGGTGCAACAGGTTACGGTGGATTAGAACTACTGCGGTTTTTGCATAATCATAAAGAAGTGGAGGAAATCGGATTATTTACATCCTCTGATGAAGGAACTCTATTTTCGGATAAATTTCCACATTTAACGGATATTTATAATCAGCCGTTACTTAAATTGGACGATGATGCATTGGCGGAATACGATGTTGTATTTGCAAGTACGCCGTCTGGGGTATCAAGTACGATTTTCCCTTCTTTAGTTGAACGGGGACCAAAATTAATTGATTTATCCGGGGATTTCCGGCTGAAAAATTTAGCAAGCTATGAAACTTGGTATAAAAAAAATCCGGCACCACAGGAAGTAGTGGACCGAAGTGTTTACGGATTAACGGAGTGGAATGAACCAGCTATTGAAAAAGCCGATTTAATTGCCAACCCAGGCTGTTATCCAACGGCTGTTTTATTATCCATCTTACCTCTTATAAAACATCGGTTAATTGATCCGAGCTTCTTGGTCATTGATGCGAAGAGCGGAATTTCAGGTGCAGGTAATAAACCATCACAAGCAGCACATTTCAGTGAAGCAAATGAAAGCTTCTCGATTTATAAAATTAATGAACACCAGCACATTCCGGAAATCGAACAAGCGATTTCAATGTTTACCGATATCGAGACAGCAATAACATTTAATACTCATCTAGTCCCGATGACACGTGGTATTTTAGCAACTTCCTATGCACAAGTAACGGAAGGTGTAACACAAAAACAATTAGTGGACTGTTTAACAGATACGTATAAAGATCATCCATTTGTCCGTGTCATTCAAGAGGCTTCCGCAGTGGGAACAAACCGCGTGAAAGGTTCAAATTATTGCGACATATATGTGAAGCTCGATGAAAGGACAAATCGGGCAACAATTATCGGTGTGATCGATAATTTAGTTAAAGGAGCAGCCGGTCAGGCAATTCAGAACATGAATGTCCAATTCGGTCTCCCGCAGCAAACAGGCTTACAACTCGTTCCGTATTTTATTTAATTTATAAAGATGAGTAATAGATGAAAATCAACCCGCATTTTATGACGAGCATTTTAAATTTAGGGAGGGTCATTAGATGACTTCAACAATAGAAATGAAAAAATTATCAAGCAAAAATATCGTATCACCAAAAGGGTTTACTGCAGCAGGTGTTCATTGCGGACTTAAGCATAAGAAAAAAGATTTAGCGATTCTAGTAAGTGAAGTACCAGCTAGCGTTGCCGGTGTATTTACGACAAATGCAGTCCAGGCAGCACCGTTAAAAGTAACAAAAGAAGTTGTATATGAAACGAAAAAAATGCAGGCAATCATCGTAAATTCAGGAAATGCCAATGCCTGTACAGGTAAACAAGGAGTATTGGACGCATATGAAATGCAACTTCTTGCTGCACAAAAGCTTGGCATTGCATCTGATTTGGTAGGGGTAGCCTCTACGGGTGTCATCGGGGAAATTATGAAGATGGAGCCAGTTAAAAAAGGTGTGGAGCTATTAACTCCGGATTCAAAGCTAGAAAGCGGTATTGATTTTTCTCAAGCAATTTTAACGACAGATACAGTAATGAAAAATACAACTTATGCAACAATCATTGATGGCAGGGAAGTAATTGTTTCAGGAACAGCTAAAGGCTCTGGAATGATTGAACCGAATATGGCGACAATGCTCGGGTTTATTACAACTGATGCCAATATTGCATCAGAAGAGCTGCAAAAAGCGTTATCGAGTGTAACGGATTGCACATTCAACTCGATCACAGTTGATGGAGATACATCAACGAACGATACAGTTATTGTAATGGCAAACGGCTTAGCAGGAAATGAACCGCTATCACCTGCACATCCGGACTGGGATAACTTCTACACAGCATTACGTCTCGTATCAGAAGATCTAGCAAAGTCAATTGCACGTGACGGGGAAGGTGCGACAAAGCTGATTGAAGTAGAAGTGGATGGAGCAGTTTCAGATGAAGAAGCACGTAAAATCGCGAAGACAGTTGTAGGTTCACCACTAGTGAAAACAGCAGTATTTGGCTGTGATGCAAACTGGGGACGTATTATTGCAGCAGTTGGCTATTCCGGAGCTGTAATCGATCCTGATAAAATCACAATCAAAATTGGTGGAGCAACAATGGTGGAAAATGGCGAACCGATTAAGTTTTCCGAAGAAGAGCTCATCGAAATTTTAAAGCAACATGAAGTAAAAATATATGTGTCACTTGAAGTCGGTAAAGGGCACGGATTCGCCTGGGGGTGTGATTTGACTTATGACTACGTTCAAATCAACGCATCATACCGCTCGTAAAATGGTCATCAAGCTTGGTGGCAGCACATTAGAAGGTCTTAACGAGACCTTCTTTCGCAATTTTAAAGCATTGCAGGAACAAGGGATCCAACTCATTATTACACATGGCGGAGGGCCTGCAATCAACCGCGAATTAGCTGCTGCCGGAATCGAGTCCCATACAGTAAATGGACTGCGTGTCACGAGTGAAGAAATGATCGATATTGTACAGTCAACTTTAATCGGGAAAGTAAATCCTTCACTCGTCCATGAGCTCCATTCGGCAAGTATTTCTGCCATTGGACTGAATGGGTTTGATGGCGGGTTACTAGAGAGTGAATTTTTAGATTATGAAACTTACGCATATGTAGGAGAAGTGAAGCATGTTAATATTAATATGTTAAACTCTTTGACGGAAGCTGGAATTGTTCCTGTCATTGCGTGTATCGGTGCAACGAAGGATGGGCAGGCGCTGAATATAAATGGCGATACAGTGGCAAGTGAAATTGCATTGGCTGTCGAGGCAGATTGTCTCCTGCTTGTGACGGATGTAGCCGGTATTCGCATACAGGATGAATATCAGACGGAAGTGACACCAAGCTTAATTGAACAATGGATTGGCGAAGGGCATATTTACGGCGGGATGATTCCGAAAGTGCAAGGCGCCCTTAATTGTTTAAATGCAGGCATTCCTTCTGTACAAATTGTTAATGAAACTTTAACCGGGACGACTATTTTAAGTGAGGAGCTAGTGAAATGAGTGCATTATTCCAAAATTACGCAAGAAGACCTTTTGCTATTGTCGAAGGAAAAGGAACAGAAGTATTTGATACGATAGGGAAAAGATATTTAGATTTTACGAGCGGCATTGCTGTTTGTAGTTTAGGGCATGCACATCCATCTATCGTTGAAGCGATTCAAAAACAAAGTCAAAAGCTGTGGCATATTAGTAACTTATTTGAAAGTCCGGGACAGGAAAAACTTGCTGCATCATTAGTGAAAGATTTGCATTTATCGTATGCATTTTTCTGTAATAGTGGCGCAGAGGCGAACGAAGCAGCTATTAAATTAGCACGTAAGCATACAGGAAAACATAAAATCATTGTGTTTGAACAGAGCTTTCACGGACGTACATTTGGTGCGATGAGCGCAACTGGACAAGATAAAGTACGTAATGGCTTCGGTCCTTTAGTAAGCGAGTTTATTACATTGCCGTTTAATGATGTCGAAGCATTAAAAGCTGCAGCTGATGCAGATACTGCTGCGATTATGCTTGAAATGATTCAGGGTGAAGGCGGAGTAAATCCTGTAACGGAGGATTTCGCGAAAGCTATTCATGAAATTCAGCAATCATCGGATGTTTTAGTTATCGTTGATGAAGTACAAACAGGTATCGGACGTACAGGAACACGTTTCGCATATGAACAGACAGCTATCAAACCGGATATTGTTTCAATGGCAAAAGGTCTTGGTGGCGGTTTCCCTATTGGGGGAATCCTCGGGACAGAAAAGCTGTTTAACACATTTAATGCCGGTACACACGGTACGACATTCGGCGGAAATCCATTAGGTGTTGCCGTTGCACAAACAGTTATCGATCAAATATTCAATGATGCCTTTTTGGATAATGTTAAACAAAAGTCGGCGTATTTTATTAATAAACTGGAAGAAGCTTTTCCTGAAGATAACTATTCAGTTCAAGGAAAAGGGTTAATGCTTGGTCTAAGCCTTGGTGGCGAGGATGTGGCGCCATATGTGGCAGCATTGGATAAAGCGGGTCTATTAACGGTTGCAGCCGGCCCGAAAGTAATTCGATTATTACCTCCTTTAACAGTGAGTGAACAGGAAATTGATGAAGCAGTCAATTTACTAAAAGATGTATTAAAAGCGGAACAAGTATCAATTTAATTACATTAAAAAAAACTCACCAACTTTATTATAAGTTGGTGAGTTTTTGCTTTTATTCTCCTGATGGTTCTGGTTCGACCGGATCAACGTCAACTTCAATTTCGTCCAGGTCTTCAATTATTTCCCCAGGTACAACATTTTCTTCCTCTTCTTCTGTTTCCGGTGGAGCAGGTGGAGCAGTTTCCACCACTTCTCCGACTTCATTCGAATAACCGGATTCCAATCCAGTAATATCGACTGCTACAACGATGTAACGAACGCCTGGTGAAACAGACACGCGGTATCCTTCATAAGATTTTAATGAACGTACAAGCGATCTGCCCTGGTCGGTAACGCTATATACGCGATAGCCAACAACATCATTTGATGCAGAGGCTGTCCATGAAAGTGAACCATTTGCCAATGTAGCAAAAACAGGTTGCGGTGGTGCACTGTCTGCCGAGAATGGAGCACCGGTTACAACGCCCTTACCTGAATTGAATGACAATAATTTTGAAGCGTCACCACCCAGTTTGCCTAACATGCGGTCAACAAAGGCCTGATTTAATCCGAAACCGCTCATTTGAACAAACTCAGTAGGTGTATTCGGTAATGCAGCATACGTGTTGCCGTTAATTACAACCGATGTGGAAGATACAAAGCTATCATCCGGCTGTGTCGGTAAAAATACATTTTTATTAAATAAATCGGAAGTGACTAAACCGGCATTGGCACATGAAGTAGAAGGTGCCAGGCCTGAAATACCACAAAATGATCTTGTCACAACGCCTTCAGGTTTTTTGAATGTTTCTTTCGTACCGATTAATTCCGGGTCAATGTCATAAAGTGTATTTAGGTATTTTGCCCATAAACGGTTTACCCGCTGACTTGGATGCTGGTAACGGTTATTAAATGCATAAAGTGTACGCAATTTTTCGTAACCCATCCAGACACCTACCGATATATTCGGATTATATCCGACAAACCAAACATCGTTATGGTCCTGTGTTGTACCAGACTTAGCAGCGAAGTCAGATGAGAATTTCAACTGGCTCTTTGCCAATGTTCCAGTTCCGCCCTGCTTCAGCACATCACGCAGCATATCTGTCATCATATACGCTGTTTCAGGCGCAAATACTTTCACTGGCTCTACTTTATGTTCATAAATAATATTGCCGTCCAAATCTTCAATGCGGTCAATCATATAGGCATCGATAAATTGCCCGTTATTGGCAAATGTCGCATAGGCATTAGTATTTTCTTCAACTGAAGCACCAATATCCAAAGCTCCAAGAACTGTAGAAAGGTTTACATAGTCCTTTTTGTCTAGCTTGGAGAATCCCATTTTTTCCAAATAGGTTGCCGGACTGCGGTCTAAAATTGAATTATATAATCTTAGGACGGCTAAGTTTTGTGATGAAGCAACCGCCTGGCGTGCTGGTATAATTCCTAATTCCTGATTCGGGTTATAGTTTACAGGGGCATAGCCGTCAGATGGACGTTTGAATTTCACATCGACAACAGGGCTTCCTGCTCCGATGACACCGTAATCAAGTGCTGGTGCGTAGGCAAGTAATGGTTTCATTGTTGAACCGTTTGAACGGAATGCATTTGTTGCGTGATTTACTTGTGTAATATTATGGTCGCGACCGCCAACGAAACTTAAAATACGGCCGGTACTATTTTCAATAACAATACTTCCTGTTTGTACAGGTACATCCACTTCAATTTCTTCGCCTGTTTCAGGATCTTTTTCTTTTTTCTTGTATGTTTGTCCGTATAAAGTGAATTCCTCCGTCACTTTTTTCATGGAATCATACATATCTTTATTGATCGTTGAGTAAATACGGTAACCGCCGGAACGTATTGTACGGTCTGCCAGTATAGTATACTTTTCGTTTAAATTTTCTTCTTCTTTTAAACGATCCGGGTCAATGCCGTCTTTTTCCGCGAGAATTTTAGCGAAAATCTCTTTTGAACGGAGCTCAAGCTCAGCTGTTAACCAAGGATATTTTTCTTCCGGACGGATTTCATACCCTTTGAAGTCTTTCGTAATATCGTACGCAATTGCTTTGTTATATTCTTTCTCGGTAATATAACCCGCCTCCTGCATACGATAAAGAACCGTTTTCATCCGGTCAATACCTGGCTGCATTCCTTCCGCGCTTTTTTGCTCACCTTTATTTGTAAAAGGTGTATATGTGAAAGGTGCCTGAGGGATACCGGCAATATAGGCAGCCTGCGGTAAATTTAATTTAGATGCGGAAATACCGAAAATACCTTGTGCAGCCGTCTCGATGCCGGCAATATTACGACCTGAAGAATTTCGGCCGTACGGGATAATATTTAAATAGGCTTCGAGTATTTCTTCTTTAGTCATAAAATGTTCCAAACGATAAGCAAGTAAAATTTCCTTTGCTTTACGTTCATATGAAACTTCATTCGTTAATATTTGGTTTTTTATTAATTGCTGTGTAAGCGTAGAGCCACCTGTCTGTGTTGACGAGTTGGATACGTCTTGCAGTAATCCCCGTAATACCGCTTTTGGCACAATGCCGGTATGCTCCCGGAAATATTCATCCTCCGTAGCAAGTACTGCATTAATTAGGGAAGGGGATATATTGGCAAGCGATGTTTCACGTCGGTCTAAATCTGTTCGGATCTTTCCTATGTAAATATCGTTCGCAAAATAAAGTTCACTTGTTTCTTCATAGCTGAAAATTTGTTCGCGCATTTCTTCTTTCGATCGCAAAGGTTCATCCTTTGTTAATGATGCGAAGTAACCTGCGCCTACACCTCCGACAAACAACAGTGTCGCAGCTATAAAAATAATCGCCAGCAAAGTTAAATTCCAGAATACACCGCCTCCAATTCGGACGTAGCGCATTCGTTCTGAAGAAGCAAGGATATCGATTTTTTTATTTAATTTTTCGAGCCATTCTCTCACATCATCGACCTCCTAAAATCTTGTTTATTATAGCATATTTGATATATAAACGAATATAAATATTGACATCAACTATTTTCTAGGTAGAATAGAAAATATAAATTTCAGGCAGTGAAGAGTTTGCAGTAATAAATGTGTTCCCTGCATAGAGAGCTAGCGGTTGGTGAAAGCTAGACATAGCGCATTTATGAATTACGTACTTGGAGCCTGAACGGATCGTCTCGTTATAGACGCTTAAAGTGGAAGAAAGAGACTGAAATTTCTTCAAGCCGGGTGGTACCGCGTTAAATTAAAATTTGACGTCCCTGCATGCATTTGCGTGTAGGGACGTTTTTTATTTTCCTTACAAGTAAATGACGCATCATGTAAAAGGAGAGAAAACAAATGACAAACGAATTACTGCAAGACTTGGAATGGCGCGGATTGTTATACCAACAAACTGACGCGGAAGGTATGGAAAAGCTTTTAAACGAGGAGAAGGTTTCTCTATACGTAGGTGTTGACCCGACAGCGGACTCGATGCATATCGGACATATCGTGCCATTGCTTACATTACGCCGTTTCCAAAAAGCAGGCCATACACCGATTTTATTAGTTGGTGGAGCGACAGGTACTGTAGGGGATCCATCTGGCCGTTCAGAAGAGCGCCAATTACAGACGATGGACCAAATCGAAAAAAATGTGCAAGGTCTTAAAAAGCAAATGGAACGCTTATTCGACTTTTCATCGGATGCGGCAAATAGTGCTGTCCTTGTAAACAATAATGACTGGGTAGGTCCAATGACATTAATCGATTTCCTTCGTGATTACGGGAAACTGATCAATGTAAACTACATCTTAAATAAAGATACAGTAGCGTCACGCCTGGATTCAGGTATTTCATTTACTGAATTTGCTTACACATTAATCCAAGGTATTGACTTCAACCATTTGTATGATCATCACAACGTTCGAATTCAAGTAGGTGGTTCGGATCAGTGGGGCAATATTACAACAGGCTTGGAAATGATTCGTAAAACACATGATGAAAATGCGAAAGCGTTTGGTATTACCATTCCGCTTGTAACAAAAGCAGACGGTACAAAATTCGGTAAAACAGCGGGTGGCGCTGTTTGGCTGGATGCTGCTAAAACATCTCCGTACGAGTTCTACCAGTTCTGGATCAATACAGCGGATGCCGATGTCGTGAAATACTTGAAGATCTTCACATTCCTGACACGTGAAGAGATTGAAGGTCTTGCAGTAAGTGTTGAAGAAGAGCCGCATTTACGTAAAGGACAAAAAGCGCTGGCTGAAGAAATGACACGTCTGATCCACGGTGAAGAAGGTCTGGAAGCAGCAGAGCGTATTACAAAAGCATTATTCTCTGGCGATTTAAAAGCATTATCAGTTGAAGAAATGAAAGTAGCCTTCTCTGGTGTACCTTCTGTAGAAGTGGCAAAAGAGGATAAAAATATTGTGGAACTAATCGTAGAAGCAGGGATTTCTTCGTCAAAGCGTCAAGCACGTGAAGATGTTACGAACGGTGCAATTAGTGTGAACGGTGAAAAAATTACGGATCTTGAATATGTAATTGATTCGAAAGACCGTTTGGAAGATGCTTTTGCAATTATCCGTCGCGGTAAGAAAAAATACCATATGGTGAAATTTGCTTAAGTAATTAAAACGTCTTGGAAAGCAGTTTTCCAAGACGTTTTTTAAAAGGAATTTCATGTTTCATAAAGAACGTAGAGGTTAGGGGGAAAGTATGGAAAATAAATCGTATTTAGGGAAAATTGTCATTTCGATTTTTGTATTACTGACTGTTTGCTTTTTTACTTTCATATTGTTATTTATTGTGGCGTTCAGCGGTAACATTCATTATATACCGTTAGTAATTGCAGCTGCGGTCATATTATATATTGGTTTTGTCCTTGTGATTTTTGATGTGTTTTATAAAAATAGTAAACGTGTAAAAATCTTTTGGACAATTGCCGGAATCGTTTTAGTCGCCTGTACGGTCCAACCTGTTTATAAATGGTTCGATGATCGGGTACCTACTGTAGACTCAGAAGTGAATATTTATCAATATGAGCCGTTTACAGATAAAAATGAATTAGTTCAATTGGATAAGAAGCCGACTTTAAAGCTAGCGGAACCTCTACCTAAAATCGACGGTGCAACGGCTTTGTATCCATTGTATGCCGCCATTACTGAGCATATATATCCGGAAAAAGAATACAATCCGTACAAGAGCGAAGTGGTGGTCAACCAGACTCATGAAGCCTATACGAATCTGATTTTCGGAAATACGGACATGATTTTTGCAGCTGGTCCTTCAGATTCGCAAATTAATCAAGCCGAACAACAGGGTATTAAACTTCATTTGACGCCGATCGGAAAAGAAGCGTTTGTCTTTTTCGTCAACAGTAAAAATAACGTCAATCGTCTATCACTCGATCAAATTAAAGGGATTTATGCTGGGGAAATTACAAACTGGGAAGAAGTGGGCGGAAAAGATGATGCAATCCGGGCGTTCCAAAGACCTCAGGATAGCGGATCGCAAACTGCACTGCAACGTCTAATGGGGGATACCCCTTTAATGGAAGCACCAACGGAAGATATAGCGACAGGTATGGGCGGAATTATCAATGAAGTGTCCCAATACAAAAATTATAAAAATGCTATCGGTTATACTTTCCGTTACTATTCAAATGAAATGGTTAAAAATAAAGAAATCAAACTTTTGGAAATCAATGGAGTTGCACCGACAAGAGAAACGATCCGCAACAATACGTATCCGATCGCTTCCGAATTTTATATTGTGACAGCAGGCGAGCCGACAGGAAATGTTAAGAAACTGATTGAATGGGTGCTGTCGGAAGAAGGGCAGGCATTAGTGGAAAAGGCTGGCTATTTATCTCTTAAATCTGCCGAATAGTAAAAGATTGGTATGCTACTAAAGGAGCAATAACTTTGTATCACCTTAAAATATCAGTATAATAGATTGTATACATATTTTTAGGGGGATGTTATTTTGAGTGAGCAATTAACAGGTACAGTCGATGATCGACATACCATATTAAGCATTGCTGTTAAACCCCGAGATACTATTCGTTATGTGTTAACAACCAAAAAGTTATCTTATTTCATTTTCGTTGGTATTATCGGAGTGTTTGCTAGCAATTTAGTCAGCTTTATCGGTAGTGAATTTACAGGGCAATTTACACTAGGGGATATCGTTTATTCAACTTTTCTATTTAGTTTAATACTGTATTTTCTTTCTACAGTTTTATCAGCAGGCGTATTGACACTCTCAGCAAAAGTTTTCGGTGGTATAGGGAAATTTAAAGAAATGTTCCGCATGATCAGTGTGACAATGATTCCTTATATTTGGATATTGCCGGTTCTGCTTTTCTGGATGCAATTCGCACCACAGTCATTTTTCACGATCTCCTATATGGAGACGTCACTAGGTGATTTGATTTTGCAATTTGTTTGCGGAACACTAATTATCATTAGCAGTATTTGGACATATGTCATCACAGTTATTGGAATTTCAGAAGTCCACCGCATTTCTAAATGGAAAGCATTTTTTGCTTCGTTTATAGTAATTGCTGTATTAGGAGCAACTTACTTTGCATTTTAAAAGACATTATTAAATTGTAACGTATTCTAATTCTACGTTTAAATTAAAAGATGCTGCCGCTATATAAGCGTACAGCATCTTTTTTATTGTTAGCGGTCTGCATTGTCTGAGTCAGGAAAAAGATAAATACATTGTCACTGAACTAAAAATTAAAAGGGTCACTGGGGGAAGTGACCCTAATGGCGCGAAAATCAGTAATAAGTAGTTGGAATTATTCCTGGCTAGCTAAAAATTTTTTGTGAATCGATGCTATTAGTAAACAAAAGTAGCGCCGACAATAATTAAAAGAATGAATAGAACAACGATCAGAACGAAAGTTGAGCTATTACCGCCGCTGTAACCACCGCCACCACAGCCGTAACCACCGTAGTTTCCTTGATTTTGATACCCTTCATATCCGTAACCCATTAAATTCACCCCCTTTCCTCGTTATCCTATTCAACTAAGAAAGGTTGATCGGGGCGATTGAACAAATTTTAAAAAAATTTTGCCGAAATTAAATTAATAAAAAAACCACCAAGCACCTGTGAACAGGGCTTGATGGTTTGATTCGAATATATCTGAAACTCGAAAGATTAACGAGAGTAGAACTCTCATAGCCCTAAAAAAATAGGTGCATCAAGGGTTGAAGGAGTATCTACTATTAAATAGCCCCACTTTTAGCCCCAGTTGTATTTTTGCCCACTTGTGGGAAAATTCCTTTTGTACAAAAGACTTTTGTCCAACACGAAAATAACTGAAACTGAAATTCCGTATTGCTACTTAGCTCCACTAGCATTTAACATATTACTAAATACATTAACGGATTCTTGCTCAAGTTCCTTCAAGACATGGCCATAAATTTCATAAATCATAGCTGGTGTATTACCCAAACGCTCCGCGATTACTTTCACATTTTGCCCGCTGTTCAATAATATCGTAGCATGAGTATGTCGTAGACCATGCAAAGTACTTTTTGGTACTTGCTCGCCCTCATCATTTATAATTACAAGCCCAGCAACTTCGTGTACACGCCTAAGCATATACAGTAGGCCTGAGTCCGTTATTGGCTCGCCTGTTTGATATGAGATGAATACGAATGAGTTTTCAGAGTAGCCTATACCAAAAGCAAGCATAGTTTGTTTGCACCACGTTTGGTACTTTTTTAGATGAACCATAACAAGCTCATCAACCAAAATAGTGCGATAACTGTTTTTAGTTTTTGGTGGCCGCGAACCTTTGTTATCTCGTGTGCGCTCAATTGTGATTGTATTTTTTTCAAAATCAATATTTTTCCATTGTAGACCGCAAGCTTCACCGCGTCTAATACCAGTGTAGGCGATAGCAAGAAGGAAAGTATAGTTTGTGATGTTCTCCGTGTCTTTCGCGGCTTTCAGTAGCTTGTTTAATTCAATAGGTGTTAAAAAATTTTCGTTTGTCTCTTGCTGCTGATCTGCACTATTAGAGAATGAAACCTTTGTAAAGCGATTCCGTGATAATATTTCTTCTTCTACCGCGGCATTTATAGCAATTTTAAAAATGTTATGCAACAACCTAACACTTGAAGGCTTATAATCGGCTTCCAGTGCTTTGATATACTCTTTTTGATAGGTTGCGCGGTCTAACTTTTGTAACTTGTAGTGGCCCAATAACGGCTTAATATTCAATCGAATAGCAATTTCACGCTGTTTACGTGTTGTAACTTTCCATTTATTGTGGTTCATTTCATACCAGGTATCAACCCAATGTGCTATAGTTAAATTATCATTTTCAATAGTTTTAATATCACCGCGCAGCGTTTGAGCCTTCACTTCTAAGAGGGCTTTGATCGCTGCCTTTTCTGTTTTAAATCCACTTTTTTTCTTCTCTTTTCGTTTGCCTGCACCATCATAGTATTTATGACGATAAAGCCATAACTTTTCCTCTTTTGCATTGAAATAATAAAATACTTCCTTTTCTTTCAATGATTTGTGTAATTTCACCTTATTCATTCCTTCCATCGTTGGGCGAACGTGTGTATAGGAATAGGTGAGTTGATTAATTATTATTGTTTGAGAACATAGTTTCTGTAATTTTAAGGATTTTTTCTTTATCGTCCTTAGATAAGACTTTACCATTTACTTCAATTAACGTATATGAATTCAAAACTTCTTCTAATGTGATTTTTTCATTAAAATTAACGACATTTCCCTCTAATTTTTCTGTCTTAACTTTTTGTAGTAGTTCAGCTAATTCATCGTTTGTTAATGTTATTTCTAAATCTAAAGAGCCTTTATTCGATTTCGGAAAAGCATTTTTTAAATCTTCATACGTGATCGGTTTCTCAACATACCCAGCTTTAATTAAAAATTCGATATGTGGTTCATCTAAAGCATTAGAGAGTTTTTTTAATACCTCAGGTGAAGGTTTAAATTTATCATTTTCTATTTGAGAAATGTAAGGGTTAGAAACTCCTGATAATTCCGACAGTTTAACTATTGAATATCCTCGAGCTTTTCTCTGTTTTTTTATATGGTTACCAATACTATTTTCAGTCAAATTAGCACCTCCGTTATTATATAATACGTTTTATTTCTTGATATATCAAATCAAAATATCATTAATCTTGACAAACCAAGATAAAAGTAATAGTCTTGGTCTATCAAGAATCTTGATTAACCAAGAAAGGGGACTATAAGTGAAACGAATAACATTAACGGTAAATGAAGTAGCTGAATTATTAGGTGTTAGCGTTACAACTATTTACGTGATGGTGCGTAATAACGAAATTCCTCATAAAAAGTTACGTGGTAAAATCACTTTCCACCGTGAAACCATAGAAAAATGGTTAGCTACACCAACTGGATGAAGGGAGCGTAATTATGATTCAAGAGATTAATGTACAAATTGATAGAAATGCAATTAAGAAACATATTGAAAAGCAACTTGACGACTGTATTCATGCACAATTGTGGTTCGTAGATGCCGAAAAGGTGGCAGCGTTAACATGCATGTCCCTTCGTTTTCTAAATGATGATATTTTCACCGATCCGCGCATGAGAATGATTGAAAAACGTAAGAACAGAAAGCGCTGGTGGCCAGCGAAAGAAGCACTTGAGGTGATTTCGGAAATCACATCAGAGTGGTAAATAAAAATCGCGTTGGGCGAACGTGTAGAGGAGTTTCGGAAAGGTGGCGGAGGTGTGTAGAGATTGCAAAACGGATGGATAAGCCTTCACCGAAAATTAATGGAGCATGAAATATATTCGGATCCGCACTTATTGAAATTATGGATTCATTGTTTGATGAAAGCCTCACATACAAAACGAGAGCAGCTAGTTGGTAGGCAAGTTATAGCCCTAGAACCTGGACAATTCGTTACGGGTAGAGATGCACTTGCAAGGGAATTTAACGCTGGTGCAACTAAGCAAAATATCGTATCAGCAATAACATTATGGCGGTGGCTTTTGATGTTTGAAAGTTTACAAATGCTGAACATCAAAAAAACCACGAAATTCAGCGTTGTTACAGTGATTAAGTGGTCTGAATTTCAAAAGAATGAACAGCAAATGAACAACAAAAGAACAACAAAAGAACAGCCGATGAACACAAACAATAATGTTAATAATGAAAATAAAAAAAATATGTCCAATCAGCAACCTGATCTGTTTGAGATTTGGTGGAGCCTCTATAACAAAAAAATCGGTAAAGCTAAATGCCAAACGAAATTCAGTCAGTTAGTAAAAAAATTTAGTTATCCACAAATTGAAGAAGGCACAAAAAAATATCTACATCACATGCAGCTAAACAACGTTGCTAAACAGTACCAAAAGAATCCACTCACATTTTTAACTGGTGAGCATTTCATGGATGAATACGAAACAGCAGCAAGTGGAGAAGCAGTTCCAGCACAATTAATATTCGATGATGAGGACTGATAACATGGAGCATCAAGTTTTAGAGAGAAATATTCTAGGTACGATGCTAGCTCATAATTACTTGATAAACGATAGCGCGGTACAAGCAAAGCATTTTACAGGTAATATCCACCGTAAAATATACCAAACTATGAAGCATTTAGCAGATAAACAGCAAGTTGCAGATACAGCAACAATCATAGTATCTGTTCAAAACATTGAGGAGATCGGGGGCGATATAAATTATCTATCGTCACTCGAAAGCTTCTCAAACGTAGAGAAATTTGATAGTTGGGTTGAAACATTACTTGAACACTACCAGAAACATGTTTTAAAAAACTTATTAAATAAAGCACAGGCTGATGAATGGGGACTTGAAAAGGTTTTAGAGGAGCTTAGCAAATTAGAAATGCAGTGTGAAAATGATAGGGCCACAGCTTATCAAGAGGCTCAAGCATTATTCACTATGCCTTTCGAGGACAAGCCACAGCGAGAAGGCATTAAAACAGGCATAGAGCAGTATGACGAATTCACAGGCGGGTTGGTAAGCAAAGAATTAACGATCATTGCAGCGCGGCCATCGATCGGGAAGTCCGATGTATTAATTAACTTCACTATCGGAACGCAACAAAAGAATGAGAATGTACTAGCTTTAATTTTTTCATTAGAAATGGGACGAGAGAGCCTCTCAGGGCGGTTTGTGTGCAACATAGGAAAGATTAATCGTAACAAACTTAAAAACCCGTCTATGCACTTCACAGAAGGACAAAAAGAGCAATGGCCGTCCATCATTGGCGAGTATTCCCAAATGGATATCGAATTTTACGACAAGTCATTGCAGACTATCGCTGAAATTCGTTCGAAAGTTCGTAAAGCGGCTTTAGAGAATCCTAATAAAAGAATTGTGGTGTTCATTGACTATCTGACACTTATAGCGCCAGTAGATAACAAAGCCACTACCCATGTACAAGTAAGTCAAATCAGCCGCGATTTAAAAGGCATAGCAAAAGATTTCAATATTCCGGTCGTTTGTTTGGCTCAGTTATCACGCAGCGTGGAGCAGAGACAAGAAAAACGCCCAATGTTATCAGATTTAAGGGAATCTGGAAGCATTGAGCAAGATGCCGACAACGTAGTGCTGCTATACCGAGACAGCTATTACGATGCAAACATGAAAGATGATAAAACACTTGAATTCAATATCGCAAAGCAGCGAGCCGGACAAACCGGCACAATCAAAATGAAATATAACCGCGCTACAGGGAGGATCGCATGAGAAAAGTAAAAGACTTATTACTAGATGCCGTATTTTTTGACAACAACTTTTTAGCATACAGCGTTTATATCGCAGTACAAAAAAACATCGTCACTATGAATGACGATGAAAGCAAATTATATGCCAGCGATCTACCATTTGAGGAAATCCGGCAAGCCATAGACAGCGATAGCCTACTTCTTAAGAAAAATAGCGTGAAGCTATTCATGGTGAAATATTATTTTGAGTATGCCATATATTTGGGGAAAAGTCGAAAGGAAATTGAGCAATTGCATATAAAGTTGTTTAAGGAGCCGCCAGAGCGCGTTGTAGAAGCAACACATAAAAAGCATATAAGTATATATGATGAACTTACCAAGCGAACTTGGAGCTTCTATGACTTACAAGAGCAGGCAAATTCCTTTCCTCTTTTTTGTGGAGTGATGGCAAGTAAAGTTAAAGGAAAAGTGGGGTGATGTCATGAATTACAATCTTGTATGTAAAGACTGTGGCCGACATTAACGTCTTTTTTACTTTTCTTTATTGTCATTATATAAAATCTTTTTGCAGGCCTACATGTTAATGAATGTTAAGGTTGTATATAAAATTTAATGCTCACAAATACGGTAAATATTTGAATATTGCACTTTTAAATGCTAATGAATGCTAACATTCTGTGTAATGTTGAAGGGGAAACTTGTGGTTGTACCTTTGAAATAAGTTTAAACAAAAACATTTAGTAAATCCTTATTTTTAGATTAATAAGAAGCATCCATTTTTGAAAAATCTTTTTATATTTAGGTTAGGTGACTAAAACAGTTGAAACTAAAAGGATCACACATCTTAGATATGTCTAAGATGTGTGATCCAATTTTTGTGGTCTTTTAATAAAGATTGATAATATATAAATAAGTTCGGTCATTTATAATAAAGTTTGATAAAAACCTAAATGCAGGTTTTTTATTCCACAATCGCGCCAGATTGTGGAGTAACACGTAGAGTGATACTACGCAACTAAGATCTTTATTTTAGAGGTAAACGATTCCTTGTTGTGAAAGGAATAATTAGATAAGCCGTATTCATTGGAATACGTGAAATGGTGGTTGTACATATATGTCTTAATTAATTCGACTGCTCTTACTTAATATATTTTTTATTCGGCCTGTTCCCCGTATTGCTCTCCAAATTCACGCATGAATTCAAGCAAAGGAATAATTGCTTCTCCTTTAGTTGTTAACGAATATTCAACTCTCGGTGGGACCACTGGATAGACTTTGCGCTCAATAATTCCATCTTGCTCTAACTCACGTAATTGCTTCGTTAAGGATCCTTGCGAGATGTTATTTAGAAAAAGTTTAATTTCATTGTAACGGCGTGTATTGTCTCTCAAATACCAAATAATGTGATGCTTCCAACGACCTGATAACAAATTTTGCGTATATGCGATACCGTAAAAATCGCGGTGATGATTAATGACCTCTTGATCAAAGCCTTCTGTGCATAATCTTGCCACATGAGCACCTACTTTCTTTTTATGGTACAAAAAAATGTACTATGTCTTTTTTTATTGCCTACTTTTATATTGTTTTGAGGCATTGTATGCTTAGTCACGTACTAATCAAGAATCTTAACAAGGAATACAACCCACAAATATTTAGCCCACTAATTTTATCATACATTTAATTAGTAAGCTAAATAATTTTCAGGGAATCATTTAAATGCCATCTACTACTTCGTTTCATTGACAACAGGAAAGAACGGTTGATATAGTTAGTACGCTAAATATATGAACGGATTGTGAGGATTGTTTATGACAAATAAATTAGATTGTGATATTCGTCAAGCTTTAGATAAAGTTTCGTTTCAAATGCGACGTGCGTACACGGATGAATTAAGAGAATTGAACCTTTATGTTGGTCAAGATAATTTACTTGCGCGCTTATGGGCGGGAGATGGTCTTACACAAAAGCAATTATGTGAACACTTAAAATGTGAGCCACCTACTGTGACGAATATGGTGAAGTCATTAGAGCAAAACGGCTTTATTTACCGTAAAAATGATGCAGTGGATGGACGTGTGATGCGCATTTATTTAACAGAAACAGGTGAAAATCTTCAAGAACCTGTTTCAAAGAAGTGGAAGCACCAGCAAGAGAAATTGTTGCACATGATTTCTCCTGATGAGCGCGTTATCTTACTGGATTTATTAAAACGAATGGAAAATGGCTTATCTTAAATGAATAGGGTGTTTACTTGAGTACTTCTTCTTAAAGTCAGCTTGCGGTTGTAAGTACACAGAAATAATTAGCAAGCTAACTATCTAAACTGATTCGCGATATAAGTGTAACTACTAGAAATAAATAGTTAGTAAGCTAACTATTGGGTGAAAGGGAGAGAAGATATGGAGAAAAAAAAACAAATGCAACTGGCATTACAAATGGTTTCAGGATATGGTGCTGAATTTTCTGCTTGGCGCATGCCTGAAGCGGATCCAGCAGCGTATACAAATATCGACAGCTATGTGGAACGTGCAAAACTTGCGGAGAAAGGGAAGTTTCACATGATTTTCATCGCAGACACGGCGGCGCTAACGGTAGATTTAAATATTCATACACCGATGTTTCCAATGGATCCGATGCTTGCGCTAATGGCAGTCGCACAGGAAACGAAGCATATTGGTTTAGTGGCAACTGCTTCCACAACGTTTAACTATCCGTACAACTTAGCTCGTCAAATGAAAGCGTTAGACGTCATCAGTGGGGGACGCGTGGGTTGGAATGCCGTGACGACGTCAGAGCCGAGAGCAGCTGCAAACTTTGGAGCACAAATTGAAAGCCGAAAAGTACGTTACGACAAGGCGAATGAATTTATTGAAATTGTGCAAGCGCTTTGGGGAAGTTGGGAATTGGATGCATTGAAATTAGATGTTGAAAATGGGCAATTTGCTGATATGTCGAAGGTGCAGCCGATCAACCTTGGTGGCCAGTACTATGCATCACGTGGTCCGTTACCAATTCCACCTTCAAAACAAGGGCAACCGCCATTATTCCAAGCAGGAGGTGGCGAAGAAGGCTTACGACTTGCTGGGCGCTTTGCTTCCGGTGTGTATGCAAATCCATATGATATTGATACGGCGCGTGCACATCGAGCTGCACTACGTGAAAGTGCTGTGAAATTTGGCCGTAACCCAGAAGACATTAAAATGTATGCAGGCTTTATGTTCTCAATTGGTAAAACCCAAGAAGAAGGGTTAGAGCGTCGTCGAAAACTGATGAGCTTTGATGAAAATGAAATTCCAGGACGTGTGCAATATCTAGGTGCCATGGTGGGCTTACAATTGTCCGTGCAGTCAATTGATATTGATCAACAACTCCCAGATGAGATGCTCGTACGTATGTACCCAAATCCGATGGATCCGCGTTCAAAGCGTGCTTTTGACTTATTACAACATGGCTTGTCTGTGCGTGATGTATTAGCTCATGGTGTGATTAATTATCATCCAGTTGTTGCAGGAACTGCCGAACAAGTGGCAGACTTTTTAGAGGAATGGTTTTTAGCTGGGGCGTGTGATGGATTCTCGGTTGTACCAGATAGCGCACACGACGGAGTAAAAGATTTCGTTGAGCAAGTTGTACCAATTTTACAAGCGCGTGGGCTGTTTCATACAGAATATGAAAGCGAAACATTACGCGAAAATATGGGCGTCCCGTTTCAATATGGTCGCCGAGTAGAGAAAAATCTATCCTAGAATATTAAAGATAGAGAAGAGCTTAAAGGGGAAGAATAGATGAATCAACAATACAATACACGCGCCATTTTAGCTGCACTTCTTTTATGCGGTTTTATGGGGATGTTTAACGAAACAGCACTGACGATTGCCATGACCAATTTAATGGATATTTTTCAAATTTCAGCTGCAACAGCGCAGTGGCTTACAACAGGTTTTTTATTGACGCTAGGTATTTTAATGCCAGTCAGTGGCTTATTATTACAAAGGTTTACAACAAGGCATCTATTTTTTGTTTCCACAGCTAGTTTAGCAGTAGGGACGTTGTTAGGTGCAATTTCCATTAATTTTGAAATGCTGCTGCTAGCGCGTGTGTTACAGGCTGTAGGAATGGGCTTACTACTTCCGTTAATGTTTAATACACTATTAGTGATTTTTCCTCCAGAAAAACGCGGGGTTGCTATGGGGTATGTGGGATTAGTGCTCATGTTTGCACCAGCTATTGGTCCAGCTATTAGTGGAATGCTTATTCAGTATTTATCATGGCGGTTCATTTTTTGGTTGTCATTACCGTTTATAGTCATTGGTATGCTAGTCGGGTTAAAGTATTTAGAAAATGTAACAGAGGTCACAAAACCAAGCATTGATGTCCTCTCGGTTGTGTTGTCAACAATCGGTTTTGGTGGGATTGTATTTGGCTTTGGGCAAGCAGGAAAAGCGGGTGGCGGTTGGACAAGCCCAGTAGTTTTAACTTCGATCATCCTTGGTGCATTAGCACTTCTACTCTTTGTTTTCCGTCAAAATCGAGAAGTGCCTTTACTGAACTTACGCGTATTCAAATATCCGATGTACGTTTTAGGTGTAGCGCTGGTGATGATGTGTATGGTAATTAACATGTCAACGATGATTGTGTTACCGATGTTCTTACAAACAGGTGCTGGATTAACGGTGTTTGTTACCGGATTAATGTTATTACCAGGTAGCGCATTAAATGGTGTACTTCAACCAATCATTGGACGAATCTTTGATAAATATGGACCGAAATGGTTAGTAGTACCAGGAATAGTAATGGTAATGCTTATTTTATGGTTCTTTACGACACTAACACCTGCATCATCAGTTGGTTTAATCGTAGCTTTGCATATGGGGTTAATGGCAGGCGTTGCATTGATATGGCCAGCTTCCCAAACAAATGGTCTTAATCAATTACCACCCGAATTGTATCCACACGGGACAGCAGTGATGAACACACTTCAACAAGTGATCGGTGCGTTGGGAACAGCCGTAGCCGTGAGTATTTTAACAGGAGGTATGGATAGGTATTTAGCCAATTCTAATGAACCAGCGGAGCCGTCAGAAATCGCGAATGCGATTACTTCAGGCGCACAAACTGTATTTTGGGTCATTTTAGCGATTGCCATGATTGGTTTTGTATTAGGTTTATTTATGCGACGTTCTACGATTAACAAAGGAACGGCATAGAGTGCTCATTAAAGATAATATGATGAAAGAAATTTTTTAGATGATGAGAGATAGCCGCAGTCCACGCCTGACCTAAAATGAAAGCGTAAAAGCAAGGACAAATGTATAAAATAAACAAATGTAATATAAAACATTTAAAGGAGCAAGGAACATGAAATTTGGAATTATTGGAGCAGGGCCAATCGGTCAAAATATTGCTAAGAAATTAGTGAACAAGGGGCATGAGGTAAAAGTAGCGGATGCACGTGGTCTGGAGTATTTAGATGGGAAAGAGATTGTAGGGTCAGCAGTACGTCCTGAAGAAGTCATTCAATTCATTGATGTACTAATTCTCTCGATACCAATCCAAGTTCTACCAAGCTTACGTTCACTTTTAGAGGAATGTGATGAGGGTGTCATAATTGTAGATACATCAAATTATTATCCATTCCGAAATAATCAAATCGATGAAATTGAAAATGGGGTGGTAGAGAGCGTTTGGGTAACAAATCAGCTTGGCCGTCCGATTATTAAGGCTTTTAACAATCAGCTAGCCTATACATTAGAAACGAAGAGTATAGAAAAAGGAGCACACGGGCGCATTGCGATGACAGTTGCAGGGGACAATCAGGCTCATAAAGAAGTGATTATGAATGTAATCGACGAATGTGGCTTTGATGCAGTGGATGTTGGTTCGATTGCTGAGTCTTGGAAAGTGCAACCAGGGACACCGGCTTATTGCACTGAGCTAACAAAAGAACAAACATTGCACGTCCTAGAGAGAGCAAATAAAGAAAAAGCTCCACTTTTACGCGATCAGGTTATTGCCGAGTTGACTAATTCTTCAGGGCAAGTTGATATTGTAGCATTAAATAGAAAAATTTACGGAGTTTAATACCTTAATTTGCTTTGTGATTAATAAACAAACGTTAGTTGAAATGCAATTCAGCATCGACTAACGTTTATTTAATTTATGATTGATTAGCAAAATTTGGCGCGTTTGTGAGGTAACACAGGTAAAAAATGTTCAAACATCTTTATAAAAAAACTGAATCCATCCTAATTAATCTTTTTTCTTAGCGCTTTTTTATTTATGTTATTTTCTTTACGCTATACGTTAGAATATTTATTTTATGAATTCGTTAATACAGTTAAAGGGAAGATTAAAGAATTTAGACAAGGGTTTAATTTATGGTTTAAAATTGCTTGAGGGGGGCTCCTTCTTTTTTTGTCGAGTTTTGTCGAAGATATTGGATAAATTAAGTGATATGGTATATTGTAGTAAATATAAAGATATTATGAGGTAATTTATGGAGATAACACTTCCCGAAAGACTGAATCGAACTTCAATGTATAGGTTATTAAAACAAGTGGTTACTGAAGAAGGTGATCCGCTTCATGATGAATATGTTTTCAGGATGGATACATGTAGGAAATTTATTGAGCCCATCGGAGTAACATTCATTAACAATTTGGTTGGCTGGTTAAAAATTCAAGAAATACCGGTCGACTTTTATTATACAGAGGATATTGAAATTTTAGCTGATACAAAAGAGCCGCAACGTTTTTTAGATGATTGCGGATTTTTTGAAAAGCATTTAGGCGAAAAAATATATACAAGCTCTTCTTTAAGGAAAACAACAGTAGCGGTCCAAGATATTATAATAGACAATTTTCCATCTTGGTTAAACTTTTCATTTATCCCATGGATTTCGAATACTATTAGTAGATCACCTGAAGAATTAGCAACATTTAAAACTTGTTTAGAAGAGATTTTCAACAATGTCCGTGATCATGCCATGATTGATACAAGTTGTGTATTTGCACAACATATACCTGGGAATGATAACTTAATAATTTCAATAGCAGACATGGGTATGGGAATCATCAATCACATTAAAAGTAATCCTAATTATAGTCATTTTACCGATGAAGAAGCACTTAGAAGTGCTGTTAGGAGAAAGTTCACAACAAAATCAACACCGAAAAATAGGGGTGCTGGTTTAGATATGCTGATATACAATGTAGTAATGAATGCAGGAGGCATAGTTTATATTTACTCAAATAAAGGAATACTGGTTTCAAGGAAAGAAAATGGTAAATTAATACAGGATTTTAGAGAAGCAAATCATTATTATCCAGGTACGCATATTGAAATTCAACTTGATTTATCTCTTGCTGCAGAATTATTTGATTTTGAAGAGGAGGAATTTGAATGGTAAAACGCATAATTAAAGTTAGTGATGTAGTAAACAGCGTTTCTTTTAATCGAGATGGGGAAGTGATCTTTAATATGATTAAAGATGCACTTGAGAGTGGTGAACAAGTTACTGTTTCGTTTGATGGCATTTATGCACTTAATACTTCATTCGTAAATAGTGCCTTCATCGAACTTTTAGAAGACTTTTCCTTTGAAGATATAAAAAAATCTGTGAAGTTTGTTGACAGTACCAAACAAATAAATACGATTATAGCTAAACGATTTAAAGATGAATTAGAAAATGAAATTCTCGCTACAGTGTGAAAAAAGCATCTCAAATGAGATGCCTTTTTTATTTTGTCGCAAAAAAGCGAAAAAAATGAATTTCAATTACACTCACCCATTACTATACACACGTTCGCCCCAAAATAGCCCCACTTTAAGCCCCACTTAGCCCTAATTACTTGCTTTATATTGCATAATAAATAAAATAGAAAAAGCCCCGGAAACATTGATTTAACAACGTTTCTAGGGCTTTTTAAGTTACTCTTTGCAGAGTGAACTAATTAACGAGAGTAGAACTCTACGATGAATTGTTCGTTGATTTCAGCAGATAATTCAGAGCGCTCTGGTAAACGTACGAAAGTACCTACTTTAGAGTCTGCATCGAATGATAAATATTCTGGTACGAAGCTGTTTACTTCGATTGATTCAGCAACAACTGAAAGGTTAGCTGATTTCTCACGTAAAGAGATCGTTTGACCTGGTTTTACTGAGTAAGATGGAATGTCAACGCGGTTACCATCAACTAAGATGTGACCGTGGTTAACTAATTGACGAGCTGCACGACGAGTGCGAGCTAAACCTAAACGGTAAACTAAGTTGTCAAGGCGAGTTTCAAGTAAGATCATGAAGTTTTCACCGTGTACACCTTGTAATTTACCAGCACGTAGGTAAGTGTTTTTGAATTGACGTTCAGTCATACCGTACATATGACGTAATTTTTGCTTTTCAGTTAATTGTAGACCGTACTCTGATTTTTTACCACGAGAGTTCGGGCCGTGTTGACCTGGTGCGTAAGGGCGTTTTGCGATTTCTTTACCTGTGCCGCTTAATGAAATACCAAGACGACGAGATAGTTTCCAAGATGGACCTGTATAACGAGACATAATTGTGTCTCCTCCTTAAAATTGGTTTTTGTTGTAAAAGAAAAAACCAGTTGTACCCGACATTAAACGGTATTCTATTTTCATGTATCTTCGCCCATGCAGCCGAAAGGGTTACACAATACACCATTCTGTCTAAACAGAAGGAATAAAATACTACATTTAAGTTATACAACTACTGCATTCATTTTACACAAAGGTTATTGTATCTTTTTTTTATCTATCCGTCAACAAAGGTGTTTTACATTTTGAAGATAATATGTAGTAAAGAAAAATAAAAATAATTTATCGTTTTGTGGGTATTTAAGCACAAAAGCGGGTAGTAGATAAGAATGGGAAAATACTTTAATATTCAAAAAACAATTCAAATTGGGGTGTTTACTAGAAAAATATAACAAATTTAAATAGTCAATAAGACATAAAATGTGTATACTTGATGTTAAGTGAAAAGAACCGACATCGCAATAGTAAAAGAAAAGGTGATTTAATGGTGGAAAATCAACAAAAGATTGATCAATTTAAATCGGATATTTTAAGCCTTTGTATGAATACGAAATTACAACGAAGTAAATTTTATGATTACTTTTTCCTATTAAAAGAAAACTTAATTAAACACTTTAATATGGAACATTGTTATTTATTTCATGTAAGCGAGAATAAATTGAAACCGATCGACAACTTAGAATTAATGAATGTTGATGTAACATTAGATTTAATACAACCCTATTTTAACGGTAATAAAGTTGTGAAGTTACCCGGGTTTTTTAGAGAACAGCCGTTTTTTGAAAATCATACGGATGTTATGCCACTTATAATAAATGATAAAATAGAAGCTATTATTATATTTAAATATAATCCTGAAAACGCACCAGTACAAGCAGTGCTGACAGAAGAAATTGTAGGAGCGATATCTGCTTCCTATTCATTTTTAACTCAAAATTATGAAGTTTATTCGAATGAGCAAAAGTACCGTAAATTATACGGGATGACAGACCTTTTCCATTCGACGATGGATATCGATGTAATTTTGGAAAATGTCCTCATAACAATAGAAGAAAATTTTCCAGGGCTGGAAGTTGAACTGATCTTGTCAAATGACCAAGATCGCCAAACGAGAGTGAAAATAAAGCCTTTCGACTATTTATCGGAACGCCCTGCAACAATCGAATCTTTCGTGTCGGGTGAATTGAAAGAGGATATAGCCGTTGAACAAAACCGTCGATTATTAAATGTGCCTATAAAAGGGAGACAAGCAATCTACGGGATTTTACAGGTGAAAGCACCCGTCAATTACTCGTTTACAAGTCCAGAAAAAGAATTTATCCGTATGCTTGCCCAAGCTTCAGGAAATGCTTTGGAAAACGCGAAACTCTATCATCAATCACATCGTCTTATCACGGATTTACAGTTAATTAATGAAACTTCCCATCGTTTAAATATGAAATTGACGATTAGTGAAATGCTTTTATTTTTACAAAAGCAAATGTTGAAATCTTTTCAGCCTTTGGAAATTGGCTTCCTGTTTAAGGAAGATGAAAAGTATATCATGACTGAAGCGTGTACAGAACTTTTCAATCGTATAGCATGTAACGTATATATTCAGCATGTGGAAAAACATTTTCATTCGACACAAGACCCATTGTTTATTGCTGATTTCAGCCGTCTTATTTCAGGAGACATTGAGTATAAGTCGATAATGGCCATTCCAATGATTGTAGAAGAAGATATTATCGGGTTTAGCCTTGTATTGCATAAAGAGCCGTATTTTTTCTCCTTTGATAGCTTCAAATTAATGCAATCGCTTATTCACCATTCGTCATTAGCCATTTCCAATTCGGTATTACGTGAACAGCTTCAGGAGATGGTGGATCAAGACCATTTAACAAAGCTTTACGCAAGAAGTTACTCTGATTCATACGTGGAAAAGGCTATTCAAAAGGACGATTCAGGAATGTTTCTTTTAATTGATATTGATAACTTTAAAAAGGTTAATGACACATACGGGCATCAAGTCGGGGATGATGTCATTGTACAAATTGCCAGACGACTGCAAAATGAAATAGGGAAAAGAGGTATTTGCTCGCGCTGGGGCGGTGAAGAACTCGCCATCTATATTCCGAACATTTCTGACAGAGAAGCGATTGAAATTTCAGATGCAATTGTACAAATGGTACCAAATGTAACAAATCCTTCAGTTACGGTATCTGCGGGAATGATTACGTGGAATAAGAGCAGCCGTCCGGATTTCAAAAATATGTTTTTGCAAGCAGATATTGCACTATACCATGCAAAGCGAAACGGAAAAAACCGTCTATGTGTATATGAAAAACCTATGGAACTACAATATTAATGGGAGTACCCGGAATAATAATTTTTCGGGCACTCCCATTTTAGCAATTAAATATGTTTTAACAGTATATTCACAAATTTTTCCAAACCATCTTTATCTTCAGAAGTAAAACGTGCTTCAGTCGGGCTATCGATATCTAAAACACCTAAAACGACACCATTTTTAATTAAAGGAATAACGATTTCCGATTTTGATGCCGCGTCACAAGCGATATGACCAGGGAAAGCGTGAACATCGTCTACAACCATTGTTTGCTCCTTCGCAACCGTTGTACCACAAACGCCGCGCCCTACAGGAATTCGCACACAAGCAGGCAAGCCTTGGAATGGTCCGAGCACCAATTCGCCTTCATTCATTAAATAAAACCCAACCCAGTTAATTTCTTTTAAAAAAGTATTTAATAAAGCTGAAGCGTTACTTAGGTTAGCGATTAAGTTATTTTCCCCTTCCAGCAATGCATCCAGCTGTTTTGATAGCTGATTGTACTGTTCTGTTAATGTCCCGTTATAAGTAATATTTCCGAACATAGAAACCTCCAATTAAAAAGTTATTTTTTTCTGTAGTAAATCATAATGCTGATGTAAATCCGCTGCCGTATGGGCATCCGAGCCGAAAACAATTGGGATTTGTAAATCAATTGCCTGTTTCACAAATGGATAAGGCGGGTATGGCTCCTTACAATACGGTTTACTTAGACCAGCACTATTAAAATCAAGCTCATAATGACCGGTCTGCATCATCTTCAACAATTCAGTAATGTCAGTTGCATCATCGATCTGTTCGTTATGGGCAAGCTGAAATTTATGAATTAATGTTGGATGTCCTATACGCTTAGGTTTGTATAAGCCTAAATCTGCTATAATCGACTTTTTCACAGTTTCGTAGTATAGCTTATACATAGGAAGAATGCCGCCAACCTTATTGGCAAATTGTAAATATACTTCTTGTGAAAAGTCAATACATACATACTCGTCTTGGAAATTCAAAAAGTGTACGGATAATATCGCATCATCCAGTAAAGGGCCGACTTCATTCAGAAATTGTTTTGTTTCCTGTTCAAAGCCAACAATATAGTCGACCTCTAAGCCGATATTGATTTTAATTTGCGATTGATACTGTTCTTTTGCGCGCTGCAGTTGTTTAAAGTAATCCATTAAATAGGCAGGGTTCATTCCGCTATCCTTGTCAGGTGTTGGGTCGACAAAGTTTTCAGGTAAAGGCGCATGCTCCGTAAAGGTGATTTCTTTAAATCCGCTTGCTATCGCTTTTTCGACATATTCTTCTATCGAATCTGTAGAACCATGGGGACAAAAAGGTGTATGTATATGACCGTCTCGTTTCAATTGAATGACCTTCCTTCAAAAATATGGTATTTAAAAGTAAAAAAAGCTGGAAATAGTTAAACAAATATAAAAAAACATGTTATTATAAATAGTACGTATATAGCTAAAATATTGATTTTATTTGGGATTAGGGGGCTTACAATGATAAAGTATATCATCATTGTTGTCGTCGTACTATTAGCATTATTAATGGCAGGCTTAGTAGTAAGACGCAAGCATAATGCAGAAATAGGACGATTAGATAAGGAAAAACTACAAATACAACATTACCCGATTTTTGAGGAGCTCGCAAAAGTAAAGGCCCTTAATATGAACGGTCAAACAGAAGAGCTGTTTGAAAACTGGCGTAATCGTTGGTTGGATGTTGTCGATAAGCAAATTCCGAAAATTGACGAATTGTTGTTTGATGCGGAAGAATTTGTCGACCGATTTAAATTTAACAAAGCAACACATACAGAACGCGATATCGAACAGGAACTTGCAAAATGTGAGCAAGTACGTGTACAGATTATTACTGAGCTGGATGAATTGATTGGCAGTGAAGAGAAAAACCGTATTGAAATCGAACAGCTGAAAGAATATTACCGTTCTGCACGCAAGACGATTTTGGCACACCAGCATTCATTTGGTCCAGCTTTGGAAGCATTGGAAACGAAGCTGGAGCAATTTACGCCGAAATTTGAAGAGTTCGATGAGTTAACGAAAGACGGCAACTATTTGCAGGCACGTGAAATTGTCCTACAGCTGAACAGTGAAGCACAGGAAATTTTCAGTTTATTAAATGATGTGCCGACACTGCTGACTGAAATTCAAACTAAAATCCCAACCGCAATTCATGAACTTCGTAACGGGCAGCGTGAAATGGAAGAACAAAAGTATTATTTACGCCATTTAGAAATGACTGAATATTTGAATGGACTTGAGAGTGAACTGGAAATGTTAAAAGCAGAAATCGCTGAACTTAACTTGCCAGCTGTTTCACCACGAATTCAAACAATTAATGATGAAATCGACCATTTTTATAATTTGCTAGAAAAAGAAGTTATGGCAAGAAAATATGTTGAACGTAACTGTTCAGGCATGTACAGTGTGATCAATGATGTTATGCGCCTTACAAAGGACATTAATGATGAAGTCGCTTATGTGCAGCATAGCTACCGTTTACAGGACAAAGAAGCGGAAATTCCAAAAGTGGGCTTAAAACATTTGGAAGTATTACAAAAACGCTATGAATTGTTATCGACACGTGTTCAAGAAGAAAGATCCGCATACTCAAGCTTACAGGAAGAGCTAAAAGAAATTACTGATGAGATTGAGCAAATTGCTGAGGAACAGGAAAACTTCTCGAACAAACTAAAGAACCTCCGTATTGATGAAAATAAAGCAAGAGCTGAATTGGAAGCTTTAAAGCGATTATTGCAAGATACAGAGCGCCTGCTTGGACGTGCCAATATTCCTGGGATTCCGGAAGAAATGGATGCAAGATTAGAAGAGGCGGCAGAACAGATTTTTGTTGTAGTTCAAAGTTTACAGGAAGTACCGTTGAATATTATCCAAGTTAACCAGCATTTACTAAATGCAAAGCAATCGATTGAAGAAACACATGATAAAGCACAGGAAATGATTGAGAATGTATTAATTATTGAGCGTCTTATTCAGTTTGGAAACCGCTACCGTGCAACAAATCGACAAGTACATGAAAATCTACTTGAAGCTGAAGACGCATTCAAGAAATTCCGCTACATAAAAGCACTGGAAGATGCAGCAAAGGCGGTTGAAATTATCGATCCTAATGCAATCAAACGTATTGAGGAGCTCGTTCAGGAGCAGCTGCTTACAAAATAATAAGCATAACGGTTACATGTTGGTCCATTTAGCGTTATAATAAATAAGCACATTTATGAGGTTGTGTTAGTAGTCAATTTGACTATTAACACAACCTCTCTCTTTGGTAAGTAATGATAAAAAACAGGACACTGTAATGGAAATATGATTACGGGAAATTAGTTTTAAAAAAGAAGGTTGAGTATAGATGATATATTTAGATAATAGTGCGACAACAAAACCGCACAAAGATGTCTTGGCTACATTTATGTTAGTGAATGAACAATATTATGCCAACCCTGCATCGATTCACCGTGCAGGAGTCGAGTCAAATGCTTTATTAACAAAAGCTCGTGAGCAATTGGCAAATATTCTTCATACTGACGAAAAGAATATTTTATTTACATCCGGAGGTACGGAATCGAATAATGCAGCGCTTTTTGGTCTTGCAAAATCTAGCAAATTTAGAGGCAAGCATATTATTACGACAGAAATAGAACACCCTTCGATTTTGGAAGCGGTCAAACGTTTGGAAGAAGAGGGTTATGAAATTGACTACCTAAAGGTAAATAAATATGGAGTCATTTCTTTAGAGGAATTACAGCAAAAACTTCGCAAAGATACAATTATTGTGAGCATTATGCATGTAAACAACGAAATCGGAGCTGTCCAGCCAATTAAGGAAGCAGCTCAAATCATTCATCGTACATGCCAGGCAATGTTCCATGTTGATGCAATTCAAAGTTTCGGGAAGCTACCGGTCATTTTTGACGGAGACAATGGTCCAGATGTCATTTCAATTTCCGGACATAAAATTCAAGGTTTAAAAGGAAGCGGCTTGTTAGCATTCCGCAAAAAACCACAACTGAAGGCATTTATCGTCGGTGGTGGACAAGAATTTGGATTAAGAAGTGGTACGGTTGCAGTACCGCAAGCTGTTTCATTGGCAAAAGCGGCCCGTTTAGCTGTTGAAGGCATGCCGGAAAATGTTGAAAACTTTAAAAAATGGTCTGCAGAACTTCATCATTTCTTTGGGCAATTCGGTCAGGAAGTATATGTCCTGTCGCCGAAAGATGGAGCGCCGCATATTTTATCGTTCAGTGTTAGAGGACTAAAAGGTGAAATTTTAATAAACGCGTTACAAAAACGTGATATTATCGTTTCAACATCAAGTGCCTGCTCGTCAAAACAGACGAAAACAAGCCATGTTGTGGAAGCATTAAATATCGATAGCCGCTATAAAAACGGTGTACTACGTTTAAGCTTAGGCGCAATCAACACAGATGAAGATATTGCTTCATTCAAAAAGCAATTCACAATCGTAATGAAAGAATTAAAAGGAGATATTACGCAATGATTTTTAAAGAAATTTTAGTTCGCTATGGTGAATTATCAACAAAAGGTCGAAACAAAAAAGATTTTATCAGCCGTTTACGCGATAATGTACGCTATTCATTTAACGATATTGCACCATTGAAAATTCGTGCAGAGCGTGACCGTATGTTTATTGAAGTTGAAAATAAAGAAAAATTTGATGTACTAATGGATCGTTTACCACATGTTTTCGGTATTCAATCAATCAGCCCAGTTGCATCTTGTGAAAAAGATTTAGATGTGATGAAAGCTTTGGCATTTGAAATTTTAGAAGACTATCGTGAAAAAGGCGATTTAACGTTTAAAGTTGAAGTACATCGTACAGATAAAACTTTCCCGTTGAACACGCATGAATTACAGCGTGAAATGGGAGCTACGATTTTACCGAATTTCCCGAACTTTAAAGTACAGGTGAAAAATCCGGATTTCGCACTTCGTATTGAAGTTCGTGAAGATGCGATCTATATGATGGCTCAAGTAATCCAAGGTGCTGGAGGTATGCCGATTGGTTCGAACGGACGTTCGCTGCTAATGCTTTCAGGCGGTATTGATAGCCCAGTTGCCGGTTACTTAATGATGAAACGCGGCGTTCGACTGGATGCAATTCATTTCTTCAGTCCTCCATATACGAGCGATAATGCATTACAAAAAGTTAAAGAACTTGCAAATGAATTAACAAAATTCGGTGCAAATATTCGCCTGCATGTCATTCCGTTCACAGAACTGCAAGTAGCAGTAAAAGACGCTGTGCCAGACAATATGTCAATGACTTCAACACGCCGTATGATGATGAAAGTGGCAGATAAAGTGCGTGAAGACATTGGCGCATTAGGTATTGTAACAGGTGAAAGCTTAGGGCAAGTCGCTTCACAAACTTTGGAAAGCTTAACTGCAATAAATGATGTGACAAATACACCTATTTTACGTCCGTTAATATCGGCAGATAAAAACGATATCATCAAAATTGCAAAAGATATTGGCACATACGAAACATCAATTCAGCCATTTGAGGATTGCTGTACAATATTTACACCGTCTAGTCCGAAAACAAAACCGAAATTAGAAAAAGTTCAGCGTTTTGAAAGCTTTACGGAATTCGATGAACTAATTGATCGTGCCGTTAAAAACCGCGAAGTATATCAGTTCCCTCAGAAGGAAGTAAAAGAAGATAAATTCGCTGATTTACTATAATTTTTAGGAACTGATAATGATTTCCTAATCGAGCTATAATTTACCTATGTTTTTTATGTATTAATCTCTCCTCCCGGCACATTCTAATGTCACAAGGAGGTGAGAGACAGATGGCAAACAACAACAGCTCAAACAAATTACGTGTACCTGGTGCACAACAAGCTTTAGATCAAATGAAATATGAAATTGCACAAGAATTTGGTGTACAATTAGGTCCAGACGCATCATCTCGTGCAAACGGTTCTGTAGGTGGCGAAATTACGAAACGCCTAGTACAGATGGCTGAGCAGCAATTACGCGGCAACCAAAACCAATAATACGTTTTAAAAAAGAACGCTACTTTCAAGTAGCGTTTCTTTTTATTTTGTTAATAAATAATTTTTGTTATGCAATAAAAAGTGCGGAATATTTTGATATTAATGAAAAGGATTATTATACTAAATATGTAAGGCTCATTTTTTTCAAACAAAGGGGAGTATCAAAATGAATAAAAATCAATTAGTTGCACCGGAAATTTATAATATTGTAAATGAATTTGAAAAGCATGAAAATAAAAGCTCAAAAACAGCATTAGTATTTCAGGAAGAAAACGGACATCAAGAGCGTTATACATACGAAGAGTTACTACAAAGAGCAAATCAGGTTGCAAATGCCTTTTATGCACAAGGTTTAAAAAAAGGTGATGTCATTTTAATTATGCTGCCTCGCTGTTTAGAAGCATATGTTTCTTATATTGGAGCATTAAAAGCAGGATTGGTCATTATTCCAAGTTCGGAGCTGCTGCGAGCTAAAGATATTGATTATCGTCTAAACCATTCAGAGGCTAAGGCAATTATCGTGATGGAGCAGTTCGTATATGAATTCGAACATGTAGAAAATTTAGCGAATGTAGAATGCTTTATTGTAGGGAATGAAAAAGAAGGATGGACTTCATTAATGGAGCTTGCAGAGCAGCAGTCAAACGAGTTCGATTCTGTTGAGACGACGGCTAATGATTTGGCATTTTTAGCCTATACTTCAGGCACGACAGGGAATCCAAAAGCCGTAATGCACTCACATGGCTGGGGATATGCACATTTACGTACAACGGCTGCTGAGTGGCTTGGTGTACGTGATGGCGATACGGTATGGGCAACTGCAGCTCCAGGATGGCAAAAATGGATCTGGAGTCCGTTTCTTGCTGTATTAGGTAGTGGTGCAACAGGATTTGTGTACAAAGGGAAGTTCGATCCAACACAGTTTTTACATTTAATTGAGCAGCAACAAATCAATGTGCTTTGCTGTACGCCGACAGAATATCGTATGATGGCGAAATTAGATAAATTAAATTCATTTAATTTATCTTCATTGCGCAGCGCTGTTTCAGCTGGTGAGCCTTTAAACCGTGAAGTGATCGAAACATTTGAACGTGAGCACCAATTAACTGTCCGTGATGGTTATGGTCAAACAGAAAATACATTGTTGATCGGGACATTGTTAAATATGGAATTACGCCCTGGCTCGATGGGGAAACCGACTCCGGGAAATATCATTGATTTAATCAATGAAGATGGTGACCTTGTACCGCCTGGTGAAGTCGGTGATATTGCAGTGCACAAATCGACTCCTGCATTATTTAAAGGATATTATAAAGATCCGGAGCGTACAGCGATTCAGTATCGTGGAGATTGGTATGTAACAGGCGACCGCGCAATAAAGGATGAAGACGGCTATTTCTGGTTTGAAGGCCGAAATGATGACATTATTATTTCATCTGGTTATACAATCGGACCATTTGAAGTAGAAGATGCGTTAACGAAGCATCCTGCTGTACAGGAATGTGCTGTTGTTGCAAGTCCGGATGAAATTCGAGGGAATGTTGTAAAAGCATTTGTCGTCCTTAAAGATGTTACATTAAAAGAAAGCCCAACAATTGTAGAAGATTTGCAAAATCATGTAAAACAGCTGACAGCACCATATAAATATCCTCGAATTATAGAGTTTTTAGATGAATTACCTAAAACAATTTCAGGGAAAATCCGTCGTGTTGAATTGCGTGTAAAGTAAGGGAAATACCATTGCTCGACAAATATTTCCCGGGTAATGAATAAAAGGTGGCGAAATTTGCCGCCTTTTTTTCTGCCAGTATTCATGTTTAAACCGAGCTTAATTAATAGAAATGAGGCTTCGCCATTTGATAAAACCTAAAGTATGGTTGCTTAATCAAGTGGGATTATGTCAAAATCGCTGTAGGAAATGGTTTTCGATGAAACTTTTTGTAAAATAGTTTCGTACATATATTGAGGAGGCGTGAATATGAATACAAAACGAGTTGTGGCACTCATTATTGCTGCCGTATTATTATTTTTCTCTATTGGGATCAATACGATCATTTCGATTTTTAAGACCGATTTCTTTACTAGTATCGACAATTTAATGGGTACGGAATCGCTCACATACGAAAACGTCGTGGAAACAGGAGACTTAACGAGTCGAATTGCACATTTGACGGTAGATGGTGTAATCCAGGATGTAGGGGAACCAAGTATATGGGAAACGGTTGATTACAACCACCAGCTGTTTATGGAACAATTGGATGCTGTACTGGAAGACGATACAATTAAAGGCGTTGTATTATCTGTAAACACTCCAGGTGGCGGTGTCATTGAATCAGAAGAAATTTACCAAAAGTTATTGAAAATTAAAGAAGAAAAACAAATTCCAATTTATGTCTCAATGGGATCAATGGCTGCTTCCGGCGGTTATTATATTTCAGCACCGGCAGATAAGATTTTTGCTCAACGCGAGACAATTACCGGTTCAATCGGTGTTATTATGCAATCGATTAATTATGGGAAATTAGCCGAAAATTTCGGGGTCGAGTTTGAAACAATCAAATCAGGCGAACATAAAGACATGTTTGGCGGTGTACGGCCTTCTACAAAAGAGGAGCTTGCGATGCTGCAGGAAATGATTGATGAATCTTATGAGCATTTCGTTGATATTATCGAAGCTGGACGTAATATGTCTGAAGCTCAAGTGAAGAAAGTGGCGGATGGCCGTGTATTAGGCGGTACTCAGGCACTGCGCGCAGGGCTAGTTGATGAAATTGGTAATGAAGAAGCGACGATTAATGCATTACGCGCGGATTTTGGATTGGAAGATGCAGAGCTGTTTGAATATACAATGGATACATCAAGCTGGGGTTCTTTATTAGGTGTAAAACTAGGTTCTATGCTGCGACCATCTGCTGAGTCTGAAGTATTGTCCAAAATTATTTCAACGACAAATTCGCCTCGTATGATGTATTTATATGGTGACTACTAATAGGAGGGATTACGATGACTGACATAATCGAAGTAGTGGATGAAGCATCTGTCGTAAAGCCGCCTTCTATTAAACAAAAAACAGCCGGCTTCTGGATGCGATTCTGGGCATTTCTGTTGGATTCAATTGTCATAAGTGCGATTATCGGCGTCTCGATTAAGCCGGTGTTTGCATTGATGAATTGGAGTGTTGCCAGCGATGTGTGGTATGCGCCAATGACAATTCTTTCGGGAATTATTTTCTACGCTTATTTTGTGCTCATGACAAAATTTTTTAAGCAAACTTTAGGGAAAATGACGTTTGGAATAAAGGTTGAAAAAGATGATGGGGAAGCACTGGATTGGATGACAGTTCTGTTTCGTGAAGGGGTAGGCCGATTTATCAACGGTACATTATTATACTTACCGTATTTAATTGTCGCTTTTTCACCAAACAATAAAAGCATTGCCGATTATTTTGCCGATACGGTCGTTGTTCATGAAAATATTTATTCAAAAGATGTTTAAAAAAGAATAGAAGGGGAAATAATTTACTATCGACACCTTCTAAGCAAGAGAAGAGCTGTTTTGTAAGATACTTCTTATAAAACAGCTCTTTTCTTTTTGTTTTCTTTATTTAAATGAATATAAGCTCAGTTAGTTGCAATTGCTAAATCTTTTTTAGTAATATTAGGGAATATAAAGGAGGCGTTTAATATGGCACAAGTAACATTTAAAAACAGTCCAGTAACACTAATCGGTAATGAGGTGAAAGTTGGTGATCAAGCACCGGATTTCACAGTAGTTGCCAATGATTTATCAGAAGTAACTTTAAAAGATTCTGAAGATAAAATTCGCTTATTCTCGGTTGTTCCTTCATTGGAAACAGGTGTTTGTGATAAGCAAACTCGTACATTTAACGAAGCGGCGGCTAACTTAGGTGACAATGTTGTAATTTACACAGTGTCAATGGATTTACCATTTGCTCAAAAACGCTGGTGTGGAGCTGCGGGTATCGATAATGTTGTAACAGTATCAGACCACCGTGATGCATCATTCGGTGAAGCATATGGCGTACATATGAAAGAATTACGCCTTTTAGCACGTTCAATTTTCGTTGTTGATGAATCAGGCAAAGTTGCTTATGTGGAATATGTTCCTGAAGGTACAGACCACCCGAATTATGATGCTGCAATCGAAGCAGTAAAAGCTCTTGCAAAATAATTTCGTTTTGAATGATTTTGTTGTAAAGTAATTACATGTATAATTAACACCCACTCAATGATCATTGAGTGGGTTGTTCATTTAGTGGATATGTCGCAATTTAGCGAGAAATCCAAATGAATGGAATGAGGGAGTTAGTCTAATGGAAAAGTTTGAACAAATTTTTAAATATATTAATGACAACGCAGAAAAAGTTGCAGCGCAGCAAGAGCTGGATTATTTGGAAGCGTTACTGCAAACATTGGAAGATACACTGGACGGGAAATTTGAGTGGCAAGTTGAAGGTGCAACGAAGGAAGATATGCGTAAAGCGATCCAAATTGCGATTTTAAAAGGGATGCGTAAAAGTGCGCAGCCTAACCACCAAATGACACCTGATACACTGGGGCTTATTGTAAGCCATTTTGTAGAGCAATGCTTTGACAAGGAATTGACGGAACGGACGCTCTCTATCGTTGATCCGGCACTCGGTACAGGGAATTTACTCTTTACAGTCATGAATGCGCTGGAGGGGAAAGTAGTTGCTTCAGGAGTGGAAGTCGATGATTTATTAATTCGGTTGGCAGCAGCGACAGGAGACCTTATCGAACAACCTGTTACACTTTTCCGTCAAGATGCCCTGGAAAAACTGTTAGTCGATCCTGTTGATGCAGTAGTTTGCGACTTGCCTGTAGGATACTATCCAAACGAAGAAGTAGCACTAGACTACGAATTATGCGCGGCAGAGGGAATGAGCTACGCACACCATTTGTTTATCGAGCAATCTTTAAACTATACAAAAGAAGGTGGGTTTGGATTTTTCCTGATTCCGGCAAATTTATTCGAATCTGATCAGGCAAAACAGCTTCACCAGTATATTAAAGGACATGCATGGATTCAGGCGGTCATCCAATTGCCGGAAAACCTGTTCTCATCAAAAGCGCATGAGAAAAGCATTTTAATTTTACAAAAGCAAAGTGAACAGTTAAAAGCACCGCGTGAAGTTTTATTGGCAAAAGTACCGAATATGTCAAACCGTGATGCTCTGGCGATGTTCTTCGAAAAAGTAAGTATGTGGAAAGAAAGCAATAATCAGAAACGATAAAGTATAAAGCGGGAGTATTGCCTTTGGCGATAAGCTTTAATGCATATAAATGATAAATGCCATCGACTCAGTTTGAGAAGATGGCATTTATCATTTTATTTAATTAAATCACTCTGGTGTACGGATAACTAATACGTCACATGTAGCTGAACGTACGATTGCTTCTGATACAGAACCGATCAGGAAACGTTCAACAGCATTTAAACCAGTTGCACCACAAATAATTAAATCTGCTTCTACAACATTTGAAAGTTCTTTTGTAATAATATTTTTAGGAGAGCCATATTCAATAATCAGGTTAACGTTTTCTACGCCTTCTGCTTCAGCTTGCTGTTTATAGCCGTCTAACAATTCCTCGGAATGCTGTTGAGCACGCTCAGCAATTGAACGGTCATAAGCTTCTATAGCTGCGAAAGAACGTGTATCGATAACATTTACTAGGTTGATTGTTGCACCTTCATTGCGTTTTGCAACATCGATTGATTTACGGAATGCATATTCTGCTTCTTTCGAGCCGTCTACTGCTACTACAATGCTTTTATAATGGTTTGCCATTTTACATACCTCCTAATTATCTATAACTATATTATACCAAATAATTTTCCAAAGGGCATAATTCCTGCGCTGAAATATAGGCAAAATACAATAACTTCCATGAAATGGTCACAAATTTGTATGTTAGGAAATAATAGTTTTTACTATTATAAAATATTTTTCTCAGTAAAATAATAGCAGTTTTCCTGCAGTTGCAAGATATGACTAGTGATTCATTTATCAGAATAGAATTTACATTCAAAATCCTCTACTAATTTGCTGGTAAAATTGGTAAAATGGATTTGATTTATGTAAAGCATATTTCTAAGTGATTGTTAAAGGGAGGAATTACGTTGAAAATAGGGGTACCGAAAGAAATAAAGAACAATGAAAATCGAGTTGCGATGACACCAGCAGGAGTATTGTCATTAATCGCAAATGGTCATGAAGTATATATTGAAACAGGTGCAGGATTAGGTTCTGCATTTACGGATCAGGACTATATTGAAGCAGGTGCCCATATTGTACAAACAGCAGCTGAAGCATGGGCTGGGGAAATGGTTTTAAAAGTAAAAGAACCTGTGCAAAGTGAATACAAGTATTTCCGTGAGGGATTAATATTATTTACGTATTTACATTTAGCACCAGAGCCTGAATTGACTAAAGCTTTACTTGAAAATCGAGTAATCGGTATCGCCTATGAAACAGTGCAATTACCAAACGGTTCTTTACCATTATTAACACCGATGAGTGAAGTTGCAGGTAAAATGGCAACACAAATCGGCGCACATTATTTAGAAAAATTGCCGGGCGGTAAAGGGATCTTACTTGGTGGAGTATCAGGTGTTCCTCGCAGTAAAGTAACGGTAATTGGCGGTGGTATTGCGGGAACAAATGCAGCTAAAGTAGCAGTCGGCATGGGAGCGGATGTTACGATTATCGATTTGAATCCTGAACGATTACGTCAGCTTGATGATTTATTCGGACGTGATGTTCAAACATTAATTTCAAATCCGTATAATATTGCAGATGCTGTTCGTTCTGCTGATTTAGTAGTTGGTTCCGTGCTTATTCCAGGGGCGAAGGCACCAAAATTAGTGACTGAAGAAATGATCCAATCGATGTCACCTGGCTCTGTAGTGGTTGATATTGCGATTGACCAAGGCGGCTGTTTTGCAACATCTGAAAAAGTAACAACACATGACAATCCTACATTTGTTAAACATGGTGTTGTACACTATACGGTTGCAAATATGCCAGGTGCAGTTCCACGTACATCGACAATCGCGTTAACAAATAATACGGTTCCTTATGCATTACAAATTGCGAATAAAGGCTTTTTACGTGCATGCCTAGACAATCTTGCATTAAAGCGCGGCGTTAATACATTGGACGGTAAAGTTGTATACCGTGCAGTAGCAGACGCACAAGGGCTTGAATTTGCAGAAGTAGAAGATGTATTAGGTGCACTGACAGGATTAAATTAATAAATATTTTACAGCAAAAATCCGCTGCGATTGGCAAAACCAAACGTAGCGGATTTTTTTGATGGGTCATTCTATTTAACCGAGACTAATTCAGTTGTAATATTACCTTCAAAATCAGTAATACGGATAATACCATGATCTTTTGCTAGGTAGATTTTCGTGTCGTTTGGATATTTTAAAACAACTACATTTTGGAATGTTCCTGCTTTTGTTTTAACTGTTGTACTTGTACTTTCAACATAAACTGGTGTTGTTTCCGTAGTACCGTCATATAAATAATCCGTATCGGTAATTGTTGTCTTTTCTTTCATCGGGTAGCTTAATGAGAAGAAAAATATATCTGAATAGGCAACACCTAAAGCAAACTGCTGCTGATCTTCAATATACGTATAGCCGATATAGTCATCTTCCAACAATTCTACCGAGTTTTCGATCGATTTATTTTTAGAAGCGGTATATGTTCTTGGGCCGGCATCTTCGAATGATGGTTTATACGTATAACTGCGATTCACTTTTGGCATAAAGCCTGTATTCGAGACAGGGGCTTTTTCCTTTACCGCTTTGTTCGGTGATGCACTTTTTGAAATGACTTCATTATTTACCTTACTTGTTTGACTTGCTTCAGCTTCCGTATTCCATTCAATTTGACTTATTGGCAATAGAGTAAGCACAATTATAAGTAGCGTTGTAAATGACCATCTTTTCATAATGCACCACTTCCTTTCGGTTATTTTTATGTAATTAATAGTCTATTCCACATTTTTGCTTTTAGAAAACAAGTTAAAAATTGTAAAGTAATTAATTTGTTAATAAGCCTATAAATATTAAAAAGCGAGCAATCCTCTGAAAAGGGACTGCTCGCTTAGTTTATGCAAATTTAATAGTTTCTATACACTCAAATGAACTAATATATTATAAAATTACAAGTTCTTTTGTGAATGATGTAAGTACCTCCACACCATCTTTTGTTACGACTACATCGTCCTCGATACGAACGCCTGCAGCATCCGTTTTATAAATACCTGGTTCGATTGTAAATACTGTACCTTCATTTAGAATAAATTCGTTGGCGCCGTTGATCGACGGGAATTCGTGAACAGAAATACCAAGACCGTGACCTAAACGATGTGTGAAGTATTGGCCATAGCCTGCATCTGTAATAACATCACGGGCAATTTTATCTAAGTCCATTGCGCGGACGCCTGGTTTAACTGCTTCAATTGCTGATTCGTTTGCAAGGCGAACAGCATTATAAATTTTAATTTGCTCGTCATTTGGCTGGCCGAATGCTACTGTTCGTGTAATATCCGAACAATACCCTTCGTAAATAACACCTAGGTCAAATAAGATTAGGTCACCTTTTTTAATTTTCCGATTTCCAGGTGTTCCATGAGGAGAAGCTGCTTTTTCTCCAGCCAATACCATCGTATCGAAGCTCATCGCATAGCCTTTTGCCTTAATTGCTGATTCGATTGTATTTAAAACTTCCATTTCTGTTACGCCTTCTGCAATTGCATCACAGCCAACTTGAATTGCGTAGTCCGCTAATTCGGCAGCTTTACGTAATTTTTCAAGTTCCACTTCATCTTTTGAAATACGAAGCGCGTTAATTTTTTCATCAATACCTGCAAATTTCAATTGCTCATAACGTTCTTGGATCGCTTCTAAACGCTCAACCGTTAAATGAGATTTCTCAATAGCCAATGTATCGAATGTAACGTTGCGAGCCGCTACACTTTTTGTAACAACATCCCAGGCATTTTCAGTATCTTCATGTCCGACAACTTCGAAAGCCCATCCTGCAGCTACTGCATCAGGCATTTCCATTTTCGGGCAAATTAAAAACGGTTCTGCATCCTTAAATACCATAACACCAAGTAAGCGTTCATGCGGCTCACTTCTAAAACCTGAAAAGTAAAAGACATTGTCAGGTGTTGTAATAAAAGCAGCATCCCAACCATTTTCAATTAAATGATTTTGTAATTGTTTCAATTTCGACATTGTATAAACTCCTTTGTTATTCAATTAATGAATTCGCGGTATAAGCATATCAAAAAAAGGAGAATTATGCATAAATATCGAATGATACAGGGAAGGTTATTTTAGGAGGTATGTTATATGCAAATTTCATTTCACGGACATTCCGTCGTAAAAATTGTGACAAATGGGACTACAATTTTAATTGACCCTTTCATTAATGGAAATGGACAAACAGATTTAAAGGTTGAAAATGAAAAACCGGATGTCATTTTATTGACGCATGGACATAATGATCATGTTGGAGATACTGTGGAATTAGCAAAAACACACGATGCACTTGTTGTTGCGCCAAATGAACTTGCAGACTATTTAGGCTGGCAAGGTTGCAAAGTCCACAATATGCATATTGGTGGTGCACGCCAATTTGAATTCGGAAAAGTGAAATTTACACAGGCGTTCCACGGCTCTTCATATGTAACGGAAAACAACGAAATTATCTATACGGGAATGCCGGCCGGAATTTTATTTACGGCAGAAGGTAAAACAATTTATCATGCTGGTGATACGGCATTATTTGGGGATATGGAGTTAATCGGAAAACGCCATCCAATTGACATTGCCTTTTTACCGATTGGTGACAACTTTACAATGGGACCTGAAGATGCAGCTTATGCGGTTTCATTATTGAAACCGAAAATTGTTGTGCCGGTCCACTACAACACATTCCCGCCGATTGAACAAGATCCGGCTGACTTTGCGAAACTTGTTGAAGGCGCAGAAGTACAAGTATTGCAGCCAGGAGAATTTGTGAAATTCTAATTTACTATTGAACGCACATCCATTTGATATGATTTATTTTTAAGGTTGAAACAAATTAGTAACACTATTTAAGAAACGGAAACTTTATAAATTTGATTGGAATGGAGGGCGAGTGTAGCTGACGGCTATGCCTTTCCCTACAAGCAAAGCTTCCTGCGGGAATAGCGAAATTTATTTTGCGACGAAAGCGAAGCGTCAGGAGCACTGACGCCTGAGACGCTCGTGTAAGACCACGCCCGCGGAAAGAGTCCCGGAATGGAAATCAATTTTACTCACAGCAAAAAAATACCATTTTTCTCAAAAGAGAAAAATGGTATTTTTGGTTATGGCCAGGCTAACTTTATCTTATTAATTTCTTGAGCTTTTTCTTACATTTATAAGCAATTATACGGGTATATGTATTGAAAATAGTATAATTGCGCCGTTTAAATATGGTACACTAAAGACATAAATGAATGATGAGAAATAGGTGATGAAATTGTCAACGAAACACGAGAAGATTTTACAATACATTGAATCACTACCAGTTGGCGATAAAATTTCGGTTCGTCAAATTGCAAAGGAAATGCAAGTGAGTGAAGGGACAGCTTACCGAGCGATTAAAGAAGCTGAAAACCGACGTCTTGTAAGCTCGATCGAACGTGTAGGTACGATTCGAATTGAAAAGAAAAAGAAGGAAAACATTGAACGCTTAACATTTGCTGAAATTGTAAATATTATAGATGGTCAAGTTTTAGGAGGGAAGACAGGTCTCCATAAAACTTTAACGAAATTTGTAATTGGTGCGATGAAGCTTGATGATATGATGCGCTATACAGATGCAGGGAGCTTGCTCATTGTCGGTAACCGCACACAGGCACATGAATACGCATTGAAAACAGGGGCTGCTGTATTAATTACCGGCGGATTTGATACAACTGAATCCACTAAAGAGCTGGCAGACGATTTGGATCTGCCAATTATTTCAACAACGTATGATACGTTTACAGTGGCGACGATGATCAACCGTGCCATCTATGACCAGCTGATTAAAAAAGATATATTACTGATTGAAGATATATATGTCCCGATGGAAGATACGGCTGTATTAAAAAATAATGATACGATTGCAGATTTTCATAGACAGAACCGTCGTACGACACATGGTGCTTTCCCTGTTGTAACAGGTCAAAACAGGCTTGTCGGAATGATTACGAGCAAGGACGTAATCGGTAAAGAAGAGTCAGAGCCGGTTGATAAAGTGATGACAAAGAACCCGATCGCTGCTTCCATGAAAACGAGTGTCGCATCAGCCGGACACCGAATGATCTGGGAAGGAATCGATTTGCTTCCTGTCATTGATGAGGAAGGGTTATTAAAAGGGGTTATCAGTCGTCAGGATGTATTAAAGGCGATACAGTTAGCACAGCGTCAGCCTCAGCATGGCGAGACAATCGATGATTTAGTGAAAAATGAAATGCGTGTCATGGGTGAAGAGGATATTGAAGTGGAATTTACTGTTACACCGCAAATGACAAACCAGTTTGGTGCAATTTCATATGGTGCTTTTACAATCCTGTTATCCGAAGTCGGTGCTTTTGCATTGAAGCGTCGTAAGCGCGGAGAAGCGGTTGTTGAAAATATGAATATATATTTTATCAAGCCAGTACAGATGGAAAGTGTATTAACTGTCCGTCCTAGAATTTTGGACATGTCACGTAAATTCGTCAAAATGGATTTTGAAGTATACAGCGCGACAATTCTTGTAGGAAAAGCGATGATGACATTCCAGTTATTAGAACGATAAAAAAGGGTCATGCTGAAAGTAAACCGCTTTCAGCTGACCCCGTTCTTTTACCTGTTTAGTTCGTATTCTTCTTTTATGTATCGCCCTTCATGCTGCATGCGTTTATAGTTATTAACACCTAAACCTGCACCAATGATAAAGAAAACAGCTGCAACGGCAAACCCGAGAATATCCGGATACAGAATCGTTGCATTCAGACCAAAGAAGATGAGAAATGCGGCAAGCGCAACTCCGGCTTTCGCAGTATACCATTTACGACGAATAGGCAGTGTCGAACGGAATTGCTTAGTTTTGAAATAAAAATAAAATACTAGTGATGCTATAATACAGGCAACAAACAGAAAATTTAAATAGACCATATTGAACCTCCTAATAGCCAAACTACTAAATATTGTAACGATTTTTAATGGAAAATGATATAGGTATTCATTATGGACGAGGAGGAAATGTATTGAAACGTCAAATTATTGACAAAATTAAACAATATGAAACAATTGTACTGCATCGCCATGTACGACCGGACCCAGATGCGTACGGTTCACAAATAGGTCTGGCTGAGTTAATTCGGGCAAATTATCCGGAGAAAGCAGTATACACGGTCGGTGAACATGACGACTCATTATCTTTCATGGCATCTCCTCAGCAAGTAGAAGATGCACAGTTTAAAAATGCACTTGTCATTGTGACAGATACTGCGAATACCGAACGTATAGATGATCAGCGCTATGTTAACGGCGATTATCTTATTAAAATCGACCACCATCCGAATGATGATGCTTATGGTGATTTATTATGGGTGGATACGGATGCTAGTTCATGCAGTGAAATGATTTATGAGCTTTATGAAGAAGGTAAAACGTATGCGGATTGGGATATGTCCGATGAAGCGGCACGCCTGTTATTTGCGGGAATTGTCGGTGATACAGGGCGTTTCTTATATCCGAGTGCGAGCCCGAAAACATTTGAAACAGCAGGACAACTTGTACAATATAATTTCGACCGAAATGAAGTTTTTGATGGTATGTACGAAATGGAACGTAAACTATTAAATCTCCAAGGTTATATATACCAGCATTTCGAAATGGATGAAAACGGTGCGGCTTCGATTAAATTGCCTGCAGCTATTTTACAGCAATTTGATGCTACCCCTTCCGAAACCTCCCTATTAGTTAGTTCATTGGGCAATGTAAAGAATATCCGTGCATGGGTGATGTTCATTGAAGACAATGATACGATTCGCGTTCGTATCCGTTCAAAAGGTCCGGTTATCAACGGCCTGGCGAAAAAGTATAATGGCGGCGGGCATCCGCTGGCATCTGGTGCTACAGCATATTCTTGGGAAGAGGCAGATCAAGTAATTGAAGATTTGAAAGTCATTTGCAGTGAATATAAATAATATGATGGAGGGATGACGGGTGACTGTATATCCGCAAGTACGGACAAGTGCCGATTTATTGAAAAGTACAATTCGTATCGAAGAGCTCATCCCTTTCTTACATCAGCAAGAGGCAAAAAGCTGTGCAATTGTTAATACGAAATTGTACGGACTTTTGCCTTTTTGGTTTGAAATGAAAAGGGCCGGTATTCATCCGGTAATAGGCTTGACGATTCAGCTCGAATTGACTGAAGATCAATCATTGCCGCTTGTTTTATATGCAAAAACAAACGAAGGGTATCGTAATTTGTTGAAAATCTCCAGCAGTATCTCCATTCGTCCGGAGCAGACGATTCCGTTAAGATGGCTGCTCGCATATGGTAAGGGAATTGCTTTTATGATTCCCGCGCTCGAACAGCAGGCAATATGGTTGCAACAGGAAGTGGAGCCGCTATTGAAAGAAATTATTAAGGCCTATCCGCATGAAGTGTATATCGGGATTTCTCGTTTATCCGACACAGCGGGTTTGGAAAGTTCGGCAGTGCAGCTCTCTGAAAAAAATGCTCTTCCAATTGTTGCAACACATGAAAGTCTGTTTCTTAATGACGAGGACTTTTTTGCCTATGAAGTGGCACAAGCCATCCATACCGGGGTAAAACTGAGTGATGCTGTAGAAAGCAATAAGCAGGAAAATCATTTACTGACAACAGAACAGTGGCAGCAGAAGTTCCATGATCAGCAACAATGGCTCATCCAAATGGAAAATTTATTACTGAGCTGTCAAATTGAAATAAACACAAATAATGTTTATATGCCGAAGTTTCCGGTTGGTGAAGGGGAGACGTCGGAAAACTTGCTGCAGCAGCAAGTAGTGACTGGTTTACAGCGACGTTTAAATATGCACACATTGCCAACACACTATGTTGAACGGATGAACTATGAGCTTCATGTTATTCAGTCGATGGGTTATTCAGATTATTTTCTGATTGTTGCCGACTTTATGCAGTTTGCACGTGAGGCACAAATATTAACAGGACCGGGCCGTGGTTCTTCCGCATCTTCCCTTGTCGCATTTGCACTCGAGATAACACAGGTGGACCCATTGCAATACGATTTGCTGTTTGAACGTTTTTTAAATCCGGAGCGTATTACACTGCCGGATATCGATATCGACTTTTTAGATACGAGACGGCATGAAGTCATTCAGTATGTTGCAAAAAAATACGGCAAACAATATGTCGCACAAATTATTACGTTCGGTACATTATCAGCCAAAGCGGTTGCCCGTGATGTTGCCCGTATGTTTAATTTCGAAAGTGAAGCATTGGAAATGATTTCTAAGCTGATTCCGAATAAACCCGGCATTACACTGAAGGAAGCATATGCAATGTCGGAAAACTTAAGAGCATGGGTTACAGCAGAGCCTATCCGCCAAAAATGGTTTCAAACATCACTTCGGTTGGAGGGACTTCCACGGAATGCATCGACACACGCAGCAGGGGTCGTATTGAGTCCTGTTCCATTAGTCGATGTCGTACCAATTGAAGAAGGACATGACGGGATATTTTTAACACAGTGGCCTATGCAGGAAGTAGAGCAAAACGGATTATTGAAAATTGATTTTTTAGGGCTCCGTAATTTAACGATTTTAGAGCAAATCCGGAAGTCGATTCAGTTTACTCATAATACACAAATCAATTTTAATCAAATTCCGCTCAATGACGAGAAGACATTTGAGCTTTTACAAAATGGCGACACTAATGGTATTTTCCAGCTAGAGTCGGATGGCATGAAAAATGCACTCCGTGAAATTAAACCGACCCACTTTTTAGATATTGTGGCGGTCAATGCATTGTATCGACCGGGTCCGATGGAATTTATCCCGATGTATGCAAGAAGAAAACATAAAAAAGAGCAGGTTATCATGCCGCATCCGCATTTAACACCGATTTTGGAAGAGACATACGGCGTTATTATTTATCAGGAGCAAATAATGCGCATTGCGAATGTGATGGCGGGCTTTTCTTTTGGACAGGCTGATTTGCTCCGTCGTGCAGTCAGTAAAAAGAAGCGGGATGTACTAGAACAGCAGCGGGCATCTTTCATAAAAGGTGCTTTAACAAAAGGCTATACACAGCAGGCAGCGAAAGAAGTGTATGCATTAATTGTCCGGTTTGCCGATTATGGCTTCCCTAAAAGCCATGCCGTTGCCTATAGTGTTATTTCCTATCAGATGGCGTACTTGAAAGCCAATTATCCGGTCAATTTTTATGCTGCCCTCCTGACAAATGCTACGGGTAATCCGGAAAAGCTTGCCCAAATTATAATGGAGGCAAAAGCAAGGGGAATCGAAATATTGCCGCCGTCGATTAATCGAAGTATGCGTCATTTTAAAGTGGAAGGCGGGAAAATCCGATTTAGTCTGTCAGCGATTAAAGGTGTACCGCAGCCTTTTATGCAAAAACTGTTAATTGCGCGTCAAGAAAGACAAAAGCCGTTTGACTCTATATTTGATTTGGCTGTGACATTGACGACAGCGAATTTCAACAGAAAAATTATCGAACCGCTTATTAAAGCAGGTGCACTTGATGAATTCGGCAAAGATCGTGCAACATTACTCGCTACTATCGAAGGTGCACAGAAACAGGCAGATTTCGTGCGACCGGGCGGGGATGACTTGTTTGAAGGGGCATTGCTAGCATTCGGGAAACCGAAATATAGCGAAACATCGCCAATACCGGAAAAAATCAAACTGCAGTACGAAAAGGATGTGCTCGGTTTTTATTTATCTGATCATCCAATCGTAAAATTACGAAGCCATTTTCCGGAAGTTACGGCAACTGTTCAAAATTTGGCGCATCTTAAAGACAATGCATTCGTAAAAATGATCGGTCAGGTTCGGGAAATGCGCCAGCTCCGCACAAAGCGCGGTGAACTGATGGCATTTGTTCAAATGGAAGATGAGTTTGGAACTGTCTCTTTAACATTATTTCCGAAAGAATACGAGCAAGTTATCGGGAAAATCCGGGAAGAGGGACTGCTTTATATCGAAGGCTTTTACGAGCAGCGATTTAATAAACAACAAATAAAAGTTAAACAGATTATTATAAAATAAATAGTATTAAAGAGCGCCTTCTAATAGCTTTGGAGGCGCTCTTTTTATATGGGTTCATCTAAATTTATCGAAAAAACGTAAATCTAGTTATATATTCGCAAATTTTATTATATATAAAATATAAGTTTTATATTTTCTCTTTACAATGTCAAAAACATTTTGTATTCTTACTTTAGTAACTGGTCTGACCACTTTTGTTAATAATAATTGAAAGCGTTAGTCACGGTGAGGTGAAAATTGTGGAAGATAAGCCCGCAAAAAAGATGTTTATTCAAATTGTTAAGCAATTACACGATTTAATTGCTGAACAAAATATTCAGGAAGGGCAAAAGCTTCCTTCAGAAAGAACGTTAAGCGAGCAGCTGCAAGTGGGAAGGTCTTCGGTTCGGGAGGCTTTACGCAGTCTGGAGTTGCTGGGTTTAATTGAAACAAGGCATGGCGGTGGTACATATTTGGCCAGTATGCAGCACCATCAGTTTGTAGAAATTGTCGGATCATTTATTTTGCAGGACGAAAAATCGATTGCGGATGTGCATGCAACGAGAGAAATGCACGAAAAAGAAGCGATTCGAATTATTTGCCAATCAGACAATTTGAAGGCATTACCGATTTGGGAGAGCTTTTTTGTAAAGGTAGAGCTTGGGCAGGAGTTAAAAAGAGAAGATATACTTCGTGAGTGTATGATCGTTTCAGGTAACCGGCTTGCATTAAAAATTTGGCTCCAGCTTCTTTCTTTCAGCAATAATTTATTGGCAAATGAAATTACAGAAGAAGAGAAAATGGAATTAAAAATACTGCTTGCTTCATTGCAAATGGGTTATTTACATGAAGCAATTGATTCATATGAAAAATGGATGGTCATTATTAAAGAATGATTACGTGAATATAAAGGGGGATTACGATGGCAATTCGTGATTTGTTTACAATTAGTCGTAAAAAAAATACTGATAATATTACTAGAAAAGAAGATGAAAAATCCTTTCCGGAAGGCATCGTGACGAAATGTCCTAAATGTAAAACGATTCATGTCACAAAAGAACTCGAAAAAAACTTGAAAGTATGCGCAAAATGTCAGCATCATTTTACTTTAAATGCTAATGAAAGAATTGCCTGTTTTTTAGATGAAGGCTCTTTTGTTTCAATGGACGATCATCTTCAAACTACCAATCCTTTAAACTTCCCTGCATATGTGGAAAAAGTGGAAGCGGATATTAAGAAAACCGGGTTAAACGAAGCTGTATTAACAGGTGTAGGTGCATTAAAAGGGATGCAGGTTGTTGTTGCGGTAATGGATTCGAACTTCCGTATGGGGTCTATGGGTTCGGTTGTTGGTGAAAAAATTACACGCGCTGTAGAAAAGGCGACAGAGCTGAAAGTGCCATTCATCATCTTCACGGCAAGTGGCGGTGCACGTATGCAAGAAGGGGTATTGTCATTAATGCAAATGGCAAAAACGAGTGTTGCTTTAAAACGCCATAGCGAGGAAGGCCTACTATATATTTCAATTTTGACGCATCCGACTACAGGTGGTGTATCGGCAAGTTTTGCATCGATCGGTGATTATAATATTGCAGAGCCTCAAAGTCTGATCGGGTTTGCGGGACGTCGTGTAATAGAACAAACGGTACGTGAGAAGTTACCGGATGATTTCCAGACAGCAGAATTTTTATTAGATCATGGACAGCTTGACGCAATTTTTAACCGTACAGAAATGCGCGACAAAATTGCAACAATTGTTAAGCTGCATGTACAGGGAGGCGTATCACATGTCTAAATTAATGGCATTTGAAGAACCGGTTGTAAAACTACGTGAAAAAATTGTAGAGTTAAAAACAATTGCCACGGAAGCAGATGTAGATATGAGCGGAGAAATTGAAAAGTTGGAAACACGTTTGCAGGAACTTGAAAAAAATGTATATGCAAATATGGAGCCTTGGCATCGTGTGCAAGTTGCCCGCCATGCTGACCGTCCAACGACACTTGAATATATTGAACGTATTTTTGAAGATTTTATCGAAGTGCATGGGGATCGTACATTTAAAGATGATGCAGCAATTGTCGGCGGGATTGCATCATTCAATGGTCAGCCAATTACGATTATTGGTCACCAGCGGGGGAAAACGACAAAGGAAAATATTCGCCGCAATTTTGGAATGCCTCATCCGGAAGGCTACCGCAAGGCGTTACGTTTAATGAAACAGGCAGAGAAATTCAAACGCCCAATTATTTGCTTTATCGATACGAAAGGTGCGTACCCGGGCAAAGCAGCTGAGGAACGTGGTCAAAGTGAAGCGATTGCGCGTAATTTGTTTGAAATGGCAGGTATTCGGGTACCAATTATTAGTATTGTAATTGGTGAAGGTGGAAGTGGCGGTGCCCTTGCACTTGGAGTTGCAAATAAAATTTTGATGCTTGAAAACTCAACGTATTCGGTAATTTCTCCAGAAGGAGCTGCATCAATTTTATGGAAAGATGCAAGCTATGCTAAAGAAGCCGCTGAAGCGATGAAAATAACAGCCCTTGATTTAAAACAGCTTAAAGTTATTGATGGGATTATACCGGAAGTAGCCGGAGGTGCCCATAAGGATGTTGAGCAGCAGGCGATATTTATGAAAGAATATCTTACAAGCGTTCTAAATGACCTAAATAAAGAGAGCGAAGATCAATTAGTTGAAAATCGCTATATGAAATTTAAAAATATTGGACAGTATATAGAACAATAAGGTTGTTTTATAACAGTATTATACTTTGAAGAATGCGTGTGAGCGCATTCTTCATTTTTTTCAAAAGCTTTACAATTTGTTTTCTAGAATAGTTACATATGAGCGTATTTTCTGTTAATGTGGATAGTAACAGCGTAATAGGAGGAAAAGGTCGTATGAAGAAGATTGCAGTTTTAACGAGTGGTGGAGATGCACCGGGAATGAATGCTGTTATTCGTGCAGTCGTTCGTAAAGCGAGTTTTCATAATGTAGATGTTGTCGGAGTATATCATGGTTATGAAGGACTCTATAATGGGAACTTTGAACTTTTAGATATTGGTTCTGTTGGCGATATTATTCAACGAGGCGGAACAAAACTGTATTCAGCAAGGTTTCCTGAATTTAAACAGGATGATATTCAATATAGAGCAATCGAACGCATGAAAGAAGAGGGAATCGAAGGGTTAGTTGTTATAGGCGGAGATGGTACTTATCGTGGAGCCATGCAATTATCAGATAAAGGATTCCCGTGTGTAGGGATTCCCGGTACAATTGACAATGATGTACCTGGTACAGAATATACGATTGGCTTTGATACGGCACTTAATACAGTAGTTGAATCAATCGATAAAATCCGAGACACGGCAACAAGTCATGAAAATACGTTTGTTATTGAAGTAATGGGCCGCGACGCTGGAGACATTGCTCTTTGGGCAGGTTTGGCCGCTGGTGCGGAATCGATTTTAATACCGGAAGAGTCCTATGAGCTGGATGATATTGTAGCACGTCTTGAGCGCGGGGTGGCTCGTGGAAAGCGCCATAGTATTATTATTGTCGCTGAAGGGGTAATGAATGGTCATAAACTTGCGCAGCTTTTGGAAGAACGCACAGGAATTAAAATTCGGACATCTGTATTAGGTCATATACAGCGAGGAGGATCTCCATCTGCTCGGGACCGCGTTTTAGCAGGTAGATTTGGTGCAAGAGCAGTAGAGCTATTGTTGGAAAACAAAGGTGGAAGAGCAGTTGGCGTGAAAAATCACGCTATAATCGATTATGATTTAAGAAAAGCATTTGAAACTAAGCACCAGGCAGACTTAAGTTTGTATACATTATCAAAAGAGCTTTCAATTTAAAGTGCATAAAAACGGAGATGACAAAACTATGAGAAAAACTAAAATTGTTTGTACTATTGGACCAGCTAGTGAATCACCAGAAATGTTAGAAAAGTTAATTGATGCAGGGATGAATGTTGCCCGTTTAAACTTCTCACACGGAAATCATGAAGAACATGCAAACCGTATTGCCGCAATTCGTGATGCAGCAGAACGCATGAAAAAACCGGTTGGAATTTTATTGGACACAAAGGGACCTGAAATCAGAACACACTCAATGGAAAACGGTGAGTTACATTTAGTAACAGGACAAGTAATCGATATTTCGATGACAGAAGTTTTAGGAAATGAATCACGTTTCTCCATCACATACGATCAGCTGATTGAAGACGTAGACCAAAACGATATTATCTTATTGGATGACGGCTTAATCGAATTGCGTGTACTTGCGAAAGATACGGAGCAAGGGTTAATCCATGCAATCGTTGAAAACGCTGGTATTTTAAAGAATAAAAAAGGTGTTAATGTACCGGGCGTTTCTGTGAAATTACCTGGTATTACAGATAAAGATGCAGCAGATATTTTATTCGGAATTGAGCAAGGTATCGATTTCATCGCAGCTTCATTTGTTCGTACTGCAAAGGATGTTCTCGAAATTCGTGAGCTGCTGGAGCAAAATAACGGCAGCCACATTCAAATTATTCCTAAAATCGAAAACCAGGAGGGCGTTGACAACATCGATGAAATCATCGAAGTTTCAGACGGTTTAATGGTGGCACGCGGGGACTTAGGTGTAGAGATTCCTGCTGAAGAAGTACCATTAGTACAAAAATCATTAATCCGAAAATGTAACCAAGTCGGCAAGCCTGTTATTACAGCTACACAAATGCTGGACTCAATGCAGCGCAATCCACGTCCAACTCGTGCAGAAGCATCAGACGTTGCAAACGCAATTATGGATGGTACAGATGCAATCATGCTTTCTGGGGAAACAGCAGCGGGTCTTTATCCGGTAGAATCTGTAGCGACAATGAACAAAATTGCGATTCGTACAGAAAATGCTTTGGATTACCGAGCAATTGTATCAACACGAAGCCGTGAAAAAGAAGCAAATATGACAGAAGCTATTTCTCAGGCAGTTGCCTATACTTCGATTAACCTTGGTGTTAAAGCCGTATTAGCTCCAACTGAAAGCGGAAATACTGCAAGAATGATTGCAAAATATCGTCCAGGTGTATCGATCATCGCTGTTACAAGTCAGCCAAATGTTGCTCAGAAATTGACATTGGTATGGGGCGTAAAACCAATTTTAACGCAGCGTGTATCTACAACGGATGAGATTTTAGAGTTATCAGTTGATGAAGCGCTAAAATATGAATTTGTCAGCCATGGTGATGTAGTTGTTATTACTGCTGGTCTTCCGGTTGGTGAAGCGGGTACAACGAACTTAATGAAAGTACATGTAATTGGTGACTTATTGGCACGTGGTCAAGGTATTGGTAAACTGTCAGTAGTTGGTAATGCGATTATCGCTAACAATGCAGCAGAAGCATTAGCTTACGACACAGAAGGAGCAATTATTGTAACAGTAGGCTCTGACCGTGAAATGATGCCAGCAATCGAAAAATGCGCAGGTATTATTACTGAAGAAGGCGGATTAACATCACACGCTGCTGTAGTCGGCTTAAGCTTAGGTATTCCTGTAATTGTCGGTGTAAAAGAAGCAACTACTCTAATCCAGCATGGACAGGAAATTACAATGGATGCTGAAACAGGTGTCATTTATAAAGGACACGCGAGCGTTCTTTAAGATTAATAAGTACAGCAAAACCACCATTTCTTACAATGAAAATGGTGGTTTGTTTTGTGTTATAAACACATTTTGAAACTTTTTCTTCGCTGTTTCGTATAAATTAGAAGAAGAGGGGGTTCATAAATGAAGAAGATTTTATTTGGATTACTCGCACTCGTATTTGCCGAAATTGCGGTATTTATCGTAATTGGAAATGCAATCGGTGTTTTCTATACATTGTTATTAATCATTTTCACATCCATTGCAGGACTGTTGATTGCCAAAAAACGCGGTACAAAATCTATACAGGATATTCAAAAAAGCATGCAGCAAGGTCAGCCACCTGGAGTACCGGTCATTGAAACATTTATGATTTTTGTTGGCGGCATTCTTTTAGCAGTACCGGGCTTCATTACGGATATTCTCGGATTACTATTTGTATCAGGAATTACACGTAACCTGTTTAAGCCGGTCATCTTCTACTTTTTACGTAAAAAAATGAAAAGAGGACAAGTCGTTATTTTGCAAAAATAGCATGTTGTTTCACTTTAATGGCAATCATCAATAGTATTGGACTGAGGATGATTCCGTAAAAACCGAATAATAATACGGAGGCAGCGCTGATTAGAAATGTATGGATCATACGTAAATGCAACGTGTGTGACCAGAGCATTGATTCAGTTAGCTGTCTTATCATTTGTACAACAAAGTACAGAACCAAAATGGCACTGCCCATTATCGGTTCGTTTACAATAAAGTAATAAACAGAAACTGGAATCAGAAAAATTCCGATTCCTAAAAAAGGCAGGCAGTCTGCAAAGGCAATTAAAAAGGCTTTAATTACAATTGCTTCAAACTTCAAAAAGTAAAACCCTATACAAAGCAGGATAAACGTCAGTGTAAACAATTGCATTTCCACTACGATAAAGCGGCCAATAAGCTCCATTCCTTTTTGGAAGTAGCGAGCCCATGCAGTGCGATAAGCTTTCGGAATATAAGCGAAAAACCATAAACGGTTTTTATAGCTTTCCATCAACGCAAAGTAGAATGTTACAATGAAAATGAAAAATTCAAAGATAGATTGAAAACTGTTTTTTATAAAGTTGATTGTATAGAACAGCAAGTCCCTTATTAAACTTTGAAGTTTTTCTACAATAAACGGAAGAAGCGGATGTTTCATATAGGTGCTGTCCAAAGATAAAAGTGTTGACTGCAGCTGAGGAAGAATTGTGATAAAGCTGTGAATGATGAGCATGATAACCGAGACGACAACCGAAAATAGAAATACGGAAAGTATAATGACTACGAGAAAGAATGGCAGTCTAAATTGCTGCTTGAAAAAGAGGAAGACGGGAAATAGTAAGTAGGCGAAAAATAGACCGAAAATTATAGGCGGAATGAAATAAAAAAGGGTAAAGTAAAGTAGAAGAACGATAATATTCCTACTTTTTACTAGCCATGGGTTTGTTTTATTTGTATAATCCATTTATCTCACTCCTAATTAATACCTTTAATAACTCATTACAAATTATAAATTCTCTTTTTTGCGTGAATTCTATCATCTATGTGATTTTTTCCTAAAATCCTACTAATTCATTCACAAAGCCGTCAAAATTGATTATAATGAAATTTGTAAGCGATTTACTTATAGGTTCAATTGAGCAGAACGATATGAGTGTGCGACTTTTTAATAGAGTAAAAAGAAAGCACTTACAAAACTAATTTACTAAGTGAAGGAGCGATTTTTTATGTCAGCAACAAAAGGTTTAGAAGGTATCGTAGCAGCAGAATCGAAAATTTCTTCAATTATCGATGATACACTTACATATGTAGGGTATGGCATCGACGACCTAACTAACAATGCGACTTTTGAAGAAGTAGTATTCTTGTTATGGAACACGCGTTTACCAAACGCTGAAGAATTAGCTAACTTAAAAGAAGAACTAGCTAAAAATATGGAAATTCCAGCGGCAATCACAGATTTATTCAAATCTATGCCTTTAAACACAGTGCACCCAATGGCAGCACTTCGTACAGCAGTATCTATGTTAGGTGCATTTGACGAAGAAGCTGATGTTATGGAAGCTGAAGCAAACTACCGTAAAGCAATCCGTTTACAAGCGAAAATTGGTACAGTAGTAACTACTTTTGCACGTGTACGTCAAGGTAAAGAACCAGTTGCTCCAAAACCAGAATTAGGTTATGCAGCAAACTTCTTATATATGCTGAAAGGTGAAGAACCAGCAGCAATCGAAATTGAAGCATTCGATAAAGCGTTAATTTTACACGCTGACCATGAATTAAACGCTTCTACATTTACTGCACGTGTATGTGTTGCGACATTATCAGATGTATACTCTGGTGTAACTTCTGCAATTGGCGCATTAAAAGGCCCATTACACGGTGGTGCTAACGAGCAAGTTATGAAAATGTTAACTGAAATCGGTTCAATCGATAAAGTTGAGTCTTGGGTTCAAAACAAATTAGATAACAAAGAAAAAATCATGGGCTTCGGTCACCGCGTATACCGCAAAGGCGACCCACGTGCACCTCACTTACGTGTAATGTCTGAAAAGCTTACTAAATTAACAGGCAAACCAGAATTATACGATATGTCAGTGAAAATCCATGATATGATCGTTGAGCAAAAGAAATTACCTGCAAACGTAGACTTCTTCTCAGCATCAGTATATGATTCTTTAGGTATCGAGCATGACTTATTCACACCAATCTTCGCAGTATCTCGTACTTCAGGTTGGGTAGCGCACATTTTAGAGCAGTATGCAAACAACCGTCTAATCCGTCCACGTGCGGAGTATGTTGGTCCAGATATGCAAAAATACGTTCCAATTAACGAGCGCTAATCAAAAAAGTATGTTAAAATATCTGGGACTGTGATTTGACACAGTCCTAGATTTATGATTATTAGGAGGCAAATTTCCAATGACTAACAAAATCGTAGTAGAGAATGGTAAATTAAACGTTCCAAACAATCCTGTTATTCCTTTCATCGAGGGTGACGGTATCGGTCCAGATATCTGGGCTGCAGCATCTCGCGTAATTGACGCAGCTGTAGAAAAAGCTTATAACGGTGAAAAGAAAATCGAATGGTTAGAAGTATTAGCAGGTGAAAAAGCATTCAACAAAACTGGCGAATGGTTACCAGCTGAAACTTTAGAAAAAATCAACGAATACTTAATTGCTATTAAAGGTCCTTTAACAACTCCAATCGGCGGCGGTATCCGCTCTCTAAACGTAGCATTACGTCAAGAGTTGGATTTATATGTTTGCTTACGTCCAGTACGTCACTTTGACGGTGTTCCTTCACCAGTTAAACGTCCAGAAGATGTTGACATGGTAATCTTCCGTGAAAACACTGAAGATATCTATGCTGGTATTGAGTACAAAGCTGGTTCTGACGAGCAAAAGAAATTATTAAACTTCTTACAAAACGAATTAGGCGTTAACAAAATTCGCTTCCCAGAAACTTCTGGTTTAGGTATTAAACCAGTATCTAAAGAAGGTACTGAACGTTTAGTACGCTCTGCAATCGAGTACGCTATTTCACACAACCGTCCATCAGTAACTTTAGTACACAAAGGTAACATCATGAAATTCACTGAAGGTGGATTCAAACAATGGGGTTACGATGTAGCTGAAGCTGAATTCGGCGATAAAGTATTCACTTGGAACCAATACGATGCAATCAAAGCTGAGCAAGGCGAAGCTGCTGCAAACGAAGCACAATCTAAAGCTGTTGCAGAAGGCAAAATCATCGTAAAAGATTCTATTGCTGATATCTTCTTACAACAAATCTTAACTCGTCCTAACGAGTTCGACGTAGTAGCAACTATGAACTTAAACGGTGACTACATCTCTGACGCATTAGCTGCTCAAGTTGGTGGTATCGGTATCGCTCCAGGTGCTAACATTAACTACTTAACTGGACACGCTATTTTCGAAGCTACTCACGGTACTGCACCTAAGTATGCTGGTCAAGATAAAGTAAACCCATCTTCAGTATTATTATCAGGCGTATTAATGCTTGAGCACTTAGGATGGCAAGAAGCTGCGGACTTAATTACAAACTCAGTAGAGAAAACAATCTCTTCTAAATATGTAACTTATGACTTCGCACGTTTAATGGATGGCGCTACAGAAGTTAAATGTTCTGAATTCGCTACAAAATTAATCGAAAACTTCTAATTAAAAGTTTTACTCATTTGCCTATATATGTGAAATTATGAACAAATTGTTTAGCAATGAATAGTATCGTTATATAATTTTACAGTAATGGAAATAGTTTACTTTTTATTTGAAATCATAAAAAAGGGGGAGAGAACATTATGTTTTCTCCCTTTTTTTGTATATAATTTTCATGAAATATAATTACGATGAAGGAGTGGTTCTTGGTGACATTAAAACGTAAAAAAATCTCAGTTATCGGTAGTGGTTTTACAGGTGCAACCGCAGCATTTTTAGCAGCACAGAAAGAATTAGGCGACGTAGTAATTATTGACCTTCCAACAGCAGAAAATCCTACGAAAGGAAAAGCATTGGATATGTGGGAAGCAGCGCCAGTACAAGGCTTTGATTCTTATATAAAAGGCTCTTCCGATTATGAGGATACAGCAAACTCGGATATCGTTTTAATAACTGCGGGTGTTGCCCGTAAGCCAGGAATGAGTCGTGATGATTTAGTACAGATTAATCAAGGTGTCATGAAAGCCGTTGCAACGGAAATAGCCCGTACCTCACCTAATGCAACAATTATTGTACTTACAAATCCAGTAGATGCAATGACTTATACAGTGTTTAAAGAATCAGGCTTCCCGAAACAAAGGGTTATTGGTCAATCGGGTGTATTGGATACTGCCCGTTTCCGCGCATTTATTGCCGAGGAACTGAATGTATCGGTAAAAGATATATCTGCCCTTGTATTAGGCGGTCACGGAGACACAATGGTGCCTTTGATACGGTATGCTTCGGTAGGTGGGGTTCCTTTACAAAGTCTAATACCAGCACAACGTTTAGAAGAAATTGTGCAGCGTACCCGTGTAGGTGGCGGTGAAATCGTGAATCTGTTAGGAAATGGTTCAGCTTATTATGCACCGGCTGCAGCAATGGTGGAAATGGCAGAGGCAATTTTAAAAGATCAAAAACGAGTATTGCCGGCAATTGCCTATTTAGAAGGCGAATATGGATATGAAGGGATATACTTAGGGGTTCCGACATTATTAGGTGCTGGCGGTATTGAGAAAATTTTCGAACTTGAGCTGACAGAAGATGAAAAAACAGCGCTTGATCAATCTGCAGATGCTGTTAAAGATGTGATGAAAGCATTGAAATAAATAAAAAAAGGGCGTTTCGGTTATTTATACCGAAATGCCCTTATTGTTTACTGATACACGGGATTCCATTTTAATAACTTTTTCTCTAATAGTTTTGCAATGGAATCCGCAATTTTTCCTAAAATAGCATATAAAATAATGGCTAATACAACAATATCAAGTTGCATATACTCACGTGCATTCATCGACATATAGCCGATTCCGGAACTTGCCGCAACTGTTTCTGCAACAATTAAAGTAAGCCACATAATTCCTAAGGAGTAGCGAATACCTACTAAAATGGATGGCATTGCACCTAAAATAATCACTTTAAAAAACAGTTTGTATTTCGAAAGATTATAAATTTTTCCCATTTCGATTAACCGTGGATCGACATTGCGGATGCCATGGTATGTATTGACATAGATCGGGAAAAATACGCTGATTGCCACTAAGAAAATCTTTCCTTCTTCACCAACTCCAAACCAAATAATAACTAATGGAATGAGTGCCAAATTCGGAATATTACGCAGCATTTGAATAGTAGTATCCAAATAACGCTGTGCAAAAGGTACGATTCCATTTAAAATACCGATGACAAAAGCGATAATCCCGCCGATCAGGAAACCGATTAAAGCACGCGTCGTACTAATTTGAAGATGATCAAACAGAACACCGGAAACTGCTTGTTCATAGCCTGCTTTTACTACATCGGAAGGGGCAGGCAAAATTGTATTGGCAAGGATACCTGTTTTATTCGATACTTCCCATATGACAATAATTAAAATAGGAATGATCCATGGCTCAATCAAATGAAACCATTTTTTCTTCTTCATTTTTCTCACCTCTTATGGTTTCCAAATATAGTTTTCGAGATTTTCTACAAGATTAGTTGTTAATCCAATGTCATAAAGATCTTCATTTAATCTTTGTAAATCGGCCTGTGCAGCTTCATCCAAATAAGTAGCAACAGATGAACGTCGAGCTAAGCTTGTTACCCAAACATCTGCGGCGATACCTGTATTCTCTTCAAGAATTTTTGCTGCATCACTTGAATCAGTATCAATGGCTTCACCGACTTTAGATAGTTCTTCCACATAGGCAACGACTGCATCTTTATTGGATTCGATAAATTTATCAGATGCATAGTAGAAGCCGCGGTGTTCTACAATGCCTTCTCCTGTAGCTAAAATCTGATTGCCTTTACTTTCGGAAACCGTCATATACGGATCCCAAGTAACCCAGGCATCAACCTCGCCGTTTTGAAATGCAATAGTCGCATCTGCTGGACTTAAAATAACAGATTCTACATCATCCAGTGTCAGATTAACTGTTTCCAGAGCAGTAACTAATAAATATTCGGAGATGGAAGCTTTATTGTACGCAATCTTTTTACCTTTCAATTGTTCGATTGATTGGATAGAGCTATCACTTTTCACTAAAATTCCTTCTGTTTGTGGAGATGATTCTTCACCTGCGATGTACTTGAAATTCATTCCTTTTGATAATGCCATCATTGAAGGGGCATCACTTGCATTGGCAAAATCGATAGCTCCGGAGTTTAAAGCTTCCAGAACTGAACTTCCGGTATTGAATTCAGACCATTCCACTGAATAACCCAGTTCTTTTAAACGTGATTCAAGTTCGCCATTCGCCTTTAATAGCAATGTTGTGCCATTTTTCTGGTAGCCGATTCGAACCTTTTTATTTTCAGCATTCGATGATGAGCACCCGACTAAAATAATTGATAAAGTTAATAGCAAAAAGACAGATAATAGTTTTTTCATTTGTAATACCTCCTTAAATAATCGCTTGTAATTCTTTTTGTTTCGTTTGCGTTTGTGTTTCTGTTTTTGTTTGTTTTCCTAATAAGTGCTGAAGCAGAATTTCCTCAAGCTCAGCAAAATGCGGATTTGAACGTGTTCTTGGACGAGGAAGTTTTACCGGCAAATCTAAAGCAACGTTTCCGTCTTCGATTAATATAATTCGATCTGCCAATGTAATTGCTTCTGCCACGTCATGTGTCACGAGTAACGACGTATATTTTTGTTTTAACCACAATTGTTCAATTAGATTTTGCATTTCCAGTCGTGTCAGTGCATCCAATGCACCAAGCGGCTCATCCAATAACAAAAGTCTTGGCTGTGCACTAAGCGCACGAGCTAATGCAACCCGTTGCTTTTGGCCTCCTGACAGTACATGTGGCCACTCTTTTGCACGGTCTTTTAATCCTACGTGTTCAAGTGATTTTAATGCGATCGGTTGCCAATCCTTTTTCAACTCTGTGCCAACCCCTACATTTTCTATAACAGACAGCCATGGAAGTAAACGATCTTCCTGAAACATGACACGAACGCCTGAAAAGTCCTCCTGTTGAATACCGTCTTTTAAAGATTCTCCTGCCGTTTTATGTTCTAAATTTGCAATGATACGGAGAAGCGTACTTTTTCCGCATCCGCTTTTCCCGACGATCGCAACGAATTGTCCAGCGGGGATTGTTAAATTAATATCCTTTAATACTTGTTTTTCACCGAAACTTTTTGTTAAATTTACTAACTCGATATTGATTCCATTTGTCATGGAAGCACCTACTTTCTGTTAAAATACTTAACATATTGAATTACTAGGGATTCTTAATAAAAAAATTTACACTTCTGTAAGCGTGTATAAACAATTTTTCTAAATGTTACCATAATAATAAATATTCAGTCAATAGTAAAAATTATTTTACCTATCGAAATAATATGAATTAAAATTTTCTTCAAGTAAGAAAGAGCTTAGACTTCTGAACAGAGGAATAATTGTACTTTTCAAAAAAAGTTGTTACTATGAAGATAGTGCTTTAATCAGTACATATTTAACAAAATAGTTGATAGCCAACCACTGGAAGATTGATTTTGAGATGGGGGTTTCAAATCGATTTTGGAGGAACTTATAATGGTTAAAACGGTTTTAGTAGTAGAAGATGAAATGCCAATTGCAACATTATTAAAATATAACTTGGAACAAGCAGGTTTTGAAGTTCTATTGGCTCATGATGGTCAGGTGGGTCTTGATACAGCAGTAGAACAAACACCGGATCTGATTTTATTGGATTTAATGCTGCCAAAACTTGATGGTGTTGAAGTTTGTAAAGAATTACGACGTTTGCGCATCAATATACCGATTATTATGCTGACTGCGAGAGACGATGAATTTGATAAAGTATTAGGTTTAGAGCTCGGTGCGGATGACTATATGACAAAGCCATTCAGCCCACGTGAAGTAATTGCCCGAGTGAAGGCTGTGCTGCGACGTTTCTCTGGACCGGTTGTGGAAGAAACAGTCGAATCGAGTGAAGTAGTTTACTCATTCGGTAATTTAAAAGTTTTCCCGGAACGATTTGAAGCATTTATCGATGATGAGTCTTTGGAATTCACACCGAAAGAATTTGAATTGCTTGTTTACTTGCTTGAAAATAAAAACCGTGTTTTAACACGCGACCAGCTGCTTAGTGCCGTATGGAACTACGATTTTGCCGGGGATACTCGAATCGTAGACGTACATATTAGCCATCTGCGGGATAAAATTGAAGAAAATAGTCGTAAACCACTGTATATTAAAACAATCCGTGGTTTAGGTTATAAATTTGAGGAGCCAAAAAAATAATGAACGCAATGAAAAATCGTTTATTTTATTCGTTTATTTTAGTAATTGGATCAAGTTTAGCTGTTCTAGGACTGTTCATAGGGCAGCTTTTTCCATTTTTCGCAGATGAGTTTGTTCATGAAGTGACAAAGGATTCTGAGCAGCAATTGGAGCAAGTGATCGAGCAGGAACAGATTGAACTTACTGAGACACAGAAAGAAGCCATATTAGGCACTTATGCAATAGATAGACAGGCTGAAGGACTACAAAGCACGAAGCAGAAAATATATTTGATTATTGCTGCATTATTATTAGGCGGTTTAATTATTATGAGTTTTATGGCATACCGGGTTGTAAGCAATTTTATTACGCCGATTGTTAATATTACAAAAACTGCGAGAGAGCTCTCGAAAGGTAATTATCGTGCGCGTGCTTTTGCGAATGGACCGAATACAATTGTTGAGTTAAGAAATTCAGTTAACATTTTGGCGCGCAATTTACAGGATATTACGAAAACAAGAGCTATTGAAGAAGAACGTTTAAAAACATTGATTGAAAATATGGGCAGTGCATTAATGATGATCGACCGTGAAGGCAATATTTCGATTGTTAACAGGAAGTTCCAGACGTTGTTCGAGCTGCCGAAAGAGAAGCTCATTGGTAAGAATTTCATGATGCTCGGATTGCCAAAAGAGCTTGAAAAGTTTATCGATCATGTGTTTTTAACGGAATTACCATATCGTCAGCAGCTTGAAATGGAAATCGCAAATGAAGAATATTATGAGCAAGTTTATGGGGCACCAGTTGTTGGTGAACATGGACGCTGGCTTGGTGTTGTAATTGTTATGCATGATGTGAGTGAACTTGTGCGATTGGAGCAAATTCGAAAAGATTTCGTTGCGAATGTTTCGCATGAGCTGCGGACACCGATTACTTCGATTAAAGGATTTTCAGAGACACTTCTAGACGGGGCATTTAAAGATGAGCAGATGCTGTTGTCCTTTTTGACTATTATACACGATGAGAGCAATCGAATTCAGGTTCTCGTCAATGATTTGCTTGAGCTATCTAAAATTGAGCGGCATGGATTTACACTCGATGTGGTGCCAACAAAGTTGCAGGATATTTTAGTACGGGTTGTTGATTTGACAAGCTCACAATTAGAAAATAAAAATATGCAGTTTGATGTAGAGATAGTGCAGGATGCGGTTATTTTAGGTGATGTAAATCGTCTAATGCAAATTTTTACAAATTTAATTAACAATGCGATCGCTTATTCTAAAGAAGAAACTACCGTTACACTACGTATTAGTGCCAATGATCAATACGGAATATTTGAAGTGAAAGATGAAGGAATCGGTATTGAAAAAGCTGAGATATCACGTATTTTTGAGCGCTTTTACAGGGTAGACCGGGCACGAAGTCGAAATTCTGGTGGGACAGGTCTTGGTTTGTCCATTGTAAAGCATTTGATTGAAGCACATAACGGTAAAATCATAGTGGATAGTGAAGTAGGAAAAGGGACGAGTATTAAAGTGTTCCTACCTTTGAAGGGTTAAAATTTAACAGTAAATTTACAAAACATTAAATTGAACTTTATATTGCGGTGTTATAGTTCTTAATAGAAACCCCCGTTTCTAAAAGAAGGTAACGCTTAGCAAGAAAACTAAATATAATAATGAAGAAACTGCGTGAAAAGTTGGAAGCTTTTTGTGCGGTTTTTTTGTTTATATCTTATTTTGAAAAAATATGAAACTTTTACAATTCATTACCCGTAGAATAAGAGGAAATTGAAAAGTAAGGAGGCTTTATATGATGAGTGTAAAAAGAACATTAATGTGGGTAGCGCTTATTCTCATGGCTGTCGTAGGTATTATTGTTGTGACGACATCCTGGTATACAGTAGATGAATCGGAACAGGCAGTAGTGATTACATTTGGTCAAGCGGATGAAACAATACAAGATTCAGGACTTCATTTTAAATTACCGTGGCCAATACAGTCTGTAGAAATTTTATCAAAAGAAACGTACAGTTTACAGTTCGGCTATAAGCAAAACCCGGACGGTACGGTTGAAGCATTCGATAAAGAAACAAAAATGATTACAGGTGATGAAAATATTGTTTTAACAGATCTTGTTGTTCAATGGCGTATTGTTGAGCCGAAAAAATATTTATTTAGTTCACAGGAGCCGCGAGCGATTTTACATAATGCGACATCGAGTGCGATTCGTTCCATCATAGGCAGCTCAACAATCGATGAGGCATTGACGGATGGTAAAGCGGATATTGAAGCGGAGACACGCGAATTGCTTGTATCGTTAATCGAAAAATACGATATCGGGATTGGTGTTCTGGGAGTAAAGCTGCAAGATGTAGAGGTGCCGAATGCAGAAGTGCGTGCAGCTTTCACAGATGTTACTGATGCACGAGAGACAAAAAATACAAAGATTAACGAAGCGGAAAAATACGAAAACCAGCGAGTAAGTGAAGCGGTTGGTGAAGCAGCTGCAATTCTTTCGAAGGCAAAAGGGGAAAAGGCTTCACGTATCGAGCAAGCTACAGGTGAAGTAGCTTTATTTAACCAGCTTTATGATGAATATCGTCTGAATAAAGATATTACACGTGAACGATTAGTGCTCGAAACATTGGAGGCAGTTTTACCGAATGCCCAAATTTATATTATGAATGATGAAGGCAGCGGTACGATGAAGTACTTGCCGATCCAGCCAATGCAAACGACACCTCCTTCTACAGAAGAGAAAAAAGAAGGGAGCAAAAGTGAATGAGTAACAACAAAAATAACTTTGACGGCGATTTAGATGAGTTTGTGAAAAAATTGTTCGGCAACAAAAAAGGGTCGAAAGAAGTGAAGGAAGTACCGAAAGCAAACGACGCTGAACAACAAGTAAATAGCAGTAATACAAATGGAAAAAAAGCACCAACACCATTAAAGAAAGATAAGAAGCCGATAAATGTAAAACAATGGGTTTCTTCTGCTATTGTATTAACGGTTGTGTTTGCAGCGTTAATTGTCGTATTTGCGAATCTGTATATTGTTAAAGAAAATGAATATAAAGTAGTTCGTCAGTTCGGGGAAGTAGTGAAGTACGAAAGTGAACCGGGACTTCATATGAAAATCCCGTTCATTCAAAGTGTGACAACTTTACCAAGCAATTTAATGACACATGATATGACAGAAGAAGAGATCAGTACAAAGGATAAAAAGCGAATTATTATTGATAACTATACTGTTTGGCGTGTAACGGATCCAAAAGCGTTAATTTCAAATGCAGGACAGTTGCTCAATGCGGAAAGTCGTATGGAAGAGTTCATTTATTCGGCACTTCGTACAGAATTCGGTCAGACGGAATACGGCGATATTATTAATGAAAAGGATTCGAAACGCGGGAACATTAATGACCGTGTTACCCAACGCGTCAATGAATTAATCGATTCGGCCAATTTCGGTATTGAAGTAATTGATGTACGTATTCGCCGTACGGATTTACCGGAGGAGAACGAACAATCTGTTTATACAAGAATGGTTTCTGAACGTCAATCGATTGCGCAAAAGTATCTGTCAGAAGGGGATGCGGAAAAGCGCAGTAAAGAGGCGAAAACAGACCAGGAAGTTCAAGTGACTCTTGCGAAAGCAAACAAAGAAGCATCTGTCATCCGTGCAGAAGGAGAAGCACAGGCCGCACAAATTTATAATGCTGCATACTCGAAAGACCCGGAATTCTACAGTTTATTCAGAACGTTAGAATCATACAAGAAAACAATCGGCAATGAGACGATGATTATCATCCCGTCAGACTCGCCATATGCAAAACTGTTATCCGGACGATTGGATTAAAAAGTATGAAAACCATTTGGAATGTAACCGTTCTAAATGGCTTTTTTGTGTGGAAAAAATTACATTATTTAACTTCATTAAATTTTCAAATTATATTATTGGAAACTATTATTTTGCTGTTATACTATAGTATAGTTAGTTCATACAGGGGGAGTGGCAAAGTTTGAGTAAAGTAATACAGAATAGTTTAATCGCTTTTATTATGGCAACATCTGTAACGGCGCTTTTTTATCAATCTAATATTAATTTCGTGAAGGTGGAAATTTTTCATATACCAATTTTGTTTATTGCTATTTTAGTATTAAGTTTGTTTATTGCAGAAGATGTACGGGATTCGTTCAAGAAAGTGCTGTGGTTTGAAAAACGTGAAGATAAACGTCCAATCTGGCAAGTTGGTATTGGTATGATCTTTTACTTCACACAAATTGGTTTTGTAGAAGTATTTGCACGCGGGTTGATGCCATACGATTTAGGCGGCATGCCGATGTATGTCATCATTCCATTTTTAAATGCCTTTTTATTAACGGTTATTTTTGAAGAGATTTTTTATAAAGAAGAAAAAAACGGTGTACATGTAGTGAAGTTCAAAAATAAAATTAAATAAATATTTAGACCGCGCGGGATTTTATCCCACGCGGTTTTTGTTTATTATAGCAAGTTTAATTAAATAAAATTGAAAATAAATAGGAAAATTTGAATAAGTGTGTATAATATAACAAGTGTAGTATTTTGTGCATATAATGCAATAATTTTTTTAGGGTATAAATACTTATATATTCAGAAAAATTAGGTAATAATGCACGTTAATTAATTATTAGTTCATACATATAAGGAAGTGAAAGTTTTGATTCTATTAGATACAGCTTATGTATCCCCACTCTTAGCAGAAACATTGATCGAAAAGAAAGTAAAGGTTTTGGATATTCAACAACAGTTGATTCTAAATCACAAATCAGAAGATGACCAAAATCTGGTGAAAGTATTTCAACAAGAGGATTTAATCATCATGAATTCTGAAGAAGCCATTCAGATTCTAAATGAATATTATGCAGAATCGCATGTAACAAAAACAGCGAATTTATTTAAAAATAAATTTGCATTCAGAAAGCGTTTAGCTGAGAGTTATCCTAATTTCTTTTTTTTAGAAACTACTTCAGGTGAGTTAGGGCAACTTGATCTATCCTCACTACCCTATCCGTTAATCTTTAAGCCGACAGTCGGTTACTCAAGTGTTGGGGTTTACAGGGTAGAGAATCCACAAGAATTCCAAAGTATAATCGATAAAATGGAAGAGACGATGGAACAATCGAGTGAAGACGATTCAAAGGATGTTTTGGGTAGCGAAACCTTTATCGTTGAAAGTTATATTGAGGGGCAGGAATTTGCAATCGATCTTTTCTACGATGAAAAGAATGATCCGGTTGTGCTCAATTTATTTGCACGTATGTTCAAAGACGAAAAAGATATGAGTGATCGTATTTATTATACGAGCAAGCAAGTGCTGCAAAATTACTTAGCTCCGATTACCGAGTATCTGCAAGGACTTGGGGAGATCTTCAATTTACGGAAAATGCCGCTGCATGTAGAACTGCGCATGGATGATGAAGGAACAATTATACCAATTGAAGTGAATCCATTACGCTTTGCTGGTGCAGGTACGACCGAATTAGGAAGTTTTGCATATGGGGTTAACTCGTACGACTATTTCTTCGAACAGAAAAAACCGGATTGGGCTGCCTTAATAAACGCAATGGACAATAAAATTTACAGCTTTACTTGTGCCGAGTTTGAAGGTGAGATAAAGATTGATGACGGGCTTGTGATACACCATGAATTATTGCAGAAACAATTCCACCATATTTTAGAATATCGTCATATTCCGTACGGTCAGGGTGCGACGTTTGCTGTCATTTTCTTTAGCAGTGAATCGTTGGCCCAAAATGACCATATCTTATCGTTGGACTTTATGGAATATGTAGAAAAAGAAGAAAAGTTGTATGTGAAAAATTAAATTTGGGGGGAAGCTTGGTTAAAACAATTTCATAATTGTTTTAAAGAGCAATGTAAATGTTAAAAAAATTTAATTCAGTAAAAACCAAGATTTTATTAGGAATTTTAGTTCCAATTATTTTATTAAGTGTTGTTTTTAGTTCGATTCTATTTTTGGTTTCCAGCAACTTAATTAATAACCAGATCATTCCGCAGCACAACCAAAACTTATTGTTGAGTATGGAAAAATTCAGTACGCTTTTTGACGCGGATATAGTGAATGATGCTAAGAAAAACAAGGCTTCATATGAAAAATTACTGGAAGCCACAACCGATTTCCAAAATGATTTTGATTTGGAAAATGCCTATATTATGAGTAAAGTCGATGGAGAGGAAGTTATTCTGGTATTGGGGAATTCGGAAGATTACCTGACACCGCTTGCTTTTACAGAAGAACAGACAGCGGCACTTTCCACAACGGAAACAGTGGCGAGCGATATCTATGAAGATGATTATGGAAAACACCAATCAACCTTTCTTCAAATTCCTGGGACGGATTCTGTTCTGGGATTGGATGCGGATGCGGATTTTATTGATGAATTGAATAGATTGTTAATTATAATTATAGTTGCTTCACTGCTTGTTGCATTGATTATAGGCTCAATTATAGCGGTTATGGTTTCAAAAAAAATTGTGAATCCTTTAAATCAGCTTTTAAACCACACTGAAATTGTGGCACAGGGTGATTTATCAAAACAATTGGAAGTATACAGTGATGACGAAATCGGGCGTTTAACAACTAGCTTCTCGGATATGCAAACGCAATTGAGAGAGACTATCTACCATGTAACCGACACATCCGACCATGTTGAGGAAGGTTCTTCGATATTAAAAGAGACGGTAGAACAGTTAACAATTACATCGAATCAGGTATCGGGCGCGATACAGGAAATTGCTTCTAGCACTGAGCTAATTACAGAAGGCGCTGTACAAAACCGGGTGGCAGTGGAACAGATCGCATTCAAAATTGAAGAAATTTCTAATGTTACGAAATTAGTGGCTCAGGAGGCGATAGATACCAATACTGTCGCAACACAAGGAATAGAAGTTATTCATAAGTCTGTTGCAGGAATCGAAACAATTAATGAAACGGCGAAAATGTCATTAATGAAAACAGAACAAATGAATAGCCGTTCTTTAGAAGTTGGTCAAATCACGAAAATTATTTCAAGTATTTCAGATCAAATCAACTTACTTGCTTTAAATGCGGCAATCGAAGCGGCAAGAGCTGGGGAATACGGGAAAGGTTTCGCAGTAGTAGCGGATGAAGTTCGTTCATTGGCAGAACAATCGGCGAATTCGGCGAGTGATATTACGACATTGATTAATGAAATGCAAAAAGATTCAAATGAATCTGTTGTTGCAATTAATAATGTTGTAACGAAAATCGAGCAGGAAAGCGTGACGATCTACTCGGCTGTTGAAACATTTAATACAATTTCTAAATTAGTGGATAATATGAAAAATGAAATTCAAAATGTAACAGATGCATTCCAAGGAATCGCAACGGACTCTAATCGGGTACTTGAAACAACGGATATAACGGTTCACTCATTGGAAGAAACCAATGAGCATTCTCAAAGTATTGCTGCATCAATAGAAGAACAGACAGCATCGACTGAAGAAATGCTGAGCATCGCACACGAATTGAATGAAATGATTATTAAGTTAAAAGGACAAATTAATCACTTCAAAATATAAAGAATTTTTTAGTTGTATAAATAACTTCTAAACTAATATGAACTTAATTCAATGATGGAAAAATCCAGATTATGCTATATTGCATTCCTCTGGATTTTTTCTTTTTAGGCGTGGAATACATGTTGCGGAAAGTTTCTGTTTACATGGATTTTAAGATAGAGTTAGATATGAGTCATTGCGATTAAAGGGTATTGCCTGCTGATGTTTAAGTCCTTGGTAGGGACAGTCGCTTTGCGTCCGGCTTAATTGTGGTGAATAAGAATTTTATTGTAGAAGAATTTGCGTTTATGTTGGCAATTCATCGCAATAATCGCTAAAGTAGAAGGAGAACATACAATCGTAACTTAACTTCTTTCGGTGCGTTTTGAATACACGCCAGAAGTTGATGCCTCCGGGTGGAGCAACAGATTCGGCAAAGAGTATTTAAAAGAAATTCAGGTTAAAAGCGTTGGATGACTGATTCGTATCCTGTGAACCTGACTCGAATCCGGGTGTAATCACACCGAGGTGAAATTGATTAATGGAGGAACGCGCATGACAAAACAAAAATTGCTTTTACTAGATGGAAACTCATTGGCTTATCGTGCCTTTTTTGCATTGCCGCTGCTTACAAATGACAGTGGGATTCATACAAATGCGACATATGGTTTTACGACGATGCTGCAAAAAATTATCGGTGAGGAAAATCCGACACAAATGCTTGTTGCTTTCGATGCCGGGAAAACGACTTTTCGTCATGAGTCGTTCGGTGAATATAAAGGGGGACGTCAAAAAACTCCGCCAGAGCTTTCCGAACAATTCCCATATATTCGAAAACTGATTGATGCATACAACATTAAACGCTATGAACTGGAAATGTACGAAGCAGATGACATTATCGGAACGTTAGCAAAACAGGCTGCTGGACAAGGGATCGAAGTAATCGTTGTTTCGGGAGATAAAGATTTAACGCAGCTCGCAACTGAGGATGTCACAGTCTATATTACCCGTAAAGGGATTACCGATATTGAAAAATATACACCGGCACATATTGAAGAAAAGTATGGACTGACACCGGAGCAAATTATCGATATGAAAGGGCTTATGGGTGATCAATCCGATAATATTCCGGGAGTTCCAGGCGTTGGTGAAAAAACAGCGATTAAATTATTGAAGGAACACGGGACGATTGAAAAATTATATGAAGCGATGGATTCATTGAAAGCTTCGAAAATGAAAGAAAAGCTGGTAGACAATGAAGAAATGGCTCACTTATCAAAAAAGCTTGCGACAATTCATACAGATGCACCACTAACAATTTCACTTGATGATTTAGCATATGCAGGTCCGGATGAGGAAGCACTTCTTAATGTATGGCAAGAGCTTGGCTTTAAATCTTTAATCGAAAAAAGTGATTTTGAAACAGTAGAAACAGAACAAGCTGAATTAGTATTTGAAAATGTACAGGCTATTACAGGCGACATGTTAAAAGAAACGATGGCAATCCACCTCGAGTTGGAAAATGAACATTACCATAGCTGTAATGCCCTCGGTTTAGCCTTGTCAGACGGAGAACGTACGGTTTACACAGCGATTGATAATGTAGTTGATAATGCGGACTTAAAAGCATGGATGCAAGATGAAACTAAGAAAAAGTATATTGTGGACAGTAAAGCAACACAAGCAATGCTCCATCGTTTAGGGATTGAGCTTAAAGGCGTGGAGTTTGACTTATTGTTAGCTTCGTACATTTTAAAGCCGTCGATATCAGGTGATGATGTGGCAACACTTGCAAAGGAATCCGGTTACCAGGATGTACAATCCAATGAAGCAATCTACGGAAAAGGGGCGAAGTGGGTTGTTCCAGGTGCGGATCATGTAGCTGAACATGTGAGCCGAAAAGCAGTAGCAGTTTGGAAGCTGCAGCCTTTATTAGAGCAAAAGCTGAAGGAAAATGAACAGTTTGAATTATACAAAGAGCTGGAGCTGCCGCTTGCACATATTTTAGGGAAAATGGAGAGCGAAGGGATAACTGTCAATATTGATACATTACGTCAAATGGGCGATGATTTGAAGGCAAAGCTTGAAGTAATGGAAGCGACAATTTATGAGCTGGCAGGCGAGAAATTCAATATTAATTCACCGAAACAGCTTGGTGTTATCTTATTTGATAAATTAGGCTTACCTGTCATTAAAAAGACAAAGACAGGATATTCAACAGCAGCCGATGTACTGGAGAAGTTACAGTCCGAGCATGACATTGTGAAGCATATTCTTGAGTACCGAACGCTTGCGAAACTGCAGTCAACATATATTGAAGGTTTAATAAAAGAAGTGCATAAAGAAGATTCAAAAGTGCATACCCGATTCCAGCAGGCATTAACTTCAACTGGGCGTTTAAGCTCAACAAACCCGAATTTACAAAATATCCCGATTCGTTTAGAAGAAGGACGCAAAATTCGAAAAGCGTTTGTTCCGTCGAAAAAGGATTGGATTTTGTTTGCGGCGGATTATTCACAGATTGAGCTGCGCGTATTGGCTCATATGTGCGGGGATGATGCGCTTGTAGAGGCATTCCAGCAAGGGATGGACATCCATACGCGTACGGCAATGGATGTGTTTAATCTTGAAAATCCGAATGATGTGACAAGCTTAATGCGTCGCACAGCAAAAGCTGTAAACTTTGGTATTGTATATGGAATCAGTGATTATGGCTTATCACAAAGCCTTGATATTACACGTAAAGAAGCGGGGATTTTCATTGAAAACTACTTGCAAAGCTTCCCTGGTGTAAAAAACTATATGGATACAAGTATTGAAGAGGCAAAGAAAGCAGGTTTCGTTACAACGATTTTAAATCGCCGCCGCTACTTGCCGGACATCACAAGCTCGAACTTCAATTTAAGAAGTTTTGCTGAACGTACTGCGATGAACACACCGATCCAAGGAAGTGCCGCGGACATTATAAAAAAAGCAATGATTGATATGAATGCGCGCCTTGAACAAGAAGGACTACAGACAAAGCTATTATTGCAAGTACACGATGAACTGATTTTTGAAGCACCAAAAGAAGAAGTTGAAATTTTAGAACGTATCGTACCTGAAGTTATGGAAAATGCAATTAAGTTAAATGTGCCGTTAAAGGTTGAATTTTCATATGGTCCTACATGGTACGATGCGAAATAAGGAGTACCATTTATGCCAGAATTACCAGAAGTAGAAGGGGTCGTACGTGATTTACGGCCAATCGTAGAAGGGAAGACGATTGAATCTGTCTCTTTATCGGATGTCGTTTATACATCGCATGAGGCAGGTAAACAGGCGATTGTAAAAAACGCAAAGCCTTCTCAATTTGAATTATTAGTACGCGATATGACAATCGAGAAATTGGAGCGCAGATCAAAATATATATTCTTTCATCTAAAGAAAAATGATGAACGTTTTATTTTAGTGAATCATTTAGGGATGAGTGGCGCATGGTTTGTTGTGAATGATGTGGTGGAGATAACGGAAGGAAAATTCCGTAAGCATATCCATGCGATATTTACATTGGCAAGCGGAGAATTGCTTGTCTATGCTGATATCCGCCGTTTTGGTGAATTGCGCTTTATTAAAGAAATCGCCGATCATCCGCCATTGTTAAAAATGGCACCGGAGCCTTTTGATGAAATCGCCTGTGATTTTTTCCTCATGCAAAGTGAAAAATCCAAATTCGCAAAAAAACCGATTAAAGAGGTCATCATGGATGGTCAGGTGATTTCGGGTTGCGGCAATATTTATGCCACCGAAGCATTGTTCAAAATGCTTATTCATCCGGGGAAAACAACGGGTGAGTTAAGTCGTGAGCAAAAGACAAAACTCTTTCATGTAATTTGTGACGTATTGCAGGAAAGCATTGATTCGGGCGGATCGACAATTTCAGACTACCGGAGTATTAATGGTGGTGCAGGAACAATGCAGCATCGACTGAAAATGTATGGGAAAAAGCAATGTGTTGTATGTGAAACAAATACAGAATCTCTCGTTATCGCGGGTAGAACATCAACATATTGTCCGCAATGTCAAAAGTAAAGGGGAATTGCTGTGATTATAGGTTTAACTGGTAGTATTGCCAGCGGAAAGAGCACAGTTGCAAAAATGATTAAGTCATACGGATTGCCGATTGTTGATGCAGATGTAGTAGCACGACAAGTAGTCGAGCCTGGTACGCCGACATTGAAAAAAATTGCAGAAGCATTTGGACCGGAAGTCATTGCACAAGATGGTTCAATGGATCGTGTAAAAGTGGGAAGTATTATTTTTCATAATGAGGAAATGCGGCAAACTTTAAATGGCATCATACATCCGGCTATTCGTGAAGAAATGCTGCGTCAGCGTGATGAATTTATCTCGTTTGGTGAAAAAAATGTTTTCATGGATATTCCGCTGCTATTCGAAAGTAAGCTGGAACATTTCGTAGAAAAAATTATTGTAGTTTCTGTAAATAAAGAAGTGCAGCTACAGCGCTTAATGGAACGAAATGGCTTTACGGAAGAAGAAGCAAATGCCCGTATAGCGACACAGATTCCGGTCAAAGAAAAGGAACAGTTAGCTGATGCAGTTATTCATAATAATGGCACGCTGGAAGATACAGCAATTCAGCTTCAAAATATTTTGTATGAGTGGAACGTCCTGAAGTAAAATAAAACCTCAACTAATTTTATTAAAAGTTGGTTGAGGTTTTTATTTTGAGGGTATGTATTATCTGAAAATAACAAATTTAATTAAGCGGATTAAATATGTTCAACTTTTTATAATATGTGTTATACTAATCAACGAATAAATAAAACGAATGAATCGTACTTTTAGGAGGATTTAAATAATATGACAGTTTCTATTGCAATTAATGGTTTTGGCCGCATTGGTCGTATGGTGTTCCGACAAGCAATGATGCGTGGTGACGTGAATATCGTAGCAGTGAACGCAAGCTATCCATCTGAAACGTTAGCACATTTAATTAAGTATGACACAAATCATGGTGTTTTCCCGGGAACTGTAGAAGCAGTCGAAGGTGCTTTAATTGTAAACGGCAAACGTGTTGAATTAGTTAGTGAACGTGATCCATTAAAATTACCATGGGCTCAAATGGGTGTAGATATCGTAATCGAAGCTACTGGTAAATTCAATGAACGTGAAAAAGCAGCAAAACATATTGAAGCTGGCGCGAAAAAAGTTATTTTAACTGCTCCTGGTAAAAATGAAGATATTACCGTTGTTTTAGGTGTAAATGACGATAAATTGGATTTATCAAAGCATGATGTCATTTCAAATGCATCTTGTACGACAAACTGTTTAGCTCCTGTAGCAAAAGTATTAAACGATGAGTTCGGTATTGTAAACGGTTTAATGACAACAGTTCACGCTTATACAAACGATCAAAACAACATCGATAACCCACACAAAGATTTACGTCGTGCGCGTAACTGCGGATCATCTATTATCCCGACTTCAACTGGTGCAGCAAAAGCATTGCGTCTTGTATTACCGGAATTGGATGGGAAAATCCACGGTATGGCATTACGTGTGCCAACACCAAACGTTTCTTTAGTTGATTTAGTTGTAGATGTAGAAAAAGACGTAACAGTAGAAGAAGTAAATGCAGCATTTAAAGAGGCAGCTGAAGGCAAAATGAACGGTATTTTAAACTTCTCTATGGAGCCATTAGTATCTTCTGACTACAATACAACAACATACTCATCTACTGTAGACGGTTTAACTACAATTGTATTAGGTGACCGTAAAGTAAAAGTCATCGCTTGGTATGATAATGAGTGGGGTTACTCTGCTCGCGTAGTAGACTTAACAAAGAAAATTGCAAATGAATTAGCAACAGTAAATGCATAATTTATTGCTTTATTAGTGTGATTAAACACTTTAAAAAGGCATAAATACGCGACCTAATAACACAGAAAGAACCTTTTGCAGAAAGTAAATCATTTTTGCAAAAGGCTTTTTCTATTGTGTGAAGCAACAATGCACTATATAATTGAATGACTTTCCATTGGAAAATTTCAACGCGCGTGAAGCACTATTTCAAGCGCGTTGTTTTTGTTATAATAGAATTAAACTAACTTTTAGGAGAAATTATTATATGAGATGTCCAGCTTGTCAATACAATGGGACACGCGTTGTAGACTCAAGACCTGTTGATGATAATAAAGAAATTCGCAGACGTCGTGAATGTGAATCATGTGCCTTTCGCTTTACGACATTTGAAAAAATTGAAGAAACACCGTTAATCGTTGTGAAAAAGGATGGTTCACGCGAGGAGTTTAGCCGTGAAAAAGTATTGCGTGGTCTAATACGCGCATGTGAAAAACGCCCGGTTGCATTAGATCAATTAGAAGAGATTGTTTTATCGATTGAAAAAGAATTGCGCCGATTAGGCAATGCTGAAGTACGTTCGGAAGATGTCGGGGAGATGGTAATGGACCGACTTGCGAAAATCGATGAAGTTGCCTATGTACGCTTCGCATCTGTTTATCGCCAATTTAAAGATATTACTGTATTTATCGAGGAACTGAAAGAAATTATGACCCGTCAGTCAAATGACAAATAAGTGTTAGGAGGGATAAATGGTAATGATGAATCAGCTAAATCCATATGACCATTGTGAAATTCATTGCCCTCAAACTATCACTAGTGAGCATCAGCTTGCATTGCAATTATGCTATCAGCCGATTATCGGTGTTGAAGCTACGGCACTATATTTAAAGTTATGGGTTGAAACACAACAACACGAAAAGGCAACTTGTTTTCATAGCAACCTGCTCGATTCATTAAGTTTTAAACCGAAGCAACTACTGCAAGCAAGAATCGTATTAGAAGCAATTGGTTTAGTGAAGTCATTTGAGAAGATGATGGATTCATATAAATCGATGAAGTATATTTTATATCCGCCATTGACTGGCCATGACTTCTTTGACGATTCGATTCTTTCTGTAGCGCTTTTACGGAAAATCGGGCGCGAACAGTATGAATCATTACGAAATAACTTATCGAAACATGATATTTCCTTACATGGCTATAAAGATGTCACATGCAGCTTTAATGATGCATTTGTTGCAATAACAGAAACTGAGCTAAAGCAAGTCATGCAGGAAAATACAGGTTCGGTAAATGAACGTTCAAAAATGTCGTACCCGTTTGAGTATGACTTATTTGATTTTAAAAGCTTCATGATGGGTATGAGCCAAAACTTAATCCCAAGTAAATTATTTACACTGGATATTAAGATTGCCATTGCTAAATTAGCGTTTATGTATAATTTCTCTGTGACGGATATGCAAAGAATAGTGTTATTGGCATGGGATACAGATGAAGGACTTACGAAAAAAGAGCTTGAAAAACGCTGTGAAGAGTACTACCAGCTGAACGTAGGTGTCGCAAAGCCGAAACTGATTAAAAAACAGGACATTTTCCGTTCGGTGGAAGTAATCAACTCTGCGCCTGCGAAAACACAGCAAAATATTAATGATAAAGAAGGTTTAATCGAGTATTTAGAAAAAACCTCACCGATTGAAGTTTTCCAAAAATTTAATGGTTATTTGCCTCCGGAATCTGTTGTAATGGAATTTAATTATTTCCTTAGAAAAGGGGTTTCTTACGGTACATTGAATGTTTTGATCCATTATATTTCAATGAATGACGAATTAAATTATAATAAAAACTTTATGAAGGTAGTCATGAATAACTGGCTTAAAAAAGGTGCAAAAACCGCTGAAAATACAATGGAAATTGCAAAGGTTGAACATAGCTACCGTGATCGTAAATCGAAAAACTTATCGCAAATTACGGTTACGAATAACGATTTGAATAAAGTTGAAGAAAATAATAACTCGAAAACCGATTCTCCTGATTCAGCGCTCGTTGATTTTAAAAATTCTACACCTTATCAGTATTTGCTGATTTTGACTCATGGTGAAGAACCATTTTCAGGGCATGTAAAAATAGCAGAATCGCTTTACAGTTCTTATGATATCCCGATAGAAGTGGCAAACGTCATCATTCGTCATGTGTGGGATTCGACAAAAGGCAACTTGCCGGAATCATTTGTAGAAGCATTGGCCTCTGAAATCCGGTACAATCAAATTAAAACGGCCGAACAAGCATTAGACTATATTGAAAAGCGAAATGAACGCAATCTTATTAAAGTTACAGAAGATTATTTAACGGTTGATGACCAGTCGATTCACTATGATAAAACGGTACCTTATTATTTCCTGAAATCACTGTATAAAGGGAAAAAACCGGTGAAATTTATTGTTGATTTAGCCGAGGAACTCGTATTGCAGCAAGGCCTCTCGGTAGGTGCAGTCAATGTGCTGATGGAATATGCCTATAATGAGAGCAATGGGAAACTAACGAAAAACTTTGTGCAGTCTATCGCCGGAAACTGGATGTTAAACCCTCCGGCAAACGCTTTAGAAGCTCTTCGTATTGTAGAAGAAAGCGATGGATCTCAGTTGAAGGCATCTAAAATTACGATGGATACACCGCTCGCATTTAAAGTTACCGTAAAAGATATGTCAAAATGGATTCCGGCTTTCGACGAAACATTGCCATATGATTTCATGAGAAATTTACTTAACGGTAAAGAACCGGTTGAAATGTTAGTGAAGCAAGTGGATGATCTTGTATTAAAACATGGCATTAAAGTCGGAGTTGTCAATGCCATTCTTGAATTTATATTAACGAATAAAACGAGCCGTTTTGGACGTAATCAAATTCAGACACTTGCATTGAATATGCAGTTGAAAAACATCTTATTGGCTAAAGATGCACTTGCTTACATTGAATCGAATTATAAAGAAAATAAAGTAGACGTGAAAATTACCGAGCAGGATTTACTGAAATACTATCCAGGGGATTATGTGTTTACACCCGAATTGGCCCGCTATGAAAAACAGACGCCATATGCATTTACAAAAGAGTTAAACGATGGTCATGAGCCGTTTGCGTATGTTGTTGCAACAGCGGAAAAATTGATCCTGCATTATAAGATGATCCCGGCTGTCGTCAATTACATGTTAGAGTATGTAATGGAAAAAACAGAAGGTGCATTGCCTGAAAAATATATTAACAGTGTCGCAAATACATGGCGAAACAACAAAATTCAGACAATTAATCAAGCGAAGATTTATACTGAAATGCAAGATAAGAAAAACAAACAGCGCGGGGCGAGAAAAGTTGGCGTAGTTCCGGATTGGTTTAAAGAAAAAGATCAGGAACCAGTACAACAAGCTAATTCCAACAATACTCAAAACCAAATTGATTTTGAAGAGCAGCGCAAAAAATTATTAGAGCAATTAAATAGTGATTAAAAAGCAGGTGAGTACTATCGAACCAATAAAAGATTCGCTCAATAAAATAAATATCCCATCATTTGAGCAAAAATATAATGAATTAAAAACCCGGGTCCTTTCACATCCAAGCGTAATACAGTTTATGAATGACCATAATATGACGGAAAACTCGGCTGTTATTCAATATGGAATGACGACTCTTTTTGAATTTGTAGAGCAAAAGCACACTTGCTGTGGGGCCGGTTCTACATCGCAGTGTCAAAATTTCTATAAAGGTCATGTTCCGCAGTTAATGCTTTCGAATGGTCAGATTAATATTATCTACCGCAAGTGCGAACAAATGCTTAAAGAAGATGATCAGCGTGAACTAGCTTCAATGATGAAGACGATGTATATGCCGAAAGATGTTCTGAAGGCAGATTTTAATGAAATGGATATGAATGATAATTCCCGCATGGCTGCGACACAGTTTATGGTTGAATTCAGGAAACAATATCGTGAAACGAAAGAGCTTCCTGCAAAAGGGCTGTATTTATACGGCACATTTGGTGTTGGGAAAACCTATATTTTAGGCGCCATCGCTAATGCTTTGTCGAAAGAACGTATTCAAACTTTATTAGTATATATGCCGGAATTCATCCGTGAATTAAAGTCGTCGGTAACAGAAGGATCGATTGAGCAGAAAATTGATTTTGTAAAAAAAGTGCCGGTATTAATGCTCGATGATGTAGGTTCAGAGCCGATTTCAACATGGACAAGAGATGAAATTATCGGTTCAATCCTTCATTATCGTATGGCGGAAAAATTGCCGACATTCATCTCTTCAAACTTTAATTACAAACAGCTGGAAGAACAATGGTCCGTAACTGAACATGGGGCAATCGATGAAATGAAATCGGGCCGTATTTTACAGCGAGTACAAGCATTAACGACACCGCTTGAAATTACAGGAACAAACCGCAGAAAATAAATTATTGAAAGTTTTAATTTTCAATATTGCATTTCTGCAAAATCGAGCGTATACTTTGTACGTAAATAAACAATAAATGCATTGAAGAGGACAACAAGTTTAACGAACTGGCTTTTAGAGAGGGAAGACACGGCTGCAAGCTTCCTAGCACAAGCGTTATACTTTACTACCTTGGAGCAGTGACGGGGCCAATCCGTCATCGTTTCTCAGTACGTTAACTGACCGAGAGCTTCTGATTCGTTTTAACGAAGAAGGAAGAAGGGTGGCACCACGAGCATACAGCATCGTCCCTTTGTTGGGACGGTGCTTTTTATTTTGCCTTAATATATTTTGGCTGATAAAAAATATTGGGAGCAAATTAATTTATAGCTATAGATTAGTTGATTGTAGGGCGGCGACTCCAGCGGGAATAGCGTGACGCCTGAGACGCTCGTGTAAGGCCACGCCCGCGGAAAGCGTCCGCCCCGAAACGGAAATCAACGGATTAGGATGACGACACTTTGCTACTCTCAATTAAATAAAAACCTTATAAGGAGGACAACAACATGTCAGAAATGATCAAATTAACATTCCCGGATGGCGCAGTAAAGGAATTTGCCAAGGGAACATCTACATTGGACGTTGCAGGCTCAATCAGCCCAGGTCTAAAAAAATCAACATTAGCAGGTAAAATCAACGGCACATTAATCGATGCAAAAACAGGAATCGAGCAAGATGGTGCAATCGAAATCATTACAATTAAATCAGACGAAGCATTAGAAATTCTTCGTCACTCTACTGCCCACTTAACAGCACAGGCAGTAAAACGTCTATACCCGGATGCAAAATTAGGTATCGGTCCAGTTATCGATTCAGGCTTCTACTATGACATCGATTCACCAACACCAATCACTGCAGAAGATTTACCGGCAATTGAAAAAGAAATGAAAAAAATTATTTCCGAAAACATCGAAATTGAGCGTAAAAACGTTTCTCGTGATGAAGCACAAAAAATTTACGAGGAAGTTGGCGACGAGTATAAATTAGAACTACTTGAAGCAATTCCAGCAGATGATCAAGTATCAATTTACTACCAAGGCGATTTCTTTGATCTTTGCCGTGGTGTACACGTACCATCTACAGGCAAGTTAAAAGAGTTCAAACTATTATCATTAGCTGGTGCTTACTGGCGCGGGAACTCAGACAACAAAATGCTGCAACGTATTTACGGTACTGCATTCTTCACTAAAGACGAGTTGAAGCACCACCTTCAAATGCTTGAAGAAGCAAAAGAACGTGACCACCGTAAAATCGGTAAAGAATTGGATTTATTCATGACTAGCCAAACAGTTGGTCAAGGTTTACCACTTTGGTTACCAAACGGTGCAACAATCCGCCGTACTATTGAACGCTATATTGTTGATAAAGAATTATCTTTAGGTTACAAACACGTTTATACACCAGTACTTGGCTCGAAAAAATTATACGAAACATCAGGACACTGGGAGCACTATCAAGATGGCATGTTCCCGCCAATGGAAATGGACAATGAAACACTTGTTTTACGTCCAATGAACTGTCCTCACCATATGATGGTATTCAAAAACGGTCTGCACTCTTACCGTCACTTACCAATCCGTATCGCAGAACTTGGCACAATGCACCGATATGAAATGAGTGGTGCCGTATCTGGTCTGCAACGAGTACGCGGAATGACTTTAAATGATGCGCACATTTTCGTACGTCCGGATCAAATTAAAGCAGAATTCAAAAAAGTAGTGGAATTGATTTTAGAAGTATATAAAGACTTTGATCTTAAAGATTTCTCATTCCGCCTTTCTTACCGTGACCCGAATAACACTGAGAAATACTTTGATGACGATCAAATGTGGGAAACTGCACAAGCGATGTTAAAAGAAGCAATGGATGAGCTTGGTTATGATTACTTCATCGCAGAAGATGAAGCAGCATTCTATGGTCCGAAGCTAGACGTTCAAGTAAAAACAGCAATTGGTAAAGAAGAAACATTATCGACTGCACAACTTGACTTCTTATTGCCACAACGCTTTGACCTTTCTTACATTGGTGAAGACGGTCAGCCTCAACGCCCAGTTGTTATCCACCGTGGTGTTGTATCGACAATGGAACGTTTCGTAGCATTCTTGATTGAAGAATATAAAGGGGCATTCCCGACTTGGTTGGCACCGGTGCAAGCAACAATTATTCCTGTATCAAATGCAGTGCACTATGATTATGCACGCGAAGTACAAGAAAAATTAGCTGCAGCTGGTATCCGTGTGGAAATGGATGACCGCGAAGAAAAACTAGGTTATAAAATCCGTGAAGCACAAATGCAAAAAATCCCGTACATGCTTGTACTTGGAGATAAAGAAGTTGCAGAAAATGCGGTAAATATCCGCCGTTACGGTTCAAAGGATTCAGAAACAATCAGCTTTGAACAGTTCCTTGCAGACATTACAGCAGAAGTGAAGAAATAAGAAGAAGAAGGCGTCCCGCACTTTGTGGGACGCCTTTTTGGTTTTTTAAATGAAAGCTACGATTTTTATATTTTTAAAAGCATTTTTTAGGTAAATGCATATAGTAGGAAATATAAAAGGAGTGAATAAATGTTTTATCATATAAAGGAGCTGCAGTATGAAGCCAAGCCGTGTAAACCGGATCCGGTTATGGCACGGAAAATGCAAGAAATTCTCGGAGGTCAATTTGGAGAAATGTCGGTAGCACTTCAATATTTATTTCAAGGCTGGAATACGAGGGGCAATGAAAAATACCGTGACCTACTGATGGATACAGGCACGGAAGAGCTTGCTCATATAGAAATGATTTCAACAATGATTGCGAGATTGTTGGATGGGGTAGAACCGATAATATTAGATGAGGCTGCAAAGGACCCGCTGATAGCGGCAATTTTAGGAGGCAGTAATCCGCAACATATAATCGTTAGTGGTCTAGGGGCTGCACCGAAGGATTCCAATGGTGTGCCATGGAATGCCGGGTATATTGCAGCAAGCGGCAACTTACTGGCGGATTTCCGTGCGAATCTGAATGCCGAATCACAAGGACGTCTACAGGTAGCGCGTCTTTATTATGAAACGGATGATCCAGGGGTACGTGATATGTTTTCATGGTTGCTTGCAAGAGATACAATGCATCAAAATCAGTGGGTTGCAGCGATTAAAGAATTAGAGGCACAGGAAAATATTGTCGTGCCAAGTACTTTCCCTAAAGAGCTTGAAAGACGAGAAGTAGCCTATACATTATTTAACTTCTCCCGTGGAAATGAAAGTGCGCACGGACGTTGGGCGCACGGGCCGAGTATGGACGGGGAAGGTGTATTTAATTATGTGGAACACCCGCAACCTTTTGCGCCGGCTCCTGTTTTACGGCCAGCACCGCCAACTATATTCGACACCCCTCCTAATATGATGTAAAACAAAAAACTGTCCTCGAATTGTATGTAATTCAAAACAAGTCGAGAACAGTTTTTATTGTAGATTATAATTTTTTATCTACATCGATATCATGGTGTAAAGTTGTTGGTGGTACGGCCGGGTTCGGTACTTGTCCCATTGGTGCCGGGTTATCCAAGAATACAAATTCCCCAGTTCCGTCTGGTGCTGTACCTTGTGCCCAAGGACCATTTTTAGATGCTGTTCCTTCTGATAAGCTCCATAATTCATAGGCATGCGGCTGAGCTTCCAACTCGTCTTCCGGTGCGAATGAAGCGGGAACGACAACACCTTTCTTTTCTTCAAGCTCTTTAATAGCCGCCATCCATTGATATTGGTGATAACGGTCGCGTGCCAGCATTTTTCTGAATACAGTACGTACACCTTCATCTTTTGTCATATGGTATAAACGCGCAACTTGTAAACGGCCTTGTGATTCAGCATTTAAGTTTGCGCGGAAGTCTGCAAGCAGGTTACCACTCGCTGCAATATAACCAGCATTCCATGGTACACCGTTAGAGTCTTTCGGAGTAGCTCCTAGACCACTAACAATTAAATGCTGCGGATTAATGCCGCCCATAATTGAATTCATCATTGGGTCTTGTGCAATTTTCTGCTGGTCATCCGGTGATGCACCGTCCAGTAATTGACTAATTAAAGAACATAGCATTTCAACGTGACCAATTTCCTCGGTACCGATATCCATTAATAAGTCTTTATATTTTTCTTCGCCACGACAGTTCCAACCTTGGAACAGATATTGCATCATGACACTCATTTCACCGAACTGACCGCCAAGAACTTCCTGAATTTGTTTTGCTAATAATGGGTCCGGTCTTTCAACTTTTACCTCAAATTGTAATTCTTTTTGATGTCTGAACATATTAAAAATTCCTCCTATCGATAAAATGTGAGTCCTTAATTAGATACCACGAATTTTTTAAGTAAAACCTGGAAATGAAAATTAATTTCATTTATTTTTTAAAAACGGAGAAACAATAAAATTAATCATATAAAAATGCTTGACGTTACTTTGGTCCCGTGGTAAGATTATTTAAGTTATGAATACAAAAGTTTGAAAGTAGAGGCTGCCCGCTTCTCACCTGACAAGTGCTTTTATAAAAGTTACGAGCAGGTATCAGAAACGTTGAATTGTTTTACGCATGAATGCGTATGCACATATAGCGGGCGGACATCTCAAATGTCCGTCCTTTTTGTTTGTAAAAATGAAAAGAACATATGGACATCACGCAGAGGTGTACCGTTCGACAGGGTTATACTTTACACCAACTCATGTATTCGCGACAAACACTTGGAGGTGGATTAATATTAGCAAAGACATGTATGTAAACGAAGGCATCCGCGCGCGAGAACTTCGTCTAATTGATCACAATGGTGATCAGCTTGGTTTAAAAACGCGTACTGAAGCGTTGGAAATTGCCGCTCGTGCTAACTTGGATCTTGTCCTTGTGGCCCCTCAAGCCAAGCCACCAGTCGCTCGTGTCATGGACTATGGTAAATTTAAGTTCGATCAGCAAAAGAAAGATCGTGAAATTCGTAAAAATTCTAAAGTAATCGTAATGAAAGAGGTTCGCTTGAGCCCTACGATCGATGAACATGATTTTCAAACGAAATTACGTAATGCGATTAAGTTCCTTGAAAAAGGTGACAAAGTTAAAGCGTCAATTCGCTTTAAAGGTCGTGCAATTACACACAAAGAAATCGGTCAGCGTGTGTTAGATCGCTTTGCTGAAGCTTGTGCTGAAGTATCTACGGTTGAACAAAAACCGAAGATGGAAGGCCGAAGCATGTTCTTAGTTCTTCAACCGAAGACAGAGAAATAATACGTATGTAGTAACAAGTTTAGGAGGAAATCGACATGCCAAAAATGAAAACTCACCGTGGAGCTGCGAAACGTTTCAAAAAAACAGGTACTGGTAAATTAAAATTTGACCGTGCTTATGGCTCTCACTTATTCGCTAACAAATCAACTAAAGCAAAACGTCACTTACGTAAAGCGAAAGTTGCAACTTCAGGCGATTTCAAGCGTATTCGTACATTATTAACTTACATGAAATAATCTTTGACCGTTTAAAAGATTATACAAAACAAAAATAAAATTAAGCATTCGAAAGAATTAGCAGGAGGTAATTACTATGCCACGCGTAAAAGGCGGAACAGTAACACGCGCTCGTCGCAAAAAAGTTTTAAAATTAGCTAAAGGTTACTACGGTTCAAAACATACTTTATACAAAGTAGCTAACCAAGCAGTAATGAAATCAGGTCAATATGCATACCGTGACCGTCGTCAAAAGAAACGTAATTTCCGTAAATTATGGATCACTCGTATTAACGCAGCAGCTCGCATGAACGGTTTATCTTACTCTCGTTTAATGCACGGCTTAAAAGTAGCAGGTATCGAAGTTAACCGTAAAATGTTAGCTGACTTAGCTGTAACTGATGCAACAGCATTCGCTCAATTAGCTGAAGAAGCTAAAAAAGCAGTCGCTAAATAATTTTAGTATATAATAAAGACTGATAGGGATTTGCTCCTTATCAGTCTTTTTTTGATTAGGGGGAATTCAGATGGAATTAGCAGCACTTTCATATGTTGCAGTTGTTTCACTCGTATTATGTGTATATATGTACATAGATAAAGAACGTGCAAAAAAGAAGGAATGGCGTATTTCCGAAAGGACTTTATTAACATTAGGTGTTCTGGGAGGTGCACTTGGCGGTGTATTAGGAATGTATTTATTCCGTCATAAAACAAAGCACAATAAATTTGCATTTGGCTTTCCATTACTTGGAGCAATCCATGTATTCTTACTCGTTCAGCTATTTTAATATCATCCCGAAGCATAGACTAAGTTTGTCTATGCTATTTTTATACAGTTAGCAGATTATTCGTTTGTTAGTTTAATAGTTGTAATTTATAATAAATTCAGTAAATTCAAAAGCAGGGAGTAGTGAAATGAGCAAATACGAAGAGCAGTTGTCTTATTTACAGAAGCCAAATGAAGAGGAAATACCGGGAGATGTACAGCAACTTTTCGATCAACATGTTGAAAAGCAGCTGGAGCAAAATGGTTTTGTAAATAATTTATTTAAAATTCTTCCATTGAATGCGCAGCAGTTTAAAGGGTTTTTGGAATTTAAATATTCTTTGTTCAATGAAGAAACAACTTATTTGTCGTTAGCAGACAAGGAAATGATCGGGCTCGTTGTCTCTTCGACAAATAATTGCAATTATTGCCTCACTTCACATAGTGATGTACTTCGCGGGATATCAAAAAATCCTGGGTGGGTTGACCAATTAACATACAACTACCGCTCTGCAAAACTTACGGAAAAGCAGCGTGCGTTATGTGATTATGCCTACCGGGTAACAAGATATCCAAATGAAATAACGACTAAAGAAGTCGATCTACTACGTGAGGCTGGCTTTAATGATCATGAAATATTGGAAGCCGCATATGTTGCCGGTTTCTTCAATTATACAAACCGCTGGGTAAGTACAATTGGTGCAGTCGCCAATCCTGGCCATTATGGACATAATCGTTAAAATGGATGCTGCAGTAAAATGCAGCATCCAATTCTGTGTTAAATGATAAAAAATAGGAGCATCAAGACAACGCTAATCGGACCAAAAAAACGGTATTTGATACGTTTTTTTGCCTGAAACCACTCATTTTCCTGAACAGACATTAGTTGAAAAAAAGGAGCTTGTTTAATTTCATTCAGGATAGAACTAAGGGCAACGTTTAAACCGATAAAAGAAAATATGAGGACAACTGCTTTTGCCCAGATTGGTAGAACGAAGAGAAGGCCGATGCTAATGACAATGAGTTGAACGGGCGATTTCAAGTAATTCAATTTTCTCAATAATGTTTTGTAAATTAAATTATCGATCCGGTGTGTACTTAATACTTTCTTTTTGGCAAGTAAAATAAGTGGCTGCTTTGTCTTAGCTGGCATATAATATCGCATTTCCAAGCTAAATTGATAAATGCGCTTCATCCAACTGTAAAAGGCCTCATATTCCCAGCTCGTTTCGATTGTCCAGTAACGATTGCTAAGTACAGTATTTAGTAAAAGTAGATGAACAGCAAGAAGGAGTATGAAAAATCCCCATAATTGCAAAATGCCGAGGCTAAAAATAATGAGTGCATGAACAATGAAAAGTAACGGCCATTTTGTAAACCACTTTTGATATCTATACTGTATCCATATATGGAGTACGCTTATTATGTTTAAAGACAAAAGGACTTTCCAAAATGGAAATAAGATAAAAGACGAAGCGAGCAATAATAGAATTACAAGTACAAAGTTATATTGTAAAAATGTATAACAATAACCCCATAGTTTAATATGATGAATTTTACTTCCCTGCTGCTTATAAAATAACAGATCTGCATCATATATATATAGGCGTAAAGATGATTTAACTAACAAGAAGCTAATCCCAAATAACAGAAGGAGTAAGGGAATTGGCTGAAGCTCAAATACCTGAAAATTACCAGCAGTATCGCGATATAAGAAAAAGCCGATAATGACACTGGGCACTACAAGGTATAGAAGGACTGTCCAATCTGTAATTGATTTAATTAGTTTTAAATTAAATTGATACGAGCGATAAAGGCGTTTTGTAAACATCGTTATAACCTGCCTTGTAATTCATAAAAGATATCCAGTAAAGAAATAGGTTGTCCGATCATTTGTTGAAGCTCACGCAATGTTCCCTTAGCCTGGATATTTCCTTCATGAAGGAGAATGTAATGATCACAAAGCATTTCAGCCATTTCTAATTGGTGTGTGCAAAGTAAAAAGGATGCACCCTGCTGTTTACGTTCTTCGATTAAAACGAGCAGTTCCCGCATAGCTCGCGGATCAAGTCCCATGAATGGTTCATCCAATATGTAGAGTGGTCGTTCGATTAAAAAAGCCAGCACAAGCATCACTTTTTGCTGCATTCCTTTTGAAAAGTATATCGGCAAATCATCCAGCCGCTTGTCAATTTGAAAGAGTTTGAGTAACTGCTCTGCTTTATCCCAAAGTGTTTTGTCGTTATATTCATCAATTAAAAATTGAAGATGCTCGCGCAGTGTGAAATGCTCATATAATAATGGACGTTCTGGAACATAACCGTAGGAGGGGATGGTGATAGCCCCTTCGAAATAAGGAATAACACCGAGCATTGATTGAATTGTAGTACTTTTCCCTGCACCGTTTCCCCCAATTAAACCAGTAATAGTACCAGGCTGCATTGAAAAATCAATTTGCTCAATGCTTGATTGATTTGCAAGATAACCTGCTTTCTTAATATAAATTTCCATAATATTTCACCTCATCCATTTATACGGATATATATGAAAAAGGTTTCAAACATAAAAGCGAACCGTACAATCTACGGTTCGCTGTCCCCAGTTAGGCTTTCATCAGTTTTTCTATCGGATTTTTCCAATTAATCGAAGCGTTTGGATAATTCATGAGAATCTCGTTTTCCAAATACATAAAATCCACTTTCGTAAACCCTTGAAGTTTCATCGCATCATGGACAAAGACGAAAATACTTACGACTTCAAATGCATTGTCCGTCGTACCTAAATATTTTTCTCCTTCAAATAATGCCCCCTTATATGATATGAAAAAGTTTTTCCGAATGTTTTTTACATCATCATAAAAATAATATTGTCCATTTTCATAGGCCTCATCCAATTTACGCTTTGGGTCGATTAAGTAGCGTACCCCTCTGTAAAATATGTAAATGATGAGAAGGATGATGGCAATTCGTAACAATAAAGCCATGAAACTTCCTCCTTGCTTACGGTGATTCCCTCCTATACGATTGAGTAGTATAAAAAGTTTCATTTTATTTTGAAAAAGAGGGATGTTTTAATGCAATTTCGTCAATTATTTGAAAAGCAACGGCAACTAGACCGATTTATTGAAGAAAACCAACAAGTACAAAAAGATGTATTTGCCGAAAAAGGCCTCGCATTATTAGTTGAGTTAAGTGAACTTGCTAACGAAACACGCTGTTTCAAGTTTTGGTCAACAAAGGAGCCATCAAAAAGAGCTGTCCTTTTAGAAGAGTTTGTAGATTCGGTTCACTTTATGCTTTCACTTGGAAATATGCGCGGCTTTCTTTTAGTGGAGTGGCCCTATTTAAAAGAGAAGCAAGAGTTAACTGAAACATTTATTTATACGACACAGACGATTCTTACGTTTTTGCAGCACCAAACAGAAGAAAATTACAGGGCAATGTGGGAACAGTATAGCTTAATTGCCTACAACTTGAACTTTACAATCGATGACGTTTTCCAAGCATATAAATTAAAGAATGAAAAGAATTATGAACGACAACGAAATGGCTACTAATTTACATAATGGCGAGAAACTATTTCACATTTCGAAATATTGTCGCTATAATAAAGATGAGTAATTATTAGGGGGAAACCGACATGACAAAGCTCGATGCTACATTACAAATGTTCAAAGATTTAACAGATGCAAACGGTATACCGGGAAATGAACGTGCACCACGTGAAGTGATGAAAAAATACATCGCACCATATGCAGATGAAGTGGAAACAGATAACTTAGGCAGTTTAATCGCAAAAAAAGTAGGCGATGAAAACGGTCCGAAAATTATGGTTGCGGGTCACTTGGATGAAGTTGGTTTCATGGTTACACGCATCGATGACAAAGGGTTCATATTCTTCCAAACAGTAGGCGGCTGGTGGAGCCAGGTAATGCTTGCCCAACGTGTGACAATTACAATGCGAAAAGGGGAAGAAATTATTGGTGTGATCGGATCAAAGCCACCACATATTTTACCGGCTGATGTTCGTAACAAAGTAGTCGATATAAAATCAATGTTCGTTGATATCGGTGCCACTTCAAAAGAAGAAGCAATTGAATGGGGCGTACGTCCTGGCGATATGATTACACCATATTTTGAATTCAATGTGATGAAAAATGAAAAACATCTATTGGCGAAAGCATGGGACAACCGAATTGGCTGTGCGATCGCAATTGATGTACTGAAAGCATTAAAAGATGAAAAGCATCCGAACATCGTGTATGGTGTCGGGAATGTACAGGAAGAAATCGGCCTTCGCGGCGCGAAAACTTCTACATTTAAAGTACAGCCGGATATCGGTTTTTCTGTAGATGTTGGTGTTGCTGGTGATACACCGGGCGTGACACCGAAAGAGTCGACATCAAAAATGGGCGCAGGTCCACAAATTGTCGTATATGATGCATCAATGGTATCACATACAGGGTTACGTGAATTTGTCCTTGATGTAGCTGAGGAAGCAGGTATTCCATACCAGTTCGAAGCAATGGCTGGCGGCGGTACGGATGCAGGAAGTATCCATATTACAGCAAACGGTGTACCATCATTGGCAATCGGTGTTGCAACACGTTATATTCACTCACACGCAGGTATTCTGCACCGTGATGATTATGATAATGCGGTGAAATTAATCGTAGAAGTAATTAAACGATTAGACCGTGATACAGTTAATAAAATTACATTTGAATAATCATGAATTTTCTGCTTGGAACTAGAAAGGTACTGTAGTTTAAAGTTGAAACAAAAATCAATTTTCTAATAAGGAAAATTGATTTTTTTTGCTTTTTATGCATTTATATTTAAAAAACTAAAGAAAAATATAAGTTTATTGAATAGAAAAAAGATATAGGGAAATAATGGATTCATTAATTATTTAGAATGGGGGGGAATAGTATGTTTTTTGGAAAAAAGTATAAGAAGGCATTACTCAAGAAACAAACGGGAGAATTAACACTGCCTTCACAAAATAATATGGATGAAAAACAATCTTCTCCATCCACCAGTGAAGTAACACCCCAAAAAGATAATCGGCAACCTATTTCCGATTTAACTGAAGATTTTATAAAAGATATAAAAGAGCAAATTCATTCTCCGGCGGATTTAGTAATTCGATACGTTACGGATTCGATAACTATTTTATATATCGATAACTTAATAAAAGAAGAAGTATTGAATGGGAAAATACTACCTATTTTGTTGAATGTGCAAGATGAAACACCTAGTAGTATCCACAGTCAATTACCACTTCCACAAGTAAACGTAGAAGCTCAAATGAATGAATGTATCGAAACCATGTTAACAGGTGCTGTTCTAATCCATATAGCGGGATATAAACAGGTTACTATGGTCATCATTCCAGCAAGAGAATCCCGCGGTTTGTCTGCACCCGAAAACGAATCGCAAGTTATCGGATCGCAAGTAGGCTTTAATGAAAGTCTCTCCACAAATATCTCGCTTGTTCGACGATTTATTTTGAGCCCAAATCTTAGTAATGAAAAATTGAAGGTTGGTAAACAAACTAATACATCGCTCTCTATACTCTATGTAGATGGTGTTGCAACGGAACAAAATGTTAATACAGTTCGGCAAAGAATACAAGGTCTTGAAATTGAAGATTTAATCGACAGTGCGGAACTCGCAGAATTAATCGATGACAGCTCCCTGTCTATATTTCCTCAAATGTTGTTAACGGAGCGCCCCGATCGGTTTTGCGATGGTTTATTGGCTGGAAAAATAGGCATTCTTGTTGATGGCAGTTCGATGGGGATACTTTGTCCTTCCTCATTTATTGAGTTTTTTCAAAGTAGAGAAGATAAAAACTTGCGGTGGCCGATTGCAACCTTTGTGAGATGGTTAAGATTTGTAGCTATTTTTATCTCTATTTTTTTCACCCCATTGTATGTAGCATCGTTAACTTTTCATTATGAAGTGATTCCACAGCCGCTTCTAGTGCCGCTTAGTGAATCAAGAGCTAGAGTACCGTTCCCGCCAATTCTGGAAGCACTTTTCCTCGAGTTGATTATGGAATTGCTTCGTGAGGCTGGGGCGCGATTACCTACAAAAATAGGTCAAACAATTGGAATAGTCGGGGGGATCGTACTTGGTACAGCAGCAGTGGAGGCAGGGATTACGAGTAATATTCTTATTATTATTGTCGCTCTATGTGCATTGTCATCCTTTATTACACCAAGTTATATGATGGGAAATGTTATTAGGTTGCTTCGCTTTCCAATCATCATTTTAGCCGGTTTTTGGGGTTATTATGGTATAATGCTGGCTCTTTGTATTCTGCTAATTCATTTACTAAGACAAACAAGCTTAGGCGCTCCATATATGGCGCCATTTTTCCCACCTAGACTAAAAGATTTGGGAGATAGCTTAATTCGTTTGCCATACCCCTTTATTATTCGAAAATCGCCAAATGCGCGAGTAGAGGATCCGGATTATTCAGTAATGCGTGAAAATATTAAGGGCGATAAGAAGAAGGTGAAAGAGTGATGAACAAGCTGCAAATTAACCCCACTCAAACTTTCAATGCGCCTCTTCTCTTTTACATCATCTGTTCTACTCAAATTGGTGTAGGAGTCCATGGGTTTCAAAGCGTAATCTATCAAGAAGCAAAACAGGATGCCTGGATTTCTATAATTATTAGTTTTGTTGCAGCACATCTTGTCGTCTTTGTAATCTTTAAAACTATGAACTTGTATGAACAAAACGATCTTTATGGAGTTAATTTAGATTTATTTGGTAAATATTTAGGTAACTTTATTAATATAATTTATATTGTTTATTGCGGCTTAGCATTTTTTGCTGTTATTAAGAATTATACTGATGTTATTAATATATGGGTATTTCCAAGTTTAAGTCCTTCGTTTATTACAATTACATTGCTTATTACTGTGATTTACGCTTTTACAGGTGGTCTAAGGGTAATAATAGGAGTTTGTTTTTTCAGCTTTTTCTTAAGCCTCTGGATTTTAATTATATTATTATTTCCGCTTGACTATACGAATATTAATTACTTGCTGCCTGTGTTGGATAATGATTTTATAAGTATATTAAAAGGCGCGTACTTGATGACGTTTACCATGGTAGGTTTTGAAATAATTAATACTATGTATCCTTACGTCAAGGAAAAGAATAAAGCGCAAAAATATGTACACATGGGATTACTGTTCACATTGGCTATTTATTTGTTTGTAATGTTCATAACATTAACTTTTTTTAGTGAGGGGCAGCTTGAGAAAACGATTTGGGCAACATTATCATTATTCAGCATTGTTCGTTTGCCTTTTCTGGAACGGATTGAACTTATAACGGTCTGTTTCTGGATGCTTATTATTTTGCCGAACCTTTGTTTTTATGTATGGTCTGCTTATCGGGGGATTAGACGAATAATTAAAATAACCGACAAGAAATTTATTTTAATTTTCTCCCTTTTGATATATATAGGATCCTTGCTTGTGAAGACACGGGCTGAGATTAATACTTTCAATAATTATTTGGGGAATGTTGCATTTTATATAGTATTTGTTTATCCTTTCTTTTTATATTTCATTGCTTTCCTAAAGAAAAGAATCTTTAAACGAGAGGCGATAAGAGAATGAATAGGCTAATTACGTTTAAAAAACTAGTTTTGCTAATTGTATGCACTCTCGTATTAGTTGGTTGCTCAGAACAGAAGATTCTTGAACGGATAAGTTTAACGACACTTGTAGGATATGAATTGGAGGGTGAGGATAATTTATCTGTCACAACTATTATCCGACAAATTAATCCGGATTTAGAAAGTAAAATTGAATTGCAATCAGCAACAGCGACAACAAGTAAGGGAGCCCGTGCAAAGATGGATTTAAAAACATCGAAGAGAATTGGCTCAGGGCAATTACGGGTTGTACTATACGGTGAGGAGCTCGCAAAATCAGGTTTAAATGATAATATTCATATTTTAAAAATGAATTCCGAAATCAGCAACGCAACATATTTGGCTACTGTAGAAGGAGATTTAAAGTCATTGTTAGGGTATAAATATGAAAATATATCGGATATTGGACAACATATTTATCAATTAATCCAACATAACATTGAACAGCAGTATATTATTTCATCGACCCTTCATGAAGTCAATAGAGGTAAACTCTCGATTTTAGATAATTATGCGATGCCAATATTAAAAAGAGAAGGAGAAAATATTGCAATTTCTGGTATAGCTTTTTTCAACACAGGAAAATTAGTCGGAAACCTTCCTGCGGAGGATGCCCTATATATATTAATGACTCAAGGAAAGACCCATAACGGCACACTTGAATTGGAACTACCGATAACAATATTGGAAAAATCCCTCTCCGATACTTCGGAAAAACTGCCAATTGTCATCGACTCCATTAATTCAAAGCGGAAAATTAAGTTAGTGGATCCAGCAGTACCTGAATTCAATTTATCGATTCAATTTGAATGCAGGTTATTGGAGGTTGATTCTGATGTAAGTATGAAGGGTGCGCGTAATATTCAAAAACTTGAAAAAGAAATTAACAAACAAATCGAAAGCGAAATTAAACGAATTATAGAGTATAGTCATGACATCAATACTGATATCTTCCAGTTTGGCGAGTATTATAAAGCACAGAATCGAAATGCGGATATTAATAAAGAGAAATGGATGGAAATGTATCCGGATGTTAAAGTGAATATCTCCGTACATTCCAAAATTATTCGTGACGGCGTTTTTCAATAAATATGATTAATTCCATATAGAACAATTGGCTGAATGAATTTCAGCCTTTTTTTTGTTAAATAACTTAGTGCTTATTAGTAACTTTTTTTCGCAAAAAAATATTCAGAACAGTGTATATTTAATGATTAGAGTAGGTATTAGGTATAAGCAGCTAATTTCGATGCTATTATGAAAAGACCAAACAATTCAAAGAGACTATAACCACTAATTCATGAAAAGATGAATGAGTTTAGCAGTTATCAAACGACGAACTTTACTGTGACTATATTATTTATAGATGAAGTTTGTATTAGTGTCTGCAGTGAATATGATGAGAAAGTTGAGTGCATCGTATGCTGAAACATGCTGTACAATCCCCAATAAAATAAGCAAAAACCATTAATTTTCCGGTTATCGGGAAAGTTAATGGTTTTTTGTTTATTTTACATCATGCAGGGCAGTAAGCTTTGTTTCAATTGAGTTCGTCAAATCGGTTGTCACTTTAGGTACGAAACTTTCCAATACAGGGTTGATCATCATCCCCATAAAACCGCCGGCAGACAAATCGAGGCTTCCTGTAACTTGAGAGCACTCGTTAGTGCCGTCTGCAATATTAAAATAGCCGTTACCGTCAAAGTTGTCTGATAATCCTTTAATGTTAAACTTTACATCAGTTGGCTCAATAGAATCCGTAATATCGACTTGAAGTATAATCTTTTTTTTCGTGAACCCTAAATCTGCCAGTAAAGTCCAAGTGAACTGTGTATCATGTAGTGCTTCGTGCTCGATATAACCTGGGATTAATGGGGCCCAATTATTGTAATCCTTTAGAAAATTCCATATTACATCGTTTGATAATGGTAATTCCACTGTATGGATAGCGTTTGGCATAATAATTCCTCCTAAATAATCAATTTTCATTACAAGTAAATTATTTCCAAAAAGTACTGCTGTAAATAGTATGCTAAAAAATGAATTGGAATTCAATAAAAATCAAAAATTTTCTCCAATAAACAGGGAAAATATCGCTTAAGTAAAATTTTTGTTTTGAAAAAACGGTGTAATTATTGAATAATTAAATTAATTTAAATAATTTATAATAATTCACTTGATTTTATATTTATTCATTTGTATAATAAAACCAACATAAAGCTCACAGAGGTGTGTAATGATGAAATTATTAGAAGAAGTGCAATTAAAGCCCGTTGAAAGTTTACAAGGAAAAGACTTATTAACATTGCTTGACTATACGAGTGAAGAAGTGAAACAACTGCTTGAACTTGCTACTCAGTTGAAAATAATTACAAAAGCGGGCAAATGTCCACGATTATTGGAAGGTAAGACACTTGGCATGATCTTTGAAAAAAGTTCAACGCGTACACGTGTATCATTTGAAGTAGGCATGCAGCAGCTCGGAGGATATGGCATGTATATGAATGCACGTGATATGCAAATTGGCCGTGGTGAACCAATCTCCGATACAGGAAGAGTATTGTCAGGTTATTTAGACGGAATTATGATTCGTGCCAACTCCCATACGATGGTGGAAGAATTGGCTGATAACGCATCGATTCCGGTCATTAATGGTTTAACGGATCTTGATCATCCATGTCAGGCATTAGCTGATCTTGAAACAATTGCCGAAAATAAAGGGGATTTGAAAGGATTAAAAATTGCTTATGTAGGTGATGGCAATAATGTAGCACATGCGCTTATTGTTGCTGCAGCACATGTTGGTATGCATGTAGCAGTTGCAACACCACCAGGATATGAATGCGATACGCGTATTATTGAAAAAGCACAAGTGATTGCTTCTCGAAACGGCAGTACCATTGTTGTAACGAATGACCCTGTGGCAGCTGTTACAAATGCAGATGCTGTTTATGCAGATGTATGGACATCTATGGGGCAGGAAGAAGAAACGCAAAAGCGACTAAAGGATTTTGCGAAATACCAGATTAATGATGAATTGGTTGCCCATGCAAAGCCGGATTATATGTTCCTTCATTGTTTACCGGCACATCGAGAGGAAGAAGTTGCGACGTCAGTTATTGACGGCCCAAATTCTTATATATTTGAGCAAGCAGAAAATCGTCTGCATGCACAAAAAGCAGTTTTAGTATCTTTATTGGCGTAAAAAGTAACAGGCAGTTGGCTTTATACTACGGGTTGTAGTCGCCGCTGCGAACCATACATTATTTATGTGCAGGAAGGGCAAATAAATAATGTAGTAGTCCAACATGAATAACAACGGGAGACGCTGTGACGATTCATGAAGAACTACAAGTGATGTCTGTATTCAAGATGGAATGCCCCATCACTACATAGAAAAAGCAATCCGGGAGACGCTGGATTGCTTTTTTGTATGGAATCATAATTGAATGATGGGTGGTTATGCTAAATGTTAGCTGACAAATTGTTTTGCTAATTTTTGTGAAAAATCGTTTCGCTCACTTTCGCTTGCACCGTTCCACCATTTTTCCAAGAATACACCAAGGCCTGGAAGTAAATGTTCTTCCCCCCGTGCAATTGCATCATTGACGATATCCTGAAATTCAGCGGCATCTGAGCCCATTACATTGGCAGTAATTGCTTGTCGAATTTGAAAATCCATATGAAACCTCCTTTTCCCATACTTTGTTCAAAATAATAAACTTTATACATGGCATTGCATTATGGATTACAAAATAATTGTGCTAAAATATACAATCGAGTACGTAAAAAAGGACGGGAAATCATGAAAAGAATCGAATCGACACAAAATACGCTAGTGAAGCATTGGAAAAAGCTTGTGACACAACGAAAAGAACGTGAAAAAACAGGAGAATATATAGTAGAAGGTTTTCATTTAGTGGAAGAAGCGTTAAAACATAAAGATCAAATCGTGCAAATCATTGTGCGTGATGGTGTTGATCTACCTTTATTATGGGCAATTGATGAAGTGGTATTAGTACACGTAAATGATGCAGTCTCAAAAGAAATTGCGGAAACTGAAAATTCCCAAGGGGTATTTGCCCATTGTAAGCAACGCCAAATCTCCGAAGATGAACAATTAAATTGGCGCAAAGTACTTTTAGTCGATGCGGTTCAAGATCCGGGAAATATCGGCACAATGATCCGAACTGCAGATGCAGCTGGAGTTGATGCAGTTATATTAGGGAAGGGTAGTGTCGATGCATTTAATCCGAAATCTTTGCGTTCTGCACAAGGTTCTCATTTCCATATTCCAGTCGTACGTGGCGACTTGTTGGAATGGGTGGAAAACCTGCAGGCTGATAATGTTCGTGTATATGGAACTTCATTGGACGAATCTATTTCTTACAAAAAAGTGGAACCAAGTGATTCATTTGCATTAATTGTGGGTAATGAAGGGAGTGGCATTAATCCTCAAATTTTGGCAAAAACAGACCAGAACATCATCATTCCTATATTTGGCGGGGCAGAATCATTGAACGTTGCGGTGGCAACAGGAATTTTACTGTATGCATTTGTAAAATAAACAGTCGAAAAGTTAACGAGGGATTTTGTAAGTAAGTACTTATAAAATCCCATTTCTTTTAAAATATTAGGTAAAAAGTGGAAATAAAACCCATAATATGAAACATTAAGCGCTTTCTGATTAGTCACAAAATATGAACATTAACGAGTTCATAGAAATGTCATTTTTGAAATGTAGGTGTGTTTTAGCTCGTAATTGCTTTGTTTTACTGCATTTGTCGTCATTATTTTAAAATATTAAAAAAGAATTGCTCGAAAAATGGCAGAAATAAGGGTATTTTCCAATTTGATGTTTTGACACTTATTTGATGTTTAACTAAAATCTAAGTAGGTTAGACAGGCGCCTTAAGTTGTCACAACAAAAAAATAAAATAATGCTTTTTGAAATAGTGAGCAAACTGTTAATTATGGGATTCAATTTAAAGGTTCTAAATGGTGATGAATTGATGTTCTGGTTATTTGCCACTATATGCATAGTGTAAATGGTAATAAGTGAAATTATTCATTCGTAGTAACACTATTGTCATTATTTTATTTTCGCTCTCACATGAAAGCGCTTAAGCAAAATCTAACAAGCTCTATTTATTTGGAAAGGAGTCCAACTATGAAAGTAAATATGAAGGGAACATTACTCTCTTTCATGGGACTAGGTGCTATTCTATTAGCAGGCTGTAACGATAAGTTAGCAGTACTTGATCCTAAAGGTCCTCAAGCTCAAAGACAAGCCGATGACACAATGTTATTAATTTACTTAATGTCAGGGATTGTTTTAACAGTATTAGCAATTTTGGTGTTTATGTTATTTAAATACCGTGCATCAAAACAAAGTCCAGATTACGAGCCACCGCATATTCATGGTCACTGGCTTGTAGAAACAATTATGATTGGTATTCCTGTAATCATCGTTATTTTCTTATCATTTGTTTCTGTTAAGAGTAACTACATTGTTGAGAATGTTCCTCAAGAATATGAAGATCAGGAACCTTTAGTTATTTATGCTTCTTCATCTAACTGGAAATGGCACTTCAGCTATCCAGAACAAGGTATTGAAACAGTAAACTACCTATACATTCCTGCTGGACGCTCGGTTGAATTTAAACTTTATTCTTATGGTCCAATTACAAGTTTCTGGATTCCACAACTTGGTGGTCAGAAATACGCAATGGCAGACATGGTAACAACATTACACTTAGCTGCTGACAACCCAGGTGAATTCTGGGGACGTAACGCGAACTTCTCAGGTCGTGGTACAGCAGAAAACATTTTTGATGTAACAGCATTAACTCAAACTGAATTCGACGAATGGGTAACAGAAGTTCATGAAACGGCTGCTCCATTAACAGAAGAGAAGTTTGACGAATTATTAGAGCCAGGTCACCTTGGTAAACAAACTTATACTGGTACACATCTAGAGTTCTCACCAGCTCCGGAACACAACCATGAATCTTCAGACGAAGAAAAAGAGGATGAAGAGGACCATTCTTCACACTAATTTTTGAAAGTAACAACTTTTCGAAAGGAGTACTACTATGTCGGAATTCTTTGCACAGTTTGCAGTTCCACACCCAAGCACATTAATTTATATCGCAATGGCTTCTATCGTTTTAGGGTCAATCGCGTTAGTAGCGATCGTTACTTATTTTAAATTGTGGGGCTACTTATGGCGTGAATGGATTACAACTGTTGACCATAAAAAAATCGGTATCATGTATTTAATCACTGCTTTAGTTATGCTTTTCCGCGGCGGTGTCGATGCCGTAATGATGCGTTTACAGCTAGCTATTCCAGAAAACGGTTTCTTAGACGCTCAGCACTATAACGAAGTATTTACAACTCACGGAGTAGTCATGATTTTATTCATGGCAATGCCATTCATTACATTCTTCTTTAACTTTTTAGTACCTTTACAAATCGGGGCACGTGACGTTGCGTTCCCACGTTTGAACAACTTGGCATTCTGGTTATTCTTCATGGGTATGGGATTATTCAATATCTCATTCATCGTTGGGGGATCTCCTGATTCTGGATGGACTTCATATTTCCCATTAGCGGATAATGAATTCAGTACATCAGTTGGTACAAACTATTACATGCTGGCACTTCAAATTGCGGGTCTTGGTACATTAATGACAGGTATTAACTTCATTACGACTATCATGAAAATGCGTGCTCCAGGCATGACATTATTTAAAATGCCAATGTTCACTTGGTCAGCACTTATTGCAAACTTAATTATCGTATTCGCGTTCCCAGTATTAACAGTAGCATTAGCTATGGGTACAATGGACCGTCTATGGGATACTAAATTCTTTGCTATCGGTGACGGTGGTATGGACATGCTTTGGGCCAACCTGTTCTGGGTTTGGGGTCACCCTGAAGTATATATCTTAATCTTACCGGCATTCGGTATTTTCTCTGAAGTTATTTCGACATTCGCACGTCGTAACTTATATGGTTACACATCAATGGTTTGGTCAATGATCTTAATTTCAGTATTCTCGTTCGCTGTATGGACTCACCACTTCTTTACAATGGGTCAAGGTGCATTCACGAACTCGATCTTCTCGATCACAACAATGGCAATTGCGATCCCAACAGGGGTTAAAATTTTCAACTGGTTATTCACACTTTATAAAGGGAAAATTGTTATTACAACACCAATGTTGTATGCATTGCACTTCATTCCTTTATTCACACTTGGTGGTGTTACAGGGGTTATGCTTGCGATGTCAGCAGCTGACTACCAATACCACAACACAATGTTCTTAGTAGCCCACTTCCATAACGTAATCATCCCTGGTGTTGTTTACGCGATGTTAGCTGGTTTAACGTTCTACTGGCCAAAAATGTTCGGTTTCATGTTAAATGAGCGTCTTGGTAAAGCAACTGTTTGGGTAATGTCTATAGGTTTCGTACTATCATTCATTCCAATGTATATCACTGGTTTAGATGGTCAAGCACGTCGTATGTACACATACTCTGATGCTGCAGGTTTCAGTACTTTAAACATGGTATCGTTCGTCGGTGCCGGAATCATGTCTGTTTCATTCTTAATGCTAGTATGGAACATTTGGTACAGTTTCAAAAACTCTCCACGAGACATCGGTTCAGATCCATGGGATGCACGTGGTCTTGAGTGGGCGACACATACACCAATCCCACACTATAACTTTGCAATCACTCCGGACGTAACTGATTCAAATTCAGAAGCATTCTGGGATTCTAAGAAAAACGGCACGAAGTTATTCAAAGGTGAAATTCAAGATATTCACATGCCAAATAACTCAGGTCAAACATTTATTTTATCAATATTCTTCTTCATCGGTGGTTTCGCTTTAGTATTCAGCATGTTCACTTTAGCAATCATCAGCTTAATCGGTATTTTAGCTTGCATGGGTTACCGTTCTCTAGAAGACGACCATGGCTACCATATCCATAAAGAAGAAGTAGAATTAATCGAGAAAAAATATGAAGAAGAAGGAGGTGCGAAATAATGGGTAAAGTTAATAACAATGTTCCATTGGAATATTCAACAGAGGAAAATAACCTGAAAATCTTCGGATTCTGGACTTTCCTAGGTGCGGAAATTATGTTATTCGGTACATTATTCGCATCATACTTTGTCCTTTCGGGTCGTACAGGTGACGGTCCAACTGCTGCTGAGATTTTCGAAATCGGTCCAGTATTGGCAGAAACATTTATTCTTTTAACATCAAGTTTTACAATCGGTTTAGCTATTCATGCTATGCGTCTTGGCAGTAAAAAAGCGACATTGTCATTTATGGGTATTACGTTATTACTTGGTGCAGCGTTCATTTCTGTAGAAATTTACGAATTTGTACACTATGTACATGTTGGTGCAGGTATTACGACTAGTGCCTTCACATCTGCTTTATTAACAACGTTAGGAACACACGGTCTTCACGTAACGTTTGGTTTATTCTGGGGAATCTTCATTATGATCCAAATTGCCAAACGCGGACTTAACTCAGTAACAGCAGGGAAAACATTTGTATTCTCACTATACTGGCACTTCCTGGATGTTGTTTGGATCTTCATCTTCAGTTTCATTTACTTGAAAGGAATGATGTAATCTATGGCTAAGTTCTTCCCAATAGGCCAAATTATGGGCTTCGTATTTTCACTGATTTTAACAGTGATTGCAATGCTTGTGTACTTCACAGATATGTCATTCACAACTGGAATGGTTATCCTTTTAGTGACAGCATTCATTCAAGCAGGTTTACAGTTTATTGTCTTCATGCACGCTGGTGAAACAAATGACAAGTGGGCTATCTACTCGAACATCGTATACGGAATCGGTTTAGTAGTATTGACTGTTTTAGGTTCTTTATTAATCCTTCTTTGGGATATGTAATGATGAAAAACGCTCCAGCTAGTTGATAAATGTACGAAAATACATTAAACTAGTTGGAGAATATATTACGAAATGCGTTGACCGGGAAGAGTAGGTATACACCATTTGTTTTAGGGAATGCAAGCCAATGACTGAAAGCTTGCTAACAAATTGTATAGTGAAGTTCACCCCGCGAGCAGCATCCGGGATCCACTTGTGGTGAAAGGATTGCCGGCTAGACATAGTCGTTAGCTCCAATGAAGTGATTGCTTTTTGCAATAACTAGGGTGGTACCGCGAAACTCGTCCTCGTCCCTTTCTTAGGGGGCGAGGATTTTTTATTTTCAAAAATGGTGATTATTATAGTGCGTATATGTAAATTTGTTAAAGCAACGGGTTCAGACCAGGCACTATGACACTGGATTTTATTAAGGAGGACTTTGTAAATGGAACAACAATTAAAGCAATTGGAACAAGAAGCATTAGCAAAAATTGCCGATGCAGCTGACTTAAAAGCATTAAATGACGTTCGTGTTGCGTACTTAGGTAAAAAAGGACCGATCACGGATTTATTAAAAGGAATGGGGAAACTTTCTGCAGAAGAACGTCCGAAAATGGGTGCCCTAGTTAACACTGTACGTGAAAATGTAACAGCTGAACTTGAGAAAAAGGTTGCTGTTTTAGAAGAAGCTGCAATTTTAGCGCAGCTTGAAAACGAGTCAATCGATGTGACGTTACCAGGTGCAAAAGTACGTGCAGGAAACCGTCACTTGTTAACACGTGTAATCGAAGAAATCGAAGACCTGTTTTTAGGTATGGGCTACGAAATCGTAGAAGGACCTGAAGTAGAAAAAGACTACTATAACTTTGAAGCAATGAACTTGCCTAAAGGTCACCCGGCCCGTGATATGCAGGATTCATTCTATATTTCAGAAGAAACATTATTGCGTACACATACTTCTCCAGTTCAGGCACGTACAATGGAAGCCAAAAAAGGCGAACCGATTCGTGTGATTTGCCCAGGTAAAGTATTCCGTCGTGACACAGATGATGCGACACACTCTCACCAATTCATGCAAATTGAAGGTCTTGTAATCGGGGAAAATATCCGCATGTCTGACCTAAAAGGAACTCTTGATGCATTGGCCAAGAAAATGTTTGGAGCAGAACGCGAAATCCGCCTGCGACCATCATTCTTCCCATTCACAGAGCCTTCTGTAGAAGTTGACGTATCTTGTCATAAATGTTCAGGTAAAGGCTGTAATGTATGTAAGCAAACTGGCTGGATTGAAATTTTAGGTGCTGGTATGGTACACCCGAACGTACTTGAAATGGCTGGCTACGATTCAACTAAGCTTTCAGGTTTCGCTTTCGGTATCGGTGCAGAACGTATCGCAATGTTAAAATACGGTGTGGATGATATTCGTCATTTCTATACAAATGACACACGCTTCTTATCACAATTCCACCAGGCAGAAGTGTAAGAAGGAGGACAATATAAATGTTAGTTTCATTAAAATGGTTAAGTCAATATGTAGACATTTCTTCTATAGAAGCAAATGAATTAGCAGAAAAAATTACGCGTGCGGGTATTGAAGTTGATGCAGTAATTGACCGTTCACTAGGCATGTCATATGTTGTTGTTGGTCATGTTGTATCAAAAGAAAAACATCCGGAAGCAGATAAATTAAATGTGTGTCAAGTGGATGTTGGGGAAGATGAGCTTCAACAAATCGTGTGTGGGGCTCCAAACGTTGATGCTGGTCAAAAAGTCATCGTAGCGCGTCCAGGGGCAAAATTGCCAGGCGGCATTAAAATTAAAAAAGCGAAGTTACGCGGGCAAGAATCAAACGGAATGATTTGTTCACTTCAAGAGTTGGGCATTGAAGGCCGTCTTGTGCCAAAAGCTTATGCAGATGGGATTTATGTATTACCTGCCGATTCAACTCCAGGTGCAGATGCATTAGAAGTTTTAGGCTTACGTGATACAGTACTTGAGCTTGGTTTAACGCCGAACCGTTCGGATGCAATGAGCATGCTTGGTGTTGCTTATGAAGTAGCTGCGATTTTATCCCAAGATGTAAAATTACCGGAAATCGTTTATACAGCTTCAGCTGAAAAAGCGGAAGACGTTTTAAAGTTAACGGTAGAAGATAAAGAAGCAAATCCGATGTACGCAGCAAAAGTTGTAAAAAACATTGAAGTAAAAGAATCGCCATTATGGCTGCAGCATGCGCTTATGTCTGCAGGAGTACGACCACATAATAACGTAGTTGATATTACAAACTACGTATTAATGGAATACGGTCAACCATTACATGCATTTGACTACGATAAATTGGCAACTGGTGAAATCGTAACGCGTATGGCACGTGATGGTGAAGTAATGACAACGCTTGATGATCAGGAGCGTAAATTGGCTAGCCACAATCTTGTCATTACAAATGGTCAAGAAGCTGAAGCGGTTGCAGGTGTTATGGGCGGTGCTAAATCAGAAGTATCAAATACTACAACGACAGTAGTAATCGAATCTGCATACTTCAATCCGGCTTCTGTGCGCCGTACTTCAAAAGAGATCGGCTTACGTTCAGATTCTTCAGCGCGTTTTGAAAAAGGTGTTGATCCGAATCGTGTCCTTCCTGCAGCAGAACGTGCAGCACAATTACTTGCTGAATTAGCAGGCGGTGAAGTACTTGAAGGTACAGTGCTAGTTGATGAACTTGATAAGTCACCTGCCCGTGTTGTTGTATCACCTGACTTTATTAACGGCCGTTTAGGTATGAAGATTTCGTTAGAGGATATGCTGTCTATTTTAGAGCGTTTAAAATTTGATGTGGAAGCAGCAAATGGCTTATTGATCATTGATGCTCCAACGCGACGACAAGATATTAAAATTCCGGAAGATATCGTTGAAGAAATTGCACGTATGTATGGCTATGATGAGATTCCTGTAAGCTTACCGGCGAGTGATCAAGTTGGCCGGTTAACGCCTTATCAGTCAGGACGCCGTATCGTACGCAATGTAATGGAAGGTGCCGGTCTTTATCAAGCGGTAACTTACTCATTAACTTCAGCAGCGCACGCTCAAAAGTTTGCATTAAAAGCTGAAGATACAACAAAATTATTAATGCCTATGTCTGAAGAACGCTCAACATTACGCCAAAGCTTAATTCCTCACTTAGTAGAGGCAGCAAGCTATAACGTAGCCCGTCAAGCGGAAACAGTAGCATTATATGAAATTGGTTCAGTATTCCTTGGACAAACTGCTGAAGAACTTCCATTTGAAGAAGAGCACTTAGCGCTTGTGTTAACAGGTAAATGGATAGATAATACATGGCAGGGCGAAAAGAAAAATGTTGATTTCTTCGTTGCAAAAGGTATTGTTGAAGCGGTATTTGCTAAATTAGGCTTAACAGCTCGAGTAAGCTATGTAAAAGCGCAAGTAGACGGTTTACATCCAGGTCGAACAGCTGATGTATTATTAGATGGCGAAAAAGTGGGTGTCATTGCCCAGCTTCATCCGCAAGAACAAAAAGCATTTGATGTAAAAGAAACATATGTAGCCGAACTGAACTTGAATGCCATTTTAAGTGCAACACAAGAAGAGCTTGTTTATTCAATGATTCCTCGCTTCCCGGCAATGAGTCGTGATATCGCATTAGAATTGGATGTAGCAGCTCCAGCTGGTGAAATTGTAAGCATTATTAAAGGTGCAGGAACTTCTTTATTGAAAGAAGTAAAAGTATTTGATGTTTATGCAGGGGAGAAAATGACGGCTGGTAAAAAATCAGTAGCATTCTCATTAACATATTTCGACCCAGAACGCACATTAACAGACGAAGAAGTAGTCACAGCGCACAATAAAGTATTAAAAGCATTAGCAGCAGCTGGTGCAGAAGTACGCTAATTAACAATAACAAAACCCGAATGGTTCAAACCATTCGGGTTTTTATTATTGCGGAGACTGTTTGGCAGGCTTGACCATTCCTGTAGCAGCACCGACTAAAGCACTTAAAGTATGGACAATTCCAAATGTATAAAAATTAAGAAAAACGTGATTCGTGTACTCATTTAATAGGGGGAAACGATAAATTGTGGAACCGGGTGTCTTCGTATCACCGCCGAGGGATGCATACACACTATTTGAAAAATCAATAGCATAATAGATGAACGCCACTAACAGCGCCACTCCAAATACTAAATAAATCATACGCATAAGTTGATCTTTTGCGTTTCTTGCACTTTCAGTAAAGAAGCGAAACGTAATAAATAAACTAAGTATAATAAATGGTGCAACTAGTGCTAAACCTAGTGCCCCAAGATTTCCTCCATTTGCAACATCGTCCGGTTTTACCGTAAAAAAGTGCTGAATAATTAATACTCCAAATAAACTAATGCCCATACTTATGAGCCAACTAAGACGCAACATATAAATCCTCCATTTCTCTTTTCACTATACATTGTCATCCATTTCGTTTCAATGGAGGATCTACTATTCATTTAGTGGAAAAGTTCAGTATAATAGAGAAGAATGCAACTTAGGGGAGGTATATTCATGTTAAAAAAAGAAGAAGCAGTATTAGTACTGATTGATATTCAGGGGAAATTGGCGCAAGTTGTTGAGGAAAGTGCACTAGTTGTAGGTAATATCGCCACAATGGTACAAGGGGCAAAATTATTGGAATTACCTATTTTATGGCTTGAGCAATATCCAAAAGGGCTTGGTCCGACAGATGAGCGAGTTGCGGAGCATTTAACAGATGAAAAACCGATTGAAAAAATTACATTCAGTGCTTATGATACTGAGGAATTTGTACAAGCATTACAGCAAACAGGACGCAAGAAGATTTTATTGGCCGGAATTGAAGCCCATATTTGTGTGTATCAAACAGCAGCTCAATTACTGGAAAACGGTTATGAAGTCGAAGTGCTGGCAGACTGTGTGTCTTCACGCACAGCGAGTAATCGAGAGATAGGCATCCAGAAAATGATGCAGCTTGGTGCACGCGTAACTAGTGTGGAAATGGCATTATTCGAAATGCAGCAAGTAGCAAAAGGCGATGCATTTAAAGCAATTAGCAAATTAGTAAAATAAAAATAGGATTGGTTAGCGAAATTGGCCGCTAACCAATTTTTTTATCCTCATTAACGGGGTCCCGTCTCTATAGGGGATGAGGAACCCCCCACTAATTAAAGTTTCATTTTATTTAAAAAGGGGCAGTTTTTTCAAAGCGATACATACTGGTATTGCAATGATAAGACCCACTGCATTTTGAACGAGATTTCCTGGAATTGATGCAAGTGGAATGACCCAGTTTCCGTAGAGAACACGTTCACAAATATAATAACCGCCAAGCATAAAGGGAACCGAGATAACGATAGCCGCAAAGTTATAAATAAAACTTCCGCCATTTTTTCCATGCATCGTCGCAATTTTACCAACAATATAGCCCTGAAGACCGCGAGTAATGAATGTAAATGGTGCCCATAATGTCCAGCCGGATAAAATATCAAACAGTGCCATACCGAATGCCCCGGCCATTGCGCCCTTCTTCGGACCAAATAAAATTGAGATAATAAAAAGCATGGCAGAACCTAAATGAACGAGCCCCCCATTTGCAGCAATCGGCAAGCGGATATTAATAAAAAATGTGGCTACGAACACGAGTGAAATGAGAAGGCTCGTAATAATTAAATCTTTTGTTTTTTCTGATGAAGTAGTGAGTGGTCGTGATGATTCCATAGTAAATGACGCTCCCTTGCTTGAAATTATCTTTCATATTAGCAATTCGTTGGCATCTGTAAAAGGTTCAAAAACAAATAATTTGATAAGGTCAGAAAATTTGCATATCGCTTTTTTCAAAGACAGGGAATTTTTCAGAAAATAAAAGCGCAGCAAATTATCGGAACTAATTTGCTGCGCTTTTTATATAGAGCGGTTATAGTACCAACTCTGTTCAACTATTTAGATTAAGAATTCATCGTAGAATGTTTTTTTCCATACGCAAAATAAACGATTATACCGATAATAAACCAAATACCGCAAGCGATCCATGTGTGCAAGGAAAGTTGTGTAATCAGTAAAATACATAAAATAAATGATAATATTGGTAAAACGGGATAAAAAGGTACTTTGAATCGATCTTGTGGCAATTCTTTATTTTTACGTAAAGATAAAATGCCGGCAGAAACAAAAATAAACGCGACCAGTGTCCCCATATTAACAAGTTCCGCCAACAAATCCAATGGAACAAACCCTGCAAAAAATGAAATAATTACTGTAAATAGCCACGTATTTTTAGCAGGCATTTTACGCTTTTCACTTAAGTGTGCAAGCATTTTTGGCATTAAGCCATCACGGGCAAACGCCATTAACAATCGTGTCCCGCCGTACATCATCACTAATATAACGGTCATCATGCCAATGACAGCCCCGAGTGATATAATTCCAGCTGCCCATTCCTGATCGATTACTTGCATCGCGTAAGATACAGGATCGGTTACATTCAGGTCTGTATATGGAACAATCCCTGTCAGTACAAGTGAAACTACTACATACAAGACAGTACAGACAAGCAAGGAACCGATAATTCCGATTGGCATATTCCGCTGTGGATTTTTTACTTCCGAGGCAGCAGAAGATACGGCATCAAACCCTAAGTAAGCAAAAAATACGAGCGAGGCACCTGTGAAAACACCGCTCATTCCAAATGGCAGGAAAGGTGTCCAGTTATCAGGCTTCACATAAAAGACACCTACTACAATAAACAATAAAATAACACCAAGTTTAATTGCGACCAATAATGCATTAAAACGTGTCGATTCTTTCATTCCTAATGACAGTAAAGCACCTATCGCAAAGATAATACATATCGCAGGTAAGTTAATATAAGTACCGTTTTCAGGACTAAATGCCCCTGTCAAAGCGACCGGCAAATGGATACTCAATCCTTCCAGCAGCGAAACGAAATAACCTGACCAGCCTGTTGCCACGGCAGCAGTTGCGAGACCGTATTCCAATAATAATGCCCAGCCGACAAGCCATGCTATGATTTCTCCAAAAACGATATAGCTATATGAATAGGCACTACCTGCAACGGGTACAGTAGAAGAAAATTCAGAATAACATAGTGCGGCTAATGCACATACGACTGCAGCAATCGTAAAGGAGAATACAATTCCGGGGCCTGCATGGAGCGCAGAGACCGTGCCCGGTAAAATGAATATGCCTGTACCGACAATGGCACCGACACCTAACATAATCAAATCAAAAGGACCGATTGTTTTAGGTAACTGCATGTTTCCGCTTTTAAGTAAAAGGTCATTGATTGGTTTTTTTCTAAATAATTTTTCCATTTTCACACCTATTTCTAATTTACAATAGTCAAAATTTTATCATCATTTTTCTGGATAATAAACAAGTTTATTGAGTTAAAGTGCTAAAGTGTTAGTTTTGTCGAAAAAATGAGAAATAACTCGAATAAAAAAGTTAATAATGTTATTGTTAGTATTTAACAGAAAAAAATACCTATAGTTTAATTCAATTTATTGAAATGGAACTGTTTAAAATCAGCGAACTATTTGTTGTTTTTATAAAAAGGTATATAATTTCGATATAGTATAAATATAGGAATTTTGCTTATGCATACTGAACACAGCACAAAGGAGTGCAAATAATGGAGAAGAAAATCCAAATTAAGCAGCCCAAATATCAAGTAATAGCAGAAGATATTGCCGCTAAAATTGTTGAAAAAAAATATGTTGTCGGGGAAAAGATTTATGCCCGTTCATCGCTGGCATCTCAATACAGTGTTTCATCAGAAACCGCGAGACGAGCGATTGCCGTTCTACAGGATCTAAATATAGTAGAAGCGACAAAGGGGAGCGGTGTTGTCATCGTTTCCTATGAAAATGCTGCTAAATACATTCAACGGTTAACTGGCGTTAAATCAATAAGAGATTTACAAAAACAATTAACCGACAGTATTGAACGCCAAATTGATGAGTTGCATCATTTCCAGGATACATTAGGAGAAATGGTCAATCGGACTAGCCGCTATCAATCGATAAACCCGTTTGTACCTTTTCAAATCGATATTACTGAAAATTGCCCATTCCTATCGAAAAATGTTGGCGAAATCAATTTCTGGCAGGAAACGGGTGCTACAATAATTGGCATCAAAAAAGATCATGAGCTAATTGTTTCGCCGGGTCCATACGCAACACTCTCTGCCGGAGATACATTATTTTTTATTGGTAAAGAAGAATGTTATTCGAATGTAAAACACTTTTTACAGCTAGAAAGTAACAACTTTCGATCAGAATAGATAAAGGTCGTCAAATTTATAACAAAAACAAACTACTCCCTCATTGTATTTCGGGAGTAGTTTTTTCTGTTTAAGGGACTTTATTTCTAGATAGAGGATCAAAAAAATCAATTCTTATTTGACAATAGTAACAACGTATATTAATATAAAAGTTGTTGCTTTTAACAACCTGAGATAAATATAAAGTTGTTACTAGCGTGAAATTAATTATATTAGGAAGTGGATTATGGGGAAAATTAAAATTGACCGAGTCACTAAAGTATTTGGAAAAAATACATCACAGGCATTAAAGCTCGTGAAGCAAGAAAAATCCAAAGAACAGATATTAAAAGAGACAAATGCTACTGTAGGTGTATATGAAGCTAGTTTGACAATTGAAGAGGGTGAGATTTTCGTAATCATGGGGCTCTCAGGAAGTGGGAAGTCTACATTAATCCGTTTACTCAATCGTCTCATTCAACCAACGAGTGGTGATATTTATATAGATGATCAAAATATTACAAAGCTCAATAAAAAGAGCCTGCAGCTAGTTCGCAGGGAAAAAATGAGCATGGTGTTTCAAAACTTCGCATTATTCCCGCAACGTACCATTTTACAAAATGCAGAGTATGGCCTGGAAGTCAGAGGCGTTCCAAAAGAGGAAAGACGATTAAAAGCAGAAAAGGCTTTACAGAATGCAGGGTTGCTCTCCTATAAAGACCAGTATCCAGATCAATTATCAGGTGGTATGCAGCAGCGTGTAGGACTTGCACGAGCGTTGGCAAATGATACAGAAATCATATTAATGGATGAAGCTTTTTCTGCTCTTGATCCGCTCATTCGTAAAGAGATGCAAGATGAGCTATTGGAGTTACAAGCTAATTTACAAAAAACCATTGTCTTTATTACACATGATTTAAATGAAGCACTTCGTATTGGGGATCGTATTGCCATTATGAAGGATGGAAAGATCATGCAAGTAGGAACAGGGGAAGAAATTTTGACAAACCCTGCAAATGAATATGTCCGTTCATTCCTGGAAGATGTAGACCGTTCGAAAGTATTGACGGCAGAAAATGCGATGATTCGTCCGATGACCATTCAAATTGATCATGAAGGGCCAAAAGTTGCGTTGCAGCGTATGAGAGAAGATAAAGTAAGTGTCCTGCTCGCAGTAGATAAAGCCCGAAAATATTTAGGTTATATTACTGCAAATGATGCTCTGGAGCTTGCGCAATCCGGTGAAAAATCACTGCAATCAATTTTACGTAACGATATGCCGATAGTGGAGCCATCTACAATTATTCAGGATGTTTTATCGGTTATTTCCGATTCTCCGACACCATTAGCAGTAGTCGAAGAGGGAAAACTGCGCGGAGTCTTAATCCGTGGAGTTGTTTTAGAGTCGTTAGCCTCTGAAAAAAACGGGGGTGTAGACAATGAGTAAACTTTTAAATTTGGCAACACCATTACCGATTGCAGAAAATGTTGAGAAACTGATGGATTTTGTTACAGATACGTTTTCTGCTCAATTCCGTTTCATTCAGAACAACGGTGAAGATTTAATGGATTTTGTAACATCCACATTAACAGCGATTCCACCATATGTATTTATTTTAATCATTGCTGTACTAGCGTTTTTCGCAACAGGCAAAAAATTCGGTTTAGCCCTCTTTTCAATCATTGGTTTACTGTTCATCTTAAACCAAGGCTTATGGGATCAGCTTATGAATACATTTACACTCGTGCTGTTCTCTAGTTTAATCGCGATTGTAATCGGTATACCACTTGGAATTCTAATGTCGAAATCAAAAGTAGTAGAAGAAATTTTAAAACCAATTTTAGACTTTATGCAAACAATGCCAGGGTTCGTATATTTAATCCCAGCCGTTGCATTTTTCGGGATTGGTGTCGTACCAGGTGTATTTGCTTCAGTTATCTTCGCATTACCACCAACTGTACGTTTTACAAATCTCGGTATCCGTCAAGTTCCGACTCATTTAATCGAAGCGGCGGACTCTTATGGTAGTACTTTCACTCAAAAATTAGTAAAAGTAGAATTGCCACTTTCAAAATCTACAATTATGGCCGGTATTAACCAAACGGTACTTTTATCATTATCGATGGTCGTTATTGCATCGATGATCGGTGCACCTGGTTTAGGTCGAGAAGTATTATCGGCTCTACAACGAGCGCAAATCGGTAATGGATTTGTTGCGGGGATCAGTCTTGTAATCTTCGCTATTATCGTAGACCGTTTAACACAAAGTTTAAATAAACAAAAATCAAATGGGGGAAAGTAAAATGAAAAAATTAAAATGGATGCCTGCAGCAACAGCAATGAGTGCGGCGCTATTATTAGCTGCGTGTGGAGATGACACAACAGAGAAAAAAGAAACGTCATCTAAAGAAGATCTAGGTTCAATCGAATTAGCCTATGTAGAATGGGATTCAGAAGTTGCCTCTACGTATGTAGTTGCAGAAGTACTGGAAAGTGTCGGCTATAACGTTGACATTACACCATTGGATAATGCCATCATGTGGGAAGCAGTTTCTAAAGGTGAAGCAGATGCAATGGTATCTGGCTGGTTACCTGCTACACATGCTTCACAGTATGAAAAATACGGGGCAGATGTAGAAGATTTAGGACCAAACTTGCAAGGTGCGAAAATTGGATTAGTTGTACCAAGTTATATGGAAGCAACATCAATTGCTGATTTATCGACAGAAGCGGCCTCAACAATTACGGGTATTGAAGCGGGTGCAGGTGTAGTTGCAGCTGCTGAAAGAGCACTTGAAACATATCCAAACCTGGAATCATGGTCATTACAACCATCATCATCGGGTGCGATGACAGTTGCTTTAGAACAAGCGATTAAAAATGAGGAAGATATCGTTGTGACAGGCTGGAGCCCACACTGGAAATTTGCCAATTATGATTTAAAATATTTGGAAGATCCTGAAGGCGTATTCGGCGGAGAAGAAAGCATTCACACATTTGTGCGTCAAAACTTAGAAAAAGAGTCACCTGACGCTTTCAAGATTTTAGATGCCTTTGAATGGACAACAGAAGATATCGAAGAAGTTATGCTGAACATTTACTCAGGAACAAAACCTGCAGAAGCAGCACAACAATGGGTTGAAGAAAACCAGGATGTTGTAAACAAATGGACAGAGGGTATTGAGAAGTAAGCTTAAATAAAATAACGGTGCAAATTTTGAAATTTAAAATTTGCACCGTTTTTTTTATCTATTTAAATACGAAATAAAAGACTCAAATTCCACTGACGGAAATGAGTCTTTATGTTTTTTATTTTGTATAGTTATCGAAATACCCTTGGATGTAGATCATTGGTGTTCCTTTATCGCCTGAACCTGAAGTTAAGTCAGATAATGAACCGATTAAATCTGTCAGCTTACGAGGTGTTGTACCTTGAGCCGCCATATTACCAGTTAAATCTTCTTCCTTGTTGTTAATATATTCTTTGATTGCTGATTTTAATTCTTCACCATGCAAGTTAGAGAAATCATTGTCCGCTAAATACTTCAACTTGATTTCGTTCGGAGTACCGTCAAGACCTGGCGTGTAAGCAGGTGATACAACAGGGTCTGCAAGTTCCCAAATTTGGCCAACTGGATCTTTAAATGCACCGTCACCGTAGATCATTACTTCTACAAGTTTCCCTGTAGCCGCTAAAATTTTCGCCTGGATGTCATCAACGATTGGTTGACAGTTGTCCGGGAATAATTTCACGCTATCTTCTGTCGATTTGTTTGATCCAAGTAACCCGTAATTAGAGTTAGAACCAGATCCGTTTACAGATTCAGCTAAAATGTTATCAAGACCATAAACTTTTTCTGCTCCAGCAGCTTTTAAAATACGTTTTGTACGGAAGCGAGAGTGAATATCGCAAGTTAAAATGCTTTTCGTATAATCTAAAATTGTTTTTGCATTGTTCGAGAAGATGACTTCAACTTCAGCACCTTGTTCAACGATTAATTCTTTATAATATTCGATGTAGTCTACACCTGTAAATGTATGTTTGTTATAACCGAAATGGCCACGGAATTCAGCTTCTGTCAGCACATCAGTCCATGGGTTGATACCTTTTTCATCTAGTTCATCCAATGATACTAAATGGTTGCCCACTTCATCAGATGGGTAGCTTAGCATAAGGACGATTTTCTTTGTACCTGCTGCAATTCCTTTTAAAATGTTAGAGAAGCGGTTACGTGAAAGAATCGGGAAAATCACACCTACAGTGTCATCACCGAATTTTGCTTTTACATCAGATGCGATATCTGAAATTTTAGCATAGTTACCTTGTGCACGTGCAACAACAGATTCTGTCACTGTCACAATATCACGATCCTCAATTTCATAGCCTTCTGTTTTTGCAGCATTTAACGCTGTATCAACAACGATTTGAACAATATCGTCCCCTTCATTAATAATTGGGCCACGAAGACCTCGTACAACCGTTCCTACTACACGTTCCAAAATAATCTCTCCTTCAATAGCTGTAAGTTATATTTTAATTGCTTTTGCTTACTGTTAAGCAAAACATAAGTAATCTCACAATGTTTACTATAACCTGTTCATGTGATATAAGTAAAATTAATATTTCTAATATCAGATATAAGTGAGGGTTATATGATAATAAAGTTGGAAGCATATCGTATTTTCAATGAAGTAAGTCGAAGTAAAAGTTTTTCAAAGGCAGCAACGGCTTTATATATGACACAGCCGGCCGTTAGCCAGTCTATTTCAAAACTTGAGAAAGAACTTGATACAATTTTATTTAACCGAACGCCAAAAGGGGTAACCTTAACTGAAGAAGGCGAATTGTTACACGAATATGTCAATTCCGCTCTTGGTATTTTAGACGCGGGTGAAGAGAAAATCGCAGAATTTAAAAATCTGCGTACAGGCGTTTTACGTATCGGAGTTGGGGATACGATTTCAAGATACTTTTTACTGCCTTATTTAGAGGCATTCCATATTAAATATCCTGGCATTAAACTAAAGGTTTTAAACGGTACAACGAATGAAATATTAGCTTTTATTAAATCTGGGGAAGCGGATTTGGGCATATGCAACTTGCCGATTCAAGATCCACAGCTTCAAGTTATCCCTTGTAAGGAAATTCATGATATATTTGTGTGCGGACAAAAATATAAAAATTTATCAAAGAAGCCAATTCGCCTAGATATGCTCATGAAGCTGCCGTTAATTTTTTTGGAGAAAAAGGCAAACTCTCGTAATTATGTGGAAAACTATTTAAAAGAACAGGGCTATACAATTTCACCTGAATTCGAATTAGGCTCACATGATTTAGTATTGGAATTTGCAAAAATTAATTTAGGTGTCGCAAGTGTAACAAAGGAATTTGCGACAGATTACTTGGATAAAGGGCTTTTATATGAAATTGAACTCCAACAACCAATTCCTAAGCGTAATTTAGGGATTGTCCATTTAAAAAATGTTTCACTTTCAAAAGCAACGAGAAAATTTATCGCTATTGTTGATCCGGGAATCATTCATTAATAGAAGAAAATGAGGAATAAATATGACAACTAATTTTAACGACTATCCATTATCACCAGAATTACAGCGTGCGCTTAAAGATTTGGATTACAGCACACCGACTGAAGTTCAGCAAAAAGTGCTGCCCCATGCATTAAAGGAACAAGATCTAATTGTTAAAGCACAAACAGGAAGCGGAAAAACTGCTGCATTTGCAATCCCGATTTGCGAAAATATTGATTGGATTGAAAACAAGCCACAAGCACTAGTACTAACACCGACACGTGAATTGGCTGTCCAAGTAAAAGAAGAGTTTACCAATATTGGACGTTACAAACGTATTAAAACTACCGCATTATACGGAAAGCAGCCGTTCCGTTATCAGCAGGACGAATTGAAGCAAAAAACACATATTGCAGTTGGTACTCCGGGACGCGTACTGGATCATATCGAAAAGGGAACATTGAAGCTTGATAAAATTCGCTATGTTGTCCTTGATGAAGCAGATGAGATGCTAAACATGGGCTTCATCGAGCAAGTTGAAGCGATATTGGCTCATGTGGAGCATCGTGAAGTAACAATGCTGTTTTCAGCGACAGTACCGGATACGATAAAAAAGCTGGCATCCAATTATTTAAAAGACCCGGTTGATATCGAAGTACATTCGGAAGAGGCTGCGCCAAAAATTGAGCATGCGGTTATTGAAGTACAGGACGATGAAAAAACAGCTGCTGTCGAAAAAATTGCGGTTGTGGAAAATCCGGATACGTGTATTATTTTCTGCCGTACGAAAGATCGTGTCGATGCATTGCACGATTATTTATATGACCGTGAATACAGCGTCGATAAGCTGCACGGGGGTATGGACCAGTCAACTCGTCTACTTGTCATGAATGACTATAAGCGCGGTGACTTCCGCTATTTAGTGGCAACAGATGTTGCGGCGCGCGGTATTGATATCGAGAACATTTCGTTGGTAATTAACTATGATTTGCCGATGGAAAAGGAAGCATATGTACATCGTACGGGCCGAACAGGACGTGCCGGCAAGGAAGGGAAGGCTGTTACATTTGTTACCCCGTTTGAACATGACTTCCTGGCAGGGATTGAAGACCTGATCGGATTTTCGATTCCGAAGATGGACTTGCCGACACATGAAGAAGTAGAGGCAAAGGCGGAGGCATTTGACAAAAAAATGCAAAGCCGACCACAAAAGAAAAAACAAAAGAATGCCAAAGTCGATGCAAATATTACGAAGCTCTATTTTAATGGCGGTAAGAAGAAAAAGCTGCGTGCTGTTGATTTTGTCGGAACGATTGCAAAAATTCCGGGGATGACCGCTGCAGATATCGGCATTATTACGATTCTGGATACCTCTACATTCGTAGAAATTTTAAATGGTAAAGGCAATCTTGTGTTAAAAGCGATGAAAACAACGCCGATTAAGGGCAAGCAATTGAAAGTACACATCTCGACGAGCAATAACTAATAAAAAGTCGTATTGAACAGATAACGTTCAATACGACTTTTATTGTTGAGAGAATCAGATGCAAGTTACTTCTTGTCCCCGTTTTTGATAAAGTACCATAATAAATTTGCAAGTTCGACATTTTCCCCGGCATGCGGTGTGTTTGTAAAAGCTTCACGGAAGGGTTTAAGCAAAGTTTCGATAACAGCAAGACGTAACTCATTACGCTGCAGTTCATCCAGAATACTTTCAGTGAATTGAGCCCCTACCTCATTGTCAGTATCCAGTTTTAACTGGTCAAGGAATCCTTGGACCTTTTCGATTAAATCGTTCTTTGTAATCGACTGGTAAATTTTTTTCTCTTCGACAAGTTGAAGGGCATCCTGTGTAATGAGGATTTCACCATTTTCCAACATAATTGGATAAATTGCTTTAACGTTACGTAATGCAATTCGCAAAATTTTCTTTTGGTCGATCATTTCACTGTAGAAGAGACGGTGGGAATAGGTTAAATGGTGAACCATCGCAAAATATAAAATGGCAAGCTCAAGAGAATAAGGGCGGACTTCCTCGCCAAAAATATCTGTGAAACGATTGGATACCCACTCGATTTCCAATTGGCGATAACGTTCCAATAATTGACGGAGCTCCTTGTCATTTGATTGAAAGATATTTTCGAACACGGATACTAAGTTTTGCTTTTTATTAATTTGCATAAGAACGAGAATTTGTTCCAATAATAAGTTTTCATCGGTAATATCTTGATTTAGCAGCATTTCGTGGCGTAATAAGCTTGCTTCGTATCGGGTCTGCTCCATAATCGATATAAAACATTCCACTTTAGATGAGAAATAATTATAAAATGTCCCTTTTGAAATAAGCGCTTTGTCTAAAATGTCCTGTATTGATGTTTCATGAAAGCCCTTTTCGATAAAAAGCTGCAATGCACTATCAAGTACCTGTCTTTTTCGTTGATTCATGAACTTCCTCCATAACAATTAAAACGATTTGCTGTGCATATAACGTAATAAAAGTGAGTTTTTTTGTACTGTATACTCTAAATTGTACTCTCATTCTACTGTTTAAAGCGTGTATTCGCAATGTTTTTAGACTGCGAGTATAAAATTGTTGAATTAAATGGACTCTGAGTATAAAATAGTTCGAGTACAGAAATAGGAAGATTAAAAGATTGAGGAAGGGAAATAAAATTATGGAACAGACACAAGATGTAAAAACATTTAAAAAACCCCCGTATTTAATGATAGCCGTATTATTTGTCGGGGCGTTTGTAGCATTTTTAAATAACACATTATTAAACGTAGCATTACCGTCTATTATGACTGCTTTTGATATTAAAGATTATTCGACAGTACAATGGTTAGCGACAGGCTATATGCTTGTAAGTGGGGTATTGGTTCCTGCTTCGGCGTACTTAATTACAAAATTCAGAACACGACCTTTATTCATTATATCAATGACGATTTTCGTTATTGGTACGGCATTGGCCTCATTTGCACCTAGCTTCAGTTTTTTATTGGCAGGTCGTATGATTCAGGCTGCTGGTGCAGCAACAATGGCACCGGTTTTAATGAACGTAATGCTTATTAGCTTCCCTGTTGAAAAACGCGGGCAGGCAATGGGGATGTTCGGGTTAGTTATGGTACTGGCACCAGCAATTGGACCAACACTATCTGGGTATATTGTGGAACATTATGACTGGAGCGTTCTTTTCAAAATGATTCTTCCAATTGCCGTTTTATCACTTTTACTGGCAGTTTGGAAACTGGAGGATGTCCTTCCTAACCGAGATGCTAAAATCGATATACTTTCAATTGGATTGTCTACAATCGGTTTTGGCGGATTGTTATACGGCTTCAGTACAGCTAGTTCAGCTGGCTGGTCAGCAGTAGAAGTTTGGGGAACAATTACTGTAGGGGCAATTGGTTTAGCATGGTTTATCATTCGCCAATTCCGTTTAGAGCAGCCGTTACTAGATTTACGTATTTACACATACCCTTCATACGCATTAGCTTCTGTCGTATCAATGGTATTATCAGTAGCGATGTTCTCAGGGATGATTTTAACACCTGCTTATGTGCAGAATGTTCGCGGAATCGAACCGTTTGAAGCAGGATTAATGATGTTGCCAGGTGCAATTGTAATGGGGATTATGTCGCCAATTACAGGGAAATTATTCGACCAGTTTGGGCCACGTATTTTGGCTGTTATCGGCTTAACGATTACAACATTAGCAACTGTTGGATTAGGTTATCTTGAAGCTGATTCATCTTATTTATTTATTATTTCAGTTTATACAATTCGTATGTTTGGTATTTCCATGGTTATGATGCCGATTATGACAAACGGTTTAAATGCTTTGCCGAACCGTTTAAATCCGCACGGTACAGCGATGAACAATACTGCTCAGCAAGTAGCAGGTGCAATTGGTACAGCTGTTTTAGTAACAATTTTCAACTCGCATACAAAAACACGTGCAGCAGAAATTGCAGCAGATATGCAAGCGAATGCTTCATCTGCAGTACAACCGACTGCTGAGCAAATCGCCCAAGCCCAAGCACAAGTAATGCAACAGGCCATGCTGGACGGAATTACGTACAGTTTCTTCGTAGCAGCAGGGATTACAGTGGTAGCATTAGTGTTAGCTTTATTTATTAAACGCGTTGATGTGACGAAACGTGAAGATTATACGGGACCAGTTCCTGAAAAGAAATAAAATGATTGTAACGGCAGGTGTTTTCTATTCCTGCCGTTTTTTTTATTTGTTATACTTGGGTAAAGTAAAGTACGCTGTATAAAAAGGAGTTCGAAAAATGATTGAACAATTAGGGCAAGTCATGTTGTATGTAGAAGACCAGGAACAGTCAAAAAAGTTTTGGACTGAAAAATTAGGATTTACTGTAATTTCCGACATCAATAACGGCATGCGAATTATTACGGTTGCACCAAAAGATGAAGCGCAAACAAGCATTGTATTGCATGATAAAAAGAAAATAGAAGAAATGTCTCCAGAATTGAATTTATCTACACCTTCATTAATGTTTTATGCACAAAATTTAGAGGAACTGTATGAAGATTTTAAAGCAAAGGGAATTACGGTTGGGGAGTTCATGAAGATGCCTTTCGGGAAAGTGTTCAACTTTGCCGATGATGAGGAAAATTATTTTGCAGTAATGGAAAAATAGAAAAGGAGCTGTGCCAATAATGGCGGCAGCTCCTTTTCTATTTTCTCTTTTGCAGAAGTTTGCGTGCTTTTTCAGTATTGGCAAAATGCCATTTCGTCATAGAACGAAGTGTCTCTTCGCCATGCTTTCGCCAAATTTTAGCGGCCATTTCATCGACTTTGCCGCTCGCTCCCTTTTGAAGAGGGAACCCTGTCACTTTTGCAAGACGATCCATTTCTTTAAGAAATGCATAACGTGCCAATATCGAGGCAGTAGCAACAGCTACATGCAGATTTTCGGCTTTAGTCGAGAACAGAACATTTTGGCGGACAATTTCTTTTTCATTTTTAATGTGATTATAGTAAATTCCGCGCTCTGCAAACTGGTCGATTAAAATATATTGCGGGGCTTCGGGTGCTATTTTTGTCAATACATGCTTTAATGCCTGATTGTGCAGCAGCGCTTTTATTTTTCCCTGCGAGTACCCGCGTGCCTGAATTGCATTGTATTTATCATTGCGCAGCGTCAAAATACTGTGAACGCACACCTTCATTAAATCCGGAGCAATTTGTCGCATATAGTCATCAGTCAATTGTTTGGAATCCTTCACACCTAGTTCCTGGACGAGCGCTATTTTATCTGCGGGTACATAGACAGCAGCTACAGTTACAGGACCAAAGTAATCGCCTGTTCCGGTTTCATCTGAACCTAATACAGATAATGTTGCAAAATTGTCCGGGAGTGTATCACCTTTCGTGGAGGCAACTTTAGCCGTTGGAGCACCAGTTTGCCCCCAGCGTGCTGCTTCACGTTCTGCACCAGCCCCTTGAAACATAACTTTTCCTGATTTATATGCAGTAATAGCTGTATCGGCAAGTTTTACCGCAAAAATAACACCAGGAGCCTTTCGTTCAATAAGAGCGTCTTTATAGAAATGTTGAATTGATTGCTGTTGTTCAGCACTGCAAAGTAAAACGATATTTGTCATAATCGATCCTTTCAAAAACAATGTATTACTATGTAGTATAGCTTTTTGAATAAAAAAGGGGAACTTACATATGTATGCTTCTTTCACAGGAACATTCGGGACATGGTGTTGCGATAGTGAAATTGGAAATGTTATGATGTACAATAGGAAAATGGCATCGTTATATAATAGAATCAATCAGGTTTGCTTTCAATCTTTTATTGGGCAAAAACGAAGAAAGTATTTTCGTTACTGTTCACTTATTTTTCTGGAGGGATTATTTTGGCTGAGCAAGAAAAGAATCGCATTTCCGTAGAGATATATGGTAATACATATAAAATGGTAGGAACAGAATCATCGGTCCATATGCGTCTTGTTGCTTCATTAGTGGACGACAAAATGCGGGAAATCAGTGCCCATAATCCATCTTTAGATACAGCGAAGCTAGCTGTATTAACAGCCGTTAATTCTGTGCACGATTATCTATTATTAAAAGAACAATTTGAAAAACTAGAAATACAATTGAAACATTTGAAGGGTTGACATACATGTTGGATTTAATTATTATCGCAGTCTTTATCATTAGTCTTATAGTTGGAGCGAAACGAGGGTTCGTTGTTCAGCTTATTAATATCGGAAGTTTTATTGTTGCCCTCATTGTAGCGATTATTTATTATAAGCCGCTAGCAGAAAAATTTGTTTTATGGATTCCGTATCCTGGCTTTACAGAAGGTTCAACAATGACGCTCGTTCTGGATTCACTCGATGTTGACCGTACTTTTTATCGCGTCTTTGCGTTTGCCATTATTTTCTTTGCAGTAAAGATTGCCCTCCAAATTGTCGGGTCAATGTTTGATTTTTTAACGTATTTACCTGTATTGAGTTCGTTAAACTATGTATTAGGTGCAGTTCTTGGATTTATTGAAATGTATCTTGTACTATTTATTGGACTGTATGTTGTGGCATTACTGCCGGTGGAATCGATTCAAACATTCATCGACAGCTCAATTTTGGCAGGACTCATACTTGAGCATACACCGCTTATTACGAGCATGTTCCAAAATTGGTGGTATATACAAAAGAATTAACTTATTTCAGCGGTGTCCTAAATTCGGAAAAGGGGTTATTAAAAAAAGAAGTCAACCTAAATTATCGCATTATGCTAATACAGCTGACTTATCCGCGCACCGTAGATATTTAGCCGGTTCAGGACACCATTATGCCGAGGCGTAATTGATTTGAAAATCATGCGAATGCTTCTCTCGATTTTCGGGAGGAGCTTTTTTAAAGGAGAGATAATGATGAACAAAAAAATTATTATTCGTACATTGGAAAAAATCGCGTTATATATGGAACTGCAGGCAGAAAATCCATTTAAAGTATCCGCCTTTCGAAAAGCGGCAGCGGCTCTCGAAGCAGATGAGCGGAGTCTAAGCGAAATCGATGATATTACAGCAATTAAAGGGATCGGTAAAGGAACAGCAGCGGTCATTACGGAACTGATGGAAATCGGGGAATCGACTGTATTGAAAGAGCTTGAGGCAATCGTACCGAAAGGGCTTATTCCGTTGATGAAACTACCGGGATTAGGTGGTAAAAAGCTTGCCAAATTGTATCAGGAACTGAACATAGTTGATGCGGCCACATTAAAGGCAGCTTGTGAGGCAGGTCAAGTAAGGGGACTTGCAGGATTTGCGGCAAAAACAGAGGAAAAAATTTTAAAAGAGCTTGAAACATTTGGTTCCCGCGCGGAACGTTTACCTATTTGGCAGCTCGAGCCTGTCGTATTGGAGATTAACGAGCTTTTGGCAAGTTTACCTGAAGTGGAGCTGTTCTCGGTTGCAGGGAGCTTCCGACGCGTTGCAGAAACGAGTAAAGATGTTGATTTCATCATAGCAACAAAGGAATATGAAGTTGTACGTGAAGCGATTTTAACGCGACTCGCAATATTAGAAACCGTTGCAGCAGGGGATACAAAAGTATCTGTCATATTGGACCGTGAAGAACCGGTAAGTGTGGATTTCCGTTTAGTGACTCGGGAAGAATTTACAACAGCACTTCATCATTTCACCGGATCGAAGGACCATAATGTACGCATGCGTCAGCTTGCTAAATCTATGGGGAAGAAAATCAGTGAATATGGTGTCGAGCAAGAAGACGGTACTGTCGTAACATTTGAGTCGGAAGAAGCGTTTTTTGCGCATTTCAACTTACCATTTATTCCGCCGACTGTGCGTGAAAGCGGGAAAGAGCTGGATCGTCTGAACGAGCTAAGCGGGTTAGTGAAGCTGAAAGATATCGTAGCGGATCTTCATATGCATACAACTTGGTCAGATGGCGCGCATTCAGTTAGCGAGATGGGGCAAGCTTTAATGGATATCGGATATTCACATGCAGTCATTACCGATCACTCTCAATATTTAAAAGTGGCAAATGGATTAACACCTGAACGACTTGAGCAGCAAAAGCTTGATATTTATGCATTTAACGAAGCAAATCCAAGTTTCCGACTGTACAGAGGTACGGAAATGGATATTCTGCCTGATGGAACATTAGACTTTGGTGATGATGTTTTAAAAGAACTGGATTTTGTTATTGCATCGATTCATTCAAGTTTTACACAATCGCAGGACAAAATTATGGCGCGCTTAAAAACAGCGGTAGAAAATCCGTACGTCCATATGATTGCTCACCCGACAGGACGTATCATCGGGCAGCGCGGAGGCTATGACCCGGACGTACCGTTATTGATCGAATGGGCAGCAGAATATGGTAAAATATTGGAACTCAATGCTAATCCGTACCGCCTGGACTTAAGCATCGAATATTTGATGCTGGCAATGGAGAAAAATGTACCAATCGCCATCAATACAGACGCCCATGCAATTGACCAATTGCGCTTTATGGACATCGGTGTCAAATACGCACAAAAAGCATGGCTGAAAAAAGACCTGATCGTCAACACATGGTCAAAAGAAAAGTTCGAAGCATTTATTGCGAAAAATAAATGATTAATTGTTGATAAAGCGAGTTGATTGGAAAGCGTCCAACCCGGAATGGAAATCAACTCCATAGTACAGGTGTACTAAAAAATAAAGAAAAGTAATAGGAGGTGTTCTCATGATCGAACAACGAGCATTGAAAACACTAGAATTTCATAAAGTACGTGAGCAAGTAGCGGCATTTTGTACAAACTCTATCGGTAAACAAGCGATCGATGAACTTGTACCGGAAACGGATTACGATACAGTTGTAGAACTTTTGGAAGAAATGGACGAAGGACTCGCGATTTTGCGTGTGAAAGGCAATGTACCTTTGGGCGGTATTTTCGATGTACGTCCACATGCACGACGCTCACAAATCGGCGGTATGCTCAGCCCGATGGAATTAATGGAAATCGCAAGCACAATACGAGCAAGCCGAATTTTACGAAATTTCATTGAAGATATCGAATCAGAAAAGACAATTGAAATCCCGCACTTTATCGAACGTAAAGAACAAATGCCTGTCTTGACGGCATTGCAGCACGAAATTAATGATTGTATCGATGATAATGGCACGGTGCTTGATTCAGCAAGTCCTGCATTACGCTCAATTCGCCAGTCCTTGCGTTCAGAAGAATCTAAAGTGCGTCAAAAGCTGGAAAGTCTCACACGTGGTTCGAATGCAACAAAAATGTTGTCTGACGCAATTATTACAATTCGTAATGACCGCTTCGTAATACCTGTAAAACAAGAGTATCGTTCACATTATGGCGGAATCGTCCACGACCAGTCAGCTTCAGGTCAAACATTGTTTATCGAGCCTGATGCAGTGATTCAAGCGAACAATGAAGTGCAGCGTCTTAAAGTGAAAGAAAAGGCTGAAATCGAGCGCATTTTATCCGAGCTAACATTAAAGGTACAGGAAGTCGGTCATGAAATATTTGTTCTTGTGCAGTTACTTGGAGAATTGGATGTTATTTTAGCAAAAGGGAAATACGGACAAGCAAATAAATGCACAATGCCAAAAATGAATAAAGAAGGTTATACACGACTAGTCCGTGCACGACACCCGCTATTGCCAATTGAAGAAGCAGTTGCAAACACGATTGAATTTGGACGAGATGTAACAGCTATTGTTATTACTGGACCGAACACAGGCGGTAAAACAGTAACACTGAAAACAGTGGGACTGTGTACAATCATGGCACAGTGCGGACTGCCTGTTCCGGCACTAGATGGTTCTGAATTGGCTGTGTTTGAGCAAATTTTTGCGGATATTGGTGATGAACAGTCCATTGAACAGTCATTATCAACTTTCTCTTCTCATATGGTGAATATAGTAGACATTTTAAGCAAATTTAATGAAAAATCGTTAATATTATTTGATGAGCTTGGCGCAGGTACCGATCCGCAGGAAGGTGCGGCACTCGCAATTGCTATATTGGATGAAACAGTTGATCGCGGTGCGCGTGTTATGGCAACTTCTCACTATCCGGAGTTGAAGGCATACGGCTATAACCGTCCATCTGTTGTCAACGCGAGTGTAGAATTCGATATTGAAACACTTAGCCCTACTTATCGATTACTGATCGGGGTGCCAGGTCGCTCGAATGCATTTGAAATTTCCAAACGTCTTGGATTAAGTTCAAATGTAATCGACCATGCAAAATCCTTTACGGGTACTGACCGTCATGAAGTAGAGTCTATGATTGCTTCACTTGAAGAAAGCCGATTACGATCTGAACGTGAAGCGGACGAAGCTCACCTTTTACTGGAGGACGCACAAAAAATCCGGGCAGAGCTGGAAGAACGTCTTCGTATTTATGATGAGAAAAAGGAAAACCTGGAGAAAAAAGCGAAAGATAAGGCTCGTAAAATTGTCGATGAGGCGAAGAAAGAAGCGGAATCGATTATTACAGAGTTGAGAAAAATGAAAGAAAATGCCGCATTATCGGTGAAAGAGCATGAGTTAATCGATGCGAAAAAGCGTTTAGATAATGCAGCACCGATTGATAACAATAAAGTGCTTCAAAAGGCTGTCGCTGCCCGTGAGCGTAAGCAAAATCTGCAAGTGGGCGATGAAGTGAAGGTATTAAGCTACGGTCAAAAAGGCTCACTCCTGCAAAAAGCAGGAAATGAGTGGGTTGTTCAAATCGGTATTTTGAAAATGAAACTGCCTGAATCTGATTTAGAGTATTTGAAACCAGAAAAAGAGCAGGCTACTCGTCCGATGATGAATGTGAAAAACCGCAACAGCGTTGTAAAACTTGAACTTGATTTACGTGGGGAACGATATGAAGAAGCACTTATTCGCACAGAAAAATATTTAGATGATGCGTTATTAGCGAACTATCCGCGTGTATCGATTATTCACGGTAAAGGGACTGGTGCATTACGCCAAGGGATTCAAAGCTTCCTGAAAAATCATAAGCGTGTTAAATCATACCGATATGGTGAAGCGGGCGAAGGCGGATTCGGTGTTACAGTCGTAGAACTAAAATAGTTGTTGCTCCTTTTAAATTATGCGCTAATATTAAACATAGAAAGAAAATAATTAAAGGGGGTAAAATGGATTGCTAGGATCAAACTTTTGGCACCATCCTCTCGTAGAAACTGCAGGCTATTTTAGTGTGGTAGTCCTTTGCCTATTCGTATCGATGATTTTATTTGAGGTCGTAACAAAGTATAAAAATTGGGATGAAATAAAAAAGGGAAATGTCGCGGTCGCTTTAGCTACTGGAGGAAAAATTTTAGGCGTCTGTAATATTTTCAGATATTCAATTAATCAGCATACATCATTTATTGAAATGCTCGGTTGGGGTTTGTTCGGTTTTACGTTATTAATTTTTGCCTATTTTTTATTTGAGTTTTTAACGCCGAGATTTAATGTGGATGAGGAGATTGCTGCTGACAACCGTTCAGTTGGATTTATCTCATTTACAATTTCTCTTGGTTTGTCATTTGTTATCGGAGCAAGTATTTCATAGGAGCATACACATGGAAACATTATCAAAAATCTTACTCGTCGTCTGTGTCATTTTTCTTGCAGTCGGCATTTACTACATGATGACACTCTAAACATAAAAGCAAATGAACTAGCATTTAGTTAGTTCATTTGCTTTTTTCATTAGCTGAGCAGATTTATATCAATCGAATAAAATAAACTTTTAGGACCGTTAACAAAAAATATTTAAACTATTTAATACTTTATTGAAAAAGTATATTTCCATACTAAACGAATAGTCCTATATGTTTTAAATACAATAATACTATAAAAGTCAAAATAAATAACGAGAAAATATATGCATAAACGAGAATATAATGTGTGTATCTATGAAAATAGTTTGAAACCATTTCCAATTTTCATTATAATGATGTAAACAAGTAAAGCTTTATCGAAGGGGAGGAGTTTTATGACAGAAAAGGTTTGGTTGGCCAGCTATCCGAAGGAAGTACCACATTCTATTGAGCTGCCGGAAATTCCTGTACACCAGTTTTTAACACAAGCATTTGAGTCAATGCCTAATAAAGTGGCAATACACTTCATGGGGCGCGAGCTTACGTATAAAGAGCTTTATGAATCGGCGTTGAAGTTTGCGAACTACCTGCATTCTCTAGGGGTGGAGAAGGGGGATCGAGTTGCAATTATGCTGCCGAACTGTCCGCAAGCAGTCATCGCCTATTATGGTACGATGTATGCCGGTGGGGTTGTCGTACAGACGAATCCGCTTTATACAGAACGGGAGCTGCAATATCAGATGGCGGATTCCGGAGCAAAAGTAATATTAGTAATGGATATTTTATATCCAAGAGCAATGAAAATATTACATGAGACAAATATTGAAAATGTCATCGTTACAGGAATTAAAGATTATTTGCCATTCCCGAAAAATTTAGTGTATCCGTTCATCCAAAAGAAACAGTACGGTTTTAGTGTAAGGGTGGAACATAGCGGAACGAATCACCTGTTTACGGAAATCATGAAAATGGCCAAAACCGATAAAATCGAGCAAGAATTTGATTTTGAAAATGACTTAGCATTATTGCAATACACTGGCGGGACAACAGGTTACCCGAAAGGTGTTATGTTAACGCATAAAAACCTGATTGCAAATACATTAATGTGTGATGCATGGATGTATAAATGTAAAAAAGGTGAAGAGACAATTTTAGGCATACTTCCATTCTTCCATGTATATGGTATGACAACTGTATTAATTTTATCTGTCATGCAGCAAGGCAAGATGGTATTACTTCCGAAATTTGATGCAGAGCAAGCGTTGAAAACGATTGATAAACAAAAACCAACTTTATTCCCCGGTGCCCCAACAATGTATATTGGCTTGTTGAATCACCCGGATTTAGCAAAATATGATCTATCGTCAATTAAAGCGTGTTTAAGCGGGTCTGCTGCATTACCACTGGAAGTTCAGGAAAAGTTTGAAGAATTGACAGGCGGTCGTTTAGTAGAAGGATACGGTTTAACCGAAACTTCTCCGGTTACACATGCCAATCCAATTTGGGACCATCGTATCAACGGTTCGATCGGTTTACCTTGGCCGAATACAGAAGCGGTTATTTTACGTTCAGGTGAAGCAGAAGTATTGCCTGTAGGAGAAATTGGTGAAATAGCGGTAAAAGGACCACAAGTTATGAAGGGCTACTGGAATCGTCCTGAAGAAACAGCAATGACATTTGCAGATGGCTGGTTTTTAACGGGTGATTTAGGTTATATGGATGAAAAGGGTTATTTCTATGTTGTTGACCGCAAAAAGGATATGATTATTGCAGGCGGATTTAATATTTATCCGCGTGAAGTAGAAGAAGTGCTGTATGAGCATGAGGCGATTCAGGAATGTGTCGTAGCCGGTATACCGGATCCGTATCGTGGAGAAACCGTAAAGGCATATATTGTTCTTAAAGAGGGTAAAACTGTTACAGAAAAAGAGCTGAACGAGTATTGCCGTAAAAACCTAGCTGCCTATAAAGTGCCTCGTATCTATGAATTCCGTCAAGAGCTGCCGAAAACAGCAGTCGGGAAAATTTTACGTCGTACGCTTATTGAAGAAGAAAAACAGAAAATGGCACAACAAGAAGCAAAATAATTAATTGTTTAGCAAACTATTGACAGAATGCAGAACAAACTATAATATGAAAACATGAATGAATGGTCATTCATGTTTTCATATTTTTTTTGGTGGTGATCTGCTTGAAACGAAACAAACCCAAATATATGCAAATAGTAGACGCAGCAGTCATTGCTATCGCAGAAAACGGCTATCATCAAGCCCAAGTATCAAAAATAGCAAAACAAGCTGGGGTTGCTGATGGCACAATCTACTTATATTTCAAAAACAAAGAAGATATTTTAATTTCTGTATTTCAGGAAAAAATGGGTATTTTCGTAGAGAATTTACAGGCTATAATAAAAAGTGGGGAAACTGCTTCAGATAAGTTATGTAAAATGATCGAAAATCATTTCCATGTTCTATCAAGTGATCGCCACTTGGCAACTGTAACTCAGCTTGAGTTACGTCAATCGAATAAAGAAATTAGACTGAAAATTAATTCTATTCTAAAAGAATACTTAATTTTACTGGATCAAATTCTAATCGAAGGTATGCTAAATGGTGAATTCAACCAGACGATGGATGTTCGTATTGCGAGACAAATGGTGTTTGGCACAATTGATGAAATTACGACAACTTGGGTAATGAATGAAAATCGATATGATTTATTAGAGCAAGCTCCGAAAGTAAAGCAATTACTGCTAAACGCACTTAAAGCATAAAGGGGATGTAGAGGATGGAGTTTCTAAGTTGGAAAGTAGAAGAAGGGGTCGCAATTGCAACGATTTCAAGACCACCAGCAAATGCACTTTCACAAGGCTTGATCCAAGATGTGAATGCACTTTTAGACGCTGTAGAAGAAGATGAAAATGTACGTGTCATCATCTTGCATGGCGAAGGACGTTTCTTCTCTGCAGGTGCGGATATTAAAGAGTTTACGAGCGTACAGTCAGGAGAAGCATTTACAGGGTTGGCAAAAAATGGACAAGATGTTTTCGAACGTATCGAAACATTCAGTAAACCGGTTATTGCCGCGATCCACGGTGCAGCATTAGGCGGCGGCTTGGAACTTGCAATGGGATGCCATATGCGCTTTGTAACTGCATCGGCAAAATTAGGCTTACCAGAGCTTTCATTAGGCTTAATACCAGGATTTGCAGGAACACAGCGATTACCACGATATGTTGGTGTAGCAAAAGCAGCGGAAATGATGTTTACAAGCGACCCGATTTCGGGGACTGAAGCTGTTGAATGGGGATTAGCAAACCGTGCTTTTTCCGATGAAGAGCTGATGCCTGAAACATTGAAAATCGCTCAAAAAATTGCGAAAAAATCACCAATTGCTCTTAAAGCAGCGATCCAAATGCTGAATTACTCGAAACCATCATCTTATTATGAGGGAGTAAATGCTGAAGCAAACAGCTTCGGTGAAGTATTTGTTTCTGAAGATGCTAAAGAAGGAATCCAAGCATTTATTGAAAAACGTGAGCCAGTATTTACTGGCAAATAAAAAATGTATTCTTCCCTGTTTTTCGGGATTAAAATTAAAAAGCTTTTAGGAGGTCTAGATTATGAATATTTTTGTATTAGTAAAGCGTACTTTTGACACAGAAGAAAAAATCGTCGTATCCGGCGGTAAAATTCAAGAAGATGGTGCAGAATTCATCATCAACCCATATGATGAGTACGCAATTGAAGAAGCAATTCAAAAGCGCGACGCATTAGGCGGTAAAGTAACAGTTGTGACAATCGGTGGCGAAGATGCAGAAAAGCAATTACGTACAGCTTTAGCAATGGGTGCCGATGAAGCGGTATTGATTAATACAGAAGATGATTTAGATGAGCTTGACCAGTATTCTTCAGCTTATATTTTAGCGGAATATTTAAAAGACAAAGAAGCAGATTTAATTTTAGCAGGAAATGTAGCGATCGATGGTGGTTCAGGACAAGTTGGCCCGCGCTTAGCAGACCTGCTGGGCATTAACTACGTAACAACAATTACTTCATTGGAAATCGACGGCATGAACGTTAAGATTGTGCGTGATATCGAAGGGGACGCTGAAGTATTAGAAACATCTTTACCATTATTAGTAACAGCTCAACAAGGTTTAAACGAGCCACGTTACCCATCTTTACCAGGTATTATGAAAGCGAAGAAAAAACCGCTTGCAGAACTGGAATTGGATGATTTAGATATCGATGAAGACGATGTTGAAGTAAAAGTAGAAACAGTTGAAATTTACTTACCGCCACAAAAAGCGGCTGGTCGTGTATTAGAAGGCGACCTTTCTGCACAGGTAAAAGAATTAGTAAACTTACTTCATAACGAAGCAAAAGTAGTCTAATAGAAGTCAACTAGAGTACGGAAATTTTTACGAAGATGGTAATGGAGGGATATTCTATGTCAAAGAAAGTTTTAGTGTTAGGTGAGGTTCGAGAAGGGAGCTTACGTAACGTTTCATTCGAAGCAATTGCAGCAGGTTTACAAATCGCTGACGGTGGTGAAGTAGTAGGTTTATTAGTAGGGGATGCAGTAGCTGGGTTAACGCAGGAATTAATCGCATATGGAGCGAGTCGTGTTATTACAGTAGAACATCCGCACTTGAAAAACTATACATCTGACGGATACAGCCAAGCAATTTTAGCAGTAATAGAACAAGAAAATCCAGAAGCAATCGTTTTCGGTCATACTTCATTAGGTAAAGACTTATCACCAAAAATTGCTTCACGTTTACAATCCGGTTTAATTTCAGATGTTACGGAAATTCAGGGTGCTGGCGATGATACAGTATTCGTCCGCCCAATCTATTCTGGTAAAGCATTTGAAAAAGTAAAAATCAAGGATGGTATTATTTTTGCGACAGTCCGTCCAAACAATATTCCACCATTAGTAAAAGACGATTCTCGTACTGGTGAAGTATCATCAGTATCAGTTGATATTACAAATTTACGTACAATCATCAAAGAAGTTGTGCGCAAATCTACTGAAGGTGTAGACCTTTCAGAAGCGAAAGTAGTAGTTGCAGGTGGTCGTGGTGTTAAATCTGAAGAAGGTTTTGAGCCATTAAAAGAGCTTGCTAATTTACTAGGTGGAGCAGTTGGCGCATCTCGTGGTGCTTGTGACGCTGAATATTGCGATTACTCATTACAAATCGGCCAAACTGGTAAAGTTGTAACACCTGACCTATATATCGCAGCGGGGATTTCTGGTGCGATTCAGCATTTAGCTGGTATGTCGAACTCAAAAGTGATCGTTGCGATCAACAAAGATCCGGAAGCAAATATCTTTAAAGTAGCAGACTACGGTATTGTTGGAGACTTATTCGAAGTAGTGCCAATGTTAATCGAAGAGTTTAAAGCACTTAAAGTAAATGCATAAAAAGTGATTAAGGCCTTCCTTCTTTTGAAGGGAGCCCTTTTTAATTTCCAAAGTGCTGTGGTATGGATGGTGCGAATGGTGATGGATTTCGTATAAAGCTTTAATATGTTTAAATAAAGGGTATAAGTATTCTTTAACCTCAAAAAATGCTAATAAGTATCTATATGGCATCAGATACAACCGCTAAATTTGAGGTGTATTTATATTCCCAAGCATTTTACTACTGTTTAATTGGGAAAACATGCTATACTACAACCATATGTTATTTAAGGAGGCTATTTAATATGGCAATTGTACACGCGACAGATCAAACTTTCCCACAAGAAATTTCAAACGGCACAGTTTTAGTAGACTTTTGGGCTACTTGGTGCGGACCATGTAAAATGATTGCTCCAGTTCTTGAAGAATTAGATACAGAAATCGGTAACGATGTAAAAATCGTGAAAGTGGATGTTGATAACAACCAAGTTACTGCTGCAGAATACCAAATCATGTCAATTCCTTCATTACTATTATTCGTAGATGGTGAAGTAAAAGCAAAAACTGCTGGCTTCATGCCAAAAGAAGCGTTAATTGATTTCATTAACGACAACAAATAATTAAACCTCTGGCCACTCATATGACCAAGGAATAATTGATATGTTGAAAGCCGTATGCCATACAAGGTGTACGGCTTTTTTCTTATACCTTAATCAGTTAAACTATAGGAAAGGACATATTAGACAGGTGAGAATATGAATGCAATCATTAAAGCAAAACTAGAAATACTACCGAATGAATCAGGTTGCTATATTATGAAAGACCGTCAAGGCACGATTATTTACGTTGGTAAGGCTAAAGTATTGAAAAATCGAGTGCGTTCTTACTTTACGGGAAGTCATGACGGTAAAACTGCGAGACTAGTCAGTGAGATAGAAGACTTCGAGTATATTGTGACTTCAAGTGATTTGGAAGCTCTTATACTGGAACTGAATCTAATTAAGCTGCATGATCCGAAATATAATGTGAAACTAACGGATGATAAAACGTATCCTTATATAAAAATAACGAATGAACGATACCCACGTATTATTACGACAAGAAAAGTGAAGAAGGATAAAGCGAAATATTTCGGTCCGTATCCGAATGCCTATGCGGCAAACGAAACGCGGAAATTACTGGACCGATTGTATCCGCTTCGTAAATGTACACATCTGCCTAACCAGGTGTGTCTGTACTATCACTTAGGTCAATGTTTGGCACCGTGTGTAAAAGAAATTGAAAAACAAGTGTATGACGAAATGATTGATGAGATTTCGAAGTTTTTAAATGGGGGCGTTGAAGAAATACAACAAGACCTTCAGCAAAAAATGATGGATGCTGCCGAAAATCTGGAGTTTGAGCGGGCAAAGGAATTCCGGGATTTGATTGCTCATATCGATCAAATTATGGAAAAGCAAAAAATCGTCACGGATGATTTGAGCAACCGGGATGTATTTGGCTATGCAGTAGAAAAAGGCTGGATGTGTGTCCAGGTGTTTTTCGTGCGTCAAGGCAAACTCATTGAGCGGGATGTCTCGATTTTCCCGATTTATAATGAGCCGGAAGAGGAATTTTTAACATTCGTCGGCCGTTTTTACGAACAGCCGCATCATTTATTGCCAAAGGAAATTTTTGTGCCAAAGTCGATTGACGAAACAATTTTACAAAAACTGCTGGATGTGAAGGTGCTGACACCGAAGCGCGGTTCCAAAAAAGAGCTTGTTGATCTAGCAATGAAAAACGCTGAAATCGCCATTCATGAGAAGTTCCAATTGATTGAACGTCAAGAAGAGCGGACAGTCGGGGCTTGTGAAGCACTTGCTGAAGCGATGCAAATTCCATTGCCGCTTAGAATAGAGGCGTTTGATAACAGTCATATGCACGGTGCGGATCCGGTTTCGGCGATGGTTGTTTTTATAGACGGGAAGCCTGCGAAAAAGGAATACCGGAAATATAAAACAAGGGAAGCGGCCAAACATGATGACTATGGTGCGATGCAGGAAGTTATTCGACGTCGTTACACACGTGTACTGCGGGAAAATCTGCCATTGCCTGATCTGATTCTTATCGACGGAGGAAAAGGACAAATGGAAGTCGCACGTGAAGTCATTGAAGACGAGCTTGGGTTAGTCATTCCGATAGCAGGATTGGCTAAAGACGAAAAGCACAATACGTCCCAGCTATTATTTGGTACGCCTCCGGAAGTTGTCCCATTAAAGCGAACAAGTGACGGTTTCTATTTATTGCAGCGCATTCAAGATGAGGTACACCGATTTGCGATTACGTTTTTACGTCAGCAACATCAGACGAATGCCATCACTTCAGTTCTTGATGGGATTGAAGGTGTAGGTCCGAAGCGGAAGCAGCAACTCATGAAGTATTTTGGATCAGTAAAAAAAATCCGCGAGGCAAGCGAATTGCAGCTGCAGGAGTCCGGTGTGCCGGCAAAGCTGGCGGATGTCATATATCGGCATTTTCATGAAGCACCATTGAATAAAGAATAATGGTGTGCTAATATATAAGACAATTCAATATTTACTAAGATAGAGGCGCAGTATTCAACAGTAAATTGCTCGAGGAAGAACAATTCCATTGACAGCAATCGAAAGGGGACCCTGCCGAAGTGAAGTGCGTATTGTTCGCGCAGTTTGCTGGTTTTGCATTTAAGAGATGTAAAACTGTCAGAGCTTTATGTTCTGGAGGGCTATCCTGAAAAACTTATAATTATTATTTGTATTGACGGCGGCTTTCCATGAATATGGGAAGTCGTCTTTTTGTTTACAATTTAAGGAGGGAAAAGAATGGAGACAGTTGTAGTAAAGTTTGGCGGTCCGGCATTGACTACACCGGAAAAAATCGTACAGGTAGCCAAAAAAGTGATAAAAGAGCAAGGACGTGGCATAAACTTAGTCGTTGTCGTTTCTTCAATACCCGCTATACGACGAGAATTGAGACAATATGCTGCTGAAATTACCGATGAGCCGTCGAAACGGGAAATGGATGCACTGGCCTCATCAGCAACACAAATAACTAGTGCAATGCTTGCAATGGCAATTCAGGAGCATGGAGGTAAAGCTGTGTCACTTGCTGGATGGCAAACAGGTATTCATACTAATCAAAAACATGGCAACGCACGAATCGATCATGTGGATAGTAAACGAATTCAGGAACATTTGGCATTAGGTGAAATCGTCGTAGTAGCAGGTTTTCAAGGAGTTACGGGGACAGACAATATTTCAACATTCGGCAAAGGGGGTTCTGAAACTTCAGCAGTTGCACTTGCGGTTGCCCTCGAAGCAGAGCGTGTCGAGATTTTTTCATCAGTTGAAGGGATTTTCACGGCAGACCCAGAAATTGTAAAAGGATCTAGGAAACTACCGGAAGTTTCTTATGATGAGATGTTGGAATTTGCAAATTTAGGGGCTAAAATTTTGCACCCACGTGCGGTTGAACTTGCCAAAAAATACAATATACCGCTCATTGTACGCTCTTTCGTACAGGACGTGGAAGGCACTTTTATTAAAGGGGATGTAGACATGGAGAAAAACTTACTTGTACGCGGGGTAGCTTACGAATCGGATATTATTCGTTTGACGATCGGCTATGATTCTTATGAAACCGCGTCATTGGCAGAAGTGTTTAGTGTTTTAGCAGAAAATGATATCAATGTGGACATTATTGTTCAAGCAGTCATTGATGGCGTGAAGCCGACCATTTCCTTTACAATTTCCAAAGATGAGTTTGCGGAAGCTTTACGGGTACTGGAAACTAGTAAACTGTCACTTGGGTTTAGTTTTGCAGATTTTGAAGTAGGTTTAGCGAAAGTATCTATTATCGGTTCTGCGATGGCATCCAATCCGGGGGTTGCGGCTCGCATGTTTGCACGCTTAGGTCGCGAACATATTCCTGTAAAAATGGTCAGCACTTCGGAAATTAAAGTTTCTGTCGTTGTACCACAGGAAGAAATGGTTCGTGCTGCGAATGTGCTGCATGAGGAATTCAATTTGGCGATGAAAGAAGTAACCGCTTCTTAAAGTAATAGCTGGAAATGAGCTGTAGTAGCTTATTTCCAGCTTTTTATTGAGTAAATTTGCTGCTTCAGCAATAGTTGTTTATTATAAGTTGAAGGCTAAATTTTCTCTTTTAAATCCCATTTTAACGTAAATTTTACGACATTTTTGTCATTATCTTTTTCTTCATAGCATTCCGTCAAATAGCCTAGCTGCTTTTGTTTCTGCTCTGCTAAAAAGCCAGCTTCAAGACGGAAGCAACGTTGTACAATATTGAGTGGCACTTCCTCTGTTGTCAAAAGTATGTAATGAAGTTCGTCCTTCGTTTCTTTTTCCAGAACTAACTGACCCCAGCCAGCTTCCATAAAAAAGGAAGGGAGTTCATCCATTGAAAATAATGGGAACTTTCTTGCAATTTCTTTACCTGCCCAATATAAAACATCTTCTTCATGCTTACCTAGAATAGAAGGAAGAAGATGGTCACGAATGATTTCGTAGCCAAAAGTTGGAATCGTTTTCATTTTGTACCCTTCCATATAAAAAACCTCTTTCATAAATTTTCTTATAATTTTCATTCTTTCATGAAGAAATGGGTTATAAGCAGAAAAAACAGTTCTTAAAACAGCGTAAAACCGTCTTTAAAATGATTATAAAATATCCTGCGTTGCCTTGACGCTAGTATCTGTTGAGAGTACAATGGACATGTCATAATATTGTACCATGATGAAATGCGCAGTCAACATCCCAACTTTTACAATTTTGAGGCGTTGCGCATGTGTATTTCAAGTACTAAGGGGGGTAACAGTTTTGTCGAAAGATCGTGAATTTTTATGGCGCCGCTTACACTCGTTATTAGGTGTAGTTCCTGTCGGGTTGTTCTTGGTGTTCCACTTATTTCTGAACTTCACTGCAGTTGGCGGTGAAGAAACTTACAATAACGCAACAGGTGTTATGGAATTACTTCCACACTCGTTATTGTTAGCGATGGAATGGATCATTATCTATATTCCATTAATGTTCCACGGATTCTATGGAGTGTATATTGCTTTCACTGCAACATACAATACTGGACGTTTCAGCACATTCCGTAACTGGATGTTTGCATTGCAACGTTTCACAGGTATTTTCCTTGTAGTCTTCATTGCGTGGCATATTTTCCAAACACGTATCCAAAAAGCATTAGGTGCTGAAGTTGAATTTAATATGATGGTTGAAATCGTTGACAATCCATTAATGTTAGTATTCTACATCTTAGGTATCGTTTCAGCAGCATTCCACTTAGCGAACGGTTTATGGTCGTTCTTAGTAAGCTGGGGTATTACGCAATCTAACAAATCTCAACGAATCGCAACTTATGTTACGTTGTTAATTTTCGTAGTATTAGCAATCGTTGGTGTTGCAGCTATCTTAGCATTCGTCTAATCCCTTAACTTGATCACTACTACATAGTTAAGATCCTAGAAGGAATGGAATATGAGTAAGAGTTTTTAGCAATTAATGAGGAGTGAGAAATAATCATGGCAAAAAGTAAAGTTATCGTCGTTGGTGGCGGTCTTGCTGGCTTAATGGCTACGATTAAAGCAGCTGAAGTTGGTACTGAAGTTGATTTATTCTCGTTAGTTCCAGTTAAACGTTCACACTCTGTATGTGCACAAGGCGGAATTAACGGAGCAGTTAATACAAAAGGTGAAGGGGATTCTCCATGGATCCACTTTGACGATACAGTATATGGTGGAGACTTCTTAGCGAACCAACCACCAGTTAAAGCAATGGCTGATGCCGCTCCTGGTATCATCCACTTAATGGACCGTATGGGAGTAATGTTCAACCGTACGCCAGAAGGTTTACTTGACTTCCGTCGTTTCGGTGGTACATTAATGCACCGTACAGCATTCGCTGGTGCGACAACGGGTCAACAATTATTATATGCACTAGATGAGCAAGTTCGTGCACACGAAGTAGCTGGTTTAGTTACGAAGTATGAGCACTGGGAATTCCTTGGTGCGGTGCTTGATGACGAAGGCGTTTGCCGCGGTATCGTAGCACAAGATTTACGTTCAGAAGAAATTCGCTCATTCCGTTCTGATGCTGTAATTATGGCAACAGGTGGTCCTGGGATTATCTTCGGTAAAACAACAAACTCAGTAATCAACACTGGTTCTGCAGCATCGATTGTTTACCAACAAGGTGCAACATATTCAAACGGAGAAATGATTCAAATTCACCCAACAGCGATTCCTGGAGACGACAAAAACCGTCTAATGTCTGAATCTGCTCGTGGTGAAGGTGGACGTGTATGGACGTATAAAGACGGTAAGCCTTGGTACTTCCTAGAAGAGAAATATCCTGCTTACGGTAACTTAGTACCACGTGATATCGCAACACGTGAAATTTTTGACGTGTGCGTAAACCAAAAGTTGGGTATTAACGGGGAAAACATGGTATACTTAGACTTATCCCATAAAGATCCTCATGAATTAGATATTAAATTAGGTGGTATTATCGAAATCTACGAGAAATTCGTAGGTGATGACCCACGTAAATTACCGATGAAAATCTTCCCTGCGGTACACTATTCAATGGGCGGATTATGGGTTGACTATGACCAAATGACTGAAATTCCTGGTTTATTCGCTGCAGGTGAATGTGACTACTCACAACATGGTGCAAACCGTTTAGGTGCGAACTCATTATTATCAGCGATTTACGGTGGTATGGTTGCAGGTCCAAATGCTGTTAAGTACATTAAAGGACTTCAAAAGCATGCGGAAGATCTACCTGAAGAAATCTACACGCGTCGCGTACAGGAAGAAACAGAGAAATGGGAAGCTATCCTGAAAATGGATGGTACGGAAAACGCTTACTTGCTACACAAAGAGCTTGGTGAGTGGATGACTGACAACATGACTGTTGTACGTGTAAACGCAAAATTAGAAGAAACTTATGCGAAATTAACTGAGCTTCAAGAGCGTTGGGAAAACATCAACATTAACGATACGCAAAAATGGTCGAATCAAGGTGCCCACTTCACTCGTCAGTTAAAGAACATGTTATATTTAGCTAAAGTTATGACGAAGGGTGCATTATTACGTGACGAATCTCGTGGCGCTCACTTTAAGCCAGAATTCCCAGAACGTGATGATGAGAACTTCTTAAAAACAACTATGGCGAAGTTCGATCCGGCAACGGGCGAACCAATTATTACTTATGCCGAAGTAGACGTTTCGTTAATTCCACCACGTAAACGCGACTACTCAGCGTAGAAGGGGGAACTAAACAGTGGAAACAGTAAATACTGATAGAACAGTTAAGTTAGAAATCGTTCGTCAAGACAATGAGAATGGTGCTACACGCGTTGAGAAGTTTGAAGTTCCTTACCGTCCTGGTATGAACGTTATCTCTGCTCTAATGCATATTCAAAAAAATCCTGTTACTGCTGATGGTCAAAAAACGACTCCAGTAGCATGGGATATGAACTGTCTGGAAGAAGTTTGTGGTGCATGTTCAATGGTAATCAATGGACGTCCGCAACAATCTTGTTCAGCATTAGTAGACAAGTTAACTCAACCAATTCGTTTAGAGCCAATGAAAACTTTCCCGGTTATCCGTGACTTACAAGTAGACCGTGAGCGCATGTTTAACGCACTTAAGAAAGTTAAAGCATGGGTACCAATCGATGGTACTTATGATTTAGGTGAAGGTCCACGTATGCCGGAGCGCAAACGTCAATGGGCTTATGAATTATCAAAATGTATGACTTGTGGTGTATGTATGGAAGCATGTCCAAACGTTTCTGAATCAGCATCATTCATCGGTCCATTTGCTTTATCACAAGTACGTTTATTCAACACACACCCAACTGGTGCAATGAATAAAGACGAGCGTTTAAATGCAATCATGGGCGACGGTGGTCTTGCAAACTGTGGTAACTCTCAAAACTGTGTAGCTGCTTGTCCAAAAGGTATTCCTTTGACAACATCTATCGCTGCACTTAACCGTGAAACAACAGTTCAAATGTTCAAAAACTTCTTCGGTTCTGACCACATGGTTGATTAATCGAATGAATATAATTGACCCTCACCTAGGTGGGGGTCTTTTTGTTTAGGATCGCTTTTTGATTTCTTACAAATTATGCTATAATGAATGAGTATTCATTATCAGGGGATGATGATGTAATCAAACAAAGGGGGAATTTTTATGCGAGCTACATATATTCAGGATGCAACAGAATGGATGGCAGGATTTTCGTTTTCGACAAAGGTAAAGGTACGATTTTCGGAAACAGATATGTATGGGCATGTAAATAATACAAAAGTATTTGCCTATTTCGAGTATGCACGTATCGAATATTTTAAAGCATTAGGATTTGATTTTACAGCAGGATCGAATACGGGAAATATGCTCGTTGTGGCAGATATTCAGTGTGATTATTTAAAAGAAGTGTTCTTTGATGAAGAATTGACAATATTTGTCAAAACGGCGTCGATCGGCACTTCTTCCATGGATTTGCATTATTTGGTGAAAAATGAAAAAGATGAAGCATGCTATACAGGACGCGGAACGCTTGTACAATTGAGCAGTGACACGGGGAAAGGTGTCCCGTTACTGGAAGAGCAAAAAAAATTATTGCTTGGGAAATAGTTAAATGCCCTCACCTGCTTTGTATTTTCGACATAATGTACAAAGAAGAGGATAGGAGGGTGTTGCAAAATGAATCGTCCGCAGCATCGTTCGCTGTTAACAAAAAGAGAACGCGAGATTTTTGAGCTATTAATAAAGGACTATTCAACACGGGAAATATCAACTAAGCTAGGCATTAGTGAAAAAACCGTTCGTAATCATATTTCCAATACGATTCAAAAGCTGGGTGTATCAAGTCGTACGCAAGCAATTCTTGAGCTATTAAGACTTCAGGAATTGTCGATATACTGATTCGATGCTTGCTATTTTATAAAAAAAACTTCAAAATAGAACTATGAAACGCATCGAGGAGTGAATGGAGTAGATGAAAGATCACAGCACACATAGCTCTGAATCTGTAGCAATCCTGGAAAAAGAACTAAGATATATTTCACACTTAATCAAACAAAAAGGTCGAGAAATTTTAAGCAATTATACGATTACACCTCCGCAATTTATTGCATTGCAATGGTTGCATGAATCGGGTGATATGACGATCGGTGACTTGTCTACGAAAATGTATTTAGCGTTTTCGACAACGACAGATTTAGTGGACCGGATGGAGAAAAATGAATTGGTACAGCGTGTACGTGACGAAAATGATCGACGTGTTGTACGGATTCATCTTTTACCTGAAGGAGAAAGAATTATACAGGAAGTAATTTTTAAGCGTCAAAATTATTTGCGGGATATTACACAGGAATTTAACGCAGAAGAGTTTGAACAATTATCAAGAACATTGCAAAAACTACATTTATTAATGAAATAGGATAGAGGCGGTACAAGTGAATGCCCCAATTGGTGTTATCGATTCCGGAGTTGGCGGATTAACAGTGGCAAAAGCGATTATGGAGCTTTTGCCGAATGAAACAATATATTATATAGGTGATACGGCGCGATGTCCTTACGGGCCACGCACAAAGAAAGAAGTCCGCAATTTTACATGGGAGATGGCAAAAGCACTCGAAAAGATGAATGTGAAGATGCTTGTCATTGCATGTAATACTGCGACTGCCGTTGCATTGGAAAGTCTGCAAAAACATATGCCATTTCCGGTTTTAGGAGTTATTAATGCAGGGGCACGAGCGGCCATAAAAAAGACAAAGCGCAATGAAGTTGTCGTATTAGCGACAGAAGGCACGATCAAAAGCGGCGCATATGAAGAAGCGGTGAAATCATTATCGACAAAAGCGAAAATAATTCCACTTGCCTGTCCGACATTTGTGCCACTCGTTGAAAGTGGTGAATACGAAGGCCAATTTTCGTATGACCTCGTTGCAAAAGGATTAAAGCCGCTTGAAGATGAGCGATTTGATACAGTCATTTTAGGCTGTACACATTATCCTATTTTACAAAAGCAAATTGAGGCAGCAGTAGGCTCACATGTTCACGTCCTGTCATCTGCCGAAGAAACGGCTAAAGATGTCGAAGCGATTTTAAGCTATACAGGAAAATTACGAACAGGTGAAGAACCACCGCAGCATATTCTGCATGCATCTGGTTCCGTGCCGATTTTCCGTTCCATAGCAGAACGTTGGCTGGAAAAAGGTGAATTGGATATACGTAAAATTACATTTGAAAAATAGTTGATAGCTCAAATTAGGCATTTTGTCTAATTTGAGCTTTTTCCTTCTATGTCTTGCTTTTCTGCTTTAGACCCTCCTTAAATTGTGATAAGATAAGTGCGCGAACAAATTGAGGAGGTCACGAATGACTAGACATGACTTACGAGCTGTGAATGAATTACGTCCAGTTCAAATTGATAATAATTATTTAATGCATCCGGAAGGCTCGGTATTAATAACAGTTGGAAATACAAAGGTGATTTGTACTGCAACGATTGAAGAAAAAGTCCCTGGTTTTTTACGTGGACAAGGTAAAGGTTGGATTACGGCTGAATATTCCATGCTACCACGCGCTACAGAGCAACGCACACGCCGTGAAAGCTCTGCAGGGAAGGTAAGTGGCCGCACGATGGAAATTCAACGCTTAATCGGCCGAGCATTACGTGCTGTCGTTGATTTAGAAGCGCTAGGTGAAAAAACGGTATGGATTGACTGTGACGTGATCCAGGCAGATGGCGGAACGCGTACGGCATCGATTACAGGAGCATTTGTAGCGATGACACAGGCAATTGCAAAACTAGGCGAAGACAAGCCATTCGTAAAATTCCCTGTAACAGATTATTTAGCTGCAACTAGTGTGGGAAAATTAGAAAACATTGGCGCAGTTTTGGATTTAAATTATGTGGAAGATTCATCTGCACAAGTCGATATGAATGTTATTATGACAGGTGCCGGCGAATTTGTGGAATTACAAGGTACAGGTGAAGAAGCGACATTCAGCCGTTCAGAACTGAATGAATTACTTGATTTAGGAGAATCGGGAATTGCCCAGCTAATCGAAATGCAAAAAACAGCACTAGGTGAAATCGCAAACTTGATCGGAAAGGTGGAAGCATAATGAAACAAGTAGTAATCGCCACAAAGAATAAAGGAAAAGCGAAAGACTTTGAAGCATTATTTGGACCATTCGGCTATGAAGTTGTCACAATGTTTGACGTTGCTCCGGATGTGGAAATTGAAGAGACAGGTAAGACTTTTGAAGAAAATGCAATTTTAAAAGCGGAAACATTAGCAAACATGCTTGGCCAAATCGTGATTGCGGATGACAGCGGTTTAGCGATCGATGCATTAAACGGTGAACCTGGAGTGTATTCTGCACGTTATGCCGGCGATCATGACGATGAAGCGAATATGGTGAAAGTGCTGGAAAACATGAAGGATGTACCGGAAGAACAGCGTACAGCCCGTTTCTGCTGTGCATTGGCAATTGCAGGACCGAATATGGAAACGAAAACAGTATTCGGCACATGTGAAGGTATGATTGCACATGAAAAGAAAGGGACTAACGGATTCGGCTATGATCCGATTTTCTATGTGCCTGCTTTGGAAAAACATATGGCTGAGCTTTCTGCAGAAGAAAAAGGTGCCATTTCACACCGAGGCAATGCTATTCGTAAACTGGCATTACAGTTAGCAGAATTTCTGAAATAGCAATTGCGGGAATTGTTGGAAATTGTAAAAATTTGTTTAATAACGATTGAATTTTCGTTTCAATGCTGTCACACTAAGTATAGAAATGTAAAGGATGTGGATACGAATGAAGCTATTGATTATGAGTGATACACATGGTGACGAGGAAATCATTGAACGTGTAAAGGGCTACCATCCAGATGCGCATAAAGTGATCCATTGTGGTGATAGTGAATTACCGTATGCACATCCTGCTCTGCAAGGAGTAGAGCGTGTGAAAGGGAACTGTGATCATGACCATAACTATTTAGAGGAGATGCTGTTTCAGATAAATGGAGATCGTGTGTATGTGACACACGGGCATTTATACGACGTGAAAAACTCTCCAATGAAACTGATTTACCGCGCAAAGGAAGTCGGCGCACAAATCGTATGTTTTGGTCATTCACATGTACTTGGTGCAGAATATATTGACGACATTTTATTTATCAATCCGGGCAGCTTACTAAAGCCGCGTCGAATAGAAGAAAAGTCATTTGTTACCCTAACAATAACTTCCACACATTTTACATTACAATGTTATGACGATAATAATAATTTGATCGATGAATTATTTTATGAGCGTTAATTATCAAAGTGAAGCCTCGAGTTAATGAGGACTTCACTTTTTTTATGCAGAATTGAGAGAACAAAAAATTATTTTAGTTAAATAATAATTTTATTGAATTTGTTTGTTGACTTTAAATATAATATACCATATAATAAAAATTGTCTTTATTACCAATTGGTTTAAAGAAATTGTCTCAGTAGCTCAGCAGGATAGAGCAACGGCCTTCTAAGCCGTCGGTCGGGGGTTCGAATCCCTCCTGGGACGTAAAGTAATTTTGAGAAAACTCAATAGTATAAACGATTTGACTAGTGTGGGTATAACTAGCGGGATTCTAACCGTTAAAAATTCACCAAAAAATTGTTGCAAAAAAACCTTCAATTATAATAATTGGAGGTTTTTTGTTTTGATTAAGAAAAAAGGTGTTTTTGACGTTACAGTATCTACTGAAATACAAAACCGAAAAAAGAAACAATTGCAAAAGGAATGGAAGTTGGAAAAGCACTTGAAGAATGAAATGTTAATAAAAAAGAAAGCGTCGAGAGCTTGGAATCGTTTTTAAAATCGGAGTATGATTCTAATGACAAAATTAGAGATGCAATTGCACAACTATAATCCTCATTAGTAGAGGGCAAAATGAATAAACTGTCACCAGGGCAAAATAAAACCATCGAAGAAATTTGGATTTATCATAACGAAAAGTAAACGTATTCTACACTTTCGTGAATTGGTATTGATAAATCCATACCATGAAGCAGATGGCAATATTGGCGGAGGTAAAATTAATAACATTTTAATCCAACGGAAAGAAAAGCAATAATGTTATATCAGAAGATAAACGGTACCAACATTTAAAGAAAACCATTGATGCCATTGAAGGATTATATAACGAATTAGACGATGATCTAAAAAACATTGTTCTATTCGCTATGGGGATAAAGAAGGATGCTATGAATGGGAAGATGATGCAGATAAATTATACATGCGCGAAATAAAGTATTATGTAAGCGCAATGTGTTGATTGACAAGACAGCAGAGAGGATGGGGCGGTTGTGAAGATTGAAATTGGTGGTGTAAGTTTTGGTATGGTGCTTGCTATCATTATTTCATGGAGCGTTAATAAATCTGTAGTGTTGGCGATAATACATGGTTTGTTCGGTTGGCTCTATGTTATTTACTATGTACTTACAATGTGAACTTCACATAAAAACCGTGGAAATTGATAACATACCCATAATTTAAACATACAAATTATCATAACCTGTCGAATTCAAACAGACTATTAGTTGACCATGTGTGATGATGAATAGTGGAAGTTGTTAAGGCAGCGATTAGATGACTTTGGCATGTTGCTGGAGTCATCTTTTTCATTGTCTATTGCTTTATCGTGTGGGAGTTTATCGTTGCAATCAGCCTCCAATTGTTATAATTAAAGTTTTTTTGTTTTAATGAATACTCCCATGAAATAGGTCGACCAATTTCATGGCTGACCTATTTTATTTTAACGGACTGTGATTAGTAGCGGATATATTAATTAGTTCCGGAGAAAAAATGTATTTATAAATAAGGGGCACGACATTTTATTTCAATTCTATATTTTCTATATACAGATCAACATCTTTCATCAATTGTTTAAATAAAATTCTATTTTTCTTTTTGATATTTATTTTTTTTCTTGCAGACTTTAAAGAAAATTCTTCATGAACAATACAACTTCTGAGGTTCGCCAATAATTTAGTATTATTTTTAAAAGTTAAGTAATCACCCAATTTCCTCTCTAGATCGAGAATTATATTAATGTCGGACTTATTTTTATATTTATGATTAAAGTAAACTTTATAAATGTCTTTTAGCAGTTGTTCAGTTAATGAATACAACTCTACTGTGAGCGTTGCATATTTTCGGTCCCTACGGCGTCCATAAAATTCTTCCAACTCATAATCACTCAATAGCTCCACCCATTTAAAAGCACCTGATTTATTCGAAGTATTTTTTACAATTTGCTGAAATTCTTTTTCGATTAAACAAAGATCAGCAAATGCATGATCTTTTAACTTTTTGATTTCTTTCTTTTTACTCAATTCAAACACTCCTTCCAATAATTGGATTTAATAGCAAAAGGGAAGCTCACCCGCTCCAATACCCCTGTGCAACAAGTTACCTATTTTTTCTTACCCGAATTTTTAAATTAACCAACTATTTTTTGACACAATCAAATAACGTAAAGGATTTTAGCGGTAATACAAAGGTTCCTAAATAGACTCAAAAAGAGAATGCGCTTTTTAACGCACCCATTCTATAACATGATTGTGCAATATCTCGTGAAAAGGTCGTAGAATGTTTTATTTAATAGGGAACATGGGAAAACACAATGCATAGGAGGGATCATGATGGATTATAATTTATTTGGCAATTCAGATTTGAAAGTTTCTAAATATGCTTTGGGTACCGTGATGTTCAGTACAAATGGTCTTGAGGAAGCGGGTGCAATGGATCAGACAACCGCAAATTATATGGTGGATTACGCACTGGATCAAGGCATCAACCATTTTGATACAGCAAATATGTACGCAAAAGGTGATGCGGAAGTTATTTTTGGCAAAGCGATAAGAGATAAACGCCAGGATATGATCATCAGCAGTAAAAAAGGATTTCAGCTGATCGATAAACCAACCGATACGGGAGCTTTAATCAACGTTGATTCATCGATAGATGCGCTATTAAAAAGACTAGGTACAGACTATATTGATCTCTATTATGTACATTGTTGGGACGGCCAAGTAGCGGTTAGTGAAACGGTCCAAGAGATGAATGATTTAATTAAAAAAGGGAAAATTCGTCATTGGGGAGTATCCGATTACAACGGTTGGGCACTTGCGAAGACACAAACATGGGCAGTAGAAAATAATATGATACCGCCAATTGCACAACAAATCTATTACACACCGGAATCTCGTGAAGCAGAGTACGAAATTTTGCCGGCCGGTAAAGAATTGGGCATTGCTAATAGTATTAGATCGCCACTTGGTGAGGGGCTGCTTACTGGTAAATTTACAAGAAACAAAATGTTCGAACCAGGTACAAGACAAGAGAATGGCTGGCCGGAAACATATATTAAAAATCCGGATTTGTTTTATAATCTAATCGATTTATTGCAAGATGTTGCGTCTAAACATAAAGCGACAGTAGCGCAAGTTGTTCTTGCATGGTTACGTGATCGACCAAATGTAGATTCAATTATCTTGTCTGCAAGAACTAAAGAACAATTGCATGAGAATATTGCATCCTATAATTTAAAATTAACAAACGAAGATATCTCACAAATTAATAACTTAACAGCACTGGAACCTATTTATCCATTATGGCACCGCGCTATGAATACAGTGGATAGAGCTTCAAATGCAGAAAAGGTCTATTTAGACGAATACATTAAGTTGATGGATAGAAAAAATCAGACTGGATTATAATTAATGGACTCCAAGCATAGCATAAAAAAATCTGATAATTCCAATAAAACTAGTTGACATTTAAATTAGTTTTATTTATTATTAATTTCAATATATGGCTTAGCAAGCTCACTAGAGATACTAGAGGCTCCCTTATCTAATTGATAAGGGAGCCTTTTGTTTTAACTGAAAGGGGGATTTACTAATTGTGAGTGGACGATTCATATAAAAAATTTTTTACAATAAACATACTATTTTAATTGGAATTGTGTGAAATAGGAGTGTGAACAATGGAAAAAATCAAATTTGAACAAGTCTCCAAAAACTTCTTAGTCCGAGATGAAAACAAAAAAGGGGCTCAACGTGAATTTACTGCTATTCAAGGTATTGACTTCTCAGTAAAGGAGGGTGAATTCATTACTTTAGTAGGGCCGAGTGGATGTGGGAAATCTACATTACTCGATTTGCTGACAGGTTTAACGAATCCGACAAAAGGCAGGATTCTTATTGATGGTCGTGAAATAAGCGGACCAGGGCTGGATCGTGGAATTGTCTTTCAACAATATGCATTATTTCCATGGAAAACAGCACGCGGCAACATTGAATTTGGTTTAGAAGCGAAAGGAATTCCGAAAAAGGAGTGGCAAGAGAGAACCGATTATTATTTGGACTTAGTAGGCTTGAAAAACTATTCTGATCGCTATCCGCATGAATTATCAGGGGGAATGAAGCAGCGCGTAGCAATTGCGCGGAGTTTAGCATTCAATCCAGATGTATTATTAATGGATGAGCCATTTGCCGCATTAGATGCACAAACTCGTGAAACATTACAAACGGAATTATTGCGCATTTGGAAGAAGACAGGTAAGACAATTATTTTTATTACACATGGAATTGATGAGGCAGTGTACTTAGGAGAACGGGTTGTTGTTCTTTCAGCCAATCCAGGTACTGTCAAAAAGATTATAGATATTCCACTGAACAATCGTTTAGCTGACGCTGATATTAAATCAAACCAAGCATTCGTAAAAGCGAGGCATGAGGTATGGAGTTTACTGCATGAACCGGAATATCAAGGCGCACACATTTAAGAAGGGGGTTTTTAGATGGTAACATTAAATAAACCGACGCAAATCGAAGAAACGAGTAAACGACCTAGGACTTCCGGTAAATCACTTTCAATCATGTTGAAAGTCTTTAAGAAATCAATCGTACTTATTTTGTTTGTATTATTCTGGGAGCTTGCCCCACAGTTAGGTTTTGTCGATAGGACGTTTCTGCCGCCATTTTCCGAGGTTATTCATGCATGGTGGGACCTACTTATAACAGGGGAAATATGGAGACATTTTGAGGCGAGTATTTTACGTTCACTTTTTGGCTTTGCTTTAGCATTAGTCGTAGCGATACCATTAGGTCTGCTAATTGGATGGTATCCGTTAGCAAGAGAGTTATTAACACCAATCTTGGAGCTATTCCGTAACACAGCAGCATTAGCGCTGTTACCAGTATTTATTTTACTGTTAGGAATTGGTGAAGTTTCTAAAATATCAATTGTCTTATATGCATGTACTTGGCCCGTTTTATTAAATACTATTTCTGCTGTAAAAAGTGTGGATCCGTTATTAATTAAATCAGCACGCTCAATGAATATTTCTTCGTTTAAATTGTTTTACAAAGTTATTTTACCTGCATCGGTACCGACAATTTTTACTGGTATTCGTATGGCAGGGACGGGTGCGATTTTAGTATTAATTGCTGCTGAGATGATTGGTGCAAAAGCGGGGCTAGGTTATTTTATTACGTATTCGCAATACAATTTCCTGATTGCTGAAATGTATGCGGGCATTATTACTATTGCATTATTAGGCTTATTGATTAACTATGGCCTTTCCGGTGCAGAGCGCTACTTCTCGCGATGGAAACAGTAAGTATTTTATTTTTAATTAAAACCTACTAATTTAATTTGTTTAGTTATGTATATTGTATTTAAACAGGAAAAGGGGAATCTTAGCATGAAAAAGATGTGGTTGTTATTAGTCGTATTAAGTGTAAGTCTGGGAGCTTTAACAGCGTGCTCAAATAATGATTCACGTAGTACAGCAAGCGCAAATGGTCAAGATCGAGTTATACAATATCAAAGCACACCAGGAAATGTAATATTCCCTGAATTAGCAGAGGCCCTTGGTTATCTGGGGGATATAGAGCTGGAAAAAGTGAGTGATATGGTCGGCGGTCCAGAAAGTATTCAACTAACAGCAACAGGCGAAATAGATTTCGGATCAGCATTTAACGGTGCCATTATTAAATCTTATGCACAAGGTGTAAAGATTAAATCGGTTGTAGGCTCTTACGGTAGTGATGAAAATACATTTATCGGCTATTACACATTGGACGACAGTGGCATTAAAACAGCGAAAGACTTAATCGGCAAGAAAATCGGAATGAACACATTAGGGGCGCACTCTGAGTTTGCAGTAAAACAATTTTTACGTGATGGCGGTTTAACAGAAGATGAAATTCAAGAAGTTCAATTAGTCGTTGTACCGGGCGCGAGTGCAGAGCAAATTTTACGGGCTGGTCAAATCGATGTTGTAGCACTTAGTGGTATTGCGAAAGAACGTGCTTTAGAAAATGGTGTCATTTATCCTGTATTTAAAGATACCGATTTATTTGGTCAATTTACAGCAGGTGAATTCTTTTTTACTGAAAAGTATATTGAAGAAAATCCGGACACAGTTAAAACATTTGTAGAAGGAGTTTCGAAAGCAATTGAATGGGCTAGAACAACGCCCCGTGAAGAAGTCATTGCAAAGTTTGAGGAAATTGTTTCTGCACGTGAAGGTAATGAAACGACAGAAAATTTAAAATACTGGCAGAGCACAGGGATTGCTGAAGAAGGTGGACAAATTGCAGAAAAGGAATTCCAAATCTGGATCGACTGGTTAGTGGAGAATGGTGATTTAAAAAAAGGTCAAGTGAAGTTAGAGAATCTATTCACAAATGAATACAATCCATATGGCAAATAAAGCTTTTAACTAAATTCAACGAAAAAGGAGAATATTAAAATGACAAAAAGACAATTAAGTTTAGGTGCGTTTATTAATCTGCCGGGTCACCATGTTGCGAGCTGGAGACATCCCGAAACCGAAGTACGTAAAGTAACAGATTTAGCCTATTTAACAGAAATCGCGCAAGTTGCGGAGCGCGGCAAGTTTGATAATTTATTTTTTGCAGATGTATTTGGTCAACCGATTTTAGAAAATGCACACTCAGGATTGAAGCTGGATCCGGTCGTCATTATTTCTGCATTAGCAGCTGTCACGAAAAATATCGGTTTAACAGCAACATTAACAACATCGTATAATGAACCGTTTCATGTAGCACGTAAGTTTGCAGCCATTGATCATTTATCAAACGGTCGTGCAGCCTGGAATGTTGTGACTTCAGCCAATGAGCGAGAGGCATTGCTGTTTGGCCGTGATGCACACTTTCAACACGCAGAACGTTATGAGCGTGCCGATGAATTTGTAGATGTGGTGAAAAAGCTATGGTATTCGATAGACGAAGAGGCATTGATAATTGATAAGGAAAGTAGTCATTATTACAACTTAAATAAAGTGACTGAAATAGATCATGAGGGGAAATTCTTTAAACTAAAAGGAACACTGGATGCGCCGTCCACACCACAAGGCCATCCGGTAATCGTACAGGCAGGCTCTTCGGAGGCAGGAAAAGAGCTAGCTGCGAAAACAGCTGAAGTTATCTTCACTGCATGGCAAACACTGGAAGATGCACAAGCATTTTATAAAGATGTTAAAGGCCGTTTAGCAAAATACGGTCGTAATCCTGAAGATCTTAAAATATTACCAGGGGCTTTCATTGTTGTAGCTGCAACAGAAGAGGAAGCAATTGCGAAACATCAGCAATTAAATAACTATATTACGCCAGAAGTAGGCTTGGCTTATCTATCCGGTTTTACGGGGGTAGATTTATCGGAGTACGACTTTGAAGGGCAAATTCCAGATTTTAATGGCCAGCAAATTGACGGCACGAACCCGAATATTCGAGCGAGTATTGTGAAAGGTATTGTAGAGGCAAAAGGGTTAACAACTTTGAGAGAATTATACAACAATATTGCAGGGGCTCGCGGGCATCGAGAAATTATCGGGACGCCAACCCAAGTTGCCGATCAGTTGCAGGAATGGTTTGAAAATGAAGCGGCTGATGGTTTTAATATAATGGCACCAACTTTCCCGCAAGGCTTCAACGACATTGTAGAACAAGTAATTCCAGAACTACAGCGGCGGGGAATATTTAAGACGGAGTATGCTGGTACCACATTACGTGAAAATCTTGGTTTAAAACGTCCGGTTAATCCATATATACAGCCAAAAGCTCCACAAGAAGTTCCACTTTAATCTGTAATTTAGCGTTTCTAACAATTTAAAAGCACTTCAGTTTCTATTGTACTTAGAATTTGAAGTGCTTTGTTTGTAAGAAATAGATAAATCTGTAGTGCACGATTAGTACAATAATAGAAAATGTTAAATTGCCACCAACTCCACACTTTCTTTTGCATCAAGATACTCGATCATCTCTACCCATGTATCTGGCTTCTCGGGCAATACTGCATAGTACGTCTTTAAAAATGTCGCAATCAGTGATGCATTTAAATCGGTTTGTTCGTAGTCAGCGGGCATAAAGCATAAATCAAGTCCGCTTACAGCTGTCCCGTCCAACTGCCATGATGGGTGGACGTACGGGAAGTTTAGCCGTTTGTAGCCTAAATGTGATAACACTTCACGGCGTACAAACGGGTCCATTGGTTTTACTCCACCAAAGCCGTGATCGTCTACACGATACGGATCATAGATTTCTGCAAACATGCCTGCCATTTGCTTGTTGTTTTCCTGTGCCAATGCTTGTAAATCTGCTTCACGTTTTGTTGCTAGGAAACGGCCGACGCCAATACCTTCCCGGCCGATAATTGTAAAATCGGTCATGCCAACATTTAAATCTTTATAATAGCGGTACTCTGTTGTCCCAACGACTTCACCTTCATGGACGGCGATAAATACGCGAATGCTTGGATCCTCCAGCGGTTCTTTCCATAAATCAAATGCTAATACTTCCTCCGGTGGAAATACCGTTTTTAATAGTTCATACATATCTGCAAACAGTGGGTCGGTAATCGATGTAATGCGATGATAATCCATTAATAAGCCTCCTTGATTTGGACGAAAGGATTGCGCCATTCCATTAATACACCATAATGATGCGACTCTTCATCCTCTAAATAGTGGGGTACAACTTGTATCGGCATGCGACCGCAGCGTAGTAGAAACGAAATGACCTGGTCGTGTATTTCACCACGCAAAACGGCTTCAATATACGCTTCTGGTGAAAGCTGGTCGGCATGGTGATGATAATTCGGCATCCGGCTGCCGCCAAGCAGACGAACGCGCTTTTGCTCAATGACGATTTCATACATCGAAAGCATGAGCCATTTGCCAAGCCCTAAACTGCGAGAAGCTGGGCGCACACAAAGATCAACAATGTAGAGTGTATCGCCATTTGGATCATGAGTACGAATATAGCCGTTATCGGTTATGTCCTCCCACGTATGTAGGGGATTGTTTGGGTCAAAATCAACGAGCAAGGACGTCATGGAACCGACGATTTGCCCATCCACTTCAATGCAAAGTGTACCTTCCGGGAAATGTGTGACATGACTTATAAGTTGTTCTTCACTCCACCATAGCTCTGAAGGGAATGGGGGAGGGAAGCAATCCTGTTGAATACGGATAAGGGCATCAAAATCTGCAGGCGTGTAATTCCGGACTGTCGCAAGAATCGGCTTGCTGTCTTGAAACACATAAAACTGTTTACTGTACATTGATAAAACTGCTTTCCCAGTCATTGTATAAATCGGTACGACGGTCACGCCACGTTGTTACAGAGCCCTTTTCGCGTACTTGATAAAGCAGTGCCAAATCTAAATCCCCCGTAACAACCATATCGTTATTGAGCTCTCCTTCAACTACGATTCCACGCGGTGGGAACGGGACGTCATTTGGTGCAATAATCGCGGACTGTCCAAAATTCATGCGCATAAAATCAATGGTTGGGAGCGAACCGACAGTAGAAGCGGTAACAACATATACCTGGTTTTCAATAGCGCGGGCATGACTTGTATATCGAACACGATGGAAGCCGTGGCGATCATCGGTACAAGATGGGCAAAAGATAACATCTGCGCCACGAGCTTTTGCCATTCGTACGATTTCAGGGAACTCGATATCGTAACACGTTAAAATTGCAATTCTACCTTTTTCTGTATCAAAAAGGTGTAACTCATCACCTGCCGCCATGTTCCACTCGTTTACCTCGGTTGGAGTAATATGAAGTTTCGCCTGTGTGGCAACCGTGCCATCCGGATAAAATAAGTGAGCTACATTGTAGAGTTTGTCATTGTTCCGTATGACATGGGTACCACCGATAATATGCATCTTTGTTTTAACGGCTAAACCTGTAAATAAATCAAGGTACTGCACTGTAAAATCAGGAAGCTCATTGATGGAAAGTGGGTCCCCTTTATCGTTGCCTATAGATAACAGCTGCGTCGTAAAAAACTCAGGAAATAAAATGAAATCCGTCTCGAACTCTAGGGCAGCTCGCACGTAATGGTCTACTTGCTGAGCAAATTCCTCAAATGATCGAATCGTATGAAGATGATATTGAACGGTTGATACACGTAGTTTCATATGGACCTCCTTACTATTTTTTCATAATATTACCATCATATTGCTAGCTATAATAGTATGTTTTTCAGTTAATTTCAATGCGAATTTGGAAATGCATCCGTAACTCACGTATATTGTGAAGATTTTCACTTATACTAACGTGGCAAAAAGCTTAAGTAGAAGAGAATGATTTTATAGGAAAAATATAAGAAAACGATATTTATGGTAATAAAACGGCGAATCAAGGGTACTAAGTGATATATGTACATGCATTAAAGTAAGACGTATGGCATTTTGAGTGAAATTCTATGGCATTTAACGTTGGAAAGGATGATACCGATGAATAAAAAATGGAATAAGCAGTATATTGGTGGAGAATGGAAAGAAGGAAACAGTGAAAGAGTATACGTAGACCAGAATCCTTACAACGAGGAAACGATTGCGGAAATTCGGTTGGCAAATGAAAAAGACATAGATGAGGCGTATCAAGCGGCCAAAGAAGCACAAAAAGAATGGGAACAGGTCAATGCCTATCAAAGACAAGCGATCATAGAAAAAGCTGCACAAATTGTAGAGCGAAAAAGAGAAGAAATCGTGCAAATTTTAGTGGAGGAAAATGGTGCTTCCCATACGAAAGCCAATATTGAAATTAGTGGTGCTATCGGCATTATGAAAGAGGCGGCTACGTTCCCACTCCGGATGCATGGGAAAATCATGCCATCCATTATTCCCGGGAAAGAGAACCGAGTATATCATAATCCGGCTGGGGTAGTGGGGATTATTAGTCCATTTAACTTCCCGTTCCATTTAACAATGCGTTCCCTTGCTCCTGCTTTAGCAACGGGGAATGGAGTTGTACTTAAACCGGATCTGCAGACGATGATTTCAGGTGGACTTATTTTAGCTGAAATTTTTGAGGAGGCCGGCATTCCTAAAGGGTTGTTAAATGTTACAGTTTGCAGCTCATCTGAAATTAAAGATGCATTTATTGAGCATCCTATTCCTCAAATCATTTCTTTTACCGGTTCTACAGAGGTAGGGCGCCATATTGGAGAGGTATGCGGAAGAAACTTAAAACGTGTAGCTTTAGAACTTGGCGGAAACAATGTCATGCTCGTCTTGAAAGATGCTGATGTTCAAAGAGCAGCTGCTTCTGCCGCTTTCGGTAAATTTTTAAACAGCGGACAAATTTGTATGTCTCTGAATCGGATTGTTGTTGAACGCCCGGTATACGAGACGTTTATAAAAGCATTTGTGGATAGAGCATCCAAAATTAAATACGGGGATCCAAAAAATGATGATGTGGTTGTCGGTCCGCTTATTAATAATAAACAAATCGCCCGAATTCAACGATTAATTGACCAGAGTATTGAAAAAGGAGCAGAATACGCCCTTCAAGGGGAAGTGAAAGGTAATGTACTGGCTCCTACTATTTTAACGAATGTTACGAATGATATGCCGATAGCCCAGGAAGAAATATTCGGACCTGCTGTAGGTGTAATCGTTGTAGATAGTGAAGAAGAGGCGATTCGCGTTGCTAATGACAGTGACTATGGGCTGAGCGGCGCCGTTCATGCCGGTACAACTGAACATGGTGTTGAAGTGGCTAAACAGATTATTACAGGAATGATTCATGTCAATGATCAGGGAGTAAATGATGAACCGATCGTTGCCTTCGGAGGAGAGAAAGCTTCAGGTTTAGGCCGATATGGCGGCGAATGGGCAATCCATGAATTTACAACGACAAAATGGATTTCTGTTCAGACAGACCCACGAGAATACCCGTTTTAATATTTAAATCAATAAGATTAGACCTAATCGACATTTAAGATTAGGTCTTTTTATTTTAAGGGGATACATTCCGTTTTATTGAAGTGAGACTTTTGGTTTAGTTATTATTAGAGTTTTTAAACGAACCCAAGTTAATAGAAATGATTGAAATTAGGAATTGTGTTGCAGGGTATATAGGAATATTGTTAAGATAGCCTTATTGAAATAGTAGTAAAAAAATTCCTGTTTTTTTAGTTAATAGGTACAAAGTGAATATATTATGGTTAAAAGAGTAAATTAATAAAAAAGTGAGAAATTTAATTCATAGATATATAGAACTAATTTCCAATCTCGTGTTATAATGGTATGTGGAACATAAGGTCTATTGATTGGTAATTTAATTGTGAGGTAAAAAATGAAAAAAACATCATTGTTACAAGAAGAAAAACGTTCAACCAAATTATTTTTATGGCTGTTCTATATCGTATTTTTTGTATACGACATATTATATTACGATCTTTTTCCGGCATTTCCTTGGCACGATGCAAATGATAAAAGTCTAATATGGTACGATTTTATGTATATTAAATATGGAGTAATCCTTGGTTTAATTCCTTTATCTATATATCTGATAAAAATAGATAAAACAGAATTTGTAAAATATATAATATTTTTTGAGTACTTTACCACTAATCTATTTTCAGATATATTGTACTATAAAGATAGTTCTCACTCGTATACTAGTGGAAATTTAGTAGAGATTATATTTATATTGTTCTCACCTATTTTTGTAACTAAAAAATTTACTTATTATGTATCATTTGGATTGATAATTAAATATATTATTGTAGGTATTGTTATACAGGATCCGATAGTTATGTTTCCTATTATCATAATGTTAGTGTGTTCATTTATTGCTTTTATTCTTTTAAATAGAATATTAAATTATATTAAAGCATTAAAAAACTCATACGACGAACAATTGGAAGGTATTGTTAAAGGAGTAATTGCTACACTAGAGTTGAAGGATCCATATACACGTGGTCATAGTGAACGAGTTGCTGCCTATGCAATGAAAATGGCAGAAGCTACAGAAAAATTTAAACCGTCTGAGTTAAATTATTTTTACTACGCTTGTCTTTTGCACGATATTGGAAAAGTTAGTATTCCGGACTCGATTTTGACAAAACCTGGGATGTTGACTGATGAAGAATTTGATATAATTAAAACGCACCCTGTTGTAGGCGCTGAAGCTATTCAAGATGTTGAAGGCATTGCAGATAATATTGATGTAATTACCCATCACCATGAAAGATGGGATGGAAAAGGATATCCGGATGGACTTACTGGCGAAGATATACCGTTTTTAGCAAGAGTTACTGCTGTAGCTGATGCGTTTGACGCGATGACTTCCTCCAGATCGTACCGCCCTGCACTTGAATTTGAAGTAGCATATCAACGTATACTCGATGGCCAAGGCAGTCAGTTTGATCCGCAACTGATAGAACTATTTAAAAAGATTTATCCTGATTGGGTGCAAATTTCTAAAACATACAGTAAAGGTATGGGCTTGAAAGGGGGGGAGAAAAGTGAAAATTCGTAAATTAAATAAAATTAAAGTTACTTGTTTTTGGTGCTTCCTTATCCCAAAATAAGTACATACTTAGGATGCTATTATTTAGCATCCTATTTTAATTTAAAGAGGAGGCTATATATTGAAGGTATCCTTACAATCCGAGATAACGTTATATCCGTTATCCATTCGAAAAGATAAAAAACATTATATCGTAGAAGAGCCGATTTCCGGTGATTTCTTTGAATTGCCTGAGATTGGTGTTGATGCTATCAAACGTTTGGAACAAGGTGAGGAGCTCATTTCCATTGAACATGCATTAAAAAATTCATATGCAGATGAAGAAGTGGATATTGTTGATTTTGTTGAACAGCTGTTGGAGTTAGGGCTTGTTCAAGAAGTGGATGGTGTGCTCGTTAAAAAAGAGCAGTCTAAATCCACATCACGTTCGGGTGGTTTCTTATGGATTCCGCAATCGGTGGGGCGTTTATTTTTTAATGGAGCAATGAACAAGATCTACTTGCTGCTGCTCATTGCAAACATCATCATTCTCATACTGAACCCGGAACTTTTTCCTCATTACAAAGATATATTCCTATTCGATTCTATGATGCTGAATATTCTTATGTATCTATCAGTTTCTTTAGTATTAATTTTACTTCATGAATTCGGACATATTCTTGCTATTCGATCACATGATTTGCCGGCTAAATTAAGCATTGGAAATCGGCTCCTATTTATAGTTTTTGAAACAGATCTCACTCAAGCTTGGAAGCTCGATCCAAAAAAGAGAAATATCCTGTATCTTGCCGGAATATCTTTTGAGCAGGTCATTCTTTTCCTTTCATTCGGTATAATGCTTCTTTTTCCGGATGTGAGTATTATAGGAATTCTTGGAATCATCGTGTTGGATATTTTCATTAAATTTATTTATCAATGCTGCTTCTATATGAAAACAGATGTTTATTATGTTATGGAAAATATAACAGGCTGTTATAACTTGATGGAAAACGGAAAAATCTATTTGAATTCCTTATTTAAAAAACAACGAAAAGATGGAGAAAATTATAAAGAAATATTTCAAAATGAATGGAATTTGATTCGCCTGTATAGTGTATTCTACATAGTTGGAGTTGTTTTAACGTTAATTTTGGCAGTGATGTATTTTGTACCACAGCTTTATTATACGTACGCTACTATTTATATGAACCTTCTCGGAGCAGGTGATCCTGCAGCGTTTTGGGATGCTATTGCATTTTTTGTAATGACCATGTTCATGCTTATCATGCTTGTTTTTGTAGCAAGAAAACAGAAGCATGAAAACTGAGAAAAATCGCTAAACTCGATTATATAAGTTTAGCGTTTTCTTGTTAGTTTTCCGAAAATTTTAAATTATTTTAAAAACCTACTTGACGAATAAGAATTAAATCGGTACGATACTGTTAATACTTTTAAAGTTAAGTAGTTTACTAGGGATTGAGTAAGTGAACTTCTACTTTAAAAAATAATTTAATAAAGTGCTGATTAGACAACTAAAGGCGCTAAAAATACATTACTCTCACCAAACACATTGGAGGAGGCTGTATTTTTAGTGCCTTTTCTTTTTAACCTTTGTTAAAAGGTTGTCTTGGAAGGAGGAATGGAATTTAAACAAAGCAAGCAATTGATAACTATTGAATGGTAATTTATTAAGACATAAAATACACGGTTAACTTGAAAAAATAATGAAAAGGGAGCGGTATATATGGGAAATCCAACAATTCATCCGACAGGGGCAACAGTTTACAATCCTGAAAAGGCGGCAAGCGGTTATACAATTTTTCAGGCAGCAAATGAAGGGGCATTACTGATTGATATGAACGGGAAAGAAGTTCATTTATGGAAAGGGCTACGCGGCTTCCCGAACAAAGTATTTCCAGGTGGTTTTGTACTTGGGCACACGTTTAATCGTGATCCACAGTATGGTTTCCAAGATGAGGGCGATTTAGTACAAATTGATTTTGAAGGTAATGTTGTATGGAAATTTGATAAGCATCAGTTTATTGAAGATCCGGGTCATGAGGCAAGATGGGTTGCACGTGCACACCACGACTATCAGCGTACTGGCAGCCCTGTAGGTTATCCGGCACCAGGTCAGGAGCCGCAAACAACAGGTGGAAATACATTGATTTTAGTTCACCGTGATGTAGCGAACGAAAAAATCTCCAAACACCCATTATTGGATGATGCATTTATTGAGGTCGATTGGGAAGGCAATATCGTATGGGAATGGAACGCACATGAGCATTTCGATGAGCTTAACTTTAGTGAGGAAGCAAAAAAGGCGATTTATGAAGAACCGAATCGACGTTTCTTCGGTAATCATTCAGGCGACTGGCTTCACATTAATTCCATTTCATTAGTTGGTCCGAATCGCCATTATGATAATGGTGATGAGCGTTTCCATCCGGACAATATTATATGGGATGCGCGTGAGGCAAATATTATCGCGATTACAAGCAAAGAAACAGGGAAAATCGTATGGCAACTTGGACCGGATTATGACACACCGGAGACAAAACATTTAGGATGGATTATCGGACAGCATCATGCACATATCATCCCAAAAGGTTTGCCAGGTGAGGGCAATGTTTTAGTATTTGACAACGGAGGCTGGGGAGGATACGGCGCACCGAATCCAAACTCGGTTGACGGTAATAAAGTAGCCATCCGCGATCATTCCCGCATTTTGGAAATCGATCCGATTACACTTGAAATTGTATGGCAATATACTGGACTTGAAGCGAAGTTTTCGGTACCAACGGATTCCTATAAATTCTACAGTCCTTATATAAGTTCGGCACAGCGTTTGGAAAATGGCAATACGCTAATTACAGAGGGCTCGAATGGACGTATTTTTGAAGTAACGGCAGACCATGAAATTGTATGGGAATATATTTCTGCCTATAAAAATGAACGAGGGTCAAATATGGTTTACCGCGCATACCGTGTTCCATACAACTGGGTACCTCAATTGGAAACACCGGTTGAAGTTGAGATTAAGCCGATTGATGTGAAAGATTTCCGAGTGCCGAATGCGGCAGAAGGCGGTGCACATTCTGTTGCTGAAATTAAAGAAGCTTTTTCTTATGGAGAAGGAGCCCTTTGCGTTGCGCGTTATGATGAGACAGTGGCGAAGAAAATTACAACATAAATTCTCTGAAATAATTCCTAGTATAAAAATAAAAATAGTTTGCTAATGGAAAGAGTGAAAATATGAAATTAAAAGGATCAATACATCTACTGCTCTTATTAATAACGGCGCTTATATTGGGGGCATGCGGTAATAATGCAAATTCAGCCAATGCTGGCGGCAAAACAATTCGGGCAGCGATTGATACAGCAGCAGGGGGTTCATTCCAAATTCGGGCAGCTGCGAATAACAGTTATTTTTCGGATAGAGAATTGAATGTAGAGCTTTCCAATTTTGCCTACGGAATCGATACTGTGAACGCTGTTTTGACAAAGCAGGCAGATACAGGATTGGCAGCAGATTATGCATTACTGAACTCACTTGGTAAAGGTGATTTCGTAGTCGTTTCTTCATTGACAGGGAGCGATGAGCACTTCAACTCTGTCAGTCTGTCGGAAATTTTGGCAGTAAAGGGCATAGAAGTACCGACGGATATTAAAGGTGAAAAAATCGGTGTTGCAAAAGGAACGGTATCTGAATACCAATGGGCTAAATATTTAGAGCACTACAGTATTAGCGAGGACGACATTAAATATGTACCATACAGTACACCTGATGAAGCTATCGTCGGAATGAAAAAAGGGGATATCGATGTCGTTATTGGAACGGGTGCTTTAATAGAGAAATTCAAGAATATTGATGGTGTGCATGAAATCGACCGATTGAGTACTGTACCTGATTTAAGTATATCGAGCTATTTAATTGTGGACCGTAAATTTGCAGAAGCAAATTCAGAAGAAATCGGGAAGTTCCTTGAAGGCATTGAACAAGGAGTTGAATATGTAAAGGGGAATCCGGAAGGTACTGCTGACATCGGCTATAAAGAGTTGAAAATCGCAAAAGAAGATATAATGCTTGATTTAAAACGAGTGAACTATACGCTCGGTTTTACGAAGGAAGATTATACACATTTATCCAACATGAAAGAGTATTTGCTGGAGCGCGGTATTTTGGATGAAGATTTTGATTTGGATGAAAAGCTGTATCTAGATCCGGCGAAGCAAGTCTTGAAAGACAAAGTAACTTACTAACTAAGGGGGAAAAGGCAATGCTGAATACGATAACAGAAGAAGCAATTGTAATTAAAAATGGTGCCAAAACGTTTAAAACAGATATTGAAAATCCGACATATGTATTAAAAAATGTAGATTTATCGATAAAGAAGGGCGAGTTTTATGTACTTCTCGGACCAAGTGGCTGCGGTAAATCGACATTGCTGAATATTATTGCAGGATTTTTGGATATGTCAGTTGGCGAATTGCAAATTGTGACTTCTCGTGAAGAAAACCGAGATGGACGTGGTTTCGTTTTTCAGTCAGCGGATTCAGCATTGTTCCCTTGGTTAACAGTTGAGGAGAATATTTCATTTGGCTTAAAAATGAAGAAGGTGCCTGCAGAAGAACGAAAAAAGGTAGCCAATACTTTCATAAAGCTAACGGGTTTACTTGGCCATGCGAAAAAGTTTCCTGATAATCTGTCGGGCGGGATGAAGCAGCGTGTACAGCTTGCCCGTGTTTTGGCAAATGAGCCGGAAATCTTATTAATGGATGAGCCGTTTGGGGCACTTGATGCGATGACACGACGAACAATGCAAAATGAGCTCATTCGAATTTGGAAAGAAACAAATAAAACCGTTATCTTTGTGACACATGACATTCAGGAAGCGATTCTTTTAGGTCAGAAGATTGGTATTATGTCTGTCGGTCCGAATTCACGAATCGAAACGACTTATGATGTAAACCTGCCTTATCCTCGAGATATAACAAGTGTCGATTTCAACAACCATTATAAGCAAGTTCAGACACATTTTGAGGACTTCACGATTTAATAAAACTTTTGTTTAGAATTAAGGGAGGCAGCTTATGACGACGATTGAACTAAAAAAAGGACAGCAAGTGGCACCTGTCGTAAAGGTAAAAAAGAAAAGCCGAATCGGTAAATTGATTTTACAGTCCGGTATTATCGGCTGGTTATTTATTCTGCTCGTATGGCAAATTGCTTCAATGTTTTCTGAACCGATGTTTTTGCCAAGCCCATATTTAACTTTAATCGGGGCAATTGAAATTGCCAGTGATGGGACGTTGTTTCTCTATATGGGATACAGTTTTTTACGGGTGCTGGCAGGATGGACACTCGGACTCTTAATTGCTGTACCATTTGGCTTGCTTATAGGAACGAATAAGTTTGTGCGGGCACTATTTGAACCGGTTATTAACTTTGTACGTTTCATCCCGCCGCTTGCATTCATTACACTATTTATGCTGTGGTTTGGGATTGGCGAACAGTCAAAAGTATTTTTAATTGTTTATGCAACATTTTTTGTCATTACGATTAATACATTAACAGGGGTCCTATCTATTTCGAATGATAAATTATTATCTGCTAAAAGTATGGGGGCTTCGAAATTCCAAACGCTTATTTATGTCGTTATTCCGGCAACAATCCCGTACATCTTCACAGGTGCAAAGCTTGCAATGGGTTCATCGTTCATGGCGATTGTCGGTGCGGAAATGGTCGCTGCAAATGAAGGGATCGGTTTTATGATCTGGAATGCACGACTGTACTTTAAAACAGACTGGATTTTTGTAGGGCTTGTCGTTCTTGGGTTAATGGGCTTTATTATGGACCGGATTTTCGCATATGCAGGACGCAAGCTGCTTGGTCGCTATAAAGTTGTGTAACATAAAAATGGGCTAAACGAATTTGTTTAGCTTATTTTTATGAGAGACTATTAGTGCAATTCAAAAATAATAAGTTTGTACTATTAATCTAATTATTCATATTTTTTTACTTGGTATTATTGATTTGTAGAAAATTTCCATGTATCATATGGTTTATTATACAAATATTTGGACTTTTGTTTTTATAAAGGAGAGTAACTTAATGGGGAAAGTATATATTGTTGGTGCAGGACCTGGTGATGTCGATTTAATCACCGTAAAAGGTTTGCGTTGTATACAGGAAGCAGACGTAATTTTGTATGACCGATTAATTAACAATGAGCTGCTTTCTTATGCAAAGCGTGGGGCACAGTTAATCTTTTGCGGCAAATTGCCGAACCGTCATGCAATGATTCAGGAAAATATTAATCTTTCATTAGTTCATCATGCTTTGCAAGGTAAAACGGTGACCCGATTAAAAGGCGGCGATCCATTTGTTTTTGGTCGTGGTGCTGAAGAAGCGGAAGTATTAGCGGAAAATGGCATACCTTTTGAAATCGTGCCGGGAATTACATCTGGCATTGCGGCACCCGCCTATGCAGGTATCCCGGTTACGCATCGTGAATTGGGCTCCAGTTTTGCGATTGTCACAGGACATATGCGTGAAGGAAAGGACGATTCCATCCAATGGGAAAGTTTGGCAAAGGGTATTGATACACTTGCTATTTATATGGGGGTAGGTAATTTACCTTATATTTGCCGGCAACTTTTAACGTATGGACGTGACGCATCAACACCCGTTGCATTAGTACATATGGGAACTTTCGAACAACAGCAGACGATAACTGGCACACTTGGTACGATTGTTGATATTGCCAGAGCAAACGACGTAAAAAACCCAAGCATTATTATCGTGGGTGAAGTCGTAGCATTACGGGAAAAAATAGCATGGTATGAGCAAACCGTACAACAGGATAAAAGATTGAAGGAAAAAATTGTGTAAAGCAGGAAGCAGGTGATTCTAATGAAGGCAATTTTGTATGTAGGACACGGCACACGCTTGAAAAAAGGTGTTGATGAAGCGATACGGTTTATTGAAATAACAAAGTCTTTTGTAGAAGCTGAAATTCAGGAAACCGCCTTTTTGGAACTGGTCGAGCCGAATATTGTTGAAGGCATTGCAAATTGTGTCAATCAAGGTGCAACACATATATCGGTTGTCCCGATTTTATTATTAACTGCCCAGCATGCTAATAAAGATATACCTGCTGAAATAAAAATTGCAAAAGAACGTTTTCCGCATTTGAAGTTTACAATCGGACGTCCTTTAGGAATTCATTCATCTTTAATTGAGACAGTTTTTGAAAGAATTGAAGAACAACAGGTGCCGATTAATGCAGATGCAGAAGTTATATTGATAGGCAGAGGAAGCAGCGACAATGCCGTTGTAAGAGATATGGCGATAATCAGTGAACAGCTAAAGGCAACTTATGGCTTCCGGGAAGTGAAATCTTGTTTTTTGTATGGTGCAGGTCATTCTTTTGAACAGACATTAGTTGAACTGAAAACCAAGCAGATAAAGCAAGTTTTTATTGTACCTTATTTATTGTTTTCAGGACTTTTAAGTGTAGGAATCGAAAAGAAAATACTGGCGCTTGACCTTGATCCAGCTTCCGTTATTTTATGCAACCATTTAGGCTATAACGAAAAAGTACGGAATGTTTTGCTGGAAAGAGTGAAAGAGGTTATCTGAAAATTAGGAGGCATTTAATAATGACAAAATCAAATGATCTTACCCAAACAATTGAGAAAATTAAAGATACGGTTGCATCCGTTAAATATGGAACAGTTACTTTAGTTATTCAGGACGGTCATGTTGTACAAATTGAAAAAAACGAAAAAATAAGATTGAAATAAAACAAGATTCGCGAGGTGGAAGTTTTGACGTTAAATCTGTATAATAGCCCATTTTCCGAGGCACAGACAAAATTAATCAATGAGCTTTATCCAACATTAACGGACTATCAAAAAGTTTGGTTGAACGGTTATTTAAGCGCAATACAAACAATTGGAGATTCCAGTCAGCCGCTTGAAGTAACGGTTACTGAACAAGGGCAAACCGTTGCAGTACTGGAAGCAGTCAAACAGGAGGCAACCATTTTATACGGTTCCCAAACAGGCAATGCACAAAGTGTCGCAAAAAAATTGAAAACGGCTTTAGAATCACAGGGAGTCGAAGTCTCTCTGTCTGCAATGTCCGATTTTAAGGTGAATAGTCTGAAAAAACAGAAAAATATTTTCGTCATTACAAGTACACATGGTGAGGGCGATCCACCAGATAATGCCATCTCTTTCCATAGTTTCCTATATGGTAAACGTGCGCCGAAACTGGAGGATGTATCTTTCTCTGTATTATCGTTAGGCGATAGCTCGTATGAATTTTTCTGTAAAACAGGAATTGATTTTGATGAACAATTAGAAAAATTGGGCGGAAAGCGTTTAGTTCCCCGCTTTGATTGTGATTTGGATTTTGATGATCTTGCATCAGAGTGGATCGGGAGCGTCGTAGAAGCACTGGCACAAAATACGCCGAACAAACTGCCGGAATTACAAAAGTCTCCGGTTGCGGTAAGTGCATCTGAAGAATCCGTATACAACAAAAATAATCCCTTTTATGCGGAAGTTCTGGAAAGCATCAATTTAAATGGCCGCGGATCGAATAAGCAAACGCAGCATTTGGAGCTTTCATTGGAAGGATCCGGTTTAACTTATGAACCGGGTGACAGTGTCGGCATTCTACCGGAAAATGATGCAAACTTAGTAACTGCATTACTATTATCACTTGGGTTTGAAGGTTCGGAAATAGTATCTGTGAAAAACCAGTCTAATACATTAAGTGAAGCGCTCATTTCCCATTTCGAAATTACTGTACTGACAAAACCATTACTACAAAAGCTTGCTGTCTTTTCAACGGATGAAAAGCTTAAGAAGTTGTTGGAAGATGATGTGAAGTTGAAAGAATATATTTATGGACGCGACCTGCTGGATGTTGTGCAAACATTTGGACCGTTCAACTGGACTGCCCAACAATTTGTTGATCAACTACGTAAAAATCCGGTACGTCTCTATTCAATTGCAAGCAGCCAAAAGGCGAATGAAGAAGAAGTGCATTTAACAATCGGTAAAGTTTTTTATGAAGTAGATGAGCGTGATCGCATAGGGGTTGTATCGGGACAAGTGGCAGAGCGAATTGAAATCGGGGATAAGGTTCCGGTTTATATTCATAAAAACCCGAATTTCCGTCTGCCTGAAGATACAACAACACCAATTATTATGATTGGTGCCGGCACAGGCATTGCGCCGTACCGTTCATTTTTGGAAGAACGTGCTGAGGGAGGAATCGAAAGCAATGCATGGCTGTTTTTCGGTGACCAGCATTTTGTTACAGATTTCCTGTATCAAACTGAACTGCAGCGCTGGCTCAAAGATGGGATATTAACGAATTTATCTGTAGCCTTTTCACGTGATACAGAACAGAAAGTATATGTACAGCATCGCCTGCTCGAAAATGCTGCAGAAGTATATAGATGGATCAACAATGGTGCGGTTATCTATGTATGTGGTGATGAGAAATATATGGCACATGATGTGGATCAAACATTGCGCCAAATTGTTGCAGAACAAGGCGGCAAAACAGATGAAGAAGTTTCATTGTTTTTTAATGAGCTTAAAAGTCAAAAACGTTATCAGCGAGACGTTTATTAAACAATTTAGCAGTTATTGACCGTTAATTTTAACAGAGATAGGAGATAGGCATATGAGTCAGAAAATCGTACTTCCCCAACAGCCGGGTAAACCGAATGATGTTGAACGTATTAAAGACGAAAGTAATTATTTGCGAGGGACTTTAGAAAAAACAATGCAGTATCCAATTAGTTCTGGAATTCCGGATGATGATAACCGTCTCATGAAATTTCATGGCAGCTATTTGCAGGATGATCGGGATCTGCGTACAGAACGTGAACGGCAAAAGCTGGAGCCAGCCTACCAATTTATGGCACGTGTCCGAACACCAGGAGGCGCGGCAACACCGGAACAGTGGCTTGTAATGGATGAAATGGCGGAAAAGTACGGGAATGGGTCACTAAAATTAACGACTCGTCAGGCATTCCAGGTGCATGGCATTTTAAAATGGAATGTCAAAAAGTATATGTCAGAAATCCATGAAGCACTTCTTGACTGTATCGCAGCTTGCGGTGACGTAAACCGGAATGTGATGTGTAATGTTAACCCGAATCAATCGGCATTTCATGAAGAAGTGTATAATTGGTCGGCGAGATTAAGTGAACATTTACTGCCTCGTACACGTGCATATCATGAACTATGGCTCGATGGGGAAAAAGTTTACGATGGAACACAAGATACAGAAATAGAGCCGATTTACGGTGCCCTGTATTTACCACGTAAATTTAAAATTGGTATTGCCGTTCCACCGAGCAATGATATTGATGTATTTTCACAGGATATTGGTTTTATTGCCATTGTCGAAAATGACGAGCTGCTAGGCTTTAATGTCGCGGTAGGCGGCGGGATGGGTATGACACATGGTGATAAAGAAACATATCCGCAATTAGGACGTTTAATCGGTTATATTCCAAAAGAACGACTGCTTGAAACAGCCGAGAAAATTTTAACAATCCAACGCGACTACGGAAATCGAGCGGAACGTAAAAAAGCCCGCTTTAAATATACAGTAGATACAAAAGGATTGGATTTTATTAAACAAGAGCTGCAACACCGTTTAGGGTGGGAGCTAGAAGAAGTAAGACCGTACACATTCAATCGTACAGGAGATGAGTACGGTTGGATAAAAGGAAAAAATGGAAAATGGCATTTTACATTATTTATCCAAAACGGGCGCATTAAAGATTTTGAGGATTATCAGTTAAAAACAGGCTTGCGTGAAATTGCGAAAGTGCATACAGGGGTTTTCCGTTTAACACCAAACCAGAATCTTTTAATCGCGGATGTAACACCACAGAAAAAAGCAGTCATTGATAAGTTGTTAAAAGCTTACAACATTACGGACGGTGCACATTACTCAGCACTGCGCCGCAATTCAATTGCCTGTGTCTCATTACCGACATGCGGCTTGGCAATGGCAGAGGCGGAGCGTTATTTGCCTTCATTAATTACAAAAATTGATGAAATACTGGCGGATAACGGGCTGCGTGAAACCGAAATCGGTATTCGTATGTCAGGATGCCCAAACGGCTGTTCACGTGCAGCAATGGGTGAGATCGGCTTTATCGGAAAAGGACCTGGCAAATATAATTTATACTTGGGCGGCGATTTTAAAGGACAGCGCTTAAACAAAATCTATAAAGAAAATATTGGTGAAGAAGAAATTTTGAGTATCCTTGCACCGATTTTTTCTGAGTATGCAAAAGAACGTTTCGATGGTGAACATTTCGGTGATTTCACGATTCGTAAAGGTTATGTAGAAGCAGTAACAGATGGCCGACAATTTCATGGAATGAGCGAAGTGAAAAGTTGACAATGTTACCGATAATGGTCAATATACGAAATAAAAAAGTAATTGTAATAGGAGGCGGAAAAATAGCGACTAAGAGAATCGAGTCGTTATTACGCTTTCAACCGAATATTACAGTCGTAAGTCCGGTACTTGAGGTACGTTTACATGACCTTGTGAAAAGTGATGTAATCAAGCATATTGCAAGACCCTTTCATAAAAGTGATGTGCAAGGTACGTTTCTCGTCATTGCAGCTACAGATGATACAGCGGTAAATCGAAGGGTTAAGGAATGCTGTCAAACCAATCAGCTGATCAATATTGTCGATGATCCGGCAAATAGTTCGTTTCATTTTCCGGCAATATATGAGAAAAATGAAATTACGATCGCGGTGACGACGAGTGGTATAAGCCCAATGCTTGCCAAAAATCTGCGGGACGACTTCGCAGCAATTGTTGATGGGATAGATCCGGAGTATTTATTGTTTTTAAAAGAAGTCCGGCATCTGGTGAAAGAGGGTCAATTTACAAAAGAACAGAAGCGTATTCTGTTAAAGGAATGCTTGGAAGAATGTTATCATTCCAATTCTATACAACGGTCAATTTTTATGGAAAAGATTCTAGATTTATACTATCACCGCCAAAAAAATAAAAGATAAATTAGGGAGCAGTTACAATTGACTGCTTCTTTTTTATTTCTGTATTTATAGAAAAAACTGGGTAAAGCAGTAGAAATCTAATTATAGATAAAGACATATTTATTTATGTTACTATTAATGGAAGATGATAAATCTTTACTATAAAAACTTTGAATGTTTCCATAATCTATAACTTCAAACGGATATTCTGGAATGGAGGTAATTTCATGGTGATACCAATGCAGGAATTACAGATGTATCAAAATTTTAATGAACTCGCCAGTGATGTATTAGAACTAGCAAAAGAAATTATGCCTGACAAACTGATTTATTTAAGTTCATTCACCGAAAATGAGCAAGTTATTCTTCGGCTTTCAAATGTAGATTCACATATTTTATTATCTGAAGGTATGGCAATTAAGCTTAATCAAACGGCTTGTAATCAAATTGATTTTGAAAATAATCGACCGTTAATATATGAAGATATCAGTAAAGAAACGGATTTTGAAGAGCTGAAAAAAATAAGCGAAAAAATTAATATTAATTCCTATTTGGGTATCCCAATTTCCCTTACAAATGGGGAAAAGTTTGGCACATTATGTGTGGTACATCATGATGCTGCTCATTTTGATACAAAAAGCATCAGTTTGCTTCAAAAGGTAGCGAAGATGTTTTCATATTATTTAATGTTGGAAAAACTGGCCTATAAAGATTCTTTGACAGGACTTTACAATAGAGAGTTTCTTTTCGCGTTTTTCAAGGAATATTCAGAATTAGGAGGGACTTTATTCTTTCTTGATTTGGATGGGTTTAAAAAGATAAATGATCTGTATGGCCATGATGCAGGGGATCAAATCTTAAAAAGTGTATCTTCTAAAATTAAAAAATTTATAAAACATCACGAAAATGTATTTGCAGTGAGGTTGGGAGGAGATGAATTTATTATAAATTTACCTCATATTTCTTCTAAAGAAGAAACTGCCAAACAGGCTGAAATACTTCTTGAGTATCTCAATACATGGGATAACGAATATCAACTTTCCGCAAGTCTAGGCATAGTCCATTATACGGCAGAAGATACGTCTGCCCTGGAAACAATCCTAAAACATGCGGACAAAGCACTATATCAAGCAAAATTGGCGGGTAAGAACAATTATAAATTTTTTGAGGCTAATGTGGATTGAATTCTCCAAAATGAACTGCACCCCAATTGTCAGAAACATCTCAATTGGAGGTGTATTTTTTTATGACTAAATTCAGTGCAAAGGAAACGCTATCAGTTAATCGAGCTTTATGCTTTGAACTTTTCTATTGAACAATAAAATGTTGATGTAGGTTGAGGGACTGTTTGGTTGTTGCAACTCACACACATCTTTACACAACTCCAAGGAATGAAGTGCATAGTATAACAGAAACCGGCTATAAGAAAGGTGGAAGCTCTTGTATCACCCACAAATGATGTTTCAACCAGTCGCCAGTATACGGGAATTGACTGTTACTGGGAATGGTGAAATTATTGCTCAGCCTGATTATGCGCAAGTGCAAATCGAAGTTCGGACGCAAGGGGAAAATGTCAGCACGATTCAGCGGGAAAATGCGGTCATTATGAATCGTGTAATAGACTCACTAATCGCTTTAAAGATTCCAAAAGAATCGATTCAGACGGCTGCTTATAATATCTTTCCAACCTACGATTTTATAGATGGAAGACAGGTGTTAAGGGGCTACGAAGTACAAAACGCCATAACAGTGAAAATAGCCGATATTGGTCAAGTAGGTTCGGTAATTGATACGGCAATTCGAAACGGAGCAAACCATGTATCTGCTATCGAGTTTAAAATAACGGATACAGATGTTTACTACAGGCAGGCACTTCAGTTTGCCCTGATTGATGCCGTGGGGAAAGCAACAGCTATGGCTAAAACGATGGGTGTTACATTACACATGGTGCCGGTGGAAATAATCGAAGAGCAAACGATTGCTCCAATTCCGTACAAAGCGATGCAGTTAAGCAGCCAACAGGTAGTGACACCGATAGAACCTGGAACAATGACAGTAAGCGCATCAGTTCGTGTAAAGTTTAGTTATTAGAAAATTTATATTACATTCTATAATACTTTAACCGTCTAGAAAAATAGCGGTTAAGGTATTTTTTTATTGCGGCGATTTTTAATCAAATTCTCTTCTTTTTATATTCAAGCATGTTTTCTACATGCCTGTACATAAAGTATCTATGATAAATAGAAATATAAAGAAGGTGCGAATTGAAAAAGAGTATTCAAATTGCAGGGGCGTTTGTCAGTTTAGTTGTCGGTGCAGGATTTGCTTCAGGACAGGAAATAATGCAGTACTTTACAAGTTTTGGGTTAATGAGTGTGTTTGGCTGTATTGTAGCAACAATTATTTTTACGATGTTGGGGATGACGCTTGCACAGATTGGTTCAGATTTGCAGACGACTTCCCATAAGGAAGGTATTCATTTTATTGGTGGACGCTTTTTTGGTCCGGTACTGGACCAGATGATTTCCTTTGTGCTGTTCGGCATTGCGGTTGTTATGCTGGCTGGAGCAGGTTCTACTTTTAATCAGATGTACAGTGTGGATGCTTCGATAGGAAGCTTGTTTATGGCAATACTTGTTGTAATTACACTGATGCTTAATGCAGAAAGTATCATTAAAATGCTGGCGGCTCTTATGCCATATTTACTCGGAATCATATTTATTCTATTAATTTATTCATTGTTTACGATGGAATATTCAGTGAGCGAGCTGAATGTAATCGCGAAAAGCCAGCCTTCTGCATCACCACATTGGTTTTCCAGCGCCGTTATATATGTTTCTTATAATATTGCGGCAGGTGCGGCAATGCTTATTGTAATGGGGGGAACGGCAACGAATAGAAAGGTTGCTAGAAGAGGCGGCGCGTTAGGAGGCATCATACTAGGGTTACTCATTTTACTAATTAATGTAGCTTTATTTGCCAAAATGGATATTGTGGCCGGAGTCGAAATGCCGACACTGGAACTTGCTAAACAAATTCATCCTACAGTTGGAATCATCATGTCCTTTGTGCTGTTAGCCATGATTTACAGTACCGCTGTAGGAACGCTTTATATACTGGCTGTCCGAATAGTAAAACAGGACCGTTTTGCATTTAAGGTCGTTATCAATCTACTGTGTATTGTTGGCTTTGCGATTAGCTTAGTCGGTTTTACAACTTTGATCAGTAAGTTGTATGTCATCATGGGGTATTTAGGAATAGTTCTGATTCTTTTTATCATGATTTCAGCATTATTCAAATCGAGTGGTCGGAAGGTGAGTTGAATGCCGAAGACTCCTTAGTAGCCGCAAGATTGTCAGAAAGACCTGAAGTATATTAGTCGGCTTTTTAATATCAAGATGTCAAAGTGAGTTCTGAATTTGCTATTAAATAATTTATGGTTAAGAACTTACTTTGATTTCATTGGAAAATGAAAGGACATAGGTTATTAATATTTTCAAAATGAAGATACATAAAATGAGATAGTTTACTTATTTAAAATTTAATACTTAGTATAAACTCCCTCTTTTGTTGGATCCTTATTGACCTGATTAATTAAGGTTATATAGTATTGAGATGAAATGGAGGTATTCACCGCATGCTAAAAAAACTATCCGAACAAGATTTCGCAGTATTACGAGGACCGCTGGAGTCTGGTAGACAAAGTCCGAATTCGTTGGCATCTGTGCTTGTATTAGGTATTTTCCTGCAGGCACTGTTTTTCTATCTAACTTATAATATTGCAGGTAAATACACAATCTATCCAAATTTCGAAAGCATTAAAACAATTCATATGTGGCTTACAGGAATCATTATTTTATTGTCCCTTCTATTCGCTATTCCTGTCGTTTTTAATAAGATGGAGAAGCTGCAGTACTTCCTGTCGATTATCATGACACAAAACTTTTCCGTATTTTTCTTCCTGTCCCCATTATTTCTTTTAGGGGAACAGGACGGTGCAACAGTTGAAACACTACTAAACTTAACTTGGATTACACTTTCCATCGCAGGCCTGTTATTTATCGCTACATGGATCCGCTTTTATTTACTTCTTAAAAAAGGGCATTACCGAGCAGGGTCAAGGAGCGAAGAAATGCGTGGTAAATTTGAAACGAAATCCTATATTCCGATTGTAATCATTGGCAGTACGGCCCTTGTTTTTCTTATTCAATTTGTTGTGAAATTCGGTTCGTCCGATTTATATGAAACAATCACGCTCGTCTTTTTGCCTTTTGGCATATTTTATACACTCATCTTCGTATTGCCGGAGCAGCTTGTCATACTGTATTGCAAAATAAGATTTAAAAGCTTCAATTTTGATATAAACGGTTATCTGAACACGGAAAGAGCAGTCAAAAATAATAGAAAAGTAAAACAAAGTTAGGAGGACATGGTCGTATGAGGTTTACAAGTATAGAGAATTAGGGGTGTTTATGTGAAGGTATTTGAGGATTATTTTTCAGAATTACAAACAGACATGGTGGCTATTTGTTTAGAGTACGTCGATAATAAAGCAGATGAGATCTTTATTTATTGTTCATATGAACCCAAAATGTATGTTTTTGATTTTTTCTATAAAATTAATGGTAAGGTTGTTCATAAACATCAACTCAACGAGACTGTAAAAGGATCGAATAGTCCACAAAATCAGGTTTATGATGTTTCTAAAGAAAGACAAAAGGCTGCACTAAGAATTGGTAATCAAAATTTAAAGCATATTCATAAAAAATGTGAAGAGTTCAAAAAAGATATGCCGACAGAAATGAAACTTTATTATAATGTAAAACAAAATAGCTTAAAAGGAAAATATAGATATGAGTTAGTTTATTCGAATGATTACGAACTATTACCAGATGATATTTTTGATTTATGGTTTGAAGAAGTGAAGGGAAATAATTAGTAAAACAAGACCTTGATTGGCTATATGCCTTTCAAGGTTTCTTTTTTAGGTGAATACCTAGCGCCGAATAAAGCGCTATTATTTTTAAAATGTAGATAACCCCTGTATCCCTTTCCAAGCCTTGAAGTTTACATTCGTTGTAAAAATCGTGCTCTTATTTTCGTAAAGTACATCGATTAACTACAGGAGAAATAGCACTTTCATCGCTCGAACCGAATTAGTCGGGCTTTATTCGCCAAGCAGCATTAGAAGGCGAAATCGAGCAAGGCTTAAACCGAGCCAAACAAGTGACGGAAGAGCTGACAGATGAAGCCAATAATATCATGGACCAAGTGTCAGATATCGTGAACTTGCCAAAACTGGATGATAGTGAAGTCCATCTGGGTGTACATGACGCGAAACGACATCGGGACGAAACCGTTGAAAAACTGATTGAATTTGACGTATCCCAAACAGATGCATTAACGACAATTCAAACAGACCTGATGCACATGAAAACATGGATTACCAACATAGAAACGATGATGACAGAAGGGGTAACAGATGTTAACTTCCCGGCAGAACAATGGCAGTCATTCGCTAGTCAGAATCCGTTAATGATTGCACTGGCCTATCGTACGCAATCGTTGGATCAAGTAATTAATATGAATCCGCTATTTAATCCTGGAGGAATCGGAGGAGCGAATCCATATACTCTCCCTGGTCTTTATCAAAATGGTCAGCAGCCTTTAGTTACTTTCGGTCTCAGCGGTGCGATGGTTTCAACAAATTTCGTTTCATTTATGAAGCAAAAAGAAAAAGAAGTCGCAAAAGAGCTTTCCGCTACAGCCACAACAGTAGATAATGTGAAAGAAGAGGAGAATGGTTTTCTTAATTTCCTCGGAGACGTCGGAAGTGGCGCTACAAAAATCGGAAAAGGTTTGTTGGATTTCTTAATATTGGACGACGTGAGCACGCTAGCTGATAAAAATGCTTCGGGCCTTGATAAAGGTATTGCGTTAGCATCCTTCATCCCAATAGGAAAAGTTTTGAAAATCCCGAAAGCAATTGATAAAATTGTTGATAGTAACGTGGATGAGGTAGCAGGTTGTTGAGAAGGGTAGTAAGAATACCAGCCAGCCCTTCTAATAGAAGCCATAAAAATTAATAACCGTGCTCATGTTAAAGGAATACTAGTAATTGATGTGAATTAGTAATTTCTAATGATTATAGTTCGAAAACGTAGAGTAAGAAAAATAATAAAACGGAGTTGAAACATATGTTATTGGAACCTAAAGCACTTGAGAATATTATTGTAGGTGTATTAATTGATAATCATTTCAAATGGTATGTTTCACAGAAAGATTTGTGGTTTTTAGATAGAAAAAAACTAGAAGAGGCATATAGAAAGAAACTTAAAGAAGTGGGACTTGGAAATATGGGTCCTTTTATCGAAGAAGATGATGAAAGGAAAGACATAGATATATTAGATCAGGATTCATATGCAGCATTTGCGCCAAGAATTGTGAAGTATGCTGTTTCAACAAAAGAATTAAGAGAAAGGCTTAAATTAAATTTTCTTACTGAAACAAAAGAGGACACTTTTTATAGTTTTATGCCTTCTTTATTCGTAAATTTCGATAAAAGAGAACTGTACTCCCTTTATTCAGAACCAGCTTCCTACGAGGATTTTGTACCTGAAAATTGGACAGGAGTTTATGAAGATTTTTTATCATACATAGATAGAGCAGAAAAGTACTGGTATGATGAAAATGAGTTTGATCTATTAAATTTGGAGGGAGGTAGTTGTAATTGACTGTTTCTTTTTTGTGCTCCATATTTATTTCGAAAAATATGCACCGGTATATAGGAGAGGTAAAACAATACCGAATTCGCCAAGAAAGCGAATTCGGTATTTCATTTTGCACAACAATAGCTGCCTGGTGGGGCCACAGACGGTCATGTATCGACATACCTAAACCATACTCCAGGATTTGAATGAGCTTTATCATTTGAACATTCAGCTTTAAAAGTTAAGAGCTTTGAAATTTAATATTTCAGCTTTGACCTTTAAGCGTTGAACTTTTCTATTAAGATTCAACTATTAATTGTAGGTTGAGTGACTGTTTGGTTGTTTCAACTCGCACACAGTCAAAGCACGAGCGCCGATCCGTTTACTGTTTTCGCTACGCTATGCAAATTATTAATTATATCTCAATAAAGGTTATAGCATTTGATTCTGATAATACAGCGTCTACTTCTGACTCAAATTCCTCAATTTTCGCTCCAAGTTCGTCAATGGTTTTCTTTACTTGCATCGGGTCGATCAGTTCGTATTCATTGCGCTTCATAAAAGTTTCGGTATGGAGTTTTACTTCATCTGAGGATGATTGTTTTTCCTTGTTCCCTAAAATATTAATTAAATAATTTTCAAGCTTTTCAGGGAGCGCCTCATTTGCAGTTGTTACTTCTTCAATTGCTTCGAAATATTGTCGGCGCAGATGATTTAGTAAATCCTTCTCATATGTAATCGATTGTTTGCGTTCAATCGCTTCAGCAACTGTCATTTGATCTGCACCGATTTTAACGATTGTTTTGGCATTCGACTCAACAACGAGTGCTTTTAGTTTATTACGGTATTGAATAAGACTTGTGACCTTGTCGTAAGAACCTTGCATTTCTTTTTTGTACTCATCAATTGACATACCTTCAATTTTTTCATTGCTTTTTCTGTTTGCTCGAGCCAGCACTACACGGTACGTAGCCGATTCGATCCGTTCACCAAGCATTTTTAATTCAGATAGTGCACGATGCAGCGATATTCTTTTCGTCTCCATGATGAACCCCCATACAATAAAAATTTAGTAAATTCTAGTATAACATATAGTTTCTCTCAATTTCATATATACAGGGAAAATATTAGTTAATAAAGAAAGCGATTGAAGATAATAATCAGTTTTCTCGAACCGTGTTAATAATCACCCACCGCATTCATATACTTTCCTATTGATGATTTTATTGAGGGAGGAGCTTTGTGGAGATTTTCGTAAGACCGGGTGATTCCTTTTGGTATTATAGCCAAGTTTTTAATGTTCCTTTTCAGCTGATTCTTGATTCGAATCGGAATCTGAATGCACAAGCCCTGATGCCCAACCAACCCGTTCAGATTCCCGGTTATGTGACAAGTCAGTATACGGTTCAACGGGGAGATACGGTTTGGTCGATTGCACAAAGAATTAATATGCCGATGGATGCGCTTTTTCTGGTCAATCCGGTACTCAATCCATACGTACTTCAGGTCGGTCTACGGTTGCGGTTGCCTGTTCGTGTGACATGGAGAGTTGTGAACGGTGAACAGGATTACGATTATAGGGCAATGGTGCAGGATATTCAGTCATTGCAGGCAATTTATCCGTTTACCGTTAATGACCCGATTGGCATTTCCGTATTAGAGAAAGAAATTCCTGGACTCACGATTGGGAACGGGCAGAAACGTGTTCATTTTAATGCTTCTTTTCATGCCAATGAGTGGATTACGACATCGGTTGTCATGACATTTCTTAATGATTATTTATTGTCGCTTACGAATAATGGTGCAATACGAGGGCTTTATACATTGCCGTTGTATAATCAGACAAATTTAAATATTGTACCTATGGTAAATCCGGACGGAGTGGATTTAGTGCTGAACGGACCTCCGGAAGATGAAACAATCCGCAATAAGCTTATTGAATGGAATGGCGGCAGTACTGATTTCTCTGGTTGGAAAGCGAATATTAATGGGGTTGATCTGAACGACCAGTTCCCTGCTGAATGGGAACGGGAAAGAGAAAGAAACCCGAAAACGCCTGGGCCGCGGGATTATGGTGGGCAAAGTCCGCTATCGGAACCGGAATCCATTGCAATGGCCGATTTGACAGTAGAGCGGGATTTTGCTCGGGTTTTGGCTTTCCATACACAAGGTCAAGTTATTTATTGGGGATTCATGGGATTGGAACCTCCTGAAACAGAACACCTTGTCAATGAATTTGCGAGGGAAAGCGGATATGAGCCTGTGCAGACAATAGAAAGCTATGCGGGTTACAAAGACTGGTTTATTCAAGATTGGCGCCGCCCCGGATTCACCGTTGAACTGGGGCTTGGAACGAATCCTTTACCAATCAGCCAATTCGGTGAAATTTATGAAGAAGCATTAGGGATTTTTTTAAGTGCATTATATATGTAAATAAAGTCCCCCCGTTACGTCCTTAGAGGTAACGGGGGAACTTTTATGAATCCCTCAAGGTTTCATCAATTTCAAGGATGCTTTGCTTTAGCTCATCTAGTTTGGATTTATTCTGCTCGACAATATCCAAATGCTCCTGTCTTTGCTCTGCATTGGCAAGTGCATTTTCGGTACGTTCCATTGAATTAAAAGCATGTTCCACCGCAAATTCCTCCGGGTGGGACATTGCCTGTTTTACTGCACGTTCTGTTCGTTCAACGGAGTTGGATAATAAAGTAATCGGGTGATTTTGTTTCCAGCTAGGTGTACCTGAACTTTTTTTAGCCACTGTTCCTCATCCTTTCTTGCGAAAATTGACTGATTCACACGTTTAGTATTGGTGGATGCAATGATTCCATACGCGGAAGAAATTCGGAATTGTTAGGAAATGTGTCGATATCAATTTTTATCTTTATAGGGAATAACTGCAGCAAGTACAGCCATACTAAAATTGATTCACTTTTAAACATAGGGAGGCGGAACGAATGGATAAGAAGGGTTTCACAGATCCAAAATCTAAGAAGATCCACCAAAACTGGGCGAGCGACAAGCATCAAAAGTCTCAAATCAAAGGGGAAACAGAGGTAACTCTGCATAACCAGATTTTGAGAATTAATGCGAAGGCGAGACAGTTCTAACCTTTGTCTTGAAGTAAATCAGGCCTTCATTCCAGTACATACTGGAATGAAGGCCATTTACATATCAATACATTTTTCTTTTTCCTTTTTTTGCTTGCTGATGGAGCTCGGTTAGTTCATTCGCAATTTCTTCCTTTACTTTGTTTGGTGCAATTTCCATGTTTTTCGGTGTTTGCGGTAATGATTGTTTATTCGTTCCTTTACTTTTACTATCATCTCTGCCCATTTAAATGCTCCTTTCAATATTGGTTCCTTCTTAATATGGCTTTACAACTTTTTTTCATTACAAAAATTGAGGAAGCCTGAAAAAAGCATAAAACCTCCTATCCTGAGCACATTAAGCCAGTAGGAGGTGATGAAATGAGCAAAAACAGTAAAGAAACGATGAATACGCGAACACATAATCCTTTTTCTACCTATAAAGAATTACACCGAAATACAACAAGTCACAACCGGAATCCTGAAGATAATACAGCGGAATTTGCCGAAGAGTTCGATTCGAAATTAAAAAATAAAAATAATAAAACAAACCATGATAAAAACCAGCAATCCAATAAAAAGTAACGGATAAAGAAAAATGAAAAAGCCTCGCTACATAGAATGTACAAGGCTTTTTCTTATATAGCTGGGCAATAGGTAATGCTAGCCCATATAAACACTTTCACATGTTCCTGCTATAGGCTCATAGAAACAATGCTGTTTAAATTGACCTGTAAATGGTTGATCGTACCAAGTAGGAGGACATGGGCCGGATGGGTTAAAATACCAAAGTGCATATTTCGCCGGATGGTCTCGCCAATAGTCCAGCGTCTGTCTTGCTAATCTTCTTTCAGTCTCTCTAGCCCTCTGATAAAACATGTTTCCTTTTTGTACCGCCTCAAAAGAATAGTTATTGCCCTGTACTTGGAAAATAACCTGCTCGATTGTTCTCACATCATTAAAATCCAGGCATGAAGCAACAGCTCGGTTCACAATTACATTTCCGACATACAGCATCCCTTGTTTTCCTTCACCTTCAGCCTCAGCCCGCATCATTCGTGCCATCAAATCCACATCGGAATCCCGGTATTTTACTCTTGGCATTTTTTCACCTCACAACTATAGTATGAAACAGTCAACCTGGTTGCGCATATGAATGAATGAAAATGTATAATATTGTTTTTTGTCATGGTTACTTATATATTTCTAACCTATCTTTCCGCATTAATACGGTATATAGTTCATAAATTAGTACATAGGAAAAGGAGGACGGACAATTCAAATTCATGTAGTACAACCGGGAGAATCATTGTGGGCAATCGCACAGGCTTATGGAACAACGGTGCAGAGTTTAGTGGAAGCCAACCAAATTCCGGAGCCGGCCCGGTTAGTGGTCGGGCAAGCATTGGTCGTTCCATTGAAAGGGCAGTATTATATTGTACAGCCAGGGGATAGTTTATGGTCAATTGGTCAACGTTTTCAGGTGAATTATTTAACGCTCGCACAAGCAAATGGCTTGAATCCAGATGCGTTGCTGATGATTGGCACCTCATTGTATATACCGGAACCAACTAAAAGGTCCGCAGAAATTTTGGCATATGTAGAACCAAGAGGCGATGAAATAAGTGATACGCTGCTCGACCAAGTTCGGGAGGCAAGTCCTTATTTAACGTATTTAGCTATTTTCAGTTTTGAAGCAAGACGGGATGGTTCATTAAAAGCGCCTACAATTAACCCATTACCGGAAATTGCTGAACAAAATAATACAGGAATAGCAATGGCAATCACTAATCTCGAGGATTATCAGTTTAGTGCTGAGCTAGCACGTGATATTTTCCAAAGTGTTGCTGTTCAAAATTTACTGCTGGACAATATCATTGCTGAAGCAAAGCGTATCGGAAATATTTCGGATATTCATTTTGATTTTGAACGGATTGCACGCGATCAGCGGGAAGCTTATAATAATTTCCTCCGAAGAGCTGTCGAGCGTATGCATGCGGAAGGATATACCGTTTCTACCGCATTGGCTCCAAAAACGAGAGCCGATCAGCCAGGGGAATGGTTTATGGGCCATGACTATAAGGCGCACGGCGAAATAGTGGATTTTGTTATGCTGATGACATATGAGTGGGGCTATTCTGCTGGACCTCCAATGGCCGTTTCTCCGCTGCCTCAAGTCGAACAAGTAGTACAATATGCATTAACAGAAATTCCTGCAAATAAAATTTTACTTGGGCAAAATTTGTATGGTTACGATTGGACATTACCTTTTGTACAAGGAGGAGATTACGCAGAAGCGATAAGCCCGCAACGTGCAATTGAAGTGGCCAAACGCTACAACGCAGCAATCCAATTTGACTATACAGCACAGGCACCCTACTTTAACTATTATGATGAGCAAGGGCGTTCACATATTGTCTGGTTTGAAGATGCGCGTTCGATTCAGGCGAAGTTCGATTTAGTAAAGCGATTAAATTTGCGCGGAGTCGGCTATTGGAAGCTCGGTCTGCCATTCCCGCAAAATTGGCAGCTCATCGGGGCTAATTTTAATGTAGTGAAGAAATAGCAAAAGGAAAGAAAGTCAGATGAAAAAACATCTGACTTTTTGATTGTCATCTAAATTAAGAAGGAGATTTTATTGAAGCTGATGAAGTATTAGTAGTAGCTGAATAAAAGGGGGATTATAGATGGGGAATATTCCGAAAATTTTACAAAACTTACGTATCCCAGTAATCGGGGCACCATTGTTTATTATTAGCAATCCGAAATTGGTCATTGAACAATGTAAGGCAGGAATAGTCGGGTCAATGCCTGCGTTAAATGCAAGACCGGCAAGCCAGTTGGATGAATGGTTAGCTGAAATTACAGAGGAGTTGGCCAGCTATAATGCCAAAAATCCGGATCGGCCGGCAGCGCCATTTGCCATTAATCAGATTGTCCATAAAACAAATGACCGGCTGGAACAGGATATGGAGCTCTGTGTGAAATATAAAGTTCCGATTATTATTACTTCACTTGGGGCACGTGAAGAAGTATTTGAGGCAGCACATCGTTATGGAGGCATCGTTTTCCATGATGTCATTAACAATCATTTTGCAAAAAAAGCGATTCAAAAAGGTGCAGACGGCATCATTGCTGTAGCAACAGGCGCAGGTGGCCATGCAGGTCAGCAAAGCCCATTTGCGCTCGTACAGGAAATCCGTGAATGGTTTGACGGTCCATTAGCTTTATCAGGATCAATCGCACGAGGACATTCGGTATTGGCTGCACAGGCGATGGGGGCTGATTTTGGCTATATCGGTTCACCATTCATCGCGACCGAAGAAGCGTTTGCTCGTCAAGAATATAAACAGATGATTGTTGATAGTACTGCAGAAGATATTGTATACAGCAATTTATTTACAGGAATCCACGGGAATTATTTGAAAGGTTCTATCATGAACGCGGGGATGGACCCGAGTAATTTAAAAGAAAGTGATCCTTCAGCAATGAACTTTAACGATAATACCGCAAAAGCCTGGAAAGATATTTGGGGCAGCGGGCAAGGAATTGGCGCGATTAAAGAGATTACTTCCACAAAACAATATGTCGATAAATTGGCCGAGGAATATGCTCAGGCTTATCAGGAACTGACTGGTAAAAGATCTGCAGTAACCCATCTACAATAGATGTCAGCGCATCATTAGTAACAAAATTTTTACTAACGATGCGCTATTTTGTGAATTTGTTATTGAACTATTAATTTCGTAATTTTGTGAATTCACTTGCCCGGGTCGAATTAATTTGTTACACTCGGGGTAATTAAATGCATTTGCGGGGGGACACAGCAGTGTTGAGAAGGTTAAAACCTGACCCTTAGAACCTGGCCGTTAATACGGACGTAGGGAGCAAAGTACACGCTATACATATGTACTTACTTTGGCTCCGCGTATCCTTTACGTGGAGTCTTTCTTTTGCAAATATACAAGCATTTGATTTGCGGGGGGACACAGCAGTGTTGAGAAGGTTAAAACCTGACCCTTGGAACCTGGCCGTTAATACGGACGTAGGGAGCAATGAAAAGTGGTACTTACACTTTTTGGGGACGTCTCTCTATATTGAGGCGTCTTTTTTGTGCTTCCGCCAACAAAAAGGAGGAGTAACAATGGGATTTTGTGAAAAGGTAAGGAAAGAAACGGATTTTTATTGGGAGGCTAGCTTCTATCACCCTTTTGTACAAGGGATTGCAGATGGGAGTTTACCGCTTGAAAAGTTTAAGTTTTATATGCTGCAGGATGCATATTATTTAAAACATTATACGAAAGTTCTTGCTCTTGCAGCTGCAAAAGCGACTACGGATGACGATGTTCAATATTTTCTGCAAACAGCAAAATTTATTCATGACGCAGAGCTGGAGTTACACCGTACAACGTTTAAAGAATTAGGTGTGACAGCGGATGATTTGGAACAATTCGAACCGGCTCCAGCAGCCTATAACTATGTAAGCCATATGTATAATGCAGTGCATAACGGAGATGTAGCAGAAGCATTTGCGGCAATTTTACCGTGCCCATGGCTGTATCAGGAGATTGGGCAAAGGTTAAAAGATGCATGTCCGAATGTCCCTCTTTATGAACAGTGGATTGCATTATATGCTTCCGAGGAGATGCTTCAAAATATTGAAGTACAAAAATCGATGCTGGATCGATATGCGAAAGAACAACCTGCAAAGCTAAAAGTATTGCAGGAGCATTTTAAGAAAAGCTGCTATTACGAATGGATGTTCTGGGAGATGCCTTGGACAAAGCAAAGCTGGGAACAAGGGGTGTATATAAATGAGTCTGCAAGCAATTTATAATAAACAACCATTAGTTCATTGTATTACCAACTATGTTGTCGCAAATTTTACAGCGAATGGCTTGCTGGCGGTAGGAGCTTCACCAGTAATGGCGGATGCAATAGAAGAAGTGGGAGAAATGGCTGCCCAGGCCAATGCTTTACTTTTAAATATGGGCACTTTGAATGAACGGACAATAGAGTCGATGAAGAAAGCAGGACTTAGCGCAAACATGCATAATACTCCGGTTGTTTTTGATCCAGTAGGTGTAGGGGCAACGAAGTTTCGAGCGGAGACAGCACAACAATTGCTCGACCTTTTAAAGATTAATGTAATCCGCTGCAATATTGGAGAAATGGCGGCTCTTGCGGGAGTAAATTGGGCGTCTAAAGGTGTGGATAGTGGCAAAGGAGATATCGATGTTGCAGTGACTGCCAAAAAGTTGGCTAATAACTATCAATGTATTGTGATTGTAACAGGAGAACAAGATGTTATTACTGATGGGATAAGAGTGGGATTTGTAGAGGGTGGTCATGAAAAGGTGACAAAAATGACGGGGAGTGGCTGCTTGCTTAGTGCCTTTTGTGCAGCGGTGCTTGCGGTCAGTAAAGAACCGTTTGATGACTTACTGACACTATTGACCGAATATAAACAGGCAAGTGCCAACTCTGCTGCAGCTATAGGAACTTTCCACACAAATTTCTTGAATGAACTAGAAAATTTAGCGGAGGGACGACAATGATTACATGTACAATCGCAGGCTCGGATAGCGGTGGCGGTGCCGGGATTCAAGCCGATTTAAAAACGTTTCAGGAACTCCGTGTATTCGGTACATCAGTAATCACCGCATTAACCGCTCAAAATACTGAAGGAGTGCATGGAATTTTTCCTACAACGGCTGATTTCGTTCAAGCTCAGCTAAAGGCAGTACTTCAAGATTTCGACGTAAAGGCAATTAAAACAGGGATGCTGTTTAGTGCTGAAATTATCGAAGCCATTGTGATTTTACTAAAAAATACGGATATTCCGCTTATCGTTGATCCGGTCATGATTGCAAAAGGCGGTGCCAGTTTGCTAGAACAGGAAGCAACAACGGCCCTTAAGGAAAAGTTATTGCCGCTTGCAACCGTTTGTACACCGAACATTCCGGAAGCGGAAATCCTGACTGGTTATACAATACAAAATGAAAAAGATATCAATTTAGCGGCGCAGCATCTATTAAGTCTAGGGCTGGAATGTGTAGTCATTAAGGGTGGTCATTTAAACAGTAAGCATGCGACAGATACGGTTTTCATTCGCGGGGAGCAACCATTTAAAATGAAAACCGAGAGAGTGGATACTAAGCATACCCATGGAACAGGATGTACATTTTCGGCAGCAATCACGGCGGAGATGGCAAAAGGTAGATCGATAGTGGCATCCATTATAGAAGCAAAAAAATATGTGCAGCTGGCAATTCGTCATCCGCTCAATATTGGCAACGGGTTTGGCCCGACAAATCATTTCGCCTATCATGAACAGCGGGGGTTGTGTGATGTCCATGTTTTTTGATTTAAATAAATATTTTATTATGGGAACAATCAATTGTAAACGCGACCCGCTGCTTGTTTTAGAAGAAGCGCTACAGGCAGGAATCACGATGTTCCAGCTGAGGGAAAAAGGCAAAAATGCTTTAAAAGGCGATGAGTATGTACAATTTGCGCGTAAATGCCAAAAGATATGCCAAACATATAAAGTACCATTCATTATCAATGATGATGTTGAACTTGCATTAACATTAAATGCAGATGGGATTCATGTAGGACAGGAAGACACCGAAGTTGAAAAATTTAGATCTTTTGCGAAAAATAAAATCGTTGGAGTATCGGTTCATACAATGGAACAACTGGAATTTGCCATTGCAAATGGGGCAGATTATGCGGGGATTGGTCCAATTTATCAAACTTTCTCAAAAGGTGATGCGAGAGCACCGGTAGGGCTGACGTTATTAGAAGAAGCGAAATCTCAGTACCCTCAATTTCCGATTGTAGCAATTGGCGGAATCTCTGTTGAAAACAGTTTCATTGTTAGACAAACCGGAGTAAATGGAGTCGCCGTTATTTCTGCAATCAGTCATAGCGATAATATAAAAGAAGCTGTAAATTCACTGTAAGTTAAATTCTGTCATATAAGTACTATTTTAATTGGAATAACCTGTACCAAATTACTCTTTTCTACTATTCTGGCAATTTAGTATGATAGTTCTGTTATACACTACAGAATTTGGGAGTGAAAGAAATGTTGAAAAAACTATCTGCTTCAGCCTTAACGCTAACACTTTTAGCAAGTGGCATGTCAGCAGTTTCAGCGGCACCAACATCTACGAATGAAGATATGACACGTGGAGAGTTTGTGAAGGCCGTAATTGATGCATTGGGAGTAGAGGTCGGTACGGGACAGTCTGTAAAATTCCAGGATGTACCTGAGTCGCTTAAGCCTTATATTGAAAAAGCGGTAGAATTAAAGTTAATTAAAGGAAAAACTCCAACTAAATTTGCGCCAAACGAAAAATTGACACGTACTCATGCTTTCCTTATTGCGGCGAGAGGGTTACAAGATGAGGAAACATATTCTGAAAAGGTATTGGATCAGTTTAAAGATGCAAACAAAATTGGACAAGGCAATCGCCAGGAAATGGCCAAAGCCGTAGCAACAGGCTTACTGACAGGCTTTGATGACGGAATGATTCGCCCGAAAGATTTTGTAACAAAAGCACAGATGCAAAAAATTCTTCAGCGCTTTTTGGAAGAATACAGTCCGGTAAAAGCAAATACGACGGTTTCTTTACGTATTTTAGGCACGACGGATATTCATACTAATATTGTAAACTATGATTATTACAAAGATACGCCAACGAACAGTTTAGGTTTGGCAAAAACTGCGCTGCTAATCGAAAAGGCACGTGAGGAAAATCCAAATACAGTGCTGTTTGACAATGGAGATGCAATACAAGGAACGCCACTTGGCTCATATATTCAGTCCGTAACGAAATTAAAAGACGGGGAAGTTCACCCATCGATTGCGGCCATGATCGCACTCGATTATGATGTAGCGACATTCGGTAACCACGAGTTTAACTACGGTTTGGAATTTCTTGATGAAGTAACAGATGATGCCCCATTCCCGTATGTTAATGCCAATGTGCGCAATGCAGCGACAAAGGAATTAATGTATAAGCCGTATGTTATGATTGAAAAAGATGTAGTTGATTCAAACGGTGAAAAAACGACAATTAATATTGGGGTAACAGGTATTGTACCACCTCAAATTTTAAAATGGGATAAAGCAAATTTAGAAGGAAAAGTAACAGTTGATGATTCCGTAGAGGCTGTTAAAACAGTCGTTCCGCAAATGAAAGAAGCAGGAGCGGATGTTGTCGTAGTACTTTCACACTCAGGTATGGGAGATGCTACACATGAAAATGGCGAAGAGGATGTATCGTATTTGCTATCTACAATTGAAGATGTAGATGCAATCATTACTGGGCATGCCCATGGCGTATTCCCAGGTAAAGTGGATAGCTCTATAACAAATGTGGATATTGAAAAAGGGACAATGAACGGCAAGCCGATTGTTATGGCCGGTAAATTCGGTAGTCATTTAGGGGTCATTGATCTAGAACTAGAGAAAAAAGACGAAGCTTGGGATGTCACAACAGGTACTGGCGCGGTGCGTGAAATCGCAAAAGATAATGACACTGTCAGCGCTGAAGTTGTAGAAAGTGTGAAAGAAACACATGAAGGAACGATTAAATATGTGCGTCAGGCAGTGGGGACAACGACAGCTAACATTCACAGTTACTTCTCGCAAGTACAGGATGATCCTTCTATTCAAATTGTAACGGATGCTCAATCAATTTATGTGAAACAAAAGCTGAAAGGTACAGCGTATGAAAACCTTCCTGTCTTATCAGCGGGTGCACCATTCAAAGCAGGAACAAGAAGCGATCCGGAATACTATACATTTGTACCAAAAGGCGAGCTTGCAATTAAAAATGTTGCAGATTTATATTTATATGATAATACACTTGCTATGCTGAAAGTAACAGGGGCGGATGTGAAAGAATGGCTGGAAATGTCTGCAGGCCAATTCAATCAAATTGATGTAGCAAAAGCAGATGAGCAGCAATTAATCAATGAAGAATACCGTTCATACAATTATGATGTGATTGACGGTGTGACATATGAAATCGATGTAACAAAACCGGCAAAATACGATGAGAGCGGAAATGTAGTAAACGAACAAGCATCACGTATTGTCAATCTGCAATATAACGGAAAGCCAATTGATGAAGCACAGGAATTTATCGTAGCGACAAATAACTATCGTGCAAACGGTACATTCCCGGGTGTACGTAATGCAACAGCGGTTGAAATTTATCCGGATGAAAACCGTCAGGCAATTATCGACTATATTTTAGCCGAAAAAACAATCGATCCGACAGCAGATGGTAACTGGAAATTTGCTCCGATTCCGGATAGCGTAAACGTTGTATTTGAATCTTCTAAAAAAGCAGTGGATGTTTTAGATGAAAACAGCGCTATTAAGTATATTGGAGACGGTACAGACGGCTTTGGAAAGTATGGTTTAAAAACAAAATAATTATAAAAATGCCTGTAGGCGAAGAATACCTTTCTTCTGTCTGCAGGTTTTTTTGTGTTTTGAAATTCCAGTCATGAGTAAGAACGGCGGACTATATAGTAACTATTTTTGAGATAGATCCGTTTGACATAGTGACAACCTGTTGTTAATATTGAGTTGTTACTTTTTAGATATAAATTTCAATTTAGGGGATGAGAAGATGAGCAAAATAAAAACAGTAGGTATTACTTTAGGGGTATCTTCAGCACTTCTACTTGCTGCTTGCGGAGATGATACGGAAAATAAAGAAAATACAACAGGCGCATCGTCCTCCAGTATTGGTGAACAGGTGAATTATACCGTTGTTGCCACTGAACCTGGAGCAGGTCTGACTGGCCTCTCACATGATGTATTGGAGCAATATGAAAATCTGGAAGGTTGGACATTACAGGAAAGTTCAACTGCCGGAATGTTGAGTACATTGGATAAGGCAATACGGAATGAAGAACCTGTTATTGTGACAGGCTGGACTCCACACTGGAAATTCTCGGCTTATGATTTAAAAATACTTGAAGATCCTAAAGGTATTTTAGGCGGTGCTGAAAACATTCAAACACTTGCAAGAAAAGGGTTAGAACAAGACCTGCCTGATGTATATACAGTACTTGACCGTTTCTATTGGGAACCGGAAGATATGGAAAAAGTAATGTATGATGCACAAGAAGATGGAGACTTTGATGTAGCAGCAGCCGATTGGGTTGAAAGTAATCAAGACAAAGTAAGTGAATGGACAAAAGATATAGCACAAGGAAATGGCGAGAAAGTAAAAATCATTTCTACACCATGGGATTCTGAATTTGCATCTAGTAGTGTAATAAAAACTGTACTGGAACAATTAGGATACGAACCTGAGGTGACTCCGGTAGACCCGGCTATTATGTTCCAGTCGATTGCAACAGGTGAAGGAGACGTAACGGTTGCACCATGGTTACCGACAACTCACAAAGCCTTTTATGACAAACATAAAGACGATATTGTTGATTTAGGTGAAAATCTGGAAGGCACGCAAAATGGTTTTGTTGTCCCGGCATATGTAGAGATTGACTCGATTGAAGATTTAAAACCGAAAGAATAAATATAGATATGCCCCGTAATAGTCTAAACGGGGCTTTATTTATTTGTATCTCTAGTTTGACATGAGTAACAACTTGTAGTTAAAATGGGGTTGTCGATTTTCGGGAGTAGATAAATTCAGTTTATAGGGGATGAAGTATTTTGAAACGATTTAAAGCTTTAGGTTTAACTATGGGGATGTCTGCAGCATTGTTATTAGCAGCATGCGGGGATGATACAGGCAGCAGTGATAATTCAAATGGAAAAGAAGCCAGTATTGGTGAAGAAGTGGGCTATACAATAGTTGGTATTGAACCTGGTGCTGGATTAACAGGTCTTACATATGACGCATTAGAACAATATGAAAATCTGGAAGGCTGGACATTACAGGAAAGTTCGACAGCCGGTATGATAGGTAGTTTAGATCAAGCAATTCGTAATGAAGAACCAATTATTGTTACAGGTTGGAAGCCTCATTGGAAATTCTCAGCTTACGATCTAAAGATATTGGAGGATCCAAAAGGAGCTTTAGGTGGGGAAGAATATACGAATACACTTGTAAGAAAAGGGTTAGAGGAAGATTTACCTGATTTGTATACTGTTCTTGACCGATTTTATTGGGAACCGGAAGATGTAGAACAAGTAATGCTGGAAGCTTCAAATAGTGATTTTGATTCGGCTGCAGCGGAGTGGATTCAGAATAATGAAGATAAAGTGAATGAATGGACTGAAGGTATTGTAAAAGGAAACGGGGAAGAATTAAAGTTAATTACTACTACTTGGGATTCTGAATTAGCATCAAGCAGTGTCATGAAACAAGTAATTAATGATTTAGGGTATAAAGTTAATGTGATTCCTGTTGATCCAGCCATTATGTTCCAGGCTATTGCTAGCGGTGAAGGAGATGCATCGCTTTCTGCAGCACTTCCAACCACACATGATGCATTTTACAAAAAGCATAAGGAAGATATAGTGGATTTAGGAGAAAACTTAAAAGGCACACAAAATGGTTTAGTCGTACCAGCATATATGGATATCGATTCAATTGAGGATTTGGATCCAAAGAAGTAAATTACGAATAAGATCTTTAGAATAAATCTAAGATGAAAAAAGCTATGTGCAGTAGTGGGAAACCATTTTGCACATAGCTTTTTCTTATCGGATGGAACGCTGTGGTTCGACGCTTGGTTTTCCAAATAAATAGCCTTGGAAAAGCTCATAGCCAATTTGTTTTAGCCACTCAAAGTCTTCCTCGGTTTCAATACCTTCAGCAAGTGGTGTTGCACCAATTTCAAGTGCTTTCTTTAAAAACTGTTTAGCGGTATGTTGTTTTTGACTATCGTTTACAACACCTTGTACATACTTCATATCAAGCTTCATATAATGCGGCTTCATGCCGTCGAGCATTTCCAGTGTGTTATACCCTTCTCCTACATCATCCAAAGCATATTGAAAGCCCTTATCATTATAGTAATTCAAGATCGATTTTAGATGCTCAATATCATCGACCTGCTCCGATTCGACGACTTCAAAGACAAATTGACTCGGGTCAATTTGCAGAAGTTTAGCAAGCTTCACCGTTGACTGCAGACAATATTCCGGAGAATAAATCGATGTAGGAATGAAATTGATAAATGTTTTTTTCTTTAGCACAGCAGCATATTTTACGGCAGCCATACGACATAAACGGTCCAATGCATACAAGTGCCCTCGAGTTTTTGCTGCCGTGAAAATTTCATTTGGGTATATAAGCGAACCATCTTCACGGGTAAAGCGTGACAACACTTCGTAAGCATAAATTTCTTTCTTGTTATTTACGATAGGTTGTGAATAGCTGACAATCGCATTTCTATGTATGACATCATCAATCCATTGCATTTCCAAAACTGTTTCAATTTCAGCAATAGACTTCCAAGCCATCTCATCTATTCTAAAATAAATCTGTTCGGGTTCCATATAATCCCTGCTAAAGTCAAGAAATTCCTTTACACCGGATTCTTGTATCGATACGAGCTGTTCCTTTTTAGTAATCGTTAAATTCCGACGCTTAAAGTGATCGATAATCATATCCATCATAGCTATATTATTTTCGCCTTCTAATAAAATATCAAACTGTAATTCAGATACGACACAGTTTTTACAGGACATGAGCTTTCCCTCACTTCTTAGTTTTAATTTTACTGTATACCATTAAGTACAAATATACTATAAAAAAAATTAATAATATATACATTTACTTATATAAGGTGTACAATGTTTGTATATTAAATAGATTAAATAGCGATAATATTTACAGAAAATAGAGTATAACGTTGTACAAATACTATACATAATGTAAGGGTGACGATAATGGTGATATGGTGGAAGCGGAAATCGGTAAATGAAGATAGTAAATTAGAAGAAATGAATTACTTTAAGCCTATTATACAATTTACAAGCATGCCGGAGTTAGAGCAGCAGATGAAATTAATCGGAATAGACGAAAATAATTTACGTTGTATAAAATCGTATCAACCTGCAATTACTGCAGGCGTATCAGAGATAACGGATGTATTTTATGAAAATGTATTGGCTGTGCCATCACTAAAAAAAATAATTGAAGAACGAACAAAAATTGATCGCTTAAAGAAAACATTGAATTTGTACATTATTTCTATGTTTGATGGCGTTTTTAATGAAGAGACAATTGAAGCAAAACGAAAACTCGCCCGCATGCATTTCAAAATCGGTTTGGACCCGAAGTGGTATATGGGTACATTTCAAAAATTGCAGGAAACGATGATTGTGCTCATTAGTAAAGATATAACGGACCTTGCACTTAGGGAACAAATTACATTAAATGTGTCAAAACTTATTAACCTGGAAATGCAGATTGTATTGGAGGAATACGAAAAGGAAAATCAAAATCTACGAGGAGAGCAATATAATGTTGTCAAACTTGAATTAAAGGATAAATTATCGGCCGTTATTCAAAATCTGGCTGATTTAACAGAAGAAACGAACCAATCGATTGAACAAGTAAACAATCATACATCACATATAAACAATACAATCAAATCGAATGTCGCAATTGTCCAACATATTCATACAGATGCATTGACAGGGAAAAATGAAGTTTCAAGGCTGGAGCAGGAAATGATTGAAATTAAAGACAGCGCGGTTGAAATGGGACAACTAATCGGAAATTTAAAGGTCTCTTCAGAACAGATTATCAATATTGTGTTGCTAGTAAAAAATATTGCCGACCAGACAAATTTACTGGCATTAAACGCCTCGATTGAAGCAGCAAGAGCAGGGGACCATGGAAAAGGTTTTGCAGTTGTCGCACAGGAAGTACGTAAACTGGCAGAGCAATCGAAAAGTTCAGTAGAGAACATAACAAACCTTATCCAGACATCCACGTTGTTAACGTCGACTGCTGTTCAAATGATTGATGCTGTCCAGTCAAGGGTGGATTCAGGTCTGGACGTATCAATAAGTACGCAAACAAAATTCCAGCAAATTTTAAAGGCAATCGAAAAGAATGAAGCACAAATTAAAGAAGTCGCATTGGATATAACAAACCTAACAAGTGTCATTAGCAACATCGGTCAAGAGACGAGAGATGTTGCAACTACTGCAGATGAACTGTACCAAATGACTACCCACCTGTAAAAATTGTTTAAGTATTATGAAATGAATAAGGCTGTGTAAAAGTGCAATTGCTTTTACACAGTTTTTTGTTTTCTGAGCTGCCTTTTATAATTAAGTGTAATTACAAAATGATTGGGAATAGTAAGGTAGGTGAGAATAAATTAACAAATAAGGAGACACAAAGAATGAAAATTACAGCAGCTGTAACTGAAGCACAAGGAAAAGATTTCGTCTTGCAGGAAGTGGAACTTGCATCTCCAAAAGCAAATGAAGTAATGATTAAAATTGTAGCAACTGGTGTTTGTCATACGGATGCGGTAGCACGTGATTTAGCAATTGCTCCACTTCCAGCCGTTCTTGGTCATGAAGGATCAGGAATTGTGGAAGAAGTGGATGAAGCCGTAACAAGTTTAGAAAAAGGTGACCATGTCGTTATTTCATTTGCACATTGCGGTTCATGTCCAAACTGTTTGACTGGACATCCTACAGTATGTGATACGTTTAATCCACTAAACTTTGGCGGTGTCCAAAATGACTATACAACACGTCTTTCAAAAGATGGTACTGAGTTAGCGACATTCTTCGGCCAGTCTTCATTCGGAACATATGCAATTGCACATGAGCGAAATGTTGTAAAAGTAGATAAAGATGTCGACTTAGCGTTGCTTGGTCCTCTTGGCTGTGGGATTCAAACAGGTGCCGGTACAGTATTAAATCGCCTGCGACCACAATTTGGTTCCACAATTGTCATATACGGATGCGGAGCTGTAGGTTTGTCTGCATTGATGGCAGCAAAAATTGTCGGCTGTAAACAAATTATTGCCGTGGACGTCCATAATTCCCGATTGGAGTTTGCAAAAGAACTCGGGGCAACACATGTATTAAATGGACGAAATGTTGATGTCGTTGCCGAGGTGAAAAAGATTACAAACGGAGGTTCAAACTTTGCTGTTGAAACGACAGGTGTGCCGCCCGTTGTGAAACAATCCCTAAATGCATTACGCCCATTAGGTACTTGTGCCATTGTAGGCGTAACACCTGAGATGGCAATTGATGTCCATAACGATATTATGGCGGAAGGGAAAACAATGATGGGTGTCATCGAAGGCGATTCGGTACCTCGCGTATTTATTCCGGAGTTAGTTAACTATTATAAAGATGGTAAATTCCCGTTTGATCGACTCGTTAAGTTTTATGAATTTGAACAAATTAACGAAGCTTTTGAAGACTCTAAAAAAGGGATTACGATTAAACCCATTTTAAAAATCGCAAAATAAAGGTAAAAGCCGAGTACACAAAAATTCTCGGCTTTTTGATTTTATTGCGGTCATTCTAAATAATCATATTTACGTGCTTCATCTGCATACTCTTTGGAAATTTGCCCCTGAAGATAATCTTCTTTTGAGACATGCAATATTTCCAATGCAGAATACGTATCTTCATCATCTTTGTCTTTATATAAATCATTGTAGTGATAGAAATCCCCTTCAATATCCGCGGGTGTATCGGAATTTCCATATTGTGCTACGATTTGGAAAGAGTCTTCGTTATCTTGAAGCTCATCATCCTTTTCCCGATTTGAAAAGGAGTTGTCTACAGCCGGATGGAGCAGTTGTTCTTCAACCGGACGATCTGTTGCAGGAGCTTTTGCATCACTATGCTCAATACAAAAAGTCGTATACGGAATTGCTTGCAGCCGATCATATGGGATTTCTGTTTGGCATTTTGTACAAACTCCATATGTACCGTCATTCATCCGTTCAAATGCTGCTTCGATTTGACCCAATAAGTCATCACTATGCACTTTTAACGCCATATCTTTTTCACGGTCATATAATTCGGTCGCCAAATCTGCGGGATGATTGTCAATAGTAGAGAGTTCATCAGTAGAATCCCTTAAACTGGCACGTGCAATAATTTCATTTTCATTTGTATTGACATCACCAATTAATTCTCTTTTTTGTTCGATGAGCAGTCGTTTTAATTTAGTAAGCTGTTTTTCACTAAGCATCATAATCAATTCCTTTCAATAATAGTATGGGCGAAATACGATGAATTATTTCAAAACATCGTGAACTGCGTTCGTATAGTTTCTTTTTAAATTAGAAATACTAATGTATAAGGCGAAATTTTATGCACACATAAAAATATCCATCCTATAGGAGGACTCGAAGTTGCTAAATACTGAAAATACACTATCCATCTTCGCACTCGGCGGTATTAATGAAATCGGAAAAAATATGTATGTCATTGAATATGGAGAAGAATTAGTTATTGTTGACTGTGGCGGTAAATTTGCGGATCAAAGTTTATTAGGTGTTGATTTAATTATCCCGGATTTAAGTTATTTGGAGGAAAATAAACATAAAATCAAGGCTTTAGTTGTAACCCATGGGCATGAAGATCATATTGGCGGTATCCCATATTTGCTGAGAAAAATTAATATGCCGATATTCGCTACCAGATTTACACTCGGGTTAATTGAATTGAAATTAAAAGAGCATAAATTGCTACGTGATTCAGAATTAAATGAGATAAATGCAGAATCGAAAATTAGTTTCGACCAATTATCACTCACATTCTTTAAGACGAGTCACAGCATCCCAGACTGTTTAGGGATTGTTTTTCATACACCTGAAGGGAAAGTCATTCATACAGGTGACTTTAAATTTGATTTTACACCTGTTAATGATCAAACGTCGGATATTCACAAAATGGCAGCACTCGGTTCAGAAGGGGTGCTTGCGCTTATTTCCGAAAGTACAAACGCTGAACGTCCGGGATTTACACCATCCGAGCAAGTAATTGGACGTCATTTGGATGAGGCGTTTCAAAAGGCGACCGGAAAAATCTTCATTTCTACATTTGCATCCAATGTGAATCGTATTCATCAAATTGTCGAAGCAGCAAAAAAGACGAATCGAAAAATTGTATTATTAGGCCGCAGCATGGTCAATGTTACGTCTGTAGCGATGCGACTAGGCTACTTGGATATTCCAGGTTGGATGCTTATCGAACCAAGAGAGTTAAAAGAGTTGCCGCCGGAACGGGCAGTAATCTTATGTACGGGAAGCCAAGGGGAACCATTAGCTGCGCTTTCCCGCCTCTCAACTGGTCGTAATCGAGATGTCAAAGTTGTCCAAGGCGATACGGTTATTTTCGCAGCTTCTCCTATTCCGGGAAATGAAAAAGATGTTTCAAAAATAGTTGATAATTTGTTTCAGCTTGGCGCAAATGTAGTTTACGGAAATTCAAGTATTACCGGTATGCACGTCTCTGGACATGGCTATCAAGAAGATTTAAAAATGATGCTGACACTCATGAAACCAAAATATTTTATTCCGATTCATGGAGAATATCGCATGCTTCATATTCATCGTTCATTGGCCGAAGCGGTTGGAGTTGAAAAAGGGCATACATTTATTTTGAAAAATGGTGATATAGTTGATATTAAAGGCGGGGAAGCACGGCAAACACGTTCAATTCCGGCAGGAGATACGTATGTGGATGGTACTGGAAGTGATGAAGTCGGTGAAATTGTACTGCGGGATCGAAAGCAGCTATCCGAAGATGGGATGCTAGTTATTGTTGTCACAATCAGTAAATTCGATGGTTCCATTATTTCAGGTCCGGATAGTATTTCACGAGGATTCGTCTATGCAAGGGAATCAGAAGGATTAATAAATGATATTAACGAAATTGCTCAAGCAGCTGTAGAAAACTTTAATGAAGCCAATCCTTTTGCTATGAAAAAAGCGGTTAAACACGCGGTAGATCAATATATCTTTACATTAAAAATGAAAAAGCCAATGATATTGCCGATAATTATTGAAATATAAAATTAAATTAAAACAGAAAAACGATCTTGAAAGGAAATGTTCGCTTTCAAGATCGTTGTTTTATTACATGCTTTTTATTCTTTATTTGTTTGGGCGCACTAAAATTAAGCAGGCTGAAGTTCTGTTTGTTCCAGTAACTGTTTGTAAGCTGCTAAATCTTCTTCATAATTTCTAATATATGTGGAAAGACTATGTTTTTTTATCGTTTCAAATGAATTTTGATCGATGAATTGTAATTTTTGATTCAGAATTTCTGCATTAGCCCATGCTGTTTCTTCAAAAGCAATGTTCATTTGATGTTCTTCAATAATCATACCTAACAATTCGGGATTATTAAAAATTTCTTTAGTAGAATATTGATCTCGCATATCAAAATAATCGAAGGTTCTAGTTAAAGAAGCATCTAGTGCAGGGCGGTCAATCGCATGACCTAGTTCATGAAGTGTAATGGTTTTTACATATTGATCAAATGGAATGGTTGATAGTTCTCCAGCTGCTTTTACTAAACGGTTTGCATCAAAACTAACAACATTCGTTATAAAGTTATAGCTCATATTTACTCCGGTATGATCCTCTTCCAACATTGTATTGAGGCCGGTAGCTTTTATAGTGGAATAAATTAATTCATATAAAAATTTGTTTGTAGATTGTTGCATGTATGCGCTCATTTCCTTTTCTATATATATAAAATAAATAAGAAAACACAATAAAACGCTCGCTATAATTAAAGCAAGCATAAAATAATATATAATTCCTATATAATATTTTCAAGTAATTTGTTTGGTTATGTATGCTGTTGGAGAGAAATTTTGGATAGGCGAGTAAAAGCATGCAAAAAAGGATGTTTGCCATTCTTCTAAACGGCAAACATCCCTTATTAATGTAAATTATTAATATTTACATCTTGCATTAACCTATCTTCAAGGTCAATTAAATAATTATGAGTTATTTTTGTTGTTATTGTTACTGTTATTGTTATTGTTTTTACGGCTTGCTTCTCCGCCTTTGCGGCCAGCTTCTTCACGGCTCATTTTGCCGCCGCCGTTGTTATTGTTGTTGTTACCGTTTTGGTTGTTTCCGCTGCTCGCTTCTCCACCTTTACGGCCGATTTCTTCGTAAAATTCTCTACCATGGTTATTAGATGTAGCTTCTCCGCCTTTACGACCCGCTTCTTGAACCGTCATTGATCCGTCATTCTGATTCTGATTACGTTTGTTGTTGTTAGCCATTTCTTACATCCTCCTAGTGAAAATTTTTTAGCTTATTGCTAAGCTTACTAGTTAAATTCCCATCTCACTTTATATTAAACATAAATTATATTTCATTTATATTACAAAAAAATGATGTAAAGTTATCAGAAACAAAAAAAGCAGTTCATTCTTTAGAAGAGAATCTTCACGTAACATAGGTATGTGAAGTATTGTAAGGGGAATTTATTTCTATTATTTTGATAATTACCATAATTTAAGTAGTCTAGTATGATAAAATAGCTATTATACATAATTTTCAGTTAATTTTAAATATTGTGATACAACAGTTCTTAATTTTGTTATTGTTGTATTACAACAAAAGAGATATACATAGGGGGAAAGTGAAATGAATGCGATTACACTAGTAATTGGGGCAATATGTATTTTAGTAATTGCCTATCGTTTTTACGGAATTTTCTTTACAAAAAAAGTATTAAAGATTAATGAAGATACGCCAACACCTGCAAACGAAAAAAATGACGGACAAGATTATGTGCCGACAAATCGTTGGGTAGCATTCGGGCATCACTTTGCAGCAATTGCAGCTGCAGGACCGTTAGTTGGACCAATTTTAGCCGCGCAATTCGGTTATTTACCGGGTTACCTTTGGTTATTAATTGGTGCTGTTATTGGGGGAGCTGTACACGATGCTGTTGTATTATTTGCTTCGATGACAAAAGGCGGGAAGTCATTATCGGAAGTTATGCGTGAAGAGCTTGGGCCTGTCGCTGGTTTTTGTACAGGATTAGCAATGCTGTTCATTATTACAATTACAATGGCTGGTTTATCAATGGTTATTTTAGGTGCTTTAGCAGAAAACCCTTGGGGAACATTTGCGGTTGCTGCAACGATACCGATTGCAATGCTCATGGGCCTGATCAATAAATTTACAGGGAACTTGAAAATATCAACAATACTTGGGGTCATCCTCCTTGTTGGGGCCGTTTTCTACGGACCATCTATTCAAGGTACTTGGTTAGGTGATGTACTAACATTGGATCGTGAAACATTATCGATTCTATTGCCGATTTATGCGTTCTTTGCGGCTGCTTTACCAGTATGGTTCTTATTGGCACCACGCGATTATTTAAGCAGTTTCATGAAAATAGGGGTGTTTATTGCTTTAATCATTGGAGTGTTTATTATTAACCCTACAATTCAATTCCCTGCGTTTATTCCTGAATTCCTAGGAGGCGGTCCAATTGTTGCAGGTCCAGTATGGCCATTCGTATCGATTACAATCGCTTGTGGAGCTATTTCTGGTTTCCATGCATTTGTAGGATCAGGTACTACACCGAAAATGCTGAACCGATGGGATGATATTCGCGTAGTTGGTTTTGGTGCAATGCTCGTAGAATGTGTCGTTGGAGTTATGGCACTGATCGCTGCAACTGTACTGCATCCGGCAGATTACTTTGCGATTAACTCATCACCTGAAGCATTCGCGAAATTAGGAATGACGGTAGTTGATTTACCGGTGCTGTCAGAAGCGATTGGTATGGATCTGGAGGGACGTACTGGTGGTGCCGTAACACTTGCAGTCGGTATGGCATCCATATTTGCAGGGGTAGAATGGTTTAGCCATCTAACCGCTTACTTCTATCAATTTGTTATAATGTTTGAAGCTGTATTTATTTTAACTGCAATTGACGCAGGTACACGTACAGCGCGTTACTTAATTCAAGACTTTTTAGGGAATGTCTATAAGCCGCTGAAAAAGACGGATTGGCTACCAGGGGCAATTGGAGCAAGTGCATTGGCCTGTATCATGTGGGGATACTTATTAAATTCAGGGGATATTGCTTCTGTCTGGGCGTTATTCGGGGTATCCAACCAGCTGATGGCCTCCATTGGTCTAGTATGTGGTGTAACATTCGTATTGAAAGTAGCAGATAAACGTATTTATGCTTTAACTTGCTTTATTCCATTAGTGTATTTATATATTACGGTAAATGTAGCAGGATTCTGGATGGTGAAAAATGTTTACTGGAACGAAATGGCCGGTGGTTACAATATTTTAAACGGTATTCTATCGATTATTATGCTGACATTGGGATTGATCATTGTAATTACATCATTCATAAAATGGCGTGAACTTTGGGCACATCCTCGTTTCACAAAACAAGCAGCTGCTAACTAAAATAAATAAAAAGAGCGGAAAATTAGAGTAATCTCTAAATTTTCCGCTCTTTTTGTGTTGGATATAAATAGTTGAGAAAGTCGTCCCTGAAAACAGCATTTAAAATACACGGCTGCTTTTGTCTTTTTTCCAGCAGCAAATGTTCTTCGGGAAATTGCTGTTCGATATTTAAAGATATGAACGGGAGTTTTTCCTGTGCTTTTTGAGAACGCAAATTGACCGTGCGTGCACCGGCAAAAACTACCTCAAGATGCAAGTATTCAAATGCTATTTTCAATAGTTCTATTTTAGAGGCCAGATTATAACCTTGTCCCCAATAATCGACTCCAATCCAGCTTCCGATATGGCATTGCTTATTGGACTGATCGATAAACATCAGTGTCGTAATACCAATCAATTGGTCCTCTTCATTCAAAATTAAACGGGATATAGTTTTCCCTTCAGATTCCTCCATTAGTGTATTAATAATAAAGTTTTCCGTATCCTCTAAAGATTGTGTAGGGAGCCCGAGTGCATTCTTTACTTCGGGCGCCATTGATAATCGATGGATTTCTTTCGCATAGCTAAGCGCTTGTGGAACTAATGTTACTTTTTTCATTCATATAACCTCACTTTCCGATAAAACAAACGAAATCTACAAAGAGTAGATTGCTCTATTTTACATTATATTCTAAAAATATCCGATTATTTTTTAGAAAATAAAAATTAATTAAAAAATAAGGTTGTTTTATTTAAGTAAGTATAATAATATAACTCATATAATATAAAACCAAGTTGAATAATCGGTATTGGGGTGAAAAATAATTGTCGACAGCTAAGATTGAAATTAATGAGGTTTCAAAGTCGTATGGAGAAAAAGGTCCGACAGTATTAAAGGATGTTTCCTTTAATATAAAACACGGCGAAGTGATTGCCATTCTGGGGAAAAGCGGTTGCGGTAAAAGTACATTGATGAACTGTATCGGTGGCTTTGAAACGACTAATCAAGGACAGATCCTGCTTGATGGGACTGCCGTTACAAAACCTAGTAAACGCTGTATTATGCTTATGCAAAATTACGGGCTGCTGCCATGGCGCTCTGTTCGGAAAAATGTGGAGCTCGGGATTGAGAATTCAGATTTATCGACTGCTGAAATTACAAAAAGAGCGGCCCATTATTTACAGATGGTCGGATTGGAAGACCGTGCAAATGCATTGCCTGGCGAGCTGTCGGGTGGCATGCAGCAACGCGTCGCAATTGCCCGTGCGCTAGCCATTCAACCGGAAGTTATTTTAATGGATGAACCGTTCGGAGCGCTTGATACCTTTACACGCTATTATTTACAGGATGAATTAAAACAAATCCAGCAACGCGAGAAAATGACGATTGTATTAGTAACCCATGACATCGATGAAGCAATTTATTTAGCAGATCGCATCCTTATTATGAAGCCTAATCCTGGTGAAATTCATAAAGAAGTTGTGCTGAAGTTGCCAAAGGAACGCAATCGTGCTGATACGGATTTTCAGCATTACCGCGAAATTATATTCAATGAATTCCAGTTTACTCATGATAAAGCAGCAATCGAATTTAATATTTAGGAGGATAGTAGATGAAAAAGGTAGTGTTAATCATGACAATGCTGTTCGTGGCAGTGTTGTCGGCATGCGGGACGAATGAAGGAAGTTCTGCAGGTGACGGGGAAAAGCCAACGATTAAAATCGGCTATTTACCGATTACGCATGCAGTTCCGTTATATATGCAGAATGATGAAAAGTATGAAGATTACAATTTAGAGCTCGTGAAATTCGGGTCTTGGCCAGAGCTGATGGATGCACTGAATACTGGTGCAATTGATGGGGCATCTGTATTGATCCAGCTAGCGATGAATGCAAAGGAAAAAGGCATTGATCTAAAAGCAGTGGCACTTGGTCACCGTGATGGCAATGTATTGATCGGTGGGAAAGATATAAACTCCGTGGAAGAACTAAAAGGGAAATCTTTTGCGATTCCAAGCAGATTTTCAACACACAATATTTTGCTGTATGAAATGCTGAAAAAACATGGCATTGCTTACGATGAAGTAGATGTGATCGAATTGCCGCCAGCGGAAATGCCTGCAGCTTTAGCGGAAGGGCGTATTGCTGGTTATGTAGTTGCTGAGCCATTTGGTGCGATATCGGTTGCATTGGAAAACGGGAAAGTGCTTTATCAGTCAGAAGAAATTTGGCAAGATTCGATTGATTGCGGTTTAGTATTGCGCGGTCAGTTTATTAAAGACAATAAAGAATTGGCAGGGAAGTTTGTCGATGACTATGTAGCAGGCGGTGAGCTTGCACAAGGGAAAGACGACCATATGCATGAAGTCGTTGGTCAATATTTAACAGTTGAAAAAAATGTACTGGATATATCATTAGATTGGATTTCCTACGACAATTTAAGTATTGAACAAGACAGCTATGCGATTCTACGTGATGCATTATTGGAAATGGGATTATCCGAAAATCCTCCTTCCTATGAAGATTTTGTTGATGCTAGCTTTGTAAATTAGTAGAGGACGGAGGGATATTATGGCGATAGTGAAGAAATTGTCCCCGATTGCACTTGGCTTTCTATTATTACTTGTCGTTTGGCAAGCTGCAATTATGATAGGTGGGCATCAGTCGGCACTTTTCCCTCCGCCTTTAAAAGTGGGGGAAGCATTACTTGCGATCATTTCCGATGGTTCGCTGTTTGCACATATACAAATTAGTTTATTACGATTTTTTTCAGGTTATCTGATTGCAGTCGTTGCAGCCATTTCGTTAGGGTTGATTTTAGGAAGGTTGCCGGCTGTCTGGAAAGTGCTCGATCCAGTAGTTCAAGTATTGCGACCGGTTTCGCCGATTGCATGGTCACCGTTTATCGTTTTATGGTTCGGCATCGGCAATATGCCGGCGATTGTGATTATTTTTATCGCTGCATTTTTCCCGGTCTTATTGTCAACGGTATCAGCGGTAAAAAAAGTCGACAAAACGTATTTACGCATTGCATCGAATTTTGAAATGAGCCCTTTTGAGACCATGAGAAAAATTATATTGCCGGCTTCATTTCCGATGATCGCCAATGGGCTGCATATGGCGCTAGGTTCTGCATGGATTTTCCTCGTAGCCGGGGAAATGGTCGGTGCGCAATCGGGTTTAGGATTTTTAATTGTCGATGCACGAAATTCTTTGAGTCTGGATTTAGTCATGGCGAGTATTGTTGTAATCGGGGTACTTGGCCTTTTACTGGATAAAGGCATTCATTATTTTGAAAGCTGGGTAAACCGCATCTGGGGAGGCGCAAAATAAAACTGCCTAATGATTTTAGACAGTTTTTAACGGCCGTATATGAATCGTATCGACACGTTCGCCAGTGTCAGTAGAATAATATCCGACTTCTACACGCTGTTCATCAGGACCTACGATTTCTTTATAGCAGGTTTCCAGATGATCAGCACCCCATATAATCATCGAATTGAAAACATGCTCAAGGGCGGTACCTTTTTCCGTTAATGTGTAACGGTAGCGTGGGGGATGGGCGGAATATAGCTCACTTTGAACGATCTGTGCTTCTTCCAATTCTTTTAACCGGTTTGACAGAATATTTGCTGACAAACCTGGAAGCTTCAGCTTAATATCATTGAAGTTCGTTTCACCAATCAGCAGTTCATGAATGATGAGAAGCGTCCAACGATCACCAAGAATATTTAATGTTTGTGCAATGTTACAAGGTAAGTCATAACGTGTTTTCATGTTTTCGCCTCCTTGATACAAGTATAAACATTAATTTTATGCAATGCGAGTTAATTTTTTTAACCTGTAAAAGGCATTTTAAATGGGTATTCATAGTGCGCTCTATCAGAACGCCTATTTGAATATAGAACAATCTAACATTTACTATTAGGAGGATAATACAATGAGTTTATTTTTAGTAGAATCAACAATTAACGAGGTTTCTTCAAAGGAAGCATTTGCGGCATTAGTCGAAAAAGTGCATGCAACAGAAGGTGTTGGGGTTATCGAAGTACAAGTGGCAAAAGATTTTTCCCGTGGCTATTTCATTATTGAAGCATCTGATGAGGAAGCAGCAAAAACAGCATTACAAACACAAGGTGTTGCTATTGATTTAGTAAAGGAAGTACGTTTAATCGGTAAAGAACTTGATGAAGTCAAAGCAGGCGGCGAGCAAGTGAACTACCTAGTGGAATGGGAAATTCCTGCAGAAATCACAATGGAAAAATATTTAGAGCGTAAAAAGAAAAATTCGGTAAAATACGAAGAAGTTCCAGATGTAAAATTCTCTCGTACTTATGTATGTGAAGATATGACAAAATGTTTATGTTTCTATGATGCACCAGATGAAGCAGCTGTAAAACGTGCACGTGAAGCAGTGCAAACACCGATCACATCATTAACGGAATTGGCAGACTAAAAGGAAAGGATGCGGGGACAATGGCATTGAACAAAGAATTGTTAGAACGAATCATCGATGAAAAACTGAAGCCCGTAGTGAAGAAGGTCGATGAACAGGCACATTATGCAGAAGATTATATTTTAGCGCTAAGTGAGGCTGGATTCTTCCATTCGGCAAATAAGGACCAATCGACACTATTACAAGATGAGGCAGCGGTTGTTCGTGAAACAGCAAAGGTTTGTATGACAACAGCGTTTTGTGTTTGGTGCCATTTAGCCGCATTAACTTATTTGCGTAATAGTAATAACTCGTATTTAAAGCAAACAATATTACCTGAGCTGGAAAACGGCGTAAAACTTGGTGCAACAGGTTTATCAAATGCGATGAAGTACTATTCTGGATTAGAAAAACTTCATCTGAAGGCAGAAAAGACAGAAGAAGGCTATGTTATTAATGGAACATTGCCTGCTGTATCAAACTTGGGGAACCGTCATTACTTTGGTGCAGTTGCGACAGTCGATAGTCTTGAAGTTCTGGTGCTTGTCCCAACTGATATCAAAGGTCTTGAAATGAATGAACGACTTGGTTTCCTTGGAGTGAATGGCAGCGCGACTTATTCATGTAAATTTAATCAAGTTGTAATTTCGAAAGACTTTGTCATTTCCGAGGATGCAAAAGCATTTTGCGATATTATTCGCCCTACGTTTATTTATTATCAAGTTCCGCTTGGTGCAGGTGTTATTGCGGCAGCAGTTGAAGGTATTGAAAAAGTAAAAGCGAAGCAAAATGGCTGTAATGAATACTTAAAAGTACAGGCAACTGAACTGCGGGATCAATATGATAGAATTAATTCAGAGTTGAACAACTTGGCAGGCAATTTGTCATTGAAGGAAATTGTCAACACACGTCTGCAAGCAGTGCATGATACATTAGCTGCGGTACAGGCGAACATGATACACAATGGAGCTGCCGGTTATGTTGCAGGAAGTGTACCATCACGCAAACTGCGTGAAGCATACTTCTTTGCCAACTTGACGCCAACAGTCCGACATCTAGAAAAAATCAAATCATCTTTTGCTTGAGTTTGAAGAGGCAAAGATAACCCAAAAATATCATTTTTCTCTAAGGAGAAATGATATTTTTTTGCTCTTAATTTTTTCATTTACTCATCTCATAACGTAATTATTGAAGAATTAAAGGTTTTCTTCATCTTCGCTTCAAACTAGTAATTCAATGAGTGACATGAGAAAATGGATTGAATAGAAAAGGGGGAACGGCATGGATATTAAACTATCGGAAAAACAAATAAAAAATCTATGCGGAACCGTTTCTTTTAAAAAAGGGCAAACTTTTTATCAAACAGGAAAAGTGAATTTCCTGCAATATACGGATATGTATGGAGAAGCGGTTGTAAAAAGCACGGAACAATTCGTTGTCCGGATAGAAAAAGAGGGAACAGATCAATTTAAGACATCGTGCAGTTGTCCGACATTGGGTGATTTCAGTAAAAGCTGTCAACATGTAGCGGCGGTTCTTATCGCTATTAATAATCTCAGCAAGAATAAGGCTCAATCGCTGCCAGATGATGAGTACGATGAAAGTTTTATTTCTGAAAACAGTTTTCTTTCTATTTTTAAACAACAGACAGTACAAACGACAAAGCAGCAGCGTCACTTTGAAAAGCGGGAAGTAATGGATGTACAGTTCGTAATAACACCTGTTCAATTTACAGAACAAGACCCGGTTATTGGAATGCAGCTCCAAGTTAATGGAGATCAAATTTTATCTATTCGAGAGTTCTTAACACATATAAAAAATAAAAAGCCATACCGGATTTCCCATAACACAACCTATAATTTTGAACAGTTTTGTTTTGACGAACAGCATGATGCCATCTTACAGCTCCTTATAAAAATTGTAGAAGATGATGCACTTTATAATGATATGCCTGTACAAAGTCAGGAGCAGCATTTGCTGATCATTCCGCCTTCATCCTGGTATATACTTTCTTCATTGATTTCCAATACGAAAAATGTTTTGTTATTTTATCAAAACGAAAGCTATAGCGAATTAAAGATTGTAACACAGCCTACAGCACTTCGTTTTTTCATTGAAGCAAAAGGAGAAGAGTATCAGCTTTATATAGAAGGAATTGAACGTGCTGTCTTGCTTCCAAGTTACCGGTTAGTGCTATTTGAAGGTGAATTGACGCAAATGAGTGAAGACAGCATGAAGCAGCTTTTCGAATTAAAGCAAATGCTTCAGCAAAAATCTTTATTAACAATTGAGCATTCACACTGGGATTACTTCCGGGAACAGGTGATACCTAAACTGAAAAAAATAGGCGTTGTCGAAATGGCTCGGGAGCTTTCGGTTAAACAGATGGAAAACCCATTAGTAGTAAACGTTTATTTAGACCGTCTGAAAAATCGTTTCCTAGCAGGTGTGGAATTTCAGTACGGGCAATTTGTCATTCAACCATTGGATGAACAGCTTTCAGATGACGTGTTCATCATTCGGGATATCGAAAAGGAAGCGGCAGTTTTAGCGTTGATGGATGAAAGCGGCTTTACAAAAACGGATGGCGGCTACTATATGCAGAATGAAGAACTTGAATATGAGTTTTTATATCACCAGCTTCCAAAGCTCACAAAACTCGCTAAAATCTATGCAACAAGTTCTGTTAAGCTGCGGATTGCCAAAGAAAATAACTTTCCAAAAATCCGGGTGAATGTCCAAAAGGAACGAACAAATTGGCTTGAATTTAAATTTGAAATGGATGGCGTTTCGAATAAGCAAATTAAAGAAATTTTAGCGGCAATCAAAGTGAAGCAAAAATATTATCGTCTACAAGATGGGGCATTGCTGTCTTTGGAGACGAGGGAAATCGAAGAAATTCAACGTTTTCTTAGAGCAATTCCAGCTCAGGATGATGAGTATGAATTAACGTTTAATATGCCAATAACGGATAGTCTACCGTTTTTGGAGCAATTTGAACAAAGTGATATATTCGAAGCGGAAGAATCGTTTAAACAGTTTACAGGTCAGTTATTACATCCTGAATCATTGACATTTGAAGTTCCAAAAAGCCTGGAACCAATTCTTCGGGATTACCAGAAACATGGTTTTAACTGGTTGAAATTGCTCTCGAATTATGGATTCGGCGGTGTGCTTGCCGATGATATGGGGCTTGGGAAAACAGTCCAGAGTATTGCTTTTATTGTATCAGAATTGCCGATAATCCGTGCTAACAAACAGCCGGTTCTAATCGTTTGTCCATCGTCGCTTTCATACAATTGGCTTTATGAGTTCATGCAATTTGCACCGGAAGCCGAAGCGATTGTCATTGATGGGGAAGTAGCGGAGCGGCGTCATTTACTGCGTACAATGGAAGATCATGATGTTATTATTACAACCTATCCGTTATTACGTAAAGATAGCGCATTTTATGAACGTCAGCATTTCCATACGGTATTTTTTGATGAGGCACAGGCCTTTAAAAATCCGGTTACTCAGACAGCAAGAACGGTAAAAAGAATCAATGCAACAAATCGCTTTGGTTTAACAGGAACACCGATTGAAAACTCATTATCGGAATTATGGTCGATTTACCGTGTCATCTTTCCGCAGCTGTTCCGCGAGCTTGAGGATTTCCGCCATATGCAGCGAAAAGATATTGCACGAAAAGTACGGCCGTTTCTCCTTCGCCGAATGAAAGAACATGTATTAGGGGAATTACCTCAAAAAGAGGAAATGATTGAAAAAGCTGAACTGTTACCGGAGCAAAAAGCGTTGTATGCCGCCTATTTGGCCAAGTTGCGTGTTGATACAATGAAGCATCTGGACAAAGAAACGTTTCATAAAAACCGAATTCGTATTTTGGCGGGAATTACGAGACTGCGTCAAATCTGCTGTCACCCGGCATTGTTTGTCGAAGGGTATAAAGGTGGTTCCGCAAAGTTTGAGCAGCTGTTCCGACTATTGGAACAATCGAAGGCATCCGGCCGACGGGTATTAATATTTTCACAGTTTACACAAATGTTGAAAATGATTGCGACAGAGCTTTCCAAGCGCGGAGAACAATATTTTTACCTTGATGGACAAACGCCTTCAGAAGAGCGTATTGCACTTTGTAACTCTTTTAATGATGGAGAGCGGGATATGTTTTTGATTTCATTAAAAGCAGGTGGTACTGGACTGAATCTAACAGGGGCGGACACCGTCATTTTATATGATTTATGGTGGAATCCGGCAGTCGAGGAACAAGCAGCTGACCGTGCCCATCGTATGGGGCAAAAGGAAGTTGTACAAGTTATTAAGCTTATTGCAAATGGAACGATTGAGGAAAAAATGAGTGAGCTTCAACAGAAGAAGAAAATGCTTATTTCGGATATATTGGACGGTGATGAATCGTCGAAGGGAACATTAACCGAGCAAGATATCCGGGAAATTTTAATGATTTAAAAAGGTTATGAGGACATTTTTGTGCACCTCATAACCCCTTTTTTTATTTTTCTGGTGTACGTACAATCAATACATCACATGTTGCATGCCGAACGATTGCTTCTGTAGTGGAGCCCATGAACATCTGCTCTGCCGCATTTGATCCGGTTGCCCCACAAATAATAATATCTGCTGGCGCATGCTCTGAAAGCTTTCTCGCTAAAATCGTCTTAGGTGTGCCTTTTGTTAAAATTTTATTGATTGTAGGAATGCCTGCTTCTTTTGCTTCCAATTCATAGCGGTCCAATAAAACTTCACCATGTTTTCGAACCAATTCAACCATATTATCATAAAGCATATCAAAAGATGTGGAGAAGCTCGTATCGATTACATGGATAATATGTAAAGTCGAGCCGATATTTCGTTTTGCTATATCAATCGATTTTTGAAAAGCGAGATCACTTATTTCTGAACCATCTACTGCAACAACTATATTTTGATAATGATTTGCCATATGAAATTCCTCCTTCATCTATTGAATAAAGTATATCAAATATATGAATCTCGGTATAATGATGACGCCGATAACATTAGATGAGGAGTTCTACTGCAATCTTTTATATTATTTTGTTGGCAGGATTTTCAGGATCTTTTGGATACGATAAGCAAAAAACCCGGCAAAAATTGAAAGAATAATATCTTTTGGCATTGGAGGAATCATCCAAAGCCATGCCATTTTAAATGTAAAACCTTCTGGAGCAGATGCCCATAATGTATAGGCGAAATACATCCATGTTGTTCCTATAATATAGTTAACTGCCATCGCAATAAGTGCGCCAATAATATAGGCAAGTCGCGTTTGAAACTTTTCGGCAATTTTACCGGCAATATATGCACTAATAATAAACGTTACGATAAAGCCGAAAGTCGGTAGTAGAATCGCCGAAAATCCGCCTGTGAATTTAGAGAATACCGGTGCCCCTGCTAACCCGATAAACATATACACTGCACATGCAATGGCTCCTTTTTTTGATCCAAGTACTAAACCTGCTAATATTGCAAAAAATGCTTGTAATGTTATCGGTACACCACCGACCGTTAGAAAAGGTACGAATGATGTAATATTTGCTCCTACCATAATAAGTGTCGCAAAAAGTGCACTGTAAATTAAATCGATTGTTTTAAAGCTTTGTGTTTTATGAACAGTCTCCATACATTACTCCCCTTGTCGTTAACTTCTATATTATTCTGGTTAACATAAATATAAAATGAGTTTTGTTTTGTGTCAACTTTTATTTTTGATAGGTTAACATATGAGGGGCGTGCTTATATAAATATAACCGGTCGTAATTTTGGTTAACTTGTATAAAAAAGTTTATAATAAGTGCATCTTTGAAAGAAATGAGGCGAAAACAATGACAGATAAAAAGCAGAATTTTGGTTTTCGTTTTAATAACAGTTATATGGAGTTGCCGGAAACTTTTTATTCCCATGTAACGGCTAATGAAGTGACATCACCTTCAATCGTCATCTTTAACCGTACATTAGCAGAGCAGCTTGGTTTAAAGGCTCAGGAATTAAAAGAGTATGGTGCCGCTATTTTGGCGGGACATGAAATGCCGGATGGTGCAGCGCAAATTGCTCAAGCCTATGCGGGACATCAGTTCGGACATTTTAATATGCTAGGCGACGGAAGAGCGTTATTAATCGGAGAGCACATCACGCCAAATGGGGAACGATTTGATCTTCAATTGAAGGGATCCGGTCTTACACCATATTCTCGTGGTGGCGATGGACGTGCTGCACTCGGTCCAATGTTGCGGGAGTTTATCATCAGTGAGGCAATGCATGCGCTTTCGATCCCGACAACACGCAGCCTAGCCGTTACGGCAACTGGCAATATTATCTATCGTGAAACGGCTTTGGAAGGCGCTGTTTTAACTCGGGTTGCCGCAAGTCATTTGCGGGTCGGAACGTTTCAGTATGCGGCTACATTTGGCGAAGCTGGCGACTTAAAAGCTTTGGCAGATTATGCAACCCGGCGCCATTATCCCGAGCTATTGCAGGCGGAAAATCGCTATCTTGCATTGCTCGAAGCGGTACTTGATAGACAAGCTGCCCTTATAGCGAAGTGGCAAAGTATCGGCTTTATTCATGGTGTAATGAATACCGATAATATGACAATCAGCGGTGAAACAATCGATTACGGGCCATGTGCGTTTATGGATACGTATGATGTGGCAACTGTATTCAGTTCGATTGACCGTCAGGGGCGTTATGCCTACCGCAATCAGCCGCCGATCGCATCATGGAACTTAACACGTTTTGCTGAGAGCTTGCTGCCGCTCCTTCATGAAAATGAAGAGGAAGCAGTTCAGCTAGCACAAAATATTCTTGGGAAATTCCCATCAATTTATGAAGCATATTATTATAGCGAAATGCGGGAAAAATTAGGTCTTCTTTCAATTGATGAACATGATGAGAAGCTGATTGATGATCTGCTGAATTTAATGGAAGAACATGAAGTGGATTATACAAATACTTTCCGTGCATTGTCGGAAGGTAAGCGGCCGAATAATGATTTGTTCCAGTCAGAGGCATTTAAACAGTGGGAAAAAACATGGTTTGAACGGATTGAACAGCAAGACACGACGATTGATGAAACGATGCAAGTAATGCAGTCTGTTAATCCGGCCGTTATTCCAAGAAATCATTTTGTGGAACAGGCAATTGAACAATTTGCAGAAGGCGACCCGTCAATGTTTGCCGAGATGCTGCAAGTGCTGACAAGTCCGTTTAATATAACGGAGCAGTACAAAAAATATACAGAGCCACCAACAGACGAAGAACCACCGTTTGTAAGCTATTGTGGAACTTAAAAAAAACAAGCATGGTACAACGTAAAAGTTGTTGCCGTGCTTGTTTTCCTTTGCAAAAGAAAACTTTTATAATTTCATCTCAATGTGGTTTCTAACAATTGGAACGACTTCGTTGGCAAATAAATTCATACTGTTTTTTACAAGTTCAAATGGTTGACCACCAATATCCGGCTGCGCCAAAAATCGGCTATGCTCGAAGAATTCATATTGTTTAATAATTTTTTCTGCAACATCTTCAGGACTTCCAACAAATAATGCCATGTTCGGTCCGGTAATTTCGATGAATTGTTCAAAAGATAACTGGAAGCTGAAACTGCCTCGTTGCTGCCAATATCAGCAAGGGAATAAATGCCGAATTCAAATTTCTTCATATTATTAGACTCCTTTAGTAAGTTACTAAAAGTAAGTTTAACATATACTCTGTAATATCTATATTAATTAGCTTCGTGCAACAAATCATTCAAAATGATAAAAGTATATTTAAATACGGAACTTCTGAAAACAGAAAAACATCCATTTCCTCAAGGAGAAAATGGATGTTTTGTTACCCTGTATTGTTAATTAAGATAGACGGTTACGGTAGTCTTCGTATTGGAAGGTACGAATTACTTTCACTCCATCTTGTTCATTGTAAGTGCAAATACTTGGTAAATTTACACCATTGAACATATGCGTTTTTACCATTGTATAATGGGCCATGTCCGTAAAGACAAGTTTGTCGCCTGCTTTAAGCGGCTCATCAAAAGAATAGTCTCCGATAATGTCACCTGCTAAGCAAGTCATGCCGCCTAAACGATATGTGTAAGCTTTTTCGTTTGGCTGACCCGAACCGATAATATGCGCGCGATAAGGCATTTCAAGTGTATCCGGCATATGGCAAGTAGCTGAAGAGTCGACAATTGCAAGCTCCATGCCGTTATGCACGATATCAAGCACTGTCGCGACTAAATACCCTGTATTAAGCGCAATTGCTTCGCCTGGCTCTAAAATTACTTTTACGCCATATGTTTCTTGGATGCGGTTGATTAAGCTGACTAATAGCTCAACATTATAACCTGGTTTCGTAATATGGTGTCCGCCGCCGAAGTTGATCCACTTCATTTGATGCAAGTATTCACCATATTTCTCTTCAAAGTGTACTAAAATACGCTCCAGAACTTCAGCACCTTGCTCACACATAGCATGGAAGTGAATGCCTTCAACACCGTCAAGTTCATCCGGACGGAATGACTCCACCGGAATACCTAAACGCGAGTTAATATAGCAAGGGTCGTACAGAGGAGTTTCCACTTCTGAATAACCAGGATTTACACGTAAACCAATAGAAATATTTTTCTCGTGATTTAACACTTTGTCTTTGTACTTATTTAACTGATCAAAAGAGTTAAATACAATATGGTCGACATAAGTTAAATACTCATCGATTTCATGCTCTGCATAAGCAGGAGCGTAAGCGTGTACTTCCTTGCCGAATTCTTCAAAACCAAGACGTGCTTCAAATAGTGAGGAAGATGTAATTCCCGCTAAATAATTGCGCGCCATCGGAAATGTTGACCACATAGAAAAGCCTTTAAGTGCAAGTAAAATATCACAATTCGTGCGATCTTGTACGGATTTTAATAGTTTTAAATTGCGCTCAAGTAATCGCTCGTCCACTACGAAGGCTGGAGATGGTGCCTGTGACCAGTCTATGCCTGTTTCTTCTGCAAGAGCAGCCGCCATCACAGGTTTTTTCGTATTTTTAATATCTGCCATTATGCTTTTTCTCCAGCAGAAGTAAATTCCAAGTCGATTAATTCAGGGTTTTCTGTTTCGTGCCATGGTAATCCCCATTTATTTAATGCATCCATGAATGGGTCTGGATTGAAGTCTTCTACATTCCATACACCTGGTTTTTGCCATTCGCCGTTCATTACAAGCATTGCGCCGATCATTGCCGGTACACCAGTTGTGTATGAAATCGCCTGTGAGCCAACTTCTCTGTAGCATTCTTGGTGATCACATACATTGTATACATAGTAAGTTTTTTCTTTACCGTCTTTAATACCGCGAACGATACAGCCGATGTTTGTTTTACCTTTTGTAAGAGGACCTAATGTAGCTGGGTCTGGTAAAACAGCTTTTAAAAACTGGATTGGCTGAATCATTTGTCCTTGGAATTCGATTGGCTCAATTGAAGTCATACCTACATTTTCAAGTACATTTAAATGTGTTAAGTATTTTTCGCCAAACGTCATCCAGAAGCGGATTTGTTTTAAACCTTTAATGTTCTTCGCTAAAGATTCTAACTCTTCATGGTATAGAAGGTAGCAATCTTTTTCACCGATTTCCGGTAAGTTATAAACTGTTTTATATTCTAAAGGCTCCGTTTCAACCCACTCGCCATCTTTCCAGAAACGTCCGTTCGCAGTAATTTCGCGAATGTTGATTTCAGGGTTGAAGTTTGTTGCGAATGGAAGTCCGTGGTCTCCACCGTTTGCATCAACGATATCGATGTAATGAATTTCATCGAAATGATGCTTTTGTGCATGCGCTGTGAATACGCCTGTTACACCTGGGTCAAAACCTGAACCTAGAAGCGCAGTAATACCTGCTTCTTCAAAACGTTCTTTATACGCCCATTGCCATTTATATTCGAATTTAGCAGTATCTAAAGGCTCGTAGTTCGCTGTATCTACATAGTGAGTCTTTGTTGCTAAACATGCATCCATAATAGTTAAGTCTTGATATGGTAAAGCTACATTGATCACCACATCTGGATTAAATCCATTGATTAGGTCAATTAGTTCCTCAGTGTTATCCGCATCCACTTGTGCTGTGTGAATAATCGTTTTTCCACCATCTAATTTATCTTTTAAAGCATCACATTTTGATTTTGTTCGACTTGCGATCATAATCTCTTCGAATACTTCTGAGTTTTGTACACATTTATGTACGACAACGCTAGCTACACCGCCAGCTCCAATAATCAATGCTTTACCCAATTTCTTGTCACGCTCCAAATCTATAATTTTTTGGTTTCATTTTTGAAACAAGATTGATTATATAGAATAGTACGGTAGTTAGCAATTATGTTCTCATATTTTTTTTTGAGAATTGAGAGAAATGAAAAACATAAATTATTATCATTTTTGTCTAAAAAAGAAAATGCCCAGTGAGAAGTCAAATCCACTGGGCTGGCATTTCTATTTAACTGTCTGTTTTTGCAAAAATGTATCACGGTTCGTAACGGCATCAACGGCTTCGTAGATTGTACTTTCGAAGTGATTGACTTGAAGGGAAGTGACACCTTGAATTGTCGTTCCTCCAGGTGAACATACTTGATCGATCAATGCCCATGGGTGTGATTCGGACTGTAATACCATTTGCGCACTGCCTAATACAGAGCTTGCTGCAATTTGAAGTGCCATATCTTTTGGCATTCCTTCACGAACTGCCGCACGTGCTAATGAGTCGATATAAAGGTAAGTGAAGGCAGGAGAAGCACAACCGATTGTTGTAAAGATTGAGAATAGGCTTTCAGGAAGTTCAACAATTGTTCCGACTGTAGCAAACAGCTTCTCGACGATGGCTTTTTGATTGTCACTAGCTTTCTGAGTTGAATAACAACTTGTCGATGCCCCGATGGTAGCGTTGATATTTGGCATAACGCGGAAGATAGACGTTTCGCTTCCAAGTTCCTCGTGTAAATAATCGAGTGATTTACCGGCAGCGATTGAAATGACGATGTGTTTATTTGTCAGGTGTTTTTTAATTGCGGGTAAAACATCTTCAAACATTTGGGGCTTTACAGCGATGACAATAACGTCAACTTGTTCCATTAGCTGTTCGATCGTATCGGCTGCCTGAATGCCGTATTTATGTACAAGGTCATCGGTTTTTTCGCGGCTCCTATTCATCCCGTGTACATCGGCAGCATTAAATTGCTCGCTTGTAATCATGCCGTGAATAATCGCGCCAGTCATGTTTCCAAGGCCGATAAATCCAAATTTCATTTATAAATCCTTCTTTCAATTAATTTAATTATATCTATTACGTAAATATTCATAGCGCTTAGTATACCGCACTGCTCGGTCAATGCAACCAGAACGACTTTTTTCACACATAAAAATACCTTCAATCTGCTGATATTATCAATAAAATAGGTTATTTCCAAGTAAGAACGGGAACATTGAGGAAAAAGGGTAACAACTTCGAATTAAAACACGCATACGAGTAATCAATTGTATATAACTATAATTTTTGAGTACTTATTGTTGGAATGAAAAAACAACGTTAAAATAAATGCAATGGACGAAGAGTGCATTAGCATTACTTTGTCGCCGATGGAGTGATTAGATGAAAGAAAATAAAAAGAATAAAGGTCATGGAAAAGTAATTTTATTCCCTGGGATGACGGACCGGTTATTTAATGAAGCAAAACATATGGCTGAAAATAACCAATACAAAGAAGCGAATGAGTTATTTGAGCAAGCTTTGTTGCTGGGTGAAGGGGATGAAATGTCACTTAGTATTTTTGCGTACTCATTATATGAAGAAAAAAATTTCGAACGTGCGAAACAAGTATGTGAGGAATTGCTTGCGATAGGCCCTAACATGTACTTTGAAGTAATGGAATTGTACTTAACGATCTGCATGCAATTACGCCAGTTTAAACAAGTCGAAAAAATCATTGAGTCATTGTTTGACGAACAGTTAATTCCTGATCATGAAGTGGGGAAATTCGAACGTTTAAAAAACTTGAACGCCCATATTGCCGAAAATCAGGAATCCCATTTTCAAGCAACAATTATAGAAGATGAAGAACTTGAAGAATTTACGGCAACAGAATTTTTAGAAAAGTCCGCACAACAGCAAATGATCCTAATACATGAGCTTACAGAAAAGAATATCCGTCCTTATTCAGATGAATTGAAAGCAATCATTGAAAACGATGGAATCGAACCATTTATAAAAAGTTTACTGCTCATCCTGCTTGTTGAACAGGAAATCAATATGTCAGTTACTGTAACAAAACTTGATCAGTCCATAGAATTAAATCCGGTGAATTTTCCGTTGCCGACGAAGCTGCCTCAATATACGGAAATTACGGAAATTATAGCGGGAAAATTGGCGCAGGAACCTTCAACATTAGAGTTTGCGCTGCACTTAATTGATAAGCATGCAATTGTCCTTTATCCGTATGAATGGTCCGGGTATTCCAGTGAAGAAGTTGCAGCAGGCTATATCGATTACGTGAAAACAATGTTCGGTGAAGACAGCGAAAAGAATGGTGAAATAGTAACTTTTTTACAAAACATAGAAAAAATGTCGGATTTGCAAGAGTAGTGAAAAAAGTTGAAACATTGAGCATCTATGTTATACTAAAATGGTTGTCAAACAATATATATGACGAGTTTGTTTATTCAAACGAATGTTAACTTTGGAGGTAATATATATGTCAGTAAAATGGGAAAAACAAGAAGGTAACGAAGGTTTATTAACGGTTACTGTAGAAGCTGCAGAAGTTGATAAAGCTTTAGACCAAGCTTTCAAAAAAGTAGTAAAACAAATTAATGTACCAGGTTTCCGTAAAGGAAAAATGCCTCGTAACGTATTTGAAAAAATGTACGGTGTAGAAGCTCTTTACCAAGATGCTTTAGAAATCGTTATCAATTCTTCATACCCAGTTGCTTTAGACGAAGCTGGTATTGAGCCAGTTGACTACCCGGAAATCGCGGGTACTGAGAATTTCGCTAAAGGTACTGACTTCACATACACTGCTACAGTAACTGTGAAACCAGAACCTAAATTAGGTGAATATAAAGGTTTAGAAGTAACAAAACAATCTGCTGAAGTAACAGACGAAGAAGTTCAATCTTTAATCGACGCTCAATTAGCTAAAAAAGCTGAATTAGAAATTAAAGAAGATGAAGCAATCGTTGAAGGCGATACAGCTGTAATCGATTTCGAAGGTTTTGTTGGAGAAGAAGCATTCGAAGGCGGTAAAGGTGAAGACTACTCATTAGAAATCGGTTCTGGTTCATTCATTCCAGGTTTCGAAGAGCAATTAGTAGGTGCTAAAACTGGTGAAACGAAAGATGTAGTAGTTACTTTCCCAGAAGAATACCATGCTGCTGAATTAGCTGGTAAAGAAGCGAAATTCGTTGTAACAGTTAAAGAAGTTAAAACAAAAGTATTACCAGACTTAACTGATGAGTTCGCTAAAGAAATCGATCCAGAAGTTGAAACTGTAGAAGCATTACGCACTAAATTAAAAGAAACAACTTTAGCTAACAAAGAAGCAGACGTTGAAGCTTCTTTACGCGACGAGTTAGTAGAAAAAGCAGCTTCTAATGCAGAAGTTGAAATTCCACAAGGTATGATCAACACTGAAGTTGACCGTATGGTTCAAGAATTCGGCCAACGTTTACAAATGCAAGGCATGAACTTAGACCTATACTACCAATTCTCAGGTCAAAACGAAGAAGCATTACGCACTCAAATGGCTGAAGAAGCTGTAAACCGTGTACGTGTATCTTTAGTTTTAGAAGCAATTGGTCAAGCTGAAAATATTGAAGTATCTGAAGAAGATATCAATACAGAAGTTGAAAAAATGGCTGCTCAATTCGGTATGTCAAACGACCAAATTTTAACTGCTTTAGGTGGAACTCAAGTTCTTGAGAACGATATCCGCACTCAAAAAACAGTTGAATTCCTAGTTGAAAACGCTAAAATTTCTAACTAATTATTTGTTTTGAATAATCGAGTTCGAATTCAATCCTGTACTGATTCATGACCATGGTGAAGCAAGAATCAGTACCGACAAGTACCGGTTTAATTCCTGGGCTACCGTCTAACATAAAGATAAAACTAGTACGGATTGAATAAAATGAGATTTTGACAAGGTACGGTATTCCCGTGCCTTGTTTTCTACCTTTGAATACATACATATAATAGTTGGTTCATTTGAATATTTAATGATAAAAAGTTACAATATAATTTCATTAACTATTGAACAGCCAGCAAAGTTTAATAGGACATAAAATAAGCTAGTAACAACGCGCAATCAATTTATTTGATAAAACAACTAGAATCTTGTAAGATTGTTGCTTGAATAGGGGTGAACCAAATTGTTTAAATTTAATGATGAAAAAGGCAATTTAAAATGCTCTTTTTGTGGTAAACCACAAGAACAAGTTCGTAAACTGGTTGCAGGACCAGGCGTATATATTTGTGATGAATGTATCGAACTATGCTCAGAGATCGTAGTGGAAGAGTTAGGGATCGAAGAGGAAATCGAGTTCAATGAAATTCCAAAACCTAAAGAGATTTTAAATATTTTAGGTGAATATGTAATCGGACAAGAACGTGCAAAAAAAGCATTGGCAGTTGCTGTATATAATCACTATAAACGTATTAATTCGAATTCAAAAATTGATGATGTTGAATTATCAAAATCGAATATCGTATTAATCGGACCAACTGGTAGCGGTAAAACTTTACTTGCTCAAACGTTGGCGCGTATTTTAAATGTACCATTCGCAATTGCTGACGCGACAAGCTTAACTGAAGCAGGTTATGTTGGTGAGGATGTTGAAAATATTCTTTTAAAACTAATCCAGGCTGCAGATTATGATATAGAACGTGCAGAAAAGGGTATCATTTATATTGATGAGATTGACAAGGTTGCTCGTAAATCTGAAAATCCTTCAATTACACGAGACGTATCAGGTGAAGGTGTACAACAAGCATTACTGAAAATTTTAGAAGGTACAGTTGCAAGTGTTCCTCCACAAGGCGGACGTAAGCATCCACACCAGGAGTTCCTTCAAATCGATACATCGAACATCTTATTTATCGTAGGTGGAGCATTTGATGGAATCGAAACAATTATTAAACGTCGTCAAGGCGAAAAAGTAATTGGCTTTGCTTCAACACAAAATAAAGATATTGATGAAGAAGCTTCAATTATGTCTCAGTTAATTCCTGAAGATTTATTGAAATTCGGTTTAATTCCGGAATTTATCGGACGTTTACCGGTATTGGCTACTTTAGAACAGTTAAATGTTGATGCATTAGTACAAATTTTAACTGAACCTAAAAATGCTTTAGCAAAACAATACCAAAAAATGTTGGAGCTAGATGATGTAGAACTTGAGTTTGAAGATGATGCACTTGTCGAAATTTCTAAATTAGCAATCGAACGTAAAACAGGTGCCCGTGGTCTTCGTTCAATCATCGAAGCGACAATGCTTGATGTTATGTTTGAATTGCCTTCACGTGAAGATATTAAAAAATGTATCATCACAGCTGAAACAATTCGTGATAAAGCAGATCCAAAATTAATTTTGGATGATGGGTCTGAATTGAAAAAAGATGACAACAAAAAAACTTCAGCTTAATTTTAGCTGAATGGATTTCAACTATGTAGCTGACTTAGACTTCTCAAGCAAGTCCAAAGTCAGCTTTTTCTTACAAAACGTATATACATAAAGTTTCGGGTATTTTTAGCCGAATGATACAGGTTTTGAAGCGTTATTTATGGTTTGCTCCAGTATTTAGAGCACATAAACTCGGAAAAATCTGGACACAGCTACGCTTAGGCGTAATTGACAAGAAACTAACACATACTTATATTGCGGGTTGTTTTTAAGATTTGGATGGAGGTGAATACCCGCGTGACAAAAAAATTAACTAATATGCCAGTTTTACCGTTAAGAGGACTTCTTGTATACCCAACGATGGTTTTACATATTGATGTGGGTCGAGAACGTTCTATTGCTGCACTAGAACATGCGATGCTTGAAGATAGCACAATCTTTTTGGTAACTCAAAAAGATTTACGTGTTGATTCACCGGGAAAAGCAGATCTTTATAAAATGGGGACATTAGCGAAAGTAAAACAAATGCTAAAGCTTCCGAATGGAACATTGCGTATTCTGGTTGAAGGTTTAAACCGTGCGGAAATGGTTCGTTATGAAGATTCCGGTAAATTTACAACTGCAGATTTGGAACTATTTGAAGATGAGCTGCACAAAGATGCGGAAACGGAAGCTTTAATGCGTACTGTATTATCGTATTTCGAAAAATACGCAAAATCTTCAAATAAAATTACGACGGAAACAATCGAATCGGTGCTTGATATTGAAGAACCGGGCCGATTAGCAGATGTCATTGCTTCTCATTTACCTTTCAAAATTAATGAAAAGCAAGAAGTGCTCGATATTACGAACATTAAAAAGCGTTTAGACCACTTGATGATTCGTTTGCATGACGAGCAGGAGATTTTAAATCTCGAGAAAAAAATCAGTACAAAAGTGAAGCAGGCGATGGAGCGCACACAGAAAGAGTATTATCTGCGTGAGCAAATGAAAGCAATTCAAACAGAGCTTGGTGATCGCGAAGGAAAAACGGGTGAAATTGCTGAACTTCGTAAAAAAATCGATAGTGCCGGAATGCCGGAGTCTACACAAAAAGTTGCGTTAAAAGAACTGGACCGCTACGAAAAGCTGCCTGCTGCAAGTGCAGAGAGTGGTGTCATCCGCAACTATTTGGAATGGCTTGTATCGATTCCCTGGACAGAAAAAACGGAGGACCGTATCGATATTGCCTATGCTGAAGAAATTTTAAATCGCGATCATGATGGCCTGGAAAAAGTGAAAGAGCGTGTTTTGGAATATTTATCAGTACGTCAATTAATGAATTCATTGCGCGGTCCGATTTTATGTTTAGCAGGACCTCCGGGCGTAGGTAAAACGAGTTTAGCGCGTTCCATTGCAGAAAGCCTTGACCGTAAATTTGTCCGTGTTTCACTTGGCGGTGTGCGTGATGAGTCTGAAATTCGTGGTCACCGCCGTACGTATGTCGGCGCAATGCCGGGACGTATCATTCAAGGAATGAAAAAAGCAGGCACGACAAATCCTGTATTTTTACTTGATGAAATTGATAAAATGTCAAATGACTTCCGTGGAGACCCATCGGCTGCAATGCTTGAAGTATTGGATCCGGAGCAAAATAATACATTCAGTGATCACTTCATCGAAGAACCATACAATTTGCAAGATGTATTATTTATTGCAACAGCAAATGATTTAAGTACAATCCCTGCACCGTTACTGGATCGTATGGAAGTCATTAATATCGCAGGTTATACAGAATTCGAAAAAGTAGAAATTACTAAGAACCATTTGATTCCGAAACAGATGAAGGAACATGGTTTGAAGAAAACGCAAATGGCAATGAAAGACGAAGCGATTACGGATTTAATTCGTTACTATACACGTGAAGCTGGTGTTCGTGGACTGGAACGCCAAGTTGCGACTGTTTGCCGTAAAGCCGCGAAAAAAATCGTATCTGGCGAAAAGAAAAAAGTAACGGTCAATTCGAAAGTATTGGTGGATATGCTTGGGAAACACCGCTTCCGCTATGGACAGGCGGAAATGGAAAACCAAGTAGGTGTTGCTACAGGACTTGCCTATACGACAGTCGGTGGAGATACATTGCAGATCGAGGTTTCATTAACACCTGGTAAAGGTAAATTAATTTTAACAGGGAAGCTTGGCGATGTAATGAAGGAATCTGCACAAATCGCACTTTCATTTGTCCGCACATTAACAAAAGATTTAGGTGTGGATGCTGATTATTTCGATCAGCACGATATTCATGTCCACGTTCCGGAAGGCGCAGTACCAAAAGATGGTCCATCAGCAGGTATTACGATGACGACTGCTATTGTGTCTGCAATAACTGGAAAAGCAATTAAACGCGAAATTGGTATGACTGGAGAAGTAACATTACGGGGTCGTGTACTGCCGATCGGCGGCTTAAAAGAGAAATCATTAAGTGCCCACCGCGCGGGATTAACGACGATTATCATTCCGCAAGACAATGAACGTGATATTGATGATATTCCTGAAACAATTCGTGAGCAACTCACATTTAAACTAGTTTCACAAGCGGAAGAAGTTCTTGCGCTCGCACTAGATGGAGGTTTTAATAAGTAATGAAAGTCCATAACGTAGAAATGATCGGCAGCTTTGTCCGACCAGAACAGTTCCCGGAAGACGGGCTACCTGAATTCGCTTTAGCGGGTCGTTCAAATGTCGGCAAATCTTCGTTTATCAATCGTATGATTGGCCGTAAAGCAATGGCGCGTATTTCGTCAAAACCTGGTAAAACACAACAGCTGAACTTCTATAAAATTGAAGAACAGCTCTATTATGTTGACGTACCAGGATACGGCTATGCAAAAGTTTCAAAATCAGAACGTGCAGCATGGGGAAGAATGATCGAGCAGTACTTTATGAGTCGCGAACAGTTAAAAGCGGTTGTCTTAATTGTTGATATTCGCCATAACCCGACTTCAGATGACTGCATGATGTATGATTTTTTAAAGCATTACAATATCCCGGTAATAGTTGTCGCAACTAAAGCCGACAAAATTCCGAAAGGGAAATGGGATAAGCATAAAAAGATTGTCCGCGAAACATTACAAATGGAAAAGCAAGATCCATTAATTGTGTTTTCTTCTGAAAAAGGTCTTGGTTTTGAAGAGGCCTGGGCCGAAATTGAATCACGCATGTAAACAACGCAACCTCGAATTAACTTTCGGGGTTGTTTTTATTTTGGCCAATTTACTCTCAGAAATAATAATAATTACTTGATATTCATAGTATTTAGCCGATAAAGGTAAATAGGAGGTGTACATTTGGATATTGCTGCATTAGCGATGTCGATGAAACATACTGGATTGATGCAAGATGTTTCATTGGCCATGACGAAAAAAGTGATGGAGTTTCAGCAAGAAAATGCGGAACAAATAGTCGAAGTGATCGATGCGTCACACCCCGTATTAGGTAAATTAATCGATATTTCCGTATAAATAATTTCGACAACCAATGCCAATAGTCGGCAAATTTGTTACACTATATAGGTCCTGCAACAATATTTGGGATTAAATACAAATATTCCAGGCGTTTGCTATGAATTAAAAGAAAAGTTACTGAGAGAAGGAGGCGGAAAAATTGCTTAAAAAAATCATTACCGTATTAATGGCAATTACTTTTGCTTTAGCAATCTTACCAACAGGGCAGCAAGCTGAAGCATCAAATACATATACATTTATGAAAGCAAATTATAATGAAACTGAAGATAAGAAAGGGAATATCACACGAACATTAAAAAGTGTCACATTAAAAAACAGTGCAGGGAAAACCGCAACATTTAACCTTGCGAATACGCAGAAATACTATATTAATAATACGCTGACAACAATTGCAGGATTTAAAGCAGGCATGAGTGTCACGATTAAATTAAACTTAGGCAAAATTACAGAAATGCGTGGATCTACAAATGTAGAAGGCGGTTCAATCGTCGAAAACAGCAAACAAGTAACCGGAGCTGTGACACAGATTGATCCGAACGGTTTGCAGCTCCGTGTAAAAATCGACGGCGCTTCAACGAAAAATTATACAGTGACAAACAATACGGAAGTGTTCAAAGGAAACTCATCAGTAGATTTAAGTTCACTTTATGTAGGAGACCGTGTCCGCTTAAAATTTGCAACAGCCAATACTTCCCGTATCGCTGAAATTACGATTATGAGTACAGCCAATATGGTGAAAGAATTATATAAAGCAGATTTAAATACGGTTAATACAAACAAAAATTCGCTAAATGTTAAGAATGCGCATCCTTTACTAAACTGGCGCTTTGGGACGGTTAGAACGAAGACACAGGCAACATTTAATTTTACAAACAATACAAGTATTTACGTAGGAAATAAAAAAATTTCAAAAAGCCAATTAAAAAAATATAAAAATAGTGAGCTTTATTTTGTAACAAAAACTCAGTTCAGCAAGGAAGTAATCGATAAGATTATCGTATTAGCTAAAAATGAGCGTACATTCTATCAACCTATTACAAGTGTCAATCTTGGTGTGAATACACTGCAACTTAAAAGTTCTTTGAAATTAAATTACCATAACGGTTCGATTTTAATCCGCAATGGCCGTTTAGTAGAACCTGAAGGCCTTATTGCTCTTGATTTAGCGCAAAAACCGATTTCGACAACGGCATTTGTATTAACGGATGGTGCGGCTAAGAGTGATTATGCTCATATCGTCAATATAACAAATGATGCATATTTAGCACCGAATCTATCAAAATATAAACTTTACTTTGGTCGAATTGATGTAGCGGATTTAGATGCATATGAAGTGGAGTTATCAGATTTACAACGTTTCGATAATCATTTCTGGAATATGGATAAGACCATTACATCATTTGCTTACAGTAATTCTACAATCGCATCTGAACTGGACGGAACAAAGCAATTCAAAGTCATTCCGGAACTGGATCTTGATTTATATGATAATTATACAAATTCACCAAATCCATATTACGGATATTTCTTTGTAAACGAAGGTCATATTGAGGGCATTCATTTTGTGCCAAATGAAAAACTGGCTACGTTAACATTAACAGGCCGTGTAAGTTCGATTAATTTTAATACGAAAAAGATATCTGTTGTTAACAGCAGCCAGTGGAGCAAAGATGGTAACTGGAACTACCGTTTCGGTTCGCTTTCACTCGACCTATCAAAAGCGATGGTTATTAAAGATGGTGAAGTAATCGATATTACTGATATTCATAAGGCAGATCATGTAACAGCAATTGCACGTTCAACATCGGAAGTTTATGTATTATTAGTAAACTAATTAAAAAGGCATGCGGGACAAGTTTCTCGCATGCCATTTAAACAAAAGTGAATTTTAAAGAAATGAGGGACGAATTTGTGAGAAAGAAACTTTGCTTCACCTTCCTATTGGCATGCTCATTTTTTCTGATGCTGCTCCCTTCAGCAAGTTCCGCACAATCTATCGATTTAACAGGCGGTATAAAAAACGAATATGAGTATGAAGAATACTTTTTCTTAACAGGAAAACCGATTAAATTTACGGGCACAAATAAAAATGTAACGATTTCAACGAGAGAATCTAAAGGCAAGTTAACCGAGACATACAAGTTTACGTTGGCTGGACCAAATGGAGAAAAGCTGACGCGGAATTTTACGTATACATACGATGTTACAAACTATGACCAAGTAGGGCAAAGTTCAGCAACGGGTGAGGTTACAAAATTTACCGAAAAAATTACAGTTGGCGACAGAACATTTACATTGGCGGATTACCAGCTTTCTAAAAGTACGATTACAGACAAGCGTCCGGCATCTGACTATTATTCAGGAAATGCGATTGCCCGCAAAACATATACCGAAACGACAGGCCGAGGCAAGAATGCTGTTACAAAAACGATAACGGTACATGCAGATAGCCGAAATGAAGGATATGAAAATTTCTGGGGAGCTACTGAAACACAAATTACAGATTTCGAGATTGAATATGATGACGGGACGATCGGTACAGTGAAAAACAAAGTATCGACATCCAAGTCACGAACACTAGAATATAACGAAAACGATGCATCTTTATCAAGTTTTAACGGCAACTATAAAACGATTAGCTCTGCCGATTCGCTATCGGAATACGAATACGATTTACCTGGTAGCGAAGGAACGGTCGCAAGCAATATCGATTATATGCCGAAGCTGGAAATGCTGAAAATTCCAAAATTCCGTGATTTATCTTCCAACTGGGCACGTGAGCAAATTGAAAAATTGTATTCACTTGGGATATTGGATGATCAATCGAACTTCTATTCACCTAATACACCTGTACAGCGCTATGATTTTGCAGTTGCTATTGGTAAAGCAATTGATCTGCGTGTATTGGAAGAAACGAACCGCAAAAAGACACAGCCTTCTATTTTCAAAGACGTGAAACGTACAGTAAAGGATTACAATTACTTAGTGGCAACGGTTGATAAAGGAGTTATTAAAGGAAAAAATCCTACGACATTTGATCCGGATGGTTTTTTAACACGCCAGCAGGCAGCGACAATTTTAGTGCGCGCACTTGGACTGGAAGGAAAAGCACCTGATCCAGGCTATTCTACAGACTATAAAGATGATTACAAAATTACGGATTATGCACGCGATGCAATTTATGTCGCAACTCAGTTAGGGCTAATGTCAGGCAGCGACGGTTATTTCAATCCGAAAGCAACACTGACACGTGCACAGTCTTCCGCGATTATTGAACGATTTTTACGTTATTTAGAAGCAGATTTAAAAGAGAATTACCGAGACAATATTCTGTTCTTTAACTAAGGGGATGCAAACATGAGTAAAATGAAGAAACTAATGGCCATGCTGCTCAGTTGCCTACTAGTATTTTCCGTGGTATTTCCGTTCGGTGCTGCGGAAACGGAAGCTGCAAGCAAGCAAATTTCGGATATAGCGAAAAAAAATTCGAAATATAAAGCAGCCAAATGGACAATAGATAATGATTATTTGCAGTTATATAAAGGGAATAAGTTCCAGTCCGGTACACTCGTGATGGAATGGCAGATGCTGCAGTTTTTAGCGAAGATGGACAAAAACTATCACTTCAATACAAATGATAAAGATATGCTCTATGAATATTATGGTGACTTGAATATTCCGTTATATGGCGTGAATAATAAGTCGAAGCGCAATGCCAATATTTCCCGCGGCCACTTTGCAAAGCTTTATGCGGCGGTAAATGGTCTCGATTTATCCGAGATCCAGGCAGTCAGATATTTATATATGAACGAAATTACAACAGGTACAACCGGAAAGCGCACATATGAAGACTATAAGCCGACGCGCAACATTAATCGCGGTGATATGGCGGTCTTCATGTACCGTATCAATCAGCAGGGGAAATTGGCGATCGAAGGTCTGGCAAGTACACCTGCCGGCAAAGACAACAATAAAATTACATTACCGGTGAACTTTGTTGAGAGTAAAAACGGTACTGTGACGATTCCGACAACTCCTGGTAAAAACACGGATGATAAAGCGACACGTCCGGATGTTTATAAAGCGGTTAAAAAAATTAATGTTGAAAACGAAGAGCTTACAGCAAACGGAGTGGATTCAACTTTAATTACAATTGATTTGCGCGATAGCTATGGCAACGACATTTCATATGATGAATCATTGGCATTTAAAGTGACTTCAAAAGCCGGGGCAAAAGTTTCTGAAACGAATACAAGTACAAGCGGTCAATCAACAACGGTTTATACCGATGGACCACAGCTTAGCGTATATGTAACGGCTCCTGCTTTAACGAAGTCAGTAGTTGATACAATTCGCTTTGAGATGATTAATCCATCAGAAAAGTATTACACATACAAAAATCAGGTTATTGAAGCGTCTGTCCGCTATGTGCCAAAAGCGGAATTGCGTATTACTTATGAAGTGTTTGATCCAGAACAGACGGAATGGAATGGAGGAACGGTTGATCCTGGGGTAAAACCATTACCTGCATTGCCTTCAGGTTTGGTAGGGACAACGACAGTACCATTTACACAAAACGGGGTTATTACAATTTCAGATTACGATCCGGATTTAAAAGTGATGACAGGGTCTAAATGGGAAAACTATACAACTGCTGACGGGAAATTGACACAAGGTCAGGTTACTTCCAAGGAAATTCAATACGGGAATGCAGATCTAAAGCTGGAAGGACAAATTATTTCGGTTTGGCTATTCGAACAAATTCTCGACTATATGATCGAAGGACCAAAAGAGGAGTCTTCTTGGGGCGGTCTCGGCAATGCTAAAGTCATGTACACGGTCAACAATGAGGGACGTGCAACATATGATTTGCAAGGTGTTATGAGTGAAGAAGATACTGAAGCATTCGATTCAATGCTCCATGCGGTCATTATTTATTTGACAGATAAGTTTCTACCGATTGCTGATCAGGTAACATTAGCACATGAAGAATCGGTTGAGGTCATTAAGGCAATGTATGATCGTTTAGGTCAAATCGACAAAAACTTATTGCGAAAAGATTATGCGGACGTAATCGGGAAGCTGGAAGGTGCCGCTGCGAAAATTAAAGTATTGCTTGCAGGAAAAGAACTGCAGCAGCGCCCGGATGGCATGGACCGTTATACGAAGGTAATCGTAAACCTTGTCGCACCAGGCGGGGTAATTATTACCGACTATAAAGGAACGGTGGAAGTAACATTTAACGGAAAAACGCGTGTCGTATCATTTGATACAAATACGAAAGACTATAATAACGGCACAGGCAGCCGCGGATCTGCTGTAGTTTACTTTGACGATATTTTATATGGTAAATCACAGGTTAAGGCACGCTTGATCGATCTGGATCCACGTTATGATAAAGTCGTACAAAGTCTGAAAAATACAACAGTCTCTGAACAAATCTTTGCAAACCCGCGTTATGAAAACAATTTATGTTCCGTTGAATCGGAAGTTATGTTTGTTGTAGACCACTCTGGTTCGATGAAAGCGCGCGATGCGAAAAATTATACAGCGAATAAAGTGAAGCAAACGATTAAACAAATCGGGGCAAACCCAAGTCATGTATATCGCTTCAATAATCGTCCAAATCACGAAGCAACAGACAAAGCGGATATCGTTTCTAGTATCGATAGTTTGTTAACGTATAAAAACGAAAATCGATCGACAAATATTGTGAAAGCACTTGAAACAGCAATCAGTAATTTCACGACAAACCAGTATACAAGTAAAGCCATTGTCCTTGTGACAGACGGTTATTCAAACAGCAGCGGACTCACTAACGTGCTGAACGATGCAAGAGAAAAAGGCATTGCTATCCACACTGTTTCGGTTGGATCATATACAACGGTAAATGAAAAACTACTGAAAGATATTTCATCCGAAACAAAGGGCACATATCAAAATATCACATCGATTGAAAACTTGCACAGCTCTCTACAGGCGATCATTACAACGATTTTATGTAAAACTCCTGTTATGAACAATAGTTGTCTAGTAGGGGATACAATCTTTAACAATACTGATGTGCGTATCGAAACATCAAAAGTAACAATTTTGGCGGATGTGAATACAGGATGCGACAATGTAAAAGGTGTACGCGTTGTATTTATATCACCGAGTGGAGATGTTAAATACGACTTGCCGGCACGGGGTTCTTCGCGCTATATGCATCGACCGAACCTTTATGAGTTCCCGGAATTTGATTTATATGTAGAAGTTGAATTCCAGGCACTCGATGCAACAGGAAAAGTTATTGGGACTAAAATTCATAATATGTGACAAAATAGAGGCTCACTTATAAAGTGGGCTTCTTTTTTGGTTTGAATGATTGAAATCTATGTCGAACTTTGTTAAACTTACATTAGAATAATTCTAATATAACAATTCAAAATCCTTTTCCGAAAAGACTTCATCTTGCGCTATTTGTGACAAGATGTATTTTTCTGAAGTTAGGGTATAGATACAAAGGTTTAAACATCCAATGACAATTTAAAAGTTGTTTTTTGGATTTAATTAAGTATGTTTAGTAAATACTTTCAAAGCATGTTCACAAACTAAACTAGAATCATGCTGTCATTATGCTACAATAAAATCAATGAATTAGAACGTGTGAGGTGTGGGGGTTCATGCATACATTAGTAGTAGGCCTGAATTATAAAACAGCGCCAGTAGAAATTCGTGAAAAGCTCTCGTTTATCGAATCGGATCTTCCGAATGCTATGGAAGCGCTACAAAACCAAAAAAGCATATTGGAAAATGTAATAATCTCTACTTGTAACCGTACTGAAATTTATGCGGTTGTTGATCAATTACACACTGGTCGCTACTATATTAAACAATTTTTGGCGAACTGGTTTAACATACCAATGGAACAGTTTGAGGATCACTTATTCATCCGTGAAGAAGATGAGTCATTAAACCATTTATTCCGTGTGACGGCTGGTATTGATTCCATGGTGCTTGGGGAAACGCAAATTTTAGGACAAGTAAAGAAAAGTTTTTTACAAGGTCAGGAAATTGGTACAACTGGTACAGTTTACAACCAATTATTTAAGCAAGTCGTAACATTCGCAAAACGTGCCCATAGCGAAACAGCGATTGGGGAAAATGCTGTTTCTGTTTCTTATGCTGCCGTGGAGCTTGCCAAAAAAATCTTTGGGTCCTTAAAAGATAAGCATGTAGCCATTTTAGGTGCCGGTAAAATGGGTGAGCTTGCAATTCAAAACCTATACGGAAATGGTGTAGGAAAAGTAACGGTGATTAACCGTACATTTGAAAAAGCTCAAAACTTGGCAGCGAAGTTTGATGGCGATGCGAAAGCAATGAATGAGCTGCAATGTACGTTGCTTGAAGCGGATATTTTAATCAGTTCAACTGGGGCAACAGACTATGTCATCGATTATGACTTGATGAAAGATGTAGCGAAATTTCGTAAAGGCGACCCATTGTTTATGGTCGATATTGCGGTACCGCGTGATTTAGATCCTCGTATTGGCGATGTGCCAAATATATTCCTTTATGATATTGATGACCTTCAAGGAATTGTACAAGCCAACTTGGCAGAGCGTGAACGTGCGGCAAATGAAATTACGGCGATGATTCAAGAGGAAATTATTCAATTTAAAGATTGGTTTAATACACTTGGAGTCGTGCCTGTTATTTCTGCCTTACGTAAAAAAGCGGCATCTATTCAAGAAGAAACGATGATGAGTATCGAAAACAAAATGCCGAATTTAACAGAGCGCGAACGCAAAATTTTAAACAAGCATACAAAATCGATTATTAATCAGCTATTGAAAACGCCGATTCTCCAAGCAAAAGAACTTGCGAACGAGAAAAATGCGGAAGCACAGCTTGCATTATTCCAACAAATCTTCGGTATTGAAGACGAAGTGAAGCAAGAAGTACAGCAATTACGCCCGGAAGTTAAAAACAGTGAAGCAGCACAAGAGGTAACCTTAAAACCAGGTTTCTCTTATTAATTGAACAATAGCCAATAGACATTGAGCCTTATTGAAGCACTTTATTCAAATAAATCATAAGCGTTTTCGTATCTATATGGTAAAATTATAGATAGCGAAAGCGCTTTTTTTAGTAAGTTTCCATCAGGAGAAGGTGCATATGACAGAAATGGTAATGACAAGATTATACGAGCTCATGATCATTCTCTATGGGCTCTGTATCGTACTTTATTTTTCAGACTACCTTTATAAAAATATAAAATTCAGGCGTGTAGCCTTCTGGTTTGTTTCCATCGTCTGGGTGTTGCAAACTTTATTTATCGTCTTGTTTATCATTGAAACGAAACGATTTCCTATTTTGTCGTTGTATGAAGGGGTATTCTTTTATGCATGGCTCTTAACAACACTTTCAATCGTCCTTCATTGTATTGTACGAGTTGATTTACCGGTGTTTTTCATTAATGTATTGAGCTTTGTATTTATGACAATTCACTTATTTGCACCGCAAACGAATGATCAGATTGTCGGTGATTCATTAGTTTCGGAAATGCTGTTAATCCATATTAGTTTTGCGATTGTGTCATACGCCGCTTTTTCGGTTGCGTTTGTCTTCTCGCTGCTGTATTTAATTTTATATCGCATATTAAAGCAAAAAAAGTTTACGAATTTATGGTCACGATTGCCTAGTTTACAGCAAATGGTTAAGTGGATTAATTTATCGACCATTATTGGTATTCCATTGCTATTAATAAGTTTAATTTTAGGGTTAGAATGGGCATTTTTAACATTAGAGAATGTTTCCGTTTTCGATGTAAAAATTTTAGGCTCGTTTATCGTATCGATTGTTTACTTAATTATTTTTTTGCTGCATCGGAAAGGAAAATTAATCGGCATGGTGTATGCACAGGTGCATATTTATTTATTTTTACTCGTTGTGATTAATTTCTTTCTCGGCAGCAAATTATCAAATTTCCATCTGTGGGTTTAGCAGAATAGAAAGGTCGGAGTAACGTGAGAAAAATTATTGTAGGATCTCGAAAAAGTAAATTAGCATTAACACAAACAAACTGGTTTATTAATGAGCTGAAAGAAGCTGGCGTACCATTTGATTTTGAAATCAAGGAAATTGTAACAAAAGGCGACCGCATCTTAGATGTACAGCTTTCTAAAGTTGGCGGTAAAGGTCTATTCGTTAAGGAAATCGAACAAGCTCTTTATGATAAAGAAATCGACTTTGCTGTGCATTCGATGAAAGATATGCCTGCCGTATTGCCTGAAGGGCTGATCATTGGCTGTATTCCTCCACGTGAAGATGCGCGAGATGCCTTTATTTCAAATGGTCATGTGAAATTTGCCGATTTGCCAAAAGGTGCAATCGTTGGAACGAGTTCATTACGTCGTAGCGCACAATTATTACAAGCACGTCCAGATCTTGAGATTAAGTGGATTCGCGGAAATGTTGATACACGTCTAAAAAAACTGGAAACAGAAGATTTCGATGCGATTATTTTAGCCGCAGCAGGCTTGAAACGACTTGGCTGGAGTGATGAAGTCGTAACTGAATATTTAGATACGGAAATTTGCCTTCCAGCTGTTGCACAAGGTTCATTAGGGATTGAATGCCGCGCGGATGATGCGGAGCTGCTTGAGCAACTGGCAAAATTAACGGATGCTACAACATGGGCTACAGCACATGCCGAGCGTTCGTTTTTAGCTGCGATGGACGGGGGCTGCCAAGTGCCGATTGCCGGCTATGCAACAGTAGACGGTGACACAATTACTTTAACAGGTTTAGTGGCAGCACCGGATGCTTCTGTAACTTATAAGGAAACGTTAACAGGGACTGACGCGGATGCAGTTGGTAAAGCTGTTGCCGCAAAATTAACTGAGCAAGGTGCCTTTGACTTAATTCAAAAAGTAAAGGCTGAGTTAGATGCCGAGTAATGCACTCTTAGGAAAAACATTAATTATTACAGGCTCGGCGGTTGTAAGGTCTGTAGAGCAATTGATTGAGCAACATGACGGGAAAGTTTATAATTATCCATTAATCGAAACAGTAGAAAAGGTTTCTAAGGAAGATGAATACTATTTTCGTGAATTACCTGCATATCAGTGGCTCATTTTTACGAGCCAAAATGCGGTAAAAAGCTTTATCGATAAATGTATACGGCATGAACAGACGATTCCGGCCACAATGAAAATTGCAGCTGTCGGTGAAAAGACAGCTGCTTTATTGCAGGAGCACGGCTATGAAATTCATTTTATGCCAACTGTTTACAGTGCTGATGTATTTGTGGAGGAATTTTCGATGGAGCCAGGTGAACGTGCCTTATTTGTGCGCGGATCGATGGCGAAAAAGACGATTCATGAAGGTACTGGAGCGGATGAATGGACGGTTTATGAAACACGTCCGTGCAGAAAATATTTTTCGCAATTAACACAGTGCCTACTGACAGAAAAACATCCGATTGTAATATTCGCCAGTCCTTCTGCGGTAGATATTTATGCTGAGCATATTTTGCCGCATGTAGATTGGCAAAATGTGAAATTTGCATCGATTGGTCATGTAACAACAGCAGCCCTTGAAAAATACGGGGTTCAGCCAATTGTGCAACCTAAAATCTATACGATGCAAGCTGTAATTGAACAGCTCATCCTGGAGGAACAGACAAAATGACAGAACTATATTTCCAACGTCACCGTCGCTTACGTCAAAATGCAGCGATGCGTGCACTCGTAAAAGAAACATACCTACAAAAAGAAGACCTTATTTATCCGTTGTTTATTATTGAAGGCGAAAATATTAAAAACCCTGTTAGTTCAATGCCGGGCGTGTTCCAATTATCTTTAGATAACTTGGCAGCTGAAGTAGATGAAATTGTAGACTTAGGCATTCGTGCGGTATTACTTTTCGGAATTCCTAAAGAAAAGGATGCAGTCGGTACTGGTGCTTTCCATGATCACGGTATCGTACAGGAAGCGACACGTTTAATTAAAGAACGTCATCCAGAGCTTCTAGTCGTAGCAGATACTTGCTTGTGTGAATTTACAGATCACGGTCATTGTGGTGTTATTGAAGGCGATCAAGTGTTAAATGATCCATCACTTGATGTGCTGGCGCGTACAGCAATTTCACAAGCAAAAGCCGGTGCCGATATTATTGCACCATCGAACATGATGGACGGGTTTGTAACGGCGATTCGTGCAGGATTGGATTCAGCAGGATTCCAGCATATTCCGATTATGTCTTATGCGGTTAAATACGCTTCAAGCTATTACGGTCCATTCCGTGAAGCGGCAGAAGGAGCACCACAGTTCGGTGACCGCAAAACGTATCAAATGGATCCTTCCAATCGAATGGAAGCGATTCGCGAAGCAACTTCGGACGTTGAAGAAGGTGCCGATTTCCTAATCGTGAAACCAGCATTAGCATATATGGATATCATCCGTGATGTGAAAAACAGCTTCCCATTACCTGTTGTAGCGTATAATGTATCGGGCGAATATTCAATGGTAAAAGCAGCTGCACAAAATGGCTGGATCGATGAAAAAGCGGTTGTACTGGAAACATTATTAGGTATGAAGCGTGCAGGTTCCGATTTAATTATTACTTATCATGCAAAAGACGTCTGTCGTTGGTTGGAGGAAAAATAATATGCGTAGTTATGAAAAGTCAAAAGCAGCATTTACAGAAGCGGTTGATTTAATGCCAGGGGGAGTAAACTCTCCTGTACGTGCATTTAAATCAGTAAACTTGGATCCGATATTTATGGATTCAGGCAAAGGTGCAGTTATTAAAGATATTGATGGCAATGAATATATTGACTATGTCTTATCATGGGGTCCGTTAATTTTAGGACATGCACACCCGGAAGTTGTTTCGGCTATTCAGGATCAGGCAGCTAAAGGCGCATCATTCGGTGCACCTACTGTTTCAGAAAACAAATTGGCGAAGCTTGTAATGGACCGTTTGCCTTCAGTGGAAATGATTCGTTTTGTATCATCAGGCACAGAAGCAACAATGTCTGCACTACGTTTAGCGCGTGGATTTACTGGACGCGACAAGATTTTAAAATTTGAAGGTTCATATCACGGTCATGGGGATTCACTGCTGATTAAAGCAGGTTCAGGTGTAGCGACACTTGGTTTACCTGACTCACCGGGTGTTCCGGCTGATATTGCCAAAAATACATTAACGGTTGCTTATAATGATTTGGAATCTGCAAAATTAGTATTTGAAAAATTCGGCGCTGATTTAGCTGCAGTTATTTTAGAACCGGTTGCCGGCAATATGGGTGTTGTTCCGCCACAGCCAGGTTTCCTTGAAGGGCTGCGTAAACTGACAGAAGAGAATGGAACGGTTTTAATTTTCGATGAAGTTATGACAGGCTTCCGTGTAGACTATGGCTGTGCCCAGGAATATTACGGAATTAAACCTGACCTTACTTGTTTAGGTAAAGTAATCGGCGGAGGCTTACCGGTTGGTGCATTTGGCGGAAAGCGCGAAATTATGGAGAAAATCGCTCCGTCAGGTCCGATTTATCAAGCAGGTACATTATCAGGTAATCCGCTTGCAATGACAGCCGGCTATGAAACATTAAGCCGTCTGAACAAAGACTCATATGAATACTTCCGCAAACTGGGTGACCAGTTGGAAGAAGGTTTCCGTGCGGCAGCGACGAAATACAATATTCCACATACAGTGAATCGTGCAGGGTCGATGATTGGTTTCTTCTTCACAAACGAAGATGTAATCGATTTTGAATCGGCGAAAAGTTCGGATTTAGAGCTATTTGCAGAATACTTCAAACTAATGGCCGAAGAAGGAATTTTCCTGCCGCCATCACAATTTGAAGGACTATTTATTTCAACGGCGCATACAGAAGAACATATCGCAAAAACAGTTCAGGCATTCCATAATGTCTTTGAAAAATTAGCGAGATAATCTCATAAATAAATCATAAATTCCCTTTCTATGCATAATGTAAGCGTAGGGAGGGGATTTTTTATGCAACAGTGGGAAATGAAAGAGACATTTACATTTCCAAAGCAATTAGGAAATGTTCAAGAGAATTCTAAAATAGTAGTAGAACCGAAATGGCATGAAGAGATTAGCGAAGATTCCGTCGTAGTAAGAGGAATTTATGTAGTAAAAGGCAATATTCAATTTGATCATGTAGCACGCGAGGATGAAATTGAGGAAGGTATCTATATCGAACATATGGATATTGAAAAAGATCATGGTTATTTCGAATATGCCCTGCCTTTTTCAGTAGATTTTCCGAACGATGACATTGAAGCTGTATCACTTCGCATAAATGATATTAAAGTGGAGCCGAATAATGGCTACTGCTCATGTAGCTGGGCAGTCCATTGTGATGTGGAAAAGAAAGTACAAGCAATTGTTGAAGTAGAGGAACCGGCACCAGTCGAAGAGATCGTCGTCGAAAAGCCTGTAGAAGAAGTACAACCCCGACTTCAAGCGGAAAAAGAAGTAGAATCAACGCAGATGGCTCAAACCGTTCCCCATGAGCTTGATTTCCTGGAACAGTTGGCTGATGCATATAGTCGCGTGCAAATACAATTGAAAAAATAAATAAATGTTCCGTAAGAATTGAAGCTTACGGAACATTTTTTTGTTGTGAATTTTAAATGAAATCTGTGAGTAATAAGTAAGTAAATAAAATTAGAATGGCCAGCAATAATATATCACCCGTTGTCGGAAGTAAGATCGTTCGAATCGCCTGAAAAATCGTAATCGGCAAAATACAATGACGCATAAAGAAACGGAATTTTCGCAGCCATGGAGGCAATAAATAAGGATTGTAGTTTTTTCGCAATGTCCAGACTCCTTTTGCATAGTATATGTGAAGAGCGCAGATAACGTGTTAAAGTATATTCCCCATTCGTGCTTGATATTTCATTAAAAACAGCTTAAAATAAAGTGCAACTATATAATTGAAGCGAAGATTAGGAAGAGTACGTATGAGATCGATGGCAAGAGAGGAAACGGTAGCTGAAAAGTTTCTCCATCAACCATGCAGAAGGTAGCCTAGGAGCTGACTTAGTGAACTAACAGTAGCTAGGATCCGGTTAAACACCGTTATCGAATGAAGTGCCGATTGGGCATTCCAACGCTGCATATTGACTGCTTGCGCTTTTTTAAATTTTAAGAAAGCGTTTGTGGGTAAGGAATGTGAACGCTTGACTAAACCCGATCGGAAATAAAGGTGGTACCGCGAATTAACTCCCTCGTCCTTTTTTAAGACGAAGGGAGTTTTTTTATGTCCAATAATAAGGTGACAAAGGAGAGATTCATCATGACGGAAATTACAATGCCAACAAAATACGATCCGCAGCAAACTGAAGCCGGCCGCTATGAATGGTGGTTAAAAGGCAAATTTTTCGAAGCAGATCCAACAAGCGATAAGGAACCATACTCTATCGTTATCCCACCGCCAAACGTAACAGGTAAGCTGCACCTTGGCCACGCTTGGGATACAACATTGCAAGATATTTTAATTCGTATGAAACGCATGCAAGGATTTGATGCACTATGGTTGCCAGGTATGGACCATGCAGGTATTGCGACACAGGCGAAAGTAGAAGAGAAATTGCGCGGGGAAGGTATTTCCCGCTATGATCTTGGCCGTGAAAAGTTCCTTGAAAAAACATGGGAATGGAAAGAAGAATATGCATCCCATATTCGTGCACAATGGTCGAAATTAGGTTTAGGATTAGACTATTCAAAAGAGCGATTTACACTTGATGAAGGCTTATCTGATGCTGTAAAAGAAGTATTCGTTAAATTATACGAAAAAGGCTATATTTACCGTGGTGAGCGTATTATTAACTGGGATCCGGCTGCCAAAACGGCCCTTTCAGACATCGAAGTAATCCACAAAGAAGTAGAAGGCGCATTCTACCATATGGAATACCCGCTTGCTGATGGTTCAGGTAAATTACGCGTTGCAACAACTCGTCCAGAGACAATGCTGGGTGACTCTGGTGTAGCTGTACACCCGGAAGATGAGCGCTATGCACACTTAGTAGGGAAAACAGTTATTTTACCTATCGTAGGTCGTGAAATTCCAATCGTTGCAGATGACTACGTAGATATGGAATTCGGTACAGGTGTTGTAAAAATGACACCAGCACATGACCCGAACGACTTTGAAGTTGGGAACCGTCATAATCTAGAACGTATTTTAGTTATGAACGAAGATGGTACAATGAATGACTTAGCTGGTAAATATGCGGGTATGGATCGTTTCGAATGCCGTAAGCAAATCGTTGCAGATCTACAAGAGGCAGGCGTATTAATCGAAATCGAACCACATGTACACCAAGTAGGCCATTCAGAGCGTACGAATGCTGTTGTAGAACCGTATCTTTCTAAACAATGGTTCGTAAAAATGGCTCCACTTGCTGAAGAAGCATTAAAAATGCAAGCAGATGAAAATGAAAAAGTAAACTTCGTACCAAATCGTTTTGAAAACACATATAACCGCTGGATGGAAAATATTCATGACTGGTGTATTTCGCGTCAATTATGGTGGGGTCATCAAATTCCAGCTTGGTACAACAAAGAAACAGGCGAGCTTTATGTAGGAAAAGAAGCACCTGAAGATGCTGAGAATTGGACACAGGACGAAGATGTTCTAGATACATGGTTCTCATCTGCTTTATGGCCGTTTTCTACAATGGATTGGCCAAATGAAGAATCCGAAATGTTCAAGCGCTACTACCCGACAAATACGTTAGTAACGGGCTATGACATCATCTTCTTCTGGGTAAGCCGCATGATTTTCCAAGGGAAAGAATTTACAGGCGAGCGTCCATTTAAAGACGTTTTAATCCATGGTTTAGTTCGTGATGCTGAAGGACGCAAAATGTCCAAATCACTTGGTAACGGGGTTGACCCGATGGATGTAATCGACCAATATGGTGCGGATTCATTGCGTTACTTCCTTGCAACAGGTTCATCTCCAGGTCAGGATTTACGTTACTCTACAGAAAAAGTAGAATCTACTTGGAACTTCGTAAACAAAATCTGGAATGCTTCTCGTTTTGCTTTGATGAACATGGAAGGCCTAACATATGAGCAAATTGATTTAACAGGTAACCTTTCAACAGCGGATAAATGGATTCTTTCACGCTTGAATGAAACGATTGACCGTGTAACAACATTATCTGATAAATATGAGTTCGGTGAAGTTGGCCGTGAACTTTACAATTTCATTTGGGATGATTTCTGTTCATGGTATATCGAAATGGCGAAATTGCCATTATATGGTGAAGATGAAGCGGCTAAATTAACGACACGTTCAGTACTTGCTTACGTTTTAGACAACACGATGCGTTTACTGCACCCATTCATGCCTTTCGTAACAGAAGAAATTTGGCAGCACTTGCCGCATGAAGGGGAGTCAATTACAGTTGCTGCATGGCCGACTGTTAATCCGGCATTCAACTTTACAGCAGAAGCGGGCGATATGCAGCTATTAATGGATATTATCCGTTCTGTACGTAATATTCGTGCAGAAGTGAATACACCAATGAGCAAAAAAGTACCGATGACGATTTCAGCAAAAGATGAACAAACATCGGCAGTGCTTGAAGTGAACAAAGGCTATATTGAAAAATTCTGTAACCCGGATGGCTTAACAATCGGGGCGAATCTTGAAGCACCAGCACAGGCAATGTCAGCAGTAGTTTCAGGCGCAGAAATCTTCATGCCACTTGCAGGCTTAATCAATATTGAAGAAGAAATCGCACGTCTTGAAAAAGAGCTCGACAAATGGGCGAAAGAAGTAAAATTAGTTTCTGGAAAGCTATCGAATGAACGTTTCGTTTCAAAAGCACCGGAAGCATTAGTAGCAACAGAGCGTGAAAAACTGGCGGACTATGAAGCAAAATACGCAACAGTTGAAAAACGCATTGCAGAACTGAAAAATATGTAATGCCAAAGAGAGGTACCGTATAACGGTACCTCTTTCTTTTAATTCAGCTATAATAAAATATATTACATATTAGCCGTTTAGGGAGAGGAAATAATGTTTCAAACGATGAAGCAATGCACAGATTTTATTTTTAAGTTAAAAGCAAGCCAATATAAAGGCGAACCATTACAGTCGGCGAAGATTATCCTGGATGCACTTGGCAATCCGGAACAAAAAACGAAATTCATACATTTTGCAGGTTCCAATGGAAAAGGTTCAACATTGAATGCAACGCGCGAGATTTTAATCAAGCATGGCTTAACGGTCGGCGCCTTCATATCGCCGCATCTTGAGCGTGCCAATGAACGGGTGACAATCAATAAACAGCAAATTTCCGATGAAGACTTTCTGCGTATTGCAAATGAAATTGCGGAAGTTATTGAAAATAAATTGGGCGGGGAATTCCCAAGCTTTTTTGAGTTTATGACATTGCTTGCCCTAAAATACTTCTCGGAGCAGTCATTGGATATCGCATTGCTTGAAACCGGTATTGGCGGGCGTTTGGATTCAACGAATGTTGTGACACCGGAAGTATGTGTGATTACAACAATTTCGCTTGAGCATACGGATATGCTCGGTGAGACATATGCCGAAATTGCCGCAGAAAAAGCAGGAATTATTAAGCAAGGAAGGCCGGTTATTGTCGGAGTGAAAAATGTGGAAGCGCTGGCGGTAATTCAGCAAACGGCAGCACAGCTCCATGCTCCGATCTTTACGTTGGGTGAACATTTTTATGTGGAAAATCAAAAAGGTGCTTATTTTGACTACCGAGGAAATATCATGATCGACAAAATTGAACTTGCGATGGCTGGGGAACATCAAATGGCCAATGCCGCGCTTGCCATTACGGCAGCATATTTATATCTTGAATCCTTTAATGCGCAAAAAGTAAAATTGGCCTTGCAACATGCAAAGTGGGAAGGGCGTTTTGAAAAAGTGCACGACAATATTATTTTGGACGGTGCCCATAATTCGGAAGGGACGACTGCCCTCATTAATACATTAAAGGAAACTGCACCACAGCATAAAGTGAAGTTTGTCTATGCTGCTTTACAGGATAAGGACCATGGTATCAGTATAAAATTAATGGATGAGGTCGCATCTGAAATGCACTTCACACAAATTGATTTGCCGCGCGCGGCGACAGCGAAGCAACTTTATGAACAAAGCACACATTCAAAAAAGTTTATGCATTCAAATTGGCAGGAGCTAATTGAAAAAGAAATGAATCATTTGGCTGAAGATGAGCTGCTCGTTATTACCGGCTCCTTATATTTTATCGCTGAAGTACGCAGTCTGTTTACAGAAAGAGGGTGGATTTCATGATTCCATTACTGGAGTTATACAAAGAGCGTTGGCAGGTAGAAAGTGAACGAGCGATCAAGCCGGGTTTAGAAGCGATTGAATCCGCACTTAATCTGCTTGGACAGCCTGAGAAACAGCTGAATGTAGTCCATTTAGCGGGAACGAACGGAAAAGGCTCAACATTGGCATTTGTTGAAGGGATGGCTCGCGAATACGGTTTATCAGTCGGGAAGTTTATGTCACCTTGTATTGTAGATGTCCATGATCAAATACAGATTGATGGCCGGTCAATCACTAATGAGCAGATGGACCGGAAGTTTCAGCAGTTGGCAAAAGCCGGACTTAGCGGAAAACTGACAGACTTTGAATTATTGACGGCGGTGGCACTTTTATACTTTGCTGAGCAAAAGCCGGACTTAGTATTAATCGAAGCAGGCATGGGCGGCAGAGAAGACAGTACAAATGTAGTGACACCGATCGTTTCGGTTGTCCCGAGTATCGCTTTGGAACATACGAATTTTTTAGGCAATACATTAACAAGTATAGCGTATCATAAAGCCGGCATATTGAAAGAAAATCGTCCGGCGGTAATTGGGGAAATGACAGAAGAGGTTACCGAAGTTTTCGAAAAGGAAGCCGTTCAGAAAAATGTACCATTATTCAAGTTTGGTACCGACTTTTTCGTTTCAAAAAATGAAGGAACCGAAGTATATGAGTATCCATTACTGCAACTAAATATATCCAAATTACAGCGTCAGCTACTAGGGAAACATCAAGGGCATAATATGGCATTGGCCATTACTGCATTTCTGGAAGTTTTAAAGAAATTTGACTTGCCGCTAGATGTTCAAAAAATCCGTACGGGTGTGAACAATGCAATACTTGCCGGGCGCTTTGAACAAATCCGGCCGAAACTTTATTTTGACGGGGCACATAATCCTGCAAGTATTCAGTCATTGGTGGATACGGTAAAAGAGCACTTTCCGAACAAGCGAATCGAATTTGTCATCGGTTTACTGGCGGACAAGGATGTCAAAACAATTCTAAAGTTACTGGAAGAAGTCGGTGACGCTTTTTATTTCGCCAATATTCATAATGAACGGGCAATGCAGGCAATGACCCTTTACGAACTTAGTCGAGCGGAGGAAAAACAAATAATAGAAGATGTAAACGAATTTTTACAGCGACCGGTAATAGATGAAACAGTACGAATTGTTACCGGTTCACTCTATTTACTAAGTGAAATTCGACGAAATATGCACTGATGCCAACCAGGCACCAAACCCGGGATAAAGCGTGCATATTGCGATCTGCGTCAATTTGAAAAGGATGAATTGCCGTAAAAGAAAATCGGGTTGCAAATAAAGAAGAATAATATCGAAAACTTTTTAGAGGAAGGCGACAGCAGTCTCCTCTTTTTTTAACGCTATTTTGCTATTGTTGTATGAAAAAGAGATGGAGCTGTGGCAACAATGAAAGCTTTAAGGAATAATGCCATTTTTCAAGCAATGTTCATTGGAAGTATTACAGGGCTTGCTGGCGTCATACTATTTGTTTTTATTCTGCAACTACCTACGACAACCGAAGAAGCTGCAGAAACAATCCCGACGACTGTTCAAACACCCGAGGAGCAGCAAGTACAGCAACAGTATTTTGCATTGCAGCACGGTGTTTTTTCAAATTTTGATAGTGCAGCACAATTTTTGGGGACTTATCCTACGTTAAATAAAGCAGCAGTTGTTAAAGTGGGCGATCAGTATTTTGTCTGGTCCCGACTGGATACAGAAAAAGTGGAAACGGCATTAACAATTGTGCCTACCGGTTTTTATAAAAAAATTAAGATTGCGAGCAGCTGTCCTAATCCTGCAGAACTCCAGCTGCCGGTCACATTGAAAGATCCGAAATTGTTCTCGGCTGAGGATACTAAAGCAATTGACAAAAAACAGGTACCGGAAGACTGGACAGGGATTATGACAGAAGTTTCAAAGCTTTCGACGAATCCTAATGTTGTTCGTCTGCATATGTTTATAAATTATTTTGAGAGTCTTGATTGCTTGAAAGTAACATTTTAATCGTGGAAAACATAATGAAATTTTGTTTTTCGTATATTTGCATATAGAGTTGGCTGTTGTTCAAAATTCCATTTCTCAGTTACTATAGTATGTAGGAGGATTGGAAATGAATTTTACTACAAATGAACAACTTATATTAGCTTCTGCTTCACCAAGGAGAAAGGAATTGCTCCAAATGCTGAATGTCCCGTTTGAGATTGTGACAAGCGATGTTGTCGAAACAAGCGTCACGGGCGATACGGTTCATGAATATGTGACAGAAGTGGCATTATTGAAAGCGCGTGATGTGGCTAAGAAATGTCCTAATCATTGTATTATCGGAGCGGATACAATTGTTGTGTTTAATGACCAACTACTGCACAAGCCTGTTTCGGAGGAAGAAGCCATAGAGCATTTAACGAAGCTTGCCGGAAATCGACATGAAGTGATGACAGCTGTAGCTCTTATTTTGGCGGACGGAACAGAGCATACATTTGTTGAAATAACATCGGTGCTATTTAAAGATGTTTCACCGCAAATGATCAAGGCCTATGTTCAGACAGGAGATCCTTTCGATAAAGCAGGCGGATACGGAATACAGACGAGTGGCGCCATGCTCGTTGACCGTATTGAAGGGGACTATAATAATGTCGTCGGGTTACCAATTGCTACATTAGTTCAAAAAATGCTTACATTACAACTACTAAAACTACCATTTTAGGAGTGATGTAAATGACGGTCCAACAACCGTTATTGAATATGAAAATCCATGACGTTCATGAAGCAGACCGCCCGCGGGAACGCCTCATCCGCCAAGGCGCAAGAAGTCTTTCGAATCAGGAGCTGATTGCCATATTGCTCGGTACCGGGACAAAAAGTGAGTCTGTATTGACAGTAGCCAATCGGGTATTGATCAACTTCGAAAAATTGCATAATTTAAAGCATGCAACACTTGAAGAAATGACCGAGATTAAAGGAATAGGGGAAGCAAAAGCAGTTTTGCTGCTTGCTGCGATCGAACTTGGAAGAAGACTCGCATCGAAAGATTTGGAAGAACGCTTTACGATCCGCTCGCCGGAAGATGCAGCGACCTTTTTAATGCAGGATATGACGTCATTACAGCAGGAGCATTTTGTCTGTCTTTTTCTCAACGTAAAAAATCAGGTGCTCCATAAACAAACCATATTTGTTGGGAGCTTGAATGCCAGCATCGTCCATCCCCGGGAAATTTTCCGCGAAGCTGTAAAACGTTCCGCTGCTTCTATCATTTGTTCCCACAACCATCCAAGCGGCATTCCGACACCCAGTCCTGAAGATATCGATGTCACAACAAGACTTTATGAAGCGGGCAAAATAGTCGGAGTCGATTTGCTCGATCACGTCATCATTGGTGATCATCAGTTTATAAGCATGAAGGAAAAGGGATATTTCTAGGGAATTCTAGATAATTGGACAAACGTATTAAAGCGTTTGTCTTTTTATTTTGTAGTTATTTTATAATTAGGAATTATTACATTGCGATAACAATTATTACGGATTTAAAAATTCGTCGACAATTTTCGCAATTGCAACTTTTATTTGTTATATTCGTCATAAGCATGTGGCGATTTTGTTAAATCTTACATATTAATTTTATTTGTTTCGTAACAGAAATAGAAATACAATAGTAAAGTAGTGTTGTAGAAAAAAACATTCGACAAAAGTCGCGATTCGGTGCTTGTAACACTATAATTTTTTGATGTAATTCGTTATAATAGAGCGTATGATTTTGCTAGCATCATAAATTAGAAATTGTTTTAATAAGAAAGGGAGTACTTAATTTGTTTGGATTAGGGAATAAAGATGTCGGGATCGATCTTGGCACAGCTAATACATTAGTATTTGTAAAAGGTAAAGGAATTGTATTGCGTGAACCTTCAGTAGTAGCGAAAAATACAAAAACAGGCGATATTGTAGCAGTCGGAAACGACGCAAAAAATATGATCGGTCGTACACCGGGTTCAATCGTGGCTATCCGCCCGATGAAAGATGGCGTTATTGCTGATTTTGAAATTACAACAGCAATGATTCAATATTATTTAAAAGAAGCAATGAAAGCATCGGGTTCTAACTGGAAGAAACCGAATGTCATGATTTGTGTGCCATATGGTATTACTTCAGTTGAGCAACGTGCGGTTATTGATGCAAGCCGTCAAGCAGGCGCAAAAGAAGCATTTACAATTGAAGAACCGTTTGCAGCAGCAATCGGTGCTAACTTGCCGGTATGGGAGCCAACAGGTTCGATGGTAGTAGATATCGGTGGAGGTACAACAGAAGTAGCTGTAATTTCTCTTGGTGGTATTGTAACAAGTGAATCAGTACGTGTTGGTGGTGATGCAATGGATCAATCCATCATTGCTTACATCCGTAAAACATATAACTTAACAATTGGTGAGCGTACAGCGGAAAGCATCAAAGTAGAAATTGGTACGGCACGTGCTGAAGGACCTGCTGAAACGATGGAAATTCGTGGACGTGACCTGTTAACAGGCTTACCAAAAACTATTGAAATTACATCAGACGAAATTTCAAAATCTTTACATGAAGCTATTGTAGTTATTTTAGATGGCGTTAAGAAAACATTGGAACAAACACCACCTGAATTATCTGCAGACGTAATGGAGCGCGGCATTGTTTTAACAGGCGGTGGTGCATTATTACGCAATTTAGATAAAGTAATCAGCGATGAAACTAAAATGCCTGTATTTATTGCTGAAGATCCGTTGGATTGTGTTGCGATCGGAACGGGTAAAGCATTAGACAACATCGCTTTAATTCGAGCGCAACAATTGAAGTAAGGAGGACTGGCAGTGCCACATTTTTCTAATAAAAAATTAATTGTCCTATTAGTAAGCGTGATTTTTCTAGTGGCATTGATTGGTTTCTCTTTACGTGATCGTCATAACGCAACATTACCCGAGAAAATTATTAAAGATACAGTTGGCTTTGCACAATCGCTTGTCGCAAAGCCGGCTAATTACATAACAGGTATTTTTAGCAATATTGATTCGCTGTTAAGTACGTATGAAGAGAACCAGCGCTTAAAGATGCGTCTAGAAGACTTTGCCGTCCTGAAGGCGGAAGTAAGTACATTAAAGGCCGAAAATTCTTCATTGCGTGAACTCGCATCAATCGAGGAAAGTTTGCGTGATTTCGACCCAATTCAGGCGACGGTCATCGCGAGAAACCCTGATCAGTGGGAAGAAAAAATTATTTTAAATAAAGGGACAGCAGACGGTGTTGAAAAAAACATGGCTGTTATGACTTCGCGAGGGCTAGTTGGTAAAATTGTCATCGCAACACCTTATACTTCAGAAGTGGAATTGCTTTATACGAATAATGAAAACTATCGTGTATCTGCAGTAGTACATGATGAAAAGAATAGGGAAATTCATGGTTTAGTAGAAGGTTATGACGTTGAGCGTAACGAATTATTATTAAAGCGTATCGATTCCAAAGTTGACTTGAAAGAAGGCGGAAAAGTATTGTCTTCCGGACTAGGTGGAATCTTCCCGAAAGGTATCTTAATCGGAGAGATTACAGAAGTAACAACTGATGATTTCGGTTTAACGAAAATGGCCTATGTCAAACCAGCAGCAGATTTTTCAATGATCGAACATGTTATTATTGCTAAGCGCAAAACAATTTCGGTAGATGGTTCTGACGGCGGCAGTACAAATGAAGATTTAGTAAACGGACCAGCCGATGAAAATGAGGGGGATGAGTAATGCTCGCTCGATTTTTAATTGGCTTCGTTGCTGTCTTACTGTTTTTGCTTGAATCTGAATTTGCTGTATTCTCCCCATTGCAGTTGGGCGAAGGAATCTATTATTTGATTCCGCGTTTTTTAATTTTATATTTAATTTTTCTAGCCATTTATTACAGCCGAAAAAAAGCCATGATTTATGGTCTTATTTTTGGACTTTGTTTTGATGTGTTTTATATTAATATTATTGGTCTTTATACGGTTTTATATCCCGCTATCTGCTATATTGCGGCATGGTGTGTAAAACGTGTTCATCCACATTTAGTATTTTCTACGATTTTGGCATTATTGCTAATGATTGTTTTCGAATTTGTTGTATATGAATTTTTCTATATGCTCCAATTTACAACGATGGCGCTTCAGCCGTTTCTAGTGAATCGATTAGTTCCGACAACAATTGGTAATCTATTATTTTTGATAATGCTTGCATGGGCGTTTAAATATTGTCTTAACGCTCGTGTATTTCAACGGGCACAATAGCATTTTAAAAAAACGAAAAGAAACAAAACGGACCTATAATCCGATTGTTTTCTTTTCGTTATTATGTAGCGCGAGGTGACTTGAAAAAGCTATGAAAAAACAACTTATCCATATTAAAGGAACAAAAGATGGGTTAGTTCTTCGTTTGGATGACCAATGTTCTTTTACCGAGTTGGTAGAAGAACTTGGAAAAAAAGTTACAGACGGCCATCTTGATGGTAAAATAGATGTACAATTGCACTTAGGAAAACGTTACTGTACACAAGAGCAAAAAGACCAGCTTACTGATATTGTGGAAGAACAGCAAAAACTATGTGTGAAAAAAATTCAAAGTGATGTCATTACATTAGAAGAAAGCCATAAATTGCTTGAGACAAGTCGCTTTGAAACATATGTAGGTATTGTGCGTTCCGGACAAACGATTCGTGTAACGGGTGATATACTTGTGTTAGGTGATGTCAATCCAAACGGACGTATTGAGGCAGGGGGTAATGTACATATTGCGGGTAAGTTAAAAGGCATTGTGCATGCAGGCATGGGTGGCAATGAACAAGCAATTGTATCCGCGTCACATTTTGAACCAACACATATATTAATTGGGAATTATGTGGAAGTAATGACGAACGAGACGCAATATATACTAGACAATACCGATCAAATTTTTGCCTATCTTGGAGAAAATAATGTAATAGCATATGATAGAATCCAGGAAATAAGAAATGTACGACCGAATTTATCAACATTCAAAGGAGGAAGCTAAATGAGTGATGAAGAATTATTATTCTCTAAGAATACTGATGAAACTGGAGCTCAAAAAGCTACCTTATATAAGGAAGGGGCCGCTAATGTGGGAGAAGCAATCGTTATAACTTCAGGAAAAGGTGGAGTAGGGAAAACTACTACGACTGCAAACCTAGGAACGGCATTGGCACTTCAAGGAAAGAAAGTTTGTCTAGTCGATACGGATATCGGACTGCGTAATTTAGACGTTATATTAGGCTTGGAAAATCGAATCATTTATGATTTAGTGGACGTAATTGAAGGCCGCTGTAAAACGCATCAGGCATTAGTAAAGGACAAACGTGTAGATGAACGTCTATACTTGATGCCTGCTGCCCAAAACACAGACAAAAACGCCATCAATCCTGAACAGATGAAAGCTTTAATTGATGAGTTGAAGCGTGAGTTTGACTATATTTTAATTGATTGTCCGGCTGGTATTGAGCAAGGCTACCGCAATGCGGTCGCTGGTGCGGATCGTGCCATTGTTGTGACGACACCTGAAATTTCAGCAGTAAGAGATGCGGATAGAATTATCGGTTTGCTGGAGCAGGAGCCGATCGAACCGCCGAAACTTATTATTAACCGAATCCGTAAAAGTTTGATGAACACCGGAGATGCGATGGATATCACAGAGGTAACTACTCATTTATCGATTGATTTATTGGGAATCATCGTTGATAGTGAAGATGTTATCAGTTCATCCAATAAAGGTGAACCAATTGTCATGAATCCGAACAACAAAGCGTCATTGGGATACCGTAATATCGCACGCCGTATATTAGGTGATTCTGTGCCGTTAATGTCCTTGGAAGATGATCAGCCAAAAGGCGTTTTCGCAAAAATAAAAGCATTATTTAAATAAGAAGTAAGCTGTATGGGATAAAATCAATTATCCTTTACAGCTTTTTTTCTATGTACAGGCATTCTTGAATTGTATTGTCGTTCCTGACATATACTAGTGCAAAAAGATTGGATGGTGAGCTTGAAAAAATGGCAGTGGCTCATCGCGAGTATTGTCTTTGTTATTATTTATAGCTGTAATTATTATGGGGATATCGCTACAAAACGTGTCATTCATTCCATTGTCTATAGTTCAGATGATTTAGTCATGATGCGAAAAGCGGTTGTGAATATGTTGTCTAATGAAGACCAGCAGCTCCCTGTTAGTGCAGATGTATCGATTAGTCAATTACAGCTGTTTGAGACGATTGATCGTTTTAATGACGGATATTTACTCGTGTATGATGAACCTTTCGTATTAAATGCATTGTATGATGGATTGATTGTGTTTACGGGCCATACAAAATATAACGGAAAAACGGTCTCGGTTGTTTATGATACAGGGGATACGGTTACATTTGGATTTGTGGACGACTTCTATGTATTACCATACACGACAGTAACAAAAGGAACTGTCGTCGCAACGAAAAAAAGCGGGGAACTCTACATTCAGATTGAACGTAACGGGGAAGTTTTAAATATGGAAGAAACGATTCGCTGGCTAAAGGAACAGCCAATTTAGATGAAAGTCACGATTCATCCATTATTTTTGTTACTGCTCTTATCAATTGTTTTATATGGTGATATTGCTTTATACAGTATTATTATTGTTTCGCTATTATTTCATGAATTAGGTCATTTTATCGCTGCAAAGCTAGTCGGAGCCAAAATAACGCAATGTAAAATTGTTCCGTATGGCGGGGAGATGACGATTAAGGATGAATTGCAGTTATCCTATCAGCAGCTGATCATTATCGCTATTGGTGGACCGGTTGCAACATGTGTGGGGATTTTTATCAGTTTATTTCTGCCTGATATGCTGAGTGCGAGGTTAATAGAGGTGCAGTTATTTATTTTAGCTATTAATCTTATTCCTATTTGGCCCCTTGATGGTGGAAGAATAGTATGTTTCAGCATTTTGAAACGGCGGCCGTTTTCTAAAATTTTCGAATTTTATTTAACGGCTTCTTTTTATTTACTTACGGTAACAATTATCGTACTATTATATTTATTGCCGCAAACTTTATCTTTAGCAATTATAAGCCTCTTTTTATGGAGCAAAGTAATTGGAGATTGGAAATATCGAAAATACCGTGCTGCTTTTGAAAAAATAGTAATGAAGCGGTTGACTTGATAATTTCGGTGTGGTAGTATTTTAATGTTATTGTTTGTAGCACCCGTGCTACTGCAACCGCGCTGAACAGGTTTAAGTACCTTTATAGGTCACCTGCAATTCCGGGCGAGTCTGAGTCTAAGAGGAGGTGCATTTTAATGTACGCAATTATCGAAACTGGTGGTAAACAAATCAAAGTTGAAGCAGGTCAAGAAATCTATGTTGAAAAACTAGGTGTGGCTGCTGACGAAATCGTTACTTTTGACAAAGTTTTATTCGTAGGTGGAGAAACAGTTAAAGTTGGAGCTCCAACAGTTGCTGGCGCTACTGTAACAGCGAAAGTTGTTAAAGAAGGTAAGCAAAAGAAAATTACTGTTTTCAAACTTAAAGCGAAAAAGAACTACCGTCGTAAGCAAGGTCACCGTCAACCATATACAAAATTAGTAGTTGAAACTATCAACGCTTAATAAGTAGGTGACGGACATGATTACAGTAACTATTTATAGTGATGAAAATCGTAAATCGTATGGATTTGAAATTTCAGGACATGCTTTATCGGATATCTATGGTCGTGATTTAGTTTGTGCAGGTGCTTCTGCTGTTGCCTTTGGTGCAGTAAACGCAATCCCGCAAATTACAGGAATTACTCCTGAAATCGAACAAGGTGCTGAAGGTGGTTACTTGAAAGTAACTGTTCCACAAGCTGAACTGAATGATGAAACAGACGCTAAATTACAAGTTATTCTGAACACAATGGTGACACAGTTCTATACAATGACTGCGAGCTATTCAGAATATATCGAATTGAAATATAAAATGATCTAGGAGGTGGAACAGAATGTTATTATTAACTTTAGATCTTCAATTCTTCGCATCTAAAAAAGGTGTAGGTTCTACTAAAAACGGACGTGACTCTGAGTCTAAACGCCTTGGTGCTAAACGCGCTGATGGTCAATTCGTAACTGGTGGTTCAATTCTTTACCGTCAACGCGGTACAAAAATTTACCCAGGTACAAACGTAGGCCGCGGTGGTGACGATACATTATTCGCAAAAGTTGACGGCGTTGTTAAATTTGAACGCTATGGTCGCGACAAGAAAAAAGTATCTGTATACCCTACAGCTCAAGAAGCATAATTCTTGCAATGAAAGGACTGCATTTATTGCAGTCCTTTTTTTAAGTTTTTACTCAAATTCATAGTTGAGTACAGAGATGCCTTTATGGAAATGGATGATTGAAATTTTCTTAAGTATTGAATATGTATGAGTATGAAGTATGGAAGGAAAATAGATGAAATACTTGTTATACTAATAATATTGGAATACGGAGTGTGTGAAATGACCGTTTCAAAATTAACTGTAAGTGAAGCATTGCGCTTTGCAAATCATGATTATTTGAATCAGCTTCATTTGATCCAGATGAACTTAGATTTAGGACGAGTGGACGAGGCAAAAAAGGTGATTTTTGACCAGTCTGAACATTGTAAAATACTTTCGAACATCAATCGACTTCAATTAACAAAAACAGTTGAATGGCTTCATACCCTATGTTGGCGTTATCCGGCTTTACAGCTAAACATGACAAGTGATGTAAGTACACCAATACAAAGCAAGTACGATGAAGCGATTGTTCAATACTTGGAAAACACAATTATTCATGTTTACGACAAGCTTGATCCATATGAAGAGCATCAATTACTGTTAAACATCGAAACATATGAAGATAAATGGAATATTTCATTTCATTTAAAGGGAAAATGGGAACAGACGCCATTTTCAATAGAACAGAATATTTTTAATGTGGAAACATATGAACAAACGAATACAAGTTGGAAATATGTTCTTCACATATGAGGAGTGAAAGAAATGTTTGTCGATCACGTAAAGATTTATGTTAAAGGTGGAGACGGCGGGGATGGAATGGTCGCCTTCCGTCGTGAAAAGTATGTACCAAATGGTGGTCCAGCAGGTGGAGACGGAGCACGTGGCGGTAACGTTATTTTTGAAGTAGAAGAAGGTTTACGTACGTTAATGGATTTCCGTTACAAACGTCACTTCAAAGCTGAACGTGGTGAGCACGGAATGAGTAAAGGGATGCACGGTCGTCGTGCAGAAGATTTAATCGTTAAAGTGCCACCGGGAACGGTTGTAATGAATGCTGAAACAAAAACAGTCATTGCCGATTTAGTTGAACATGGCCAACAAGCAATTATTGCTAAAGCAGGCCGTGGCGGACGCGGTAACTGCCGTTTTGCGACACCTTCTAACCCTGCACCGGAATTAGCCGAAAAAGGCGAGCCAGGTCAGGAACTGGAAGTAATTTTAGAATTAAAAGTATTGGCGGATGTTGGATTAGTTGGTTTCCCTTCAGTAGGTAAATCAACATTACTATCTGTTGTTTCTTCTGCAAAACCTAAAATCGGCGCATATCACTTTACAACGATAGTACCGAACTTAGGTATGGTGGAAACTGATGATGGCCGTTCATTCGCAATGGCAGATTTACCTGGTCTAATCGAAGGCGCACACCAAGGTGTCGGATTAGGGATGCAGTTCCTGCGTCACATTGAGCGTACACGTGTCATCGTACACGTAATCGATATGTCCGGTATGGAAGGCCGCGAACCTTATGATGATTATGTAACAATCAACAACGAGCTTGAACAATATAATTTACGATTACTTGAGCGTCCTCAAATTATCGTTGCGAACAAAATGGATATGCCGAATGCGGAAGAAAACTTGGAAGAGTTTAAAAAGAAAGTAGGAGAGGATGTAAAAATCTTCCCTGTTTCAGCAGTTTCACGTCAAGGGTTAAAGCCATTACTATTTGAAATTGCGGATCTTTTAGAAGTGACACCGGAGTTCTTATTACATGATGTTCTTGAAGAAGAGTCGGATGCAGTCGTAATGTACAAGCATGAAGGTCAAGGCGGCGACTTCGAAATTTCACGTGATGATGATGGTGCATATGTTCTATCAGGATACACAATCGAACGCCTGTTCAAAATGACAGACTTCAGCCGTGAAGATGGTATTCGACGCTTTGCTCGCCAGTTACGTGCGATGGGTGTCGATGAAGAGTTACGTAAACGCGGTGCTCAAAATGGCGATACTGTACGTTTAATGGAATTCGAATTTGACTTTGTCGACTAATTAAGTGGGGGATGACGATGAAAAACGTAGCAAATCAGCGATATTATTTAGTGCGTGAAGATGTCCTGACAGATGCGATGCAAAAAACATTGGAAGCAAAACAATTATTGCAAAAAGGATCTGTTTCATCCATTTGGGATGCGGTAAAAGAAGTGGATTTATCTCGCAGCGCATTTTATAAATATCGGGATGCAGTTTTTCCTTTCCATTCGATTGTGCAAGAGCGTATTTTAACGGTTTTCATTCAATTGCAAGATCGAAAAGGTACACTTGCCAAATTACTCGAAACTGTATCTGATGCCCATTGCAATGTACTGACGATTCACCAGACGATTCCCATTCAAGGACGTGCCAATGTGACGCTTTCTTTAGATGTGACAAGCATGTCTTATGAGCTGGATGAACTTATTCGCAGCTTAAATCAACTTGAATTTATCGAATCTGCTGAAGTAATCAGTTCAGGCGCATTTTAACTATTCTTCAAAGCGCGATGTTGCTTGTAGGGAAAAGTGAGATGTCCCTGTGCAATTCCATCAGAATATAATTAAATAAAAATTGCTGTCCAATAGGTTTTAGGGCATATTGGACAGCTTTTCTTATAGGATGAATTTCCAGAAAATTTAGAACTTATAATCGAGGTGCTTATTAATGTCAGAAAAAAATTGGGAAAAAAGAGTTGCTTACCTAGGTCCGGAAGCATCATTTACATATTTGGCGACAAAGGGATTGTTCCCGCATGATTGGCATATCCCGTACAAATCCATCCCGGAGTGCATTGAAGCTGTATCTGAGGGGAAAGTCGAACTGGCGGTTGTCCCTGTAGAAAATGCGCTGGAAGGTTCTGTCCCACTGACAATTGACTATTTGTATCATGAATCCGAGCTTTTCGTTACAGCAGAAGTCATGTCGAAAATCCAGCAACATTTATTAGTAAATAAAAAATTCGCAGAAAATAACGAGGTAATCGAGGAGATTTATTCACATCCGCATGCTTTGGCACAGTGTCATAAATATCTATATTACAATCATGGTGACGTAAGACAGACATCGTATTCTTCAACAGCTGCCGCAGCTGAACTTGTTTCCCGTACGGAAGACCGATGTATCGCTGCTGTCGCGAACTTTTCTGCCGCTGAGAAATATAATTTACATATACTCGAACATAATATCCATGATTTCCATTTTAATCATACGCGCTTCTTTGTTTTATCGAAGCAAAATATAAAGCATGGTTTAGTACCGTTGCAGGCACAGCCGAAAACAACATTTATGCTTACATTACCTACAGATGTGTCTGGTGCGCTTCATCAAGTACTTTCGGTATTTGCATGGCGTAAACTGAACTTGAGCAAAATTGAATCACGACCACTGAAAACAGGACTCGGGAATTATTTCTTCATAACTGATATACTAGCAGATGAAGAGGAACCGATGATGAAAGGCGCTATGGCAGAATTGATTGCGCTAGGCTGCAAAGTGAAATCACTCGGGACATATTATACATATGCCACTCCGGAATGAGGTGAAAAGCATGAAACGAATCTTATTATTTGATGGAGAGTGCAATGTCTGTGATGCAAGTGTCCAGTTTATTATAAAACGTGACCCGAAAGCATTGTTTCAGTTTGCCTCGCTTCAAAGTGATATTGGAGTAGCTTTATTGAAAAAGTATGATGTGCCGGAAACAACGGACAGCATTGTGTTTATAGAAAATGACCGGCATTATACGGAATCGACGGCCGCACTTAATATTACACGAAATTTATCAGGTTTATGGAAGTTGTTTTATGTATTTATCGTTGTACCAAAACCGGTTCGCGATCTTGTGTATCGCTGGATTGCAAAAAACCGCTACAAATGGTTCGGGAAAAAGCAGGAATGCATGTTACCGTCACCAGAACAGCGAAAACGATTTTTATAAAATGTACAGGTGCACTCCGCTTCATGCGGAGTGCATTTTTTGATTGTTAGGATCGATCAGGTTTTTTAATGGAACAATGTTGCCTCTTATTCCGGGCGATATATTAGAAAATCGCCATTTTATTAGAAGATAAAAATTTATATTAGAAAATCTGCAAATATATTAGAAATTCCGTCAAGAAATCAAACTTTCCAATAACGGAGCTCGTCTAATTGATGAAAGGAGGTATTCCGGTGGAAGGTTATTTAATAAATGATACCGCTAACTTATCAAATGAAGCGATTATAGATGAACTAATGCAACATTACGGAGACGACGTATTAAAGCTTGTCATGCAATATGTACATAACAACTCGATTGCCGAGGATCTGACACAGGAAATTTTCGTGAAATGCTACAGGGCACTTCCTTCTTTCCAATACGGATCATCGTTAAAAACATGGCTTTGGCGCATTGCAATTAACCATTCAAAAGATTATCTGAAAAGCTGGTATGCCAAAAATGTTGAAGCTAAAGATGATGAAGCTTTTATGCAAGTGGAAAGCAGTATTTCCGTTGAACAGGAAGTCATCCAGCAACAGGAAGATGATAACTTAGTAAAGGCGGTCATGGCGCTGCCGATTAAATACCGTGAAGTTATTTATTTATGTTATTACGAAGATCAGACGATGAAGGAAATGGCTGATGTACTGCAAATTAACGAGAGCACAGTAAAAACGAGGCTTCGAAAAGGGAAGCAACTATTAAAAAAACATCTGGAGCGTGAAGAAAATGGATGATCGTTTAAAAAATTTGAAAAAAGCGATGGATCGCACTGCATTTTCCAGCACGAAGTTCACAGAGCAGCATAAAGAAAATGTTCAGCGACAGTTAAGCGCTGAGGAGTTGAAAAAGGTTATTTTATCACTACTTTTTGAAGCGAAGTCCGGTATTGAAATTACGCAATTACTCCATGTAAGAGGGATACATGATGTTGTCAACAACGAGGGGATGATCTATTCAATTCTTCACGAACAGGAAAGCGATGGATATGTGCTTGCCAATTGGAAGGAAGGCGTTAAGCGATACGAGTTAACGAAGACAGGTAAAAAACAATTACAGCAAGGCGGGCATGTGAAACTGACAATGAAGGAACGTCTATTGGGGGTGCGCATGCATGCAGAGTGAAAGGTTTTTAAGTAAAGTAACCGCCTTTATTCGGTCAAAGGAAGCTCAGGTTCATGTATATGGCGAATTAAAGCACCATATAGAACATTCGAAAAATGCATGGATGAAAAAAGGGTATACACCGGAGGAGGCCGAACGAAAAGCAATCGAAGAAATGGGGTCGGCGTCTGAAATCGGAAAATCCATGGACAAAATCCACCGGCCGAAAATTGACTGGTTGCTGATTAGTTTAGTTGCCATTCTTTTAGGTGCAAGTTTTATCCCGATATTATCATTTGACAGTACCATCATTTTTGGAGTTGATATGACCGATTATTTTATTCGAAATAAATGGCTGCACCTTCTATTTGCCGTAATATTGATTGCAGCACTGATGTATATCGATTATCGGAAGCTGGAGCGCTTCAGTCTAGCTATATATTTTGGTGCACTTATTTTGTTAATGATATTAAATTATTTTCCGACAACTATGGTACAAGGGCAAAGCTATTTAATGGTAGGACCGATACAGATTCAAGCTTGGACCGTTTTACCATTGCTGCTCATTGCTTGGGCAGGCTTTTTTACGCAGAGAAAACTTAAAAGCTGGCAGTTAATTGTGTTATTTGTTTTGCCGTTATGGTTTATTTTAAGTGCACCAAGCCTGATAGCAGCCCTCATTTATGCAGGGGTAGTGACGGTATTATTTTTTGTTAGCGACTATTCCGCCAAGACAAAACTTGTGACAAGTTTAGCGGTAATCGGGTTCATAGTGAGTAGCATGTTCTTTATCATTCCTCGGTTGCACGATTATCAGCTTGTACGGTTTTATGCATTTTTGGATCCATCTAGCTATGCAACAACGGAAGGCTATATTTATTTGGCAGTTAAAAATGCACTAAATGAAGCAGGGTGGTTTGGGGCAGAGAAAATTCGTTATATTCCGGAAGGGCATACAGACTTTGCTTTAGTACTGCTAATTCAGGATTTTGGATATATTGCGGGGATTGTTATCGTATCGGTATTATTTGCAATCGCCATTCGTATACTTTGGAAAGTGAACCGATTAACCCGTTCCTATGGCAAAATGCTTGTAATTGGAGCAGTATCTTTTTATTGCATGCAGTTTGGATATTCCGTTGCCATGATACTTGGCTGGTTACCGATTATCGGATTATCGCTTCCTTTTATAAGTTATGGTTTTACACCGCTCCTATTAAACTCATTTGTTATCGGGATTGCATTAAGTGTTTATCGCCGGAAAACATTGTTTAGAAATGGATTACAACGGGATTATTCATAAGAAAAACAGCTTATTCATCTGACAAGTGTCTTTTTGAATAAGCTGTTTTAACTTAGTTTTCAATTAAAAAGCCGCGCTGGCGTAATTTCGCTTCAGCCAGATTCAAACTCTCTTCCGAAGCCGAGCTAATAACGTGTAAGTGTGTACCATCCGTTAATGCAGAAAGATACAATGCATTAGTTTCCTGAACGCGTTTCACAAAATGCTCAACTTCCAAGCGGTTAGATACCATGATCGAAGCGGTAATTTCTCCATATACCGGATGTTCGACAATAACGCTTTCGACCGTAACCCCACAATCGACCAGTATGAAAAGTTCTTCTTTTGCCTCATTTGGATTATGCATACAGACAATTTTTCGCTGAAGGCGTGTTTGTTGGACATTGTGCATATAAATATACCCTTGGCTTGTTGCTACAATCGGTTCATTTCGTGCTTTCAATAAATTCATATCATTGACGATGACTTGTCTTGAAACATTTGTATGCTTCGCCAATTCTGTACCTGTCATTGGCTGTTCAGCAATTTTTAACAATGCAAGCAGTTCCAGACGCCGTTCTTCACCTAATAATTTTTTCAATATATTCACCTCAATTAGCATACCAGTTCCTTTTCATCTTATCATATTTACCACTAACTAAGCGTGAACATTGTGGCAATAGCACAATTTGTGCATATGCTATTACGAGAAAAGGAGGAAAGAAGTGCGCGTTCATATTGTTCAAAAGGGAGACACTTTGTGGAAAATCGCGAAGCAATACGCGGTTGGCTTTGATGAGTTAAAGCGATTAAATGCCCATTTAGCAAACCCTGACTATATTGTTCCGGGAATGGAAATCTATTTACCGGACACGACAGCGAAAAAAGAAATGCACCATCCTGTGAAGGAACAGCCAAAGTCTGTTAAAGAGCAGCCGGTACCAACACCGGCACCAGCGCCAACACCAGCCCCAGCACCGAAAAAAGAGCAAATGGTTAAGCCGGCACCAGCGCCAGCACCAGCTCCAATGCCGATGCCACAGCCGCAAAAGCCAATTTGGCAAGGGGATATTATTTATTTCCAGCAACCACAGCCGATGCCAATGCCGAGTTGGCAAACAAATGTACATGTTCAGCCGACATTTGAAAATACGGTGACAGTACCGCAACCAATGCCAATGCCACAGCAACCGGTTGTTCAACCACCTCCGCAGCAACCACAGCATCCGATTTTTATCGAACAACCGCAATATATCCAGCCAATGCCGATGCCAATGCCAATGCCAATGCCACAAATGCCTGTGTGCCCAACGTGTCACCACATGCCAATGCCAATGCCACAAATGCCTATGTGTCCAACATGTCATCACATGCCAATGCCAATGCCGATGCCACAAATGCCTGTATGTTCAAAATGTCATCAAATGGCCATGGAATCTCCAATGCAGATGCAACCAATGTCAATGCCACAAATGCCTGGATGTTCGAAATGTAACCAAATGGCAATGGAATCCCCAATGCAAATGCAGCCAAATATGTATATGGAACAAATGCCGATGTCGGTGCCTATGCAAATGCAGATGCAGCCGATTTTCCATGAAGAATCATCGTTGAAGAGAGATCATTGCCAGGATAAGGATCACCTAGTACACCAGTATTATGAAGAGATTGATCACATGATGCGTCAACCAAACCCTTGCTGTCACCCACAAATGATGCCATATCCATCAAATCAGATGCCTCAAATGCAACCAATGCCACATCCGCCGAAATCATGTCAATAGTAATTAAAGAAAATTGCTGGAAGTGGGATACACATAAAGGGTCCTTTTTTATGAAGTACTATGAGAATGGTTTTGTTGCGCAGAAAGTTAAAGCGATTCATCGAGAGCTTGAAAATATACAATTTCCATATCATATTCCACTTATAGAAAATGAAGAGCCACATATATTAAAGCAGTTTTGGTTTGAAGGAAAAAGTGCGGAGTATAAACGTTTTGAACATCAGCAGCTTTCCCTCCATGCAATCGAAAAACTGCATGAAACAAATGAAGTCATTCCTTGGGCGGAAACGGGCATCTTGTCCACGTATCAATTACAGGAGAAGTGGACGAGGAGATTTGAACGTTTTATCAATCATGAAAGAGAACTAAGACGTTTATTAAAAAGCAATTATGATATTTTAGTCAATCATGCTTCCTATGCCTTAGGTTTAATGGCTCAAATTACAGTTCCGAGTGAAAAGCAAACGATTTTACATGGGGATGTTGTTCATCATAATGTGATGCTACGTGGTGAAGACGTGAAACTTATTGATTTTGATTTAGCTTCTTTAGGAGAGGCGTCAGATGAAATTATTTTATGGCTTCATCGCGTATTACCACATGTTCAGTATGAGGTCCAGCCACTTGTAAATGACCATCATTATTTGCATAAAGCGCAGGAAAAGCTTCATTATCTGTTTTTCCCGAATGAAATATTAAGGGAATGTCTATTTTATTTGAAACTCAGCGATCGACAAAAGCTTTCCTGCTATCCGTTTATTCAATCGATTGTTTATGACTGGATGAAAAATTATGATTCTTTTGCAAGACAAATTGATTCATTGCAAAACTGATTGGCAGTTTATAATCGATGTTAGATGGAGAAGAATATGATAAACTATTAAAGGCTGTCTTTAAAGACGGTCTTTTCTTTTTTGGTGCAACATACGTTCGGTAATTCACAGTTCTTATGCTATAATAGAGCGAGAAATGTGAGGGATAAAACGATGTATGATTATTTAAAGGGACAGGTTACTAGGGTTACACCAGAATATATTGTATTAGAGCAACAAGGCATTGGCTGGATGCTCTATACACCAAATCCATTTGCATTCCGTACATCTGCAAGTGAACAGCAAATCTATGTGTCATTACAAGTACGTGAAGATGCCCAAAATTTATATGGATTCAATAGTTTGGAGCAACGTGAATTATTTAAAAAACTGATTCAAGTATCAGGTATCGGTCCAAAAGGTGCGCTTGCTATTTTAGCGAGCGGAAATCCAACTTCAGTCATCCAGGCAATTGAAATGGAAGATGAAGCATTTTTAATCCGTTTCCCGGGTGTCGGGAAGAAAACAGCTCGTCAAATGATTCTCGATTTAAAAGGGAAACTGGACATGCTGCTTGATCACGTCGAATTACCGAGCGCCGAAAATGAACTGCCATTATTTGGAGTGAATCCGAATGAGCATGAGTTGCAGGAAGCGATGCTGGCACTTGTCGCTTTAGGCTATTCAGAAAAAGAATTAGATAAAATCAGATCCCAATTAAGTGAAGACGAAAAGTTAACGACGACAGACGCCTATATTAAACAGGCATTAAAGCTGTTGTTGAAATTGAAATAAAAAGGAGTGAGAATCATGTCAGACCGTGTACTTTCTGGTGAAGCAACAGATGCCGAGCAGCAGTTTGAGCTATCTTTAAGACCACAACGTCTAGCGCAATACATAGGCCAGGATAAAGTGAAAGAAAACCTTAAAATCTTTATCGAAGCCGCTAAGCTACGTCAGGAAAGTCTTGACCATGTTCTCCTTTATGGTCCACCAGGTTTAGGGAAGACGACGTTAGCGATCGTCATTGCAAATGAGATGGATGTAAATGTAAAGATGACGAGCGGTCCTGCAATTGAACGGCCTGGGGATTTAGCAGCGATTTTAAGCTCCCTTGAAGCAGGGGATGTACTTTTTATCGATGAAATTCATCGCCTGCCTAGAGCGATTGAAGAAGTGCTTTATTCTGCAATGGAAGACTTCTGTCTTGATATCGTTGTCGGAAAAGGTCCTGAAGCCCGTTCGATCCGATTGGAATTGCCGCCATTTACACTCGTCGGTGCAACAACGAGAGCGGGTGCTTTATCTGCTCCACTTCGTGATCGGTTCGGTGTATTATCGCGCTTGGAATATTATGATGAGCAGTCTCTCGCTGAGATTGTTGTCCGCTCCGGCGAATTATTCGGTGTTGCGCTCGATAAGCATGCGGCATTTGAAATTGCCCGCAGATCCCGTGGGACACCTCGTATTGCAAATCGATTGTTAAAACGTGTCCGAGACTATGCACAAGTATTGGCAGATGGCATTGTTTCCACAAGTTTGGCTGAGCAGGCACTCGAGCTGCTGCAAGTTGATCCTCGTGGCCTTGATCATATTGATCATAAACTGATGCAGTCAATGATTGAACGCTTCGGCGGGGGTCCTGTCGGATTGGATGCATTAGCGGCATCAATCGGGGAAGAGCGTATTACAATTGAAGATGTATATGAACCATATTTAATGCAAATCGGATTTATCCAACGAACACCACGCGGTCGAATTGCGACAAATCTATGTTACGACCATTTCGGTTATCCGCCGACACAAAATGAATAGAAGGAAGTTTTGAACGTGAAAGTAGAAGATTTTGATTTTTATTTACCAGAGGAATTAATTGCCCAAACACCACTATTGGACCGTACAGCGAGTCGTCTAATGGTAGTAAATCCGAACTCGCTTGAAGTGGAACATCACACATTCGGTCATATTTTAGATGAATTAAATGCAGGGGATTGCCTTGTATTAAATGATACACGTGTATTGCCGGCACGGTTAATGGGTGTCAAAGCTGATACAGGTGCGAACATTGAGTTACTGCTGTTAAAACAGACAAATGACGATGAGTGGGAAACGTTAGTAAAGCCTGCAAAGCGTGTGAAAACAGGCACTGTCGTTACTTTTGGCGATGGACTATTAACGGCAATTTGTACGGGTGAGCTGGATCATGGCGGCCGTACTTTTAAATTCACATATGACGGAATCTTTTATGAAATTTTAGATCAGCTTGGTGAAATGCCATTACCGCCATATATCCGTGAAAAGTTGGATGACCAAGACCGTTATCAAACGGTTTATGCAAAAGAGCGCGGGTCTGCAGCTGCACCAACAGCGGGTCTGCATTTTACACAGCCTTTACTTGAAGCGATTAAAGCAAAAGGTGTTGAAGTCGTATTTATTACACTGCATGTAGGACTTGGTACATTCCGCCCTGTAAGTGTGGACTCGATTGAGGACCATGATATGCACTCTGAATTTTACAGTGTGACAGAAGAGGCAGCGGCTGTAATTGAACGTGCTAAACAAGCAGGGGGCAAAGTTATATCGGTAGGGACAACTTCAACTCGTACACTTGAAACTGTCGCATCGAAAAATGACGGTAAAATTGTCGCTTCTCAAGGATGGACAAATATTTTCATTTATCCGGGATATGAATATAAAGCAATCGATGGCCTGATTACAAACTTCCATTTACCGAAGTCGACATTAGTAATGCTTGTCAGCGCACTTGCTTCAAAGGAAACAATTATGAACGCTTATGAACAGGCAGTTAAGGAAAAATACCGTTTCTTCAGCTTTGGCGATGCCATGTTTATCCGCCCGGCTAAGTAATTTGCAATTAAACAAAAACCTATATACAATAATGATTTGTGCAACACCTACTAAATTTAGTAGGTGTTTTCATTCGAAGTACTGTGTTTACTTTAGAAACGAGAGGATTTTTATATTATGACTGAAACAAAACAACCACCAATTCGCTATGAATTGATTAAAACATGTGCCCAGACAGGTGCACGACTAGGTATTGTCCATACACCACACGGTTCATTTGAAACACCGACTTTTATGCCGGTCGGTACACAAGCGACAGTAAAAGCAATGAGCCCAGAAGAATTAAAAGAAATGAATGCAGGAATTATTCTGTCAAACACATATCATCTATGGTTGCGTCCAGGAAATGATATCGTGAAAGAAGCAGGCGGACTGCATAAATTCATGAACTGGGATCGTCCAATTTTAACGGATTCAGGCGGTTTCCAAGTATTTTCATTATCAAAATTCCGTAAAATCGAAGAAGAAGGCGTTTATTTCCGTAACCATTTAAATGGAGACAAGCTGTTTTTATCACCGGAAAAGGCGATGGAAATCCAAAACGACTTAGGTTCTGATATTATGATGGCATTTGATGAATGTCCACCATTCCCTGCGACATACGAATACATGGAAGCATCTGTTGATCGTACAACACGTTGGGCAAAACGCTGCAAAGAAGCACACCAACGTCCTGACGAGCAAGGACTGTTCGGTATTATTCAAGGCGGAGAATATGAAGAGCTGCGCCGTAAATCGGCTGAAGCTTTAGTGGAGCTGGATTTCCCGGGTTATGCAATCGGCGGTTTATCAGTTGGTGAACCTAAAGATATTATGAATAAAGTATTGGAATTTACTGCACCTATGATGCCGGCAAATAAACCGCGCTATTTAATGGGTGTTGGTTCACCGGATTCGTTAATCGATGGAGCAATGCGCGGCATCGATATGTTTGACTGTGTATTACCAACACGTATTGCACGTAACGGTACATTAATGACATCTGAAGGTCGTATGGTTATCAAAAATGCAAAATATGCAAAAGACTTTACGCCAATCGATGAAAATTGCGACTGCTACACATGTAAAAACTATACGCGCGCTTATGTGCGTCATTTATTACGTACGGAAGAAACGTTCGGTTTACGTTTAACGTCATACCATAACCTGCGCTTCCTTATTAAATTAATGGAAGATGTACGTCAGGCTATCCGCGAAGACCGTCTAGGCGATTTCAAAGAAGAGTTCTTTGAAAAGTACGGTTACAATAAACCGAATGCTAAAAATTTCTAAAAATATGTTCGAAATTCGAAATTCAATATAATTTTTTGAGAAAAAAAAGAGTTTTTTTGCGCAAAAACGTGCAATTCTATACTATACTAGGTAAGTGAGAAAGAGATAGAGAAAGGGGGCAATTTGAAAATGGAAGGTTTAGTACAATTTTTACCGATTATCGTAATGTTCGTTGCGATGTGGTTCATTTTAATTCGTCCGGCACAAAAACGTCAAAAAGCAACTGCTACTATGCAAAACAGCTTAAAACGTGGTGATAAAGTAGTTACTGTAGGTGGCTTACACGGAGAAGTAGATGCAATTGAAGATACGACTGTCTTTTTATTAGTTGACGGAAATACACGTTTAAAATTCGAACGCCAAGCAATTGGCCGTATAGAATCGGTTTAAACGTTACATAAAAAAGCTTGTGGATTTTAATTTTCCACAAGCTTTTTTGTATTTTTCATGCAATTTCGAACAAGCTATTGTATGAGAGGTGAATCAATTGGAAGATTATACATTAATTATATTTCGAACAATTGTTTTATATATTATTTTACTAGTTGTTTTCCGCCTTATGGGCAAACGTGAAGTTGGTGAGCTCAGTATTGTGGATTTGGCAATATTCGTATTGATGGCTGAAGTAGCTGCAATCGCCTTAGACGATTATGACAGGCAGTTCTTTAAAGCCATTTTACCGATAATTTTATTATTTTTGATTCAATATTTAAATTCCTGGCTCATATTAAAAAATAAAAAACTGCGCGATTTTATTGAAGGTGATCCGTCGCTTGTTATCCGCGACGGATATATTTGTGAAGCGGAAATGAAAAAGCAGCGCTATAATCTCGATGATTTACTCCAGCAATTACGTGAACAGGGAGTATGCTCTGTGCAGGATGTTGCCTACGCTTTTTTGGAGCAATCCGGAAAGCTATCGATTTACCAAAAAGATCAGGGCGGATTTATTTTACCTCTCATTTTGGATGGCTATGTTGACAAAAGACATTTAAAAATTATTGGTAAAGATGAAAAATGGCTCGTTCATGAATTATTGGTAAACGGTTATCCCAATATACGCGATATATTCTACTGCAGTTATGAAGACGGAAAGTGGTTTGTCCAATTACGAGCGCGAAAATATTGAACGAAGATAATGGAAATCGTTAAAACGGATTTGTTTTGTAATGAACAGTAACAGCAAGACAAACCCAATCGTAATTGCAACGCTTACGATAAGCGGCATGCCGGCAGCGATAATCGGCTGTACAAAACAAGTAAGGATGAAAATACCATACGGCAGAACGAAGAAGCGGAAACCTACATTAATCTTTTTCTGCTGCCTAATGGAAGCAATGTGTAAGAAGGACGTAATTAATACGCCAAAGCCTATAGCGATAATCGCGCCTTTTTCCTGAATGGCAGGTTGTGAGGCAAGGAAAAACAGTAAAAACAGTTTCCCTATTCCTCCATAGATGGAATTCATCATGGCAGCCTGTGCTTCATCTAGTGCTTGTAAGATGGAATGAAGCGGACTCTGTATATAATAAAAATAAAAAATAGGAGCCAATATTTTCATATAGCCACGATTTTCCTCAAGATGGAACAGTACCATAGTCAACTCATCGCCGTGTATGAAAAACACAGTAGCGGCCATACAGCCAATTAAAGAAGATAGTCGTAATGAATGTGTAATGCGTTTATTCAGCAACGGGTAATTATTGCTGGCTAGTGCGCTGCTAACGGCAGGAATGAGTACAATTGCCAATGCAGCAGGTATGAAAGCCGGAAACAAGAGTAATGGTATATGCACACCTGAGATGATACCGTACAATGTAGTTGCCGCGCCTGCAGCCAATCCTGAAACCGTCAGTGCCTTTAAGAAAATGATTGGTTCCAAAAACCATGTAAAGGTACCAAATAATTTACTGCCGGCTGATGGCAATGCAATATTAAAAATCGGTTTTGTAAAGGAAGTGCCTGTTGATCCCTTCTTGAACATTCTACTCGAGCGTTTATAAAAAATTGCCAAAAACAGTAATGAAAAAATCTCACCAATTGCTGTTATCCCCATAGCGGCTGCTGCTGTCAATGCAGGCGATTCCGAAATGAAATAAGGTAACAATACGACAATGAGACCAATCCGTACAAGCTGCTCAAGAAGCTGTGCCCATGCAGTTGGTGCGATTTTTGCTAAACCTTGCAAATATGCTTTTATTAAACTTGAAAAGATTACGATCGGAATTGTGAAAAGGCTAATATAAAGAGTAAAAATAAGGTTTTCATTATGTAAAAGCACTTTTGCGATATACGGAATAGCAAAATAAATGAATGGGCTAAATAAAATAATTGAAATAGCCGAAATTTTGATTGCCGTTTTCATTACGGATGTGACATGTTCCGTTTTCTTTTTCGCATGGTATTCTGCAATCAGCTTGGAAATGGCAATCGGAATACCTAATTGAATAAGCGAAATGAAAAATATAAATGTCGGATAAGCCGTCATATAAAGCCCGACCGCTTCCTCCCCGGCAATACGCATAAACTGCATTCTGTACATAAACCCAAGACATTTTGAAATAAATATAACAAACATTAAAAATAATGTTCCTTTTAGAAATGAGCCCAAATAACTTCTACTTTCTCCCTTCTCAATTTAATTTCATTCATATACAATAAAGTATGCAGTAGTAATCGCAGTTAAAACCTAAGTTCAGGAGTGATCGACATGCAAATTCCATTTTTCAGCCTTTACGAAAAGGTACAGCTTATATTGACGAACAAAATCGAGGAATTCCATTACTATGGATATGATTCGATAACAGAACAGGATTTATGGAAATATTGCATTGATAAGGTGTGGCGCAAAAGAGATGTGCAAAATATGCGATTGCATGAGCTGACAGCCGGCATTTTCCGTGCTACTGCTTCGGAAGTGCTAAGCTATATGCAAATAAAGGATTTTAAGCGCAATGAATTGAACTTAAAGCTTTCCAATGAAGAGCTGCAAGGTTTGTTCCATGTGCTTAAAGAGTAGGGAAAAATAAGAATAATATAATAAATTATCTAGTAATAATTTGACAGTTTCCATAAGCTGTTTCATAATGAGAGTGTTGTGCTTTTCAAACTATCGGAATGTTATTTTTGAAAAGTGATTCAGAAAATTATTGAAATGAATACATAGTTTGTGGAAGGTAATTTTTACGTTTTACATCACACCGCGTTTCGTGTGATATTGAGGAGGATTTTTTAATGAAATTAGCAAACCGTATCATTACGTTCGTTCTTGTCGTAGCATTGCTATTTACAGGGATGGGCACAACGGTAGAGAAGGTTTTAAACGATGTAAAACTTGGATTGGACCTTCAAGGTGGATTTGAAGTACTTTATGAAGTGGAATCACTTGTTGATGGACAAAAGATTACCCAAGATGTATTGGCAGATACGACTACGGCATTAGATAATCGTATTAATGAATTCGGGGTTAGTGAACCAAGCATTCAAATTGAAGGGGAAGACCGAATTCGTGTACAGCTTGCAGGATTAGCGGATCAGGATTCTGCACGTGAGCTATTATCGAGTACAGCGAATTTAACTTTCCGTGACGTAAATGATAATATTTTACTCGATGGGACAGATTTAAAGGAAGGTGGCGCAGCGCCTTCATTTGATCAGCAAAACCAACCAATTGTAACTTTAACTTTGAAAGACGCAGCGAAATTCGCAGAAGTGACGCAAAAAGTCATGAGCATGGGCGCACCGAATAACTTATTAGTTGTTTGGCTGGATTTTGAAGAGGGCGTAGATTCTTACGCTGAAGAAAGCAAAAAGCCTCCTGAAGAGCAAAAATTTGTTTCTGCGGCATCTGTTACACAAGTATTAAATACTACAGATGTTATGATTTCTGGTAACTTCACAGTAGATGAAACGAAAAACTTTGCATCTATACTTAATGCAGGTTCATTACCTGTTAAGTTAACGGAGATTTATTCAACATCGGTTGGGGCACAATTCGGTGAAGATGCTTTAAATGATACAGTATTCGCAGGAGTAGTCGGCGTACTGCTAATCTTCCTGTTCATGCTGCTTTACTACCGTTTACCAGGGTTTATCTCAATTATTACTTTATCGGTATTCACATATTTAGTGTTAATCGTCTTTAACGGTATTAATGCTGTATTAACATTACCGGGTATTGCCGCGATCGTATTAGGGATCGGGATGGCCGTTGATGCAAATATTTTAACTGCCGAGCGTATTCGTGAAGAACTACGTGTTGGCCATTCTGTAAAAGATGCATTCAAATTAGGTTCAAAACAATCACTATCAGCAATCATTGATGCGCAATTGACAACTCTACTTGCTGCTGTCGTATTATTCTACTACGGGACAAGTTCTGTTAAAGGTTTCGCTACAACATTAATTATTTCGATTTTACTATCATTTGTAACAGCTGTATGGGGTTCCCGTATGTTGCAGGGGCTTCTTGTAAACAGCGGCTATTTCAATAATCCGGCATGGTTCGGAATTAGCAGATCGAAACAGCATTCACTTGATGAAGGGATCACTTCATTGGATTTAACAACGAAATTTGATAAATTGGACTTCGTTGGAAACCGTAAAAAGTTCTATGCGATATCTACAATCATTTTAGTTGCAGGTATTGTTGTGCTAGGTGTATTCAAACTGAATTTAGGGATCGATTTCTCAAGTGGTACACGTGTAGAGATTAAATCGGATACAGCACTAGTACAAGAAGAAGTTAAGAATTATCTGGATGAAATCGGTTTTGCTAACGAGGATGTTGTTATTTCAGGCGATAATCAGACAATCGCTGTAATGCGATATAAAGATGACTTCTCTCAACAAGAAGTACTTGATTTTAAAGGGCAGGTAAACGAAAAATACGGACATGAGCCAAGCTTAAGTACAGTATCGGATACAGTCGGAAAAGAACTGGCGAAAAATGCAATGTATGCATTGGCGCTTGCGGCACTCGGTATCATTATTTATGTGGCGATCCGCTTTGAATGGCGTATGGGTCTTGGGGCGATTGTTTCATTACTGCATGATGTATTCTTCATTATTGTTATTTTCAGTATGCTGCGTCTAGAGGTAGATATTACGTTTATCGCTGCGGTATTAACAATTGTCGGTTATTCGATTAACGATACAATTGTCACGTTTGACCGGATCCGTGAAAATATTGACCGTCACGAAAAAATTACGACGAAAGAAGAGCTTGCGTTGATCGTCAACAAATCTCTTCGTCAAACAATGGGACGTTCCGTGAATACAGTATTGACGGTTATTGTAGTAGTTATAGCATTGATTTTCCTAGGTGCTCCATCAATTCAAAACTTCTCAATCGCTTTATTGATCGGGCTAGTTACAGGGATTTACTCTTCAATCTGTATCGCGGCACAAGTTTGGTATTCACTGAAATGCCGTGAAATGGACAAAAAAGGTACTTCTGTTGTGAAAAAAGAGAAAAAACAATGGGGTTCAGACGAGCCACAAGTTTAAAAATATTAAACCGCGTAATTGCATTTTGCAAATTACGCGGTTTTTTGTTTACCCTTTTTCAAAAAAAGGAATAAATTTCTTAACTAAAGCGTGAGAGGAGCCTCATATGAAAATTCAATGGACATTGGTAGTTGGACTCATTTTTGCTATAATAATTGCCATTTTTGCTACAGTTAATGTGGATAGTGTGCAGGTGAATTATGTCTTTGGAGAAGCACGCTGGCCATTGATATTAGTTATTTTAGGGTCAGTATTAATCGGTTTTATCATCAGTTTTTGTTTTTCGGCATTCCGTATGTACGGAGGGAAAAGGCAAACGAAAGCAGTTCGAAAAGATCTTGAAGCTGCACACGTACTGATTAATGAAAAGGATGCTGAGATTGTCCGATTGAAAAACGAGCTTCGTGAACGGGGTGCTTCCGTATTTGTGACTGAAGAAATTCCGGATAATGATGAAATGCCGAAAAATTAAACAAAAAGTGATGCTTACCAATAGTAGCTATCTGAAACGCGAAAAACGTTTCAAATAGCTTTTTTAATTGTTAACATATTCCGTAAAGAACGGGTTGATAACAATATAATGTATCCATTTTAATAAATACTCTTCCTGAAATTACATATCAATTTTTCTACTAATATCGGAAGAAACTTTGGGAAACGCAATAGATTTCCGTTATAATGAACTGCGTGAGGAAGTGAATATATATGATACAGTCACAAAAATTATGGACAATAATAAAGCAAGATGAGCAACTTATAAAACAATTTAGTGAACAGCTGAATATTTCAACGATCGCAGCAAAAATATTAATTGCCCGTGGCTGCACATCGATAGAACAAGCAAAGCCATTACTGAAAAATGACGAAACTCAGTATCATGATCCGTTTCTAATGGCTGGAATGGAAGACGCGGTTATGCGTATTGAACAAGCATTGGATAACGGTGAAAAGATTCTCGTATACGGTGATTACGACGCCGATGGTATTACAAGTACAACTGTGCTGCTCAATGCTTTACTAGATCTGGGGGCAGATGTCAGTTTTGTTATTCCGGATCGTTTTATTCATGGATATGGACCGAACGAAGAACTTTTCAAAAAAGCTTATGAAGATGGCGTAAATTTAATTATTACGGTCGATAATGGGATAAGCGGGATTGAACAAGTAAAAGTGGCAAGAGAGCTTGGTATGGATGTGATTATTACCGATCACCATGAAGCGGGTGATATTTTACCGGATGCCAACGTCATCATCCATCCGCGTGTGCCAGAAGGTCATTATCCGTTTGGAGAACTCGCAGGCGTAGGGGTAGCCTTTAAATTGGCACATGCATTGTACGGCGAGTTGCCTGATCATCTATTTGAATATGTGGCAGTAGGGACGATTGCCGATTTAGTGCCACTCGTTGGCGAAAACCGCTATTTAGTACAGCGCGGTTTACAGGCGTTAAAGCAGTCTCCAAATCCTTGGGTAAAGGCCATTTGCGATGCATCAGGGGCAAACAAGAAAGACATCAATGAAGAAACTGTTGGCTTTTATTTTGGCCCCCGCCTGAATGCAATCGGACGACTAGGCAGTGCCGAACCGGGAGTACACTTTTTAATGAGCGAAGACCCGCTTCAGGCAAATACACTGGCTACCCAATTGAATGATAAAAATACTGAACGAAAAAAAATTGTGGAAGACATTACAAATGAAGCAATGGCTATGATTGATGATGATGCTTCATTAAAAGATTCCCTTGTTCTAGTCGTAGCAGGGGAAGGCTGGAATCCTGGTGTTGTCGGGATTGTTGCATCGAGATTAGTTGAAAAATATTACCGTCCGACAATCGTTCTTTCACTTAATCATGAAAAAGCAATTGCGAAAGGTTCCGCGAGAAGTATTGAAGGGTTCCATCTGTATAATGAGTTGGCGAAAAACCGTGATATTTTACCGCATTTCGGCGGACATCCAATGGCGGCAGGGATGACATTACCGATTGAGCATGTGGAATCATTGCGTACACGTTTAAATGAACAGGCCAGACATTGTTTAACCGAAGAACAGCTTGTACAAAAGATGCAGATTGATGTGCCGATAGAGCTAAGTGAAATTACTGTTGATGCGATTGAAGAACTGCGGCAATTGGCGCCATTTGGCACAGAATTTCCGAAGCCGGTTTTTGGCATTCAGGATGTAAAAGTAAAATCGATGCGCAAAATTGGTTCCGGCGAAAATCATCTGAAGATGGAGTTGGAAGATCCGTATCGCTCCCTTGATGCAATTGGATTCAACAAAGGGACTTTACATGATGAGATATCATATGGAGTTGCTCTATCATTAGTTGGGGATTTGCAAATCAATGAATGGCAGGGCAATAAAAAACCGCAATTCATGATTCAGGATGTCCGGGTTAATGAATGGCAGCTATATGATTACCGAGGGAAAAGCAAGACAGCAAACTGGCTTGCAAAAATTAACGTGGAAAAAACGGATTTTATTGCTTTTTCCGAACAGACAAAGTTACATTTTGAACAGGAAATTCCGAAAGAAATAATATATTTTACAGGTGGGACAGAAGCCGAAAAATTACACAGAAATATCGTATTACTCGATTTGCCGGAAAATGTATCCACATTGGAGAAATTACTGCAAGATGTACAAATTGAACGAATCTATGCACATTTATATACCGATCAACCTGCATATTTTAATGGAATGCCGACAAGGGAACACTTTAAATGGTATTACGGATTCCTGAAAAAACGTCCGGATTTTAACTTGAAACAACATATTCGACAATTATCCGAACATATCGGACTAAATATAGAAGTAATTAAATTTATGACAAAAGTGTTTTTTGAGCTAGGATTTGTTACAATAGAGAATGGTTTGACGACAGTAAACGAAAATGCACCGAAAAAAGCATTATCCGAAGCACCGTCATATAAATTGCGTTCACAACAGATTGAACTTGAGCAGAAGCTGTTATATGCAACATACAGTGAACTTAAGCAATGGTTTAATGAACGATTGAGTTCTTGAGGAGGACATAGGAAGAATGGATTTAAAACAGTACGTAACAACAGTTGAAAATTGGCCGAAAGAGGGCATCAGCTTTAAAGATATTACAACAATCATGGATAATGGTCCGGCATATAAATATGCGACTGATGAAATTGTAAAATATGCAAAAGAAGTTGGCGCTGAAATCATCGTAGGTCCTGAAGCACGTGGATTTATTATTGGATGTCCGGTTGCCTATGCATTAGAAATCGGTTTCGCACCAGTTCGTAAACCAGGAAAGCTTCCACGTGAAGTAATTTCTGCAGATTATGGATTAGAATACGGTACAGACACGTTAACAATGCACAAAGATGCAGTAAAACCAGGTCAAAAAGTTTTAATCTGTGATGATTTGCTTGCAACAGGCGGTACAGTAGAAGCAACTGTTCGTTTAATCGAGCAATTAGGCGGCGAAGTAGTAGGTGCAGCATTCATTATCGAGCTTACAGAATTGAATGGCCGCAACAAAATCAACAATATTCCAATTAAAACTTTAATTCAATATTAATCCACAGAACTATCCCGTATAAACTTTGCGGGATAGTTTTTTTCAATGAAGTATCTACTAGAAGCTGTTCAATAATTCTACAAATTTCGACTTTCTGCAAAACTAAATGCCCACGTGCCTTTACATTTAGTAGATATATTTTATACAATTGAACTTATACTTAAAGCGAAAATAGAAAGAACAGGTGGACTCATAATGGCGAAAGAACAAATATTGGCGCCCGAAGATGTTTTCGAGCTCGTCAAATCTTATATGAACGAAGAACATGTTACCTTTGTTGTTAAAGCATTTGAGGTAGCGAAAGAAGCACATAAAGAGCAGTTCCGCAGCTCTGGAGAACCATATATTATTCACCCGGTACAAGTGGCGGGGATTTTGGCTGAGCTGCAGATGGATCCTGAAACAGTAGCAGCAGGATTTTTGCATGATGTCGTGGAAGATACGGAAGTGACACGCGAAGATCTAGTAAATGAATTTAGCGAAGAAGTAGCCAAGCTTGTGGACGGGGTAACAAAGCTTGGGAAAATTAAATATATGTCAAAAGAAGAACAGCAAGCTGAAAACCACCGAAAAATGTTCGTTGCGATGGCTCAGGATATCCGAGTAATTTTAATTAAGTTGGCGGACCGCCTGCATAATATGCGGACATTAAAGCATTTACCGGCTGAAAAACAACGTCGTATTTCTCAGGAAACACTGGAAATTTTCGCGCCATTAGCGCACAGATTAGGGATTTCGAAAGTGAAATGGGAGCTGGAGGATACGGCATTACGCTATTTAAATCCGCAGCAGTATTACCGGATCGTCAGCTTGATGAAGAAAAAGCGTGATGAACGTGAAGCTTATTTGGATAACGTAATGGACGAAATCAATTCCCAGCTGAAAGAAGTGGAAATTGAAGCGGATATTTTTGGCCGTCCGAAACATTTATACAGTATTTACCGCAAAATGGTACTTCAAAAAAAGCAGTTTAATGAAATTTATGATCTACTGGCGGTACGTATTTTAGTTGATAGTATTAAAGATTGCTACGCGGTAATCGGTATTATCCATACATTATGGAAGCCAATGCCGGGACGCTTTAAAGATTATATTGCGATGCCAAAGCAAAATCTGTACCAATCCCTGCATACAACTGTTATCGGACCATATGGGGATCCGCTTGAGGTGCAGATCCGAACAAAGGATATGCACAAAATAGCAGAGTTCGGTATCGCGGCACACTGGGCTTATAAAGAAGGTAAAACCGTAGAACAAAATGCAGAAACAATTGACCAGAAGCTGACTTGGTTCCGTGAAATTCTCGAGTTCCAAAATGAATCATCAAATGCTGCTGAGTTTATGGAATCGTTGAAATTCGATTTATTCTCGGACATGGTATATGTCTTCTCGCCAAAAGGGGACGTTATTGAGCTTCCATCCGGTTCTGTACCGATTGACTTTGCTTACCGCGTACACTCGGAAGTCGGGAATAAAACAATTGGAGCAAAAGTAAACGGTAAAATGGTACCGCTTGATACGCCTTTAAAAACAGGCGATATTGTTGAAGTATTAACATCGAAACAATCATTCGGCCCGAGCCGAGACTGGATTAAAATTGCACAAAGTTCGCAGGCAAAAAATAAAATCAAGCAATTTTTCAAAAAGCATGTGCGTGAAGAAAGTGTTGTAAAAGGAAAGGAACTCGTTGAAAAAGAAATTAAGGCTCAAGAGTTTGATATGAAGGAAGTCTTAACAACAGAAAATATTAAACGTGTGATTGGAAAATTCAACTATACACATGAAGATGATTTATATGCGGCTGTAGGCGTAGGCGGAATTACGGCTCAGCAAATCGTCAATCGTCTTGCTGAAAAAATGCGCAAAGAGCGTGAACAGGAAGAAGCGCTTGAAAAAATCGTTAAAAGCATGAACAATCCGACACCGAAAAAGCGAACGGAATCAGGTGTTATTGTAAAAGGAATTGATAATTTATTAATCCGTTTATCACGTTGCTGTACACCGGTACCGGGTGATGATATTGTCGGCTTTATTACGAAAGGCCGCGGTGTTTCAGTACACCGTGCAGATTGTCCGAATATCCAGGAAGATGGAAACGTGGAGCGTCTTATTGAAGTAGAATGGGAAAATGACGGCACACAAATCCGTAAAGACTACCCGGTGGATATCGAGATTTCGGCATTCGACCGTCCAGGTATTTTAAATGATGTCATGCATGCTGTCAGTGAAGCGAAAACAAATATTTTGGCAGTTACAGGTCGTGCGGATCGTGAAAAAATTGCCACGATTCATTTAACGATTGCTATTACCAATATTTCAGGACTACATCGTGTTGTCGAAAAAATTAAACAGCTTCCGGATATTTACTCCGTTCAGCGTGTAATTAATTAATAGATAGTAGGGGAAAAGATGCGCGTAATATTACAACGTTCAAAACAGGCCTCTGTTACAGTCGATGGACAAGTAACAGGTGCCATTCAAAAAGGCTATGTGCTGCTTGTCGGCATTACACATAGCGATACAGAAGAAGATATCAAATATGTAGCGAAAAAAATTACCGACTTGCGTATTTGGGAAGATGAGGACGGCAAGATGAATCGTTCCATTGCTGATGCAGGCGGCGATATTTTATCAATCTCCCAATTTACCCTTTATGCGGATACTCGCAAAGGGAAGCGGCCCAGTTTTGTGGAAGCGGCAAGACCTGAACAGGCAAAGCCATTATGGGAAGCATTCAATGAACAATTAAAAGCGAATGGACTGCATGTTGAAACAGGTGTTTTCGGTGCGATGATGGATGTTGCACTCATTAATGATGGTCCTGTAACGATTACAATTGAGTCTAAAGCCAAATAATCGATGAACGGATCACTCCTATTTCGCATATTGTACAGTATGCATACAAAGGAGTGATTTTTTGGTTCAAATGAACACATATCCAAACGCGTACTGGCTTGAAGCGATCCAAAACTATTTAGGGCAGATGGTTGCCGTCCAGCAAGAGGGAAATCGTGTTCAGCAAGGGATATTGGCCGCAATCTGTCCGGACTATATTGTACTTGATGTGTGCCAAACGCCGTTTTATATCCGTATCGACAAAATAGTTTGGATTATGCCATTTTTAAAAAAATGAAATGAATGTGGTCTACGCACTCCCAAATCGTCATAAGCTTACTATGACAATTAGGGGGTGCTTTATTGTTTCAACGCGTCAATCGATTACTTATAGATTTACCACAGGTTGAATATGGAGACGCAAACGCTGCAAGTGCGGTACAGGAATTATTAGGCGGAAAGTTTGGCGAAATGTCGACTTTGAATAACTATATGTATCAGTCATTCAATTTCCGTGGAAAAAAGAAATTAAAGCCTTTTTATGATTTAGTTGCGAGTATTACAGCAGAAGAGTTTGGGCATGTGGAACTTGTAGCGACGACAATCAATTTACTCGGCAAAGATACGACGTTTTCCGGGAACCCAAATCTGGGACCGATGATGAACGCCAAAAATATGCGCAATACGCAGAGCTTTATCGCTTCTGCGCAGACAGCTTTGCCTGTCGATTCGATGGGGAAACCTTGGAATGGGGAATACGTATTTTCCAGCGGAAATCTCGTGCTCGATTTACTGCATAATTTCTTCCTGGAGTGCGGCGCGAGGACACATAAAATGCGTGTTTATGAAATGACGGATCATCCGACAGCCCGTGAAATGATTGGCTATTTACTGGTGCGCGGCGGGACACATGTTGTTGCCTATGCAAAAGCGCTGGAAATGGCGACTGGTGTGGATGTAACAAGGATGCTTCCGATTCCTAGCCTTGATAACCATGTATTTGACCACGCGAGAAAATATGAAGAGCGCGGCTATGGAAATGTATTATTTACGTGGAATTACGTAGGGGATTATCAGGATATAAATAAAATCTGGAAAGGGCCGCATCCATTGACGAATGCACCGCTCATTGTAGAAGAGGGAACGCCAAAAGGTGCAAAGATGCCGGATCTAGATGAATTACCGGAAGAGTTTGCACCGGGAATCGGTCCGGAAGAGTTCCAGATGATCGCAAAACGTCTCATGTTCAATATGTAAAAAGAAGCGTGATAAAATAAAGGCCCATTTTTCTCTGACGAAAAATGGGTTTTTAGTGTTGTTTCTTATGGTATTTCTTAAAATTTTTATATCCGTTCTGGCTATTCAATACCTTCGCAATAATTCACTACTGTTTGGAAGTCCAGGTCACCGCCGAAGATAGAAAGGGCGCTGCCGATTGTTACGTGTAATTTACCATTAGAAAGTGATTCGAATTTTTTTAAATCATCAATTGAACGTACGCCTCCAGCATACGTTGTCGGAATCGATGTCCATTCAGCTAAATCACGTACTAAATCTTCCTGCATACCATTGCGTTTTCCTTCCACATCAACCGCATGGATGAGCAGTTCATCACAATATTCTTCAATTTCCTTAATCGACTGCGCATTTACTTCGAAGTCGCTGAATTTTGTCCATTTGTCTGTTACAACATACCATTTACCATCACGTTTTCGACAGCTCAAATCAAGGACAAGTTTTTCTTTGCCGATTGTTTTAACCAATTGCTGCAGGCGATCCATATCAAGCTGCCCATCATGAAAAATATAGGATGTCACAATGACATGCGAAGCACCTGCATCGATATATTTCTGTGCATTGTCGACTGTAATACCGCCGCCTAATTGAAGACCGTTCGGATAAGCCTGCAATGCAGAAATCGCCGCTTCTTCATTGCCAGGACCAAGCATAATGACATGTCCGCCTGTCAGTTTGTTTTGCAGAAATAATGAAGCGTAATACGAGGCATCCTGGTCAGAAGTGAAATTTTCAACCACTTTTTTATTGTCATAGCCAAGCGTGCTTCCGACAATTTGCTTTACTTTTCCGTCGTGTAAATCAATACAAGGTCTAAAATTCATGTTCATCACTACTTTCTCTTACATTCTATATGTATCATAACATTTTAGTGAGCTAAATTAATAGAAAAATCAGACGTAATGGCTTGTTTGCATTATTGTAGGACAGGCTTTAATCGGTATGATAAAATGGGCTTACAATTTATTAGAAAGCGTGGCATGAAAATGGCGGAAAATCTAAATTTGTTTGACGTAAATAAGCTTTTTATTTTAGGTCGACCAATTGTAACAATTTTTCATAATGCAACGAATATGTACTCCATTGTTCGTGTCAAAATTCAAGAAACAAATATTCAGTATGACGAGAAAGAGATCATCATTGTCGGCTATTTTCCTCAATTAGTAAATGACGAACAGTACCGCTTTACAGGACAGTTAAAAAGTCATCCGAAATACGGGATGCAGTTTCAGATTGACACGTTTGAAAAAGAAGTGCCGACAACAGAGCAGGGGATCGTCCATTATTTATCAAGTGACTTATTTACAGGGGTCGGCAGAAAAACGGCGGAGACAATCGTAGAAAAGCTTGGAATGGATGCCCTTACGAAAATACTGGAAGATCCTTCAGCACTTGATGCAGTACCCCGTTTATCTGCTGAAAAGAAATTACATATTCGCCAAACGATCGAGGAAAACCTTGGACTGGAACGGGTGATGGTGCGGCTGAATGATTGGGGCTTCGGGGCACAGCTAGGAATGAAAATTTATCAGGCATATCGTGAAGAAACAATTTCGCTGCTGACAGAAAATCCTTACCGTTTGATTGAGGAAGTAGAAGGGGTCGGATTTATACGTGCAGATGAACTTGGTGCGAAACTGGGGATAACAGGGAATCATCCGGATCGAATAAAAGCAGCCATTTTTCATGTACTGACAAATGCAGCATTATCAGATGGACATGTTTATCTGGATGCGGAAATGGTGCTTCCGATGGTGAAAGACATACTTGAACAAAGTCAGCGCATTGAAATTCCATATGATGCGATTTCAAAAGCGGCTATCGAAATGCGTGAGGAATCGAAAATATGCGGTGAAGAAACACGCATGTACTTGCCGTCACTTTATTTTAGTGAAGTGGGCATTGCAAGTAAAATTAATGAACTGAAAGAAAAAAATAAAATAGCCGAAAGTTTCTCGAAAGATGAAATCCGAAAAGCGATTGGTGATATTGAAGAACAGTATGATGTGACATATGCGCCAACACAGGCACAGGCGATTGAAACGGCGATCAATTCCGCGGTGATGATTTTAACAGGCGGACCGGGGACGGGAAAAACGACCGTTGTCCGAGGTTTGGTCGAGGTATATGCTGAGCTTCACGGGTTATCATTAAATCCTAAGACATATGCCGAAAAAGAGGAACCGTTTCCGATTGTCCTTGCAGCACCTACAGGACGTGCAGCAAAAAGGTTGGCAGAATCGACTGGCTTACCTGCAATGACAATACACCGTTTATTAGGTTTTAATGGGCAGGAAAAGGATGAAGAAACAGAGCGTGAAGTTGTAGGACGACTCATCATTATCGATGAAATGTCAATGGTGGATACATGGCTGGCACATCAGCTTTTAAAAGCGCTGCATGAAGATGTACAGGTCGTTTTTGTAGGAGACCAGGATCAGTTACCACCTGTTGGACCAGGACAAGTATTAAAGGATTTGCTTGCATCCAAGCAAATTCCGACCGTTGAATTAACGGATATTTACCGTCAGGCTGAAGGATCTACAATTATCGAAATGGCCCATCAAATTAAAAAGGGCAAAGTCCCGGATACGTTGACTGCCAAAACAACGGACCGCTCGTTTATTCAGGCAGGAGCAGGACAAGTAACGAGCGTTGTCACTCAAATTGTAAAAGGTGCGCTTGCAAAAGGTCAGGCAATTCGAGATATTCAAGTATTGGCGCCGATGTACAAAGGTCCTGCAGGCATCGATAATTTAAATAAAGAAATTCAGCAGCTTGTTAATCCAAATGATGGGACAAGAAAAGAACTGGTTTTCGGTGATACGATTTACCGTATCGGGGACAAAGTGCTGCAATTAGTGAATCAACCGGATAATAATGTATTCAACGGAGATATGGGTGAAGTGATTTCTATAATCCGTGCAAAGGAAACAGTGGAAAAGCAGGATTTGCTTATCGTCAGCTATGATGGAATCGAAGTGACATATCAGCGTGCTGATTTAAATCAGATAACATTGGCCTATTGCTGTTCGATCCATAAATCACAAGGTTCGGAATTTCAAACAGTCATTATGCCGATTGTCCGAGGTTATTCAAAAATGCTTCGAAGAAATTTACTTTATACCGGTATTACACGTGCTAAAAACTTTTTAATTTTATGTGGTGAGCCGGATGTATTAGCGAACGGTTTAGCAAAAACAGATGATTTAACCCGTTTAACAACATTAAAGGCACGACTAAATCAGGAATTTATCACTGAAGAAAAGACAGAAGAGTCACCGGAAATAGAAGAGAAAAAAGCGTCCGTTAAAGGAGTGAAACAAAACTCTTCAACAGAGCAGCTTGGACTCTTGAATGTGTCGGATTCGCATAAAATCGGTGAATCTCTGCCAAATCACTTAACGGCAGAAACAGCACCTTATATTCATCCTTTAATTGGTATGGCGAATATTTCACCATATGACTTCAATGAAGAATAGAACTAGTCATTTTCGTTCATGTTTGAATGGAAATGACTAGTTTTTTATTGCTTATGGAAAAGTACAATTTTGGACAAATTTATAAAATGCTGTGTTTATGATCAAAGGTAGAGGGAAAATGTTTTAATTATAATAAAAGTTTGAAACAAAACAGGGCATAATAAAATAATGATAACTTTTTGCGGAAAAATCAGAAATTTTGAAAGAAACTATTAATTAATATTAGTTTGCTGGATATGTTAGTATGAAAAAAAACTTATATGACATCCGAAGTTTGATGTCAAATATTACAAAATGAAAAGGTTTTCAAAACTAAAAGAAGAGGTGCACATACATGGATTTCGTATGGGGAATCATAGGTATTCTGGGAGTTGTAGCGATTGCCATAGGGTTATCTAATAACCGTAAAGCAATTCAATGGAGAATTATTATTTCAGGATTAGTTGTCCAGTTGATTTTTGCATTTATCGTATTAAAGTGGTCTTTCGGCCGCGAGAAGCTTATGCAACTTTCTGAAGGTGTTCAGAAGCTGATTGGTTATGCCAACGAAGGGATTAACTTCGTATTCGGCGGTTTAGCAAATCCAGATAATGTTGGATTTGTATTCGCGATGAGCGTTTTAACAATTATTATTTTCTTCTCATCTTTAATCTCTGTCCTTTATTACTTGGGAATTATGCAATTTGTCATTAAGATTATTGGTGGATTCTTATCAAAAGTATTAGGTACAACAAAAGCGGAATCAGTAAATGCTGCTGCCAATATTTTCGTTGGACAAACAGAAGCACCGCTTGTAATTCGTCCATTTTTAAATAAAATGACGAAATCGCAAATGTTCGCAGTTATGACAGGTGGACTTGCATCAGTTTCAGGTTCAGTATTAATCGGTTATTCGTTATTAGGTGTTCCACTTGAATACTTACTGGCGGCAAGTTTCATGGCTGCTCCAGCTGGACTTGTAATGGCGAAATTAATGATTCCTGAAACAGAAGAAGTAAATGAAGATGACTTTAAATTAGAGCGTAATTCTGAAGCGACAAATGTTATTGATGCAGCTGCAGTAGGTGCATCTGACGGATTGAAATTAGCAGTAAATGTTGGAGCAATGCTATTAAGTTTCATCGCATTAATTGCCTTATTAAACGGTATTTTAGGTGGTATTACAGGATTATTCGGTTTTGAAAATGTAACACTTGAAGGTTTATTAGGTTATGTATTTGCTCCATTAGCATTTTTAATCGGTGTACCTTGGGACGAGGCAGTACGTGCAGGTTCATTTATCGGTCAAAAATTAATCTTAAATGAATTTGTTGCCTACTCTAACTTCGGACCGGTTATCGGCGAGCTTTCTGACAAAACAGCCATTATTATTTCGTTTGCACTTTGTGGTTTTGCAAACTTAAGCTCAATGGGTATTTTAATCGGTGGTTTAGGTGGTATGGCACCGGATAAACGTCCAATGATTGCAAAGCTTGCGATTAAAGCGGTTGCTGCAGGTACATTAGCATCATTACTATCAGCTGCAATTGCTGGTATGTTTATTTAAAATCTTTCAGTGTTCAAGAGACTGTGCTAAAAATATTTTAGCGCAGTCTTTTTTAATACGTAATTTCTGATGCGAGTTTTTCCAGTTCAGACCGATTCTTCAGTACATACCCGCGATTTTGTTTCGTTATATAGCCGGCTTCACTAAATTGTGCTAGGACAAATAACAGGTGGCGATACGATACACCTAAGTAATCACATACTTCTGTATGTTTTTCTTTATAGAATTGTTGATCCGATGATAGTAGAATGAATGAGGCTAATCGGTTTTCCAACGGATAGGCCTGGTTTTGTGTATATTTTGCTGTGGCTGTCGTTGCTTTGTGACTTAAAAAAATACAGAGCATTTTCAGAAACACAGGATCTGCCAATAATTTTTCCTTCACTTCCTGAATGGAAATCGCAAAACATACTGACTTTGATGAAGTTTGAATGCCTTTTGAATAGCGTTCGGCATTTAACAGTTCCATTTCGCCCATAAATGTTGGGGCTGTAATAAAATCGATAAGAGAAATTTTCCCGTTTTTATGGGTAATATATAATTTAGCTTTCCCTTCAACCATGTAATACAAATAGTCAGGGAAGGAATGCTCATGGAAAATAAATTCGCCTTTATCGAATTCATACACATGGATAAATGGAACAATATCAAAAGAAAAATATTGGGAAATCGGGTATTGTTCGATATATGAGAGACTTTCATCTATTGGTAACTTTCTCAAATTATAAAGCAACTCCTTCCAATTAAATATGAGATTTCTCACATTATTGTAGTATTTCTCATGTTAATATTCAACTTAATAAAAAAGAAAAAGGATGAAGACTATGAATAATCAGCGTTGGCTCGCGAAAAACTTCTTTATGTTCTTTATTACATGGGGTATTTTCCTGCCATACTGGACAGGTTGGCTTATTAATGATAAAGGGCTTACGGTTTCGGAAGCGAGCATTATAATGGGCTTTGGACTGGTTGCACGGGCCATCTCGACGATGTTTATTTTCCCGTTTGTTTCTAAAGTAATGAGCAACAAAAATGTGCTGATCTTTTTTACTGCAAGTTCATTAATTGTGACGCTGCTATACATACCGATCAATTCATTCAGCGGCTTATTTTTAATGACGTTACTGTTCAGTGCTTTTTACCCGGCTTTATTACCGGCTGTTGAGAGCAGTGCTTCCACATTAATGCAACATGGAACCATACATTATGGGAAAGCGCGTTCGTTAGGATCTTTCGGGTTTGTCGTCGCTGTATTAATCATCAGTATGATCAGCGGGATGTACGGGGAGCAAATGATCTTATGGATGATGATTTTAGGTTTAACGGCATTGCTCATCATTCAATTCATGCCTGCACCTCAAGTTTTAAGTATAGTGCCTGTAAAAGAGGATGGAAAAACGCTCTCAATGAAGGGTCTATTTGAAGTGAAAAGCTTTATCATCGTATTGTTTGTCGTCATTTTACTTCAGGGGGCACATGCATCGTACTATAACTATGGCTATATTTATTTACAGGATCTGAATGTCAATCCGTTTTATATCGGCATGATTTTAAATGTCGCAGTAATATCTGAAGTTCTTTATTTTTTCAAGGCCGATACAATTTTAACAAAATGGAAACCTTCTTCATTATTGCTTGTTGCGGCAATTGGCTCGAGCGTTCGTTGGATTTTAGTTTACGCATTTCCGAATATGCCGATGTTTATCATATCTCAGGCACTTCACGCTCTGTCATTTGCGATGGCGCATTATGCCTTTATCCGCTATATTTCAAAAGCTTTACCACAGGAGCAGATCCCAAATGCACAGGGGATTTATTCGGCACTTGCAATGAGTTTAAGTGCAGCGATTCTTACATTATTAGGTGGTGCACTTTATGAAATCGAGCCAGGTCTGGCGTTCTTAGGAATGATCATTTGTACAGTGCCTGCAATCCTTTTAATTTTACTGACGAAAAAACGTTTTAATTATTAAGGAATGCCGATTGACAGCACGGTGTCTATTTTTTATAATGAAGAGCATAATAAAATGAAAACGATGATGGAACAAGTACGTATGAATTTCGTGAGCAGAAAGAGATTTCCCGGCTGAAAAAATCTCCCCGAATAAATACTGAAAGCTACTCCAGAGTGCAGCTAATCACTGCCGTTTGCTTACGTTACAAGCACTTGAGATATAATGCATTGCGCATTATAAATTAGGGTGGTACCACGAAATAATAGTCTTCGTCCCTTTACCGGGATGAAGGCTTTTTTTGTTTTCTTCAGCGGATCATTGGGATTTCCGGTGAACGAAGCACTTATTTACGTGAAGGATGTAATTAATTCGTACCAAAATTCATCGACTTCAATAAAAATTAGGAGGAAAAAAATCATGACAACAAAAATTATGACAGGTTCTGAAATTCGACGTCTTTATTTGAATTTCTTTAAAGAAAAAGGGCATCATATTGAACCATCGGCACCATTAGTTCCAATTAATGACCCATCACTTTTATGGATCAACTCAGGAGTGGCTACATTAAAACCGTATTTTGATGGACGTATCATTCCTGATAACCCGCGTATTACAAACGCACAAAAATCGATTCGTACAAACGATATCGAAAACGTAGGTAAAACAGCACGTCACCATACATTCTTTGAAATGTTAGGGAACTTCTCTATCGGAGATTACTTTAAAAAAGAATCGATTCATTACGCTTGGGAGTTTTTAACAGATCCAAAATGGATGGGCTTCGACCCTGAAAAGTTATCGGTAACAATCCACCCTGAAGATCAGGAAGCATATGACGTATGGCACAATGAAATCGGGATACCGAAAGAGCGCCTAATCCGACTTGAAGGCAACTTCTGGGATATCGGCGAAGGTCCATCTGGTCCAAACTCTGAAATTTTCTATGATCGCGGTGAAGAGTACGGTGTTGGTGCACCGGCGGAAGAAATGTACACAGGCGGGGAAAATGAGCGTTACCTTGAAATTTGGAACCTTGTATTTTCTCAATTCAACCACAATCCGGATGGCACATATACACCACTTCCAAAGCAAAACATTGATACAGGTATGGGTCTTGAACGTATCGTTTCTGTAGTACAAAACGTACCAACAAACTTTGATACAGATCTTTTCATGCCAATCATTGAAAAAACAGAAATGTTTGCAAACCGTACGTACAAACGTCCGCATGAAGTGGATTTAAATGAAATTTTCGGATCAACTGAAGACGTGAATACACCATTTAAAGTAATTGCCGACCATATCCGTACAGTAGCATTTGCTATTGGGGACGGTGCATTGCCATCAAATGAAGGCCGTGGCTATGTATTGCGTCGTCTATTACGTCGTGCTGTTCGATATGCGAAGAAAATCGGCATTGAAAAGCCGTTTATGTTTGAATTAGTGCCGACTGTTGGAGAGATTATGCATGATTTCTATCCGCAAGTAAAAGAAAAGGAAGCATTTATTCAACGTGTTATTAAAAATGAAGAAGTGCGCTTCCATGAAACACTTGATGGTGGATTAGCAATTTTCAACGAAGTTGCAGAAAGCCAAAAAGCAAAAGGCGAAACAGTTATTCCTGGTGCTGATGCATTCCGTCTGTATGATACATTCGGTTTCCCGATTGAGTTAACGGAAGAGTATGCCGAAGAAGTTGGCATGACAGTTGACCATGAAGGTTTTGAAACTTCTATGGAACAACAGCGTGAACGTGCTCGTAATGCACGTGCTGATGTGGATTCAATGCAAGTACAAAACGAAGTGCTGTCAAATTTAAATCAGCAGTCTACATTTATTTATGATGCATTTGAAGCTTCTGCAAAAGTTGCTGCAATTGTTGTCAACGGACAAGAAACTTCAACTGCTTCTGAAGGTGAAGAAGCGTTGGTTATTCTATCCGAAACACCGTTCTATGCTGAAATGGGTGGACAAATTGCCGATACAGGTATCGTTGAAGCAGACGGATTCACTGCTATCGTAAAAGATGTTCAAAAAGCACCAAATGGCCAGCCATTGCACACTGTTGTAGTAGAATCGGGTGAAATGAATGTCGGCGATTTGGCTACTGCAAAAGTAGATGAAGCAAAACGTAAATTAATCCTTAAAAACCATACAGCAACACACTTAATGCACCGTGCATTAAAAGATGTATTAGGTGACCATGTAGCACAAGCAGGTTCTTATGTAGGACCGGACCGTTTACGCTTTGACTTCTCTCACTTTGGCGCTGCAACGAAAGAAGAACTTGCGCAAGTTGAGCGTGCGGTGAACGAAAAAATTTGGGAAGATATCGAAGTCGTTATTCAGGAAATGGATATTGATTCTGCAAAAGCGATGGGTGCAATGGCACTGTTCGGTGAAAAATATGGTGATGTTGTCCGTGTTGTAGCTGTTTCGGATTATTCGATTGAACTTTGCGGTGGACTGCATGTAAGCCGTTCATCTGAAATCGGCATTTTCAAAATCGTATCTGAAAGCGGTATCGGTGCAGGTACACGCCGTATCGAGGCTGTTACAGGAAAAGCGGCATATGAAGCAATCAAAGAAGAAGAAGCGATCTTAAATGAAGCAGCTGGCCTTTTAAAATCAAATGCTAAAGACGTGGCAACTCGTGTTGCAACACTTCAAGCGGATTACAAAGAACTTCAACGCGAAAATGATACATTGTCTCAAAAAATCGCAAATGCACAAGCTGGCGCAGTATTGGATGCAGCACAAAAAATTGGTGATGTGACAGTACTTGCTACTCGTGTAGAAGCAAAAGACAATAATCAATTACGCCAGATGATGGATGATTTAAAAGGAAAAATGGAATCAGCCGTTATTGTTCTTGGGGCTGTTGATGGCGAGAAAGTAATGTTATGCGCGGGTGTAACGAAAGATATCGTAGGTGGAAACTATCACGCTGGGAACATTGTGAAGCAAGTTGCTGAAGCTTGCGGCGGTAAAGGCGGCGGTCGTCCGGATATGGCAATGGCCGGTGCAAAAGATGCTGCCAAACTGGAAGAAGCATTAAATGCTGTTTACGAACATGTAAAATCTTTCTAAACATCTAAATTTTACTACTGGCATATTTGAAGTGCTTGCAGGAATAAGTTATAATGATATAAATGGAGATGGGAGAGTGTGATTCATCTCCTCATTGCTGAAAGCGAGGTGCTGGTCTTGAGTTCTTTCGATAAAACAATGAAATTCAGTTTTCCAGAAGAATCCATGGAACAAGAAGTAAAGCAAGTGATGCTGAAGGTGTATACGGCTTTAGAGGAAAAAGGGTATAATCCAACAAATCAAATTGTAGGGTATTTATTATCTGGCGACCCGGCATACATCCCTCGCCACCAGGACGCACGTAATTTAATCCGCAAGCTTGAACGTGACGAGATTTTAGAGGAACTCGTTAGATTTTATATTAGAAAGAATACTGAGGCGGATAAATGAGAATTATGGGTTTAGACGTCGGCTCGAAAACAGTCGGCGTTGCAATTAGCGATGCGCTAGGGTGGACAGCGCAAGGAATCGAGACGATAAAAATCGATGAAGCGGCAGGTAAATTTGGTATTGAACGTATCAATGAGCTTGTAAAGGAACACAATGTAACAGAATTTGTTGTAGGCTACCCGAAAAACATGAATAATTCAATCGGTCCCCGAGGGGAAGCTTCTGAAAGCTATAAAAAACTGCTGGAAGATACATTTGGTTTTCCTGTTAAGCTTTGGGACGAGCGTATGACAACGATGGCTGCTGAACGTATGCTGATCGAAGCAGACGTAAGCCGTAAAAAAAGAAAGCTAGTTATTGATAAAATGGCTGCTGTCATGATTTTACAAGGTTATTTAGATAGTAAAAACTAAAGTTGCTCTACATGAGGCTTTTTTGTACTTATCCGAAAAGGCTTTATGTATAATGTATTGAGCAGCAACAGGCACCAATGCCTAAATATTATGAAGAGGTGACGATCATGTCAGAACAACAAAATCATATTACAGTAGTCGATGAAAACGGCAACGAACAACTTTGCGAAATTTTACACACTTTCGATTCAGAAGAGTTCGGTAAATCATACGTATTATATTCTTTAGTAGGCGCAGAAGAAGACGAAGATGGCGCAGTTGAAATTTTCGCATCTGCATTCGTTCCTGCTGAAAACGGTGAAGATGGCGAATTAACGCCGATCGAAACAGAAGCAGAATGGGATTTAATCGAAGAAGTATTAAATCAGATTGAAGACGAATTAGGCGAAGAAGAATAATTCATTTGACACAATAAAAACAGAGTGGGTGATGAGCCTGCTCTGTTTTATTCATTGGGAGGAATTAGTTTGGAAGAAAATATTTTTATTTTGCAAAAAGAAGACGGCGGAGAGCAACAATGCCGCGTTGTATTTACATTTGATTCGGAAGATCATTCATATGTTTTATTCTCATTAATCGGTGATGAAGAAGCAGGTATTTCTGCACTTCGCTATGTTCTCGACGAGAATGGCGAAATGAGCGGCTTTTCGGATATTGAAACAGATGAAGAATGGTCAATGGTTGAAGAAGTTATGAATACGGTACTAGACGAATTTGGCTCGGATCAGACAAATTACTTCACAATCACGAATGAAGATGATGAAGAAGTTATGTGCCAAATATTACACCGCTTTGAAAGCAACGCCAAAAATTACTTATTCTATGCAATTATGGAAGACGATGAGCCTGTACTGGAAGAAGTATATGCTTCTGCCTATATCGCTGGCGATAACGGTGAAGTAGCGGACTTACTTCCTATCGAAACAGACGAAGAGTGGGAAATGGTGGAACAAGTATTAAACTCATTGGCACAAAACTAATTTCAAGAACCTTACTGACGATTTATACGGCAGTAGGGTTTTTTTATTGTTCAAATTTAGACAAAAACGAACATTTTCTATTATAAAACGTCGCAAATAGTGAGAATTTCCATACCTTTCATGGCTCTATATTGTGTCGAAAGAGATTTTTATGTATCATTATGGGAGAGAAAAAGGGGGGACTCCCGTGCTAGACGAAAATAAGAAGCAAGAAATGTTCAATAAGATGAAAGAGCGTAAAGGAGAAGTCAGAACGGTGCGTAAAATTGTGGGAATCATCGCGCTTGTGGCTCTTCTGATTATTGCCATTGTCGGTTTCGTAGGATACAACTATGTGACATCGGCATTGGAACCAATGGACCCGGAATCGAACAAAAAAGTTGAAGTCGAAATTCCGATGGGTTCAGGTATTACATTAATATCGACTATTCTAGAAGATAAGGGCATTGTAAAGAATGCACAGATTTTTAAATATTACACTAAATTTAAAAATGAATCGGAATTCCAAGCCGGCAGTTATTCTTTAACGAAATCCATGACACTCGACGAAATTATTGAAAGCTTAAAGACAGGTCGTGTGTATCGCGAGCCTGTATTTACAATGACAGTGCCAGAAGGGTTAACACTTGAGCAAGTAGCAGATGTTGTACAGAAAAATACTTCTCATAAAGCAGAGGACTTCATGAAAAAAGTGACGGATGCCGCTTATGTCAAGCAATTAATCACTGAATATCCTGAATTATTGTCAGAAGCTATTTTAAAGGAGAATATTCGTCATCCGTTAGAAGGCTATTTATATCCGGCAACATATCCTTTCTTTGAGGAAAACCCAACGATAGAGGAAATTATCGATACAATGCTTTCTGCGATGAATACGATTGTTTCCGAATATACTCCGGTATTGGAAGAACGTGAAACATCTGTTCATGAACTATTGACATTTGCATCACTGCTTGAAGAAGAGGCAACTGCCCAAACGGACCGTGAAACAATTGCGAGTGTATTCTATAACCGTATGGAAATTGAGATGCCTTTACAAACAGACCCAACCGTACTGTATGCATTAGGGTCCCATAAAGACCGCGTGCTGTATGAAGATTTGGAAGTGGACAACCCGTATAATACGTATCAAAATGTTGGATTGCCTCCAGGACCAATCGCGGGAGCCGGAAAAACATCAATTGAAGCGGCATTGAATCCTTCACAAACTGATTATTTATACTTCCTGGCAGATAAAGAAGGCATAAATCATTTTGCTAAAACGTATGATGAACATTTAGCGAACATCGAAAAATATTTACGTTAAGAAAGTTAAGTTGTGGAAAAGGGATCGAATGGCTTGAAATTTCCGTTTTACGATGGAATTCAGTAAATTGTTCGCATTCCTTTTCTTTTCATGCTATTATAAATTGTGATTTTTTGTCCTTATATAACAATTTTGTAGGCGCAAACATCTTCGTTTCGTCTTTTTTCTTGTGAATGAAAGATGGGCGCAAACAACCAGGTAAAGGGAGAATGACGAATGGAATTATCAGACGCTTATATTGCTTCTTTCATTCCTGAACGTGATGAATTATTAATGGAAATGGAACGCTTCGCAGAACAGAATCATGTCCCGATCATGCAGCTTGCCGGGATTGAGTCACTGAATCAAATTTTGCGAATTCAAAATCCGAAATCGATTTTAGAAATTGGGACGGCAATTGGTTATTCTGCTATACGAATGGCTCAAGCGCTGCCAGATTGTCATATTGTGACGATTGAACGCGATGTGTCGCGAGTTCAGTATGCCAAGGAATTCATTGCAAGGTCAGAGGTGGCAAACCGCATACAAGTAATAGAGGGCGATGCGTTAGAGGTAGACATGGAAACACTTCCTACTACTTTTGATGCTGTTTTTATTGATGCGGCAAAAGGGCAATACATGAAGTTTTTCGAAAAGTACGCAACACTCGTTCCATCGGGTGGCGTTTTATACATCGATAATATGTATATGCACGGATTATCAGATTTAGATATAAAAGAAGTACCTAGAAGAAAAAGAACGATGATCCGCAATTTAAAAACATTTTCAGACTGGATCATGGCACATCCGGATTATTCTAGTGCCTTTTTCCCTGTCGGTGATGGTTTGTTAATTTGTTTGAAGAGGTGATTAGTGTGAAAAAACCAGAATTATTAGTAACACCACAATCCATTGAGCATATTACAGCACTACTTGAGGCAGGTGCTGATGCTTTTGTGATCGGTGAACAAAAATTTGGCTTACGTCTAGCTGGAGACTTTACAGTAGCGCAGGTGGAAGAAGCAACAAAACTGATTCACGCTGCAGGTAAAAAGGTTTATGTGGCGGTCAATGCATTATTCCACAACGATCGTTTAGATGCATTGGATGAATATTTAGTACAGATGCAGCGTATTGGGGTAGACGCATTATTATTCGGGGACCCAGCAGTAATTATCGCAGTGCGTGAAAACAATGTAACCATTCCGTTGCATTGGAATCCGGAAACGACTGCAACGAACTTCTTCCAAGTGAACTATTGGGGTGAACGCGGAAGTAAGCGTGCTGTACTGGCACGTGAACTTTCAGTCGATGAAGTGCTCGAAATTAAACAAAATACAAAGCATGAAATCGAAGTACAAGTACATGGTATGACTTGTATGTTCCAATCTAAGCGCGCACTTTTAGGGAACTATTTCCTGTACCGTGACGAAGCGATGGAAATCGAAAATCGTAAAGAAAACAAAAATATGTTCCTTCACGATAAAGAGCGTAAAAATAAATATCCGATCTATGAGGATATGAATGGCACACATATTTTCTCTCCGAATGACATGTGCATTATTGAAGAGTTAAATGAATTGTTTGAGGCGGGTATCGATTCATTCAAAATTGATGGTGTCCTTCAAACGTTTGATTATACGGTGACAGTTACAGAACTTTACCGTCAAGCAATTGATACGTATTTGGATCAAGGCGAAGATGCGTACGATGACATTAAATCCGAGCTATTTGAGCAAATCGAAGCAATTCAGCCAGCGTTACGTCCACTGGATACTGGCTTCATCTACAAGGAAACAGTCTACTAGGAAGGAGAACGAACGCAGTATGCTACAATTAATTCAAAATGAAAAGATCCGTGAAACTATTAACGGAAAAACAGTAATTACGAAAAAACCAGAGCTTCTAGCACCAGCAGGAAGCTTGGAAAAATTAAAAGTAGCCGTACACTACGGTGCTGATGCTGTATTTATCGGTGGTCAGGAATTTGGTTTACGTTCTAACGCAGGGAACTTCACTATTGAAGAAATGAAGGAAGGCGTTGAATTTGCCAAAAAATACGGAGCCGTTGTATATGTAACGACAAATATTTTTGCGCATAACGAAAATATGGACGGTTTGGAAGAATACTTGCAGGCAATCGAGGGAGCAGGCGTAAAAGGGATTATCGTTGCAGACCCGTTAATTATTGAAACTTGTAAAAAGTGTGCCCCTTCTTTAGAAATCCATCTTTCTACACAACAGTCTTTATCCAACTGGAAAGCGGTAAAGTACTGGAAAGAAGAAGGTTTGGAACGTGTTGTTTTAGCACGTGAAGTCGGCGGGGAAGAAATGCGTAAAATGAAAGAAGAGGTAGACATTGAAATCGAAGCATTCGTGCACGGTGCAATGTGTATCGCTTATTCCGGACGCTGTACACTTTCAAACCATATGACGGCCAGAGACTCAAACCGTGGCGGCTGCTGTCAGTCTTGCCGTTGGGATTATGATTTATATGAAAATAACGACGGTAAAGAAACAGCATTGTTTAACGAAGGTGAAGCACCGTTTGCAATGAGCCCGAAAGACTTGAAATTGATCGAATCCATTCCTCACATGATTGAGTTAGGGATTGATTCATTAAAAGTGGAAGGCCGTATGAAGTCGATTCACTATATCGCAACGGTTATTTCCGTTTATCGTAAAGTAATTGATGCTTACTGTGCAGACCCGGAAAACTTTACATTCGAAAAAGAATGGCTGGAAGAACTGGCGCGCTGTGCAAACCGTGCGACTGCTTCGTCATTCTTTGAAGGTGAGCCAAGCTATAAACAACAAATGTTTGGTTTCCATTCACATAAAATGAAGTGGGATTTTGCTGGTTTTGTAATGGATTATGATGCCGAAACACAAATAGTTACATTGGAACAACGCAACTATTTCAAGACAGGCGATACGGTTGAATTTTTCGGCCCTAATATGGATACATTCAAAATGACGGTTGGCCAGCTTTGGGATGAAAAAGGCAATGAACTAGATGTTGCCCGCCACCCACTACAAATCGTTAAATTTAAAGTTGATCGCTCATTATCACATTTTGATATGATGCGAAAGGAGAATAATTAAATGTCAAACCGTCCAGTTGTAATCGGAATTGCCGGTGGTTCATGCTCAGGTAAAACGAGCGTGACACGTTCTATATACGATGTTTTCCGTGAACATTCAGTAGTTGTTATCGAACAGGATTATTATTATAAAGACCAAAGCCATATGACGTTTGAACAGCGTCTGGAAACAAACTATGATCATCCGCTTGCATTTGACAATAATTTGCTGATCGAGCATATTCATCGTTTACTTGCCTATGAATCAGTGGAAAAACCGGTCTATGATTATGTACAGCATACGCGTTCAGATGAAGTCATTCATGTGGAACCTAAGGATGTAATCATTGTCGAAGGAATTTTAGTGCTGGAGGACGAGCGTCTGCGTGATTTAATGGATATTAAATTATTTGTGGATACAGACTCTGACTTACGTATTATCCGACGCATTCAACGTGATATTAAAGAGCGCGGTCGCACAGCTGATTCGGTAATCGATCAGTATTTAACAGCAGTGCGTCCAATGCACAATATGTTTATCGAACCGACTAAGCGATATGCAGATGTAATTATCCCTGAAGGCGGAGAAAATAACGTTGCAATTGACTTAATGGTAACGAAAATAAAAACAATTCTTGAAACTGAATCAAACTTGTAATATGATGATGTAGTATTTACATTAATTACATTTTAAATCGATAGAACAACATAAATAATTAATCATAAAATTCGGCTGCCCGTATTACGGTGTAAACTTCTTCTAAAAGAAGGGATTTACACATACCGTAAACTAGTAGTCGGGTTTTCTGTTATTTATGAACAAAATACGTGAAAATAACTTTTAAATTTATACGTATTTTTTAGAAGAATAGAAATAGAAAACGCTAAAAGTAAACGTTTTCAAGTTAATACTAAGGAGTGGGAATAATGTCAAACGAAAAACAATATCCAATGACACTTGATGGAAAACAAAAATTAGAAGATGAATTAAACACATTAAAAACAGTAAAGCGTCCGGAAGTAGTAGAGCGCATTAAAGTAGCTCGCAGCTTCGGTGACCTTTCCGAGAACTCTGAATACGATTCAGCAAAAGAAGAGCAAGGATTTGTGGAAGGTCGTATTTCTTTGATTGAACAAATGCTGCGCAATGCTGTTATTATTACTGAGGACGAAACATCAAATACAATTTCTTTAGGTAAAACAGTTACATTTGATGAACTGATCAACGGTAAACGTGCAAACTTTGAAGAATCATACACAATTGTTGGTTCAGCTGAAGCCGATCCGATGGAAGGTAAAATTTCGAATGACTCTCCGATTGCTAAAGCTTTAATGGGCAAGCATGTGGACGATGTTGTAAAACTGACAACACCAGGCGGAGATATGGAAGTTATTATTTTAGAAGTAAAATAATTATGAAGCAGTTAGCATCAAATTGCTAGCTGCTTTTGTTATGTTGATATATTTGGAAGAGTTTCCAATGTTCAATTTCCGTGCAACCTTTGCTGTTCTAATGCTAAAATAGGTGTGCATAGGAGGAATTGAAATGGAACGAAAAAGACGATTTCAAACACGACAACAGTATGCTGAACAAAAAACAAAACAGACGAAATTTCAAAAAGCGGATAAAAGATTAAATTATTTAATCGCTATTGTCGCTGTGTTAATTGTGGCAACATTAATTTTTATCATTACACAAGAGCCGGAACCTAAAAACGAAGCAGAGCAAGATTCACCGGCAGAAGTAGCAACTGATGTCCCGGAAGATGACGCTGGACAAGAAACGGAAGATAATGAAACAGAAACAAAAGTACCGGAGGAAGAAGTAGATGAGGAAGATAACGCTACAGATGAAACTGAACAGCCAACATCTGAATCGGGTGACATGGTGAGTCCTTCCAACGATCCGTCAGTAAAAGAAGTCATTACAAATCCTAATTGGCCGGCCTATCCGACGGCACAAACAGGAGAACATGTGTCGACATATGAAAAAGGGCATATTGATTACGAAGAAAAACTAAAAGCAATTTTCAGCGTCATTGATTTACAGCAGGAAAACAGTATTGTACTGCGTGTGAATAATAACGGTAGTACGGAAAGTGCAATTGCCGTTGTCACATCGATGGACAAAGAACAAAAATATCGTGTAAGTATAGAATGGGTTGACAATGAAGGCTGGAAACCGGTTCAAATAGAAGTTTTGACAACATTAGAAGGTTCACAATAAAGTAGAATAGTTAGCAAGTTTAATTGGAGGAATGAACTAAATGACAATAGCAGTAATCGGTGCAATGGAGCAGGAAGTAGAATTATTACGCGGTGCTCTACAAAATACAAAAACAGAAACAATAGCAAACAGTGAATACACAACAGGTACATATGAAGGCAAAGAAATCGTACTGTTAAAAAGCGGTATCGGTAAAGTGAATGCGGCAATGTCTACGACGATCTTATTGGAAAAGTTTAATCCGAAAGTTGTCATTAATACAGGATCAGCAGGCGGTTTTGATGCAGCATTAAAGGTTGGGGATATCGTCATTTCGGATGAAGTACGTCATCATGATGTCGACGTTACAGCTTTTGGCTATGAGATCGGTCAAATGGCTGGGATGCCGGCAGCTTATAAATCAGATGAACAATTAATGGAAGTTGCGAAACAGGCAGTTAAAGAAGTGGGAGAGCATAATTACAGTGTAGGCCTTATTTGTTCAGGCGATGTATTTATGAGCAACCCTGAGCGTGTTGAGGCAGTGCGAAAAGATTTCCCTACAATGAAAGCCGTGGAAATGGAAGCGGCGGCTGTAGCGCAAGTATGCCACCAATTCGATACACCATTTGTAGTCATTCGTGCATTATCAGACATTGCAGGACAAGAATCGAGCATGTCATTTGATGAGTTTTTACCTGTAGCAGCGAAACACTCAACGGAAATCGTATTAAACGCAATTACAAAGTTATAATATGGATCAGCGTAGAAATGCCCAATCGCATTAAAGGATTGGGCATTTTCTTTATTGTATGTTGAAAATCTATCTGCCTTTCATATGGCTTATTCTTTCTCACCATGTTTAAACTGCTGGTAAAGCTTAATAAGTGCCCGTTTTTCAATGCGTGAAACATAGCTGCGTGAAATATTGAGCCTTTTGGCAATTTCTTTTTGGGTATGCGGGTCGAAGTTTTGGAGCCCATAACGGTAGGAAATAATTTCGAGCTCACGTGGATCTAATGTATCCAAATAGCGATACAGCTGGGCAAAATCCTCCTGTCGTTCAATTTTTTCAATTGTGGAAGGTTCGTCAAGCTGCAGTAAATCACGGATTTGAAGAGACTGCCCATCTTTATCGACACCAATCGGCTCAAATAACGAGACATCTTTTTGCACTTTTTTTTGTGCGCGAAGATGCATCAGAATTTCATTTTCGATACATCGGGCGGCATATGTGGCGAGACGGGTCTTTTTTTCTGGTGTGAAACTGCTTACGGCTTTCATAAGACCAATCGTGCCAATTGAAATATAATCATCAAGTAAATCGTGTGAAGGGTGGAATTTTTTTACAACGTGCGCAACAAGCCGCATATTTCGCTCGATTAATTCGACACGAGCGCTTTCATCCCCCTTTATAAAACGATTGATGACTTCTTCTTCTTCCTCGCGTGATAACGGTTTATAAAACGTCTGCCCTTTTAAATAGCCTAGTAATGCGGGAAGCTCAAGCCAAAGTTGAACCAATGCTGTCACAAAACCGCTCAAGCAATTAACATCCTTTCATCTTTTCGACAGTATATGATGAAATTTGCGCAGAAATGAAAAAAGTGTAAGAGCGATATTTCTGCTCTTACACTTTTTTTAATGTAAAGGTACTTACCATCAATAGTGCCAATACCGGGAAAAGAATTAAGTAAAACGTTTCGGATAACATATTTGTAAAGAAATAAGAAAAAGTTAGTAATGTACCAGCCGCTGTAATCGGCAGTCCTACAAAATAACCTGTTGAATCCATCACATTGAATCGAGCTAAACGCAACGCACCGGCAGCAATAAATAATACGGGCATCATCATACCTGTAAATCCTGCATTCATTAATGCCATTTCATACATTAATAGGGCAGGTGCTACACCGAAAGAAATAATATCCGCCATGGAATCAAGCTGTTTTCCCAATTCGGACTCCTGATTAAATTTACGGGCAACTTTACCGTCATAACGATCTAAAAAAGCAGCGATAAAAATTAATAGTACACTGTAGCTATGATACTCATTTAGTGTAGCCATAATTGCAGCCCCACCAAACGACATATTTGTAATTGTAATGATATTAGCAGCGTTTGCTTTTATTTTTTTAAACGTTGAATCAACTTTTTGAAGTAGAAACATTGGAAAACACTCCCTTGCACATCGGCTATATTCTATTATACTTGTTCTATTAAAAAAAGGTAATAGTTAATTCATATTAAAACCTATCTTTGTTTGGCCAGTCATTATATAATTTACTTTTATCCCGCATTAATGAGTAGTAAAACTACCCGTAAAAGCCCGATTGGTTCGGGCCAACATGATGTTGATTACACAAGCGTTGTCACTGGACGTGACGGTTTTAGCTTGTGTTCCTTCTAATCAGTGGGGATGAGGAAAGCGCCCAACTGATTGAAGTCTCACTTTATTCAATACTTAACGGAGGACCTAGAATGAAGGAAAAATTATACCGGAATATGATAGAACTATCAAATGGTAAAATCTCTTCGAAAATTTTACAACAAATTGCACAATCACGTTTAAGTAAAAATTTTATTCGTAGCTATAGTCAAATATACGGAATTAACATACAAGAAGTTTCAAAATCTCCAAAAGAATTTACTAGCCTGCATGATTTTTTTGTTCGCCAGCTGAAAGAAGAAGTACGTCCGGTAGATGTTCGCAAAAATATATTTGCAAGTCCTGTTGACGCAAAAATAGAAGCATTCGGCAATATTGAGGATCAGGAAATGTTTACTGTGAAAAATAAGCCGTATTCTTTAATTGATTTAATGGGAAATGAAATACAGGCAAAGAGGTATAATAATGGCAAGTATATTGTTTTTTACTTGAGTCCTGCAGATTATCACCGTATCCATAGTCCGATTGATGGTATTGTTAAGCGACAATACATACTTGGTCAAAAGTCTTATCCTGTAAACCAGATGGGCTTACAATATGGAAAAAAACCAATCAGTCATAATTATCGTATGATAAGCGAAATTAACTATCAAAAACAACATTATACAGCATTCATTAAAGTAGGAGCGACATTTGTGAATTCAATTGAACTTACAAATACGTCAACACAGTGGAAAAAAGGACAAGAAGTCGGCTATTTTGCGTTTGGTTCAACCGTTGTGATGTTATTTGAACAAAATGCAATTGAATTTACCGAGAATGTTACAAATGGGGCGAAGATAAAAATGGGAGAAGCTTTTGCTACTATGGTATAATGAATAAATAAATTTTGAGTTAGGGGTTACGGCTTTGTACAACTTTTTATTACCAGATGAATTTATTCGCAGTGTATATGAAATTACACCGGAAAAATTAAAGGATTTAGGCATTAAAGGGATCATAACAGATTTAGATAATACGCTTGTTGAATGGGACCGTGCTGATGCAACGGAAGAGCTTGTACAATGGTTTGAAATGATGCGAGAAGCAGGCATAAAAATTATCATTGCCTCAAACAATCATGAAGCACGGGTGCGCCAGTTTGCAGAACCGCATGGCATACCGTTTATTTTCCGTGCCAAAAAACCATTAGGAGCAGCATACTATGCGGCCCTTGTTCAGCTGCGTCTACGTCGCCATGAAGTTGCGATGCTGGGAGATCAGCTATTAACAGATGTGATGGGCGCAAAACGTCAAAAACTTTATACGTTTTTAGTTCGTCCTGTTGCTGACTCTGATGGACTCGTCACAAAATTTAACCGCTTCGTCGAACGTCGTGTATACAACGATTTAAAGCGAAAAGGAAAGTATCCTTGGGAAGACTAAAAAGCGACCCAAGTTTTTTTGCATGAAGGTGCAATAGTAGTTAGGAGGAAATATTGAATGAATGAAATGCCACAATGTATTGGCTGTGGAACAGTGATTCAAACTGAAGATAAAAATGGATTAGGGTATGCACCTGCGTCCTCGCTGGAAAAGGAAATGATTATTTGTCAACGTTGTTTCCGTTTAAAAAACTATAATGAAATCCAACCTGTTAGCTTAACGGATGATGATTTTTTACGTATTTTAAACGGTCTTGGACAACAGCAAGGTCTGATCGTGAAAATCGTGGATATTTTCGATTTCAATGGCAGCTGGCTACCAGGTTTACACCGATTCGTTGGAAATAACCCAGTTCTTTTAGTAGCAAATAAAGCAGACCTTTTACCAAAATCGGTAAAAGAAAAGAAAGTGATCAACTGGTTGAAACGTGAAGCGAAAGCACTTGGATTAAAGCCGATTGATGTGAAGCTTGTTTCGGCACATAAAGGAATGGGCATGCAGGAAGTCGTTGAAGCGATTGAAGAATACCGTAATGGTAAAGATGTATATGTTGTAGGTTGTACAAATGTCGGTAAATCGACGTTTATTAACCGTATTATTAAGCAAGCTACAGGTGAAGGAGAAATTATTACAACTTCTCATTTCCCGGGAACTACGCTTGATATGATTGGCATTCCGTTAGATGACGGATCATCTTTATATGATACACCTGGTATTATCAATCATCACCAAATGGCACACCATATCGATTCAAGTGAATTAAAATATATTATGCCAAAAAAAGAAATTAAACCAAAAGTGTATCAGCAAAATCCAGGACAAACACTATTTATCGGTGCTCTTGCCCGTTTTGATTTTATACAAGGCGAGCGTTCGGCATTTACTGTACATGTTGCAAATGATTTGCCGATCCACCGTACGAAGCTGGAACGTGCGGATCAATTATATGAAGAACATAAAGGTGAGTTATTGGCACCTCCAACGTCTAAACATATTGATCAATTACCACCATTAGTACGTCACGAGTTTTCGATCAAAGAACCGAAAACTGATGTAGTTATTTCAGGATTAGGCTGGGTTACAGTACAGCATGCCAATGTTGTAGTAGCAGCACACGCACCAAAAGGCGTAGAAGTATTCATTCGTCCATCACTGATTTAATAGAACGGTCTCTTCAACTAATTTAGGGAAAAATTTTTAACATCTGAAGTGAAGTTAGTTGATTGGTATGAAGGGTAGACGGGCAAATTCGCCTTCTTTTTATCAAGTCAATTATTTTACAGTGAATGAATGGTAGCAGGAAAGAGGGAAATATCGATGAAAAAATGGTTTGCGGTTATTGGGGATCCGATTGCACACTCAAAATCTCCGGAGATGCATAATGCATGGTATGAAGAAGCGAATGTGGATGCGACGTATATCCCGATACACGTGAAGCCAGAACATCTACAACAAGCTGTTGCATCTTTCAAACTGTTAGGGACAAGCGGCTGGAATGTAACGATTCCGCATAAACAAGCGATTATTCCGTTCCTGGATGAACTTGACGAGCTTGCCGAAAAGATGGGTGCGGTCAATACGGTCGTGCGTACTGCAGAAGGTAAATTAAAGGGCTATAATACGGACGGTCCGGGTTTTGTGAAATCACTTGAGCATGTGATCGGTACTACAAAACGTAATGCACCGGTTTTACTGATCGGAGCAGGTGGCGCAGCCCGCGGTATTGCATTTGCCCTCCAACTAACAGGTTATACGAATATAACAATTGCCAACCGAACAGTTGAAAAAGCACAGCAAATTATTGATGAATTACATGCCGGCCAAGCTGTTTCGATGAAAGTAGCAGAACAAAGCCTGGCTAATTATGAAATTTTTATTCAAACAACACCAGCAGGAATGGCTACGGGCGACTTTGCATTACCATTTTCGCTTGGAAAGTTCCCGGCAGGCGCAATTGCTGCAGATATTGTGTATAATCCATTAATGACGCCATTTTTGCAAGCGGCTGAGCAAAAAGGGGCGACAATTGTCAATGGGTTAGGCATGTTCGTGCATCAAGGTGCGATTGCATACGAACACTGGTTAGGTCATTATCCAAATACAAATGCAATGATTGCCCGTTTAACGGCGCAATTAGGAGGAAATTATGTTAACAGGTAAACAAAAACGTTTTTTACGTGCTGAGGCACACCACTTAGATCCAATTTTCCAAGTTGGGAAAGGTGGCGTAAATGATGCAATGATTGCACAATTACGTGATGTATTGGAAGCACGCGAACTTATTAAAGTACGCATTTTAGACAACTGTGAAGAAGACAAAAAAGTTGTGGCGGAAGAACTGGCTGCCGGTACACGTGCCGAGCTTGTTCAACTGATCGGGTTGACAGTTGTTTTATATAAAGAATCGCGCAACAACAAAAAAATCGTATTACCAAAAGTAGCTACGAAATAAGGTGAAGTGTAATGAAGAAAGTCGGTCTTTTTGGCGGAACTTTTAATCCACCGCATATTGGACATTTAATGATGGCCAATGAAGTGTATGCAGCGCTTGGTTTGACGGAAGTACGCTTTATGCCGAACGCAAAGCCGCCGCATAAGGATTTGGCCCGCTCTGCAACAAATGCTCAGCGTCTGCGGATGGTTGAGCTGGCGATCGAGGATATTCCGTATTTTCATGTGGAAACATATGAACTTGAGCGCGGAGGGGTATCCTATACATTCGATACAATGAAAGCATTGTGTGAACGTGAACCACAAATACAGTTTTATTTTATTATCGGCGGGGACATGATCGATTCTTTGCATACATGGCACCGTATCGATGAGTTAATGGAACTTGTCACATTTGTTGGAGTGAAGCGCCCGGGCAGTGAAGCAAAATCATGTTACGACGTGTGTATGGTGGAAGCCCCGCAAATTGACCTTTCTTCAACATATATTCGAAACCGGTTACAGCAAACAGAGGCACCTTTACAGTTTTTATTGCCTGCTGCAGTTGAACGGTATATTCGAAAGGAAGGTTTGTATGGAACGTCAAACGATGCTGGCAGCGATTAAAGATCGAATGCCTGAAAAACGGTATATTCATACCATTGGTGTAATGGAAACAGCGATCCGTTTAGCTCAACGATACGGTGAAAATCCACAAAAAGCAGAGATTGCGGCTATCTTCCATGATATAGCTAAATATGCGGATGTTGACTGGATGAAGCAAGTCGTGATTGAACAGCAGTTGGATGCGCGTCTGCTTGACTGGAATGCTGAAATATTGCATGGTCCGGTCGGTGCCTGGATTGTCGAGACGGAATTCCAAATTAATGATGAAGGCATTTTAAATGCAATTCGTTATCATACTACCGGACGTGCGAATATGACAACTTTTGAGAAAATTATTTATGTAGCAGATATGATTGAACCAAATCGTAAATTTCAGGGTGTTGAGGAACTAAGAACGTTGGCAGACATCAGTTTAGAGGATGCATTCCGGGCATGTGTGACACATACGCTCAGTTTTTTAGTTTCGTCACAGCAGGCAATTTATCCTGTTTCGATTGAATGCTACAACAGCTTAATAAGAGAGGAATAAACATACATGAATGAAACGTTATTAAATATTACGTACAAAGCAATCGATGACAAGCGAGGAGAGGATATCGTTGCATTAAATATGCAGGGAATTTCACTTTTAGCTGATTATTTCATCATTGCAGAAGGTAGCTCAGAGCGCCAAGTACAGGCAATTGCACGTGAAATTAAAGAAAAAGCAGAAGAAGCGGGCTACACAGTACGTAAGCTTGAAGGCTTTGATACTGCACGCTGGATTTTAGTCGATATGGGTGATGTTGTTGCACATATTTTCCATAAAGATGAGCGTGCCTATTACAACCTGGAACGTCTATGGGGAGATGCACCACAATTAGACGCGCCACAAATGGACAATGAATAGTTATGAGCGTTTTGCGGAAGTTTATGATGAATTGATGACCGATATCCCGTATACGGAATATGTGGAATGGATTCAGACATATGCACCTGCACAGAACTATAAAAATCTGCTCGATATTGGCTGTGGTACAGGAACGCTTGCATTATTACTGAATAAAGCGGGTTACGCTGTATCAGGGATTGACCTATCGGAAGAAATGCTTGCCATTGCAAGTGCGCGTATGGAGGATGAAAAAGTTTCAATGCCTCTATATGCTATGTCAATGGACGAACTGGAAGGTTTCAGCAATTTGGATGTTGCGATCATTCCAATTGACTCGATCAATTATGTAAAAGAGCAGCAAAATGTCGTGGAAACATTGAAACGGGTATTTGACAGTCTTCGGGAAGGCGGACAACTATTCTTTGATGTACATTCGTTATATAAAATGGACGAAATTTTTCTGGATGGTCCGTTTACGTATGACGACGGCGAAATTTCATATGTTTGGCATACAGAGCCGGGTGAAGAACCCCATTCTGTGTACCATCAAATGACGTTTTTTGTACTAACAGAAAGCGGTCTATATGAACGCTTTGATGAAGAACATTATCAGCGCACATTTGCGTATGAGCAATATGTGAAATGGCTGAAAGAAATCGGTTTTTCTCACGTTGAAGTGACGGCAGACTGGATGACAACACAACCGACTGATGAAAGCGAACGAATTTTTATTCGGGCGGTTAAATAAAAATAGCTGAAAAAGTAAGTTTCAGCAGTTTTGATGGAAATACCTTTTCATAAAGAAGCGGAATTTGTATAGTGGATGTAAGCTCCATATATAAAACCTTCTTTATGAAAGGGTGTTTTTTATTTTGCAGCCATTTCTGGAGAAGTATAAAAAGCAACTCGCCATTCTGGGCGGAGTCGTTGCTGCGGTATTCATCTACTTATTATTCCTCGATGATTCCTCGCACAGTGCTGCGATTGAAACAATTGACCAAATGACAATTCCTGCTATTGATGAACCTTCCACAAATCCGGAAACGGAAATCGAAAACGAACATAAGCCAATAATGGTGGATGTAAAAGGAGCGGTAAAATATCCGGGTGTGTATACATTATCCGGAGATCAACGGATTGTCGATGCCGTTGAAGCAGCAGGAGGGTACACAGACGATGCCAATCCGGTGCTCATTAACCATGCCCAAAGGCTTCAGGATGAAATGGTGATCTATATACCTAAAACTGGCGAAGAGCCTGCGGAGGTAATGGAACAGATGATACAGGCGAGTCCGGCGACCGGCTCAGGCAGCGGAAGTACGAAGGGAAAGATTAATATAAATAAAGCGATGGAAGCGGAGTTAACCCAGCTTCCGGGAATTGGTCCATCCAAAGCAGGTGCGATTATTCAGCATCGGTCCGAACACGGGAATTTTCAAGTTATAGATGATTTAAAAAAAGTAACTGGAATCGGGGATAAAACATTTGAGCAGTTAAAGGACTTAATCGACGTAAAATAAACCGAAATTTCTGATTGATCTTACATTGCGAATGTCAGGAACTACGTATAAACTGATAGGTGACAAAACATTTGGGGGTTATCATATGGAGCGAATTACTTGGGATCAATTTTTTATGGCGCAAAGTCATTTACTCGCATTAAGAAGCACATGCAGCCGTCTTGCGGTAGGTGCGACAATTGTACGGGAAAAGCGCATCATTGCCGGCGGATATAATGGATCCATTTCAGGTGACGAACACTGTATTGAAGAAGGTTGCTACGTTGTGGACAACCATTGTGTCCGCACAGTGCATGCCGAAACAAATGCATTACTGCAATGTGCGAAATATGGTACGCCATCAAATGGAGCGGATCTATATGTCACACATTTCCCATGCCTGCCATGCACGAAGACCATCATTCAAGCTGGTATCAAAAATGTGTACTATGCAAAAGATTATAAAAATAATATGTACGCAATGGAATTGTTCAAAAAAGCAGATGTCCATGTTGCGCATATTCCATTTGATGAGGCAAAAATCGACTTTCTGCAAGATGAAAAGTTCGCATTAACTGCTGAAATGCTCGAAAAGCTTCGTGAGTTAGGTGCAAGCCGTGATCAGTTGCTCCCATTAGAGGAGAAGATGCATGCTTTATTTGGTAAACTTGTTCAAGCATAACTGGATATTTTATGCCTTGTCGGTTTGTATCAGTGCACTTGCTGCATTGGAATCGGGAAGGCTTCTTTTCTTGCTGGCATTATTGTTGGTGTTTAGTCTTTATAAACGACTGGCAAACATTCATTTGCTGTTTATTTTAATAGTTGGCATTGGGAGTTACAGTTATTTTTCCTATGAAATCAATAAGCTTTCACTACCGGTTGAACTACCGGCAATATTAACATGGACCGACGAGTACAATATAAATGGTGTGATGCTAAGGGGGTTCATGCTTGATGAATCCGGCGACAAAGTATATGTCACCTATGAATTGAAAACTGAAAAGGAAAAACAACGCTTCGAGGCACAGCAGCTTGCTGGTACAAGTTTTATTGTAACCGGGGAGCAAGTATCCCCATCAATCCCCGCACACCGCTATGGCTTTTCTATGGCCCGCTATTTGCAAGGTAAGAATGCAAGAGGTATTATCGAAATTCAGCAGCTCCAATATTTTCGGCAAAATAAAAGTTTCATGCAACCTATTTATGAACAGCGCTTTCAGTTAAAAAGGCATATTGAAGAAACGTTCCCGCCATCACTTGCCGCAGAGGCACAAGCCCTTTTGATTGGTTTCCAGGAAAATGTCGACGAACAGTTAAATCGCGCTTATCAAAAACTCGGGATTACCCATTTATTTGCAATTTCGGGTTTGCATGTCGCACTTGTCTCATTCCTGTTTTTTCAGTTATTGCTCCGCTTGAGGATACGTAGAGAGGTCGCTACAGTATTTTTGCTTATTTTATTGCCGTTGTATGCAATTTTAGCAGGAGGGGCACCGTCTATTTGGCGTGCAGTAAGTGTCGTGGAATTTGTCTTGCTAGCACAGTATGTTCGTTGGAAAATACCGATGGATGATGCATTGTCGCTCAGCTTTATTATGTTTGTCTTATTAGAGCCTGGTGCAGTTTTTCAAGTCGGCTTTCAGCTATCCTATTTGGCTACTTACAGCTTAGTTTATTCCAGCCGTATTTTAGCTCGCTACTCAAATTTTTGGGTACAATCCTTCTACATTACGTTCGTTTGCCAAATCCTTGTTTATCCTTTATTACTGTTCCACTTTTACGAAATTAGCCTATCCTCTTTTATCGCCAATATTTTCTTCGTCCCTCTTTTTTCATTTATTGTTTTACCAACCAATCTATTTGTCCTTGTGCTGACTTATTTGCCACTCCCGTTTGACTCCATTCTGTTCTTTATATATGAGCCGTTGCGTACAGCGCTGACAAATTTCATTCTCTTCATTCAGCAGCCGATTGTCCAAATGTGGAACCCCGGGAAACCTTCGATGATATGGCTTATGGTTTTATACGGTTCGGTTTTTTTCACTTTTTATTTGCTTGACCAGCAAGCTCCGTTAAAGAAAGCCATCTTTGCTTTAGTACTGCCTGCATTTATATTTCATATACAGCCATTTTTGCATAGTGATCTGAAAATGGCCTTTGTCAACGTCGGTCAAGGGGACTGCATTGTCATTGAATTGCCGTACAGAAAATCGGTCATTGTCATCGATGCAGGGGGCTTGTTGAGATTTGAACAGGAAACATGGAAAGAGCGGAAAACTCCCTATGAGGTTGGGCGTCAAGTTGTCGTTCCCTATTTAAAAGGGCGAGGAATCCAAACAATCGATACATTTATGCTGTCACATGCGGATGCGGATCATGTAGAGGGGGCTGAAGAAGTGTTGCGGGAAGTGATTGTAAAGGAGGTGCACGTTACACCAGGTTCAATCACCAAACCGGTTATGAACGATTTTTTGCATGAGCTGGAGAAAACAAATACGAAACTGATTGAGAAAATGGCTGGTCATAAGTGGCAAATAGGAGAAACAGCTTTTGAATATTTATGGCCATTGGAAATCGAATATGAAGGAAATAATGATTCGCTCGTTCTACTCGTTAAGCATGAGGCATTTCGGGCATTATTTACAGGAGATTTGGAGCAGGAAGGCGAGAGGGAACTGATTCGGCTTTATAACGAGAAATTACGTAACATCGATTTATTGAAGGCCGGGCATCATGGCAGTAAAACATCAAGCACCGAGGAATTTATAACAGTAACAAACCCTAAATTTGTTGTGTTTATGGCAGGTGAAAATAACCGTTATAATCATCCGCATATTGATGTTGTCAATCGGTTTGAGGCGAAAAAAATTCCATACTCGACAACAGGAATAGATGGTACGGTAGAAATTTTTGTCTCACAAAATCAAATGTATATTGAAAAATCGAATTCTCTTTTTATGAAATAAAAAATGGAATGGTTTCTCATTTTAACAAGAAACCATCCCACTTTTAAGGAATTACAGACGTGTAGCTGCTTCTACGATTGTTGCAATAATAAACAATACGATGAAGAATCCGCCACCGATGGCGAAACCGTAACCGGCATCTGGGAAGTCATTGCTTTTCATCGCTCGGCCACGACCTTCAAATGGGTTTTCAGCTACATAGTTTGGATCTTGATGTCCTGCCATAAGTATCCCTCCTAATCTTCAATAATTATAGAATATTCTAACTAAAAATGCTATATGAAATGCTAATTATTCCTTTTATTGGTTTATTGAATCGGTGTGAGCTTCAATAAAAATCCATAAGTAAATAGAGAAGAGGTCGGCCATATAAATTCTTCTTCAAGGCATATTGTGATGTGAAACTGGACATCCTCAATAACGTAAAAAATGGTATACTTAGAACTACGAAAGTAAAGGAGGTTCCCAGTATGATAACAAAAGTATGGCAAGATTTTAAAAAGGGGAATTTCGCACCGGTTTACTTGCTTGTAGGAGAAGAATCCTATTTTGTAGATGAAACAATTAAGCAGTTGAAGGCGGCTCTTCAAAAAAATGAAGATGCGGAAGTTATGACCTTTGACTTAAATGAACAGCCGATTGATTATGTTATTGATGAAGCGGATACGATTCCGTTTTTCTCGGAACGTAAATTAATAATAGCTAAAAATGCATCATTTTTAAAAGCGACTGAAAAAGGCAAGGAAAAGATTGACCATGATTTAAAGCGTCTTGAAAGCTGGCTGCAGCATCCTACTGATACAGCCATCACCATATTTATCGCGCCATACGAAAAGTTGGATGAGCGTAAAAAAGTAACGAAGCTTATGAAAGAAAAATGTACAGTAATCGCAGCGGAAACACCACAAAACAACGATTTGAATATATGGGTAAAAAGTGAAGCAGAGCAGCATGGAAAAGCGATCGCCGATGAAGCTGTCGGTAAGCTGCTGGAAATGGTCGGTCCGAATATGCTCCAGCTTCAGATGGAAATAGAAAAGATGGCCTTGTATTTAGGTGAAGATTATGAAATAACACATGAACTTGTAGAGGATTTAGTGGCGAAAACACTTGAACATGATGCATTTAAAATGCTGAATGCCTATTTGGAGCACAATCAGGAAGAGGCACTCAAAATCTATCATGATCTTTTACGTCAAAAAGAAGAACCGATCAAACTTGTAGGACTTTTAGCGAACAATATCCGGACGATGACCAATATTTTCTATTTGCAAAAAAAAGGGTACCATCAGCAACAGATTGCAAAACAGCTTAAAATTCATCCGTACCGAGTGCAGGTCATTTCAGGTCAAAGAAACCGCCCATCCGACCAGCGTTTACTTCAAGCGCTCTATAGTCTGGCGGAAGTAGATCTTCAGCTTAAAACAACAGGTGGTAACCGTGAGCGCCATCTAGAGCTGTTTTTAATGAAGAAACTATAGAAATTTATATTCTAGGAAACAATGAAAAAAGCCAACTGTGCAAATGCACAGTTGGCTTTATAAGTTTACAATTAAGCTTTTTTCGCTAAACGAGACTTTTTACGAGAAGCCGCGTTTTTGTGAATAAGACCTTTAGAAGCAGCTTTATCTAATGCTTTAGAAGCAGCAACTACTAATTCTTGTGCGTTTTCAGCACCTGTTACGATCGCTTGCTCAGCTTTTTTAACTGTAGTACGCATAGCAGATTTTGCTTGTACGTTAGCAGCGTTAGCTTTTTCGTTAACTTTTACACGTTTGATAGCAGATTTAATGTTTGGCATTTCTTTCACCTCCTAGATTTAGGTACGAGATGAGTATTTTCTCACTTATTTCATGTGTCAATACAACAAAAATCATTCTACCAAAGGATTGAAGGAATTGCAATACATAAACGCAAAGAATATTTACTTGACAGTTTGAACAAACTGAATTGTGGAGGTGCATTATGAAAAAAATCGATTGGAATCGAACAGATTTAATTGATGAAACAGCAGAAGTTGTCCAACATCAAACAAAACAGCAAAAGGAAACATTGGAACAAGAACGCGGCATTCACATGGAAGAATCCCAACAAAATCGTGTCAAAATCACAAAAGTTGAAGTGAATGCTACAGGGGAAGAAAGAATAAGTAAAAAGCAGGGGACGTATATAACGTTGTCGATCCCTACACTCACATCAGAAGACCGCCATGGTTTTGAGCAAATGCAGGAATCTTTAATCCATTACTTGCATGATTTGCACAAAGACGTAAAAATTACCGCGGATTCAAAAATTTTAGTGATCGGTTTAGGGAACAAGACGATTACCCCAGATGCAATTGGTCCATATACGATTGATGCCATGCATAAAAAACAGTCGGAACTGGATTCACCAAAGTTTATTTTGTATGCGCCAGGTGTAACCGGCCAAACAGGATTTGAGACAAGTGATTATATCCATGCATTGGCAGAAAAAATTAAACCTGCACTTGTCATTATTATCGATGCGCTTGCAACAAGCGGAAGTGCACGTTTATGCCGGACGATCCAACTGACAGATACCGGAATTCATCCAGGAGGGGGTGTCGGCAACCATCGTAAGGAAGTTTCCAAGGAAGTGCTCGGCGTCCCGGTAACAGCAATCGGAGTTCCGACAGTTGTCGAAGCACCAATTTTAATCGCCGATGCAATTGACGTAGCATTCAGATCAATTGCGGCTAAAATACAGGAAAGAGATAAACCGTCGGGCAAGCTTTCAGTAACAAACTGGACACCTGTAAACGAGGAAGTCGATTTAACGAAAGTTGAACCGATTTTCGGTCAGTGGGCGACATGGCCGACTGAAGATCGCAGACAATTATTTGAAGAAGTTTTCAGTACCCATCCGGAGCGATTGATGGTTACACCGAAAGAAGTCGACTTCTGGCTAAGCCAATATGCATTTTTACTAGGTGAAAGCTTGTTTACATGGCTTGAAGAAAAACAAAAAGCCGGTAATTAACAGGCAATTTATTTTCTGAACAATAAAAACTAGTTATACGTTCTAAGTTTTACTCTTTTCCCATATTGTATTGGAGAAAGGGTGATGTGTTTGCGGAAACTAAAACGCTTCTCATTATTGTTCTTATTTTTATTTTCACTGCCTATCATTATTGGGCAATTCCCTTTTCCAAATAATGAAATGACTACACAAAAAAGTAAAAGTGAACGTCCACACGTTGTTTATGCAGCGGCAGAGCCAATTGTCACAGTACCTGAAGAACCGAAAGTCGATCCATTCGATGTACTGTTGATGTTCACACATTCACACGAGTCCTATAAGCCGATCGTCAAAAAAACAAAAGGGATGCAGGCAGTTTATGATGAAGAAATGAATATCTTTTCACTACAAGAAATGATGCAGCATTATCTTGAATTAAACGATTTAACCCCACATATTGTAGACTTTGATGTTATGACCGAAATGAAACAGGTTGATGCAACATTTCACCAAGCATACAAAGTGGCTCGACCTGTATTGGCTCAGTATTTGGAGGAAAGCGAATATGATCTTATAATCGATTTCCATCGGGATTCAGCCCCTAAAAAAGTGACGACACTTACAGCAAACAATGAACAATATGCAAAGATTGCTTTTGTTGTCGGCGCTGAACATCCTGCATATGAAGCGAATTTAGCTTATGCAACAATGTTAAGTGAGCAAGTGAACCGTATTGTGCCAGGCGTTTCACGCGGTATTATTAAAAAGTCGGGTACTGGTGTTGACGGTGTTTATAATCAGGATCTTGCAACAAATGTATTGCTGATTGAATTTGGCGGTATTGACAACACGGAAGAAGAGCTTCAGCGAACAATGGCGATTTTAGCTCAGGCAATCCGGGTTGCTTTCGTTGAATCAGCAGCGTAGGTATTAATTGGTTTACAAATAGCAGGCGGATAGTGTGAGACATGTTGAACAATTTCAGCACGGCTATTCGCTCCAATATGAAAAACCGCATTTCGCAAAAGTTAGGCGCGAAATGCGGTTTTCCTATTGTAGGTGAAGGTTCGCTGTTGTCGTTTCACTACAATTCATAGTATAATTTAAAATAAGTTATGCCTCTATTGTTCCATTACTTAAAATTGGTGGAGATAGAGGCTGTATTTTAGTAGAAAAGTAAATGGATGAATAATCTACATATGTAGTGACACCAACGCCAAATGGGCTCAGGTGTTTTTTCTAATTAGGAGAGGAATTATACATGAACCGAGAACAACGTTTAAAACGACAAGAAAATATCCGAAATTTCTCGATTATTGCACATATCGACCACGGGAAATCAACACTTGCAGACCGTCTTTTAGAATCGACGCAAACTGTTACACAACGCGAAATGAAATCACAGCTGCTGGATTCTATGGACTTGGAGCGCGAGCGCGGAATTACAATTAAATTAAATGCTGTACAATTGAAATATAATGCTAAAGATGGCGAAATTTATACTTTCCACTTAATCGATACACCGGGCCATGTCGATTTCACATATGAAGTATCACGTTCATTAGCGGCATGTGAAGGTGCTATTCTAGTAGTGGATGCTGCACAGGGAATTGAAGCGCAAACACTTGCTAACGTATATTTGGCATTGGACAATGATCTGGAAATCTTACCGGTTATCAACAAAATCGACTTACCGGCTGCAGACCCTGAGCGTGTTCGCGCTGAAGTAGAAGACGTAATTGGGCTGGATGCTTCTGAAGCAGTACTTGCCTCTGCAAAAGCAGGAATTGGGATTCAGGATATTTTGGAACAGATTGTTGAAAAAGTACCTGCTCCACAAGGTGATCCGGATGCCCCATTACAAGCATTGATTTTCGACTCTGTTTATGATGCGTATAAAGGTGTAATCATTTCAATTCGTATCGTAAATGGTACTGTTAAAGCCGGAGATAAAATCAAAATGATGGCTACCGGTGCAGAGTTTGAAGTAATCGAAGTAGGTGTTCATACACCGAAATCGATACCACAAGCTGAATTGACAGTAGGCGATGTTGGGTATTTAACAGCATCAATTAAAAATGTTCAGGACACACGTGTAGGTGATACGGTAACATACGCGGGCAGCCGTGCTGCAACAGAACCGCTTCCAGGTTACCGTAAACTGAATCCGATGGTATATTGCGGTCTTTATCCGATTGATACAGCCAAATACAACGATTTACGTGAAGCACTTGAAAAACTGGAATTAAACGACTCTGCACTACAATATGAGGCAGAAACTTCTCAGGCGTTAGGCTTCGGTTTCCGATGCGGATTCTTAGGACTATTGCACATGGAAATTATTCAGGAACGTATTGAGCGTGAATTCAACATTGATTTAATCACGACTGCGCCATCAGTAATTTATGAGGTAACAAAAACAGATGGTTCGGTATTAAAAGTAGATAACCCGTCAATGATGCCGGATCCTCAAAAAATCGAACGTATTGAAGAGCCATATGTAAAAGCGACAATTATGGTACCAAACGATTATGTAGGGGCTGTTATGGAGCTTTGCCAGAAAAAGCGCGGTAACTTCTCAGGAATGGATTACATCGATGACACACGTGTAAAAATCGTTTATGAAATGCCTTTAGCGGAAATTGTATATGACTTCTTTGATTTCCTGAAATCAAATACGAAAGGCTATGCGTCATTCGATTATGAATTAATCGGATACCAGCCTTCTAAGTTAAGCAAAATGGATATTTTACTGAACGGTGAACAAGTCGATGCGTTAAGCTTCATCGTACACAAAGACTTTGCATATGAACGCGGAAAAATAATTGTAGAAAAATTAAAAGAGCTGATTCCACGTCAACAATTCGAAGTACCGGTGCAAGCAGCGATCGGTCAAAAAATTATTGCCCGCTCGACAATTAAATCGATGGGTAAAAACGTACTTGCAAAATGTTACGGCGGTGACATTTCTCGTAAACGTAAATTACTTGAAAAGCAAAAAGCGGGTAAAAAACGTATGAAACAAGTAGGTTCAGTAGAGGTTCCACAAGAAGCATTTATGGCTGTACTGAAAATGGATGATAGTAAATAATATTTGTAAAAGGCAGATAGAGCAATCTTTCTGCCTTTTATTTTTAGAGGTTAGTTTACTGAAATGTTTTTTAAAAATGAGGTAGAAAATATGACCGATATTTTAAATTTTTTGCATTATAAAAATGAAAAACTGGAAAGTGAATTTAATAAATTGTTTGAACGTGCCAACTCTCCGGGGAGCCGGGTAGATGCCCTGCTGGAAAACAAAGCATTGCAACTGGAAGACCACAAGCTGTTCTTGGCGTTTTTAGCGTATTTAGCGCAGCAAAATATTGAAGCGAGACGACTGTTCCAAGATGTTCTGCGCCTGCCAAAGCATCAATTCGAAGCAAAATATGAAATGAACTGGGCGCAAGTAATCAAATTGAGTGTCACATTTTTTACAATTTTACGCGATAATGACTTGAATAGTTACAAACAATTTATCGACTAGCTTGTAACAACCAGCAACAGTTCGCTATAATGATGAAATGAGTAAAGGTAATAAATGATAGGGGGGCAAGTAGTCGATGAATGAAGAACAACGACTAGCTAGTCAGCAGATTAAACAACCTAAGGAAGAAAAAGACTATAGTAAATATTTCGAGAAAGTATTTACGGCTCCTTCACTTAAAGACGCGAAAAAACGCGGTAAAGAAGAAGTAAAGTATCATAAGGATTTTGATATCGAAGAAAAATATTTAGGAATGGGACAGGATCGTAAGTTTTATATTCGAACATACGGCTGTCAAATGAATGAGCACGATACTGAAGTAATGGCTGGTATTTTCATGCAGCTTGGCTATACACCGACTGAGATGATTGAAGAAGCGGATGTCGTTTTACTAAACACGTGCGCGATTCGTGAAAATGCGGAAAATAAAGTATTCGGTGAGCTAGGCTTCCTGTTAAAATATAAACGTAAAAATCCGGAAATGCTGATTGGTGTTTGCGGATGTATGTCGCAAGAAGAATCTGTCGTGAACAAAATATTAAAACAGTACCAGCATGTTGATATGGTGTTCGGGACACATAATATCCACCGATTGCCGAATATTTTACATGACGCTTATATGTCTAAGGAAATGGTTGTCGAAGTATGGTCAAAAGAAGGCGATGTTATCGAAAACCTTCCGAAAAAACGTATTGGTTCGATTAAAGCTTGGGTGAATATTATGTACGGCTGCGACAAGTTCTGTACATATTGTATCGTTCCATATACACGAGGCAAAGAACGTTCACGCCGCCCGGAAGAAATTATTCAGGAAGTGCGTGAATTGGCAGCACAAGGCTATAAAGAAATTATGCTTTTAGGCCAAAATGTCAATGCATACGGGAAAGACTTTGATGATATGGAATACCGACTTGGTGATTTGATGGATGAACTCCGTAAAATCGATATTCCACGTATTCGCTTTACAACAAGTCATCCGCGCGACTTTGATGATCAATTAATCGAAGTATTGGCAAAAGGCGGCAATCTCGTCGATCATATTCATTTACCGGTCCAGTCGGGTTCAAACGAAATTTTAAAAATTATGGCACGTAAATATACCCGTGAGCATTTTCTGCAATTAGTCGATAAAATTAAAGCGGCAATTCCGGGAGTAACACTGACAACAGATATCATTGTAGGCTATCCGAATGAAACAGAAGAGCAATTCCAGGAAACGCTTGATTTGTATCGTCAAGTCGGCTTTGATATGGCGTTCACGTATATTTATTCGCCTCGTGAAGGAACACCTGCTGCAAAAATGATTGATAATGTAACAGAGGAAGAAAAGAAAGACCGTCTGCACCGCTTGAATGCGGTTGTCTCTGAGTATTCTGCAAGAGCGCTCAAAGACTTGGAAGGTCAAACAGTAGAAGTTTTAGTTGAAGGCAGCAGTAAAAGACGCGATGATGTGTTAGCTGGCTATACGCGTAAAAACCGTCTTGTTAACTTTAAGGCAGATCCAAAATATATTGGTAAGCTTGTAAATGTAAAAATTTTAGAAGCAAAATCTTATTCTTTAATGGGTGAGTTTGTAGAAGAAGTGACAAAAGAGGGGGAGTTCGTAAGATGACAACAAAATTGTATACAAAAGATGAGATTGTAGAGAAAGCAAAAGAAATTGCCCATATGATTGCGAATACCGAAGAAGTAGAATTTTTCAAAAAAGCGGAAGAACATATTAACGAAAACCAATTTGTACGCGAAAAGATTGCCTCATTGAAAGCACTGCAAAAGCAGGCGGTTAACTTCCAGCACTTAGGGAAAGAAAAAGCGCTTAAAATGATCGAAGGTAAAATTACAGGAATTGAAACAGAAATCGACGAATTACCAGTCGTTCAACAATTTAAACAATCACAGACAGAAGTAAATGAATTGTTACAATTAGTATCAAATGCCATTGCGAATAATGTCACAGATGAAGTCATTGCTTCTACAGGCGGCGATGTTCTAAAAGGCGAAACAGGATCAAAAGTACGTAATAGTACACCAGGCTCATGTTCTTAAAATAATTATTAAAGATATCCCACGTGGATATCTTTTTTTATATAGAGTTAATATTCTAAAAGTTTAGCAATATGTGACAATAAATATGTCGATATTCCTACTATTTTTTGTTATGATTTAAGTTAGTTAGAACTATATAGGAAGGACTTTACTAATGAACGAATTTGATAATCTAAGTGTAAGTGATGAAGGATTGTACGATTGGTTATGTCAGATGGCTCGGCAGATCGATTTGGCAGTAGCAATTATTAACCCGAATAAAGGGTATACAATTGAATTTGTAAACCAGATCTTTACGCAAACAACAGGGTACAGGGAAGATGATGTGCTCGGGTCAACACTTTCTTTACTACAGGGACCTCTTACTGACATGTTAAATGAGAATTCGATTCAGGAAAGTATTGAAAATGGACTGACATTTAAAACATCATCCTTTCATTACCGGAAAGATGGGTATGCATTTTGGAACGAAGTCAGGCATTTACCAATGTTTAATCAGCAAGGAATACTCCAATATTGTGTGATCATAATGAAAGATGTAACGGACTCCATGAACATAGAGTCGTTGATTGAGCTGGAACGTGAAGTCTACTTTAGTCTGGAAACAGGGCATCCACTTGAAAATGTATTACGTAATATTTGCAAATCGGTTGAAATAACTTTCGGAAAGAAATGCCATTGTTCCATCGTCCTTGTTGATGAAAATGACCGGATGATTAATATTTACGGTGAAATGTGGAAAGATTTGAAGGAGCTCGATGAGAAAGTTTTATTGATGGATATGAAAGACAATAGGAAAATAAATAAACCGCTCATTTTAAAAGACTTAGAGCAATCGATTTATCATGAAGCATATAGACCGATTATCGATAAATATCGTATAGTTTCAATGTGGAGTCAGCCAATTTTAAATTCAGAAGAAAAAACGATCGGTTTATTTACAATGTACTTTGAACAACTGGCAGAACCAAAAACGATTGAAATAAAATTCATGAACCGAATCGCACCGATTGTTACACTCGCATTAAAATATTTTGACCAAAAAAGTGCGATTCACCGTCTTGCTTTTTGTGATGTTGCATCCGGATTAAATAATTATGAACGCTTTAAAATCATTTTAAATGATTTTACTGCAAATCAGTCGATGGGGCATTTATATATTATTGAACCGGGAGAATATCAAAATATTATTGATTTGTATGACCGGCAAGGCGGGGATGAAGTGCTGCGTCAGTTAGCAAATCGAATACAGAATATCCCATCATTCGCAGACTCGATCATTGCGAGGTATACCCATTCAGCGATTATTGTAGCGACACGTTTATCATTACGGGAAATGAAGATTCCGCCCATTGTAGCTGAACAGTTTTTATCAGAGCCATATTATATTGATGGAAAAGAAGTATACTTAACATTAAAAATAGGAACTTCATCTTTTAGTTCCCGTATTAATTACATAGAAGCAGTCCGCCAGGCGGATATTGCGTTATCAAGTGCACTTAAAGTAACGGGCACTGTTATTAAAAATTTTAATATGAGCTTAATTGAATCTGTAGAACAGGAAATGAATGTACTGGCCCATTTTGCACGCGGTCTAAAAAATAGTGAATTTTTTCCGATGCTCCAGCCGAAAGTGAACTTGATGACAGGGGAAATTGAAAGTTTTGAAGCTTTGGCACGTTGGAATTCGACGGATTTAGGTGTTGTCTCACCGACGTTATTTATTCCGGTTGTAGAAAATACCGGCAATATTTATAAAGTTGACCTCGAAATTTTCAAGAAGGTGCTCCAATGGCAAAAACAACGACACGATGCGGGATTGAAATTGTATCAAGTATCGATCAATATTTCACCAAGCCATTTTTATAATCCGGCATTTGTAGAAAGTTCCATTGCCCTTATAGAAAGCTATAAAATAGATCCGAAATTTATAAAATTTGAAATAACCGAAAGTGTCGAACTGGAAAATGTCATAAGAGCAAAAAAAATAATCGACGAGTTGCAACAGCTGGGGATTGAAACATCGATTGATGACTTTGGTGTTGGTTATTCATCACTCAGCTATTTGCAGGAACTGCCATTTAAAGAAATCAAAATTGATAAAAGTTTTGTCGATAATTTAGCGAATCCAAGGATGAATGCCGTCATAAAAACCATTATTCAGCTTTCGGATAACTTGAACATGGTGTCGGTAGCAGAAGGAATCGAAACAGAAGAGCAGCATCTTGAGCTGAAGCGATTAGGCTGTCAGGTCGGGCAAGGGTATTATTATTATAAACCAATGCCAATTAAACAAATAAATGAACTACTCGATAACGAAATAAAAATTACTTTCAGCAAATGAAACTCACAGTAAAATAAAAATATGGGCTAAACAACAAAGCACTATGTAGGCCATATCCCGTATACGGATACGACAGCACTGAGAATCATTTGAGCGAGGTAATAGGAAAAGCACTACTGCAATAAAGGATTGTAGTAGCTTTTTCTTTTCTAAAAACTCATTTCACCCTTTAGGCACCTGCCGCATACAATAAGTCGAGTTAGTTGAAGAAAGGAGAGATGTTCGGTGAAGCGTTTACGTCAAATTGTGACGAAAGCAGTTATTGCAAAAGGGAAGAAGCGTACCGAATGTGTAGAAACGCTCTGTCCACCGAATGCGCCAACGAGCATATTAGGTTGTTGGGTAATTAACCATCAACACCAGGCGAAACGTAACGGTAAATTTGTTGAGGTGACAGGGAAGTTCGATGTGAATGTGTGGTATGCATATAGCAATCATTCAAAAACGGCAGTGCATACAGAGACAATTTCCTATAAGGATCGTGTCAAACTGTCATTCCGTGATGGAGAAGAAATTGATTCAAATGATGTAAAAGTCCGTGTATTACAAGCGCCGAATTGTATTGAAGCAATTATTACAAAGCAAGGCGACAAAATCCAAGTAACGGTTGAACGTGAATTTTTAGTGGAGATTATTGGGGAAACAACAATTGTCATTAATGTACACCCAATGGATTTTGAAGATGAATGGTCGTTTGAAGAAAGTTCACAACAACCATCCAGCAGTTCTTCATCCTCATCCTCATCGTCATCATCATCATCGTCCGACTCTGGCGGCAAAGATTTTGGCAAAGATTATGATTCCTCGTCATTTTCGTAAAAGCATCCATCTTTTAACAACAAATGTCTAATCGTAAAAAATTGTAAAACTCTATCGTAAACAGATGGGAATTGTTTGAAGATAACTTTCAGACAATTCCTTTTCTTTGCGTTTGGAAGGCAAATTGCGAGTCAAATGGTATAATACTTGTACAAGTTTTAGCAAGTGAGGGAAATAACCATGACTACATATACACCGATGATGCAACAATATTTGCTCGTAAAACAAGATTACAAAGATGCTTTTTTATTTTACCGTTTAGGCGATTTTTATGAACTGTTTTTTGATGATGCCATTAAAGCGTCACAGCTGCTGGAAATTACATTAACAGCGCGTGCCGGCAATACAGATAATCCAATTCCGATGTGTGGGGTACCGCATCACTCTGCGCAGGGCTATATCGAAACACTTGTCGCAAAAGGTTTTAAAGTGGCAGTATGCGAACAGACGGAAGATCCAAAGCATGCAAAAGGTGTTGTGAAACGCGAAGTTGTACAAGTAATTACACCGGGAACGATTACAGAGGGAAAAGCGCTTGACGGGAAATCCAATCATTTTATTGCTGCTGCTGAAAGTAATGAAGATGATGAAATCGTCTTTGCCTATTTGGACGTATCAACAGGCGAAGCAAACTGTTCGGTAATTGAAGGAAGTGCAAAACAATTAATTCAGCAAGTACAAGCATATGCGATAAAAGAACTGATTGTAACAGAACAGCTGCAGTTACTGCTTGCCGATTATGCGGAAGCAGTAGGTATCGTCCTATCACTTGAAACAGAAGAAATGGATCCGGTAAAGGCAGATCAGTATGTTGCACATTTGCCGGTTCAGCTGCAAGGTGTGGCAAAGCGACTACTACAATATGTGGAACGTACACAAATGCGTTCTTTATCGCATATTCAGCCGTTTTCCTATACTGAAGCCGATAATTTCCTTCGTATCGATACAAATTCCAAACGTAACTTGGAGTTAATCCAATCGATACGGGGCGGGGATGCTAAAGGTACATTGCTTTGGCTTTTGGATGAAACGGTAACAGCGATGGGAGGCCGAAAACTGAAACAATGGATGCACCAGCCGCTCGCAAAGAAAAATGCTATTGAAGCACGACAGGCGATTGTTACGGAATTACTGGAAGACTTCTTCTTGCGCGACGAATTAACGACACTGCTGAAAAATGTATATGATTTAGAGCGTCTGGCAGGGCGTGTAGCATTTGGTTCTGTTGGAGGGCGCGATCTGGCACAGCTGCGCGAATCATTACGACAAGTACCCGAGATTCAGCAAAAGCTTGTAAACAGCGGGTTGGAGAAATGTGTGACGCTTGGTCAAAAGCTGGACGTATGTGCCGATATCGAACAATTGCTGGCAGAGGCGATAACCGATCATCCGCCAATTTCGATCAAAGAAGGCGATGTCATTCGCGATGGCTACAATGCACAGCTGGATGAATATCGTGATGCATCCCGAAACGGGAAAGACTGGATTGCCCAGCTTGAGCAGAAAGAACGTGAACTGACAGGGATCAAAAATTTAAAAATCGGCTATAACCGCGTGTTTGGGTACTATATTGAAATTACAAAATCCCATTTGAATAATACGGACCTGGCACGTTTTGAACGAAAACAAACTTTAGCGAATGCCGAGCGTTTCATTACAGAAGAATTAAAAGAAAAAGAAGCACTGATCTTGAATGCTGAAGAGCAGAGCCTTGCATTGGAATATAATTTATTTGTAGCATTGCGAGAACAGTTAAAAGGGTATATACCTCGGGTTCAGGCATTGGCTGCCCAAATCAGTGAGCTTGATGTTCTGATGAGCTTTGCAACGGTAACCGATAAGTACCGTTTTACAAAGCCGGAATTCCATGAAGGACGTGCTTTGAAAATTATTGAAGGAAGACATCCGGTCGTTGAAAAAATGCTCAATAAACAAAGCTATGTACCGAATGATTGTGTGCTAACAGAGGATAAAAATATGATGCTGATTACCGGTCCGAACATGTCGGGTAAAAGTACGTATATGCGCCAAGTCGCACTAATTGTCGTTTTGGCTCAAATGGGATGCTATGTACCGGCTGATGAAGCGATACTACCGATTACCGACCAGATCTTCACACGAATCGGTGCAGCTGATGACTTAGCAGCAGGTCAATCGACATTTATGGTAGAAATGCTTGAATCACAGCATGCCATTACACATGCAACAAAAAACAGTTTGCTGTTATTTGATGAAATCGGACGCGGCACCTCAACATATGACGGAATGAGTCTGGCACAGGCAATGATGGAATATATTCATGATGAAATCGGAGCAAACACACTATTTTCAACTCACTATCATGAACTGACGGATTTGGAAAACGAGCTGGCACGACTGCAAAATGTTCATGTCAGTGCAACCGAGCAAGACGGCCGAGTTGTATTTTTGCATAAAGTGAAAAAAGGTGCCGCAGATAAAAGTTACGGTGTTCATGTGGCAGAGCTTGCGGAAATGCCGGAAACGATTTTACAGCGTGCACGTCTGTTACTGGAACAATTTGAAGCAACGAATGCAGAAAAGCCACAAGCTATTTTTGAACAAGAACCCCCACAAAATCCGCAATTAGTGGAACAGGTGGCGGAGAACGATTTGCAGCTTTCATTGTTTACAATGGAAGAAGAACCATCAATTGCACCAGAACAACAAGAAGTACTCGATGCATTGAAAAAACTGAATGTGATGGGTACAACACCGATGCAGGCCATGACATTATTGCATGAACTGCAGCAAAAATTACTAGGCAATCAATAAAGGAGGGAACGGCTTTGGGAAAAATTCAAATAATGGATGAGTGGCTATCAAATAAAATTGCAGCCGGTGAAGTAGTCGAACGCCCTTCATCTGTTGTAAAAGAACTAGTTGAAAATGCAATCGATGCTGGCAGTACGTCAATCGAAATTTTCCTGGAAGAAGCTGGCCTTCATTCAATACAAGTCATAGATAACGGAAGTGGTATGGACGAGGAAGATGCGCTTAAATCCTTTTCGCGCCATGCCACATCAAAAATAGAAAAAGAACAGGATCTGTTCCGCATTCGGACGCTTGGTTTCCGTGGTGAAGCATTGGCATCGATTGCTTCGGTTTCCAAGTTAACATTACGCACATCGGACGGAAATGGAGGTGTGCATTTGTATATGGAAGGCGGTCATTTGAAGGAGCATCAGCCGACCGCACTTCGCAGGGGGACAGATATTACTGTTGCTCAGCTTTTCTTTAATACACCTGCACGCCTAAAATATTTAAAAACGATTCAGACCGAGCTTGGGCATACAATCGATTTTGTTAACCGGATTGCACTTGGCTACGCATCGATTGCGGTTAAACTAGTGCATAATGGGCAAACATTATTGCAAACGAACGGGCGCGGCCAAGTTCAACAAGTATTGGCAGCCATTTACGGTGCACATAATGCAAAGAAAATGCTGCCGTTTGAAGGTCAAAATCAAGATTATAAAATTCATGGTTTTGCAAGTTTGCCTGAGGTGACACGTGCTTCAAAAAACTATATGTCACTTTTCGTCAATGGACGCTGGGTCAAACATTTCGTGATTCAGAAGGCAATTACAGATGCATACCATACGTATTTACCGATTGAGCGTTTTCCCATCGTACTTTTGTATGTTGAGGGAGATCCGCAATTAACCGATGTCAATGTTCATCCGGCGAAACATCAAGTACGCTTAAGTAAAGAGCCGGAACTATTGAAGCTTATTGAAGATACGATCCGTTCTGCGATTCGGGATGTTATCCGCATTCCGCTCGCTGAAAAAAAGGAGAAGCCAATTCGAACGCCGACTGAGCAGATGAATATTTGGAACCCTGCACCGGCACCTTCAACACAGCCTGTATTCAATGAAGAAAAGCTATCGACAATCGTTGAGCGATTATCAAGTGAAGCTTCTGTTGTAAAAGAGCCGTATGCGCCGGTTCCGACTAAGCAACAACCGGTCACGCATACAGCTTCACCTGTGCCGGAAAGCAGGGAACAGCATAATCGGTCTGATTTCGATGAACTTCCAACTGTTGAAGAGGAAACCTATCCGGAAGAGGTACCAATGGAAGAAGCCGAAACAAAACGGCATTTCCCGCAAGTTGAAATTGTCGGTCAGATTCACGGAACGTATATTGTAGCCCAAATGGAAGACGGATTTTATTTAATTGACCAGCATGCAGCACAGGAACGGATTAAGTATGAATATTTCCGTGATAAAGTCGGAGAAGTAAATGCAAACGAACGTCAGACACTTCTCATGCCATTAACATTCCATTATGCGGCAGATGAGGCATTGCGTCTAAAAGAATCGAAAGAGGCACTTGAAGAAGTAGGGGTTTTCTTGGAAGAATTCGGACTTTCTTCATTTGTTGTACGGGAATACCCGACTTGGTTCCCGAAAGGCGAGGAACAGGAAATTATCGAGGAATTGATCGAGCAAGTGTTAAGTGCACGGAAAACCGATATAAAAAAATTACGTGAAGATGCGGCCATTATGATGAGCTGCAAAAAGTCGATTAAAGCGAATCACTATTTAAATAAAAAACAGATGGAAAGGCTGATCAATGATTTACGAAATGCCGACAATCCGTTTACGTGTCCGCATGGACGACCTGTATTAATTCATTTTACGTCATATGAAGTGGAAAAAATGTTTAAACGCGTTATGTAATTCATAAAAAGGGGATGGTTTTATGGAACAACGGTCATTTTTTGTCACAATGTCAGACGGGCATGATATTTTCGTCCGTACTTATGCACCGAGTAAGAAGCGTATTGGACATATTCATATTTTACACGGGATGTCGGAACATAGTGGGCGTTATGAAAATTTTGCAGAAAAGCTATGTGATGAAGGGTATTTTGTAACAGCACATGATCATCGCGGCCATGGTTATACAGCGCAAAAAAACGGCATGTTCGGCTATTTCGGACCTGAAAAAGGTTTTGAACTTGTTGTTGATGATGTTGTAGAAGTGCTTTCCTTTTTAAAGAGAGAAACAACGGAACGGCCTATTTTATTCGGTCACAGTATGGGATCGTTCATAGCACGCCGCTTTATTCAACAGCATAGCGATAAAATTGAACGGCTGATTTTATCGGGATCGGGATCACCGACATTGCTTCATAAGGCAGGGCATATTATCGCGAAGCAGCTGGTAAAGCTGCAGGGAGCACAAATCCAAAGTGATCTCATGAATGATCTTAGTTTTAGCAGTTTTAACCGAAAAATTAAAGATGCAAAAACAAATTTTGACTGGCTTACTACCGATGAAGAAGAAGTACAAAAATATATCGATGATCCATTTTGCGGGGTGATTCCGACGAATCAATTTTTCGTTGATCTAACAGGAGGCATGCTTAAGATGGAGGATGAATATGCAAATGCGCGCATCCGCTCTGATTTAAAAATACTCGTTGCAAACGGGACATATGATCCGATCGCCGGACCTGAAGCAGAAGGAGCGTTTCGAGTAGGGAAACTGCTTGCACGTGCCGATGTGGAACATGTGAAGGTTCATATATTTGAAGGAATGCGCCATGAAATTCTAAATGAAAAAAAGAAAGAACAAGTAAGAGAAATAATTGTACGGTGGTTAAAAGATGAATAATAAAATCGATGTCGTGGCCATTATCGGTCCTACAGCATCAGGAAAAACAGCGCTAAGTGTCCGCTTGGCAAAAGAGATTGACGGCGAAATAATAAACGGAGATTCCATGCAGATCTATCGCCATATGGATATTGGAACGGCCAAAATTACAGAAGCCGAAATGGAAGGTGTTCCGCATCATTTGCTCGACATTAAAGAACCGACGGAAGGGTTTTCGGTTGCGGAATATCAGCAGCTTGTTCGCGGGAAAATTGAAGAGATTCAAGCGCGAGGTAAAATGCCGATTATTGTTGGCGGAACGGGGCTATATGTACAATCTGTCTTGTATGATTTTCAATTTGCCAAACAGGAAGTTGATGAAGCAGCACGCGAAAACTATTATAAAGAACTTGAAGTATTAGGTCCTGAAGCGATGCATGCAAAACTTGTGCAAATGGACCCGGCAGCTGCAGCGTCCATTCATCCGAATAATACAAGACGTGTTATTCGGGCACTGGAAATGGCAGAACTTGCAGGGGTTTCTCGAGCGGAAGAGCAATTCAATCGAGGGGATATTCCGCTATATAACCACTTAATCATCGGGTTGGATATGGACCGTGAAAAGTTATATGAAAGAATTAATTTACGTGTGGATTTGATGGTGGAAGCAGGTCTTGTTGAAGAAGTTAGGGCGCTATACGATGCTGGGATACGTGATGTTCAGGCGATTAAAGCAATCGGCTTTAAAGAATTGTATGCTCATTTCGATGGACTGGTTTCACTTGATGAAGCAGTGGAACAGATTAAACAAAATTCCAGACGCTATGCAAAACGCCAGCTTACCTATTTCCGAAACAAAATGGATATTGCGTGGATCGGAAATGATTGGAGTAAAATAAAAAGTTTATTTGAAAATCATTAAAATTAAAGGGAAATTTTGTCCGAATAACGAATAGGTAACTATTGCATGTATTTTATGGTAAGGGAGATTGAACGACGATGAAATCGATTAATTTGCAAGATACTTTTTTAAACAATTTACGTAAAAATAATGTTTTTGTAACGGTATTTTTGTTAAATGGCTTCCAATTAAAAGGACTTATAAAATCATATGATAATTTTACCGTATTATTGGAGTCGGAAGGAAAACAGCAGCTTATTTACAAGCATGCAATTTCTACTTTTGTACCGTCAAAAAATGTAGCTTTATCGGAAGAAGAGTAACAACACAGCCAAACTTGTAGCGAATTTTGGTCTGATTGATTATAATGACTAAGATGCTATAAGTATTGGAGGATTTTTGATGAAAATGATGACAACAGATGAACTGATCAACTTACTCGATGCAAATGAAGATTTAAATGTAATCGATGTCCGTGAAGATTTTGAAGTGGAACACGGAATGATTCCAGGTGCTGTACATATTCCACTTGGCTCAATCCCTGAACGTACTAATGAACTGGATAATTCAAAATCCTATATCGTCGTATGTAAAGGCGGCGTGCGCAGTGCGAATGCATGCGAATATCTGGCAGAGCAAGGTTTTGATGTAACGAATTTAGATGGCGGAATGATGGCCTATGATGGAGAATTAGAATTTAAATAATTTCCAAAAGAAAGGGAGTGCCGATTGATTCGGCACTCCCTTTAGTTATCCTACTTTGTATAATAAATTTTCTTTGATGGCAGGCTCCAGCCTTTAGTGTATGAACATATCCGCAGGACAGTAATGGAAACAAATAAAAAGTATAAAAACAAATCCCCCTTAAAAATTTCAAGGCCGATTAAGAAACCTGCACTGGCCGCCCAAACGGCATAAATTTCGTGACGCAGTATAATGGGTCTTCTACCGGCAAGCAAGTCCCGAACCACCCCACCGCCTGCACCTGTTAAAACGGCAGCTACAATTACTGCTACAATCGGTAACTCCAGGTGGACAGCATGCATTGCACCTTGAATGGCAAAGGCGGATAATCCGATTGCGTCGGTAACGTATCCCCATCGACTCCACTGTTTAAATAAATGATGCGGAATTAAAAAGAAAACCGTAATCGCAAGAAGCGCGAATTGAAACATAAGCTCCTGGTTCCATAATGTCGAAACCGGCAGACCGATTAATATATTACGGATAGCCCCGCCGCCAAAAGCTGTAACGATACCTAATATGTACACCCCAAATAAATCATACTCTTCTTCCATTGCCACAATTGCCCCGGAAATGGCAAAGGCAACCGTTCCGATCAAACTAAATACATCCCACGCCATAAACATCTCTCCCTTAATGTCCTTTCGACCATGACGATAGCAGTTTTTCAAACATTCGTCAAAACTATTTTTTTTCATGTATAATGGATACAGTTTGAACAGAATGGAGTAGTAAAAATGGCATTTCAATCAATATTAACAGCTGAAACATTAACGCTTGCAACAAAAGTGGAAGAAAAAGTCCGCACTTATCATCAGGAAGTGGATGAACGTGCGTTTTATAATCAGCAAAAGGTGCTGGCAGCTTTTCGAGAAAATCAAGTAAGCGACTTTCATTTGCATCCTTCAACAGGGTATGGCTATGATGATGAAGGCCGTGATAATTTAGAGCGTGTATATGCGCAAACTTTCGGGTCAGAGGCAGCTATCGTACGTCCTCAAATCATTTCAGGTACACATGCAATCACATTAAGTTTATTTGGTGTATTACGTCCTGGTGATGAATTGCTCTATATTTCAGGTAAGCCTTATGACACACTTCAGTCGATCGTTGACGGGGGCGAAAAGGATACAGGTTCCCTGAAGGACTATAAAATTGGCTATTCCCATGTAGATTTAATCGATAATAAGGAAATTGATTGGGAAGGTGTAAAACAGGCAGTAAACGGAAATACGAAAATGATTGCAATTCAGCGGTCAAAAGGCTATGCGACGCGCCCATCATTTACGATTGAACAAATTGCTGAAATGGTTGAAAAAATACGGGTAATTTCACCAAACACCGTTATTTTTGTTGATAACTGTTACGGTGAATTTGTAGAGTTGCTTGAGCCGACAGAAGTTGGTGTTGACTTAATGGCCGGTTCATTAATCAAAAATCCGGGTGGGGGCTTTGCAAAAATTGGCGGATATATTGCAGGTCGCGCGGATTTAGTGGAAAAATGTGCATATCGTATGACGTCACCGGGAATCGGTGCGGAGGCAGGGGCTTCATTAAATACGTTAGCAGATTTTTATCAGGGCTTCTTCATGGCACCGCATATTGTTGCACAAAGTTTAAAAGGTGCAATTTTTACATCGGCTATGCTTGAAGAAATCGGTATGACGACATCCCCGCATTACACGGATGTTCGCACAGATCTCATTCAGTCAGTCTCTTTCCAAACGGCTGAACAAATGGTGGCATTCTGTGGTGAAATTCAAGCTGCTTCACCTATTAACGCTCACTTTGCGCCGGAGCCTGCCTATATGCCTGGTTATGAGGATGATGTTATTATGGCGGCAGGTACATTTGTCCAAGGATCAAGTATTGAATTAACAGCAGACGGTCCGATTCGCCCTCCCTATACTGCATTTATCCAAGGTGGTTTAACATATGAACATGTAAAATATGCCATATGTTCTGCTGTCCAAAAACTAAAATAGTTTATAGAAATCGTCCATTTATTGGGCGATTTTTATTGTGCATAGAATTCGCTTTATTCTGTCAACTATTTGCTCATTTACATAAGTTATGTGAGTTTTTCTGACATACATTTGACATTGTAAATAACAAGTCGTAATATAGCGATAAGGGAGGTGAATTAAATGAGTAGTGAAATTCGACGTTCAATGCCACTATTATCGATAAGTATCGTCATGCAACTAACGGATCTGACAGCAAGACAAATCCGTTATTATGAAGAGCATGATTTAATTCAGCCGCACCGGACAGAAGGAAATCGACGGATGTTTTCTTTAAATGATGTCGATACTTTACTTGAAATCAAAGATATGCTTGAGCAGGGTATTAATATGGCAGGTATCAAAAAAGTGTTTGCTTTGAAAAATGATCCGGCCGCCCAACAAGCGAGCAAAGAAATTTCAGATTCGGACTTACGAAAAATTTTACGTGAAGAAATGCGCCAAGCACAGCGCATGCAAAAAACATCTATTCGACAAGGGGATTTATCACGCTTTTACCAATAGTGTGTAAATTATAAAAGATCGAGTAAAATCGGTACTGAACAAATTTAGGAGTGTGGAATTTAGTGGGCAAATATACAAAAGACGATATTAAACGTCTAGTAGAAGAACAGCAAGTAAAATTCATTCGTTTACAGTTTACAGATATTTTAGGAACAATTAAAAACGTAGAAATTCCTGTAAGCCAACTAGATAAAGCATTGGACAATAAAATGATGTTTGATGGTTCATCAATCGAAGGTTTTGTGCGTATTGAAGAATCAGATATGTACTTATATCCTGATTATGATTCATTTATGATTTTCCCATGGACTGCTGAAAAAGGGAAAGTAGCACGTTTCATCTGTGATATTTACAATCCGAACGGTACACCATTTGCAGGAGATCCACGTAACAACCTGAAACGTGTATTAAAGGAAATGGAAGAGCTAGGATTCACAGATTTCAACTTAGGGCCAGAACCGGAATTTTTCTTATTTAAACTGGATGCAAAAGGCGAGCCAAGCTTGGAAGTTAATGACCACGGGGGTTATTTCGACTTAGCACCGACAGATTTAGGTGAAAACTGCCGTCGTGATATCGTATTAGAACTAGAAGAAATGGGCTTTGAAATTGAAGCATCTCACCATGAGGTTGCACCGGGACAACATGAAATTGACTTTAAATATGCGGATGCAATTACAGCTTGCGACAATATCCAAACATTTAAATTAGTTGTTAAAACAATTGCACGTAAACACGGTTTACACGCAACATTCATGCCAAAACCTTTATTCGGTGAAGCCGGATCAGGAATGCACTTCAACGTTTCGTTATTTAAAGGAAAAGAAAACGCCTTTTTTGATGAGTCTACTGAATTAGGTCTTTCTGAAACAGCGATGCAATTCATGGCAGGTGTACTTAATCATGTTCAAGGCTTTACTGCAATTACAAACCCGACAGTAAACTCTTATAAACGTTTAGTACCAGGTTATGAAGCACCATGTTACGTAGCATGGTCTGCACAAAATCGTTCACCTTTAATACGTATTCCTTCTTCTCGCGGAGTTTCAACACGTGTAGAAGTTCGTTCGGTCGATCCATCAGCTAACCCATATTTGGCGATGGCAGTAATTTTAGAGGCTGGTCTGGAAGGGATTCGTAAAAAATCAACGCCACCACCAGCAATTAACCGCAACATTTATGTAATGAGCGAAGAAGAGCGTAAAGCAAACGGCATTGATAACCTGCCTGCAGCTTTAGACGACGCTTTAAACTTACTTGCAAAAGATGAAGTTGTTCAACGAGCATTAGGCAACCACATCTATGCTAACTTTAAAGAAGCAAAAGAAATCGAATTCGACATGTACCGTTCTACTGTCCATCAGTGGGAACGCGACCAATATATGAAGATGTACTAAGAGAAAGCGCTGGAGTTAAAATTCCAGCGTTTTTTTTATAGGTATACATATTATTTAAAATTATAACCAATATAATTTTGAACTAAAAAAACCGGCAATAAAAATTGCCGGTTCAATATTTTTTATTTATTGCCGTTTTGGAATTTGTTCTTACCAAATTGACCCGATGCTTGTTGTTTTTTAGCTTCGGCCTGCTGGTTTTGCTGTTTCACTTGGTTAACATCTGTTTCCATGCCAAACTCAGCGCTCATTGAAGAAAGCTTCTTCTGTAAACCGCTGTTTGCGAACAAACCGGAAGATTGTTGCTTTTTGGCTTCGGCCTGCTGGTTTTGCTGTTTTACTTGGTTAACATCTGTTTCCATGCCAAATTCGGCGTTCATGGAAGAGAAGTTTTTCTGTAAACCATTATTCGCGAACAATCCAGAAGATTGTTGCTTTTTGGCTTCAGCTTGCTGGTTTTGCTGCTTCACTTGGTTTACGTTAGTTTCCATCCCGAATTCAGCATTCAAGGAACTTGATTGCTTTTGTAAACCGCTGTTTGCAAACAAACCGGAAGATTGTTGCTTTTTAGCTTCAGCTTTTTGGTTTTGCTGTTTTACTTGATTAACGTCCGTTTCCATACCGAATTCGACGTTTTTATTATTGATGTTGTTTTTATTTTTTGACATCAATATCACCTCCTGAGATTATTCTGTTCAGAGGTTGTTTTATTATTCGGTTAAATAATTTGCCAATTTTTTTATTAAAGTACAGGGCAACAATAAAAGGACACTGAAGCTTGAGTGTATGTCGCCGTATATATCCCGTAAATACTGTTTTAAATGAAATATTTACTAGCAAGCTTATTGAGAAGAACGCTAGGTATGTTTGGCGATTAAATCATATAATAGTATAAGACAAAAATAATAATAAAAAGGAGGAAATTATGAAACTCGATACAATGATGCAAGAGTTAGAAGCACTTGGGAAAGAGCGTACAAAAAAGATTTATATGTCCAATGGGGCTAAGGAGCCGTTGTTCGGTGTAACGATTGGCTCGATGAAACCGTATGTAAAACAAATAAAAATAGACCAGGAACTGGCCGAACAGCTCTATGCTACAGGCAACTATGATGCTATGTATTTCGCAGGAATTATTGCGGATCCGAATGCAATGACTGAGGAAGATTATGACCGCTGGATGGAACAGGCCTATTTCTATATGATTTCGGATTATGTTGTGGCAGTAACTCTGGCGGAATCTGATATTGCGCAAGAAGTAAGCGATAAGTGGATTGCCAGTGGTGAGGATCTGAAAATGTCGGCAGGGTGGCATTGCTACTGCTGGCTTCTCGGCAATCGTAAAGATGAGGAATTTTCAAAGGAAAAGTTAATGGACATGCTCGAGTATGTAAAACAAAATATCCGTCAAGCACCGCAGCGCACACAGGTGGCGATGAACAATTTTGTCATGACAGTCGGTGTTTCATTTAAACCTTTACATGATGAGGCAGTGCAAATTGCAAATGAGATCGGACCAATTGAAACGAAACGGGAAGGGAAAAAACCGGGTTTGCTTCATGCTTATGAGGAAATTGAAAAACAGGTGGAAAAAGGGCGAATCGGTTTTAAACGTAAATATGTACGTTGTTAATTGTAAAGAGTTATACCTTGTTTTTTCACAATACAATTGTATAAACTAAAATTATGGGAATTTCAAGGAGGCTTATTACATGAAAAAAAGTATTGCTATCGATATGGACCAGGTACTAGCTGATTTTTATTCGAAATTACGTGTGACATATAACGAAAATTTCGGAACAAATTTTACAGATGAAGAGTTTCTTCTGACGACACAGCGCGATTTGCCTCGAGAAGATGCGAAGAAATTATTTGCAATATTAAATGAGCCTGACTATTTCAGAGATTTAAAAGTACTGGATGAAGATGCGATTAAAGTCATTCAAGAGTTGCAGGAACATTATGAAATTTTTATTGCGACAGCTGCAATGGATGTACCGGGTTCATTTACAGCGAAATACGACTGGTTAATGGAGCATTTACCCTTTATTAAAACACAGAACATTGTGTTTTGCGGAAATAAAGCGGTAATACATACCGATTATTTAATTGATGACAGCCCACGCCAACTCGCAGCATTCAAAGGGACAGGTATATTGTATTCGATGCCGTACAATCGATCAGAAGAAGGTTTCATGCGTGTTCATAACTGGAAAGAAATTAAACAGTATTTTATAAAACAAATGGAAAGTGTTTAATAAGTAAAGGGTTGCGATTCTGCAATCCTTTTTTATTTTTGTAGTCATTTCGTATAACGCAATAGTATAATTTAAATTATTGGAATTATCTATAAATTATAAGGGGATAAAAAGAATGAAACCGATTATTGGATTAACAATGTATGATTTTGACAAGAAGTTGGATATTAATAACACGTATTTAATTTCAATTGAACAAGCGGGAGGTATACCGATTTGTATACCGAATGCTACAGAAGAAAACGTAAATGAGTTATTAGATCTAATTGATGGCCTCGTATTAATTGGTGGAGCGGATATAGATCCATTGTTGTTTAATGAAGAACCGCACCGTCATATCGGAAGTGTTGTACGGAAACGTGATGACAGCGATCTTTTATTGATGAATGAAGCCTATAAAAGACAAATGCCGGTTCTCGGTATTTGCCGCGGACAACAGATTATGAATGTCGCATTCGGGGGGAAGATAATTCAGGATATACCCTCACAAGTAGTGAACACAATTTTACATAAACAGCCTTCAAAGCGAGGGGAACTGGCACATACCGTTGAAGTAAAGACACCTAAATTTAAAGAGATTTTTAAAGAAGACTCATTCCGTGTAAATACATTTCATCATCAATCGGTTGGAAAGCTAGGGAAAGGGCTCGTTGTTTCGGCACTTGCTAAGGACGGCATCATTGAAGGGATTGAACATGAATCGCATCCATATTGTGTCGCGGTGCAATGGCATCCGGAAGAATTGGCTCCGAACGGTGATGTTTATGCACAGCGCTTATTTAATAGTTTTGTAGAAGCATGCAATAAATAACGAAAGGCTTAGTCGTTCGCGGCTGAGCTTTTTATTTTGTAAATAAAAAACTTGCCGATTCTATTAGAATGGCAAGTTGATGATTAATGGATATTTCGATAGAGGCCGACCACTTTACCTAAAATAGAAACTTGGTTGACAATGATTGGTTCCATTGAGCTATTTTCAGGCTGTAAACGGAAATGAGTTTTTTCTTTGTAAAAGCGCTTAACAGTTGCTTCATCGTCTTCCGTCATTGCTACGACAATCTCTCCATTGTTCGCAGTAGACGTTTTTTTAACGATCACATAATCCCCATTTAAAATCCCGGCTTCAATCATGGATTCTCCCATAATCTCAAGCATAAATAATTCCTCTTCCGGTGAGCCGTAAGCATCCGGCAACGGGAAATATTCCTGGATATCCTCGATTGCAGAAATAGGCAGACCAGCTGTAACTTTACCGATCAGCGGAACATGAATAACACCTTGTTTTGCGATATTCATCTCTTCCTGATCCAATATTTCAATGGCACGCGGCTTTGTAGGATCACGGCGGATAAGCCCTTTACTTTCTAAACGAGCTAAATGCCCGTGGACAGTTGAACTGGAAGCTAAACCTACTGCTTCTCCAATTTCGCGAACTGATGGCGGATAGCCTTTAGCACGAACTTCCTCTTTTATAAAAGTTAGAATAGCTTGCTGCCGCTTTGAAATTTTTTGTGTCAACTAACTCACCTCTTTATCATGCTATTTTTCTTAAAGTAAGTATAGCAGTATGCGAACATGAATGCAAACATAAGTTCGAAAAAACGGTTGACAAAAACATACGTTCGTATTATTATGAGAACAAACATTCCGAACGTACATTCGAAAGAGGGTTTTTCAAATGAAAAGAGTTAAATTAAATGGCTTCACATCAATGTTTCTACTATTCTCTGTACTTATGATTGCTTTATTCATGATGCAGGATGATAAAATTGAATTATACGAACACGTAAGCATAGAGCATGGCGATACTTTATGGTCGTTGGCAGAACAATATCGTGGTAAAATGGCTAAGCATGATTGGATCAATGAAGTAAAAAAGGAAAACGGAATGCTGGATGAAAAAGTTGTTTTAGGACAAGTATTGGTTGTGCCTGTAGAAAAAGATTCACAATACATAGCTCAGCTGAATGAATCCTCCGATATGCAATTGATTAAAGTAGCGAGAGGGAACAATGATAAAAACTAAAGCAGTGATCTATTGCCGTGTCAGTACGGATAAAAATACACAAGAAACATCGCTAGTGCGTCAGCAGGAGGAGCTGACAAAATACGCAAAATCATTCGGCTATAAAGATGTGGAGATTTTCATGGACCAGCATAGTGGATATGATGTCGATCGAGACGGATTACTCGACATGCTTGACTACATGAAAGAGTACGGTATTAAAGCATTATTTGTACAGGATGAAACCCGTTTAGGGCGAGGGAATGCCCGTATGGCAGTGCTGCACCTCCTGCAAAAATATGAAGCGACAGTATATACATTGAATGATGCAGGTCCTGTCGTATTAAACGAAATGGATACAATGCTGCTCGAAATTTTAGCGATTGTCGAAGAGTATCAGCGTCGTATGCATAATGCAAAAATCCGCCGGGGAATGCGCCGCGCTGTAGAAAATGGCTACCAGCCGCAAAATAATTTGAAAAACCGCGGTAATATTGAAGGGCGTGAACGAAAAGAAGTGCCTGTCGAAGAAATTGTTCAACTGCGTCAGAAAGGCTTAACCTTTGCAGAAATTGCTACGACTTTGTCTGGCTTGGGCATTTCTATCAGTAAAGCGACCGTACATAGAAGATATATTGAATATATGGAGCGACTTGAAGAGTAAACACTTGTTTTCAAGTCGTTTTTTTTATACCTTTGTAGTAGGTAGGAAGAAAGGTGAGATTCAAATGTTATCAAAAGAAAAATTAGCTCGCATTAACGAGCTTTCTAAATTAGCGAGAGAAGGTAAATTGACGGAAGAGCAGGCGAAGGAACGTACAGCGCTGCGCAAAGAATATTTAGATACTTTCCGTACTACAATGCGTGATACAATCGAGCATGTAAAAGTAATTGATGAAGAAGGCAATGATGTGACACCTGAAAAATTAAAACAAATTAAATCACAGAAGAAATTCTTAAACTAATAACATTTCATTAATATGTCACATTTAATATAAAGTATGACATATTTTATAGGACGTTTTTAGAAATTATTGTTTTCTTGTGAAAATTTGTCTACACTATAAAATGTATAAATATCGTACGAGGAAAGGATGTCACATAATGACACAACAGATGGATCAGTTAGCAATTAACGCAATCCGTACACTATCAATCGACGCAATTGAAAAAGCAAATTCAGGTCACCCAGGTTTACCAATGGGTGCTGCACCTATGGCCTATACATTGTGGACGAAGCATTTACGCCATAACCCTCAAAATCCTAATTGGTATAACCGCGACCGTTTTGTATTATCAGCTGGACATGGATCCATGCTTTTATATAGTTTATTGCATCTAGGTGGCTACGGTTTAGAGTTGGAAGAAATCAAAAACTTCCGTCAATGGAATTCAAAAACACCGGGACATCCTGAATATGGTCATACAGTTGGTGTAGAAGCGACAACTGGTCCATTAGGACAAGGTATTGCAATGTCAGTAGGTATGGCTATGGCTGAACGTCACTTGTCAGCAACATACAACAAGCCAGGTAAAGACATTGTAGACCACTATACATTTGCACTATGCGGTGACGGTGATTTAATGGAAGGTGTTGCTGCAGAAGCAATTTCTCTTGCAGGTCACTTAAAATTGGATAAATTAATTGTACTATATGATTCAAATGATATTTCACTTGATGGTGATTTAGAAAAGTCATTCTCGGAAAACATCCAAAAACGTTTCGAATCATACGGCTGGAACTATTTAAAAGTTGCAGACGGTACAGATATCGTGGAAATTAATTCAGCTATTGAAAAAGCGAAACAAAATACTGGCGGCCCAACTGTAATCGAAGTGAAAACTGTTATCGGTTTTGGTTCTCCTAACAAATCTGGTAAAGCAGATTCACATGGTGCGCCACTAGGATTTGATGAAGTTACTTTAACAAAAGCTGCATACGCTTGGGAACATGAGCCATTCTTCGTTCCAACTGAAGTATATGATACATTTAAAGCAGCTAGCGAAGTACAAGGTGTACAAGCAGAAGCAGCATGGAATGAATTATTCGAAAGCTACAAAAACGAATATCCAGAACTGGCTGCACAATTTGTAAACGCAATGGAAAACAAATTACCGGAGAACTTTGCATCTGAGTTACCTGTATATGAAGCAGGTACTGCAGTAGCTACTCGTTCATCATCTGGTGATGCAATCAATGCAATTGCAAAAACAACACCATCATTCTTCGGTGGTTCTGCTGACTTGGCAGGATCAAACAAGACAACTATTAAAGGCGCTGGCGATTTCTTTGCAGAAACTCCGGAAGGCCGTAACATTTGGTTTGGTGTTCGTGAATTTGCAATGGGCGCTGCACTGAACGGTATGGCATTACATGGCGGTTTAAACGTATTTGGCGGTACTTTCTTTGTATTCTCTGACTATGTACGTCCAGCAATTCGTTTATCTGCATTAATGGGATTACCTGTAACATATGTGTTTACACATGACTCAATTGCAGTAGGGGAAGATGGTCCTACACATGAGCCAGTTGAGCATTTAGCATCATTACGTGCAATGCCGAATCTTTCTGTTATCCGTCCTGCAGATGCAAATGAATCTGTAGCTGCATGGAAATTAGCTGTAGAGAGCAAATCAACGCCAACTGTATTAGTATTATCTCGTCAAAACTTGCCGGTATTGGATCTTGCGACAGAGACAGTATACGATGGTGTTGAAAAAGGTGCTTATGTCGTTTCAGCTTCATCTAAAGAAACTCCGGATGCCCTGTTAATTGCAACAGGTTCTGAAGTTGGCTTGGCAGTAGAAGCTAAAAAGGCACTACTTGCAGAAGGAATTGATGCATCTGTTGTATCAATGCCATCAATGGACCGCTTTGAAAAACAGTCCAAGGAATACAAAGAATCTGTATTACCAAAAGCTGTGACGAAGCGTTTAGCAATTGAAATGGGTGCATCACTTGGCTGGCATAAATATGTTGGCTTTGAAGGCGATGTATTGGCAATCGATAAATTTGGTGCATCGGCTCCAGAGAAAATTGTGTTAAAAGAATACGGCTTCACAGTAGAAAATGTAGTTGCGAAAGTAAAAGCACTTTAATTCGAAGCTCAAAATGTCACTTGTCTACTATGGCAAGTGGCATTTTTTTATTTCTAAATCAATCGGAAGCCCGACTTATTGTATAGGTGACAAGAAAAAAGCTTTGGCAAAAAGAGCTGAATTCAGATACAATAGGCCCATACAGATAATAGGATAACGTGCGATTTTACTGAAGGAATGGTACGATAATAAAGAAATATGGAAGTATCAGATGAAGGATGTGGATGAATCATGACAGCAGAAAATAAGCAAAAAGAAATTACTACATATATCGAACAGACACTTTATTTCCTATCGAATAAAGCGGATCTTGAAAAATTCCAAACAATGCTTCAAAAAAATATCGATGAAAAAAGAGCTTCCTCCACGTCAACGACTGATTTTTATGATCGATTAATGTTAAATATTGCGTATTATGTGGAGAATAAAATGGCATGGACAGATCTTGTTCGGGAAACATTCAGTTCAGGAAAAGTGCCAACCGTTTCTTATATCGAAAATGAATTAATGGCACAGCAAATGCAAATCCGCAACAGTGTCGGAGAGAAAATGGACGATTACAAGAAAGCATTCCATCAGCAATATAATGCATTAAAGGTAGAGGATGAAGATGTGATTTACGATTATGCTTATGCATCCGTGGAGCATGCATACCGTATTGATTTTTTGACAGTTGCCTGTGCTAAAAATGCAAATATTTTAACAGAAGGCGATATCGAGGAAACAATCAAATTGCTGGATGGCTACATGGCTTATTACACGGACCAGCTTGTCAATAAAATGACGCTTTCTTAAAAGGAGATATAAAATGAACACACCATTTATTTATTTACACAAAGCACCTAAAGTAGATGCAGATAAGCAACCGGCGATTTTCTTGCTGCATGGATTAGGGAGCGATGAAAATGATTTACTACAACTTGTTGATTCGTTTTCAACAAATTGTCATATTTTTAGTTTGCAAGGACCGATTAAACATCGTCCGGGCTATGCATTTTATACATTTGAAGAAGAGGGTAAGCCGAATCGTGCCATTTTCGATAAAGTGCTGAAAGGTATAGAATTATTTATTAAAGAAGCTATTTGGGAATTCAATTTGGATGAACAGCAAATTTATGTTGTTGGCTTCAACCAAGGGGCAGCGATGGCACAGTCACTTGCGATGGTGATGGGCAATGCCATTCGTGGAACAGCAGCATTAAACGGTTATTTACCGGAATTCGTTGCGCTTGAATATAGTAAAAAAACGATGGATAAATCTAAAATCTTTATTTCTCACGGGGAATATGATTATGATTTTCCGATTGAATGGGCAGAGCATGCCGTTCGTTTCTTCAATGACTATGACACGGACGTTACATTCAGAACCTATCCGGTAGGTCATGGAGTGAGCGAGCAAAATCTACATGATTTAATCGTATTCTTATCGAAAGATTTACCGAACACTATAAACTAAGAAAACAGCTGATGGAAGGTGATTTACTTCCCGTCAGCTGTTTTTTTCGTGTCCAGCAATTGTTCTGCTTCGGTAATAGACATCGGTTTATAGAAATAATAGCCTTGACCAGCAGGACAGCCAAGTTGTTGAAGCATTGCCAGCTGTTCTTCTGTTTCAATTCCTTCGGCAATGGGGCGCATTTGAATATTTTTCGCCAATTGGATAATCGTTTGTACGATTGCATACATCCCGGGTTCATCCATTGCGCTGATAAAGCTGCGGTCAATTTTGATTTCAGAAAAGGGCAACTGCGGTAAATAGCTTAATGAAGAAAAGCCGATACCAAAATCGTCGATTGAACATTCAATGCCCATAAGTCTTAGTTGATTTAGAATCTCTTTTGCTTTTTTAAAATCCACCAACTCAATGCTTTCCGTTACTTCCAGCTTTATATAATACGGCGGGACATTATATTGATAAAATATATCCCTTATATTTTGCAGGAAGTCCGGATCGTAAAAATGGTCCGGCGAAATATTGAGCGCAATCGGTAAAATCTTTTTATTCTCATTTATACGATTTTGTAGCCAGATAAGGATCTGTTTAAAGTTTAGTAAATCAATCGCTTTAATTTTTCCCGTTTGTTCAGCGATTGGGATATATTTTACCGGTGAAATGAAACCAAGTTTGCTCGAATTCCAACGAGATAATGCTTCAAAACCTTCCACTTCGATTGTCTGGAAGTTAATTTTAGGCTGCAAATAAACTTCAAATTCTTCATGTTGAAGCCCATAAGCCAATTGATTGAGGATATCCATTTCTTCCGTCAATTGTTTCGTACTATTATCTTCATAAACTGCATAGCTCGTCCCAGTACGCTTCTGTGCATTGGATAAGGCGATATCTGCCTGATGAATGCTCTGCTCGACTGTCATCGACTCATTAAAGACTGTATAACCGATCTTTAATGTAATATAGATTTCTTTACCATCGATAATATATGGCAATTGTGTTATCGATTCAAGCTGCTGATTATAGGCAAGGAAGCAATCGTTTTCGTCAACTTTTCCGAAAATAAGCGAATTTGAAAAGCGTGAAATCAGTGAATCACTTTCCGGAAAATATATTTGCATACGATCCGCCACTTGACGGAGTAAATCGGCTCCAGCGTTTCTTCCGTATAAATCAACGACCTTATTAAATTCAGTAGGATGTAGAATTGCGACTAATCCCGAGTTGCCAACATTAATCCATTCTGATAATTCAGATTTGAAATAATGCAGGTTTGGTAAATTTGTTTCAACATCAAAAAAGGCGAGTCTGCTAAGCTCAATTTTTTGTTCAGCATACTTAATTGCTAATTGGATCAGTAAGGCCAATCGATTTAAGTAATTAATATCTATTTGCTTTAATTCTGTTGGATCCTGATTGAACAGGGTCAAAATGCCGCTTACTTCATTTTGAGGAGTTAAAATAGGCTTTGTCCATGAACCTTGAACAAAATTAAGATGCCAATGTTTAAAAAGATCTATATGGTGATCTTTGGGAGCAAAGTCTTTTAAATAAACTGCGTTTGAATTCAGGCTAGTGTTAGGTGTGATTTCCAGTATATTAAGTTCATTAATAATTTCCAATGGCAATGAATGCGTACCTAACGATTTAATTTCACAATTTTCATCAAAAATGTGAATGGCACAATACACATCGCGAATATAGAAAAGTTCAATCTTCTCGGTAATTAAATTTAAAATGGACTGCAGGTTATCTTCATGATCAATCGCTTCATAAACTTCATGCTCCAATTTATAAACCATTTTATTTAACTCTGCTTCCGTTGTATCTTCGCAAGTTAATAAAATATACTGAATCACGTTGTCTTCATTTCGAATCGGATGCAGTATAATTGTGTTCCAAAAAGCGGATCCTTCTTTCGTATAATGCAAAATCGTAAATTTTTTCGCTACACCTGATTTTAAATGTAAATTTAATTCTTCAATAGAGGTTTCATTCGTTCTGTGTCCATTCAAAATATTGATATTTTGATGAAGCAATTCTTTCATTTCGAATGATGTAAATTTTAAAAAGTGTGGATTAGCATGTAAAATAGGTAAATTTTCATCATTTATATCAATGATGAGCGATCCTTTCGAAAGCTGGTTACTTAAGGTTTTTAGCCAATTAAATAAGCGGTCTTTTGATAGGGGTATAAATTGATCAATGGTCATTCTAACTTCCCCTTTAAAAAGTAATGTGTATTTTAACTAAAGTATAACAAAATTCCTATAAATTTAAAGTGAGATTATATTAATATAAAAATATCCCTTTCAATTAAGTCTAAAGTACTTAATAAAAATTAGGGTATATTAAGGTATATTAACTATTTTAACGCAAAAAAAAGAAACTAGTAAATATGGAATTTACTAGTTTCTGTGAACCTTATTTTCGATATTCATCGATTTTAGTTGTAATTTTATCTTTTACATCAGCAACTCTTTCCTGTGTTTCCCCTTTTAGCTGATCGCGCTGACCTTCGACTTGTAAAGAAGGATCATTTGTATTTTTACCGATTTCTTCTTTTACTTCACCTTTAATTTTATTGCCTGCGCCTTTTAGTTTATCTGTAAATCCGTTTGACATAATATGACCTCCCAAAAGTTTAGATGGTAATCATATTCCCTCGTTTATCAATACTAAACAAAGTGGATTAAAAAGTCGGATTAGAGCAAAATTTGTGTGTAGGTTTTATACAAGTGATGAAGAATCTCCTGACCCACTTCTTTTATAATTGTTTCACTATCCATTATCATGGATACTTTTGTTTTTGTTTCATCCAATGTGCCATTGTTAAATGTAACGATAACTTTTACTTCGCCATTTTCTTTTAACAGTTCTTTTTGGTTCGCAGAAAATGAATGCTCGGCGAATAAACCGTTATCTTGCCAAGTACCTGTGATTTTCAATTGCTGGGTTTCACCGCTGTCGTCATAATTCCACTCGACATCGCGTAATATAGTCTTAAATAAGTCGTTTATCGTAAAAGTTTGATTGTCGAATTCAATTTCAGTAGCTCGAATGGAATGGACATCGATTGAAATCGCTGATGCTGCTTCATTTGCCTTTGCATTAATCCCGGCTGCCGCCTCTTTTAAATCCAATACCGTATCACTACATCCTGCCAATAAAATTACAGAAAATATTACTAAACTAAATCTCCTCATTAGAGTCCCTCCAATGCTGTTATTTCATTCATCTTACTAAATTGTGATAAAAGATTCGCACTGATTTTGAAACAGATTGTGAATAAATTGTAACAGTTCGTTAATTAGTTGAATAAGGAAAATCTTTTCCGAAATTGTTTGCATTGTCTGTTCATGAATAACGTTCGCAACTCTGGGTATGATTAGAACTAGATAGGAATCGCTTGGCGCTGAAAAGTCCATCATCTAAATAATCGAAAGTGAGTGGTAGAATGCGGATTAATGATGAATTGCTAGACAAACTTGGAATTTACTTTGTTTATCATGAAGTGTATAACAAATATGGCATTACTTTTGAAAGCTTTGTTGATCGTTGGACAAGAGGAATTCTGGAAATATAATTTTGCGTGAGTAGAAGTATTAATCGAACATAAATTCATTTCACTTGATGAAAAAGATGCGACCTAGTGGGAGGACGTGTCTTTTTTTCTGTTTTCTTTTTGGAAAAAGTTGTTTACGATGAAACTAATACATAAACAACTAAAGGAGAACAGACAATGAAAGTACGTGAATTGGGTATAACGATTGGACAATTGCCTCCAGGGGATAAAAACTGCATTACCGATATTGAAGGTGTTAGTGTCGGGCATGTGACCTTGGATTATCCGATAAATGATTCAGGTGATGCTGCCTGTACCGGAGTAACGGCTATTTTACCTCATCAAGGCAATCTTTTCCGGGAAAAGGTGACAGCCGCCAGCTATGTATTAAACGGATTCGGAAAAACAACCGGTCTCGTTCAAGTGGACGAACTTGGTGTAATCGAGTCGCCAATTATGCTAACTAATACATTTGGGGTACCTAATGTATCACAAGGGACACTCCAATATTTACTTGAACAGAATGAAGAGATAGGAATTTCGACTGGTACAGTTAATATCATTGTCGGAGAATGCAATGATAGCCATTTAAACTCCATCCGTCATTTTCCAGTAAAACCTGAACATGCAATTGAAGCGATACAGCAAGCTAAAACAGATGTTATAGAAGAGGGAGCGGTCGGAGCAGGAAAAGGTATGGTTTGCTTCGGCTATAAAGGAGGAATTGGCAGCTCTTCACGCATCGTTGAAGATAAAGCTGCCCAAAAATATACTGTCGGATGCCTTGTATTGAGTAACTTTGGGAAGGCAAGCGAATTTTTGACAAACCGGTATAACGTTACGGCTGCCAACGGTGAATCGACCATTAGCCCTACAGACGGCTCTATTATTATTGTAATGGCGACAGATGCCCCATTAAGCAGCCGCCAGCTGAAACGAGTTATAAAACGTTGCGGAATAGGGTTAGGGAGAACAGGGAGCCACTTTTCTCATGGAAGCGGAGATATTGTCATTGGTTTCACAACAGCTCGTACAATACAACATCAATTCGATGGAGAACTCGAAAGTCGCCGGCAGATTAGAGAAGATCATGACGTCATGAACACATTATTTATGGCAGCTGCCGAAGCGACAGAAGAAGCAATACTGAATGCTTTGTCACAAGCAACAACAACAACGGGAAGAAATAATCACAAAGTCCAAAGTTATAATTTTGTCGAATAATGTATTCTTTCGTTAGTAAGTTTATTGAGTCTTTTACATATCATCAATGTAGAAGGCTTTTTTCTTATTAAAATATAATATCTATTGGGATAATTTGTTTTAAATCTTCTTGAAATAATGCTATTTAGCAAAGGTTTTAGCGCTTTATAAGTTTATTATTTTATTTCGAAAACTATTAGAAAAAACTTCCACAATCGAAATAAGTATGGTATTTTATAGATTATAAATAAAAGACAGAAAAATCTAAATCTTCAAAAATGTTATTCTGGACTGATGAATAAATAAAAATGAAAGGAGAATCGAAAAAAATGAAAGTATATATAAGTGCGGATATCGAGGGAATTACGGGCACAACGGTATGGAGCGAAACCGAACTGAGCGCTCCGGATTACGCCCAGTTTCAAAAACAAATGACAAAAGAAGTGCTTGCCGCAATTGAAGGAGCATTTGCAGGTGGTGCTACTGAAATTTTATTGAAAGATGCACATGATTCCGGCCGAAATATTCTTATTGAAAACATGCCGGAGAATGTAAAAATCATTCGCGGCTGGACACAAGAGCCGATGTGCATGGTTGCAGGATTAGACAGCAGTTTTGACCGGGCGATTTTTATTGGCTATCACAGTGAGGGCGGCAGTGAGAAGAATCCGCTTGCACATACATTGAGCTTACTGGCGGATATTAAAATAAACGGTGAATATGCTAGTGAGTTTTTAATAAATACATATGCAGCAGCCCTCCATGATGTACCGGTTGCTTTTGTAAGCGGAGATCAGGCATTGACAGAACATATCGCCCGTTACAATGACCAAATTTTCACATTCGCGACAAAAGAAGGAGTCGGTCATGCAACAATTAATGTAAGTCCGCAAACGACATTGAAAAAGACGAAATATCTTGTAGAACAATCAATGAAGATTGATCGAACAAAGCTTCAAATTGAATTGCCGAAGCATTTTACCGTAGAAATTATTTACAAGGATCATATTAAAGCATACCGGAATTCGTTTTATCCGGGCGCAACATTTAAGCCGCATAATACAGTCCAGTTCGAAACAACCGAATATTTTGAAGTGTTGAGACTGTTACAATTTTTAACATAAAGCAGGTGAATTTATGAAAATAGCAAAGGTTGAGGTAGGGCTTGTTGAGGCACCTCTTATTACCCCGTTTAAAACAGCATTACGCACAGTAAATAGTATACGAAATATCGCTGTCTTTATTTATACAGACAATGGGCTAATCGGTATGGGCGAAGCTGCACCGACCCATGTCATTACAGGTGAGACTCTTTCATCAATCCGCTATGTGATAGAAGAAGTCATTGCACCGTCGATTATCGGAATTGAAATTGATGAAATTGCACTGCTTTGTCAAAAGGTCGATGCGGGTCTCTACCAGAATACGAGTGCTAAAGCGGCGGTCGAAATTGCGCTGTATGATTTATGGGCGAAACAATACAATGCTCCCCTATATAAATTGCTAGGGGGCTACCGAAAGAACATAACAACGGACATCACTATTAGTGTGAACGGAACGAATGAAATGGTGAAAGACAGTTTAGCAGCTGTCAAACGGGGCTTTTCCATTTTAAAAGTGAAAGTCGGGAAAAATCCGGTAGAAGATGTGGAACGGGTTATGGCAATTCGAAAAGCAGTAGGGCCTGATATTAAGTTAAGAGTAGATGCCAACCAAGGATGGACAGCAAAAGAAGCTGTAAAAATCATTGGACAGCTTGAAGATAAAGGGGCAGATATCGAACTCGTTGAACAGCCTGTACACTATAGCGATGTGAAGGGCATGCAGTATGTTACGAGCAATACGTATACAAATATTTTGGCTGACGAAAGTGTATTTTCTCCAAAGCAAGCGATCGAGGTCATTGAAAAGCGGGCCGCAGATTTAATAAATATTAAGCTGATGAAAACAGGGGGTATTTCAAAAGCTCAACAAATTAATCACATTGCAGAGGCAAATGGTGTCGCTTGTATGATTGGCTGTATGCTTGAAACAAAAATTAGTGTCAGTGCAGCTGCGCATTTTGCAGCGGCCAGCAAAAATGTCACAATGGTCGATTTAGATGGACCAAGTTTGTGCAGTGAAGATCCAATTGAAGGGGGGCCGATTTTCGAAGGGGAGAATATTCAGATGACCGATGCTCCCGGTATCGGGTTATTAATAGAGGCTTACTTAGCCAGATAGAAAAGAGAAATGGGGGAAATGACTTTGAAAAAATCTTTGTTAGCGTTACTGTGTATGTTTGTACTCGTACTGGCAGCATGTGGTGATTCATCGGATTCTGGTGAAACATCGGAATATCGAACAGTGTATTCCGGTGAAATTAAAACGCTGAACTATTTAAAAACAGCGGAAACAAATGAATTTGCATTATCAGCAAATTTAGTAGAAGGATTAATAGAATATGACCAATACGGAGTTGTTAAGCCAGGATTAGCAGAAAGCTGGGAATCCAATGAAGATGCAACTGTATGGACATTCAAACTTCGTGATGATGTAAAGTGGGTAGACCATGAAGGTAAAGATGTAGAAAATGTTGTTGCACAGGACTTTGTAGATGGTTTGAATTATGTGCTTGATGCGAAAAACGAATCTTCGACAGCGTGGATTGCAACAGTCGTGAAAAACGGTGATGCCTTCTACAACGGCGAAGTAACGGATTTCTCGCAAGTAGGTATCAAAGCGATCGATGAAACAACGCTTGAATATACATTGGAAGCACCGACGCCATACTTTTTATCGATGCTGAACTATGTATGTTTCTTCCCAGTAAACGGAGAGTTCTTAGCTGAAAAAGGCGATACGTTCGGAACAACTCGTGAGAATATTTTATATAATGGCGCATATATTTTAGATAAATTCGAACCTCAGAATGAGCGTGTACTTGTGAAAAACGACGCTTACTGGGATAAAGAAACAGTGAAAATCGATCGTATCCGCTATAAATACAATAAGGAAGCGGCAACAGTTGCACCTGAACTGTTCCTACGTGATGAAATTGATGGGGCACTAATTCCGACATCCATTTTGGATGAATGGTTAAACAGTGACGACAAAAAAGATTTAGTACGCCAAAACACAAATAACTTCTACACATACTTCTATGCATTAAACTTTGATCCGCAATATGATGCAGAGTATGAGCCTGAAAACTGGAAAGTGGCAGTTAATAATAAAGATTTCCGTAAATCGCTTTATCATGCGCTTGATCGTGTATCCGCGATGTTAACAATTGAGCCTTACAATCCACAAGATTTATTGTCAAATACAATTACACCAAAGAACTTTGTGGATGTTGAAGGTGTAGATTACACAATGCTTGAACCATTAAAAGCAATTACAGAAACAGATTCATTTAACAAAGATTTAGCTCTTGAACATAAAGAGGCGGCATTGGCTGCGTTAGCTGGTAAAGCAACATTCCCTGTAAAGGTATTATTACCTTACAACTCAGGTTCACCTGAATGGGCAAACCGTTCACAAGTAGTGGAACAGCAGCTTGAAAACCTTTTAGGTGCAGATTACATCGATGTGGAACTATATGCAGGTCCTGCTACAGGATTCCTTGGTGAAGTACGTCGCCCTGGTAAGTTTTCGATGCTTGAAGCAAACTGGGGTCCGGACTTTGCTGACCCGTCAACGTATACAGATCCATTTTCAGAAGGCGGAACATATAACAAGCCGGAGATGGCAGAAGGTTATAACAGTGAATACAACAAGCTAGTCGAAGCTGCAAAAGCAGAAGTAGATCCGGCAGTACGTTATGAGCTGTTTGCAAAGGCAGAGGCATTTTTAATTGAGGAAGCATTTGTTATTCCGTACGCTGTAGGCGGCGGTGGTTATACTGCTTCAAAATTAAATCCATTTGAATCACAATATTCGCCATTTGGTGTTACATCCGAGAAGTTTAAAGGTCAGTCTATCCTAGAAAAGCCAATGAGTAATGAAGAATTCAAGTCTGCTAAAGAAGCATGGGAAAAAGAACGTGCGGAAGCATTAGCAAACACTTCTAATTAATACGTAGGCATTTTAAATGGAGGTAGATTAGGAGATGACAGGATGTTTCTGCATCTCCTTTCTGCTTTTATATACTTCATTCGGATGATGTTACGGATTCATTAAAAGAGTAATTGGCGCAAGCGACAAACAAGACACCGGACGTCATTACGCCGAGGAATTACTGAGGAGGGAACGTGTTTGTTAAAGTATATTGCGAAACGATTCGCGCAATCCATATTGACGTTATTTATCATTGTGACAATAGTTTTCTCCCTGTTACGATTAATGCCTGATGAAGGCTATTTAGGCGCGGCAGCAGAAAAAATGTCGCCAGAACAACAGGAAATCTATTTAACAAATCTTGGCTTACGGGATCCGTTATTAGTCCAACTAAAAAACTTCTACATTGACCTTATTCAAGGCGACTTAGGAAAATCGATTACATACCGTACAGATGTACCAGTACTTGACATTATTCAAGATAAAATGATGTATTCCATATTGTTCGGATTAGGGGCTGTAGCACTCTCATTACTAGTTGGTGTACCGTTGGGCATTTTAATGGCGCAGTTTAAAGGACGCTGGCTCGACAGGCTTGGCACAGGCTATATCGTTATTGTAGTAGCGGTACCGGCGATGGTTTATTTCCTCATGATTCAGATGTATATTTCGGAATGGCTCAATTTGCCGATGCTGTTTGATGAATACAATCCCCGGAGTTTTATTTTACCGTTAATCTGTTTGGCACTTGGTCCGATTGCTTCATATGCAATGTGGATGCGACGCTATATGGTGGATGAGCTGAACAAGGATTATATTAAGCTGGCACGTGCAAAAGGTGTGACAGAGCGTACGATTATGTTCCGCCATGTGATGAGAAATGCCTTCATACCAATGGCGCAATATTTACCGGCAACAATTTTATTTACGATTACCGGTTCGATTTACATTGAATCATTATTTTCGATTCCAGGTATGGGTGGGTTGCTCGTAGATGCGATTCAGCGCCAGGATAACAATGTCGTACAAGGTTTAGTGCTTGTATTTTCTTCACTAGGGATCATTGGGTTAATCTTAGGGGACTTACTTATGGCAATTGTTGACCCTCGAATTAAACTAGGGAAAGGGGACAGTGTACGCTAATGGGAATTTTCACGAAAGAGATTCAGAATATTTCGGAAAAATCAACAGAACAGCTGCATGATCATATGTTTGACTTTGCCGCTGTCGATGATGCAAAAGCGGAAGAAACAGCTTATTCCAATTACTCTTATTGGCGTTCGACCTTCCGCTCCTTTAGTAAAAATAAAATTGCAGTATTTTTGCTTGTCTTTGTCATCGTATTGATGGCATTTACATTTGTCCAACCTTATTTACCAGATCAGAAATCGCCGACTCAGATTTATTTAAATCCGGATACAGGAATGCAGGACCGGAATGTTGCTCCAAATGATGAATATATTTTTGGGACAAACTCAATCGGTCAGGATTTATGGTCCCGAATTTGGGAAGGGACAAGAACTTCTTTATTTATCGGTTTTGCAGTGGCGATTATCGAAGTTCTGATCGGCTTTACAGTTGGGGCTTTGTGGGGCTATTCGAGAAAGCTCGAGGTACCGATCACCCAGCTATACAATATCGTGGATAATATTCCGACAACGATTGTGCTGATTTTAATGGCATATATTTTACGGCCTGGCATATCGACGATCATTATTGCCATGTGTATAACCGGCTGGGTTGAAATGGCGCGCTTCCTGCGAAATCAGATAGTCATACTGCGCGACCGTGAGTACAATCTGGCATCGAAAACATTAGGAACACCCGGCTACAAAATCATCTTGAAAAACCTGCTCCCATACTTAATTTCGGTCATTATGCTGCGAATGAGTTTGGCAGTGCCGGCAGCAATTGGTGCGGAAGTATTTTTAACATATATCGGTCTTGGATTGCCGGTTAGTGAGCCATCATTAGGAAACTTGATCAATGAAGGACGGGTACTGATGATGTCACCGGATTTACGTTATCAGCTTATTTTCCCGAGTATCGTGCTGAGTGTCATTACGATTGCCTTTTATATTATCGGGAATGCATTTGCAGATGCGGCAGATCCGAAAAATCATGTTTAAAGAGGAGGGCGTTATATGGAACAGGAAAAAATATTATCCATCGAAAATCTAGTCATAAAATTTAAACTGCGTGGACAAACATTGACGGCTATCCGTGATATTTCGCTCGATTTATATAAAGGGGAAAGTCTTGCAATCGTTGGAGAATCTGGTTCAGGGAAATCAGTGTTAGTAAAATCAATCATGGGTCTGCTTGATAAAAACGGCTATATTGCGGATGGACAAATCCACTTTGACGGTCATGATTTATCGAAATTTAAAACAGAGGCAGATTGGCTGAAAGTTCGCGGCAAAAAAATCGCCATGGTTACACAAGACCCGATGACATCGCTTAATCCGCTGAAAACAATCGGAAAGCAGATTGAAGAAAGTGTCGTGCTGCACCAAGGTTTGAAGGGCAATGATGCGTATGAAAAAACATTGCAGCTGCTGCGCGATGTTGGAATTCATGATGTTGCGCGCCGCTATAAGCAATACCCGCATGAATTTTCCGGGGGGATGCGTCAGCGAATCGTGATCGCGATTGCTGTTGCCTGCAATCCGCAAATCCTAATATGTGATGAGCCGACAACAGCACTTGATGTAACGATACAAGCACAAATATTGCAGCTGTTAACCAATTTACAGGAGAAATATTTGCTGTCGACAATTTATATTACCCATGATTTAGGAGTCGTTGCAAAAGTCGCGGACAGAATTGCGGTTATGTATGCAGGGGATATTATTGAAGTTGGACAAACCGAGGAAGTATTTTTCGACGCGAAACATCCGTATACATGGGCATTGATTTCATCACTCCCTCAATTAGGAAATAAGGGCGAGGAATTATATTCAATCAAAGGAACACCGCCGAATTTGTTTAAAGAAATAAAAGGGGATGCGTTTGCACCTAGGAATCAATATGCATTGAAAATCGACTTTGTTGAACGTCCGCCTTTTTTCAAAGTGACCGATACCCATTATGCACGCACGTGGCTGCTTGATCCAAAGGCACCGAAAGTAGAGCCGCCTGAAGTGTTGCAAGCCTTTTTCGCAGAAGGGAGACAATATGCAAATGACTAAAATTAATAAAGAAAAACTGATTGAAGTGAAAAATATTGATATCGTTTTTGGACAAGGTAAAAAACAGTTCAAAGCGGTAGATAACGTGAGCTTCGATATATATAAAGGTGAAACATTCGGGCTTGTAGGGGAATCCGGTTCCGGGAAAACGACAATCGGCCGTGCGATTATGCGTATTAACCCGATAACAAACGGAGAAATTCTATTTCATGGAAAACAGATTAATGGCCGTATTTCCAGTGCATGGGACCGTGAGATTACACAAAAGATTCAAATGATTTTCCAGGACCCGGGCGCATCTTTGAATGAACGGGCAAAGGTTGACTATATTGTTTCGGAAGGCCTGATCAATAATAAAAGGTACAGCAATGAACAGGAGCGGATCGATAAAGTAAAAAAAGCATTACTGGAAGTCGGGCTGCTGCCGGAATTTGCTTCACGTTTCCCGCATGAATTTTCAGGCGGGCAGCGTCAACGGATCGGCATTGCCAGAGCGCTAGTCATGGAACCGGAATTTATCGTAGCGGATGAGCCAATCTCTGCACTGGACGTTTCGATTCGAGCTCAAGTCTTGAACTTATTGTCCAGCTTACAGGAACATCGTGAGTTAACGTATTTATTTATCGCCCATGACTTGTCGATTGTCCGCTTTATTACAGATCGGACGGCGGTCATTTATAAGGGGAAAATCGTTGAACTGGGTGAAACGGAAAAGCTGTTCAACAATCCGCTGCATCCTTACACGAAAGCATTACTGGCAGCCGTTCCAGAACCGAACCCGCTAAAAGAGCGCAGAAAAAAGCTGCAAGTGTACGATCCAAATGTTCATCAGTATGAAATGGATCCACCTGAATTTGTTGAAATTGAAGAAGGACATTTCGTATTGGCCAATCAAGAAGAGCAGGCACAGTATCGGACGGTGCTTGCCGGAAGTGGAGTGTAGACGATGGCAATGATAATTCCAAGGTCACTGAAAAAAGGCGATACTGTAGCATTAATTAGCGCATCCGGAGCAACACCCGAACATCGTATCGAACGTGCTATCCAGGCAGTGGAGAAGTTGGGTTTCCGTGTTGTTGTGGGGGAAACGTGCAGAGCGCGACACGGTTATTTTGGAGGCAGTGATGAGCTGAGGGCAAAAGAATTAAATGACATGTTCCGGAATCCTGAAATTGACGGTATTTTTTGTATTCGTGGAGGCTATGGGGCGACACGTATTTTACCAATGCTTGATCTGAAGATGATTAAAGAAAACCCGAAAGTATTTGCTGGCTATAGTGATGTGACAGCACTGCATATTGTTTTCAATCAGCAATGCGGTTTTGTAACGTACCATACACCGATGCCATCAACTGAATTTATTCGTCCTGAAATGGATGACTATACATGGGGATATTTCATCAACAGTGTGACGAATACTGAGTGGAATGATTATTTCCTGGAAAATGCAAATGGCCAGAAAATGAACACGGTTGTGCCCGGTATTGCTACAGGAGAACTAGCTGGAGGGAATTTAACACTTGTTGCGGCATCTCTTGGGACACCATACGAGGTTGATTTGAAAGGCAAGATTCTTTTTTTGGAAGACATCGATGAAAATGTGCAACGGATCGACCGGATGCTGACACAGCTGTCATTGTCGGGGAAACTTCAGCAGCTGTCAGGTATTTTGCTGGGTGGTTGGACGGATTGTGGACCAATGGATTTAAATAACGCAGATAATAATTTGAGTTTGGATATGGTATTTGAAGAAATTTTAGTACCTTTGAATATTCCAATATTAAAAGATGTAACATGTGGTCATGTGCTGCCGACGATGTCATTGCCGCTTGGTAAAACCGTCACAATCGATGCGACGAATAAATCAATTCGGGTTGTAGGTTAGTTTGATGCATGAACAACTTAATCGTATTATTGCACAGTCCCCATATAAAGTGCATGTCATTGTAGAAGATTACAATACTAACGATATCGTCTGGAAAAATCGGGACGAGGAAATTTTCAGCAGTGCAAGTATAATCAAAGTGCCGATTCTCATTGCTATTTTGGCTCATCTGCAAAAAACGAATGGCAATATGAATCACGTTTACGAGATTGAGCCGGAAAACATGGTCGAGTTCAGTGTGATTACTGAGCAGAGAAAAACTCGAGCTTCACTGCACGAGCTATTACTTTGGATGACGATTACGAGTGACAATACAGCAACAAACGTATGTATCGATCTATTAGGCATGGATGGACTCAATAACTATTTTAAAGAAATCGGCTTACATAATACTCGGGTCCAGCGGAAAATGATGGATTTTGAACGTCAAAAGCTTGGCTTTGATAATGAAACAACAGCGCAGGATATGCAGCACCTTTTCCGGCAAATATATAGAGGTACGCTACTAACAAAAGAGTGGAATATCGTTGCACTCGATATTTTAAGCAGGCAGCGCAGTAATGAATCACTCAAACGCTATATCGTAGATGATGTGAAAATGGCGCATAAAACAGGCGGTCTCGATACGGTCGACCATGACACTGGAATTATTTTTGCAAAAGAACGCGATTATTTTATCGGAGTTTTCATTACAGAAGTGACCGACAATGACAAAGCGAGACAAATGATTGGTACTATTTCTAAAATCGTCTATGACTATTTTACAAAACAGGAGGAGGGAATCGATTGAATGCCGTTGTGAAAATGAAAATTGCGAGTTTACATGCAGCACCGGACCGACATTCTGAGTTAATCGATGAAGCGTTGTACGGGATGCCAGTCGAAGTACAAGAAGAAATTGATGAAAATTGGGTCAAAATACGAACGTTTTACCGTTACGAAGGCTACACACTAAAATCCAACTTGTATCTCGGAAGTGAACCTACTGCAAACTGGGTATATGAAGCGAATGATGTCGTAATACAAAGCTTTGCCGATGTCCTTAAAGCACCAAAAATACAAAGTGAAAACATTATCACATTGACACGAGGCGCCTTTATTAAAGTGGTACTGGAAGCAGGTCTTGATCCTACATGGGCAAAAGTGCAGCTTGTTACAGGGGAAGAAGGGTATGTACGGGCAGCCTGGATTCAGGATCGTATTAAAGTATATACGACAAATGAAGAAGTATTTCGCAAGCAAGTCGTGGAAACAGCTTTTCGCTATATAGGGACACCATACCGATGGGGTGGAAAGACGCCTTTAGGTATTGACTGTTCAGGTCTTGTATCAATGGCGTATATGCTGAACGGTGCTTACATTTACCGTGATGCGAAAATAGAGGAAGGTTTCCCATTAAGGAAAATAGAAGGCGACAACTTAAAGCCGGGAGATCTGATTTTCTTCCCTGGCCATGTAGCGATGTATATTGGAAATGACGAGTATATCCATTCCTCTCTAGGCGGGAACGAGGTCAATGTGAATAGCCTGAACCTGCAGCATGAGAATTACCGTGAAGACTTGGCCACAACGATTACGGAGTACGGCAGTATTTTTTAATCCAACAAAAAAGGGTCAACTCAGCAAGATTACGCTGAGTTGGCCCTTTTAGTTTCAATGGAAATTGGTTTAGTTCAATTAAAAGTTTTTAAGGATCCAATCGTTAGCTTCTACCCAATTATTAACGCGAATGACGTTATTCGGTACAGGCATTTGATTGTACGGTGTATCAAATAAAATGACAGGGATTTTAAGCTCTTCGGCAATTTCCACTGCATTATCATGTTTATCTTCGAAAAAAGCTTCTACTGCATGTTTTTTTGCGATGGCAATTTTGTTATGACTGCCGATACATTCGATATGGTCGTAAGGTACTTTAAATTGGTCAAACCAGTTTTTCGTAATATCGAAAACATTTTCTCCACGTGCAGAAATATAATAAAGCTCATACTGGTTTTGCCAGGCTGTTAAAATACGGTGTGCATCTGCAGCAAGCTCACTCACTTCATACATTCGTGGCTCGTTTTCTTTAAACCAGGCCTGAAACTGTGCGCGGTCTATAGGGTGCGGAAAGCCACTTAAAAAATCATATTCCGTTACATCTTGTAGCGTCATATTAATGTTGTACTGTTTATTAATATGTGGAATCAATGTGGCAGGACATGTAACAGTCCCGTCAATATCAATGCCGAACCGATGTTTTAAGTTTGTCATTTCCATTACCTCATTTCTTTAAACAGTTGCATTTGCTTCTGCTTCACGCTTTGCCACCATTTCAGCAGCTAATTTATCGATTTCTTTCTTCAGTTCTTCCACCATTGTTTCTTCCGGAACTTTACGAACTGTTTTACCTTTCATGAATAAAAGCCCTTCGCCACGTGCACCGGCAATACCGATATCTGCTTCACGTGCTTCACCAGGACCGTTTACTGCACAGCCTAAAACAGCTACTTTTAACGGAACATTCAGTTTTGAAATATATTCTTCAACTTCGTTGGCAATTGAAATTAAATCAATTTCGATACGGCCACAAGTCGGACAAGAAATTAATGTCGCCATATTTGATGCCAAGCCGAATGATTTTAATAATTCACGAGCTACTTTAATTTCTTCCACTGGATCTGCAGATAAAGAAATACGTAAAGTATTCCCGATACCTTTAGATAAAATCGCACCTAAACCGGCAGCTGATTTAACAGTACCGGCAAATAATGTACCAGATTCTGTAATACCTAAATGAAGTGGATAATTGAATGCTTTTGATGCTTTTTCATATGCTTCAATTGCCAAGTTTACGTCTGATGCTTTCATCGAAACGATAATGTCATGGAAATCCAAGTCTTCTAAAATTTTAATGTGGTGCAATGCAGATTCTACCATTCCATCTGCAGTAGGGTAACCGTATTTTTCGAGGATATGACGCTCTAAAGAACCGGCGTTAACACCGATTCGGATTGGTATACCTTTTGCTTTTGCCGCATTTACAACTGCCTCTACTTTTTCGCGGCGCCCGATGTTACCTGGGTTGATACGTACTTTATCAATGCCACCTTCAATGGCTTTTAATGCTAATTTGTAATCAAAATGAATATCCGCTACTAATGGGATATTAATTTGTTTTTTTATTTCAGGTATTGCATTTGCAGCACGCTCATCTGGTACTGCAATACGTACGATTTGACAACCTGCCTCTTCTAAACGTTTAATTTCGGCAACTGTTGCTTCTACATCATGTGTTTTCGTCGTACACATACTTTGGATTACGACTTCGTTATTACCACCAATTGTTAAGTTACCGACACGCACAGGACGTGTTTTCGTACGGTGAACGATTTCACTCATGAAAAATTCTCTCCTTTTCAGGCTTTTAATGTGTTACATCTCCTAATAGATATAACGATATGTAAGCCGTCACTGTTCCTTATTTTATCAGTGTATGAAAAGAAGAACAAGGAAGAAACATTATGAAGTCAATTTAGACAATTTTCCTTCACGTTCGAGATGATTGGGATTAGGACAGTATCTCCTGGTACAAGTGGCTGTAAATTTAAATGCGGATTAAGTTGATAAAATTGGGCAAGTCTTTCAGGGAAAGTAGTTTTAATAGGTGAGGGTGTTGCTGAAAATAGGCTGTAAATGGTATCGTCCTGCTGAATTTTCACGACTACATAGCTTCCTTTTTCTGCTTCCTCGCACGATTGCGGAGCAGCATAAAAGGAGGCTAATGGGAGCGTACCTTCCTGTAAATCTACTTTAATGACAAACGCAAACAGCAAAAGCACAATGGAAGCTATTAAAAAGCGCAAAAAAAATCCTCCTTATCTCTTCAGTTCAACTCGTTAATAGATTGTTAAACTATATGATTCATAAGGAGAATTTATTATTTTTGTACGGGATATTTTGTTAATGCAACGATTATAAAGAGCATTGTAATAAAAATACTGCTAATTGTGATAACTGTTTGTGAGAATATAAACAGATTTTCGAACATCGTTATAAATGTTCCCCAAGTACTTGCAAAAACAGCTGTTCGCCATACTTGCCGATATTCACCGCGGCGTCTCATCGGCTTAACGAAAAACAGACCTGCAAGTGCATATAAACTTACTTTAATAAAATAAATCGACGTATTCAGTACGAATAAAAATACAATGGCAATCGGATAAACAATCCACTCTATATTCTTGGCATATTGTTCAATTTCCGAATAGCCGAAAATCTCGGCTGTACCGGTATTGATAAATTGACCGAATGAAAAAGCGGTAATGAGGGTAATCATTAAAAAGGCATACTGCATCACTTTACCGATTGATAGAATTCGGTATGCACCCAATTTTTTAGGGCTCGTTAAACTATGTATAAATAACTGCATATGTGAAATTTTCATAATAATCGAATACTCCTTTAAAAGTAGTGTAACATGAAAAAATTTTAATTTGAACTCGGAAAAATAAATTGAATCTTTTCTTCGTACATTACGTATAATTTGTGAAAACATAATAGGAAGAAGATTTGAAAGGATGTGAAATGAGTGGATATTATTGCATGGACACTTATTATAGCGCTGTTTGTTATTGCGTTTATCGGTTTAGTATATCCGATTATCCCATCCGTCTTATTTTTACTTGGCGGGTTTATCATTTATGGGCTATTTTACAGTTTTACCGAATTGCCGTGGTGGTTCTGGGTAATTGAGCTACTCTTTGTTGCACTGTTATTTGTAGCGGATACGATCTCAAATCTCGTCGGAGTGAAAAAATTCGGCGGATCAAAAGCTGGGATGTGGGGAAGTACGATTGGTCTATTGATCGGTCCATTTGTTATTCCGTTTGCGGGTATTATCGCGGGGCCGTTTATCGGTGCGATCATCGGTGAATTAATTGTGACACGAAGCAATCTACAGCAGGCAATTAAAGTTGGTGTTGGTTCAGTTGTAGGATTTTTAACATCGGTCGTAACAAAAGGGATTATTCAAGTGGTTATGATTGTCTTATTTTTTATTGCCATTTAGTTTAGGATTGAAGGATATTGAATTGATAAGGAGCAAATATTTGTAAAATCAAATAGATATCGCTTACACTAGTTAAGGAAAGATTACTAACAACAGGTAAGACAAGTAATGCGAGCCTTTCCGTCAAAAGACTGAAATGCAAATATTACTGTTTTTTTCATTGAATGAGGAATCATTTTTTGATAACCTAGTATTGTAATCAACATTAATTACTTGTTCCAGGGAGGAATATTATCATGGCATTCAAATTACCAGAATTAACTTACGCTTACGACGCATTGGAACCACATATCGATGCAAAAACAATGGAAATTCACCACTCTAAACACCACAATACTTACGTAACAAACTTAAACGCAGCAGTAGAAGGTACTGAATACGCTGACAAAGACATCAACGAGTTAATCGCTAACATCGATGCTTTACCAGCTGACAAACAAACTGCTGTACGTAATAACGGTGGCGGACATGCTAACCACTCATTATTCTGGGAATTAATCGCTCCAGGCGGTTCTAACACTCCAGTAGGTGAAGTAGCTGCTGCAATCGATGCGAAATTCGGTTCATTTGACGCTTTCAAAGAAGAATTCGCAAAAGCTGCAACAACTCGTTTCGGTTCAGGTTGGGCATGGTTAATCGTTGATGGTGACGGTGTAGCTGTTACTTCAACTCCAAACCAAGACTCTCCAGTAATGGAAGGCAAAACGCCAATCCTAGGCTTAGACGTTTGGGAGCATGCATACTACTTAAACTACCAAAACCGTCGTCCGGACTACATCGGTGCATTCTGGAACGTAGTGAACTGGGACGTAGTAGAAGCTAAATACCAAGCTGCAAAATAATATGCGAAGAAGTAGCTATATACTAAACGGACAACCAGTTTGCGACGAAAGCGAAGCGACAGGAGCACTTCTGGGACGTAGTAGAAGCTAAATACCAAGCAGCAAAATAATTAAATTTGAACACTCAAATTTAATTGTTTATGTACCAAAAGCGAAGCTGCAGGTACAAAATAGGTTAACCATAAACGCATGAGAAGTTTCGTTACTTCCATGCGTTTTTTATGTATTTTTTTACAGTAATTTGCTACGCTCAAAAATAATAAACAGAATTGGGGTGCAGTGCATGATTGATGAATTTATCGCACAAATTGATGAGAAGTGGCACGGTGCTTATATAAAATTAATGGAGACAATTGATGAAAACTTGCCTCCAGGGTTTGAAAAATCAATTGACCGGAATATGATCGTATATAATGTGCCATTAACAACCTATTCAAAAGGGTATCATGTAACACCGGGTACACCACTACCGTTTTTGGCCCTTGCTCCACAAAAACGCCATATTGGGCTTTATCATATGGGCATCTATAGTGATCCTGAACTTCTCAAATGGTTTCAGGAATCCTATGCCGAAGCGGTTCCAACAAAGCTGAATATGGGGAAAAGCTGTATTCGTTTTACTTCAACAAAACATATACCATATAAATTGATCGGGGAACTAAGTAAAAAGATTACGGTGGAGCAGTGGATTACTACCTATGAAAATGCATTGCAGAAATAAACAGTACCTGGTTAAATAAGTATACTCCTATATTGTTCTAAATTTTCTGATGTGCTTTGTAACTCCGGTTGCAAGGCTTTTTTTCTTGATTATTCCTTCTCTTCTAGTCGTAAGTACACCTAAACCAAACTTCAGATGAATAAACTATAAAGAGGTGAGGAATAGATGAGCATGACGTACAAAAATATACTGGTTGCCGTGGATGAATCAAAGGAGTCGCTGATTGCCTTTAGAAGAGCTGTGCAAGTTGCAATCAATAATGTCGGAAGTAAGCTATATATCGTTCATGTAATTGATACTCGTTCCTTTGCATTTTCAGAAGGCTATAACTTTGAGATGGCGGAAAAGTTTACGAATAATAAAAAGGATCTTTTAGATTCTTTTGAGAAAAAAGCGCAGCAGTCAGGGTTTACAAATATCAAAAAAATTATTGAATACGGGACACCGAAGCACGTTATCGCACGAGATATCCCTCAGCAGGAAGAAATTGATTTAATTATTTGCGGCGTAACAGGAAAAGGGGAATTAGCCCGTTTTTTCCTAGGTTCCGTATCGGAAGGGATTTTAAGAAATGCCCGCTGTGACGTCCTTGTTGTAAGAAATACTTAATTAAATGCCGAAGCTCCACATTTATTTTCGTGAAGCTTCTTTTTTTATGAAACTTTATAAAAGCACAGCCGTCTAAAAGATGAATAATTAAAATCTGAACTCTTTTTTCGTAGAGTTTTCAGTGTTATACTAAAAGCTATGACTATACATTCATGTACACGCTACATAAAGTAAGGAAGGGGAAGTGTTCTTTGCGCAAAATTACGCAAAATCGTCAGCAAAATCCGAAGGCAAAGCAACGGGCAAGTTTAACTTTTCGGATGAATGTCCTTTTCTTTTCAATATTTGTTTTGTTCTCATTACTAATTTTTCGTCTAGGATATATACAAATTGTAAAAGGTGAAGATTATGTCCGCGCATTAGAGCGTACAGAGGAAGTACGGGTGAATACAAGTGTACCCCGTGGCCGTATTTTTGACCGTTATGGTCGTATTTTAGTTGATAATCAGCCGGAAAATGCGATTACGTATACAAAAATGCAAACGACAAAATCCGCTGAAATGCTTGAAATTGCAGAAAAACTTGCACATATCATCGAGCAGCCGACAGAAAAAGTGACCCATCGAGATAAATTAGATTTCTGGATTTTACGGAATCCGGAAAAGGCAAAAGAAAAAGTTACAACAAAGGAAATGACGAAATTCCAACTTGAAAATGAAGATTTAGAAACGAAGGAAATCAATAAAGAATACGATCGACGGATTCGGGATCGGATTACAGATAAAGAATTGGAACAGCTTACAGAATTTGACCTGGAAGTTCTGGCCATTTATCGTGAAATGATGACGGGCTATAATTTATCACCGCAAATTATTAAAGGTGAGAATGTTACACCAGAAGAATTTGCCCGAGTTTCAGAACAGTTGGCGGATCTGCCTGGTGTGAATACGACAACCGATTGGAAACGCGTACGATTATCCCCGTTGGCAATATTAGGCCGAACAACGGTACCGAGTAAAGGTGTGCCTAAATCGAAACTGAACCATTATTTAGCTCGTGATTATTCTCGTAACGACCGTGTTGGGGAAAGTTATTTTGAAGCACAGTATGAAGAAATATTGCAAGGTGAAAAATCGGTCGTTAAAAACATCACGAATAAAAAAGGTCAAGTGGTTGAAACGATGACGACTTTCGCAGGGGAGCCCGGTAAAGATTTAGTAACAACGATCGATGTGGAACTCCAGCAAAAAGCTGATGAAATTTTAGAAAAATATTTATTGGAATTGAAAGCTAAAGGTGGTTCCCAATTACTGGATCGCGGCTTTTTAGTTGCAATGAATCCAAAAACCGGCGAGCTTTTATCGGTAGTTGGTAAAAAAATTGAAAAAGATAAAGACACGGGCAAACCTTATATCGTTGACTATTCTTACGGTACATTTACGTCTGCATATGAAGCTGGGTCAACTGTAAAAGCAGCAACCGTCCTAATGGGATACAATGAAGGAGTTATTAAGCCAGGAACTGTCATGCTCGATTCACCCATGCGAATCGGTAACATTACCTTAAATACACTATTCAACAAGACTGGTAGTGTTATGCTGAATGATTTGACGGCATTAGAGCGTTCATCAAACGTCTATATGTTCAAAATTGCGATGGGTATTGGCGGTCGTACGTATTCACCTGGTATGCGATTTAGTTTAGCATCAGGTACATTGCAAACAATGCGAAATGAATATGCGCAGTTTGGACTAGGTGTACCAACGGGGGTTGACCTTCCTGGTGAATCAACTGGCTATCAGGCTGACCCGGATACCGATGTAAAACTATTAAACTTGGCAATCGGACAGTTTGATACGTATACAACGATGCAATTGGCACAATATATTTCAACTATTGCAAATGATGGTTACCGCATCCAACCAAGAATGTTAAAGGAAATTCGCAACCCGTCTAAAGATGGAGAATATTTAGGGCAAGTTGTGGAAGAAGTAACACCTAAAATTTTAAACAAAATTGAAAACAGCCAACAGGAAATTGATCATGTTAAAGAAGGTTTACGCCGCGTTTACTTCGGTGCGAATGGATCTGCTCGTCGTCAATTTGAAACGGCAGACTATACAGCAGCTGGTAAAACAGGTACAGCCGAGGTAGTTTATTATGGACCACAGCGTGATAAATGGAAAACGAACACGATTAACATTGTCCATGTAGGTTTTGCTCCGTACGATGACCCAGAGATTGCATATGCAGTCATCTATCCATGGGCAACGACGAACTTTAACAATAACTATTTACCACAGGCGAATTTGACGGCTCGTGAATTAGTTGATTCATATTTTGAGTTAAAAAACAAATATGCGGATGAGGGCTTATCTACAAGTAAAGTAGAAAAACCAATCATTAAGCATTCTGATGAAAAGCTGGATGAGGACGAAGAAGTCGAAACAGTAAATGAATAAAATAAAGATCCCGTAGTGTCTAGCTACGGGATTTTTTTAAGGGGAAGATTCGATGAGAAAGAAAATCGTACATATTGTCGTTATCGTCGGTGCCTTAAGTAATGCAGCGATTTTAGCATTTATGGACATGCCGGTGTGGCTCATAATCTTAATGTCGGTTATATATATCGTTATGTTTGAAGGGCTCCTGCTAATACTGGAACCACGCTTAGTCCGTGCTGAACGTGAACGGAATATTAAAGCCTTTCCCTTTTTGAGGGAGCTGGTCGATGCTAAAAAAGCGACGGTTACTTTGCGGGATGGTTCGGTGTTATATAATGCGACGTTTGAAGGCTATGCCCATCCAAAAGATGCAAAAACGATTTTACTTTATGTACATAAAGTAAAGACAAAAAAGGAAATGCCAACATTTACAGAACATTCTATTAAACTTATTAACATAAAAAGTGTAAAAAAGATTCAATAAGAAGAAAATGAGACAATTTGCGGAGAGCTACCGTAAATTGTCTTTTTTATTTACAAAGCTTTACATTCAATTAACGGCTGAATTATATAAGCTTAATAAATTTTCTCTATAGTTGGAAATGTAAGAAAAACATCTATTAAACAAGCGGAGGAATTACAAATGAAAAAGTGGCAGTACTTAACATCAACAGCTTTACTAGGTTCAGCAATTCTTTTAGGAGCATGTGGCGGAGAAGAAAATAGTGATGAAACGTCAACTTCAGCAAAAACAAACACAGAACAAGCAGAAGCTGGCAGCGCACAATTAACAGGTAACGTAGTAGGCGATGGTTCATCAACAGTTGCTCCAATTACAGAAGCGTTAGTTGAAGAATACGCTGCGGTACAAAAAGATGTACGCGTAGCAGTTGGTGTATCTGGTACAGGCGGCGGATTCGAAAAATTCATCAATGGTGAAACGGATTTCTCAAACGCTTCTCGTCCAATCAAAGATACTGAAATGGAAGAGCTTAAAAATGCAGGAGTAGAATATACAGAATTTGAACTTGCTTACGATGGTTTATCAGTAGTTGTACATCCTGAAAATACTTGGGCAAAAGATCTTACAGTTGATCAATTAAAACAGATTTGGGTTGAAGACGGTTCTACGAAAAAATGGTCTGATATTGATCCATCATGGCCGGATGAAGAAATCGTATTCTACTCACCAGGTTCTGACTCAGGTACGTATGATTACTTCGATGAGATCATTCTAGATGGTGAAGACATTGTTAAATCGGCAACATTATCTGAAGATGACAACGTGTTAGTACAAGGTGTAACAGCAGACAAAAATGCAATCGGCTATTTCGGTTATGCGTACTACCTGGAAAATAAAGACAAATTACAAGTTGTAACTGTAGACGGAGTGGAACCGACAAACGAAACAATCGAATCAGGTGAATATTCTCCATTATCACGTCCACTATTCGTTTATGTGAAAAACAGTGCGGTTAAAGACAATGAAGCTACATATGACTTCATGAAATTCACACTTGAAAACGCTGGTGAAATGGCAGAAGTAGTAGGTTATGTTGGCCTGCCAGATGAAAAGTATGAAGAAGCTTTAAAAGAGTTGGAAACACTAAAATAATTTCGATGTTTAATAGTGTGGGGTGGCTCTCATGCCCCACACATTTTTTAATTCTGAAAATTGATTGATTTAATTTATATAGATGACTGGAAGGAGTTTTCGCACATGGCTCTTAAACAACAGGAGCAAGTAAGTGTCCAACAATTAATCGAACGTTCGCGCAATCGCAAAGGAAAGAAAGTAATCGAAAAGTTAGTACCTATGGGGTTATTTCTAGCAGCGACGATTTCGGTTCTTACGACGTTTGGGATTGTATTTACACTAATATTCGAGACATTCGAATTCTTTACGCGAGTGTCGATTACAGATTATTTATTTGGTACAGAATGGCTGCCATTCTCAGGTAAGGAGCCGTTGTATGGAATATTACCATTAATATTCGGGACATTTAAAATTACACTGATTGCTATTATTGTAGCAGTGCCATTCGGTTTAGGCGCTGCCATTTATCTGAGTGAATATGCATCAGAACGTGTACGAAAAATCATTAAACCGATTTTAGAAGTACTTGCAGGTGTACCGACGATTGTTTACGGGTTCTTTGCCTTAACATTCATTACACCGATATTACAGGCGGTTATTCCAGATTTAAAAATTTTCAACGCAATCAGTCCTGGGATCGTTGTCGGAATTATGATACTTCCAATGATCACTTCAATGTCCGAAGATGCGATGAGCTCAGTTCCAAGGTCGATTCGGGAAGGTGCATTAGGGTTAGGTGCAACAAAATTCGAAGTAGCAGTGAAAGTTGTTCTGCCAGCCGCATTATCTGGAATTGTCGCTTCTGTCGTATTAGGTATTTCCCGGGCAATAGGGGAGACGATGATTGTTTCACTGGCAGGCGGATCTACACCAAAATTCGACTTTGGCTTTACGGATTCGATTCAAACGATGACCGCCTATATCGTGCAAGTTACGACAGGTGATGCCGGCTATGGTACAACAATTTACTACTCGATTTACGCTGTTGGATTCACATTGTTTATTTTCACATTAGCGATGAATTTACTCGCAACCTATATTTCAAAACGCTTCCGAGAGGAGTATTAATATGCGCTATATTCAAGAAGATTTAGTAATGAAGCGGATGAATAAACGCCTCAATTCGAATAAATTGTGGAAAATCATTTTCATTATTGCTACAAGTTTTGCCCTTGTTTCTTTAGGTATGTTACTTTACCGAATTTTGTCGCAGGGACTTGGTTTTTTAGATATGAATTTCATTACAAACTTCGCGTCACGTATTCCCGAAAATGCAGGGATTAAAGCAGCGCTGGTCGGATCTTTATGGCTAATGAGCGTAGTTGCTCCTGTCTCGATTATTTTAGGGGTAAGTACAGCGCTGTATTTGGAGGAATATGCAAAGCAAAACAAATTAAATGATTTTATCCGTATAAATATTTCTAACTTGGCAGGGGTACCTTCAATTGTTTTCGGTTTACTAGGATTAACAATTTTCGTACGACTGTTTGGCTTTGAAAAAAGTATTTTGGCAGCCGGTTTGACGATGAGTTTACTAATATTGCCGGTTATTATCGTAGCAGCACAAGAAGCAATCCGCGCGGTACCTAATGAACAACGGGAAGCATCATATGGAATGGGTGCGACGAAATGGCAAACGATTGTCCGGGTTGTTCTTCCAGCTGCTATACCGGGAATTCTAACGGGTAGTATTTTAGCGTTATCACGCGCAATTGGTGAAACAGCACCATTAGTAGTAATCGGAATCCCGGTGATATTACAATTTTTGCCAACGGGTTATCTCGATACATTTACCGCTTTGCCGATGCAGATTTTCGACTGGGCAAAACGTCCGCAAGAAGCGTTCCAGTATGTGGCATCTGCCGGAATCATCGTATTAATGATTTTCCTGTTAACGATGAACTCCATTGCAATCTTTATTCGAAATAAATTCCAAAAACGATATTAGGAGTGAAATGGAATGGTCCAACTATTAACGAAAAATAATGTGCGTCAACCTGCAATGGGCATCGAATCGAATCAGGCGAATGTCATGCAGTCTAATAACTTTAATTTATGGTATGGGAATCACCATGCTTTAAAAGATATCAACTTGGACATGAAAGAAAATGAAGTAACGGCAATTATTGGGCCTTCTGGCTGCGGGAAATCAACCTATATAAAAGCATTAAATCGGATGGTTGAACTTGTGCCAATCGTACGTACATCAGGGGAGATCAATTACCGTGGCCGCAATATTTTTTCGAACGGCTATGAAGTGGAAGAACTTCGAACGAAAGTCGGTATGGTATTCCAAAAGCCGAACCCGTTTCCAAAGTCGATTTACGATAATATCGCATACGGCCCACGCATTCATGGGATTAAAAATAAGAAAATTCTCGATGAAATTGTTGAAAAGTCATTACGTGGTGCAGCCATTTGGGATGAAGTAAAAGATCGCTTAAACCAAAATGCCTATGGATTATCGGGTGGTCAGCAGCAGCGTATTTGTATCGCACGCTGCCTGGCAATCGAACCGGATGTCATTTTAATGGATGAGCCGACATCAGCGCTTGATCCGATTTCGACATTAAAAGTAGAAGAGCTTGTACAGCAGATGAAAGAACAGTATTCAATCGTCATCGTGACACATAACATGCAGCAGGCAGCACGTATTTCCGACAAAACGGCCTTCTTCCTGAACGGGGAAGTCGTGGAGTTTGATAAAACAGATATCATTTTCTCGACGCCGTCAGATCAGCGCACCGAAGACTATATTTCCGGTCGTTTTGGATAATGAGAAAAGGAGAATGATATGATGATTCGAGAACGCTTTGAACAAGATCTAATAGCGGTACAGCAAGATTTAATGGAACTGTGTGATTTAAGTATTCATGCATTACAGGAGTCTTTTAAAGCCTTTTTAAAAAAGGATATTGATTTAGCTCTACAGGTAATTGATACCGATCCGAAAATTAATCGGTTGGAAGAATTGATCAATGACCGTGTGATTTTACTGATTGCAAAACAACAGCCTGTTGCGACTGATTTGCGTCGCTTAATCGTTGTCATCAAAGCAGCATCAGATATGGAGCGAATCGGGGATCATGCGGTCAATATTGCAAAGGAATCGATACGCATAGGGAATGCACCTTTTGTCACAAGCGTGGAACCGATTGAGGAAATGTTCCATAAAACGATTTTAATGCTGCGCCAAATTGTCGATGCATTTATAGAGGAAAATACAATCAAGGCAAAAGAAATTGCGAATCTTGATGATGAAGTCGACGAATTAACAGGCAATACGCTCAGTAACTTAATGAAGCTGTCTGTTTCCAATGAACATGTGGCGCAAGTGACAAGTTTATCCTACGTATGCCGCTGTATTGAACGTGCGGCAGACCATGCAACAAATATTGCCGAGCATTTATTCTACCTTGTAAAAGGGAAGCATTATGAGCTGAATAATTAAATGTCCAAAGTATAGGGAGGAAACTTCTTATACTTTTTTGTTTTTTTGAAACGTCGGGTAATTGGCAATCGTTTACAATGTAAGAAAGGGGGGCGGCGTAATATGAATGAGGATATCGAGCAGATTATTGATGAATACAGTAAGCATTTATTGCGCATCGCATACTTTTACACAAAAAATCGCCATGCTGCCGAAGACATTGTACAGGATGTTTACATAAAATTTATGCACTCCGGCTACTCGGAAAGCGGTCAATTAAGAGCATATTTAACAAAGATGACGGTTAATAAAAGTAAAGATTACTTAAAGAGCTGGGCGTATAAAAAAATACAATTTGATACGAAATGGTGGATGAAAGCGACGGACCATGATCATGTCATCCAGCAAGAAGAACGTTCCAATATCGGGGCAGCTATTTTAAAGCTGCCATTGATATACCGGGAACCAATTATATTGTATTACTACGAAGAAATGAGTGTCCTGCAAGTGGCGGCCATATTGCAGATTAACGAAAATACTGTAAAGACCCGTTTAAGACGGGGACGCGAACAATTAAGGCCAGTGCTGGAAGGAGAATGGGAGGTGCTTCGTCATGAATGAGTTCAAAAAAGCATTAATGGATGTTGCAGGAGATTTAACGGAAAGTGAAACTGCTGTAAAAAATGCTCTATTACTTAAAAAGCCTCGTAACAAAAGAGTAAAAATAGGCTACTATTTATTGCCTGTAGTAATTGTGTCTCTATTCCTTTTTACCTGGCAGTTATTTATTCCGCAAATGATGGATATTAAGCAAGCTGACCAACCTACGAATGAAGATTTATTTGAATTTATCACTGCACTTGAAGAAATGGATTATAAAGGCGATATAGAGACTAGTCGTGCTAATGCTTACTTACAAATGGTGGAGATTATAGGAATACCTAAATATGCAAAGAGTACAGGAATTACGATTTCAGATGAGGATCGTCAGCAGGCGAAAAATCTCCTAGAACAAAAATGGAGAGAAAGAGATTTTGCAGGGGTATTGGCATCAGCTTCTGCTCATATTTCTAAAGAAAAATTTGATGAAAATATTGCCCCTCTATTAATCGAGAGGTTTGCCTATGCTAAAAAGTTAGAAGAGAGAATGTATCAGGATTACGCGAAAATGCTACCGGGAATTGCTAATTCCTATGGAGATTTCATGGGATCCTCCTACATGGAAGCACATTATAAATCACAATTAGATCAGTTTAAAGAACAACATAATATTATAATTTCAGCTAATAAAAGTTCAAGTACTTCTGGTTCAGTAGTAGCGGTAGAGGATAATATGTTTTTATTTGTTAAAAATATGACAACAAACGAATATAATCAGATGTCCCCTCGTATTTTTGTAGATAAATTTGCTGCATGGTTTATAAACGATCCGCAAAAGCCGGTTCAAGTAGGCGATTATGTAAATTTAAAAGAAACGGTAATTTCAGAAGACAGAATAGGAATTGAATTCGCAGGTGTAGGTCTTCATTATGGTCTGGAAATACTTTTGCCTAAAGAACACGCCCAAAAAATAAAAGAGATATCATTAACCGAACCAGTTCTAGAAGAATTTAACGAGATATACGAGAAAGCTACACTTATAAATGAAGAGGCAATCGAAATACTGGAGCCGCCGCTTTGTATTGTCCATATTGAAGGGAAATCCTATACGGTTTGGCAGAACGAGAAAGATCTGCTTTATATCCTTCAGTTTGGTAAGAAAGAGTTGGCCACATTTACGGAATCTACTTCAAAAAAAATATTAACTTTATTTCAACAATTTATTTATGAATAATTTATGAAATGAAAGGGTACATGGTACAATAAAGGTAATTCAAATAAGTTACGTACTTATTTAAGTGTAAAGGGGTAGACAGCATGTTAAAAACAATTGTATTTGACCAATTAAAGCAAGCGATGAAAAACAAAGATGCGTTAGCTAAAGGAGTATTGACTTTAGTGAAGTCCGCATTGGATGCTGCAGAAAAGGAAAAGGGCGCGGAATTGACGCCACAGGAAGAAACTGCTGTCATTAATCGTGAAATTAAGCAGACAAACCAGTCACTGGAAGGTGCTAAGCAAGCGGAACGTTCAGACCTAATAGAAAAAGAAGAAGCAAAGTTAGTTATTTTGAAAAGCTTTTTACCAAAACAGTTAACAGAGGAAGAAATTTCAGCTGAGCTTCAGGCAGCAGGTATTGCCTCAGGAATGAATATGGGAGATGCAATGAAAATTGCAAAGCCATTACTTGATGGAAAAGCAGATGGGGCGACAATTTCAAAAGTTGTCAAAACGCTCATTTCCTAAATCGAAAATCTATGAAAAGGAGGTGTGCCGCATTTATTTTGCGGTCACGTCCTTTTCGCTATATTTCTATACTTACTTTTTACAATTTAAAAGGATTAGAATAGGGAGGATTACAATGACCTTACATGAACAGATTAAACAGTATGTACCATATAATGAACAGGAAGCAAAGGATCGGGACATCATTTTACGTGCAATGGCAACTTTGTCGGATGTCCTGACACGAAACAATGAAGTTCTGCATTTTACAGCTTCTGCTTTTGTATTCAACCCGGACCGTACTCGCGTACTAATGGCTCATCATAATATTTATAATTCATGGGGCTGGATGGGCGGTCATGCAGACGGTGATCCGGAATTATTTAATGTAGCCAAAAAAGAGCTGATGGAAGAAGCAGGTCTTCCAGAAGCAAATGCAATCCAGGAAGATATTATTTCGCTTGATATACTGCCGGTTATCGGACATATGAAGAACGGGAAATATGTTGCGGCACATTTACATTTCAATGTGACTTATATATTTGAAGTCGGAGATGAAGCAACGTTTCAGGCGAAGCTCGATGAAAACAGTGAAGTCGGCTGGATCGAATTGGATGAAGTTGCTGAAAAATGTACAGAAGCGCATATGATTCCAATCTATGAGAAAATTATTGAAAAGGTAAAAAAAATCGGCTGTTAAACGCAAAGATCGGCTGATGAAATTGGTATTTAACAATACAGCTTTTCAAAACTTCATGCCATGGGATGAAGTTTTTTCATACGAAGATTTTCTGGATACAACTGACTGATGTACAGAAAAACACAAACGATTGCTGAAAATGAAATAATTTCACAAAATTAAACAGCCGTGTGCTAAAATAACGTTGTATAAACAAAAGGGAGGCTATTTTCAAATGGCGAAAAAAGTAAAAGAATATAAAATTAACCCAGACCGAGTGGAAGAAGCATTATTAATTCAAAATCGTATGCTTATTGAATTATTTGTTCAAGTTTTAGATGAGCAACTAGTAATTGAACGTCCTGTCTTACACGAACGTTTAGAAAACTTAATCGAGCTTTCAAATAACGATCGTGATTTGAAAGATACTTTACACGCTTTAACTCAAAAATTATAATTACATACATTTATGTGTGGTGCGGTATCCTAGAGATACCGCTTTTTTTATGCAGAAAAACACGAATATAAAGTCAGTTATTCGTGCGAAGTTTAAATTACTACTTTTTAATATTGATTTTCGCTATACTATCGGTATTGATTTGAAAACAGATGGAGGGGTTTCACATGACAAATGAATATAAGACTGTTTTAACCGATGAAATTCTTCATTTTTTATATCGTAACGCATCTTTTCAAGCTTTAGATGAAAATCAGCAGCAACAGTTTCTTGAGAAATTTGGTCAACAACCACTATTTATAGAGGTTATCGAAATTGCAATTGCACTGGAAGAAATGATTGCAGAAGTGGAAGCAACGATGCCAAAAATACAGGATAAAGATTATTTATTTCCGATTGAGCAACAAAAGCAATTGCTGAAAGATCGGATGGTTATAGATGGAAATGTATTGTATGTATCGTTTGATGAGATGAAAAATCGTTATTCGCCGATGATTGTCATCGTACAGCAATCTGACGCCATGCAGGAGTATGAAGCCTTTACTAAAGGGACCATATTACCGCTATTTAACTTATGTGCTGTCCAGAAGAGGGATTTAATTATTCTTCCGTTTAGTAATAAACCTGCTCAACCGCTTCTTTTTAAAAATGGAAAAATTGATATTGAATTGTTCGACCAATTTTTACAGCAGTATTTAACTGGAGATGCTCAGATTTTACCGGCAATAGACAAGGCGATTGAATTGTTTACTCAAGATAATATTGATAATCAGCGGGACCTCATGATTATTACGGACAATCAATTTACCGATTTCCATAAATTTGAACAACAAGTTACGGCAGGAAAAATGCAGGAGCTTGATATCGACCTGGCCGTCATCGCAATGAGCGAGACCAATTTTGAAAGTCAGCCGATTGCATTTGCCGACAAAGTATTTTTTGCAAACGATTAATGATTTTTATTGACGAATCCGTTACGGGTTCGTTTTTTAATTGGGCGGATTTTGTTATAAACAAGGAATTTTAAAAGAAGATGCGGAATATTTAAAGAAAGGATACATAAATAGAGAGAAATGGAGTGTTTCGTTCAATGTATACAGCCTATTGCAGAACCGTCCAAAGTTCCATGCGTGTCGGTATGAAGCTTATGAACTGGAGAAAGCCAGAATTACTCCAAGGGGAAAACAGCCTCGATAGATTGCCTGAACTTGTGAAAAGTTTAGATTTAAATATGCTTTTAGTGATTACCGATGAAGGAATTCACAAGCTGGGGCTTATGGATACGTTATTAGAGGGCTTACAGGAGCAAAATATTGCATTTGTGGTCTATAATAAAACGGTTCCAAACCCAACTTTCACAAATATTGAAGAAGCGATGGAATTGTATTATGCGCATCATTGTAATGGCATTATAGCATTTGGCGGAGGGTCACCGATGGATTGTGCCAAGGCGGTTGCAGCAAGAATCGCACGCCCAGAAAAATCACTGGCTGATTTAAAAGGTTTATTTAAAGTAAGAAAAGAAATGCCGCCGTTTTTTGCTATTCCGACAACCGCTGGTACGGGGAGCGAAGGGACGATTGCCGCCGTCGTATCAAATAGTGAAACACATGAGAAATTCGCCATTATGGATCCGGTACTTGTACCGCACTATGCTGTATTGGACCCGGTATTAACAATTAATTTGCCTCCTCATATTACATCTACAACGGGAATGGATGCATTGACACATGCAGTGGAAGCTTATATTGGAAAAAGCAATACTGAGGAAACGAGGAAATATGCCCGCGAGGCTGTTATTCTTATTTTTAAGTATTTAGTACGTGCCTATGAAGATGGGACAGATATGAAAGCTAGAACGGAAATGCAACGCGCCTCTTATTTGGCAGGGCTTGCATTTACTCGTGCATATGTAGGCTACGTCCATGCCATTGCTCATACACTCGGCGGATTTTATCAAGTTCCGCACGGTTTTGCCAATGCGGTGATCCTGCCGCATGTACTTCGATTTTACGGGGAAAGCGCTGCAAAGCCGTTAGCAGAACTTGCGACAATTGTAGGCATCGGAAAAATAACAGACAGTGATGAAAAAAAGGCAGAGTTATTTATCGAAGCAATTGAAGAATTGAATAACAAGATGGAAATTCCTCCAAAAATAACAGGAATCATTAACCGTGATGTGCCATTGATGGTGGAGCGCGCATTACAAGAAGCGAATCCGCTTTACCCGGTACCGCGCATTGTAAATAAAGATGAAATGTTTTATTTATACCAAATCATTCAGGAATAATGGATAGAGCTATTTAAACAAGTAAACCCCGATTTTCTTTTAAAGAAAATTGGGGTTTGTTATTGTTATATGTTATTGTTCAAGCTGGTCGTCGAAGTAGTTTAATAACCCTTGATAAATGCCAAGTGTTGCTTGTTCCCGATAATAATCTGTAGTAATTGCCCTTTCTTCAGAAGGGTTACTTAAATAGCCAAGCTCAAGTAATATAGCATTTTGACGGTTTTCGCGGAGTACTAAATAGTTGCCGAAGCGTGGTCCGCGATCTTTCAAGCTAACTTTTGATGCCAATCCTTCATGAACATATTCCGCAAGCTTTTGCTGATAACCGTTCGTATAATAGGTCGTAAAGCCGCTCACTGAACTATCTTCATTTGCGTCATAGTGAATACTGATAAACGCATCGGCACCTGCCTGATGTGATACTGCAACACGCTTTCGCAAGTCGACAAAAATGTCGGATTCACGTGTCATGACAACATTTGCACCGGCAGCCTGTAATTTGGAACGTAGCAGTTCTGCTGTAATAATATTAATCTCTTTTTCGTCTGTTCCACGAACACCGGTAGTACCACGGTCGTTACCGCCGTGACCCGCATCCAGTACGATTGTTAAGCCCTTTAATGTACCTTTTTTACGTTCGGCTGCCTCGCTTGTATTATTTTTAGATGTAGTTCCTTGTGAATCATTTTCACTGACAACCCAGTTTGCGACGTACGCGGTTTGACGATCATTTACTGCGATTTTAAACCAGTCGCCTTCACTTTCCACTATCGGATATGTATGACCAGCATCTGCAATGACAACAACATTTGAAGAAGTCGAAGGGGATTCCCTTAAATTTGTCCCGTTATAAATAATCGTAACAAAGTTTTTCGTTTCTTCTTTTTCAGATGAAGGATTTTGTTTCAATTGTTTTGTAAACGTTCCATAAAAATTGTATATCCAACCTTTTTTACCTTTTTCATATTCAATTTCAACCCAATTATGATTTCGGCTGACAACTTTAAATTGTTGTCCTTCAGTGGCAAGCCCTAATTTTTTAGATGTTAAATCAGGTTTTTTTCGGATGTTGACAGCATTTACGTTAACGGTAAATGTATTCGGGTCAATTTGTTGTATTGGCTCATTTGACTGTTCCTGTTGTCCGTTATCAGAAGGGGGGGCCGGCTTTTCCGTATTCGCTTCTTTCACTGTGACATATTCCGCAAATACCCAACCTGTCATCTCGCCGAACTGAATTTGAATCCAATCCTGTTCTTGTTTTAAAAATTTACTTTCCGTCCCGGAAGAGATTTTTGTCAGTACAGAAGCGGATAATGATGGTGCTACACGAACATTTAAAGAGTTTACTTGAGAAATGACTGTCTTTTCAGTTGACGAGTCTGTTTGACCGATTGCTGTTTTTACAAGCCATGCCGCAACCCATCCTTTTTGTTGTCCGACTTGAACATGGTGCCAATCACCTTGTTTTTCAATCGAAATCATCTCAGTTCCCTCTTTTAATGTATCGAGAATCGGATAAGAAAGACCTGGACCTTCACGTAAATATAAAATTTCCGCGTTTACATATAATGGTTCCCCGTTGGCATGAGCAGGGCGAGCGGAAAAATAATACGGAACAATCGCTGTGAATAATAATAAAAATGATAAACCTATTATTATTTTATTTTTTTTCATAGTTTCCTCCTTTATAATAATTTAGTTAAATGACCTTTCACTATATACCCCTATATTATAAAAGCATTTATGACAAAAAATATAGCGTTTTTTTGAAAATGGTTGACAACTTGTCATGACATCATTAAGATTAGTGTTAATTTAACAAAAGTAACATTGCCAATGACCAAACAAGTAGCGGTTGCCAATGCTGAAAAGAGAGGGAAAGACTTAGGCTGGAATCTTTCCTGCAGTATGTAACATGTGAACAACAGTTGAGAGGCGTTTCCTCGAAAAAATTTTTTCTAGTAGGGGAAGACGGAATCGGCCGTTATCCGAATTCGAGAGGATGTAGTCATACATCAATTAGGGTGGAACCGCGGAAGATTATACAAGCTTTCGTCCCTTGCAGTTTTTGCAAGGGGCGGGAGCTTTTTTTATTTTCTTCTTAATTAGCACGCGAACAGTTTGGTCAACTAAGAGAGGAGTGCTTTTATGAATTTTAAAGTACCTAAAGGAACACAGGATATTTTACCGGGTCAATCTGAAAAATGGCAGTATGTAGAACGTGTCATTCGTGATTTATGTGATAAATATCGCTATAACGAAATTCGCACACCAATGTTTGAGTCAACAGAACTATTTCAACGTGGTGTAGGCGATACAACGGATATCGTCCAAAAAGAAATGTACACATTTACGGACAAGGGAAATCGTTCGTTAACATTGCGTCCAGAAGGAACAGCTTCAGCGGTACGTGCATATGTGGAGCATAAAATGTTTGGTCAGGCAGATCAGCCTGTTAAACTTTACTACACAGGTCCAATGTTCCGTTATGAACGTCAACAGGCAGGCCGCTATCGTCAATTTGTTCAGTTTGGTGTAGAGGCTATCGGCTCAGCCGATCCAGCGATTGATGCGGAAGTAATGGCACTTGCAATGGATGTGTATACAACACTTGGCTTGACGGATTTAAAATTAGTCATTAACTCATTAGGTGACAAAGAAACACGTGATGCGCATCGTAGTGCGTTAATCGAGCATTTTACTCCGGTCGTTGGAGAACTTTGCAGTGATTGTCAAAGCCGTCTGGAGAAAAATCCTTTACGCATTTTAGATTGTAAAGTAGATGCAAAACACCCAGCGATGGCAACTGCTCCTGCGCTAACAAATTATTTAACGGATTCTTCGGCTGAATACTTCAAAAAAGTAAAACAATATTTAGATGTGCTAGGCATTTCCTATGAAGTGGACCCTAACTTAGTACGGGGTCTTGATTACTATAACCATACGGCGTTTGAAATTATGATTACCGGTGATGGATTCGGTTCAATTACGACACTTTGCGGTGGCGGCCGCTATAATGGTTTAGTTGAAGATATTGGCGGACCGGAATCACCTGGTATCGGATTCGCCCTATCAATTGAACGATTATTATTAGCGCTGGAAGCTAAAAATATTGAGCTTGCTACGGGTAATAATCTGGAAATGTATGTTGTAGCAATGGGCGAAGAGGCAAAACTAAAAGCAGTGGAGCTTGTAAGTTCATTCCGTGCAAAGGGCATTTCAGCAGATATGGATTATTTAGACCGAAAAATGAAGGCGCAAATGAAAGCTGCCGACCGTGCAAATGCAAAATTTGTCATTGTACTAGGTGAGTCAGAATTAGAAGAGCAAGCAGTAAACGTCAAAACAATGGAAACAGGCGATCAGACAAAAGTGGAATTCGGTCAGCTTGTCCAATACGTTTTAGAAAACAAATAGTTGGAGGAATAACAATGGCGCAAAGAACACATGCATGCGGTTTAGTAACAGCTGCAGAAGCGGGACAGGAAGTTGTATTAAAAGGTTGGGTACAAAAACGTCGTGACTTAGGCGGATTAATTTTCGTAGATATGCGTGACCGTGAAGGTATCGTACAAGTAGTTTTCGGTGATCAAGCGAAAGACGCATTAGAACTTGCAAATAAAATTCGTAATGAGTTTGTCATTGAAGTAAAAGGTAAAGTTGTTTTACGTGATGCAACTCAAATAAATAAAAATATGAAAACCGGCGAAATTGAAGTGTCAGCTTCTGAACTGACTATTATTAACGAAGCTAAAAACCCTCCATTCGCAATCGATAACAATGCGGAAGTTTCGGAAGAATTACGTCTAAAATATCGTTATTTAGATTTACGTCGTCCTGTAATGTATGACACATTTAAAATGCGATCTGATGTAACACGTACAATCCGTAATTTCTTACAAAACGAAGGCTTCCTGGAAGTAGAAACACCGATTTTAACGAAATCGACACCAGAAGGAGCACGTGACTATCTAGTGCCATCACGTGTACATGATGGCGAATTTTATGCATTGCCGCAATCACCACAGCTGTTTAAACAGCTTCTAATGGTAGGTGGCTTTGAAAAGTACTTCCAAATTGCTCGATGCTTCCGTGATGAAGATTTACGTGCGGACCGTCAGCCGGAATTTACACAAGTCGATATTGAAACATCATTCTTATCAATGGATGAAATTATCGAAATGAATGAGCGTCTTCTTACACAAGTTATGAAAGATGTAAAAGGTATTGATGTCGTTACACCATTCGCACGCATGAGCTATAAAGAAGCAATGGATCGTTTCGGTTCAGATAAACCAGATGTACGTTTTGGGCTGGAATTAAAACAGCTTTCAGACATCGTGAAAGAATCTGCTTTCGGTGTATTTGCGAACGCGGTAGCAAATGGCGGCGAAGTGAAGGCGATCAATGTGAAAGGCGCGGCAGCAAACTATTCTCGTAAAGATATTGATGCATTAGGCGAATTTGCCGGCCGTTACGGAGCAAAAGGTTTAGCTTGGTTAAAAGTGACGGAAGAAGGCTTGAATGGTCCAATCGCGAAGTTCTTTGAAGGGGAAGCAGCGGACGGAATTATCCAAGCAACAGAAGCGCAAGCTGGTGACTTATTATTATTCGTTGCAGATAAATCTTCTGTAGTCGCAGACGCACTAGGCGCATTACGATTAAAATTAGGAAAAGAATTAGGCTTAATCGATGAATCGAAATTCGAATTCTTATGGATTGTTGATTGGCCATTATTCGAATACGATGAGGCGGAAGGTCGTTATTATGCGGCTCACCATCCATTCACTCGTCCATTCGATGAAGATTTAGATTTAATGAATACAAACCCTAAAGAAGTTCGTGCTCAAGCCTATGATATCGTATTAAACGGTTATGAGCTTGGCGGCGGGTCACTTCGTATTTATGAGCCCGATTTACAAGCAAAAATGTTTGAACTGCTAGGATTCAGTGAAGAGGAAGCGCGTGCACAATTCGGTTTCTTACTGGAAGCATTTGACTACGGCGTTCCTCCACATGGCGGTTTAGCAATGGGTCTTGACCGATTAGTAATGCTTCTTGCTGGTCGTACAAATTTACGTGATACAATCGCATTCCCGAAAACGGCAACTGCAAGCTGTTTATTAACAGATGCACCATCATCAGTTTCCGATGCACAGCTTGAAGAGTTAAGCTTACGTATCGCAGCAACAGCCAAAAAATAACACGTTAAGGTATTTCTTCTCTCGAGAAGAAGTACCTTTTTTTAAAGAGTAAAAAGGTACCATATATTTCTAAAAAGTTAGTACAATTTTAATAATTTATCAGAATGGGATATTTTCGATTGAATAATCAGAATATTGGTGTTAATATATCATTAATACGAATCCTGAAGTGTTCGTCGCTATATTTGTTACTAAACACTTTTGACCGAACAATAAATCGTTGGGAGCTACTATTACCGTAGAAGCAAACATGCCCCATTTGGAGCGGGAAGTTTAACGCTGCGATTAGTGCACCCCCTTGCTATAGACGCGGGATCAAAACGATGTTGTAGCAAGACGGCATATTTGGGATTCGTCCATTTCTAATTTTACTCTTCTACTTTCATGTAGAAGAGTATTTTTATTTTGCTTTCATAACTAGGATTGAAGCATTCATGAAGCAAAAATATTATTAATGCTACTTTCTGTCATTATATTGTTGCTTGCATCTCGTAATTGATGTCGATATAATGCCTAGTAGAATGATAAAGATTGAGGGGTAAAATTAGATGTTACATCAATTTTCACGAAATGAATTAGCTATTGGAACAGAAGGGTTAGAAAAACTTAAAGAAACGACAGTCGCGATTTTAGGTGTGGGCGGTGTAGGCTCGTTTGCAGCGGAAGCATGTGCACGCAGCGGGATTGGCCGTATTATATTAGTAGATAAAGATAATGTGGATATTACGAATGTTAATCGTCAATTGGTTGCCTATCTATCAACAGTCGGAAAATCAAAATCTGCTGTTATGAAAGAGCGGATTGCAGATATTAACCCGGAGTGCGAAGTAATTGATATGCATATGTTTTATACAGAGGAAACTTATGAACAATTTTTCGCGCAAGGAATCGATTATGTAATCGATGCATCCGATACAGTAATATACAAAATCCATATTATGAAAGAATGTTTAAAACGCAACATTCCAATTATATCAAGCATGGGTGCTGCGAATAAAATGGATCCTACACGTTTCCAAATTGCCGACATTTCAAAAACGCATACAGATCCACTGGCAAAAGTAATTCGTACAAAGCTTCGTAAAGAAGGCATTAAAAAAGGTGTAACTGTTGTATTTTCAGATGAATCTCCAATTGTTGTGCGTCCTGATGTTGCACAATATGTAGGAAAACCTGAAGCTGAAATCCGCAAAGCACAATTACCGCCTTCATCAAATGCATTCGTACCATCTGTTGCGGGCTTAATTGCAGCAAGCTGGGTAATTAATACGATTTTAAAAGATGTCCAAATTAACCGCGTTCAAGGGTAAGCGAGGACTTCTTTAAATAAAGGGTGTGTAAAGGGGGTTTCGGACCTTTTTACACATCTTTTTTTAGTGGATATTTGCTATTGATAAGGACTAATTTAAACGCTTTTTTTCATCTATTATTTTATTGTGGAATTGATCAAACAACAAACTTAGCTTTCCATCAGTCACTATATTGCGCAATAAATTACATACTTTAATTAGTTATACAAAAATTTCCTAAGAAAACTATAACATTATGAATGAGTATTCATTTTTTAATATAGATTGTTATTATTGTGGTAAAATGATAAAAATGTTTGAGGAAGGGAGCTAAAAAAATGGTAATTCAACAAATGGAATACCGGGGTTTGAATTTACATGATGTGATCGGGTCGGTGGAAATTGCGATTGATGCTGATTTAAATATGATCCATATTTATGATACGGATCATATTGTTGAACCTGAATATAATTTTTTAACGAAAAACTTCAAGCTGAGTGAAGGTTTCTGGAAAATGGCCAGTGTAATAAAAGAAAAGCAATTATTTTTGAGCAATGATGAAAAAAGATTAGATAGATGGATTGAATCATTTAAATGGGTCTTTTATAGTTCAGGTCAGTCAATAAAAATATATAAACAAGGTGTAATGGTTGTTTATAAAATCGGTTATATTGATAACGAGAAGTTATTATATGAAAAATACTTTTCCCGTTTGACAGATGAATCTTTGAATAGCAAATGACATAATATTCTATTAAGAGATTAATTATGGCAAAAATATGGCAGGATTTTAATGATTTTTTCGTTTTTGCAGAAAAATTCCTTTTTTTTGCTATAGTTAATAAAGTATTGATAATATGCATGGGGATGCAAGGAGGACGATAGAATGACAATTGAAATGAAAAATGATTTATTGAATTTGCCGAGTCTACAGTTGAAAATGGATAGAATCGTTTTTGAAAATATCGATACGAAACCAAATTGGTCAAAAGCTTTTGAGCAGCTTGATGAATTATTGCATAAAGTAGCGAATAATTTTAATGATTACATCGCGAGAAATAACGGGGAACTGCCATCAAGCAATACTTATTGGATCCTTTATATGGATATTACTTCAAAACTGTTATACTTTACGGGTTTAGCGCATGCTAATTTAATAGCAAAAGATGATGCGGATGCATGTGCACATGTAATTAAGCTATATGAATTAAGTGCGAGCTGTATTCCAAACGCGCATATTGAAAGTAATGAAGAATTACTTTCGGAAATTCAAAAGAGTATTCATCAATTAAATGAAGAAGAAATTAAACTGACTGTTGCCGACAATGTGGAACAATGTATTAAAGCATTTAAGCAATTTGCCGAGTCATACGAAAAGTAAATTATAAAAGAGTGAGTCATTTTCATTGAGTTGAAAATGACTCTTTTTGTGTACTTAAATGCCGCTTATTTCTTAAAAGATTTTAGCTTTTCATATATGGCAGCCATTCTTTTTTCTTCACCTGCTATGACGGGCTTGTAAAATTCGGTGCCTGCAAGTTCATCCGGTAAATATTGCTGTTGTACCCAGCCGCCGAATGTTCCGATAGGGGAGTCGTGCGGGTATTTATATCCGACATGGCCGAGTGTTGCCGCACCTGCATAATGGGCGTCCTTTAGATGATTCGGAATATCACCGGTTTTCCCCTCATGAATTGCTGCAATCGCCGTATCCAAAGCTTTGTAGGCTGAATTTGATTTGTCCGATAAACACATTTCAACAACAGCGGTTGCGAGTGGAATACGCGCTTCCGGCAACCCGAGTTTCACGGCTGCTTCTGTTGCTGCCTGCACATGTGCCCCAACACTAGGGTTCGCAAGTCCAATATCTTCATAGGCCATGACGAGCAGTCTTCGACATACCGCAACCAAGTCCCCATTTTCGAGTAAATGAGCCAAATAATATAGCGCAGCATTTGGGTCACTGCCGCGTACCGATTTTTGAAGAGCCGACAATAAGTTATAGAAATGGGAACCGCCTTTATCCCCAAAAACCCCGATCCTTTTTGCTAATGCATCAATCGCATTGTCATTAATAATAGTTACCCCGTCTTTTTCATCTGAAGCATAATATACCGATTCTAGTAGGGTTAATGCTTTACGGGCATCGCCATTTGAGGCATTAGCAATTTTTTCGATTTGCAGTTCGGTAATATCGATTTCTAAATGTCCAAGACCGCGTTCTTTATCTGATAATGCCTGATTGAGCAATTGGACAATATCAGCGCCTGTTAAGCGTTCTAATTGTAATATTTCCCCGCAGCGTGAACGGATGGCAGGGTTTACATCATGGAAAGGATTTTCCGTAGTTGCCCCGATCAAGACGATTGAACCGTTTTCTACATGCGGCAGCAATGTATCTTGCTGGAGTTTGTTAAAACGGTGGATTTCATCTAAAAACAATAGGACTTTACCGCTCATTCGGGCATCCATCACGATTTGTTCAATATCTTTCTTCCCGGCATGTGTAGCGTTTAATGCAAAGAAAGGAATTTTTGAGCTGCCGGCAATCGCATTTGCAATCGATGTTTTTCCTACCCCGGGAGGCCCATAAAGCAATATCGAAGGTACATGTCCTTTTTCAATCATTTTAAATAATGGTGTTGCCGGTCCAATAATATGCTGCTGACCAACAACTTCGCGAATTGTACGAGGTCTCATTTTATAGGCGAGCGGTTCATTTTGCATAATTTTTCGCTCCTTTTCTTTTCAGTTGAATAAAATGGTTTTGTTAATAATCATAAAGTATTTCCGAGTGGTTTAAAAGGAGTTGTGTTATAATGAATAATATTAAAGGACTAGAAAATAAGAGGTGTAACGATGAAAATATCGACTAAAGGACGTTACGGTTTAACGATTATGATTGAATTGGCAAAGCATTATGGTGAAGGACCGATTCCGCTGCGACAAATTGCTGCGGATAAAGATTTATCGGAAGCGTATTTAGAGCAGTTAGTGTCACCACTACGCAATGCAGGCCTTGTGAAAAGTGTCCGTGGCGCATATGGCGGCTATATGTTGGCACATAAGCCAAATGAAATTTCTGCAGCTGATGTTATCCGTGTTTTGGAAGGGCCGATTCAGCCGGTTGAGGGAATTGAAAACGAAGAAGCGCCACAGCGTGAATTATGGATGCGTATTCGCGATGCAGTAAAAAATGTCTTGGATACAACGACGATTGACGATTTGGCAAAATATACAAATAATGAAGTATCTGACGGCTATATGTTTTACATTTAGTGTTATTTAAAGGAGTTAGTTTGTTTTGAAAAATACAATTTATCTTGATCATGCCGCAACCTCACCCATTGCCCCTGAAGTAATTGATGTAATGGCACGTGCAATGGCCGAGGAAAGCGGTAATGCATCAAGTATTCACACAGTTGGACGCAGTGCACGTAAAGCACTGGATGACTCTCGGGCAAGTTTGGCAGCAAAAGTAAATGCGAAACCCTCTGAAATTATTTTTACAAGCGGTGGAACAGAAGCCGATAATATGGCCATTTTTGGAACAGCGTATGCACGCCAAAAAGAAGGGAAACATATTATTACAACAGCAATTGAACACCATGCCGTTTTACATGCGTGTGAAAAGCTTGAAAAAGAAGGTTTCACGGTGACGTATTTACCCGTTGACAAAACAGGGCGAATCCGCGCTGAACAGGTGAAAGAGGCTTTACGTGATGATACGATTTTAGTTACGATTATGTATGGTAACAATGAAGTCGGCACAATCCAGCCTATCGCAGAAATTGGAGCGATCTTAAAAGAACATACCGCTATATTCCATACAGATGCTGTCCAAGCATTCGGACTGGAAAAAGTGGATGTAGAAGCACTCCATGTTGATTTGTTGAGTGTTTCTGCCCATAAAATTAACGGTCCTAAAGGAATTGGCTTTTTATATGCAAAAACAGGAGTCAAATTAACAAATATCCTATACGGCGGTTCCCAGGAGAAAAAACGTCGTGCAGGAACGGAAAATGTCCCGGCGATTATTGCGTTTGCAAAAGCTGCCGAATTAGCAGGACAATCTGCACAACAGCGTAGAGAGCAGTACAACGGTTATAAAAATATTTTAATCGAACAGTTCCAGCAGGCGAATATTGATTTTCAACTGAATGGTCATCAAAATAGCGTTTTACCGCATGTATTGAATGTCACTTTCCCCGGAACGGATGTTGAATCATTTTTGATCAATTTGGATATGGCAGGAGTACTCGTATCAAGCGGTTCTGCTTGCACGGCAGGTTCGATTGACCCGTCCCATGTACTTGTTGCGATGTATGGACAGAACGCCCCTGAGCTTCGTAGTTCCATTCGTTTCAGTTTTGGGTTAGGATTAACAGATGAGTTAGTAGGGGAAGCAGGGAAGCGTACTGCTGAAATTGTGAAACGGCTAACTTCGTAAATTTATAAGAAAGACTTCGCGCCTTTTACGCGATTTGTCTAAGAAAAGGTGAATAGTAAATGGTAGAAACAAGAGATCCATCTCAAATTCGAGTAGTTATTGGAATGAGTGGAGGCGTAGATTCATCAGTAGCCGCGTATTTATTGAAACAGCAAGGCTATGATGTAATCGGTATTTTCATGAAAAACTGGGATGACACAGATGAATTTGGAGTATGTACAGCGACAGAAGATTATGATGATGTAATCGCAGTATGCAACCAAATCGGCATTCCATATTATGCGGTCAACTTTGAAAAACAATATTGGGACAAAGTATTTACGTATTTCCTGGAAGAATACAAAGCAGGCCGTACACCGAATCCTGATGTTATGTGTAATAAAGAGATTAAATTTAAAGCCTTCCTGGAGCACGCACTGGCACTTGGAGCGGATTATTTAGCGACAGGCCACTATGCACGTGTAGCGCATGACGAAAACGGTGTGAAAATGCTTCGAGGCATTGATAATAATAAAGACCAAACATATTTCCTGAATCAGTTAACTTCAGAACAACTGGAAAAGGTCATGTTCCCAATCGGACATTTACCGAAGCCTGAAGTTCGTAAAATTGCGGAAGCAGCAGGTTTGGCTACAGCAAAGAAAAAAGATTCAACAGGAATCTGTTTCATCGGTGAGCGTAACTTTAAAGAATTTTTAAGCCAGTACCTTCCTGCACAGCCAGGCAATATGGAAACATTTGATGGTGAAGTAAAAGGTACGCACGACGGTTTAATGTACTATACATTAGGGCAACGTCACGGTCTAGGAATCGGCGGAGACGGCGAACCTTGGTTTGTTGTCGGTAAAGATTTAACACGAAACGTATTGTATGTTGGCCAAGGTTTCCATCACGATGCACTGTATTCGAATGCATTGACTGCGGTAAAAATGAGCTTTACAGGGGAAGCAAAAGCGGGCACATTTAACTGCACAGCTAAATTCCGCTATCGCCAGGAAGACTCGCCGGTAACAGTGACAATGCGTGAAGACGATACAGCGTATATTGAATTTGCAGAACCGGTTCGAGCAATTACACCAGGACAAGCTGTTGTTCTGTATGATGGCGAAGAGTGCCTAGGTGGCGGTACAATCGATGGTGTGTTTAAAAATAGTGAAAAGTTAACATATGTAGGGTAATAGACGATAGACGTTCATTTAAAAATGAGCGTCTATACATATTTATAGAGGTGAAAGAATGGATACAAACTATAATGAAATCGGGATTAGAGCATTTCAGGAAAAGCATTATGAAGAGGCTGCACAAGCTTTCACAAAGGCAATTGAGGCACAGCCGGACGATGCGATCGGCTATGTAAACTTCGGTACATTGCTTGCTGCGATGGGGGATATCGAACGTGCTGAACGCTTCTTCCAAAAGGCGATCACAGTAGATGAAAAAGCTGCTACAGCGTATTACGGATTAGCAAATTTATATTATGAAGCGGAACGCTATACAGAAGCCGCAAAACTATATCAAAAATCGATCGATTACGGGATCGAAGGGGCAGATGCCTATTACATGCTGGCAAAATCATTTGAACGCGAACAGCAATTCAAGTTGGCCCTGCCATTTATGCAACGTGCGGCAGAGCTTGCACCAAAAGATCTGCAAATTCGTTTATCATATGGCATTTTGCTTTGCTCTTTGGAAATGTTCGATTTTGCAAAGCCAGAGCTGGAATATGTTATTGAAGAGGACTGGAACAATGCAGATGCGCATTATAATTTAGGTGTACTTTACGCGGTAGCTACATCAGATACAGATAAAGCAAAATATCATTTGAAACAAGCTTATACACTTCAGCCTGAGTTTGATCAGGCGAAGTATTTATATGATATGATTTGCCAACGTTCGAATTAATCTAATAGACGAAAATATAAAGTGATGTGTTGAAAAGAGAATTTTCAACCATCACTTTTTTTATAATAAAATGATAATAAAATGAAATACTTTAAAACAGTAAGTTTATGATATGATGGATGAAACTGACAATTACTTGAGGTGAGGTATGTAGCATGCAGGCTAAAATAGATAAAGCAGATTGTATGTTTTTAATTTCTGATGAGACAATGTACCGATTTCAGCAGTTGATCGATGAACTTAATCTATTCACATTAATACTTCCATTCAGTGAGGAGTCTTACCAACGTTCAGTCATCATATTTGATATTTGGTATTTATTATCTACTGAAGAAATCGATCGTATTTCCAATCCGGAAAATACGATGATTTATCCAATTCGAAAATTTTTTTTGGATAAAATTAAAACCTTTCAAATAAGACGCTATATTCAGCTTGCTTTATTAGAAAACGAAAAGCTGGCGTTCATTTGTGCAATTTATATTTATTTAAAGCAGGAACAGTTTATCGTGCAAAAATTAGCAGAAAACGAGGAAGTAGCGGCAAATTTTCAAGCGTTGAAAGGCTTCAGCAGTAAAAGTTTAAGACCTTATTATGATTCAAAATATATTGAAGTTGAAAATTACCCGCAACAGCTCGCTTTATTGCAAAGTACTGTATTAAAAGAATTGCAGGAGCTTGTAATGGAATTTGAAACGTCTCTTCTTAACCTATATGAACAAGGAATTGCCGAGGCAAGTGAGATTTACGAAGCCGTATTTGGATTAATCAATGACTGGGGTGGACGAGTGACATGAAAATTTCAAACCAGATTGAACATTTACGAAATCTCTTCAATGAGTTGCGATATATGGAACTGATTCAATTCAGCACCATTACATTGCCGATCACACTTGAAGAAAAAAGGTATGCAGAAGCACTACTATGCTATGAATATTTGGCATCAACTTATTTTGAAATAGGCAGCTATCAGAACTTTCATGCGGTCATGGATGATTATGAAAAGCTTTGTTTAACATATGGAAAAGACGAAAATAAGATGGTTTATTACTATTTGTACAGTCTTGAACATATCTTTACGAAACATCATGATGAATCAATAGAAGCAGCAAAAAAATCGCTTAAATATGCGCATCTTTTGCAAAACGATGAACTTATTATCATTAATTATTGCAATCTGGCAGCACAGTACCGTTATAAAGAAGAACAGCAAAATGCACATATCGCTATAAAGTTGGCGGAGTATTACAAACGGAAAAATCCTGCTGTCAACGCAACAATTGTTAGAGGTTATTTAGGAGCGCTCTATTATTATGCTTCAACGAGTAATGACATCATGTTTAATCAGATAAAGCATGACATTTTGCAGCATCTGGAAGGCAAACCCCCTTACTATGCGGGGAATATACTGTTTGCGGAAGCGATTTTAATCTATAGGGCTGGCTATGGGAATGAAAGCTTGGAAATGTTTGAGCAGACGTTTTTTCAATTGGAGAAACAACAGAATTATGTATTATTGTCCGTAGTTGAAAGATACCTTCTACGTTTTGGACTAATCGAGCAGTTTCGTTTTAAAAAGGAATTGCAGCATCTGATTGAAAAGTATAAAAATGAGCCCATCAGTGTACGTAAAGTACGTCACATACATGCTGACTTTTTTTTCGAAGAGGAAACGACTGCGCTTACAGTAAAATTCCCGCATGTCGTTTCGAAAGAGAGCACCATCGAGTTTGTGGAACATGCGCTTATGAACAATGAGGCAATTTACTGTATTCATTGGTGCTTTATCACAGATAAAATTGAAGAGCTGTTCGGCACCTTATTTACTGAGCAGTTATTATTTACGTTATTTGAGTCGATTTATTCGAATATTTTCGAGTATGAGGCAAAGGTTAATGTATTATCGAAAAATGAAGGAGAAGCGATTATAAAGAATATTTCCGAAAGCGACTTTTTCAAGTTGTTAATGAAGTTGGAGGAGAAACTTCGAACAACTGCTGTTCATTCGACATCAGGAGTCGTAGAAATCCCGATTCATTTTGGGTTTATCCATTCAGACCAATTAAAAAAAGAAGAAGTTTCATATGAACAATTAGTAGCCTTTGCCGATGCAAGTCTGTATTATGCTAAATCACACGGGCAACTATACATTTACAGTTAATTTAAAATAGTTTGTAAAATTCGGGCTGAAACGATACAATAGCAAGTATAGTAAAAGCGATGATGAAAAAATAGTAGTAAAGCGGCGTTTTTTAGAGAGCTGACGGTTGGTGGAAGTCAGTAAGCGTACTTTATGAATGGACTTTCTAGCTGCACAGAGGAAATGCTGTGCCGTAGCACTCACGTTACGAGTTTTGAGTGGACTAAATGTATTTAATTTAGTCAATAAAGGTGGCACCACGGCTCTTTCGTCCTTTAAAAGCGAAAGGGCCTTTTTGTGTTCCCGAAAAGAAAAGCTGAGGAGAGATGAGCATGGCAGTAAAGACAGACAAATATGTAATGAAACAGGTAAATGGCGATACTTATACGCCTATTTCGATTTTTGAATCCATTATTGGAAAGAAAAAAGTATTATTCGAATCCAATGCAAAATTTAAGCAAAATGGACGCTATTCCTTCATCGCCTTTAATCCGGTTGGTGAACTGAAAGGAAATGCGGAATCCGGTTCTTATTCTATCCATAATCAGGAGCTGAAGACAGAACAGAAACCGGTATTAACTTTGTTGAAAGAGCTATTGCCAATTCAAAAGGAAGACGCTCCGTTCGCCTTTTTTGGCGGGGCAATCGGTTATTTTGGATATGAAACAGCCTATCATTTTGAACAAATCGGGGAAATTGTAGGCGATGTATACAATATGCCGGATGTTCATGTTTATTTTTACGAAACGTTTATCGTCATCGATCATCTGTTACAGCAAGTATCCATTGTGGCAATGGATCTGTTTCAGGCGGGTCATACGATGGCGTTGATGCAGCAAAAAGTGGATGATATCGAACAAATGATGATGTCATCTTTATCATATAAACAAACACCAGAAATCGATGTACAGTTCACACCGACTATTAAAAAAGAACGCTTTATTGAAATGGTTGAAACAGCAAAACAGCACATAAGGTGTGGTGATATTTTCCAAGTCGTTTTATCTCAAACGTTTGAAGCAGATTACAAAGAAAACCCATTGACGCTTTACCGAAAATTACGGACGTCAAATGCGTCGCCATATATGTTCTTTATGGAATTTGGGGACTATACGGTACTTGGCACATCACCTGAAAGTCTAGTGAAAGTTCAAAAAGGACTTGTAACTACAAATCCGATCGCCGGAACGAAGCCGCGAGGACAGAATATACAGGAAGATGAAGCAATCGCGAATGCATTGCTGCAAGACGAAAAGGAAATTGCCGAGCATAAAATGCTTGTTGATTTAGGACGTAATGATGTTGGCCGTGTTGCGCAGATTGGAACAGTAGCTGTTACAAAATATATGGAAATCGAAAAGTATAAATATGTGATGCATATCGTTTCTGAGGTAACAGGGACATTACGAGACGATGCCCACTTAGTCGATGTTATTGCATCAAGCCTGCCAGCCGGTACGGTATCGGGTGCACCGAAAATTCGTGCAATGCAGATTATTAATGAGCTGGAACAGAGAAAGCGCGGAATTTATGCGGGTGCAATTGGTTATTTATCGGCATCAGGGGATATGGATTTAGCCCTTGCGATCCGTACAATGGTAATTAAAGATGAAAAAGCGTATGTTCAGGCAGGTGCAGGGATTGTTTATGATTCGGTCCCTGAAATGGAATATGAAGAAACATTAAATAAAGCAAAAGCGTTGCTGGAGGTGCGCAAATGATTTTACTTATCGATAATTATGATTCCTTTACGTATAATCTGTATCACCAAATCGCACAGTTTGGGGAAGACGTAAAAATTGTTCGAAATGATGCCATGACGGTTGAGGAAATCCGCACACTGCAGCCGAAAGCGATTGTTATTTCTCCGGGACCCGGGGAACCGAAAGATGCAGGTATTGTCATTGAAATGATCCGACAGCTTTATAAAGAGATTCCGATTTTGGGAATCTGCCTTGGCCATCAGTCGATTGGTGAAGCGTTCGGTGCAACGGTGAGCCGGGCAAAAAATATTATGCATGGGAAAACGAGCATGCTTCAATATGAAAAAACAGGTTTGTTTTCACGGTTCGAAGGAGAAGTCGAAGTGATGCGCTACCATTCGCTTATTATTGAAAGGCAAACATTGCATGAAGATTTCCAAGTTGTTGCTACAAGTGCAGATGATGGGGAAATTATGGCTATTCAACATGCTCACTATCCGGTATATGGGTTGCAGTTTCATCCTGAATCCATCGGTACAGAACTGGGTACATCCATGATCAGCGAGTTTTTAAAGAAGGTGGAGGTATTGGCATGATACCGAAAGATAAACATGACATAGCAGCAGTGGAAAAACTGAAAACTGCGGAAGCCGAAGCGGTCATTCCTTTACTGCCGAAGCTGCTTGAATGGGTGCAAGATATGAACTGGCCTGTAGCGGAGCCAATGGTTGAGCTGCTGCTTCACTATCCAAATGAGCTGACGCCACTTGTTGATGAAGTGCTACGCGGGGACGATGACATGTGGATTTACTGGTGTCTCGTTGAGATAGTACCGAAGCTGCCGTTTTATTCGAAGCTCGTATTGGTAGATGCCGTCGAACAAATTGCCGCAATGGAGAAAACACCATTCAATGAAGATAATGTTGAAGCTGCTCAAGAAGCGTTACTAAGTTTTCAGCCATAATAGAGTCGCCTAATCATACATTGGTTAGGCGATTTTTTTAATAATCTTTTCGAGAAATGCGTCCAAATTAAATTTGTTTCCGTCTAAAAGGGTGAAAGGAGGGCGGCTAGTTGAAATCGAGAAATTAATTGATACATACAGTGATTATTTGTACCGCATTGCCTTTATCTATACGAAGGATCGTTTAACAGCTGAAGAAGTCGTCCAAGACGTATTTATAAACTATTACCATAAATCAGGACAATTTGAACAGAGAGCATCGATTAAAACCTATTTAGTGAAGATGACAATTAACCGCTGCTATGATTATTTACGAAGCTGGAAAAACAAGAAATTCGTCATTACCCAGTTTTTTCAGCAGCATGAAAAAGGAATGGAACAGATTTATGTCGAGAAAGAGTTACATGGTGAAGTAACCGCCGCGGTCCTTACATTACCGGTAAAAGATCGGGAAGTATTATTACTCTATTATTATGAGGAAATGACCGTGTTTGAAATCGCTGAGTTATTGGAATTGGCGGTATCGACTGTTAAATCACGTTTGCAGCGTGCGAGAGCGAAGTTGAAGCCGAAATTAAGCATGGAGGTGATGGAGAATGATTAAGGAAAAGTGGCAGCAAGAGTTAAGCAAACTACAATTAACGGAGCAACAGAAGTCAAAGTTAAAGCAAACAATTGATCAGTCGAAACGCCCGAAACGACAAACGAATTGGACCATTATAATTGCCCCGATATTTGTTTTTACAGCAGTATTTTTCCTATACTTGTTCACTAATGATGGGATCGTGTTGTCTCCTAATCAGGCATCCAGTCCGTTAGTTGAAAACAATGAACGAGAGCAATTAGCCGAAGCAATAAGAAGAGGCAAGTATGTGGCCATCATCAGTTTATTGCTGATTATCAATGGGGTTTTCGCCACAATAGTTTTCTTTACGATGAAGAGATGGAAAAAAGTAGAAATGCATAAACTTCGTAAAACAGTTTATAGATTGCGCTATTTGCTTATCACACTCTCGCCATTTATCGTCTATGCTATTGGGAGCGCAATCCAAAAGTCTGAAGTAGACATTCAGTGGCTGAATCTTTGTATTTTCGTACTTGTCATTCTTTTGCAAATCGTAGTTTTATTTTATTTTGCCCGCAATACAACGGGAGAGGTAAGCTGTCCACATTGCCGCCATTCGTATTCAAAAAAAGAGCAAATAAAAATTGTATGTAAATTAAGAATGGAATTGCGTTGTCCAACGTGCAATGAAAAATTGTTTTATTCTAAAAAGTACCGTCAAATAATCGGCGGAATCTCGATGCTTACATCGCCAACAATTATTTTCTCTTCTTCTTTTGGGTTACCGATTTTATTAACGATTCTATGTCTGACATTTTATGTACTGACTATGTTTTTTGTAGTTATGCCATTATATCTGGAAGTAACAGATGAAGAAGTATTTTTATATTAAAAAGAGCAGCCGAATTTAATCTTCGGCTGCTCACTTCTATTATAAAAATATACTTTAAAGCAATTTCGCAATATCATTTTCTGCTTTTGTCGGTGAATCCTGTGGGGCGTAACGTTTAATGACATTACCGTCACGGTCGACTAAAAACTTCGTGAAATTCCACTTAACTGACTGTCCTAAAAGACCTTTAGCTTCAGATGATAAATGTTTAAATAAAGGATGTGCTTCTGAACCGTTCACTTTCACCATTTCGTGCATCGGGAACGTGACACCGTAATCCAGGCGGCAGAACTCGGCAGCTTCCTCACTGGAAGACAACTCCTGTTTAAATTGGTCAGAAGGGAAACCGAGCACGACAAATCCTTCCTCTTTGTATTTATCATATAATTCTTCAAGCTCTGTAAACTGATTTGTAAATCCGCACTTGCTTGCTGTATTGACAATCATCATTACCTGGCCTTTATAGCGGTCTAATTCATATTGCTCGCCTTTTTCTGTCTTAACAGGAATATCATAAATATTCATGCTTTCGTTCCTCCTCGAAACTACTAATATAATTGTTTGTACTTTTATCGTACGGAAATAAAGCCCATATGTAAAATAATCGGTATCACTTGAAAATGAAAATAAAACTCGAATGTTGTCGAAATGATGTCGGCCCTGGAACTTATCCGTTCAAATATGACATGTGTCACTGTGCCGATACTATGATTGCGCTTACATTCTTGGGAGACATAAAATTTTAACATCAAGGAGTTTTATAATGAATAAAAAGATTGCATGGGTTACAGATACTGCAGCATTATTACCAGAAAGTTTTATTAAAGAACACTCAATTCATGTGCTTGCATTGAACATCGTTTTTGAAGAAGGCGCACTTCGTGAAACAGTGGACATGACGCACGATGAATTTTACGATAAATTAAGAAATTCAACAATGCATCCAAAAACATCTCAGCCTGCATTCGGAGAGCATGTAGCTTTATATGAAAAATTAAAAGATCAGGGCTATGACTGTGCCATTGCGATTCATACTTCAGAGCAACTATCGGGTACTGTACTAAGTGCTCCAATGGCTGCAGAACAGGCGGGTTTCAAAAGCTATGTTATTGATGCGAAAATCGGTTCCTATCCAATGCAAGTCATGTTGGCACTCGGAATTGAGCTTGAAAAACAAGGACATGTCCCGGAAGCGATCGTGGAGAAAATAGAAGCAATGCGTGGCAAGGCGGAACTTGCTTTTATTCCTGCAAGCTTGGAGCAATTGCATAAAAGCGGACGTGTTTCAGGGATGGCAATGTTTCTCAGCAACTTGCTCAATATTAAACTAGTCATTGAATACAATAAAGAAGGCGGCGTTGAAGTGGCAAAAAAAGTGCGGGCTGATAATCGTGCCAGAAAAGCCGTCATAGAAAAACTTAAGCGAGCTATTTTAAAGTCACCTGTAAAAGAAGCCGCGATTATTCACTGTAATAATGAAGCAGGGGCTATCGAGTGGAAAAAGGAATTACTAAAGGAATTTCCATCCATTCAATTTACCACTATGCCACTTTCTGCCTGTGTAGGTGTCCACGCAGGAGAAGGAACATTAGGTTTGACTTGGGTGCGGGAATAAAAAAATGCAGGGCCTCTTTCTAGGCGCTCTGCATTTTTTCGTATTTAGATTGAAAGTATTGAATAAAGCCTGCAAAAATAGATGTTAATACGAGTGCTGATCCGATGAAAAGGACAACGCCAGTCCAACCATAGTGCATCCAAAAGATACCGCCGAGCGTTCCTCCAATACTTGACCCCATATAATAGGCGAACAAATACAATGAGGAAGCCTGGGCTTTATCGACTTTGGCTAAATGACTGACCCAGCCGCTTGCAATGGAATGCGCGCCGAAAAAGCCAAAAGTAAAAATAATGAGTCCGCTGATTTTTAAAGGCAAACTTACAGGGAAGGTAAGAACTGCACCTAAGATCATAATGATAATGCCGCTGTATAGAACATTTTGCCGGCCATATTGATCAGACAAGCTTCCGAACCATGTGGAGCTCCAAGTCCCTACTAAATAAACAACAAATAGCCAACTTACGAATGTCATGCTTAAATTATAGGGAGATTCGACCAGCTTGAAGCCGATATAATTATACACTGTCACAAAGCTGCCCATTAAAGTAAATCCAATCCCGAACAATAAAACAAGTCGTCTATCTTTTATATGCTGAAACAGTGTCTTAGTCAGTAATCGAAATTGTAATGGACGTGGTGTGAAATGTGTGGAATCCGGTAATGCCCAGACGAAGTAACAACTGATAATAATGCTTAAAACCCCGAGTACGATCATTCCGATTTGCCAGCTGAATAAATCACTCATCGTGCCGATTATAATACGGCCCGATAATCCGCCAATCGCATTTCCGCTTATGTAAAGACCCATTGCCACACCTAAGCTTGATGGTTCCATTTCTTCTCCTAAATAAGCCATTGCAATGGCAGGAACCCCGGCAAACACAAAACCTTGAATGATTCGCAGTGCGAGAATCGATTCAAAATTAGGAGCAAATGCCAGTGCGAGTGTTAAAACGGATGCCGCAAATATGGAAGCGGTCATCAATTTTTTTCGCCCCCAAGCTTCCGACAATGAACCGAACAGTAATAGGCTAAATGCCAAAACAGAGGTAGCAGCAGATAACGATAAACTGGCTACCGCAGGAGAGACATTGTAATCATTTGAAAACTGGGGCATTAGCGGCTGCGTAATATAAAGGTTGGCAAAGGTAATAAAACCTGCAGCAAATAACGCGATATTCGTCATTTTAAAAGCTTTTGTTCCTCTTTTTATATAGTCCATTTAATCCCTTCAATCTTGAAAACTTTTGGATAATTGGTAGTTTAGTATGGAAGAAGGCTTGCTTGCTATCTATAATTTAAATTTACAATTATTCGGTTGGTTGCCCTGTTAGCACTTGGGCAATTTCTTCGATTGTCATATCGGAGCGGAGATCAAATGCGCCTTTTTGAATAGAACGCGCAAATTCCGGTTTGGCCAAATAAAGCTCAAGCTCTCGGCCGTTAGTGACAATACCTAAGTCTTCCGCTTGTTGGCCGATTGTATAAATAGAGACATTTTCATAAATATAAATGGTCTCTTGCACAACGTCTGAATTGTTTTCTTCCTTTGTAGAGGCTGTTTTCTCTTCGGTTGTACTTGTTGTTTGCACATCAGCTTTTTTAGACTTGGCGAAATCCGGGTTTTGCTCATTTAACTGTTTTGTCAATTTTGCGATCTGTTTTTCATAGTCGTCTAATTGCTTTTCGTAAGCAGCATTTTCTTTCTGACTGGAATCAGAAGGCAACTTGTCGAACAATGCCATGCTTGCACCTGCCACAAAAAGACCGATACCAAATGCTCGCAACGATGATTTCATTGTTGACCTCCATTTGCTAAAATCGATTGGATTTGAGCATGTGATAATGTTGAACGCTTACTGATTTCCTCAATCGATAGGCCTTGGCTATTGAGAGCGAGCACCTGACTAACTAAAATACCGTTAATCGTCGGTTTCGCGCTCTTTTGCGGAGCTGCCTTAGAAGCCGTACCATAGCTTTGGGCCGCTTTTACTTGGGCTGCTACTTGCTGGAAAGATGAAAAGGCAGCTTGCTGTTCTGAATTTTGCTGTTGTTGGACAGAAGAAGGTTTGCGTACTTGGAAATTTGGATCTACAAGCAGTTCCTCTTCCAATGCTTTTACGCGTCGTTTTAAAGCATTTGTTTCCTGATAAATATTGATCGATAAATCTTCGACATCTCTTTCAACTTTTGCTGATTTATCTTTAAACAATAGGGATATAATAATTACAGCAATTCCAGCAATCATTAATATTGAAGAAAGTCCCATATGAAGTCCTCCATTTCTTGTTATCTATGTCATTGTATTGACCGTAAACTTGCAATTGAAGTGAGTAATCGTTTTCTTACTGCAGGATTCCCTTTATTTTAACATAGTAAAACTTATTAAGAAATCATACTAGATTTTTTAAAACAGTGTGTTATAATAGGTAAGTCGTATAAATCATGCTCAAATAAATTTATTCTTAATTTAGAGTGGGAGGGTTAATGATGCGCGTAAACATTACTTTAGCTTGCACAGACTGCGGCGAACGTAACTACATTTCAAAAAAGAACAAGCGTAACAATCCAGAGCGTCTTGAACTTAAAAAATATTGCTCTCGCGAGAAGAAGTACACTCTTCACCGTGAAACAAAGTAATAATCGCTCATTTAGCCAAAACCACTCGTTGGTTTTGGCTTTTTACTTGCTACCCTCTTAAATTTTACTATGATGATTCAACAAATTTGATTTATGATAGTAATGTTTAACTTAAAACAGCTTTATTGAAAGTAGGGATTTGTTTGGAGAAAAGAGACTATCGTATTAAAGTGCAGGAAAAGTTGTCTAATATGACCGATCAGGAATATCGTGAACGTTCATTGGAAATCGCTCAGCAATTATTACAGGAACCATCTATTCAAAAAGCAAATATTATAGCAATTACTTTATCAAATCAGCCGGAAGTGGATACGACGTTTATTATTGAAGAATTATGGAAATTAAATAAATATGTTGCAGTTCCGAAATGTAATCCGAAAGATCGCTCGATGGAGTTTTACAAAATTAACAGTTTTGATGAAACCGAACGAGCTTATCAAAATATATTAGAACCGATACGAGAAAGAACGGAACTGGTCGAAAAAGAACGAATTGATGTCATGGTCGTGCCGGGGGTTGTCTTCGATCATCACGGTTACCGCATCGGATTTGGCGGGGGCTATTATGACCGCTATTTAGTTGGCTTTAATGGAATGCGGATATCCTTAGCATTTGAGGAGCAGTTGTTAAACGAAATACCGAGAGAATCACATGATCTTCCGGTACATATACTACTTACAGACAAAAATCGCATTATCTGCGAATAATTGGTGGAGGAACGAGAATGAAGTCAATGTTGGATGTGCTGGGCATCTTAAAACAATATGGCATTTACATTTATACAAAGGACCGTATTGGGGATTTATACTTAATGGAAGATGAAATTAAGGAATTATATAAATCGAAATTTATTGATACGAAAGATTTTCAGATGGCTTTGTTAATCCTGCGTCAGGAAGAGCAAAGACTTAAAGCAGGAAAATAACTGGAATTTAGCGTATAATAGTATGAATCGTATAGAGGTATGCTTGTTTACTCAGGGTTTTAAACTTTTTGACGAACATACCCTAAGTGAAACAGCGGGAATAAACCGCTGTTTTCATATTTAACGAAACCTTTTCAAGTTTAATACGTACTAAATAATAGTGCTATTTTATGAATGTAAACTGTTTAAATGAAATATTGTTGCGGATTTGTTTGAAAAGCTTTAACATAGATTTTGTTTGAATGGATTTTACACAAATAAAACAATGTATTTAAAAAAAATCGAATATGTAAAGAGAGGATGTATAGGATATGAAAGATTTTAAATGGCCTAAACATTCGATATTAGCGATTGCCGTAATAGCAACCTGGATTAAAACTGTAATTGTTTATGAAACTAGCTTTGATATGAAGATAGAAAATGCAATGCAATTGTTAATTTTGTTTATCAATCCATTAAGTTTCTTATTATTCTTCTATGGATTGTCATTATTCTTGAAATCACAAAAAGCGCGAAATCGCTATATTGTCGGCAGTAGTATTTTACTGGCCTTTGTATTATACGGAAATGTTGCCTTTTACCGTTTCTACAATGACTTTGTAACATTGCCTGTTTTATTCCAAACGAGTAATTTTGGAGAGTTAGGTACATCAGCTGCAGCAATCATCAGCTGGATGGATTTGTTCTATTTTGTTGATGTATTACTGATTATTATTGCTGTGAAACTTTTACCGAAAGTGGAAGAGCAGTTACTGCCAATACGTAAAGATGCGCGAAAAGCATACTTTGTTATGACGGCAGCTATTTTATTTTTAAACTTAGGTTTAGCAGAAACAGAGCGTCCGCAATTATTGACACGTGCATTTGACCGTGAATTGTTAGTGAAAAATATCGGAACATATAACTATCATCTTTACGATGTATATGTTCAGTCGAAATCGTCTGCACAGCGTGCGTTGGCAGATGGCAGTGAGCTTGTTGAAGTGAGCAACTACGTTCGCGCAAACCAGGCGGAACCTAATGTTGAAATGTTCGGCAAGTATGAAGGCCGCAATGTAATTGCAGTTTCCCTGGAATCATTGCAGTCATTTGTTATTAATGAGGAAATGAATGGGGAAGTAGTAACACCGTTCCTGAATTCATTGACAAATGATAAAGATACGTATTACTTCAGTGATTTTTACCACCAGACTGGATTAGGAAAAACTTCGGATTCTGAGTTTATTTTTGAAAACTCGTTATATGGCTTAGGTCGAGGTGCAGTATTCTTTACACATGGTGAAAATACGTATAACTCCTTTGCAGAGCGCTTAGGGGAAAATGGATATTTTACAAATGTTATGCATGCGAACAACAAATCATTCTGGAACCGTGATATGATTTACAAATCATTTAAATTAGATCAGTTCTATGATCTCGAATCATACAATGTTACAGAAGAAACATCTGTAAACTGGGGATTAAAGGATATTCCATTCTTTGAACAATCTGCAGCATTAATGAAAGAAATGCCACAGCCGTTTTACAGCCGTCTAATTACTTTAACAAACCACTATCCGTTCTATTTGGACCCGGAAGATATAATGATACCTGAATATGATTCAAATTCAGGAACATTAAATCGCTATTTCCAAACAGTTCGCTATTTGGATGAATCGGTGAAAGAATTCTTCGATGATTTAAAAGAACAAGGTTTATATGAAAATTCGATTATCGTGATGTACGGGGACCACTACGGAATTTCCGAAAATCATAATAAAGCAATGGCAAAATATTTAAATAAAGAAGAGATCACACCATATGACAGTGCGCTTTTACAGGCTGTCCCATTATATATCCACATTCCTGGTTCAAATGATGGACAAGTGATGGATAATGCAGCGGGTCAGTTGGATATTCGTCCGACATTACTGCATCTGTTAGGTATTGAGACTTCAAAAGATATGCAATTAGGTGCTGACCTTTTCTCGGAAGAACATGAGGATTTCGTTATTTTCCGTGATGGTCGCTTCGTAACAAATCAATATGTGTATGCAGGTGAAGTATGCTACGACCGTGATACGGGAGAAGCAATCGATACGGAAGCATGTCAGCCATTTATTGATCGTGCAACTCAAGAACTAGAATACTCGGATCAGATTATTAATGGTGACCTGTTGCGTTTCTATGATACAGAAACAGGGAACTTGCTGATTGATACGAACTATAAAAATTAAAGCTGTCCCGGAGAAATCCGGGAACAGCTTTTTTGTCCATATAAAAAACGTATTGCTTCTAAAGCAATACGTTTTTCGGTTGCAATTAATGAGTTGGTGGATAGCCTTGATTTAATACCGTCATAATGACGAACCAACCGAAAACACCAGCAGCTAAAGCGTTGAAGGCAGCAGCTAAAAGGTTTTTCTCTTTGATTGATTGGAATATGCCAATTACGCCAAAAATTGCAACTAGACCAAAAATAACCATTAATAAGTTCATAAAAAATTGACACTCCTTTCGACATTCCAAAAAATGTCTCAACAATATTCCTCTTTTATTGTAAAGGTTTCCAAATCGTTTGTCGAGAACTAAAAGTGGCGTTTGTTTGAACGATAACTTTCACTATGAGAACGATAGAAAAAATGTATAATGGAAACTGAGGTGATGATTTATGTTAAATGTTAGAAAATATAGTCTAGGACCGATCCAAACGAATTGCTACATTGTCAGCAATAAAGAAAAAGACTGCTTAATTTTCGATCCAGGTGAAGAAGGGGCACGCATTGTAAATGAATTACGTAAAAATGGCTTAAACCCATTAGCTATTTTATTAACCCATACACATTTTGATCATATCGGTGGAGTGGATGCGATACGGGCAATATATAATATTCCGCTGTATGTCCATGAAAAAGAAGTGGACTGGCTTGCTGATCCGATGAAAAATGGTTCCGGCAAATATGCGGAATTGCCAAATTATATCGTGAAAAAGCCTGAAGGAGAACATATTATACGAAAAGAAGGGGAAATGACAATCGGTGCATTTACCTTTACGGTAGCCCATACACCAGGGCATTCTCCGGGAAGTGTATCCTTTATTTTTAAAGATGACGCTTTTGCGATTGTAGGCGATACATTATTCGAACAAAGCATTGGACGGACTGATTTAATCGGTGGTTCGATGAATATCTTGTTGAAATCGATTCACGACAAGCTTTTATCATTACCGGAAGATACAATTATTTATCCAGGGCATGGTGACTACACGACACCTGCTGCAGAAATGGACTCCAACCCGTTTTTAAATGGCTTTTAACTTGCTTGTAAATAAAAAACGACCGCTCTCTATTAAAGAGCGTGTCGTTTTTTAATGTCCTCCACCTGGAGTGTGTATGAATGTTGTGTAATAGGTGAAACCGGCGAAGAAAACAGTTAAGTATGCGCCAAAAATGTACATGTACATGCGTTCTGAAAGATTTAAGAAGCCTAATAATAAAAATAAACCTGTATTACCTACGAATAATAGCGAAACCTCGTTCATACCACCAAGGTAGAACATAACGGCGAAAATAGCAGTCCAGAATGCCATAACTTTATACATATTGCTCATGAAATATCCCTCCTTTTCTAAAAAAATAGAATAGTCTCTCATTCATTATAAATCAAGTTTCTGGATAATGTAAACTGGGAGATATGGAAGAGTTGTGACAAACGCATGTTTTTTCCATTAATTGTGTACGGAAATTTTGTATTTACAGAAGTCACAGTCATGTACCATACTTTCTATTTTTGTAATTTCATGACTTTCAAACAGTGTATCAACTTGTCCATACAAAAAGGATTCATGGAGTTGGCATACAATTTCTCCGTAGTTCATTAACTGTTCCTGGAAGGGACAGTTGAAAAGTGAGAATATAATGGATTTGGATTGATTATCTTCAATAACTTCCGGTATATAACCTATTAATGTCGCACTTTTAGTTAACATGGCCAATTTCTCATCAAATGTATAGGGAGATTTTCGTTTATGTGAATTCATTTGTTCAAGCATCGATTGTTTCCCGTCGCGATAACTGATTTCCTGTGCTTTACTCAACGCTGCGTCACCAAGCTCGCGAATAAGTTCAAGTGACCATTTAATTAATGAAGATGTGTCGCGTCTAGGAATACTTAAATTGATTCCTTCTTGTTTTGCTTTATATACTCTTCCAGGTCGCCCGCCTTTTCCGGTTTTTAAATGTTCGGAGGAAATGGCGCCGATTTCTGCAAGTTTAGTTAGATGCAAACGTGCTACATTGGAATGGATTTTAAATTGTTCTGCAATATCCTGGACGGATAAAAATTGCTTTTGCTGCAGCATAAATTCATAAATAGAAAACCGTGTTTCATCTGCAAAAGTACTTGAAATTTTAATCGGATGTATCATATGTAAACCCCCAATACGGTAAAAATTTAAATATACTAACTTTAATATTATTCTACATGAAATATTAGTAAATTTGTTAATATTGAAAGAAAATTCCTACTAAAAAGAAATTTTATCTGTTTTTATATGAAATACTGGACAATCCATTTATAATGGAGTCACATCTAACTAATTGATGAAGGGGTGATTACCATAAAACAATTATCGATCATTGAACAAAATTGTTTGGAGCTTTTATCTAAGGCAACACAGCTTAACGTTACAGACATCCACTTACTCCCTAGAGAAGGATGCTATGATCTGTTAATGAGAAAATACGGCCGTTTTGAAAAGGAAGATGAACTCCCTACAGAGCTCGCTACCCGTATGATTTCCTATTTTAAATTTCTTTCTTCGCTTGATATTAGTGAAAAGCGAAAGCCTCAAAGTGGTTCCTTCCAAAAATTTATCGACCGGTCCATGTATGCCTTCAGGATTTCAACGTTACCTTCCAGCTTCTTTAAAGAAAGTTTAGCAGTTCGAATATTACGGCAGAACTACACCGTCCCGTTACAGACATTATGTCACTTCCGGGAAAGTGTTGAACAGTTGTATAGATTGTCCAGACTGGAGAGTGGGTTAGTATTACTTAGCGGTGCGACCGGATCGGGCAAAACAACAACATTATATTCATTGCTCCAATATTGTTCGCAGCATTTATCTCGACATGTCATTTCTTTGGAGGATCCAGTGGAAAGCAGGCAAGAACAGCTCTTGCAAATTCAAGTGAACGAGCGAGCCGGAATGACGTATTCAGCAGGTCTAAAGGCAATTTTAAGACATTCTCCCGAAGTGATTATGCTCGGAGAGATTCGGGACAGAGAAACAGCAAAGGTCGCAATAGAAGCGGCGTTTTCCGGACACCTCGTAATTTCGACGATACATGCAAAGGATACGGTGAACTGTATTTACCGTCTGCATGACTTGTCGGTTTCATTTGAGGAAATGCGGCAGATGCTAAGAGCTGTTGTTTCTCAGCGTCTAATCGAAACAGAGGATAACGGCTATAAAGCTATTTTTGAATTTTTAACTGATGATCAATTACAGCTTGCCTTTGAATCCATCATCCAAGAAAAATCATTTACATTACCTTTTGAGCAAACATTGGCAGGTCAAATCGCAAAACTTCATGAGGATTACTATGAATATACCACTCCTTAAAAATGCCACATCAGCTGCTTTGTTTAAAAAACCTATTATAAAGTCCTCTGAGCTTCCTACATTACTCCAACGAATCTCCACACTGTTAAATGAAGGCTATACATTTGCCCACAGTATCGAAATGCTGTTGCCTTATCATGTAAAACATTATGAACCGGTCCAACAGGAAATTTCGAATATATTGCGCGGGGGTGGCAGTGCAACTCAAGTTTTTCAGCTGCTTTGTCTTGATAAACAATATTTAGTGTCAATTGAGTTGGCAGAAGTGACGGGCAAGTTAAGTGAAGCGATTGGTCTTGTCGCAAAGCAGCTCGTTTTTCAACAGCAGGCGAAAATGAAACTAATAAAAGTGATGTCGTATCCGCTCATTTTATTTACATTTTTAATAATACTGTTTTTAGCCTTTCGAACGTATTTTCTGCCGAATATGTCTTCAGTTATTACATCCCGCGTCCAAAGTGAATCGTCCGCCAGCATTCAGTGGTCGAAGTTTTTCCTCCATATGCCAGACTATATTGTTGCAGTTGGTATTGCTCTCGGTATTGTCCTCTCCCTTTTTATTTATCAAATCCGTAAGAAACGAATTGATTTGCAGCTCCATCTACTGTTTAGGCTCCCGTTAATCGGTCTTTTTTGGCGCCTATTTCTGACGAGACAATTTGCCCGCCATTTAGGCAATCTATTATTAGCGGGCTTCTCGCTCCAAAAAGCATTCGATCATTTAAAATCCCAACATCACCAAAAGCACATTGCGTATATTGCAGGTATACTCCAAGAACGCATTCTTATTGGCGATTCATTGGAGCGTGCAGTTGAAATCGTCGGCTACTTTTATCCGAAATTTGAACATTTTATTGCCCACGGTGAGGCGAGCGGCTTGTTAGGACGGGAGCTTATTTTATATTGCGAGCTTTTGGATGAAAAGCTTCAGAAAGTAATTGAACAAATCTTGGCGATAATTCAGCCGCTGCTATTTGTGATCATTGCCATTTGCGTAATTGCTGCATATTTAAGTATTTTAATTCCGATGTATGATGTCATTGATTTTATATAAGAAGAGGTGGATCAGATGAAAAATGAAAAAGGATTTACGTTAGTAGAGATGCTTGTTGTTTTATTAATCATCTCCATTTTAATATTGGTTACAATTCCCAACGTTTCAAAACACTTCGCATCAATCGATGAAAAAGGTTGTAATGCTTATGTTCTCATGCTTCAAGGACAAGTCGAAGCATATAAACTGAACAAAAATGAATATCCAGCTTCGGTCTCGGATTTAATTGACGAGGGGTATATTGTAGAAAAGGACTTAAAATGTCCGGATAATACGGAAATTAAAATAGTGGATGGTAAAGTCATTGGACCGGGGAACAGCGAAACGTAACGATGAAAGAGAAAGTAAAATTACTGTTAACGGATGAAAAAGGTTTTACATTAATGGAAATGCTCATTGTTCTCTTTATCTTTTTAGTCGTCAATTCAACAATCCTCTCACTTTCACAAAAGCCGTTAATGGATTATACAGAAAAACAGGTAATGAATCAAAATGAGATGTTAATACGCATGACACAATTGTTATCCATTGAGACCGGAACGTCCCATAGCTTTGAAATTATTAACTGTTACCGAATACAAGTAATGGATTGGACTACTTCTAATATTATTTACGACCAGCGAATAGCGCGGCCAATTGACATGTATTTATCCACTCCGCATAACCGGCTGTTATTTAATACGAGAGGAAATGTCCAGGCCTTTGGACGGCTAACGTATCATTTTGAGAATACAAGCCATCAATACTCTGTGAATATCGGCAAAGCCAGGATTTTGGAAAAGGAGGTTTTTAATGAGCCAGGAAGGACTAACTCTTGTAGAAACACTGTTAGCAGTCGTCATCTTATTTTTCCTTTCGTCGACAATCATTCCGCTCACATTTAATATGCAACAGCAAATAGCTATACAAAAAGTACAAGCTCATGCTGCAGAAGTAGCTTTTATAGGAGCGATGAAATATAAAAGATTTGGACAATCCGCCGGAGTTCAACACATTGACGGGGTTCAGTTTCAATGGAATTACGATGGGTACCAAGTATGTGTCCATTATGTCAACAATGAAAAAGAAGAGGAACTGTGTGTATGAAATTGAGGCAAATATTTAATGAGCGGGGTTTTACACTACTGGAAAGCTTGTTTCAGTTAACCGTGTTTGTACTTTTTACCGCAATAAGCCTGCTTATCCTTATATGGGTTCGGGATCTTCAACAGCTTGAGATGATGAAAGATGAGGTGAACTGGGAATTGTTCGTTTATGATCTTCATCAATACAATATGAATTCAGCATCTGGGAGGGTGCTCAGCTCTGGTATGCTGCAACTGGAAATATCAAATGACCCCGAGGAGCGTTTGTTTGTTTTTGATAAATCAGAACAGCATTTGCGTAAAAGGTCGAATAAAGGGGGAAATGAAATTATGCTGCCTTTTGTTGAGAAATGGGAGTTGGCGGTGGATGAAAATGATGTGAATATGAGGGTAGTGATGAAAAATGGAACAAAGCGAGAAAGAGACCTCGTGTTACCATTGCCTCCAAAATGAGAAGGGTGCATTATTTTTGCTGGCTGTATTTTTATTGTTCATAGTTTCCGGAGCTGCTGTTTTCTATACAAATGCATATTTTGCGCAAATAAAAGTATATAATTCATTGGAATCTATTTACGTTCGTGCTACGATAAATATACTAAATTTACCTTAAAGTTCGACTTCTTTTTGCAAAGTCGAAAAAATGTCGCATAATGCGATTTTGTTTGACCTAAAAATATTTCTGTTTAAGTAGCAAAATAGAAACGAAAGAATAGGTAGAGGCGTAATTGATTAAGTAGTCCGTAATAGAAGAAGGTGAACAGCATGCGTAAAATTTATTTAGTAGGATTTATGGGGTGCGGAAAAAGTGCGATTGGAAGACGTTTAAGTTTTTTCTTGAAAATGCCGTATTACGATATGGATCATGAAATTGTACGACAACAGGGTATGACAATTCCTGAAATTTTCGAGAAATACGGCGAAGCACACTTCCGAAAAATCGAGACGGAATTTTTAAAGAACTTTCGTGATGAAGCATGCATTATCGCTACAGGCGGTGGGGTAGCCGTAAATGAAGAAAACAGGAGAATTATGCGCCAGACAGGGCTTGTATTTTTTCTTGATGCAAAATTTGAAGATATTTATATGCGTATTCGGAATGACAAAAACCGTCCCATTGTTCAATCATCAACGGAGCAAGAATTGGAAAATCTGTATCACCAACGCAGAAAGAATTATCGACTAGCTGGCCATATACAAGTACTGACAGCCGGGAGAACGTTAAGACAAATTGTTGAGTACATCGGCTTTCAAGTAAAACGTCTTAAAGGCGAATGATTACTGGATAATCGTACTTAATGTTCGTATTTTGAATAAAATTAAAAAAAGATTGCGTTTGCATTATATTCAATGTTAGGATATTGCTAAGAAGAGCAATAACATGAAGTAAATAATCTAACGCGGATGATGGTACGGGGAGAGAACGTGATGTCACGTCGCCGAAGGAGCAAATAGCTATGCTATGAATCTCTCAGGCAAAAAGACTCGTATTGGACGCAACTCTGGAGAGTGCTGTAATCAGCTATTGTTGCGAACAGCCACCAACGGGGAAAGCCTAAATTGTGATAGTGGATCAAATTTGGGTGTAACTTTCAGGTGCAAGGACAGAGAATCTCGGTAAAGGGGATTCGTCTGTCTTTTTTTGTGGAGAAATCGGCTTTTAATATTCTGATGATTCTAATAAAAAGATAGATTTACACTTTGATAGGTGTAATGTTGTTTCCCCTTACAAAGCAAAACGAACATACATAACTAAAGGAGGAAATGAACATGACAAATGAATTAAAGCTAAAGCGCACACCACTTTTTGATGAATATGCAAAGTATGGTGGAAAAACAGTTGATTTTGGCGGCTGGGAATTACCGGTACAATTTTCTTCGATTAAAGAGGAGCATGATGCGGTTCGTAACCGTGCAGGACTTTTTGATGTATCCCATATGGGGGAAATTATCGTAGAAGGTCCGGATGCACTAGTTTATCTACAAAAGATGCTTTCCAACGATATTTCTAAAATTGCAGTTGGCGGCGCACAATACAGTGCACTATGTTATGAAGATGGCGGTGTTGTTGACGATTTACTGACATACCGTTTGGAAGATAACCGTTATTTACTATGTGTTAATGCAGCGAATATTGAAAAGGACTTTGAATGGTTACAGCAGCATGTCGAAGGGGATGTCAAAGTGACAAATGTGTCAGATGACTATGCTCAAATCGCATTGCAAGGACCATTATCTCAGGAAGTTCTGCAAACATTAACAGCAACAGATTTAACGGCAATTAAATATTTTAAATTCCAGGACAATGTGGATGTAGGCGGTCATTCGGTTCTAGTTTCTCGCTCTGGCTATACAGGTGAAGACGGATTTGAAATTTACGGGACACCAGCAGCGATTGTCGATTTATGGAACAAAATTTTGGAAGCAGGAAAAGACAAAGGTGTAGTAGCGGCCGGTTTAGGAGCACGTGATACACTTCGCTTTGAAGCTTGCTTACCATTATATGGCCAAGAGATTTCAAAAGAGATTTCACCATTGGAAGCGGGAATTGGCTTTGCGGTGAAATTGGCAAAGGATCCGCAATTTATCGGTCAGCAAGCATTAATTGACCAAAAAGAAAATGGCCTAACACGTAAATCTGTAGGCATCGAGATGATTGATAAAGGTATTCCCCGCCATGGCTATAAAGTATTTAAAGATGGTGAAGAGATTGGTTTTGTAACTACAGGAACTCAGTCACCAATGACAAAGCGTAATATCGGCTTAGCTTTAATTGACGCAAAATTCACAGAAGTTGGAACTGAATTAGAAATTGAAGTACGAAAAAATAGAGCAAAAGCAGTTGTTGTTGAAACTCCATTTTACAAGCGTGCAAAATAAAATGAAACTTCAATCAGTGGGGGTCTTCATCCCCTAGATTGATAGTTGAACCAAGCTTACTGCCCGTTAATGCGGGATAAAACTTTTGAAAAGAGGGTTAACAATGAAACATCGTTATTTACCAATGACGGAACAAGATAAACAAGAAATGTTAGACCGTATCGGGGTTGCGACAATTGATGAGCTTTTCGAGGATATTCCTGAGAAAGTTCGCTTCCAAGGAAGCTACAATATTAAACCTGCCAAGTCAGAAGCCGCTTTAATGAAGGAACTGGCACAACTTGCTTCAAAAAATAAAGATACAGCAAGCAATGTATCGTTTTTAGGTGCAGGTGTATACAACCACTATAAACCGGTAATTGTTGATCACGTTATTTCACGTTCGGAGTTCTATACAGCATACACTCCATATCAGCCGGAAATTTCACAAGGTGAACTTCAAGCGATTTTTGAGTTCCAAACGATGATCGCAGAACTGACAGGCATGGATATTGCAAACTCTTCTATGTATGATGGCGGTACGGCATTGGCAGAAGCAGGTATGCTTGCTGCAGGTCATACACGTCGCGGAAAGTTACTTGTTTCAGGAGCTGTACATCCGGAGTATCAAGATGTTGTGAAAATGTATGCTACAGGACAATCAATAGAAGTCGTTACAATTCCTGCAAAAGACGGTGTGACAGACATCGAAGCACTAAAAGGCCTGATCGATGACCAAACAGCCGGCGTAATCGTTCAATATCCGAACTTCTTTGGTCAAGTTGAAAACCTGCAGCCGCTTGCAGACATTACACATGACGCAAAAGGATTGTTTATCGTATCTGCGAACCCGTTAGCTCTTGGCGTTTTAACACCACCAGGAAAATTAGGCGCAGATATTACAGTTGGGGATGCACAAGTATTCGGAATTGCTGAAGCGTTCGGTGGTCCACACTGTGGCTATTTCGCGGTAACGAATAAATTAATGCGTAAAGTACCTGGCCGTCTTGTTGGGGAAACAGTAGACCAAGAGGGTCGCCGTGGTTATGTATTAACATTACAAGCGCGTGAGCAGCACATCCGTCGCGACAAAGCGACATCTAATATTTGTTCTAACCAGGCATTACTTGCACTTGCTTCTTCAGTAGCAATGACAGCTCTTGGCAAACAAGGTATGCAGGAAATGGCGAAACAAAATATCGTGAAGACACGCTTTGCTAAAAATGCCTTTGAAGCAGCTGGTTTTGAAGTTGTTTATCAAGGCGCACACTTCAACGAAATCGTCGTTAAGACAAATCATAATGTGACAGAGCTAAACAAAGCATTAATCGAAAAAGGCATTATCGGCGGTTTTGACTTAGGTCGTGTTTATCCTGAATTAGAAAATCATGCACTCATTGCTGTTACGGAAATCCGTACAAAAGAAGAAATCGAGCAATTAGTTGCAGAAATGGGGGCTTACAATGCATAACGAAAACCAAACACTCATTTTCGAAATTACAAAACCAGGTCGTGTCGGCTACAACTTAGAGCCATTGGATGTTCCTGATTTTGATTTAGAAGAACTTCTGCCGAAAGAGTTAGTACGTCAAGAAGCGGCTGAACTGCCGGAAGTTGCAGAATTAGATATTATGCGTCACTATACAGCACTTTCAAAACGTAACCATGGTGTGGATTCAGGGTTCTATCCACTTGGTTCATGTACGATGAAGTACAATCCGAAAGTCAATGAAACAGTTGCACGTTACGCTGGTTTTGCCCATGTTCACCCATTACAGGATGAGTCGACAGTACAAGGTGCAATGGAATTATTATATGATCTGCAGACATCACTTCAGGAAATTACGGGTATGGATGAAGTAACATTACAACCGGCAGCAGGCGCACATGGTGAATGGACAGCATTAATGATGATCCGTGCATTCCATGAGGCAAATGGTGAAGGTCACCGTAACAAAGTAATCGTACCGGACTCAGCTCACGGTACAAACCCGGCTTCTGCTACAGTGGCTGGTTTTGAAACAATTACAATCAGATCTGGTGAAGACGGCTTAGTTGATCTGGAAGATTTACGCCGTGTTGTCGGTCCTGATACAGCAGCGCTTATGCTGACAAACCCGAACACTTTAGGCTTATTCGAAGAAAACATTTTAGAAATGGCTGAAATCGTGCACGGTGTCGGCGGTAAAGTTTATTATGACGGCGCGAACTTAAACGCTGTTATGAGTAAAGCACGTCCTGGCGACATGGGCTTTGACTGTGTTCACTTAAACTTACACAAAACATTTACAGGTCCACACGGTGGCGGTGGTCCGGGTTCAGGTCCAGTAGGGGTAAAAGCAGATTTAATCCCATTCCTGCCTAAACCAGTATTAGTGAAAAAAGAAGATGGTACATTCCACTTCGATTACAACCGTCCACAATCAATCGGTCGTGTGAAACCTTACTACGGAAACTTCGGCATTAATGTCCGTGCATATACGTATATCCGTTCAATGGGTCCAGATGGCTTAAAGGCTGTAACAGAATATGCTGTATTAAATGCAAACTATATGATGCGCCGCTTGGAAGAGCACTTTGATTTACCATACGACCGTCACTGTAAGCATGAATTCGTGCTATCAGGCCGTCGTCAGAAAAAATTAGGTGTTCGTACATTGGATATCGCAAAACGCCTTCTTGACTTTGGCTACCATCCACCAACAGTATACTTCCCGTTAAACGTGGAAGAGGGTATTATGATCGAGCCAACAGAAACAGAATCAAAAGAAACATTGGATGCATTCTGTGATGCAATGATTCAAATTGCTCAAGAAACAATCGATAACCCAACGATCGTACAAGAAGCACCACATACTACGGTAATCAGCCGCTTAGATGAAACACGTGCTGCACGTACACCTGTATTACGTTATACAAAAAAAGAAGAAGTAACAATTTCATAAATTGTGACAAAAAGGTCAGAGCTGTTTTCTGACCTTTTTTCTATGAGAAAAGTTAGACTTCTTACGTGTGACTATATAATGGTAGAAACTACTGATAATCAGACAATTTCGATTCGTAGGGCCGGTGAATGAAAATTAAAAAGCCCTCTACAATGTAGAGAACTTTTAGAATTAGTTTTTCGATTTAACTTTGCCTGTCCAAGTTTTGAAACCGCCTTGTAATTGGAACAGTTGGCTATAGCCTTTTTTCTTTAATGTCAGCGCTGCTCGTGCACTACGACCAGAGTTTTGGCAGTAAAGGTATACAGGCAGATCCGGACGGATTTCTTTATGACGTGTATTAAGTTGCGTCATCGGAATGTTTCGAGCACCTAAAATGTGTCCCGCTTCAAATTCTTTAGGTTCGCGTAAATCGATTAATTGTGCTTTACGGTAGCCTTCAATAAATTGCTCCTGTGTTAAATTTGTTACGGATTTTTTTAAGCGCATAGAGTTGATTACTACGTAAGCAACGATTACTACTAAAATTACTAGTATCGTATATAAAATTGTCACTGCGATATTGCCCCTTTCTATCTGTACTATCTATTATAAGAGATGAACTAGAGTTAGTCGAGCGAGTTTGTTAAAATGAATTAGTGGAGGCGAGAAATTGTGAAAAAACAATGGTATTTTATAAATTCGGGCCCATGCAGCCCAGCCTATAATATGGCACTGGATGAAGCGTTGCTTGATTGGCATAGCCAAGGGGAAATTCCGCCGGTTATTCGTTTTTACGAGTGGAACCCTGCAACATTATCAATCGGTTATTTCCAGCAAGTACATAAAGATATTAATTTAGAAGCTGTAAAAAAGCAAAACTTAGGTTTCATCCGTAGACCTACAGGCGGACGTGCCGTTTTACATGACCAGGAGCTTACATATTCAGTGATAGTGACAGAGAGCTACCCAAATATGCCGGAAACCGTTACAGAGGCATATCGTGTCATTAGCGAAGGAATTTTACAAGGGTTCCGCCTTTTAGGACTGGATGCTTATTTTAGTGTGCCGGAGACGAAGGAACAACTGGATGATCTGAAGAAACCGAAAAGCGCGGTATGTTTTGATGCGCCAAGCTGGTATGAGCTAGTTGTTGAAGGGAAAAAAGTAGCCGGCAGTGCGCAAACACGTCAAAAAGGTGTAATTTTGCAGCATGGCGCTATTTTACTTGATCTGAATGAAGAACTGCTGTTATCGGTATTTAATTTTGCTACAGCTGAAGCAAAAGAAAGAATGCGAAAAAAGTTGCCAGAAAAAGCAGTTGCGATGAATCAGTTTGTCGACACACCATTTACAATCGATCAATGTGTTGACGCGTTTTCTAAAGGGTTTGAAGTAGCTTTGGATATAGAACTAATTCCTTATGAATTAACAGAGCAGCAAACCCAATATGTAGAACAATTGATGGAAAATAAATATTTAACAGATGAATGGAATTTCAAAAAATAGATTGCGAACGTGTGTTTTTATTTTTTGTAAAAAAATTTTTATACCCGAAACGTTGATATAGATGGATTTAACAAAAAGAAAAAAAAATCAACCCCTTGTTTGAAAAAAAGATTTATTGTAATCTTTTTTAAGTGTAATTATATAACCCAACATATAGAATGATATTTAAGAAATTAGCACAATATATGGTATAAAATGTGTTTAGTTTACATTCGTGAAGGGAAACTTAAAATTATTAAATCGTCCAAAGGGGGGCTTACGCGGTGGCAAGTGTTTTAGAGCAATCCATCCAAGTCAATCAGTTAAATCAAGATATTGAGCAATTTCCTCAAGTGCACCCGATTACACCGGACATGCATATTACGCATAAAGGTGTATCACGTCTTGTTATGATTGACCGTTATTCTTTTAAAGATACGGAAAAGAAAACATTAAAAACAGGGGATTTTGTTGTTTTGACAGTGAAACAAGATCCGAAATTCCCGGCACGTGGACTTGGCATTATTCATTCGATTAATCCGGAAAAGAATACCGCTCTTATTAAAATTGATGAAGATTACCGTCATGTATTGGAAGGCGAAGAACAAGAGACGGGTATTATTGAACGCTCATTGGATATTATTGAAAAGCCGCTCGAAATTTTTTATGAGCAAATTGCAAAACGTAATGCAACAGGTTTAGCTTCAGTTGAGAAAACAGAAGAAAAGCGCAAAGAATGGTTCGGAAAGTTTTACGAAGAGCTTGTGTCGATGAACTTTATCCCTGCAGGACGAGTAATTTACGGGGCAGGTTCAGAAACAGAAGTAACATTCTTCAACTGTTATGTAATGCCATTTGTAGCCGATTCCCGTGAAGGCATCAGTGATCACCGCAAGCAAGTAATGGAAATTATGAGCCGTGGTGGTGGTGTTGGTACGAACGGTTCGACACTTCGCCCGCGTAACACATTGGCGCGCGGTGTAAACGGTAAATCTAGCGGATCAGTAAGCTGGCTTGATGATATTGCCAAGCTGACACATCTTGTTGAGCAAGGTGGATCGAGACGCGGCGCTCAAATGATTATGCTGGCAGATTGGCATCCGGATATTGTGGAGTTTATCATTTCCAAAATGCAAAATCCGCGTATTCTGCGTTATCTGATCGAGAATACAGCAGATGAATCAATTATTCGTCTAGCAAAAGAAAAATTAAGATTCAAGCCTTTAACACAGCAGGAAGATGCGATGTATCAAGGTATTGTGAACTATAAAAATATTGAAGGTTTCGGCGGATTTAACGAAGCGATTATTCGTGACGCTGAAACGAAGCTACGCGATGGTGGAACGTATTCAGTCCATAATCCGGATTTCCTGACAGGTGCGAACATCTCGGTTACATTAACGAAAGAGTTTATGGATGCTGTAGAAAACGATCAGGACTTCGAATTACGCTTCCCGGATGTAGAAAACTATACTCCGGCACAAATGCTGGATTACAACGAAAAGTGGCATGAAGTTGGCGATGTTCGCGAATGGGAGAAACTTGGTTATCCAGTTCGTACGTATCGTACAATCAAAGCAAAAGAACTTTGGAATTTAATCAATGTCTGCGCAACATATGCGGCAGAACCTGGTATCTTCTTCATTGATAACGCAAACGACATGACAAACGCAAAAGCGTACGGTCAGAAAGTTGTTGCGACAAATCCGTGCGGAGAACAACCACTCGCACCATATTCTGTTTGTAACTTGGCTGCTGTTAACTTGGCGAAGTTTGCAAACAAAGAAACGAAAACAGTTGATTTTGATGCGTTACGCAAAACGGTAAAAGTTGGCGTACGTATGCAGGATAATGTAATTGATGCAACACCGTACTTCCTGGAAGAAAACAAAAAGCAGGCACTAGGTGAACGCCGAGTTGGTCTTGGTGTAATGGGTCTTGCCGATTTGTTGATTTACTGTGAGAAAGAGTACGGTTCTGAAGAGGGCAATACACTAGTTGATGAAATCTTCAAAACGATTGCGGTTGCAGCGTATGAAGAGTCGGTTGAACTGGCAACAGAGCGCGGCAGCTTCCCGTTCCTTGAAGGACAAACAGAAGCTGAAACAGCACGTTTACGTGAAGCATTCATTAACACAGGCTTCATGAAAAAAATGCCGCAGCATATTCGCGAAAATATTGTGGCAAACGGTATTCGTAACTCGCATTTATTGACGGTTGCACCTACGGGATCTACAGGTACAATGGTCGGAGTTGCAACAGGGCTTGAACCTTACTTCAGCTTCACTTACTACCGTTCAGGTCGTCTTGGGAAGTTTATTGAAGTAAAAGCTGAAATTGTAAAAGAGTATTTAGATGCGAACCCGGGTGTGGATGAAAATAATTTACCGGACTGGTTCAAATCATCAATGGAGCTTTCTGCTGAAGCACATGCAGATGTTCAATGCATCATTCAAAACTGGATTGATTCATCCATTTCAAAAACAGTAAACGCACCAAAAGGCTATGGAGTAGAGCAAGTACAAAAAGTGTACGAGCGTTTATACCGCGGCGGTGCGAAAGGCGGTACCGTGTATGTCGATGGATCTCGTGATACACAAGTACTGACTTTAAAAGCTGAAGAAGCCAATTCGGATGAGCAATTAGAGTTTGAAGAATTAAAACAAACAGAAGACCAAGTGAAACGTCAAGTAGTGTTAGTGGATACAATTAAGCCGTTAACAGATACAGATGTGACAATTGGTTCGGAAGTTGGCAATACATGCCCGGTTTGCCGTCAAGGTACGGTAGAAGAAATGGGTGGCTGCAACACATGTACAAACTGTGGTGCACAGCTGAAATGCGGTTTATAAAATAAAGAAAACGCAACTCATATAATATGGGTTGCGTTTTTGCTTTTTAAAGTAAGACTTATCTTTTTAAAAATGTAATCGGCCGGTAGCAGGACTTACTAATGGCCATGCGCGAACATCGATTTTTTTAGAAAAATGCAGAATCGGCTGATCGTTTTCCACAATAATCCCTTGTTTGGACAGAGTTGTATTAAGGGTGATTTCACCTTCTGCTTCCTGTAAAATCCATGGGTGGTGCAAAATATCACAGCGTACCGGGACACCTGAAGTATTTAATGTGTAGAAACAGTAACGCTCGGTAATCCATTCCTCAAAGGTCCCTTTTATCGCAAGGAACGGTTCAGAAACGGGTTTATAACGGGCTGCGAAAACTATGTCTGATTGATCGCGTCTTTTACTTTCAAACAATACTGTATCGCCAAAGTTTTTAATATCCATCTTAGCGTAATGATACGGTAAATGGAAAAATGTCCTGGCCCCTTTTACAGCCGGCCAATTATCCGCATCCAAACTGAAAAAGTATACGCCCGGTTTTCCGTCAATCGTTACATAGGTGCGCACATTAAGTTCCGGAAATTCGTCGGTACCTGGAACTGGGGGCAATCCCCGAAGTCTCACACCAGACATGCGAAACGGAACAACCCCAACCCAGCACACACCGTCGTACGTATCCAGTTCCAACGCATTTGGAACTAACTTCCGCAAAACCTCGTATTTAACCGGATAATGGGCGAATAATAAATCACTCCACGTTTGTTTCATCCCCCAAGGCAAATTAGGCAGCGGCCAAGGACGATGACTGTCATCCCATTTGTTCTCTTGTATGTATAGGAGTTCCACCATAGTTCGTCACTTCCTTCACATCTATCATATTTTATATAAATCCTTTTGAAAAGGATTAAAAACGTTCGCGGATTTGCTTTTTCCTCATCCATTGGGTAGCAACCCATTTCTCGCCTCGTATTACTGGCTCACCGCTATGTAGGGTAAGTTCATTTAATTTTTGATCGTTGTAGAAATATTCAAAGTAAATCGCTGAACCCCTCTCCGGTACAGTTAGGATACCCAGATTAGGAAACGTTGTAACGCCTCCTTCTTCAACATTATTTAAGTAGACTACTAACGTGCTAATGCGATTATTACTGCTTGAAGGGTGATTTGGACCGAAAAAATCAAAGTGTGCCTTAAATTCCTGACCGGGTTCGTAATGTAAAACTTGTAGACCCTCGGCATGTTCGATTGGAAGATGCATCAGGCTGCTAATCCGTTTTTCGATTTCTGAAATAAGCGGATTTTCATTTTCCTCAAAAAACATACCACTGCTCGTACGAATCGGACTTACTTCTTTTTTTGCTAATTTGGATCTTTCCAAACGCGAAGAAGCACAATCGATTATATTCTGACATTCTTCATCACTTAAAACATTCGAAAACTTTACAATGAGCGGCTCTTCATGAAGAACTTCTCCTGTTATCGTACGGTTGTCAATTGAATAAACAGATTGAATAGGTAAAATCGAAATTTCTGTTGTCATATGTTATATCCTTCCGCAATTCCTTCAAAGTTAGTACAAAAACATTACTCTAACTCTTTTATGTAGGTTAAGAATGTATTTCTACTCCAATACATATTATACCATTTAATTGAATTTAATGGTATTTAAGTGATGGATTAATAATAAAAAAAATTGGTGGCTGATTCCTAAGTGCTAGTATTTGGGGAATTCAACTAGCATTTAAGGAGGATAAGAAAAAGTTATGGATTTACATAAATAACCTATCATTTTGTTTATGTCATATTTGAAGTAAGATAATGGTAGAAGAGGAAGCTATGGAGGAGGAAAGCGAATGATTATTGGATTACACCATGCACAAATAACAATTCCCCAAGGTACGGAGGAAGCAGGGAAAGATTTTTATTGCAAAATTTTAGGTTTAAATGAAATTTCAAAACCTTCTGTACTGAAGGGGCGAGGAGGATTTTGGCTGCAAGTAGGAAGCCGGGAAGTACACGTAGGGACAGAAGATGGCTTTAATCGGCTTACAACTAAAGCGCACCTCGCCTACGAAGTTGAGGATATTACCTATTGGAGAGAAGTATTGATGGAAAATGAAATTGAGATTTTGGACTCCGTACCCATTCCTAATTATGAACGTTTTGAGTTTAGAGACCCTTTTGGAAATAGAGTGGAGATGATTCAACCAGTTTAATCTATTCCAGTTTATTATTTTTATTCTCATCAGCTTTTGATAATAGCTCAATAATTTCTTTGTTCTGTGATCGTATATCTTTTAGGATTCTTTCAATTGCCAATGCGGTAAAGGTAATGATGATTAGTAGTGCGAAAATTAAAAAGCCCACAAAAATACCTCCATTCAAATTAGTATTACATCTATTATACTAATATTAAAAAGAATAGTTAATTATTTCTAAAAACCTCCACCTAAATAATGATGGTAAATTTACAGGAAATCGCGTATCATTGTAAGGTAGTTTTAAACTATCAGGTATATCCTGCAAATATATTGAATGATAGGTGAAAAAAATGAATTATCAAGTATTATTGTATTATCATTACACAACGATTGAAGATCCGGCTGCTTTTTCAGAAGAGCATTTAGCTGCATGTAAGGAAATTGGATTAAAAGGTCGTATTTTAGTTGCCCGTGAAGGGATTAACGGTACGGTTTCAGGTACTATTGAGCAAACACAAAGCTATATCGATATGATGGAAGCACATCCATTATTCAAAGGGATTGTTTTCAAAATTGATCCAGCAGAAGGCCATGCGTTCAAAAAAATGCATGTACGTCCACGTCCTGAGCTTGTGCACTTAGGCTTGGAAGAAGATGTGAACCCGCATGAATTAACAGGTCGCTATTTATCTCCGGAGCAATTCCTGGAAGAAATGCAAGATGAAAACACAGTCGTACTCGATGTACGAAACACATATGAATATGATGTCGGTCACTTCCGCGGAGCAATTCGTCCAGAAGTAAAGAATTTCCGTGATACACCGCAATGGGTACGTGAAAACCGTGAATTATTCGAAGGTAAAAATGTATTAACATATTGTACAGGCGGAATCCGCTGTGAGAAATTCTCAGGTTGGATGAAGCGAGAAGGTTTCGGTGATGTTGGTCAATTACATGGCGGCGTTGCAACATACGGTAAAGATCCGGTTGCTAAAGGTCAGCTATGGGATGGTCAAATGTACGTATTCGATGAGCGTCTGACAGTGCCAATCAACCAGGTAGAACACGTGATTGTTGGACGTGACCACTTTGATGGAACACCATGTGAACGCTATATTAATTGTGCTAACCCTGAATGTAATGAGCAAATCATTGCATCAGAGGAAAACGAAGCGAAGCATTTAGGTGGCTGTACAATCGAATGTACAAAACATGAACGCAATCGTTATATCGTCCGTCATAACCTAACGGAAGAGCAAGTACAGCAAGCGATTGAATTATTAGAAGCTGAAGCTACAGTATAATAGATTTTAAATGCATCTCTTTATAGGGATGCATTTTTCTTTTTTGTAAACAAAACACCCTTTTGTAAATGTAATGTAAATAGATTTTTCTAAATATTCATTGCAAATTGTCTGTTTTCTGTATTTCTTACATTGTTCAATAAAGATTTGAACATAATATCGACATATTTCCTTTTCCTTTATAAATTAATTATTTAATTCCTCATAATAATTCCCTCTAACTTGTTAAAAAATCTCATAAATATTTACAATTCAGCCCTATTATTTTAAATTTTCAGATTTAATTGAATGATTTTACATAATAAAAAGACCGTTTCTTCATAATTTACATAAGGTTTACATGTTTAATACATGATATTAATTTTATGAATGTATTGTTAAAGCAGGTAGAAAACATTCATGTTGATGGAGGATTGAAGTATGTTGAAAAAAACACGTTACTTCATTGGGTTAACAATTCTAATGGTAGTATTAGCAGCTTGCAGTAATGAAGATTCTACGGAGTCCTCTTCTGGCGGAGACTTAGTAACGATTTCAGGTTCTACATCAGTTGGACCTTTAGCAGAGAAATTAGCAGCAAAATATGAAGAAACAGAAGACGTTAAAATTGAAATAAATCAAATCGGTTCATCAGCAGGGATTACAAATGCGATCAACGATGTCTCGCAAATCGGGATGTCGTCTCGTGATCTGAAGCAGGAAGAAATCGAATCCGGTATTCAAGAGTTGGTTATTGCTTATGACGGGATTGTAGTTGTTGCACATCCATCAAACCCAGTTAAGGATTTAACGATGGAACAAGTAAAACAAATCTTCACAGGGGAAATCACTAACTGGAAAGAAGTTGGCGGAAAAGATATGGAAATCGTCGTTGTTTCACGTGAGGACGGATCTGGTTCACGTGATGCATTCCAGGAAATCGTCGGCTATGAATCTGGACAACTGATTCGTAATGCAATCGTAGCAAGCGGAAACGGAAATATTAAAACAACGGTTGCGATGAACAAACATGCGATAGGATTCATCTCATTCGAATATATCGATGAAACAGTTTCAGCGATGGACATTAATGGCGTTAAGGCAGAAGCGGGCAATGTATTGGATGGCAACTATAAATTATCTCGTCCATTCCTATTTGTTTATAAAGAGAGCGTTCCGGAAGCAGCATCAAAGTTTATGGAATTCATTTTAACTGCTGATGGACAAAAGATTGTGGAAGAAGCAGGAGCGATTCCATTAACGAAATAATTAGTGCTGGAGGATAAATTTGTGAACACACAAAACAGAAACGAAGTAGAACAGCAAATAAGCAAAGGCAATAAGCGAAAATACTTTTTAGAAAGCTTATCATCGAAACTATTTTTAGCATGTGCGCTTCTTTCAGTAGTGAGCTTACTACTAATTGTAGGATTCGTATTTTATAAAGGGGCAAACCCATTCGTAACAGGCGGCTATAGCTTCTTCGACTTCCTTTTTGGCAGTGATTGGGTACCATCAGAAGATAAATTCGGTATTTTCCCGATGATTGTTGCATCGATTTACGCAACGATCGGAGCACTTGTAATCGGGGTACCAATCGGATTATTAACAGCGATATTCTTGGCGGAGATTGCACCGAAATCCGTAGCTAAAATCGTATCTCCGGCAATTCAGCTATTGGCCGGTATTCCATCAGTATTATACGGGGTATTCGGTTTAGCGATTATCGTTCCATTTTTACAGGACAATCTTGGATTAGCACGCGGACAAAGTTTAATCGCGGTCATTTTAGTATTGGCGATTATGATGTTACCGACAATTGTAACAGTTGCTGAAACAGCGATTCGTGCAGTGCCGAAAACATATCGAGAAGGTTCACTTGCTTTAGGTGTTTCCCAAATCGGGACAATCTTTAAAGTTGTTGTACCGGCTGCGAAGTCAGGTATTATGGCAGCAATCGTTCTTGGATTAGGCCGTGCATTGGGTGAAACGATGGCCGTGATTTTAGTTGCAGGTAACTCACTGATTATCCCGACAAGCCTGACAGACAGTGTACGTCCATTGACGACAAATATTGCACTTGAAATGGGCTATGCAGCAGGAACACATCAGGAAATGCTGTTTGCAACAGGGATTGTGTTATTCTCATTCATCTTAATTTTAAACTTTGTATTAGCACGTATTACAGCGAAGGGAGCTCAGTAACATGCGACAATTTAAAGATAATATGTTTCGCGGCTTACTTTGGGGTTCCGCATTCGTATCAGTAGCCGTATTAGTTGTAATCGTTGGCTATATTTTCTATAAAGGTTTTTCATATATCAGTTTTGATTTCATATTCGGTGATTATTCGCCAACAGGTGGCGGCGGAATATTCCCGATGATCGTTACAACGATTTTAACGATTGTCATTTCACTTTTAATCGCAACACCAATCGGAATTTTAGCAGCTGTTTATTTACGCGAGTATGCAAAACAAGGACGACTTGTACGCATCATTCGTTATGCGACTGAAAGTTTAACAGGGATTCCATCGATTATTTATGGTCTATTCGGTGCCGTGTTCTTCGTTGTAATTTTAAAACTGGGAATGTCGATTATTTCAGCATCCTTAACATTAACGATTATCGTATTACCGGTGATTATTCGTACGACAGAAGAAGCATTAAAAACAGTGCCGGCAACATATCGTGAAGGTTCACTGGCATTAGGTACTACAAAATTACAAACATTAATTAAAGTTATTTTGCCAAGTGCAATGCCTGGAATTTTATCAGGAATCATCTTATCGATCGGCCGTATTGTCGGTGAATCGGCAGCCATTTTCCTGACTGCAGGGACAGTAGCGGCAATGCCATCAAGTATTTTCTCGTCTGCCCGTACACTGACGGTTCACTCGTATTTAGTAACACAGGAAGCCGGCGATATCGGACTTGCAGCAGCAATCGGAATTGTTTTAATCGTCATTATATTAGTATTGAATTTAACGGCAACATATATCTCGAAAAAACTAAACAAAGCGGACTATTAAAAGGAGCGAAACCTATATGACTATGACTATTTCTGAAGCATCAATTTTTAAATCAACGACGACTTCTACAGGCGCTTTACCAACAAAAATTAAAGTAAATGATTTAAACTTGTTTTATGGTGAAAAGCAAGCGTTGTTCAATGTAAATCTGGACATTAAAGAAAAAGAAGTAACGGCATTAATCGGTCCTTCAGGCTGCGGTAAATCAACATTTTTACGCACATTAAACCGCATGAATGATCTAATCGACGGTGTACGCGTAATCGGGAATATTCATATTGATGGTGAAAATGTATATGAAACAAGCGATGTCATCAAGCTCCGTACAAGAGTCGGGATGGTATTCCAAAAGTCGAATCTGTTCCCAATGAGCATCTATGACAATGTTGCCTATGGTCCACGTATGCAAGGAATTAAAAACAAAAAAATCCTAAATGAAATTGTAGAAGAGTCTCTACGCGGTGCAGCAATTTGGGATGAAGTAAAAGATCGTCTAAAATCATCAGCATTAGGCCTTTCTGGTGGTCAGCAACAACGTATTTGTATCGCACGTGCAATCGCAATGAAGCCGGATGTTATTTTAATGGATGAGCCGACTTCGGCACTTGACCCGATTTCTACATTGAAAGTAGAAGAACTAATTACACAAATGAAAAAAGACTATACAATTGTTATTGTAACGCACAACATGCAACAAGCAGCGCGTATTAGCGATAAGACGGCATTCTTCTTAAATGGGGAAGTCATTGAATATGATGATACGAATGTTATTTTTTCAACACCAAAAGATGAGCGTACAGAAGATTACGTAACAGGACGATTCGGATAAGAGGGGGATTTGGGAATGATTCGCGAAAATTTCGAAAAGAACATGCTTGAACTGCAGGACAAAATGGGTGAAATGGTCGACATGACGGTTGTTGCGATGGAAAAGGCATTCAAAGCCCTTCAGGAGCAGGATATGGTGTTGGCACTGGATGTCATTGAAGAGGACAACTACATTGACGATCTGGAAAATGAAATCAATCAAATGGCGATCTGGCTGATGGCGAAAGAACAGCCGGTAGCCCGCGACATGCGCCGAATTATCAGTGTCATCAAAATGTCGTCCGATATCGAGCGAATTGCCGATTTTGCGGTAAATACAGCAAAAGCAACGATTCGCATCAGCAAAGCCGAAACGATTTTAGACAGAACATCATTAGTTGAAATGAAAGATGTCGCGATGGATATGCTGAAAAAATCAATGAAGGCATTTATCGATGCGGATATCGCATTGGCGAAAGAAGTAGGAGAGCTTGATGATATCGTAGATCGCAATAATCATGAAAACTATGCACTTTTAACTGAGTATTTAAAAGAAAGTCCTCAAGAGATCGAACAAACATTGCAATTGTTGTTCATTAACCGTTTTGTTGAACGAGCAGCGGACCATATTACCAATATGGCGGAGTCAACAGCTTACTTTATTAAAGGGCAGCTATTTGATTTAAATTAACTTCCTTCAGCAGATTTTATGCTTAGGCGAAGCAGTAGGCACAGAGTCTATCTATATATATATATAGAGGTTAATATAATTTTTGGTCAATTTTCATCGGGTGTTCAAATGCCTGCTGAAAGAAGTTAATGCCTCCGGCGGATGTCACAGATTCGGTAAGGAATACTTTGCGCGAAAGCAAACCGAATCTGGACACAATTACGCCGAGGCGTAATTGATTAGAGAAGCGGGGAATCATTAATGACGAAAAAAATATTAGTCGTTGAAGATGACGAAAATTTAGTGAATTTACTGCATATTTATTTAGTAAAGGACAGCTATGAAGTCCATAGTGTACGAACAGGTAAAGAAGCATTGGCTGCAATCCCAACGTTTGAACCGGATGCGATGCTGCTTGATTGGATGCTTCCGGATATGGAAGGAATCGAGATTTGCCGTCAAGTCCGCTTCGAGCATGATTTTCCGATTATCATGATTAGTGCGCGAACGGATGAATTGGATATTGTACTGGCGCTTGAGATGGGGGCGACAGAGTATATCCGAAAACCGTTTGGATTCCGAGAAATGCTGACACGCTTAAGGATTCATTTAAAACGCTACGAAAGAGAAATACAGCAGCAAGAGCGTGTTTCCCAAATGTTGATTGGTCCGTTTCGAGTAGATTTAATCATGTTCAAAGTGTATAAAGACGAAGTGGAAATTCCTTTGACAAAGCGCGAGTTTAAATTGCTGCTTCATTTGCTGGAGCAGCCGGGCAATATTAAATCGCGTGAAGAAATTATTGATATACTGGACTTTACAAAAGGGGATCGCCGTACAGTCGATGTACATATACGCAGGCTTCGGGAAAAAATTGAAGAAGAACCGAGCTCACCGAAGTGGATTAAAACAAAAAGCGGGTTAGGGTATTATTTCAACCTTTCATCACAGGAAGTGACGTACAGTTCATAAATTAGAAAACATTTTGGAGCGAGTGAAAGTTTCAAGATGTTTTTTTATGAGGTTATTTACATCATTTCTTTTACAAATGGAACGGCAACGGATTATACTTAGAAAAGTAGATTGATGAGGAGGTCTGAATATGTCTGAACAAAATGAAAAAAAGAAATTAAGCCTGCAGGAATTAGTGAAGCAACAGCTGGAAGCGAAGAAAAATAATGCAGCTGGCAACAAAGGTAATTTAAAAGGTGATACATCAACGAAAAAGATGAAGAGTCAACAATCAAAGAAAACGAGCAATACCCGTCGTAAAATGGGTGTGTAATGCACTGAAAGGGACCGAAGCAAACGAAAAGTTGCTTCGGTCTCTTTTATTTGAAAAAGTTACAGGTAATTATCTTTAATTCAAGACTCTTTATCTAAAGATATTTTAATTGTATTGTATTATTAATTTGTAACAAAGAGCACATAATAACATACGTACTGGTTTTATTAGAATAGATTTTATTTCGAAAGGGGCAATTTTAAATGGGTAAATTAGATGGAAAAGTAGCAATTATTACAGGTTCTGCACAAGGAATGGGGGCAATGCATGCTCGGAAATTCGTGGAAGAAGGTGCCAAAGTAGCGATTACAGATATAAATTTGGACGGTGCGAAACAACTGGCCGATGAATTAGGTGAAAATGCAATCGCGCTTAAATTAGATGTTTCAAGTGAAGACAACTGGATTGAAGTAGTCGCTAAAACAGAAGAAACTTTTGGCCCAATCAATGTTTTGGTTAATAATGCCGGAATCGGTATTTTCAAACCATTGGAAGAACTTACAGTGAAAGATTTTGAACTGACATTTAAAATAGATGAGCTTGGTGTCTTCCTGGGGATGCAAAAAGTTCTTCCTTCAATGAAGAAGGCTGGTATTGGTTCAATTGTAAACATTTCGTCCGTTGATGGTTTAGTAAGTGCTCCTACTGCAATAGCTTATAGTGCTTCAAAACATGCAGTAACTGGTATGACAAAAGGTGCTGCAACTTAATTGGGGCAATATAATATTCGTGTCAATTCGGTTCACCCGGGTATTATAAAAACACCAATGGCCGATCAGCCAGATGTTGAAGAATATTTAAAACAACTTGAACAAGACATTCCATTAAGAAGAAGAGCAGAAGTAGTAGAAGTATCAAATTTAGTTGTATATCTTGCTTCTGATGATTCAAGCTATTCAACAGGTGCTCAATTCGTTGTCGATGGCGGTATGATTTCAGATTTATAAGTTCTAGAAAGATTAACCCTAACATGTAAATGTTGGGGTTTTTTATATTATGATGTAAAAGTGATTCCAAATGATCGCTCAATCGTCTTTAAGGAGGAAGGGGGCTGTAAGGTTGAGACGGGAAGTTTTTGAAGCGCATTACGACGCTGTTTATAAATATATACGCTATTTAACGAATGATACAGACTTAACACATGATCTACTGCAAGAAACCTTTTACCGCTTTTATCAGAAAAATTATACTGAATATGAACGGACTTATTTATTAAAAATTGCCAGAAATCTTGTATACGATCATTATCGAAGGAAAAAGATTATTGGTTTTTTTCAGTTGAAAACGGAACCCGTTGCAGTGGACGATTTGCCGGAAGCAGTAGTCGAGCGAAATGCGGAAAATGAAAATCTGTATGCCGCCCTCCAGCAAATTAAATGGAATTATCGTGAAGTGATTGTGCTGCGATACATAGAAGAGTACTCGGTAAAAGAGACGGCAATGATCTTAAGCTGCAGTGAAGTGAAAGTGAAGAATAATACGGTGCGCGGTTTAAAAGCATTACGGGAACTGTTAGGAGGGAAAGAGGATGTTTGAAGACGAAAAGTTAAGTCAGCTCAAAAAGGTTCAAGTCGATCCGGAAAAAAAGCAAGAGGACTTCAATAAAATTCAGCAGCGACTCAACAATAAATCTTTTAACTGGCAAATCCCTGCAGTAATGATAGCGATTGCGTGTATTACGATGTTTTTGGTTGGTACATTTCCGATACAGCAGCAAATCACGTCTGACAATATGGATCGTAGCGCATTACAAGCGGTTTATTTTATGCAATGGGAAGGGGATCCGGAGTCCGTCTTTCAAGCTGGTGTGAGAAAGGTGAAAAATGAAGAAACATTAAAAGAGATTGAAACAGCGCTGCAACAGTTTCAGCAAACTGATATTAAAATAGAAGACCCACATATTCAACAAAGCTACAGGCTAAGCTTTAAAAATGATCAGGTGATGCGTATACAGGAATACCCTGGAAGCGAAGTAACGTATTATCGTAATGTAGATACGGGGGAAATATATTTATTAAGTGAAAATTCATTGCAGGAAATTATCAATTTTCATGAACCGGCTGATCGAACATTATCTTTAATTATTGGCATAGTATTCCTGACGTTTGCAATGATTGCGACGAGTAAGGTGAAAAAGAAGATGCGTGACCCGGACGATCCGAAACGGTACATTCCGATGCATTCTACCTATTGGCAAAGCGTCGTGGAAATCCTGACATTATTAATCCTAATCTTACTTATTTTCGCACCACAACTACATCTGTTTGTGCTCATCTCGTTTTTGTTGCTGACAGCACTTATTAATATCCTATTAGAAGTAAAGCACGGCAAAAATAAATGGCGCATATTCCAGTTTGTATTGGTGAAAGTATATGCAGGTGTTTATATTTATATATTTTTATGGCCTTTAATTTAAGTGCAACCAGATTAGGACAGAAGTAGCGATTTTGGACTATTTTCCAGGTTCTTAAGTATTTTTATCTTTCGGAATACTTTGACAACCTATTCTCTCCCCCGTACGATATTAATAAGTTACTAGAAGGGGTGGAAGCATGACAACGATTGAAAAAGCAAGACAACTTGACGAATTGGATGGACTGCAGAAATATGCAGATGAGTTTTATAAAAAAGAAGGACAGATATACTTGGACGGCAATTCGCTCGGGTTGCTGTCTAAGCGGGCGGAACAGTCGGTGCATACACTGCTTAACTCGTGGAAAGATTACGGGATTGACGGTTGGACAAATGGGGAGCATCCTTGGTTTTATTTCTCCGAAAAGCTTTCGGCGATGTGCGCTCCTTTAATAGGTGCCAAAAGTGAAGAAGTAATGCTGACTGGTTCGACAACAACGAATTTGCACCAGCTATTGGCTACGTTTTTCAAACCGACTGCGGCACGCTATAAAATTTTGGCAGATGAACTGAACTTCCCGTCGGACTTGTATGCGATTGCCAGTCAAATTGCTTTGCACAATTTGCCGGAAAGCAGTATGCAGCTGGTGAAAAGTGAAGACGGGCAAACAATTACGACAGAAGCCATCATCGAAGCGATGACAGATGATGTGGCGGTTGCGGTTTTGCCTGCTGTCTTATACCGGAGTGGCCAAGTGTTGGATCTGCAGGCGATTACGGAAGCAGCACAGGAACGCGGCATATTGGTCGGATTTGATCTATGCCATTCGATCGGTTCCGTTCCGCATCATCTTCATGAAATCGGTGCGGACTTTGCATTTTGGTGCAATTATAAGCATTTGAACGGTGGACCGGGTTCAGTTGCAGGATTGTACGTTCATGAAAAGCATTTTGGAACAGCACCGGGTCTGGCTGGGTGGTTTGGCTCGGCTAAGGAAAAACAGTTTGATCTGGATGTAACAATTACCGCTGCACCGCATGCAGGGGCTTACCAGATCGGTACACCGCATATATTAAGCTTGGCACCGATTGAAGGCGCACTATCACTGTTTGTAGAGGCGGGCATCGAAGCGGTTCGTGAAAAATCACTCGCGTTGACACAATTTATGATGGATTGTATTGAGCAGGAGTTACCAAATACGTTTACATTCGGCAATCCGCTTGATGACACACGTGGCGGCCATCTGTTTTTAGTGCATGACGAGGCGGCTAGAATTTGTAAAACATTAAAAGAGTACGGCGTTGTACCTGATTTCCGTGCACCGAATGGCATCCGCCTGGCACCGGTTGCGCTTTATAATTCCTATGAGGAAGTATGGCAATCAGTGCAGATTTTAAAAGAAATTATTACAAACAAAACTTATGAGAAGCACGAAAATAAACGAGACATCATTGCATAAGGGGTGGTTTAGTGGATAAACGTTCAATTTCGGATTTGCAGCACAAGCTAAAGGATGAAAAGGGGATTCATACGGATTTCCGTGAAGAAATGACGTACAGCGATTATTTGAGTCTGGCCCCTCTTTTAAACAGTCAAAATCGTCTTTCCGACCATCATGATGAGATGCTGTTTATTATTATTCACCAGGTGAGTGAACTGTGGATGAAGCTCATCATCCACGAAATGCGCGGTGCGATACAAGCGATTGAAAAAGGTGAAATGCAGCCAGCATTTAAAATGCTCGCACGCGTATCGAAAATCCAAATGCAGATTATTCAGGCGTGGGATGTATTAGCAACGATGACTCCGGCGGAATATTTGGAGTTTCGGGATGATCTGGGGAAAGCATCGGGGTTCCAAAGTTATCAGTATCGCTTAATCGAATTTGCACTTGGCTATAAAACACCATATATACTCAAAATCTATGAGAAAGAACCGGACATTCTCGCAGTTCTTAAAGAGGCGTACGATGCGCCGAGTATTTATGATGTAGCGATTCAAGCATTGGCTAAAGCAGGATTGCCAATAACTGAAGCTTTGCTAAATCGTGATTTTTCGGTAGTATATAGTGGTGACGATTCTGTAGCCGCCGCATGGAAGACCGTCTATGAAAATATCGATAAATACTGGGATTTATACCAGCTTGGTGAAAAGCTTGTCGATATTGAAGATTCCTTGCAGCAGTGGCGTTTCCGTCATATGAAAACGGTCGAGCGCATCATTGGCTTTAAAGTGGGCACAGGTGGCTCATCAGGGGTCAATTATTTGCGAAAAGTGCTCGATCACCGCTTTTTCCCGGAACTTTGGGATTTGCGGACAGTACTATAGCTTAGGTTAGACAGATGAGTGGAGTGAGACAGATGGAGAAGAGTAAAGGACAGTGGTCAAGTAAGTTAGGATTTGTATTAGCGTCAGCGGGCGCAGCGATTGGGCTCGGGGCAATTTGGAAAATGCCTTATGTAGCCGGTCAAAGTGGAGGTGGCGCATTCTTCCTGATTTTTGTGCTGCTGACATTAATTATCGGGCTGCCAATGCTTTTATCGGAATATATTATCGGGCGTGCCACACAAAAAGAGGCGGTTACTGCCTATAAAGTATTGGCGCCGAATACGAAGGCTTGGGCTTGGATTGGTAAGCTCGGCATTATTGGCTGTTTCTTATTATTATCGTTTTACAGTGTAGTTGGCGGCTGGATTTTTGTTTACAGCGGAGTTTCGGTTGTGGGAGAAGTTATCGCGCCGACTGTGGAACCAGGGGCATTTTTCGGACAAGTAACAGGTACACCTTGGATTGCTTTACTCGGTTTGGGATTGTTTACATTGGCGAATGTTGTAATCATTGCGCTTGGTGTTCAAAACGGGATTGAAAAGGCAAATAAATTCATGATGCCGTTACTGTTTATTATGTTCTTCGTTTTAGTTGTAAGAGCCGTAACATTGGACGGAGCAATGGAAGGGATTAAGTTTTTCCTGTATCCGGACTTTTCGAACATTACCGGTGAATCAATTTTGTATGCGTTAGGGCAATCATTTTTTGCGCTGGCTGTTGGATTCTCATGTTTAGTTACATATAGTTCTTATTTAAAGAAAGATGTGAGCTTACCGAATTCAGCAGGTTCTGTTGTAGGATTAAGTATTTTCGTATCGTTCTTGGCGGGACTGGCGATTTTCCCGGTTGTTTTTGCCTTTGATATGGAAGTGGCGAGCGGACCGCCATTATTGTTCATGGTATTGCCTGCAGCGTTCTCGCAAATGCCGTTTGGTGAACTATTTTTAGCGCTATTCTTAATTCTGTTTTTATTTGCAACATTAACGTCAGCGTTTAGTATGTATGAAATTATCGTTGCTGCCATTATTGAAAAATGGAAAATTAGCCGTGCAAAAATTACAATCATCATCGGTATCTTTGTATTTATCGCTTCGATTCCTTCGACATTAACGTACAGTACATTAGGTGATGTTTCGATTTTTGGACGCAATATTTTTGATTTCACCGACTTTTTAGTTTCGAATATCATTTTACCGGTCGGCAACTTGCTAATCGCGATTTTTATAATGCATATTATGGATAAAAATCTTGTGAAAAGCGAGCTGTTGCAAGGAAGTAAAATGGGTGAAGGCTTTTATAAAACATATCGCTTTTTAATGACCTTCGTTGTACCGACAGTCATTGTCGTGGTTCTTGCATATTTAGTCATTCAATATTAGGGGTGAAGCCATGTGGATTGATATTACACAGACGATGAAAAATGGGATGCCGAACTGGCCGGGGGATACACCGTTTTCTTTTGAAGTCGGGTTTACGAAACAACAGACGGGCTCGGTCAATATCGGGCGAATCACGACTTCGCTGCACACGGGTACACATGCAGATGCACCGTTTCATTTTAACAGTGAAGCTGAGACAATCGAGCAATTGGATGTAAATGTGTATATCGGTGACTGCGTGATTGTGGATTGTATTGGGCAGGAAGTCATTACAGCTCAATCTTTGGCATCGATGGATTTCCATAGTGTAAAGCGTGTACTATTTAAAACAGTGGAACAGCTCGGTGAAGAATTTCCGGGAACCATTCCCGTAATTTCTCCTGATGTCGTGCCATTTTTAAAAGAGCGCGGTGTAATATTGCTTGGCATTGACAATCCTTCCGTTGATCCGTTGGACAGCAAGGAAGTATTGGCACATCATAAGTTGTACGAACATGGCATTCATATTCTGGAAGGGCTCGATTTAAGGCAAGTTCAGCAAGGTCTTTATGAACTGATCGCACTGCCGCTAAAAATAGCAGGTGCTGACGGTGCACCTGTTCGTGCGGTCGTTCGTAAAAAAGTTGATTCAGCAGAATAATGATGAGAAGCTCACGATTAAATATTCGTGAGCTCTTTTTTTGAAAATTTTCCCTTCTCAATACAAAAGTCCATTGTATTGTATAAAAAAGGGTTGTAATATATACCTATAAACTATTATGGAAATAATCAATTGTTCCTAGGAGGAAAACAGCTTGAAGAAACGCAACGGAAAAGTTAATTGGATTCATCAACTCAATCTAATTATTACGATAGTATTGGCAATTTTAATTGTTTCACCGCTTGTTATTGCAAATGGTTTTAGTAATTCAATCCCTTATGTGATTGCAGGGGGCGGTGTCATTTTATTATCGTCGGCCAATTATTTCCTGAATATATCCAACTTCGCCAAAGGTTTAATTTTTGTACTGATACCAGCATTTGTCGTATTTTTATTATTTTACCTGGATGGATATTCTATAAATAAACATTACATGCTGCTTGTAACATTTATTATGTGTGCAATGTATTTTAATGAACGAATGATTAAAATATTTTTACTGATCGCCAGTATTTCTTATATTTTATTATACATAGCAGTACCGGAAAATTTATTAGGGGTAAATGCAAATCTCTCGGTATTTATTACGATTTTTGTAAGTATGACAGGCTGTAACTTTTTGCTTTACCGATTAACACAATGGGGCAACAAATTAATAAAGGATGCCCAGGAAAAAGAGCGGGAAGCGAATGAACTGTTAGAAAATTTATCCTCTATTTTAAATAAAATTGAGGAAGGTTCAAACCAGCTTGCTTCTAGCATTACACATGTAAATGACAATGTTGGTACATTGAATGTAGCGAGCGAGACGATTTTACAGTCTTCGAATCAAATGGCAGCAGCTATTCATAATGAAGCGGGGATGATTCAGCAGATTAATGAACAAATGATTTTATCGCATGATAATATGGTGAAAACGAAGGAGTCCTCTGAATCGACTGTAAAGGATTCGGATGAAGTGCAAGTAGCGATTGAACAGAGCTGGAAACAGGTACATGATGTGACAGCGGATATGGCAACATTAAGTGACTCTATTGATTTAACGACAACGACAATTGACAATATGCAAGAGAGCCTTGCGAATGTCAATAACCTGTTAAATGGTATTAAAGCCATTGCTGATCAAACGAATTTGCTGTCTTTAAATGCCTCAATTGAAGCGGCAAGAGCAGGGGAGCACGGGAAAGGTTTTGCCGTTGTTGCAGAAGAAGTGAAAAAACTGGCGGAAGAGAGTGCGAATATTGCAACAAGTATTACCGTTGTTACTCAGCAGCTGCTTGAACGAGCAACAACTGCCCAGTTAAAAGCATATGAAGGAAAAGAAGCGGTCCATTCAAGTGTTGGCACATTGAACAATATTACTGGTTCATTTGATGGCATTAAGCAATCATTTAATGGTATTCAAGGGAAAATTAATCAAAACATGTCGATCATTTCGTATACGAACGAACTTGTTGAAGAAGTAATGAATCAAATTGAAAATCTGTCCGCTATTTCTGAAGAAAATGCCGCTATGACTGAAGAAATCGCGAGTTCAATACATGAAGAGCATGTCATGATGAAATCAATTGCAGATGCGAGTAATGAACTTCAGCAATTGCAAAGCGAATTGGCGGAAATTACGAAGCGACAATAAGTAGAAACCGCAAACAAAAAGGGAAGCGTCCAAACTTAACGGACACTTCCCTTTTTAGTTATTCTACTTCTATTGCAATACTATCTGTCACATCACCGTTGCTAAAGCGAGCCATACTGGAAATGATATATTTTCCTTTTTCCGTTGGGGCAGTAAAGCGTGCCGATGTGGCAATTTCTTTATAATCGTAATCTTTAATCCATTGTTGTATGGATACACTCGTTACATTCTGACTATATTGAAACTCCAGTTCTTCCCCTGGCTGTACTTTTACGTAAGGGGTATTTCGCGTACTTATAATTTCATGCGGGGCAGCAGTATCCACACACTCTGCTTCACCTGCTGAATGCCAGCAATAGCTTCCTCGAACTGTTTCAATCGTCTGTTCATTCGTTGCTGCTGTTACGTCAGGAATTACCGTCACTTCATTTTGGGCCATAAAATAACGGCCAATTATAACAAGAATTATGATGGCGATAATGAGAAATAAACGATTTACATTTTTCATCCGGATGTTTCACCTCAATGTAATTTATAAGTAGGTTGTTGTTCAAGTTGTTTTCGGATAACGAAATAAATCGCAATAAGTACCGCCAAATACAGGAGAAGTCCAAATGTGGCTAAATAATTGTGATCAACCAACATTCCGATAACGAGAAAAATGAAAGTCACACAGAAAAATCCTAAATAGATTCTTTTCGTAATCGTAAATTTTAATCTGCTGGCGATGATAAATAGAATACTATGTAACACTAAAAGGTAAACCCATTCCCATTGTATGAAAAATTCTATATTAATCAGTATGTTCATTATACAAAAACCAATCGCGGCCAGTATGGCATCTTTAGACTTTTTAAAGTAAAAACCAAGAAATACTAGGACTCCGATTGTAAAGCCGATTGTATAAAATTCAGGAAGAGCCAAATAGAAAATCGAATTAATATCGAGCAAAGCTGAGATTGTTGCCAGTGTAATGACAATTGTTCTTAAGTTGAGCTTTAAAACAAGCACAATAAATAATATAAATAGAGCAAATATGACGAGCGCTAAAGGCAGCTCCAGATTTTCTATGCGTTGAGAAGCGACATAGACTAAATTGGTGATAAAAGCAAATAGTAAAAAGAGTAGGATGCTTTTCGAATCATTGTTTTTCATAAGTTTTCCCCAGTTCCAAAGGATTGTGAAGAAGGCATTAAAACAAAAACTATGCAAATCGCTAAGGAATTTGCATAGTTTTTATAAAAAAGTTGAATTAGTAAAACTAGACATGCCTCTATCTACATCTTACTAAAATTTGAAATATAAGTCTATTTAAAATTTTCCAGCCATGTGATAATGAAGTTGCGCAAAAAGTCATAACGTTATGGTGAAACGAGGAGAAAAATGAAGCAAAATATTTATGATAATGCCTTATTTTTTAAAGGATATGAAGAAATTCGTAACCGGAAATTCAATTATAATAATTTGCTGGAGCGGCCCAATTTTTTAGTGTTAATGCCGGATGTTAAAGGAAAAGTATTGTTAGATTTAGGATGTGGAAAAGGGGAGTTTGCAAATGACTGTGTTTTAAATGGGGCACAGCATGTCGATGCAATCGATATTTCGGATAACATGATTACCGCAGCAAAAGAGCGCTATAGAAGTGATCGTCTCCATTTTCAAAATATTTCAATTGAAGACATTCAATTAGAGGAATCGTATTATCATCTCATTACAAGTGCATTGGCACTACATTATGTGGCAGATTTTGAAGGGGTAATACAAAAGGTAAGTCAAGCATTATGTCCGGAAGGGGTATTCCTATTTTCTATTGAGCATCCAATATCGACTGCAAATAAAGGTGTGGAGCAATGGATTTTGGACGAGACGCGCACAATCTCTCATTTTGCAGTTGCTCGTTACCGGGATGAAGGGAAACGAACACAAAATTGGCTCGTAGATCATGTCGTGATGTATCATCGCACAATAGAAACAATTATTAATACATTAATTATTAATGGGCTGCAAATCGAGAAAATAGTGGAGCCAATGCCGACAGACGAAGCAATCGAATTACTACCAAGTCTACAAAAAGAACAGCATCGCCCTTCTTTTTTAATCGTGAAGGCGAGAAAAACAATATAAAAAATAAAGCGCAGAAATAAATCTGCGCTCCATTTAATTATTGCTTGTTATTCCATTAGTCATTAAAACGGTCATCGTCTAGATCTTCTTCGTACTTAATAATATCTCCAGTTTTTGCATCGATTTCAAAATCGTATTCCATTTTACCGTTACGGATTTCGATTTCATAGATCAGACGGTTATCATCTTCATCCAATTCAATGTCTGTTACTGTTCCTTTTGCTTTTGCTTGAGCAATTTCAATTGCCTGCTTTTCGGTAATGATAGCAGAATTGTTCACTGAATCTGTTGCTTTTACTGTATCGTCTGTTTTTACTGCTTTCACTGTACTAATTTTTTCACGTTCCGTTACTACCGCTTTACCTGTGCCAGCATTCACTTCAACTTCGATTTTTTCATTGTTTTTCACGATGTCGATTTCATAATGTGGTGTGCGGTCATCGCTATCATATTCAAAACCGATAATTTCTCCGTCCAATTGTTTTAACGCGATTTTTTTTGCCTCACCAGCTGAAATACTTGGGTTGTTTTCGGCTTGCGCAAATAAATCAGATTGTGCGAATACAGCACCTCCACCAATTGCTACTAGTAATGCAGGGATTGCTAAAAATTTTTTATTCATATTCACTCGCTCCTTTTCTTGTTTGTAATGTTAGTATAACGAGCGAATATGAAAACGGTCTGAGAGAATTATTAGAAATTGATGAGAAAATTAATCATCATATTTTATCACGATAATTTCACCGGTAATGGCATGTACTTGAACAGTAACATCATCTTCTTGTTCAATCTCCACAAAATAAATGCCACCTTCCGCATTTTTTATAAACTCAACAGAATCGACTTCACCAGGTACTTCCTTTAAAGCAATGTCTACAGCTTGCTCTTTTGAAAGTAAAGGCTTTGTAGCATTTTCAGCTGGCTTATTTGCTGTGGCTTGTTCCTCTTTTGATGTTTCCGAATTCGTTTGTACCTCGGATTGTTTATTTTCATTTTTATGAATAAGCTTCAACTCGGAAAATTGCCCTGTTACGGCATTTACATTCACTTCAAAAATCGAACCGTCTTTATTGAAAGAAGCGACAAAATGATCTTTTTCTTTGACCAATGTTTGGACTTCCGCATTATAAATATCTTTAATTTTCAATTCCAGTTCATTCGTGTTCAGTTCATGCGGTGTTGATAATTGCTTGACTGTCAGTGTAATGAAAAATCCGATTAGGATGACAGCGATGCATAGTATAATCCATTTAGCTTTCATGCTGTGCACCTCCTGAAAGTGGAACAATGAGTAAAATGGTCGTTCCTTTTCCTAGTTCGCTGTCGATGGAAACCTCGGCATTTAAACGATTTGCGAGTTCCTTTGCAATCGATAGGCCAATGCCGGTGCCGCCGGTTTTCCGGTTTCGGTCTTTATCAACCCTGTAAAAGCGGTGGAACAAATTCGGAAGATCCTCTTTAGGTATACCAACACCAAAATCCTGAATGGAAATGTGCAAATCATTTTTCACAGAGGCGTGGATTTTAATGACATCATCACTGTATTTTCGTGCATTATCGATAAAGATAAAGAGCAGCTGTTTTAATTTTGCTTCATCTGTTGTAATTTCAACGTCAGGAATGTTAACGAGAATCTCACGATGATAGGCGGTTTTTATACTTTGCACAATCTGCTCGATAAAAGGCTGCAATGCAAATGTCGTCATATTGATCTTCGTCATTTCATTCGTCTTTGCCAGTGCGAGCATTTGTTCAATCATTGCCTTCATGTTGGTTGTCTCTTTTAAAATTGCTTCCAATGCTTCTTCCGTAATTTTCGCGTCTTGTGTGCCGCGGCGTTTTAACAGCTTCGTATAGCTTTCGATGACGGTTAATGGTGTTTTCAGTTCATGTGAAGCGTTGCCGACAAATTGCTGCTGTTTGTCATGGGCATCTTCCAACTGTGCCATTAAATGATTGTACGTCGTGGCCATTTGTGCAATTTCATCGTTTGATTGCTTGCGGACCGGGATTTGCTCATAGCTGGACTGCTGAATATTCTTTTCCATCGTAGTCGTCAGTTGCTGAACAGGTTTTACAATCAGTCGAACAAATAGCTGACTCGCCAAATAAATCGGAATGAGTGCAACAAGTGTCATCAGCACTAAGATTATTAGCAGCCGGTTCATATTTTCGGTAATTGTCGGCAATGGCTGGATCAGCTTTGCCTCGGCAATTTCATCATTCGGCAAAATAATAGGCGTAGCAAGCGCGATATGAGGGATATCACGTATTGTTTTTTCCGTGTAATGCTGGGACGGATCAAGTTCATAATCAATTTGTTCGGATGTTTTTTGAAGCCTTTTAATTGTATTACCTGCGCTGTCATGAACGATGATCGCTCCGTCAGTCGGAAGATATGCTCCGAAAATCGAATCGATTCCATCTGTTGTGTCCAGTGCGCTAATGGCAGTCGTTAATTCATTTGCCCGTGCCTGTAATTGTTCAGCCTCTGTTGAAAAGGCAAATTCTTTATACAAATAATAAATACCAGTAAAACTGCCGATTAATATAACCGAAGTCAATAACATGGAAAACAGATTCACTTTCGTATTAAGTTTCATTTGTCGCTTCCTTTAATACATAGCCGACACCGCGAACTGTATGTAGCAGTGACGGTAAATTCAGATTTACCTCTAGTTTTTGACGCAAATATCGTACATATACGTCAACTACATTTGTATCCCCGTAATAGTCAAATCCCCAAACCGCATTCAGCAGCTGTTCACGGGACTGCACAAGTTTCGCGTGCTTCATAAAATGCAGCAGCAAGTCAAACTCACGGGGAGTCAAATCGATTTGCTGTGCTTGTCTTGTGACTTCACGTGTTTGCTCATTTAATGATAAATCCTGAAATGTGTGGACAGTCGAAGTTATTGCTTCAGGAGCAGATTTGTGTGAAAATCGCAACGCCACGCGAATTCGTGCAAGCAGTTCATCGAATTCAAAAGGTTTTGTTATATAGTCATTTGCCCCGTAATCAAGCCCTGTCACTTTATCTTCTATATTACTTTTAGCAGTCAGTAAAAGGACCGGAACGGTTTCGTTATGTTTGCGAATTCGTTTTAGCACTTCCAAACCGTTCAGCTCCGGAAGCATCACATCAAGCAATATTAAATCATATTCGTCTTCATGAAATTTCAGCAAGCCGTCCGTGCCGGTATGGGCGATAGTTGTTTCGTAGCCTTCAAATCCCAGTTCCAGCTGTAATACACGTGCAATCTGCTGTTCATCTTCCACAATTAAAATTTTAGACATGCAAACACCTACTTCTATCTGTTTTGTATCCATCGTATTGTAAAAGAGGCGGTATTGGCAATGGAGAAATGTTATTCGTTGAAAAATGATCGAAAAGGGGTAGCGATGCTTGGGATAAAACTTCCATTTCATGTTACTCTATTTACAGGAGGTGTAAAATAATGGATTATATTGAATTGAAAAACTTCAAGCTGCGCTATTTTATACTGTTTGCGATTGGTATATTCATAGCAAGTTTTATCTTGTTATATGTAACCGATATTCCAGCCAGTGAAGAGTGGATTACATTTTTTGTTTCGGTCAGCTGTTTAATGTATTTGATGTATCAAACAAAAAAATGGAATTTCACATACAATGAACAGCCGATTCATACTACAATGACAAAAGGGCGCTGGGCAAAGTATTTATCGATTACAGCATGCTTCCAACTGATCACTGTTGTATTTACAGCGATTTTGTTAACGATTGTATATCTTGTTTTTGAAGAGCATATACGGGAACTGTTTTCATTCTTTCCGATGATGGATTTGGAAGAAGTGCGTCCATCGCTACTCGTATACGTCCTGTTTTTTATTAATATTTGCGTTCTCGCACCGATTTATGAGGAAATGTTATTCAGAGGGATCTTGCTTCGTCGATTCACATTGAGATGGAGCCCGCAAAAGAGTATTATTATTTCTTCTATTATATTTGGCATTATCCACCTCAACCCGATCAATATTGTATTTGCTTTTGCATTAGGCTGTGTGCTTGGCTATACTTACCTTAAAACTAAAAATATCGTGATACCAATTTTATTACATAGTTTTAATAATTTCCTGGCATATATCCAGTTTGTTTATACAAATCAAACGACAGAAATGGATTTACCGACAACAGAAGCTGCCCGACAAGGATTGTTGATAAATGTGGTGTTCTTTTTCATATTGTCGGCTGTAATTATTTTCTTGCTCGTCAAATACTATAAAAATTTCCGTCAGTTAAAAAATCCAGCGCCGAAGCCTGAGGAACAAACGGATATCGAAACGATTTAGCTAGTTATATACAAAATAAAATCGCTCATTTTGCTGGATAAGGCAAAATGGGCGATTTTTTAAATTCACATTATATTTACTATTACACGTTAAGCATTTGTCCGAACACGCCTTGGTTTTCAATTAGTTGTTGGCGTTTTCCTTGTTCGATGATTTTCCCTTGATTTAAGACGATGACATAGTCGACTTTGCGAATTGTGTTCAGGCGGTGGGCGATGATGAAGCTCGTACGGTCCTCCATCAGCTTCTCGAGTGCTTCCTGAATATGCAGCTCCGTCACAGTGTCGATACTGCTTGTCGCTTCATCCAATAATAAAATTTTCGGATCTGCCACAAACGCACGGGCAATCGATAACAGCTGTTTTTGTCCTTGAGAGATCTGGCTGCCGTCCGCACTTAAAATCGTATCGTATTTTTCCGGCAGCTTATCGATAAAGGTATGGGCATTCGCTTTTTTCGCAGCCTCATAAATTTCCTCATCTGTTGCATCAAGCTTTCCGTAGCGGATATTTTCTTTAATCGACATTTCAAAGAGGAACGGATCCTGTAGGACGAATGCCATTTGACTGCGCAAACTCGCTTTTGAAATTTCTTCTATTTCCATATCGTCAAATACAATCTTCCCGTCCGTTTTCTCATAAAGTCCGGTCAACAGCTGCATAATCGTTGTTTTCCCGGCACCAGTTTGACCGATCAGTGCAACCGACTGCCCCGATTTCACCTCAAAGGATACATTTGAGAGGGTAGGGGAGGAAGCTTGTGCATCATACTGGAACGAAACATTTTGGAAACGCACATTCCCGAGCAGTTCCACATTTTCCCCTTCAATTTCATCCTCATTTTCTTCCATGATCAAGAAAACACGTTCCGCTCCGGCCAATGCTGAAAGGACGGTGTTGAACTGGTTGGCCAAATCATTTAAAGGACGGGTAAACTGTCGGGCATATTCCGTGAAAATAATAATAGTACCGATTGAGATATGACCGTAATAGGCAAATAAACCACCGGCTAATGCCACGATCGCAAAGCTTAAACTGTTTAATGTGTTCATCACTTTCGGAATGAACCCGGAATACGTTAATGCCCAAAAACCAACTGTGCGGATGCGTGTATTTTTCTCGTCAAATTGACGCAGCATTTCCGTTTCCTGTGAAAAGGCTTTAACGACATGCTGACCGGTAATGGATTCTTCGATTAATCCGTTCATTTCCCCGATTGCTGCCTGCTGCTGTTTAAATAGCAGACTTGTGCGTTTAGTAATCCAGCGCATCCCGTAGAACATAAGAGGTACGATCAGCATTGTGATCAGTGTCAATAAGGGACTGAGCCAAAGCATAACGGCAACCGTACCTGTTAATGTCAAAATACTTGATACAACCTGGATAAAGGCACTGTTTAATGTCGAGCTGATTGTTTCAATATCGTTCGTCGCACGGCTCATTAATTCCCCGTGTTTTCGTTTATCGAAAAAACGAAGAGGGAGCTTGAAAAAGTGACCATATAGCTGTGTACGAATTCGAAATACAGTTTGCTGGGCGATGCCGACCATCCAATAGTTTTGGAAATAGCTCGCCAAACTATAAAGTAAATATACGACCGCTAGCCCGTATAGCCAATAGGAAAGCTGGCTAAGTGAACTGCCATCAATAAACTGGTCGATCAGCCGTCCGATGATGAATGGTCCGATCAACGCGAACGCTGAACTTAACACGACAAGCAGCAGAACGATAAACAGGAGCATTTTCTGTTCGGCTACAAAATCGAAAATACGCTTCAATGTATACGTCCAGTTTTGGGCACGTTCACCTTTTTTCTTCTTGCGGCTTGCATTTTTGATTTGTTCTTTTGTAATGATCGGTTCATAGTTGAAAAACTTCATTAGGCAAGCACCTCCTGCTGTGAAGCTACAATTTTCGCATAAAGACCGTTCGTTGCCATTAATTGTTCATGTGTGCCAAACCCATGTAGCCGGCCTTCTTCAATAAGCAGTATACGATCGGCCGTTTGTGCTGTCTGGATTTTTTGGGTTACAACGAGCATTGTGATAGCCTCCTGATCGAGTGCCTCCCATAATTTCTGCTCTGTCGCGACATCGAGCGCTGAAGTACTGTCATCTAATATCAATAATGATGCCGGTTTTAACAGGGCACGGGCAATAGCTAGACGCTGTTTTTGACCACCGGATAAGTTAATACCACGCTGTCCAATCATCGTCTCATACTGTTCATCAAAGCTTTCGATTGAGTGATGAATTTGCGCTTTTTTCGTCGCGTCAATAATTTGCTTAATTGTCGCATCATTTTGCCCCCAGCGTAAATTGTCCACAATTGTACCTGAAAACAGAAGGGATTGCTGCGGGACATAGGAAATTGAGCGGCGTAACTGCTGCAGCGGGATATCCTTTATATTTTGATCATTAATAAAAATGTCACCACTATTCGGTTCGTAAAAATGCTCAACCAATTGTAAAATAGTCGATTTTCCAGAGCCGGTTGCCCCCATTATGGCTATTTTTTCACCGCTTTCAATAGAAAATGACAAGTTTTGAAGCGTATACTGCTCCGTTGTTGGATAATGGAATGAGACATTGTCAAAACGAATCGAGAAATTTTCAAGGACTGGAGCTTCATCTTTCTGTACTTCTTCGACACCTTCCTCGACATTTAAAATCTCTTCGATACGCTCAGCAGACGCTTTGGCGCGGGCATAAGCAATAATGATAAATGAAAAAATAGAAAATGATGCTGTCATACGGAATGCATAGTTAATAATAGCGGCCAAGTCACCTGCAAGAATATCATTGTCACGGATCGCATCTGCACCAACCCAAATGACAATAAGCAAACTAATATTCATAACAAACTGAAGAACAGGCAATGCAATTTCCATAACACGAGTCGCTTTGATCGTATCGAACTTCAAATTTTCTGCAACGGATAAAAAGCGGCTTTCTTCATACTGACCACGCATATATGCTTTAATCAATCGGACAGCCTGCAATCCTTCCTGAAGCTGGCGGTTCACAAAATCAAGACGTTGCTGTACTTGTGCGAACAGCTTGATTCCGACTGATACCATCCATACAAGGAAGATAAGCAGAAACGGAAAACTGACACATAAAATGAGCGCAAGTTTCGCATTGATGACAAATGCCATTATAAGCGAACCAACAGTCATTAGTGGTGCTTTCATCGCAATCCTCAGCATCATAAAGACGATGTTCATCGTTTGTGTAACATCGCTTGTCAGGCGCGTAATAAGCCCGGAAGTAGGGAATGTCAGGTAGGTCGCCATCGTCAGTGATTGTATTTTACTGTACAAGGCTTTGCGTAAATCAAAACCGAAACTATGGGCGACATGCGCAGAGAAGAAGGAGTTGAGTACTCCGCTGATGAATGAGAATAGGGCTAAAGCAAATAAACAGCCACCCCAAAATGCGACATTATGTAAGTTTTCTTCAAGAAGGCCTTCATTAATCATTCTCGCCATGAACAGCGGCTGGATCAGATCGCTTGCAAGTTCCAATAGCATGAGAAAAAAGGCGATTACTGCTGGCCATTTATAGCGCATCATAAATTGAAAAATCGTTTTCATTTGTTAACTCCTTATAATGAATTCACTGAATTTTAACTCTATTATGCCATTTCATCTATTGGAACTCAATGAAAATATTTCGAGACTCTAAATATATTAAAGCCATTAAAAAAGGGGAGTTATCGCAAAAGTGAATTTCCTTTTACATAACTCCCCGAGTTTTCAATTAATCATGTACTAATGTTTGGGCAACAGACGGATTTTTCTCGACTTCATGCAGCTTGTTGAAAGAAGCGATTGCTACTTCCACCATTTCGTCTTTCGGCTCTTTTGTTGTTAACAGTTGCAGCCATAATCCAGGATAGCCCAAGTAACGTAAAACCGGAATTTCACGAACGGCATTTGTCGCCTGTAATACTTCAAAAGAAATACCGATGACAACCGGGATTAGTAAAATACGGCTTACAAGACGAACCCAAAGCGGATCAACAGGTACGAAGAAATATGTAAACATACCTACAATTACGGTAAATAAAATAAAGCTTGAACCGCAACGATAATGAAGTCGTGATTGTTTTTGAACGTTTTCGACCGTTAAGTCAAGACCTGCTTCATAGCAGTTAATTACTTTATGCTCGGCACCATGGTACTGGAAAACACGTTTAATCAACGGCGTCATCGAAATGATTTGCAAATAGGCAAGAAGCAAAACTAATTTAAAGCCGGTTTCGATAAAAATTTGAACCATTTTGCCTGGGAACCAAGGTTTTAAAAATTCTGCCAAAAACATCGGCACTAATGTGAAGACAAATTTACCGAATAAAAATGAGAGCACACCAATAACGGCTACTCCTAAAATCATCATTAACTTCGATGGCTCTTCACCACTGTTTTCCTCTTCTTCGCCTGGTGTAACATCATAGCGGTCAGAAGCAAATTGCAAATGGCGCGACCCAAATCCTGCCGATTCGATTAATGCGACAACCCCGCGTACGAACGGAATTTTCTTCAGCTTTTGAAAAATAGGCTTTTTCTCTTTTTTTACATGGAAATAATCGATGGAATCGTCATTTCGACGGATTGCCGTTACCATATGATCTTGACCAGTGAACATAACACCTTCTAAAAGCGCTTGCCCACCATATACTGGCGCATTATTACTCACTTGCTCGACACCACTCTCTTATAAAATTTCAATCTATTTTTAGACGGGAGAATGGAATCTATCCATCTCTTTTCTTTGTTATACCCTCATATTGTACTAAATTTTGGAGAAAAGCACTATCCATTCGAATAGTTTTTTTACATTCGGTCATACTGAGTCAAAAAAAGGAGTTTTTGTCATGCATTTGTTTGTCACGGCATTATTTACATCATTTATTGTGACAGTAAGCTTAAAAGGCTTGCACTTATTTGATTTTATTAAATGGCATCCGGTTTCATTTTTAAAAAAATTGGAATGGTTCGAATGGACGGCTTTCGAGCGTTGGGTCATTTTATTTTTAATTATAGCCATTGTTGCTTTTATATTGTTGGTTGTAACACAGCTGCTCGTTATGGTACCACCTTTTTTACTTTCACTTATTTTAGGAATTGTCATTGCAGCAATACTGGAGTGGCAAATCTTAAATCTACCTATTCAATGGTCATCCTTCAAAAAATTCTCGATTCCATTTTTCATTGTAGTTGTGACTTCGATGCGATTAATCGTAGAAACGGCCAGATACCGTACAATCACATTATTTCGTTAGTCGAAAGTATTGATGTCTGAAAAGTCTGTGATAAAATAGGGACAGTATAAAAAAGAAGCGTTCACAATGAAGCTGCTTGTATTCAGGTCCCTTTTAAAGTGTATTTTCAGGGGCTTAAAGACATAGGAGTATTGCATCGCGTGACGCCAAAGTTTCTGTGAATGAAGGCAGGACAAATTTGCAGATCCGGCAATTTAATTGCCAGCTGCAAATTTTTACAACAAACAAAAGGGGAATGAAAACAGATGAAACTTACTAAACTACGTCAAGCACTAATCGAGAACAATGTCGAAGCAATACTCATTACGAATGAATACAACCGCCGTTATATGACAGGCTTCACTGGTACGTCTGGTGTAGCAGTCGTTTCACAGCAAGATGCTGTATTTATCACAGATTTCCGCTATACAGAACAAGCATCAGAGCAAGTAAAGGAATTCCGTGTAGTTCAGCATAGCGGACCGATCCATGAAGAAGTGGCAAAACAAGTGACGGCAATGGGTGTAAAATCATTGGCATTCGAAAAAGATGCCATGCAGTATGGTACATATGAAGTATACAATTCGGCAGTGAATGTTGATTTCGTGCCAGTTTCAGGTTTAATTGAAAAAATTCGCTTGATTAAGACTGAAGAAGAGATTAATATTATTAAGGTTGCATGTGAAATTGCAGACAATGCATTTACACATATTTTAAATTTCATCAAGCCTGGCATTACAGAGCTTGACGTATCGAATGAATTAGAATTTTTCATGCGTAAACAAGGTGCTACAAGTTCTTCGTTTGATATTATTGTTGCAAGCGGATTACGTTCTGCATTGCCGCACGGTGTTGCAACAAACAAAATTATTGAAACGGGCGATTTTGTAACACTTGATTTTGGTGCTTACTATAATGGATACATTTCGGACATTACACGTACAATCGCTGTTGGCCAACCATCAGATAAGTTGGTAGAAATGTACAATGCTGTGCTCGAGTCTCAGCTTCTTGCGCTTGAAAAAGTTGGTCCGGGTATGACGGGGATCGAAGCGGACGCTGTAGCACGAGATTATTTAAAATCAAAAGGCTTAGGTGAAGCGTTCGGTCACTCGACTGGTCACGGTATCGGCCTTGAAGTGCATGAAGGACCTGGGTTATCATTCCGTTCCAATACAGTGCTGGAGCCTAATATGGTTGTAACAATTGAACCGGGAGTATACATTCCTGGAATTGGTGGCGTTCGAATTGAGGACGATATTTTAATCACAAATACGGGTAATGAAGTACTAACACATTCGACTAAAGAATTAATCATTTTATAATTTGGAGGAAATAATTCATGATCTCAGTAAACGATTTCCGTACAGGTTTAACAATTATCGTTGACGGTAACTTATTCCGCGTACTAGAATTCCAACACGTAAAACCAGGTAAAGGTGCTGCATTTGTACGTTCTAAATTACGTAACCTACGTAACGGCAACGTAACAGAAAAAACTTTCCGTGCTGGTGAAAAAGTAGAAAAAGCAATGATCGAAAACCGCAAAATGCAATATTTATATGCACAAGGTGATGAGCACGTATTCATGGACTTAGAGTCATATGACCAAACAACATTAGCTGCTGCTCAAATCGAAGACGAACTTTACTACTTATTAGAGAACATGGAAGTTCATATCCAAACATATTCAGGTGAAATGTTAGGTCTTGAATTACCAAATACAGTAACTTTAGAAGTTGCTGAAACAGAGCCTGGTATTAAAGGCGATACAGCTTCAGGCGGTTCAAAACCAGCTAAAATGGAAACTGGATTAATGGTAAACGTACCATTCTTCGTTAACCAAGGCGACAAATTAATCATCAACACAACTGAAGGTACTTACGTTTCACGCGCATAATTGCACTAAAACAAAAGTGATAAAGGCAGGGGTATTGTAGGAATACAATATTTCTGTCTTTTTTGTTGTGCTGCTTTAGAAAAGCAATGAAAAATATCCCAAATTATAGCTTGCTAATGGAAGGGTAGGTATAATCAAAGAAAGGAGTGGATTGTTTTTGATGGCAAAATTACCGATTGATAAACCGATTGTACAGGCACCAATGGCAGGCATTACAACCCCTGAATTTGTAGCGGCATGCTGTGAGGCAGGTGTATTAGGTTCAATTGGCGCAGGGTATTTGAACGGCGCAGAAACGAAGCAATTTATACAGGGAGTAAAAGCATTAACTGCAAAACCTTTTAGTGTGAATCTGTTTGTACCGGAACAGCCGAAAACAGATCTCGAATTACTACAATATGCACGAGAGGCATTACAGCCCATCTATGAGGAGTTGAACATCGATATTCCGGCAGCTATTCCAACAACCGACGTTTTTCAAGACCAAGTACAGGCAATTCTTAAAGAAGATGTAATGATCGTCTCCTTCACATTTGGTTTACCCGATGGCGGAACTGTATCAACACTTAAACAAAAGGGCGTATACTTGATCGGCACAGCAACTTCAGTGGAAGAAGCGAATGCAGTTGAACAGGCTGGACTGGATGCAGTCGTTGTCCAAGGAAAAGAAGCCGGCGGACACCGGGGGTCATTCATAGAACCAATGGCACTTCATTCAACGGCTGATCTGCTGAAAGCTGCAAAAGAAAATGTCTCTCTCCCTGTCATCGCAGCAGGTGGAATTATGACAAAGAGACAAGTTAGTGACACGATTGAATTAGGGGCATCATATGTGCAAATCGGTACGGCGTTATTGACTGCAACTGAATGTGAGGCTCCAAAACTACATAAAGAGGCAATTTTAAATTCCGGAGAACAAGCGACGACATTGACAAAAGCATTTACCGGCAAATATGCGCGCGGTTTGAGAAATAAATTTACCGAGCAATTAAAAGAAGCGACTACTGCTCCGTATCCGGTCCAGCATTATTTGACACAGCCGATCCGAAAAGAAAGTGCCCACCAAAATAACCGTGAATATATGTCTCTTTGGATGGGAGAAAATAGTTATTTGGCTAAAGAAGCATCCGTTAAAGAGATTATCGAAACTCTCTTACCGTAAAAAATTTTACACTGATGACAAAGGATAAAAACTTTCTCGTTAGTGTTTTTTTGTGCTTATTTGTTTGGATATTGCATATAGTTTCGTTAAGGAAGGAGGGCTTTATTGGAATTACAAGATGTGCTTCGTGTTGCAGGGATTGGGTTGATTATTGCACTTCTTCATTTATTCTTCGAGCATTTAGGAAAAAAAGAGTTTTCGTTTTTCTTGTTTTTCATTGCGTACCTATATATGACGATGGAATTAATTCGATTTTTGCGCTTGTTCTTTCAAGAAATTGTCGTATTTTTTCAATGGTTGACGGCAGTCTAGCTAAATGATTGCGCTATTTGCAAGTGTCATTTATTTAGTTCTGTTTTTAATTTTGAAACAGACGATGGACAAGCTGCATTCAATCATTGTCGTCATCGCTTTCTTTATTTTTTTCCAATTTGTTGTCCGAGAGCAACTCATCCCGCTTTGGCAGCGACTCGCAGTTATTTTCAATAATGTTCCATACAGTAAGGGACTGCTTTTCACGGCATTACTCTTTTTGCTGAATGAATTAATCTGTCAGCTATTAGATCAATTTGAATATGAAGCTTTTGCGACATTAGTTACGTTGTCCATTCGCATGACCGCAGTGTTATATTGGATCAATCTGCTACAACCGAAATTTCAGCTATTAATCCAATTATTAGAAAGGCTACAGTAATGCAGACAATTTATTCGATTTTTACAGAACCTATTCAATCTTTATTGTTTTCCTTGCTGCTTGTAGCGATTTATATTTTGATGTATTTACTGCTACTTGCTTTAGTACCGAATGAAACCGTGTTGATTGAACAGTTATTTATTATTTTGTTTATCGTAGTATTTGCGCAAAATGTCGTTGATGCCTTTGTTGTGTTGTATGAGCTCATTGCCATACTTCAAAATTTCTTTATGGCTATTTTGCCGATCATGTCATTTATGCTGTTGACGATTCAAACCGTGTTTACGGCGATTGCGTGGAACCCGATTATCATCCTATTTGTCCAAGTTATTTTATTTGTCAGTACAAAAGTAACAATACCTGCTCTTGTCCTCGCACTAGTATTTGATGTATGCACAAAAATATATCCGGCCATTTCCTTTTCAAAAGCTGCAGATTTAATACGTTCCTCCATATTAAGCGTCATGATTGCGTCGGTCGTAGCATTGACTTCAATTTTGACGCTTTCCGGTATCGCCTTTATTCAGCTGAATGATGCATTAAAATCTCCTATCAAAAAATTAATTGAGCAAAATATTCCGCTAATCGGCAGTTTGATTGTTGAAGGACTGTCTTTTTTCCAAAAAACCCAGTCAACCGTATCAACCTTTGTCGGACTGTCCTTTTTAACAATTATTTGGGGTGCGGCTTTTTATCCGGCGACGGTGCTTTTGCTGCATGCACTGCTGTTTAAAATTATTGGTGCCATTATTGAACCGTTTACAAATATGCGTATGAGCGGTCTGTTTGATGATGTTGGAAAGACGATGTTTGTATTATGTGCAGTTGCATTTTTGCTTGGCTTCGCAATTATGTTTATCGTACTGTTATTTATTTTCTTTATGCAGATGTCCATGGGGGGAAAAACGTGATCCAATTATTTCTTTTTATTTTACTGGGCAGCAGTCTTCTCATCTTTGCCGATGAGCGGCAATGGCAAGTATATGTAAAGCTCGCACTGTATTTATTCGTGGCAAGCACAATTCTTTCATTCTTTGCATAACCGGTTTGTTTCGTTCATACATTATGTTGAAATCTAGTAGAGAAGGGGGCGTATACGCTTAATAATGTGGAAAAGAAACAAGCGAATCGTCCTATCTTATTAATTGTCATTGCCGTAGTATTCATTATCTTTTTATTCATGTTTCTATCACCATCAGAGAAAGGAGAAAGTTATAAGTCGAATGAGGAACAGCTTGCAAAATTATTAAGTGAAATTCAGTCAGTCGGACAAGTTCAGGTTTATTTTCACTATGATCAACAAAGTGAACAGCAATTTTTGTCTGTCTCACAACAGAAAAAGCTATCCGGTGTCATCATCGTGGCACAAGGAGCGAATAGCACCGACGTGAAAACCATGCTAAAGGAAACAGTTGGGCATGTTCTGCAAATTCCGTCGCATCGTATTCAAGTAGTGCCAATGCAAATTAAGGGGGAAAACAAGTGAAAGTGAAAAAGCGAACAGTATGGTTCTTAACAGTAGTAAGTTTAGCTGCGGTAATTTCTGTATTCTATATTTTTGAAGACAATACGCCGAATATTTTAACGATCTTCTCTGATGAAACGATTGATGAAACAGATATTTTAGGGGTTAATCAAAACTTGACACAACCAGTGAACTCAGAAAGCAACTTATTCCAAGAAGTACGTTTAGAGTTAGCAAACAAACGCAGCCAACAAAAAGAACAGCTGACACAAAAGATTGCTGCTGATGAATTTACAGCAGAAGAAAAGAATGAGGCATTCAATGAAATGGATGAACTGATCAAATTAGAATCATCGGAAGCGATGCTGGAAATGCTTATTAAATCAATCGGCTATTCAGATGCCCTTGTCCGTATTGAAGGAGATAAAGTTGCTGTACGAGTTATGTCAGATGAAGTATCCGAGAAATTGGCAGATGAAATTTTATACGTTGTGCGCTCTGAATTTAAGGATTATGTAAATGTTAGCGTAGAATTCGAACCTTTTAATTAAAAGGACGTCATATTATAGTAAAGCAGTAAATGTGTTATATAGCAGTTTCAAATATTTTTCTTTGTCTTAATATACGATTGTTCTGCTTTATGCCTATTTTTGAGCTATTTAAAATTATTTGTTTCAAAATAGTCCGAAAAATTATAAAATAGGGTTTGTATTGTTATTACTTTTTTTAAAGGGAGAGTTAAAGATGTTCAAAGTTCAAGAAATCCGAGAAATTATTAAATTAGTAGATGCTTCATCAATCGACGAGTTTGTATATGAAGCGGACGGCGCAAAGGTTAAACTAAAGAAAAACAACGGTGTTACAGAAGTAGCGGCTCCTAAAAAAGTACAAGAAGCAGCACCGGTTGCAGCAGCAGTTGCAGCACCTGCTCCAGTACAAGTGGAAGCGGCACCTGCACCAGCTCCTAAAGCAGAAGCACCAGCAACACCAGTAGAAAACACGGCTGATTTACATAAAATCACGTCTCCAATGGTTGGAACATTCTATCAGTCTCCAAACCCGGAATCACCAGCATATGTAAAAGTAGGCGACAAAGTAGGCGACGAGTCAATCGTATGTATCGTAGAAGCAATGAAATTATTCAACGAAATCGAAGCTGAAATTAAAGGTGAAATCGTAGAAATCTTAGTTCAAGATGGCCAATTAGTAGAATACGGTCAACCATTATTTTTAGTAAAAGCTGAATAAGGAGCGTATATACCAATGAAAAAAGTATTAATCGCAAACCGAGGCGAAATTGCAGTACGTATTATTCGTGCATGTAAAGAGCTAGGTATTCAAACGGTCGCAGTATATTCTGAAGCAGATGCGGATGCATTGCATGTAAAGCTTGCGGATGAAGCATATTGTATCGGACCAAAGTTATCGAAAGATTCGTATTTAAGTTTCCCAGCAGTTTTAGGGGTAGCACAAAAAACAGGTGCTGACGGAATCCACCCAGGTTATGGTTTCTTGGCGGAAAACGCAGCATTTGCTGAAGCTTGTGAAAACGCGGGTATTAAATTTATCGGTCCTTCTTCGGATGCGATTAAAATCATGGGGATTAAAGACGTTGCACGTGACACAATGGAAGCGGCAAACGTTCCGTTAGTTCCTGGTACAGGCATTGTGCCAAGTATCGAAACAGGTAAAGAATGGGCTGCAAAAATCGGTTACCCAGTCATCATTAAAGCAACTGCTGGTGGTGGCGGTAAAGGGATCCGTGTTGCACGCACAGAAGAAGATCTTGTAAAAGGAATCGAAATTACTCAAAAAGAAGCAGCGGCTGCATTCGGCAACCCTGGTGTATATTTAGAGAAATTCATCGAGTATTTCCGTCACTGCGAGATCCAAGTATTAGCGGACAGCCACGGTAATGTTGTACACCTTGGCGAACGTGACTGTACGGTTCAACGCCGTATGCAAAAGCTTGTAGAAGAAGCGCCATCTCCGGCACTATCTGAAGAGCGCCGTGCAGAAATGGGCGAAGCGGCTGTTAAAGCAGCATTAGCTTGTAACTATGAAGGTGCTGGTACTATCGAGTTCATCTACGATTACCAGGAAGATCGCTTCTACTTCATGGAAATGAACACACGTATTCAAGTTGAGCACCCTGTAACAGAAATGATCACAGGTGTTGACTTAGTACAACAACAATTAAAAATCGCTTCTGGTCAAGAACTGCCGTTCAAGCAAGAAGACATCAAAATTAACGGCTGGGCAATTGAATGCCGTATTAACGCCGAAAATGCATACAAAAACTTCATGCCTTCAGCAGGTACTGTAGATACGTATGTAGTACCAGGCGGATATGGTGTGCGTATCGATTCTGCAGTTTATGCAGGTTATACGATCCCACCATACTACGATTCAATGGTCGCAAAATTGATCGTTCATGCTGACACTCGTGAAGAAGCAATCGCGAAAATGAACCGCGCGTTATCGGAATTTGAAGTAGCTGGACCTGGAATTAACACTACAATTCCATTCCACCAAGCTTTAATGAACAACGACGTATTCAAATCAGCGAAATTCAACACGAAGTTCCTGGAAGAGAATGATATTTTAGATGTGAAAGCAAAGGCTTAATCGGCTTTTACTCACGATTTAACCCTCTAATTTTAAATTAGAGGGTTTTTTATATTTTTTTGAAACTATTTTACAGTTTTACCGTCTGTAGGTGGGATAGCTATTAAAAGACTAAGGGAGGAGGCAAAGAGGCAAATAGCTGTTCAGGGATTATAGTAACCGGAATGTTACCCCTATCTGAAAAGTTTGGTATATGTTAACATATATCTGAATCTTTTAATTTTAGAAAATATAAAAGGAAGTGTAATAAGTACATATGAAAAAAATATTCAAACCATTGTTAGGCGCAATTGCCATTGGTGCGATCACTCTATCTATTAATAATGATAACAACGTATTCGCGAAAGATATAGCAACTGCATGTGACTATGATACGGCATCAAATGTAAACCCGGATTACGCCACTACGAACTGCTTATTAACTGAAACAGCACTGAATTATAATGTCCCGCCTGAAATTGTTAAGGCAATAGCGGAAGGTGAAAGTGGAAATTGGCGTCATTTCGATAACAACGGCGAAGCGATTGTAACAGCTGATAATGGAATCGGTTTGATGCAAATTACTAATCAGTCCGAATACGAGGAAGAAAAACTGAAAAGCGACCTTGTCTATAATATTGAATCGGGTGTAAAAATTCTAGATAAAATGTTTGATCGATCGGATTTACCTAAAATCAATGGTGGTGACAGAGACGACCTGGAATCTTGGTACTTCGCGATCATGGCATATAATGGTACGAAGCCAGTAAATAGTCCGATTGAGCAATCAACTGGTGAAAGAAATGCAAACGCCTATCAGGAAAAAATCTTCGGTCTAGTTGAGGAATATGAATTAATCGACTTACAAGACTTGCCTTTTAAAAGCAAAGAGTTCAAATATGACACTAACAGCAGAGATAATATTAAGTTTTTAGAGATGAACTATAACTTTGATTTACCTTTAACAAAATCAAAGTATTCATTTGAAAAAGGTCAAAAAGTAAGTGCTACGACTACTCCAAAAATTAGAACAAGTCCTACTACGAGTGATAAGGATAATGTTAAGGGCACTTTAAATAAAGGCGAAGTAGTTACCATTACCGGTCCATTTGTATACGATGAAATGGCAACGGTAAACCATTTTGTCTGGTATCCGGTGAAAAGAAGTGACGGGTCAGAGGGGTATGTAGCGTCTAGTTATCTAGACTACACAGAATCAACATTGACACCTGAACCGACACCAACTCCTGTAACACCGGTAGACCCTAATCCGGATTACTCGGAGTATTTTAAAAAATATGCTGACTTCAGTAGTGCAGCTGAGGATATGATATGGGCAATCGATAAAGGTCTAATAAAAGGTTACAGTAATGAATGGTATGCAAAAACAAATAAATTCGAAACGCTTCTAAAACCGAACAGTCCTTTAACAGAATATCACTTCCTAACAATTTTCTTCCGTTATGCTGAAAAAGATGCCTTGGCTAATATTAAGAGCACATCATCATGGGGGAAAAGTAAAGTATACAACTTGGCGAAAAAGCATAATCTGCCTGTGTTGGCAAAGGAAGAACCAAAAGACTTAAGAAATTTAGCGAATGAAGGTATCAAACGCGGGAAATTGGCACAATTGATGGCTTCTTACTACTATGGGAAAACAGTAAGCGAAGAAGCAGCGATTCAATTTTTCATTAAGAATGGGCTTACTGTAAAGGCTAATGTTGAAGAATACGGAAGTGACAAACCTTTAACTCGTGCGCAGATTTCATCGTTTATACAGCGATATGACGCATTCCTATCAAAGCAAAAATAATAAATATTGGAAACGGTTGCGTCCTCAGCAACCGTTTTTCTTATTTTATAGCTGTAAAATATCATAATTTGGGTAAAGTATGATAGAAGAAATGAGCAGATTTCAGCAGAAGGATAAAGGGAATTTTTCTCGTTATTTAAAGGAAGAAAAAACTCAAAGAGAGAGCTAAAAGAACAACAAAATAAATTTCTGAAAATAACCAATTTTCCCTATTTAAAAAAATGCTCAGAATGGATTGCATTTTACTATAGAAACGAATATTATATATAAGTTCTTAAAAATTGTTCGTGTTTTGAAAAGAGGATTGCAAATGTTTCAGTTAAAAGAAAATGGGACAACAGTAAAGCGTGAATTATTTGCGGGATTAACAACATTTTTAACAATGGCTTATGTCATCATTGTTAACCCGATTATTTTATCAGGTGCTGGAGTTCCGGTCGATCAAGTATTTATGGCTACAATTATCGCAGCAGTTATCGGAACTGGCTGGATGGCGCTTTGTGCGAACTATCCGATTGCCGTTGCTCCGGGTATGGGATTAAACGCATATTTTACTTATACTGTTGTATTAGCTTCAAATGGAGAGATTACGTATACTACTGCCTTTTCAGCAGTATTTGTTGCAGGTATTATATTTATTATTATTAGTTTAACGCCATTCCGCGAAAAGCTCATTACAGCCATACCGGAAAACCTGAAATTGGCGATTACTGCGGGGATCGGATTATTTATCGCGTTCATCGGGCTGCGTATGTCCGGTATTGTCGTAGCTGATGAATCGAATTTAGTTAAGTTTGGTAATATTTCAGAGCCGGCCCCATTATTGACGTTTATCGGGTTGTTCATTACAGTCGCGTTAATGGCACGTAAAGTGAACGGTGCAATTTTTATCGGGATGATCGTGACTGCAATTATTGCGATGTTCACAGGACAGCTTACAATCGATAAAGTAGTGGCGCTTCCGCATTTACCGGAAGGATTGATCGTATTCAATCCAATAACTGCGATTTCTGAAGTGATTGAATACGGTCTTTACGGTGTGATTTTTTCATTCATTTTAGTTACTTTATTTGATACAACTGGGACGTTAATCGGTGTATCAAAGCAGGCAGGATTATTGAAGGACGGAAAACTTCCGCGTGCACGTAAAGCACTTGTTTCCGATTCACTTGCAACAACTGCTGGTGCGATGTTCGGGACAAGCCCATCAACAGCATATTTGGAATCAGGTTCTGGTGTTGCAGTTGGCGGCCGTACAGGTTTAACTGCATTAACTGTTGCCGTACTGTTCATCATTGCTTCATTTTTCGGACCGCTTGTCGGTTCATTATCAGGTGTTGCTGCTATTACTTCTCCTGCATTAATTATCGTTGGTAGTTTAATGATCGGTGTCGTAAAAAATATGAATTGGGATGAAATTGAAGAATCGTTCCCGGCATTTTTAGTTATTTTATCAATGCCACTTACATCAAGTATTTCTACAGGGATTGCACTCGGTTTTATCAGCTATCCGTTAATTATGCTTGTAAAAGGGCGTGGGCGTGAAGTACATCCTCTCGTATATATTTTTGCCGTTCTGTTTATTTTACAGTTAATCTATTTACCACATTAATAAAAGTGCTGCTTCTTACTGAAGCGGCACTTTTTTTGATTTATGACTTCCTATTATACATAAAAAGGATTATCTAGTTATAAAAGTGGCGCGTCAGGCTCTGTTTTTATTTTAAAAACACAAATGGTTTATTTTCACTTTAAATTGAATACATCTTTTTAGCTTTTCTTTAAATACTAATGCAGAGGAAATCAATTAAGGATGTGATTAAATGCAAAGAAAAAAATGGAAAAGAATTGCTTTTATTTTATTTTTAGTCCTTTTATTTATATTTGCAGCTATGTATGTTTTCAATAGTCTTGGTGAAGCAAAAGGACGGGACTATTATGAAGAAACAGGACAGATTATTTGGGATATTGAAACGGATGAAAAGGTAGTGGCCCTGACATTTGATGATGGGCCGCATCCGAAATATACCGGTCAAATACTCGATTTACTTGAACAATATGAGGCGAAGGGAACGTTTTTTATCGTGGGGCAATTGGCTGAAAAAAGCCCCGAACTCGTTTTGCGGATGCATGAAAGTGGACATGAGATCGCCAATCATACGTACACACATCCTTTTACAAAATCAGTTTCACCCATTATAGAAGAGGTTAATCAAACATCCGATACAATTTTCAGCATAACAGGGGTGAAACCAAATTTATTCCGACCGGTTGAAGGTTATTATACAGATGAACTCGTTAAAGAATCCGTCAAAAATGGCTATAAGATTGTTATGTGGTCATGGCATCAGGATACAGAAGACTGGAAAGATCCAGGTGTAAATAAAATAGTAAATACGGTATTGAACGGTCTTGGAAATGGAAATGTTGTTTTGTTCCATGATGGAGGAGGCAATCGGGAACAGACGGTTCAAGCATTGGAGAAAATTTTGCCTGAACTAAAAAAACAAGGCTACCGATTTATCACAATTTCACAAATGATCCGATTACAAAATGATACGAAACAACATATCGTAGAGGAGGGGAAATGATGAAATACCGTATTGCATTGATGATGTCGGCCATTTTTATCTTAGGATTTATGCCGGTTGCCGATGCTTCTTCTGAAGAGGACACCACCTTGACAAAAGAACAGCTAATGCAAAAAAGGATGGACTACTATATTCAGCATGAAAATATATTATTGCCCTGGTATTATTTAGCTGCCGTCGATCAGTTTGAACGTAATATTCAGGAAGTGCGAAAGGATATACCAAAACGGGAAAGTGTCATTGCTATTCAATTTTCGGATGAATTTTGGTCCGGTATTTTAAATCCGGCGGGCGATGATACATCCCCGGTTTCAATTGCTTATTTTCATGGAAGTGGTATGGATGGAAATGGAGATGGGGTGGCAGACCGATTCGATGATAGGGATGTGTTGTTTACATTAGCAAAATATTTAAGACAGTATGGCTATGGTGAGGATAATTTTAAGTTGGCATTATGGGACTATTATAAAAATGAACTATCAGTGAATCAAATACTTGTTATTGCAAAATTATATGAGAAATTCGGAACAATCAATTTAGATAATCATACATTTCCGCTAGCAACTTATGCCGATTACAGCTATAGAGGGACATGGGGAGCGAATCGCGGATGGGGTGGCCGAAGAATTCATGAAGGAACAGACATTTTTGCTCCGTACAACACACCGGTCTATTCAACGTCATACGGTGTAATTGAAGTGATGGGCTGGAATCAGTTTGGTGGCTGGCGTGTCGGTATTCGTGATAACCATAACTCGTATCATTATTATGCACACCTCGCTTATTTCCAAAAAGGACTCAAAGAAGGCGATATTGTCGAGGCAGGACAAATTATCGGCTATGTTGGAAGCACAGGGTACGGAAAAGAAGGAACAGCTGGAAAATTCCCTCCACATCTCCATTATGGAATTTATAAATTTAATGGTCGTACAGAGTGGGCATTTGATCCATATCCAGCCTTGGCAAGATGGGAAAAAGAAGCAAAGCAAAGAAAACAATAAGGATGGATTCCATTCTCGCTGTCTATAAAAGTGACGGTATCCCATATTCAATATACATGGACGTTTAGTGGCATTGCTTCTGTTAACAGAAGTTGAATTTCTGAATAAGCTATGAGATCTTTGCTTTTATAGATAGGGGAAATAAAATGAAAAAAAACTTCATTTATTTAGTACTAATCGGTCTTTGTTTACTTACAGGGTGTGAAAAAGCGTCGTATTCTGGTGATTCCGTAACCGGTGAAGAACAGCAAATTGAAGCTTCAACTACCGCACCGTTGCCTGAAAGTGAAGCGATTGTCGGAGAATATCCGCTTATCTATCCAGCTGTCATTACATTGATCGATCCGAGAACAATGGAAATCGTGAAGTCGTTCACACCACAATTATTAGGTTACGGTACGGATGGCGAACTGTACAAAGCTAACGTAAAAAAAATAGCGAGAGATTTAGCCAGAGGGACTAAAGAAAGGACCGGCTATGATCAGATAATGGTGCTTCATAAAGTCGGGGAGAACGGGGACGTTATTGTTGAAGGAAATCCAGGTATCGTATTAAAAGAAAGTGAATTGGTCGACAAAATATTAACAGCTTCACCAAAAGGAGATCATATTTTTTTACCGCTGTATATATTGGAAACTGATCTGGATATAGACATACCTTCCTTAGATGATGTGACCGTTGCATCGTTTACGACTTATTTTAATGGGGCACAAAGCGGAAGAAGTGAAAATATCGAGCTTTCCTCAAATGCCATCCATAATATATTAGTTGGGGATGGAGATTATTTTTCCTTTAACACAATGGTTGGAGAGCGAACGATGGAAAAAGGTTATCAACCGGCACCTGAAATTATTAATAAGGAGCTTGTAATGGGGATTGGTGGTGGAATTTGCCAAACGTCCTCTACATTATTTAATGCCGTCGACCAGTTAGGAATTCGCATTACAGAAAGGCATCACCATTCATTGAACATCGGTTATGTCCCGACAGGCAGGGATGCAACGGTTTCTTACGGATCGCTCGATTTCAAGTTTCAAAATACGAGCGGGGCTCCGTTTATAATTAAATCGTATTACAGTAAGGGTGCTCTGACAATCGCTATCACAACATCGCATCAATATAAAGAAATATTTAAAAAGTAATGAAATGCTGCTCTTTACACATAAGGGCGGTTTTTTTATTTTATTGGTGTGCCTTGGTGAAAGAACATCCGCCATGTCCCGTTTTCATTGCGCCAAAGGGAACTCCGGTTTTGACTGTTGCCATTCGTGCGATTTGTAGTAACGAATCGGGTTTGCACAAGCTGCTCTGCAATGGGAATTGCCTGGAAATTCGTAACTGTAAATAAACATTCTTCAATACCTTGATCTGTTAATTCATTCAGTAGGAAAGGTTTCTCCATAATGCCTCCGGATGATCCGTATTCTATAAAATCCTCACTCAAAAGGCTGATAAAGTCCTCCTTTTTGTAATACATAAGTTGTTGTTCTAAAAGCAGAAATTGTTTGTTAAGTTCAGTCATAAATAACCCTCCATTCGAATTGACTATCAGTGGAACGATTTTCGATGTAAATCGTTTCTTTACATGGTATGATTTTGTCTTGTAGTTGTAAAGAAGGTTTAAGAAGGTGATTGTTATGTGGGAATCGATAAAATGGTTAATTCCGTCTGTTACCGCACCGACTGTAGCAGATGGTCTGGCGGCTGCTGCAATAATTGTCGTTGGTTTACTCGGCATTCGATTCATGATCCGGCCGCTGCTATTCAAAATCGCGGATTTGTTCAATAAAAAAAATCATCCGGTTTTGGGTGACATTACTAAAAGTGTATATCCATCAATACGTAATGCCATTATTTTCAGCCTGATTGTGATGGCCGCATCCCTATTAGTGGAAGTATGGCTATTTGATAATGCGAAACTCGGTATTTATATCGATTCAGTGTATGTATTTTTTGCGTTTAAAGCGCTGTATGATGTACTCGGTTTTTATTTAAAAAATCCGCACCGGTTTGAAACAGGGAAAGATCAGGATATTTTAACACCGTTTTTTTTAAGGATGAGTAAAGTTGCGGTTATGGTAATTGCCATGTTTACAATTGCGTCACTGTGGAACTTTAATTTAAACGGGTTTTTAACTGCGATTGGATTAACTGGTGTTGCGCTTGCATTTGGTATTCGTGACACGCTCGCACATATATTCGGCGGGATGAGTGTTGCCTTGGATAAACCATTCCAGATCGGGGATTGGGTTATGTCGAGTGACGAAAAAATCGACGGGACGATACAGGATATTAATTTGCGCAGTACGGTCATTCAAACATCCGATAAAGGGACTGTTTATGTACCAAACTCGTATTTGGTCAATCGACCGATTTACAATTTGTCGAACCGGACAGAAAGAAAAGTGGAGCATTTCCTGCATATTTCTAATGAAAATAATGAGGGAAGTATTGTGAAGTTTATGGAATCGGTACGTGAGCAAATTTCATTACATCCCAAAATCTCGAAAAAAATCATTCATGTGGCGATGGATGAGCTGATGCCGACAAGTTGTCGTATTCTCATCCGATACTTTGTCGAGACGAATGATACCGGTATTATGCTGCAAGTGCGTCAGGAAATATTATTTGTAGCAAAACATTACTGTGAAGTGTATGACATTAAATTAGTTGATCCGAATGACGGACAGTATGCATGGAATAATGGATAACCAGTGCCAAATTTAGAAAATGTGGCGTAACGATTCTACATCCAGTCTATAATTGTAGTATACTGAACATAAGGATTTAAAGTAACAAGCGTTAGAAATCCATTAGTTTACATAAGAGAGGATGTATCGCAAATGGCTGAGAAACAACAAGTAGCATTCGTACAACCAACACCGGTTGGTAAAGAAGAATTAGGGAAGATTGAAGTCGCGCCAGAAGTAATTGAAGTTATCGCAGGTATCGCTGCAACAGAAGTGGAAGGAATCGCAGCAACACGCGGAAATTTCGCATCAGGTGTTGCCGAGCGTTTCGGTAAAAAAGTCCATTCGAAAGGCATCAAGTCAGCGATGTCTGAAGAAGGCAATATTGTCATTGATGTATTCTGCACTGTAAAATATGGTTATGCCATTCCTAAAGTGGCGAAAGAAGTGCAAACAACGATTCGACAAGCCATTTTAAATATGACAGCCATCGAAACAAGCGAAGTGAACATCCACATTACAGGGATCCAGTTCGAAACTTCAAAAGACGCAGAATAATCGTATAAACATGAACCGAGCTCAATTAAATTGAGGCTCGGTTTTTTTTCGTCTCCTAAAGAGCTAAGGCTTTAATTTAAAATGTTTTTTCATATTTTTGTGAATTTTAGGATATGAACAAGGTGAAAATAGGGTATAGATTTAAAGCTTCATTTGGTAAGGAGGAAAACGGTATGGGAAACTTTTCTGCAAATGCAAGAGAGCGACTGAAAAAAACATTTATAGAAGACACCTTTGATCTATTTGTTATTGGTGGGGGTATTACAGGTGCAGGGATTGCACTTGATGCAGCAACACGAGGGCTGAAAGTAGGGTTGGCAGAAATGCAGGACTTTGCGGAAGGAACGAGTAGCCGATCGACAAAACTTGTGCACGGCGGCCTGCGATACTTAAAACAATTCGAAATAAAAGAGGTTGCCGAGCTTGGTCGAGAGCGGGCAATTGTTTATGAAAACGGACCACATGTAACAACACCTGTATGGATGTTGCTTCCCTTCCATAAAGGAGGGACATTTGGTTCGTTTTCGACAGCGCTTGGATTGAAAGTATACGACATTTTAGCGAATGTCAAAAAGGATGAACGACGTTTTATGCTTTCTGCAGATGAAACGATTGCCCGTGAACCACTTATTAAAAAGGACGGTCTACTCGGTGGCGGCGTTTATGTCGAATATCGTACAGACGATGCGCGACTGACAATTGAAGTAATGAAGGCAGCTGTTGCCAACGGGGCAATCGCAATGAATCACTTGAAAGTTGTCGGTATTGAAGCAAATAACGTGGCCTTTTCTAAAGTGACAGTGGAAGATCAACTCACTGGCGAACAATATGAAATTCGAGCAAAGAAAGTCGTCAATGCGGCAGGTCCATGGGTTGATGATGTACGAAAATTAGATGGAGAACTTAATAATAAACATCTTATTTTATCAAAAGGTGTGCATCTCGTTTTCGACGAGGATGATTTCCCGCTGCAGCAGGCGATCTATTTTGATACCGAAAAAGATGGACGTATGATTTTTGCGATTCCGCGAGATGGCAAAGCTTATGTAGGAACAACAGATACATTTTATGAAGGGGATCCTGCAGACCTAAAAGTAACAAAAGAGGATCGACAATATATTATGGATGCGATTCATTATATGTTCCCTCAACTGCAGCTGACAGAAGATAAAATCGAATCGGCATGGGCAGGGGTAAGACCGCTTATCCACGAAGAAGGTAAGGGACCGTCGGAAATTTCACGTAAAGATGAAATTTGGCAATCGGAAAGTGGACTGATAACGATTGCAGGAGGAAAGCTGACAGGCTATCGTAAAATGGCGGAAAAAATTGTCGATCTTGTCGTAAAACAATTAAACGACGAATATCAGATGGTATACGGCAAATCCATTACAAAAAATCTTCCTATTTCGGGCGGGGAAACGAGCGGCTCGAAATTTTTTGAATCGTTTGTTGAAAAACGGACGGAGAAAGGTCAGGACCTTGGGTTAACGGAAGAGAAGAGCCGTTATTTAGCAAAATTCTACGGTACTAATGTTGACAAAGTATTCGATTATATTAAACAGGCAAAAGGGAACTTACCGCCGATCGTTTACGGTCAGCTGTACTATGCGATAAACGAGGAAAGTGCATGTACTCCGTCCGACTTTTTCATACGTCGTACCGGTGCACTACTATTTAATATACACCTAGTGAAACAATATAAACAGCTTGTTATTGATGAAATGAGCGACTACCTAAACTGGACAGCAGAAGAAAAGCAGCAGCATACAGACCAACTAGAACAGGAACTATTAGACGTAACAATGAATTAGTGAAAAGAGGCGAAGGGAATGTCAACATTTTTAGCAGAATTAGTAGGAACGATGATCTTAATTATTTTAGGAGGCGGGGTTGTTGCTGGTTCCTTGCTGAAATTTTCCAAAGCGGAAAATAGCGGCTGGGTCGTAATTACGATCGCCTGGGGTTTTGCCGTGGCAATCGCGGCATATACTGTAGGCGGAATAAGTGGTGCCCACTTAAACCCTGCATTGACAATAGCATTTGCAACAATTGGTGACTTCCCATGGGCGGATGTTCCGATGTATATTATTGCACAAATATTAGGAGCCATTATCGGCGCAATTATCGTATATATTGCCTATTTGCCACACTGGTCACAAACGAAAGATCAAGATGCAAAATTAGCCGTTTTTGCTACAATTCCTGCCATTCGTCATCCTTTGGCAAACATGGTAACAGAAATGATAGGGACTTTTATATTATTATTAGGAATTTTGGCATTAGGTGGTAATTCATTGGCGGATGGTATTAATCCGTTGCTTGTTGGTATTATTGTGATCGCCATAGGTATGAGTTTAGGCGGACCTACAGGCTATGCTATCAACCCTGCCCGTGATTTAGGACCCCGCATCGCGCATTTCTTCTTACCGATACCAGGTAAGCGAGATTCGGACTGGTCTTATGCCTTTGTGCCAATTGTCGGGCCGATTATAGGTGGCGTTACAGGCGCACTGTTTTACAAACAATTCTTTTTAAATGAAAATTCAGTGGCATTTTGGTTGTTTACAACATTATTTGTTGTCATTTGTGTCATTGCATTTATCACACAATCTAAATCCGCTAAAAAGGAGATCGTATAATGGACAAGTATATTATGGCGTTAGATCAGGGTACGACGAGTTCACGTGCCATTTTATTCAATAAAAAAGGGGATATCGTTCATACAGCACAACAGGAATTTAAACAATATTTCCCGAAATCGGGTTGGGTTGAGCATAATGCAAAGGAAATTTGGAGTTCGATTTTATCGGTAATCGCGAAAGTATTATCGGAAAATAATATTCAGGCGTCACAAATCGAAGGAGTCGGGATTACAAACCAGCGCGAAACGACTGTTGTGTGGGATAAAAATACGGGTGAACCGGTATATAATGCCATCGTATGGCAATCACGCCAAACTGCGGAAATTTGTGATTCTTTAAAGGAAGCAGGGCATAATGAGCTGTTCCGTAATAAAACCGGTTTGCTCATCGATGCTTATTTTTCTGGCACGAAAGTAAAATGGATACTGGACAATGTAAAAGGAACACGAGAAAAAGCGGAAGCGGGTGACCTTTTATTCGGAACAATTGATACATGGATTATTTGGAAGCTTACAGAAGGAGCTGTTCATGTGACAGACTACTCGAATGCTTCGCGAACATTAATGTATAATATTTACGAATTAAAGTGGGATGAGGAATTGCTGAACATTTTAGGTGTTCCTGCATCAATGCTTCCGGAAGTAAAACCGTCCTCAGAAATATACGGGGAAATTGCGGGTAATCACTTCTTTGGTCACCGTGTACCAATCGCGGGTATCGCCGGAGACCAGCAGGCAGCATTATTCGGTCAAGCTTGCTATGAACAAGGAATGGTAAAAAATACTTACGGTACCGGTTGTTTCATGCTGATGAATACAGGTGAGGAAGCGGTAAAATCGGAGCACGGCCTACTTACAACTATCGCGTGGGGCTATGACGGAAAAGTGACATATGCACTTGAAGGAAGTATCTTTGTAGCAGGTTCTGCAATTCAGTGGCTTCGTGACGGGCTTCGTATGTTCCGGAAATCTTCTGAAAGTGAAGCGTATGCAGCACGTGTAAAAGATACGGATGGTGTGTATGTTGTACCGGCATTTGTCGGATTGGGAACACCGTATTGGGATAGTGAAGTGCGCGGTGCAGTATTCGGTTTAACACGCGGCACATCGAAGGAACATTTTATCCGTGCGACATTGGAGTCACTTGCCTATCAAACCCGCGATGTATTGTCAGCGATGGAATCAGATTCAGGCATCGAATTAATGAAATTACGCGTTGACGGTGGTGCTGTTATGAACGACTTTTTAATGCAATTCCAGTCGGATATTTTAAACGTGCCTGTTGAACGTCCTTCAATCAATGAAACAACGGCACTTGGCGCAGCCTATTTAGCAGGTTTGGCTGTCGAGTTCTGGGAGAATCTCGACGAAGTGCAACATCATTGGCAACTTAATCGCCAATTCGAGCCGGAAATGGATGAAGAGCAGCGCGAAACATTATTTACAGGATGGCACAAAGCTGTTAAAGCCGCACAGGCGTTTAAGTGATAAAATTTACTAGAAAATAATTGACCTTCAAATCGATCGGCAGCAGCTTCCTATTCTCTATTGGAATTATGCTATAATAGGTCATTATCTAGTTGAGGAGTTAAAATGATATGAGCAAAGATTATATTCGTATAGCAAATGAAGAAGATTTAAATTTGATTAACGCTTACTTTAAGCAAGCCTTGGCACATTATGAAGAAGTAGGAGAGCTGATGGCGATGCAGGACATCCGTTATTTCCTGGAAAATATGGAGCACTTTCAGTTTTACGTAATAAAAGAAACGGCTGAACAAATTACGTACCTATTTGAATTCCCGGAATCAGGAAACGATAAGCGCGAAACAGGCACGCTGACGATTCCGTTACAGAATAATTAATATCACCTTATAATATAAGATGCCTTCAGTAAGTTTTATAACGAGTTGATTGGAATGGAGGGGAGGCGACTCCAGCAGGAATAGCGTGACGCCTGCGGAAAGCGTCCGACCCGCAATGGAAATCAACTACCTAATATAAAAACCAGGTATTTTATTAACGAAAATAATATAGACGACATGTTGATTTATCTCAAACATGTCGTTTTTTTATCGCAAATTTCACCATTTTAAGGAAGAATACAAAAATCTCTTTTTGCAGCCAAAAATTTTCTGTCAAACTGTGCGATGCCTTGCAAAATATGCTATGATAACAAGTAATGCTACTTATGAAGGAGAGCTATTATTTATGAAACGAACAGAGGCGCGTCAAAAAGCGTTACAAGCTTTGTTTCAGTTAGACAGCACAGAATTAACAATAGAAGAGGCGATTGGCCATGTTCTTGAAGAAGAACAAAAATCAAATGCCTTTTTGGAGCAATTAGTTCGTGGGACAACTGAAAATCTCGAAGCAATTGATGCAGCGCTAGAAAAAAACCTAGAAAAATGGACGATTAACCGTCTGCCAAAAATTGAAAGAACAATTTTACGTTTAGCTGTATATGAATTATTATACGCAGAAGAAACGCCAAACAAAGTTATTATGAACGAAGCAATCGAGCTTTCCAAAACATTCGGTGACGAGAAATCTAGCAAGTTCGTCAATGGTGTACTTTCGAAATTTACTGAGCAATAAATCAACAAATGTATTCAATTCTATAAAGATTAATATATCAAGATTTAACTGGTAGGTTGTCAGAACAAGCGTCAGTGTTTATTGAAAATACAAGCAGCAGGCAGCCTTTCCGATTGTCGTAATCACTGGAAGGAGCAACAACATGTCAAGCGTAATTATTAATGGTAAAGAAATCGGTCAAGAAATTCGAACAGGGGTCGCTACTCGTGTAAAGGCGCTAAAAGAAAAAGGGATCACACCCGGTTTAGCTGTCATTTTAGTAGGAGACAATCCCGCATCCAAAACATACGTAGCCAACAAGCAAAAGTCTTGTGAGCAGATTGGGATGTATTCGGAACTTGTCAAACTCCCTGAAGATATTTCAGAACAGGCTTTACTTGAAAAAATTCGTGAATTAAACGAACGTGCTTCAATTCACGGTATTCTCGTTCAGCTTCCATTACCGAAACATATCAACGAGGATAAAGTAATCCAAACGATCTCTCCGGAGAAAGACGTGGATGGATTCTCACCGATTAGTGTAGGGAAAATGATGCTTGGACAGGATACATACTTGCCATGTACTCCTTATGGGGTTATGAAAATGCTCGAATATGCGGGAATAGATGTTGCAGGAAAGCATGCAGTCATCGTTGGACGCAGCCATATTGTCGGGAAACCGATGGGACAACTACTGCTGCAAAAAGACGCAACAGTAACGTATACACATTCTAAAACACCGGATTTACCGTCCTTTACGAAACAGGCAGATATTTTAATCGCTGCTGTCGGTCGTGCGAACTTTATTACAAGTGAGCATATTAAAGAAGGTGCAGTTGTTATCGATGTAGGGATTAACCGAAATGAAGACAACCGTTTATGCGGTGATGTTGATTTTGACGATGTTCTAGGAATTGCTTCACATATTACACCCGTTCCAGGCGGTGTCGGTCCAATGACGATTACGATGTTACTGGAAAACACAGTACAAGCAGCTGAAAAAGAGTTAGAACGTCAAGAGAATTAATCTAACTTCAAAAATCACGATTTTGATGTAGATCAAAATCGTGATTTTTAGCTTATAGGGTACAATAAGGAATACTTAAGGATAAATATTTCGCTTATTTTTCCTCTTTATTTAATGATGAACCGGCAATTCTGCCGTTGCATCAAAAATCACTTATACGAAAAAAGAACTACCGTAAAGGAGCAATACGTTTATGACATCGAATTCTTATTTATCCGTAAAAGCATTAACTAAATATATTAAACGAAAATTTGATGCCGATCCGCATTTACGTGATGTGTACGTAACGGGAGAGCTTTCAAATGTAAAAGTACATAGTTCAGGTCATATTTATTTTACGCTGAAAGATGACAGTTCACGTATTAACGCAACGATGTTCCGTTCACAGGCTTCGAAACTTTCCTTTAAGCCTGAAGAAGGAATGAAAGTTTTTATACGGGGCGATGTGAATGTCTATGAAGCAAGCGGCGCGTATCAGCTTTATGCACAGACGATGGAGCCGGACGGGATTGGCGGATTATTCGTCGCTTTTAATCAATTGAAAGAACGTCTTCAAAAAGAAGGTCTATTCAACCCGAATTTCAAGCAGCCGATTCCGCAATTTCCGAAAACGATCGGTGTTTTAACGGCGACGACCGGTGCTGCCATTCGCGATATATGCACAACGATTAACCGCCGATATCCGCAGGCTGAAATTTTAATCTATCCGACGCTCGTACAAGGTGCAGGTGCGGCTCCAAACATTACAGAGAATATTTATTTAGCGAACCGCCATGGATTGTGTGATGTACTTATTGTTGGTCGTGGTGGCGGATCAATTGAAGATTTATGGGCATTCAATGAAGAGATCGTCGCACGGGCTATTTTTGAAAGTCAAATTCCGGTTATTAGTGCTGTCGGACATGAAACCGATACGACGATTGCAGATTTTGTCGCGGATTTGCGTGCACCGACACCAACTGCTGCGGCAGAACTGGCTGTCCCGAATCAGCAGCAGCTGTATCAGCAAATACTTCATCATCAGTCGATACTTCATCAAATGATGACGTCAAAGCTCAATTTTGAACGCAATCGCTTAACGAAACTGCAAAATTCCTATCCGCTTGCAACACCTGAGCGATTGTATCGTCCTTTTATTGAAAGGTTAATTCAGGTGGACTTATCACTGCAAAATGCAACGAAGCTTTATATGATGAATGAAAAATCAAAATTGCAGACAATAGACAGTAAGATGAAGCTGTATTCGCCGGTACATCAGTTAACTGCAGCCAAACAGCAGCTTACACACCGTACGCAAACATTAACGAATCGAATGCAGCAACAGCTTGCACAAAATAAAGTCGCTTTTACAAATCAGCTGCGTATGCTGGAGGCGTTAAATCCGCTCGCATTAATGAGCAAAGGCTTCAGCGTGGCATATAAAGAGGAAAACGTAGTAAAATCAGTTCACGAGCTGGAAAAAGGCGACGTGATTCAAGTGACGTTTCAGGATGGATATGCCGAAGCGAAAATTGAGAAAAAGCATGTGCAAAAGGAAGGGGAAGCAAAGTGACAAAACCGACATTTGCGACAGCAATGACAGAATTAGAAGAAGTTGTACGTAAACTTGAACAAGGAGATGTTCCACTGGAAGAAGCCATAGACCTTTACAAAAAAGGCATGGAACTATCAAAACTTTGTCATGATACACTGCAAAACGCAGAACAACAATTAATTTCAATCGTTGGAGAAGATGGTGAAAAGAAAGCTTTCCAACAAGGAAATGGAGAAGACTAACAGATGGAAAACACGTTAAAGCAGTTTATTGATCATAATATACCGCAGCTGGAAACGACAATGTATAAACTTGTTGAATCAATACAAGCACCGGCACATTTAAAAGAATCGATGCTGTATTCATTAAAAGCAGGAGGCAAACGAATTCGTCCGTTATTTGTTGTGGCGGTTTGCGAAATGTACAATCAGTCTCTTGAGGCAAGTTATTCTGTAGGCTCTGCTGTTGAAATGATCCATACGTATTCGTTAATCCATGATGACCTGCCAAGTATGGATGATGATGAATTACGCCGAGGCAAGCCAACGAATCATGTTGTTTATGGGGAAGCATTGGCAACTTTGGCTGGTGATGCATTAAACACATTGGCATTTGGTGTCATCGCACGTCTAAATAATCTTTCTGCAGAAAAACGCATTGAGCTTGTTAACCTGTTAAGTATTGCGGCAGGTGCTGAAGGTATGGTCGGCGGACAAGTGCTTGATATGGACGGAGAAAAACATCTATTAAATTTACAGGAGCTTGAAACGGTTCATGTAAATAAAACAGGCGCATTACTTCGTTTTAGTATTGAAGCAGGTGCCGTGCTGGCAAATGCAAGTAGTTCTGATCGTGAAGCATTAGTGGAATATGCGCACCATATCGGTTTAGCCTTCCAAATACAAGATGATATTTTAGATATTGAGGGAACTTCGGAACAGCTAGGGAAAACAGCAGGAAAAGACGTTGCAAGCGAAAAAAGTACATACCCTGCTTTACTTACATTAGACGGTGCAAAGCAAAAGCTGGATGAGCATTATGAGCTGGCGATTGAAGCATTGCAAAAAATCGACACTGATACGATATTGCTTCGACAATTTGCACAGTATATTGTGAGACGTAGTAACTAAAATGTGTTAAACTTTTGTCTTGTGTTGTACATTGATATAATAGAAAAATCACAACGGTGAATAAACTGATGAAAAGGTGTGTGGATGAGATGGATTTAACGAAAATTTCTAGTCCATCCTTTTTGAAAGACTTGAATAAAAAGCAACTAGAAGCGCTGGCTGTAGAAATTCGCGCTTTTCTGATCGAAAAATGTTCAATTACGGGTGGTCATATTGGCCCGAATTTAGGTGTCGTTGAGCTGACGATTGCACTGCATAAAGCTTTTAACAGTCCAAAGGATAAATTTTTATGGGATGTCGGGCATCAAGCATATGTCCACAAAATTTTAACAGGCCGGGCAAGTCAATTTGACACATTGCGTCAATTTAAAGGACTATGCGGTTTCCCGAAGCTTGTCGAAAGTGAACACGATATGTGGGAAACAGGGCATAGTTCCACATCTTTATCTGCAGCGATGGGTATGGCTGCGGCGAGAGATATTAAAGGGGACAAAAACTTTGTTGTTCCGATTATCGGTGATGGTGCACTGACAGGCGGTATGGCACTGGAAGCATTGAACCATATTGGTCATGAAAAAACGAATATGATCGTTATTTTAAATGATAACGAAATGTCGATTGCACCGAACGTTGGGGCATTGCATGACGTTTTAGGACGTCTGCGTACGGCAAAGGAATATTCACGTGCAAAAGAAGATTTGGAATCATTAATTCACAAAATTCCAATGGTTGGCGACAAGCTGGCCGCTACTGCAGAACGTGTGAAAGACAGCCTAAAGTATTTAGTTGTATCAGGTGTATTCTTTGAGGAATTAGGATTCAAATATTTAGGTCCGATTGATGGGCATGATTTTGAGGCACTGGAAAAAACATTGGAATATGCGAAAAAAGTACAAGGTCCTGTACTTGTCCATGTGTTGACGAAAAAAGGTAAAGGCTACAAACCTGCCGAAGACGATACAATCGGTACTTGGCATGGTACGGGTCCATATAAAATGGAAACAGGTGCTTTCGTAAAATCTTCAACAAAAGGTCCAGCGTGGAGCAGCTTAGTCGCAGAATCGGTTCGTAAATGCATGAAGGAAGATAACCGGATTGTTACGATTACACCGGCAATGCCTGTCGGTTCAAAACTTGAAGGCATTCAAAAAGACTTCCCGAATCGCTTCTTTGATGTAGGGATTGCCGAACAGCATGCAACAACAATGGCGGCAGGTCTTGCAACACAGCAAATGAAACCGTTTTTATCAATTTATTCGACGTTTTTACAGCGTGCGTATGACCAGGTGCTGCATGATATTGCACGCCCGAATTTAAATGTTTTCATCGGTATTGACCGTGCAGGCCTTGTTGGCGCGGACGGCGAAACACATCAAGGCGTATTTGATGTTTCGTTTTTACGTCATATCCCGAATATCGTCCTGATGATGCCTAAAGATGAAAATGAAGGTCAGCATATGGTGAAAACTGCAATTGATTATAATGATGGTCCAATCGCGCTTCGTTACCCTCGCGGCAATGGCTTAGGTGTTGAAATGGATGCGGAAATGAAAGCACTGCCGATCGGTTCATGGGAAGTGTTACGTGAAGGCTCAGATGCAGTTATTCTGACATTCGGTACAACGATTCCAATGGCATTGAAGGCAGCGGAACAGCTGGCATACCAAGGTATTGATGTACGTGTTGTTAATGCACGTTTCATTAAACCGATGGATGAAGTAATGCTGCATGAAATTATGCAGGAAAACTTGCCGATTTTAACAATTGAAGAATCATTGCTACAAGGTGGATTTGGTAGTGCAGTGGTGGAATTTGCAATTGATAAAAAATACCGCAATGTTCAAATTGAACGTATCGGGATTCCGGATGAATTTATCGAGCATGGTGAAGTTGATTTATTATTGGAAGAAATAAACGTGACAGCTGAAGAAGCGGTAAAACGTATTACACAGCTAGTACCGAATAAACAGTCGGATAGGGTTTAATAAAGAATGACAAAGCAAAAAAAAGAACGAGTAGATGTAATGCTTGTTGAACGCGGGTTATGTGAGACGCGTGAAAAGGCAAAGCGCTCGATTATGGCTGGTCTCGTGTTCTCAAACGAAATCCGCATTGATAAAGCAGGGGAAAAGATCGAAATCGATGCACCGCTGCAAGTAAAAGGTTCACAGTTAAAATATGTGTCACGAGGCGGATTGAAGCTGGAAAAGGCACTTGAAATTTTTGATCTATCTGTAGAAGGTAAGCTAATGCTTGATATCGGCTCTTCAACAGGCGGATTTACGGATTGTGCACTACAAAACGGTGCGCGTCACTGCTATGCACTGGATGTTGGATCAAACCAGCTTGCATGGAAAATCCGTTCAGATGAGCGTGTAACGGTTATGGAAAAAACAAATTTCCGTTACACAAAGCCGGAAGATTTAGTAGAAGGCTTACCAAGTTTCGCGACAATCGATGTTTCATTCATTTCGCTATCGTTGATTCTACCTGTATTAAAAACGGTTTTAGTGCAAGGTGGCGATGTTATGGCACTTGTAAAGCCGCAATTCGAAGCAGGTCGTGAAAATGTAGGGAAAAAAGGTATTGTACGGGAGCCGAAAGTCCATCTAGCTGTTTTGGAAGAAACAGCAAAAATGGCAACGGAAATCGGATTTGTCGTAAAGGATGCTTCGTTTTCACCAATAACGGGCGGGGAAGGGAATATTGAATTTTTATTCCACTTATATAATTCGCATGACGGTGAGGAAGTTGAAGCCTTCACAAACTTCGAACAAGTCGTAAAAGAAGCGCATATGCAGCTGAAATAATGGAAAGCACAAAACAGATTCTTATGGATTTGTTTTGTGCTTTTTTGTATTAAATCTATAGGTAGTACAAATGTTGGGCATTAACGGAAATTGATTGGAATGAAGGGTGGCAGACTCCAGCGGGAAAAGCGCGAGGGAGAGACTAGAGGCTCGAGCCGCGCCCGCGGAAAGCGTCCGCCCGAAATGGAAATCAATGGACCATGAAGAAGTCGTAATAAAAGTGTCTGTTTAAATAAAAAAGAATAATTTTTATGCGAAATTTGTAGCTGATTACTTACTTTTTTATGTAGAAAACAGTCGGAAAAAACGGATTTTTGAACATATGTACGGTTTTTTCTTGTTTTTCCTTTATGCAAATGGTAGTGTAAATATACATATATTCCTATACATTTTAATGAGGTGACTTTTGTGAACAAAGGACAGCGCCATATACGCATCCGTGATATTATTACAAATAACGAAATCGAGACACAGGACGATTTAGTCGATCAGCTGAAAAATGCCGGGTACAACGTCACTCAAGCAACGGTTTCACGAGATATTAAAGAACTGCATTTAGTTAAAGTACCGTTACAGGACGGTCGTTATAAATATAGTTTACCAGCAGACCAACGTTTCAACCCAATTCAAAAATTGCATCGTTCGTTGGCAGATGCTTTCGTTTCGATTGATGGAGCGTCGCACTTTTTAGTAATGAAAACGTTGCCAGGGAATGCGAATGCAATCGGTTCATTATTGGATCATCTGGACTGGTCGGAAATTTTAGGTACGATTTGTGGGGACGATACGATTTTAATCATGTGTCGAACAGAGGACGAACGTGAAGAAATAAAAAATCGCTTATTAGATATGCTGTAAACCGAGGTGGAATGGTTTGTTAAGAGAATTAAGCATTCGAAATTTTGCTATTATTGATGATTTAACCGTTAGTTTTTTCGGGGGTTTAACTGTTTTGACAGGTGAAACAGGTGCCGGAAAATCAATCATTATTGATGCGGTTAATATATTGGCTGGCGGACGCGGCTCAACCGAGTTTATCCGCCACGGAGAAAAAAAGGCGGAACTTGGCGGATTATTTCATGTGAATAATAGTCAGCATCCGATTTTTGCGAAACTCGAAGAACATGGGATTGAATCAGAAGAAGATACGATTATTTTAAGACGTGATTTGCATGATTCAGGAAAAAGCGTTTGCAGAGTGAACGGCAAACTTGTTCCATTATCTGTTTTACGTGATATTGGCGGCAGTTTAATCGACATTCATGGGCAACATGAAAATCAGGAGCTTATGGATGAAAAATTCCATATCAATTTACTGGATCATTATGCACATAATAAGCTTCAGCCGGTGAAAGCGAAATACGATGAAGCGTATGAAGCGTATCGTCAATTAAAAAGAGAAGTGGCTGAGCTAAGCATGGACGAGCAGCGAATGGCGCAGCGTATTGATTTATATCAATTCCAAATCCAGGAGCTGGAACAGGCAGGTTTGAAAATTGATGAAGAAGAGGCATTGGATGAAGAGCGACTTCGTTTAATGAATTTCCATAAAATATTTGAACGTGCGAACATTGCGTATTCAGCGATTTCCGATGATGGAACAGGACTGGATTTCATCGGTAATGCGATGAATGCACTGGAAGACATTGTAGCGCTCGATTCGAATTTCAAAGAGGCTTCAGAAGCGGTCACTTCGAGTTTTTATGCATTGCAGGATGCAGCATATCAGGTGAAAAATGTGCTCGATGATTTAGAGTATGACGCAGAGCGCTTAAATGAGGTCGAGCAGCGGCTTGCTTTATATCAAACTATGAAACGTAAATATGGTACGACAGTTGAAGAGATTTTAACGTATCATGAAAAAATCGAGGAAGAGTTAAGCCAGCTTATGAACCGTGATGAAACATTGCAGAAAAATGAGCAATTGCTGGCGAAAATGGAAGCAGATCTAAATGAAATTGCAAAAGAATTGACGACAATCCGCAAAGAAAATGCGATTAAGCTTAGTGATGCCATTATGAATGAGTTGCGTATGCTTCATATGGAAAAAGCGCAGTTTATCGTTAAATTCGAGCCACTGAATCAGCTGGACGCAAACGGCAAGGATTTTGTCGCATTCTACATTTCTACAAATGTTGGGGAACCACCGAAGTCGCTGCCTAAAGTCGCTTCCGGCGGGGAACTTTCACGTATGATGCTTGCGCTTAAAACCATTTTCTCTTCGTCAAATGGCATTACGTCCATTATTTTCGATGAGGTTGATACGGGTGTAAGCGGACGTGTCGCTCAGGCTATTGCCGAAAAAATTGCCGCAATTTCAGTTAATTCGCAAGTTCTATGTATTTCTCACTTGCCGCAAGTTGCCGCAATGGCAGATCATCATTACTACATTAAAAAGCAAGTTGAGCATAACCGTACATTTACTTCGATTACGGAAATGGAAGAAAAGGAACGAATTGTGGAAATTAGCCGCATGATGAGTGGGGCTGAAATTACAGACCTGACATTACAACATGCTTCAGAATTAATCCACATGGCCAATGAACGTAAGGAAATGATGAATTAAATATACAAAAACCGTCTAAAATTAATAAAAATTTTAGGCGGTTTTTTATTTTTTTAAACGTATAAGTTTCAAGGTCGCGAAGCAGCAGGGATTACAACGAATACATTCTAATTTTTCCTCATATCAACAAAATTTTTCCGTTCATAACTCCGTCAAATTTTCACATAGTAAGCGCATAGAGGAGGTGAAGGATGATTAAAAAATGGTCGATACTCGTTGCATTGCTTTTTATGTTATCACCAATAGAAGTATTGGGGAAATCATTAATTCCAATGGGCCATTCAATTGGCGTTCAGTTGGAGATGCCTTATGTAATGGTTGCACAGGACGTATTATTGGAAAATAGTGAGTGGTTGAAAAAGGGAGAACATATTTTAAAACTTAATGGTGAAAAAGTAAGCCAGTTAGAAGACATTGCCGGCAAAGGCGAATCATTTACACTGACCGTTGAAAATGGAAAGCAACAACGAGAGATCAACGTATCAGCTCATGAACTGGTGCATTTAAAACCATTTTTAAAAAGTGAAACAGATGGAATAGGGACGTTAACGTACATCGATCCTGAAACGATGGAATACGGAGCGCTTGGACATCAAATTGTAGATTCTACAATGAAGCAGCCTCCGAAATTCAATGATGGTGCAATCTTTGAAGCATCAATCTCACAAGTGAAGAAAAGTACGCCTGGACAGCCAGGGTACAAAATTTCAGTTGTAGATAAATCACAAATGCCACTCGGTTCAGTAATAAGCAATGATGTATACGGTATTTTTGGTAATTGGAAACAATCATTACATGACAGTTTGCATCCGCCGATGGAAATTATACATGCAAATGAGTTAAAAAAGGGAAAAGCACAAATCTTAACGGCAATCGACGGGGAAGAAGTCAATTTGTTTGATATCGAAATTGACAAACAAACGGATAATACGTTTACTTTCAATGTCGTCGATAAACGTCTTATAAAGAAAACGGGCGGTATTGTTCAAGGGATGAGCGGAAGTCCTATAATACAGAATAACCAGTTCGTTGGTGCGGTAACGCATATGTTTATCGAAGAACCAACAAAAGGTGCCGGTATTCTTGTAATTGAAATGCTGAAAAAGAGCCCGTACTAAAAATACTTTAGACTATACTTTTTATTAAAGTGTAGTCTTTTTTTGATTTTTTCATTACAATAGTACATAATGATAAATCGACAAATGATGAACCATATATTTCCTTGTCGATAAACAGAGAAAAGATACTACTTGTTACTCATTTTTTATGAAAGAAAAGGAAATTTAGTAATTCTGTCGAAACTTCACTAAAGGACAATGCAAAATAAGAGAGATCGAAAGACAACTGTCGCTCATTTTTGTTACAATTGTATTACACAAGAAGTTTGGACATTTGTAAGAAAGCTCATACAATTTGCTATTGTAATGAATATATAAGAAATAGAATTTAAAGGGGGATTTTGTTTGTCAAAGGTGAAAATTGCGATTGCTGATGATAATCGCGAATTAGTTAAAATGATGGAAGTGTATTTTACGAATCATCCGCAAATTGAAATTGTTGCAACAGCGTCTAACGGAAAAATCTGTATTAAAATGTTGGAAGAGCATAAAATTGATGTTCTACTATTGGATATCATTATGCCGCATTTGGATGGACTGGCTGTCTTGGAAGAGATGTATAACGATGAGCGTCATACACAGACACAAGTCATTATGCTAACTGCTTTTGGCCAAGAAGATGTCATGAAGCAGGCTGTGAATTACGGTGCATCTTATTTCATGTTAAAGCCTTTTGAATTTGAGCAGCTTGTTCAAAAAATTCTGCATTGTGCAGGCAAGAAAGTCGAACAGGAAAAACGTGTACCGGTTTTATCAACGAGTACCCCTGCAAAAATGGACACACGCTTATTAGATACAACGATTACAGGCATCATTAAAGAGATTGGTGTACCTGCACATATAAAAGGATACGCTTACTTACGTGAAGCGATCCAGATGGTTTACAATGATATTGAGTTGCTAAGCTCAGTTACAAAAATTTTATATCCGGAAATCGCGAAGAAATTCGGGACAACCCCGTCACGTGTGGAACGTGCTATTCGCCATGCGATTGAAGTAGCCTGGAACCGAGGCAGCTATGAGAACATTTCGGAATTGTTCGGCTATACCGTGCACCATATGAAATCAAAACCGACAAACTCAGAGTTTATTGCGATGATTGCGGACAAAATCCGTATTGAAATGGTAGCGAGCTAATAAATTGAGGGCATTTTACCTCGGAAACTTATTTTTTATTACGAGAATACTACTTTAATTAAACCTTCTTAAACAGTTTCTATCGACAGTTTAAGAAGGCTTTTTTATTTTGACTTCTTTATACCGTTCCAAAGGAATTATCCATCCTATCCGCTATAATTGAAATGTCTTCGTCAACGAATATGAACGTATCCTTGATTATTACATAACCATCAATAGCTTGCGCTAGATGCTCATCGGTTTCCATTATTTCTTTCAAATCTTCACTAACATAGTAACAGTCTTCCGAACTATTATAAGAGCAGTCTTCTATCTCACTAATTCCGGCTTCTTTAAAGTATTCATCCATTTTCTTTAAAATTCTATATAATTTTTTATCGGAAAAATATTTATATTCACTGCCATCAAACATCTGAATATATAAATATTTGAACTTATATTCACTCCAAAGTTCATCCTCATTCATAAGGAACAGGAAAAGAAATCTTTCCTCTGCTTTATCATTTCTATAATAGATTTTTTCTGAATTCAACTCATAATTTTTAATCCTTTTTAGAAAAAGCCTTTTGTTATCAAGTACAATTACACTCATTTCATAATCATCCTTTTACATTCATTGGTAATTTATGAGTATTTTAACCTAAAAAGAGATTTTTTAGACTTTGCGAAACTATAATTTGGGTAAATCGTAAATCGTATTACGTGAATAAAAATATTTGTAATTAACGTTTAACAAAAAATAACAACGGGTAAAATTAGATAGCAAGGCTAAGAAATTCTTCGTCTTCGTTTTTACCTCCTTTCTTTGGATAATATGTTTGAAAACGTATTGTTCTATTTGTGTCTAGCTGGTGCTGGGCACTTTTTTTGTTGTCATAGGATTTTAATATTAATTTCACATTATTAATATAATTTCACAGTAGAATAGGGGGATAACAATAAGGAGCGATGATAAATGAAACGATGGAAATTCGTATTGATCCTTCTGGGCGTGCTGACGTTTTTTCTGCTAGTAAGATTTCCGCAAGATTTTGATGCGTCTCCTACGACAACGGCCAATTCTCCGGATGAGGTTGTAAAAAAATATAAAGAAGAATTACATGTTCAACGTGAGATATGCTATAACGATATATTACTGCTCGGTACATTAAGTAATACACAGCTTCAAACGATGGAAATTGAGCTTGAAAATTATTTAAATGAGCTGGGTACATTAAGAAACGAGATTATCGAAAATAATATTAACCATCAAAACCTAACCAATTCCATCGAACTAGATATTTTAATGATCAATCGTACACTTAGGGCTATTGAAACACGGGATGAAAAATATTTAAAAGACCTGTCAGATATGTATCATAATTTACTCCAATTCCAACGTTCACTATAATAATATATTATAGATGTTTATAACTTATGAGACAGATACTTTTCGGCTAATTTGAAGAACATGCTAAAAAACCTCCTTACAATCCAATTTTTAACTAAACAATTATCAGAAATATGTATATACTGTAATGTATGAGGAGGTGGAATGGCATGGTTATTCATGAAAATCACTTTTTTGAAATAATAAAAAATGAGGGGAAAATATATTTGCAAACCCGACAGCCAGGTTTTATGCTAAAAGACTTCGAAACGATTTTGCGCCAAAATCCTCGTATTAAACTAACGAATTTTGCATTATTAAAAGAGGGACTAAATGAAGTGACTGACACCCCGGTTGAAATCGGTAAATGGCTTCCATCGATTGTAATCGAAATTTCCCGAGATAAAATGTCAGCATCGCTTTTTGTATATGAGACAGCGGAGTATATAAAAGAAAATGTGCAATCCATACAAAAAAAGGTTCAGAAGCTTTTAGCTGAAGATAACATAACGTACGGTATTTTAAATGTGAAACTGGAATCGATTGTCACTGCGAAGGCAACATTGATTGCGCAAGGAACACCGCCTGTCAAAGGTGAAGATTCACAAATTACCTATTTAGAATTACCTGAGCGAAAACCGGTTATAAGAGAAGATGGCAAAGCGGATTATTATGATTTGAACTTTATTTATGAAATTGAAGAAGGCGCATGGCTTGGTGAGAAAATTCATGCACAATCAGGTATTCCGGGAATAAATATTTATGGGGAATCGATTCCTGCTCCTTTGGGGCGAGATTTGCCGTTGAATTATGACAAGAAATCGGCCTATGAAGTTGAAGAAGAGGGAAAAACGGTACTTCGCTCGAAAATAAGCGGGGTAGTTGAAGAACATCAAGGAATGGTGAGTGTGAATCAGCATTTACCAATTGACGGTGATGTCGGCATCGAAACCGGGAATATTGAATTTAATGGATCTGTCTCAATTAAAGGAACTGTCCAGCCAGGCTTTTCCGTTGTTGCAAATGGTGATATTTCAATCGAACATCCAGAAGGTGTATCCGGCGCAAAACTGATTAAGTCCCTTTACGGGGATATTTTTATTCGAGGAGGCATATTCGGTTTAGGCGAAACACTTGTAGAAGCTGCCGGAGATATATTCGTTAAACATGTAAATGATGCCCATTTAGTCGCAGGTCAAAATCTGAATATTGGATTTTATTCGTTAGGTTCAAATTTGACTGCACATTCCATTTTGGTTGATGAGCGGAAAGGGAAAATCATCGGTGGGACTGCAATCGCAAAAAGTACAATCGTTTCGGCGTTTACAGGAAACCGACTGGAAAGACCGACTGAATTAATCATTATTAGCATAAACAGAGCACAAAGTCTTGAGGTCATTCAATACAAGGCATCGCTGCTAAAATCAATGCATGAAGATATGGTGCAGCTTGAGGCACAAATAGAACGCATCCTTCCTGTTATACATACGTTAACACCACGACAATTGGCGGCATTGGAGCTCACAAAACAAAAGCTCGCTTCCAATAAAGAAACAGCGCAGAATTTAGATCGGGAAATTAAACAATTAATGAACGATTTACGCAAAGTTAGTAAAGCAGAGATTCATGTGACGAAAGAAGCATATCCTGGTACATATATACAGATTGGCAAAAAGTCCACTGTTTTGACGTCTATAACAAATGGACGATTTTTAATAGAAAATGGAGAGTTGAATGTATAATGAATAACATACCCATTTTTGCCCACCGAGGGGCATCAAGCTTTCACTTAGAAAATACGTTTGCTGCCTTTAAAAAAGCGAAAGAACTTGGGGCAGATGGCATTGAACTGGATCTCCAAGTTTCAAATGATGGAATTTTAGTGGTATTCCATGACAATGACTTAAAGAGACTGGCCGGTATTAATAAAATGGTCAATCAGTGTTCTTATGACGAGCTCATTCACTATAAATTAGGTCCGCGGTTTAAACGGCTGTTTCGTCGTGACCGGATGATTGCCTTTGCCGACGTACTGGAATGGGCGAATGCCGAAAATATTGCGTTGAATGTAGAGCTGAAAGAGTCGCTATTAACGAATGAGCATGTTCTGAAGGAATTACTGCAAACGATCAGCTTACCTGAAAACAGCCATTTCTCTTCATTCCATGATTCTCTGCTAAAGATTGTGAAAGAGATTCGCCCGGACATCGAGACGGCGTATATTATTACGAGAAAATTCTATTGGGCCACATTAGCGGAGCAAAATTTTTTCGATGCGATACATGCACATAAACGGTACTATAAAGATCAATATTTAGAGGCCTGTAAAACGGCTAATATCGGCATGCGTTTTTACGCAATCCAGGGAAATGAATCATTCTTAAAAACTCCCCATTCGATTGTAAAAGGGTGGATTACGGATTTTCCGCATTTAGTTCAGGAAGCCCAGAAAAATCGACAAGTTTGATTTTATTTAAATGAAATATGGAAGTGATTCCCTATTTACTTTTACCCTAATAATTTTGTGGAATGCCAGAATAACATTACTCTTCTTCATTGAAGAATTAACTGAATATACGAAAAAAATCAAATTTCCCTATAAAGAGAAATTTGATTTTTTGTTTTGTCTTTATTTCTGCCAGCGCTCCGATACTTTACCACGCTTGCGATCCCGGTACAGTAAAAACCCTGCAAAAAATAAAAATGAAACGGCAAAGAATATGGCACCGACGACGAATTGTAACCAAATCCAAGGAAATGGTGAAATTAAAATACCGAATAATGTGTCTCGCATAAATTTTATCCCGGCAGCCATTAAAATTGCGGGAATGACTAGTACGATAAATGCAGCCATACGTGCCATTTACAGACCTCCTTCAGACAAAAAACAGTAAATGAAACAATGTCTCAGATTATTTTTAGTATCACTTAATTTTACAATGCAGGCAGAGAAAGTCAATAATCGGGTATAGATTCATAGAATGGAAATATGGGATGAGTCCAATAAAACTTAAATTACTATATTGAAATAGTGTTTTCGAAAGTAATTTTGCGTGATTTTCAAATTTGATTTCGCGTAAAAATTGTCCGAATATTCTAATTTAAATCAAATTAAGGATTTCTAGTTGCATCCTTTTAGATTTATAAGTATTGTAAAAATAACGATAATAAAATTATACAAATTTAAGTATTTATTATCTTTAATTAACAGAAAATAATAATATACGAGAAAGTAAGCGCTTTCTTGAGTGGAGGGGTATAGTGTTATGGAAATTTTCAAGTACATGCAGAAATATGATTTTGAACAAGTAGTCTTTTGCCAAGATGAGGCATCGGGGTTAAAAGCGGTTATTGCTATTCATGATACAACATTGGGACCAGCTCTTGGGGGTTCGCGCATGTGGACATATGCCTCAGAGGAAGCAGCTATTGAAGATGCACTTCGTCTAGCACGCGGTATGACTTATAAAAATGCGGCGGCAGGCTTAAATTTAGGTGGCGGTAAAACAGTTATTATTGGAGATCCGTTCAAGGATAAAAATGAAGAAATGTTCCGTGCATTAGGACGTTTCATTCAAGGTTTGAATGGTCGATATATTACGGCAGAAGATGTCGGTACAACGGTTGCAGATATGGATTTAATTCATGAAGAAACAAATTATGTAACAGGTATTTCTCCGGCATTCGGCAGCTCTGGCAATCCTTCACCAATTACAGCGTATGGTGTATTTTTAGGGATGAAGGCAGCAGCGAAAGAAGCATTTGGAGATGACTCGCTGGCAGGCCGTAAAGTAGCAGTTCAAGGTCTTGGGAATGTTGCGTACACATTATGTGAATACTTGCATAAAGAAGGAGCGAAACTAATCGTAACTGACATTAATCAGCAAGCAATCGATCGTGTCGTTGCAGACTTTGGAGCAGTAGCTGTAGCACCTGATGAAATTTACGCACAAGATGTGGATATTTTCTCACCATGTGCTCTTGGCGCAATTGTCAATGATCAGACGATTCCGACATTCAAAGCGAAGGTTATTGCTGGATCTGCAAACAATCAGCTGGCAGAATCAAGACATGGTAAAGTACTGCATGATTTAGGGATTGTTTATGCACCGGATTATGTGATTAATGCAGGTGGGGTTATTAACGTAGCAGACGAGTTATACGGCTATAATCGCGAGCGTGCAATGAAGCGTGTAGAAACGATCTACACAAGCTTGGAAAAGATTTTTGCAATTTCAAAAGAAGAAGATATTCCAACATATTTAGCAGCAAACCGTTTGGCAGAAGAGCGTATTGCTCGTGTAGCAAAATCCCGCAGTCAGTTCCTTCAAAACGAAAAAAATATTTTAAACGGTCGCTAATACGCGATTACGAAAGAAGAAATTGATTTTGTAACTGGAAAAAGGGGTGTCGGTTATGGCGAAAGATTATGATGTCGTTATTTTAGGCGGAGGCACAGGCGGTTATGTAGCCGCGATTCGTGCGTCACAGCTCGGATTGAAAACGGCAATCGTCGAAAAAAATAAAATGGGGGGTACATGCCTGCATGCGGGCTGTATTCCAACTAAAGCATTGCTCCGAAGTGCGGAAGTATATGTGCAATCGAAAAAGGCACTTGATTTTGGGGTGGAAGTAAATGACGTCAAAATCGATTTTGAACGTGTCCAACAAAGAAAGGCTACCGTTGTAGATAAGCTTTACAAAGGTGTCCAGCACTTGATGAAAAAAGGAAAGATCGACGTATATGATGGTTTCGGCCGCATTTTAGGACCATCTATTTTCTCGCCGATGCCAGGTACGATTTCAGTGGAAATGAATGATGGCACAGAGAATGAAATGCTTGTGCCGCAAAACGTCATCATTGCGACGGGTTCTCGCCCTCGAACATTGGACGGATTGAAAGTTGATGGGAAAAAAGTATTCACATCAGATGAATTCCTGACAATCGAAAAGCTCCCGAAGTCAGCTATTATTATCGGTGGTGGCGTAATTGGTGTCGAATGGGCGTCAATGCTCACTGATTTCGATGTTGAAGTCACGATTATCGAGCTAGGTGATCGTTTGTTGCCGACTGAAGATGCAGCCATTTCCGCGGAGATGCTGAAATCTTTGAAAAAGCGCGGGGTGAATGTTCATTTCAATGTAAAACTTGATCCTTCCGCAATTGATACAAAGGAAAATGTATCACTACAAGTGAATGATGAAACCATTTCAGCGGAAGCACTTTTACTATCAGTTGGAAGGATAGCGAACACGTCAAACATCGGCTTGGAGAATACGGAAATCGAACTGGACAATGGATATATTTCAGTAAACGAACATTTCCAGACGAAAGAACGTCATATATATGCTATAGGAGATGTTATCGGTGGAATGCAGTTGGCACATGTTGCTTCACATGAAGGAATACGTGCTGTCGAGCATATTGCGGGACAGAATTCGATTCCACTGCATTATGCAAATATTGCACGAGGCGTCTACAGTAATCCGGAAGTCGCAAGTGTCGGCCTTACGGAAGAGCAAGCGAAAAACAACGGCTATAAAGTTGTGACAACAACATTCCCGTTTAAAGCGATCGGTAAAGCGATTGTGTATGGTGAAACAGCAGGCTTTGTGAAAGTAGTTGCCGATGAAAGTTCGAATGATGTTGTCGGCGTCCATTTAATCGGACCGCATGCAACGGATTTAATTTCTGAAGCTGCACTTGGCTTGTTTTTAAATGCCTCACCATGGGAAGTTGGACAGATGGTGCATTTGCATCCTTCGCTAAGCGAAATTATTGGGGAAGCCGCACTGGCGATTGAAGGCAAAGCAATTCATTTTTAACAGCGACAAGGGGGTATTTTATGACGGACACTAATATTACACATGAACAATTGGGATTAACGGATGAAGATGTACTGAAAATGTACGAAACAATGTTAATGGCACGCCGTATTGATGAGCGGATGTGGCTGTTAAACCGTGCAGGCAAAATACCATTTGTTATTTCATGCCAAGGACAGGAGGCGGCTCAAGTAGGTGCTGCCTTTGCCCTTGATCATACAAAGGATTATATTGCGCCGTACTATCGTGATATGGGGGTTGTCCTTCATTTTGGGATGACGGCTAAAGATTTAATGCTTTCGGCGTTTGCGAAAGCGGAAGATCCGAACTCTGGCGGGCGTCAAATGCCGGGGCACTTCGGGCAAAAGAAAAATCGTATACTTACGGGTTCTTCTCCTGTAACGACACAAGTACCGCACGCGGTCGGTGTTGCACTTGCAGGAAAAATGCAGCAAAAGGACTTTATCACATTTGTAACGCTCGGTGAAGGTTCGTCAAACCAAGGGGACTTCCATGAAGGAGCAAACTTTGCGGGTGTGCATAAATTGCCGGTTATTATCATGGTAGAAAACAACCAATATGCAATTTCTGTACCGGTTGAGCGCCAATTGGGCTGTGCACAAGTGTCAGACCGTGCAATCGGCTACGGGATGCCTGGTGTAACGGTAGACGGCAAAAATCCGCTGGAAGTATACAAAGTGGTGAAAGAAGCGGCTGATCGTGCACGTCGCGGTGAAGGGCCTTCACTGATCGAAACGGTTTCGTTCCGATTGACAGCCCATTCTTCGGATGATGATGATCGTCAATATCGTACAGCTGAGGATATTGCAGAAGGAAAAGCAAAAGACCCGATTATTTTATTTGAAACATACTTAAAAGACAACGGTATAGCGGATGATGCGCTATTGGAAGAAATGAACAAAAAAATTATGGATACTGTCAATGAAGCGACAGATTATGCAGAAAATGCAGCCTATGCCTCGCCAGAACATGCATTGCGTTTTGTGTATGCGGAAGGAGAAGATGCGTAATGCCGGTAATTTCTTATATTGATGCGATTAACTTAGCGATGAAAGAAGAAATGGAGCGAGATGACCGCGTCTTCGTATTAGGTGAAGATGTTGGGTTAAAAGGCGGCGTTTTCAAAGCGACAACAGGTCTGTATGACAAATTCGGCGAAGCACGTGTACTGGATACACCGTTAGCGGAAAGTGCGATTGCCGGTGTTGCAATCGGTGCAGCGATGTATGGCATGCGTCCGATTGCTGAAATGCAGTTTGCGGACTTTATTATGCCTGCTGTAAACCAGATTGTTTCGGAAGCGGCAAAAATTCGTTACCGCTCAAACAATGACTGGAGCTGTCCTTTAGTTGTGCGTGCTCCGTTTGGTGGGGGAATTCATGGTGCCCTTTATCACTCACAATCGGTTGAAGCGATGTTTGCAGGGACTCCTGGATTGAAGATTGTCATTCCGTCAACACCATATGATGCAAAAGGCCTGTTAAAAGCAGCCATTCGCGATCCGGATCCGGTACTGTTTTTCGAACATAAACGTGCATACCGTCTTATTAAAGGTGAAGTGCCGACAGATGATTATACATTGCCGATCGGAAAAGCCGATGTGAAGCGCGAAGGTGATGATGTAACCGTCATTACGTACGGTCTTGCAGTACATTTTGCATTGCAGGCAGCAGAACGCCTGGCAAAAGACGGCATCGAAACGCACATTTTAGATTTGCGTACCGTTTACCCGTTAGATCAAGAAGCCATTATTGAAGCAGCAAGAAAAACAGGGAAAATCCTTCTTATCACAGAGGACAATAAAGAAGGCAGCATTATAAGTGAAGTGGCGGCCATCATTGGAGAGCATTGCCTATTTGAACTGGATGCACCGATCAAGCGTCTCGCGGGACCGGATGTACCTGCAATGCCATACGCACCAACAATGGAAAAGTTCTTCATGATTAATCCCGACAAAGTAGAAAAGGCAATTCGCGAACTCGCTGAATTCTAGTTAATAGAATAAGGGACAGAATATTTAAGCTACAATTTTGTAGAGAAAAGAGTTGATTGGAATGGAAGGGAGGCGAGTGATCGTGCTGACGGTTTCACCTTTCGCACTGCTAAAACACAAGCTGACGGCTAGCGCCTTTCGCTACAAGATTTTCTCTGTGACGAAAGCGTAAGCGACAGTCACAAGCAAGCTTCCTGCGGGAACAGCCTGTGGGAGAGACTACAGGCTCGAGCCGGGCCCGCGGAAAGCGTCCTCCCTGAAATGGAAATCAACTCATATATTTTGAGATGCCCTTATTTAATTCAAGTATCTATATTTGGCTTGCAACTTTTTTGAAATTAAGCCTATTAGTTAAAGGGGGATTGTTTAATGACAATTCAAAATATCGTCATGCCGCAACTTGGAGAAAGTGTGACAGAAGGTAAGATTGAACGCTGGCTTGTCCAAGTGGGAGACAAAGTAAATAAATATGATCCATTAGCAGAAGTAACAACAGATAAAGTTAATGCCGAAATCCCTTCTTCGTTTGCAGGGGTAATTACAGAATTAATCGCAAACGAAGGCGAAACATTGCCGGTAGGCGCAGTTGTATGCGCGATTGAAGTGGAAGGCTCAGAAATGCCGCCAGCACCAGTAGAAAAAAGCTCGAATGTCAGCTCGGCAATTCTAAATGCCGGCCCACAGAAAAAAGAAGAAGAAAAACCAGCAGCAAAAAAAGAAGACAAACCGGTGCGCACAGAACGCAAGCCTGGTCGTTTTTCACCTGCAGTTTTAGCATTGGCCAATGAACACGATGTCGACTTGGCCCAAATTACCGGCACAGGTGTCGGCAATCGGATCACAAGAAAAGATGTTGAAGCCTATGTTGCTGCGGGTAAGCCGACAAGTCAGGATATTTCGAATGACGAACAACCAACAGCATTCGCGGAGCCAAAACAAGAATCGTCTTCGCAAGAGTCAGCACAAGGCTCTACACAAGAACCGGTATCGTCGCCTCAGCCGAAACAGGAAATCCCTGTTGCTGCTGGAGATATTGAAATTCCGGTTACGCAAGTCCGTAAAGCAATTGCGAAAAATATGCTGCGTAGCGCACATGAAATTCCGCATGCATGGATGATGATGGAAGTCGATGTGACAGAGCTTGTTGAATACCGTGACAGCATAAAAGAAGATTTCAAGAAAAAAGAAGGCTTCAACCTGACGTATTTTGCATTTTTCCTAAAAGCGGTCTCCCAGGCGCTAAAAGAATTCCCGATCATCAACTCTGTATGGGCGGAAGATAAAATTATTCAAAAGAAAGATATTAATTTATCGATTGCTGTAGCTACTGATGATGCACTATTCGTGCCGGTTATCAAAAATGTCGATGAAAAATCGATTAAAGGCATCGCGAAGGAAATTCATGAATATGCACATCTTGTACGCAACGGAAAACTGAAATTGGAACATATGCAAGGTGGTACATTTACAGTCAACAATACCGGATCATTTGGTTCTGTTCAGTCGATGGGCATTATCAATCATCCACAGGCAGCAATTTTGCAGGTGGAAAGTATTGTAAAAAGACCTGTAATAGTACAGGGTAATATGATTGCTCCACGCTCTATGGTAAATTTATGTTTATCTTTAGATCATAGAATTTTAGATGGCATGATTTGTGGTAAATTCTTATCTCGTGTGAAAGAAATTCTCGAAAATGTCGATAAACAGAAGATGTCAGTCTACTAAAAATGCCGTGAAAGCCTGTAAAATAAGGCTTTCACGTTTTTTTTCTCTTTATTGTCAGAACATTCTCGTGTAAACTATAGTACAGAAATATAACAAGGGGGGAAGCTACTTAGCGACCACATGTCAATGAATATGAAAGAGATCGAATTTCAAACAGCTAGCTATGAGCAGTGGAAGGAAGAAGCGGTAAAAGCATTAAAAGGAAAACCGTTTGAATCCTTATTTACAAAGACAATTGAAAATATCACGCTTGACCCACTTTATACAGAAGAAAGCTTAATCGAAAAATTGGGAGACCAACTGGAGAAACAAGTATCAACAATCCGTTCTTTAACAAAACAGACGAGCTTCACTGTTGCACAGCAAATCGCCGGCAATGATGCAGCCAGCTTTTTTGCCAATATCGAGGATAGCTTATCACGCGGCAATGAAATGATTACAATCAACAGCCCGGTTGCATTTGACTGGTCTGAACAAGACAGCGAAAAACTCGCTTCTTATTTATCGGAAAATTCATTTAAATTTATCGTCGCTTCTGCTGAAGATGCAGTGCTGGATGTATTCAAATATATTGACGAAGCTAAACGTAAAGACGTTGTAGGCTATATTGTTTCACCTGAAACATTAGAATTAGCTGACTATCCAAACGTCCGCACGTTTTGTGCAAATACGATTCCATTCCATAATGATGGCGCTAATGCGGTTCAAGAGCTTGCTATTGCGCTTGCGCAAGCAGCTAAACTTGCGAATACGGCTGAAGATTTTAAAGCATTTGAACAGAAGTTTTTCGTACAGTTCGCTGTCGATACGCAATTCTTTGCAGAAGTAGCAAAACTTCGTGCATTCAAAGTATTATGGAAAGCGTTTGCTTCAGCATTCGGCAATGAAGCAAGCGCTGTCCCGGTCGTAGTGGAAACTTCGGTACGCAGCTTCTCGAAATATGATGTTTATGTAAACTTATTACGTGCAGGCAATGAAGCGTTCTCAGCGGCAATCGGCGGTGCAGATGTTATTACGGTACATCCGCATGATGCATTGACAGGTGTATCAGGGCAATCGATCCGTATTGCGCGCAATGTTTCCCTTGTTACGAAAGAAGAGTCACATGTAACTAATGTCATCGATCCATCAGGCGGTTCGTACTTTATCGAATCACTAACAGCTGACTATGTAAAAGAAGCATGGGCACTGTTTTTGGAAATCGAAATTGCTGGCGGATTGGAAGCATACGGTATCAATGCTCAAATTGAGGAAGTGTATCAGGCGCGCATGAAGCAAGTGGAGACACGCAAGCATTCACTAATCGGTACGAACATTTATGCAAACCCGCAAGATACAGTAGCAACACCTGAAAATGCTCAATTTGCAGGTGTAAAACGTCTTGCCATTCCATTTGAAAACTTACGTGCCACTTATGCACAAACTGGAATCAAGGCAGCAATCTTAACATTCGGCGAACTGAAAAACTACAAGCCGCGTGCAGATTTTGTACAAGGATACTTTGCGACAGCGGGTGTTGTAGCATATCAAACAGCAGGCTTCCAAACAATTGAAGATGCAACAACTTGGCTTGCAAGTGCCGACTATGACTATGTAGTCGTAGCAGCAACGGATGAAGATACAAAAGCCATTGTTCCGGCATTACTAGAAAACAAAAAACAAACGGTTGTATTGGATGCAGCAGGTAAATATAAAGAAGATGAAGCGGCGTGGACTGCAAATGGCTTAAACGGCTTTATTTATGCAGGTCAGAACATCGCCCGCAAGCTGTCGGATGTCGTAATGAGCGTGAAGGGGGTACAACAATGAGTAAAGCAAATTTCGCAACGGTTGTCATTGAAGATGTATTAAAACAAGAGCAACTTACTTCTACAGGCTCGTACGTGACAAATGAAGGCATTGAAGTGAATTCGGTTTACAATAAAGAAGATATTCAAGACGCAAAACATTTGAATGATGTGGCTGGTATTGCACCAAATACACGTGGTCCATATCCGACAATGTATGTAGCGCGTCCATGGACAGTGCGTCAATATGCAGGTTTCTCGACTGCGGAAGAATCAAATGCCTTTTACCGTCGTAACTTGGCAATGGGTCAAAAAGGGCTTTCAGTCGCATTTGACCTGGCAACACACCGCGGTTATGACTCGGATCACCCTCGTGTAACAGGGGATGTCGGAAAAGCCGGCGTTGCGATCGATTCAGTAGAAGATGCAAAAATTTTATTCGACGGCATTCCACTTGATCAAATGTCGGTATCGATGACGATGAACGGTGCAGTATTACCGATTCTTGCGTTTTACATCGTTGCAGCTGAAGAACAAGGAGTATCGCCTGATAAATTGGCCGGTACGATCCAAAACGACATTTTAAAAGAATATATGGTACGTAACACATATATTTATCCACCGGCAATGTCGATGAAAATTATTGCAGACATTTTTGAATATACCGCGAAATTCATGCCGAAATTCAATTCGATTTCTATTTCGGGTTACCATATTCAAGAAGCGGGTGCGACAAATGATATCGAGCTTGCGTATACATTGGCTGACGGTCTTGAATATGTACGGACTGGTTTAAAAGCTGGCATTGACATTGATGCATTTGCACCGCGTTTATCGTTCTTCTGGGCGATTGGCATGAACTATTACATGGAAGTTGCGAAAATGCGTGCAGCTCGCCGTATTTGGGCACAAATGATGTCTACATTCAAACCGAAAAACTCGAAGGCTCTTGCATTGCGTACACACTCGCAAACATCAGGCTGGAGTTTAACGGAACAAGATCCATTCAATAACGTAACACGTACATTGATCGAAGCGAACGCGGCTGCAATGGGCCATACACAGTCGCTTCATACGAACGCACTGGACGAAGCAATTGCTTTACCGACGGACTTCTCGGCTCGAATTGCACGTAATACACAGCTATTCCTGCAAGAAGAAACAGGAATGACTAAAGTAATCGATCCATGGGGCGGCTCGTACTATGTTGAAAAGCTGACAGAAGAGCTGACAGAAAAAGCATGGGCATTAATCGAAGAAATCGAAGCTCTTGGCGGAATGGCGAAAGCGATTGAGACAGGACTTCCAAAAATGAAAGTTGAGGAAGCAGCGGCTAAACGTCAGGCGAAAATCGATTCAAAAACAGAGACGATTGTCGGCGTAAACAAATACCGCCTTGCAGAAGAAGATCCAATCGACATTTTGGATATCGACAATGCGATCGTACGCGAATCACAAATTGCTCGTCTTGAAAAAATGAAGGCTACACGTGATGAAGTGGAAGTACAAAAACATTTAGCACGTTTAACAAAAGCGGCTGAAGACGGCTCTGAAAACTTATTAGTTGTTGCAGTGGATGCAGCAAGAGCACGTGCATCATTAGGTGAAATTTCGGATGCGATTGAAGCAGTATCTGGCCGTCATAAAGCGGTTATCCGTTCAATTTCTGGTGTCTACTCTGCAAACTTCTCGGATGATGAAATGATTTCTGAAGTGAAGCAAATGACAGAAGACTTCCTGGAAGCAGAAGGTCGCCGTCCACGTATTTTAGTGGCGAAGATGGGACAAGACGGACATGACCGTGGTGCGAAGGTTGTTGCAACTGGTTATGCGGACTTAGGTTTCGATGTCGATATTTCTCCGTTGTTCATGACACCGGAAGAAACTGCACAAATGGCAAATGAAAACGATGTACACTGTATCGGAGTATCTTCTTTAGCAGCAGGTCATAAAACATTAGTGCCTGAACTTGTAGCTGAATTGAAGAAATTAGGTCGCGAGGACATTATCGTCATTTGCGGCGGGGTAATCCCGGCTCAAGACTATGAGTTCCTGTATGAAGCAGGTGCTGCGGCGATCTTCGGGCCAGGTACTGTGATTCCAGTATCGGCGATCCGCATTATAGAAGAAATTTATAAAAAGTTAGGTTATGAGGAAGTGGCAGAGTAGTGATGCCACAAGACGAGAAAAGCGCTTTATTTGTCATGGATGGTGTGAAGGGTGGTCATGATGGTATGAGCTATTCAAACCCGAAAAGGTTCCGGAAAAAAAAGCAGGAAGCACTTGATCTACAGACGCTGGCTGGCGAAGTACGTGCGGGTAACCGTACTTCGCTCGCAAAAGCGATTACGCTCATTGAAAGCTCGAACAATGCCCATAAGGAAGAAGCACAGAAGCTGCTGCAGGAGCTGTTGCCTTATACGGGCAATTCAATCCGTATTGGCATCACCGGTGTACCGGGTGCGGGGAAAAGTTCGTTTATCGAAGCATTCGGTACGATGCTGTGCAAAATGGGCAAGCGCGTTGCGGTTCTTGCAATCGACCCGAGCTCTTCGCTTTCAGGCGGCAGTATTTTAGGGGACAAAACACGAATGGAAGAACTGGTACGCCAGGAAAATGCCTTTGTCCGTCCATCACCGAGTGCCGGTACATTAGGCGGTGTCCATAAAAAGTCCCGCGAAACGATGCTGTTATGTGAAGCGGCAGGCTATGACGTCATTTTGATTGAAACAGTCGGTGTCGGTCAGAGTGAAACGTATGTGCGCGGCATGGTCGACTTCTTCCTGCTGCTAGTCTTAACAGGTGCGGGAGATGAGCTTCAAGGGATGAAGAAGGGCATTATGGAGCTTGCAGACGGCATTATCGTTCATAAAGCGGACGGTGACAATATGCGCCCTGCACGCCGGACAATGCAGGAATACAAGCAGATCCTTCATTTCCTTCAGCCATCGACTCCTGGATGGCTCAGTACGTCACTGACCGTATCGTCCCTTGAAAAAACGGGGCTCGACAAAGTATGGGATATGCTGATGGAATTTGAGCAGACGATTAAGCAATCGAATTATTGGACGACACGTCGCCATGAACAAACGCGCGACTGGTTCCATACAATGATTACCGATCATTTAATAGATTCGTTCTATAAAAATCCGGAACGCAAAAAGCAGGTCCGGACACTTGAGGAAGAAATATTGCATGGCCAACTGACGGTTACACAAGGTGTTAATGCACTATTTGGCGAAAAAGATGAAAATAAATGAATGATAATCAACAGTCTTTGCACATCTTTCGTAACCTTGCTATGATAAAAAGGAACATAGAAAGGGGCTAAAAAGCTTATGAACATGGATTATGATTTATTTATGCAACAAATTACAACGACTGCACGTGCAGAGATGGAAGCAGCAGGTTATGAACAACTGCGCACTCCGGAAGATGTGGAAGCAGCGTTTGCTCGTAAAGGAACAACTCTTGTTATGGTGAATTCTGTATGTGGTTGTGCTGGCGGTATTGCACGTCCAGCAGCAACACATGCTGTACATTACGATAAACGTCCTGACCATTTAGTAACAGTATTTGCTGGTCAAGATAAAGAGGCAACAGCAGCTGCACGTTATTATTTCGGTGAAGATCACATCCCATCATCACCATCATTCATTTTATTGAAAGATGGACAAGTTGTAGGAGAAGTTGGCCGCTTCGAAATCGAAGGACATGACCCAATGAGTGTTGTAACAAACCTTCAAGGGCACTTCGAGGAAAACTGCGAAGAAATCTAATACTACTAGAGTTATTGTGTAACGGGTGCGTATTGAACGTACCCGCTGCACAGCTATAACGGGGGAGTTCAACCGATATGAAGAAATTTTCAATCGGCTATCGTACTTTAAAAACAGCCATTGGTGCTGCTGTTGCGATAGCAATTGCCCAATATTTTGATTTGCAGTTTTTCACGGCAGCTGGTATTCTGACGATTTTAAGCATTCAACCAACAAAACGTAAATCTCTCCATGCAGTGTACACCCGTATTGTTTCAACATTTATCGGGATTACTTATGCATTTATATTTTTCGAAATATTCGGTTATTCGCCGATTGTTTTAGGGGTTGTTATGATTCTTTTCATTCCGACAATCGTTTCACTAAAGGTTGTGGAAGGGTTTATCTCAAGTTCGGTGATTATGATGCACATTTATTTGACCGGCAATTTTACGGTCGATCTGCTAATTAATGAATTTTACTTAATGGCAATCGGTTATGGGGTTGGTTTAGTCGTAAATATGTACATGCCGGATATCCAGCAGGGCCTGTATTACCACCGCGAAAAATTGGAGTCGTTATTGAAGAAAATTCTTGCAGAAATTGCAGGGTATCTAAGAGATGGCGATACATTATGGGACGGTCACGAACTGATTGAGATGGCGAAAGTGGTCGAGGCAGGAAAAGCGCTGGCATTCCAAGATGTTGAAAACCACGTGACTCGTAAAGAAAATACATTTTATCTGTATTTTGATATGCGTGAAAGACAGCTGGAAATTATAGAGCGCGTGTTGCCGAAAATTACGACACTGCCGGTAATGACAGAGCAGGCTACATTAATTGCAGCCTTCATGGAAGACTTGAGCGAACATGTCCATTCAGGAAATACGGCAAGCCGCTTTTTGGAAAAACTCGACAAAGTAAAAGAAGAGTTCGCCAAAATGCCATTGCCAAATGATCACGAAACATTCCTCGCAATGGCTGCGTTGTACCAGTTCATCGAAGAAATGGATGAATACCTGGTCATCAAGCAATCGTTCAAGGGGATGAAATAAAACGGAACATGATGGGATGGCAACTTTTGATTTAAATGCAAATTGATTGGAATGAAGGGGAGGCGACTCCAGCGGGAACAGCCCGAGGGAGAGCAATAGGAAGAAAAGCTAAGAACGCCACGTCCTGTGGCAACGCTTTTGTGACCAACATCGTGTTGGCCTCGGGCCCGCGGAAAGCGTCCGACCCGGAATGGAAATCAACTTCAGAAACCGGATGAATTAAAAAAAATGGATGCATAAACATCCATTACATAATTGCTGCGACACCCATTGCAACAGTTGAGATTAACATGATAACAACCATTGAATAAACGACTATTTTTTGAAACTTTTTGTTGCTCATTCTTTTCGCTCCTTCAATATGAACTAGTACTAGTTTATCAAATTTGAAGGAATTCTCAAGTACAATAGATTTTACATTTTCGGAATTTTAAAAAATTCTTTATCGGGAGTAGCAAACACCCATTAAAAAAGCCTCGAACAAATGTCTGGACACGATTCAGATGAGGCGGAATTAATAATTTTATTCAAAAGGGAGTCAGTACCGTGGAAAAAGTGGATCATATCGGCATTGCCGTACGTAATATTGAAGAACGTATTACATACTACACAGAAACGCTAGGCCTGAAATTATTAAAGATGGAAGAAGTAGAATCACAGCAAGTAAAAGTTGCTTTTATCGATGCAGGCAACGTAAAAATTGAGCTGCTTGAGCCAATGAGTGAAAAAAGCGCAATCCATGGCTTTTTGGAAAAGCGCGGAGAAGGCATTCACCATGTTGCATTTGGCGTAACAGGTATTCGTGAGCGCATGGCTGAACTTCGTGAAAAAGGTGTACGACTATTATCGGAAGAGCCAGGACCAGGGGCTGGCGGTGCGGAAGTAGCATTCTTACACCCGAAAGACTCATATGGTGTACTTTATGAATTATGCGATAAAAGCGGAAAAGGGGATAAGTAACGATGACAACAATGACAGTAACTCCAGATATGTTTGATAAAATTAATGAGCTATATGACCGTAAAGAAGCGATCCAGCTTGGTGGCGGGGATGCGCGTATCGAAAAGCAGCATGAAAAAGGGAAAATGACTGCCCGTGAACGTATTGATATGTTATTGGATGACGGGTCATTCGTTGAAATCAATCCTTTCATCACACACCGTACTGTTGATTTCGGTATGGATAAACTGGAAGGCCCTGGTGACGGCGTAGTTACTGGTTTCGGTAAAATCAATGGCCGTAATGTGTATTTATTTGCACAGGACTTCACAGTATTCGGCGGTGCGCTTGGTGAAATGCACGCGAAAAAAATCGCAGCGGTAATGGATTTAGCAGCGAAAAACGGTACGCCTTTTATCGGCATTAACGATTCAGGCGGTGCGCGTATTCAAGAAGGTGTATTATCACTTGACGGCTACGGTCACATTTTCTACCGTAACTCAATCTATTCTGGTGTAATTCCGCAAATCTCAGTAATTATGGGACCTTGTGCGGGTGGTGCTGTTTATTCACCAGCGATTACAGACTTTATTTTAATGGTTGATAAAACATCTCAAATGTTCATTACTGGCCCTAAAGTAATTGAAACAGTAACAGGCGAAAAAATTTCAGCTGAAGGTCTTGGCGGTTCTAAAGTGCATAACGCAACTTCAGGAAATGCCCACTTCCGTGCTGAAGACGAAGAAGCTGCCATTGCACAAATTCAGCAATTACTTTCTTACTTACCACAGAACAACAGAGAAAAAGCACCGAAACAAGCTGCTCCAGAAGGCGATAACTTCCGTTCAGAACTTGTTGATGTTGTGCCAATTGACCAAACAAAATCTTATGATGTTCGTAAAGTAGTAGAACAAGTAGTTGACGAAGGTTCATTCATGGAAGTGCAAAAAGAATTCGCGAAAAACATTGTTGTTGGTTTTGCACGTATCGCGGGTGAATCAGTTGGTTTAGTATGTAACCAGCCGAAATTCCTTGCAGGCGGATTAGATATCGATTCATCTGATAAATTAGCTCGTTTCGTACGTACATGTGACGCATTCAACGTGCCTGTTATTACATTTGAAGACGTGTCTGGTTTCTTCCCAGGTGTTAAACAAGAGCACGGTGGGATTATCCGTCACGGTGCGAAAATTCTTTATGCTTACTCAGAAGCAACTGTACCAAAAATTACAGTTATTTTACGTAAAGCATACGGCGGTGCGTACGTAGCATTGAACTCGAAAGCGATTGGAGCGGACTTAGTATTCGCTTGGCCGAATGCGGAAATCGCGGTAATGGGTGCTGCTGGTGCGGCAAACATTATTCATGCAGGTGAAATTGCGAAATCGGCTGATCCGGAAGCAACACGTGCAGCGAAAATTGAAGAATACAAAGAAAAATTCGCAAATCCTTATGTAGCGGCATCACGCGGTATGGTTGACGATGTTATCGATCCACGTGAAACACGTATTAAGCTGATCCAGGCATTGGATATGCTTTCAACAAAGCAGGAAGACCGTCCATACAAAAAGCACGGGAATATTCCACTATAATTTTTAAATAAAGTACCCTCAGAAACATCTCTTAAATGATTTGTATACAATACAATCATTTTTGAGGTGTTTTTTTGCTGATATAGAGCCCTAAATGAAAAAATACAGGAATAATACTAGAAAGTTACTAAAAAATATTTACCTGTAATATGGTAAATCCTCCAATTTTATTATAGTGAAATTTTCAAAAAGCCTTTATGCTAGATAAATGGAAAGACGATATAGGAGGACAAAGTATGAAGGAAATCAACCAGCTACAGAGGGCAATTGATTTAAGAAGCGATGGGGAATTACAACAATCCAATCAATTACTATTGAAATTAGTTGAACAACATCCGAACGAAGCCCTTATAAATTACCAGTGTGCATGGAGCTTCGATGTACTTGGCAAAGAATCGAATGCAGTACCATACTATGAAAAAGCAATACAAGGTGATTTGAATGATGAAGATTTAGCGAATGCTTATTTAGGTCTTGGCAGTACATATAGAACACTAGGGGAATACGAAAATTCAAAACATACGTTAGAAAAAGGGGTGGAGAAGTTTCCGCACAATTTAGCCATTCAAGTATTTTATGCGATGACATTGTTTAACTTGAAAGAACATGAGCGTTCAATGGAGCTTCTATTGAAAAATTTAGCAGCTACTTCTTCTGACCCTCAAATTCAGAAATACAAAAAAGCCATTTTATTTTATAGTGATAAATTAAATGAAATGTGGAAGTGAGTGATTAATTCATTGGGGAAAAATATTAGAGTTAGTAGCTTATACGATGAAACTTTTTAAGATTGTAAACTACTTTATTTATACGGCGATGGTCAGCCTGATCGGCTACAGCTGTTATTTCTTATCTGTGTTATTTATCGGTTCAATGCTGTTCACTGCAGCAGATTCACCGCCGGGAGATATTTCAAATTCGGGCAGGTTGCTGACCATTGCCTTTATTGCTTTTGGAACGATTATTGCGCTATTAATTTACAGTGTTGTTCACTGGACCATTGCATCGTTATTGAACATACCGTTTCCTAAGCGATTTCTTCTCATTTTGAATTTTATAATCATCAGTTTAGTCGTTAGTGCGTTAATTTTTAAATTCATTATTATCGACGGCAGTTTTTTATAAAATTAATCTTAATCCACCGCTCTAGACAGATTGAATGCTGCTTGCTGCTTTTTCGGTTCTTTTTCATACGGGTGTTCGTGCTCGGCAAACAGGAAGATTGCCCCAAGTTCTATGCCATGCCCATAATGGGCGGTTTCTTCAGGAGTTAAGTGCAAAATTCGCAAACTCACTTCATACACATTTTTTCGTGTGACAAAGCTGATAAGCTGGTCGAGCCAGTTGCCGGCTAGATGGACTTGAATGTCGGTATACATTTTCAGTGATTGTAAAGGGAGGATATCTTTTGAAAACACATGAATTTCATGCTCGGAAAAACCGTGCCCTCTAATCATGTTCAGCTTTGTCATAGCTTCCTCAACACTGTACACTAAAGCGATTTCACGTCGATATTCCATCATAATCACCTCTTTTTTATTGTAATGGAATTTTTATTGAGATGGTAGTGATTGAAAACAATCGTACATCAATACAATTATAAAATGCAGAAAATTCGAAACTTATACAGTGTTTAATACGTAGAACATGAAAAGGGAGGTTTTACTTATGGGGAACTATTCCATTCGTGATTTTGTCAACAAGACGCAGCAAGACCAGAATGAAAATGATTATTTTGAATTGGAAACCGATCGTGTACTCGAAGTGAATCTGAACGGGGAAGTATGGTCGAAAATGGGCGCGATGATCGCCTATGTCGGTTCGATTAAATTTGAGCGTGAGCGCATGCTGGAGCATGGCGTATCGAAAATGTTTAAGAAAGCATTGACCGGCGAAGGTACGCAATTGATGAAAGCGAAAGGGAAAGGCCGGTTGTATTTAGCGGACCAAGGAAAAAAGATTACAATTTTTGATCTGCAGAACGAAAGCCTGTGCGTGAACGGCAATGACCTGCTTGCATTTGAGCCATCGATCAATTGGGATATTCGACTTATGCGCAAAATGGCCGGTATGATGGCAGGCGGCTTATTTAACGTCATGCTGGACGGCAAAGGAAAAGTGGCGATTACAACCCATTTTGAGCCATTAACATTAATCGTTAAGCCTGGTGAAACAGTATATACTGACCCAAATGCAACTGTTGCGTGGTCCGGTAATTTAAAGCCGGAGTTTGTAACGGATATTACGTTTAGAACACTTATTGGACGCGGCAGCAATGAATCGATCCAAATGGCTTTTTCCGGTGAAGGATTTGTCATCATTCAGCCATTTGAAGAAGTTTATTTATCGTCGGAATCATAATGGCTGCGGGATAAAGTAAGGAGAAAAAAGATGTTTTTAAAATCAGTCAAACTTAAAAAAGAAGAAATAACGGACTATAGCGAATACCCGTTTTCGATTCCGTTTATTCGCCATATGGATGAATTGGATGTGGATGCAAGGGTCACGTTTTTTGTTGGAGAAAACGGTGCTGGCAAATCAACGTTGCTTGAAGCCATTGCAGATCAGATCGGCTTCAATCCGGCAGGGGGAAGCACGCAAAACTATAAGGCGTATGAAGTAGATCAATCCGAATCCGCGCTTGGCGATTATGTGAAGCTCTCCTGGTGGCCAAAAGTAACGAACGGCTTTTTTCTGCGTGCCGAAACATTTTATCAGTTTGCGTCGCATTTGGATCAGATCGATCAAAACGGCTATAAAGCATACGGAGGGAAATCACTTCACCATCAATCACACGGGGAATCCTTTTTCTCGTTGTTCCAGCACCGGTTCACAGGGCAGGCAATCTATTTACTGGATGAGCCGGAAGCCGCATTATCTCCAACTAGACAGCTGGCGTTTTTAACATTGATGAATGATTTAGTGAAACAGGGCAATGTCCAATTCATTATCGCAACACATTCGCCAATTTTACTCGGATTCCCGGATGCGGTCATCTATCAATTTGATGAACATGGCATCGAGCAGGTGAAATATGAAGAAACTGAGCATTACCAGGTAACCTCGTATTTTTTGCAGCACCGTAAAAAAATGCTGCAGGAGCTGTTTGAAGAGGACGAGGATGAACTGGATTAGCAATCGATTGCGGGTGTCGATAACTACACGGAATTTATAAAGGAGTGAAGAATATGGGATGGCAGCAATTGCAACAGCAATCAGAACAGCATCACATTCAACTTTTGGAAGCGGAAAAACTGAACAAGAAAATTGAAAGTCTTGACCAACAGATCCAGCATGCCCAACAGGATGTTAAGCAGCATGAACATGATCTGAAAAAAGCACGTCAACAATTGAATAAGCTCGAGGAATTTTCTTTTGTGAATCTATTCCGTGGCTGGTCAGGGAAAAAGGATGAGCTGATCGAGCAAAATATGGACCAGGTAGCAGTTACAGAACTGAAGCTGGTCGAAGCGCAGTTAACGTTTAATGATTTACAGGAAGATCGGATTGAACTTGTTCAACAATTGAGCACGATAAATGTTTCAATTATCCGTGAGCACCTGAAAAAAATAGAAAACGAAAAACAAGTGTGGCTTATGGCGAATGCACCTGCAGTAGCGAAGGAATTAACGGGGATTACTGAACAGGAGCTTTTATGCAAACAGTTGAAAACCGAGATCCACGAAGCGATTGATGCGGGTAAACAGGCATTTAATAAATTAACAGATGCCGGCTCCAAATTGCAGGATGCCAAATCCTACTCAACATGGGATACATTTTTAGGTGGGGGTTTTATCGCAACGGCGTTAAAGCATGACAAACTGGAAGAAACGAACAGCTATTTGCATGAAGCGCAGATGGCCCTGCAACGTTTCCAAAATGAACTGCTCGATATTAAAGAGATGCGCCAAAATACACTGGAAGTTCATACAGACGGTTTTATCATGTTTACGGATTACTTTTTCGATAATATTTTCACCGATTGGTCAGTACATTCCAAAATTACAACTGCAATCGATCAAATTTCACGTGTACAGGATGATGTGGCGAATACACTTCGCGATTTGAAGCAAAAATTGAACATAACAATCGAAAAAGAACAGGCGCTGCAAGTAGAAAAACAACGCATTTTAAATGCCGATGATCAATCGTTGTTTTTTCAAAAATAGAGGCGTACAATAAAGCGTAAACTAGTTATTTAAAGGAGTTATCGAACATGAACCGAGTAGTAGAAGAGTTTCTGGAATTAGTGCAAATTGATTCTGAAACAAAACATGAAGAAGTAATTGCACCCATTTTAGTGAAAAAATTAGAAGAAATGGGCTTTGATGTTTTTCAGGATGATGCACATACACGCAATGGTCACGGTGCAGGCAATATTATCGCAACATTAAAAGGCGATGAGCGGATCGAGCCAATTTATTTTACAGTACATATGGATACAGTCGTGCCGGGCAAAGGCATTAAACCGGAAATCCGTGAGGACGGTTATATTTATTCTGACGGCACAACGATTCTTGGCGCGGATGATAAAGCAGGTATCGCAGCACTATTCGAAATGGCGCGTCGTCTAAAAGAAAAAGACAGCGCTCATGGTACAATCCAGTTCATCATTACAGCAGGTGAAGAAAGCGGTTTAGTCGGTGCTAAGGAACTTGATCCTTCAAACATCATCGCCAAATACGGTTTTGCGGTTGATAGTGACGGCAAAGTAGGCGGCATTGTAGTAGCAGCACCATTCCAGGCAAAAGTATTTACGAAAATCATCGGTAAAACAGCACATGCAGGCGTTGCACCTGAAAAGGGTATTTCCGCAATCACCGTTGCAGCAAAAGCGGTTGCCCAAATGAAATTAGGCCGTCTCGATGAAGAAACAACAGCGAATATTGGGCGTTTTGAAGGCGGTCAAGCAACAAATATCGTATGTGATGAAGTATCAATTCTTGCGGAAGCCCGTTCGATTGATGAAACAAAACTGAATGCCCAAACTGACCATATGAAAGAAACATTTGAACGTGTTGCACAAGAAATGGGTGCACGCGCTGAAGTTAAAGTGAAATTAATGTATCCAGGTTTCCGTGCGACAGAAGAAGATCAAGTTGTGAAAGTAGCTAAAGCAGCGGTTGAAGCAATCGGTCGTACACCACAGCTCGGTATTTCAGGCGGCGGTAGTGATGCAAATGTTATCGCTGGGTTCGGAATTCCTACTGTAAACTTATCAGTTGGCTATGAGGAAATTCATACAACTAACGAAAGAATGCCGGTTGAAGAACTGGAGAAACTGGCTGATTTATTGGAAGAAATCGTTGTTCAAACAACGAAATAAGAGGTATCAATATGAGCATTGAAAAAGCAGTCGTATTTTTATGCGGCACAGAACAATATGCAGTGCCGGTTGAGCAGGTTGTTTCGATTGAAAAGCTGGAGCGTGTAACTCCGATTCCTCATTTACCGAACTATTTGCTCGGCTTTACGAGAATTCGAGGGGAACTTACACCAATAATCGATTTTCAGACCATTTTATACAATCGCCCGACAAATACACAAACAGCTAAAATCATTGTGTTGAAGACAGAGTTGATTAATTACGGGTTGGTCGTTGCCGATGCGAAAGAAATTATCGACTTTGAAGAAGGCGTTTTAAAACAGATGGGGCTTGTCAATTATGAAAAGACGAAATATTTTACAGCGGTTGCCAATTTGGAAGACCGCATGATTTCTTGTATCGATCCGAATATTCTCGTGCATTCATTAGACGGCATCCGTGAAATTATCGAATATTTATATGAAATGAAGCAGCAGGAAAATCAGACAAACTAAAAAAAGGAGCTTATCATCTGAACGTGATAGGCTCCATTTTTTCAATCGGCAGTAACCGCTTTCTTTTTTTTGAATTGTTTAACGTACGCATAACCTGTGAAGCTAAATACAAAGATGGAAATAATCGTAAGTGTCAGAACAAGATTCTCTTCAACCCAGGGAATATTTCCGAGTATAAAACCACCGCCAAGCCAGACAACTGTCCAAAGTACGGCCCCCATAAAGTTATAGCGTAAAAATGTCGCATACGAAAAGCCGGAATATCCGCTTATAAACGGTGTCATAGTCCGCATCAACGGCACAAACCGTGAAAACGTAATGGCAACCCGGTCATAGTTTTCCAGGAAGTTCAGAGCTTTTTCATTAGTTTCCTCTGATAAAAAACGCCTAAAGAGATTGCGCTTCGGCGGAATTTTCCGGATCGATTTTCCGATGAGGTAGTTGCTGCTGTCGGCAAGCGTTGTCGCAACGATGAAAATGATCAGCAATGTCAGAAAATCAAGCTTATCGATCGCTGCTAAAGTACCGCTTGTGAACACCGTACTATCCCCGGGTAAAAATGTTAAAATGACAAATGCAGTTTTCGTGAAAACAACCGCAAATAACAGAATATAAATATACAGTCCGAGCTCTTTTATGTAATAAAATATGACTTGGTCAATTTCCCGTAAAAACTGAATAATATCAAGTAGCATAAGTAGTTCTCCCATCAAGAGGATGATTAAATTTAAGTATAGCGGATGTTGGCAAATTATTGTTATAAAAAGTGCTGAGTAATAAAACTAAAAGAGGTGATGGATATGAGTTTGACGAAACGCCCCAAAATTGAGATTCCTAAATCGAAATCCGAATGGCTGATGGATATTATCGGCTATATAGCGTTAGCGATTATGCTCGGTGTATTGTTCATGAACTGGCGCGAACTGCCAAATGAAGTACCTGCCCACTTTGACGGCAGCGGTAATGTCGACCGCTGGGGCTCTAAATGGGAGCTGTTAATTTTACCGGGCATCGGGATTGCAATGCATTTCTTTTTAATAATTTTAGAAAAATTCCCTGAAACGCACAATTATCCGGCACGCATCAATGAATCAAATGCCGAGGTCTTTTACAGAAATAGTCGCCAAACATTAAATTATATGCGTAACATTATAAATATATTATTCGCCTACATCGTGTACCGCACTATTGTGATTGCTTTAGAAGAAGCAACAACGATCGGCTGGCCGTTTTTCGTCATATTGGCAGCGCTGTTTGGGGTATTGATTTGGAAGATGATTAAGATTTTTAGGATTAAGTAAAGTAGAAAGTTTTGAGGGGAATGTGGATCGCGGCGTAGGAAAAGTAGAAGATTTCGGGGCAAAAGTGGAGCACCCCGATCGAAAAGGAGAATCTTTTACGAAGAAAGTAGAACTTCGATTAATATTAGAACATGGCGTGCTGAAAGTAGAACGTTTCTTGAGAAAAGTAGAATACCCCGGTCGAAAAGTAGAACGCAGCATGAGAAAAAGTAGAATCTTCAAAAGAAAAGCAAATTCCTCATCGTAAACCGGAAGCATCTCATAAAGGAGATGCTTTTTTCAGTTTAAAACTTTCAAATTAAATTACATATTTTTAATTTTCATTCGTCTATATAAGTAAGAGAGGTGATGGACATGGATTTTGATGAGCTTTATGAGCAGGAGTTCCGCAAGACTTATCAGTACATACGTTACATGGTATCGAACGCACAAGTCGCAGAAGATTTAACACAGGATACGTTTGTGCGAATTTATAAAACGGACTTGACCAAAGTGACCAATTTCCAGACGTATACGAGGCAAGTCGCTCGGAATCTCGTTTATGACTTTTATCGGAAGAAAGCATTAATTAAGTGGCTTCCGTTTACAAATGCCCCGGAGCAGCAGGATTTTCACCACGTTCCGCATGAATGGCTTATCCAGGAAGAAGACCGAAAACGATTATACGACGCACTGCAAAAGTTAAAACCAGTGCAACGCGAAGTCATCATATACCGTAAAATCGAGGAGCTTTCGATTCAGGAAACGTGTGACATTATGGGACTAACCCCGGTGAAGGTAGCAAATACACAGCGGAGTGCGATGCAGGCATTGCAGAAAATTTTAGGAGGTGAAATCGATGAAGCTTGATGATCGCTTAAAACAGTTAAATGAACTCCCTCAAAATGAAGCATTAAAAAAATCCATTTATCAGAACATTTATAAAAAGCCTGTCAGAAAACGCAATACACTGAAAACATTCCGTGAAATAGGCGTAATGGCTACGATTTGTTTCATTGGTCTGTTTTTGCTGTTCACCTCGGACAATCTTAAAAATCAGGCAGCATCAGGTGAGATTGCCAAAATTACGTCCTATGAAAACAACGGAGAAAAGGGGTTTAGGGGCAGAACGTCGACACTTTTCATTGGGGTTGAAAATGTGACGACTGCTGAAATGGTCACCTTATTCGAAAATATTTCTGAGCTTCCTGCTGTTATGGCTCCTCCAAAGAGCGACGTGCATTATGACATTATTGTGTTGTATAAAAACGGCGAACAGAGAAAATTCGAATTGGCATGGAACTATTTGTATGACGTGAAGAATGATGCGTATTATCCCGGATATGAACAATATCCGTCCGCTATTTTATCTGACTTGGAAAATGCGCATGATCGATTACAATTTCCACCAATATTTATCGGTCTGGGCATTTTAGTGATGATCATGTTGACCTCCAGCTATTATAGTCGCCGCCAAATTGAACAGCCGAAAAAAATCCGCGGATTAGGAATTGTTATAACAATTTATATGATCGTTGTGGCGAGTATAGGGTCGTACTATTTCATGATCGGACCGCTTTATAAGCCATTGCTTCTACTTTTATTGTTTGGATATGGATTTAGCATTTGGTGGCTGATTAAAAAAGAAGTTACAAACTTGAACATATTGAAGGTGGAAAAGTACAAAATCCTATTTATTGTGCTATGGTTCCTAATTTGGATAGTTATGGCGTAACAATAAAAATGAACATACAAGGCCCTTCATAAAGGAGCGGCCATTTTTTTTTGCATATCAAAATCTTAAAGGAAATTACTTGAAACTTTTTGTCTGAAAATTCGTATAAATTAAGGAGCAAAAAAGAGGAGGCATTTGAATGATTAATCAATTTAAAGAACAGTTCGGTCGGTATTTTTTAAACGGTGAATTTGAGGAAATCTACGGGAAAACAGCTAAATCGTTTCAGAATCTTGTATCGTTTGAACAATTTCGCGAGCTTTCTTTAAACTATAATTCAGGTGTGAGCAGTTATACTTGTATCGTGGCCAATACATTTCAGGGGCTTGAACAGTATATATGGGTTGATGAAACTTATTCGAAAGCTGTTGTCATCGCGTTTGACGAGCAGGGTATTATCCAAGCAATCTATTTAAAACCGTTTGAAACGTTTCCGAGCAGTGATCAAGTATGGACCAAAAGTACATACAGCATGCCGATTAATGACGAGTGGTATGTTTTTTGGGGCGGCACGAACGAATTTATAAACTATCACTATCCGTATGAACAGCAGCGCTATGCATATGATTTAGTCCAAATGGTTAATAACGAAACCTATAAAAACTCGACACTGCAAAATGAAAATTACTATGCGTTTGGTACTGAAGTCGTGGCACCGGCTGACGGTGTCGTGGTCGAGGTAATTGATGGAATTAAGGACAATATTCCGGGCGAAATGGATGAAGAAAATGCAGCAGGAAACTATTGCATCATTGCACATGAGCACAATGAATACAGTATGATTGCCCATTTCAAGAAGGATTCGATTTGTGTGAAAACAGGGGATAACGTGAAGGCAGGTCAACTGCTCGGCTTATGCGGAAATTCCGGCAATTCATCAGAAGCACATATCCATTTTCAAGTAATGGATCAACAGGATTTCCTGAAGGCCAAATCACTGCGGATAAAGTTTCATGGCGGCGAAGAACCAATTCAGGGCGATATTGTAGTACCGAGTGGGGGAAAATAAAGAGTCTGATACGTTCGGAAAGATTGAGAACTCAGCTACAGCTGGTGAACTGCTGTTATTGTTCCCTCGAATTATTAGGCAGTTTTTTAAGTGAAAGTGAATCTAGGTATGCCTTAAATTGGAGAGAAAGGAGTGGACTTTATGAAACTTGGATTAAAAAAGGATGAAGTGATCCTCGTTCCGCATGAAGCAAGTTGGAAGAGAGAATTTGCTGTGACTAAAGAAAAAATCCTAAAGCATACGAGTTTACAGCCTTATCAAATAGAACATATCGGCAGCACATCAATTGAAGGTATTGCGGCCAAGCCGGTCATAGATCTTGTCATTGGCATTGAAAATCTTGACTCGCCGGATAAAGAGCTATTTAAAGGTCTCAGGGAGGCAGGTTTTTACCGCCTGCAAGTGGAAAGGCCAAATGAAATTATTTGTGCGAAATTTGCAGATGCTACGTTTGAAATGAAAACACATTTTATTCACATCGTACAGTTCAACGAGGAAAAATGGCATCAAATGCGTTTTTTTAGAGATTATTTGAATGCCCATATTGAAGCGAAAAAGAATATGAGGAGTTAAAAGAAGCTTTTTTCAATACAGGTTTACATGGGATTAACGAATATACGCAATATAAAGAGCAATTTGTGCAGTCGATTTTTCGAAAGTTACCAGAATACCGATGGGATACCTTATAAAAAAGGATACGCATTCTCCCAAGGGGCCGCATGAAATAATCCAGTATTTTTTCCATAATAATTTTACTGTTTAATAAGGAAGTTGCGAAATTAATTTGAAATTAATTTCTGCAAAGAGGGGAATTTTGGGAGGACAATGTATTTTACCGTAGTTAATTTCTGTCCCTTGTGAAGTTTTTTTGCTAGTATAATGATAAGGAAATGGTTAAAGAACATTCGTAATTGACGGAACAATTCGGCACTTTTACCGACAGCGGGGGAAAATAAATCCTTATTTTTTGAAACCTTTTTATCCTTTTGTCCGTACATGTAAGTAAGGAAAATGTAGAGAGATAGAAACTGGAGTGATCAATTTATGCGGCTAGTTCCACATGATTACATAGATAGCACAAAAACTTGGGAAGAAATAATTAGTGCGGGTCTTTATTCACGTCCGATTTTTTTGCAAAGTGAGGGTGAATTACAATATACCCGGGTGGCGAAACAAATATTGGGTGTATACGATAATGCCTACGAGATGCAAGAGTATTTGTATGCGCTTACAAACAAAGGCATTCCGTGGACCTTATTGTTTCATAATCTCCCGAAATTGATTGATCCGAAAAAGCGGACGGAAATTGTGAATATATTGCAGATGCATCAGGAAAATCCGATATCATTGAATCGCTTTATGGCATTTTTTGCCGGAAAACAGTTGCTTCCGCTCATGCAAACGAAGTATCGGGATCATTTTATTACGACTTTGCGAAGCTGGCTCGAAATTTTGGAGTCCCGCTATCCAAAGCTCATTAGTAATCAGCTACAGCGAATCTTTTTGGACTTTGTGAAGTGGTCGAATCATTTTTTCCCTGAATGGCTGGAGCAAAGTGATTTCGGATTAGCGGTCCCGCGCATCGTCTGGTACGGACCTGCAAAAGAAAGTGAAGTGTATTTCCTGTACTTCCTTTATTTATTCGGCTGCGACGTCGTCATATTTGAACCGGATGGCCAGGATATTATGACGGAGTACGGCATCTTAAATTTCCCGACGGAACGATTGGCTGAAAAAGCAGAAACATTTGATTTTCCGCATGAAAAACCGATTCGTGTGCAAACCATTACATCGCGTGCTTCAGAACATGTGCAACAGCATCTCTATGATAATGCAGCGATCAACTACCCATGGAAATATGCGAATCACGAGACAAGAACTCGAATTTTAAATACAACATATGACGAATTATTTATTCTTTCTGAGGCCCAGCTCCATTTAAGGGAAGGGTTCAGTGATGAAGAAGGAATTGTCTATTTACCGGTGCTCTTCGCGAAAATAGAGGGTGTCTCATTGGATAAATCGGATTATGTGCAGAAGCTTCAACGTTTAAAATCCCGTGAGCTTACATATACTGCGACCACATTTCCATTATTGCAGGCACAGAAAAGCAATATGCAGTTTCATATGCGTGATGCCAGTACCAATGGCAAGCTCGATGTCGATAAAATGCTGCAGCTTGGCATCTGGCCGTTTAAAAATATACCAGTTGGTGCGCAAAGAAATATCGCAAAAACGATGATCCGTCTTATTGAAAGTGATTTCATAGCAGTGGCGAACAATCAGTCTAGGCAAGAGCATGAGCAATATTTGTTCGGGCAAATGTTGCTTGTCCCAACGGAAATCATTCGCCTCTATCAGCAGTTCGACTACAGCTATACAAATCCGACGATTCTCTTGTTTATTGAAGAAAACAGCGGGCAAATGCAGCGGCAGGATGCTGTTATGCTCCTGTTTGCCAGCATGCTGGGGTTTGATATATTCATCTACAGTCCGGGTGCATCTTTGAGCATCGAACATTTTATAACGGAGCAATTGCTGAATTCTTACCGACTTGAAAAAATCAGTTTTGATGAAACACTGGAAAATTTGCTGGCCCGTTCAAACGGGTTGGATGTTCTCAACCGTAAACTGGATTTCAAATCGGTAATCAGAAGAATCGGGAAAAAAAAGAGATAAAAGTTTGTCATTATATTTTATAAAATATACAATAATGGTAGATTTTATAGTAATTTACTTTGGGAGGACTAAAAATGTCAATTAATTTACAAAAAGGGCAACGAATCGACTTAACGAAAGGGAACACCGGTTTAAACAAGATTTTTGTTGGTTTAGGCTGGGATGAAGTACAGGCAAAGCCAAGTGGCGGCGGACTTTTTAAAAGTTTATTCGGCGGAAGTACTACTACAGGTGCCCCGGTTGATTGTGACGCATCTGTACTGATGCTGAAAGACGGAAAAGTTGCTGCAAAAAGCGATGTCATTTATTTCGGGAATTTAAAAAGTTCGAATGGCGCTGTGGCCCACTCAGGTGATAACTTAACAGGCGCGGGAGCTGGTGATGATGAACAGATTGCAATCGAATTAAGTTCTGTCCCTGCGGAATATGACCGACTTGTCTTTCTCGTAAATATTTATGATGCACAAAAGCGTAATCAGCATTTCGGGATGATTCAAAATGCGTTTATTCGAATTGTCAATGCATCTTCAAACCAGGAATTATTAAAATATAACCTGACAGACGACTATTCGGGTCAGACAACATTGATCACAGGTGAAATTTATCGCCATGAAAATGAATGGAAGTTTGCGGCGCTTGGTACAGGTACACAAGACAAGTCACTTGGTGAAGTCATCAATCGCTACAAATAAAAAAAGTTATACAACATAAATTAAGGAGTGTTGAAAATGGTAGTTTCATTAGCAAAAGGACAAAAGGTAGATTTAACAAAATCCAATCCGGGATTAACTAAAATCAGCGTAGGATTAGGCTGGGATACGAATAAATACGATGGCGGCAACGATTTTGACCTTGACTCATCGATCTTTTTATTGGAAGCTAGCGGCAAAGTGGCTGGTCCTGAAGGCTTTGTTTTCTATAATAATACAACAGGCGGGAACGGATCAGTTGTCCACTCAGGCGATAACTTGACAGGTGACGGCTCTGGTGATGATGAAGTCGTACATATCGACCTTCAGTCAGTACCATCTAATATTGAAAAGATCACTTTTACCGTAACGATTCATGATGGGGAAAGCCGTGGTCAGAACTTCGGGATGGTATCAAATGCCTTCATCCGCGTATTCAACGATTCAGCGGAATTAATCCGATATGATTTAGGCGAAGATTTCTCGATTGAAACAGCATTAGTGGTAGGTGAATTATACCGCCATAATGGTGAATGGAAATTTGCTGCGATTGGCTCCGGCTATCAAGGCGGTTTAGCAGCATTATGTAACGATTTCGGTTTACAAGTAGGCTAATTTTAATTCATCTCTAAGGGGGAAACGATTATGGCAATTCAATTGAGTAAAGGTCAACGCATCGATTTAACAAAAGGTAATCCGGCATTAAAAAATATTGTTGTCGGTTTAGGCTGGGATGTTAAAAACTTTGATGGTGGAGCGGAAATCGATTTGGATGCATCGGTTTTTCTATTGAACGAGCAAGGCAAATGCCGGAATGATCTGGATTTTATTTTCTATAATAATTTGATTAGTCCGGATAAATCCGTTGAACATACAGGCGATAACCGAACGGGTGAAGGGGACGGCGATGACGAGCAAATCAAAGTTCACCTGGATAAAGTACCTTCCGATGTGCACCGCATTGCGTTCACAGTTACAATCCATGATGCAGAGAACCGTCGTCAGAACTTTGGTCAGGTCATGAATGCCTTTGTGCGTTTAGTTGACGAAGATTTAGGAACGGAAATTTTACGCTTTGATTTAGGAGAAGATTTCTCAATTGAAACAGCAGTAGTATTTTGTGAATTGTACCGACATGGAAATGAATGGAAGTTCAATGCGGTCGGTTCGGGTTATCAAGGTGGTTTATTGGCACTCGTTCAATCTTACGGTCTTAGCGTCTAAACTATGCGCAATTAGTCAATGCCGTATTAAGTTATTGACGATGTGTACACTACAGTGACACAACTAATTTAAGAAGATGGATAAAGGGAGGTGACAAACCTGTTGTCGCCTCCCTTTTAGTGAACCGGAAAATAGACGTTTCCAGCGATTCACATTACATAAATACAATGAAGGGGAGGATCGGCATTGCGCTTTTTTGAAAAAGAAATTATGAATGGTCAACGCGACTTGTTCTATCGTATACCTGGTGAATTTTCAAAATATACGAATAAGAACCAACTCCGCTACTGTGTTGGTGCAGCGCTGTATATGCCGGCAACAAGAGAGGTGATTGCAGAGGAAATCATCGCACACAAATACCCGTCACTCACTACCATTGTACTGGATTTGGAAGATGCACTCGGTGACCTGCAAGTATCAGAGGGGATTGAGCAATTAAAACGAACATTGACGACATTAAAAGAGGCAATGGAAGACGGCCGAATTTTTGTCGAAAAAATTCCGCTTTTATTTGTGCGTGTTCGAAGCGCAGACCAGCTGCAACAATTGACGGAGCAGCTTGGCAATCGTCAGCATTTCCTGACAGGCTACGTATTACCTAAGTTTACATCGGATAACGGCCGGGACTTTTTGCAGCTGATCAAACAGCAAAATCAGCTCGGCTTTCAGCTGTATGGCATGCCGATTCTGGAATCCGGCGAAATCCTGCTGAAAGAAAAACGATTGCAGGAACTTCTTCAAATCCGGGATTTACTGCAGGAATTTGAAGAATATATACTGAATGTCCGGATCGGGTCGACCGATTTTTGCGGATTGTTGGGCGTGCGGAGATCGATTCACCACACCGTGTACGATATCCAACCGGTCCGTGATTGCATAACGGATATTTTAAATGTTTTTTTACGGGATTCACAATTTGTGCTTTCAGGTTCGGTTTGGGAATATTTCAACCAGGATCTTGCTATAAAGGGGCTGGAAAAGGAAATTGAACTGGATCGACTAAACGGACTTATCGGTAAAACGATTATTCATCCTACCCATATCAAAACGGTACAAGCGATGTATGTCGTATCACATGAGGACTATTTGGATGCCGAGCGCATTTTGCTGCAGGCGGACGGTTCGATTGGTGTGGAAAAAAGTGCTTACGGTAACAAAATGAACGAAATCAAGCCGCACTATAGTTGGGCACAGCGAACAATGATGCGCGCGGAAGCATTCGGTGTTTTCAATAAGGGTGTATATTTTACAGATTTGCTGGGAGTGAAGGTACAAAATGCAGTATAACGTCTTGAATGCTTATGAAGCAACCGTACACGAAATCGACAATCCGTACCATTTTGATGAGCACCAGCTTTTTGACATGGCACTGCGCATCAACAAAAAGCGCAGTTTTCTGTTTGTCAGTAAAGTACTCGGCAAACATTTGGCGGTCAGCCCGCAAATTCCGATATTGACAAGCCACTTGCTGGCACATCGTTTCATGGAAGTGCGTTTTCAGGAAAAACATGAATTCGCCGAAAAAATATGCGAAGCCATTAAAACGCAGGATAATGTCCATGATACATTGAAGGAATCATGGAATAATAAGATTTTCATGAAACAGCCGCTGACAATTATCGGTTTTGCTGAAACCGCGACGGCATTAGGGCATGCTTTTTTTGATGCTTTTTCCGGCAATGTAAGGTTTATTCATACAACAAGAGAGATCATCATTGATCAGCAGCCGGTGATCAGCTTTGAGGAAGAACACTCGCATGCGACGAGCCATCATGTCTATGCAGAAGCAACCTTTTTTGCAGATCAAACGGAAATTGTCCTTGTCGATGATGAAATGACAACGGGCAAAACGAATGTTAACATTATCCGTCAATTGCATGAAACGTATCCGCACTTAACAACATTTACGCTCATTTCCATTTTGGACTGGCGAAATGCGGAACATGAACAGGAACTGCTGGCTTTCGCGCATCAGTACGGGATTCAGATCCATACTGTCTCGTTATTCAAAGGGGCCTTTCAAATTGAGGACAGGGGGGCGCTCCCGCATACCGAACAGTGCATTAAAAAGATAGCGGCCGGTCCTGTACACATCCATTCATTTGAAGAGGAAATGAAGCAGCATCTCGTTATGCAACGCTCGCTTAGTGAAGAAAATAATACCTATACGGCAAATTATTATACGGGCAGCGGAAGATTCTCGTTGGTTGCGGATGAACAACGCATCCTTTATGAAGATGTCGAGCTGATAGCAAAGAAAATTTCGAACGCAAGATCACATGGGAAGTGCCTAGTGCTTGGTACGGGTGAGTTTATGTATATCCCGATGCTGATTGCCGCACAGCTCGGTGAAGATGTGGCCTACCATGCGACAACACGCAGCCCCATTTTTGCCGATGAACAATCTGTAATCACGAACAAATTTAAATTTAACAGCGCGGAATATCCGGGTGTTGTGAATTACCTCTATAATGTACCGGCAGATCACTATGAAGATATTGTCATTGTCTATGAAAGAATACTGGATCATACAGCATTGATGGAGCTTGTCGGATTGCTGAAGCCATACGCCGGAACAATTCATGTTGTAACTTTGGGAGGTGCCGACAATGCTGAAATACTTACCGGATAAAATGGGCAGTTACCGCGATGAAGATGTTACATTTGTAATGCGGGATATTAGTCATCTGTCGATTGAAAAGAATACGGAAGAGCGGGAAAAAACAATTCAATCCGGAAAAGCCCACTACTCGGAGATGCTTCCGATTGAATATCAGCCGGACATCCGTTATATGAAGCTGTATGAAGCAATGCTGGAAACGTATGGACAGAAGGTGAGCCTATGTGTGGCGGTAGTGGCAGAAAAAATCGTCAAAGCGCGGGACACAAACGAGCTTGTCCTCGTCAGCCTGGCGCGTGCCGGTACACCGATCGGCATATTGATTAAACGGTATTTGCAGCAGTTTCATGATCTTGATGTTCCGCATTATTCGGTCTCTATTCTTCGGGGACGGGGGATTGATGAAACCGCATTGCACTACATCGTCCACCAGCATCCAAAAGCCAATCTTCAATTTGTTGACGGCTGGACCGGGAAAGGTGCGATTACTAAAGAGCTGGAACAATCGGTTGCCAAATGGAATGCAGCCGGCAAGCCGACGATTAAAGCAGATTTAGCCGTACTGGCGGATCCCGGAAACTGCGCGAAACTGTACGGGACGCGGGAAGATTTCCTCATCCCGTCAGCCTGCCTGAATTCCACCGTTTCAGGTCTTGTCAGCAGAACGGTATTCAATAAGCGCTTCATGGACAAATCCGATTTCCACGGTGCGAAATTTTATGATGAACTGAAGCAGCAGGACGTTTCGCAGGCATACATAGAAGCCATAGCATCCCATTTCACGCCAGATTTAGCGGCCGAGGCAAAACAGGCAGCTGACAATGCGGACGTGGAACAAGAGCCGTCATGGAGCGGGCTTCAATGTATCGAGGAAATCCAGCAGCATTATCAGATAAAAAACATCAATCATATTAAACCAGGTGTAGGGGAAACAACACGGGTGCTCCTACGCAGAGTTCCTTGGAAAATTCTGGTCAATCCATCCGCAAAGCAAAACCTGGAACATATTTATATTCTGGCAGAGCAGCGCGGTGTGGAAATTGAGTATTACGAGAATATGACCTATGCATGCTGCGGTCTGATTAAGGAGTTATTGTAAATGCAGTTATTCACCTCTGATCTGGACCGGACGCTTATTTTCTCGCAACGGACGATTCATACAGCGATCGAAAACTGTTTATGCATCGAACAACTGGAAGAACGGGACATTTCGTATATTAATGCCTCGATTGAGCAGTTACTGAAACAGATTCATGACACGATGCACTTTGTTCCGGTGACAACCCGTTCCATGGCACAGTATAAACGGATTACACTGTTTCAGCATACCGTCGTTCCGGGTGTAGCCATTTTGGCGAATGGGGGTGTCATTCTCCGCAATGGAGTGATCGATCCCGACTGGCAGCAGCATATTGAACAGCAGCTTCAATTGTTGCCGCTGTCACTTCAGCAAATCGGCATAAAATATGCCCGAGAGCTGTCGGCCGGCTATTTCCTTCGCCATCATATCATCGAAAATCTGTTTTACTGTTTTATTATCGATCAGCAAACCGTCAATCTTCAGGAGCTGAAAGAATTCAATCAGTCTTTGCAGCAGGACGGCTGGCAAAGCTATTTGCAAGGGAGAAAATTGTACATCATGCCGCAGTTCTTAACGAAAGGTGCCGCAGTCGAATATATTAAACGTTTCCAGCACTACGATTGGCATTTTGCGGCAGGCGATTCACTGATGGATCTGAGTATGCTTGAACTTGCCGACGAGTATTTCGTGCCGCTGCACGGGGAGCTTACGCAGTTTGCCCAACAGCTGAATCTGAAGATTGTGCAGAAGAACGGGTCTGACTTTGCCGAACATTGTCTGCGGCAAATTTTAATCAAAAGCTCGGAAAATGCTGCTTTATAAGAAGGAAAACAACTAAAAATTTCAATCTATCATAAAAATGAAGAAGGTGTAGTGTATGTCAGATAACCCGCTATTTGAAGACCTGGAAAAAAGAACAACGACAACTGATGCGCTGCCGACGCAAACCCCAGCAGCGCCTGTGCAGTCACTTGTTTCGACTGAGGAAATGTCGCAAATTCGTCAGCGTCAGCTGGCATTGAAGCAGGAACCGCAAGTCAGGACACTTGCAGAGCGAATCGATCCGAAAAATCAGATTGCTGTACTGGAATTTGGTAAGGAGACAGCGAGCGGCATTTCGACATTTTCGGACCGAATGCTTGCGACCATTAAGCAAAGCGATCTGGAAAAGTCTACGCAGCTACTAACAAGTTTAAATAAAATTATGGACCGTTTTGACCCTGCAGATTTCAAGGAAGAAGAAAAAAAGGGCGGTTTTCTTAAACGACTTTTTACGAAAAGTAAAGTTCAGCTTGAAAAAGTACTCTCAAAGTACGACACGATGAACAAAGAAGTGGATAAGGTGTATACGGAAATTCAAAAGTATGAAATTGAGATGAAGCGAAATACCGTTCAACTGGAACAGATGTATGATGAAAACCTGAATTACTTCAAACAGTTAAGTGAATATGTCGCTGCGATTGATCTTAAGGTTGAAGAACTGAACGCGACAATCCAAACGTTAAACATAAAGGCAGAACAAGGGGATCATGAAGCGATTATGGAACTGGAGACAATCAAGCGCTCCGTGGAATTGCTTCAGCAGCGCGGCTACGACCTTGAAATGGCACAGCAGGTTTCATTCCAGTCAGCTCCACAAATTCGCCTGATGCAACAAGGAAACAACCAGCTCATTGGTAAAATCAACTCGGCTTTTGTTACGACAATCCCGATATTTAAACAGGGGCTTATTCATGCCGTAACGATGCAGCGCCAGAAACTCGTATCAGATTCGATGGCGGAACTGGATAAGCGTACAAATGAAATGCTAATACGCAATGCGGAAAATGTCCGGAGAAATTCCGTCGATATTGCCAGACAAGCTGGAAATCCAAGCATAAAGGTCGAAACAATGGAACAAACATGGCAGTCAATTATTGCGGGTATTGAGGAAACGAAGCAAATACAGGCCGAAACGGTTCGTAACCGCGATGAAGGGCGAAAGCGTATCGAACAACTGCAATTACAGTACGAAAAATTGAAAAAGGTATAATCATTAGACTTTTGGGCACACCAGCAGGTCCGTCGCCATCTTATTTTGATTTCAGAACTTGTGAAGCAGCTTCAAATTAAAAGGGAGTGACTGCCTTGGAAATAAGAAAATTTAAATCAGAAAATGATGAACTGATTGATTTACTTTGTACCAATGATTGGCCTTTCCATGCGAAGGTTCAATTAAATCCAGCAGCGATTAAAAGAGCAATCGAGAATGGCTATTACTCTGAAGGAAGAGAAACGTTTTGGGTTATTGAAAACGAACAAAAATTAGGAATTTTAATAATCGATGATATTGAAGATACGATCCCTTTATTTGATCTCCGTTTAACAACAAAAGCAAGAGGCAAAGGCATTGGTCAAAAGTCTTTAAATTGGCTAAAAGACTACTTGTATGGTGAAAAGTGTAAGATTCGAATTGAAGGTTATACGAGAGCAGATAATTTAGCGATGAGAAACTGCTTTACCAAGTCAGGCTTCGTAAAAGAAGGCTATTTACGCAATGCATGGGAAAATGAAGACGGTTCAATTTCAGATACTGTCTTGTATGCATCTATTTATGATGATTGGAAGGACAATAAAATCACACCGATTAAATTGGATCAAGTCCCTTATTAAATCGATACCGGCTGCCCGGAAGTTAGAAATAAATTCTAATTTCCGGCAGCTTTTTTATTGGAAAAATGATGAATAGGTAAGTTTGGAAAGGGTTCACAAGATCACTCCTTCCTTTATTGCAAACCATTTAAAGCATGGAATTTTTTGCAATAAACATTTCTCTTGGTAGCCGGTGCAATATCTACTATAATTAGTAATCGATTGGGTATGCAGTGGGGGTGTATGACAGATGATACAATTACAGCACGTTACGAAAAAGTTTGGTTCCTTCGTCGCTGTTCAGGATGTGAGTTTAACGATTGCGAAAGGGGAAATTCACGGTTTGATCGGGGCAAGTGGTGCGGGGAAATCGACGTTGCTGCGGCTGATGAATCTGCTGGAAGTACCGGACAGCGGGACTGTTGTCATAAATGGCCAGCAACTAACAGCTTTAAAAAATGCGGAACTCCGTGAAGCTAGAAAATCAATCGGGATGATCTTCCAGCATTTTCACCTTGTCGCAAATAAAACCGTCCATGATAATGTGGAAATTGCACTCGTCCTGGCAAACTTTCCGAAAAAGCAGCGGAAAGCACGTGTCATGGAATGTTTGCAGTTTGTCGGTTTGGAGCAGTTAGCCAATCAATATCCTGCCCAGCTGAGCGGCGGACAAAAGCAGCGTGTGGCGATTGCCAGAGCACTTGCGAATGAAACGGCCGTCTTGCTCTGTGATGAACCAACCTCTGCGCTCGATGCAAACACCTCTGCGGAAATACTGCGCGTTTTACAGAAGGTCAATGTTGAGCTCGGTGTGACAATTGTGCTTGTCAGTCATGAGCTTGATGTTGTGAAAAGTATTTGCCATCGCGCTACGGTGCTGGACGCCGGACAAATTTACAAAACAGTTAATTTGATACCAAGCGGCGTACTTGAAACGGACCATCATCCGCAAAGCTTTGTCGATCAGCTTGTGAAAGGCGGGGTCGGACATGCCTAATGTGTTGCGTCAATACGAAGCTGAAATTTGGCGGGCGATCAGTGAAACATTTTTCATGGTCGGTGTGTCAATTGTAGCTGCCGTATTAATCGGATTGCCAATCGGTACATATTTATTTCTTTGCGGGAAAGAAAGGTTGCTTGAAAACCGTGTCGTTTATAACATACTGAACCTAGTGGTGAATACAATCCGCTCGTTTCCGTTCCTGCTGCTGGTCGTATTTTTGATTCCCTTTACGAGGCTCCTTGTCGGTACGGCAATTGGGACGGTGGCGGCAACGGTTCCGTTGTCGATTATTGCCATAGCGCATTATGCAAGGCTTGTCGAACAGTCACTGCTCGATGTGCCAAAAGGTGTAATCGAGGCTGCGGTTTCAATGGGGGCATCGGTGCGACGAATTATTTTCAGTTTTCTTTTTGTGGAAGCGCGTTCAGGACTAGTGCTCGGCCTGACGACTTCAATAGTCAGTTTTATTTCGTATTCCACAATAATGGGTGTTGTCGGGGGCGGCGGTATCGGTGACTTTGCAATTCGCTACGGGTACCAGCAATTCAAGACAGATCTAATGCTTTACATGATTTTCATTATGATTATTTTGGTGCAGCTTATTCAAATGATTGGTACGACTGCAGCAAGATGGTTGGACAAAAGATAGGAGAATGATTGTGAAAAAAAGATGGATGTTAAGTGTGGCTGCTGTGCTAGCTTTAGTTGGCTGCGGACAGAATAAAGAAACAGAACCGAATAAAGAAGCGGAAAAGGAAGAGACAACATTAAAAGTGGCCTCATTAATTTCACCCATGACGGATATTCTGGAGCTAGTCGAGCCTCAATTGGAAGAGCAGGGCATTGACTTGGAGATTGTCGTTTTAGGGGATAATGTACAGCCAAACAGTGCACTCGCTGCAAAGGAAGTCGATGCAAATTTCTTCCAGCATGTACCGTATATGGAGGAATTCAACCGTAACAATGACGCCAATTTAGTGCCGATCCAGCCGATTTACTTTGCGAACTACGGTGTGTATGCTAAAAATTATGATTCAATCGAAGAGTTGCCTGAAGGGGCGACAGTTGCAATTGCCAACGATATTTCAAATGTTGATCGTTCATTAATGCTGCTTGCCCAGCACGGTGTCATTACTTTGAAGGAAAAGACGGATGTGTATTATACATTGGCAAGTGTCGAGGACAACCCGAAAAATCTTCAGTTTAAAGAAGTCGATTTGTTAATGCTTGCGCGTATGTACGATGATGCCGATGCAGTTGTGATGACACCGGCATATGCGGCACCGCTTAACCTGACACCGAAAAGTGATGCGCTGCTGACAGAAGGTGTAGAAAACGACTTTGCCATTACTTTAGTGGCTCGTGAAGACAACAAAGACGAAGATGCAATCAAAAAGCTTGCAGAAGCGATGACGAGTGAAGAAGTGCGTAATTTCCTGATTGAAAACTACGACGAAACAGCAACACCAGCTTTTGAATAAATAACTTGATTGATGCCGAGACGCGTTTACATTATGCGTTTCGGCTTTTTATATTAAAAATGCGTTGAATCAAAGCAGCTTTTTGACCGGTATGCCTAATTTTGTTACCCTTTATTTGTAAACAATTGAAGGGGTGGTCAAAATGGCAGATAACTTTAAAGCATTAGTCGTAAATAATGAAGAACAATTTACAGTGAACGTGAAGGAACTTTCCTTAAATGATTTACCTGAAGGAGACGTGCTGCTTAAAGTCGAGTATTCTTCTATTAATTATAAAGATAGTTTAGCAGCAATTCCGGACGGTAACATTGTGAAAAGCTATCCATTTGTACCGGGCATTGACTTGGCAGGAACGGTCATTTCTTCGGAAAACCCGCAATTTAAAGAAGGGGACAAAGTGATTGCGACAAGCTATGAAATCGGGGTTTCTCATTTTGGCGGATATAGTGAATATGCCCGCATCCCATCTGAGTGGCTTGTTCCACTGCCGGAAGGACTTTCATTAAAGGAAGCGATGGTCATCGGTACAGCCGGCTTTACGGCAGCTTTATCAGTCCAACGGTTGGAAGATAATAATGTAACGCCTCATAAAGGGAAAGTACTTGTAACCGGTTCTACAGGCGGTGTTGGCAGCTTTGCCGTTTCGATTCTTTCAAAGCTTGGCTATGAAGTAGAAGCGAGCACTGGGAAAGAATCGGAACACGGGTTTTTAAAAAGCCTTGGTGCGACTTCGATCATTCCGCGTGAAGAAGTATATGACGGGAAAGTGCGCGCATTAGGCAAGCAAAAATGGGCAGCTGCGGTCGATCCTGTCGGTGGTGAGCCATTAGCATCAGTGCTAAGCCAAATTCACTACGGCGGATCCGTTGCGGTGAGCGGGTTAACAGCAGGGACAAAACTTCCGTCAACTGTTTTTCCATTTATATTGCGCGGGGTCAACTTACTAGGAATTGATTCTGTATACTGCCCGATGGAGACGCGATTAAACGTATGGAACCGTTTAGCGACAGATTTTAAACCGGATAACTTGGAGCAATTAATTCAACAAGAAATAACGCTCGAGCAGCTTCCGGAAGTTCTGCCAACGCTGTTGAAGGGTCAGGCAAAAGGAAGAACGATCGTGAAGCTATGATGAGTGGCACTTTGACAAGGTGAATAATTTTTCTGATGAACGCACTTCTTATGGGAGTGCGTTCGTTGTTTCAAAGTGACCCCGTTTAGCGGCTGATTTATTCAAAGGTGACTAATTTCTTATTGAAAAATGGAAGGGTTGAAAAAATGGAGAATTGTATATTTTGTGGAATTGTAAGGGGAGAACTATCCTCATACACAATATTTAAAGATGAAATAGTTACTGCATTTCTTGATATTAATCCTGTGGCTTTGGGACATATATTAGTAATCCCAAATAAACATTTTGACAGATTAGATACTATAAACGATGAAGAAATTATGAAAGGATTAATGAATGCACTTATAAAGGTATCAAATTTGCTCATTGCTTCTGGTATTTGTAATGACTTTACTATACTCAATGATAATGGGATAAATGCACAACAAGATATTATGCACACTCATTTCCATATCATACCGAGACATCATAATGAAAAAATAGAATTAAAACTTCCAACAGATAAAGAAGTTGCTAATTCAGAGACACTTAAATATACATATTCTCTTTTAAAACAATCATTATAAATTATTCAAGTAGACAGGTACTTTAATAAAGGGATTTATCAATAATCCCAATTAACTAAGCCTCTTTCAGTTCGTCCGCAAAGAAGTTTATTTCATAATTAGAAATATAAATAAACGGAGGTATAGAACAATGAACAAAAAGAATGGTTTTCTTTTTTTCCTAACTTTATGTATCGAGGCGGTTATCACCTATTTTGTTGCAAGTACGTTCTCTGTTCGATTTATTGAAGTAATGGGAATTATCGGGGCAATATGTAGCGGATTGTTTCTTTTGTTAACAAGTGGAGGGGGGCCAATTTCGAATTTCTTTACTGCGAGAAACGCGGGCATAACAGGAATCATTCAAAAAAGAGAAGCCTTTGTTTTTAAAAAAGGTGCAGATTTTTCGCTTCCGTTGTTTACTTTTGCATCGGATTGATTTTCTTTATTTTGCTAGTTACAAATGCCATTCCGCCCGCGTAATAAATATTTGTTCATCCTGACCTTTTAAAAAGAAAGAACAAGTAAAATGATTTGTTAAGATCATAGTTATTCCATTAAAGGGCGCATTTCTTCAATAATAAGAAAACGTTTTTCCGTTATAGGATCATATTATTGAATTACACTTTTAAGTAATAGTCTACCAAAGACGCTTAGGTAACTAATATATTACCAGCTATCAAAATAACATGTTCAAACAAAAACTATATAAAATAACCCTTAAATGGTAATATTATGGCATACATTATTTAGGGGGACACTACAATGAGATTAAATAAGATTTTAAGTATTATATCTATTTTATTCCTACTAAATCTTAGCGCATGTTCAAAAGAAGAAGTTAAATATGATGGAGAACCTTTAAAAATCGCTGTAATTGGTCATATTCCTGAACTAAATAATAAAAAAATTAGTTTTGAAAAAATTTCATTAGATGAACTTAGCGAAGATACAGTACAGATTTCAACAAATTTTGATGCAGTTATGATAACACCATTGATGTTTGAAGAAGCTTCTAATGATCGATTTGTTGAAGTTTATAATAACTCTGAAATCCCCTATATCTTTTTTGATTCCGAAAAAAGGGATCTTCCATTTACAAAAGTTGGGTATACATACGAAACAGCGCGATGGGAAGCATTGAAAAACGGTTCACATACGACAATTTATTTATCCGATAAAGATGCCAATAGAGAAGATGTTTGGTATTTCTATTTAAATGATGAAAAAGGATTAGATGTCCTTTACAAAGAGATTTTTGAAAAGGTTAAAATGTTATAAATCTATTCAGAAAAACGATATTCAATATTCGGGCGCGATTGTTGTATAGCCTTCTAGTTTAGGGCATAGGATTCGCTGTGTTAAATCGCTAATGTATTCAACCGGCTGCCGTATTGGGGAGGTAGTAAAATTAGATCGTCATGATTTTGATTTTCGAACAAATTCAGTCATTGTACAAGGGAAAGGTGATAAAGAAAGAGAAGTCTACTTTAATACTCGCTGCTCCATTTCGTTAAAAAGATATTTAGACGAACGAGAGGATGAAGATCCTTGTTTATTTATTACGAACAGGAAACTTAAAAGGCGGATGAGCATTGATAATTTGAGATATAAACGCTTTTTAATAACAATTAGTGAGTCTATTTTGGGGGAGATTTTTTGAAAACGAAGCATCATTCTTGGAAAAGCTATGTTTTTTTAACTGTTAGCGTGATAGTTACGGTTCTTATGATTTTATTAGACCCAATTGGAGTAGCCACAAAAGAAAAGCTGACAGGGGGTATAATTTTTCTTATATTGGCAGGGAATGTCGTGTCTGTCTTACTGGGCATTTTAACATTTACATCCAAGTACGAACGGAAATTGATTCCTAGTATAGCTGCCATATTTACTTTCTTAAATTTAGGGGTGGTGATTTTCTTTTTCTGGTTTGGTGCGAACTTTGCGTGATTAAAAGATATTCTTCAATCGGGCGCGATTCTTCAATAAGAAGATCGCGTTTCTTCCCGTTATAGGGCCATTTAAATTTAATAAACTTATTTTAATGTATATAAGGAAAGGTTTATTCCTCTCCATTATAGATTTTGGGGAGTAAAAAACCACCTCTATTGAAAGGTGGAAGAAACAGAACAAGAATTTACTCTATATAGTCAATTAACTTTGATGGAATTTGTTCAAAAATATAAATTTCTGGCTTATTATAAGGCTTATTTTTTAAAAATTCTTCAAGAGTGTTCATACTTGCCCAATAATTTTTCATTAAATCTTCCTTTGAAGGTAATCCCTCAACAATACGACCATTGCCACCATCATAAATATCTTCAATATAAGCAAATAAATCACTTGCTATATCTCTGTTAAAAACCAAAATTTTATCACTAAACACTGGAAATCGATAGTGAGGAATATCATACTCTTCCAAACCTGCACCGAAAGCAACATTAAAGTCAACCCATTTCGGTAAATTTGCGGGTCTGAAGCGGATAGTTAAATCTGGAAGAAAATTACCGCTATTGCCATACCATTTTGTAGCCGTTACGATTTAACCCTTCCTTTAAAACGATTGCGGGGCTAAAATATTCACCAAGATCATCATTTCGAATAATTACATGATACAAAAACAAATGATTGCCTCCATTCCTAAAATATTATCCTAAAAATTCTACAATTAACTACTGGGTTATTTTAATAAGTAACTATTTACTACCTTTATTTTACCATTTCCTATACATATAAGAAAACTAGAGCTTAAAGGATTATTAACTGTTTCTAGTTAATGAATGAGAATTTGTTTTCAATCCGACAATATAAAGGATCTTCCACAATCTGAATAACTTCTTTTAAAAAAGGTGTTATTTAACAAGAGTAATAAGACATCTTAAGTTGAGTTTAAAGAGAATATTTGTTCTAATATTAAAAACAGTATTAAGAAGGTGGAGATTTTGAAAAAGAAAAGAGTTAGAACACTTTTTATTAGGTAGTTATACATTTGGTTTTATCATGGGAAGTTGGTTATATGTAATTAATCCCACATTAAATTTGAGATTTTCCTTTGAAAATATCTTCTGCATTATAGTGGTTTTACCAATATTATATTGGGTGTATAGATATTCAGGAATGGTTTTTAATGATCAATCCATTAAAATGAAATTGATATATTCTTTAGTTTTAATTTTAGGGTTAGGTTTTGGAATATTCTTTTCAGAATTGCTTTTAAGTTAAAAATTTATCTTTAATCTTAGGAAAGCAAAGTATATATCAATTAAACCAATTGAGCATTGTTCATATATTGTGTAATAACAAAGGCTCTTAAGTATTCATGTAGAATAGTATTGTAAAGAAGTACACTTAAACTGACAAAATTGTACAGAAGAAGGATAGGTAAATATTGAACTGGATTAAATTTTCACTATATTTTATAGCTGCATTACTTTTCCTCATAGTTTTATTAACAAACATTCGGCTAGGTAATGATGGCCCAAAGCCAAAAACCCCACAAGAAGCAGTTAAACTGAATAATCCTCCTCCAAGGGAAGTTCCTTTGTATGATGTTGATGGAGAGACTATTATCGGTAAGTATTGGATAGGTAAATAGTTGATGTTCTATTAATGAATAACTTAGGGTAAAGGGAATCTGTTATTCAAATAACGAAGGCTTTAGTATAATAACGTCTTCCTCAAACGGGCGCAATTCTTTAATAAGAAGATCGCGTTTTTCCGTTAAAGGGCCATTTTGTGGAATAAGTGTGGTCTTTATTTTTGTTAAAATTTACAAGATATTTATGGAATGATAAACTTAGTTGACCCTTAATAAAGGAGTGCAAAGTTTGGTGTCTCTTTTTTTAGGAGTATATAAATGGGGGGGAGTTGCCATTAAGATATCCTATTTTTATTTTGTTTTAGCCAATTAAATGGCTCACAAATTAGATAGGAGGGTTAATATTGCTAGAACTAGGCTTAAATACTGATAGATTAAAGATTATTCCCCTGAAAGCAGAAAACTTGGCATTATTAATTAAAGATCAAAAACAATTGGAATCAAATTTATCATTAAATGAATCGAATAGTATTCTTAATCAAGAACTTAAGCAAGCCATGGAAGTTAGACTATCAAAGGTTTTGGCTGATGAGAAAAATTATTTTTGGTGTACCAATTGGATCATTGTATCGAAAGATATAAACGAAATTGTCGGAGGAATAATGATAAAAGGAACTCCCAATGATAATGGAGAAGTAGTGATTGGATATTACACTATCTATGAACATCAAGGTAATGGTTTTATGACTGAAGCTGTTACTAATTTAAAAAATTGGTTGTTAAATCAGGCAGATGTTATTTATGTTATTGCTGATACGGAAAAAGATAATATTGCATCGCATAGAGTATTAGAAAAAAACGGTGCCGAAATGTATAAAGAAACTGAAGAATTGTTCTTCTGGAGATTTTCTAAAAGTAAATCCTGGTAGTTTTTAATTGTAATTAAATGTTATTCAATTAAAGGGCGCGATTCTTCAATAAGAAGATCGCGTTTTTCCGTTATAGGGCCATATTGTGGAGACAACATTTTTTCTTGGGGAGTGTTAGGTATGATGCAGATTTATAACGATAAAAGAATTGCTATACAGGTTTTTATGCAAATTAAAGATCATGCTCAGCAAGTATAAAAGATGCTTTAGAAACGTTTCATTGACTTGCATAAAATCTCGTATAAACAATGTTCAAATAAAAAATCGGTAAACGCTGCTACTACAACGATTACCGATTTTTCTGTTAACGTCAACGGGAACATTATTTAACTATGAGATGTATAAGCTATTCGCAAAATTATAGCATTACATCTATTTAAACTAAGTCTCTTTCTGGTATTTTTTATTTTGAATAGCATAGAAAGCCCAAATCATAACTAAGGTACTAGCAGGTCCAATTCCTTCAGGGAAATTTACGTTAAATATAAACTCAACTATGTTTTTTGTAATTATAGATATTAATATTATAAGGGTCATTAATAGCAACCCGTGTAATATTAATTTGGAAAAACGTATTTGAGAGATTTTGGGGAATTTTATTATTTCCACCTCTATTCGTTTTAAAATTGGGACAATTTAATTATGCCCTTTCTGTTAAATAGACATCAAGAGTAAATATCCAATTCAAAATGAATGGAGGTATAGTCCCAAAAGTGACATTTGGTAACTTTAATAATATTGTTCTTAAAATCGTATTTGGAAACATCTTTTTGCTTTAACATTGTATATGTGTAAATCTGATACCACCCTTATGCAACAGATCGGGTGCTTTTTTTAAATAAGAAAAGTGCTTAAACGACAGTGGGATTGTTAAGTAAGGAAGATTCAGTCTATATACCGATAGAAACTTTTGGTTTCCGAATATAAAATATATAAATGGTAAACCAAAAAGAGGTAAAAATACAAAATTAAGGGGATGAGATTGAAATGAATTATTATATTTGTGAAACGTGTGGAATTCAATATGAAAAATCTAATGTTGAACCTAGTGAATGTAAAATTTGCACTGAAGAGAGACAATACGTTAGTGTAAATGGGCAAAGATGGACAAGTTTAGATCAATTAGTCACGTCTAGGAAGTTTAAAAATAAGATTACTTTTGAAGAAGATGGATTACATAGTATTAAAACTGTTCCTGCATTCGGTATTGGACAGACTGCTTACTTAGTTCAGAATAGACATTTTAACTTGTTATGGGATTGTATTACATATATTGATATTGAAACTATTACCAAAATTAATGAATTGGGTGGAATTAATGCAATTGCATTATCTCATCCTCATTATTATTCAAGCCAAGTAGAGTGGGCAGAAGCATTTGATGCACCAATCTACATTCATGAAGATGATAAAGAGTGGGTAACTAGACCAAGTGAGCATATTATTTTTTGGTCAGGTGAAGAATTGATCTTACAAGAAGGTATAGTTTTACATCGTGTAGGAGGTCATTTTAAAGGAGCAACAGTTTTAGAATGGAAAAACAATAAAAAAGAGGGTCTATTATTTGTTGGAGATATCATTCGTGTGGTCGCAGATCGTAGATGGGTAACTTTTATGTATAGCTATCCAAACTTTATCCCATTGCCAACTAATATTGTGAAACGAATTGTAATTCAAATTGATACATTTAATTTCGAAAGGTTATACGACGCATTCAATCGAGTAATTCAAAAGGATGCTAAAGAACGAGTTCAAAATTCAGCAAAACGATACATTGCAGCGTTAGAAAATAACCTTTTTGAAACATAAATAATTATATATTGCAATATTGTAGAAGCTGTTTGTTATTCCACAATCGGGCGCGATTCTTCAATAAGAAGATCGCGTTTTTCCGTTATAGGGCCATTTAATGGAATACGAAACTTTTCTTTAGAGTTAAACGTAATAAAGATTAACATAATTGAGAGGCGGAGATATACATTGTTTGAAATTGTGCCTAAATGTACTAAATGCGATAAAGAAATTAAAGGAAACGATGTAGTTTTTGTAAAAATGCGTTATCCAGAACGAAAAGGTATGACTGAAATTAAAGCCTATATACAAAATGAAGGAAGACTAATTTGTGAGGATTGCTATAATAAAAAAACTAATTAAATGTTAAAGAATTATGGCGCACTTTCCTTGTGTAAGGAAAGCGCGCAGTCTATTAAATATTTATTCATAAAGTGTCTTGTTCTACAATTGTGCGCGATTCTTCAATAAGAAGATCGTGTTTTTCCGTTATAGGACCAGATTCTGTCACAAGGAACAGCCCTTTATTCACTTAAAGAGTCCCAATGTGTGTAATGTAAATATCTAAATCCCTTAATAATTTTCTAACTAAATATGGACAAAATAAAGTTTTTAATGTTTAATAAACCCAAAAAAATACAAGCCTTTTGGGATTTCAATAGGTTTTAGAATAGAGGGGAAATCATGGATAAATTTAAAAAATACTTCGGTCAATTGAATATGACTTGGTCGAGAGTATTTCTTTTAGCTGTTATTACAGCGGTATATACTGCACTTATCAATCAGGTGTCATTTTTAAAAGATACCTCATTTCAAGATATCGCTATTTATGTTGACTGGTGGATTCTTTTTGCTGTATTCATTATTGTAAACTGCGAAAAGTGGTGGGAAGCAGCACTTAAATGCTTTGTATTCTTCCTTGTTAGCCAGCCCTTAATTTATTTAATTGAGGTGCCGTTTTACGGGCAAGGGTGGGAGATATTCCGCTACTATGATTACTGGTTTAAAATCACACTTCTGACCTTACCAGGTGCTGTGATAGCATTCCAACTTAAAAAGAAAAACTGGCTTAGCGTTCTAGTTTTATCCGTGGCAACAGGTTATCTTGCTTACGCTAGCGTCGATTATTACAGAGCTGCAATGACAAATTTTCCGAATCATCTCCTCAGCGCTATATTTGCCCTTGGCTTAGCGATTTTCTTTATTTTTGTTTTACTAGATAATAAAAAGCATCGCATTGCGGCTCTTTCGGTCTTAGCTGCGTTACTAATTGTTTTTGGTCTCTTTACTGGACCAGATAAGACGGAGGAAATATTTCTTGAGGAGGGAAGTTGGACTTACTCGATGGAGGATGAGTCCGTTGTCATGATAGAGATGACAGATGACAACCATGCCACTTTGACAGCAAAACAGGATGGTAATACTTTCATCCACTTTGAAAATACTGACGGTACCGAAATTAACTATTATGTTACTGTAAGCGGTGGTGGTATTTGGATTAATCTACTTGACGAAGACTAACTGTTCTACCTAGCGTAATTTAAATATACTTTGGATTTATGTATGCTAAATGTAATTTTTTTATATCCTAAGGCGATGTTCAACTATCGGGCGCGATTCTTTAATAAGGATCGCGTCACTTTTCATTAAAGGGCCAGATTGTTGAACATGAGAAGGAAATATCTAAATAGAGATCGAAATTTATACAAATGGATAATAACACTACCCTATGGGAGATGATTCGAAATGGAAATACAGGAGAAACAAATTAAGTTGAATGGACACACTTTTATGTACCGTGAAATTGGAGAAGCTTCTGCACCACCAATTGTAGCACTTCATGCGCTAGGGAAAACTTCGGAATCATGGGATCAAGTTTTCACTGTTTTAGGTGAAAAATATAGAGTTTTAGCTTTAGATCAAAGAGGTCATGGAGGAAGTAGAGAAGCTAATACATATAGTTTTGAATTGATGTGTGATGATTTACTTTATTTTGTCGATGCATTGAATTTGGGACGGTTTACGCTAATTGGTCATTCTATGGGGGGGACTGTATCCTATCTTTTCGCCGAATCATACCCTTCTAGGATAGAACGACTGGTTGTTGAAGACACACCACCTCCTTATCAGAAGAAGCACATTGAAATACCTTTTAGACCTTCTGAACCTTTACCTTTTGATTGGCAGGTTGTGCCTTCGATTCTTCAGCAACTTAATGAACCTAATCCTGAGTGGTGGAGTCGTCTTAAAGATATTACCGTGCCGACTCTTATCTTAAGTGGTGACTCCAGTCATATTCCGCAATACAAATTACATGAAGTATCTGAACTTATCCCGAATTGTAAATTGCTAACAATAGAGAATGCTGGGCATCATGTACATGATGATAATTTAACAGCATTTTTATCCGCGGTAAAATGTTTTCTTAACTAATGATTTTTCATATGATTAATCTGTAATTTTTGTTCAACAATCGGGCGCTTTCCTGGAAAAAAGGAAGACCCTAAAGTGATTTTATAAGGAATTCCAAGAGCAATAAGAACAAAAAACCACTGATCATTCTTCAGTGGCTTCTTCCTGTTTCTTTGATTCAAGAATTTTACGGTTTTGCTCTATTACTTCTTTATTTTCCTCTATTGTAAGCTTGATGTTTTCAAGCATTTCTTTATCTTCATTACTACTAATTTCAGAATTATTCTTTAGGTGTTCATCTAAATGGGATGATTTCTTATCTTTAATAATCACTAAATTCACCTCTCAGAATGACTATATTTTTAGTATAAATGATTGAAAGCAACTTTTATATTAAATTTATGTATCATTTTCAGAGTTTTGATTATTCTAGTTGTTTACTGGGTAAGGGCTTGCTGTTTTCGGTGAACGAAATAGCTTCTTTTCCATGTTTAAATCTCTTTTCAACTTTTCATCTTGAAAACAAGGCGCGATTCTTCAATAAGAAAATCGCGTTTTTCCGTTAAAGGGCCATTTAATGAAGTAAGGGACCATTTATGGAATTAAGCTTTAATTAATAATATTGGTCATTAGGGAAAGGCAATTTTATTGTTGTAAATATATCGTATATTACGATATAATCGTTTTGATCGATTTAAAATTGAGGTGATTATAGTGATTCAAGATATAAACAAATACTTTACTGACATTTATTTCAATTTACATCCCGTACAAGAAGAAGTGATTTCGCATCAAAGTGTCCGCATTTTACAAATGGTTCAGAAACAGCAATATGTCGTGATTCGTGACATTGCTGAGCAATTATCAATTTCACACAATACAGCATCAGAACATGTGAAAAAATTAGTGAGTAATGGGTGGTTGTATAAAGAGAGGTCGAATGAAGATCAACGAAAGGTGTATTTACATTTAACAGAATTAGGTTCAGAAATATTAAAAAAGAATACAGAATTAGATGAAAATAAATTGCAAGTCGCACTTAGCCGATTATCGTCTAATGAAAGAGAAAAGATTGTTGAAGCATTTCGACTTTTAAGTGAGGTATCAAAATAAATGTATTTGCTAATAAAAATTATAAGTTCGGCTGCCATTATTGGTATCGTAACGGAATTGGCAAGACGATATCCTGTTTATGGTGGCATTATAGCTGCCCTACCTTTAATTAGCATATTAAGTATCATTTGGTTAACGGTTCAAGGGGAAACTACTCAAAACATCAACAAATTTACACTGGGCGTTCTAGCAGGATTTCCAGCAACAATGGTAATGTTATTTGTGATTTATTTCGCTTTGAAACAATCTGTTCATTTAACGCTAGCAATTTCACTAGGAGTAGTTGCTTGGGGAATATTTTTAGTAGCTCAAAAATATATAATGGCAGCATTTATTTCGTAAAAAATTCTATACTGGGAAGGCCATTGTTATTCAACAATCGAGCGCGATTCTTCAATAAGTAGAACGCGTTTTTTCCGTTATAAGGCCAGATTGTGGAATAACATTTTTTTAAAAGGGTATTTTATGGTAAAATCTGTTATGTAATTAAACTGCAGTTAAATATAACTTGGAGAATAGATAATGAAAATAAAACCAACAAAAAAAGTCTTATTGTCATGGATTGATATTTATGTCCCAGAAAAAGACTTGTTTTTTCTATCTAAAGAACATCTTAATAATGAAGTTGACTTTAAAGATGTATTATTAATGCCAATAGACGAGTTTTATAATCACAGTATGTATGGACAATTAAATTTTGTAAATAGTTATGAATACTGGAATATAAAAAATGCACAATACGTAATCATTGCTGAAAAAGAATGGATTGAAAGCATATCTGAAGAGGTCAAACAATTTATTTTAAATTCACAAGTGCAAAGTGAAAGAGGGCTAGTATTACCTGCCTCATTTATACAAGATATAGAAAAAATCCCTTCAAATTATGTAGTGAATGGTCACGTAGTCATTCAGCGTTCCATGTGGGAAAAGCTTGATGAGTCGTCTAAAGAACAGTTACTAACAACAATGGTTTATGAATGGTGGGATAAGGGAGAATGTAACGAAGCGCCTATGTCCTTACCCAATTTTCTAAAACCTTTTGCCAATACTTTTGGTCATTACCAAGGTGCAAATTGTTTAGCATCAGTTTTATTTGCTATTTCAAAAGGGAAACAAGAATGGTTTATTTATGAGTGGATACATCAAAAAACATTTCTAGAAAAGTTAAAACAGTATAATTATAAGGAGTTCCTAGGTGAAGTACTACACGTAGGGGACATCGTAGTTTGGAAAGATAAAGATGAAATCATTCAACATGCTGCTTATTATATTGGGGATGGGTTATATTTTAATAAACATGGGCAAACGATGTTTAATCCTTGGAAAATACTTTCGCAAGAGGAACTCTATAAAGAGTGGCAACATCTTACACCTGTAAAATATAGACAATGCAATTAAAGTCATGGAAATAAATTGATATTAGTGCTTAATTAAGGCTGCTAATAGAAACCAATTGTTATTCCACAATCGGGCGCGATTCTTCAATAAGAAGATCGCGTTTTTCCGTTAAAGGGCCATTTAATTCAAAAAGATTAAACAGAAGTCGCTATCCATATTAAAAGGAAAGCGGTTTTTTTATTGTGTTCTGTTAACGCTTATACTAATAATCTTTTTACGAATTATGGAAATAAGTTGACTATACAGTTGAACTGTATTATGTTATTACTAAGTATAACTGAATAGTTGAACTGAATATGGGGTGAAAAATATGAAACATAAATTATTGCCATTGTCTGAAACGATGCATTACATCTTATTAGCGCTACGTGAGCCACTTCACGGTTATGCCGCAATGCAGAAAATCGAACAGATGAGTAATGGCACAGTAATTTTAGCAGCAGGTACATTATACGGTGCGATTGAAAACTTGAATAAGCATGGTTGGATTGAAGCAGTTGGGGAAGATGGCCGTAGAAAAGTGTTTAGGATTACTGCCGAAGGATTTGCAATTTTGGAAATGGAAAAAAACAGATTGGACCATATTCTATCCCTTTATGAAGGAAGTGATTTGAATGATAAAAATTAAGAGCTTTTTTGATATTGATAAAGAAGAGAAATGGCTGAATAAGCAATTACAAAATGGCTTTCGATGTAAAAATATTAGTGGATTAGGCATATATACATTCGAAAAGACTGATAAGCGATATGTGATGCGACTGGATTATCAAGAGTATTTACCAAAGGAAAAGTTTGAAGACTACAAAGGGATGTATGAGGATTTTGGATGGAACTGTATAAAGGGTTCCCAGCGTGGATTACAGTATTGGCAAAAAGAAGCTGATGCTGTAAATGAACTCTATTCAGATCGCCAATCCAAGAGTAATTATTATAAAAGAGTGATGAATTATACATCTGGTTTAACTGTAGTATCATTTTTTATTTCTTATATGATTTACAAAGATTCGGGCTTATATTTAACGGAAGGTCTTTGGAGTATGGAAGGGGCATTATTTTGGAAAGCTTTTTTATTTGAAACGCCATTTGCCCTTTTAAGGTCGTGTCCCGCTCTCATAACAATTTTCTTAGGTAGCAGTTTTTATAAAGCTTATCGAATACATTCCATATTAAAAGAGCAATAATACGAAAAGGTCATAATGTCTTAAATAACATGTTGAGCAAAAGTCTATCTTACTTTTATTCTCGTGTCTTCCACAATCGGGCGCGATTCTTCAGTAAGAGGATCGCGTTTTTCCGGTATAGGGCCATATTGTTGAAGAACAGTCATTTTTGTTACCAAGCAGTGCTTTAAAGATGTAAAGGAGTTCCCCAAGTAAACGGTTTGTACAATTCATAGTGACCCTCATTGTTATGATAATTGAGTTAAGGCCGTTGTTAATTTGGAGCATATTAGTGATTAATCTTCTTCTCCCTCCATAGTTTTAAAAGACTTGCTAAAAAAATTAGAATAAATTTGAAACTAATTTTCATTTTTTCCGTCTGTACAGCGTTGTACAGCAGGATAGGTATGTGTAGGTATGTCAATCATAAGACGATGTACAGAAATATAAACAAACTTAAAATGGAATAAGTGTTATAGGAGATGAAGGAAAATGAAGAAGACATTAATTACAGCAGGGTTAGCAACAGGTTTATTTTTCACAAGTATGATGGGTACAGGTGCAGATGCAAGCGCTAGTTCAGTGCATTACCAAGATGTAAAGACATCAGACAACTTCTATTCAGCAGTAGAAAGCTTAATAGATCAAAAAGCTATTAGTAGAACTAATGACAAATTTAGACCATACGAGAACGTAACACGAGGTCAAGCTTCTAGTATAATTGCAAAAGTTTTAGAACTTGATATAGAAAATGTTAAAAATCCTAAATTTAAGGACGTTCCAAAGGATCACCAATTCTATAAATATATTGCCGCTTTAGAGAATGCAGGACTTGTTAAAGGAAAGGGTACCGGTGTATTCGGCATCAACGACCTTTTAACTCGTGGGCAAATGTCTTCAATTTTAGTAAAAGGATTTGAAATTCCATTAATCGGTATTCAAGATGTAGGATTCAAATTCTTTAGTGATACTACGTTTTATACTGGTGGTGGCGATAATAGTGCCGTTGAGAGTGGTGATGTTTGGCTTAGATTTGGTGGTCAGTTCAGTCAAGCGATTGAAACGATGAATTATTATGGATTTGTTTCTGGATATAAAGCAGGATATAAAGATGAACACCATGATTTTGAGGTAGTAAATTTTAAACAAGGAGAAGCCCTTAAGCGTTCTCAGTTAGCATTGATGATTAACAGTATGCAAAAAGGAACTCAATATGATTATTTATACTTCAAAGACTTTGGCATAACTCATAGAACTGTCTCTAAAGGAGCATCATTTGGAGGATGGAAAGATGATAAGGCTGTAATTGATGACTCTTCAATTATCTCTATTAAGGAAATTTCTAACTATGAAACACAAGGATTACTTCATGGATGGGCTAGTGCAGGAACAGTAAACAATGAATATGCTATTCTTGAGCCTAAAAAAGTTGGTAAGACTTTTGCAAGATTTGATAATGGTGGAACTGGTAAGGAAAAAGTTCTTGAAATTACTGTTACAGGAACAAAGGGTAATTTTGAAGTTTCTTATAAAGATGTAACATCAGAAAAATAAGAAACAATAAAAATGGGATGCTTGACATCCCATTTTTGTTGCTTGAATTTATAAGCTTGACTCGAAAGATTTTTTTATCAGTATAAATTAAGTTATTTAACAATCGGGCGCGATTCTTTAATAAGGATTGCGTCACTTTTCATTAAAGGGTCATATTGTTTAATAACAATCTGTTAAAGGGATGTTACCAAAAGACGCTTTTGGAACTATCACTTACTATTTAACGTCTTCTAAAATATGGAATGTGGAAATTTAGGAGGTTTAAGTAGTTATGAAAAAAATGATTTATGTAATTCTAATTTTTGCTGTTCTAGGCTTAGCTGTTACTGTATTGAAAAAAAATGGAGCTAGCCAAGACACGCTTTTAGCTAAGGAAATTGGCTCCCTTTTAGAAAATGGTGAAACACAAATTGATTTAAGTGAGCTTACCGATTTCGATTGGACTCAAGTCGCTACGTTTGGACCTTATACAACAAATGAAGTTATTGAAGAATCTATGGAAATTAAATTTAAAGGTAATAACGGGGGAATTGATATTTTAGAAGACCGTTTTTTATTAGTATTTGCTGATGAAAAATATGCCCTAAAAACAGTTATACTTTCAAGGAAATACGGTAACTACGATATAAAAGATAATAAATTTTTAATTGTTGAGCAGTAACTTTTCATTGTATATCAAATATGCAATTTACATTGCAATTGATCCCATATAAAAGTTTGGGGGCACCCATAACGATCTTCAACAATCGGGCGCTTTCCTTGAATAAGAAAAGAGCTTCTCTATATATTTAAGAAAAATTATGTAATGAAAAATCCAATAACAGTAACAAATATGGGGTATTTATCATGTTAATTATTGGAGACAGAGTATTGACATTAATTTGGTAATGTATTAAATTACATATTAATTTCAATTTTAAAAAGCAATGAAGAGGATATGAATCGTTTTAGTGAAGGTCAAAAGAGAGGGAAATCACCGGCTGAAAGTTTCCTGATTGGATAATTCGTTTTACTCCCTTGGAGCTGTGCTAGGAAACTAGTAACGTGTACAGGCGTTATCTGTATCAATGAGCTACTGTAAGTATTTCAGACAGTAGGAATTTGGGTGGAACCACGGGTATGCAAGCATATATTCGTCCCTTTGCGGATGAATATATGCTTTTTTAATTTACCAATTTATGAAAAGGAGAGGTAGTATGTCAAATCAAGAAGTAACAATTCAATTTCCAAATGGCGAGCAAAAACGCTTTGCCAAAGGTGTTACGCTAACCGAAATTGCCAAGTCAATTAGTCCGAGCTTAGCGAAAAAATCAATTGTGGGAAGTGTAAATACTACGACAACCGATTTGACACGACCAATTCACGTGGACGCTGAAATTTCGCTGTATGATGCTTCATCAAAGGAAGGCTTAGGGGTACTTCGTCACTCAACAGCACATTTGTTAGCCCAAGCTGTGAAACGTTTATATCCAGATGCAAAATTCGGCATTGGACCTGTTATTGAAAGTGGTTTTTATTATGATATCGAAATGAGTCATACACTCGTGCCGGAGGATTTACAAGCAATTGAGCGTGAGATGAAAAAAATTGTGAGTGAAAATCATTCAGTAATTCGTAGAGAAATATCGAGAGAAGAAGCAATGGTTATTTTTGCACGTGATCATCTAAAGTTGGAACTGCTTGAAGCGATTCCCGAAGATGAAGTGATCACAATTTATGAACAAGGAGAGTTTGTTGATTTATGTAGAGGGCCACACGTGCCATCGACAAATAGTTTGCAGCACTTTAAGTTGATGAATATTGCAGGTGCGTATTGGCGTGGCGATAGCAATAATCAAATGTTGCAACGCATTTATGGGGTAGCCTTTGCAACGAAAGAGAATATGGAGGATTATTTTGTATTCCTTGAAGAAGCTGATAAACGTAATCACCGTAAGCTTGGGAAAGAATTAGAATTATTTATGTTTTCAGAAGAGGCACCAGGGATGCCGTTTTATTTAGCGAATGGTCAAATTATTCGTAATGAACTAGAGAGTTTTTTACGCAATTTGCAAGCAACTTACGATTACAAAGAAGTACGTACACCATTAATGATGAATCAACGCCTTTGGGAACAATCAGGACACTGGCAGCACTATAAAGAAAATATGTACTTCACACAAGTGGATGAGCAAAAGTTCGCTTTAAAACCGATGAACTGTCCTGGACATATGCTGATTTATAAAAATGATTTACATTCATATCGAGATTTACCGATTCGTATGGCAGAGTTTGGTCAAGTGCATCGACATGAATTTAGTGGTGCATTAAATGGGCTCCTGCGCGTACGAACATTCTGTCAGGATGATGCACATATTTTCGTCACACCGAAACAAATAGAAGACGAAATTGCACTCGCATTACAGATTATTGATCACGTATATAAAGTATTCGATTTTGAATATGAAGTGGAGTTATCCACACGTCCTGAAGATTATATGGGAGAACTTGACTTATGGAATCAAGCTGAAAAAGCACTTGAAAATGTTTTAAACAGACTCGGCATTCCTTATAAAATTAATGAGGGAGACGGTGCATTTTACGGACCGAAGATCGATATTCATATTCGAGATGCCATAAAACGTAGCCATCAATGTGCAACGGTACAGTTAGATTTTCAACTACCAGAGAAGTTTGATTTAACATATGTGAATGAAGACAATGAGAAAGTGCGTCCAGTTGTCATTCATCGAGCTGTATTCGGTTCTATAGATCGCTTCTTAGGTATTTTAATCGAACATTTTGGCGGTGCATTCCCATTATGGATAGCACCACAACAAGTAAAGGTGATTGGCGTGTCTGACACTCATACTGCATATGTAGAAAAAGTTACAGCACATTTGCGTCAAGCAAATATTCGAGTATCTATTGATAAACGTAACGAAAAGCTAGGTCGAAAAATTCGAGATGCTCAATTGCAAAAAATACCGTATATCCTTGTATTAGGTGATCAAGAACAACAAAATGAAACTGTCACTGTAAGAGCGTATAAACAGGATGGATTGAATACAATATCTATTGATGCTTTTAATGAACAGATTCAAAAAGAACTACGTGATAAAAAATTACCTCTGTAAATTTTAATGTTTTAGAATAGTCCTTACTCACATAGAAATAAAAAGGCACGAACGTTGATTAAACAACCTTCGTGCCTTTTTGGTGTATTCCCAAATTTTTATTTGGATACGTTATTTAGGTTTATTTTGTATACTATTTAAATAATTAATGCACTTAAGCGCCGTTAGTTTACACTGTAACACTTAATTAAGTAATACCTTCTATAACTAATTATTCCTTAAATTAACATTCTGGAGTTGGGAAAATGCAGAGGTAACTGTTACATCATCTAAATGACTATAAGTCGCATCAAATACTGCTAAAACCGCACTCTTCTTTAAGTAACCCCTTAAAATGTAAATATTAAAAGGCTATTCTAAAAATATTTTCAGGGGATTGAACAATTTTTTAGGAAATAAGCGTCTAAGTAGTAGAATTGAAGCGAGGTGAGTTGTCGTTGGAACAAATTGTAGAACAATATGGTGAATATTTATATCAACTTAATTATTTGTATATGAAGGATTTTCAGCTTGCAGAGGAAGTTACACAGGACGTACTAATGAAGTATCAATTACATAAAGACGATTTTAGAAATGATGCTTCATTGAAAACATATTTAACTCGTATCGCTATTAATTGTTGTCATGATGAACTACGAAAACAAAAGAGAAAATCATTTATCTCAAAACTTTTACCACTAGGCAGAACTGAACCATCAGTTGAGCAAACGTATATATCAACCGAAGATTATACAACTATAAAGCAAATTGTCTTCGCATTACCACTTCATTATAGGGAAGTCACTATACTGTTTTATTATGAAGAATTTGATGTTTCTGAAATTGCAAGTTTATTAAATGTATCACAAAACACCGTTCGTACAAGGATTCGTCGAGCGAGAGAATTGTTGAAAACAAATCAGGAACTGGAGGCAATATTTTATGAAGGAATTTAAAGCCAAGCTAAAAGAGGAATTACGACAAGATGCCCCATTTACAAACGACATAAAGCAACGCATTTTGCAACCTAAACCAATAAAAAGAAAGAGTAACTGGCAGGTCGTCTCGGTATCTATTGTAGCTTGTTTATTTATTGGGTTAATGCTATTCGTTGAATTTTCTCAAAAGAATAACCTACAAACAGCTAGTCAGCAAAATGAGCTACTACCGATTGTTGATGATGTTTCCTCTTTAGACGTAATTGAACCGAAATATGCCCATCTACTTGGGGAACAATGGATGCTGCATTTTTTGCCAATGATTATCGATAAGGAAGCCACGATTACGTATGGAGATTATATTGCCTTTTATGGTACTGATGGGCTTGTAGTTTCAACTGTATTAGGATTAGGTGACGATAATGTAACAATGAATCAAGGGCAAATTTTAGTAGATAATACCGCATTAAAAGTTCATGGATTAAATGAGCAAATAAAAAATGAGGATATCAATGATCCATTTAATAATTCTTACTTATTTCATAATTGGGGAACAAAGCCAGAGCCATTCATTGACAAATCGATTTCTACTAAAGAAAAAGAATTTGTTGTTTATGACAATGAGGAAGGCCACACGATTATGAAAATTAATGAAGGGCAATTAGTAGGTAAGGTCGTAGGATTCCAAAATTTTGAGCTAACATTTGAATTGACTGAACAGGAGCAGCAAGTTTTTGTTGCCTTTAAAACGGATTATAATGTTGAAAAGTTAAAAAATATGACACCACAAGCGATTACTAAAATGTTTTTATTAAGCGATATTGAAAAAGATTATGAAACATATGAAGCATTGTTTACAACAAATATTAACGAAGAAACAGAAAGTGTTCGAAGATATTATGAGAAAACAAAAATCGTACGTCAGGAGTTGTTTACAGAGGAAATAAATCGCCTTATTATTGCAAACCTCTTTACGGGGTTAGAGAATGCAGAGTTTGAGCAACAAACAGATACAATCGGGGTTGTAAAATTTATTTCAATTGAAGGAACACAAACAGAGCTAGGTATGGAGAAAAATGCACAAGGAATTTGGCAGCCAGCCTTTAGTAGAGGAATCTATTAGCTTTTAAGAAAGGACATCAATTCACTCTTAAATGCTTGCATTGATGTCCTTCTGATTCTGTTTGGGCGCATCAAAAATCCTTTATGAAGTAAAAACCATCCCAAAGCGTCTCTTGGCAATTTTCATTTCCATGCTATTATAATTCAACCCCGTTCCCAAAATCGTATTTGGGAAGTCTTCTGTGCTTAATGTTGTAAAGCATCATATATATGAGTATACCTTATGCAACAATCTGGGCGCGATTCTTCAATAAGAAGAACGCGTTTTTCCGTTTTAGGATCAGTTCTTGAATAAAAATCTTACGCTGCACAACAACGTTTACCGATTTTTTTTGACCCTATACTTTGATTTAGGAACGTTATTAAGATCTTGTTTATATATATTATAATCTCTACAATTTAAAGATTGCTGAGAACAAAACAAATAATTTTTAACGAGTCTCCGTTGTTAATAATTCAAGTGTTTTCCATACAACAATTTTTTCAACTTCTTCTCCGTCACTATCAAATTTAATTTTTAATCTGCGTGCCTTATCTACTTTTACATCACCCAGCGAAAATTTTATAACAATTTTTCCTTCACCATTAATTTCTAAACCGTTTATGTTTTTTAATTCTCTTCCATACGATTCATCATATAAACCAGTTTTCATTGATGGTTCTGCTCCGAAAATCTCATACTTTATACCATCTTCTTCGTATGTAGTAAGCGAGTCGGGATAATCTTTAACGAATTCAATCGATTTTAGTGTTATCGGGGATTCACCTGTCCATTGAATTGGGGCTACCAAATAAAAAGTTTCTTTTTTCCAATCAGTACCGAATTGCCCTAATAAAAATTCACCGTCCACCTCCTTAACCTGTTTGATACACCCAACTAGTGAAGCTAAACAAATTAAACATAATAGTATTCTTTTCATAAAACACCTCTTCGAAATTTTACCATGAAACTGCTGGTTATTAGGTAATATTCGTTGATTACCAAAGCGTCCTTTTGTATCTTTTCAATGTGATTCTATTTATATGTTACCTCCATTCAAATCGAGTGAATTGAGAAGTTCTTTTTAAAATGATATCTCAGAGCGTTATTTTCTAATAAAAATAGCGACAAACACTGAATTAACAGTGCTTGTCGCTGTTTGAAATGTTAACAAACTTTCATTTACGAACGGTTTAACCGATTTGTATGTGTTTTTTCAAGCAGTGTGTGAAGGCTATCTAAAAGATTGGCGTCTGTGAATGAAATGCTCTGATAGTATTGATTTCTGACTTCCTCATCTTTCTTTTCGTCATAATAAGGATCGATTTTCCTTATTAAAAAGTCTGACTTGGCCGTTTCCCATTCACAGTATAGCAAATTTAGTTTTTCCATTATATTTTCAACGCCTTTGCAGATAATTCTTGGTTGAACACCTCCGATAAGTATTTCTCTGTTGTTAAGTACAGCAATCCGTTGCCTTCGAGTTTTGGCGAGTTTCCTAAAGGAATGGTTCTCTTTATTAATTGTGCATACAGCTCAGTCTCTGTCAGATTTCGTTCAAAGTTTCTGTTGGCATTCACTTTTATGAGTGCAAGTGCACCGGATACATGCGGTGTTGCCATCGAAGTTCCGCTTAGTTTTGCATAAGTTCCGTTTAAATACGTTGAAAGGATTCCTTCACCAGGGGCTACTAAGTCGACTTCATTATTCGAATTTGAAAATTCAGAAGAACTGCGTTGCAGGTTAATGGATCCGACGCTGATGACTTCATTGTAGCAGGCGGGAAAGGCAAATTCATTTGAAGAACTCTGTCCATCTCCCTCATTACCAGCGGCACAAACTACTAGAATTTGATTAGTGATTGCATTTTGAATAGCCTGGTGTAACTCAGGTACATCGACAGAACCTCCGAGGCTCATGGAGATGATATCCACCTTTTGTTCAACTGCATAGTTAATACCATTTATGATCCAGTCGTATTGCCCTGATCCACTTTTATCAAGCACTTTTAAAATCAATAAACTTGCTTCAGGTGCAACACCAACTACTCCCGTGCCGTTATGAATTGCAGCAATTGTGCCAGCCACATGGGTTCCATGGCCATTATAATCGATGTATACATCAGGTTGTCCATCATCATCACGAGTGAAATTCCGTCCGCCGATAATACGCTCACTCAAATCAGGGTGGGTGACGTCGCAGCCTGTGTCCAATATTGCAACAGTGATTCCCTTCCCTTTAGAATTCTCCCAAATTTCTGGTGCTGCAATAAGTTCAATACCTTTTGGCACCACTTCGACCATTTCGACCACTTCATCCACTTGATATGGTAATAAGTGTAACTTTTTCTCCATTTGTATCCCTCCTGAAAGAATTAAGTTTTAAGTGTATTCATGGTAGTTGATAATAGTCTAACAATTCTGAATAATTATTAAAAGTTACAATAGATGTGTTTTTATCTGACTAACGGAATTTTAAAAGTGAAAATAGTATTGGTATCTATTAGTCAATCACGCATGATAAGGGGTCTCTGGGGGTTATGGGAAGTCGTGAGGCACTTCATCACGATAGGCAATTGTTCGTTTCCATGGCCCATTGTTATACCAGATTAAGCGGCTAGGCGTTGCTTCATTACTTAGCTAATGATTTAAAGGGGCAATTCGAGTATTATACAATTGATGGGAAAACCATTCCTACCGAAAATTTGAAAAATTACGATCCTGTGGAAAACACACATATAAGTATAGAATAATACATATTTCCATAAATTCAACGCGATTCTTCAGTAAGAAGATCGCTTTTTTCCGTTATAAGGCCAGATTGTTGAACAAGGTTTATAGAATGGTAATAATTGGTATGTTATATTATTAATAGGATATTGATTAAAGGTTCTATAACCGGGCGTATTTCTGCAGAAAAAAAGCGTCTACGAAATGAAATGGGCCAAGTGTTTAAAAGTAAAAATTTCAGGGGGTATTTTATGTTTGTAGTAAATGTAGAAGGGGCAATTCGTCGCGATGAGAAATGGCTTTTAATCTGCAGAAGCGAAAAGGAAGAGCATGCTGGTGGAGGTCTCTCATTAGTAGGAGGAAAGTGTGAAATTGAAGGTGCTTCGTCTGATATTCTGGAAAGAACATTAAAACGAGAAGTTTTTGAAGAAGTAGGTAGCGAAATTACAGGCATTAAATATGTAAATAGCTCCTCCTTCGTGACAGAATCAGGGATAAATGTGATCGATATTGTTTTCCTATGTCATCATAAATTTGGAGAACCTTACGCTAAAAGTACTGAAGAAGTGGATGATGTTATTTGGCTGACTACATCTGAGGTTCTTGCGCATACGGAACTACCTTTATTTCTAAAAGAAAACATTAAACTTGCAGAGAAAACACTACAAGGTAATTTGCAGATGAAATATTAGTTATACATATTCCATAATCGGGTGCAATTGTTGAAAAGAATTGTGCTTTTTACGTAATCGGGCCAAATTGTTGAGTAATAAAAATACGGAGCTGCTATATAAGGAGTATAGAGAATTGATTCCTTCAAAAGTTGTATGTTAATATTTCCCTTTTTATTTTACTATTTTACATATAACACCAAGGATGATTTAGTGGACTATATGTGAATTGAAATGGGGGAATTAGATGAAAGCTATTATTCAAAGGGAATTTGGAGATGCAAATGTCCTTTCATATCAGGATATTGAAATACCGAAAATTGGAGAAGGTGAATGTTTAATAAAGGTTTCATATACAAGTGTGAATTATGCAGACATAAAAAAACGGATTGGCAGTAAAGGAAAAGGAAATTTCCCTTTAATATTAGGACTAGATACTGCCGGGACAATCGTAGAGACTGCTCCTAACTCAAATTTTTCTATTGGAGATCGTGTAATTGCTTTTCCGAAAGGTGGTTCCTATAAGGAATATGTGCTTGCGAATGAAAAACTGATTTTTAAAATTCCGGACACCCTTTCTTTTGAACAAGCTGCTGCAATGCCGACTGTATCCATCCTGTCTTATATGCTTTTACATGAAATAGGGCAAGTAAAAGAAACAGATACAATTGTCATACATAGTGCGGCTGGCGGCGTAGGTTCGATGCTTGTACAATTAGCGAAAATCGCAGGAATCCAACATATCATTGGTACGGTAGGTAATATAGAAAAAGCAAAGTATGTTAAGAAACTTGGAGCTACCATGGTTTTCACGTATGAGACATTTGCAGAGGAAGTCCTAAAGGTAACAAATAATCAAGGGGCAAATCTTATTTTTGATTCAGTTGCAGGTCACGTAACAAGCAAGAGCCTAAATTGCTTAGCGTTATATGGCACTCTTGTGCAATTTGGGAATAGCAGTGGGGAAGTTGGTCAATTTAAAACAAGTGATGTCCATAACAGCTGTCGAAATATTAAAGGATTTAGCTTAGGTACCACGAGAGAGCATGATCCATTACGATTGGCACCTGTTGCTGAAAAAGTGATTAAACTCTTTAATTCAAAACAGCTTTCACTTCCAATTGCACAAATTTTTAGTTTAGAAGATGCTACAGCAGCACATCAATTGATAGAGAGCCGTAATTATGAAGGAAAAGTTTTACTGAAAGTATAATGGAGGGCAATTGATTGAATCAAATTGTTGATATTTCATCATTTAAACAAGCACAACAGTATGTTAATTTTGTAATCTTGTGGCCTTCTCATTTACCTAGTGGATGTTCTGTTCAAAATATTTCTCTAAAAAAAGAATCAAACTGTACTCGTTCGTCAATTCGTTTTGAGATTATAAGTAAAAATAGGGTAGTAAGAGTAAAGCAATTTTATTATGATTGGGGAATTCCTGTTGTCTATGCGGATACTAACCTTGTTACTCCAGGTGAATCTTTTGTGGTTAACGGGATTGTGGGATTTATAGGTGTCGATTACAAAGGAAATCGTGCGGCTTGTTATGCGAAGTGGTTCACGAACGTAGAATTATCCGTTTTAGAAGGAAAATTTGAAGATGAAGAAATGATTAAAGTCATTGAATCATTTACCCCACTGGATTCGTTTAGTATTGAACATTGGGGTAAAAAGTCATTTAGCTCAACGAGTTTTACGGCCAGATATGGAATGCCTAAGTGGGATGAAGATGAAATTTCCAGAGTGCAGTGGCATGAAAATAATTTTGACATCCGCAAAAGAACTATATTTCAAAATATTTATCTCCCTGCCTTTGAATATCAAGAATTTTTCCTGGATTCAATAGGACATAACCAAAATAATTTTGGTGTAGAAACGCATTTTCTATATAGATCAAAAATCAATTATACTGACGGCATTTGGTTATGGTTAGCCCCAGAGGAATTGATTGGCAAACTCTCCTATAAAGAAGGAGATAATATTGGTAAAAGACAAAGTTGGAATGTTAAAAAGAAAAACCTTTTAATAGGGAATATAGATATTACATTGTTTTTACATAAACAAAATACACAATATTATGGTTGGTATGCTCATTGGAAAATTGGAAAATATACTTATCAATTATATGTTCGCCCATCAGTAAATATTGATATAGATATGATAACTGGATTTATAAAGACATTAAAAGAAGTGGAATAAGTTATATCAAAATAAAACATAAAGCGATATTCACTAAATCAAAATTGCTAATTAAAACTTACTGGTATTCAACAATTGAGTAAATGGCACAATTTAATAAAATATAGAGGTGTGTACTTGTGATAATACTTAATCAAAGTGATTTTGAAAATTTAAAAAGTACTTTAAACAAAAGCAATATAACATGTCCGACTTTCGTATATTCAATTATGGATGGCTATATACAAGGAACAGTTTATGCAGACTCTAAATCTCCTAAGTCAGTTCTGATTGGAACAAATTCAGGTATTTATTTTGTGGGAGGAGAGGTAGATAACTTGGATTTTAATAAATTTCTCTTTGAACTGTATAGGCATAGGAAAAATAATAAATTACGATTCAGTTTATTTTCTACATCGGAAAAATGGAATTGTGCAATAATGAATCAGTTAAAGGATGAAATAAAGCAACTAAGCAGATTTTCTTTTGAACATACTGATAAAGAAATAGATAGAAAAGTGGCACTATCCAGTGAATATACTATAGAAAAAATAAACAAAGAAATAATAAAGAAAAGCTTGGAATTTAATGAAGATTACTATAAAGAATATTGGGGGTCCACGTCAAATTTTATTGAAAAGGGTTTTGGATTCTGTATTTTACATAATGAGAAAGTTATTAGTGAATGTTCTGCAATTTTTTCATCTCAAGAATTTGCAGAGATTGATATCATTACTCACAAAGATTATAGAGGAAAAGGATTAGCAGCTATAATCGCAACCGCATTTATAGAGTATTGTTTGGAAAGTAGTATCATTCCTAAATGGGACTGTGATGTATCAAATGATTCTTCTATAAAATTAGCAGGAAAATTAGGGTTTGTTACTCCTGTTAACTATTCAATTTTCGTTTAGAAGCATTAAACTAACTCCCTTTACAACAATTGAGCGCGATTCTTCAATAAGAAAATCGCGTTTTCCTGTATTATGAAGGTAAATAAATTCCCCAATTATATGAAATGGAAGTTAGGAGTTGAAGAAGGTGAACGATTTACAGCTAATATAACGATGCCTTCTGAAAAAAATATGCTTGTCTCAAGATTAGATAATGCAATTGCAAGAACTGCAAACAATGTATTTTGTGAAAGATGTCAGTAAAGGACATAAAAAAATAATTTATAAAAGAGCAAGAAGCACTGATAAAGTATACAAAATAAACCCAATAAACGTTCCTAAATGAAATATTGGAAATACACCGAAAAGCTATGAACACTGTTAAATCAGCATTCATAGCTTTTTTTATAGAACATTACCTAGGCAGTTTTTTATGCACGGAATATAAATATATATGAAGTAACGTAAGTTGAAAATGATAATATTTTTATATAAAAACCTTAGTTGAAAGTACTTCCTACTAATTTTAAAGTAAGGACTTACTAAGTGTTTATAAGCTGTGTAAAAAAAGGATTTCTTTTTCATTGACTTTATACCTAGTGGGGTATATTATAAGGGCAGAAATAGCCGACATACTGATGGCTATTCGGAAGCAATTTTACCGAAATTAAATGTTTGACATATACCCCAAGGGGTAGTATAGTGTGAGTAACAAATCATTTCAAAAGAGGTGAGCGTATGCAATATGATCCAAAAGTGTTGGCTCGTATGAAAAAGGTCGAAGGACAGCTTCGCGGCATTTTACGGATGATGGAAGAAGAAAAGGACTGCAAAGATGTGATTACACAACTAAGTGCTGTCCGCTCTGCTGTTGACCGTACAATTGGTGTGATCGTAACGGATAACTTAGTGGAGTGTCTTTCAAAAGAAGATGCTGAAACGATGGATAAAAATGCCATGGTTAAACAGGCAGTAGATTTACTAGTAAAAAGTCGATAAGGCTTTTTATTTTTAAAATATTATATACCTATAGGGGTAGGGGGACTTACATTGGAAAAGAAAAGAACAACAATCGTATTATTCAGCGGTGATTACGACAAGGCGATGGCCGCTTACATTATTGCAAACGGTGCGGCAGCATATGATCATGAAGTAACAATATTTCATACCTTCTGGGGTATCAATGCATTAAGAAAACAAGAACCGGTAGCGGTTAAAAAAGGTTTCCTTGAAAAAATGTTTGCCAAGATGATGCCACAAGGTGCAGAGAAATTAGGTTTATCAAAAATGCAAATGCTAGGCATGGGTCCTAAAATGATCAAGCACGTTATGAATAAGCATAATGCATTGACGTTGACACAGTTAATTGAAATGGCGCAGGAACAGGACATTAAGCTTGTGACATGTACAATGACAATGGATTTACTGGGACTTGAAAAAGAAGAATTACTGGACAGTATCGAGTATGCTGGTGTGGCCGCTTATTTGGCGGATGCTGAAGAAGGAAACGTAAACTTATTCATATAAGGGGTGACTTATGGAAACAATCTTATTAATCGCCGTAATCGCAGCATTTTTGTTCTGGCGTATAAAGCCGGCAAAAGGCGTCCATACGATGACAACGGCACAGCTTAAAACAGTGCTCAATGACAAAGATAAAGTATTTGTCGATGTACGGACACCTGCTGAGTATAAAGCGCGCAATGTGAAGCAGTTTAAAAATATCCCGCTTGGCTCCGATTTTTCGAAACTGCCAAAGGATAAGGAAATTGTTGTCATTTGCCAGAGCGGGATGCGTTCGAAACAGGCTTGTAATCAACTGAAAAAATTAGGCTATGAAAGAGTCACGAATGTACGTGGCGGCATGAGTGCATACTAAGGAGGAAAATGTAATGAAAACAATCTTACCAGAACAAGTTCAAGCAAAATTAGAAGCCGGCGAAGCAATTCATTTAATCGATGTTCGCGAAGTGGCGGAAGTAGAAGCAGGCCATATTCCAGGCGTTACACATATTCCATTAGGATTACTGGAATTCCGCATGCATGAATTGGATAAAAAAATCCCGTATATTATGGTTTGCCGTTCAGGTGGCCGCAGTGGTCAGGCAACAGCATTTCTGGAGTCACAAGGGTTTGATGTGACGAATATGACAGGCGGTATGCTTGAATGGAACGGCGAAGTAAAATAAAAAAATTTAAAATTAATTATACCCTTACTGGTATGAGTGGAGGAGAAAGATGATTAAATCAGACGTACAACTTGATGCAAAAGGTTTAGCTTGCCCAATGCCGATTGTGAAAACGAAAAAAGCGATGAATGACGTTGCAGAAGGACAAGTATTGGAAATTCAGGCAACAGACAAAGGCTCGGTAGCAGATTTAGCTGCATGGTCGAAAACAGTCGGCCACCAATATATCGGATCAAATGAAGTAAACGGTGTGTTTTTTCACTATATCCGTAAATGTAATCCGGAAATCAGTGAAGCAGCGGAAAAATCTTTTGAACAGACGATTTCAAATGAAGATGCTGTAAAAGAAGAAGGCATGATTCTAGATGTACGTGAAGCAGCAGAATACGCTTTCGGTCATATTCCCGGGGCAAAATCAATTCCGATGGGTGAATTGGCACAACGTATGAATGAACTGGACCAAGACCAAACTATTTATGTGATTTGCCGTACAGGTACACGCTCAGATATGGCAGCAAAACAACTGGCTGAAGCTGGATTTACAAAAGTATACAACGTCTTGCCTGGAATGACAGGTTATGAAGGCGAATTACAGAAAGAGGTAGAGTAATATGACAAACAAAGTAGCAATCATCGCAGCAAACGGCGGTTTATTCGATGCATATAAAGTATTCAATATCGCAACGGCAGCAGCAGCTTCTGATAAGGAAGTAGAAATTTTCTTCACATTCGAAGGCTTAAACTTAATCCACAAGCAAGGTATGCATGCACTTGAAATGCCTGCAGGTAAAGAACATTTTGCGGAAGGTTTTGCCAATGCAAATGTACCGGCAATCCCGCAATTAGTAGAAATGGCACAGGATTTAGGTGTGAAATTCATCGCTTGTCAAATGACAATGGACGTAATGGGTCTGACAAAAGAAGATTTCGTAGATGGTATTGAAGTAGGCGGTGCGGTTACATTCCTTGAATACGCGAAGGATGCAGCACCAACGTTAACGTTTTAATAGAAAAAATTTTAAACAAAAATATACCTACGGGGGTAATTTAGATGACAGTAACAGCATGGACAGCCGCACAAGTGGCGCGTAAAGTAATTGAAAACAAAGAATTGTTTATTTTAGATGTTCGTAATGAAGACGCATTTAAAGACTGGAAAATTGACGGTCACAAATTCGAGTACTTAAACATTCCTTACTTCGATTTATTAGACGGTGTAGAAGAAATTTTACCACAAATCCCAACAGACAAAGAGGTATTGGTTGTATGTGCGAAAGAAGGCTCTTCTATCATGGTCGCAGAAATGATAGCTGAAGCAGGTCGTGAAGTAGCTTACCTTGAAGGCGGTATGAAATCTTGGTCAATGTACCTTGAGCCAATTAAAGTCGGCGATTTAGCAAACGGCGGTGAACTATACCAGTTCGTACGTTTAGGAAAAGGCTGTCTTTCTTACATGGCGATTTCTGAAGGCGAAGCGGCGATTATCGACGCAGTACGTTTCACAGAAGTATTCACGAAGTTCGCTGAAGAAAAAGGTGTTGAGATTAAACACGTTTTCGATACACACTTACACGCTGACCACATTTCTGGTGGTCGTCACATCGCTGCAGCTACTGGTGCAACATACTACTTACCACCTAAAGATGCAGAAGAAGTGGTATTTGACTACGCACCACTTGAAGACGGTTTAAAAGTACAATTAGGTGCTTCTGAAATCGAAGTAGGCGCACTTTATTCACCTGGTCACACAATCGGTTCAACATCATTTGTCATCGACGGTAAATACTTATTAACAGGTGATATCTTATTCATCGATTCAATCGGTCGTCCAGACTTAGCAGGACTTGCTGAAGACTGGGTTGGAGACTTACGCGAAACATTATATTCTCGCTACCGCACATTAGCAGAAGACTTAATCGTGTTACCAGCTCACTTTATGATCATTGACGAGCTGAACGAAGACGGAACAGTAGCAAAACGCCTTGGTGATTTATTTGCTGAAAACCACGGTTTAAACGTGGAAGACGAAGCAGAATTCCGCTCAATGGTAACAGATAACTTACCACCACAGCCAAACGCTTACCAAGAAATTCGCCACGTTAACATGGGCAAAATTACACCTGATAACGACGAGCAAACGGAAATGGAGATCGGTCCTAACCGTTGCGCAGTACGCTAATTGAAAGCTGGAAATTGAAATGTTAAACCTATGTGTGTCTCACGCTCAAGAGGCACGCAACCGTGTTACACGGGAAACTTATAGATCGCTTACAACAAACAAATTTAAGAATAGAGGAATTTCAAATGAATATTACACAAACATTAGATGCAAAAGGTTTAGCATGTCCAATGCCAATCGTAAAAACGAAAAAGGCAATCGATAAAATTAACTCTGGTGAAGTACTAGAAGTATTAGTAACGGATAAAGGTGCTTTAAATGATTTCAAAGCATGGGCAGGTGCAGGCGGCCACTCTATAGTAGAACAAAAAGAAGAAGCGGGCGTTCTGTACTTCTATATTCAAAAAGCATAAAAAAATAGCGGATAGAGACTGATTCTATCCGCTTTATCTTTATTCAGCGGGTGTAGATCACGCCCGTTGAATAAAGATAGGCCCCGGTTGAAGTAACAAATTCAGCTTAGGCATAATTGAATTTTTTGAAAGAAGGAAAATATATGGAAATCGATTTATCATTGATGTATATAGCGGTCATATTTGGACTTGGCTTTATCGGCTCGTTTCTTTCAGGCATGCTCGGTGTCGGCGGTTCGATCATCAAATACCCGATGCTGCTTTACATTCCGCCAATGTTCGGTTTAGTCGCATTTACCGCACATGAAGTTTCCGGCATCAGCGCCGTTCAAGTGTTATTCGCCTCGATTGCAGGGGTTTGGGCTTACCGGAAAAGCGGGTTACTAAACAAGGATCTTATTTTGTATATGGGTGCCGCGATTTTGGTCGGCAGCTTTATCGGCAGTTACGGTTCCGGATTTTTATCTGAAGATGCCGTCAATATTGTGTACGGACTACTCGCTGCCATTGCGGCTATCATGATGCTGATTCCAAAGAAAACAGTTGAAGAGCAAACAGAAATTACATTCAACAAAGTACTGGCGAGCTCCCTTGCGCTAATTGTCGGAGTAGGTTCCGGAATTGTCGGGGCAGCAGGCGGATTTTTACTCGTTCCGATTATGCTGACGGTGCTGAAAATTCCAACGCGCATCACGATTGCAACAAGTTTGGCCATTACGTTCATCTCATCAATCGGCGGCAGTATCGGCAAAGTGATGACTGGCCAAGTAGAATATTGGCCGGCTTTCATCATGATTATTGCAAGTATTATCGCGGCCCCGCTTGGGGCAAAGGTCGGACAGAAAATGAATGTTAAAATCCTGCAATGGCTCCTTGCGATTATGATCGGTGCCACAGCTATTAAAATTTGGGTAGATATTTTACAATAATAATAGACTAGAAAGAGGGGAGCGTCAGTTTAAGCTCCTCTCTTTTTGCATTTTCACAATGGCTCAATACATCTTTACAAATCTAGCATTCCAGATTTACAAAAGAACTTTACAATGAAATCGAATTACAAATTAGCGGTTGCTTAGGAGGATATTTCATTGATGAAGAACAAGAAAAAATGGTTTACTTATGCACTTGCAGGGACAGTAGCAGTATCATCAGTATCTGTTATGCAGTTCAATTCAGAGGCTGAAGCAAAACAGGCGAAAAAGGATCCGACAAATGTCATCATGCTTGTGATGGACGGTTCCAGCAATAATGCGGTATCGCTGGCACGCTGGTACAAAGGCGAGAGTCTCGCAATGGATGAAATTTTAACAGGTGGTGTGACAACACACTCGGCCGAATCAGCGATTACAGACTCGGCACCGGCTGGAACGGCTCTCGCTACGGGTCACAAATCAAACAGCGGGTATGTAGGGGTACTGCCATCCGTAGTTGATATGCCGGGCGTAGAAGGAAACCCCGACAATGCATTTAAACCAGTTGCAAATGTGTTAGAAGGAGCAAAACAACTGGGCAAGGCTACAGGAATCGTGTCAACTTCTGAAATTCAGCATGCGACACCTGCCAGTTTCTCTTCCCACGTAACGTCCCGCAGCAACTATGACGATATCGGTGAGCAGCAAGTGTATCAAAATATGGATGTGATACTTGGCGGTGGATATGATTACTTAAAATCAGAAAACCGGAAAGATGGCGAAAATCTAGTTAGTGTGATTGAAGAGAAAGGATATGACCTCATTACGACACGTGATGAGTTATTAACAACTAAATCCGATAAAATTTACGGAAGTTTTGCCGGTAGTTCTTTAGCATATGAACTAGATCGTACGAAAACAAATCCAAATGAGCCTTCGTTAGCAGAAATGACGTCTACAGCGATTAATACGCTGAACAAAGACAAAGACGGGTTCTTCCTGATGATCGAAGGCAGTAAAATCGACTGGGCAGCCCATGCGAATGATCCGATTGGAATGGTCACAGATATTTTGTCGTTCGATGATGCGGTAAATGAAGCGCTGAAATTTGCGAAGAAAGACAAAAATACGATGGTTATAGCTGTAACAGACCACGGCAACAGCGGGATTACGATTGGTAATGAAAACACAAATTCTACATATGACAAAATTAATATCTCCAATTATATTAACCCATTGAAGAAGGCAACGATGACAGTCGAAGGAGCACTCAGCCACTTAAAGCCAGATCGTTCGAATTTAGTGGAAGTAGCGAAACTATATGGACTGGATCATTTAACTGCAGAGGAAACGGCTGCCCTGAATGCAACAGAAACGAAGAAGCTTGCCGGTACATTCGTCAATCTTTTATCAAAACGTGCGGATTTAGGATACACTACTGGAGGACATACAGGCGATGACGTATTCCTGTACTCTTATGGACCAAAACGCATTTCCGGACTAGTAGATAATACTGATTTAGCAAAAGAAATGGCCAACTTCATGGGCATTAAGTTAGATAAATTAACAAAAGATCTTTACGCTAACGCAGAAGCAGCACTGAATGGCAAAGGAATGACGACTACAATCGACCTTTCGGATAAGGAAAATGCGGTACTTGTAGTGAAGAAAGGCACGACTACTTTTGAAATCCCTGAAAATAAGGATGTTATCATTAAAAAAACAACGGATAAATCAGGCAAAGAGACTACAAATGAAATACAGACAAATACAATCAGCGTATATAATGAAAGTGGTTTCTATATTTCAAAAGAAACAATCAATAAACTGAAATAAACACTAAAATAATCCTCGCCAGCTTATGTGGTGAGGATTTTTTACTGAACGTTTTGGAATCGTGCGCCTATAAAGGGAATCATTCGTGCAATGTCGAAACTAGCTACTAGTAATGATTATGGGGGTTACGTAATGCGCATTGAAACAGAACGATTGCTGATACGAAAATTTGAACCGAATGATTTACAGGCGGTATATGAATATACATCCGATGCCAATGTCATGCAATATATACCTGAAGGGGTTTTTACAGATGAAGCCGCTCAACAATTTATTCAACAAAATATGGGGAGTGAGGCGGATAAATTCGCTGTCGTATTGAAAGGTGAAAATATGTTAATTGGCCACATCTTTTTCGGTAAATATTTTGGAGAGCATACTTACGAAATTGGCTGGGTATTCAACCCGAAATTTTATAATAAAGGATATGCTACTGAAGCGGCTCACGCAATGTTACAATATGCCTTTGAAGAAATGAAACTACATAGAGTAATCGCAACTTGCCAGCCGCAAAATCCGCCATCGTATCGTGTAATGGAGAAGATCGGCATGAGAAGGGAAGGGTATTTCAAAAAATGCATTCCAAACGGGGATGAGTGGTGGGATGAATACTACTACGCGATTTTAGGTGAAGAGTGGAAGTAAGCTGCATTAAAAAAGGAGAGAAGATTATGGCAGATCATACAACTAAGAGAAAAGTAATTTTAGATTTGGCAATTACTTTAGATGGATTGATTGAAGGAAAGAACGGTGAAATAGATTGGTGCATTATGGATCCGGAAATGAACTTTAACGATTTTTTGAATCAAGTAGATACAATTTTTTACGGCAGAAAAAGCTACGACTTATGGGGACAATTTATTCCTGAAGAAGGGGGCTCCGAAACTGACAAAGAGATGTGGGATTTGGTTCATAGTAAAGAGAAATATGTGTTTTCCAGAACTCAAAACGGGACCGGTCAAAAAGCAATATTTATAAATGATAACATCCGTGAAGAAGTGATTAAATTAAAGAACAAACCTGGTAAAGATATTTGGCTATATGGCGGAGCAAGCCTCATTACAACTTTTATCAATTTAGGGCTTGTTGACGAATTTAGATTATCCATTCATCCAGTCGTACTGGGAGAAGGCAAACCGCTGTTTATCGATATTCAAGAGAGGTTAAATTTAAAAGTCGTGAATACAAAAACATTCTCTTCCGGTGTTGTACAAATCATTTATCATTATGAGGGGAACTAATCGCATCGTAAATTACAGGTGACAGACTTGAATCAGTAAGCTGAAGAGGTTCTGAAATGGTCCAAAAGGAGATTTACTATTGATCAAACAAATTGCAGTTATATTGTTGACTTTACTAATGATAACCGGTTGTAATAATAGCGATATGATACGAAATACAGAAATTGAAAAAAGACTGCATTCATCGATTATTATGGTATCCGATAATAGTACCAGCAAAACCTATCTAAACACATTTGAAGATTTTGAATGGGACAAGGCGTTTTTAGTTCAGCCATATACGACACAGGCAGGTATAGAAGAACAGACCGGCGTTAAATTCACTGATCCAAGCAACATTGGTTCAAGAGATGATATTTATCTATTGGTTTTTGTCAAGGAGGATAAAGCTGTTCAGTATGCAGAAATTGAACGTTTACATACCACTTTTTCTTTAGGCGATAAAGAGTACCTTGAGCCTTCAGATGATGTAATCTATATTGAAAGATAATCCCAAAAAATGCATTTAAAATTATGTTGATAAATAGGTTGCTTTCCTAAAAGAAAGGGTATATGATTTACTACAGTTTTGGATAAATAAGAAGTGAATCTTCTTCAAAATTATGTAGTAAAGGAGTGTAGTAATGGAGATTGGTGTAAAAGCAAAAAAAGAAGTTAAACCTAGGCTTAAAATTAACAATGCGGATTTCTTCTGGTTTTTCTTTTTTGTTGCGCTACCCTTTATTTCTATAGTTTATTCGATCGCTGAATTTCTTTACAAGAATTGAATTCTCGTCATTCACCAAGCATTACTATACAAGGCATCTGCTAAGTGATTTTGAGATTAAATAAATATGACTTGAAAGAACATTTTTCTGATATATGGAAAGTGTTCTTTTTTGAATTTACTTTATTTTACAAAATATGTATAATTATAATTATATATTTATATTTATTAGAAGGGGTGTTAATTTGAAAGTTGAAATGAATATTGAACCAGCAAAAGCGGTGAAAGTGATCCATCAAGCGTTCAAGCGTTACGAAACAGATCCTCAACCTTCCAGTGCTTTAAATGAAACAGCAGATTCCATTATTACTGAGGTAAAACAAGGGACGGAAATGTTCGGGGTATACGATAACGATGAATTAATAGCACTCGTGAAATGCATTTTAAATGATGAGTTTATTTATTTTTCAAGATTGTCTGTGTTACCTAAGAACCAAGGGAAGGGCGTAGCAACTAACTTGGTGAAATATTTAGAAAGCTATGCTGTGCAAAATAATATATTTGTTTCAAAATGCAAAGTTCGAAAAAGTGAAAAGAATAATATCGCGCTTTATTCAAAAATGGGATATAAAATCGTGAAGGAAGAAATCATCATTAATAAAAATGGTGATGAAATTCCAGCTGTAACTATGCAAAAGAATCTCCAAATACATAATATAATGTAAAGATAATTTAATAAAAAAAGAACTCGATTCCGTTTATTCGAAATCGAGTTTTATTTTGCATTACCGATATGAAGCTGTCGCTATAGACTGACAAGGTTGACTAATTCTGGTTATACAATTCCTTATATAGAACATATTTTAGCGCAGAAATTTCATCTTCTGACAGCGTACCTTCCATTTCAGAAACTACTTCATCGATACTAATTGAACCGTTTTGCGCCTGCTCCTGAATCGTTAGTAAACGATTAATGCCAACTTTTTTGATTAACAGACGAGTTGCTTCTTCCTTCGTTTGGAAGGGAAGAGAATCGGGATTCGTAGTTGCTGCTTCGTTTACGATTTCCTGAAGCTTCGGATCTTTTGCAATATAGGATTTCACTTCTTCTTTATCTTCATCATTTAAATTAGCTTCTACTTGTTCGACGATTTTTTCGGAAGCGATATTTGTCCCAAAATGCCACACAGCATAACCGGCTGCTCCAAGTAAAACAAGAATAATTACAGTAATAGTTAAAAATTTCTTCATCGAATCACTCCTGACAATTTGAATATAGCACAACCTCTAAAAAATCACGAAGGAAAAATGTTTCTATTGTTTGTTTAGGTAAGGTTTTTATCTATGTATTTATTTAAGGAATAAGTATTTAATATTTATCTGTTTCAAAAAAAGGTTCAATACCTATTTCTTTTAATAAGTATTTCATAGGGCTATTTTTACCTGCTAAATGTTTTTTAGGAATTAATATTTCTTGTCTTACTCGATTAATAGTAGTGGAGTTGATTTCAGGAAACCAATCTTCATAACTAATCCCTCTATCTTGTTCAATTTTAATTAAACAGTCTACTATTTCTTCAAACATATAAGGAAATTCTTTTTCTATCTGCTCGTGATGCTCTAAAAGGGCTTGAAGATAATCTTCAAAGTAATAAAACTGACTTTTATTTAGAGGGTAACGCTGATTTATATTTTCCTCCCACTCCTTTACGGGCATAAAAACCTGACAAAATTTTGTTTCCCAAGTTCCCAGCATACAAGTAAAGGCGGTAATCGAATATTTTCTAGTTTCAAAATCTTCGTCTGCAAAATATTTATAAAACTCTTCCTCATACTCGCCATAACAACCGCTAGTATGATAATAGCCTATTTCAAAACCTTTCAAGCCACGTTTCGCTTGCTCGATAATATGATTTGCCACAATTACTTCCTCCTCAAGATGTCTTTTCTAAATGTTCACTCATTATATATTACTTGATAAAATTTCCCAACGCGATAGTACATAACCTGTATTTTAAAAAAAGGAAGATTAACTCGAATGATTTAGGGAAAGTTAAAAAAGATGAACAAAAAATATAAATTAGACTTTATAACTGGCAGGTTAGGAAGGTCTATCAAGGAGGTTCATATGTCATGGGGAAAACAGAGCGAACAGTTTCAGAATTAATGCTCGATCAATTGTATATGTTCGGTGTACGACGGATATATGGGGTAGTAGGTGATGCGACATTCGGACTCATCGATGCACTGGCAAAGCAGGATAAAATTAAGTACGTTGCTGTCAAACATGAGTCGACAGCTGCTTTTATGGCTTCAGCAGAAGCTAAACTCACTGGTGGCCTTGGTGTTTGTACCGCCACAATGGGACCTGGTGCAGCAAATCTTATAAATGGACTTGGTGATGCGCATGCAGACAGAGCGCCTGTACTTGCGATCACTGGTCAGGCCGAAAGTAGTAAAATCGGTACGGAATATCCGCAATATATTGACCAGCAGGAGCTTGTGAAGCCTTTTGCTGCATATTCTGCAAATCTGGCACACCCAGATGCGACGATTGAAGTTCTGCAAAAAGCAGCACGGACATCTCTCGGACAGAGGGTTGTTACTCATATCTCGATACCAAAGGATATTTTAATGATGCCTGCTAAAGGGGAACCGCGTCGATTACCTGACGTAATAGAAGGTACTTCCAGCTTTACTAATGAAAGTCTGAAACACGCAGCAGACATTATGAGAACGGCCAAGCGACCGATGATTCTGGCTGGTTTAGGTGCCACTTCTGTCTCAGCAGATTTGGAAAAACTGGCGGATTTATGGGGAGCCGGGATTCTTACAAGTTTAGGCGGAAAAGGTTTGTTTGATGAGTCTTCTCCACTTGTTTTACAAGGGATTGGTGAAGGCGGGAATCCTTATGCTGCTGATGTATTTAAACAGGCAGATGTAGTACTTCTTGCGGGCACGACTTGGTGGCCGGAAGGGTTTGTGCCAACGGATGCTCGAATTATTCAGATTGACCGCCAATTTGATAAGTTTGTAAAAGAAATTCCTACAGAACTTGGAATTATGGGAAAAACAGAAGAAGTTATTCCAATATTAACGGAGAGTCTGCAAGAATTTATCCGCTCTGAGGATTGGGTAGCCCATTTACAGCAAGCAAAAGAAAAATGGGCAGCGCAAAATGAGGAAGAGGGCAATACTCAAGGTTATCCTGTTCATCCTTCCCGAATTATCCGCGCCATCGACCGAACAGTAGCGCCGGATGCTATTCTCGCACTGGATACGGGGGATAATACGGTATGGACGAATCGTAACTTCAAACAAAAAGATCTATCTGTATTATTTTCCGGTTACTGGCGGACAATGGGCTTCGGTCTTCCAGCAGCGATGGCCGCCAAGCTCATCAAGCCAGAAAAACAAGTAGTTGCGATTGTAGGCGACGGAGGTCTTCAAATGGTGCTTGCAGATCTATTGACAGCAACCCGCTATGAACTGGATATTACAGTCGTTGTCTTAAATAATGAAAGTCTGCAAATGGAAAGGGATAAGCTGAAAGTTGCGAAAAAGAAAGAAGTAGGAGTGGATTTAACGAACCCTGATTTTGTGAAATTGGCAGAAGCTTGCGGTTGGAAAGGATTACGACCTGCTTCAGATACCGAGCTGGAGTCCATAATGGAAGAAGCACTTAATACAAAGGGACCTACACTGGTGGATATCAGCACAGCCCAAGTATTTTTCCCGGAAACACAATAAAAATGAGCACAATGGATTTAATCGAAGAATAAAATCCGTAACTGTTTAAAGTAAATCATACAGGGTATTTAAAAAATGTAACAATTTTTGTGTAGGAAAATCTTTTAAGCAGTTATAAACTTTTCAGAATTTATCCTTGCAATTTTGTACTAACTATATAGGAGATGATTTTTGATGGGAAACCCAAATTTAAACGATCCACGAAAAAAATTTCATACGGAAAAATTCCCGGATCAAGAACAGAGTACTCCAGCGCTACAAAATGAAATGAGTCCAAAACCTGATTGTGGAGAAAAATCATATAAAGGGCATAGTCGTCTGGAAGGGCGAAATGCATTAATTACCGGTGGCGATTCCGGAATTGGTCGTGCTGCAGCGATTGCCTATGCACGTGAAGGCGCAAATGTCGCAATTCAGTTCTTCCCTGGTGAAGAAGAAGATGCAAATGAAGTAAAAGCATTAATTGAAGAAGCCGGAACAAAAGCATTGTTGCTGCCGTTTGACTTGCGTGAAGATGGCGCGGCGACAGAAATGGTAAAAAAAGCTGTGGAAGCATTTGGCGGATTGGATACACTCGTCCTGAATGCAGGGCAGCAGATTGCACAGACAACACTAAGTGATTTAACAATCAAACAAGTTGAAGATACATTCAAAGTAAATATTATCAGCATGTTCGAAGCCGTTAAAGCAGCAGAAGAGCATTTGGAACCAGGAAGTGCGATTATTACGACGACATCGGTTCAATCGTACAATCCATCCACATTTTTAATGGACTATGCTTCTACAAAAGGTGCAATTAGCAACTTTACAGTAAACCTTTCTGCGTACTTTGCTTCTAAAGGTGTACGTGTGAACGGAGTTGCGCCTGGCCCGATCTGGACACCGCTGCAGTTGGATAATGGACAACCGGACGGCAAAATCCCTGAATTTGGCCAAAATGCACCACTTGGTCGTGCAGGACAGCCGGTAGAGCTTGCCCCAGTATATGTCCTTCTAGCATCCGATGAAGGAAGCTACATTACCGGACAGATTTACGGGGTAACAGGCGGGGAGCCGATTGACTTGTAAACTTAAGAATCATCCGAAAAATTTCGTTTGAATAAAGTGAACTATCTTAATAAGAACAGCAATCTCCTGATCATATGGGAGGTTGCTGTTTTATTCATTACATAATAACAAGTTCGGAATTTCATGTGAAAGCATAGTTAATTGTCTAAAGGATTCGAGCGCATAACCTTTGTAAACCACACGGCATATCCAAGATAAATGATTGTCACAATAGCCAAAAAGAAATGAAAGTGCTCAGCCAACTGCCGCAATAGGGCAAAAAAGACGACAACGCAATGCATCAGATTTCCTAGGACGACCGGTTTATTATAGATGCCGCCCATCAGAGCAGAACGTGTAAACCAGTTCAACATTGCGAACCCTAAATATAATCCTCCGATAATCTGCAGAAGAATTAGAGTAATGGGTGTGGGGGCAATTCCTAATATTATTGAAATTTCTTCGGGTATAAAAGTTCCTGCCAACCCCAACAAACCCATCATCCCTGCACTACTACTTAAAAGCCATTTTGTTTTCAGTATGTTTCCCCTTTTCATCTAATCTTGGAATTTTCTAAACGAACCTAGAATATAAAAAAATTTTTAGGAGTCAAAATTTTTAGACGTTTAAGTAATTTATTGTATTCGTTGAAACAACACTTTTTACCATAAAGTAAGAAACGGCTTCAATAAATTTTAACCATAAACAGAGTAATATTATCTTAAAGTAGAATGACTATATCGTTGTTGTTTGATGTTTTTGTAGAAGTACGATACACCTCCTTTATTTTGATGGAAGTTTTTTCTTTTGCGACTTACGGAATAACATTGGTCGTTGCTATTATTCTCTATCACTGCGGAAGGGAACGCTTCAATCGCTCCTACAATTGCGCTGTTCCTCGCAGAATATTGATGAACTTCAAAATATTGTTGAAGAATTGGATTCCACTGCTGAATTCCGAAGAACTTTAGTGGTTCAAGAATACTATAGAAGCTTGGAATTAACGGAAGAATTTCAAAGCGCTGTAGAAGCTTAACAAAAGAATTTCCGGAAAATTTCGTTTGAACAAAGTTTAATATCTTTATAAGAACAGCAATCTCTTGATCATATGGGAGGTTGCTATTTTTATCTTATTTGGATAAGTGTTTTAAATGAAAATTAAAATTTCCTTAACAATTGTTGGAAAATAATACTTATAATAAAAATGCATGTTACAAATCAAATTTTACACCATACATACAGCTTTATACGTGTTAGCGCAAAATACAAAATCCGTAAAAAAAGCGGTGCTATACTACAAATCAAGAGGGAGGATTTATGAAAATTCATTTACATATTGAGCAGCAACTTTCGGAAATCGAAGTTCATGTGCATGCGCCGGAATACGATGAGCAAGTGGCGCAGCTGATGAAAAAGCTCAATCAAGCAACGAAAAATGATACAATCGCGGGCTACATTGATGGGGATATTCATTTGATTAAAATGCAGGATGTGTACAGTATATACAGCGAGCAAGGGAAAGTTTATATCCAAACAGAAGAGCAGGAACTGGAAGTGAAACAAAAGCTGTATGAACTTGAGGCACGTTTTTCAACACAGCTGCTACGTGTCAATAAAGCGACACTTGTACATTTTGATAAGATTGCTTCCATTCAGTCGAAGGTGCTAGGAAATCCGCAGCTTACGCTAGAAAATGGCGTTACAATTCCAGTCAGCCGCACTTATTTCAAAGCGTTAAAAGAGGCGTTTGGATTAGGGGGGAACGGCAAATGAAAAATTTAATACAAAGCATTTTGATAAGTTTATGTTCGTCCTATTTCATCATCATGCTCATCTCATTAAAGTCTCCAAAAGATTACTGGATGAGTGAAACGATTGTACATCAGTTTTTCTATGCAGTCATTTTAGGAATTGTCATTGCAGTAGCAAATCAACTGTATAAATTGGATTGGTCAATGTTCGTTGTACTTTTAATTCATTATGCAATAACTGTAACCGCAGTTTTTATCATAGGGTATTATGGCAGCTGGTTTGAACTTGATAACGGGAAATCCATCTTTTTATTATACGCTCGCGCTTCGGTTATTTATCTCATCGTTTGGCTGTATTATTATACCGGTGAAAAGCGTACAATTCGAAAAATGAACAGTCAACTTCAACATCGAGGTGAGTAACATGCAAGTTTTGATAGATGTCCAACAGTTAACAAAGCGGTACGGAGAATTAGAAGCCGTAAAAGGAATCAGCTTTTCAGTGCAAAAGGGTGCGCTATTTGCTTTTCTTGGGAGTAACGGTGCAGGTAAATCTACGACAATTGAAATGTTATGTACGCTTTTGGAGAAAACGAGCGGAAAGGTTTCAATCGATGGGCATGCACTTGGTACACTGAAAGGCAATGAGGCGATTCGCCGAACAATTGGTATTGTATTTCAGGAAAGTGTTTTAGATCATCAATTGACGGTGAAGGAAAATATTCTGCATCGCGGTCGTTTTTATCGTTTACCGAAGCCAATATTACAGGAAAATTATAATTTTGTGCAGCTGTATTTACAGCTTGCAGATATCGAGCATAAAAAATACGGTTCGCTTTCAGGCGGGCAGCGTCGTCGGGCAGATATTGCGCGGGCAATAATTCATAAGCCCAAGCTGTTATTTTTAGATGAGCCGACGACCGGACTCGATCCATTTACACGTCAATTTGTTTGGGCAACTATTGAGCGGTTGCGCAAGGAAATAGGCATGACCATATTTTTGACAACACATTATATGGAAGAGGCAGCCCATGCAGATGATATTGTCATCATGAAAAATGGTGAAATAATTGCACAGGGATCTCCGAATGAGTTAAAAGCGCTGTATGCGAAGGACTATTTGCAATTTGTATTAAAGCCGACTGTTGCAATTGATGAAATATCAGCCATTTTACCTGGTGCGCCTGAAAAGCAGCAAGACGGGTGGAAGGTGGAAGTGGCTTCTACAATTTCTACGATTCCGGTTTTAGCACAACTCGAGCCATATATTGCATCATTTGAAGTAATTAAAGGATCGCTTGACCAAGTATTTATCGAAACAAATGAAGCGGGGGAGGAAAACTAATATGCTGACGAGCTTAATCGTTCGCAATAATAAAATCTTCTTTCGAGACAGAATGCTCGTCTTTTTCTCGGTGCTCTCTGTATTGATTTCAATCGGGTTATTTATTGTCTTTTTACAGAAACTGCAAATAGATGCAATTAGTCAGGTAATTAAAATGACGCCAGCAGTTGAATTATTTGTAAGTCAATGGATGATTGCTGGGATTTTAACAATGACAGCCATGACATCTACACTAGCAGTATTTGCTATATTCGTAAGTGATCAGGAAGCAAAGCGTACAGCTGATTTTCTTGTTACCTCCGCATCCCGGTTTTCAATTCAGCTAAGCTATGTCATTAGCTCAGTCATGATCGGGTTCATTATGACGACTATCGCTTTTATTGTATGTGAAATATATTTATTGACGCTCGGTGCAGAGCTGCCGAGTCTATGGAAGCTCATACAACTAATCGGTGTGATTATGCTTGGCGTGTTGCTGAGTGCAATGATTAATTTAGTGATTGTACTTTTGGCGAAATCAGCAAAAGCATTTTCAACGTTAAATTCCCTGGTTGGTACACTAATTGGCTTCTTATGCGCAGTCTATGTTCCGATGGGGGTACTACCGAAAGCAATTCAAACGGTCATTCAATTATTTCCTGTCAGTCACGTCGCTGTATTATTACGTCAGCTTTTGATGGAAGATTCTTTGCGAACGGTGTTTGGAAACGCGGAAGAGGCAATGGATTCCTATATGTTAACTTACGGAGTTGTTTACGAAATAGGTGGCAGTATTTTAGGAACGCAATCAAGTGTGTCGTATATTTGCAGTTCGATTGTTGGTATAGCCATTTTTGCAGCTGTTCTATTCCGCCTGAAGCATAAGTGAGTTCTTGAAATAGGAACTAGTTAATTTAACGGTTCCACATGACGTATGAAAGTTGGAATAAAACGAATCTGAGGTAAAAGAGGACTCGCCAATACTATGGCGAGTTTTGTTGGTTACACTTACGTATGATTGATAGAGATAATGATAGTATTGTAGGAGAATAAAAACCTAGAATTCTTAAGCAAAATCAGATTCTATACGAGAAAGAAAAATAGAATAAGATTTCAATAAAAATACATGAAGGAAAGGCAGCTTATTGTTCCTAAAGGAATGATGGTTGCTTCTTTTTATGAGCAAAGATAACAATTGAATCATACATTTACCTAACTAAATTAGGAGTTAACAGTACATAAGAAAAAAGAGCTATCCTAATAAAAGGATACCTCTTTTTTATGGTTACATCATTAAAATTAAAGTTTTACGATGTTTGTAGCTTGTGGGCCACGTTGACCATCTTCGATTCCGAATTCAACTTTTTGACCTTCGTCTAAAGATTTGAAACCGTCACCTTGGATTGCTGAGAAGTGAGCGAATACGTCGTTTCCGCCTTCAACTTCGATAAAGCCAAAACCTTTTTCTGCGTTAAACCATTTTACTGTACCTTGTGTCATTTAAATGACCTCCATTTAATTAAATTTAATAAGATCACAATTCTTCATAAAGAAAAAAATTCACATATTACAAAAAGTACTAAATAAAACACGAATACATTTTGTAATAGGTGAATTTATTGTTGTTTGAACCATCTTATTAAATATAGTATATAACAAAAAATTACATTTGTCCAATCCTGCAAAAACATTAAATACGGTAAATCATGTTTCTTGATTTTTCTTATGAGCAATTTCTAAAAATCCAGTAACATTTTGCTAATGAAAGAGGTTCAATCCCAGCTTTATTAAAAAAAGGTTTTACATTTAAGTACGTTCGTCGTGGATTGAAGCATATACGCAAACCAAGCCTTTCATATTTCGTGTAAATTCGTTTACCCAAAGATATATTCGATTTGGTACTTAATTCCATGAAGTACCTGTTATATATTTACAAATTAAATCTTTAGTGTATAATTACACTAAATGATGCAAAATTACTCTATTAAGTCATTTTGAGAGTATTTCAGTCAGACAATCTTTTGGAGATGATTAAACCATTATTCATCATAAAAAAGGAGGAGAGTTACTATGAAAAAAAAACTTTTAATAATTTTAATAGGAACATATTTTTTGGCCTTTTCAATAAATTTTATGCCTGCCTTAAAACATCCAGATATAAATATGGGTATTCTCAATATTAGTGTGACTATATTGTTTATGTCATTTTTACTAATGTACTCTAAAAAAGATAGTAAGTTTTTAAAGATTTTCTCTGTATTCGGTGTAATATCAGGGGTAATTGTTTTTTTAATCTCAACCTTTAAATCCGCTATGATTGGTAATGGTATTTTAGATGTTATAGTTTCAATACAGTATCCTTTTTACCTAATCTTTACTACACCCTTATTTGGAGGCAATCTACTATTCAATTTTGATTACGGGTCATATTCACTATTGTTATCATTGTTCTACGCAATTGTTTTCGGAATAACAAATTATTTTAATAAGAATGTTACAGTATCCGCATAAAAAAATATATTAACGTATGTCCCTCTTTATTCAACAATCGGGCGCGATTCCTCAATAAGAAGATCGCGTTTTTCTGTTATAAAAAAAGCTGCTTTAGTAAAGTTTCATTGACTTGAATAAAAACTCATTTAAACAATGTTCCAATAAAAAAACGGTAAATGCTGCTATAACAAAGTTTACCGATTTTTCTATTAACTCCAAACTTGCATTTGAGAACATTTATAAGGTTTATTTTGTAGGATTTATAAACTAAGGTTTTTTTAAGAAATCAATAGAATCCGCTATCTGAACGAGTATTTCAGGAGTTACTACATCAGAGATATTTTTATCAACACCAAACGCATATTGCCAATGAACTGTTTCAAAGACTAAAAAATTAACAGGAAATCTTTGATTTTCAATATAGATTGCATCATTTCCATTTTTTAGTTTAAAGACTTTAGATTTATACTTTTCAAATGAAATTTTGTGTTGAAGAGGTCGTACATCAATTTTAAAGTGATTATCAAGAGAATGTTCACTTATAAATTTAACTTCAAGGGTATCATTTACTTCGCCTTCTAGATCATTAAACCTGCCAAGGTAATGCGTAAAGCTAATTGGTGGTACTCTAAGTGGCAATATAAGTTCTTGATTAAAATGTTGTTCAAAATCGTCTACTGCAACATCTACCGATTTGTACCCTATTTCAAGAAGTATTTCCTCAAAAGGTGGAGGAGTATCGTTTGTATTCCCAGAAACATGTCCATCATCATTTATTCCCAAAATTAAGAAACCTAATAAATATAAGAAAAGAGGGAAAACTTTTTTCAACTTCATCACCCTAAATTTTATTTAGTTTTATTTTGTCCAGTTTAGATATAACAATTCTTATTTAAGTAAAACGCTGCTGTAATATTCTCTAACATACATCAAATCGTTTGGTCACCATTTGTCATAAAGACATAAAAATTTATTGGGAAACATTTATTTGTTAAATTTACTACACTCGGATTAATTTTGAGAAAAGGGCATGAAAAAGAAAGGAAAATAAGTACGAAAAGCAATCGCTTATTCCACAACGTGCGCTTTTCTTGAATAAGAACGTGATTTATTCAATTATAGGGCCATATTGTGGAGCAACATTTTTTCTTGGGGGAGTTCTAGAGAAGATGCAGATTTATATTGATGAAAGAATGGCTATCCAAGTTTTTATGCAAATTAAAGATCATGGACCAACCAGTATAAAATCTGCTTTAGTAAAGTTTCATTGACTTGAATAAATGCTCATTTAAACAATGTTCCAATAAAAAACCGGTAAACGTTGCTACAACAACGTTTACCGGTTTTTTTGTTGACCCCAAAATTTCATTTGGGAACGTTATTTCTTAGAATACGTATAATGCATGCAAATTTGAATTAATTCTTTCCGTCATCTTTTAAACTACTAAATCCACAAATAAATAATAAAAATACGCCTATGCATGTAACGAGTGAAAATTGAATACGTGTGTCGAATAGTTGAAACAGAAACGTGAATACGGGTATAAAGCTAAGTGACATCATAACTAAAAAAGTGTTTGTATATTGAATGCCTTTTTGTAATAAATAATTGGGAATGAGAACACCGCCTACTGTGACAATTAGAATCCAAATGATATTATCTATGAAGTAGGGTATTATTAAATCATATGTAAAAATAAATGAAATCAAAATAATCGCGATGTATCGCTTAGATAAAATCATGGAACTTGACCACCCTCTATTACTTAACTCTTTCGAATATTCCGAACAAAAAACAGCTCCTATCCCACAAAGAATACTAGCAATAATCCCTATAAACATTTCAGATGAAATTTGAGAAGAAATTCCTGATTCACCGCTTATGACTGCCCAAATCAAAATAAAGCACGCTGCTAATGTTCCAATCGATATAACCCATTTTTTTATTGAGATTATTTTTCGTTGAAGCATCATTAAAATCAAGATAAATAATGGAGCTATCCCCATTTCTAATGAGCTAACTATTGCTGGCTCAACATACTTTAATGCAAAATAGAAGCCCATAAATGTTATAGCAGAAGCTATATTTAATTTTAATAATGGCTTTTTGTCTTCTGTCCAATTGACCTTTGTTTTTTGTTTAAATGCAAATGTTTGAAAATAAAGAGCTGTAATAAAGAAACTTATTCCAGTAAATATAAAAGGGTGTACGGATTGAACTTGATTTGCATAAAAGACTTGGCTAACAGATGTTAATATTGCCGAGCCAAGCAAGGCGTAAATACCAATCTTGTAAATAGATTTATCAATTTTTAATTCCATAGATTTCCCCTCCTAAAAAATAAAAAACTCCGTCTCAAAAAAGAGACGAAGTTCAATTCGCGGTACCACTCTAATTAGTTAATGTTTAAATTAACCCACTTAAGCTATAACGGTAGCTGCCGTTTATCCCTACTTAATTTCAGCATAAATCCTCCTGGACGAGTTCGGGAATTTACTGACTGTTTTCCACCAACCAACAGCTCTCTAAACAATAATTATTCCTTACTACTTCCAATCAACGTTTATTTTATAATTATCCAGATATTACATTTATTGTTTGTTATTGTAAAGACCTATTTTAATTTCCCAAAGCGGTTTTTGGGCACATTTCGAAATGGTTGTTACACTAAAGCCTTCCGTTACTTCAATAAACCTATCTTGTAAAAAACCAAATTAATACAAATAACAATAGCGATTACAGCCCAAATAATGGCTTGTCTTTTTTTCAATTACAATCCCCCTAAAAAAACCACTTTCCGTTATCGTTTTTGGAAAGTGGTTTTTTCATGAAGCAAATCTAATGTATCTTTAGCATCTGCTATGGCATCTAGTAATGATTTACCTAATTGATCCGTAACTGACACGATATCTTCTTCATCCGTTGGTGTATTTAAAATTGCGATAATATCAGGGCTAGGTTGTTGAATTCGTCTGAGTAAACGTAAAATAGCATTAATAGAATAATGAGCACTTCTTAAACTGCGAATAACTCGTAGCTGCTCAAGTTCCCTTTCACCATATACTCGTTTACCATTGTACAATCTAGGAACTGTAATGAGTCCGTTACGTTCCCAATTTCGTACAGCTTCAGGTGTGATATCTAGAAGTAGTGCAACTTCTTTTCGCGAGTAAGTACAAGAACTAACAGTAGAATCTTCCTTCAGCCATTTCTCAACAACTTTTGTAGCAGATAGAGCATGATTATATTCGTGTTCTAAATTAGTAAGATAGTATATCGTTAGTTGTTCAGCCTTACTAAAATCTTCTTTACCACAAGCATATACAATTTCGCGCGCCTTTTTTCGAATATCTCCTTGTACAATTTCACATCGAAAGAGGGTTCGTGCGACTTTTAACTGAAACAAGTGGGTATTTGAATAGATACGGTAGCCATTTGCCTGTCTTGGAACAGGGGAAATAAAGCCCCATTCCTCATATATGCGTACCGTGTTGGGGTGTAACCCAACAAGTGCTGCAATTTCTTTTGTTTTGTACACCCCACACACCTACTTCCATTTGAAGAATTTTATTGCTCCCCCTAATCCAATTACAATACATAAAATTAAAATCAAAATATGGAAAAGATCATCTGTTAGTAACGCTCCAGTGCTTGTCTGTTTTAATAAATGAATACCATGAGAAAGCGGTAAAATATTCATTATCCATTGGAATATTCGAGGCATAGCTTCGTACGGAATAGTTGCCCCTGAAAACAGTAACATTGTAAAGTAAGCAACTGAGCTCCAAACATTTGCTGACTTTTGATCAGGTACTATACTTCCAATAAAAATACCGATGCTATACATCGCTAAAATGACAAAAATATAAGTCAGAAGGAATAGTGTCCACGATCCCTTTAGTTCATAATCAAATAATAGATGGTAAACAAGTGTAACACCAATAAATGATACAAGTGCTGAAGAAAGTTGAATCAATCCCTGTGCAAATAAAATTTGGAGAGGGGATACTGGTGTCACTTGGAATCGCTTTAAAATTCCTCGGTGACGGTAATCTGCAATGGTTAGTGGTACACCCATAACACCTGTCGCTAGTACACCTATCGTAATGACAGCCGCGTACGATAATTCAAAGTTAGAAGCACCAATTGGGCCGTCCTTGCTCAGTAAATAACCGAATACTGTGGCTAAAATTATAGGGAAGCAAATACCGAAAATAAGAATATCGATACCCTTCCAAACGAGTTTACCCTCGATTTTTAAAAGTGTTAAAAATGTAGTCATATCCAATCCTCCTCGCCAGAGAAATGTAAATACGCACCCTCTAATGTGGATTTCTCACTTACTTGGATTGCCTCCTGGATTGTACCTTGAAAGACCGTTTCTCCATTTTTTAAAATCAAGATTTTATCACATAATATCTCAACCTCATCCATGTAATGTGATGTTAGGACAATTGCCAAACCTTTTTCTTTCATCGCTAAAAGCTGCTTCCAAAGCATGCGTCTAGCCCTTGTATCTAACCCTGTTGTGAGTTCGTCTAAAAAAACAAGCTTAGGGTTTGAAATTAGAGCTAATAACACTGCTAAACGTTGACGTTCTCCGCCTGAAAGTGATTTTACAAGCTGAGTTTCCTTACCAGCTAGACCAAATGTTTGTAACAGTAATGGTACATCAGCAGTTTGTTTATAAAGTGACCCCCACTGCTCGAATGCCTCACGTACGATTAATTTATCTTGAAAATTTGTTTCCTGAAACTGTACTCCTACCTCTTGAAAGACCTCCTTACGTTGAACGATTGGTGATTTCCCAAGCATTGTGAGTTCTTTGAAATTACTCTTTTCAATCCCAAGTACTGCCGCAATAGTAGATGATTTCCCTGCACCATTTGCTCCAAGTAAGCCAATTACCTCACCGGGTTCAACACTAAAACTAACGTTATTAACAGCTATTTTAGCACCGTATGTGACTGATAAGTTTTTGACATTTAATATCATATTAGTGCCTCCTTTATTAGATTCGGAATTTACTATATCAAAGGGATGTGAGGGTGGTGTATTATTGGAGGGTTGTATAAAGATGAAATTTGAACAGCAATAAAAAGCTCAAGTCAAAAGGGCGTGATTCTTTAATAAGAAACGCGTCTTATTTATTTTAATGACCAGATTATGAACATACATTCTTTTGTGGAAAATTTCCAAAGGAGGTTTAAACAATCATTCTATTTCCCCTTATTGCTGCATAGTTGTAATTCTCTGCTTACCAAACATCCCCAAAACAACGCTTATTTTATTAAAATAACAATGACCTCCATATTAATAATTAGGAAAACAGGGTATATGTTAGGTGTAATACTAGGAGGAGTAATAATGAAACTTGAATTTTTAAAAATTGAAAATATCGTAGAAACCGAAAAAAACATAATCATTTACATACCAGCAGGGGGCATCCAGTTTCAATTTAAAAATAAGATCATTTCTTTAAAGGATCCGTTAAGAATTGCTATGACACATCGGGGCAGCTTCCTCAATGTTGTTCGTTACATCGATTTCGTAGTTTACGATGACCTATCAATATATACGACAGGTGAGATTAAGCGGGAAAGCTTATTTGGTATTGTATCAAATGATGAAGTGCTATTAGCCATTCATAAAGCGCTGGAAAAAGAACGTACGGATGTTCCGTTTTTTAAATCATTGGATTTTAAAGCAATGTCTAACCGTGAATTTGGTGATACGTATGAGCAGTCGAGTTAAATTGGAGATTTAAATACTGCGTAATCCAAGTAGAAAGACCATGCATTAATATATAATTAATTAGGAGGCTAGTTAGCTAACTAATTTATATTGGAAGAAGGTTTTTTATGAAAATTGATACCCCAAAAATCCCACTAAATTTAACTGTAGCGAACTTTAGTGATATTTTTTTAGAAGAAGACCCAACGCTTGAAAAGTGTATTATAAATGACTCCGAGTTCACAAATGAAGCTGTACATAGAGTACGACTCTATAATACAGTGATAAAGAACTGCAACTTTACTAATACAGATTTCAGTAATATTGATATTATGGATACCCGTTTTGAAAATTGTGATTTGTCGAATGTTAATTTGAATCACTCTTCCATCCATAGAGTTGAATTTATTAACAGTAAATTACTTGGTAGTAACTTCACTGAATCTCGTGTTGGCAACGTAAAATTTGAAAACTCAATATTAAATTTGGCTATATTCGGCGATTCAAAATTTGAAAAAGTTATTTTTAAAGATGTTTCTTTACAAAATACAGATTTCTTCAACTGTAAACTAAAGAAAGTTGAATTCGAATCATGTAATCTTAATGAAGCAAATTTTGAACAAACCTCTCTTAAAGAAATAGATATAAGTTCATCTACTTTTGAGTCACTTACGGTATCAGTAAAGGATTTAGTTGGTTGTAAAGTATCAAGGTATCAGGCTATTCAGTTTGCATCACTACTGGGATTGATAATAAAAGATTAGGATTTTAATATTTCTATTCAATAGGGGACTTGGACTTTTATTTCTAACTTTAACAATTACACATAAGCGTGATCCATTCACGCTTTTTTCGTGTTTTCTTATTCAATGATATGGCCGTATATTATTGAATAAAGCGCTTTTCTTATTTAAGAAAAGCACGCGATTGTTGAATAACGAATGTTCTTAGTATTTTGTGTCCAATCATACTCCCAAACGTTGCTTCGAGAATGTTCAGTATTAATTCGTAATAATAATGAGTTGATAACAGTCTAATTAGACTATATAATTAGGAATCTAATTAGACTGTTTAGTAAAGGATTGAAATTAAATGATAAAATCTTTTTTTATGTTAGGACAATCAAATATGGCAGGTCGCGGTTTTTTGCATGAGGTAGAACCTATCTATAATGAAAAAATAAAAATGCTTCGCAATGGTCAATGGCAAATGATGACAGAGCCCGTTAATTATGATCGTCCTGTTGCTGGTGTAAGCCTGGCAGCATCTTTTGCAGAGGCATGGTCGAAAGCTAATCCGGATGAAGAAGTTGGTTTGATTCCTTGTGCGGAAGGCGGCAGTTCCTTGAACGATTGGCATCCAGAAGGTACTCTTTTTCAACATGCTTTGTCTGAAGCTCGATTTGCTCTTGAAACGAGTGAAATCTGTGGCATACTGTGGCATCAAGGTGAAAGTGACAGTAATAATGGGCAACATGATACTTACTACGATAAATTAAGTTTTATTATGACGACATTAAGAGATGAATTGAATCTTGAAAATGTTCCATTAATTATTGGTGAACTCGGTGACTTTTTAGGCAAAACAGGCTTTGGAAAATATTCGCCTGAGTACAAGCTAGTTAATGAACAATTACGCCGTTATGCAGAAAACCTGCCAAATAGTTATTTTGTTACAGCAGAAGGTTTAACTGCTAATCCAGATGGTATCCATTTGAATGCCGTTTCCCAGCGGAAATTCGGTTATCGCTACTTCGAGGCATTTTCGAAAAAGCGTCATATCTTGGAGCCACTTTCAGATGAAAATCAATCACTAAATATAAACAGTACCTATTCAAAATCTGAACAAATTTATATTCACAGTATGAATTTAGCTCTAGGTAAAATCACATACGCTGAATTTGAAGCGCAAATGGCAAAGGTGATGCAACCTTGATTCCGTTACTTATCCTTGGTTTACTTATTCAAAACCCTGGCGCTCATGGATACGAACTTTTAAGTTTAATGGAAAAAAGACATTATAAATATATTGTGAACTTTACGAAAGGTTCATTTTATTACAATTTGCAACAGCTTGTAGAAAAAGGGTTCATTGAACAAACACATCAAATCAATCCAAACAATGGTCGTGAAATTCAAACCTTTAAAATCACGTCTTTAGGAAGAGAAGAATTTGAAAAATTAATGAATAAATATGGGACGAAATCGGAGTATGTAAACTTACAATTCTATGGGGCTTTACTTTTTGCAGATGAATACGATAAAAATAAATTATTAGAACTAATTCAATCGCAAATTAATCAAACTGAAGCGAGAATTGCTTTACTCGATGACTACCTCGCTTACTCGGAAGAATTACCTCATAAAATTGATTATTTTCGTCGCATGAACGAAAATTCTCGTTCCCACCATTTAGTAAACTTAAATTGGTTTAAAGAATTGAAGGCAAATCTAGAAGAAGATATTGAATAAAAACTTACCATACTAATATCAGAAAATAAAAATGGCAGCTGCAAGTTTGAGAATCCACTAAAAAGGCACGAATGTTGTTAAATCAACATTTGTGCCTTTTCGCTTTGACTGTAGATTATACAGTTTCTATACATATGGCATAAACAGTTGAAGTAGCATCGTTTATACACTTATAGCTTATTTATAAATTATTAGACAAAGTACAATTGTAATTAATAGGAGGCAGAAATTATATTCAAGTTGTTCAACAATAGGGCACTATCCTGAAATTAAAGGATGTCCCTTTTTGGCGTTTTAGGTCATATTGTGAAATAACATTCTTTTATAAAAGAATAAAAATTTGGTAACTTTATGAAGGGGGATCAGTGTTAGGTAGAGAATTAACATTAAAAGTCAGGGGAGGTATTTATATTGAAAAATAGAATCCTTTTAATCTTTGCAGTAATTTTATCATTAGCAATTACAGGCTGTAATGATGAGGAATCCATTGAGAAAAATGAAAAAGTAATTAATCACAATTGGAATGAAAGTTCACTTTTTGAATCAGGCGGTTACACAATGATTGGAGAAGAGGGACGATTAGGTTTTATTTATGATGATAGCGAAGTTGTTAGGTTTTATCCTGATAAAGTGCAAAAGTACATGTGGCATTTTTGGGGGGGAGAACAAGAGTTAGAAGGAGAACTGAAAATTGTAGCCACGCATGAAAATGAAGATGAAGAAATCTATGTGACTGGTGGAGCACTAGGTGCTGCTAATAATGGGGCAGACAAACACGCCCCATCTAACATGTCATTACCTAAAAGCGGAATATGGAAGTTAGATGCTTATATAGGTGGAAGTCTGTTTGGAAGTGTATATGTAAAAGTTCATGAGAAATAATTTATATTTTTAATTTTGTTTGAAACAAAATGATATTACTTATTTGAGAATTACAAGATAGTCCTGTTAAATTATACAGTTTTGTTGCGGGAAATGAGGAAGATTTAGCAGATGATGAATTTGTAGGGGATTTAGAAAGCGATCCATTAAGTCTCAAAGAATTATTGCAGTAGAAGATTAAATACAATTCAATAAGAACAATGATTTTGTAGATCTATAATAGGTAAGAGCTATCCACATAAGTTTATAGGATAGCTCTTACAATTAATCAATATTGTAAAAATTAAGAGGGTAAATTCCTTTTTAAGCGACTCTTAAAGCTAACTGAGCTAATAATTGGATAGCTGCTTGAACTACTACATCAATTTGAACTTCGGTTTGTCTTACAGTGATTGCATCAGAGTCAATAATAGTAACGTTTTGTGTTTCGGTTTGAGTAACTTCTAAATTTTGAGCTATTCTTTGAAGATTGCTTATATCAGCATTTTCATTGGAGCCTAAAACTACAACAGCAGCTTCGATAGCAGCTTGTAGGGCAGCTTGAACTACCACAAGACCTTGTACTTCCGTTTGAGTTACGTCAACAGTATGAGAATTTTGAATTAATAACCCTTGATTTTGAGTTTGAATTACTTCTAGATTGTCTTCAGTATTTTGGTTTCCAGTAACCGGCATAAATAATCATCTCCTTTCGAGTTTATTTTGTATTACGTCACTAGATTATGCTTTAGTTGAAAAAGACTGTGGACGAATATCTTAGGTAACTCTGAATTATTGAATGGTGTTTAGCCTATTAGCTAAATAAATAGCTACGTGAAATAATCTAGGCACTTATTTTATTAGAAGAGTGTTTATATAGGTTTAAGATTAAGAGCTATTAAAAGGAGACAAATTAAATAATATTCTTTAGAGGAAATGTTAACAAAAGGCGGTTTAAGGGATTTTTTTGTATACCGCGAAATATTGTATTGAAGTAAAAATATATCTCTTGTGTAAATATATGTATATAATGAAAATCATACTATGAGAGTCACATGAAGGAGTTACTTAAATGAAAATCATACAATTAACACCTCAATTATTAAATGAAAATAAACATAACAGTCATATTTTTTTAAATAATATGATTCATCCCACGATCAATTCGAAGAGTTGGATGAATCAATGGCAAGATATTGTATCACGTTTTCAACTCTTTAAATTTTTAGACTTGCCAATAGAGGATATACTTGCTCACAGTTGGAATGAGGAAAATCAACTATTTGAAATAGATTCGGAAGAACTTGTTATGACATATAAGTTACATAGCACAAAAAATCAAATTAGATTGTACTAACTCTTCAACAATCGGGCACTTTCATTGAATAGGGAAGGGCTCTTTTTACATTTTTGGCCTTGTGATATATAAAGCATCCCACCAATCGATGCAGCGGGAACAAAATAAAATTAAAAAAGTCTTTAATAAAAGGAATTATTTAACTTCTCCTTATTAATAAAAAAAGGGGTGTATGGTATGACTGCTAATTCAACAATAAAAGGGGCAAAGCGAAAAAAGATAGTAAAGATATCACTAATTATCAGCTTTTTATTTATGGGGTTTATTGGATATGGAGTTTATTGGGCATTTTTCGATATGAAAAGGTTGCCTACTGGTGAATATCTTACGGAAGAAACCTCTCCTGATGGTACGTATACTTTAAAAGCCTATGTATCGAGTCCAAGCTTAAGTGCGGATGCTGTACGAGGTGAATTAGTATTTAATGAGTCCGAAGGTAAAAAAAATATCTATTGGAATTATCGAGAATCAACAGCCAAAATTGAATGGCTGGATAATAAAACAGTTGTAATTAATGGACATACTCTTGAAGTTCCTAATGGAAAATTCGATTTTCGTAACGAGAAATAGTAGAAAAAGACAAAGTAGCGTTAATTAATAAGGGTCGCGTCACTTTTCATTAAACACCATTTGTACTAATTCCGTTCAATCGGTTGTTTTCGTTATCTGTATAAAATGCTTCAGAACCAATAGTCTAAAGAAAAGACACGAAACGTTGATATATCAACATTTGTGTCTTTTTGATGTATTCCCTAACTTTCTTTTTGGAACTTTTATTAAACTTATAATAGCCGCAGATTAAAGTATTCATTTTACCTCTTTGAGGAAACCCCAATAAAAGTACCGACCCATACACCTGCAAAAATAGTAATGGCGAAATAAGCCAAAAGGATCCCATCCCAGCCACCAACTATATCCTTGCTAAAAATAATTAATCCAATACAAATTAGACTTAATAATGTGGCGGTTAAAAATAAAACTTTTCTTGAAAACTTACGGGATATAATAAACATCCCAATTGCAAACACAATTCCGCAAAGTAATATTGGTGTCCATCCCTCTAACATCAAAGCATTCATTTAATTACCTCCTGTTATGTTTTCCGTAACCTGGGGAAATTGCTAGAATTATTTATTATTTATATTACCAACTACCCTAAACTATATAGCAGTAACATTCACTTTACCATCTAGCAAACGCCTATAACCGTAAATGCAACTCCTGCCTTCTTATAAAGGGAGTGTTCCGAAAAACATGATTGTTGATTAAACAAAATTGTATGAAAGCGTCTTTTATACTTAACGGCGCTTTCGGTGTTTTTTAAAAAATGGTAAAATTTTCTTTAAACTTATTAATTAAAAATCCGAATTAATCAATTGTATGAAAAAGAATTAAAATGATTATTACTTCAGTTCTTTTTGCGTATGTAAACTATCGATGAAAGAAAAGTATTTAGTGCAGTAATTCTTTATAGAGGAAAGGTTGAATATTATATTTTTGATTGTTTGGCAATGAATGGTATAGCTGATGAAGGAATTTGGTTTTTCTTCAGCATCGATTCGAAGATTTGCGTACGGAAAGAACGTCTCACATCGTATTATTCACCCGAAGATATTAATATTCGGGCGTTTGCGGTGAAGGGTGAAACGATTGTTGCGTACTCAGGCAGAGGGGAACATACACTCCTTGGGTTACAACGTGATGGTGATGAATATAAGACTGTCCGTAAAATCGAACTGATGAAGCCGAATGGTAAGTCCATTGAACCACAATTAGTGAATAACCGTGAGAGTAAGTTGCTGTTTTTGGACGGGAATGAGCTGTATATCTATGAAGTTAAATCTAGTGCAACAGAATGATTCAATAAGGTTTAACTTTAATGGTAAACGTCCTAATTCGCTATCGAAATATTATTTATCGAAAAAATCACTAAAGGATAGGTGATACTATGAAGTTGTTCTTTTGGCAATTAGACAACAAGGAAAAGTTTATTCGTGCTTTATGGATGGGTTTATTAGGACTAATATTTTTTTCTGCTGTTGTTTGGTACAGTTCTGCTGACTTTACAATTCCAATAGTTTTTACAGTTCTATATATTGCTGATTTAGGTCTTCGTTATAAGAAAATGAAACGAAGTAAAGTTATATAATTCTTAATACAATAACGAGCCCAAATAAAAGTTTGGGTCATCGGGCGCTTTCCTATTATAAGGAAGGGGTCTTTTTTGATTGTGCATTCTGTAAATCTCATCACATAATCAGCAGCTAGTACTACTTCTATTGTTGTATTGAGAGGTTCATACATTGTAATCAATTTGTAACAAACGTAATAGTAAGGTGAAAATGTATAATTCTAAAAATCTGTCAATATTTATTTGGTGGTAGTATACTTTTTTTCTGGATGATTTTGTGAAATTAATAGTTTCTAAACACTTGATTTTATGGAGTTTAGTAATAGAATGTTACTCTTACCAGTTTATGGACCCTTTATTACACATTTTGTACTGTAACATAGGTTTTGTAGAAGAGGAGGAATTCAAAAATGAATAAAAAATGGTTAGCAACATCATTATGTGCAGCAACATTATTTGCAACATCTTTTACTGCAGCAGATGCAGCAAGTTTAAATACAGAGGAAAAGAAAGGTGCAAATACTCAACATATCCAAATTATTAAAGGCGAAAATTATCAAGGGTTGGCTTTAAAAATAATAGAGCAAATTTCATCACCAAATGGCGAATTCGGGATTAATTTATCGAAAGATCTAATCAATAAAGCTTTTAAAAATCTAGATGCTAATATAATAATTAAAGAGGGCAAAGTAGTGCATGCAGAAAAGGCTACTACTAATAAAGAAACTCAAAAAGAATCTACTAATAAAACAGTAGAAAAAGAGGATAAAGCACCTCAAGCACCAGCAAAAGAAGAAGCTACACCGGTAACAAATAACAATAATGCAAAAGCACCTGAAGCACCAGCAAAAGAAGAAGCTACACCAGTAACAAATAACAATAATGCAAAAGCACCTGAAGCACCAACAAAAGAAACAACTGCACCAGAAACAAATAATAATACAAATGCACAGGCTACACCTGTGACAAATAACAACAATACACAAGCACCATCAAACTCAAATAATCAACAAGTAGAAGCACCAGCAAAAACAACGACTAATAATGTTAGTCAATCAGTCTCTGAATTTGAGAAACAAGTTGTAGACTTAACAAATGCAGAACGTACAAAAGCAGGCTTAAAACCGCTTGAAATACATTCTCCATTAATGGCTGTAGCTCATGCAAAATCAGCAGATATGGCGAAAAATAATTACTTTTCACATACAAGCCCAACTTTTGGAAGCCCGTTTGATCAAATTAAATCTGCAGGAATTTCATATCGCTCCGCAGGTGAAAATATTGCACAAGGTCAAAGAACACCACAACAAGTGGTACAAGCATGGATGGATTCACCAGGACACCGTCAAAACATTATGAATGCCAATTTCACACATATTGGTGTAGGTTTTGTTGAAGATGGTTACTATTGGACACAACAATTTATTCAACTATAAAAATATAACATCATTGTTAGGCTACTTAGCGACCAACTTTTATTGGCGTTAAGTAGCCTAACTTTATTTACTCTAAAAATTAAAAGTTAGTTTTATGGGAATGTCTTTTATTAAAAAATAAAGTGATTAAAATTGCAACGATTAAGACAGGTATTGCGTAAATTTGCCCAATTAGCAATTTCCATCCTATCGCATTATATCCATCTGAAGCAGGTAGCATAACTGCAATTATACAAACTATTGAATAAGCTAATAATGGAATAATTGTTTTCATCATTAATTTAATTACCTCCTTTCAATACAATTATTATAACCTAAACAAACGCGGCTAGATAACCCCCTCATACAGGACTGTATGAAAAGTACTTTTCGCACAGCCCCTCGCTTATGAAGATTTTAAAATCCACTACTTTATTTGTTAGCTAAGTGGAGCCATTCTCCAACCATAAAACTGCATACCTTCTTTTACTCATAAAAATCATTTCATTTCCCACCTTTCATTGTTTTAAATTTCACAAAATTAATAATGACGTTGACGAACGTAATCTTCTACTTTCCTTCGGTTCTCTTCAAAGATTTTTTTTACTTTTTCTTCATGAATTGCTTTCTCACGAGAGGTTTCACGCTCACGTTTTGTAATAGCTATTGAAAGGGTAAAAAAGTTTAATATCATGGATTATCACCTCCTTAAAATGACCCTGAAAATGGAAAAAACCGCAGAGAGACTCCCCCTGCGGTAAAAAAGGCACAAAAATACCGCAAGAGCACACTTCTCCCTGCGGTATGGGCATACTTAATTAATAAAAAAATTTAAGCAATCCATTCCAATCTGGTCGAATGTGTGATTTTCGTTTTAGCTGTAACTACTAGTGACATTAATTTATTGATAACGATCATTTTCTTCGACCTCCTTAGAATTTTTTGATTACTGAGTTAGTATACCCACATCCATTTAAATTGTAAACAACTTTTTGGCAAATTTTTAAAAAATTGTAAATATATTGAATGTACTTCAGCTTTATTTCCTTGTGAGTGACCTAATTTTCGCAAGAGAAATAGACGACTTAAAGCATAATTATGATTATCATTAATGTATGAAATTTAAGGGCATTAGTTGAAAAGATCTTCAACAACAATCGGGGGCAATTCTGCGGCAACGAATTGTACTTTTTCTCATATATAAAAGCTTTTTCTGAGAAAAGGATCATATATTTATATATCACGCAATCAAGATTATTTTTAAGGAATATCCCTGATTTAAAAAGGGGGATTTGAAGAAAAGTGAAGTATTGTAAAATGATGACGATTAGGATGAGTTGAAGGCTAAAAGAGGGGATAGGAGCGCGTTTTTCTATTTCACTTGGAGGGATATGATGATTCAAGGTTCTTGGAGAGCATTAATGTGGATTGGATTATCAGAATTGTGTGCTTTAAGCTTATGGTATAGTGCGTCAGTTATTGCACCAGATCTAATGGACATTTGGAATCTCAGCCCCAATTCAGAGGCTTGGCTTTCGGCTTCTGTGCCTATTGGTTTTGTAATAGGAGCATTATTTAGTGCTTACTTTGGGATTGCTGACCGTTTCAATGCTCGAAAGGTTTTTGCGATTTCTGCATTTCTAGGTGCAATATTAAATGCCTTAATAATTTTTACCGATTCTAGTTTTATCGGAATTCTACTAAGGATATTAACTGGAATAACACTCGCTGGTATATACCCAATCGCTGTCAAAATGTTATCAGAATGGTTTCCAAGAAAACGCGGATTGGCGATCGGAATCTTAATTGCCGCATTAACTTTAGGATCATCGTTACCCCATTTTATTGTAATATTCTTTTCTTCATTAAGTTGGAAATTCGTACTTATTTGTAGCTCAGTATTGGCTTTATTATCAGCCTTGGTTGTTTTGTTTATTTTAGAAGATGCCCCAGTGAAAACCAAAAAATTGCCCTTCTCTTTAAAAGTATTAAAAAAGGTGATGAAGAATAAACCAGTAATGCTTGCGAACTACGGTTACTTCGGCCATATGTGGGAATTGTATGCGATGTGGACATGGCTTCCTGTATTTATGACTGCTAGTTTTTCAACCTATTCACCAGAAATTCCACATTGGGTCATTGGACTGTCATCTTTTATTTCAATTGGGATTGCAGGTGGTATTGGTTGTGTGATTGGTGGACTAATCTCAGATAAAATCGGAAGAGCAAATTTAACAATGATTTCAATGTTAATCAGTGCTAGTTGTTCGATCATAATCGGTTTTACATTTGGTCATTTTATATTGTTAACGTTATTAATTTCGATTGTTTGGGGGATATCCGTTATTTCTGATTCCGCTCAATTTTCTGCAGCTGTATCAGAAATAGCCGAAGAGGAGTATGTAGGTACAGCGCTTACTTTTCAAATGTGTATCGGTTTCTTAGTTACTATATTTTCGATAAATCTGATCCCTGTTATTCAGAGAATGATTGGTTGGGAATGGGCATTTATAATACTAGCGATAGGACCTATTCTCGGAACTATAACAATGTTTAAATATAAACGTTACGAATTCGGAAATGAGAGGGAATGATAGGGCACATTTCTTTATAAGAAATGTGTCTTTATTCGTTTAAGGACTCTTAAGTGGTATAAGATAAAGAACTACTGAGGTTTAAAAAAGAAGGAAGAATTAATAAATTATAGATCCCGCCAAAAAGATACGAACATTGTAGTTATTACAGCATTCGTGTCTTTTTGGCTAATTTTTTTATCTCCTAAAACATAATTCGGTAGTTAATTGCTGAAAGTTAAAGTATATTCATTTAGCAACTTATCCAAGTTCTGACTTAATTTTATAGTGGTAGGATGATTTAGACCATTTTCAGTACCGGACTTTATCATTGCAGATCTAAGTGCTTCAACATTTTGTTGAGTTTTTATTTTATTTAAAACATTTGGCATTAGAAATCTCTCCTCATTTTTAATATTATTTATTAGATACATTAATTTACAAAAAACATATATTATGTAAATACACAATTAAGCGAAAAATTAAACCTTAAGTATGAAAAATTTTTCCAAATAAAAATTAGAATGTAGATGTTAGGGGAACCGTGGTTAACAAGAGGTTATTAGGAATGAGGGTGAACAATGAAAACATTAATTCAAGAAATTATAAGTTGGATTCATAATTCTGATAAGAAGCTGATTATTGGGATTTCTGGACATGGAGCTGCCGGAAAGACGACTTTTGCACAAATGTTAATGGGAAATTTAAAGTATGATGTAAACTATCTAAATACGGATCCATACATAATAAGTTCATCAGTGCGGAAATACACAATGATTGACTATACACATGAGGGAAAATTACATCGTTTTAAAATGACGGCATGCCATCCATCAGGACATCATATACCCTCTCTAGAAAGAGATGTACTGATGTTAAAAGCAGGTATAGATTTACTCACCATTGATACACATTATTTAAAAAGTGAAATCCTCTCTTCACAAAACAAATTAACCATTGTAGAAGGTATGAGTGTTGCTTTTGCAAAGCCCGAACTATTTGATCTCTTAATTTATTTTTATACAAATGATGATTTGGAGCTTGAGAGAAGATTAGGTCGAGATATAGAGGAAAGAGGAATGGATACCAATTATTTAATGCAATCTCACAATGAACGACGAATACAGTACGAAGTGTTTATGCATCCATACAGTAAAAATTTCGACATTATTATTAAAAGTACTAAGGAAACTAGTATTGTTGAAGTAAATACGTTTGATTTTAATTTAAATGGTTCTTTAGAAAATTAAGATATTGAAGAAAAAACAGCCCAAATTGAGCTGTAATTTTGTACCCATTGATTGTTAAAATAAGCGTTGTTGATTACAAGGGGGAAAACCAGAAATATCCGCAATCATTGAAAATTCATACTGTTTCATTGCGAACTGTGTTTGATACAGGTATTCAACAACAAGTAACTTTCCGTTTGATACACCACAAAGTACCCCAGATGTCCCTTGACCATTTACGAAAGATATACCAATTGGTTGTCCTATTAAGTAACTAACCTTATGTTGCCATGGTGGCATTGTCATCAACCCTTTCTATGTATTTTATGCTTTTGAAAAAGTGGGTGTGCCTACTTCATAAATATAAACTCCGCTGATCTTTCTTTATTTTTACAAGTACTTGTTTATAGTTAAAGATAAAATCTAACCTATTCAACACATTTTAACTTCCCCAAAATTATTTTTACTCCGTTCGAACGAAATCAGATTTTTTACAGTCTAATAAATAAGGAGGTGGCACACGTTGGAAGACATACTCGAAAAAGCTGCCGCTGGGGACCAACAAGCAATCATGGAACTGATTGAACAAGACGAGGAAGTGTTTTACCCGATTGCCTATACATACTTGAAAAATGAGCAGGACGCACTTGATGCAATGCAAGAAATGACCTATAAAGCATTGAAAAAAATGCACACCATTAAACAGCCTGAATTTGCGCGTACTTGGCTCGTACGTGTCCTCATCAACTGTTGTAACGATATGCTGAAAAAACGGATCCAAACCGTGGGAATTGAAGAGACCAGCCTTAGTGAAACCCCGGTTTATTCGGACATCAGTCGTCTTCTTAATTTACTTACGCTTACAGAACAACAGCTTGTTTACGCAAAATATTTCCAACAGCTGAAAAACAATGAAATTGCCGAACTGCAAAATATTCCAGAAGGCACCGTTAAATCACGACTGCACGCCATTTTAAAAAAACTGCGTAAAGCCGCTGGACAAAAGGGGGATTGGCTATGATTGACATTCCAAAAGATAAGCTACGCCAAGGACGTATTGATGCATTGACGAAACTAAAAAAAGAACGGCGTCGAAAGAAGCAGTGGCAGGGAATCGCTGCAGTGGCAATCATCTTCCTAAGTTTTTTGCTAACGGTCCGTGTTTCACCGACGATTGCCAGCTATGCGGCTAAAATCCCTGGCCTAAGTGTTATCGTCGAGCTCGTGCAGGAAAATGAGGGGATAAAAGATGCCATCGCGAATGAATACTACGAGGAGCTAGGCATATTTGTGCAAGACAAGGATGTTACGATTACACTTCAAGGCGCAATTATCGATGAATACGGTATTATGCTCATGTATGATTTTGATTATCCAATGGAAAAAAGCGATCATCATAACTATTCCGTGAACATTTTCCAAGGCGATCGACTGCTTGAAAATAGCTTATCTTATGGGACGATGGATGAACTAAATGAGCCGGTTGCGCACAGTAATCATTTGCTTGAAATGACGCTCGACCAACCGATTGATACGACAAACCCTAATTTCCGTGTCGAATTTGAAATGCAGGATGGGGACAAACAAACGATCTCGATTCCATTCTCACTAGAAAAACCGATTGCAAAAGCAAAAATAGTAGAACCGAATACGAGCATTACAGCACAAGGTCAAAGCCTAGTAATCAATAAAATTATTCGGACACCACTACGCATCCATATCGAAGTAAAGCCAGATCCATCGAATTCGATGCAAATCGTCGCGCTCGATAACATCTCGCTTGAGCTTAAAAATGGTAGTAAACGTGAACTTATACGCAACGGTTTAGTTGGTAGTGGTTCTTTCAGAGAAGGTAAGTACACGTTTTACTTACAAAGCAACTACTTCTATGATTCAGATGAACTCATCGTCCGCATCGGCGAAATACAAGCTGTTCCAAAAGGCGAAGATTATATCGAAGTTGATTTCACTACAAAGGAAGTACTTTTCAAAACAGATTTCATTGACTGGGATATTAAAGTTGTCGGCAACGATGTATACCTAAACGCACCAGTCAAAGACGACCACGGCCGCCAGCACTTGTATCCTGCTGAAAAAGAGGATGGTACGTCACTTGAATCTGAAGGAAGCAGTTTCTCTACGTCTGCCCACGAAGGCTTTAATTATAGAGAGTACTACGAGCCATACAATGGCAGAGCAAAACTATGGATCAACTACATTGATAACCCGATAGCAACGGACGTTGAGGTTAAAATAGATTTGACTGAATAACAAAATATCACAGTTTATTTAGTTAAAAGAAGCATCGATTTCTTCAGGAAACGATGCTTCTTTTACTGTCTGGTTTAGGAACTTTATTCCATTAATGGCGTTAACTATCTTAAAAGAGGTGGTATTTTGAAAAAAACACTAATTTTATTTACTGTAATTAGTTCTTTGATAGTTGGCTGTTCTCAAGAAAAAAGTTATAGCGTTTGGATTGAATCATCCCAAGGCCCAGTACTTACTGATACAGCAAAAGAAAGGCTAACTAATGCAGAAATAGATTTTATAATTGATGATAATGGTAGTGTTTTAATAAATGAAAAGGATTTTGATAAAGCTGTATTATGTTGTACTTAATAATATACAAGCAATAGACTTTTAATTTAGGGGGTATGCTATGTCCTTAACTTTACTCTTATTTATGGGCCTTATTGGCGTATTCTTTGTCACATTCCTTAAAACACCATTAATCAACTTACTTGGAAAAGATAATATTCTAATATTTAATTTGAAAAATGCTGTATGGTTTCAAAATTATTGGTTAGCTGGAATATTTCTATTTATAACAAATGCCATACTATTTTTTTCAACTGCTCTTCTTCTTTATGTGTTAAGTTATTTCTTAATTCCGTATGTACATTTGCTTGTGATGATACTTGCTGTACTTGGAAGTATCTTTTTATGGATAATAATTAATAAAACTTGGGAAGGTACGAGAAAAAATCGTTTGAAGATGGCAGCAGTCGGGAGCAGTTTTTTTATGATCCTATCTCTTATGTTGATTTATATGTTAGTCACACTAGAGCCTGCCTTTCCAGGTGATGATCCTTTTATGAGAGCAATTGGAATGGTTATGGGTATTGCGGTAACAACAGTTGCGTTTATTTTGTGTTTTATCTTTACAGGATTTTCGAATAAGAAGGAAATGAATGAGGCGCGATTCTAAACTAGAATCAGCGCTTATTTTTATATAGGGAACTAATGTGAAGGCCTAGAGATATTATCAGGATCTAAACAAATAGGCTGTATAGGGTTGATTTAGATATGGATAAATATGTTAATATGAATTGAGGTTTTATAAAGGAGGGTCTATATTTTATGGGGATTTCATTGATTAAAGCAACTTTAGATGATGCGGCTAAGCTTCATGAGATTCAAGTGAAAGCATTTATGCCTTTACTTGAAAAATATCAGGACTACGATACTAACCCAGCTAATGAATCTTTAGAGAAAGTTATTACTCGATTCAAGCAACCATTCACAGATTATTATTTAATTGAATATCTAGAGGATACTATTGGTGGTATTAGAGTTGTAAAAATGAGTAATAAATCTTATCGTGTCAGCCCTATATTTATTTTGCCAGAGCATCAAGGAAAAGGAATTGCTCAAAAAGTCTTTCCAATAATAGAGGAAATATATCATGACGCAAGATTATGGGAGTTGGACACCATTATGCAAGAAGAAGGGCTTTGTTACCTCTATGAAAAGTTAGGTTATAAAAAAACGGGTAAATCCAAAATAATAAATGAGAAGATAACAATAGTTTTCTATGAAAAGTCTTAATACATTTAATTTTAAACTTTGGTATCAATAAAGGGGGTTATTGTATAAAGAAAATAACATTATCAAATGGAAAAATTGTTGAAGTTGAATGTTTAAGCTGTGCATTAACAAGTGGTTTGATAGAACCGGATGGCGGGGTTGTGTTTGAAACGAAATATTTCCACGCTCATCAAGATGTAGCTTATCCAATCAAGGGGTTAATCATATTAGCTTCTAAAAGACATATCAAGTCTTTTGATGAATTAACTGAAGAGGAAAAATTAGATTATATTCAGGCTTTAACAAGAATAAGACAAGCTCAAAGAGAAGTATTAAATATCGAGAACGTTTATTACTTTTATAATGAAGATACTACTCACCATTTCCATACTTGGATGGTTCCAAGATATGAGTGGATGTATAAGTTTGGCCGCTCAGTCGAGTCCGTTAGACCGACGCTGCTTCACGCCCGCAACCATATGAATGATTCTAAAAATATAGAGGAAGTAATGACAGCAATCGACTTATTAAAAAAAGATTTAAATAATTGATCTTTGATAATCAATTGCTTTCTTGGATACATAAAAATCTGACGCGATTCAGAATTAGTTAAACTTATAAATACAAGGTGGTTAAAGTAATGAAAGGAACCGAAATCTTAAATATGTTTGGATTTGGAGTGGAAGAAGAGCCTGCAAGCATTTACCCATATTCGCCAGTATACCGAGTGAAATACGGTGAACAGGATGTTGTTGTAAAACGTACGCAAAAAAGAGCAGCAAGTGTAATGTCTTATACTAATATGCTAAAGGGTAAAGGGATAAATGTTGTAACGCCAGTAAAGTTGAAAATTGATAATCCGCAAAAATACGAAGATACAAATTTTGTAGTTTATCCATTTATAGAAGGTCAGAAATATTCAGGCAAAGACAATGAAATTTATGAAGCTGGTAAATTGTTAGGACAGATTCACAGCTATTCACCTGGTTCAAATGATTATAACCTTCTTGACTACGATGTCTATGATTTTAATGAAGAAGAAGTTGAAGAGAGTATGGAGGCAATTATTCAACATGCAAAGAAAGCCGGATTAAAGATTGATCCAGCCCTAAAAATAAAGTTGCTGGAAAGTGTTGCAAATCAACAGGAGCTTTACCGTGCTAATTTACCACATGTTGCAACGCCTCATGATTTTAAAGCGAATAATTTAATATTAACCCCCGATCCATATTTAATTGATCCAGATAATGCGGCCTGGATACCAAAAATATTTGATCTAGCACTCGCATTACTTCTTTTTCATAACGAACATCAAGAAGCACCGGATCGGGTTTTTACTATAGATGAATGGGATTTATTTTTATCCGGTTACAAAGAGTTTATGGACATTACTGATGAAGAAAAAAGATATTGGGATAAGGCCAAACAGCACGTCTTTCTAGATGAAGTCATGTGGTTAATGGCTGAGTATGAGGAGGATTGGCAAAATCCGTCTCAACAGAAATTATTTAATAGCTTAATTCAAATTGTGCTAAATAATGCTGACTATCAACTAGCATAAATTGTCTGCATTTAACTTATAATACGCAGGCAAAACGAACCTCCACTTTATTGATAATCCGACACGATTCCTATCGTTTTTGTTTTTTAAAATAACAAATTAAAATCATTTGACAGTTTAATAATATTTATGATATTATTAAAAATTTGTTAAAAATCCATAAACGTGTTAAGGTTAAATAGGTTACCTTATGGTCGCCATACATGGAGGTGGGTTATTTGTTTCAAATTGGTGAAAACATTATATATCCAATGCACGGAACAGGTATAATTAAAGCCGTAGAAGAAAAGGAAATATCAGGTGAAAAACAACAGTGTTATGTCATAAAAATGTCGATCGGTAATGTGCAAATCACAATCCCGAAGGATAAAATATTGAGTTCAAGTATACGTCCTGTTACTGATATAATTGATTTGAAACACATCATTCACATTTTTCAGCATGGGGAATCTGATGAATTATTGCCGTGGAGACAAAGGTATAAAGTGAACACGGATAAAGTAAAAACGGGTAAAATACTAGAATGTGCTGAAGTAGTACGTGATTTAATGCGTATGAAAGAAGAAAAAGCACTAAATACAAGTGAAAAAGAAATGTTAAATAGCGCGCATCAATTTTTGATTAGTGAGCTGGGATTAATTAAAGGGATTACTGAAAATCAAATTAAAAGTTTCGGCTAAAGATAATTTAAGACTTCTAAAAAGGGTGCGATTCTTATAAAGAATTGTGCCTTTTATAGTTGATGGATTTCATTAAGAGAATTATTGAATACTCGAAATAAGATTGCTTAAAGCCGATAATTTTTAACATACTAAAAGTAAGATTAAAAATTAAAGGTGTTGATGGATTGAAAAGAGCAGTGTTTTTAGATCGAGATGGCGTAATTAATGAAGTGCTGACTAAGCGGGTAAAATTTGTAAATGAACTGAAACAATTTTATTTCTTACCTGGAGCAGAAGAAGCCATCAAAAGTTTAAATGACTATTTTGATTATGTGTTTGTCGTAACGAATCAAGGCGGAATCGGTTTAGGTTATATGAAAGAAAAGCAGTTACAGAAAGTTCATGATTATATGGTTGCTCAACTGAAGAAAAAGGGAGCAACGATTCATGAAGTTGCCTATTGTCCGCATAAACCAAAGTCTGGGTGTGAATGCAGAAAGCCAAATAGCAAGATGATTTTAGATTTAGGTGAAAAATACAAAATAGATCTTGAGCAATCCTATATGGTTGGTGATACGGATACAGATATTCAGGCAGGTAAAAAAGCAGGGACAAAAACCGTTTATATTGGTGATAGTGATCCTTTAGCAGATGCAGTGTTACCCAATTTAAAAGAAGCAGCACAATGGATTATTCGCGATATAAATAATGATTAGAAATATTAACCCACAAAGGAGTATCTTTGTGGGTTATATTTTAATGTCGTTTCTCTTTGTAGCAGTTGAAGTAGCCATTTTTCAACCGCTAACAATTAATCATAAGTCTGAACATAAAGTCCATTTTCCTCAGACCATTCCGCATAATATATTTTCTTAATATCCTCATAGCCTTCTTCTTTTAATTGATGAATGATCCATTTCTTATCTTTCCCAATTTGTGCCAAAATTCTTTCTTCAATCTGCCCTTCATCGATAATCAAGTGAGTTAACACATCACCTGTTTCTTCCTCGGGTGACTCCTTTTTCAATACGCTAATTTGTCCACCAGGCTCCAGAAGAGCATATTTTACTTCACTAATTGAAAAAACTCCTTGCATCCGCAGCAAGGAACGTAGTTGTTCGGATTCCATTTTATTTTTCGCTAATTCTTTAATATCCAATCTCCCATTATTTACGAGAAAAGATGGTTCTCCTTTAATAATCGGACGCAGCCTTTCAAATTTCCTGACCAGAAAATCGGTTAAAAGATAGAGAGCAGTCCATAATCCAATCGTATAAAGGACATGCCATATATTCACTTTTTCATCGTATACTCCTTCTTCCAGTGTTCCACCGAGAATAACGATAAACACAAAATCGAATGGGGTGACTTCACTAAGTTCTTTTTTTCCGATAAAGCGGATAACAACCATAAGTGCGATAAACCCTGCAATAATTTTAATAGTAATAGCTGTAATCATTTATTTCACTCTCCTATTAACCTTTGAATACCCTGAAGCCTACCAATTTAAGCTGGTCATAAATCACTAGGATTCACTGTTTTAAAAGGGATGAAGGAGTATTAATGAGTTTAATAGAAATGATTAGTAGAGGTTTAATAGCAAGATTTGTAACAAAAATATTCACTCGAAGCATTGAGGAGGGAAAAAATGCGAATATACCCTGATTGTCCTGTTATTACAAAAACAATTGAGGTAGGAGGGCTGTCGAAAGACGACCTTATTCAAAAACTGCAACAATCGTCTATTTCACTGAACCAATATGGTGAGAAATTATTATTTGATGATCGGTTTACTACTACCGAAACAATATATAGCGTGGAAATAATTGAACTATCTGTTAGGGACCTTGGTTTTCCGAATGGCGCAACATTACCTGAAATCTTTAAACAAGCGAACGAACATGGCTTACAGTTATGTCCACCTGAGCTAGGACCTTATTTAAGACTGGAATATGTAGATCAAGTTGAAGGGGATTCAGGTAATCTTTCACAAAAAAATGAGGCACCTTCTGGATCAGTCACAATCGCATCAGAATTAATAAGTGATGAAGAGAGTTTTCCAAAAGGATTTTATGTTAGAAAAGTTGATGGCGTATTATGGCTGCGCGGATATGTAGCTGACAACTTGCATGTGTGGAATCCTGATAACCGGTTTATCTTTAAATCCAACAAAGATAATTAAATCGAAGCAGGTAAAATAGGAAACGAGGTCAGTGAAATTGAAATTAGTAAAATTTGATCGGAAAAAGGAAAAGAAGTTTGATATTGATTTTCTGAATGCGGAAGTTGCCAAAAAAGTTTCCGCTTTTCATAGAAGCTTCCCGCAATATAAACCTACACCTTTAGCTGTATTGGATAATTTGTCAAAGGAATGGAATGTCAGTAAGATTTTCGTGAAAGATGAATCTTACCGTTTCGGTTTAAATGCATTTAAAGCTTTAGGAGGTTCGTATGCAATCGGACAGTATCTTGCGGAAAGATTAAATATTCATCCGGCTGAGCTTACATATGACATGCTTGTTTCCTCAGAAGTAAGAGAAGCATTAGGAGAAATTACGTTTATCACAGCTACAGACGGCAATCACGGTAGGGGAGTCGCATGGACGGCAAATCAGCTGAAGCAAAAATCGGTTGTCTATATGCCCAAAGGTTCATCAGTGGAAAGATTAAACCATATAAAATCTGAAGGTGCGGATGCTTCCATTACGGAGCTGAATTATGACGATACCGTTCGCTTAGCGGCTGAAGATGCAGAGGGAAATCATTGGGTGCTCGTGCAAGATACGGCATGGGAACACTATGAAGAAATCCCTAAGAAAATAATGCAGGGGTATATTACGATGGTGTCGGAAGCTTATGAACAGCTGAAAGAGTTGGACGAAAAGCCGACGCATGTATTCATTCAGGCTGGTGTTGGTTCAATGGCAGCTACCGTTCAAGGTTTCTTTGCCAATGTTTACGGGGAGGACCGCCCGATTACCGTTATTGTGGAACCGGATAAAGCGGACTGTATTTTCCAAACGGCCAAAGCAAATGACGGGAAGCTGCATTACGTCAAAGGTGATTTGGACACGATTATGGCCGGTCTAGCATGCGGCGAACCAAGCACATTAGGATGGCAAATTTTAAATGACTATGCCGATGCGTTCCTTTCATGTCCAGATAAGATTGCGGCGCAGGGTATAAGAATATTAGCAGCCCCATTAAAAGGCGACCCTCAAGTTATTTCAGGTGAGTCGGGTGCTGTTGGGATAGGTGCAGTTAATGAAATACTAAAAAGCAGCGAATACGTGGATTTAAAGAAACAGTTAAGGATTAATCCGGATTCGAAAATTTTGTTCTTCAGTACAGAAGGAGATACGGACGCGGCGCATTTTAAGAAAGTAGTCTGGGATGGTGCATACTCAATTTAAAGGAAATGGTTTGCGTTTCGTATTTTTATTCTGGAATGTGAACCTTTTATGTAGGTGTTTTCGTGTTTAGTAACGAATAACTAAATCGAGGTGGTTCATCTGCTGAAGGAAAAATCAGAAATAGTAGCACATCATCAAAGCTTCATAACTTTTATACATAGTTTGAAATCTATAGATGGAAATTTATTAAGAAAACCGATTGGGGAAGGGAAATGGTCCATTATAGAAATAGTTGGACACTTTTACCCTTGGGATGAATTTGTGTTACAGCAAAGAATTCCATATCTATTTTCAGACGAACACTTTCCGAAAGCTCCGGGTATCGATGAGCTAAATAACCGATCTTCTTTACAATCCAGAACAGAAGGTGTAGAAAATACATTGGAAAAATGTATTCACATTCGGCAAGAATTATTAAGTCAGATAAAGCAAATTCCTGAAGATGACTGGTTGATTCCAATACAGATTAACCACTCTACGTTAACGTTTTACGAGTACTTAAAAGGCTTAATGGAACATGATCTACATCATATAAATCAAATGAAATCTACTATTTAAAACAACTAGCTAAATAAATTAATATTACATTTTTTCGGGGTATACATATTGGAGGGAATTTTGATGATGAAATTGATAATTGCTTTTTTAGCGTTGATCGGCGGTTCGGCCGTTGCGATACAAAGTCAAATCAATGCCTTATTTAGTAAGAAAGTAGGCGTACTGGAAAGCGCCACCGTTTCTTTTATGGTAGGCGCGCTTGCATTGTTCTTTTTAGCATTCTTTTTCGGAAAGGGTAATTTTTTAAATGTATTTACTGTTCCCAAATGGCAATTAATTGGAGGATTATTAGGCGCATTCTTTATTGTCATAAATATCTATTCTGTAAATTTAATCGGAGTAGCTGCAACCTTTATGGCGGTTATCATTGGTCAGATTTTTGTCGGAGCGATTATTGACCATTTTGGCCTTTTTGGTGGGGTTACCTATCCAATGAATTTGACTAAATTCATTGCCCTTGCGTTAATGTTTGCCGGGATTTATTTGTTTAATAAAGCATAGTTGAGATAAATAGTTTTTAACCCAAAAGACGCTTTCCTAATAAGAAACCGTCTTTTTTCATGAAAAGAATTAAAGTTGAAAGGTAGAAAAAATAATTTTAAAATTTCAAAGCCAAATGTCCTTCTCGTATGTCTAATAAATGTAAAACGAAAATGAAGGGAGGAATTGCGATGAATATTAAACGCTTAGTAAAAAAAGCTCAAAAAGGAAATGACAAAGCGTATTTAGAGCTTTTCCAACAATATGAAGCTGATATTTATCGAATGGCCTATGTGTATGTAAAAAATAAAAATGATGCTTTGGATGTCGTACAAGAAGTAGCGTATCAGTCATTCAAAAATATTAGCACTTTAAATAAACCGGAATATTTCAAGACATGGCTTATGAAAATTACGATCAATTGTGCCTTGAACGTAATAAATAAAAATAAAAAAGTAGTTCAACTAATACCTCAGTTTGAAGTACATACAGGAGAAGGAGTTGAAGATATTGCAATGTCTTTATCCTTACGGGAACTAATGGATATTTTGCAGGAAGATGAGAAAAGCGTGATTTTACTAAAGTATTATAATGACCGTACGTTAAAGGAAATATCAGAAATTCTTGAAATCCCGCTTGGAACAGCAAAATCCACCTTATATCGTGCTCTGAATAAACTTCGTCAAAATTTAAAGGAGGTAGAGAACTATGGGGAATCATTTTAAACAGGATATAGAGAATATCGAAATCCCGTTTCAGCTTCATGAAAGAAGTAAGAAAGGGATTCAGGAAGCTAAATCAGAAATGGGCGGAAAAGTGAAACGTTTTGTAAAAAAGCGTATAGCGATTACAATCATGGCTGCCTGTTTAATGGTTCCAACAGGAGCATTTGCTTATCAGTCGTTACTTGCAGATGATTTATACGGATCGTTTGATAATGTAAAAAAACATATAGCAAATATTACAATTAAAAGCTATTTATTGTTTGATGCAAAATTGTCTCAAGCAAAAGGTGACCTGGGAAAAGAACAATTCGAACAGTTTAAAGAAATCCTCTATGTCATTACAGATGCAAAACTTGAATTTGGCGATAAAAACGGAAATATCGATTATTCTAATGTGTCTGAAGAAAAACTGGCGGAAATTAAAGCGGCCATTTATGAAATCCAACCTTACTTTGATAAATTAAACAATCAACCATCCAGTAAAGAGATTTTAACAGCGGAAGAATATGAGCAATATATTCAGGCATTATTAACCTTTGAAACTGTAATGGCAAAATTAGGTGTCTCATCACCGCCCGCAATTGAGATGGTTCCTGAAGGTGCACAAGAAGAATTTCTAAAGGCCCGTGCCGTTTTGGATTATGTGAATGAAAAACAAATGGGGAATTAATGGCGAAATCAGCTTGGGATATTCAAGCTGATTTCGTTTTTTATTTAAATAGACATCTGTATTCACAAACTGATAGAATAATTAGAAATAAATTACAGGTGGAATGAATATGAGAAAAAGACTAGGTTGTCTACACGCCCATTATACAAATATTGAATACATAGAAAATGCACTTGCTCCATATAACATCGAATTAGTCCATTTTGTTGATCCAGGATTAATGGATCGATTAACTTCAGATCAGAATTTCCATGAAGCAGATGCGCAGCTAAAAGTAAAAGAACAGATAGAATGGATTGCCCAATCGAATATTGATGCAATTTTAATTACTTGTACAAACTATATTGCCATTTTACAGGAAGATCAACTTTCCATATCAGTGCCAATTATTAAATTGGATGAATCATTCTTTGATTTCATCTGTAATATTCAGCAACCCCAGACTGTACTTTTTACAAATCCGGCAACTGTTGAAGGGACAATTGAACGACTTAAACTCTATGCAGCTACTAAAAAAAAATCGATAAACATCGAGGTTATTGTATTAAACAATACGTTTGATTTAATCATGAAAGGACGTAAAAAAGAATACAATCAGGAAGTAGCAAGGATGTTAGAAAAACTTGTTGCTGATGATAAAATAATTTCCGTTGCTCAATTATCAATGGCGGATGCAGCACAGCTAGTTGAAACAAAGACAGGCAGATCTATCCCGAATCCTTTAAAAACATTCGTAACTTCTATTGTTAATGAATTAGATTTATAAGAAAAAGTTCATTAATAACTACTATACGTGCGCGATCCTAAATTAGGATCAGCGCTATTTTATTAGTGTAAAAGTAACTGTGAATTTTATCTTAAAACTTTGGTAGGTTAGTAGCGAAAAAATATTAATAACTATGAATGAGGAGTAGCCCTTAGAGATTCAAATGGAAAGGGAAAATTTTGAAACTTTAGCGTTTGTAAACTCGTATAAATTAATAAGACTGGAGGCGGATGCATGAGTAAAGGTAAATTATTCATAAGCTTTATCTTAATTACTTTTGGTGCATTATATATATTTGGTTTTACATCTGTTCTTAATGTAATTGTCGATGGTAACTATCAACTCGAAGAACAAAATATTATTGAAAAAAATGGTGAACATTATTTGTTACTTGACGGTTATGAATTATCGTTATCGAGGGATTTCTATATGAAGATAGAGTTAGATAAAACTAATGAATACAAAATTAAGTATGCTTATAACAGATTAAATAATAAAAATGGAGAGATCGTTATGCTTAAAAAATATGGTGAACAGCCATGGGGCAAATGACAACCTGTAGTTAACTTCCCATAGTTAGTTCTGTCATGTTTAATTTTAGGTTGACAAGGGGGATATGAGTACAGCTTTCAGTAGCTGTTTTACCGTTAATTCTAAGTAGGATTAATTTCATTAATGGCAGCTTAATCGTAGGGAAAGAGCGAGGTAAAGTTTCAGAGACAAGTGGGGAAAATATACAAAGAATAGGGTTTATCAAACTTCTAATCATTTACTGAGCGTGATTTTACTGAAGAGTTAACAATCGCTTGTTTCTTTGGTAGGCAGGTAACTGGAAACATTACGGTTGGAAAAATAGTGGAAAGTTTCAGATGATTGAGGGAGGCGGTTTCATGATAAAGAAATTTGACATTCGAAATACAAAAAATGCGGAAAAACTCTTAAAGATACAAATACCATCTTATAAAGTAGAAGCCGAAGTCATCGATTATGAGGATATCCCGCCATTGAAAGATACAGTAAATACTCTACAACAATGCGGAGAAACTTTCTTTGGCTACTATATAAAAGAAGAACTTTGTGCGGCCATATCGGTGAAAGTTAGTGATCATGAAGTTGATATACATAGATTAATCGTTCATCCGGACCATTTCCGAAAAGGAATCGCACAGAAACTGTTAACTTTTATTGAAGGTCAGTTCGATATAAAGACAATCATAGTCGCAACTGGGTCTAAAAATACCCCGGCGATTACTCTATATAAGAAAAATGGTTTTCAGGTTACGAAGGAAGTCCAAGTAAATGAACATTTATCCTTAACCTATTTTGAGAAAAAATTTTTATCAGATTGAAGTTTGCAATAAGAGGAGTGAAAATAATTAAACACAAAAGGATGCTTTTTTTACTGCTCATCATTTTTATATTGTCATTTTTTATTCGATTATATAATTACGAAGCATTCCAGGAAACTAAGTGGCGCGATGCCTTATTCTTTTCGTTCTGGATGACAATCGGCCTGTTGATTCTTTATATCATTCAAATTACTGTGGAAAAGTATAGTAGAAAATAAGCGGAAAAGCAAAATATTATTTACTTTGAACCTAGGGAATTGGTCGCGTTAAATATGGAAAACGGAACTTTTGATCCGAATAAAATAAAGGTTTCTGTTTTGCAAAATGAAAACAAAATAGAATTAGAATATTTTATAGTGAATCAAACCTTTAATTTACCTACAGAAAAAGGAAAGTATATACTCGTTGTCGACATTGAAACAGACAAAGGTAATGCTCAATTTGTTGGGAATATAGTTGTTCAGTAAATTAATTGTACGATGCCCCACAGGAATTCATGGTAAAGGAATATCAGAGCAAAAATTGATAAGTTTTTAAGGGGAGTTTTCGATGCCGATTATTATCTACAAGCAGTTTGTAAATGCACCTATACAAGTATGTTTTGACCTTGCCAGAAACGTCGACATTCATATAAAGACGACTGCGAAAACGAACGAAAAGGCTGTTGGTGGGGTAACACATGGCTTATTAAATGCAGGTGACTCCGTTACTTGGGAAGCTACTCACTTCGGTATTAAACAAAAACTGACGGCAAAGATAACACATATGCAGCAACCAACTATATTTGTGGACATAATGGTGAAAGGCGCATTTAAATCATTTACCCATACTCATAAATTTGTAGAAGAAAAAGACGGCACTTTAATGATCGATATATTTGAATATAAGTCGCCATTTGGTCCATTAGGGAGAATTGCTGACAAATTGTTTTTGTACAGATATATGGAAAGTTTCATTAAAAAACGATCAGCAGAATTGAAGAAGCTTGCAGAAAATAATTAATGAATTATTAGGAGGGTATAAATGGCAGTCTCTCAAATTATGATCATAATGTTAGTTTATGGGGGTCTTTTTTTATATACCGCAAGATTCGGTTCTTCACATAACAAAATCATATTTTACGGTCACTATATTTTCTTAATTGTTTTATATTGTCTCATATCTATTGCTATTTGGTTCATCTATAAAGGGAATGAAGTACATATTAATTACCATAGCGGTTATGAACCAATTAGTTTGACGAGAGAGGCTATCTTTGCAATGGTTTGTTTCAGCATTTATAATCTGATTTTATTTTTATTAAGCAAGAGGTTAACAAGAAAAAGTCTTCTATTAAAGAAGTGAATAAATAGTAATAAACGTTGAATAGAGGGAGGATTTATATGGAAATTCTATTAGTTGGAACGTTTCACTTTAGCGATACCTCTGACTTGAACACGTTATCGGAAAAGGATAAAAGGAAATATAGCGATAGCGATTTCCAACAATGGGCTATCGATCTTGAATCGGGACTTTAATTGCGTTATTCATAATCATAGGAAGCTTTTTAATCGCTTATTGGAGTTTTAACAGATTATTTAAGTCATTAAAATCAACAAACAAAAGTGATACAGCATTAAAAATCGAGTTGTATTCATTAGAAAAACGAGTTGAGGCACTTGAAAGTAAATTAGAAAACAAGTAATTGGCTATATAAAGGAGTTAGGAATAACATGATTACATTAAGAAATGTGCAAAAAACAGATTTAGAAGAGCTGGTTGTCATTGAAAATGAAGGCTTTACAAAAGAAGAGGCTGCTACAAGGGAAGCATTTGTGGAAAGAATTCAGCTGATTGCCGATACATTTATAGTCGCTGAAAAGGATGAAAAGATCGTAGGTTATATTAACGGTCCTGTAATCCCTCAACTATACATAACGGATGACCTTTTTGAAGAAATTAATGAAAATCCAAAAAAAGGCGGCTACCAAAGTATATTAGGAGTAGCAGTTTCTAAAGAGGCGAGAAATCAAGGAATTGCTCGAATCTTAATCAATAAAATGGAGCAGTTGGTAAAAGAAAATGAACGACAAGGAATTACGTTAACATGTAAACAGGAATTGGTTTCTTTTTATGAAAAACTCGGCTTTGTAAACCACGGCATTTCTGAATCACAGCATGGCGGTGTTAGCTGGTATAACATGGTCAAACTGCAAGAGAATATGGACTAATTATGGGGGGATTTCAATGTAATGTGAAATCCTCTTTTTATTTTCGGTTATTCAATATCAGCGTTTTCCATTATAATGGAACTAACAAATTTATACAGAATTGAGTGAATAATATGGGTACTTCAAAAGTTACAGAACATCAATGGAATGCTAGTTTATACGATGGTAAGCACTCGTTTGTTTCAAAATATGGCAATAGTTTGGTGGAATTGTTAGCTCCAAAGGAAGGAGAGCGAATACTGGATCTTGGTTGTGGAACAGGAGATTTAGCAAATACTTTATTTGAGGGTGGCGTGGAAGTGGTAGGTGTCGACAAATCTGAAAATATGGTGAAACTAGCGACAAGTAAATACCCGCAGATTCCATTTACAGTTCAAGATGCTACCAAATTAACCTATCAAAATGAATTTAATGCGGTATTTTCAAACGCAACACTCCATTGGGTGCACCCGCCGAAAGAAGCTGTGCAATGTATTTATGAAAGCTTAAAACAAGGCGGCAGAATGGTTGCTGAATTTGGAGGGAAAGGCAATGTACAAACAATTACAGATGAAATTATTCAACAAATAAAAAATGCAGGCTACGAATTTAAAGAAGCACAATTTCCCTGGTATTATCCGAGTATTGCAGAGTACTCAAAGCTGATGGAAGAGGCAGGATTCCACGTGACTTTTGCTCAACTATATGATCGACCAAAGCCTTTAGATGGTGAAAATGGTTTAAAAAATTGGATTGAAATGTTTGGCAGTATGTTATTTTATGGAATTCCCGAACAAATACAAGATCACATAATCGCTAATGTAGAAATGAACTTAAAGGATGTTTTGTATCGTGAAGGCATTTGGGTGGCAGATTATAAAAGGATTCGTCTAGTCGGAATTAAATAAGTAGTTCGCCTTGCCTTTGTTTTATATTGAAGAAGTAAGTAAATAACTAATTGAAATATAAATTAAGTATAAGTTAGGTGAATATAGATGAAAAAGTCCTCTCCAAAGCTTCCTTTAACATCTGAAGAAAGAATAATTTTAAGAAAGTGCAAAGTGAAATTGAATGAGATCGCACTTATGGACATACCACAATTAACTGCATGTTTACAATCAACTTCCGAACGTGCTAAATACCTTCGCGCACTAGCTCAATTCCAAACTATCCCTTCGATTGGACCAAAGTTGGCTCAATGGGTTACTGAATTAGGTTTTTATTCTTTAGAGGACTTGAAAAACGAAAATGGTGCTGAATTAACTAATCGATTGGAGGAACACTTCGGTTATTGGGAAGACCCGTGTGTAGAGGATTCGTTAAGATGTATCGTACATCATGCTAACCATTCAGGCAGCGAAAAAAGTTGGTGGCATTTTACGGATGAACGGAAACAATATCGGGAGAAAAATGGATACCCTGTTTCAAGACCAGCGACATCTTGGCATGATAAGAAAGATAAAAGCAAATAGAGTAAGATTAAGCAGAATTATAAAGATAGAAAGTTACAGGACCATGGGAGGGCTAAGTTTGGCAATTCATAGAATAGATCATGTAGGTATCATAGTAAACGATCTTACTGCAGTTAAAGAGTTTTTCATCGAATTTGGGCTGGAAGTGCTTGGTGAAGGGGAAGTGGATGGGAAATGGGCAGAGCGAATTATCGGGTTTACTGATGTGAAAGCAACCATTGTCCTCTTAGGGATGCAGGATGGCCAGGCAAATTTAGAGCTGGTCAAGTTTTCATACAGACTCAGAGATAGAAAGTATTCAGCCATCTTCAAAAAACCATATCGCCTTTGCAGTTGATGATATTGAATCGATCGTTGCTAAATTGAATAAGAAAGGCGCAGAAATTATTAGTGAAATCAAAACTACAATAATCTATATAAATTATGTTTTGTTCAGGGACCGGAAGGCATAATTTTAGAGTTAGCTGAAAAAATGCGATAAACTTTAATTGGAAGATTTCAACTTAACAGTAAATTTCCATAGCAACCTTGGTGGGAGGAATACAATTGGCAACTAATGCAGCTTTTCAAAGAGATATTAAAAGTTTTTGGTATCCGGAGTACAACAACAATGGATATCCTCATGTCCAACAAGGATTTATTCTTCACCCTAATCGTAACGCTGAATTCGATCCTTTTATTTTAATGGCTGAAGATTGGTATAAGCGCGGTGTTTTCTCTGATCACCCACACCGTGGCTTTCAAACTGTAACATATGTGGTAGATGGCAGACTTGAACATATTGATAACGCTGGAGGTTACAGCATTTTAAATGCCGGGGATGTTCAATATATGAATGCCGGCTGGGCAGCTAGACATGCGGAAGAAGCGTTCGAGGACGACTTGATTCATACATTACAGCTATGGCTGAACCTGCCGAAAAGTTTAAAAAATACAGAAACGTCTTATCAAAATATTTTTGTCGAAGATGCACCTGTAGTCAATATCGATGGCGGATTCGTTCGAGTTTATTCAGGGGATATTGCAGGTGTAACAGGACCAATGCAAAGTCTAGTTCCGATTACGATGACCGAAATTACTCTTCGTGAAGGTGCTGAATACACACATGTTTTACCCGAAAACCATAACTCTTTCCTGTTTATGTTGGCTGGAGAGATGGAGTTTGGGGAAAGCAAGACAAAAATCGCGAAAACTGGAGCGGCTACGATCTCATTTAACGAAGCTGGTTCTGAAGTTAAATCAAGCGAACTGAAAATTAAAGCATCTACACGTTCTAAAGTTTTAATTTATTCAGGTGTTCCAATTAGAGAAGAAATCGCTCTAGGTGGACCGTTCGTGATGAATACAAAAGAAGAAATTAGAGAAGCATTCCGTGATTTACAGCTAGGTAAATTTGGTCCGCCAGCTGTGAAAAAGTAAAACTAATTGGCAATTAATAGCAAATAGTATAATGAACCGGATGGAATTTAGCCATCTGGTTTTTTGATTTTATCAAGTTCGACTCTACAATTATGGTAAAATTTATAATATAAGGAGAGGATTACATGGATTTATTATCATTTGCCTTTTTAGGGTTTTTACTTTACATCGTTGTATTTCTGGCGGTAAAGCATGGCATTAATTATTCGGAACTTGGAGTTTTAATTAAAAAGAAGTATATGATTGAGGAAGAAAAATCTAACTTAAGTAATGAAGAAAAGGATAGCGATAAACAAAACTAACCGAGAAATAAAGGGGGATAAGTGTGGAGATTAAAAGGCTGGAAAAACATGAAAAAGTGCCAATGGAATTATTATTACTGGCGGACCCTTCAAGAAGTATCGTGGAATATTATATAGCAAAGGGCGATTGCTTTATAGCTGTAAGTAAAGAGAAAATTATTGGCGTCTATGTCCTGTTGCCGACAAGACCGAAAACTGTGGAAATTGTCAATGTAGCAGTAGCTGAAAATCATCAGGGAAAAGGAATCGGAAAATTATTAGTAAGTCATGCGATTCGTATAGCCAAAACACAGGGGTATAAAACGATTGAAATTGGTACGGGAAATTCAAGTATTGGGCAATTGGTGTTATATCAAAAATGCGGTTTTCGAATCGTTTCAGTTGATCATAACTATTTTATTAAGCACTATTCAGACGAAATTTACGAGAATGGCATTCAGTGTATCGATATGATTAGGTTATCGCAAGATTTATAAGGGGGATAAGGATGAAAAAATTATTGTTTTTATTCTGTTTGTTTTCCATTTTGCACATCACGACTGCTTGCAGTAACCAAGATGAACCTATTACAACAATTGAAGCCGCAATTTCACAGTTGACAGAGGGTGAATTTGAAAGTGTCGGGACTCATGAGTTAAAAAATCCTCTAATAGATGATTTCAGGAAATTTACATTCAACGTGGAAGTAGACAATGTAGCTGGACAGAAAGTTGAATTTTCATTTAGCGATAGTTGGAAAGATGCGATCGATTCATTTGATACTACTGACCGTTATTGGTTTGGAGGCGGTAGTGAACAAAATAATGTGGGTGAGAATGTCGCAAAGTATGCTCAGGAATTTGTCTTTTATTCTAAAGGATTAAATGAAGAGTCAATGAAGGAGGCATTAAACACGATTATTTTTGAAGTAAACATAGACAACGATGGAGAAATCACGACAGAAGAATATAAAGTCGGGGATTTAGTTGAATTTAATTGATAGTAATATTTAAAAATGATTGGAGAAATCTTCATGAAAATATACGATCTGGCAAGTACATTTCTAAATCAGTATGAATCTTCAAAAGAGTACTACGAAAATTATTTTAACAAACATCCTGAAATTTATAGTTATTACTTTGATAACCATTGTCACAATAAAGAACTGAAACTTGAAAATGCGTTAAAAGCCCATCCTAATAAGATTGAACAAATGAATTGGATTACAGACAAATTAAAAGCGCTAACACCTCATATTACAAAGGAATACGAAAAGCGGTTTCAGATAATATTTTCAAAAGATGTTTATATTTTTGTCGGTCTAGGTGGTTCCAATGCTTATACTTATCGTTCCATGGATCCTCATATTGCTTTTTGTGTTGAAAAGTTTGAACCGTATGAAGAGGGACTAAATGTAATAATTGCACATGAGTTTGGCCATGCAGCCCATCATCTTTACACAACACATAATGGGATAGATGCAAAAGATATACAATGGTATAACCCGTTGACATGGCTATTGCAAGAGGGGGTAGCGACTTTTTTATCAACTTTAGTAGTAAATGTAGACCAAGATATTTATTTTGCATATAAACGTGATCCGGAGTGGCTTTCATTCTGTGAAAAAAATATAGCAACCATTATCAATGCTTTTCAAAAAGATTTAATTCAAAGTACATCAGCAGAAATATTTAAAGAATGGTTCTCGATTAATGGGGGGCAAACTTTTGGCTACAGTCGGATTGGTTATTATATTGCTTATCTTTTAGTAAAACGTTTAGCAGGTGAAAAAGGTATTGAAAATGCAATGCTTTATTGGGGACATTCAGATTTTGAAGAGAGAATGAAAACGTTATTATACACGATTTAAATCAAATATAGTAACTCACTATCTTTAATGGATGCTGTTAAATATGAGATGGAGAAATGTGTTAATTAGAATCCTCATGTTTTTTTTCAATGTATTTAACTGCTTCTCAATTTCTAGTTCGAGAAGATTTAATTTCTAGGTAATTGTGCTATTGGCACACTCTGAGAAGATAAAAAGAGAAAAGTAGTTACACATTGCAGTCATATATTGGGGGAGTAACATGATTATAATTAATTCAGTTGTTTTATGGGTAATTATCTCAATGTCCATTAATACTTATTTAATGACTTTACCGATACCGGTTATACGAAAAAAGGATTTTCCGACTACCTACATGATTCAGCACGAGAATCGAATTGATTTCCAAAAAGGTACGGAATGCGCGGCGTTTTCAACAGCGTACTTGCTGCGTCACTTTGGTATGGATGCTGAAGGTGAAGCGTTATATAAGCATTTTCCCAACAAAACAAGAGCAGGCAATGTATATCCAAAAGGGATACGTACTGTGTTAAGAAATTATGGATTTAAGACTAATTATTATAAAGGTAGTATAAATACATTAAAGTCCGAAGTCAGTAAAGGAACGCCAGTAATTGTTTTTATTAAAGTACAGAAGGAACTCAAAAATCTGCATTTTGTTCCGGTAGTAGGGTATGACAAAGAGCATATTTACCTTTCAGAGTCATTAAGTCATTTAGTGAATTGTGAAGAAAAACAGCAGAACTATAATCGAAAGGTGCCGATTGAAGAATTTAAAATGCTATGGAATGTAAAGAGAATTCATATGCTTCCCTATAGCAATACATATATAGCAGTAGATGCTAACAAAACTTTTAGCGGTAGGTGAAAATTGTGAAAGTATTTGGAGAGAAATTAAATGGCCTTAATTATGAATTAAGAAAAGGGGTTTATGCCGTTATATTTAATTCAAAAATGAATCAAGTCTTGACAGTCCAAACTTCAAGGGGTGATTACTTTTTGCCGGGTGGCGGGATTGAAAATCATGAAAACCATTTGCAATGCCTCGAAAGAGAAATACTTGAAGAAACAGGATATAACGTAGTGATCGGCCCTTTTATAGGGAACGCAAAGTGCTTTTTTCTCTCAACCAAAAAAAAGCCTATTCTAAATGATGGCTATTTCTACTTCGCACAATTATTAAATAAAATTCAAGATCCCATTGATGACGACCATTTTATAAAATGGATTGAGACAGATAAAGCCCGGGATCTCTTAATACATGCCCACCAGAATTGGGCAGTTAAAGAAGGACTAAAACAGAAAACAAGTAAAGATGAGCTAGCTAAATAAGACAGGGATTATACTGCTTGTTTTCTTAGTTACTTTGCCAGTTACTTTATTGTGTTGCTATTCATTGCACACGCAACTGTTTTTAATTATTTTTATATAACTTAAAATGTGCATTCACCTGCCCTTGAGTCATAATTTTTTTGGCTCTTTTTTCTTTTTTAATAATATTTTGACGGATTTCAAATGTACTGACACCGTCCTCTACTTCATTGCTGATAGCAACTAGAACTTCCACATCTTGAAAGGAATACTTCCGTGTTCCACTAGCATTACGCTCAGGAAATATAAGTTTTCTTTCCTCGTAATACCTAATCTTTCTTTCGGTAAGCCCCGTCAATTCACTAACTACACCAATATTAATCACTTTCTTATACTTAAATGAATCGTCTACTTTCATATAACATCCCTCCTTTTTATAAGAGAAAAGCAAAGTATTATATGTCACTTAATATAACACAAAAAATCAAAAATAAATAATATTTAGAAAAATTAGAAAAATTGTGTAAGAAAATCTGACATATTTAATGTTTTCGAATTGTGAATCGTTTAAATTCAATACATAGCTTAATACTTTTTTAGAAAAGTGAAGTAGGTGATAAAGTTGAAGTTTGAAGGTGTAGCGGTAGAAAAAATCTCCCAAAATATCGTAGAACAAATTCGAAAAAAACTAATCAATGGTAGCCTGCAACCAGGTGAAGTTTTACCGTCTGAAGAAAATTTATCGAAGATCTTTGGGGTGAGTCGGAGTTCCCTTAGAGAAGCTTTACAAATTCTTGAGATTCAAGGAATTGTTGATCGGAAAAAGCGAAGTGGTACGGTTATCCGAAAACTTTCAATTTTAGAAATGGCTAATATCTACTTGCCACGATCTGACGAAGAAAGTCTCTTGGATTTGATGGAAACACGTGAAATTTTAGAAGTTGCGATTGTAGAACTAGTTTCAGAAAGAGCAAGCCCTAAAGATGTTCAAGAGCTTGAGAATTTACTCGGATGGATGGAGAACAATCCGGAAGAAGCAGCTGAAGCGGACGTTGCATTTCATTTAGCTTTAGCGCGGATGAGTCGTAATGAAGTAATGTTCAATATTGTGAAATCACTGAAAGGGACAATGGATCGCTTGCAGGAAAGAACGATTTATTTACCTGGTAGATTAGAACACGTATTAGTTGAACATCGAAAGATTATCGAAAGTATTAATTCGAAAAATCCTGAATTGGCCAAAATATATATGAAAAGACATCTTCGAAAGGTCAAAGGTTTACTGGAAAAGTTATAAGTGTTTTCTAGAATCAATAAGTCGGATTATAAGATTTATTGCTGATAACTCTTATAGCTTATCCATTACCGTGAATAAGTCAGACAATATGATGTAACAGACTAGTAAGTGAGAAGGGTGGATGATGTTATGCAGTTGGTTGTAGAAAGCATTAATAAATCATTCGGAGCTAAAAAGGTTTTGAATGATATCAATCTTACAGTTAAGCCTAGTGAAATTATATGTGTACTAGGACATAGTGGATGTGGGAAATCGACACTTTTAAATTTAATTGCAGGTTTTTTGAAAGCTGATTCCGGGGTGTTACAAGTTGATGGAGTAGACATAACAGGTCCTAATAAATCAAGAGGAGTTGTTTTCCAAGATCATGCTTTATTTCCCTGGTATGACGTGTTAACGAATATTGCCTTTGGTTTAACGGTACAAGGGATGCCTGAAAAAGAAGCAGAAGTATTAGCGGAGCAGTATCTCAATATGATTGGTTTAAAAGATTATGCCAACCATTATCCAGATGAGCTTTCGGGTGGGATGAAACAACGAGTAGGAATTGCTCGTGCTCTCGCAAGCGGACCAGAAATATTATTGATGGACGAGCCTTTTGGAGCATTGGACATTTTAACGAGGGATACGATGCGTAAAGAATTATTGAAAATTTGCCAAGAGCTTAAGCCGATGGTGATTTTCGTTACTCATAGCATTAGCGAAGCAATTCATTTAGGGGACAGAGTTGTTGTTATGAAAAAAGGTCAAATTGCTAAAGTTTACGATGTGGGTATTGAGCATCCTCGTACTTACAATCATCCTCGTTTTTCGGAATTGATGACAGAAATTGAAGGACTGCTGATGGATGAAGTGGATGTAAGTCAAGTAATACGAGATTAGGAGGGAAGCATATGAAAGATGCAGCATTAACTGAAAGTTTACCACGCGAAAAAAAGAGTGTGAAGTTAAAGAGTTTTAATGCAAAGGTTGCCTTAAAAGCATTTTTACCAATCGTAGCGTTCTTTATTGTTTGGGAATTATTTGGACGCTTAAATCAGAATTTTGCTTGGTTTAACCCCGTATTTTTACCACCTCCAACTTTAGTAGTTGCTGATGGTTACGCACTTGCACAAACAGGAATGCTTACGAGCAGTATTATTTCGAGTACGCTTCGTATCATCGTTGGTTTTTCAATCGGTGTTATGGCTGCTATTGCAATGGGTGTTGTAATGGTACGCTTCAAGTTCGTTGAAACGTGGATTGCACCTATTATCAATTTAGTAGGGCCGATTCCTGCATTAGCTTTATTGCCACTATTCATTATCTGGTTTGGTATTGGCGAGTTTCCTAAAGTGCTATTAATTGCTTGGTCAACATTTGTTCCAGTTTTAGTATATACGCTAGACGGATTAAAGTCAGTGAACTCTACGCTAGTACGATCAGCTTTAAGTTTAGGTGCTAGTCAGAAACAAATATTTACTCGGGTAATAATCCCATCAGCGATTCCAAGTATTCTTGTAGGGGTTGAAGTAAGTTTAGGCTTATCGTTTTCCGCGTTGGTAGTTTCTGAAATGATGGGAGCTGAGAGTGGTTTAGGTTATATAATTGTGGACGCTCGAAATTATTTCAAAATTTCGAATATGTTTGTCGCTATTGTATTAATCGGTTTAGAGTACAGTTTATTTGCCTACTTATTGCGCAAATTTAAAAATAGAATTTTATTCTGGCGTAAAGGTGGAGCACATGCTGCCATTGAAAAATAAGAATTGACCTAGGAGGGGTATTGATGAAGAAATTTAAACATATCTTTACTTTATTAATCTTAACAATGTTGCTAGTAGCTTGTGGAAATGAAAAAGAGGAAATTTCAAGTAGCTCAGCTAAAGGCGCAGAGGTTGAAAAAAAAGAGTTGACGTTGATGGGGGTACGTGACGCTCAAATTTCAGCAGCTCAAATTATTGCCGAAAAACAAGGTTATTTTGAAGCAGAGGGTGTAAAAGTTAAAAACCATTTAATCGAAAATGGTCCTGAAATGGGGTCAATGATTGCTGGTGGAAGTGCACCGATTAGTTTAATGTCTAACTTTTTACCATTAACAATCACAGCTTCAGATGTAAATGTAAAAGTAGTTGCGGTATTAGACCAAATGGCTGGTACACAAGCGATGGTAAGCCGACCTGGTTTGAAATTAGAAAGTGCAAAAGACTTAGAAGGATTAAAAGTAGGGATGCCTAATGGTGCTGAAGTTTATTACGCAATAAAAAGTATGGGTGAAGAATTAGGTGTAGATGTCAGTAAAATCGATTACATCAACTTAGCACCAAGTGACGGTTTAGTTGCATTACAACGAGGTGATATTGATGCATTAGCTGCGTGGGAACCATTTATTACTAAAGGTACTCAAGCCGGTGGAGAATTTATTTTAAGTGGTCGTCAAAGTAATTTACCTGAAAAACAAGGTGAAGTGAACTGGTTAAGTGTTCACTCAACATTAATTGCAACGGATGATTTCTTAGAAAAAAATCCAAACACAATTAAGGCTTTAATTCGTGCACTGAAAAAAGGGACAGACTTCATTAATGACAATCGTGAAGAGGCTGTAAAAATCTTATCACCTGAATTACGTCTAACAGAAGAAGAGTTATCAGAAATCATGAACCGTAACTTCTATTCAATGGAAGTAGACAATACGTACTGGAATGACAGTAACAGTGAAGGGATCATGGATTACTTCTTAAGTGTTGGCAACATTCCTAAGAAACCTGATGTCGAATCATATCATGACTTTACTTTATTAAAAGAAGTGTTCCCTGAGTTAATTACAGCAGACGCTTTAAAATAAAACTGAAGGTGGGATATTAAATGGAGATTAATAAAAAACGTTTAGAAAATATGTTTGAAGTAGTTTCAGAGTTTGGGAAAATTGGCCAAACAGGGCTTTGCCGAGCTACATTAAGCCCAGAAGAAAAGCAGACGTTTGAGACAGTTACGGATTGGTTGGAAAAAGCAGGCATTAGTGTACATGTTGATAACTTTGGTAATTTAATTGGTCGATTGGAAGGGAAAAACCCTCATGCACCGGCGTTAGTGATGGGATCACACTTAGATTCACAACCTTATGGAGGTCGTTTTGACGGCACATCTGGTGTGTTAGCTGGAGTTGAAGTATTACTGACTATGGTTGATAAAGGAATTCAGCCGGAAGTTCCGATTGAAGTGGTCTCATTTGCAGATGAAGAAAGCTGGCGTTTTAAGAAGGGGCTATTTGGATCGCGAGGAATCGCAGGTCTTTTTGAAGAAGGTGAGCTCGAACGAACAGATAAACAAGGAATTACAAGACGTCAAGCATTAATCGACTTCGGTTGTGATCCGAATAAATTAGAAGCATCTGTTTATCCAAAAGGGGCAGTAGGTGCATTTTTAGAGCTTCATATTGAACAAGGCCCATATTTAGATGTAAATAATAAGCCGATTGGAATTGTAAAAGGAATCGCAGGTCCACTTTGGTTAACTGTTGAAGTAGAAGGTTTTGCTGGACATGCAGGTTCTGTACCGATGAATATGCGCCAGGACGCTTTATTGGCAGCTTCTAATATGGTTACAGAAATTAATAGAATTGTAAGGGCTCAAGAGGACGTACCAACCGTAGCAACAGTAGGCAGTATCCGCGTATTCCCGGATTCACCAAATATTATTCCTGAAAAAGTGGAATTTACAATCGACTTACGGGATATCGATTTAGAACGTCGTAATGCTTATGAAGAACAGATACGTATGATGATTAATGAAGTAGCAGCCGAATATAATGTATCTTCTTCGATAGTAGAAGATACAAATCAATCGCCGGTAACCATCGCAGACTGGATTCAAGCTGCTATTAAAGAAGAAAGTGAGCAACTTGGTCTGGACTGTCCAATTATGATGAGTGGTCCATTCCATGATGCAACTGTCATGGCAAGTATTTGTGATGTAGGAATGATTTTTGTCCGTTGTAAAGATGGCATCAGCCATAACCCTGCTGAATATGCAAGCTATGAAGATTTAGCATTGGGCACAGAATTGCTATATCAAGCGGCTTTAAATATTTCATCTAAAATTGCTGAATTAGTTTCACAATAATAGGTTTAAGTGGCAGGAGGGGTGGCAGATGACAGTTTTAATTACAGGTGGTTCAGGTTTTGTAGGAATAAATATTATAGAAAAGATTTTGGATGCCGGAATGGATGTAGTGAATTATTCACTTACACCTGTTCCAGCAGAAGCGGAAACATTATTTCAAAGTAAAGCAGGCCATTATTTCTATATTGAAGGAGATATTTTAAATGGAGATACACTCATAAAAACGCTGAATCAATACAACATTAAAAGCTTGATTCATGCAGCTGCTATCACTCCGGATATTGAACATGAAATGAAATCATTTTCAAAAATTTCTTCTATTAATTACAACGGTACGCTATCAGTATTAGAAGCAGCTAAAAAAGTAGGGATTGAAAAGTTTTTCTATATCAGTTCCTGTACCGTTTATGGGGAGACGGGCTATATCGATCCGTTACTAGATGAGAAGAAATCAATTCCATTACCAGTCAATTTATATGAAATTACAAAATATGCGGGGGAGCGTTTAGCCCTTCGCTATAAAACCCTATACGATTTACCATTGACCGTTTGCCGGTTAGGCTACGTATACGGGGCTTGGGAGCATTATACGGGATTACGTCAAACGTTATCCGTACCATTTCAAGTGACTAAAGCAGCTTATGAAAAAACAACGATTCATCTACCAAGACCAGGCGTACGAGACTGGATTTATAGTAAGGACGTTGCTGCAGCTATTTATCACTTAATACAAGTTAAGGAGCTAAAAGAAGATATATATAATATTGGCTCTGGCCAAGTATGGAGCATCGTAGATTGGTGTGAGCTTTTGAAACGGAAATTTCCGGACTTTAACTATCAATTACAGGAAGATTCAAAGTTATGGAATGTAGATTATTTCGGTGAACGAGACATTCAGCAATTAGCAGTTGATCGTTTGAAAGCAGAAGGTTACACACCGCAGTACAGTTTAAATGAAGCATTTGAAAACTATATGGATTGGTTGGCACAAACGTCATTATTCTGGTCGATACCTGCAGATCAACAAATAGTGAACAAATAATAAAATTAAAGAACACTAGGAGGCGTAATGTATGAGTATTTTATTAAAGAACGGGATTATTGTAACAAGTACAGATGAATATGTAGGAGATATTTTAATTGAAGATGAAAAAATTGCGGCAATTGGTCAAAATCTTTCACTTGAAGCAGACCAGGTTATAGATGTTTCAGGAAAGTATGTCTTACCGGGAGGAGTCGATCAGCACGTCCACTATTCTTTTGATTATAAAGGTGCACGCGTACAAGGCTTCGATACTAGTAACGCAGCAATTGTAGGAGGTACTACTACAGTTATCGAATTCGTGAACCAAGCACCAGGCAAGGGCATTGCCGAAACTATTTTTGAATATGAAGAAGGTGAGGTAAAAGATGTCGCAATGGTCGATTATTCGTTCCATGGAATTGTTTGCGAACCTTCCGACGAACTCTTTAAAGAAATTCCAAGCTTAGTAGACAAAGGGCTACCAACATTAAAACTATTTATGGCGTATAAAGGCTTACCATTTCATAGTGATGATGAAGCCATCTTTAAAGCATTAAAAGCGGCTAAAGATGTCGGTGTAACAGTAATGATTCACGCAGAAAATGCAGATGTTATCGATATTCTTCAACAGGAATATATAGCAAAAGGTTTAACGGATCCTTATTATCATGCACTTTCAAGACCGACACTTGTTGAAGTAGAGGCTACGCAGCGTGTCATTCATTTAGCGAATTTAGCTGGTGCACCTGTATATATTGTTCACGTAACGGCAAAAGAAGTCATGGAAGTCATTCGGGATGCGTACATCAAAGGAACACCGGTATATGGTGAAACGTGTACCCATTATTTAATGTTAGACAAAGAAGATTTAGCCCGTCCAAATTTTGAAGGTGCAAAATATGTCTGCTCACCAGCACTACGTGAAGAAGAAGACCGTGAAGCATTATGGAATGCCATTAATAAAGGCTGGTTAAATGCTGTTAGCTCTGATCATTGCGGATTTAACTGGGAGAAGCAAAAGACAATGGGGATTGATGATTTCACAAACATCCCAAATGGTTCGCCAGGTGTTGAAAACCGTCTCGGAATATTATGGACATATGGTGTAAATACCGGCAAGATTTCTCGTCAACGTTTAGTAGACTTATATGCAACAACCCCAGCGAAAATAAATGGTATTGCCCACCGTAAAGGTCATATTGGAGTTGGGTTTGATGCTGATATTGTAGTTTACGACCCTACGCCTGTTTCAATTATCTCGAATGAAACAAGCTTACAAGGAGTAGATTTCAATATTTACGAAGGGCTTAAACAAGAAGGGAAGGTGGACAAAGTATTCTTGCGTGGTCAATTAGCCGTTGAAGATGGCAAATATGTTGGATGCTTAGGTCAAGGGACGTTTATCCCTGGGAAACCATACGGCTTATGCTATGAAGGTTTTAAAAAGAAAGGGGAGTTAGAAAGCGTACTATAAAAGGTTAAAGCGTGTGTTCTCCCAATTTATGACCATTATAGAACATTTAAAGAAACTACAAAATTAAAAAAACATAAAAAATGAGCTAGAAATATTGAATCTAGCTCATTTTTATTTTAACGACGAAGCTTAAATTTACGCATACGATCGACTAAGAAACCGCCTTTGAATGATTTTGGCTCATATGAAATGATAAATGCCTTTGGTTCAATTGATTCGACAAGGGCGAATAATTCTTTTTCTCGGTTTCGTTTAGCGAGAATTTCATATTTATAACGTTCACTGTCACGACCTTCACTGACAGATGTCGTGATGGCAAAGCCGCTGTTTCTTAATGTTTCGATCAATTCCTGATTTTTTTGCTGCGTATTGATTGTAACAGATACAAAACCAATAGCCAGCTTGTTTTCAATCATTGTTCCTATTGGTATCCCTAAACTGAAACCAAGTGCATATACAAGCATCGGTATGATGTTCTGATCCCCATTAAAAATAATTGAAAGTGCAAAAACATTAATAAGAATTTCTAAAAACCCGAAAATGGAAGCAAGAAGCCTCATATCTTTAACTAAAAAAATTGTTCGCAATGTCATTAACGGCACGTAAACGAGCTGTATGACCAGAATTAGGATTATTTCCTGCATAAAATCCCCTCTTTCATTTAAAAATTTACTTTACTTTTCTACTTCTACCCTAATATGAAATTTATATTCTTATTAATTATTTGAGTTAATGCTATAAAAAGAAATGAGAATCAATTGCTGTTATTAAATTGATTCTTTCTAACCATCATTTATCCATCAAGATGAATGATGGTTTTTTGTTTCGGAAAGGGGGGTTGACATAGGTAAAGTTCGGAAATATACCCATCAATTAGTAATGATAAAATGATATATTATACAATAATTCTAATAAAAAACTGCTATGATGGAAGTATCTGAGATTATTATTTGAATATTTAAGGAGTTATGAATTTGGCGAAATCAATCCGAGCATTACTATCACTATCAATTTTTATACTAGTTTTAAATTGCAGCTCATTGACCACGAGTGCTAAAGGCGTTAATCTTCTCCCTTTTGAAGATGAAAAGTCTGGAAGAAACAGTAACGCTTACTTATCTACATACGAATTTCCTTCAACTAAAATGAAGGAAGACTTTATTGATGAAATATCTACATATGCGATGAAAGCAACTGAAAAGTGGGGAATCCCTGCTAGTGCCATTATTGGAATGGCTGCTTTGGAAAGCGGCTTTGGAACAACAAGAATAGCAATGAATGCAAATAACCTTTTCGGAATAAAGGTTTGGGGATATAATCCGAAGAATGCCTGGCAGTTGAAGGGACAACCTGATGAAGATTATGAACCGGTTCCTGTACTTACTGATTACGGACAAGACCGTAAAATATACGATGAAAGCAAAAGAAGGGATAACTGGTATCGGGCTTTTAGTACCTATAAAGAAGCGGTCGATTATTTGGCAGGAAACTTACTGTTAAACGATAGATATCGGTTCGCAAAAAACAATTACGAAGAAAGATTGAAAAAAGGATGGAGTTATGAGCGAGCATCTAAAGAATATTTGTTCGACATTGCCAACGCCGGCTATATCCATTTGGGTGGGGCATACTATCGAAATAAAGTAGGCGCCATCATGGACGAACGTGATTTATATCAATTTGATGATAGAAATTTAAAAGACATAGGTGGGCATTGGGCCGAACAACAGATTCTATTCTTAACTGAAAAAGGCTGGAACTCCGGCTATCCAGATGGTACATATAAACCGAATCAATCGATAACAAGAGCTCAAGCAGCAGCTATTATAAGTAATTTTTTAGCGCTGACTACAACAAATAAAGATATTTCATTCAGTGATGTGGAAAAGAGCTTTTGGGCATCAGACTCAATTCGTTTAGTAGCGCAACATAAAATAATCAACGGCATCGGTGATGGACGTTTTTCACCTAATACGTCTTTAACAAGGGCGCAAATGGCTCAAATTTTCTATAATGCAGAATTTTATAGCCAATCTGCGAACAAAGGTGTAAATTCATTTAAAGATGTGGACCAAAATTTTTGGGCATCTCTTGCGATTGAAACGATGAAACAAGAAGGAATTATGGCTGGCTATACCGCTAGCCGTTTTGGTCCAAATAATCCGACAACAAGGGCACATATGGCAGCTATGATTTATCGGATACATGAAAAAGGCTTGAACAAATAATCCAGCAAGTAAAAGAAGCACAGTATTGTGCTTCTTTTTGTTTTATCTAGAGACCTTAATAAATTCATTTACCATACCGATAAAATATTCTAGTATCCGTACATCATCGGTCAGTTCGGGGTGAAAAGAGCACCCTAAAAATTGCCCATCTCTAGCTAGTACAATCCGTTCTTCATATGTAGCAAGTATTTCAACATGTTCACCGACCGATACAATATGTGGGGCTCTAATAAAAACTGCTGTTATTTCATCACCAATTGATGGAATAGATAATGGAACTTCAAAGCTGTCTATTTGTCGACCGAAAGAATTTCTTTCTACTTCCAATTCCATTAAACCGAGGTGAGGGGGATTGGAATTCTTAATATTTTTGGCCAATAGTATAAGACCTGCACATGTCCCGAACATTGGAACACCTTGTTGTGCCAATGTTTTTATTGGTTCTACCATGTCATTTCGTTCTAACATTTTACCGATTGTCGTACTTTCTCCACCAGGTAAAATTAGACCGTCAACATCACGTAAGTCATCGCATGTTTTTACTGCAACAGCATCATGACCAAGAGTTTCAATTTGTTGAATATGCTCTTTTACCGCACCTTGTAATGCAAGCACTCCTATTTTTGCCATACTACCAGCCACGCTCCTGCATACGTTCATTAACATTCAGGGTAGCTATTTCAATTCCTTTCATCGGCGTTCCAAGTTCCTTTGAGATTTCAGCAATCAGTTTGTAGTCTGTATAATGCGTTGTTGCTTCCACAATGGCACGCGCAAATTTTTCGGGATTCTCTGATTTAAATATACCGGAACCAACAAACACACCATCTGCACCAAGCTCCATCATTAACGCGGCATCTGCAGGAGTTGCCACACCACCCGCGGCAAAATTCACAACAGGTAAACGACCTAAACGCTTAATTTCCAATAGTAATTCAAATGGCGCACCTAAGTTTTTAGCCTCTGTCATTAATTCATCCACATTCATTCCAACAACACGGCGTACTTGAGCGTTAACTTTTCGAAGATGACGAACTGCTTCTACAATGTTGCCTGTACCTGGTTCACCTTTCGTACGGAGCATAGAAGCACCTTCACCAATACGTCGAGCTGCTTCTCCTAAGTCACGGCAGCCACAAACAAAGGGCACTGTATAATCACTCTTAAGTAAATGGAATTCTTCATCAGCCGGTGTTAAAACTTCACTTTCATCGATATAATCCACACCCATTGACTCTAATACACGTGCTTCTACAATGTGACCAATTCGTGCTTTTGCCATAACAGGAATCGTTACGGCATTCATCACTTCCTCCACAATCCGCGGATCAGCCATACGGGCAACACCGCCAGCTTTCCGAATATCGGAAGGCACACGTTCCAGCGCCATCACTGCTACTGCACCTGCAGCTTCCGCAATTTTTGCTTGTTCCGCGTTAATGACATCCATAATAACGCCGCCCTTTTGCATTTCTGCCATTCCTCGTTTTACTCGATCTGTTCCAACTTGTACCATGTAAATAACCTCCATTCCTGTAATAACTCTTAGTATAATGAAAATTGACCATGTTAAAATAGTCAATTTTAAATAAAATTATAAGGTCAATTACAATGATACATCAAAACTTATACCTAAAATAATCTAATAGTTCTGTTATAATGATGGGTGAAAAGGTTTCTACTTACAGGATAAGGAGGATACTAATATGATAAATAATTTAGATTTAAAGCACTTACAACGTTGTGTAGAATTGGCAAAAACTGCCTTAGAGAAAGGTGACGAGCCATTTGGATCAGTACTTGTTTCCGCTGGGGGAGAAGTGCTTTTTGAGGATCATAATCATGTGGCAGGCGGTGACCATACACAGCATCCCGAGTTTGCGATAGCGCGATGGGCAGCAAATAATATGGAACCTGAAGAAAGAAGCAATGCGACAGTATATACTTCCGGGGAACATTGTCCAATGTGCGCCGCTGCTCATGGTTGGGTAGGTTTAGGGCGGATTGTATATGCAAGTTCATCTAAACAGTTAGCAAAGTGGCTAGCAGAATTCGGCCAAGCTCCTTCCCGTGTACGCAATTTGTCTATTCAAGAAGTTATTAATGATGCAATTATAGATGGTCCTGTTCCTGAGTTAGCGGAGGAAGTCCATCAACTTCATCGTCAGTTTCACGAAATAAAATCATGAATAAAATATGTAGATGGTTGATATGAAGCCAAGCGAGCGCGATTCTGTTTTAAGAATCGGCGCTTGTTTTTATTTTGAAGTTGAAATTGGAAGAAATAACTTTTTGGTGACTTGCAATTTGATAATGTGTAAAGTAAACTTTACTTTAAGTAAAACTTACTTTACATATTAGGAGGATTTATTATTAAAAACAAAATTAAGGTTTTACGGGCTCAGCGCAGTATGACACAAGACCAGTTGGCAGAAAAACTTTCTGTCTCTAGACAAACTATTATTTCGCTGGAAAAAGAAAAATATAATCCGTCGATAATTTTAGCATTTAAATTGGCAGAAATTTTTAATTGTAAGATTGAAGATATATTTATTTATGAGGGGGAAATTGAATGAAAGAAGCTCGGAAAAATCAACTGGGGTATTTATTTTTAGCTATTATTATAATTCCATTAAGTATATATATTAATTACCCATATATTGCAAATGGCGATTTTCCAGTAGGCATGATGACCTTTTTCTTGGGAACTAGTTCATTAATGATGGCTTATTTATCGCCACATTTGTTTCCGAAAGATGAGCGTACAAAAGAAATTATAGGTAAAAGTATGACAGCAAACTATTTTACGCTGTTTGCAACTATCACACTGCTATTTATTACATTAGCTAAAACTCTAACTGCATCAGAAGTTTTAACAATTTTATTTTGTATTATGGTTACCTCAATTCCTCTAACGATGATTTTTTATTCGAAACGGATTTAATGAATCTTTACATATGTAAAAATTAGCAGACGTAGTTTAATAAAAAGAACGCTTTATTTTTTTAGGACCTACATAAATCTATGTGAAATATAAAAAAGGGGTAAGGAATGAAACAAAATCATAAAGCGGTGAAAATATATTTTGAACGTCATCTATTAATTGCAGTCTTAGTATTGGCAGGCTGTTCATCTATTCAAAATGTCATAACAGAAGATGAAGCAGAACTATTGGTCTTAGATAATCACTATAACCATAATGGTAAAACTGAAATAATATCTGTTAAATTAAAAAATAATAAATACTACATTGAGTGGGAAATAAAAGGCAACTGTGAACGTGGGGTAGACAGCGTAAATCAAAATGGTAAAACTGAAATAATATCTGTTAAATTAAAAAATAATAAATACTACATTGAGTGGGAAATAAAAGGCAACTGTGAACGTGGGGTAGACAGCGTAAATCAAAATGGTGAAATTGAGGTGATCGAAGCCAGTATCTGCTAGTATGAGCGCAATTCTGTACAAGGGTCTGCGCTTATTTTTGTTAATTTCTACTTTTCTTCGGACAAGTTTATAAATGATTTTGGATATCTTTTGGATATATAATTACATATCATCATTGTATTTGTATTAGTTTTTTTAATAATGTCAATTCTGTTATAGAAGAGGTGAAGAATATGGAGAGAGTGGCGCACTACTTTTGGGCGGTTCGGATTCCGGATGAGGTAAAACAATCCATTTATGAGGAACTGACACGAATTAAACCAAAATTCCAGTTTAAGCGATGGGTGGATTTAAATGATTATCATATAACGCTTGCATTCCTTGGTACTGTAAAACCAAAGCAACTAACATCCGTTATTGAATCGGTTGGGGATGCCATAGAGAATCAAAAAACTTTTAAATTAGATATCAAAGGATTGGGTGTGTTTGGAGCTCAAAAATCACCTCGTATATTTTGGGGGGCAGTGAGTGAATCAGATGCTTTATATAAAATTCAGGAAATTGTTCATCAAACTTGTCTAGATGAAGGTTTTAAGTTAGAAACACGCCCTTATCATCCGCATATTACATTGGCCCGAAAATGGGGAGCTAATGAAGATTTCATAGTGGACAACTTAGCCACACAAAACCCATTTAAAGAAAAGCCTTTATCTTTTGAAGTAAATGAAATCGTCCTATATAAATCAAATGTGGAAAATACACCGAAATATGAACCAGTTGTGTCGTTTTCATTAGTATGATGTTCTTCAATTCCATAGTGTATAGGTGCGCGGGTGCGATTCTTTAATAAGAATCAGCGCCCGTTTTTAATTATTGAATTTATGGTGAAGTAAAGTTGCCGGGGATTCAATCATCAATCTGAAACTTTCTTCCATTTTATCCGTATAATTTAAATATCATAGTAAGGGGGGATTTCATGTATGACATGCCAGGAAGTGGGGATTGGTTATTCAACTTCGGACCAATATTTATCGCACTTATTTTTATTATCATATTTATCTCAATAATTGGGGGTCTATTCAGTGGATTCAAGCAATGGAAGAAAAATGAGAACTCACCCCGCCTAACAATTCCAGCCATCGTAAAAGGTAAACGAACAAATGTAACGAGAAATACCCATCACCATCATGATAATAATCACCACTCGCACAGTACATCTACAAAGTACTTTATTACATTTGAGTTCGAGAGTGGTGACCGATCAGAGTTTCATGTTTCAGGGAAGGAGTACGGTATGCTTGCAGAAGGGGATATTGGCAAGTTAACTTTCCAAGGAACAAGATATCTTGATTTTACTCGAGTATAGCACCCGTAATTTCACTAGGCCTAACAATATAAAGACAGCGCGATTCTGTATTGGAATCAGCGCTTTTTTTGAGACTTTAATTTATTTAATCGAATACACCAAAGTTAATATAAATAAATTACTATATTTCGAATAGCTTTCAATATACTTTAAAAATTTTTAATAAAGAAATCCACAACCGTATCAAAAGCCTTAACTATTTTATTTAGGATTTTTTCACCCCTATTATAAGCAATGTTGTAAATAGTGGAACTGTCTGATGTAATAATTAAATCTTCAAAAACTGCATCATAAATTCCATCTGCGTATTGTTCGTAAGTAGGCTTTTTTTCAACGTATAAGGAACCTAGTGCAATATTATTTGAAGTATGAGTTGAATCAAAATTGATTGTTTTATTAATGACACTGTTATCAACAAGAATATGAAGTTGATTTTTTTCCAGAGTTATATTTAATTGTCGATTTCCAGGTATCATTCGGGGATATTCACTTTCAATCTTTTGTGTTCCTGTCTGAGTGTCCATATAGGAATATATGGTTGCTTTGTTAAAGGCATAATCTTCTCCATCCCAAATTACATCATCAAGATTATATTGAGCAAGCTGTTTTTCCTCCTGATTATTTAACTTTTCAATGAGGACCAGTTTGTTGTTGTGTAACGAAAGTTTCAAATAAGTGTTATTTGTTTTGTCGTAACGCATATAAATATTCTGTTCACCTATTACATTACCTTTAAGCGTAACACTTAAATCATAATTTCTAGGTAGATCTTTTTTTATTAAGATTAATCCTTCTTCAGATGGTAGTGAAGTTAAAATAATTTGATTTCCGGAAAATTCTACCGCCCCGCGAGCGAGTTTCCAATCCTTTGCTTTTTCTTTTTCACCAATCTCAAATTCTATTGGTTGTTGAGTATCTTTTTGAATTTTCATTAATAAATGATTCATCGACCAATAGGGAGATACTTGCAATCTAGATAAGTTATAATGATCGGTTTCTTTTCCATTGTAAGCATTGCCCTCTAAATTAAAATGCATTTGAAAAGTAGCGCGAATTTCCCGGTCATTTACTTCTTCAACTAAATTATTCATATCTTGATATAAAGAATTCGCGTGCATAATTGCATATGCTCTCGGAGTGAAACCTAATGTGGATTGGTAGATTTCATTCATGGTTGAATATTCATTCCTAATCCTTTTTTCCATCTTATTTCGATTTTCATATGGGATCATAAATTCATCCCGTATAAAATCCATTAAATAGTGATTATAGTATTCTAGTTTGGTTTTCTCAGGTATTTCGTTTTCATCGATAATCCCTAATGGGTTTCCATTCGAATCAAATACATTAATATAAGTTAATCGATGCCCATTTGAACCTATTTCCCAATAACCACTGGATTCTAATTTAGATAAATCTTTTGGCTGTAAAAACTTTTTATCGTTCACACCCATTTTATTCGAGTACGTAAACATCGTTGCTTTGTAATTCAATTTTTCCAATATATTTTGAGAAAAGATAGCTGAATCTGTACGTCCATCTTCGAAAGAAAGATATAAGGATTTTTCAGGTAATTGCTTTCCATTATTATAATAGTTAATAATATCTTGTTGACTTAATGTAATAAAACCTTGTTTATGCAAGGTAGTAAGTTGTTTTTCCAGATTTCCTTTTGAAATGTATTTTGATGAACCGGTTCGATCAATTCCAAAATACGAGAGAGCGATAAAACCATTATCTTCACTTGAACTCCAATTTATTTCTTCGTATTTCTTAAAGAGAAACAATTCCTTTACAACAATTATAAATAAGAATATGAGGAGAATTACCTGTATAACTGAACGAATAATTTTTCTTGTTTCTTTTTTTTGATCATCGAGCAGAGTACGGAATATATTTTTACTCATTTTCTCTAACCTCATTATTTTATTAAATTAACTTATGAAGATTTTTTAGATTGTCTTTTCTTTTTCCTTTCATGTGCCTTAATATCCTGAGGAGTATCACGAGTACCCCATTCAGATTTCCAGAAAGTAAACCAGGCAATTGGCATTTGCCACAATAAAATACATTCATAGAAAAGAACAAATATAAATCCATAGGTCCAAAGATTACTACCGCGGAATAATAAATGAGTAAAACTCAATAACATAGCCATTAGAAGTAGACCCATTAAAAATGTTGCAGGAAAAATATGAAGAAAGATGGGGACATATAGAAGATTATAAAAAACCACAATAGGCGCAGCAATAGGTACTATTAATCCTGCCAAGAAAAAGAGGGACATTAAGGGTTCCTTCTTCCATATAAATCCTGTAGCGCGCAATGATTCACGGAGCCATGAGCGTTTCCAACGCATTTGCTGTTTTAAAAATATTCTTGTTTTTGAAGGAACAATTGTTGAGCAAATAGCATTATCTTGATAACCAGTTCGATGTGTTTTTAAAATGAAATTGGTCATACTTCGATCGTCACCAAATGTAGCTGGTTGGCCTAAAAATTTCTGAGTAATCCAAGCTTGTGAATTTTCTAGAACGAGATCTTTTCGGTAGCAAGATAAGGGACCTGATAAACAAGTCACACTATCAAAGATAGACTCCGCTGCTTTCATAATTCGAAATGCAATATAGTAACGTACAGCCTGTAATTTGGTTAATGTATTAGTAAATTTGTTTTCAACTTCTGTTCGCCCGGAAATTCCACCTATTTTTGGATCTTGGAAAGGTTGCACAATGTTGCGAATTGCGGTTGGTTCTAAAAAACTATCAGAATCCACAAAAACTACTAATTCAAATTTGGCCATTTTTACACCGGTGATCAAAGCTATACGTTTACCGCAATTTTTAGATAGTACATGATACTTCAGTCTATTCTTTGTATGAAACTGTTCGCCTTCTGAATAGATTTTATGTACCATTTTTTTTATATTTTCTACAGTTTTATCGGTAGAGTGATCGTCAATAACGATGACTTCCAGTTTATCTATCGGATAGTCCTGATTAATAGCAGTTAAGATTGTACGATGAATCCATTCTTCTTCATTGAATACAGGGATTATTATAGAAACTCCAGGTTCAAAAAGAGGATTTATTTTAACGTTTCGATAGAATATACTGAAAAAATACCGACTCAATAAAAGTGATGCTGCAATAATGCTGTAAAGGTAAAGGGTTTTATTAAATTGGAAATAAATAATACTTTCAGCACGCATCAACAAAACTACAAAGAAAATAAATAATAATAGAATACTTGCAATTATTGCTGCTAATCTCCACCGCCTTATCTTCAAATAAGAATCTAATGGTTTAAGGAATTGAAGAGCAAAATAATAGGAAATGCCTTGATAATTTTCTTCGGAATGAACACGTATAATTTTTGCTTTTATATTGATTTTCGATTCAAATCCCTCAGGCATTGCACCTTCCGGAATTTTAAATCTTATCGTTACTTCCTCACCAATATGCAAGTTTTGAGATTCATTTGATTTAATCAATATACCGGTAATTGAAATATTTTCACTGCGAAATATTTCCTTAGAAGGTTTCTCATGATTATCCTTAATCAGGAGTACATCAAATTCACTTCTGTAACGTTTTCGGAGTAGTTGGTATTTCTGTTTGTGGTTAGAATCTAATGGATTGAAGTTGTTTGGAAGGTGGGGTAGGCCTCTTTGTTCAATGTTAGTATGTAAACCATTTGGAATTTGTAAATTAGATAGTATATGACGGTCTTCTACAGGTTCCATTAATTTTTCTTTTACTTTCTTCACGTAGGTCTTCTCCTTTACTGATCTATACCATTCAGCTCAATCCATTCAGACAGTTTGATGAATGTATAACCTTCTGATTGTAATTTTTCAATAATTAAGGGTAAAGCCTCTACGGTTTTTGTATTGTCTAGAATATGCATATTAATGACACTACCAGGATTTGTTCTTTCGGTAACACGTCTATAGATATCAAATTCATTAAAGGAAAGATCCCAGTCATAAGAAGCCACATCATAAAGTACAATTGTTTGAATTCCCATCGAAGTGATTACTTTTGCAGATTCCTCATCTATGACACCCTTTGGAGGTCTGAAATACGGTAATGGTTCTTGCTGTATAGCTTCGGTTATTACTTTATGGGCCCTTAAAATATCTTGTTGTAAATCATTCGGTGACAATGCTGTAACTTCTAAGTGGTTATAGGAATGGTTTGCGATTTCATGACCTCGTTCAATAATTAATTTCGCTAAATTGGGATTTTTCTCGACGCCTTTTCCAATTAAGAAGAACGTTGATTTAATATTATAGTTATCTAAAACATCCAGCACTTTAGTAATTTGAATATCGCTAGCCCAATCATCAAAGGTAAGAGCCACTTCTTTCTTTGAATCAGTATTGCTTAAAAAAATATCTGGTTTAGCATTTACGAAATTAGAGTTGAACTGAATTGGATGAAGAATTTCAATTTTCTCTAGCGGAAGTTTAGTATAACTGTTGTTCAATACTTCGGATATAGTTGTAAGAGTCAATCTATTTTCTTTTGCGATTTTATTGATTTCTTCCAATGAATTAATTATTTCTTCATTTAAATATGAGTTTAAATGAATAATCGCTCCGCGTGATATTAGCTTATCTAAATCCGTCGTATTAACCTGTTCGTTATTGTTTGTAAGGTTAATAGAGTAGCTTACGACTGCACTCATCCCAAGTTGTGAAGTTACAAGACGCATCTTATCTGTGTAATCACCTGAACGACTTCTAACAAGAGTAGGTTTTATTCCTAACTCCTTCTCTAAAATTTGATTTGATAATTCAATTTCAACATATGTTTGTTCATAGTTTTTATCTGACATTAACTCATAATTCAGTGTATTATTTTGAATTTCATGACCGCGTTGTTTTATTTCTAAAGCGAGTTCAGGTTCTTCTGCCACTCTCATGCCTGGAAGGAAGAAGGTAGCATTTATTTTTAAACGATCTAATTCATCCAATAAACGAAGAGTAGACTCTTTATCCGCTAAACCATTAAAAGAAAGCGCCACAACAGGTTGAGTAGTTGCTACTTGTTTTAGAATAGGGCTCATTTGACTGTTATGTTCTTTTATTTCTAGTTTGTATGGGGAATTTATTGTATAACTATCAATCGCTTGTTTGGTTGTACAAGCGCTTAATAGTACTAGAAAAATCAACAAAATACTAAGAGAAAATAATTTATAAGTCATATCGAACTCCTTTTAATTATTACAGTCGATAATAACGTGAATTTGTAAAAGGATAGTCCGTGTTTCTCGTATCAAAAATGCATTTTGCATGCTTATCAATCATTTGATAATCAATATTGTCATGGTTGGTTAAGATTAATACACAATCGGATGAGGATATTAATAGTTCAGTAAGCGGAACGGTATTATAAGTTTGATGTGAAAAGCTGAACGTACATATATTAGGATCAACGACGCTCCAATGATAATGTAATTTATTAATGTCAGTAAGAATAGATAAAGTAGGTGATTCACGGTAATCATCAATATTTTTTTTGTAAGCTAATCCAATAACCGTAATATGCGGCGGTTTAATTCGTTGCTGACCGTCTTCTAGATAGTGATTCAAGCGGTCTACAATATATTTCGGCATTCGATTATTTATTTCATCGGCACATTGAATTAATGGCATATCTATGGAAACTTGTTTTGCTTTCCATACTAAATATTTAGGATCAATTGGTATGCAGTGTCCTCCAACACCGGGTCCGGGATAAAAAGCCATATATCCATACGGTTTTGTTGCTGCTGCATCAATAACTTCCCATACATTAATGTTTAATTTATGGCAAAGCATTGTTAGTTCATTTACTAGGGCTATGTTTACATTCCGGAATGTGTTTTCTAAAAGTTTTTCCATTTCTGCAACTGCTGGGCTAGAAACACTATATACTTCACTTTCTAATACTTGTTTATAAAAAGATTTGGCTAATTCTGTACAATTTTGTGTGACGCCTCCGACAATCCTCGGTGTGTTAAAGGTTTTATACTGTGGATTACCAGGGTCAATTCGCTCAGGAGAAAAAGCGATGAAGCATGACACTCCAATTTTAAAGTTTGCTTTATCTAAAATGGGTAGCAGCACTTCTTGAGTAGTTCCTGGATAGGTCGTACTCTCTAATATTACTAAACAATTTTCTGAAGCATGCTCTGCAATAGCAGTGATCGCCTGCAAAACATAAATTAAATCTGGATTTCCACTTTTGTCTGTCGGAGTTGGTACACAAATGATAATAATGTCAGCTACTTGTAATAGATGAAAATCATCCGTTGCAACAAAATACTTATTATGAATACTCGTTAGAAATTGTTCTGCATTAACATCCTGTATGTAACAGACTTTATTTTCGATCGCTTTAAGTTTATTTAAATCCTTTTCAAATCCTATTACTTTAAATTTGTTATTTGCAATTTGCATTGCTAGGGGTAACCCGACATAGCCTAGGCCAATAACTCCGATGGTTGCCGTATTCCATTTTATTTTTTTAAGCAATAATTCATATGCTTCAGTTAAGGAATGCATCTATAACCCTTCTTTTTTTAGAATTTAGTAAAATTATAGATAATGTATAAACTTTTTTCTTAATTTATGAATCAAATAATAAATCACATCCTTTTGAGTAATAGGAACTAGTACTAGTATATTAAGTTCAGGAAAATAATTGCAGATTATTTAAACTATTTAATTTAGCATTGTAATTAACAGTTCCGTTCAACGTAAAAGTTAAACGAATAAGTGTATCATTACACACACAACTCAGTACGGGTGAAGTGCTATCCATCATTTGAACATGTATTTTAAAATATGTATGATAATTTATACAAGCCAAACTTGAGGAGTGAGATCTTGAAAAAATATGTACCATTTATATTAAGCATTTTTCTTCTTGCAGCATGTGAAGAAACGAATAATAGCACAACAGCCGATCAGGATTCTGCAACAGATACAAAGTCTAGTGAAGTAGATACAACAAATTCTCCGAGTAAGGATGAGTCGGGTTCGAGTCAACCGACAGAAGTTTCTTCAACAACTGAAGATTTTCAAAGTATTATTCCGAGCAATTGGGATGTCGATATACCAACTGATTTTCCTGTTTCAAAGGGCAGCTATTTAACAGCGATAACAACGACTGATAGTGATACCATAACATTAAATTTCTATGAAACGCCCTCTAAAATGGCGATAAACGATAAGGCGATTAAACAAGATGGGACTTACATCGGTCAATTAACAATTACCAATTACGATTCAAAGGATTTGGCGAGTGATGAGATTGATCAAACCGTTTTCGATAGTGGACAAGCTGTCGATTTAGGATATGGAATTACAGGTTACCAGGATGCGGGAGCTGGCTCTCAATTTACTAGTTGGAATGAAGGGCGCTGGGCAATTATTGCACGGTCATTGACGGAAAAAGCTGAGGAAAGCTTGCTCACAGCAAAGGAAACAGTCGAATTTTTAGAAACGAATATGCTTCCGGTACCAAAAGATTATGGTTATTTACATGTAGATGCCGAACAAACAGGCACAATGGCGAAATGGCAAAAGGAAAATTATTTATACACAATGACGGATTTTGGTGAAGATACATTACCTTGGATTGTGAAGTTTAAATAAATATTTACGCATTTAAAGAGCAAATTTTCTACGCTTCGAACAAAAATAATTTGATACGAAATCTTTAAGAAACCCGGAAGTTTTCATTCTTTTGGGTTTCTTTTTTTTATTAAAAGTCCAGTTTTTAAAATGAAAGCGCTTTAAAATTTCTCGCATATATAAACCGTTAGATTCATAACGTGTTGTAACTGAGTATTCTATAAAATTGTGAATATTATTTAACAATTTCGTACTCAAATAATTTCATTTACAAGGAGATGTTATTAATGGATTTTACGCTAAATGATGAACAAAAAATGATTCAAAAAACAGTAAGAGATTTTGTGAATAAAGAACTGAAGCCTTTGGAGCAAGAAGTATTAAAAAATGAAAGGGAAGGCAGACCTGGTATCTCTAATGAAAAAATAAAAGAATTAAGAGAAAAGGCAAAGGCAATTGGATTTTGGGGTATTAATACGCCTGAGGAATACGGTGGGGCAAATTTAGGGCCAATTATGTCAGTGTTAATTGCAATGGAATTAGGAAGAACTTTTGTACCGTTTAACTTTGGTGGTTCTGCTGATAATATCCTTTATTTAGGTAACGAGGAACAGAAACAGAAATATTTAATCCCTACTATTAATGGAGAAAGACGTTCTTGCTTTGCTTTAACCGAACCTGATGCGGGATCAGATGCAAGAGGTATTCAAATGAGAGCGGTTAAAGATGGTGACCATTGGGTGTTAAATGGTGAGAAAGTATTTATTACAAATGGAAATGAAGCAGACTTTGCCATGGTATTTGCAGTGACAGATAAAGAAAAAGGTGCGAATGGCGGAGTAACTTGTTTCCTTGTAGATAAAGAAATGGGTTGGAAGTCGGAATATATTTACACAATGGGCGAATGGGGACCAGCAACATTAGTATTTGATAACGTTCGTGTTCCTGAAGAAAATATTTTAGGAGAACTGGGTCAAGGTTTTAATTTAGGTATGCAGTGGATAGGCCAAGGGAGATATATGATTCCTGCGGGTGCAATCGGTGCTGCAGAACGCTTATTGCAAATGGCCATCGACTATTCAAAAACACGAGTTACTTTTGGTAAACCTATAGCAGAACGTCAAGCAATCCAATGGATGATTGCAGATTCAGCAGTTGAAATTGAAGCAGCAAAATGGATCGTATTTAGAGCTGCGTGGATGGCTGAAAATGGTATGGATCCACGTCATCAATCATCTATGGCAAAACTAAATGGCGCAATTATGGCAAATCAAGTGGTCGATCGTGTTCTTCAGATCCATGGTGGAATGGGATATACAAAGGAATTACCGATTGAACGCTGGTATAGAGAATTAAGATTATACCGAATTTTCGAGGGAACAGATGAGATTCAGCGCAGAACGATTGCAAGAAATTTATTGAAAGGTCATGCAAAAGTTGGAGAGTTACTTTAATTAAGGCAGCTTCTACTCATATATTTCTTTAACATACTAACTAGTCAGTTATTATGCGGTAGTAATACTAACCGGTTAGTTAATAAGTGTGGTTCTAGATGAATAGTTAGTTTGCCAAATCAAAAATTTAATCCGAAATAGTGTGGGTAGAATAACAATTATCATTACTATATTTTCAGATTAAAGTAAATGCCAGCACCGCCTTGCGCTTCGGCTCTTCCGATGGAGGCAAAACCGCCTCCATGTCAGAGTCTCCAACTTGTGTCAGGGCTAAGCGAGCGTTCCCCGCTTTTCAATTAAATTGAAAGAAGATGAATATAGATGATGGAAAGGAAGGCGTTCTTTCTACTAGGATTCATAATGTTTTTAACGATGACAGGTTATGGAATAGTACTTCCTACATTACCATTCTTAGCAGATGATTTGGGGCTTTCATCAGTTCAAATGTCATCGTTAATCATAATTTGGGCAGTTTCCCAGTTAATTACTGCACCGATATGGGGTCGTTTAGCTGACAAAATAGGGAGAAAACCCGTTCTAATGATTGGCGTATTTGGCTTTGGTGTAGCTTTCCTTTTACTAATTTTGGCTCAAAATTATTGGCAATTGCTTTTAGTTCGATTAATTGGTGCAGCAATATCGTCTGGTACTCAAACTGCAGCTTTTTCGATGGTAGCTGATCACACTAGAAAAGAGTTTAGAAATCAAACCATCGCGAAAATGGGAGCAGTGAATGGACTTGGCTTTTTGTGTGGTCCAGCTATTGGAGGGTTATTTTCTCCCTTTGGAGTCGTAGTACCTTTTATTATTGCAGGATCACTAGCTTTAATAACTCTACCTTTTGCCCATTTTTACATCCGAGATTCGATAAATAATGATAATAAAGAAACTCAGAATACTTTTGCAGGCAATAATGAAACAGTTTCCTTTTGGAAATCTATTACAATGGTTACGAAAAACGGATATTGGAATCATTATATGATCATACTTGGATTGTCCATTGCAGCTTCGAGTTTTTTCGGTCTACTTGGATATTATCTAATAGCAAAATTTGAAGCTACCCCAATCTTTGTAAGTATGGCCTTTAGCGCACAAGCTGGAACTTCTGTCTTGGTACAATTCTTTTTACTAAAAAAATGTTATGAATTATGGGATGAAGATACGATTACAAAAATTGGCTTATCCTTTACGGCAATTGGCTATTGTTTAATTAGTTTTGCGCCATTAATATGGGTAGCAATTTTAGGATGTGTTTTTACTGGTTTTGGGCAATCATTGGTTCGGCCGACTACTATAGCGATGTTATCAAAACGTACTGAGATGGGGCGAGGTATTACATTAGGCCTCCAAGAATCAATGGATAGTTTAGGGAGAATACTTGGACCTCTTTGGGGGGGCTGGGTATTCATATATCTCGTATCGGCTCCATTTATAACTTCTGCTGTCATAACAGTAATTCTATTAGGTATTGCATTTTTGATAACTTACCAACAAAAAATTGAAATATCTCTACACAAAGATACTAGTAACTCATAATCGGAACTATTGGTCTTAAAATGTAAGCGCTTTAATGCGAAAAATACTATGAAAATAGTAAATAAAAGTTAGGAGGGTAACATGTTACTAACTGAATTATTGGGTGGAAATATTGAGAATTTTGGTGAGTATAACCTTCTGTATTTCTATGATAAAACTTATACAAATACTGAAACGGAAATTATTTGTAAGAAAGTTTCTAGTCTTGTCCATTCTCTCGGAGTGGAAAAAGGAGATCGGGTGTTAATTTGTATGCCAAATTGTCCCGAAGTTATTTTCTCTTACCAAGGAGTATTAGGAGTTGGTGGCATCATTGTACCAGCTATGTATCTTTTACATGAAAATGAAATCAACTTTATTTTAAAGAATTCTGAAGCAAAAGTTATTATTACATCATCTGTTCTATTGCAAAAATTAAAAAATGCATCCAGTGATTTATCTGTTAAACCGAAGATTATTTGCATTGATCAACCAAGAGAGGAAGATATACAGGAAGAGTTTCAAATCATTGAATGGAAAAAAGCCCTTTCTAATATATCAGTTTATGAAAATACTCCTTTAGAGTTAAAAGAATCAGATGTTGCCGTCATCCTTTATACATCCGGCACTACAGGTATACCGAAGGGAGTTATGTTAACGCATAGAAATCTCTACTCAAATTCAATGTCAGGATTAAAACTTAGAGCGGAGGACGAAATAAGAAGTACTACTCTAGGTGTACTTCCTCTAGCCCATATTTATGGTTTTGGCATTATGAACAGTATGTTTTTGCTAGGTAGCTCAGTTGTTATTTTTGATAAATTCGATGCCGAAGAGGTATTTAAGGTTATTGAAAAATTTAAAGTGAAATCCTTTGCTGCTGTCCCGGCTATGGTGCATGCGATGTATTATCATCCGAATGCCTATAAATATGACTTATCTAGTTTAGAAACAGTTGGATCGGGGGCTGCTGCACTAGCAGTTAGCTTACGTCATAAGTTTAAAGAAAAATTTGGGGCTGAGGTAAGAGATGCGTATGGACTTTCTGAAGCATCGCCAGGAGTTGCTACACAACGTAATGATATGCCGATTAAAGAAGGTTCTGTAGGAGTACCAATGCCAGGTGTAAACATTAAAATCGTGGATGAAGATGGGGATGAAGTACCAGTTGGGGATGTCGGCGAATTATTAGTACAAGGCGATAATGTAACGCCTGGTTATTTTAAAAATGAAGAAGAAACAAAAAAGGCACTACAAAATGGATGGCTTCATACAGGGGATATGGCAAAAGTGGATGATGAAGGCTATCTGTACATTGTAGATCGTAAAAAGGATTTAATTATTCGAGGCGGATTTAATATTTATCCGAGGGATTTAGAGGAATTGCTAGTTAAACATGAAGCTGTTTTGGAAGCTGCGGTGATTGGTGTTCCTTCCGAAAAAATGAGTGAAGAAATTGTTGCTTGTATTGTGAAAAAGCCCGATGCAGAAGTAAGTGCTAGTGAATTAATCGGATACTGCCAACAAAATTTAGCTAAATATAAGACACCTCGTCATATTGAATTCATTCAGGAACTTCCGAAAAATGGTGTTGGGAAAATCATGAAAATTAAGCTGAGAGAACAATTTGCTAACCTGATATTAGATTAATATAAGTAGTTTAATTGAAAGGAGGCATTCGAATGACAGGAAAAAATGACACACTACTCCAAGTAGAGGAAATGCAGACGGTTTTTAAGACAAGAAAAGGTAACCTAGAAGCTGTTGATGGTATTTCATTTAATATTGCTAAAGGTGAAACAGTTGCAATCGTAGGTGAATCAGGTTCTGGTAAAAGCGTATCGGCACTTTCAATTTTACGTTTGTTGGATAGTAATGGAGAAGTTACTTCCGGGAAAATCCTGTTTAATAATTTAAATTTAAAAGATATAAGTAATGATGAAATTCGAAAAATTCGAGGAAATGAAATTGCCATGATTTTTCAGGATCCGATGACATGCTTAGACCCTGTATACACAATCGGTGATCAGATTACCGAAACGATTAAAATTCATGAAACACTTAGTAAAAATGAATTGCAGGAACGAGCACTAGAACTATTAAGGTTAGTTGGACTTCCGGACCCTGAGAGCCGTATTAATGCCTACCCACATCAATTATCGGGTGGTCAAAGACAAAGAGTAATGATTGCCATAGCTCTTGCATGCAGACCTAGTTTAATTATTGCAGATGAACCTACAACAGCTCTTGATGTGACTGTCCAGGCACAGATTCTGCAATTACTGAAAGATTTGCAAACCCAGTTTGGAACAGCGATTATCCTTGTTACACATGATTTAGGTGTTGTAGCGGAAATGGCGGATAAAGTAGTTGTTGTCTATGCGGGGCAGGTTGTAGAACAGTCGAATGTGAAGGATTTGTTTAATAAACCTCAACACCCGTATACAGAAGCATTAATGAAAAGTATTCCAAAAATTGATACAAGTAAAGAACGTAAACTGCTCACGATAAAAGGAAATGTTCCAAGTTTAACAGAAATTCCAGCTGGTTGCCGATTTCATCCAAGATGTCCTTTTGCTACTGATAAGTGCAAAAGTGAGGAACCACCATTTTTTAAATTAGCAAATGGTCGAGAAAGCAAGTGTTGGATTGCAGATCCTAACCTGACAGGAAATTGGGAGGGGCCAATTTTAACGGAAGAAAATGAGCCAGTCTTTGAGCTCAATCAACATTTAATCAGTAAAAAGAATTTATTGGAAGTAACAGACTTAAAAAAATACTTTCCTATCACAAAAGGAATACTGTCAAGAACAATCGGACACGTTAAGGCAGTGGATGGTGTAACACTGAATATTCACAAAGGTGAAGTTCTTGGTCTTGTAGGTGAATCCGGCTGTGGTAAATCAACTGTTGGAAGATTAATAACAGGTCTTATTGACTCAACGGATGGGGAAGTAAGTTTTGATGGAAAACAATTATCAAATATTAATAGAAAAGAGAAAAAAGTTCTGAGGAAGCGGGTTCAATTTGTTTTTCAAGATCCTTATAGTTCTCTAAATCCGAGGATGACCATTCTCGATATTATTGGGGAACCATTAGAAGTGCACAATCTAGCAAAAGGAAGTTCAAAGCGTCAACGGGTAGGAGAGCTGCTTGAAATCGTAGGACTATCTAAAAATGATATGAATAAATTTCCTCATCAATTTTCAGGAGGTCAAAGGCAAAGAATTGGTATAGCAAGAGCTTTGGCAACTGAACCAGAACTTCTGATTTGTGATGAGGCAGTGTCCGCATTAGATGTTTCTGTTCAAGCCCAAATTTTAAATTTATTAAAAGATCTTCAGTTGAAACTAGGGTTATCTTATTTATTTATCTCTCATGATTTAACGGTAGTCAAATATATTTCAGATAGAATAGCTGTCATGTATTTAGGAGAAATTGTAGAAGTGACCGATTCACAAACTTTATTTACAGAACCGCTCCATCCATATTCAAAGGCACTTATTTCCGCTGTGCCAAATCCTAATCCGAATATTAAACCAGATCGAATTATCCTAAGTGGTGAAGTACCAAGTCCATCAAATCCTCCAAGTGGCTGTAAATTTCATACGAGATGTCCTTTTGCAATGGATCTTTGTAAAATAGAAAAACCTGAACTAATGGACATTACAGAAGGTCATACTGTTGCCTGTCATTTCTATAAGGAGGTGTCACACATATGATTGACTATATTGTTAGGCGCTTAATTTTTGGGATATTCGTACTATTAATTATGACAACCTTCATTTTTATCATTATGAGAGCGGTACCTGGTGACGTTGTGACCCTTCAGTTGGCTAACTCTGGTGCAACAACTGAACAAATGGCTGCATTGAAAGCTGAAATGGGTCTAGATAAAAGTGTTTTCGGTCAACTAATAGATTGGGGTAAAAATGCGCTTCAAGGAGATTTGGGTAGTTCTCTTTGGTCAGGTAAGGAAGTATCCCAGATTATATTAGACAGACTTCCCGTAACTATACAACTAGCGCTAATGGCAATTGTTTTAGCCATCATTATCGGTATTCCGATTGGAGTTATTTCCGCTGTTAAACAAAATACATTTATAGATCATTTTTTAAAAGTAATTTCAATTGGAGGATTATCTATTCCAAGCTTCTGGCTGGGACTTATCTTATTAACTGTATTATCACTGTCTTTCAATTGGATTCCACCACTTGGTTATCAATCATTCGCAGAAAATCCTATTGTTAATCTACAGCAAATGTTCTTACCCGCAATTTGTCTAGCAATTACACTGAGTGCCAGTATTGTTCGTATGACAAGATCGGCTGTCCTTGAAGTACTGCATTCGGAGTTTATCAGAACGGTGCGGGCAAAAGGTGCGAAAGAAGCGGTTGTAATATTCAAACATGCCCTTAGAAACTCGTTGATTTCGGTTATTACTTTAATTGGTTTACAAATTGGATATCTGCTTGGAGGAACTGTAGTACTGGAATCAATTTTTGCACTCCCAGGTCTAGGCAGTTTGATTTTTGAAACTGTATTAGTGAGAGATTATCCAGTTGTTCAGTCAACCGTACTGGTCTTTGGAGCGATGTTTTTATTAGTAAATTTAATAGTGGATGTGATGTACGGTTGGGTAGATCCACGAATTAGAACTAAATAAAAAATGCCTCAATATTCTTGTTTCAAGAAAAGGAAGTGATTCATTTGTCTCAAATACAAATAGACTCTGAGTTGCCAAAAGAGAGTATAAAGGCGAGCAGGAACATACACTTGAAAAAATTTAAAGAGGATTGTAAACGCTTTATTCAAACACAAAAAATTGGCTTTATATCTCTTTTAATTATTCTTTTAGTTTTCGCCGTCGCTGTATTTGCACCTTTCATTGCACCGTTTGACCCAATTAGTCAAGATCGTACAGCATTTTTGGCAGCACCAAACTCACAACATGTGATGGGCACTGATGATTTAGGACGTGATGTGTTTAGTCGTCTAATTTTTGGTTCACAAATATCGTTACTTGTTGGAATTGTAACAGTTGTTATTTCAATTGTATTAGGAACATTAATTGGAATGATTTCTGGATATTTTGGTGGGGTAATCGATTTAGTAATTCAAAGAATAATGGATGCAATTATGTCAATTCCAGCTTTAATTCTTGCTTTGTTTATTGCGGCTTTATTGGGACCTGCCATCCAGAATGTAATTATAGCTTTGGTGATTATCGAGATACCTCGTTTTGCTAGGATTGTTCGAGGGGAAATGATGAGAATCCGTGAATCTAATTATGTAGAAGCGTCTCGTTCGGTCGGTGCAGGTTCATTTCGAATCATTATGAGACATGGATTGCCGAATATGATGGCACCAATCATTGTCATGGCAAGTCTTGCTTTTGGTCAAACAATTATTGCTGAAGCATCACTTAGTTTTCTTGGAATAGGAACTCCACCACCGAATCCATCCTGGGGGTTAATGTTGAGTGATGCGAGTAGATACATGGAAAGTGCACCATGGCTCGTGCTTTTCCCTGGTTTAGCCTTATGTATACTAGTTTTGGCATTTAACTTATTTGGAGATGCACTTCGGGATTTCCTTGATCCTAAAATGTCTTAGGCAGTTAATAACAATTTTCCCTTAGGAGGAAATACTTATGGATAAAAAACTGAAATCCATAATCTATGTGTTCGTTTTAGGATTATTAGTACTAGTAATTAGTGCTTGCTCCGCTAACGAATCATCAGATGAAAAGCCAGATGACAATGATGGAGGTGGGTCAACCGCACCGAAAAGTGGTGGAACCTATACCATTCTTACACCTGCAGATCCTGATATGCTCGATCCTCATCGTCAGTCATCAATTTATACACATATGCTTGCAGGATTAGTTTATAACAAGCTAGTTACTTATGAAACAGGACCGGATGCTGCTTATACAGATTATAATGTTGTGCCGGATCTTGCAGAGCGTTGGGAAGTATCTGATGATGGAAAGACTTATACGTTCCATCTTCGAGAGGCATATTGGCATGATGTAGAGCCGGTAAATGGCAGACAGTTAACGGCAGAGGACGTTGTATCGACAATGGAAAGAATCATCAATTTGCCTGGTCATCAAGCAGCATTATTATCTGTAGTAGAAAGTATCGTGGCGCAAGAGGATCAAACAGTAGTCTTTACATTAAAACAGCCATTTGCTCCATTTTTAAATTTCATGGCAAACCATTTCATGTGGATTTTACCTAAGGAAGCGATTGATGGGAAAGTTGATTTAGCAACTGACGCCATTGGAACAGGTCCATTTGTGTTAGAAAAATGGGAAGATAACGTGCAGGCTACTTACAAAAAAAATCCGAATTATTATGAAGAAGGCAAACCGTATTTAGATGAAATTATTTATAAAGTCGTACCGGAACAGGGCTCACGGATAGCAGCATTTCGTACAGGTCAGGCAGATTCTATAGGTGGACTATCCCCTGAAGAAATAACACAATTACAAAAAACAAATCCAAATATCAAAATTTTTGAAGCTCTGTTTGCTACGCAGGAACAGTTGTATATGAATATGGAAAGAGAACCTTTTACGGATTTACGGGTACGGAAAGCCATTAGTATGGCTGTTGACCGAAAATCAATGGTTAAGGCTATCTACGGCGGCGGTGAAACGAGTGGACCAGTCAATCCTTCATTAGGTGATTGGGCCTTACCTTTAGAAGAGAGAGAAAAATTATTATCATATAACCCAGAAGAGGCAAAAAAGCTACTGGCAGAGGCTGGGTATCCAAATGGTTTTGATACGACCATGATGGTAACAAATGGCTACGGAGAACAACTTGTACGTGTCGCACAATGGGTTGCGGAAGATTTAAGAAACGTGGGTATTAATGTCGAAATAGAGTTGGTTGAATATGCTGCTTACTTTTCGGAAAAATGGCCGAATGTCGATTATGACATGGGTGTAGGCTACCAAACATATTTCCAGGAGCCGGATGAATGGCTTCGTACACAACTACACACAAATGGTTCCAGAAACTGGTATAACATCAGTGACCCTGAATTAGACAAAATGCTTGATGAACAGAGAACAATACTGGATGTAGAGGAAAGAAAAAAATATGTCTATGATATTCAACGCTATGTTTTAGAAAATGTAGTCAATCCAATTCCAATCACTACTTATTATACGAAGACTCCGATACAGCCTTATGTCAGAGATTCATATCCACATGCTTCCTACGGATACGGCTATTTAAAAGATATTTGGTTGGATAAATAACATATTAATCATTTTAGAAGGTTGGATACTATTTGTGTTAAAAATATATCGTCACATGGAAGGTATGTGAGAAAAATTCCGATAAAAGAAGGAATGAGTACTTTGCAAAGGATAGAAAAAATAGAGTTAACAACCAACTTCCCGATTGGTCCGGTAAATTCATATGTTGTGTTTGGAGAGAAGTTAACCCTTATTGATGCCGGCCTAAAAAATAAACAGGGCTGGGATGATTTCAATAATGGCCTGCATCGACTAGGTGTTGAAATAACCGATCTTGAACAAATTGTATTAACACATCACCATAATGATCATACAGGTCTTGTCGACTGGATTTTAGAGAAGAATCCTACTATTAAGATTTTTGCGCATAAAGATACTGAAATGATTTTAAAGGATGAAAGCTATATAGAATGGAGCTCTGAATTTTTTCACAACTTATTCATAGAATTTGGTTTAACAGAAGATATGGCTATCAAGTCAGCGTTTCGAAAGGGACACCGGGATTACTTCCAAAATGCATCTGTTCATGAGGTACTAGAGGAGGGAGACATGGTACCGGGTTTACCCTCATTTCAAGTTATAGAAACGTTAGGTCATTCACAGGATCATATTTCTTTTTATTGCGCAGATGAGCAACTGTTCGTTTGTGGAGATCACATTATCAAAGGGGTCCATGGTGGAATGTGGATGGATGCACCTAAACCCGGAAATAAGCGTGCAAAACCCTTAATCCAATATTTAAAAAATTTGGAAAAGTGTAGGAAACTTTCTGCCAACTTTACCTTTTCAGGACATGGCCCGATTATTTCCGATTTAAATGGAGCAATTGACGGACATATAAGCAATATAGAACATCGTGTAAGTCGTGTTATTAATACACTAAAAAAAGCAAATGGTGCTGCAACCGGATTTGAAATTATACAAGACATGTACCGGGGAAGGTATGAGAAAGCTGTAATTACATTTTTGTTTGAAATTATAAGTGTACTGGATTTATTAGAAGAACGGAATATTGTCATTTCAGAAAAACAAAATGGAGTATTTAAGTACCGATTAGTAAATAATTAGTGAAAAAAGCATAATGTTTCGTTTGTCTGAATAATTCTTTAAAACTACTAATAAAATGTTAAGACACAAAATTTTAGTAGATAAGGCAGGAGGAATTTATTTGACTGGAAGATTTGAAAATAGAGTTGCATTTATAACTGGTGGTAGTCGCGGTATAGGGAAAAGCATTGCAGAAACTTTTACTGAAGAAGGAGCAAAAATAGCCATAATTGATATTGATACGGAAGCATTACTAAATGTACAGTCTGAATTTAAAGAAAAAGGATTCGACATTTTAGCTCTACAGGCAAATGTTGTGAATTCACATGAAGTTGAGGCCGCGATGGAACAGGTAATGAAGGAATATGGATCAATTGATATTTTGGTTAACAATGCAGGTATTATCCGCGATAACTTACTATTTAAAATGACAGATAATGACTGGGATCAGGTAATCGATGTTCACTTAAAAGGTGCCTTTAATACAACGCGTGCAGCACAAAAATACATGGTTCAGCAGAAGTATGGAAGAATTATTAATATTTCTTCAACTTCAGCATTAGGGAACCCCGGCCAAGCAAACTATTCAACGGTTAAAGCTGGGTTGCAAGGTCTGACAAAAACACTGGCGAGAGAATTCGGGAAATTTGGCATTACTACAAATGCAGTTGCACCTGGTTTTATCGAGACAGATATGACGAAAGCTACTGCAGAGCGAATCGGCGTACCTTTTGAAGATTTCCTAAAGGCAGGTGCCAGTAAAATACCTGTTGGCAGAGTTGGAAAGCCTAGAGATATCGCAAATGCAGTTGCTTTCTTTGCCGATGAAAATTCCTCATTTGTAAACGGGCAAGTACTCTATGTAGCTGGCGGACCGACAAATTAAAGAGGAGGAATGAAGTTTTGTATACAGAGTATATTGGACTAACTTCAAATAAAGTGAGAAATGTGATTGAAAGAGAGCTTGTAAGAAGATTTGCTGAATCCATTGGAGATAATCATCCAATCTATACTGATGAAGAGATTGGTAAACAATCACGATATGGTACAAATATTGCTCCCCCTACATTTCCAAGGGTACTAAGATCTGGCTATATCGATGGTCTCAAATTACCGTTAAAAGGATTAATACATGGTGAACAAATATATCATTATGAACGACCTCTTTTGGTTGGAGAGGAAGTCTATTGCTACTCGAAAATAGAAAATTACTATGAAAAAGAAGGCAGCACCGGAAAAATGGGCTTCCTGAAGATGACACGGTATGGTGAAGACAGAGATGGAAGATTAATATTCACTGAAGAGTCAATCACAATCATCACGGAAACGGTAAGGAGGTCCTTAAACGTATGACAGTTTTAGCAGATATAAGAAAAGGTGAATCTCTTGAAACGATACTAGAACCAGTATCGAGAATGGATTTAATCAAGTACTCAGGTTCTTCCGGTGATTTTAATCCGATTCATACAATTGATGAAGAAGCTAAAAAAGCTGGTCTACCAGGAATTATTGCTCATGGTATGTGGACGATGGGCAATCTTTCGAAGCTGTTTACGGCTTATTATGAAGAGGGCTATATAAAAGATTATAATATTCGATTTTCAGGAATGGTGTTTTTAAATGACGTTCTTACTTTAAAAGCCGATTTAGTGGATAAAGTGGATCAATCACTAATCTTTGATGTGAAAGCAATAAACCAGCATCAAAAAGCTGTGGTTAAGGGAAAATTAATATTTGAACGTTATTAATTAAAAAGGGTTTGTCTCGATTTCAAATAGGATAGGGGCAAATCCTTTATATATAAACTGATAATAAGGAGACCATATATGAAAAGAGATGCTGTCATTGTATCAGCTGTTCGTACGGCGATTGGAAAACAAGGTGGGGCATTAGCAAGTCTTCCTGCTCATCTGTATGGAGGGGAAGTTATTAAAGAAGCAATCAAGAGAGTGAATCTTAATCCAGAAATGATAGATGATGTGATTTTAGGAAATGTTTTAAGTGGTGGCGGCAATATTGCTAGATTGACAGCTTTACAGGGCGGTTTATCTGTCAACATACCGGGGTTAACAATAGACAGGCAATGTGGTTCAGGTATTAATGCAGCTGCATTAGCTGCCCAAGCGATACAATCTGGTGCAGGTGATATATATGTTGCCGGGGGGATTGAAAGCATGAGCCGTGCACCATATCAATATGAGCGTCCAGAACAAGCATACAGCTCAATCCCGCCAAGATATCGTAAAACATTACTTGCTCCTGAAGAAATCGGAAACCCGGGCATGGGAACTACTGCAGAAAACCTTGCAAAAAAATATGATATTACAAGAAAGGAACAAGATGAGTATTCATTAAGAAGTCAACTAAGAATGGCAACTGCAATTAATGAAGGGCGTTTTGATGAACAAATTGTTCCAATTAGTATCCCTGTTCGTAAAGGTGAGCCGATTCTTTTTAACAAAGATGAGCATCCGCGTCCGAATACAACGTTAGCTGCATTGGCAAAGCTATCGCCGGCTTTCCAAAGAGATGGAACAGTCACAGCAGGCAGTAGTTCCGGACTGAATGATGCAGCATCAGCAATGGTCATTATGTCTCGGGAGAAGGCTGAAGAATTAGGGATTCAACCATTAGCCACGATTAAAGGATCAACCGTTGCAGGAGTAGACCCTAATATCATGGGAATTGGTCCCGTACCGGCAACGAAAAAATTATTAGAGAAGTTGAATCTTTCTTTATCCGATATGGACATTATCGAATTGAACGAGGCGTTTGCTGCACAGGTAATCGCCTGTGACCGGGAATTGGGAATCGATCCGGAAAAACTAAATGTTAATGGCGGAGCAATTGCACATGGGCATCCATTAGGTGCAACAGGCGCAATTTTAATAACAAAAGCTGTATATGAATTGAAACGATCGGCTGGGAAATTCGCCCTTATTACAGCTTGTATCGGTGGTGGCCAAGGAATCTCTTTAGTAATCGAAAGGGAGTGAACTAAAATTGTAAAAAAATAATGACTTGAGGAGTAAATTAAATGCGCGGAAGAATTCTTAAAGAAAGTATAGACCTCTTTGATAAAAAGGGGTTCAGCAAAACTTCCATTCAAGATATTATTGATACGATCGGTGTGACAAAGGGTACCTTTTATTATTACTTTAAAAGTAAACAGGAATTATTAATGGATATTCACTTAAATTATATTAAAGAGTTATTAGCCGAACAAGAAGTGATTTTAAATGATGAATATCTAAGCAGTATAGTAAAAATAAATAAATTAATTCATTTAATTATAAAAAATATTAAAGTACATGGTAAGAGCGCAAGAGTATTTCATCGGGAGTTTCGGCATCTGGATGATAAGCAATTAAAGTTAATCAATGATTACCGAAAAGAGTTTCGTATTAATCTCGAAAAGCTTTTTGATGAAGGTATTGAAAAAGGAGAATTCAGAGAAGATCTTAGAAGTGATATTGTTATCTTTGGCATCCTCGGCATGGTTAACCGTTCATATAATTGGTATAATCCGGATGGAGAAGTAACAGAAGAAGAGCTTGTGAGTACTTATATGGAAATGATATTAAATGGAATAAATAAAGATACAAACACTATGGGATATAAGAATGGAAACTTCAGCGGAAGTATTTTTTAAAAGGGAATATAATTATAGAAATATTAGCCAATGCACGAAAAGAAATTTATGGACAAATTACGAGCAAAAGAGTAAACAGGCATCTGTGTTACTCTTTTTGTTTTTTTATCCGTTCAAAATTTGTAAATTAAAGAATTAGCCACAAACATTGTGAAAACAAGGTTATGTGGCTTTTTTATAGATTTTTTTACAGTGGCGACAAGTTATGTTTACAAAAAATGGTTGAACTAATATTGAAGGTGTGTATATAATGTACTTATAGTATATATACATTATACAAAAAGGTTTGTGATTATTTGGATGTTTCACATTTTATATTACGGCTTAACTGTTAAAACAAGTAATAAAGAACGACACAATTTTAATTGATTTTTAATAAGTAAAAATGAGGGATTGGCATGCAAATAATTATTTCAAACATTTCTAAGGAACCAATTTATGAACAAATTACAAATCAGATTAAATCCGCCATTTTAGCAGGTGAATTGCATGAGGGGGAAGCAATACCTTCCATGCGTAATCTTGCCAAAGAACTGCAAATTAGTGTAATCACAACGAAGCGTGCTTACGAGGAATTAGAAAAGGCGGGCTTTATCTATTCGATTGTCGGAAAAGGGTCCTTTGTTGCAGAGCAAAATTTAGAAGTCATAAAAGAAAAGAAATTGAAAGTCATTGAGGAGCAAATGAGCTTGGTCATCACGAATAGCAGAGAAATTGGCCTCTCACTTGAAGAATTACAAGACTTATTAAAAATTTTATATGAGGAGTGATTTGAATGGAGAATGTTGTTGAACTTACAAATGTCTCGAAAAAGTTTAAAGATTTTTCTGTTAAAAATCTAAATTTAGAAGTGAAGAAAGGCTTTATAACAGGCTTTATTGGGGCAAATGGTGCCGGTAAATCGACTACGATTAAAATGATGATGAATCTATTAAGACCGGATGTCGGTGAAATTAAGCTTTTCGGTTTGGATTACATGAATCATGAGAAGGCGATTAAAGAGCGCATTGGGTTTGTTTACGATGGCAATGTGTTTTTTGAAGGGCTGAACTTAAAAGATATAAAGCGCATCGTGGGCCCTGCATACAAACGCTGGGATGAATCACTATTTCATCAATACTTGGAAAAATTTGAATTGCCGCTGAATAAACAAATAAAGACATTTTCAAAAGGAATGCAAATGAAGGCATCATTGGCCATAGCACTATCCCATCATGCGGAGCTTATTATTATGGACGAGCCAACAGCAGGTTTAGATCCCATTTTTAGACGAGAGCTTTTGGAGCTTTTACAGGAGTTAATGGTGGATGGAGATCGTACCATTTTCTTCTCCACACATATTACATCCGATTTAGACCGTATTGCAGATTATATCGCTCTCATTCAGAAGGGGGAATTAATATTTAATCAGTCTATTCTTGATGTAGTTGAAAACTATGCACTTGTTAAAGGAAGATTGGAACTTCTGGATCGCGACACTGAAAAGGCTTTTATTCATGTTCACCGTGCATTAACAGGATTTGAAGCATTAACGGATAATATCAAAGGAGTACAAAGAATTTTCGGAGACACCGTTGCCATTGATCAAGCCTCTCTGGAAGAGATCATGTATTACTTGAAAGGGGGAATACAACATGTTTAATCTAATTAGACGTGATGTCATATTACAGAAAAAACAGCTATTACTTTTTATTCCTTTTGTCATTTTCTTTATTATAATGGAAGCAAATCCAGTTATGATCTTTCTTGTTGCCAGTATTCTTATTCCCTTTAACACATATGCTTACGATGAAAAAGTAGAGACGAACATATTGTTAAATTCCTTACCTTATACACGTTCGGAAATAATCGCATCACGCTATATCGGTGCTATTATCTATATGGTTTTAGCAATTGGTGTGACAAGTCTCACATTGTTTGTTTTCAATAAACCTTTTACACTAACACACATTGCGATTGGCTGTAGTTTATTTTTATTATTTGCTTCCTTTACCTTCCCATTATTTTATTTATTTAAACCAGGTTATATTTTTCCGGCTGTATTGATTAGTTTTCTCCTTTTAACAGCGGTCGGACCGTCTATTGTGATATTTTTAGCAGACCAATTGACCGTTATAAAGGATGTTATTATTAATTTATCCATCCCTGCTTTATATACAGGAGCAACAATTGTCGTCATCACACTCTATGTTGGTTCTTGGTTTGTTACCAACAGCATTTACCAGCGAAAGGCGTTATAAGTAAAGATACTATCCATACTGATGTGAAATATAAATAGTTCATTAGCTATTCAAAGAGCAAACTTCGCAACGTGCGGGTTTGCTTTTTTAGTTGGTAATTAGGAATTAATGCTTACAATTTCCTTGCGAATTACTTATTTGTTTCTCTAATAGTATATTTATGGTAATTTAGTATTAATTCAGTTTTTTATTATAAAGGAGGAGTATTCAATATGGTTTCATTTCCTAAACCAGGGGCAGAGCAGTTTTTAAGGACATTTTCAATAAGAGATTTTGCGGTAAGTCCAGATGAAAGTCAACTCATTTTCAGTACAAATTTAAGCGGAAAGTATAATTTATGGGCAATGAATCTGCCTAGTACATTCCCGACACAGCTGACATTCAATAACCAGAGCTGCCAAGGTCTTCTGTATGATAAACAAGGACGATTCATCCTTGCTGGTTTTGATGACGATGGCAATGAAAATACACAATTTTACGGGTTGCCTCTGCATGGCGGTACATTACAACCAATTATTCATGAAGAAGGAACACGCAATACTGGAATGATCCTTTCAGAAGACGGGAAAAAGCTTTACTACACTTCTTCAAAAGGAAATCCTTCTTTTTTGAATACGTATAAATATGACCTGGAGACAGGGGAGGAAGAATTAGTCTTAGAAGGAAAAACGACACCTACGTTAACAGTTGGTTTAAGCCCGAATGAAGAAACGCTCCTTTATATGACGGCGTATTCAAATACACATACACTGTTGTATGCAAAACGGGCGAACGACCATACTTTGCTGACACCGTCTACCGATTCCCAGCACACGGTTAGTGATGCATGTTTCGCAACAGATGATCTTGTTTATTTTTTAACGGACTACAACGCAGATTTTACATACTTAGCTTCGTATAATTTAGAAACAAATGAATTTATTAAAGTAAAAGATATTGAGAATGAAGGCTTCACTACTCTGAAATATGACCAACATAAACAGCGCTTATATATTGTCAGTGAAAAAGGTGTAGAAGATACTGTATACATGTATGATTTGTCTTCAAATGACTGGCAGAAAATACAAACGCCATGTAGCACGATCGATAAGCTTGTTGTCACGAAGTTAGGAAATTTATATGTTTTAGGCGGTACTGCTACTAAACCGGATAATATTTACCGATTGACAGATAATGAATGGATTCCTCTTACGCAATATGCAGTTCCGGGTGTCGACCAAAGCGAATTAGTGGAGCCTGAAGTTATTACGTATCCTTCTTTTGATGGGCTGGAAATTGAATCTTTATTCTTCAAAGCGAAAAAGGAAAATGATAATGGGGAAATCATCTTCTGGCCACATGGTGGTCCACAAGCTGCAGAGCGAAAATTCTTTAGAGCTTCGTTCCAGTTCTTTTTAAATAATGGCTATAGTATATTTGCGCCAAATTTCCGTGGATCAACAGGTTATGGATTAGCTTTCACAAAAATGGTAAACTGAGATTGGGGATATGGTCCGCGACTTGATAATGTCGCAGGTCTTGATTGGCTTATTGATAAGGGTTATGCAGAAAAGGGTAATATTTTATTGATGGGTGGAAGCTATGGTGGCTATATGGCCTTACTGCTTCACGGACGTCATGCGGATTATTTCAAAGCGGTAGTCGATATCTTTGGACCATCGGATTTGTTTTCATTTGTCAATTCGGTTCCGGAAGACTGGAAACCCATGATGGATCAATGGGTAGGAAATCCAGAAAGAGACAAAGAAAAATTTATCGAATATTCTCCGATTACGTATTTAGAGACAATGACAAAACCAATGCTCGTTATCCAAGGAGCAAACGATCCACGAGTTGTAAAAGAAGAGTCGGATCAAATTGTGCAGGCGCTGAAAGATAAAGACCGTGAAGTCGAATATATGCTTCTTGAAGATGAAGGTCATGGATTCTCTAAAAAAGAAAATGAAATTGCGGTTTACCAAAAAATCCTTTCATTCTTTAGTCAATTTGTAGAGTCTAAAGTAGAAGCATAACTTTTAATATTTAAATTATAATAAGCGACAATCATTATACAAGAGTGATTGTCGCTGTTTTTTACTTTGAAGTGATGATATCCATTAGCGTTTTTAACCCGTCATTCACTTCTACTAGCTGATCATTGCCTTTCACTTCAAAAAGATACACGTTATCGTTATTTTCAGGAGAATATATGTAACTGTCTTCTAATTGCTGTTCTATTGTTGGCATAGTATCAAATTGATGGACCCTCACCACATACTTGACTTCGTTTTCCTGTAAATATACGATTTCAAGCACTGGCTGTTCTTTGAGGATTTTATTGTCCGGCCGTTCCAACTGTACGTAAGGGAACCTGTAAATTTCAACCATAGGAGTAAAAGCGGGGTCCGAATCCGTAATTACTAAAACTTCTTCATTTGTTTTGGGATCTCTTACTGAAATCGTATCAATATTACTACTCAAAGCTTTTCCTATAATGGCATCTCTGCTAGACTCTTGCCACATATCAAAAATAAACCAGCCTAAAACAATAGCACCGATTGAGGTTACCCAAAGCCATCTTTTCATAATTTGAATACATTTAAATTCTCTTTTGATGAACTGCTAGTAAAACTGGATAATTGAAGAGGCGTGATCGTTCCTTGATGGAAATAGAGCTGCCAATGCCCATCAATCAATTTCCATATCGAACTGCGCAGTGTATTTCTTTCTCTAGTTGTATTAACTAAAAAATAAGTAGCTAAGACAATGTCATGAGCGAGCGGATAGATTTCGTAGTTGTGCAGCTTCATTTCTGTCAAAACAACACCAGTTTCAAGACACTCTTTTTTATCATAAATATAACCGGAGCTGCCAATCTCAAAAAAATCATCTGCTAAAATGGCATCAAGCTTTTCTTTACACCTTCTAACTTCTAACCCGGTATGACTTTCCTCTAATTGCTGTAAATGCTCTTTTAAATTTTCTATCATCACAATTACCACCTAACTTTTTTATGTACACCTTAACTTATTTCTAGATTTTTCAAGTTAAATCCTCTAAATTAAAAAATAAGCTACAGGGAATTAAGAAGTTTAATTTTTTAACAGAATTTTGAAACTTCCATAGAATCTGTTCGTATAACTTTATAAAGGGGGTTATTTTAATGAAAGAAAAAATTATTTCAAAGAATAGTGAATACAAAAAGCAAAGTTATATTATTCCTGGGTTTATTGGGGCTGCGATAGGTGGAGTGTTAGGATTGGTTGCATATGTGAAAGATTGGCTATGATGCATATGGAATTATTTTTAGATACCTCTGGAATCATTCTTTCCTTTTTAATATTTGCTTTTAGCATGGTGTATGTAGACGACTTTCCGCTGTTGACATTTACCGGGATTTTAGGCTTAAGTGGTGTTTCTTATTTTGTTTATCGTATTGTTTCAAGATGGATTCATTAATATAAAGAATAAAATGAAAAGGGAGAGGAGATTTTTATCGCCTCCCAAGTTAAAATTTTATGTTCAAAAAACATTCAAAAGTAGGTAATGATTAATGGAAAATAAAAAGATAAGTAAAACTAACATAGCGTTGTATCTTTTTCTGCATTAGCGCTAATTCTACTATTACTGAATTATTTCTTATTTGATTAAAGGATTATACATACTTAAGCGTATTGATCGTTTCTTCCACAAAAACGTTAAATGCTTGTGCTTCTTCTACAAACGGGAAATGGTTCGAATCATTAAAAATCGTAAGGGATGATTTTGGGATCAATTCAGCGATTTCATAACTGAATTCAACCGGGCATTGGGCATCTAAAAGTCCACCAAAAATAAAACTAGGTATTTCGATTTTTTGTAGAGAAGGTCGTAAATCAAATTGTTGAACAGCAACTTTTCTGAAATAATCAAGCGCACGTCCAACTATACGCCCGCTATTAGGTATTGCAAGGGCATTCCTTAAATTTTCTTCACTCGAGAAAGACATAAGTGCCCACTCAAAGTCTAAGGATTTACGCTGTTCTAGCGGTGTTTCAGGATTATTCAAGCATTCCATAATTTCAATAATACGATTAAAATTTTTATTTTGAGTACAGTAAATACTCTTCGGATGACTTGCATATTCTTTGCTGGCAGCACTACAACCGCATATAATACTCGTTAAAGATTGTTGTTTATCTACTGCATATTGTAGTGCTAACATTCCACCTGTAGAGTGTCCGGCGAATGTCCACCTCTCAAAAAATAAGGCTTCTCGAATAGCCTCTAAATCCAATATAATATTATGTAATTTTAACTCTTCGTCATAAATAATTTCAGGGGAGTTACCTGCACCTCTGACATTGATCAAAAATACTTGATAATGCTTAGTAAATGGATTGGCAAACCAATTACCTTTCTCATTAAAAGCACTATAAAAATGGGTAATAGCAAGTGGTTCTCCGTTCCCACATACATAGCACTCCTTAATAATTTCAATTTCTAACGAATTTAGCGTTAGTATAGTAGTATTTCTATTTCGAAATCCTTAACCCCTTTTTATTAATAGTAAAAGCTTTAAAAAGTATCAGGGAGCTTGCAAATATAGCGTTTATTTATAACGTAATAGTAGATTTTCAATAAGTTTAAATGAACATTGCGTCTACATATTAACTCCTTTTAAAAGGGAGATTGGAGGTTAAATTATGGATGCATTATCAATCCTGGTTATTGTACTCATCATCACCGGAATAGTTGTATGTGCAATCAAAATGAGAAGCTTGAAAGACAAAATTCATGATAGTTCAGCAACACCCATTATAATCAGGTGGATCATGGGGACAGCAGCGTGGGGAGTATTGAGCATTTTTATTGTAGTATGGTGGCTAATGCCCCGATTGCTGTAAAAACGACATCATACAAAAAAAGGGTAATTGAACCCTATTTTCGAATCTTTATAAGAGGACGTATAAACGAAGGAGCTGTTTTAGAATGTGTGGGATTAGAAACTAAAAATAAAAAACGAGATGTTGGTCTTCCAAAGCATCGTCAGGAATTAATGGAAGCAATTGAACTTGATTTAATCAATGATGAGAATGTTTTGGCTGTTTTTTACGGGGGATCCATCGGGAATGAGGAAACGGTTTTATATTCTGATATCGATCTCCGTATTGTTGTAAAAGATGAAGTATATGAGGAGTATAGGGTGAACAAAAAGCAACGGGCCAGTAACTGGGGAAATGTTCTTTTCTTTGAAGACTTTCATTGGGCAAATTACAGTACGGCACATTACAGGTCATTTATAAAAGTGGACAGCTTTTATTATAAAAAGGTGGATATGAAGCCATCTATCTGGACTCAGAAATTAAAAATTGTTCATGATCCAACAGGCTTGATCCATGATGTATTAACAAAATCAGCGGATTTAACGTATAGACCATCTATTCAGGAAATAGAGCATTGGAGAACTAAATTTTTTGCATACCTTCATGAAGCGTACAGAAGAGTGATGAGAAAAGAAATCTATTATGCACTTCACAATATAGATAATTTAAGATTATCCATGATAACTGGATGGTATATGGAAGCAGGCATACAACCGAATACCTTTGGGGATTGGGCAAAATTAGAAGGGGATAGAAGCAAACTAAGTGATCGGCAATTATCACTGTTAATTCAGTGGCAATGCAGTAGAGAACAAGAAGAAATTTTAAATATAATGAAAAATATTATTCCGGAATTTATTCAAATTCACAAGAAATTATGTGAGCAATACGGAGTTGATGAGAACCCCGAGTGGGTAAAAGAAATTATAGATTTGGTAATGTAATTTCATATATAAGTCAGCGGTAATATGGCAGTAAAGAATATAAAAAACGCTCAGGTTTTAAATATCCCTGAGCGATGCTTATTCAACTAAAGCCCTTACTTCGTGTTCTTATAAATAATTCCAAAAATAGTACCTATCCAAACACCTATAAAAATAGAAAAAGCAAAGAAGCCTAGACCCATACCTTCCCAACCACCAACAACAAATATGCTGAAAAGTACTAATCCTAAACAAAGTAGGCTCATTATAGCAGAAGTTAAAAGTAAAACATTTTTTGAAACTTTTCGGGCAATAAAAAACATCATAAATGCAAATAAAATTCCTAACAATATTAAAGGAGTCCATCCGTCTAACATCAAAGCATCCACTTAATTACCCCCTGTTATGTTTTCCACGAACTGACATGACTGTTATATACCCTAAAATTCATCCTGTAAAAATTTTAACATAAATTTTCCATTTATTTAAGAGCAAAGGGAAAATGCTTAATGAATTACTCATAACTTCTAATAATTAAATCCGAAGATATCGGCTTTCGCTGTATTTCTCTAGCCCAAACGGATAGCTGCCCAATGTGATGAATCTCATGCGTTATCATATGAGCGAGAATCTTATTTTGCGTAAATTCTAAAATTGAACCGTCTCGTCGCTGTACTTCTATAAGTTTATTTTCATATTCTGAAGGAAGTCGTTCAATAAACTGTTCGGTATACGATTGGACAAAAGTCGAATATTCTTTGATCTCACTCAATTGTGTAAGTAGTTGTCGCCTTTCAAAAACTATTTTTTCATCAATTAATGAATTTAACCAGAGCAATTCACAGTCTATTACATGGATTAGTGTTTCCCATATACTTTTCATACCGCCAACCCGTTCTTTATGAAATTCTTCCTCAGGTAATGATTCACACCAATTGAACCAATCTTCACGTACTTGCCAATTATATCTAAATAAAGATAACATTTTGCACCTCGTTCTAGTAGAATAGTAAGAAAATTATAACTTAAATGGATTTATAGGGGGAATATTGTATAAAAATTAAACTAGAAACATATAAGCAGGGCAACATATAAAAAATGTTTGAGAAGTTGAGGTGTTTTTTTGAGAAAATTCAATGACTACATAGAAACGGATAGACTAGTAATAAGACCCCTTGAAAAAGAAGATTACACATCGTGGTTATCCGCATTTGAAAATAGATTACCATCACAACATCAATACGATGAAGGTAAAATAGATATGAGCATTTGTACAAAAGATTGGTTTGGAGATTTGATAGATCGTCATCAAAGGCTTGCTTCAGAAGATAAAGTTTATATATTTGGGGTTTTCCGAAAAGAGGATCTTGCGCATATAGGTTCAGTAGATTTTTCCACAATGTTAAGGGATGAATTTCAATGGGCAAGATTTGGTTATACGATCCACAACCAATTTTGGTTGCAAGGATATGGAAAGGAAGCTGTAAATGCTGCGATTACGCTCGCTTTTAATAAACTGAATTATCATCGGATCGAAGCACACATAAATCTGGATAACTTCCCATCCATTAAGTTAGCGGAAAGTGTCGGCCTGCAATTTGAATGTATAAGAAAAGGGTTTATTTACGAATTTGATGAGTGGAAAGATCATCTCATTTACTATATAAATTCGAAGTAATGGATAAATCTACATCTAGCACTATATAAAGAGAGGGTAGGGATGTTTATGCACAATTTGGAAACCGAAAGATTACTATTAAGACCATTAACATTGTATGATTCAGACAGAATTGAGGAATTAGCAGGAGAATATGATGTAGCAAAGTCTACATTAAACATACCTCATCCATACCCGAAAGGTTCTGCCTATCAATTTATAGAAAGCATCCAATCTGCAGAACAAAATAATAAAATTGTAATGTTTGCGATTGTTCATAAAGAATCACAACTGTTAATTGGCCTAATAAATTTGAATTTATCCATACAGTATTTAAGAGGAGAATTAGCATATTGGATTGGAAAACCGTATTGGGGAAATGGCTATGGTACAGAGGCTGCTAAAGCATTGTTGGAATATGGTTTTAGCCAACTTAAATTAAATAAAATATTTGCTGCTTCATTTACATCGAACACTGGTTCATGGAAGGTAATGGAGAAAATCGGTTTGAAATATGAAGGCACATTAAAGCAACATGTATCACGCTTTGGTCAGTTTTATGATCTGACCTACTATGGGTTGTTAAAAGATGAATTCGAAAACAATTCGCAGTTGTGAAGTGAAACTTAGGTGGTGTAAGTATCGTGGATAATGTTTTAACAAGTTTAATTTTAATATCATCAATATTTGGACTTGTACTATTTTTTATGAATAAGTTTTTAAGAAAATGGCTAAACGTGGAAAAGAAAGAGTTCTTCTCCAATAACTTTGTAAATCAGAAACATAAAAAAATTGATTGGACCATTAGAATTACTTTTATTGTCGTTGTGTTATTTGGTTTTTTCGTTAACGTCAGCGAAGATCCTTCAAGGCACATTTGGTTGCTGCAACCGCATATCCTTATGTTTGGCTTAATTTTTGTAACTGAACTAGTTCGAATCGTTATGGAAAAGAGATATGCGGCAAACAAGAATGATTACATTTTTACTGCTGTACAATTAGTGGTAATCTCGATGTTTTTAATCGCAGTGTTTTCGACAGACTTTTTTGGTTTGTTGGTATGGTAGTAAGATTTATTTTACAAAAGCAATGTATATACCGCTTAAAGCTTGTTGAAGAAAGGAACCACTAATGAAAAAGAAATTAATAATTGGAGGAATTGCAGTTATATTAATAGCTGTATTATTCGCAGGGCTATTCCAAGTTACGAAACTAAGAACGTTTCAATTATTTGGAGGGTTAACCTACCAGGCGGAAACAGAGGAAAAGATAATTGCTTTAACTTTTGATGACGGTCCGACAAAAAATGTGGATCAGCTTTTGCCATTGCTGGAAGAATACAACGCAAAATCTACTTTTTTTCTTATCGGAAATGAAATTGAAAAGCGTCCTGAAGAAGCAAAAAAATTAGTTGAAGCAGGGCATCAAATCGGGAATCACACGTATTCACATAAAAGAATGGTTTTAAAATCTCCTTCTTTTATTGAAGAAGAAATAGAAAAAACAGATGAGCTAATTCGAAGCATTGGGTATGAGGGGGAAATTGACTTTCGCCCACCTTACGGGAAAAAATTCGTAGGCTTACCGTATTATTTAAATAAGACTAACAGGGAAACTATTATGTGGTCGTTGGATCCGGAAACGTATTATACAAGTGCTGATGAAAAAATCAATTATGTAATGGAGAACATTCAACCGGGCTCAATTATCTTGCTGCATCCAATGTATGATCAAACCGGCGGGACATTGCAAGTAGTTGAAACGATTTTAAAAGAACTTACGAATGAAGGATATCGGTTTGTAACAGTGGATGAACTTCAATCGTTATGAACTCTTTAGCGTCACAGTAAGAAACAGAATATTATAAGGCCTGTATCTATGATTACTCGACAATCTAAGATACAGGTTTTTTATATTTTAATTATAATTGTATAAATAAGTATTTTTGGGAATTTGAACCTGTATTGATTTGACAATCGTCTAATAGCAGAATTGATATTTATTTGTAAGGGGGGCAGTACATTGGACAGTGAAGAGAAGGATTATTTATTAGAGAAAATAATGATTGAATATGGGACTGAACTGGTACGGCTTGCATTTTCCTATGTGAGAGATAAAGAAATTGCGAAGGACCTTGTTCAAAACACATTCATTAAATGCTATAACAATCTGGATTCATATCGATTTGAAGCGCAAATCAAAACATGGCTCTATCGAATAACAATTAATGAATGCAAGGATTACTTAAAAAGTTGGCATTACATGATGGTACAGGTTAAAAGTTTTATTAATGAAACAACCAAGGCTGTACTACCATCAATAGAAAAAACAGTAATTGATAAATATAAAGATGAAGAAATAAAAGGTATCATTTTATCTCTTCCAAAAATATATCGGGAAGTTGTTTATCTTTACTACTATAATTCATTAAACACCGAAGAAATAGCCGGTGTTTTGGATATCTCTGTGAATACTGTGAAAACGCGATTAAGAAGAGCGAAACAACGGTTAGAACCGATGATAAAGGAGGCGGAACTTAATGGAAGATAAACGATTCAGAGGGGAAGTTAATATTACAGATCAGGAATTAAATTTTACTAAAGAGGATCGGAATGAAGTATTCGAAAAAATCCATAACTTACAAAAAAGTAAAATACAAAAAAAATCTTTGATTCTATCTAGTAAAACCATTCCGATTACAACTGCTTTATTAATAGTAGGTCTCTGTTTATTTTTATTCCTTCCATCAATGCTTCCTGGAAATATTAATAAAGAAATAAGCAGCATTAGTTTAAGTAAAGAAACGAATCCAACAGTTGCAAGCACTGCAGGAATAGAAGAGGCAAAAGTGTTAACAACTCTAATTACGGTTAAATCTGAAGAAATGGATGATCGAATTTACCTCAATCTTTTACTTTCGTACAGTACAGACAAAAATATGGTGAATGTAGTATCGATTCCTTATGATACATATGTACCTGTCGCTGAACAAGATGAAGGGACCACTTTAAACGACAAATTGTTATTTGCGTATAATCATGGCGGCGCTAAAAATGTGAGAACCATTGTCTCCAATCTTTTTGATCTACCGATTGATTATCATGCAGTGATTGAACTGAGGAGTTTTTCTTCTCTCATTGATTCGATTGGTGGGGTAGCGTATCGTTTGCAGGATGATATGACAGTAAGAGGGATAACTCAAGGAACAATGGAATTGAAAAAAGGCGTTAATCATTTAAACGGAGAAGGAATCGTAGCATTAATGATGGCTGCTACAGAACCGAACAACCTTGATGAAGGGAACCTTTTAAAGCTGATGGAAGCAGTAATAGATAAAGCGGAAAATGAAACTTCATCAAATAAGTTAAAAGAATCATTAGCAAATTCACTAAGCGATATACAGTTGTTAGGGAAGGATATTAAAGCTTTCAAACAAATATCCTTAAGCGGCGGAATGATCGATGATGCAATCACAATTAGTAATACAGAAGGCAAACATATTTACAGGTTTGATGAGGAGTTTTTAAATGCAGTCTCAAAAGAATTAACTACTTTTAAATAATCATTAAAGGCTCTATTTCTATAATTGGAATCGAGCCTTTTTAAATTGAACTGTTTAATGGTCTAGTTAATGCATATTCATGCCATTACGAATAGAATTATGGTCTTACTGACAAGTTTAAAATGAGTACTGATTTTTTGCTCTTTTTTGAATATTTATATATTATTAAAACAAAAAAATATTGTTGTTTATTCTATTGACTAGTTAAATTTAACTTGATATTATTCTACTATTGTTTTTAGAAAATCTAATATGCCTTGTATAAATTCAAGAAGATGGCTTGAAAGTTTCTACCAGCTACCGATAATAGCTGACTACAAGGAATGGGAATTAAATTCTATTTTTATTCCATTTTGTAGAGAAGCTTTGGCCATCCGTGGTCAAAGCTTTTTTTATTCTAGGATAATAAATTAATTGCTAAACTTATAGCAACTAGGAGAGTACAACATGAAAAACTTTTTCAAATTTGCAGAACGGGGTACTTCGTATAAAACGGAAACACTTGCTGGGATCACTACCTTCTTATCAATTGCCTATATTTTGATCGTCAATCCCATTATCCTAAGTCAATCTGGCATGGATCATGGAGCTGTATTCACAGCAACTGCGCTTACTGCTATTATCGGTACATTGCTAATGGGCATACTTGCGAACTTCCCGATCGCTATTGCACCGAGTATGGGATTAAACTCATTCTTTACTTTTACAGTTTGTATCGGAATGGGTATTGATTGGCAAGTTACTTTAACAGGTGTTTTTGTTGCCGGTATCATCTTCTTGATTTTAAGTTTATTTAAAATTCGTGAAAAAATTATTAACATTATTCCAAGTGATTTAAAGTTCGCAATCGCTTCTGGTATTGGATTTTTCATCACGTTTGTCGGATTGAAAAACGGTGGCATTATTGTTGGTAATCCAGATACATTTGTGGCGATTGGCGATTTAACTTCACCGATGACGTTATTAGCAATTCTAGGTATTTTCCTTACAATTATTATGTTAGTAAAAGGTATTAACGGCGGTATTTTCTACGCTATGGTCATTACAACAATTGTAGGGATGCTGTTTGGTAAAATTGAAGTACCATCTTCAATCATTGGTAGTATCCCAAGCCTTGAACCGACATTTGGTGTTGTGTTTGGTCATTTAGATGAAATTTTTACAGCAGAAATCCTGACAGTTATTTTCACGTTCCTAATTGTAGCTTTCTTTGATACAGCAGGTGCATTAATTGGACTAACAAGCCAAGCAGGCATGATGAAAGACAATAAAATTCCGAATATCGGAAAAGGGTTACTTGCCGATTCAGCTGCCGGTGTAATTGGAGCGGTATTAGGTACATCAACACCTGCAACAAGCGTTGAATCTTCTGCGGGTATTGCAGTTGGAGGTAAAACCGGCTTTACGTCAGTAGTTATTGCAGCATGTTTCGTCGTTGCATTATTCTTCTCACCACTTGTTAGTGTTATTTCTGTGGAAGTAACATCTGCCGCATTAATTATTGTGGGTGCACTGATGGCTATGGAAATCCGTCGAATCAACTGGACAAAGCTAGAAATCGTTATTCCGGCATTTTTAACAATTATTATGATGCCACTAACTTCTAGTGTAGTTATCGGGATTGGGTTAGGCTTTGTGCTGTATCCGATTTGTCTTATCGCACAAAAGCGTGCTAAAGAAATCCACCCGATTATGTATGTGCTTTGTCTGTTATTCCTTTTATACTTTGCATTTATCGTATAAATGAGCTTCAAAATAAACGAAATAAAAGACATAGGTTAGTTCAGCTAATCTATGTCTTTTTACTTTATAATTATTTAAGGAAATTAAATATTTAATAGAGGGATGAATTGAAATTGTTATATTACGTAATTGATGCTTTTACAGAAACAAAATTTGGTGGGAATCCAGCAGGTGTAGTAATCCATGAAGATTTAGACGAAGGGTTTATGCAGAAATTTGCTGCGGAAGTTCGCTTTTCGGAGACAGCTTTTATTAAAAAAATACACGCTCAAACATTTGAGATAAAGTTTTTTACACCGACTTCACAAGTAGAATTATGCGGACATGCTACGATTGCTTCTTTTAAAGCATTGTTGGAAAACAAGGCTGTTGAAAATAACCATACATATATGATGGAAACACTTGCTGGAACACTATCTGTTGAGGTCGATCAATCATTTATAATGATGGAGCAAGCGAAACCTAAACTGGGGAAAACATTTGATGATTATGAGTATTTAGCGGACCTGTTTAATATTGATAAAAGCCAAATAGGAAGTGCAGGGTTTAACTTGGTTCCTCAAGCTGCAAGCACGGGACTTTGGGATATTATGCTTCCTATAAAAACAATTGAAGCTTTGAATACACTAAAACCTGATTTTAAAGCTCTTGCTGAATATACAAAGGTCAATAAAGTAGGAGGTGTCCATGCGTTTACGCTTGATACAAAAGAAGGTGTAGCAATTAGTAGAAACTTTTGCCCGCTCTATGGAATTGACGAAGAAGCGGCAACAGGAACTTCAAATGGAGCTTTAACTTATTACCTTTTTCATCATAATGTGTTAAATAAATTTAACGAAGAATACACTTTTCTTCAAGGATACAGTATGGATAGACCTTCTCACATTATTACGAAATTGGTAAATAAAAATAACCCAGTAGTTATGGTAGGTGGGAATGCTACTATACTGACAAAAGGGGAAATTTACTAAGGACTTTAGAAAATTTCAATATCTAATTTTCGAGCATGAACCTGCTACAAGGATCATGCTCATTTTTTATAATGAAGTAAATTGGTTAATTATGTTAATATTTATAAAGAGTGGTAATAGGTAATTTAAAAGCCTAGATTTGGGCATGAATTTATGGAGGTAATTATGGATAAATGGAAAACTTTAAAAACTGAGTATACACATAAAAGTCCTTTCGGCAATATTAGAAAAGATGAATGCAAGCTTCCTAATGGTATAGTGATTGATGATTATTATGTAAACGAGTATTCTGATTGGGTAAACGCTGTTGTGTTAACAAAGGAAAACAAGATGGTCCTTGTTGAACAGTACCGTTATGCTGGCAATGAATTTTACCTTGAAGTCCCTGCTGGGAAAATCGAAACAAATGAAACATACGAGGAAGCGATAATCCGAGAAGTAAAGGAAGAGACCGGGTTTATTTCAGATAGCAAGCCTATTTTACTTGGAGAATTCATGGTTAACCCCGCTACACAAAATAACAAAGTAATTACTTTTCTCTTGGTTGATGCTTTTAAGAAATTCGAACAAGATTTAGATGATACTGAAGAGCTAACAATTAATTTAATTGATTTTAATGAAATGGATAGTCTGATTAAGTCGAAGCAGATCAATACACAACTGTTCACAGCACATGCTTACACAATGGCAAAAATGTACCTTATTGAAAAACAACTGAATGTCTAATTATATAGAAGAAAACGGGGTGGGAAAATGTCACATGTAAGAATACGATGTACAGGATTGATCATCGAAAATAATTCGGTACTTTTAGTAGAGTATGATGATAATGGGATCCATTATAATTTACCAGGCGGGGGACTTGAACCCGGTGAAACAATAATTGAGGGTGTCATAAGAGAAGTGTTTGAAGAAACTACGGCAGATGTTGAAGTTGGGCCGTTAGCATTAATTTATGAGTTTCCCCCACATAAGCAATCCGGGGATTATGATGAGAATGCCAAACATGGACTTCACCTTATTTTTGAATGTACTTTAAAGAATCACTCGGTCCCGAAATTACCCGAAAATCCAGACCCTAATCAAACGGCGGTGAAATGGATTCCTATAGATGAATTGGACTCAATCTTACTGCTGCCCAATATAACACAGCAAATAAAGAACTATATTGATAATAGAAGAAATATTGACTTGATTGAGGATTATCAGTTGGAGAAACTCTACTTGAAGTGAATGTAAGTCTTAAAAAAATGCTCTTCAGAAACCAATGAAATTAGCTTATAAGGGCTTAAAATTGAGGTGTTTTATAATGGAAGATTTTTGTTCAGAAACGAGGGCATACTTTACTTTATTTGGAGAGGATTTTCCTTTGGAGGAATTCACTAAAGAAATAGGAATCATACCAACAGAAGCTTACAGAAAAGGTGAGGAATGGATTCGAGGTAAAACAAAACATGTAAGATTTGAAACTGCATGGGAGTACGGGCTAGATTACAAAATGACAAACCATCCAGAGGAACAAATTCATACCATTGTAAATACACTATATAACTCAATAGAGGTTATTAAAAAATATAAAGATACTTACAATTTAAAATGTAAATTAGTTACGGTTATTTGTTTTAATCGTCACCAAACACGTGGGCTTGTTATGAATAATAAGACAATTGAATTTGCCAATCAAGTAAATGGAGAATTTGAATTCGATATTTATAATGACACCGACTAGAAAAGTTTTTAAAGGATAGATGGAATCCATTTATTGTACCTAATTACAATTACCGAAACTTTTTCCGCCCCGATACCGTATGAAAGTATAACAAATCGTTTAGTTGGAGAGGGGAATATATATGTCTGAAAAAGGCTGTATTAAATGTGGAAGTAAGGATGCGAGCAAGAAAGAAGTGGCGATGACTGGTACAGGGTTATCCAAAATGTTTGATGTTCAGCACAATCAGTTTATCGTCGTTTACTGCAATAACTGTGGATATTCAGAGTTCTATAATAAAAAATCGTCTTCAGCCTCGAATATTTTTGACCTGTTCTTTGGTTAAAAGGAATAAATGTAGTTTCTTTATGCTTACCGGATTCTAAATGAACAAAATCAGAACGAATAATGTAAATGTCTTGCTTTTTTTCTTATGTGGCGTTAAGATAAGGTCAAGTTAATAGACCGGTTTGAGTTAAAGAGAGACCTTAAAGAACGCACAAAGCGATATTTGTGTGGTGCTTTAAGGTCTCTCTTTTTTTGTCTACATTTAAGGAGGAATTATAATGTCAACAGCTTCATCTTTACAACGTTCAGACATCATGAATGATTTACAGAGCAAGGAATATGACGTTTTAGTTATCGGAGGCGGTATTACAGGTGTAGGGATTGCACTTGATGCCATTACGCGCGGTTTGTCAGTCGCATTAGTTGAAATGCAGGATTTTGCGGCAGGTACGTCAAGCCGATCAACAAAATTAGTGCACGGCGGTTTACGCTATTTAAAACAATTTGAAATTAAAGAAGTAGCCGAGTTAGGAAAAGAGCGTGCGATCGTGTATGAAAATGGTCCGCACGTAACAACACCTGTATGGATGTTATTACCGTTCCATAAAGGTGGTACATTCGGTAAATTCTCTACATCTGTTGGTTTACGTGTGTACGATTTCCTGGCGGGGGTAAAAAAATCAGAGCGCCGCTACATGTTAAATGGTGCGCAAACATTGGAAAAAGAACCGCTAGTAAAGCAAGCCGATTTATTAGGCGGCGGTGTTTATGTTGAATACCGGACTGATGATGCACGCTTAACAATTGAAGTTGCAAAAGTCGCGATTGAAAAAGGTGCCGTTTTAGCGAACTACACGAAAGCTTCAGGCTTTTTATATAATGATGCGAAAAAAATTATTGGGATTGAAGCGACAGATTTACTATCTAATGAAACAATTCAGATACAGGCGAAAAAAGTTGTGAATGCAGCGGGTCCATGGGTAGATGATGTACGTAGCATCGAAGGTAAAACAAGCGGTAAACACCTAATCTTATCAAAAGGTGTGCACATCGTATTTGATGAATCGAAGTTCCCGCTAAAGCAGGCGGTTTATTTTGATACACCGGATGGCCGCATGGTATTTGCGATTCCTCGTAACGGTAAAACGTATGTTGGTACGACTGATACGTTTTATGAAGGGGATCCGCGTAATATGGACATCGAACAATCCGATCGCGATTACATTATGAACGCCATCCACTATATGTTCCCAAATGTAAAAGTGACGGATGCGGATATTGAATCAAGCTGGGCTGGTGTACGTCCGTTAATTCATGAAGAAGGAAAAGGACCATCAGAAATTTCCCGTCACGATGAAGTTTGGGAATCGGCTTCAGGCTTAGTTACAATTGCGGGCGGTAAATTAACAGGCTATCGAAAAATGGCGGAAGCAGTAGTAAATAAAATTTCAGCGAGTCTAAAAGCAGAGTTTGGTGTAGAGAGCAAACCTTGTATTACAAAAAACATCCCGATTTCTGGTGGTGAAGTAGGCGGCTCAAAACATATCCAAACATTTATTTCGAAAAAGACAGAGTTAGGTGTGAAAGCGGGCATAACGAAAGAAGAAGCGGCGTATTTGGCTCAGCATTACGGCTCGAATGTTGAAAAAGTATTTAGCTACGTGGCGAAAGCAAACGACACAATGCCTAAAGCTTTATTTGCACAGCTCCAATATGGCATCGAGCATGAGCTTGTGACAACACCTGTCGATTTCTTTGTGCGCCGTACTGGTAATATGTTCTTTAATATCGCATCTGTATTGGCACATAAAGATGCAGTCATTACACATATGGCTCGGGAGTTAAATTGGACAGATGCCCAATTAGCGGAGTTTACAGAACTGTTAAACATTGAAATTAAGCGTGCAACAACCGCAAAATAATGTAAAATAATATTGTGATATAATTTTGGCTCATCGGATGCGTGGGAGATTTGAATTAACGCACCCGATGAGCCATATTAATATAAACAGATTTCTAAATTTAGGAGGATGTTATGCCGTTTAATGATCAGAAAATTATTCCTGCTGCCCGAACAATTAAACAGTTTGATAAAGTAGTAAAAAGTGAATTCGAATATATCGTATTGCTTGAAGTGCATTTAAGCCATTTGCGCTCGCTAAAACAAGAGGCCGATCGTCATGGAAAAAAATTAATTATTCATGCGGATTTAATTCATGGCTTAAAGACAGATAATTTTGCCGCGGATTATTTATGTAACGATATTCGCCCGGCAGGCATTATTTCTACACGCTCCAATATGATTTTAAAAGCGAAATCCCGTGGTATATTGGCGATTCAACGTGTCTTTTTAATTGATACAATTGCGCTTGAAAAAAGTTATTCGCTCCTTGAACAAACGGCCCCGGACTTTATTGAATTACTTCCAGGTGTTATCCCCGAAATGATTAAGGAAGTATCTAAGCAAACAGGTATTTCTGTTATTACTGGGGGCCTAATTCGGACGGATGAGCAAATTAAGCAGGCATTTGATGCAGGTGCAATTGCTATTACTACCTCTAATAAAGAATTGTGGAAACGTTTTCAAAAAGTTATTGACTAATGAGTAATTTCAAATTATTATGATTACTAAGTCGATAAATACGTGGTTGAGTAAAGGAGTCCGCATGTATCATTGTTTTACGTGAATTCGTAAAACAATTGTTACTTGCGGACTTTTTTTTTTCTTCTAAGTATTTTATTAACGGAATATACATGAGCTAAGGAGGTTATGGAATGTCAACATTTACAGCCGAGTTAGTCGGCACTATGCTGCTAATATTATTCGGTGGCGGGGTTGTAGCAGGTGTTTCATTGCACAAATCAAAAGGTGAAGGTGGCGGTTGGGTCGTAATCACTTTTGCATGGGGCTTTGCCGTAGCGATGGCAGCTTATGCAGTAGGGGGCATTAGCGGGGCACACTTAAATCCGGCATTAACAATTGCATTCGCAACAATTGGCAATTTTCCATGGGCAGATGTGCCATTGTTTATCGTTGCACAACTAATTGGAGCGTTTTTAGGTGCTGTGTTAGTGTACTTTGTTTATTTACCGCATTGGAAAGGCACAAAAGACAAAGGGGCAAAACTTGGTGTATTCTCAACAACTCCAGCAGTAAAACATATTCCATCCAACATGATTGCAGAGATGGTCGGCACATTCGCATTAGTATTAGGGATTTTAGCGTTAGGGACAAACGAAATGACAGCAGGATTAAATCCATTTTTAGTCGGTATTTTAATTGTTGTAATTGGTATGGCATTGGGTGGTCCAACTGGCTATGCGATTAACCCGGCTCGTGACTTAGGTCCACGTATTGCACATGCGCTTTTACCGATTCCAGGTAAAGGAGATTCAGCTTGGTGGTATGCATGGGTACCTGTAGTTGCCCCAATCATCGGCGGTGTTTACGGAGCAGTATTTTTCAGCTTCATCTGGAATGGAGCAGATGCAACATTATTCTGGATTTTCAGTGTAGTAGTGGCGGCGGTTTTCGTAGCTGCACAAATGACAGTATCGGCTGTAGAAGAGTAGAAGAGTAGGAGGATTTGAGGATGACAGAAAAATTTATGATGGCGCTAGACCAAGGTACAACTAGTTCTCGTGCAATTTTATTTGATAAAAATGGTACGGTATTTCATACAGCACAGCAGGAGTTCCCGCAATATTTCCCGGAATCAGGTTGGGTAGAGCATAACCCGGAACAAATTTGGTCTTCCGTGCTTTCATGTATCGCGGCAGTGTTATCGGAGAAAAATGTACTCGCAAGTCAAATCGCAGGAATTGGTATTACAAACCAGCGTGAAACGACAGTCGTATGGGATAAAAATACGGGTCAACCAATTTACAATGCAATCGTTTGGCAATCAAGACAAACAGCGGGAATTTGTGAAGATTTAAAAGCGCGTGGTTTAAATGATACGTTCCGCGATAAAACAGGATTACTTATTGATGCGTATTTCTCAGGAACAAAAGTGAAATGGATTTTGGACAATGTAGATGGCGCTCGTGAAAAAGCGGAAAATGGGGATCTCTTATTCGGTACGATCGATACATGGATTATTTGGAAATTAACGAATGGTTCAGTTCACGTAACCGATTATTCAAACGCATCCCGAACATTAATGTTCAACATTTACGATTTGAAATGGGATGAAGAGCTACTTGATATTTTAACAGTTCCAGCTTCGATGCTTCCAGAAGTTCGATCTTCTTCTGAAGTATACGGTCATACAGATGCAGATAAATTTTTCGGTCAAGAAATTCCAATCGCAGGTATTGCGGGCGACCAACAAGCAGCATTATTCGGGCAAGCTTGCTTCGAGCAAGGAATGGTGAAAAATACATATGGCACTGGTTGCTTTATGTTAATGAACACAGGTGAAAAAGCGGTAAAATCTGATCATGGTTTATTAACGACAATCGCATGGGGGTTAGACGGCAAAGTAACGTATGCGCTAGAAGGAAGTATTTTCGTAGCGGGCTCTGCTATCCAGTGGCTGCGCGACGGCTTACGTATGTTCCGTAAAGCGGAGGAAAGTGAAGCATATGCAGCTCGTGTAACATCTTCAGAAGGTGTGTATGTTGTGCCGGCATTCGTTGGCCTAGGTACACCTTACTGGGATTCAGATGTGCGCGGTGCAGTATTCGGCTTAACGCGCGGTACGGAAAAAGAACATTTTGTACGTGCTACACTTGAGTCACTTGCGTATCAAACACGCGACGTATTAAGTGCAATGGAAGCGGATTCAGGAATTCCGTTAAGTACGCTACGTGTAGACGGCGGCGCAGTGAAAAATAACTTCTTAATGCAGTTCCAGTCAGACCTATTAAATGCGCCGGTAGATCGCCCGGTTGTCAACGAAACAACGGCTTTAGGCGCAGCATACTTGGCAGGTTTAGCTGTAGGCTATTGGGAGACATTAGATGACATCTCAAACTACTGGAATTTAGACTACAAATTTGAGCCTGAAATGGGCGAAGAAGAGCGCGAAGCTTTATACACAGGCTGGGGCAAAGCGGTTAAGGCAGCTCAGGCTTTTAAATAGTCGGGTGGGTAGGTATTCGTTTGGATATTGCATGGTACTCTTGCAACATGAGCTCTTCAAATGAATAGTCAGCATAAAACTGTATGGGTAGCGAATTAGCTGCTCATACAGTTTTTTGTTGTTAAGGAAATTTTAGATTTGGGCATGGTGGAACACTTTGAACGAAACGACTGACTACGTCTAGGCTAAAGCGCCAACTCCTCGCATCATTAGGTCCCTTTCGTGCAAAAGTAGTGAAGCCTTTACTTTTGCGTCCGGCCCTCCAATGACTGTCGGAGTTGAACGGGCGCTTTAGCGCTTTTGTTCTATAAATAACTAGTAGGCATTTATCCTTTATTTTGATGAAAATAATGATGCTATGGGGTATAGCAAATACCAAATTAAGCGAGCGCGGTTTTTGTAAAAGGAATCAGCGCTTTTTTCCATACAATCTAATTGGATATGATTCTTTCCTACAATTTAAAAAGTTAAAAAAGTGAAACTAATTTCCATTTTTTCCGTCAGTACAGCACATTACTGATTGGGGGAGACTCTGTAAAAAAATAAGATGAAATTGCTCGCTGCCAAAAATACGCAAAAAACAGTCAGGTTACCAGTAGAAGCGAGTGAAACCCTATAAATCAGGGAAATGGATAATAAAATTTACGAAACGAAAGGAAGCGAGAGAATGAAGAAACGATTAACGACCATATTCACGGTACTATTTATAGCGTGTAACCTCGTTTTAGCCAGCACATTTGCCGCATCAACTAAGCAATTTTCAGATGTACCGTCATCAAAATATTACGCCGGAGCTGTTTATGAATTGGCAGAACGAAACATTATTGGAGGGTATCCGGATGGTACATTTAAACCCGGAAACACGATTACAAGAGGACAGGCAGCCGCTATCATTACGAAGATGATCAACTTGGACACTTCCAACGTAAAGAATCCGGGTTTTGAAGATGTCACAACTTCAAACGGTTACTATAAGTCGATTGCAGCAATGGCTGAACATGGGATAATCAGCGGCTACGGGGATGGACGATATGGGCCGAACGATCCTATCAAACGGGGACAGATGGCTTCAATACTTGTCAAAGCGTTCGATCTGCCACGCTATAATATATCGGGGCATGATATGGTCAACCCATTCAAAGACGTTATACCGTATTACTATTTACGATCGCATGCCGATAATATTTTAATCCTTTATAAATTTGGCATTGTTGGAGGAACTTCCCCTGACAAATTCAGTCCAAATGCTTTTATCACAAGGGGACAAGCTGCAAAAATGCTGAAAGCTACGGAAGATTTGAAACCGCCAATGGTGACAATAGGGCCAGCTGAAATCGATTTGGAAGAGATAGAATGGATAGAAGATGATAAAATTGATTCTGCCGTATTTCACGGGATACTGGTGAAAGGTAATGTACTAACTTCGGGCAAAACTGAAGATAAAATTCAGATAGTACCATTGAAAGAAGGTACGGGTACGCTAATTGTCCGGGGATTAAAGGCAAACAAAACGGTCAATAAAAAATATTATGTTCATATAAAAAAAGAGAACGGCGAATTGAAACCGACGTTGGAGGAAAAAGATACCTCCCATGCTACTCCAGTAGAGTTATCAGTTTTTGATGAATCACGAAATCGGTCAAGTCAAGATGTCGAAAAAATAACTCTTTATACAATGGATGGTAAGCATGTGTCTTCAAGTCTAAAGTTCGAAGATTGCCAATATGGCTATTCGGTTTGTTTTGATATTAAACAGCAAGGTCAGTTTATTGCAACCGTTTATTTTAAAGATGGAGAAGAAGTGAGGTATGGAATCGAAGCTAAACCGAATCAGACCAGCTTCAATTATGATATCAAAGTTGTTAAAGAACAACTTTCTGATTTAATTGATATGGGGGCCAAATACAATATAGGCAAACATACAACAAGAACAAAAAATGCTGAGCAAATGGTGACAGTTACTAGAGATCCAGGAACTAATGTGTTCCGTGCCACTGCGTCCGGACAGAAGGAAGGGATCGTCGATATTGATTTCGAGCATAAAATAACGGAAAAATCTTGTGATGGTACAGACTGTTATATAATTGTCTGGCTAGGTATTTATGTAAAGGTTGAGCGAATCGGCTCCATTGTGAATATAAGTATTTACAAGTCAATGGAACCGGAACATTAGTAATCCACTGAAAAAACCGGCATGCGCAGCATGTCGTTTTTTTTATTTAACAGAGGTTAATTACAGTGGAATTGTCACATTTGTAATGTTTGTTATGGAATTGCAAAAGAAGCGCCATTCATTCCCTAATGAAATCACCACAATTCTCTAGTAAGCTTGTAACAGACATCTAGAAAGGATTGATTTAATAATGTTGAAAAAAAGTATCGTGTTGTTCTTTAGTATGATGCTATTTGCGCTACCAGCTACTGCATCTGCAGCTACTTATACAGTAAAAAGTGGGGACACGCTTTGGAAGATTGCCTCTAAAAATCAAATCGGTCTAAGCGAATTAATTGCTTTAAACCCTACATTAAAAAATCCGGATATGATCTATGTCGGAGATAAAATTACTATTTCAGAAAATGAACAACAAGCAGTAGAAGAGCAAGTAGTAAGTCTAGTAAACAAAGAACGCGCACAGCAAGGGTTAGCACCACTTCAAATCGATTGGGAGCTAGCACGTGTTTCGAAATATAAATCTCAAGATATGCACGACAAAAATTACTTCAGCCATACAAGCCCTACATACGGCTCACCATTTGATATGATGAAAAAATTCGGTATCAGCTATACAGCAGCAGGTGAAAATATTGCAAAAGGTCAAAAATCGGCTGCGCAAGTAATGGAAGCATGGATGAATAGTTCAGGCCACCGAGCAAACATTATGGATGCGAAATTTACGCATATTGGTGTAGGCTACGTTGAAGATGGTAACTACTGGACACAAATGTTTATCAAGAAATAAAACTATTTAAAAATCATAGAAATATTGATTCAGAATCGAACAGCAATTTTCGAATGATCGATAAAAATTTTAAATACAACAAAACAGCCAGTATAAGCTCGGTATCCTTTCCGACTTATACTGGCTGTTTTTATTCCAGTCTTTTAATTATGAGTTCTTGTTCTGGTTTAAAAAATCATCTGTTTTAATAACCTGTCCAAATACCCCATGAATGCCAGCCATGTATGAATAGTGAACTTGTTCAGCAGTTACTTCGATATTGTCATAGCTTAATGCGCGTGTAGTGCATGCATCTTCTAGTACTGTAACTTCAAAACCTAGGTCAGCAGCTGCACGAACCGTACTATCGATACACATATGTGTCATCATACCGACAACTACTAATTTTGTAACTTCTTTATCTTTTAGCTTATTTTCTAAATCTGTGTTTAAGAAGCTGTTCGGTGCATATTTAACGGTAATATCTTCAGAAGCTATTGGTGCTACACTTGCATGAATTTCAGCACCTTCTGTTTCAGGCAGGAAAAAGCCTACAGAAGGGTCATGTGCAAGATGTTGAATATGAAAAATATTGTCTTTGTTGTTTTGTCTGAACCAAGTTAATGCCTTTGCAGCATTTATTGCAGCTTGTTCAGGATTGTTTAACTCCATTTTTCCATTCGGAAAATAATCATTTTGAATATCAATGATAAGTAATGCAGTATTCATTGAAATCACCTCATTGTATTATTGTTATAGTAAACTATAACTAATTAAAGGATACTAAATAAAAAAAGTAGTTTCGATAAGTTCGTGAAAGAGTTTAAGTCATCCCTGTTTCACGGTGAAAGGAGTTATTATGAAATTAGATAATATTGATATTCAAATCCTTCAATTGCTTTCGCAAAATGCTCGGATTCAGTGGAAGGATCTCGGCGAAATAATTCACATGTCGGGCCAGGCAGTAGGGAATCGAATTAAAAAATTGGAGGATAGTGGGGCGATTAAAGCTTATTCGGTCATGGTAGATGAAAGTAAGCTAGGACTTACGTATACCGCTTTTATTATTATTTTTATGAAAACAACGGACCATAATCGATTCAAACAATTCATTGCAGGTGAAAAAGAAATCACTGAAGCCCATCGTATTTCGGGCGGGGGCTGTTATCATCTAAAAGTAAAAGTAGGTAAACAGGAGGAATTAAATGCATTATTAGATAAGGTTTTAGAATATGGAAACTATGAATTATTTTTATCTATTAATGAGATTAAACATACCCATACAATCAATGCATTGGTAAACGAATAATTGAAAGTTCAGGTATTTGTTAAATCTATTTTAGGAATTCTACTTATATTTAATGTTAATAAAGCGCGATTCTTTAATAAGAATCAGCGCTTGTTTTCATTTACTGACCAGAATATTTTAAGTAGCAATCGATATAAAGCGATTGCTAGTAACTATAAGGTGAACTGATCTAGAAAATATACTTTGTAAGGTATTAGTTATAAATAAATTTCGGGAGAATATATTATTCCAAAGAAAGTATTAGGAGGATGAGTATTTGGATTTAATAAAACCGATTTTATCGCACGCAAGTAGAATGCCAAATCAAAAAGCACTAGTATTTGGAGATTACACGTACACGTATAAAGAGTTAAACGATGAGATTAATCGATATAGTAATGGGTTCATTAATCAAGGTTTAAAAAAAGGCGATAAAGTCAGTCTATTTTTAAAAAATTCCCATTGGTTTGTCATTTGTGCGTATGCCGTTATGAAAGCAGGAGGTGTCATTGTTCCTATTAACTTCCGTCTAACGGCTAAAGAACTCAATTATATTGTGGATCAATCTGATTCAATCGCTGTTATTACAGATGAGGATCAAACAGAATTAGTTAAAAACGCCATTGCTGATATTACTGCAAAGCCGGTCATATACAGTGTTGGGGATGCTGAGGAAGGAATTGTCTCTATAAAAGAAATATATACTTCACAAACCGAAAACCCGGTTGTGCCAATTACTGCTGCAGATGCTGCGCAAATTCTATATACATCAGGTACAACAGGCAAGCCAAAAGGGGCACTCCTTACACATGGTAATGTTACAAATTTGAATAGTGCACAAACCGTCATGATGAAATTAAACTATGATGACGTTTATTTACTCGTAGCGCCAGCATTCCACTCTGCGGGTTTAAATATGGTGCTCACATCTTGCTTCTTTGCCGGTGCAACGGTTGTCATGATGCGAGACTTCCATCCTGTAGAATCTTTAAAGGCGATAGAACAGCATAAAGTAACGCTATTCTTTGGTGTGCCTGCTATGTACAATGCCTTTTTCATGGTTCCCAAAGGTTCGTATGATTTATCAACAGTTCGGGGTTATGTATACGGAGCGGCACCAATGTCACCAAGTATGATTGAAAAAGCTGTAGAGTATTTAGGTTCAGACCAGTTCTATAATGCGTGTGGTTTAACGGAAGGTGGACCAGGAGGGGTTTATCTCACGCCTGAAGAACATAAGACAAAGCTTGGTGCGAGTGGAAAAGCGATGACTTTTCTGGACGTTCGTGTAGTAAATGATTATATGGAAGATGTAATGCCTGGTGAAGTTGGAGAATTCATTATGCGCGGAGAATCGGTTATGACAGAATACTATAAAAAACCGGAAGAAACAGCGCAAACATTCCGAGACGGTTGGCTTTTAACGGGTGATTTAGCGACAATAGATGACGAGGGCTATATTACACTTGTAGACCGTAAGAAGGATATGATTATCTCAGGCGGAGAAAATGTTTATTCGGTAGAAGTTGAACAAATTTTAAATGGTTACCCAGGCATTGTAGAATGTGCTATTATCGGTTTACCTGATCCGAACTGGGGTGAGGTAGTAACAGCGGTAATCGTTAAAAAGGAAGAGATTGAGATCGATGAAGAAGATATTAAAGCCTATTGCCGCGGTCATTTAGCGGGTTATAAACTGCCGCGTCACTTTATATATGTAGAATCTTTACCGCGAAATGTATCAGGGAAAATATTAAAATATCAATTACGAGAAAACTGGAAAGAAAAAATAATTAATTAACAATGCCATAATATAGAGTACATGTGAATTGTACCCCAATTGTTAGGAACATTTGACAATTGGGGTACAGTTTTTTTATTTGTAATGTCTTACGTAATAAATTACTAAATTGTTTAATGCATTAATAGGTTAAATTAAGTAAAATAATAAAGAATAATATAGTAAATTAGAAATATTGCGAAACAATAGGTGATGAGATGAGTGTTAATACAAAAGAAATATCAAATATCAGGGAGGAAATTAGCGATTTTTTCATTGCCTCTTTTGATTCCAAAAAGATCAGCGAATCTAATATAGTCCATAAAATGCTGGATGATATTTTAAATGCTATGAATGAAACAACAAATATAACGATTACAGATTATGACGGCACAATACTTTATGTGAATTATAATTTTTGCCGACTATCAAAATATGAAAAGGAAGAAATCATAGGGCAAAACCATCGAATAGTCAATTCTGAATCTCATTCGAAAGAGTTTTTCATACACCTATGGGAAACGATTAGGAGCGGTAATACTTGGCGCGGTGAAATTCAAAATAGAGCCAAGGATGGCACTGTTTTCTGGGTATTTGAAATCATCGTGCCAATCCTTGATGAGGAAGGACAGCCGTATTATTTCATTAGTTTCCAAACTGATATTACAGAAAATAAGCAGATGGAAACTCAGTTTAAAATGAATTTTATTCGAACATTTCAAAACCTGCAAAATGGAATTTTCAAAGTACGAAAAGATCAAGATGGTACTCTGAAATATATCATGTCAGAAGGCAAGTTAATGGATGAAATTGGCGCGAGTGCAGAACTGATTTTATCCAAATCGCCTTTTGATGTATTTGAACAAGACATTGCAAAAATGAAAGAAAAAATGTATACAAAAGCGCTCAAAGGTAAGAAAGTACAGTATGAGATAGAGTTAGGCGGCAAACTTATTTTCGTCGATATCGAGCCCATTCGGCATAACGGGGAAGTAACAGAGATCGTTGGAACCGTTCACGATTTTTCACAATTTAGAGAAGTTCAAAAGCAATTAAAAGTAAATGAAGAACGATACCAGTCTTTAATGAATTACAGTCATGAATATATTACAATGCTGAATAAAGAAGGTACCATTGTACATATGAATGCGAAAACATTGGAGCTGCTCGGAATAGAGGAAACCGTGTTTGGAAAAATGAGTATTATCGATGTTACTGTTGAAGAAGAACGCCCACTTATTGCAGCCTACTTTGAGAAGGCATTACACGGAGAAGTTCAATTTTTTGAGTTTGAAGTTAAGAATAACGGGCAAAGAAGATTTTTAAATGTAACATTAGTTCCAATGGTTATGGATAATGAAATAGACGTGATCTATTCAATTGGGAAAGATATTACAGAGGAAAAACTTGTGCAAGAACGCAATGCCTTTTTAGCTCATCATGATGAATTAACGGGTTTACCGAATCGTCGATGGATGGAACAAAAAATTCGGGATTCTCTAAAACTGGCAGAAGAAAATCAAAAGAAGATGGCGATATTATCTCTAGATTTGGACCGATTTAAATCAATTAATGATACATTAGGACATGCTGTAGGCGATGAGTTATTACAGCAAATCGCAGTGAGATTAAATGCCAACACGTATAAAGACAAGTTTCATGTAGCTCGTATGGGCGGTGATGAATTAATGCTTCTTTGCCCGACTGTCGAAACGAAAGATGAAGTAATTGATATTGCACAAAATATATTAGAAAGCTTAAAAAATCCCTTTTATGTTCAAGGTTCTGAATTGCTTTTGACAGCAAGTATCGGAATTGACTTTTACCCATCGAATGATGCAAATGTAACGGAACTGATGAAAAGGGTGGATGTTGCACTTTACAAGGCGAAAGAGATCGGTCGAAATATGTATCAAATTTATGATTCTTCGATGAACCAGGCAAATTACCAGTCATTCGTGATGGAGCGAGATTTAAGGAAAGCAATTATGAACGAAGAATTTGTTGCCTATCTCCAACCAAGAGTAGACGCATTAACAGGCAAAATCGTGAGTGCAGAAGCGCTTGTACGATGGAATCATCCGGAACATGGTTTAATTTCGCCAGGACTATTCATTCCGATTGCTGAAGAAACAGGTTTAATAATAGCAATCGGAAAATGGATGAAGAAAAGAGTCTGTGAACAATTAGTTGCATGGAGAAATGCCGGGCTGCCGCTTGTTCCGATAAGTGTAAATATTAGTTCCAAGCGATTTTTACAGCAAGGGTTTGCTGAAGAAATCAGTGAATTATTAGAACAATACGAGTTAGAAGGCAAATGGTTAGAAATCGAAATTACCGAAAACTCGATAATGCTCAATGAAGAAAATGTTCAGAAAACACTTTTGGATTTAAAAGAAATGGGTGTTAAAATTTTTATCGATGATTTTGGAACGGGTTATTCATCATTCAACTATTTGAAGATATTTAAAATAGACGGTGTAAAGATAGATCAATCGTTTATCCGGGATATTTCCCACAAACCTGAAAACGCCACCATTACATCTGCAATGATAAAAATGGCGCAACTTTTAAAGTTAGAAGTGATCGCTGAAGGTGTTGAAACAAAAGAAGAACTGGATTTCCTTCTAAAAGAAAATTGCCGATATATTCAAGGCTTTTACTTTGGCAAACCATGTCCGATTGAAGAATTTGAGAATTCCTTTTTAAAGTGAATTAATCATTAACATTATCTGCTAGTATTTTTTGCTTGTAATTGCCTATGCTAGTTTAAAAGGAGCAATCAAATGGCAAAGAAAAATCGAAATAAAATTCTTGTACCTGAAGCTAGACAAGAGCTAGATCTATTAAAAGCGAAAGTAACCGGTTCTAGCAATCCTGAAGTAACAGCGCTAGAGGTAGCTAAGGAATTAGGCATCTCTCTAAATGAAGGATATAACGGCGAACTTACTTCTTTTGAAGCTGGAAAAGTAGGCGGGAAAATTGGTGGCAGCATGGTTAAGGAGCTTATTAAAATGGCACAAGAAAGTATAAAGAAAGAACAATAAATTAAAGAGTGCTGCAAATTCCTTAGTATTAAGGGTTTGCAGCACTTTTCTTTTTTTTGAAGACATACTACAACATTGAAATCCAGGTTATGTGCATAACAAAGATCCCAGTATATAAGAACATGACGAAAGTAAGAACTACTCGCCAAACATTCGTTAATCTTGTAGGGAAATCTGATTTCCACAGTAACAAAATGGCACCAGATAAAGTGACTTTTATTCCAAGGATTGTTAAGGGTGAAAACGAACTCATCAGTGGGTTCGCTTCTTCAATCCATTCATTACTGAGTCCCCAAGCCGTACAAATGCCATCAATTAGATTTAATAATAAAATAACCAACAACATATGTTTGATTTTGAACAAGTTTTTCATAGTTACTCATCGCTTGAATAGCAAGCTCTCCTTGTCTACGTTCTTCTTAATCTCTCCAACTTTAGATAAGCTTTTACCAAAGTGATTATATTTATACTGTTGAATAACTGAAATGAAATGGGTGGTCTATAGGAGGGGGAATTATGTTCTGCCAAATACCGGTTTATATCACTTCTTTCGAATTAAAATATTACACAAAATTTGGTGATATAAATTCTATGAGTAGTTTATATAACCTAACTGATTGGCGGATGAGTTGAAAAACATACATAAGTGAGAAAATATACACAGAAATAACTGAGACAAAAGTCGTGTTAGGGGACTATACTTTAAAAGTATGAATATTAAGAAAATGATAGTAATCGAGAGGAACTAACGTCACATGAATGTTAACAGTGTAGAAGCACACACAATCAAAGCAATGATAGTAGAAGAGAAAAATAATCAAAAAGTAGAAGTAACCATGTCCGTTCAAAAAGTAGTGCAAGCAAAAGAATTAGCAATGAGTTCAGAAGTATTGGATCTTGTTAATAGTACGTATACAGTAGAGGGGCATTTACAAAAATGGCGAGGTACTGCTCGATAATACATAATATAAATTACATAACCGGGCTTCAAAATAACGACATACCAGGCACAATTCTTGAAAAAAGAATTGTGCTTTTTTGTAAGATAAACTAGTTATCGAATATTTATTTTAATTAGCAATAGAGTGTTCATAGACGTTGATTGCTATAACCAGTGAAGAGTTAAGAAGGATTTAGACCATTCTTTATTGAAATAAAAGAGATGAAGTATGAATGGGGGTACTTGATGAAATTGAAGAAAAGTTTATTATTTTCTATTATTGCATTTGCACTGACAGTAGTAGTAATTACTTGTAGTTTAGTTATTCAAAATGTAGGTTCCGTCAATCAAATATTTTTTCCAATGGTTACAGCTATTGTGGATTCGTCAGATGGAATGGAAGAGTGGGAACGTATAAGTTTTAACGCCCAAAAAGACATGACCTATAATAGCATTTTTTGGAGAAAGGAAGTTACGAATGACGCAAACAGTGCAGGTAATATACTCATGAGGGTAAAAGATATAAATGGAGAAATAGTAGTAAATGAATTTCAGATAACACCTGGAAAAAGTGCGAAATTAGAAGGGCTTAAGAATGGTGAAAAATATTTCTTTGAGATTAAAGCTGCAAAAGGAAGGTTTTTCATTAATGCTACATGAGAAATAGGCTCTCAAGTAGTAGCTTGATATCTTGATACCCAGAATCAGATTTCCGCAATCATGCGCTTTTCGTAAAAAAGATAAGTGCTTTATTCAATTATAGAGTTATATAGTGGAATAACATTAGTTAATACGCATTGGGGGAGTTCAACATGTTTAAAGCTGTATTATTTGATTTAGATGGAACGTTACTGAATCGCGATAAGTCAGTAGATCTTTTTATTAACCACCAATATGAAAGACTGAATAAGATACTTTCTCATATTCCAAAAGAGCAGTATGTTTCACGATTTATTGAACTTGATAATCATGGATATGTTTGGAAAGATAAAGTGTACCAACAACTAATTGAGGAATTTAATATATCTTCAGTAACTTGGGAAGAACTTCTCGAAGATTATTTGGACAATTTCAGTCACCATTGTGTAGGATTTCCTCATATTAATGAAATGCTGGAGGAGTTAAAAAATAATAAAATCGCTTTAGGTATGATTACAAATGGATATGGTCATTTCCAAATGGATAACATTAAAGCTTTGAATATTGAAAGTTATTTTGACGTGATTTTAGTATCCGAATGGGAAGGGATCAAGAAACCTGATCCCCAAATCTTTTTAAACGCATTAGAAAAATTAAATGTCGAACCATCAGAGAGTCTATTTATTGGAGACCATCCTGATAATGATGTGAAAGCTGCTCAAAATGTAGGAATGACAAGTGTTTGGAAAAAAGATGATCAAGGGACTGATGTAAAAGTTGATGCAATAATTGATGATTATTTAGAACTTTCCCAGCTATTAAAGAATTTAAGCAGTAACAAAAATTGCAATACATAAAACTTGCTCAAATAAGGGTTTGCATGAGGCGTATTTCTTAACAAGAAATGTGCCTTTTCAGTAGTGGCTGAATACTAGTGAAAACGATAAATATGAACGATCGAGTTAAGGTGCCTTATGGATGATATATTCTCATATAGTTTATAAATCCTAGAATATCCTGGTTTTGAAAATGTTTAAATGAAAAAAATATCGGGCAACTAAGGTATAAGTTAACAAATTCAAACAAAAAGGAGCATTCATTATGACACAAAATTCGTATAATAATTTATCGACAACAACTGAAAATGATAATAATGGTAAGCTTTTAAGAGGAATGGTAATTGGGGCAGTTATCGGTGGTGCGCTTTCAATGCTTGACTCAACTACTAGAAATAAAGTTACTGAGACAACAAAAAATATGAAAGATTCAACAATGGATATGTATAGCCAAGTCAAAAACAATCCTTCTGAAGTAAAAGATGACTTGCAGGAGCGTCTAAAATCGGCTTCTTCCGTACTGAAAGAAGCGATAAGCGATGCTCAAAATCTTTATGAAAAAGTAAACAACAACATTATTCAACCAGTTACTATGGTAACGGAAGAATCAAGTGAAATTCTTTCACATGCAAAAGATGCCACAACGGATTTAAAAGATATTGGCGGGAAAGTGAAAGAAGCAGGCGAAGAAGTGAAGGGTGGCAGTAATGGGTAAAGCCAAGGTGCTTAGCTTCCGTGAAATTTTAAATGATTAACGTAAAATTAATTTAGATTTTGAATTCATTTAGTATAAAATCGAAAGCATGCTCAAAACAAAAATCTCGCATTTTTAGGAATTATAAAAATGCGAGATTTTATAGTTAGCAAAAGTCTGAATCCCTTATTTCTCTGTTAAAAATACCGGATTTGTAAAAGCTTTATGCTTAAAGATTTGATAAATATAAATGAAAGAAATTAGGACTGTAAAGCTTAAACCAATGACGACACCTGTTTCATAAGCAAGCGCAAATCCTTCTGGCGCTACCATTAAGTATACAAATACTACAGAGGTCATGAATAGGGCTGGTAAACCTGCAATCCAGTGGAACTTGCCTGATTTCAATAAATACGATGTTGCAACCCAAAGCATAACTGTTGCAACCATTTGATTCGTCATCCCTACATAACGCCATAAGAATTGATAATCAATTGTTGATAGGAAAAATGCGGGTGCTGCAACTGCAACTGTTGCTAAAATTGGTGTTGTACTATTTTTTGAAAAACGAGAGCCTAAAAAGTCTAACACAATCATGCGTGCTGAACGTAATGAAGTATCACCTGTTGTAATTGGTAAAATTACAATCCCTAATATTGCTAAAATACTACCAAATGTACCAAGTAATGCAATTGAAATTTCGTCTACTACACCACCTGCACCAATTTCGGAGATTTTTGGTAATAATCCATCTGTACCGCCATAGAAACTCATACCAGCCGCACACCAAATTAATGCAATGACACCTTCACCAATCATGGCACCGTAGAAGACTTTACGACCTTCCGATTCTTTCTTGATTGTTCTTGAAATTATCGGGCTTTGTGTAGAGTGGAAGCCAGAGATTGCGCCACAAGAAATCGTAATCATTAATAATGGCCAAACCGGTAAATCATTCGGATGCATATTAGTTAAAGATACTTCAGGAATCGCAATACCTGAAGTGACTAGTGATACTAATACCGCACCGGCCATAATGATTAATACTGCACCAAATATTGGATAAATACGACCGATAATTTGATTGATCGGTAAAATTGCTGCTAATAAGAAGTAGATGAAAATCGCAATAAGTGCTGTCATAAATGTAATTCCTAATTTTGACGAAAGCACAGCAGCAGGTCCTGCAGTAAAGGCAGCTGCTACTAAAACCATTAATACTACTGAAACGATATCAGTGAAGACACGCATTACTTTACCTAAATAACGTTGAACAAGTGCTGGGAATTGTGCGCCTCCATGACGTAATGATAACATCCCTGCAAAATAGTCATGAACGGCACCGGCAAAAATACAACCAAATACAATCCAAATCATGGCAACGGGTCCATACAGTGCACCTGCAATGGCACCGTAAATAGGTCCAAGCCCTGCGATATTTAATAATTGAATCATCCAGCCCTTCCAGGCAGGCATGGGCATATAATCTAAATTATCAGCTTTTGTATAAGCTGGGGTCGGCGTTGCATCATTAACAATAAACACCTTTTCAATAAACTTTCCATATACGATATACCCTACAATTAATAGAGCGATCGAACCAAGAAGTGTATACATATATCTTCCTCCAATATTTCTGATAACTCAAATTATAGTAATGGAAGACTACGTTTGTAAACAAAGTTTTTAGAAAATTCAGTATAAATATCGATTAAAAGTATAAATATGCAAATAAAATATAGATAAACAAACATTATGTAGTGAAAACTGTTATATAAAAATATAATAAAAATCAAATAATTTTGGATAGAGATTTATAGATATTCCTCATAAATTGATAAAAATGGAAAATTCGCAAAATATCTCTCTGAAAATGGCTATGCATGCTTATCACATCCTCATACATCACCATTAATAGAATCAATCCCATATTTCGTTGATGTTCCATACCCTGCATACGCAAAATTGCAGAAGAAATTGGTGATGAAGCTAAGACTGTAGGGAAAGTCAAAGAAGCAGGCGAAGAAGTGAAGGGTAGCAGTAATGGTTAAGCCAGGGTGCTTAAAATTAAATTTCCCATATCAGATCCTGAAAGCACAGGGCACAGATAAGTAAATAGACAAAAATAAGAGCATTAACCAATTGGGGATTAATGCTCTTTTCTTTTGAAATACTTTTATTCAGGAATATAAGGTAATTCTAAGTCATTTGGCAGGTTGATGACATGAGTTTCTGTATAAGACTTGATGCCATCTAATCCGTATTCGCGACCTACGCCTGATTGTTTAACTCCGCCAAATGGGAAACGAACATCTAACCCTTGAATTGCGGCAGTGTTAATCATCGTTGTACCTGCTTCAATACGACGAGCCACTTTTATAGCATGTTCTTCTTCGCCCCAAACAGAACTTGTTAAACCGTATATGCTTTCATTGTGTAATTGAATAACTTGTTCTTCATCGTCATATGGAAGGATTGGTACAGTAGGGCCAAATTGTTCTTCCACTACTACACGGTCATGAACATCTGCACCTAACACGAGTGTCGGTTGTAAGAAGTAACCGTTATCCATTAATTCAGGGTTTAGAATTGTTCCTAATGGAATAATTTTTGCCCCTTTATTTTTGGCATCTTCCACTAAACTTTTTACATATTCTACTTGGTTTTTGTTATTTACTGGACCGACTGTAACATCTGGATGGAATGGGTCGCCTACTTTAATCCATTTGTTCGCGGCTTCTATATATTTTTCAACAAACGCATCGTAAATTGAACGGTGGACATAGACACGTTTTGCAATCATACAAATTTGACCAGCTGTTAGGAAGTTGGCAATAACCATTCTTCGTAATGCACGTTCATCGTTAACATCAAAGTCATTTAATACGATTGCTGCATCATTACCGCCAAGTTCCAGGGTCATTTTTTTAATCGTTTCAGATGCTGCTTTCATAATATGTTTAGCAGTATTTGTACCACCTGTAAAAGCGATTTTCGCAACTTTCGGGTTAGATGTAAGTTCAATTCCAACTTCTGCATCTCCGTTAACTAAGTTCAGTACACCTGCAGGGAATTCGTCAGCAATGATTTCGGCTACACGACTTACCGCTAAAGGAGCGAATGGACTTGGTTTTAATACCATTGTATTACCTGTTAACAAAGCAGGAGCGATTTTGATTGTTGAAAGAGAAATCGGGTAGTTCCAAGGCGTGATCGCTGATACAACACCGATTGGGTCATGTGTAATAATTGTTCGACCAGTTTCATGTTTGCTGTCCTCGGGAGCTGTCACTTTTTTCACATTATCAACGGCAAATTCCATCCACATAAGTGAAACAGCAATTTCTCCTTGGGCATCATATAACGCTTTCCCATGTTCGCGAGATAATAACTCAGCGATTTCAGGTGTTGCGTCTTTTATTTTCTGAATGGCACGTTGCATTCTTGCGATACGATCTTCCACATCACTCCAAGCCCAATTTTTAAAGGCTTTATATGCCGCGTCGATTGCCTGGATTGTTTCCTCTCTCGTATTATTTGGAGCGTAACCAACAATTTGCTCAGGGTGTGTTGGATTTTCACGCGTAATTTTTTTATCTGTTTGTATTTTTTCGCCATTAATAATAGCGTTAACTGTTATTGGTGCTTTATTCATATTAAACCCCTCCGAATAGTGAGATTAAGTTACAATAACTATATTATTCCTGTTTAAGTCATTCTTCAAGATAGTTGCTCATACTAGAAATTACCTTAATTAATATCAACTCCAATTGTCGTATCAAAATTTTACAAGAAAGTATTAAGCGAATTCATTCTACTCAACACTCACTCTTTTTATACAATTATAGGGTTTTAGGAATGACCAACTTATTACCTTATTAGAAGTGCTTTCATCATCTCAATAGCACATAAATCCACTTTTTTGTGGAAGGCTATTTTCATGTGGAGGTGAAGAAATGGGAAAAAAAGCGTCGGGTGCTAACGATGAAAAAGCAAATCTTACTTGGTGGCAGTTATCGCTTATTGGGGTAGGTTGTACGATTGGTACAGGCTTTTTCCTTGCGTCAAGTATAGCGATTAAAATGACAGGTCCTTCTGTTATTCTAGCCTTTATAATGGCAGCTACTGCTACGTATATTGTTTTTGAGGCTCTTGCTAAAATGATTGCATCTGATCCACAGAAAGGATCTTTTCGTACCTATGCGAAAAAAGCATACGGACGTTGGGCGGGTTTTAGCAGCGGTTGGGTTTACTGGTGTTCAGAAATATTAATTATTGGTAGCCAACTTACCGCAATTTCATTATTAACTAAGTTTTGGTTTCCTAATATTAAATTGTGGATATTCGCAGCAATTTATGCGGTTCTCGGTCTCATTGTTCTATTTATAGGAGCGAAAGCATTTGGGAAATTGGAAAGCGTATTTGCTGTGATGAAAATTGCAGCTATTTTTATGTTTATAATCATTGCAATATTAGCGCTGACAGGAGTAATTGGTGGAAAGTCAACTCCTGACATCCCGCAATCCGTGAATGAATTTTTCCCGAAAGGCTTCATCGGGTTTTGGAGCGCTCTTATATTTGCGTTTTATGCCCATGGCGGAATCGAAGTAATGAGTATAATGGCGATTCATCTTAAAAATAAAGAGGATGCCCCTAAATCGGGTAAAGTGATGCTGGGGCTGCTTGGAATTATTTATGTAACGGCACTTATATTAGCTCTATTACTGAAGCCGTATGATAAGTTCAAGGAGAGCAAGAGTCCTTTTGTTGAGGCTTTATCAGGTGCCCATAATATTGAATTTTTCCCTCATGTATTTATAGCAGCTATTATTATTGCCGGGTTTTCAACCATGTCTGCATCCTTGTTCTCAGTTACGACAATACTTGTGACAATATCAGAGGACGGAGACGCTCCTAAAATCTTCAGTAAACAGAAGAAAAAGAAGCTCAAAATGCCATTACAATTACTTTAACAACTTTGGGGCTTGTACTTTCTATCATTACGTCTTTATTACTGCCGGACAAAGTATACGAATATATAACGACTGCAGCGGCATTAATGCTACTTTATAACTGGCTCTTTATTTTATTCATATACCCGAGGTTGGTTAAGACGACTACCTTCGATAAAGTGAAAAGAATTATTGGAATATTACTAATCAGTTCAGCGGTTAGCGGAACACTATTCCATCAGACAAGTCGTCCAGGATTTTTTATCAGTTTAGTATTTCTCGCAGTAATCGGGAGTATCGTCTTTTTTATGCGAAAACGATGGAAGAAGGAAGAACCTCAAAATAATGCGTTATAAGCCTGAATCCCAAAGTAAATACCGAACCCAATCATTGCAAACGATGAGATGATGGAAATGATGTTTATAAACCCGGTAGATAATAATTTACGGGCTCCACTGGAGATAGCGGCCATTATCGTATCCCACAACATGATTCCAATGATGACGGCAAGGCTATTAATAATTATTTGATTTTCCGTACTGACTTTGTTTGTTTCTGCAAGAACTGAGCCATAGATTCCAAGCCAAAAAAGGATAGTGAGCGGATTCAATAATGACATGAGAAAGCCTGTTAATAATGACTGTCTAAGACGAGTAGTTTTTTTGTTGGATTTTAAAGCTAACTCAATTTTATGCAGAGAAAGTAAATTCTCTATCCCGGTATATGTTAGTACAAAACAGCCAAATGACCAAAGAAATACTTTTACTGGGGAGTATTCAATCACTTGGCCAATTCCGAAATAAACCAATATCATGTACAAAATATCGGCGGTTAAAGCGCCGATGCCAAAAATAAGTGCATGTAAAAACCCGTTTTTTATCCCTGTATCAAGCTGCGCTGCGTTGACAGGACCGATAGGCGCAGCTAAAGATACACCTAAAAAAATGTAAGCAGCTATTGAGTTCAATAATCGTCCTCCTTAAAATGATGTCTGTGCATCTTATTCAGATAGAGGGACTCGTACAACTATAAAAATGATTTTTATTTCAATATTTAAGCAGCCCTTTACCAGTGGGGAGGTAAAGGGCTGCTTAGTTAATATATATATGTTGGGGGATCGTTATAATAATACAATCTCCACTAAAGGGAGTCCGTATTATTACTTATTCTTGTTATTATTTTTGTTATTCTTATTGAAGTTATTGTTGTTATTATTGTTGCGATTATTTTGATTATGATTATTTAAATTTTCGAAGTTGAAATCTTCACCGAATTCAAATTCATTATTATTGTTGTTGTTGTTATTTCGCTGACGTTTAATATTAAGTTTATTATTTTCCACAGCTGTTCACCTCCTTAACAAAAGTTAGAATGGCTTAAACAGCGATGAAAAATACTCAATTATTCGATTGAAAGTTTTTCCACCAGATGGATAAATTCAATAATTTAACGCATACAAACAAGTGTTCTTGTATAGAATAGAAATAGCGGTATATCCATCAATCAGTAAAGCGAGTGGTCTATATGCATAAAGAATTCATGAAACTTAGCGATGACATTCACCGGTACATTGTACTGGAATTATTTTTAAAAACACTCGAGCGTGATAGAGATTGCATTTCCGAATTAAAAATGAGGGACGTACTGGAAGAGTGGTACGATTCCAAAATAAATGAAACCTTTCATGAATTTAAAAAGTTAAGGGACTTTTTATATAGGAAAGGATGTAAAATTGAAAAGCAAAAATCTGATGATTATATGACCTACTATTTTATATTGTTTAGGGGATACGATGAAACAAGAAGTTATGGAAACATTGCTTTACGCAACTGGGTGAGCGAGGAGATGAAACGTATATTAGGAATGAAGTACCTGACACCGGCAGATAGAAAGTAAAGTCCCCAAGCTAAAAACCTTAATGATATGATTCGTCAAGAAATCATAAGCTCGAAATATCCTTAGTAGGGGTCTCCACACTAATTGTTCGTGAAATTGAAAACCCATCCAGGTACACAAATGTACCGAGATGGGTTTGATTTGTTTAGTGCCAAATAGCGCGTATGCCTTCTGCGGTAGATTGCTGGAATGTTTGCTGTAATTTTTCTTGTAGCGCATCCTTCGATAAGCTGTTAATTTGCTTGCGCGCAGCTAAAACCGATGGGGCACTCATTGAAAATTCATCGAGACCAAGTGCGACAAGTAAAGGAATCGCAGCAAAGTCTCCGGCCATTTCACCGCACATGCCAACCCATTTCCCCTGTGCATGGGCGCTATCAATTACAAGTTTCACAAGCGTGACAATTGCAGGGTGGAATGGTTCATATAAATGTGAAATGGTTTCATTCATTCGATCAGCTGCCAATGTGTATTGGATTAAGTCATTTGTGCCGATTGAGAAGAAGTCAACTTCTTTAGCAAAAACAGGTGATAAAATTGCTGCACTCGGAATTTCAACCATGATGCCGATTTCGAAGTCACTTACTTCTACATCCTGTTCAATTAATGCTTCTTTTTCCTCATCCAGCCACTGCCTAGCTTGTCGGAATTCATCGATCGACGAAATCATCGGAAACATAATTTTTAAGTTACCAAAGCTACTCGCACGTAGTAATGCTCGAAGCTGTGTACGGAATAGTTCTTCGTTTGCGAAGCATAAACGAATTGCACGTAAGCCTAAAAATGGATTGTCCTCTTTTGGCATATTTAAATAAGGGATCGCTTTGTCGCCACCGATATCAAGTGTGCGTACCACGACTGGGCGTTCACCCATAACAGTTAAAACATCACGATAAATTTCGAACTGTTCTTGTTCAGTAGGCGCAGTGTCTCGCTCTAAATACAGAAATTCTGTTCGAAATAAGCCAACGCCTTCTGCACCTTGCTCAAGTGCTTTCTTAGCATCGTCTAAGCTCCCAATATTTGCAGCAAGTTCGATATGATGCCCATCTTTCGTTACTGTATTTTCGTGCAATAAAGCCTGTAAACCTTGGCGTTTTTCAAGTTGTGCTTTGCTAAGCGCCTCATAATGTTCAAGTTGCTCGGCCGTTGGGTTAATGAAAATTTCCCCTGTCTCACCATTCATAATCGCGATATCACCATTTTGCACTTCAGACATGATGCCAGTAGCACCGACGATAGCCGGAATTTGCAATGAGCGTGCGAAAATGGCAGAGTGCGAAGTTTTACCACCCTTTTCCGTGATAAATCCACGTGTGAATTCTGCATTCAATTTTGCTGTATCTGAAGGTGTTAGATCATGGGCCACTAATATAGTGGGTTCTATATAATCGGAAACGCTTTCATTTGTACCTGTAACTTTACGCATTAATCGTTGAGAAACGTCGTTTACATCCGCTGCACGTTCCTTCATATACTCATCATCAAGTGCTAAGAAAAGCGCCATAAATTGATTTTGAACCGCTTCAATCGCCTGTGTAGCACCACTTCCCTCTTGAATAAGTGCTTCAATCGCACCAATATATTCAGGGTCCTGTAATACAAGTAAATGTGCACCGAAAACTTCTGCCTCAGATGCTCCTAAACGTTCAGCTGTTTGGGCTTCAAGCTGCTGTAAATCGATTTTTGAATCGTCTATTGCTTGCGTTAGCTTAGCTAACTCCTGATCAGTTGTGCCAATTTCTGTTTGGTCAAGTATTGCAACAGATTCAAATTTTACGATTTTTGCAATCGAAATTCCACTTGCAGCGGCAATTCCTTGGATTTTCATTAAATCAGTCCTTGCTCTGTTAATATTGCGTCTAATTGTTGTAGAGCTACTTCTTCATCAGAACCAGTTGCTGTAATTGTAATATTTCCGCCTGCAGGTACGCCAAGTGACATAACGCCTAAAATTGATTTTAAGTTCACGTTTTTCTCACCGTATTGTAAGTAAATTTCAGAAGAGAAACCGGATGCAACCTTTACCAATGCACTAGCTGGACGTGCGTGTAAACCTTCATTGCTTTTGATTGTAAATGTTTTTTGTGACATAATAAAAACCTCCATATTTGAATGAATTTGATTGTTTTGTTGGTATAACATTAACAATTTGAACGTTTGTGAATGATATGTGATTGATTTTACAGAATTTTTCGTTTAAAATCAACTTAAAACCAATAAAAACTCCATATTTTACATTTTTATGGTGTTTAGTGAGAAGGTGAATACGATTATTTTTACAGAACGTCAACAGCAAATTTTAGCGTATTTGCGGCAATATGGTACAGCTACCTTACAACAACTTGTTGATTTTACTCATTCATCGGAATCATCAATACGTCGTGACTTAACTGAGCTTGATAAGAAGCAATTCATTGATCGTTTTCACGGGGGAGCTACTTTGCGAAACCCGATGCTTGGTGAAAAAAGCTTACTTGAGAAGTCTGTTGAATCGCTAGCTGAAAAACAGCAAATTATGCAGCTTGCAGCACAGCATATTCGTTACGGTGAATGTATTTATTTAGATGCAGGTTCTACGATATTACATCTTATACCTCATATCGCGAATAAACAGGTTAAAGTTGTGACTAATGGTTTAATGCATGTGCCACTTTTAATCGAACAAAATATTGAAACCGTTATCATTGGAGGTCAGGTGAAGGCGAAAACGCAAGCTATCATTGGATCTAAGGCAATTTCTCAGCTTCAGGAATATTATTTTGACCGGGCCTTTATTGGAGCTAATGGATTTTCAGAGGTGCAAGGCTATACAACAGCAGACTTAGAGGAAGCGACATTAAAGCAACTTGCGATTAAGCAGTCAAAGCAGGCGTATGTTGTTGCCGATCGTTCGAAATTTGGACTTAGTCAATTTGTGAAATTCGGCGATTTACATGAAGCGATTTTAATTACAGCAGGATTAACAGATGCAGAATACGAGCAAATCGATAGAAAAACGGAGGTGTTGCGCGCATGATTTATACTTGTACGTTTGCACCAGCGATTGATTACACGCCTTATGTCGATCATTTCGAAACAGGGAAATTAAATCGGACAGCTGAAGTGAATTATTTACCGGGCGGCAAGGGTATTAACGTTGCACGCGTATTAAGCAGACTTCAAACAGAAGTAACAGCATTCGGTTATGTTGGTGGTTTTACAGGTGCTTACTTAAAGCAAATTTTGCATGAGCAGAACATCAGGACCGATTTCATAGAGACAAATGAAATTACGCGTATCAATGTGAAAATTAAATCGGATGTAGAGACCGAGCTTAATGGTCCTTCACCGACAATTACTAGTGACATGTACGCGCAATTATTGAAGAAGGTAGAGTTATTAGAAGAAAATGACTGGTTTGTCCTATCAGGCACAGTGCCAGCTGGCTTTGATTTAACGGCGTTACTTAATGTACTTTCCAGCAAAGGTATCCAGCTTGTTGCAGATATTGCAGGTCAGGTGTTGCATGAAATCGTCCCGTATCGACCTGTATTGGTGAAGCCAAATTTAGAAGAGCTTGGCGACCTTTTTAATACTACTTTATTAACGGTAGACGAAGCGATTCCTTATGCGAAGCAGCTCATTGAATTAGGTGTACACCATGTCATCGTATCACTTGGGGGCGATGGAGCTTTATTTGTTAGTGCCGAGGATGTGTATTATGCAGCTGCACCAAGGGGCAAGGTTGTAAATACTGTAGGTGCGGGTGATTCAGTCGTAGCGGCTACAATCGCGATGTATTGTAATACGGGGGACTGGCAGCAGGCGTTCAGGCATGGCGTTGCAGCGGGGAGTGCAACAGCCTTTCAACTAGATTTATGCAAGCAGCAAGATATCTTAGCTCTAGTAAAACAGGTGATTGTTAAAAAACTTTAGGGGGATAGTTTTATGCGAATTACAAACTTATTAACCGCAAGCACGATTAAATTAAACATACAAGCAGCGACAAAGGATCAAATCATTGAAGAATTAGCACAAGTACTAGTAGATGCCGGCAAAGTTAGCGACAAAGCAGTGTATGTTGCGGATTTACAAGCGCGAGAAGCACAGAGTTCAACAGGTATTGGGGAAGGCATAGCCATTCCACATGCAAAGTCAGAAGCAGTTTCTGCACCAGCGATTGCATTTGGGCGCCAATTAGCAGGGGTTGATTATGATTCACTGGATGGTCAACCAGCAAAATTGTTTTTCATGATTGCGGCAAATGAAGGTGCAAATAATGATCATTTAGAAACGTTATCAAAACTTGCAACATTTTTAATGGACCCACAATTCAACGAAAAAATGATGACAGCTTCCACAAAAGAAGAAATTTTATCAGCAATTGAAGCAAAAGAAGGTGTCGAGGTGGCAGAAGATGCTCCAGTAGAAGCAACGACGCCAATAGAAACTACAATAGGCAAGCGTATTTTAGCTGTAACAGCATGCCCGACAGGCATCGCACATACATTTATGGCAGCAGAAAAGCTTCAAACAACGGCTGCACAAAAAAATGTTGCAATGAAGGTGGAAACTAATGGTTCAGGCGGTGTAAAAAATCGTCTGACATCGCAAGAAATTGCAGATGCTGACGTAATTATCGTTGCAGCCGACACGAAAGTCGAGATGGCACGTTTTAATGGTAAAAAAGTCATTCAAACAAAAGTGAGTAAAGCAATTTACGAGGTTGATGCATTAATTGACCGTGCAATTTCTGGCGATGTGCCAGTATATTCGCATGAAGGTGGCAGAGACGTTTCAAATGAGCATTCAGAGGGAACGGGCGGTTTCGAGTTTTATAAACACTTGATGAATGGGGTATCGAACATGCTTCCATTTGTTGTGGGTGGCGGTATTTTAATCGCACTTTCATTCTTTTGGGGCATCAACTCATCGAATCCGAACGACCCTTCGTACAACGAATTAGCAGCAATGCTTAACACAATCGGCGGCGGTAACGCATTCTTCCTGATGGTGCCGGTTTTAGCAGGATTTATCGCGATGAGTATTGCCGATCGTCCAGGTTTTGCACCAGGTATGGTTGGTGGTTTATTGGCCATTACAGTGACAAATGATGCAGGGGCCAACTCAGGCTTTATAGGTGGTTTACTTGCTGGTTTCTTAGCAGGTTATATTGTATTAGGTCTTAAAAAGGTATTCGAAAAATTACCTTCACAGCTTGAAGGATTAAAACCAGTTTTATTCCTTCCGGTGTTTGGTATTGGATTAACAGGTATTGCGATGATGCTAGTAAACCCTCAGCTTACGAAACTATACACGGGGCTTACTAGTTTCCTGGAAGGCTTAAGTGGTACGAACACAATTCTTCTCGGTTTATTATTAGGCGGGATGATGGCAATTGATATGGGTGGTCCGCTCAATAAAGCCGCATATACATTTGGAATCGCGATGCTGGCAAGCGGAAACTATAACATTATGGCTGCAGTAATGGCCGGCGGTATGGTTCCTCCATTAGCAGTAGGTTTAGCAACAACATTCTTTAAAAACCGTTTCACGAAGCAAGAGCGTGAGGCAGGGAAAACGGCTTATGTTCTTGGGGCATGCTTTATATCCGAGGGTGCCATTCCATTTGCGGCAGCAGACCCTGTTCGTGTGATTCCTTCATTTGTACTTGGTTCTGCAATCGCGGGGGCATTAACAATCATGTTTGACATCGCATTACGCGCGCCGCATGGTGGTATTTTCGTAATGGGTCTTGTAGACGGTGGTCTTGGGAAAGCAGCACTTTACTTAGCAGCTATTTTGATAGGTTCAGCAGTAGCAGCTGTTTCGATTGGATTACTTAAGAAAAAGGCTTAATAATCTATGCGTTGATGTTCATTAAAAGTAATTTTACTCATAGTAAACTCTCGATTGGATGTTCAGTTTTTCAAATCATTGGAATTTAAAGATATGTTTAACCGTGAATTTGAAGAGGCTTATGAGCAATTGAGTTAAATTCGAGATGAAGCTTGTGAATGTTTAAAAATAATATTAATTTCTTCATTTAGAGAGTAAACAGCTGGTCTGTATTACTCTTTTTTTATATCTTCTGCTTTATCTGTTGTAGCATTAATAAGATTTGTTCCAAATTGACGCTATGTTAACTCAAAAGGCACTAAATGAACAGATTCGTTTAATGTCTTACTAAAAAATAAAATAATTATTTATAGGCATAGTATATTACTGGATTAATAAAATGAAAGCAGGAAGAAATTGAGGTGAATTTATTTTAGAAAAACTCAGGAAAATCAATATGAAAACTGCTGTATTTATGGGGATTATTTTTTACTCTTTGACGATTTTAATCCACCTTCTTATTTTAAACAAAATTATTCCATTCACATGGGTTAATGGCGGAAGGTCTGAATCATTCGCTGAACAGCTACCAATAACTGTTATAAATATCGTTATCTCTATTATTGGAGTAGTTTTTACATTGATTGTCGGGAGAATTAAATTAAATAAATACAAAAGAGGAATAACCTTTATATGTTGGTTTTTTGTTGTACTTTGGTCCTTTGGATTTATACAACGATTGTTTGGAACGCCTTTTGAAAAAATGGTTTGTTCGTTAGTATTGCTTATTGGAGTTATCTCGAATTTGCGTTTGGCGATTGAAATAAAATAGATGTAACTAGAAAAAGACGGTTTAGAGATATTTCTAAACCGCCTTTGTGTATGAACTACTCAAAATCTTGATAAGTATACCCAGGGAATTTAACAACAGCCCATTTCTCTTTACGTAACGAGTCCATTAATTCTGGTCCTACATTTAAATTGCTACTTACGATTTGTTTAGGAACTAGCGCCATCCATTGTGTTAATGAAATATCCTCATAGTTAGGACTTTTAAATACTTCTAAATACCAAAGGGTTTCATTGCCTGTGTTTTGGATATAATGTCCATAGCAAAAAGGGATATAGCCTACATCTCCTGACCTCACATCGAAAGTCCGTGCTACTCCGTTAGCGGCGTATGCTGTCATACGACCTTGACCAGATAAGAAATACTGGAATTCATCATTATTTGGATGCCAGTGTAGTTCCCTCATTGCCCCTGGTAGAATTTCAACGAGCGCCACTGAAATTTCATGTGCCACTGGGAAATTTGTTGAATCTGCAATACGAACTGATCCTCCCGGTGAAAGAATTGGCTCTTGATCAAGCAAACTATGTGTGAAATTTCTTGTGCCGAATGGATCTGGAATTGCCACTTCCTCAATAGGACCAGGAACCTCACCTTGATAAATGTATTTTTCCTGCTTTGGAATATTTCAGAAGGCGCTCTCTGGTACCCCAAAGTTAGAAGATAGAACATCTTTTGGGGTATGGGCAAACCAGTCGGAAATTGTGAACGTATCTAAATCTGAAAACATTCCATTATCAAACATTAATAAAAATTCACAGCCCTCTTCAAGTCCTTGAATGGAATGGGGAATACCTGGAGGGAAGTACCATAAATCACCCACTCCTACATCGGCAATAAAGTTTTTTCCGTTTTGATCGACCGCTGTAATTCTTGCTCTACCTACAGTCATAAAACAAAATTCTAGCTCTTTATGCCAATGTAGCTCTCTTACGCCGCCGGGAGTTAAACGCATATTAACACCAGCGATCGTCGTAGCCACCGGCAGCTCACGCATCGATATTTGTCTCGACCAGCCACCAAATTTTAAGGTCATATTTGTATCAGAAAAAGAAAAGCGTAGATTTGGCACCGTTCCCGCATCCGTTTCCGGCGGTACAAGCATATTTGGGTTTTCTAATGCGCGTAAAATATCACGTGGCCCAGGATCAGTAGCACCTGCTCCGTCTTCACGTATCGGTTGTGGAATTTTGTCTGCAGATACCTTGAATTCAAATGGTTCAGACAAATCTTTACCTCCTATTAAAGAATATGCATCATGGCAAGTGTACGATAAAATAAGAGAAATTAGAACTGCAAACCGTCATTGAATAAAGACTGCAAAAAGCCATCTGAAAAAATCAGATAGCCATTGGTGCATGTGAATTTATCTGAAATTAAACGGAATGGGTAATTTCAGCCGTTGATGATTGAGAAGAACTTTCTGCTTCAATAGCCTCACCTGGGCGATAAAAAGCATGTTTTTCCTGAACAAATAAAATAGCGATTCCTCCTAAAAGAGCGGCTGTGCCAAGAAGAGTAAAGTTCATTTGAGCAGACAGGTTCATTGTTAAGAGAATTCCTACAAATGTTGGTGCGAAAATACCGCCAACTCGTCCAAATGCCATGGCCGCTCCCACACCGGTTGAACGAATTTCTGGTCGATAGAACTGTGATACAAAGGCATTGCTAATATTTTGCACACCAATTGATGCTGCGCCAATAATCCCAATTAATACATACGCAAGTACTGTGTTGTTTGTTAATCCAACCGCAGCTAGTGCAAGTGCCCCTCCGAAATAGAGTGGTACCATTACTTTTTTAAAGCCAAATTTATCCGTTAAACGCCCGAACGCAATCGTACCTACAATAGCTCCCATATTTAAAGCAACAACAAATAAAAGACTATTACTTAAACTATAGCCAGCTTCAACCATTAGTTTTGGCAGCCATACGTTCATCGCGTAGATAAGGACGAAACAAGAAAAGCAAGATATCCAAAACATGACCGTACTAAGTGCTAATTTATTTTCAAAAAGCTTCACAAGTGGAGAGCCTGGTGCTTTTGCTGCTGGTTTTGCTAGTACTACGTCTTGAGAAAATGACATTTCAGGGTTGAGTTTCCCAAGGATTTTCTTTACTTCTGTTTCTTTTCCTTTCGCTAAAAGGAAGTTTGCCGATTCTGGAAGCTGTTTTACTAGAAATGGCAATGCTAAAAGTGGAAGAGCGGCAATCCAGAAAATTGGTTTCCAGCCCACTGTCGGTAATAGAGACTTACTGAATAAAGCTGCTGCAATCGCCCCGATCGAATAGCCACAGAAGATAAATGAAACAATGGCCCCTCTAATTTTTTTAGGAGCATACTCCGTAGATAGCGCAATGACGTTCGGCATAACGCCTCCTAGTCCAAGACCCGCAATAACGCGAAGGATGGCAAATAGGACAGGACCTCCTGCAAAAGGAGATATTGCTGTGAAGAGACTAAACATTACGGTACAAATGATAATTACTTTTTTTCTGCCGATTTTATCGGCTAAAAGTCCAAAAATAATTGCTCCTACTGCTGTCCCAGCGGCTGAATAACTCCCAATGGCCCCCGCAGTAACAGTTGAAATCCCCCATTCTTCTATTAAAGATGGGATAACCGATCCATAGATGACTACATCGTATCCATCCATAAGAATAATAAAAAAGCACCAAAAGATAATGGAGAGATGGAAGGCGCTAAAGCGACTCCTATCAATCACTTCGTTTATATGTAAAGCACTCATTGATTAACACCTCTTTTTTAGAAAGTACTTTAGTGCACAAACGCTTCAACGCGTTTGTGCGCTAAAGTGTGACGCGCAAAAAAATTTAGTCCTTCTATTTGGCATTTAATGATTCGCGGTCAAAACCAGCAATCTTCTTATAGCGAACTGCAATTTCTTCAAGTTCTGTGTCTGAAATTATATCATCTAAGTTAGCAAAGCCGTTTGGTGCACGGTCTTCTACAATCTGCATCACCACTTCTGGACCGTTTTGGCGATTCGTTAAAACAATATTCGCTGTTGCTTCTCGTCGCAGTGCTTCATATGCTTTTAATGTTGTCACCGCATCTTGATCTTGTTGTTCCGCAATCACTTGTCCAAGGGCATCCGCATCTAAAATGGCTTGAGATGCACCATTTGAACCGATTGGATACATTGAATGTGCCGCATCGCCCAGTAAGGTGATACGTCCAAATGTCCATTGTGGCAGTGGATCACGGTCAACCATCGGGAATTCATAAACAGCTTCTGCTTCTTCAATAATTTTTGGTACATTCAGCCAGCCAAAGTCCCAGTTTTTAAAGGCAGGCGCAAATTTCTCTTTATCAATTTCTTTGTTCCAATCTGCGCGATCAGGCATTGTCTCGACATTTAATTCCGCAATCCAATTGATTAAAGAACTTCCTTGAGCAGCTGTATCTGGACAAATGGGGTAGGCAACAAATTTTTGGTCCTGGTAACCAGCCATAATCATTGAACGACCTGTTAAATAAGGTGTTGCTTCTGTAATCCCACGCCATAAGATGCGTCCGCTATATTTTGGCAGTCCTTCGTTAGGATAGAAGAATTTTCGTACAACGGAATGAATGCCATCTGCTGCAATCATAATATCTGCACGATATGTACCTAGTGATTCACCTGTTTTTTTATTTTCAAAATGAGCAGCGACGCCATCCTTCTCATTTTCAAAAGATGTTAAATGGTGACCTGTTAAAACGGCTTCTTCACCTAATTGATCCTTTACGGTCTTTAACAGGAGCATTTGTAAGCGTCCACGGTGAATCGAATATTGTGGCCATTTGTAACCAGCGTTGATGCCGCGGTCTTCTTGCCAAATTTTTTGCCCAAATTTATTCACATACATTAACTCGGCTGTCGGTAAGCCTGTCTGTTCTAGTTCCTCTGCTAAACCTAAGTCTGTTAGCACGCGAACTGAATGGGGTAATAGATTAATGCCGACTCCCAGTGCTTTAATTGTTTCTACACTTTCAAATACTTTTACAGATATGCCTGTACGGTGAAGTTTAAGTGCTGTAACGAGTCCACCAATACCCCCACCGACAATCATCGCTGTTTTAATTGTTGACAAAACAATCCCTCCATCAAGGAAAATAGAATAATCTATTTTTTCTAATTATTTTTACTATTTTACATTATTGCATATGTTTGATTTGGTAGCTAGTCACGATAGAGAATATTGTCGGAATTAAAAGATATTTATGTTAAATTTTTAAGTATAATGGAATTAGTAACTCTAAAAATACATAAGGGAGCGAAAAAAATGGACTATACTAAAATCTATAACGAGGAACTGATTGCCTTAGTAAAAGAGAAAATAAAGTCAGTCGGTGAAGTTAAAGCAGTGAAGTTTGTGAGAGAACAAACAGGAATGTCCTTAATACAGGCTAAAAAATTTGTAGATTTTTGCAACGAATAGATTGTACGTTATATAGATATTTTAATAAGGGGTGATTTTTTGGTCAGTAAAATAATGTTAGATGAAAGAGTAATTCAATTAAATAGCTATGAAGAAGAAAAAGTAAATGAGCTCTATAAAGTCTCAGTCATTTTTGACGTGACAAGTGAAGAATATCATGACATCGCAATGTTACTTTACAAAGGAACATTTGACGTTAAGATTCCTGAAAAAGAGATAATGTTCAGAGGGACGATTTATAACTATTCCACTTCTATTACAAATTTGTATGAAAAAGATCAGGTAGGACAGTATAAATTGACGTTAGTGGAAGAAAAGGACTGAAATATCATGAGATTAAGCATATTGGACCAATCACCAATCCCTTCAAATCAAACTCCTCAGGATGCATTAAATTGGTCAATGAAATTAGCGCAGGCAGGGGAAGCACTGGGATATACAAGATACTGGATTGCCGAACATCATGATTTATCTGGACTGGCATGCCCTGCACCTGAAGTGATGTTAGGCTACATAGGGGCAAACACGAATCGAATTCGGATAGGATCTGGCGCTGTTTTATTGCCTCATTATCGACCGTTTAAAGTTGCTGAAATCTTTAATACGTTAGCGACACTTTTTCCAAATCGTATTGATTTAGGAATTGGACGAGCGCCAGGTGGATCCGCTGAAGCGATGACTGCTTTGTCCGGTAACTTTATAAAAAATGTCGGGAACTTTCCTTCGTTACTGAGAGACCTCCTTCATTTTTTAGATGATGATTTTCCAACTGATAGCGAATATTCAAAGTTATCGGCTTCTCCTATACCTGAAAATCCGCCAATCCCTTGGCTCCTTGGGACTGGAAAGAAAAGTGCTATACTCGCAGCGGAAAATGGTGTGCCGTATACTTTCGGTTATTTTATGAGCGATGAAGATGGAGCTGCTATTATCAAGGAATATATTAATCGCTTTAAACCAAGAAAAGAAGGACAAAAACCACAAGTCATCCTAACTGTTAACGTTATTTGTGCAGAGACAACGGAAAAAGCCGAAGTAGTTGCAGCAAGCTTTCTCATTTGGTCTTTAAAAATGGAAAAAGGAGAAAGCCAACAAGGGGTTCCCTCTATAAGTGATGCTCAGCAATATAAACTCACTGAAAAAGATAAAGAAACATTGGAAAAAGTTAGACAAAAAATAATTATTGGTAATCCTCAGGAAGTGAAGCAGAAATTATATGAGTTGAAAACAAGATACGAAGCAGATGAAGTGATGATCAATACAATCACATATTTACCTGAAGATCGAATCCAATCCTATGAATTAATTGCGAAAGAAGTTTTTTCAGATGAGAATCGCTTAAAATAGCCCTATTTAGGCTAGGAGGTTGAATCCCCTGAAAACTAATTATAGCCATCATAAGTGAAAATTAGTAATGAACGGTCTCTTAAAGCTGAAAATCAAGGTACCCAACGATATAATTTCGTAGAGTGCCTTGCTTGATTTTAGTGTAATAAATAATTTTCACATACTGTTTTCTTTCGGTTACAAAATTTTGCTGCTAGTCCAGCTATTAAGTTAAACCATCTATTTAAGGTGTGGGGTATGCTTATATAAAAAGTCAATGGAAGTATTAATTAAAGGAGACACATATGCTAAATATCTACCTTACTCGTCATGGGGAGACTCAATGGAATATAGAAAATCGTTTACAGGGTTCAAAAAATTCACAGCTTACAGACAAGGGAATTGAACATGCTATTATGTTAGGAGATCGTTTAAGAAATATTGATTTTTCCGCAATATATACAAGCCCACTGGAGAGAGCTCTTCAAACTGCCAATTACATAAAATCAGATAAGGATGTTCCTATTTATACTATCGAAAATTTAAAAGAGATGAATTTTGGCGATTGGGAAGGCAAAACTAAAGATGAAATTGAAGCTGTAGACAATTATAAAAATGAATATCATAATTTTTGGCATATACCTCAGATGTATAACCATAAACCTCACAACGGAGAAGGGCTAATTACTTTTAAAAGGAGAGTTGAAGAGGTTTTAAGTAAAGTTATTTCTAGCAACAGTGACGGAAATATATTAATTGTTACACATGCAGTAGTTATAAAGGCCATCTTGTCATTTACTATGGACATTTCAACTGATAAAATGTGGGACCCTCCTTTTATACATGGAACAAGTCTTACAATTTTTCAATGGGATGGGGAACAGTTTAATTTTAAGATGATTGGTGATATCTCTCATTTTAAAAATGAAACAGAATAATTTTAAACTTTTTGAAATTTTCGGTTTTTAAGTATACTTTATAATGATTGGCAAATGAAACCTCCTATATATTTTACATATATAATGAACCATCACACATTCTATATATAGGAGGTGGGAATATGGGGAATAACGTTTCGAAGGCGAGTCATGGTAAAACTGGAGCTGAACTAATAAGTGAAGCATTTGGCAAGTCGCAAAACGATAGCGAAGCATTAGGTAAAACTGGAGCTGAACTAATAAGTGAAGCATTTGGTATGTCGCAAAACGATAGCGAAGCATTATTAGCACAGGCGTCAGAAGTTCAAACTACGGATATCCCTTTAGGAAAAGAAGATGTATATGCAAGGGATAGTACAACAACAACTTTGAACAACCTACATGAAGATAACACATCCGCCATTTTAGATCGAAATGGGCCAAGGTAATTATTGTAAGTAAATGAATAGTGACTTAAGGCAATTCTTCCTTTAGCGTAACAAAACTTTTTAATCCCTTAAATTAAGAGCTTATGCTTTTGTTTTAAGGGATTCCTTTATTTTTAAAATCATTATCATGCACGAATCCCTTACTCCTAAACCCCTCACTGTACTGTTTATCATAAAAACTCTAAATTTTTAGCTTCTATTTCAACCCTCCTAATACTTCAATAGCCTGTTTTAAAGTGCCCCATGAATTAACAGTACAGGTTATACTCTGGATAATTTTCATTTCTTTGAATATATACGGAGGAAATCGGGTATAAAGCATAGTGTTGTAGTATTTTTTATTAATGTTTATAAGTGAAGTATTTTTAGGAGGTTATATTATGGCAGATAATAAAGACAAACATGTTGCAAAAAAAGAAGACGGGGAACGTGAAATTCTAACAACACGTCAAGGACATCCTGTAAGGGACAACCAGAATATCCGTACGGTGGGTAACCGTGGACCAGCAACTTTAGAAAATTACCACTTCATTGAAAAAATTTCACACTTTGACCGTGAAGAAGTTCCTGAACGTGTAGTACATGCACGTGGTTCAGGTGCTTTCGGTTATTTTGAAACTTACGGTAAGGTGGGAGATGAGCCTGTAGAAAAATATACCCGCGCCAAAGTCTTTTCTGGTGCCGGTAAACAAACGCCACTTATGGTGCGTTTTTCTACCGTGGCAGGTGCAAAGGATTCGCCTGAGACTGCACGAGACCCGCGCGGCTTTGCAGTGAAAATGTATACCGAAGATGGTAACTGGGATCTTGTAGGTAACAATTTAAAGATATTCTTTATTCGTGATGCGATGAAGTTCCCTGATATGATTCATGCTTTTAAAGCAGATCCGGCATCCAACGTACCGAATCCGCAGCGTATGTTTGACTTTGTTTCACGTTCACCGGAAGCGACGCACATGATTACGTTCCTATTTTCACCTTGGGGCATCCCAGCGACATACCGCCATATGCAGGGTTCAGGGGTTAACACATATAAATGGGTTAATGAAGAAGGGAAAGCTGTACTTGTGAAGTATCACTGGGAACCAAAACAGGGCATCCGTAATTTGACACAAGAAGAGGCAAACTCCATCCAGGCTGCAAACGTAGGACACGCTACTCAGGACTTGTATGAAGCAATTGAACGTGGTGAGTATCCAGAATGGGAGCTGTACGTTCAGATTATGGAGGACGACTATCATCCAGAACTGGATTTTGATCCACTTGATGATACAAAGCTTTGGCCAGAAGATAAGTTTCCTTGGCTGCCTGTAGGTAGAATGGTACTTAACCGTAATCCGGAAGACTTTCATGCAGAAATCGAGCAGGCTGCATTCGGTACTGGTGTTCTAGTAGACGGTATGGACTTTTCGGATGATAAAATGCTGCAGGGACGTACATTCTCTTACTCAGATACACAGCGTTACCGTGTAGGCTCAAACTATTTGAAATTGCCAGTCAACGCACCAAAGGTACCGGTTCGTACAAATCAGCAGCGTGGTCAGATGGATACTCGTGATCCGAAAGAATCCGGCGAAAGCCCACATATCAATTATGAACCGTCAATGATTGGTGGCTACCGTGATGCAGGGGATAAAGCATATCCACCACATCAACCGTCTTATAATGCGGCATTAATGAGTGAGCCTATTGATCGCCCGAATAACTATGGCCAAGCTGGTGAAACGTACCGCAGTTTTGAAGACTGGGAACGTGATGAACTTATAAATAACTTATCGGATGCTTTGGCAATCTGTGACAAGCGTATTCAGGAAGCGATGTTTAATCACTTTACACAGGCTGATGAAGATTACGGCCGCCGTGTGAAAGAAGCGACTGAAAAGAAAATGAAAGAAATTGAAAAGATGGCTCAGGAAGGTAAATTACCGGGCAGAGAGTCAGGGATTTCTAAATATGGTCAGGGTACGATCGCTGCGAATGAGGCAACAAAAGATGCAGTGAAGAAAAGCCATGAAGCAGACCCGTATTAATGATTTAAAAGAACACCTTGATGGTTGTGATACATTCAAAAGGAATAGTTATAAACTATTCCTTGATTTGACTAAAAGTTAAAAAATGCAATCATGTAAAATTAAAAGACTTAAGTTTGGTAACTAACCGGGCTTAAGTCTTTTATCTTAACTGCGACTGGCAGCGGTGTTGTAGTTGCAATTATTGCAGGAATCATGGCTGTATTCAAATTCCAAACTATTCGCAGAGAAACCGAGTAAAATGACTTTTTATGCTCTGTCTTTTTTATTTTTGTTTAGGTGTGGTCAATGTAATATAAATTTCTGGCGCTTTATTTATCTTTAGAAATAACAAAACACCAATAAGTTTGATATTAAGAATAAGTAAAATTTGTATTGTAGCATGTACTTTTTATCTTTCCCGTTATTCATTTGAATTGAAGTCATTACTATTAATTTTAAAGGTAAAACTATATAATGTCTCCTAGTGAGAGGTTTGGGAAACAAAATATGTTCTTCAACAATCGCGCGCAATTCTTGAAGACGAATTGTACCATTTTCAGCAATAGGGAAGTATAAAAATTTGTATAAACAAAGTTACTCTAAAAAAGAGACAAGCGCTGTCACATCAACGCTTGTCCCTTTTTTTGCACTCCAAAACTTTGATTTGGCAACGTTATTAGATTTATTTATGTATACATTGTAAATACTTTTTCACTAAAGTACATTTAAGTGAAAAACTTACTTAACTTCAATTATAAAGACATAACTTGAACTTCCCTTTTCCCAATATGCAGAAATACTATAAATATAAACACCTTTTTCTTTTGGAACTGATAATACATTTTCATTTAATGGAGCATTTTCTACTTCATTGTTACTGAACCATATAGATGCGTTTAACGTATTCTCTAGTGGTTTACGATTAAATTTTATTTTTAATTCAGCTCCAGGTGATACAACAACGGTTTTAATTTCGTGATGTTTAATCAGATCAGGTGGAGAAATCTTATCAACACATTGTGCGTTAATAAACCCATTCCAACAATAAGAACCTTGTGCCACTTTTACAGTCTTATTTCTATTGTTATGACTGGTTTAGGTGGTTCAGAGTTAGATGCAAAATACATTCCACCTACTAACACAGCTACGGCTAATAAAGAAATTAATACCTTTTTCATACATGCCTCCTTTGTGTTTTTAAAGACGGCTTATTCCACTAAATTGCGTCATTAAAGTATAAGACACCTTCTAAATCGTTATAATTATATTTCTAGAAAGTGCTAATAAAATCCTTTAATGATTCCCAAAGCGTTGTTAGGGAATAATGTTATTCTTAACCTTGTGAACGCATAAAATTAAGAGCATTCATTGTTCAACAAAGGGCGCGATTTTTCAATAAGAAGATCGCGTAAAATACAACAAACAAATTGGATATTTGAGGTGGAAGCCAATAGGCAGGTAAGTTAATTAAATTTAATTTAGATAGGGGTATTGAAAATATGTTGAAAGCGATATCTGCTTTGCCAGAAGATAAAAGAATCGCAGGGGTACATTGTGTCCCAATTATGAAAGATGGCTCTATAGTTATGGCTTGGGACAAAGAAGAGCAATTATTGACTACTATCGGTGGAAGAATAGAAGGAGAGGAGAATATTGAAGAAGCATTAGAACGTGAGTTATTTGAGGAAGTAGGGATGACTATTAGTTCTGAGAAAATGCTGTTTGCTTCTTGGTACTGGGAATCTACTGATAGTTATACAATATGGTATTTAGTAAAAGCTGATAAATTTATGCCTTATACTTTTGATTTTGAAAAGTCTGGCTATGTAATCTTTAATTTTGAAACAGCTAAACAAATTATTAGGAAGTTGGAACCAGACAATAAAAAAAGAATCGATATCCTCAGTTTGGCATACAACAAAGCTCAACAATTCAATTTGCAAAATTCTCTTTAAGATAGATTATCTTTATTACACTAAGGACATTTCTGTAAATATATAGGAAATCAAATAATAAGACTTGAATGAAAAAGAGGTTACGGCTATGCGGGATAGAGGTTCAGTAGTAATAGTAAAAAAAGACAAAGTTGCATTAATTAAAAGAATTAGAGATAACTCGGTTTACTTTGTTTTTCCTGGAGGAGGAATAGAAAATGGGAAAACTCCAGAAGAAGGTGCCAAAAGAGAAGCATTTGAGGAATTAGGAGTAGAGGTAAAGCTCAATGAGTGTATAGCAAAAATTGAATATAATGGGACTCAATACTTTTTCTTAACTGAAATCATTAATGGAACATTCGGTACTGGACAAGGTGAGGAATACACAGATAAAGAGAGAGCGAGAGGAATATATTTGCCGACGTGGGTAGATATAAACATGCTATCGTATATTGATGTTAAACCGAGAGAAGTAGCTTTTAAAGTTCAATCCTTATTTAATTAATGAGGATTAAGTTATTCAACAATCGGGCCATATTGTTGAATAACATTTTTTCTCTGGAATGTTAGAAAAAATACAGATTTATAACGATAAATGAAGAGCTATACAAGTTTTATACAAATTAAAGATCATGCTCAGCCAGTATAAAAGCTACTTTAGTAACGTGCGTATTTAAATAATTAGAGGTAAATCCAATATTAATATTGAAATGTCTATATAACAAATTCTGCGGAGTTGGAGTTGATATTGTTGAAAAAGACAATCTACAAAAGAATACATATTATTGGGTCAGTTGGAAGTGGTAAAACAACTTTAGCAAAAGAAATATCTTCATGGTTAGATATCCCGTATTACGAATTAGACAATATAGTTTGGATAAGGCATAAGTCCGGAGATATTAGGAGAACTGACCAAGAAAGGGAAGAGTATCTAAACAGTATATTAAAATCAGACAGTTGGATAATTGAAGGGATACACAATGAAGATTGGGTAAGCAATTGTTTTCAAAATGCAGATTTGATTTTCTTTTTAGATACAAAATATTCCATAAGAACTTACCGAATTATAAAAAGGTTTTTAAAACAAAAGCTTCGAATAGAGAAAGCAAATTACAAACCAACACTAGCTATTTTTCTTAAAATGTTTAAATGGAATCGTCATTTCGAAGAAGTTGGTAAAATTAACTTTTTTAATAATTATGGCGTACATAAAGATAAGATAAAAGTTATTAATAATACAAAATGTGTTAAGAAGCACTTCAATTAACAGCTACCATATCCTAATAAGAAGGCCTGCGAAGAACAGAGAGGGTAATAGCTGTCATGTAGGATCCATCTTCAACAATTGGGCACAATTCTTATACAAAGAACAAACTGGTTATTTATGAGGGGGATATACAAGCGTTAATAAAATTTGTTATTAAAATCTTCACGAATTCAATTTTAAGAAGTAAGGTTTTAATTTACATAAAGGAGCTTAAAATTATGCCTGTATATAATAAATTAGTAAGAGATAGGATTTTAGAGATTATCGAATCAGATGGATTAGTTTATAATGCTCGAATACTAGAGTCAACTGAACTCTTAAAGGAAGTTAAGGAGAAAATGATTGAGAAAGCTAAAGAGTTTCAAGCAACAGAAACTGTTAATGAAAGCGTGGAAGAATTAGCAGATGTATTAGAATTAATACATACAGCTCTTAGTACATTAGGTGTGACATATGAGGAGCTAGATGAAGTACGGTTGCAAAAAAAGGTAAGGCGAGGTGGTTTTGAAAAAGCAATTTACTTAGTAGATGTAAAAGACAAGTGATTAGTTTCTTCAACAATCCTCCGAAGCTGCTTAACTTAATAATGTCTAAATTTTTGGGGTCACTTCAGAATAAGAAAAGTGCTTTTTCCAGTTATAGGGCCAGATTGTTAATATCCGTTTTACAGGGTATAAACAATCACTACGGCGGTAGTGTACCGCCACCTATACAAAACATTTGTAAAAGACCACTGCTTTGGCAACGGTCTTCTCTTTAATTTATCCCTAGGCACATTTAGCCTCAAATTGCAGCCAAAATAACCCCTATTCAATTGAATATGATAAAGTCAGAATGAAACATTCGAATAGGGGATGGAATGGGGTATTAGGTTTAATGGCAGAGATTGCTGATTATAAATATTTTGTGACAACGTTCGGATTATTTTGTAGATTGTTTTTAGGTGTTGCTATAGGTTTACTTATTTCACTCTCGTTTTATAGCGAATACAATCGGAAAGGATATCTAAATGTAATTTTAAACGGACAATCCTTTTCGAGACTTTTACTTAATAAGCTGCTATTTTTTTATACTTTTATACTAGTATATTTACTATTCGCTCTTTCAGTTAGTTTAGGATTCCAATTATTTAAAGTTTCAGAACTAAGTTCATATTATAAAGAAATACTAATGAGTTTCGCTTATCTATTCATAACTGCTATCTTATTAGTCAATATACATATGTTTTTAAGTATGATTTTTAGGCAAATGCCAATGATTTCTTTATTAATATCCATTTTATGTTCATTTTTAAATCTGTTTATTTCTTCTACATCATTTTGGATTTTCTTTCCCTGGTCATATCCAGTTAGAATTTTATATTTAACATCATTGGATAAAATGGATTTTTTAATTATTACCTTAGTGACTTTAATATCATTCGGATTAATCTCTTATTATATTTTTATTTATACAAAAAAGAAACAATTTATTTGAAGTTTATTTCACTTCTCATACAATAATTCAACAATCGGTCGCTTTCCTTGGAGAAGGAAAGCCCTTTTTTGCGTAAAAAGGCCATGTATCTTTAAATATACGTTTAAATCCCGTAATGAATCATATATTTATTTTCCTTTTTTGCTTGCATTATTTTTTTGACCAGTTCATTTAAATCATCAAATTGTTTCAAATCATCAGCAGATAAAACAATATCTAAAAATGTGGGTAATGATTCTGGAGGAATAATAGTAATACCGTGATATGCCAATCCGTATTCAGGACGATTTAAAGAATGGAAATAAGTATTCATTAACGATAAGGGCTTCATTAAATTTGTAATTATCTCATCGTCTACAGAAATACATTGAGATTTTTCAGATGCATAGTTCTTGTAAGATTTTTCGGTAATATCTTTTATGATTCCAAATTGGTGTGTTAATGGCATTAGCAACCACCTCTTATTATTGTTACTCATAATACTACTATAAATTTTATGAATAATTAAAGGTTGAATAAACGTTACCAAAGCGTTTTTGATATCATCTCATGGCTTAACATTGTAAATGTATAAATCTAATCCTACCCTTATGCAACAATCGGGCGCGATTCTTCAATAAGAAGATCGCGTTTTTCCGTTAAAGGGCCAGATTGTGGAATAACATAAACAAATAGGTTTAGAAAATTAGGTTTATTAAACAATCCAATAATATGAAAAAGAGGTTTTATAGATTATTTTGTCGAACTAGACCCCTAGTGATAATAATGAGGTGAACTATATATGGAAATTATTATAGATAATGAATGGTTTTATAAAGCAATTTCAGTTGTTAATAAAGCAATCTCTACAAAGACACCCTTTCCTATTTTGTCTGGTATTAAAATGATTGCTTATAATGATTCCTTAGTACTTATTGGAAGCAACTCTGATATTGTTATTGAAAAGGTTATTCCTTTAACATTGAATGGAGTAAAAGTATTAGAAGTACATAAACCCGGTAGTGTTGTCATTCCTGCTAAACATTTAAGTGAAATTATTAAAAAGTTACCAACTAAAGTTCATTTAAGAGTAGATGAAAAACAAGTAATTACCATTCAATCCGAAGAAATTGTAACAAAATTATTCGGTTTTAACTCGGAACAGTACCCAAAGCTTCCTCAAATTGATGAAACGGATTACATTAAAATCACCAGCACTGAATTAATTGAAATTATTAAACAAACTGCATTTGCAGTATCAAAGAGTGAATCTCGACCTGCTTTGACAGGAGTAAATATGTCATTTAAAGATAATCACCTATCATTTGCTGCAACAGACTCCCATCGCTTAGCGTTAAGAGAACTCAAATTAGAATCAAATATACATGGCTCTTTTATTGTCCCAAGTTCAAGCCTTAATGAGCTTACCAAGTTAATAAATAATGATAACGGCGAAATACGTATATATGTAACTGACAGTTATATGATATTTAAAACAAGTTCTTTTACATTATTTTCAAGGTTGATTGAAGGGAATTATCCTAACATAACAGGATTATTCCCGAAAAACTTTAAGACAACTATTACTCTTGATACAGCTCAATTATTATTGGCTATTGATAGAGCATGTCTTTTTGCAAGTGAATGGAAAAATAATAACGTACAATTAGAAATACTAGATGCTAAGAGAATAAAAATTTCTTCCCATTCATCAAATATAGGAGGAATAGAGGAAATACAAAATATCAAGGAGATTAATGGTGAAACTGATTTAACTATCTCGCTTGATGGAAGTTATTTAATAAATGCCTTAAAAGTAATCAAAGAAGAAGAGATAAGATTAAGTTTTGGTGGTTCGATGAGACCAGTTTTAATTGAACCTATTAACAATCCTTCTTATAATTATCTTATATCTCCAGTACGTTCATATTAATAAAAGTACTCCTTATTGTAAGAATGAGCTCTTAAATTTATAGGACATTTATAAAATGTAATTATTAGGTATAATTGATTCTATTTCAATAAATAAGAGGTGAGAATTTCAAGTGCATGCTTCAGAAAATATACTAAAGGTTTGGAATCAATTTAAGCACTTTCCTATGGAAACACTGTCAAAAGTTTGGTATATGAAACAAAACCCATCACAGTATCAGCGTTCAGTTGAGATGATGAAGGAGCATTATAAACAATATAAAATTACAGAGAACTGTTTCGATTTAGCATTATGGCTATTAGATGAATTCAAATCTAATCATATTGAGGCGTATGCAATTGGTCATAATTTATTTACCAAAGATGCTCACGTAGCTGTGATAGCAATAGACGAAAATAAGTATAGTTATTTATGTGACCTAGGGGACCAATGGATTCAGCCGATTTGTATAGATCAAAACAACCCATTCTTTCATTCAGAAGAGTGCATTGGTTTTTCCCAGGTGCGAAGATTCAAGTACAACCTCAAGGTGATAATACTGAAATTTTGTTATTTTATGACTTCAAAAGTTATTCCTCTACTATGAACGGTTTAGTAGAAGATACCAAGCAAAGGACGATAGAAGAATGGGCAGCGATAATACAGGAAAAAACAAATTATAACTTTGAAATTCTCTTAGAAGTATTAAACTACTATAGGGAGTTACAAAGTTTAAATATGAAATTTTAAATTAATACGTATCTGAATAAATGCTGTTAAATTCATACATACAATATTCAACAAACGGGCGCGATTCTTCAATAAGAAGATCGCGTTTTTCAGTTAAGGGCCATTTAATGGAATACGAAACTTTTCTTTAGAGTTAAACGTAATAAAGATTAACATAATTGAGAGGAAGGATATACATTGTTTAAAATTGTACCTAAATGTACTAAGTGCGATAAAGAAATTAAAGGAAACGATGTAGTTTTTGTAAAAATGCGTTATCCAGAACGAAAAGGTATGACTGAAATTAAAGCCTATATACAAAATGAAGGAAAACTAATTTGTGAGGATTGCTATAATAATAAGACTAATTAATTGTTAAAGAATTATGGAGCGCTTTTCTTGTATAAGAAAAGTGCTTTATTCAATTATAGGGCGCGATTCTTCAATAAGAAGATCGCGTTTTTCAGTTAAGGGCCATATTGTGGAATAACTCATTTTCAATGTAAATGGATGATTATGTTAAAATAATTAGAAGTAGCGAAATACAAAATTTCTACTGGAGTGAGAATAGTGAAAATATCAAAATGGGCAAAAAGCATAACATATATTATTAGTGTTTTACTAGTTTTTTTATATTGGAATATTGATTCTAACGAAAAAAATCAAACTGACTGGTTGCTGCCAATAATATTTATAAGTGAAGCCTTACTAATAGTGAACATGGCACTTTTGATACAATGGCAAAGGAATTATGAAAAGGATAACTCATGGTCCTATGAATTTATTATTTATGTACTTTGCCTAAGTATTGGTGCATTAGCCTGGATTTCAGGTCTCTTAATTAATTAGTAATACATATGGTTACGGCAATAAATTAAAAATGCTTAAAGAAAACAATTAACCGAGTGAATTTTCTTAATTCAACAATCGGGCCATATTGTGGAGCAACATTTTTCTGGGAGAAGTGTTAGAGAATCGGTAAACTTTGTTGTAGCTAGTTTACCGATTTTTTATGCCAACTTTTGTAACATATTAATAGGCTTTAAATCTGATTCTTTACTTTTCAATGGTTTTCTGGGGTTTCAAACTACTTGTAAAGATAGTTAAGCTGATCAATAAAATCACACCGATTCCAATAATACTTACAGTTTGGTTATTATCGGATAAAATAGAGTAATACATGAGTCCGAAAATAAGTAAGACGAGTAGAAATATGATAAGGAAATATAATTTATATAACGATTTTAATAATACATATTTTTGTCCGTCATCGTACATATTTAAGGAATCTAAAACAGGCTCCTTTGTATTTTGTACAGGCGGCGAATAATTCGGGAAAATTATAGATGCCATTTTTGAATCTGACATGGAGAACAATAATGAAACAACACCAATAATTAATGAAGTTAATACAAGTTGCGGATGTTCGTCTCGTAAAAAAATAAAGCCTATAACAGTTGCTATAAAAGCAATGACCAGTGCTGTTATGATTGAGTTTGGGATTCGATAATATTTTCGTTCAAGAGAATCAAAAAAAGTGTCTTCATTGTCGGTAGATGGATAGCTCAAAGCACGTGATATTTTGATATTGTAGGTAGCTGCAAAAACTAATAAAAGTCCACTACTAATATTGCAAAGAAATAAAAGCGTTTCAGTTGTAGAAATAACGGAATGGGATACCCACAATTGTTGTAGGCTGTAAATAGTAATAATTAATGCAGATGTTAACAAGATCATTCTAATTCCTCCTTCTCAAAAATAAAAATTTGTTCAATGGGTTCATTAAATACATAAGCGATTTTTGTGGCGATTAACAAAGAAGGCATATATTCATTTCTTTCAATCAGACTAATTGTTTGGCGAGAGACCTTTGCCTTTTTAGCTAAATCAGTTTGATTCATACTTTCTCTAGCACGCAACTCCTTTAATCTGTTTTTCATTTCATCACCTCAAATTAATTGTAAATGATAAAAGTCATAATGACAATAATAATAGTCAAAAAGGAAATTATCGTTGTCATTTAATTAGGGAAATATTCCTTAACGTCGTTTGGTAATATCTTTTTGCTTATCATAGTAAATGAATAAGTCTCATGCCGCCCTTATGCAACAATCGGGCGCGATTAATCAATAAGAAAATGCGTTTTTCCGTTATAGGGCCATAATGTTGAATAACAGTCTTTTATTACTTGTAAAAACCAAAGGAACTTATTTCCATTCTGAGCGTATTAAAATAAATAGTGATTAATTATTTAAATACGCTTAAAATGGAGGGTTAACGTTGAAACATTTAATTTTATTGATATTAACTTGTTTTATTCTATCAGGATGTGCGGGATTAGCAGATTATACAATTTCATTAGACAACGGTTATCGCATTGATAGACTTTCAGCTCATCAAATTCAAATTTACGGAGATGAAGCGGTAAATGATGGAGATGATACGACATTTAATCATTTATATGTACCATCTGAAGTGACTGCTGTATGGTGGGACGATCAATATATTATTGCAAAACAATTGAGTTTAAGGGCGGATGAACGAGGATATGAAAAATCTCCAAAAACACCTGCTGACAATGATTATTCTTATTGGATAATCGAAATAGATAAGAACGAAGTAAAAGGACCACTTACGCTAAAAGAGCTAGAGAATGACACGAACCAACTAGAAATTAACATTGTATTTACACCAATCGATAAGTTGAAAAGGGAACCATAATTAAATATTATTAATGAGAATATGATACCTTTCAAAAACGACCCTAAAAACCGTTTTGTGTATTTTCCTTCTTCAACAATCGGGCGCTTTTCAGGAATAAGAAAAGTGCTTTATTTGGCCATATTGTATGGCTAGGGTCTTTAAGATTTAATGGTATAATTATATTTTATCTTTAACAATGCTGGGGGTTTTTGGTTGTGTTTCATTTATCTATTGTGGTAATTATATTGCTGATATTACTACAAGCAATTACTAAATCTAATAAGACTCTTTTATTTCTTCCAATATTCTTCTCTACCTTAATTATAATAGCTTTCTTTTTAAAGATGGATTTTGGAACACTAACAATGCCTTATATTTTATTTTTAATAATTCTGTGGGGATTATATATTTATAAAGCATATAAACTTAATTTAAATAACGTTTCAAAATGAAAGTTTGGGGATACAGAAAAATGATATTCCACAATCGGGCGCGATTCTTCAATAAGAAGATCGCGTTTTTCCGTTATAGGGCCAAATTGCTGTATAAGTAAATAGCCCTTATTTAAACAAAAAGACAGTAGATAAAATCGAAATCATTGACATGTCTACCGTCTAGAGGGGACGAATAACTTTCGACATTTTCACTATCAACTGCTGGTTACGAATTTTTTAACTTCTGAAGCCTTATCACCGTTTAATAAATGCGTCACACCAAATATTTCACCTTTTCCTTTATGATTAATGGCAACGTCTAAATCATTCATAATTTGCTTCATGTACTCGAATGCTTTATGCGTATTTTCTTCAGTAGGTGCCCATTGATCAACTAAATCTGTTGATTCTATCGCTTCACCATTAGGATCTAAATGTACCGTACGGGCAGCTTGCTTATTAGATATATAACTGGTTAAAAGAAACAAATTTATATAATCTTCTTCCAATTCTTTATTTCCTTTAATTAAATCGATTGGTGATTTTCTATCGACTACTAGTGACTTCAAATAATACTCGAATCCCTCATCGTTATTCGCTTTTTTCAATTTTGGGTCGTTCAACGGTTCGGAAAGTAATATGTTCATCTCTGAAACCGATTCTCCGATTTCAGCATGATAAATTTGGGATTCAGATGCTTCTATAATGTTTCTATTTGTTGCTTCATCTTTGTCATTTGAATATTTAAGTACCCCACTGAGTGTAACCATAGATATAACGACAATAGCAGAACCAAATAAAATTTTTGTTTTCATGCACAAACTCCTTTCCCTCATAAATTTAATATAATCAAGAACCGCAAGACAAAATTCAATTTCTCTTAATTAGACTGATCGTTGCTGTTATCCAACTTCTCAATTTCTATGTCATTGGTGGAAAAGTTATAATCCACACTCTGGATAAATTTTTCAAAAACCATAGCTATTGAGACATGGTTATCAACACTCCAAACAATATTGTATTTTCCCTTATGGTTAGATTCTCTAAAAATTTCTAGTTCTATTTTTTTAGTATTTCTAGTCCTTCCATTTTCCTTAAAGTAAATTTTAATTGTACCGGAGTCTGTTATCCAATTACCGACTTTATTAATAATTACTTCTTTATCATCATCAGGGGACTTACTTTCAACTAATAAGCTCTCTTCAAAATAGATCCAATAAATTAAAAAAAATAATATAACCAAGAAACCAAAACCCAATACTTTAAGTGTCTGTTTTTTTACAGCTCTAATTTCTTCTAGAATCAATTTCTCACTATTTAAGTTATTCATTTAGAACCCCCTTACCTATAAATGTTACCATAAAAATTAATTTGTTTGACAGTTTATCCCTTTTCAAGTGCTAAATTTATAAATATTCTTCTTCTAGTGAAGGGTACTTTAGTCAAAGTACAATTGTAATTAATAGGAGGCGTAGATTATATTCAAGTTGTTCAACAATCGGGCGCGATTCTTCAATAAGAAGATCGCGTTTTTCAGTTATAGGGCCAGATTGTTGAATAAATTTTTTTATGAAATGTTACCAGACGAAGCTTTGAAGACATTTTGATTTTTACTTAAAAATCAATCCAATATTAGTAAAATTATAATTGATGAAATTGGATAATTATGTTAATGTTTTTTAATCTATATAAGGTGAGGTTATGAAAAATGGAAACTAAACGATTAATATTAAGACCTTTAGCACTGGGTGATTCAAGTAGAATTGAAGAATTGGCTGGGGATTATGAGGTAGCTAAATCTACATTGAACATACCACATCCATACCCGGAAGGATCAGCAATACAATTTATTGAAAGTATTCATACAGCAGAACAAAATAATAAAATAGCAATGTTTGCGATTGTAGATAAAGATTCACAACAATTAATTGGTCTAATTAATTTAAATTTGTCGCTTCCGTTCAAAAGAGGAGAATTAGCATATTGGATTGGAAAAAAGTAAATAATTGCATTCCTGGTAATATTAAAGTTTTTTTGGACAAAAGGATTTAGAACGTTTATACTGTTTTTTGTTCCTTTATATCGAATTAATAGTAACAATTATAGATTTTATAACAGATTACTAATTGAAAGTAATGACTTAATGGTATGAAAATGTTTTTTATTGGTACAAAGAATAAAGAAATTAAATGAAATAGCCCTTATTTCAACAGTCGGTGGGAAGGGCTATTTCAATTTCAGGGAAATAATTTAATTGTTTAATTTACAGCAAAATATGTATTTAATAGTAAGGAAGATTATTTTGATATGAAACGTTTTAAATTAAAGCTAATAATAGTGTTATCTATAGTATTAGTCATATTCTTTATTGGAATAAGTATGTATACTTCCTATATAAAGATTGAAGATACAGTGGAAGAGGCGATTGCTAACCAAAATCTTGAAGCTGCCAAATCCATTGCAAAGGCGATTGACCTGGAAACGTATGAGCGATTTTTAAAAGAACGGAATCGTGAAGAAGATTATTGGACAATACGGCATTATTTGAATGATGCCCGAGAAAAACTAGGTGTATTATACGTCTATACTATGGAAATAGACAATCCTACTACATCGAAAGCTTTAATTGTAGGTTATCCTGAAAACAAGGATAATCCAAATGATTTTCCAATAGGTGAAGGGTGTACTGTACCGGAAGCCCAAGTGAAATTAGCGTATGAGGAAGGAAAGCACTTTGTAACAGGGATTCTGGAAGATACGAAATATGGTCATCATTATATAACGGTTGGGACGCCTGTTATGAATGAAAATGGGGAAATCATCAGCTACCTTGGCATTGATATTAGTACGGAGACACTTGATGGGATTAAAGAAACAGTTATTAATAGTAATATTTTTCTATTAGTACTCAGCGGACTTTTTGTTATTATTGTTATTATTTCTTTCTTACTTTTACAAAAGTGGTATCAAAAAGAAGTTGGAACTACGGAGGATACGTATCAAAAGGAAATTAAAACGTTAATTGCTTCTGTCTCATCATTTAGGCACGATTATATTAACCATATCCAGGTTTTACATGGCTTTCTGCATATAGGTGAGGTAGATCAAGCGACAAAGTATGTCGATTCTTTGTCTAAAGATATACAGACAATTGAATCCATTAAATTGAATCTTGATCACCCAGGATTAGCGATATTACTGCAAACAAAAAAATTAACATGTCAAAATCAACAAATTGATATACAGATAACTGTTGATGACAATCCATTTGATAACATAAAAACGATTGATTTAATCAATATATTATCGAACATAATTGATAATGCGATAGAAGCAACAATGGAGTTGCCAGAGGAACTACGTAAAATTACAGTTAGCTGTAAAGCAGACGAGTTATATTATACGTTCTCGATTACGAACACTGGGCGAAAGCTACCTGATAAAAATCAAATTTTTAAACAAGGCTACTCAACGAAAAAAGTAGAGAAAGGAAGAGTTAGAGGACAAGGTTTGTTTATTGTTAAAGAAACAATTAATAAATACAATGGAACGATTACATTTGATAGAATAAATGAAAAAGAGACAATAGCGATTGTAAAAATCCCTATTAAGTAAATAGTAAAAGGTTATGGTACAAATTCAAAAAACGTACCATAGCCTTTTTTAGTGGAAAAGAAGCTTTTTAAGCTGTGTCTAGCGCTGCTACAACTTTTTGTCTGGATAGGTAGGAGTTTCTGTATAAGCTATTACTAATTTAAAATCAGGTGGCTTTTAATGTAACTCAAGGTTCAAATATAATCAGTTCTGTCAAATCATATTTTTGAACAAGGATATAAGTACTTAAATTTGATCTTTGCTTTATTCAACAAACGGGCCATATTGTTGAATAACATATGTATCAAAAGTAATTTGCTAAATTATTCAATACCAATTATCAAAATAAGTCATTTAAAAAGCAACTATATAAATCGATTTTAAAATGGTAATATTAGGATGTAGTAAAGTTAGTTTTTAAACTAGTTTAGAGGGAAGTGAAATTTAATTGGATAGTGTAATTTTTGATCTAGATGGAACTCTCTGGGATCCAATTGACACAGTACTCAATGCTTGGAACAGCGTTATAAGAAACAATAACCAAATAATAAGTCAATTAACTAGGAAAGACTTTGAAGGTACAATGGGATTACAGATGAATGAAATAAGTAGAAAACTCTTTCCCGCTTTAAGTTATACGGAGCGGCAACAACTAGTAAAAGTTTGTTGCGAAGTAGAACAATCTTTCTTAGAAAAACATGGCGGAGTGCTCTATCAAAATGTAGAGAAGGTCCTAAAAGAGCTTTCTAAAAATTATAAACTATATATTGTTAGCAACTGCCAAGATGGCTACATAGAAACTTTTTACAAGTATCATAAACTTGAAAAGTATTTTTTGGATTTTGAAAGTCATGGAAGAACAGCCCTGTCAAAAGGTGAAAATATTAAATTAGTGATTGATAGAAACAACTTATTAAATCCAGTGTATGTAGGTGACACGGAAGGTGATTTAAATGCAGCCAGATTTGCTAAAATTCCTTTTATATTTGCTAAATACGGATTTGGGCAAGTAAGTCAATATGATAATGAAATTGAAAGTTTTGATGAACTTTTAAGTATTTTCTAGTGATGGTGATAAAACCAAGGAATTTTGTAATTGGGAATTGAATTGAAAGCAAGTGATGAACTAATTGGAGAAATGGACTTATATAATTTTGACAATTCCACTGGAGATTGTGAGGTAAGTTATTCTATTGGTTATAAATGGTGGAACCAAGGTTATGGTACTGAAGCTTTGAGAGCTATTGTAGATTTTAGTTTTAGGTGCATAAACGTACATAAAATCTCTGCAGCACATAACACAGATAATCCTGCTTCTGGAAAAATTATGAGCACAGTAGGGATGGTACAAGAAGGAATACTTAAACATATGATACGTAATTTGAAAACAATATAAGGACTGTGCTGTATGGGGAATTCTTCAAGAAGACTATCTTAAGATTAACCAGTAGGCACTGGCCTCAAAATGTGAATTAACATTTACGGTAATGGAAGGAAAATAGGTGTTTTATAAAAGGGAGGGAGAATTAATATGGAAATAGCTCGAATGGCGAATGCTTTATCTAAATCTTGGTCGGTAGAATCAAGTACAAAATGGAGCAGAGATACTCCCTCGGCGGGGCAATGTGGAGTTACTGCATTGGTTGTAAATGATTTATTGGGCGGTGAAATAAAAAAAACTAAACTACCTGATGGGTGGCACTTTTATAATTTTATTAATAACAAAAGATATGATTTCACAGCTTCCCAATTTAGAGAAGGAATTTTATATATGGACATTACCTCTAATAGAGATGAAGCATATGCAGATACTAATGAAGGTCAATACTCTTATTTAAAACAAAAGGTTTTAGACTCCTTATTATACTAATGGCTGTATTGTTGAACAAATCAAGATGTAATGTTCAGCATTCCTTAAGGTATAAACCGATACAGTGGCGGTAGTGTCCCACCACCCCTACAATACATATGTATAAGACCATTGTGTGACAACGGTCTTCTTTTTATTTCGTTATTTTTAATCCCTTATTGATAAACACGTTATTCAAAAATCGGGTCATATTGTTGAGGAACATTTTTTCTGGGGTAATCCTAACTTAACTTGTGTGTAGAATCAAAAATATGAAACGCACCAAAGCGTTATTTTGGCACATAATTCCAAAAATTATTGCGATATTAAATACGGAAAGATACGATAGAATCATAACATAAGTTCTTATTTGGAGGCGTTAGTCTTGAAATTACAATCATTCATTCAATCATACCAAAATTTAATTAACGAATATCAATTAGTTGAAAGCCAGCTAAAATTTACAGGACACCCACGTGAATGTGTAAAATTGGCCAGTAATAGCAGAACACCTATATTAGCGATAGTTGAAGGAAAGCTTGTGACATATTTTGATTTACATCAGCAGGAAGGAGTAGCACCATATTCGGATAATTGTAATGCGATTTTAGTACGTGCTTTTTCAACAGCGGTTAATGAACAAGGGAAAGGCTATGCAAAGCATGCATTGCAGTTACTACCCGCATATGTACAAAAGAATTTCCCTCATATTAATGAAATCGTACTTGCAGTTAATGTTGCAAACATAGCTGCACAAAATCTTTATAAGAAGTGTGGATTTAAGGATTACGGTGTGCGCCGTCAAGGGCCTAAGGGTGAATTAATTGTGATGAGTTTCTTATTCTGAGAGGATTAGTGAAATCAGTTTTTTAATCTACAACCGATTCGCAGCTTTTTTGAGCGGGCCATTACTATATATAAAGATAAGATGTCCCCAAGCCCTGTTTTGTAACATTAATTGTAGCAAGCCCAAGTCTTGGGGGTTAGAACCCCTATATCCCCTTTGTAGTGTCATAGCTTCGCTTGTTATACGAGATCACTGTCCCAACCAGCCTCAAACATGTTTCTACAAGTAGGGGGTGAACTGTTTTGAGGACGAGGTCTTTGCCCCACGGTCGCGAACGTTCTACCCCGGCTACCGTTATCCTATATCGATATAAAAAATGGTCAACCAGAAATAATTTCTGGCTGACCTAATTATACGATCGGGGGCGATTCTTCAATGAGAAAATTGCGTTTTTCCGTTAAAGGGCCATATTGTGGAATAGCAATCTGTTAAGGGGAGTTACTAAACGATACTTTGCTAGCTTTTTTGTTCAACTAACACAGCATTTAGTTATTGAAGAAGGACTTAATAAATTCGAATAGTATATAGGTAAAATTAAAATAACAAAAGAGGTGAACGTAAGATGAATATAAAGACAATTTTATTTGTAATTATTTGTACTATGTGGTTAGTAGCTTGTGACAGCACTAGAGAAACAATAAACACTATAGAAATTCAAGAATTAATTAATTTTGAAGAAGAAAAACCAGATACATTACAATTAATATCTGATGTGAAGGATATTAAAATTATAGAGAAAACATTTAAAAAGGCTAGAGAATTTGGTGAAGTAGATAATCAAATAGTTCCGCAATATAAAATCAAACTAAGCGATGGTGAATTTTATTTGTGGATAGACCATACAAAAACAGGAACAATAGCGAACATAAAAAGTAGAAATATGTTTTACAATATCAGAGCTAGCGAAGAATTTAAAGAGGCCATAAATTATAAGAATAAGTAACTTCTCCAAAAGGATTTATTTGGAAACACTACACTTAGTTGGATACTTTTTATAGAGAATAAGTAGCAATTACTGATAACTCCTTTTCACCTTTATAAATGGAATATAATTAAATGGCGGCGCTTTTCTTGAATAAGAAAAGTGCTTTATTCAATTATGGGACATATTGTGGAGCAACGCTTTTTGTTGGGGGAGTCCTAGAGAAGATGCATATTTATATTGATAAAAGAATGGCTATACAAGTTTTTATGCAAATTAAAGATTATGCCCAACAAGTATAGAAGTTGGTTTAATAACGTTTCATTGACTTGCATCAAATATCGTATAAACAATGTTCCAATAAAAACTGGTAAACGTTGCTACAACAACGTTTACTGGTTTTTCTGTTGCCCCCCAATTTTCATTTGGGAACGTTTTTTAATTTATTTATGTATATTTTATAAATCTTTATTGAAAGAAGGCTCTATATAGAAAAATTAAATTTACTTAAAAGGAAATTCATAACCTATGTAGTTAAATGTCATTGTAAATCCTAAATTTTCTGCCACAGCAATAGAGGGCTTGTTTGATTCCATACAGTCCCAATACGGAATGAGATTATAATGTATGCATTCTTCTACATAAGATTTTGCTATTTTTTGACCTAGCTTCTTTCCTTGATGCAGTTCTAAGGTTTCAATACTTACACAATGCACATCTCTAACGACAAAGCACGAAACACAAATACTCACAATTTCATTTTTATAAATGATACAGTAACCAATCCCATGATAAAAAAATTTTTCAGACGAAGACCAGAACTCTAAAATTTTTGTATGTAAATATTCGATATTTTTTATTGCATTGTTTTTATTTTCATAAAGCTGTTTTGTTATTTTCTCAGCTCTATACTCTTTTCCAATAGTGAGTTCATTGTTATATGTATAATCAGCCTTTTGCAGTGTATATACAAGTTGATTCCAGCTACTTAATTCACGATTACTCAACACTTTTTCAATTACTTTATTCCATTTTGGATGATTACCAACAACTTCAAACCAATGTAATCCTAACTTTAGTGCCTCGGGTATAATGAATTGGTCAATAAAAGCATTTAATTCGTTATTGAATGCTTCGTTTTTTTCATCTCCAATAAAGATAAAACCATCATTATTACCTAGCCAAATAAGGCCAGATGTTGGCGAATCAACATCATCTACAAATACTCTACCTGGATTTATACCTTCAATTATTGCATTTGCTTCTAATTGACCATGCTCATATAACAGTTCTTTACACTTGAAAAATTCTAAGCTATTTAATTCTGTAATCATTAAAAGATTTCCTCACTTTCCCTAAACTAATACAAAGAAAGCTACCAAAGCGTCCTTTGGTAACATAACTACAGTCTATTTCCGTACTCAAAATCATATTTGATACTTCTTTTTATGTAAGGTAGTATACCACATGAATATGACGCTCACTTATTCAATGTAGTGTAGTAACCAAATTGCGGACAAACCCAAAAAACCAGGTGTAATAAAGGAAGTCTCTCAAAAAGGGAAAGCCCGTATACGTTGTTATACCAACGTTTACGGGCACACTTGAAATAATGGTCTCGACAAGTCTCGAACTTGCGACCCCCACCTTGTCGAGGTGGTGCTCTCCCAGCTGAGCTACAAGACCGTGATAAGAAACATATATAACAATGTTCTTACCTGTTATTATAGCATCCACAGAGGGAGCAGTATATAGAAAACTGTTATATTTTTACTTTTATTTTTATTGAATCCTACAATTTCCCCATAGATCAACGTCTTTTCTTTTTATCGTCTTTTAATAAAGCTTGTTTTTTATTTACTTTTTCCAGGACGACATAGACGTGGTATTTACTCTCTTCGATTTGAACAACATTTACAACCTTTCCTTTACGTCCTTTTATTTTTAAATCCTCATCTACTTCAGGAATACGTTCCAAACACTGGCTAAGGACAGGTGTATTATTTTCCAAATAATGAACAGCAAACAACATGATTAAGCGCTCCTTGTTAATTCGATTTTAAATTGAGTCAATTTATGAAGATTCCAAGATGTATAGAACCATCAAAAATTGAAATTGACCAACTCGATAGAAATGATTTCCACATTTCAATAATAGGATATGGTAACGAATGAATTGAGGTGTAGAAGGAATGACAAAAAAATGGGGTTTACTGGCTGTTTTTGCATTTGGACTGTATGTTGTCGCAATGTATTTGTATTTTTTCCATGGACAAAATAGTGGGATTCCAGCCGCTCTTCAAGGAACGGCAGCAGATCCAAGCACTTTTCTTACAACACAGGAGCTGTTATTAAGTGAGGAGTTATCGAAAGTAAGAAATTTCCTGTTCTTTATCACGACGCCATTGGAATGGCTGCTTTACTTCGTTATTTTAATTACGGGAATTTCACGTCTGTTTGAGAGATGGAGTGCTGAACAATTTAAATGGTCCATATTCAGAACAACAATGTATCTGTTCTTCCTGTCCTTGCTGTTGTTCATCCTCCAATTCCCGATGGACTATTACCGCTATACGCTTAGCAAAAGCTATGGGATCAGTACGCAGATTTTCTCCTCATGGATGCGGGAAAATATAATTGATTTTTGGCTGGAGTTTGGGATGTCGGTCATCATGATAGCAGTTCTTTATTGGCTTATCAGAAAAAGCCCCAAAAAATGGTGGCTCTATGCATGGGCTTTGACTGTACCGTTTTCAATCTTCCTAATGTTTATTCAACCTGTCGTCATCGATCCGATCTACAATGATTTTTCTCCTTTAACAGACAAGGAATTAGAGACGAAAATTCTATCTCTCGCTGAGCAGGCGGACATTCCATCAGACCATGTGTTTGAAGTGAATATGTCGGAGAAAACGAATGCTTTAAATGCCTATGTGACAGGAATAGGCGACAATTCCCGGATTGTGCTGTGGGATACGACATTAAACCGGTTAACCCATGATGAAATCCTGTTTATCATGGCGCACGAGATGGGGCATTATTTGCTGAAGGATATTTATATTAACATCGCGGTTTATATATTTATGACGCTCATTGGACTTTGGCTGATCGCAAAAATCATGCCTTGGATGATACGTCGTTACGGACCGATCCTGAAAATTAAAGAAATGGGCAATTTAAATTCATTGCCGTTATTTTTGTTAATCTCATCATTTTTACTTTTCTTCTCTAGCCCATTGTCCAATGCGATTTCACGTTATCAGGAAATTCGTGCAGATGAATTTGCTATTGAGCTTGTAGAAAACCCTGAAGCAGCGATATCATCGTTTCAACAGTTGACGAAAGCCGGTCTTAGTGAAGTAAACCCGCCAGCACTTGTGAAATGGTTCCGCTACACACATCCGCCAATGTTAGAAAGAATCGATAAAATTGCAGAAGAAGTTGATGAGGATTAAATAAAAACATGTATAATTAGTTTACTATATCTATAAACGCTTCAATTTTTTGTAATAAATGTTTGAGGCGTTGAAAGGAACTGGCTATGGACAAAAACGAATGGATTTCACTTTTTCACAAAGAATTGCGCCAAGAAGCTGTAACACCAGGATTTATAAGGGAAGAAACCGACCATGTTGTTCGGCACATTTCAAAATTTAACGAAAGCGGATTTATATTAGCTTCTAATGTAAATGAAAGGTCGGCAAGGGAAGTAATTCGAAAGGAGCTAACTTTTTTCGGAAACCTTAAGCAAAGTTTCGAATGGAAAGTGTACAGCTATGACAAACCTGATAATTTGACTGAATTACTCAAACAAGAGGGATTTACGATTGATGATCAAGAAGCACTCATGGTCGTGAAATTATCGGAAAGTCATCCTTTTCTTACAAATTACGATGTGCATGCAGTAAAGGAAATAACGGATGAACAGGGCATCCATGATGTTATTGTGCTAGAAGAGGCGATCTGGAATGAATCCCATACAGAGCTTGGGGAAAGGCTATGGAGAGATAAGCAAAATAGTCCGGACTCGCTATATATTTATGGGATTTATGTAGATGGTCAGCTTGTGAGTGCTGCTTGGATGTACTTAGAGAATAATTCGTCCTTTGCCAGCTTATGGGGAGGCTCAACGCTTCCGCAATACAGAGGCAATGGTTATTATTCAAAACTCTTAGCTGTTCGTGCACAAAAAGCTTATGAGAAGGGGTATTCTTTCCTGACAGTTGATGCCAGTCCAATGAGTAAACCGATCCTTGAAAAGTCTGGTTTTAGTTGTCTAGCATACTCTTATGGTTGCCAATCACCTAGTATTCCTGTACCAGATTAGGATAATACTTTTTACATTAACATGAACAGAAAAGGTGATTGGAAAGTGGAGAATAAATCAATATTAGAAAGACATTTATTTCAATTAGAAAACAAATTGTTGTTACCGGAAATTCGGACATCAAAAGAGGAGCTTACGAACTTACTTTCAGACAATTTTTTTGAATTTGGAAGCTCAGGGAAAGTATTGTACAAAGATGAGGAAATTAGCGCAGCGACTCTTGGAATTGTAAAAATGACAATGAGTGATTTTGAAATACATTTAATGTCTGATGAAATCGTTCTAGCAACTTATCGAATTTATAATGAGCTAAACAACCAGCATTCACTAAGGAGCTCAATTTGGAAATTAGTCAATGGACAGTGGAAAATGCATTTCCATCAAGGAACAAAAATCCCACTATAGTTTTCAAGCGCTATTCTTTTTAAAGGATTAGCGCTTAATTTTTTAAAACAGTAGTTGCAATAGCTGGAACTAAATACATAGATGATTCGGGGATGGAGAATTGAATATTTCTAAAGTAGTAGAAAACATAGAAGGTTTGCTTAAACAAGCTGACATGATAGGAATCGGTTCAACGAGAAAAGTTTATCGTTTCGAAGATATTGTCATAAAAACATTTTTACACCCAATCGGGTACGCCCAAAGTAAAAATGAGGATCAAATGTACAAATCATTGGAAATGCAGGGGCTGGAGAAGCATATTGCGCCAATTCTTTTTTTGAGTGAGAAATATGTCGTTCAGCCTTTTTATGAACAACTCCCTCTACACAATCATTGCTCTTACGATATTGATTTAGAGAACGACCCAAGAATAATGGAAGATTTAAAAACCGCAATCGAAGTCATCGATCAAGAACTTGATGGCTTTGATTTTAAAGATAGTGGAAATTACGGGCTAAATGAAGAGGGGCATCTTGTTTTAATTGACTATGGAATGACAAAAAAATTATATGAAGAACAATGGGTCCCATTAGCAGAGGCTGGGACATTGCCTCAAATACGATTTGAAAAATGCCGTGTCTGTAACATAGAAAAAGAACTTCGGATGTATGGAGAAAAAGATACAGATAATCGCTGTATGACTTGTGGAAAAGATTATTAATTTTATACTGGATAATTATGTTAAAACGTAAACAAGTGTTGTTTGTAGGAGGAATCTATATTGAATAAAGATCAAGAAACTCCAGAAGCAAGAAGAGAAAGATTAAGGCAACAAGAATTAAAGAGAAATCCGGCAGCTATGCATGGTGGCGGCCTTCAAGATTTAATCGGGGATTTAGGGTGGAAAGGTACAGGAATTCTTTTTCTTATAATAGTAATCGCTATTGTAATTTATTTAACATTTTTCAACTAAAGGCGCATTCTTATAGACCGAGGAATACAAACTTTGGAATCTTACATAAAAGTATTTTAAAGGTGGTTCAATGGAAATCTATTGGTTTTTAGTTTTGCTATTTTTTCTGCTCTGGATTGGGATTTCACATCAATATCCAGATCCGAGCTGGTGGTCAATTTTTTCAGCGAATCGCTCAACGCATACCCTCCTTATGGAACAGGTGTCTTTAATCAAAATCGAGTTGATACTTCTTATTTTTGGGGGAGTAGCTTACTTTCTACATCGTTTTATATGGAATGTCGTGGAGATAAATATAAAATAGTTAATACTGGTCGGTTTATTTATATTGAAGTGAACGAACAGATTTATGCTAATAAATACCTCTACTTTATTTAATGATATAATAAAAGGATCTATCGAGATGGAGTGATGGAAATGTTATATGATGGCGGTGGTATGGGCGTGTTTGCTTTATTCGGGTTGTTACCAATTCTAATTAACTTAGTTATCATTATTTTTGTGATTTATTTTATTGTCAAAGCGATAAAATTTATGGAAATGAAACAAAAATTGGATCAAGAAAAAAATGAAAAAATCGATCAGTTAATTCAACTGATTCATCAAAAGAAAAATGATAATATTTGATTTAAAATGAGGAGCATTACCTTGAGACGGGTAATGCTTTTTTAGTTCCAAAAATGTCATAAATTCAGTTTGGTAATTTATGTTAATATGAATAGGAGTAAAAAATACTTAGTGTGATAAATTTAAAATGTATTCGGAGGAGAGTTATTTGAATAATATCTTGAAAATTAAAGCGTTGAAGTTTCCAGGTATTCCTCATTATGAATGGGAAGGGGAAATACTAGAAACGACACCTGAATACATACTTGTTTTATGCAAATCAGGAAGGAAGTTAGTGCATCATTCTAAAAATGAAGTTTACACGATTAATAATACGTCAATAGAATATTTTCCTTTCAATAAATGGTTTACCGCAGCGTTGGAAGTTCAAGAAGGGGCCGTTGTTTCAGCATATTGTAATGTCGCAATGCCTTCAATTTTAAATCAAAACGAGCTTTGTTTTGTAGATTTGGATTTAGATTTTATAAAAAGGGAAAATCACGATTGGGAAGTTGTGGACGAAGATGAATTTGAAGAAAACAGTATAAAATATCTGTACCCTGAAGAGTTAAAACAAGAAGCAATCATGGCATTAAAACGATTGAAAGTAGAAGTTGATGAAGGGAACTTTCCTTTTATAAAAGAATTTACTTCTATTTTAAAACCATAATAAACGCTAAACTATTTCAGAATAAGATAGTAAATTAGTAAGGATGTGTGAAACAAAATGAATGATTGTATATTTTGTCATCCAGAATTAGAGCCAACTCAAAATATTATTTTAAGCAATGAACATTGTTGGTTTTTACAACTAGAACAATCCCAACAGAAAGGAATCCAACTTGAAGGTTCTGGCGTAATAGTACCTAAAATCCATCGAGAAACTGCGTTTGACTTAACAATAGATGAATGGAATGCCACATATACACTTCTTCAAGATGTCAAAGATTACTTGGATAAGATGTACCAACCTCAAGGATATAATCTGGGGTGGAATTGTGGAGAAATTGGAGGACAGCATATTTTTCACGCTCATTTTCATGTTTTACCAAGGTATACAGATGAACCGCTTGCAGGTAAAGGCATCCGGTACATGTTTAAAGGTGAGACGAATAGAAGGGGAAATGGATAATATTAAAGTTTAATAAAAGAGGTTTTAACTATGAAAAGATTAGTAATTATAACAGTGGGCAAAACCCATTCCGGAAAAACTACATTTGCTCATGCTTTAGAAGAACAATTAAGCAATTCTTTTGTAGTCGACCAGGATAACCACGCTCAATTTCTTAATACTTATTATAAGAAGTTACAACGAGATGAAGGACCAAATATACTTAAACATTCACTCTCTAAGTTAATGGTCGATTATGCTAAAGAACATACAGATTTTCATTTTATTATTTGCAACTCGAATCGAAGCCTCAAAGGTCGAAAGTATTTACTTGAGGATTTATTCCCAGCTGAAGATTTTGTAAGGATATTGGTTCACTTTGATATATCGTATGATGTACTCCATTCCAGAGTAAAACATAGTCAAAGAAGTACAAATATATTTAGGGGTCCAATTAAAAATTTTGATGAACTGCTTGTTAGACAGCACGAAGAATCTCTCAAAGAAGATATAGTGGATCCAACAGAACAGGAGGCCGATCATTTATTTGTCGTTAAGGATGACAATGATATGGATTTAGTAATTAAGAGTATAATACATATTGCACAAACGAGCTTGTAGGACCAAGCTCGTTTTATTATAGTGAGCATTTTCAAACTCGATTTGAACTCACCAATTCCAGATTTTCATCAATTTTCAACGATACTCCATCCGCTAATAAAACCTCAACTGGGAAAATATCAGCATTCTTATTTGAGAAGTACCATGTGCGGCCTTCATTTACGAATAAAAGGTAGGATGCATCTTCACGTGCCCCCATAAATGTTAAACCTTCTGCCGTAATTTCTTTATGGTCTCGTTCAAAAATAGATACTTCATGAAACGCTGATACTGATTTTAATTTATCCTTTACGACAATACTCATCTCCGACACCTTTTGAAGAGATGAAGCGGTAAACGGTACCGCACTTTGTTTAGCATCTGAAAGGCGGCAAATAAATTCTACAATATTTCCTGCAGGGTCCTCAAAGTAAATCGATTTCGCATCAATCCCTTCAAAGTAAACTTCATCTTCACCTTGTTCTTGCGATAATGTTACTTTTCCTTTAGTCCATTCTTTCGCTTCTTCAAATTGATTTGAAGGGATATCAAAAGCAAAATGATAGAATGGCTTTTCATTCAAAGGAGCCTCTATGAAAGTGACTGACGTTTCTCCAACATTCATTGTAAAGCGATTCAGTTCTTCTGAAAGTATAGGGAATTGCAGGTTATCTAAATAAAATTGTTTTGTTGCATCAAAGTTTGAAGCGTACATCGCAACATGTTTAATTTTCATAACATTTCCTTCTCTCAATCTGTGATAACTCTAAATTACCATGTATTCGTCAAATACGAATCGTTAAATAGACTGAATTTTCGCTTCTATCGCATGCGAAAGTTTATGTTAAAATATGGATATAAAACTTGAGCAAGATTTATCAAAAAATTCTTCTCTACATTCGTTATGATGATTGTGAGGTGAGCAAGTTGTATTACAGTGAAGTAACGCAAAGAGTCATTTCATTTATTGAAAGTAATCTAACTGAAGAAATTCAACTTGATACTTTCCCATCAGTCATTGGATATTCAAAATATCATTTATTGCGCATTTTTAAGCATGAAACTGGTAAGTCAATTGGTGAATATATTCGTGAGCGGCGATTAGCTACCGCTGCAATGCTTCTTCTGCATTCAAATGAATCTATATTGACGATTGCCATCATATTTCATTTTCAATCACAGGAAGCTTTTACTAGAGCTTTTAAGGAAATGTACACCTTGCCACCGGGAAAATACCGAAAGCTTATGCGATCCGTACAAATGATGGAGGAGGAAAAAGAAATGAATGAAAGTAAAGAAGTTAAAGGGTGGAGTTTAAGTGGATCGAACCCTGAGTTATATGAAATAACGGTCGATTCAGATGTTTTTCATACAGGGACAAAATCAGGACTACTTTATTCTAAAGGTGATATAAAGGAGCAGTACTTTGCTACAATGATGCAAGGTTTTCAAGCGGATGACTATAAGGGGAAACGGTTAAAGCTTTCATGTTTCCTGAAAACAGAGAATGTTTTTAAATGCGGGGCTTGGCTTCGAATTGACAATGCCATGGGAGATACTATTCAATTTGACAATATGGACAATCGATCGATACATGGAACGTCAAATTGGAATCACTATTCAATCGTATTAGATGTTCCGGAAGACAGTTCTTCTATTTACTTTGGCGTTTTACTTATAGGGCAGGGAAAGGTATGGGCTGATGGCTTCCGTTTTGAAGAAGTAACGAAAAAAGTGCCGACAACGAATATGCTGGACGTTGAACATTTGCCCAAACAACCAAGTAATTTAGATTTTAATGAGTAATAATAGAAATTAAGCGCATTTCCAGTGTAAGTGGATTTGCGTTTTTTTTCTTATTTCTTAGGCAGACGATAAGCATTTTATGTAAACTAAAAGTGAAATGGACAAGACAGAGGGGTGTTTTGGGGACTATTAAAAGCGATCCTTTTTTATTTGAAACTTTTATATATGGAACAATGGCTACTATGTTAAAATGAAATTGCCAAGTTTTGTTATTCCGAAAATACCATTCCGGAAATATTAGTTAACCAGTTTTTATCTGAACTCATTCAAATTTGAAGGGAAGTAAGATGAAAATGAATATGTTAAACGAAAAAGTAATAGCAGTTATGAATGAAGTTAATTTTTCAGGCAATGTTTTAGTAAAACGAAATAATGTTTTATTACAGCAACATAGTGACGGTTTTGCGAATCGTACGCATAGCATTTTGAATAATGAGCAAACGCGATTCGGGATTGCTTCCGGTTGTAAAATCTTTACAGCAGTAGCGATTTGTCAGCTTGCAGAGAAGGGCCAGCTTTCATTTGATTCGAAGTTATCCGATATTTTGGACATTCCATTTCCCCGATTCGATGAGGAAATTACAATCCACCACCTGTTGACACATACAGCCGGGATCCCGGATTACTTTGACGAAGAAGTTATGGAGGATTTTGCGGATTTATGGGTGAGTCAGCCGATGTATTTGATGCGAAACGGCCTTGATTTTTTACCGTTGTTCCAGCATGAACCGATGAAATTAAAAGTAGGTGAGCGTTTCCATTATAATAATGCGGGCTATATACTGCTCGGTCTTGTCGTTGAACAGGTAAGTGGCAAAGGCTTTGATGTTTATGTGACGGAAAATATATTCAAGCGTGCAGAAATGGAGCAATCAGGATACTTTGAACTGGATGCACTGCCTCGAAATACGGCACTCGGCTATATTGATGAGGAAGACGGCTCATGGAAATCGAATATTTACTCTGTTCCCGTAAAAGGAGGGGCGGACGGCGGAGCTTTTATCACTGTGGAAGATATGCATCGCTTCTGGCAAGCATTGATGAAATTTGAACTATTAGGCGAAGCGATAACGCAGCAATTGTTAACGCCATATATAAATACGGATGATGATTATGACCGTTTTTACGGCTATGGTGTATGGATTGATAAGAAGGAAGATTGTATCTCGAAATACCATGTGATGGGCTATGATCCCGGTGTGAGTTTCCACTCGGCATATTATCCGGAAAGTGGTTTGGTGAGTGTCGTCTGTTCGAATAAAAGTGAAGGCGCTTTTGACGTATTTAAGGAAATTGAAAACATTTAGTTTTGAGCCAACTAGCTGAGGCTAGTTGGTTTTTATTTTGGGGGTACAGTTTTCTAATATCCAGCTCTGATCTTTTAATATAATCGTTCAATATTCTAATAAACCATCAAAATGTTCAAATAACCTCCATAGAAGTTCTAATATCACTCTCAGATTTTCTGATAACTGCAGATTTGTTCTAATAAGAGTTTTCTAAAATCTCTCCGAAATGTTCAAATAACCGGTTCAACTCTTCTAATAAAAGTCGCCAATGTTCTAATAAAAACCAAAACAGCTTCATCAAACCCTAATATTTCCCGGAAACTAACTTGAAAATCACACCCCTTACCACAGTTTTCAAATACGCTTCCGAATTCTTCCGCAGATTTCGGAAAAAAAGCGCCCGCACACTCCATGCGAGCACTTCCTCTATCAAACGTCTACTGCCTCATCCTCAACCTTCTCCCGATCCGCCTTCAACGCTATATAAATCATCATCACCAAAATCAGTGAAGTTCCGAGCCACTGGAATCCGCCGAACGGTTCCTTCAGCCATAAAACTGTTGCCAGCACGGCAGTCAGCGGCTCAATATTGCCAAGCAGGCTTGTTTCCTTCGCAGTAAGAGTTTGTAGGCTTTCAATGTAAAACCAGAATGCCAGCATCGTGCCGAAAATAATAACAACAATCAAATAAAAGACAGTCGTGCCTGTCCATACTGAAACATCCACATCCCATGGAGGCTGCACAAAACTCATTGTCAATCCCGCTATAAACATCGCCCAGCCGACAACGACAAGCGAGTCGAAGCGTTTTAATAGGGGAATGACATAGAGTGTATAAAATGCCAACGTCACACCGGACAATAACCCCCAAATAATTGCAGGGAGCGGTACAGCAAATGCGGAAAGTGAACCGTTTGTTAATAAAAAGAAGCTTCCGCTAAGAGCAAGCACAATTGTTACCGCGTCTTTTTTCGTGAATTTGGACAGACCACGCACCGTTACCCAAATAATAATCATGACCGGTGCCAAGTATTGCAATAATGTTGCGACCGCTGCATTGCCTTCTTTAATCGAAGCCATATATGTATACTGAACCCCCAGCATTCCAATAATCGCAAAAACGAGTAAGCGGAATGCATTTCGTTTCTCACGCCAAATCTTGAAAATTTGCCCCCGATCTTTAAATATTGCCTGGGCAATTAAAAGAAGAATACCGGCAATGACAAGGCGTGTTGACACAAGCCAGTTCACTTCAATGCCAAGAGAAAACAGTTGTTGTGCCATCGTTCCGCCGATACCCCAGAAAAAACTGCCACTCACAACTAATAAAAAGCCAATCATTCGTTTGTTTTTCATGCCAAACCCTCACATTATGTATAATTACTTCATTGTAACGAATTATTATTCGAATTGCTATATCGCTATTTGAACGACTGTCTTTCAATGTGTTAAAAAACTAACTGCTATTTTAATATAATAAAAAACCGCGATGTCCCTTTTTCGGTACACAAACGGACATATAGATAGAAAAAGGAGGTGAATAACGATGTTAACAATTAGTGCAGGTCACTACGGAAAGGGGACAGGCGCATCAGGTTACATGAATGAAGGAGAGGAAACTGCCTCGCTTGTGCAGGAACTCGGGAAAAAATTACAGCAAAAAGGTGTGAAGGTCAACGTAATTATCGATAAACAATCTAAAAGCCAGCAGCAAAATTTGACGTATTTAGTGAAGCAGCATAACGCAACTCAGCGCGAACTTGATGTCAGCATTCATTTTAATTCTGCACCAACACAGCAAAAAGAAGGGATCGGGACAGAAGTGCTGTATGTAAATCCTTCTATATCATCATTTGCGCAAAAGATGAGCACCGAAATTGCGAAAGCAGGAAAATTTAAAAATCGCGGGGCAAAACAGCGAACGAACTTGGCATTTTTAAATGGCACAACGAAAAAGGCCATTATCATAGAAGTATGTTTTGTCAATTCGGAGCAAGATGTAAAGTTATACCGGTCCAATAAAGACCAAATAATTGAAGCAATTGCCGAGACATTGAAAAGCTATTTTCCAAATACGGCACCACCAACGCCGACACCATCACCACCAGTAAAACCGACACCACCGGCACCAAAACCGGACCCGCAAACGATTACGAGCAAGGCATTACAGCAAAAAGTGGAAGCAATTTTCAATGAAAAAGAAGCTGTACGTGAACAACTTAAACAAGGTGTACAAATAGGCGCTTTTCAGCCATTATGGTTGGAAAACTTTGATCTGGGTAAATTAACGTTATACGATTATATTGCGCTCACAACATTGCAATATCAAAAAAATAACTTGAATATGTAACCTTTTCCCCCTTAAATCGACTAATGTAGTGAAATTACCGAAAGGATGGAACTATATGAAAAAAATTGCACCTTTAGCATTATCTGTACTGCTACTTGGAACCGTTACTGCTTACGCTGATCAGCCAATAACAGAAGGGACTGAAGAAGTGGAAAAAGCAGGGACATTTATCCAGCACAGAGGGAATATTACTGCAGTCGAACAGAGGGGAAATGCCAAATTATTTACGGCAGAACTTGAAAACAATGTGTTCAATTTCTATGTAGATGACAAAACACTTGTTTTTGATGAACATGGCAATGAAGTGGAACTGAAAATTGGTGATACGATTTCACTTTCAATTTATGCGGATCAGCCAATGATCTTAATTTATCCTCCGCAATATGCACCACCTGTAGTGATTGTGGAAAAAGATGATACTGCCAACTCAGCAAAGATCACACAATTTGACGATAACTTCTTAAGTGATGATGGAAAGTTAAAACTGAATTTAAATGAGGAATCGGTCATTATTAATACAAAAGGCGAAAAAGTGTCTGCAAAGGAATTGAAAAACTATAGCGCAATTGTATTTTACGGACCAACAACAAAGAGTATTCCAGCACAGGCAGCACCAGAAAAAATCATTGTATTCCCAAAACTTGAAGAAGAAGTAGAAAACCCTGAAATAGCACCAGAAATACAGGAAATAATTGGGGAAGATTACAAAGAAGTCGATGGCATAATCATGGTGCCGTTACGCATTGTCACAGAAGAACTTGGCTTTAAAGTCACTTCAACAGGAAATGGCGCGGTCATTTCAAAAAATGCTTTGTCGTACACAATTACACGTGGCGAGAAAACATATGGCCATAACCGTGCACTTAAACATTTTGACGTTGCACCAGCATTACTGGAAGAAAACAAAACATATGTAGAATATGATTTTGTTAAAGAGTTACTGAAAAAAAATTAAATTGTGCAAGGGCTAAAATTCATTCGTCATATGGATTTTAGCCATTTTTTATATTAAAAAGGTGCTTTGAAAACTCAAAGCACCATGTTTTTAATGTATAAAGCGAGGCTGTTTCTTTATTAATATTACAAATAAACTTGCCATGACACAGCAGACACCGGCCATAAAAAATGCCCAAGTATAAGTATTAAAATAGGAATATAACATACCCCCACCATATGCGGCAGTTGCGGCACCTACTTGGTGAGATGCAAAAATCCACCCGTAAATAATCGCGCTTTTATGTACTCCAAATATTTGTCTCGAAAGATTGATGGTCGGCGGTACAGTCGCCACCCAATCCAATCCGTAAAATACAGTGAAAACAAGGATCCAAGTCAGATTGCCTTCCATTAACGTAAAAGGCAGCAAGACAAGAGAAGCACCTCTAAACAAATAATACCAAAACAGTAGCCAGCGATTATCAATACGATCGGACAGCCAACCGGAAAGTGTTGTTCCTACCATATTGAAAACGCCCATAAATGATAGCAAGGAAGCCGCAGTCACGATAGGTATGCCGAAGCTGATACAGTAAGAAATAAAATGTGTCCCGACGAGCCCGTTTGTTGAAAAGCCGCAAAAAAAGAAACTTCCTGCCAATAACCAAAATTCTTTAGCGCGTACAGCATCGGCCAACCCTTTAAATGCGAGAACAATGGGATTGCCTTTTGATTGATCATCCGCGACCTCTACATCCTCTGTCTGACCAAATGGAAGGATGCCGATTTCTTTCGGTGTGTTTCTCATAAATAAAAAGATAAGGAAAAACATTATGGAACTAATCGTTATAATTAAACCAATTGCCCATCGCCACGAGTAATTTTCGATAATTGTGGCTAATACAGGGAGGAGTATTAATTGGCCCATTGCCGTACTCGCAGTCAGAATCCCTGTTGCAAGTCCTCTTTTTTCTTTAAACCAGTGATTCGCTACATATGGACTTAAAACTGTTAAAAACAGACTGGAGCCAAGTCCGATAATTACACCCCAAATAATGATCAGTTGCCATGATTGATTCATCAGGAAAATTAATAGAAGACCCATCAGTAACGTCCCCATTGAAGCAAGCATCATTTTCTTTAATCCGAATTTTTGGAGCAATGCAGCCATGAATGGTCCAGCAAATCCGTATAAAAACAAGCTGATTCCAAAGGCTAGAGAAATCACTTGACGATCCCAGCCAAACTCTTTTTCAAAAGGAGTTAAGAAAACCCCGGATGACGCCATCGCAATCCCGGCGGCAATAATGGAGCAGAATGATATAGCAAGAATAATCCAGCTATAATGAAGTTTTTTCAACTGAACACCGCCTTTATTTACTATATTTTAATTTTAAATAGAAATGGATCATATGTAAAATTATATTTTCAGATTGTTTTGAGAATATCGTACGGACTTTTGCTAACTAAAGATTTCCATATGTTTTATAAATATATTTCTAGCTTCTATTGCATATGTTAGGTAACAACACTAGCAAGGATGTGGTTACATTTATGGATAAGGCACTCATTATTATTATTGCTTTAAGAATTATGTCCGGAAGTATAGAATTAACGGCTGCTGCATTAATGTTTAAATTCAATGATTTAGAAAAAGCCTTTTATATTAATACGCTACTAGCCCTGGTCGGTCCGGTTGTCTTAATTGTGACAACAGCACTAGCATTGCTTGGCCTGGCAGAAAAAATTTCGCTGACACGAATAATATGTCTTTTCTGCGGGATTTCCCTCATACTTTTTAGTTTGAAATCTGCATGAAACATAAAAAAGGACCTATGCAGCTATTGCTGTTAGGTCCTTATTTCTATGTTATTTCTTTTGGCTCAATATCCTCTACTTTGATAAACTTTATAACGAAAAATAGAAGAATAAATCCTAATATACCTGCAGTAATATAGCTAATATTGAGGTGTTCTTTCATGACAAGTGACATGATAGGCGGACCTGCTGCAACACCGATGAATCTCGCGGAACTATAGAATGAGGATACAGTACCACGTAATTCTTTTCTAATATTATCCGTAATAATGGTGTCAAGCGCAGGCAATAGAGCACCGATAGCTATTCCGACTACACTTGTGACAATCAGCAAAAGGATGAGTTTTTTGCTTGTGAACCCGACAAAGATAATGCTGACAGACATTGCAATCAAGGAAAATATAATAATTTTCTTAATTCTGTTTAAATCTCCTTTAATTTTCCGACCGGAAATATAAGAAGAAATACAGAGAAGTAAAAGCGGGATGGCAAGTACAAAACCTTTCTTAATCCCTTTAATATCATGAACTTTTTCCAGATTTTCTGATAAGAAAAATAACATGCCGAATAATATGAGCATAACAAGGACACCGTTAAGGAATACCGTATACAACCATTTTCCTTCGTCTTTAAAAACTTCCTTTGTATTACGTATAAATTCCTTAAACTTCAAAGGTTCATCCTTATCTTTAGGTACTTTAACAAAGAAGAATATAAGTGCAATGGAAATTAAACTGAGTGCTGATATAGAAAAGAACGGAAGGAACCATAATATAGCAGCAAAAACTGAGCCTAAAATAGGACTCAATACTTTTCCGAACGTATTTGAAGTTTCTATTATCCCTAAAGTTGAACTGATTTTTTCATCGTCATCTTGATAAAGGTCACCTACAAGAGGTAAAACAATTGGCATCGCTCCGGCAGCACCTATACCTTGAATGATCCTGCCGATAATAATCATTGTGAAAGGGTCATCCATTTTCCATGAAGCAAACCCTGCGATTAGTCCGCCGATTAAAGCTAAGATCAGACTCGGTAATATGACGACTTTCCGGCCAAAGCGGTCAGATAAATAGCCTGCTACTGGAATAAGAAAAATTGCTGCGACTGAATAGCTTGTAATGATCATGCTCGATTGAAATGATGTAATTCCGACTTTGTCTTCTAGTATTGGGAGCACTGGAATAAGCATTGAATTTCCTAAAGTCATGATGAGAGGAATAGAAGTCAGACTTACAATACACCATATACTTACATGTCCCTTATTTTTATCCATTACCACACCTCGACTAATTTTATATTTATTTAGGTATGGTTTCCTTTCGTGTTCATTTTATACGCAAGGCTTTTTTTGGCTATGCTCTAACAATTAAAATAACAAATGAAAAGCCTGCTTTCCAAAGTAAATTCCGAATCCAATCATAAAGATAGATGAAATAACCGTTACAGTTTTCAAAAGATTAATGGATAATAATTTGCGAGCGACGCTGGATAAAAATGAATATAGAAAATCAACTAATATAATGCCGAGCAATATGGCACTGCTTATTATTATGATGTCAAATCCAGAAGCGATACCCGCTGTTTTTGCGAGGATGGAGCCATAAATCCCCAGCCAAAAAAGAATTGTTATCGGATTTAACAATGACATTAACAATCCAGCTAATAACGAATGTCTCAATCTAACTATTTTGCCGGTTTTAGAGTTCATCTCAATTTTATGTAGCGTCAGTAAGCTTTCTATCCCTGTATACAAAAGAACAAAGCACCCAAAAGACCATAGTATTGTTTGTAAAAGTATCGAATCAATGAATTTTCCCACTCCAAAATAAACGACGAACATATAGACAATGTCAGTAGTCAAAGCACCAAGACTGAAAAACCAGGCATGAAAAAATCCGTTCTTTAAACCTGTATTTAAAAGGACGTTCTTCACAGGTCCAAATGTAGCGGCCATCGTTATGCCTAAAAAGATATAGGTAAATATTGAATTCATAAAATGTCCTCCATTAATTACATATTTGTGCATTTTATTCGATGGTGGGGTTTTTTAGGACTAGTAATAGGCTGAGCTGATTATTTATTTTGAGGAATTTTATTTGCAGCGATTAAGGGGAGGAAGTTTACTTAGATTTATATTCAATAAATAGATTATTAAATGGATTTATTGTTATAATTTTAAAGTAATGATGATATTTAAATTATAGGGAGGCAGTCATTATGCAAATAGATAAAAATATGCAGGAAATGTTTTCGAACTTCATTTTACAACGAGTAAAAGAGGACAAGATGGAGGAAGCTAAAGCTTTACTTGCTGAAAATTTTAAAAAGCAGGATGAAGGTACATTTACTAAAGAGGATGTTGAACAGTTTGTTCCAAAAATGATGGAATACTTAAAACCGGAAAAAATTGAAGAGATTCGTACAATCGCAAAGCAATTTTCTATCAATTTCTAATAAAAAAAGACGAATTCACAAAAAAATTATAGACTCACAAAGAATCCATTTGTCCGAAATATTACGGACAGGATTCTTTTTTTTACCCATCACAAAACATCGATAATTCGCTCTATTACAACAATGTTAAATAGACTATTTACCCCTTACTTCCACTTTACAAACCTAATTTATTATGCAATGTAATCTTTTTGTAACTAGACTGTAACAAGATTTTGACATTAAATATGGATTTACCTCTATTTTTTTCCGGTTTTGTACTATACAATGAGGTGGACAGCTTATGAAAGGATAGGGAACAATGAATCAAAAATTGATTACATTGGTTGTTGCAATCTTCCTCGTTTGTACACTAGCTGTTACACCGACATCAGCTAAAGTAGTATTTGCAGATGTTGCGACAACCGATGCCACTTACGACGAGATCCAGTATTTAATTAGCCTTGGGGCGATTAAAGGATATCAGGAAAAGGGCAAAACGTACTACAAACCCAACATGAGTGTGACGCGTGCACAAGCTGCCAAGATGGCAGTCATTGCTGCAGGTAAAAGTCCACTAAAAGTAAGTAACTCCTCGTACACAGATGTTAAAGTCGGGACAGAACAATCGACATACATCGAACGTGCACGTCAACTTGGATTATTTACTAAAACATCAGGGAAATTTTCTCCTAATGCCACTTTGTCTCGTGAAGAAATGAGTCACGTTCTATCTATCGCATTTAATTTAAATGTTAGTGACTATAAAGATTTACCGGTGTACTTCCCAGATGTATCGAATTCGAATACATATGCTCCGTATATTAAAGCAATCTACTATAATGGGATTACAAAAGGTAGTGACGGCAAATATATGCCAAAAGGCTCGGTAACACGAGCACAGTTTGCATCATTTATCGCAAGAGCAAAAAGCGATGAATTCCGACTAGCCTTACCCGAACACCTTGATTCCGTTGATACGAAACAAGTAATTGGTCTTGTTTCAATAACAACAGATGGCTTAAATGTTCGTACAAAGCCGACAACATCAAGTGCAGTGATTGGCAGAGTAAATTCGGGCGGTAAGTTATCGGTGTATGCTGTGGAAGGTAATTGGTTAAAAGTTTCTTATCAAGGTTATTACGGTTATATCAGTAAATCATATGCTAAATTCCTTGAACAAGACGGCAGTGCCATTGGACCATCAATTAAAGCTGTCAAGACAAATACAATTATAAATCTGTATTACAAACCGACATCGTCATCGAAAAAAATTAAACAAATTTCAGCTGGTTCAACATTGTCAGTCTATAAAGAAATTGACGGTTATTATTTAACAACAGTAGGTGGAATTCCAGGCTATATTGTAAAAAATAGCACGACGGATGTAGGGGGTTCAATTGTGACTCCGCCACCAGCAGAAACAGATTCCGACAATAACGATCCTGTCGTAACATCCGGCACAACAGGTAAAGTAACAGTTGCGAGTTTAAACATGCGCAAATCGGCATCAGGATCATCAGCAACAATTAAAAAGTTATCAAAAGGATCAGTAATTGCGGTACATTCCATTGATGGCTATTGGGCAAAGGTAACAGCGGGAAAAGATACAGGTTATGTGCACAAATCGTACATTAAACTCGTGAACGAAAAAGGCAGTCCTGTTAAAGACCGTATTATTATTTTAGACCCAGGGCACGGTGGTAAAGATCCAGGTGCTGTTAACTCTGGTAGTACTGAAAAAGCGATCGTTTTAAAAGTTGGCAATCTTGTCAAACAAAAACTTGAAGCAAACGGCGCAAAAGTATTTACTACACGTTCAGGAGATACGTATCCATCCCTTCAGGAACGCGTGAAATTTACAAAGGACAAGTTCGGTGAAGTTTATGTAAGCATTCACGTAAATTCAGCTACATCTACAAGTGCGAAAGGTACGGAAACGTATTACAGCATTACAACAGGTGACCAGTATGAAGAGGATAAAAAGCTTGCGACGTATATCAATAATGAAATCGTCAAAAATGCGGATATGAAAAACCGAGGGGTAAAAGAAGCACAGTATTATGTGACACGCAATATGATCATTCCTTCTGTATTAGTCGAACTTGGGTTCATCTCCAATGCAGAAGACCGTAAAAAATTAATCAATGATAAGTATGTAGAAATCTATGCACAATCTATTTACAACGGGATTGTTGATTACTACAGAAAATAAAATATGCTGTTTGATGGCTTAGTTCTTTTAAAAGGACTAAGCCATTTTTATTTAAGATTAAAAGGAAAATATGGTAAAATTTATTGAAATTAACGTTTGCATATTGGGGGATGAAATGAAGCAATCAATAAAAATAGTCTTATTAATTGGATTTATTTTAGGTGTTTATTATTTGTGGAATCAATATGAAATGTACCAGTTTTCTAAAGAGTTCGATGAATTGCATACAGTGGACAGTAAAGAATTAACAAAGGTCACAGTCGCTAAATATCCATCAAATGATTCATCAGTTTCTTACAATATGGATGAAGTAAGTGAACTTTACCTTATGCTGGAGACAATGCCATCCGAAAGGGTACGTAAAGTAAAAGAAACCACATCCTATTATACAATTAAATTCTCCGACCAATCGCTCGGGAAGACGGTCACCTATACGATTTACGATAATGATAGAGTAAAACGGGAAAAAGAGGGAACAAATTTACGGTCAACCGGTTATCTAAAATTAAATGAACCGTTTGACCGTAAATTGCTGGAAGAGTGGATTAAAAATAATGAATAATGCGGTGATTTAATTGACATTTAAAATGTTAAAAAAAGAATTCAAGTTGATTGGCTTAATGGGCAGCGGGGTGTATGAAAACTTTGGAAGTGAAGTACCATTGCTTGCAAAACGGTTATTAAGCCGTTTTAGTGAGATCGACTTCCCGACTGAAAGTGAAATTGCATTATATGAGCCTAAAAAGAGTGCCGATCATACGACAGGTAATTTCTATGTAGGACTTATCGTTCGCGAGAGAGTGAAGAGAATCCCGACAGGAATGGATTATGTAGAGACGAATAACCATTATATCACGACAAGAGGGAACATAATGGAGTTGGATAAACTTCATGAAAATTTGCTGAATTGGGGAACAGCGCAAGATTTTAAAAGAGATCTTGATTCTTATATTATCGAAACTTATCACCCTGTCAGCGAAGGGGAAGAAGTAGAAATCTATTTACCAATCATTGCGTAGAACTTAAAAGGGAGAAGAAAAATGGGCGATAAATTAGTGAGAGTCGGAACAACTTACATACCGGTAACGGATGTGGATCAATCTGCTGAATGGTATGTAAAGAACTTGGAAGCGGCTTTAAGTTACAAAGACACGGATAAAGCCATATTAAACTTTGCGAATCAAAGTTTCTTTCTAGTGAAATCTAATGAAAATGTCACTGCCAATTTTAAAGATAAAAATGGAAACGAACGTTTTTCAATAACATTTGAAGTTGATGGATTACACGCTTTAGCAAAATTGCATAAAGAATTTCAGCAAAGCGGTGTGAAAGTCGGTGAGATTGAAGATCGAGGGCATGCCGGAAGAAATTTTGTCTTTTATGATTTGGATAAAAACAAATTCGATGTGTGGAGCGAACTGAGCCCTACTTTTAAAGAAAAATTTAAATAACTTCTTTACGGACTTAGTATGGATAAATTCCTTACTAAGTTTTTTTCGTAATAATGAATCTTTTCTTGTTCTGTTCCGTACATAAACATAGTGGCGAATGAAATTGTTAAGTATTTTTATATGCTGTGTTTATTACATATTTTTTTTTACTCATTTTATAATCCGAATAATTGCTATATAATGGAATTTCGCTAGTTCTTATAAACAGGAGGTACGCTCATGGTGTTACAACTGAAAGATGTGACGAAACGTTACCGTGATTTTGTTGCGGTAAATCGATTGAACTTTACAATTGAAAAAGGCGAAATATTCGGCTTGATCGGACAAAACGGTGCAGGTAAAACGACTACATTCCGAATGATTCTGGATTTACAGGATACAACAGAAGGTATCATTACATGGGATGGGCAGCCGATTAAATCGGTAAGCCGTGACTTTTTAGGTTATTTACCGGAAGAACGCGGTATTTTCCCGCAAATGAAAGTGGAAGAGCAGCTTTACTTTTTCGGCGAGCTGCATGGAATGGATAAAAACGAGCTGAAAAAAGATATCGACTTTTGGATCGAGCGCTTTGATCTGGAAGAAAAACGACATGTAAAAGCCGAGACTTTATCGAAAGGGAATAAGCAAAAGGTCCAATTAATTGCCAGCTTTATTCATAAACCGGCATTTTTAATTCTTGATGAACCGTTTAGTGGATTGGACCCGGTAAACATGGAGCTGCTGAAAAATGCGATTCTGTATTTGCGCGACCAAGGTATGACAATTTTATTCTCGAGTCACCAAATGGATAACGTTGAGGAGCTTTGTGATCACTTATGCTTATTAAAGCGCGGGGAATCCCTGTTTTCAGGCTCGCTGCTTGATCTGAAAAAGCAGTACGGTAAAACGAAACTGACAGTACGTACTGACAAATCTTTTGAAGTATTAAGCAACTACCCAGGTGTGAATCATGTCAAAATGGAACGGGATTCACAGGCAGTACTGACCCTTGAAGATGAAAAATATGCACCTGAAATTTTTGACCTGCTTTCAAACGGCAATTACATCGAAAAATTCAGTTTAGATTATTTATCCCTGCATGAAATCTTCAAAGAGAAAGTAGGTGCCGGCCTTGTCTAAATTTAAAGTGCTCATTAAAAAGTTATATAAACAAAAAATTACATCGAAGTCCTTTATTTTAACAACATTGCTTTATTTAGTTGTGCTAAGCGGGTTTATGTTCTGGTCTGAAATCAAAGACCTCATTTTCTCTGGGGATGCCGATACAGTTGCTGTTGTAAATGAAACTGATTTTGATATCGCGCAAGTACTGCAGGATACCGATGATGTGGAATATGTATATGTTGAATCGGGGGATATCGCGGATAAATTGAAAGATGGAGATTATTATGCTGCCTTTACCTTATCAGATGCAGAGGGCAAACTAGCGGCGAAAATTGAATCATATGATCCGCTTCCGCTAAATGACCAGCAAGATTTCCAAAGTGCGCTAAGTGCAGCAGGTCAGCTGTATGCGATGAGCCAAATGGAATTATCACCAGAACAGCAACAGCTACTTTTATCGTCAGAACCGGTCATTACGTTAAATTCATTGAATGAAGCTGCGGATGACGGTAAATCTGCAGAAGAAAAAATGGCGGGTGTTTGGGTTTCGTATGCGATTGGGATTATTATTTATATTTTTGTCGCATCGTATTTATCAATGATTACAACAGATGTTGCTTCGGAAAAAGGGTCTCGTGCACTGGAAATGTTATTAGTGAGCGTGAAGCCTGAAGTGCATTTCCGTTCAAAAATTGTCGGTGTATTTCTAGTCGCACTTACCCAATTCGTCATTCTATTCGGAGGCCTATTATTATTACTTCGCTTCTCGGATGGCGGAAACAAATGGTCAATTGTAACCGATCTGCTTAATTCATTATCGATCAGTTACTTCTTGTATATTATCGGGTTCTTATTCTTAACGATTTTCATGTATCTAATTATTGGCGCATTATTCGGTTCCCTAGTATCAAAAGTAGAAGAGGCAGGGCAAGTAATGATGCCGGCAATGATGCTGACACTTGTAGGATTCTACGTAATGCTGACAGGTATGGGTAACCCGGATACAATGCTGATTAAAGTATTCTCGTACATACCGTTTACATCAGGTATGGTTATGCCGATGCGTTTAGGTGCGACGGATATGAATGCCATTGAACCAATCATTAGCTTTGCTCTTTTAGTTGTGACAGTACTGACACTATACTTCTTAAGTCTGTCATTCTACAAACGAAGTGTACTGACATATTCATCAGGCGGAATTATTGAAAAAATGAAAACAGTATTTAAAGTAACAACGTAACTTTTAAAATATGCTCCCCATTATGTGGACAGGAAAACTGTTCCTCTTAATGGGGAGTTTTTTATACGTTCCCTTAACAAAGTCATCTCTTAAGTTAACCAAATAAAAAATATAGTTGACGTAAAAAGGTGATTACTTTATATTTACGTTAACCTTATAAAATTGAAGGTTAACGAAAGTGAAGAATTTTAAATCAGTTGTTTAATGATTATAAAAGAAATCGAACTGATCAATAGGGGGAAGTATTAATGAATTGGGTTCAATTAGCTGAAGAAGTTCTCGAAGGAAAAATACTTACGAATGAGGAAGCGTTAGCCATTGTCCATGCACCAGACGATGAATTGCTGCTATTAATGCAAGGGGCCTTCCTTATTCGGAAACACTATTACGGTAAAAAGGTAAAACTAAATATGATTATGAATGCAAAAAGTGGCTATTGTCCTGAAAACTGCGGCTATTGCTCACAATCATCCATTTCCACTGCACCAATTGAAAAATATCCATTTATAACAAAAGAAGAAATTATTGCCGGAGCTAAAAAAGCATTTGAAAATCAGATTGGAACGTTTTGTATTGTTGCGAGTGGACGCGGACCGACACGTAAAGATGTAAAGGTTGTAAGTGAAGCGGTTCAGGAAATTAAAGAAAAATATGGTTTAAAAGTATGTGCTTGTTTAGGGCTGCTAAAAGATGAACAGGCCGAACAATTAAAAACAGCTGGAGTCGACCGCTATAATCATAATTTGAATACATCTGAAAAGCATCACGATTATATTACAACTTCACATACATATAAAGATCGAGTCGATACAGTTGAAATTGCTAAAAAATATGGAATGTCACCTTGTTCGGGGGCCATTATTGGGATGCGTGAAACGAAACAGGATGTTGTTGATATTGCCTATGCACTTCATGCGCTGGATGCAGACTCCATTCCGATCAACTTTTTAAATGCAATTGACGGTACAAAGCTAGAAGGTACAAAGGAGCTGGATCCCCGCTATTGCTTGAAAGTACTCGCCTTATTCCGCTACATTAATCCAACAAAGGAAATACGAATTGCTGGAGGACGTGAAATCAACTTAGGTTCGTTACAGCCATTTGGGTTGTATGCTGCAAATAGTATTTTTGTAGGGGATTATTTAACAACAGAAGGGCAAGAGGAAAATGCGGATTATGCATTAATCAGAGATTTAGGCTTTGAAATTGAAATCAATGAGAAGCAAGCAGCATTTCAAATGTAGGATGTATACGAGAGTTCATCCAAAAGTAAGTACAACTCAACATGCGAGTAGCTATTCGCAAGCATTCGTAGTAAACTTATATTGTACGGAGAGATTTGTATCTATAACAAGTCTCTCTTTTTTATGAACGAAAAACAGTAGTAAGGATGAAAGCATGAGAAAAAAAACAGAACTACAAGTAGAAAGTAAAGCGATTAAGGATTTGACGAATGGCAATCCATTAATTTTAAAAGATACTGTTGTAATGCCGGAAGTATCGATTGAAGAAGGTAGTCTTCTTCATTTAGTTGATAAAAGCGGCGGATATATTGCAACGGGCTATTACGGGATTCAAAATAAGGGAATCGGCTGGGTACTGACTCGTAAAGAAAAAGAGCAGATTGATGTGAAGTTCTTTACGAAAAAAATCCGTGAAGCTGCTGAAAAACGTGCAGACTTTTTTGCCTCTGAAGATACAACAGCTTTCCGTGTGTTTAACGGTGAAGGCGACGGCATTGGCGGTTTGACAATTGATTTCTTTAACGGCTTTTATATGGTGAGCTGGTACAGTGAAGGAATTTATTCATTCCGTAATGATATCTATGAAGCATTGAATGCGGCAGTGAATACACGCGGTATTTATGAAAAACTGCGCTTTGATACAAATGGTCAATATATTGATCAGGATGATTATGTATCCGGTGAAAAAGGCGAATTTCCGCTGATCGTTCAGGAAAACGGCATGAATTTTGCGGTTGATCTGAATGATGGGGCAATGACAGGAATTTTCCTGGATCAGCGAAATGTACGCAAAGCATTACGTGACCGCTATTCAACTGATAAGACGGTGCTAAATACATTCTCGTACACAGGTGCGTTTTCGGTTGCCGCAGCTTTAGGCGGTGCATCAGGTACGACGAGTGTCGATCTGGCTAAACGCAGCTTGCCGAAAACAATTGAGCAATTCAGTGTGAATGGAATCGACTATGAATCACAGGATATTAAAGTGATGAATGTATTTGACTATTTCAGTTATGCAGCAAGAAAAGGCCTGAAGTTCGACGTAGTTGTACTGGATCCGCCAAGCTTTGCCCGTACGAAAAAAATGACGTTCAGTACGTCAAAAGATTATCCGAAATTGCTCAAGGATGCGTTAACTATTACAAACGATGGTGGCGTTATTATCGCATCGACAAACAATGCAAGCTTTAATATGAAAAAGTTCAAAACATTTATCGACAAAGCGTTTAAAGATTATGGTGCACGCTATAAAATTTTAGAAGAGCACCAGTTGCCGGAAGATTTCACGGTGCCGCATAATTTCCCGGAATTCAATTATTTAAAAGTAGTCATCATTCAAGTGATGAACTAATCGGAGTGATATTAGATGAAATACAATAAAACAACGATGCTGAAATTAATCAACGAGCATCGCGAACTGCATGATGAACTGAAAAAACTGAAATCGGAAATGGGACTGGAAAAAAACTTTGCTGTTAAAGCGCTGTACCATTCAGCTGTGGCTGAAGATGGCCCATATATGAAAGATTATCAGGACTTGGAACGTTTACGCTAATATACGCACCGCAACGATTGAATCCAATTGTTGCGGTGTATTTTTTTGAGCATGACCATTAAATTAACCGTACATAATCATGATACAATACAGCTATAATATGTAAAATTGAGGGGAATACTATTGAGCATCAGAGAACAAAGAAAACAACAGCGCAGGGAACAAATCATTCAGGCAGCAAAAACATTGATGTTAAATAACGGAATTCAACAAGTTCAATTACAGGACGTTGCAAATGAAGTAGGGATTGGTATTGCGACATTTTATCGTTATTTTGCCAATAAAGAATTGCTCGTTTTAGCAATCAATAATGAAATAACTAGGGAAATGACAAATTCTATCAAGCACATTGCAAATGAACCAATGAACGCTTATGAACAAATTGAACGGATATTAACTTATTATATTGAGTTAATCGATGATTCGGAGCATCAATTCGTGAAGTTTTTTAAAGCGTTCGAAGCATATAAACCGATATCTGAAGAGACGTACGAGTACAAGGAATTTCTAGATATTCGAAGAGAAATGGCCAATGTATTGTATTCTATTGCAAAAAAAGGAATGGAAGATCAATCAATCCGAGCTGGCATTGACATTCCGGAGTATGTGTTTACTGTCGTACAAAATATAAGTTATTTTACTGTAGAATCCTATTTGACCGAGCATGACCCTGATCTACCTGTGAAATTAGATCCTAAAAAGCAGTTACAACTTATTAAGAAGATGTTTTTACAATTCATAGCGACTAAAAATTGACGGACCGATCAAACATTGTTATTGTTAAATTAAGATAGTGATAGTTAACTATCATATTTTTGGGAGGATGATTTTGATGACTCGATTAACAGGTAAAGTTGCAATTATTACAGGTGCTGCTCAAGGTATGGGTGCTGCCCATGCAAAGGCATTTGTAGAACAAGGTGCAAAAGTAGTTTTAACAGATTTAAATGAAGAAAAAGGGAAAGCATTTGCTGCAGAATTAGGGGGAAATGCTATCTTCGTAAAACAAAACGTTACTTTAGAGGAAGATTGGACAACTGTTATCGCGAAAACAGAAGAAGCATTTGGTCCTGTAAACGTACTAGTAAACAATGCAGGTATTTCGATGAACAAAAACATGCTGGAAATGTCTTTAGATGAATACATGAAAATCGTCAATATTAACCAAGTATCTGTATTCTTAGGTATGAAAGCAGTAGCGGCTTCAATGATGAAAGCTGGTGGAGGTTCAATCGTCAACATTTCGTCAATCAATGGCTTAGTTGGTGGTGCTGTAGGTTATACAGATACTAAATTTGCTGTTCGTGGTATGACGAAAGCAGCTGCATTAAACTTGGCGCCAATGGGTATTCGTGTAAACTCAGTACACCCGGGTGTTATTGCAACTCCAATGATTATGCAGGAAGATGCAAAAGCTGCGATTGAAGAATTTGCTAAACATATCCCGCTGAAACGCGTATCGCAACCAGAAGAAGTATCTCAATTAGTAGTCTTCTTAGCATCTGACGAGTCAAGCTACTCAACAGGTGCAGAGTTTGTAGTAGATGGCGGAATAACAGCACAGTAATTTGTAAAAAACTGCACTCTAATTGTTACTTTTAAACAGTTAGAGTGCAGTTTTTATTTGTTTTATTTTTTCGTTTTCTTAACTAACCATCTCTTATAGCTGTACATCGTTATCACTGCCAGCACAAGTACAATCAGCGTAATGACAATAACGAGCGTCCAAAATGATCCTTCGTCATTATCATCTGAATTCGTTTCATCCTTTAATGTATCGACAAGTGAATCTACATCGTTGGCAATTTTTTCAGTTGTATCAGCTGCATTATCCTCTTCTTTCTTTGTCTCCGCAGGCGCATTTACTGCAAATGAAAATGAACCTGATAACGGATGGCCATCCTCGCTAATACTATCCCATTCAACGGTATAAGTGTTATTTGGAAGAGGATCAAGCATAATTCCGGATAGAACTCCATCATTTACAGAAATAGAATGAATCGCCATCTCCTTACCATCACTTGCTATTACTTTAAATAGACTGCCTTCTTCAATTTTTCCTTCAAACGTTAAATCAATCGTTTTTATATTTTCGTTAACCGACTCACCTTCTGCAGGATTTGTTGATACCAAGTGTGTATGTGCGAATGCTCCCGGTACAAATAATAAAAATGTAGCAACAAACGATAATAATAATTGTTTCCTCAATAAAAAAACTTCCTTTCGATATTCATTTAGCAGTTCCCATTCCTGCAGAAAAATTAAAATAAATCTGCTGTAAATGGAGTATTGATTGTAGTATGGACAAAAAGATACAGAAATATTGAATGCGAAAATATAAATGCAAAAACCGTTACAAAATCATCAGTAAAATTTTTATCAGAAAAATAATTCGGAATCCGAAAAAAAATATTTGTAAAATATATCGGAAAATTAAAATATTTGGTAAAATGGTGGGACTTGAGTAAAAAAAGAGGGTGAAAGAATGAAGGTATTTCTTAAATTAGGTTGGTTTTTTAAAGAGCGAAAATACCAATACACAGTCGGACTTCTAATGCTTGTACTAGTAGCCATCCTGCAACTCGTGCCACCGAAAATTATTGGCTTTACTATTGATGAGATCGGATCACGGACATTAACAAAAGCTGGCCTATTTAAATGGCTTGCTGTCATTATCGGTGTAGCAATTGCCATGTACATACTGCGTTACTATTGGCGTCAAATGATTTTTGGATCGTCTAACTTGTTGGCGCGAACATTACGCGAGAAGCTCCATCGCCATTTTACACAAATGTCTCCGTCATTTTATCAAAAAAATCGTGTCGGGGATTTAATGGCACATGCAACAAATGATATAAGTGCAGTACAGCAAACAGCTGGCGGCGGGGTTTTAACATTATTTGACTCGCTTACAACAGGGGGCTTTGTCATTTTGGCAATGGCAATCACGATTGACTGGCGTCTGACATTAATTGCACTCATTCCGATGCCGCTAGTAGCCTTATCGACGAGCTATTACGGCAAACTTCTGCATGAGCGGTTCCGTCATGCCCAAGCTGCATTTTCCGATTTAAACGATAAAACTCAGGAAAGTATCAGCGGAATGAAAGTACTGAAAACGTTTGGTCAGCAACAGGAGGACGTTACGGATTTTACGAAGCTTTCCGATGAAGTTGTGGAAAAAAATATGCGTGTAGCAAAAGTCGATTCATTATTTGACCCAACAATCAGCTTTGTTGTCGGGTTAAGTTTCATGCTAAGCCTTGGATTCGGGACGAAATTTATTTTGGAAGATGCGATGACAGTCGGTGATTTAGTTACTTTTACGACGTATTTAAGTATTCTGATCTGGCCGATGCTGGCAATTGGAATGCTGTTCAATATTGTCGAGCGAGGCAGTGTTTCATATGACCGGATCGAACGCATTTTAAATACCCCGATTGAAATCGATGACAAGGTTGACGCAATTGAAGAAAATCCTTCAGGAGATCTTCTATTCAATGTCACTTCATTTACATTCCCTGGAGATGCGGCGCCGACATTACACGATGTGCATTTTGAGCTGAAACACGGCGAAACACTCGGAATCGTCGGTAAAACAGGTGCGGGGAAGACGTCGATCTTAAAGCTGTTGCTTCGTGAGTTTGAAGGATATGAAGGAACAATACAATTTGGTGAACACAATATAAATGACTATAAGAAAAGTTCTCTGCGTCAGGCGATTGGTTATGTACCGCAAGATCATTTTTTATTCTCGGCAACACTTTATTCCAATATTGCCTTTGCCAATCCACGTGCAAGCATGGTGGAAGTTCGTGCAGCGGCGGCACTTGCAAATATTGATGAAGACATTATGAGCTTTACAGATGGTTATGACACGATTGTCGGAGAACGAGGGGTATCCCTTTCAGGTGGACAGAAACAGCGTATTTCCATCGCTAGAGCATTACTTATGAAACCTGAACTGCTCATTTTGGATGATTCTTTATCTGCGGTTGATGCGCGGACAGAAGAAGCGATTTTGCATGCATTAAAAGAAGAGCGGAAAAATGCGACAACGATTATTACATCACACCGTTTAAGCGCAATCCAGCAGGCACATGTCATTATCGTTCTTGATGGAGGTACAATTATTGAAAAAGGTACCCATGAACAGTTAATGGCACTAGAAGGAAGCTATTATGAAATGTACCAGTTACAGCAACTTGAGCAGTTAGTGGAACAGGGGGGTGACCACGATGGCGAATGAGACGATCTCAAGTAAAGAACAGCGCCTCGTTTTAAAGCGCCTCTTTACGTATTTAAAGCCACATAAAAAGATATTGGCCATTGCGCTGTTTCTTCTTGTTTTAACCGTGCTCGGAGATATTATCGGTCCGTATTTGATCAAAGTCTATATCGACGACCATTTAATGATCGGCAATTTTGATATGACCCCAATCGTCACACTCGGGGTTGGGTACTTTATTATTCAGTTGCTGAACGTTATTATCACATATTATCAAAATATTAAATTCCAGGAGCTTGCACTAAAAGTTATTCAACAACTGCGAATTGATGTGTTTTCAAAAATTCACCGACTTGGCATGCGCTATTTTGATCAGGTTCCGGCTGGTTCAATCGTGTCCAGGGCAACAAATGATACGGAAGCTATTAAAGATATGTTCGTGTCGGTACTCATCAGCTTTGTACAGGCGGCGTTTTTAATTGTCGGGGTGTATTTTGCGATGTTTTTCCTAAATGCAAAGCTAGCATTTTACATGCTGCTTTTGCTGCCGGTCATTATGTACATCATTTGGCTCTACCGCAAAATGAGTTCGGTTGTGTATATGCGCATGCGGGAAAAACTGAGTGAGCTTAATGCGAAACTTTCTGAAACATTATCTGGAATGAGTATCGTGCAGGCTTTCCGTCAAGAACCTCGTTTCAATGACGAATTTGACCGTGTCAATGAAGAGCATTTCCAGTCAATGATGGCCAATACGAAAATGAACAGTCTTTTGCTTCGTCCGATTATTGACTTAGTGTACTTTACAGCAATCGTTATTTTACTGTTTTACTTTGGATGGACATCATTTGAAACAGCAGTGGAAGTCGGGGTTGTTTATGCGTTCATAACATATATGAACCGTTTCTTTGACCCGATCAATCAAGTAATGGAACGTCTCGCACTGTTCCAGCAAGCGATTGTAGCGGCATCCCGTGTATTTGAGCTGATAGATAATGAAGAGCTCGAGCCAGCACAGCAAAATAAGCCGGTTCAAGTTTCAAAAGGCCATATCGAATTTAAAAATGTGTCGTTTAGCTATGACGGCAAGCAAGACGTGCTTAAAAATATTTCGTTCACGGTCAATCCAGGGGAGACGGTTGCATTAGTCGGGCATACCGGCAGCGGAAAGAGTTCAATTATCAATCTCCTAATGCGTTTCTATGAGTTTAAGCGCGGTGAAATTTTAATTGACGGCCAGTCGATCAAAGATTACGAACAAAGGGAACTGCGAGAAAAAATGGGGCTTGTACTGCAAGATCCTTTCCTGTTTTACGGAACGATTGATTCGAACATTCGACTGTATAATGAAAATCTCACATTACAGAAGGTGAAGGAAGCGGCAGAGTTTGTGCAGGCAAATGATTTCATTGAATCGCTTCCGGATGGCTATGGAAGCCGTGTAACAGAACGAGGTTCAACGTTTTCAAGCGGTCAGCGCCAACTGGTGGCTTTTGCGAGGACAATTGCGACAAACCCGAAAATCCTTGTACTCGATGAAGCAACGGCAGCGATCGATACCGAAACGGAAGTCGGTATTCAGCAGTCATTGGAAAAAATGCGCAAAGGCCGTACAACGATCGCAATCGCCCACAGACTTTCAACAATTCAGGATGCCGAGCAAATATTAGTATTGCATAAAGGTGAGATCGTTGAACGTGGTACACACCAGCAACTCATCGCACAAAAAGGGTTATATCACAAAATGTACTTACTACAAAATGGTATAGTGGAATAATTTTAATGTCACTATTAAGCTACAATTATTTACTTCTCAAATATGGACATCTATAATGAGAGTATCAAAAATTAGAAGGTGCACCAATGTCAGAACTAAAGAAGGGCGTCTTATTAGCAATCGGCGCCTATTTAATGTGGGGAATCATTCCCCTGTACTGGAAGCAGCTGCAGCATGTGGGCAGTGTAGAAATATTAGTGGGACGTGTAATTTGGTCCTTTGTATTCACCGTTCTGTTTGTGTTGCTGATCCGTCAGTACAAACAGATGATAGCAGATATAAAAATGCTATGGAAAAATAAGAAACAGTTTTTTTTACTGTTCATAGCATCGGTTTTTGTTTCGCTCAATTGGGGAATTTTTATTTGGGCAGTAAACAATGGACATTTACTACAGACAAGTTTAGGTTATTATATTAATCCGCTTATATCCGTATTGTTCGGATTGATCTTTTTTAAAGAGAAAATTTCCCGGGCAACTGCAGTAGCCGTTATCATTGCGGCCATCGGGGTAGGGTATCAGGCGATATTAGGCGGAACGATTCCTTGGGTATCACTGGCGCTGGCGCTGACATTTGCTTTTTACGGTGTAATTAAAAAGCAGATTCCGCTCGATGCGACACGCGGACTCGCAATCGAAACATTGTTTGTTTTACCGATTGCCGTTGCGATATATATTTATTTAATGAATACGTCGGAAATTGCCTTTATGCATGTGGACTGGAAAACCAATCTATTATTAATGGGCGGCGGGATCGTGACGGCCGTGCCACTTGTACTATTTGCAAAAAGTGCGCAAAAAATTCCACTTTATTTATTGGGCTTTATTCAATTTTTGGCACCAACGATCAGCTTAATGCTCGGTATCTTTTTATACAAGGAGCCTTTTACACTGACAGAATTCATCACTTTCGTATGTATTTGGCTGGCAGTATTCATCTTTTCGGCATCCAAAGTGCTCGAAGCGAGAAAACAACATGCAACGTATAATAAAGAGAATGAAGTTAAAGTATAATCTAGCAATAAAAATGAAAAACGACCCATTTGCAACTTGCAAATGGTCGTTTTTTATTTATCCCATTAACATTAACGAACGCCTATCATATTTCCTCCAATACGGAAGTAATAATATATCCTCCGACATTATCACCCGATACTTTGATATTGTCTGATTCAAGTGTGTTAACAGATGTTTTGTTATCGGTATAATGCACGAAATAAGTTGTATTATCTAATTTCATTTTATAAAATTGCTTCTCTTTTAGATAAGCGATATATTCCTCAAAAACGAAGTCGTGCTGCTTCATCATCACGCTATGGGGCAAGCCTATGTATCGGAAATGCCAAGGTTCATACTCAATACCGGTAATGTCGACTTTGTGTTTAGGATAGCGTAGAATGTAGCCAAACTCCGCTGCATTTTCTTCCATCCATTTTCCTTCTGCAACATTCTCCATTTTGCCGATAGTCGAACCAATATCAATCGATAAGCCCGTCTGATGTTCACTATAGCCGGCTGGCAGGGCATAATCGGCACCGATTTGTTCAAAAAGCTGTTTCTGAAGTTTTCCGCTGCGATAGGCACTATTGATTATGAAATGCTCGATTCCATCCTTCGCTGCCGCATCAAATAATTGCTTGAGTGGTGCAATAGCCTGTTCTTCAAGAAAATACTCTGAATTGACGATTACATTTTCAGCAATATCATCTGGAATGGTGGCTAAGTTGCCTGGTTCATTCTGTAATGCGATGTCCCGGTTAACAAGGACAAGATCCCCGTTTGAGACGGAGTACGATGCTAGTGAAAGCTGCTGAGGTAAGTCGGGAGCACCAACTTGTTCAGTCGTAAAAAATTGAAAGCCAATAACGGCCAAAATCAGTATAAAAATAATCTTTTTCATTAAATAACGCTCCTTCAATCTAAGCATAGCAAATATAATGGAATTTTGAAGGTTAAATTGTGGAGATATTCCGAAGAACTAGGAAATTCGGTTGAGCTCCTCTTGAAATATTTCCATATGGAATTATAAACAAAAACAGAAACCGTCTCAAACATTAATGTTTGAGAGGTTTCTATCCATTTCTACTTAACTATATTATAAATATTAATTTTTGGATAATGGCGGGAATTCATTCTTAGTACAAACATTTTGTTTATTTTCTACTATCATCCAAACTAATGTAATACTTGCTGCAATGATTACCATTAAAAATCCGTATAGGGGAGTATTGTCCAGTGACTGATAATGTACAATCAAACCGCCGACATATGAACCGAGGAAAATCCCGATATTGAAAGCTGAAATATTTAAAGCAGAAGCCATTGCAGTAGCAGCTGGTACATATTTTTCGGATAGCTGAACGGCATACAATTGTAAGCCTGGCACATTCATAAACATAAACAGTCCCATTGCTAATACCATTACGAGCCCAATTACTTTGGAATCAAATGAGAAGTATACACCAAGTAACGTTAAGGCTAGTCCAATAAAGAAGATGAATATCGCACGCAGTGGATTAATATTTGCAAAGTGGCCACCGATTGTGTTACCAATAGCGACACAAATTCCGTATACAACTAATATTACGACAATCGCATGAGGGGAGTAGCCCATTTGATTTTCAAGAATAGGGGACACATATGTGTAAACAACAAATACGCCTCCGTAACCCATTGCTGTAATAAATAAAATTAACAGCATACGGAAATTACTTAATACTTTTCCAATATCACTTAATGAAATTGGTTTACTTTTTGTTAAATTATTTGGTACAAGGAATGCATTGCTGATTAACCCAATTATGCCAATAACGACGATGAAGATGAATGATAGCCGCCAATCCGTTACTTGGCCAATGAATGTTCCTAAAGGTACTCCACTGACAGTTGCCAAAGTTAATCCTGTAAACATAAAAGCGATGGCACTTGCCCGTTTGTTTGGTGCCACAACGTCAGCAGCTATAACCGCCGCAATCGACATAAATACACCATGGGCAAAAGCAGAAATAATGCGTCCGATCAACAGTAAAGTAAATGTTGGTGCTATCGCTACCCATAAATTACCGACGATAAAAAGTACCATTACGATCAGCAGCACCTTTTTACGGTCAAGCCGGGATGTTAAAACGGTTAAAATTGGTGCTCCGATTGTAACGCCTAATGCATAGATTGATACTGTTAATCCTGCAGTACTTAAAGTAATATCAAACTCATTTGTGATAAGCGGGAGCAATCCAACGCTAATAAATTCTGTGGAACCGATACCAAACGAACTGATTGCTAACGCAAGAAGTGTTAATCTGGCGTTTGGTGTTTTTAATGTAGACATATTAAAATAACTCCTTTGATTTATTTTATAGGGTATAGTATTATTCATACATACAAAAAAAGCATGTACAGTACTTTTAGTTACTTTTGATAATACTGGGGGTTTCAAAATGAAAAAAGTTTATAATATTGGTGTCGAAGCAACACTCGAAGTCATTGGGGGTAAATGGAAACCAGTCATTCTATGTCACCTCAATCACCATGGTCAAATCCGGACGAATGAATTTCGCCGGTTAATTCCCGGCATTTCACAGAAAATGCTGACGTCCCAATTACGCGAACTTGAGCAATGCGGTTTAATTAATCGTAAGGTGTACAACCAAGTACCGCCGAAAGTGGAATATTCCTTAACCCCATATGGACACGAGATGGAGCCGGTGCTCAACTTACTTTGCACGTGGGGGGAGAAACATATCGATAAATTAAAAGAGAATGGTGAAGAAGTTCTTCTTATGCAGCGTGATGATGATATTGCTGAGCAAAAACTATCCTAATGAAAATAATGAAAGCCTCAAAAAACTTGAGGCTTTTTGTCTCTTCAAATCTTCCATTCAAATTAGAAATCAAAAACTACCGGATCCGGACCGACCCGTTTATCTAAATTCATCGCATTAATAATCTGCATTTCTTCATCAGTTAGACTAAAGTCAAAAATGTCGGCATTTTGCGCCATCCGCTCTTTACGAACGGATTTAGGAATCGTGATAACTCCATTTTGAATATCCCAACGTAAAATAACTTGTGAATTTGATTTTCCATACTTTTCGGCAATCTTTGCAATCGTCGGATCTTCGAGTAGATCGCCTTGCATTAATGGAGCCCAAGCTTCCAATTGAATATTGTGCTCTTTGCAAAATGCACGTAATGATTGTTGTTGTAAGCGCGGGTGAAACTCAACTTGGTTAATGACTGGTGTTACCCGAGCGTTTTTCATTAAATCCTGCAAATGCGAAATATTGAAATTGCAAACACCGATTGCTCTGATTTTACCTTTTATATACAGATCCTCTAAAGCACTCCAAGACTCGGCAAATTTATTTTTACCTGGCCAGTGGATTAAATATAGATCCAAATAGTCCAGCCCTAATTTTTCCAAGCTCTCTTCGTAAGCTGAAACAGTTTCCTCATAATTTAATCCGGCATTCCAAACTTTAGATGTGATGAATAAGTCCTCTCTATTTAAACCGGTAGAGGCCAGTGCTAATTTAATGCCCTCGCCAACACCCGCTTCGTTTCCGTAAATAGCGGCTGTATCAATGCTGCGGTAACCTAGCTCAATCGCATTTTTAACGATTTCTGCTGTTGTGTCGTTTTCCACCTGAAAGACGCCAAGGCCCATTGCTGGCATTTTTACCTCATTATTTAATTTGATTGTATCCTGTAAACTAGTAATCATTTATTGATCCTCCAATTGAATAAGTATTTCGTTGCTTTTTTATTATGGATCCAGTTAAAAATTAAAAAAAGTACGCACTTTTTCGTTTCATAGCAACGTGGAGGTTCCTATTGAGTCAAATCAACCGTTTGGAGAGTAAGTTTTTTTAGAAAAATAACATGGTGGGAAATAGAGGAGGGGGCGAATCACTTTTACTTGTAAAGAATTTTTGTTTTCTAACATATAAATACCTAATTAACCTTTAATAATGATAAGAAACAACTTATAAAATAATTCCAATATTAAAAATAATGAAGGGAAATTTTTATTATAAAATACACAAAAATACGCTAAATACATAAAAACAAAATTTTTTTTAATAATAAAATAACAGAATATTCTTGAATTAAGTTTTTCGGTCGTTTATTTCCGTTTTCTAATTGTAACAAACGAATCTTTGTGCTATCGTTGCTTATTGAATGGTATGTGAAAGTTTTTACAATCGGTATAAAATTTTCGAAAAAAAATAATATTAAGTGATGGCAAAGGAGAGTTATTATGTCAGAAATGAATAATCAGCAGGTAGAAAAAATGGCTGTTACACAAGAGCAATTAGATGTATTAGACCAGTTACTAAAGCCAGAGGTACAAGCTTCATTAACTACTTTAGTAGATAACTTACCGAAATTGGCTGAGATGACTACATTATTAACAAAAGCATATGATTTCGCGACGAGTGTTGCAACTGACGAAACATTAAAAAATGATACAGTTGCTGCTGTAACAGAAATGGCTAGTCCAGTCGTTGGTACTGCAAAATCATTGGCACAAACAGCGATCGAAGCAAAAGACCGTGCTGAAGTAAGCAATGAAACAGTAGGCGTATTCGGCTTATTAAAAATGTTAAAAGACCCACAAGTTCAAGGGGCATTACGTTTTGCTAATGCATTTTTACAAGTAGCATCTGAACGTAAACAAATGAAATAATTTGTATAATCTAATTTTATTGGAGGATTTTTAATATGGTAACTAAAGAAATCGTTATTTTAGGTGCTGGATTTGCTGGTGTATTAGCAGCACAAACAGCTCGTAAATATTTAAATAAAGACGAAGCGCGTATTACAGTTGTAAACCAATTCCCTACACATCAAATCATTACTGAATTACACCGTTTAGCTGGCGGTACAATTGCTGAAGGTGCTGTAGCATTGCCACTTGAAAAGATTTTCAAAGGTTATGACATCAACTTGGAAATCGCAAAAGTAAACAGCTTTGACGTTGAAAGCAAAAATGTAGTACTTTCAAACGGCAAAACATTACAATACGATACATTAGTTGTTGCTCTAGGCAGCCAAACAGGTTTCTTCGGAATCCCAGGTTTAGAGGAAAACTCTTTCGTATTAAAATCAGTTGATGAAGCTAATGCAATTCGCGAGCATATCGAAGCACGCATTAAAGCATATGCAACAACAAAAGACGAAGCAGATGCGACAATCGTTATCGGCGGTGGCGGTTTAACAGGCGTTGAGCTTGTTGGTGAAATCGTAGACCACTTCCCTAAAGTTGCGGCGAAATACGGTGTTAAATTTGAAGATCTTAAAATCAAACTAGTTGAAGCAGGTCCAAAAATCTTACCGGTATTCCCAGAAAACTTAATCGATCGTGCAACTCAGTCATTATCTAAACGCGGTGTAGAATTCATTACATCAACACCTGTTACTGGCGTTGAAGGCAATGTTATTCAATTAAAAGACCGTGAACCAATCGTTGCAAACACATTAGTGTGGACAGGTGGAGTTGCTCCACTTCCATTAGTAGCAGAATCAGGTTTAGCTGCAGATCGCGGTAAAGCAACAATCAATGACTTCTTACAATCTACTTCACATCCTGAAGTATTTGTTATTGGTGATGCTTCAGCACATATTCCAAACCCAGGTGACCGTCCAACCTATGCTCCAACTGCTCAAGTAGCATGGCAGCAAGGTGAAATTGCTGGTTACAATATTTTTGCACAAATTAAAGGTGCTGACCTAAAAGAATTCAAATTTACTAACTCAGGTACGTTAGGTTCTTTAGGCCGCAAAGACGGTATTGCTACAGTTGGGGCAAACAATACTCAATTAGTAGGTTTACCAGCTTCATTAATGAAAGAAGCTTCAAATATCCGCTATATGACTCATATTAAAGCGTTATTTGGCCTAGCATATTAATTAATATAGACATACCCGAAAGTCACTTTCTTTCGGGTATGTCTTTTTATTTCTGCAAAAAACAACAAATTTTAACAAAAAACTATTATAATGGTAGTAAATGTCGAGAAAGAGGTGTGAAGATGAAAGATTTTGATACATCAAATTCTTTGTTTATTTTAAATGAACAGCAGCTCGAACAATTAATCCTGCTCGAACACTACGACTATTTCTTCCATTTAATCCGCCATGACTTTGCGCAATTATCTTTCGCAAAATACATTGTAAGCGATGTTTGGGTTTACTTTTATTTTGAAGAAGAGCCGGTCATCAATTCAGAACATGCACTCATTTTTCTGCTTCGTAATTTTATATTGAATGAAGTACTAATAAGTTCGAAATTTAAACGACTGAAAAAAGCCACGGTTGGGTCGTATACTAAAGCTTTAATGGCTTCGGTAATGACCGTCAATCTATTTTTGGATTATTTGCGTGAAGTACTCGGAATATTACCAAAAGAACAATATGATTTATATATGAAGTTTGAAAACAGCTCGAAGCAATTATTTCATGATCGCTTCTATGAATACGAACATTATCCAAAAAAACTCGTCCAAATCGAAACAAAAATTATAAAGAGTTTACGTGATTACCTGGCAGACAACGAAACGAAATATGCTGACAGTAAATATAAAGTCATTCGTTTTATGGATCAATTTTCAATTATTAAACGAGAGTTGTACGAACCGTTATCTTTGAAAAAGTAGGAGGTGGATATAACGATGGGGAAGCAACTTAAGTCATTGCAACTTGATCATTATCGTTCACAAACATTTTCATCAATCGATGCACATTATGAGGCATATATAGCAATGTTAGAAACATTAGTAGTAGAGGCGAATATTGAAAAGGTGAATGCCTTCCTTCGTTTTGATAGTGAGCCTTTTATATTAGCCAATAGCAATATGAAGATTTTACAATTATTATTGGACACTGAACAGCATATAAAAGAGAACTTAAAAGGGTGTTTAGCAAGCCTCTATTTGGTCATTGGACATTGCTATTATTTCAGTATTGATTTTGAACAGGCAAAAAAATATTACAGACTGGCGAGCAGTTTCGCATTGGAAGATGAAAATTTTTCATTACTGTCAATTGCGATGAATAATTATTATGCAACACAAATGGATGAATTACCAAAAGATATCTTTTGGGATATTAGCAAGATTCCAGCTGTTTTTTTAAAGATGGGGAACCCGGAAGATGAGAGGTTTTTGCTCGTCCGTTTTATCACTCATATTGAATTGTCCCTGCAGATTGGTAAAGTGGAGTATGCGAAAAAGTTATTTAATGACTATTTTGAAGAGTACCCGTTCGAAAAGTTTTCTCGTATAGATTTGCATGTCCGTGTACTAAGGGGAAAAATTCTTTTTGAAAATGACCGATTTGAATGTGCAATAGAAGTACTTCATGAGGTGCTCCTTCTTTGTATGAAAGCCAACAGCCATAAGGATTTAGTGCAGGAGTGCTATAAATATATTACCCAATCATATAAGCTGATAAATGAAGAAACTCTTCTAAAAAAGATGGAGCAGTACCAAGCGCGTTTTTACCGCAAAATTGAAACAGATAAACGCTATATGGAAAAATATATTAAAACGTCAATAACTAACGAATTTGAATTGGATAAAAGTTTTATATCGCCATTACAGCAGTTTCAGCTCGCGGGTACATATCTATTAAAATCGACAAAAGATGCAGGGTTTACGCTCGTACTAGTTGATTGTAAAGTGGTGGAGTCTGAAAAAGAGAAGTTAAATGAAATCATCCATTTAATCAATCTAGAAATGATGAAAGAGATGAAAGAGGTCATCATAACGAGTACACGCCTTGATGAATCTACAATCGGCTATATTATTCAGCTATCTGAAAAATGTACCGATACATTGTGCGCAAAGGTCTTCTATAAAATCCGTGAACATTACCCGAAAAACGAAAGCGTACTGGAGGCCATCTATTTTGCATCGGTAAATAATAAAGAAAATAAATTACCGAACTACCAAAAATGCCTTGATTTAGCATATGCGTATATTTATTATGAAATTTACAAATAAGGTTCAACTGTAAAATACGAAATATTCTAAAAATTACTTTCGTATTTGAAGGACTACCTTTAAAATAAGAGTAGAACATCAAGGAGGTAATGCCATGTTAGTGAAACAAAGATATGTAAAGAAAAAAGATGTAAGTTATGTGAAAGAGACGGATCCTATTAAAGACGTTCTCGGTCAGTTAAATGACAACGGCTACAGATGCATCCCTGTATTGGATGAAGCGGGGGAAAAATTCGTCGGAAATATTTATAAAGTCCAAGTACTCGAATATAAATTAAAAGAAGGCGACATGAAAGCCCCGGTTAAAGCACTTACTGAAGAACCGGATGCTTTCGTCCACGAAAACAGTTCATTTTTTGAAGTATTCCATTCAATTAAACAATTGCCTTATTTGGCCGTTGTTGACACGAAAGGGAACTTTGCCGGTATTTTACCTCATTCTAAAGTATTTGAGTTGCTGGAAGAGGCGTGGGGCTACCGTACAGGAAGCTGTGCCATTACAATTGCATTGCCGGACACGGACGGTATCCTAATTAGAGTTCTGACTGCGGTTAAAAAGGTGTGGCCACTGCATTGTGTGTTCTCTCTTGATGATGATACGACTTATTTACGTCGAGTAATTATTACTCTGGCAAAAGGTGCGAAACAATCGACAGTGGACGAGCTGGAGGCAGCCATCTTAAAACAGGGTGCCCGTATTATTGATTTGGAAGTATTTGATAAAGAAAATTTTTAGTTATAAAGCGATTCGTTCAATAGAGCGAATCGCTTTTTCTTTTATTAATTGTGTACTAATACAGAAATCGGAAAAATTAAGAGGGATTTGCTGATTTATATAGAAATGTATGTAAAAAGGGGATTTTCTGAAAGGAGAACAATAATGTTTATCCAAATAAACGAGGACAAAATAGAGTTCACTAAAATCGAGATAATTGTACTAGAACAGGGAATTGCCGACTTATACGAGAGTTTTGATAAAAAGACGCTTGGCGAACTTGTGAAACAAAAGAAATATGAACACTTATATGACTTTGTTAACGAACAAACACACTTAAAGGATAAGCCGGCCGGGGCAGCAATAAAGGCGCTAAAAAAAGAAGGGAATCATTTTTACAGGCAGTTTTTGAATAACTACGGTGATCTTATATATTCTCGGTTTGTCGTTAGTGGTGAAGAGGATTTATTGAAGAAACGGGGGGTGTATACAATTATTGCGAACAATGAACTGAAATTTTGCGGTGTATGTGCAAGAACATTTAAAGAGCGTTTTAATCAGCATATTGGCAGTATATATGCAAAAGGCTGCTATCGGGATGGAACATCTACTCATTGCCATGTTAACGCAAAGATAACACAGCTTTTGCCTGCGAGCGATGTACATTTTGCAATCTATCCAATGGAGAACGAAAAAGCGATGAATAAATTGAAGAATGCGATTGTGAAGCGCTTCGAACCTGAATGGAATTTACGGTCCAACAGAGAAGTTTTCGAATTATCTTCGTCATCGTTATAAAAAATTCTGCCTTAATCTTTATAGATAAAGGCAGAATTTTTCATTTTACTACATTTTTCCGGTTTCATTTTCGACAAAAAAAGGGAATAGTAAGTGAAAAAAGTAGGTGATGATCATGCAGGCAGCATTAAAACATTACAGGCAAACACACAGCGAATATAAATGGCTGCATTTTTTGGCGGCTGTCGTATTAGTATTTACATCCGTATTCTGGTTCGTACTTCCATACTTCATGATTAATTACGGAAAATATACGACAAACGTATTCCAGCAGTCTTTGTTGTTGATTGCCCTGTATACGGTACCTTCCATCGTTGTAACATTGCATTGCTGGTTTATTAACTTTAAAGCAGCACTTCGATGGAAAAAAAGCTATCCTAAGGAATGTGTATGGCGCTGGTCGCTAAAATTCCAACTAATTACTATTTCAATAGTGGTCTTGTTTACCTCGGTTATTTATTCCAGTCTTTTTATTATTGATATGATTCGATAATAAAATCACCCCTCCTTTCTCAAATGTGCGATAGAGCCCTTCCATGTATAAAGAAGGAGCATTTATTTTCAAATACAAATAACGCGGCACTTTCGCACATTTATCTTTTACCTTACCCACAAATCACTGACAAAAAATATTCATTTAAAAAAGCAAGTAATGTATGGGGAAATTTGGTACGATGAAGGTATCAATGTTAAGGAGAATGAAGCAGCATGAATACAGATTTAAATGTCCTTTTAGCGTTCGGTGCCGGGTTTTTAAGTTTTATTTCACCATGTACGCTACCGCTATATCCTGCATTTTTATCCTATATAACCGGGATGACACTCGATGAGCTGAAAACCGAAAAAGGGATGATGCAAAAACGCGCAATTTTACATACTTTATTTTTTCTGCTTGGGTTTTCGATTATATTTATCGCTATCGGATTTGGAACATCATTAGCGAAAGATTTCTTTTTCCAGTACCAGGATTTACTGCGTCAAGTCGGCGCTATTTTAATTGTCGCATTCGGTTTAATGATTGTTGGTCTTCTGCAGATTGACTTTTTAATGAAAGACCGCAAGTTCCAGTTCAAAAACCGACCATCCGGTTATTTCGGCTCGGTGCTGATCGGTCTAGCTTTTGCAGCTGGATGGACTCCTTGTACAGGTCCGATACTGGCAGCGATTATTACGCTTGGCGGTACGAACCCTGATTCGGCAATGTTGTATATGGTCGCATATTACTTAGGCTTTGCAATCCCATTCTTTACATTATCATTCTTCATTTCACGAATGAACTGGATTCGCACACATAGCCAAAAAATCATAGTAGTTGGCGGCTATATTATGATCGCGGTCGGCATTTTATTGTTCTTTGACGGATTGACTTACATTATTAATCTTCTCTTGCCGATTTTCGATGGTTTTAAAGGATTCTAACAGTTCCCTGCTTATTCAGACCGTGCTATACTAAGGGAAGTAACATAAGTGAAAAAGTGTGCATGATCCATATTATCTTGTTTACACGATAATTTTACATACGTTCATGCAAGAGGAGGAATATGATGTTCGACAGTATACCTTCTCACTATTTATTAATTGGTTCGACGATTATGGCAGTCATAATGGGCTCTTTTGTTATGTTCATAAGACTGCGTGCACAAAAAAAGCCGGTATCCACGAAAAAAATACTCATTCCGCCTTTTGCGATGTCAACAGGCGCGCTGATGTTTATTTTTGAGGAGTTTCGTGTAGCGCCAATTCAAATAGTAGAAGCGGCCGCACTAGGCTTGTTATTTTCATCTGTATTAATCTTAACGTCGAAGTTCGAAGTGCGAGACGGCGCAATTTATATGAAGCAATCTAAAGCATTTCCATTCATATTAGTGGGATTATTAGTACTACGTATTATTTTAAAATTAATATTTGCCGAAACATTCGATGTCGGTGAACTTGCCGGTATGTTCTTCATCTTGGCGTTCTCGATGATTTTGCCGTGGCGAATCGGTATGCTTATTAAATATAAGAAGCTTGAAAAATCGCATATTGTCGCATAGAAAAGACTGTCTCTAAAAGTTTTATACTTTTAAAGACAGTCTTCTTTTCGTCTATGCCTTAAATAAATGGTCATAATTCGTTGTATCAATTTTCATTTCATCGAGTTTTTTACGTAAAAACTTATGGTCGCGTTTTGGCGAAGCAATAATATAGCCACGAATAATTAAGTCCAAATCGATTTTTGAGGCACGCTCATTCAGTGCAATTTCACCGATTTTACCGGCAATCTTTTCTTTGGCAACTTGGCGGAATAGCTCTGGTACAGGACTGACAAGCTCGGTAAGTAATTGTTTTTCATCTTCACCCCAAAGATGAATCGTTTTATCTAAGTATATGTTTTGCCAATCTAGATCCGATTTTCCGTCCTGTTTCGGCAGGGCCTTCAAAAACTTGCGGAACATAAAAAAGCCGCCAATCCCCATAAGCGAAATCAATACTACAACCCAAAATAAAATAAACCATAAAAACCAGCCATCTAAGCCCACAATGTTCACCTCATTACTAAATATTGTTTATGAAATTCCTTCTACTAAACTACTGGTGATAAACCTCATTATTGTCTATTATATAAGGTTTTGTAAAATTTTTCATCGTCATTGTCCCTTTTTTCGGTAAATCATGACATATATAGGGCAAGGAGGTGATAAACATGAACGAATTCGGATTTTTATCTGCAACATTGACAGTATTTTATCAGACAGGCCTTGATGAATTTAATGAGCCGATTATTAAAAGTTCCACATTCCGTAACTTGGAAAGAAGTGCGACAGCTCAGCAACTATACACTGTTGCAACAACAATCGTCGGCTTAACAGATTACAATTATATTGAATCTGTGAAAACGCAAAAAGACAGTATTACCGCTTAATTAACATTATCATGAATTGGAGGTGATCACATGGCACAAGTTTTACAATTAACATTTGCCAACATTGCAGGGGATACGATGACGATTAATATTAATGATCCGAAGCCGAATTTAACGGAGGCTGAAGTGAATGCTGCGATGCAAACAATTATTGATCAGGCAGTGTTTTCGAAGGACGGATTTTTGTACAATGTGAAAAAATCAGCTCGCATCGTTGAACGTAATGTCACAGCAATCGAACTGAATAGCTAAAAGCAAGGCCGGTGAAGTGTGATGCTTTGCCGGCCTTTTCAAATGAAAAAAGGAGGGATTTTAATGGAGCAGTGGATAGCAATTCTTCAGGAAGTAACATTTCCGATCTTTATTTCTTTTTATTTACTGTATCGGATAGAAACAAAACTTGAAGCGATTCATACAGCACTCGTATCATTACATCATCCTGCAGACAGAGCATGAAAAACTCTTCACAATGTTGACACACTTCCTTTCTTCCGATAACTATTGAGAATATACTAAATATTGGGTAAGATGAGAGTAATGTTCAAAGAGTGGAGAGAGAGAAATGAAAACGAAAAAAATAGTATTCGCACTTATGCTCTTGGCAGCAACAGTTCTCACTGCATGCAGCAATTATCAGTTTAAACCGACGACCAACTTTGAAATTAGCGGGTTTACGATGACCGATCACCGTAACAAAGAAGTGACACTGGAAAGCCTAAAAGGGGAACCATGGCTGGCAATGTTCATCTTCACAAGCTGTACAACCATTTGCTCGCCAATGACAATGAATATGACCCGAGTACAAGATCACCTTGAGAAAAAAGGGCTGGAAGATTATAAAATTGTCGCGTTTTCAGTAGATCCGGACTACGACACACCGGAGCGTTTAACAGAATATTTATCGCGCCATAAACCGGTAGATGAATCAAAATGGCATATGCTGACAGGGTACGATCAAAAATTTATCGAGCAGTTTGGCAGAAACTCATTTAAAACACCTGTTCAGTCAATTGAAGGAAACGACCAAGTTATCCACGCTGATACATTTTTCCTAGTAGATGAAAAAGGAATTGCCGTGAAAAACTATTCAGGTTATGGCACAGGAGAAGATGGTGTTCCATATGAAACGATTGCTAGTGATATGGAGGCACTCATTGACGAGCGTCTAAAATAATAGTGAAATGTAAGATTAACTTGCGAAAAAAGTGTAGCTGCTTTTTAAGCAAGTTTTTTTGTGGAGTGAGGGCTTTTCTAATAAAATTGAAATTGTGCTAATAAAACTACAAATTTTCTAATAAGTTGCGGATCTTCTAACAAAGGAACTGGATATGCTTGATATGCTAATATCAGTTCTTGATTAGCAAATAAGCACGCCAACTTTTCTAATATCACCTGCAAAAGTGCTAAAATAAATAAATTCCTTCTAATAAAAAGCACAATGCATCAACCCAAATTGTTTCAACCATTATATTGATAAAGCAATAAATAAAAAGAATTTTCAAAACTCAAATTCTGTGATATAGTATACAAAATTACATACTGTGTAAGTTACGGTGCTTGTGAGAACAAGCTGAAAAGGGAAACCAGTGAAAGTCTGGTGCTGTCCCGCAACTGTAAATCGGAGTTCGTGATATTCAACCACTGTCTATTGATGGGAAGGATCACAAGAACGTTGATGATGAGCCAGGAGACCTGCCGGAAACTAGTACACGCCAATACCTACGTGGAAATAGGTGGTGATTTTGTGCGATAGTGAGACAACAACCTTTGAGTTTACAAAGGTTTCTTTTGTCAATCTCTTAAACATTCACACCCCTCTTTCACTTAGAAAGAGGGGTTTTGGTTTTTATGTAACAAATTTAAGGAGGAATTGTTTATGAAAACAGCAGTAATTGGTTACCCGTATATTGGACAAAATCGTGAATGGAAACGTGTGACAGAGGCATTTTGGAAAGAACAACTGACTTTGCAATGCTATGAACAGGAAATGAAAAACTTACGCCTTGCTCAGCTATATCAACAAAAAGATTTAGGGCTGGATATTTTAACAGTAGGTGATTTTACATACTATGACCGTATGCTGGACATGGCTGTAATGTTCAATATGGTTCCATCGCGTTATGATTATCTTTCTTTGAAGCATAATTTTACGGCATACTTTGCAATGGCCCGTGGAGCTGAAAATGTGGTGGCATGTGAAATGACGAAATGGTTCAACACGAATTATCACTATATTGTACCTGAATATGAGGGACAACAACTCGCATTGCAGCACAATGTTTACGCGCAATATATCCAGGAGGCAATCGAAGCATTCGGCATGTCCCCTCGTGTGACAATTATTGGTCCATTTACATTTTATAAACTGACAAAAGGTGTTGGCCAAGAACAAAAACAACACTATATTCAGCAGCTGGTGATTGTGTATAAAGAGTTGCTTCAGTCGTTAGAAGCAAGTGGTGCAACGACAATCCAGCTTGAAGAACCAAGCCTTACAAAAGACCTTACTTCCGAAGATATTGCATTAGTTCAGCATTTCTATCATCAAGTATTAAAAGGACTTACAGTTGAAACGATCTGCACATCTTATTTTGAAGCGTTATCCGACTATGAAACAATGATTAATTTGCCAGTCGATGGCTTTGGACTGGACTTTGTTCATGGAAAAATTGAAAATATAGCATCGTTAAAAAAATTTACTTTCCCCAAAGATAAAGTTCTATATGCAGGAATTATTAATGGACGTGACATATGGAGAGCCGAATTGCAGAAGCAGTTGGCACTAGTAGCGGAAATTCGTTCCTACGTACCATATTCACCTATCCATCTACAAACATCGTGCAGCCTCCAGCATGTGCCTGTTACAACAGCAGGAGAAAAAGGGGTTGTACCTGAGCTGCAAAACGTCTTAGCATTCGCCAATGAAAAAATAAAGGAACTGCAAATGATTAAAGGAAAAATACTTCAGTTGGAAGGTCCTTATCAACATGCAATTTTAGAAAGTCAAAAAGCAATCCGCACATTGGCGCAGCATAAATCAAGACGGAAACAAGCTGTACATGACAAGGTGAACGCACTAACACAGGAAGCTTTTAAACGAGCAGATAACTACAACAAGCGCAGTAAACTGTAGCGTGCCTTTTTACAGTTGCCGGATTACCCGACAACAACAATCGGGAGTTTCCCGCAATCGGCTGAAGTTAAGAAAAATCGCAGTTTGTGGCGTAAAGGGGAAATTACAACAGCGGAGTACGAAGCATTTAATGCAAACGAAACAGCACGATGGATTGCGATTCAGGAGCAGCTTGGTCTTGATGTTTTTGTTCATGGAGAATTTGAACGTACAGATATGGTCGAATTTTTTGGTGAAAAATTGGATGGCTTTGCGTTTACGAATAATGGCTGGGTTGTTTCTTATGGTTCACGTTGTGTTAAACCGCCTATTATTTACGGAGATGTTGAATGGACGGAACCGATGACGGTAAGGGAAGTAAGTGCCGCACAATCACTTACGGATAAGCCGGTCAAAGGGATGCTGACAGGACCCGTTACAATATTGAACTGGTCATTTGTGCGAAATGATTTGAACCGCTCGGAAGTTGCTTATCAAATCGCCCTGGCATTAAGGGAAGAAGTATATGCGCTTGAAAAAGCAGGAATCAATATTATTCAAGTTGATGAGCCTGCATTAAAAGAAGGGCTGCCGATCCGTAAAAATCAACATCGGGCTTATATCGAATCTAGTGTAAATGCATTTAAATTAGCGACAAGCGGTGTGCGGAATACGACCCAGATTCATACACATATGTGTTATTGTGAATTTAATGACTTTATTGATGTAATTGAATCATTGGACGCGGATGTGATTTCGATTGAGACATCACGAAGCCATGGAGAACTGGTAAAAATACTAAAAGAGACACCGTACAGACTGGGCATCGGTTTAGGTGTATATGACATTCATAGCCCCCGTATACCAACAGTGGAAGAAATGGCCGTTATTATCGGAGAAAGTAAAGAAGTGATCGAAAAAGAACAATTTTGGATCAATCCCGATTGTGGACTGAAAACTCGCACGGAGCAAGAGACGATTGCATCATTGAAAAATATGGTGGCCGCAAAAGAGCGACTAAAACTGTTGAATTAATGAAGGGGCGGATACTATGAGTCAAATGAAAAGAAATTACAACCCCGTGTTTTTGACGGCTGTAATGAATGGCTTTACAGAAAGTAATACAAAAAGCCTTAAAGAGTTACGTGATGAGTTGATGACGTCATACCCAGCGGATGAAAAGGAAATTCAAAAAGCATATTATTTTGTAAAAGCGGAATTAGTAGGTTGAAGTGATCTTTAGAAACAGGTAGAAAATACAATGAGGCCGGGACAGAAGTAGAAATTTCATAAACTAAGGAGAAAAACCTTATTAAGAAACGGATATTTTATAAAATTGATTGGAATGGAGGGCGAGTGTTCGTGCTGACGGTATCACCTTTCGCAACAAGCACAGCTTCCTGCGGGAATAGCGAAATTTATTTTGCGACGAAAGCGAAGCGTCAGGAGCACTGACGCCTGAGACTTTCGTGTAAGGCCACGCCCGAGGAAAGCGCCCCGGAATGGAAATCAATTTTTACGCTCAGCAAAAAAATGCAATTTTTCTCTAAGAGAAAAATTGCATTTTTGGATTATGTCCCACCCTCTATTTGTAATCCCGATATCGAATTAAAATGTTCCTTTAAATTTCTCAGGCTTTACGACATAGCCTTCAATAATAAAACCGCATTGTGTACAAATAATATATTCGATATTGGAACCTAAGCTCATTTTATTGACAGGTGACATAACACTGTACCCGCTATGTTTGCCTTTCCCTAATTCAGAGCAGCCGCATTTTGGACATTCTTTTACGGTTGTCGTATTCTTCATTTCTATCACCCTTTCATAGTTAGGTAGCCAGCAAAGGAATTACCATTAGTTCATTAGGAATCCCTGTAAAATTGCTAAAAACAAACCAAGGGAAACGGGGAAAATTTTAAAAAACAGATAGCCCTTTGATTGAATTGTCCATTTTTCAAATGGATCTTTCGTCGGAGAACCAAGATAGCGAATAAACTTTTGAAATGGTGACTGCTTTTTTGCAAGTTTTGTCACAGGTATGTCGATTTTATAGGAATCAAGCAAACCGGATAGCTCTTTTTCCTTTTTAAATTCCTCGTTCATGTTGGAAATCCTCCTTTAATTCAGCCTTTAAAGCTTTAATAGCGTGATGAAGCCGTGATTTTACCGTACCGATCGGAACATCCAATATTAAGGCAATTTCTTCTTGCGGCAAATCTTCATAGTAAGCAAGCAAAATTACAGCCCGCTGTTTATCCGGCAAGTTGGAAATCGCTTGTTGAATGACGAGTGTGTCTTCGGTTTGCAGCGTTTTTTTCTGAATAGGGATGAGAAAAGGCAGGAGTGTCTGCCATCGTTTGCGCCTTTTCAGCTTATTGATCATAAGGCGGTAGGCAATCTGAAACAAGAAGGACTTTACCGTACCACGTTGCTGTTCATACTGAAATTTTTTTGATTGCAGCACTTCAAAGCTGTCGTGAACAATATCGACACTCAATTGCTCATCTTTTGTATAACGGTACAAAAAACAGAACAGCGGCTCATGCAACTGGTCGTACAGTTGTGCCAACGCTTCCGAATCGCCAATTTGAAACGCGATCATCAACTGCTCATTGTTCGCTATCATAAACGTCACCGAAACGTGCTTTAATACTTTTTAGTGTAGCCGATATGCGCATGACCAAATACACAACCATTACAATGACCCATGCCTGTGCCTGGTTCGTAAAAAACTGAACATAAGGGTTTTCAATTGTTTCACCGGATGAAAGTAAAATGTTCAAAACTTGCACACAGATAATCGTATAAACCGCTAAAATCAGAGTAATCGTGTCAAATATATTCCAGCGTAAATAAACGGTTGTTTTCGCATAATTAATTTTTTTACCTTCCCTGATAATATGTTTTCTAAAAAACGGAATCAAAATCGTAAATAATACAACCATTTCAACTGCACTCACAATTAACGAAATTTTAAAACCAATCCCCATATCGATTTCTCCTTACTTAGTTAAATTTTATAACAAGCTGCAACTTTTGATGCATTCACTGACTATACAAACAGGAGAGGAAAAAGGTTCAAAAATTTTTTAATATTTATTCTGCGACAATTTCCGGTTCCTGCCGCTTTTGCAGATTATTTTCATTTAATCGGTTCATATAGTTTTGTACAACAACATTAATGTAAAAGAACATCCCCATTAAAATTCCGGAAAACACCCAACTCGCTACCCGTTTATAAATAAGCATGTCACCATAACTGTCAATTCCATATTTACGAAGCAGGAAGACCGTAATTCCTGCCATAACCAGTCCTCGAATAATGAAGACAACCTGGATCAGCTGAAACCATCGGAAGATCCCTTTTTGAAAGAATAATGCTTTACTTTCCTTTCGTGCATGTCCTTGCAAATAAGCAAAATCAACTGCAATATACAGGGAAAAAGGCTGTTTTACGATGAATAAAATTACATAGAGCAACGTATAAAAAAGACCTAAATAAACGTTATTCCAAATCATCTGCTCCGCTGAACCCGACAGTAAATCGACCGCTGTACCTATAAGCATTGAGCCTAAAATAAACAGGCCTGTCACATTGAATTGCCGGTCTTTAGCAAAGCGGTAAACCGTATAAATTATCCCGGGAACAGTGGACAGCAGCATTGCGGCATAGTCACCAAAAGGCTCTCGCCCAAACTTCCAGATTACATAAGGTAATGCTGCATAAAACAGTAGCTCTAGAAAGATAAGATATTTATTCGACTGTGAATTATTTGCCATAAAAGCCTCCATTACCGTTAAAAAAGTATTTGTTTTTTTATATTACTAAAGATTATCCGACACTATATTTTATGAAATAGTTATACGAAAAAAAGCAACCAAGTAAACGAAAGACACTTAAAAAAAGCTTGCAATAACTCCTTTCTAATTTATGTAATATTATGTATATTCTTCTACGTATTATCTTTAGTAAAGTTTCAAAATTTTTATAATTTAACAGAGGGGATAGAGGTAAAAGGATTGATGGAACAAAAAGTAAGTAGGTGCTAAAATACTATTAGCTTTTTAAATTATTTATGTTACAATAACTTTCAAATAAAATAATTTCCTTCGGGGTCGGGTGAAATTCCCAATCGACGGTGATGAGTTTATCTCTAAGCCCGTGAGCCACTTTATGTGTGCAGGATTTTGGTGCAAATCCAAAGCCGACAGTTATAGTCTGGATGGGAGAAGGAATGGCAACGCATTTTAAAAATTTGATTTTAAATGTGCTTTTTTGCTATACACTTTTCCTGTCGCACCTTGTGACGGGTTTTTTTATTTTATTTGAAAAAAATAATTTCCTTCGGGGTCGGGTGAAATTCCCAATCGACGGTGATGAGTTTATCTCTAAGCCCGTGAGCCACTTATGTGTGCAGGATTTGGTGCAAGTCCAAAGCCGACAGTTACAGTCTGGATGGGAGAAGGAAGCAATGTCAGCAGTTTTTTGAAAATTTACTTCAAAAAGCTTATTTGATGATGCTCAATTTTCCTCTCATCGAACTCCGAATTCAATCGGGGTTCTTTTTTAATCTTAAAAAGAGGTGAGCAGGATGTTTACAGGAATCATTGAAGAACTTGGAACGGTTGAAACAGTCAGCCAATCCACACAAGCGATGGAACTAGCCATTCGCGCAAGCACAATTCTAGAGGATGTTCAACTCGGGGACAGCATTGCCGTTAACGGTGTCTGTCTGACAGTGAAACAATTTTCGCCGACCGTATTTTTGGCAGATGTCATGCCGGAAACCGTCAAAGCAACAAGCCTACAGCAATTAACTGCTGGGATGCCTGTCAATCTAGAACGGGCAATGTCGGCAAATGGTCGATTCGGTGGACATATCGTATCGGGCCATGTTGATGGAATTGCAACAATACAACGGAAAAGACCTGTTGCCAATGCAGTTTATATTGATTTGGCAATGGAAAAGCATTTGTTTGCTGAATGTATTAAGAAAGGCTCAATTACAGTGGACGGCACGAGTTTAACAATTTTTGATGTGACGGACACATTCATTACCATTTCCTTAATCCCTCATACGTATGAACAGACTGTATTAGGCTTTAAAAAGCCGGGAGATGTTGTGAACATTGAAACAGATCTAATCGGAAAATATGTAAAAAAACATTTACAAAATCAAACGGAAAGTACAATTACAATGGACTTTTTGCAACGTACAGGATTTTAAAGGAGTGGTGACAAAATGAATACAATTGAAGAAGCAATTCAGGCATTGAAAAACGGCGAGATTATTATTGTGTCAGATGACGAGAACCGTGAAAATGAAGGGGATTTTCTTGTGTTAGGAGAATTCGCTACACCGGAAAATATTAATTTCATGGCGCTTTATGGAAGAGGGTTAATTTGTACACCAGTTTCATCTGCAATTGCAGAAAAGCTTTCCCTTCATCCAATGGTGCAAAGCAATACCGATACATATCAAACAGCTTTTACGATTAGTATCGATCATATCCATTCAACGACAGGTATAAGTGCATTTGAGCGTTCTAAAACGATGTTAGCATTACTGGATCCTGCAACAAAACCGGAGCATTTTCATCGTCCCGGCCATGTTTTCCCGCTCATTGCTAAACAGGGAGGCGTGTTGGAACGTCGCGGGCATACGGAAGCAGGTGTTGATCTGGCGAAACTATGCGGTTCGAATGAAGTTGCGGTCATCTGTGAAATTATGAACGAAGATGGTTCAATGGCCCGCATGCCACAGCTCGAAAAGATTGCACAAAAACATAACCTGAAATTTATTACAATCGAAGACTTAGTTCAATATATAAAATTAACTACCGTATTGGTATAAAAAGGAGCAATTAAAATGGGAAAAACATTTGAAGCACAATTAGTCGGAACAGATCTAAAAATCGGAATTGTCGTAGGGCGCTTTAATGAATTTATTAATGATAAATTATTAAGCGGTGCAATTGACGGCTTAAAACGTCATGGTGTTGATGAAGCAAACGTTGATACAGCATGGGTTCCAGGTGCTTTCGAAGTACCGTTTGTTGCAAAAAAAATGGCTGAAACAAATAATTATGATGCAGTAATCGGTTTAGGTACGGTCATTCGCGGATCAACTACACATTACGATTATGTATGTAACGAGGCGGCAAAAGGAATTGCCAAAGCAGGGTTGGACACAGGCGTACCGGTAATTTTCGGCATTGTCACAACTGAAAATATCGAACAGGCAATCGAACGTGCTGGTACAAAAGCAGGCAATAAAGGCTACGACAGCGCAATGTCTGCAATTGAAATGGCGAACTTGAATAAAATGTTTTAATAAAGATTAGTGCACGCCACTCAAAATGCAGCTCAGAAAATATTGCTGCTTGCGGAAAGTTAGTTCTAAGCGGTGTAATAGGCAATCCTGCATTGGTAGGGTTGCCTTTTTACTGTGAACATTTTCAATATTCTTTATTGCGTCAGAGAGTGCTGAAATAGTTTGCTGATTCTAATTATTTATTTACAAACATTCCCTTCTATTTTATTGTTAGGTCAGTCATATGAGGAGGGAGAGCGATGGCAGAAATAGTACGCAGAATAAGACCCGGGCAGTATTGGCGTATTAAGGAACATGAAAGCTGGTTTTCGGATATGTCCGAGCAAGGGCTGCATTTTTATGAGATTGGCACACATTTTGCAAAGTTTAAAAAAGGTGATCGCAAAAGAACGGGCTACCGACTTGAACTGGCAAAAAACAAATATATATCGAGTGAAAAAATTCGGTTATACGAAGAAAGCGGCTGGGACTACATTGCGAGTGACAGCAATTTTCACGTATTTGCAGCACCGACTGATCGTAAAGTAAATGAACCTCCAATAGATCGGGAAGAGCAAATCTCAATAGCAAAAAAAGCTTTTAATAAAGCATTATTTAATTTTATAGTTAATTTAATCGCGATTATTGTAATCACTACGGTCTTCGTCAAATCTTTCGAAAACGGAAATATTTCTGTTTTGCAACTGATAGATGGATATACACTTGCTCCATTATTAGTATTGTTTGTTAGTTTTATGCAAATAATTCCGATAGGTAAAAGCTTATTTGGAATCAATCATTTGCGGAATGAACTTAAAGCTGGGATATTAGACGATCAACAAAAACCATGGGAAAACTTTTACCGGTCAAGTATTGTCTACAGTTTCATAGTATTAGTAATTACATTAACTCTTGTGTTAATACCGATTTACCAAATATGGAGTATGAAAACAAGCCCTTTAACAGAAGAAGATGCAGGGCTGCCAATTGTCCGACTAGCTTCCATTGAAAATCAGCCGCATCTTAAAAGGAAGCCACTTTACTTTGAAGGCGAGGATTTGGGAAGCAACTACTCATCACAGTGGAATATTTTTGCTTCTGTCCAATATGATTCAACAGAAATGGGCGTTATTCAGGAAGGGGAATGGTACGATCCCAATCATGCATATCAACCATCAATCTCATCGGAAGTTTATAAGTTACGGTTCCATTCCCATGTTAGCTCATTAGTTAATGAGTTAATAATCAAGCATACATATGGAAGTGAACCTAGAAGTTTTAAAGAAAGAAAACACACAGCTTTTGATCGACTGCTGATTCGGGATAATTCTTTTCATAAAGATTTTCTCTTTGTAAAGGGGCGGGCCGTGATGTATATCAATTATACTGGTCAGGTTGAAGATGATGTAATCATAGAGAAAGCTGCTGAGAAAATGGCATTACTTGCTGACGATTGAAGGAGTCACTAGTAATATTCTAATAAATATTTAAATCATCTAATATCAAGTTGACATCTTCTAATAAGTTACCGATTTTCTAATTATAAGGCAATTGTACTAATAATGCTCTTAGATGTTTAAATAAACATTCGGAAAATGCTAATAACCTATTGAAGTTTTCTAATAAATATAAAATTCTTCTAATAAAATCAGTTGCCGGTCATATCATAAGAATGCATACAAGTAATGCCACACTAGCAATCCATTAAACTATAAATTCCCCTAGCTTCATTCAGATGAACATGTTACCATATTTAAAAATTCAGAAAATGAAGGTGAGTAAATGGAGAATGTTGTGTTCTTTATCATTGCGTGTGTTCTTCTGATTGTATTGCCGGGTCCTGATACAGCTATCGTTACGAAAAATACAATCGTTAACGGACAAAAGGGCGGATTTCAAACAATGGTCGGCTCTTGCGCAGGATTAACGGTCCATACAATTGCAGCGGTGGCAGGGCTATCGGCGATTATCGTAAAATCTGCCGTGGCATTTACAGTGTTGAAATACGTAGGAGCAGCCTATTTATGCTATTTGGGTATAAAAACATTGATGAGCATGCGTGCTAAAAAAGCTGATTCAGAGGAATTGACGGACATTCCGGAAATTGAAGCTAAAGGCAATTCGTATTTTAAGCAGGGACTCATTACGAATATCACAAACCCTAAAGTAGCAGTATTTTTCCTGACGTTTTTACCGCAATTCCTATCTAAAGGCGCAGAACCGTTTTGGCCATTTTTGACGATGGGAATCATCTATATTGTTTTAACATTTATTTGGTTTGCGCTCTATGTTTTTTTATTAAACAAAATCCGCAATTTCATGAAAAAACCTGCTACACAATCGGTAATCGAAACGTTGACTGGAGCTGTTCTTATCGGTTTTGGAATCAAACTTGCCTTTGAAAAGCAGACTTAAAAATAATTTTGCATAAATCACATTACCTTTACAATCAATAGCCCATTTACCGCTTATTCTTTTTTAAAGAAGGGTATAGTTCCCTAATTCTAGAAAAAAGGATGATGAAAAATGGGCTTGTATATTACAATGTGGATAGCCATGATTGCTGTAATCGTAGTAAATGCGCTATCCAATACACTGCCTTTAAACGGGCAAACGGCATCAGAAATTACGAATCGATTAGAAGTGTTATTTACACCAGCAGGCTACGTATTTTCTATTTGGTCGTTAATTTATGTACTGCTTGTCATATGGCTGATTACGATATACCGCAAAGTGAAAGACAATCGTTTTAAAGGAAAAGTAGGTATTTTATTTATCATCAGCTGTATATTTAATATTGCTTGGCTGTTCAGCTGGCATTATGAACAATTTATACTATCCATTATTGTAATGTTCTTTTTGTTATTTACACTCATTGCGATTTACCTGCAGTATAAAAACACGGAAAAAGGTATTTCAGAACGCTTTCCGTTTTCATTTTACTTAGCGTGGATATCCGTAGCGACAATCGCTAATGTAAGCTATGTCTTAAAACATCATGGAGTCGATTTGGGGATATCAGAGGTGATCGGATCACTCGTACTTGTCGGGGTTGCGGTCATTCTCGGTTATTTGGCGGTTGCTGTTTCAAAAGATATTTTCTTTACTCTTGTTATCGTTTGGGCACTCATCGGTATTGCTGTAAAAACAGATGAACCAACAATGCAGAACGGTACAATAGTGTTAACAGTAATATTAATCATCGCGGCGCTTGTTCGCTATATGCGTATGAAGACAAAAAGGCTCGCCTAATGAATAAGGGTTGTAGTATTAGTCGGAAATGACTTTTACTACAACCCTTTATTTTTTGACGTTATTTAAAGAACACAATCGACATAAAGCCCATGTAAAAACATAATGCCAGCGCAAAAGTCATGGCAGCCGATACAACAACCGGCAGCTGTTTAATATAACTTACGATGACAAGAGCGATGAACAGTGCAGTCAACAGGAAAAATCCTAACCCGATACCCGTCATTTGTAAATACCCGCGCATGCCAGCTTCAATCGAGCTACGGTAGAACATTTCAAAAAACGGAGAAATTTCCTGAACATAAAAACTCGGGGGCTGTTGTTCACTATAGAGCGCTGTAATGAATAATATCATTACGAGCAAAACTGTTTCGATTCGTACCCACGTACGCGGTTCAAATAATGGCTTGTCCATCTTCAGTTTAATGAGCAGACTGTTTGCCAAAATAATAACAGTCAAAGGTACGAGCAGAACATGCTTAATGAACAAAAACTGTCCATAATTGCTCGACCAGCTTGTCACATAGCCCGGCACGATTGTGTCAGTCATAAGGACACCTGTTAATGCAACTGCCGTAAAAGCTACGAGTGCCACGGGGGAGAACCACTTCAGAAAGGCATCCCAGTTTTGCGCATCTTTTGAGAAAAAGCTCATCAGAACTAAGATGCCGAGCCATACACTGACAGCTAGAAGGTGAACAAAATCCAATGCCGATCCGACAATGCCTGTCATCGAACCTGCATGACTAATATAGCCAATTGCCGTCATAATGGCGATTAAAATAAAAATTGACATGACCGATATAAGCTTCGAAGGTTTTTTCATAAACTGGCGAATCATTATAAGCAAAATAATCGTAAAGCCAACGACCGCGAGCCATGAATGGCCAACTTTAAATTTCAAAAGGAGCATGCCCAATGATTCGATGAAGCCGAACTGTGGTGTCAAAATTGTCAGCAATTGAATATTCGGTACAAATGTGACAATCGGCAAAATGACCGCACTAACAATAAGCCACTTGGCTGAAATATCGATTTTTGGGCGAATTGTTTCAGGGATACAGTATAAGATAAATGTTCCCATAAGAAGAGCTAAACTCACATAAAGTAAAAATTGACTAAAAATTGTCAATGACATCATTTTGTATTTTTCCGTCTTGCAATAGTGAAAATACTTACTATTATAATAAGAAGTAAAAGGGCTCCAATGATGTATAGTAATGTATCGTTTGATGTTTCTTCATTATCTGCCGCAGTCGTTTCCGCTACGTTGTTTTCTACCGTTTCGTCTACTTCCGCTTGCTCTTCATTTTCTTCTGTAACTTCTTCTTCGGCCGGTTCTTCTGCTACAGGTGCATCAACCGTAAAGGAAAATTGACCTGACAATGGGTGGCCATCTGCACTAATACTATTCCATTCAACGGTATAGTCATCATTTGGTAATGGATTTTCAAAAGTACCCGTCAATACACCATCGACTAAATCCATCGATACTGTTTCTATTTCTTCACCGTTACTTGAAATGACGTTAAATGTACTGCCTACTTCAATTCTCCCGGCGTATGTAAGTTCAATCGACTGCAACGGTTCAGTTACAACTGCTCCATCCTCGGGATTAGTCGTGTCTAAATACGTATGTGCTGCTGCGCTCGGTACAGCTAAAAATAGTGCAGCAAGAATCGATAATAATATTGTTCTCATATTAATATGATTCTCCTTTCATATGTTTTTTTGTTCAACCATATTGTAGCCGAACAATAAAACAAATGCACTGTTTCCGCTTTTTAAACTTGAGGAAATGACAGTAACAGAGAATTATTATGCTATAATATTGTCACAAATGAAAAGGGGATTAACATGCAACAGTTTGTCGAGGATATTTATTTAAAAGGACATAAACAGGCCGTTCTGCTTTTACATAGTTTTACGAGCAATGCGAAGGAGATGCACTATTTGGCAAAAATGCTTCATAATAAAGGGTATACGAGTTATGCGCCAAATCTGGCAGGGCACGGAGCATCACCGGAACAATTATTTGCAAGTTCTATGAAACGCGTATGGGAACATAGCAGACAAGCAGTACAGTTTTTAATCGATGAAAAATATGAAGCGATTACAGTAATTGGCCAGTCATTAGGTGGTGTACTTGGAATAAGACTGGCAAATGAATTCCCTGAAGTGAAAGCTTTATGTATTATTTCTTCACCAGTATTGGAGCGGCCAGTGGAAGGTTTGGAACAGCGTGTCGTCTATTATTCCAAGAGGTATTTACAAAATAGAGGAAGCTCTGAACAGGAACTGCAAGCGTTTTTAGATAATCACTTCCCAAGACCTGCCGAAAAACTGATTGCGCTGCAGCAGTTTATCGTTGAAACAGGCAAACAGCTTCATTTGCTGAAACAGCCTCTTTTCTTGGCAAAAGGTATGCTGGACGAGCCGGTTTTCCATCAAAGCATTGACATGATTGAAAAGAATGCAATTAGCAACGTCATTACGAAAAAACAATACGACAACAGTGGTCATCTTATTACATTAGGAAAAGAACGCCAATTACTGACGGAAGATATCATTCGCTTTATCGAAGGAATAGAAAAAGGAACTGTCTAATTTTTAGACAGCTCCCCCTTGTTATTCTTCTTCGTTGTTAAACCATAGTGGGTCATTATCATCTACATCGCCATTATAATTAATAAAAATCTCTTTACCGGCTTCAATATCTTTATAAGCAAAGAAATCGAATGTTTCGTTGTCGAAATTAATTTCATACGTGGCATTCGGCTCATATGAATGATTAAATAGCATTCCGTAGCCCAACAGGATTGCAGAACGGCCAATGCCAAATTCAAACGCATAATCTGCAAGATTTGTTTTTTCAATATGTTCATGCTGCTCATTTGGATAGCTTAGTACCGGTGCTTGGTGGAATAACGTTCCTTTAGGAATTGCATTAATCGCAAAAATACCGCGATTATATTCCCCATCACTTATCGGGGAATTCTTTACTTCGATCATATTTTTTCGCCTTCTAACTTTTAAGATTCTTTCCTACTGTAACATGTATTATAGAAGAAAGGTTGTTTTATTGCTTATTTACATAAATTATTCATTGAAGGGGTGAAGTTCATGCAAAAACTGCAATTTGAAGCTGCATGGGATAAAACGATTTCAGATCAGGACCGGTTATTAATCGAACAAGCTTTTCAAAAAACAAAAGAACAGGATGAGCATATTTCCTGTTACGTAATTAGAAGGGCCTTGAATCATAGAAAACAGCTGCTCATTACAACGCTTATTCATAACCGGACTGATCAACAACTTAATTTCCATAATAGGGAAGTAAGTATTATAACAGAAGCGGGGAAAATTGCTCAAAATTTTACAATGGATGCACTTGAAATTCCTCCTTATTGTTCAATGCCGTGGACTTTTATTTTCGACGAAAGTATTAATTTTCAATTCACAGAAATAAAACAGATGGATATTGAAATATAATGAGATTGAGGTGAAGGAATCGATGCATGAAATGAATGCAGGAATTTGGCTCACATTCGTAACCCCTATCTTTTTAGTCAGTGCGTTATATTTTACACTGTCATTTTTACAGCACTTGAAAATCGACAATGATCGATTAATGACACAATCGAAGTGGGGTGCAGTCATCTCTTTGGCGATTGCATTAATTGTACCGGCGATTTATCAAATTGTTGTTTATTATCAAGTCATGCATTACTAAACATACCAAAAACTAAAAGACCGCTATGAAAATAGTGGTTTTTTCTTCTTCTAACTTCGAAATCACCCTATAAATCACACAATTAATCTGTAAAAAAATACAAATAAATGCGGTTTTTTACGTTAATTCGCTAAAAGCATACTATTCCAGTATGAATTATTCAAATTAACTATTGACTTTAAATACATGCATCTGTAAACTAACGAATTAAGAATACTGAATTGCAAGAAAATTCTATAACTAGTAAAGGAGAGGTGTTATGGGAGCAGTTGCACATATTGATGAAATCGCGGAAAAGCTTGCCGAACAGTTTGAACAAACAGCAGTAGAAAGAGATAAAATTGGAGGCAATGCTAAAACTGAGCGAGATTTAATTCGCGAAAGCGGACTTTTGAAACTTTTAATTCCGACAGAATACGGTGGTTTAGGTGGGAATTGGTATGATGTGTTTCAAGTCGTTCGGACGATTGCACGTGCGGATAGTTCACTGGCACATGTTATAGGCTATCATTTTATCAATCTTGTTACACCGCATTTATGTGGTTCACAAGAGCAAAAGGAATTTTATTATCGCGAAACAGCTAAGCACAATTATTTTTGGGGGAATGCGTTCAACCCGGTGGCTATTCAACTGAAGGCTGAAAAAACAACAACAGGCTATTTGTTAAACGGCGTAAAAACGTTCTGTTCTGGTAGTGTCGATTCGGATGTATTATTAGTATCGGCGTTAGTGGAAGAGCAGGATGAGCCATTATTGGTCGTTATTCCTAGTAAACGGATAGGTGTAGATATAAAAGGCGATTGGGACAATATGGGGCAACGCCAGACAGACAGTGGAACGATTCTTTTCAACGATGTTGAAGTACATGATGAAGAAGTGTTGCAGCAAGGCTTTTACGCAAGCGAGTTTTCACAGCTGCGTCTGAATATCGCTACATTTATTTTAAACCATGTTTATTTAGGGATTTCAGAAGGTGCTCTTCAATCAGCGCTTACATATACAAGAGAGCAAACAAGACCGCGCGCCGTTACACAGACTTCGGCGATTGAAGATCCGATTATCCAACATCATTACGGCCAGTTTTACGTACAGGTAGAAGCAGCAACCCTGGTTGTGAAAAAAGCGGATCAATTATTACAGGAGCTTTGGGATGAACCTGAAAAGATTACCCCTAAGCATCGCAGTGATCTTGATGATGCATTGCAAACAGCGAAAATCTTCACAACGCAAGTAGGGCTCGATATTACATCAAAAATTTTCGAAGTGATGGGTAGCCGCGCTACTGCAGGCCGTTATGGGTTTGACCGCTATTGGCGTAATTTGCGGACGATGACACTGCATGTTCCGGTTGATACATCGATCCAATCATTAGGTAGAAAATTTCTGTTAGGAGAGTGAGTACATGGTTCAATTATTGGAACGTCCAGTGCCACAACAAACCCCTATATCTACGAAAGATAGTACAGAGAAAAAAACGAAGATTAAAGTCCAGAATATCGATTTCAGTTATGATGCGACGACAAAAATTTTAAACAATATTCAGCTTGAAGTACAAGATGGCGAGTTTCTCGTATTTATGGGACCTTCCGGATGCGGGAAAAGTACATTGCTCAGAATGATGGCAGGGCTTGAACCATTTTCAAATGGCAATATCGAAATAAACGGTAAATCCGTAAAGCAAACTCACCCTGACTGCGGAGTCGTTTTCCAGGATTATTCCTTATTTCCATGGCTGACGGCACAGGCGAATGTCATGCTTGCATTAAAACAGCGTAATAAAAAAATGCCAAAAAAAGAGCTGGCACATATCGCAGAGCAATATTTGACACTTGTCCATTTAGGGCACGCAGTAAAAAAATATCCTGGCCAAATGTCAGGTGGTATGAAACAGCGTGCAGCCATTGCGCGTGCATTAAGCTACGGTTCGGATTTACTGCTGATGGATGAACCATTCGGTGCTTTGGATCCTGTCACACGTATTCAACTGCAGGATCTGCTTGTTCAAATTAGTGCCGAACAAAAACGTACAGTCGTATTTGTTACACATGATGTTGACGAAGCCATTTATTTGGCGGACCGTATTGTCATCTTTGCTCCCGGGAAAAACGGGGCGGTGACGAAAAGCATTCAAGTACCAATTGAGAAAAAAGGGACGGATCGTCAAAAACTATTTGAAAACAAGAAGTTCCGTGCATTTCGTGAATCCCTTTTAAATGAGATGAACGAACAGATCGTCAATAGTTTAAAAACAGAAATAGCAGATGGCGCAGGAATATAGGAGGATCGTTGAATGAAAAAAACAAATCAGAAATGGATCGCTTCACTCGCTTTAACAGTAGGTTTACTTGCTGCATGCGGAGATGATGAACAAATTTCAAAAGGGGCAGCCTCTGACGATTATGAAATCACGGTTGGTTTAAGTCAGTCTGCAGGTGGAACACTTGTCGACATTGCTCATCAGGAAGGCTATTTTGAAGAAGAACATATTACGGTCAATCGTGTTGGCTTTGCAAACTCGGCAGACGGACTGAATGCACTGCAGGCGGGGAAAATTGATGTCGGATTAACATTCGGTACAGCTGGCCCCTTAACGTTTATCGCAAACGGCTCGGATTTCTCCATTATTGGAGGGCATTTGGAGGGCGGACACCCGATTTTAACGAAAAAGGAAAACGCGGGGCAATATACTTCACTTGAAAGCTATAAAGGAAAAAAAGTTGGAACGATCAGGATCTTTACATCGGATATCGTTTTCCGTTCTGCGCTTGAAGATGCAGGTATCGACTGGAAAAAAGATCTGGAAATTGTTGAATTCAAAACAGGTAGTATGCTGCTTGAAGCGGTAGCATCAGGAAAAGTGGACGTTGCAGTATCGGCAAACTCATTCTACGCACAAGCAGTTGATATGGGTCTTGAAGCAGTTGCATGGAGCAATGATTTACAGGAAGGGCATGTATGCTGTCGTGTTGTAACACGCTCGGAATTATTGGCGGAAGAAGACGGGGAAGCATATAAACGTTTCTTAAAGGCACTTATTCGCGCTGAACGTAAAAAGATTGAAGATCCGCAATCAGCAGTAACTGCAGCGAAAGAGTATATGAAAGTCGATGAGAAAGTAATTAATACGATTGTAAACGACAGCCACTCGAATTATTCTTCTGATCCAAGCAGAGAGAAAGTCGTTCAAATGTGGGAGCAAATGAAAGAAATCGGCTATGTTGAAAATGTGGATGATATTGATGTAAACGAATATGTAAATATCGATCTATACGAAAAAGCATTAACTGAGTTAATCGAACAATATCCGGATGATGCTTATTACAAAGATCAGCTCGTTCGTTTTAATGAACAAAACATTTAAGGGGTGGGATGGAATGCTCACATTTTTTAAACGCTATAATCTTACTATTTTGATAGGAATAATATTTATTGCGGTTTGGGCACTTGTCACAAAATATGCGACATGGATCAATCCGGTAATATTCCCGCAGCCTCTAACGGTCGTTGAGTCATTTTCCGCGAAAATCGGGGAGCTATTAACCGGTGTTGTGAGCTCGATGAAACTACTGATACCAGGGTTCTTCGGAGCTTTAGTGACAGGTATTGTAGGCGGTCTGTTTTTCGGATTGAACAAACGGTCACGTGAAATATTAATGCCTTACTTTCATGCACTAAGTCCGATTCCGCCAACGCTGTTCATACCATATGTCATTGCAATTTTACCGACTTTCCAAACAGCTTCGATGTCTCTTATTTTTATCGGCGCATTTTGGCCAGTATTTTTAGGAACGATTCATGGCGTGCTGCTGATTGAAAAGCATTATCTTGACAATGCGAAATCTCTTGGTTTAAAAGGACCAACGTTTTTACTGAAAGTCGTGTTGCCCGCAAGTGCACCCCATATTTTAAGTGGTGCGAGTACATCACTTGGTATGAGCTTCCTGATTTTAACGATCGCCGAAATGTTCGGTGCTTCATCAGGAATGGGCTTTTTCATCCAGTATTACAGTGACTTCTCACAATATCATTACGTGCTTGCAGGCATTATTTTTAACAGTATTATAATTGTCGCTATCATGATTGCATTTGAAAAATTAAAAAAACGCCTGCTGTTCTGGACAAATTTAAAGGCTGATGGTAAATGAAAAGACTTTTACTTACAGTGCTACTGCTTACCGGCTGTAGTGCACAAGCAAATGAAACGCTCGATGTAACATTAAATGCCAGTAAATCTGAGCTCGAAGCATTCGAACCTGTAACGATCACAGCAACCGTAACGTACAACGGTGAACCAATTCAAAACGATGTGGAAATTGAATTCGAACTGATCAATCCAACCGGCAATGCCATTGGTTCCGTGACACCAGATACTAGCGGGGACGGGAAGTTTACGATCGAAACGAGCTTTGACGGTACCGGCACTTATAAAGTGATTTCACATGTTAATTATGGGGAACAGCACGAAATGCCTGAAATCGAGGTGAAGCTGAATTGAGAAAATGGATCCAGTTATCATTATCCGCGGTCCTGATAGTCGCACTAAGCTATGCCATTATTTCAAATACGTCCAAACAGAAGGCAGAAGCGAAAACCGAGGAAATTGTGCTCCAGTCAACTTCCGGTGAGCAATTTGCCATTCCGGATGAAGGCAACTATATCCTTAACTTCTGGGCAACTTACTGCCCCCCATGTGAAAGGGAAATGCCCGCCTTTAAAGCGGCGTATAAAACACTTCAGTCACATAACATAGAGCTTTATGCAGTCAATGTGGAAGAACCGACAAGGCTGGTCAATCAATACTTAACGAAATTCGATTTGCCTTTTCCGATTCTGTTAGACCGTAAAGGGCAGCTGAAAGAAAACTATAAAATTTTAACATTGCCGACGACGTTATTTTTGCAAGATGGAAAAGTAGTACACACCGTAAAAGGTGAACTGACAGAACAAGAATTGCTTACACTTACCCAAAAATTTCTTTATTAAAGGAGAATCTTTCATATGACATTTTTTAACCAGGAAACAATCGCTCTCCATACAGGTCAGACAGTTGACCCGGTAACACGCTCGCGTGCAGTTCCACTGTATCAGACAACTTCGTATGTATTTGATGACACGGAACATGCGGCAAACTTGTTTAAATTACAGGAAAGCGGCTATTTATATTCGCGAAATGCCAACCCGACAAATGCTGTATTTGAAGAGCGTCTTGCTGCATTGGAGGGCGGTGTCGGAGGATTTGCGGTCGCTTCCGGACAGGCGGCAATCTTAATTGCTGTACTGACTGTCGCACAGGCAGGCGATGAAATTGTAGCAACGAACGCCCTTTATGGCGGCACGTATACATTGTTCTCTAAGACTTTGCCTCGCTTCGGTGTAACGGTACGCTTTGTCGAAGGATCTGACTTACAGGAAGTTGAAGCAGCAATCAATGATAAAACACGCGCCGTATTCACTGAAACAATTGGCAATCCGAGTTTGCAAATTGCAGATATTGAAGGATTGGCACAAGTAGCCCATCGCCATGATGTCCCGCTTATTGTTGATAATACATTTGCGACACCTTACTTATCAAAACCGATTGAATTTGGAGCAGATATCGTTGTACATTCTACAACGAAATTTATCGGCGGTCACGGAACATCATTAGGCGGTGCGATAATTGATGGCGGTAAATTTGAATGGAAAGCGCCTCGATTCACAAGCTTCGTGGAACCGAATGAATTAATAGGCAATCGTTCATTTGTTGAAGCTGCTGGAGAAAAAGCATTCATTACGAAGGCACGTTTTGAGCTGGGGCATGATCTAGGCGCCACATTATCACCATTCAATGCATGGCTTTTTATTCAAGGTCTTGAATCACTGGCAGTGCGCGTTCGTCAGCATGTTGTAAACGCACAGGCAGTAGCTGAATATTTAGCAGAGCATGATTTAGTGGAATGGGTAAATTATCCGACACTACCTGGAAATGATCCAAACAATTTAGTAGAGAAATATTTACCAAAAGGGGCGGGGTCAATATTCAGCTTTGGTATCAAAGGCGGACTAGAAGCAGCGAAGGCATTTATTAATAATGTTCAGCTACTTTCACATGTTGCAAATGTTGGCGACTCGAAGTCACTTGTCATCCATCCGGCAAGTACATCGCACTCACGACTATCACCGGAACAGCAATTGGCAAGTGGTGTAACACCGGGTTTGATCCGTTTATCAATTGGTTTGGAAGACATTGAAGATATTAAAAACGACTTGGCACAAAGCTTACAAAAAGCTGCCGAAGTTGCTCAAATAACAAAATAACAGGGGGATTTTAACATGGCGATTGCAGTTGTAGTAAATGATGAAGGTAAAGTAACACCGATTGTGGAAGGAACAATTTTACGTATTATTCAGCAGGACCATACTGTAGAAGATTTGCGTAATCCGGCACTTGATTTAACAGAAGGACGTCGTGGCGCAACATTACGTAAAGCAATTGAACTGGGGGCGACAACTTTTGTTGCACCGCCTGAAACTTTCTGCGAATTATCTTACAAAAAAGCACAGGAAGAGCAAATTTCTTTTATTAACATTCCGGCAAATCAATCATTTGCACAGGTTGCAGAACAGTTGAAATCAGGCACAATTCAACAATCAAACGAATTACCGGCTGATGAAGTAGTAGCAAGTGCACCGGTTACAAAATAAGGGGGAATTAAAATGACAAAAGTAGAGTTTATTACGATGGCGCCAACTTCAGGCGATAGTGAATATGTAGGAAACCAAACGTCAAATAAAGGTGCACAAACATGGTCAGGTGTCGGTGTTGATTCGGATCGTGAACCATCTGTAGATTATATTACAAAAGTGGCACAGGCTGCTGAAAAAGCAGGCTTCTCGACATTATTGTTACCGATTGGCGGAAGCTGTGTAGATTCATTGGTTGCCGCATCGCATTTGACTGCACATACGAAGACATTGAATTACCTGATTGCTGTTCGACCTGGGTCTACTGCGCCTACACAACTGGCAAAACAGTATTCATCAGTCAACTACTGGACGAATAACCGTGTATTTGTCAATGTCGTAACAGGCGGAGCGCCAAAGGAACTAGAAAATGACGGGGACTTCTTATCACATACTGATCGTTACAAGCGTACACGTGAGTATATTGAAATTTTAAAACGCCTGTTTAACGGGGAAACGTTTGATTATAATGGCGAGTTCTACACATTAAAAGGAGCGAACTTACCATTGCCTGTTAAAAATGCACCTCCGATTTTCTTCGGTGGTTCATCACCGATTGCAAAAGATGTCGCAACAGATGTGGCTGACGTCTACATGCTTTGGGGCGAAACATTGGAAACGACAAAAGAAGAGCTGGAAACGGTAGTTAAACTGGCAAAAGAAAAAAATCGCGATCTTTCATACAGTGTTTCATTCCAGGTTGTATTGGGTGAAACAGAAGAAGCTGCGTTTGAAAATGCAAACAAAATTATTAGCCAAGTGGACCCGGAAGTATTGGAAGCAAAACATGCTAATACAGTAAGCAACGGAGCAGTAGGTGTGAGCCGCCTTCATCAGTTGATGCTTGAGTCAAAAGACAATAATTTCGTGATCGCACCGAATATTTGGGCAGGGTTAACACAAGTGTTATCCGGCAATTCGATTGCGCTTGTCGGTACGCCACAGCAGGTAGCGGAGCGCATCGTGGAGTTCGTTGATTTAGGCTTCGACAAAGTGTTGTTACGCGGTTTCCCGCACTTGGAAGTAATTGAAGAGATTGGCGAAAAGGTCATTCCACTCGTTCATGAAATATTGGCTAAGCGCGAAGAACAGTTAGTGTAGGAGGTACGTAAATGACGAAAAAACAAATGAAATTAGGCGTCTTTTTAATGGGTACAGGGCATCATATCGCTTCATGGCGTCATCCGGATGCACAGGCTGACGCAAGCGAAAATGTCGAGTTTTTTAAAGAAGTTGCTGTAAAAGCGGAGCAAGGGAAATTGGATATGCTGTTCTTAAGTGATGGTTTATCTTTTAATGAGCTTTCACACCCGGCAGAACAAGTTCGCTTTGAACCACTTACATTACTAAGTGTCTTATCAACAGTGACTAAAAATATCGGTTTAACAGCTACTGCTTCAACAACATACAATGAGCCATTCCATATCGCACGTAAGTTTTCATCGCTTGACCATTTAAGCGGCGGGCGTGCTGCATGGAATATTGTAACAAGTTACTATTCAGCAGAAGCGAGCAACTTTAACAAGGATCAGCATCTGGATCATTCTCTACGCTATGAACGGGCAGAAGAATTTGTCGAAGTAGTTAAAGGATTATGGGATTCTTATGAAGATGATGCATTGGCACGCAACAAACAGACGGGTGAATATATTACAAAAGGGAAACTGCACACGTTAAACCATAAAGGTGAATATTACGCTGTACGCGGTCCGTTAAATTCATCGCGTCCGCCTCAAGGAAGACCGGTTTTAGTGCAGGCAGGATCATCGGAAGCCGGTACGACACTTGCTGCACAACAAGCGGATGTTATCTTTACAGCACAGCAGACGCTTGAAGACGCACAACAATTTTATAAAAAACTGAAAGACAAGGCAGTTGCTGCAGGCCGTGACCGTGATGATATTAAAATCATGCCGGGCGTATCGATTTACGTGGCGGAAACGAAAGAAAAGGCGTATGCCAAATATGAGGAACTGCAACAGTTAATTACACCGGAAATTGGCCTGGACTTTTTAGCAGACTATTTAGGTGTTGATCTGTCACAACATGACCTGGATGGCCCATTGCCGAAAGATATTCCTCCGACAAACGGTAACCGTAGCCGTCAGCAGCTGATCATCGAATTGGCGGAACGTGAAAATCTGACGATTCGTGAGCTGTATTTACGTATCGCCGGTTCACGTGGTCATCGCATTATTTTCGGTTCACCGAGTGAAATAGCTGATCAGTTAATAGAGTGGGTAGATCAGGAAGCTGCGGATGGCTTCAACTTAATGCCTCCGTATTTCCCGGGCGGTTTTACCGATTTTATTGATTTAGTTATTCCGGAGCTTCAAAAGCGCGGGGTATTCCGTACAGAATATGAAGGTAAGACACTACGTGAAAATTTAGGGATAAAACAAGTCCCATCCCGTTATACTTTACAAAATATTTAGGAGGAGTGAATCATGACAAAAGCGATTTTAATTAATGGGGGAAACAGTGTGACATCCCGATTAACAGGCGTTCAGCAATCAATTGAATCATTGCTTGAGCAGCAGGGCATTTCTCATGAAACAATTCAGGTTCATCAGTTGCCTGCAGAAGACTTAATTACTGCAAACTATGCGAGTGAAGCGATTGCTGAAGAAATTGTCAAAGTAGGAGAGGCCGATATCGTATTTTTCCTTACACCGATCTATAAAGGTTCCTATACTGGCATTTTGAAAACATTCATCGATTTACTGCCGCAAAAAGGGCTGGAAAACAAAATTGTCGTACCAGTTGCAATCGGCGGGTCAATCGCACACTTATTGGCACTGGAATATTCATTGAAGCCGGTCCTTTCGATTTTAGGGGCGACTACAATTTCTAGTCCGATTTATATCGTTGATTCACAAGTAACGAAAACTGACAATGGCTTTACAATAGAGGAAGCAGCAAAAGAACGCATCGAAAAGGTGTGGGAAAGTGTTGCACCCAAAAGTAAAGTAACTGTATAAAATGGACCTCGCGAAGAGTCATTTCCTTCGCGGGGTTTTTTTTATTGAATGAATAACTCTAACTCATTGTCAATTTATGAAGTAACTGCTTTTCATTTACGGCAAAACCGGGAATACTCTCTGTGGATTGAGTTTATTTTAAAAGGAGAGGTTCCTATGAAGTATAAAAAGGTAACAATTGCAGGAAGCGGTGTTTTAGGTAGTCAAATTGCATTCCAATCCGCATTTTTCGGATTTGAAGTAAATGTTTATGATATTAATGAAGAGGCAATTACTAAGGCAAAACAGCGAATGGCCACATTAAAAACAACATATGGCGAATATTTTCAAGACGTTGACCGTGCTGAAAAAGCGTCTGGCAGTCTTCAGTTTTACACTGATTTAACAGAAGCAACAAAAGATGCAGATATCGTTATTGAAGCAGTGCCGGAACGTATAGAAATCAAACAGAATTTCTATGAAAACCTTGGGAAAGTGGCACCTGAAAAAACAGTTTTTGCTTCCAATTCCTCAACATTATTACCAAGTCAATTTGCCGAGTTTACGGGCCGCCCGGAAAAGTTCCTGGCATTACACTTTGCGAACTCTATTTGGCAAAACAATACGGCGGAAGTAATGGGACATCCTGGAACAGATATGCAGTATGTTGAACAAGTGGCAGATTTTGCACGTAATATCGGCATGATTCCTTTTGTGCTGAAAAAAGAGCAGCCCGGCTATATTCTTAATTCATTATTAGTACCATTTTTATCTGCGGCAATGGAGCTTTGGGTTAAAGATATCGCAGATCCGCATACAATCGATAAAAACTGGATGGTTTCAACAGGTTCGCCACGCGGACCATTTGCAATATACGACATCGTAGGGATGGAGACACCGTATAATTTAAACTTAATGCGCGCAGAACATGATCCTGCAGCAAAACTAGTGGCAGAAAAAATTAAACGCGAGATGATTGATCAAGGTAAAATGGGCGTTTCAACAGGCGAAGGTTTCTACAAATACCCGAATCCGGCCTATATGGATCCAGACTTTTTAAAATCGAATTAATACCAAAAGTATGGATAATAACCAAGTCTATCCCGTGAAGGAATTCATACTTCACGGTTTTTTTATTGAACCGGATGAATGCTGATTCTGTAGAGGTATTATCGCAAAAACCGATCCATTTCATTCAAAGAAAATGGATGGGTTTTATGTTATTTCGCCGTATATTTTTTAATCGCTGGGATGATTTCGTTACCGATCAGTTCGATATTTTTCATTACTTTGTCAAACGGTACACCACCAAAATCGATTTGGGCCATGAAGCGCTGCATGCCGAACAATTCGTATTGGTACAGTATCTTTTCAATTATTTGGTTCGGACTGCCGACCATGAGTGCATCTTCCACTTGCGGTGCCTGTTCCACTTGCGGTGCCTGTTCCACTTGCCAGCGCGGATAGCCTTGACCGCGAATCGCCTGGAAACCGCCGCTTAAATGCGGGTGCATCCCATCTACCGCCTCTTTTTCCGTTTCCGCAACATAAAACAGACTCGTCGTTGCAATCGGTAAAGATGCTGCATCAAAACCACTGCGATCTGCTGCTTCGCGGTATGCATCAACAGAAGCTTTAAAGTTTATCGAAGGTCCGCCTAAAGTAGTCAGCATCATGGGAATGCCCATATAGCCGGCTTTTATCGCACTGCCGGGAGGACCGCCAACAGCCCGCCAAATCGGAATCGAACCATTTAAAGGCTGAGGTAAAATATGTGCATCCTTTAAAGTCGGACGAAATTTGCCGTTATAGTTTACAACCGAATTATCATTTAACTGTTTTAAAAGAGCGAGTTTTTCCTCAAAAATTTCCTCGTAGTCACGTAGACTGACCCCGAACAGTTCATGTGCGCCGACCCGTGAACCGCGACCTGCAACGATTTCTGCACGGCCATTCGAAATTAGATCGATTGTCGCAAAATCCTCGTAAACACGGACTGGATCCGCTACGCTTAACACGGTCGCAGAGCTTGTCAGTTTAATGCTTTTCGTTGCCTGTGCAATTGCACCGAGTACGACTGAATGAGCCTGTGTAGTGAAATATTGCTGATGACTTTCACCGACTGCAAATACATCAATTCCTGCCTGTTCCGCTAATTGGCTCGCTTCGATGATTTCCTGAATACGCTGCTGCGCAGGAATACGTGACCCTGTTAAAGGGTTTGGAATGTGGTCACCTAACGTATATAGTCCAAACTCCATCCCATTTTTTTCATTGATTCGATATTGTTCCATGATCATTGCCCCCTTATAAAATAGGCTTTAATTTTGCTGTAATTTCTTCACGCTGTTGTTCCAAAAAATCCGGTAAATCCAATTGTTCACCGAGCGATGCCACATCGCCGTCGCGTAAAAATCCTGGTCCATCCGTCGCAATTTCGAATAAGATTCCATTCGATTCACGGAAATATAAGCTTTTAAAATAAAAGCGGTCGACAATACCCGAGGACATAAAACCTCGAGCTTTTACTTGCTCATCCCAATACGACAGTTCTTCATCATTTTTCACACGGATGGCCAAATGGTGAATGCTGCCGCGACCAGGTTTTTCCGAAGGTCCGTCCTGTTCGACAATGTATATCTCCCCAAACATTTCATCACCGATTGATTGGAGCAGGGCAGTTGTTTCATCCTGCGTTTTCAATTCAAAACCAAAAATTTCTGTTAATGTTCGAACCAGTTTTCCTTTATTCTTCACGGTTATTTCAACAGCTCCCATCCCTTGAATTTGATGTTGAACCGGAACAGGGGATTTTTCATACGTTTCCCAATGTCCTGCTTTCGTATTTGGTGCAGCTATAAGTGCGAAACGTAAACCTTCTTCATCTTCAAAAAGGAGGGCAGGGCGACCTGTAAATGTTGTAATGTCTTCATGTTTAACGCCAAATTCATCCAGACGTTTTGCCCAATACTGAAGGCTATCGACGCTTGGTACAATCAAACCGATTTTTGTAATGGCATTTGTGCCTCTGTGAGTGCGTCCAACTAACGGAATCTCGAAAAACGAAAGCTCTGTACCCGGACTGCCTGTTTTATCACCATAAAAAAGGTGGTACATTGATGTGTCATCCTGATTGACCGTCACTTTAACACGGCGTAATCCTAAAATATCTCGGTAAAATTTGTTGTTTTGCTGTGCATTTTTTGTAATCATCGAAATATGATGATGTCCTGGAATTGTATACATGTTCATTCCTCCAATAATTATTTACAACGCTGTTCGCTATTTTTTTGAACGCGGGAGATCAATTTAAATAAGGTTTTTTGCTCTTCTTTTGTTAATGTTTCATCGAAAAAAGACGTTTGAAAGGCAAGTTGCGCGTCGAACGCATTGTTTAAAAGTACATTACCTTTTTCAGTTAATGATATATATTTTGTTTTCCAGTCTGGCGCTCTCATGATCAGCTGTTCTTGCTCAAGGCGTGCCAGCATGCGTGAAATCCCACCTTGTGTTACCGTCACTTTTTTTGCAAGCTCCGATTGGGTAATTGGCTCAAACAAAGAGATTTGCATAAGCACATCGAATTGCGCTGTTGTCAAATCAAATTGCTTTAAAAATTCATTCGAAAGGTTATTACTTTCATGGGTAAAGCGCATCATTCGAAGCCAAATAAGTGATCCTAGTGTATTTCTTTTCATCTGTACACGTCCTTTCTTAATTATCACTTTACTACTCAACTGATTAAAGGACAAGAAAAATATCTCGAATTCAAAATAAATATTTATTGTAACTATTTTCCTTTTAGTTCGTCTATAGATAAAGGATTCGAAAAACTATTCAGTATTAAACTTAAACATGTAGAAGGGGAATATAATGAACAGACTACTCGCATTTAGCTTATTGCTACTATTGACCGGATGTCAAGATAACGAACAAGCGGGGACAATTAATCAACAGGAAATCGAACCCATACAAACCAATCGTGTAATTGATCAACATGGTCAGGTGGAAAATTTGGAGTTATTCCATCAGTTTTTAAAAGCTACCGACGAAAATAAACAAACATCATTGGAGATGACGCGCTATACGATAGAGGGGGCACCAATTTACTGGAAAGTTGATTTTCAAGAAGGGCAATATAAAATCGAAGTCGATAATCGAGAAGATAATTTTGGAAGTAAAAATACTGAAAATTATACATGTGATAAATTAAGTAAAGATGTTACAGGTTCTTTAACTGATTATAATTTTAAATCATGTGAAGGAGGCTTTGAAATCAATTTATTATCGGTAATAAGTGAATAAGCACATAACAAAAAGCCGACAAAATCCGTATCAGGAAATTATGTCGGCCTTCAAACTATTTAATTTTACTGGCGATTTCCAATGCCTGTGTAAAATCTTCTATCAGATCATCTTCATTTTCCAATCCGACTGAAAAGCGCAGCAAACCATCAGTAATTCCGCGTTTTGCACGTTCTTCGGGCTCCATCGCTGCATGACTCATTTTGGCAGGGTACGATAAAATTGATTCAACACCACCAAGACTAACCGCAAATACCGGAATTTTCATCGCTTCGACAAAAGCTTTTGCAATCTCATAATTCGGTAAACTAAACGATAAGACCGCACCCGCTGAAGTTGCCTGTGCTGCATGAATTTCAAACCCCGGGTGAGTAGGGAGTCCAGGATAATAGACTTTTTCCACTAACGGATGTGCATGTAAAAATTGTGCGATGCGCATTGCAACACGTGATTCCTCGTTAAAACGTACAGCCGTCGTCTTCATATTTTGAATTAATGTGTAGCAATCCTGCACACCTAGTACAGAACCGAATGAATTTTGAACGAAATATATTTCATTGCCCAGCGCTTCATCTTTTGTTACTACAAGGCCCGCTACTATATCGGAATGTCCTGATAAAAACTTCGTTGCGGAATGAATCACAACATCGACACCTAATTCGAGCGGTTTTTGATGCAGCGGTGTCATGAACGTATTATCTAAAAACGTGAGTGCACCGTGTTGTTTTGCAATTTCAACTACTTCACGAATATCCGTGATGCCTAATGTAGGATTCGAAGGTGTTTCCATATAAATTAATTTCGTTTCAGGACGTACAGCTGCTTTTACTGCTTCAGTATCTGTAAAGTCCACAAATGTATGGGTAATCCCGTAGCGCGGCAATACTTTTGTAACGAAACGGTACGTACCACCGTAAACATCTTCGGTAATGACAATATGGTCGCCTGCAGATAAAATCATAAAGCAAGCTGATACAGCTGCCATACCAGTTGCAAATGCAAAACCTCGATTACCGCCTTCAAGTTCGGCAATCGCTTTTTCCAATGCGGCACGTGTCGGGTTTCCCGAACGAGCATAATCATATTCACCAAATTCATCGATCGATTCCTGATGGAAAGTCGATGATAAATACATTGGTACGTTTACAGCACCTTTTTTATCGGCATAGCCTTCACGGATCGCCCCATGAACTAATGCTGTTTCAATGCGGTTTGTCATGCAAATTCACCTCGTAACGAATCGAAAACTTGCTTTAAGTCAGCGATTAAATCTTCTGCTTCTTCAATACCTACCGAGAAACGAAGTAATCGGTCACAAACACCTCGTGCAACACGTTCATCATATGGCATATCGGCATGTGTTTGAGTAGCAGGATAAGTAATAAAGCTCTCAACGCCGCCAAGACTTTCTGCAAATGTGATCAGTTTGATACCTTTTAAAAACGGGTTGACCATTGACGAATCTTTGACACGGAAAGACAGCATACCGCCTTTTCCTGTATACAGTACATCTGTCACGAGAGGTTCATCGGCTAAGTATTTCGCCACTTTTTTTGCATTCGCATCATGCTGTTTTAAACGTAAATGCAATGTTTTCAGTCCGCGAATGAGCAACCATGAATCCATCGGCGAAAGCACCATACCAATCCCGTTATGGTAGAATGCTAACTTTTCACATAATTCAGCACCCTTTGCTACGACTAGACCTGCCAATACATCATTATGTCCGCCAATATATTTTGTTGCACTATGTAAAACAATATGTGCACCTAATTCAAGAGGACGCTGGAAATAAGGAGTGTAGAATGTATTGTCAACAATTAGCAATAAGTTGTGTTTTTCCGCCAAAGCCGCATATTCCACAAGATCGATTTCCTGCATTAACGGATTTGTCGGAGTTTCGATAAACAATGCTTTCGTATTTTCATTGATTAACCTTTCAACTTCTTCAACATTAGTAAACGGAGTATAAACCGGTTTAATATTATAGTTTTCCGCAAATGTTTTGAATAGACGATATGTTCCGCCATATAAATCTTCCGGAACGATTAATTCATCGTTCGGTTTAAATAATGACATGACAAGTTGTACTGCCGCCATTCCGGAACTGCAGGCAAATCCAGCATCGCCGTTTTCCAGCTCTGCGATTCCTTGTTCAAGGATTGTACGAGTTGGATTTTTTGTACGTGTATAATCATAGCCTGTCGATTCACCAATGCCCGTATGCTGATATGCTGTCGACATATAGATCGGCGGGTTAATCGCACCTGTTTTGGCATCACTTAAATTTCCGAGCTGTACTAATTTTGTTTCAATTGAACGTTGTGACATGAATACACTTCCTTACATGAATTTACTAAACATTTCGAATGAATCGAGTATTACATCAATTTATCATGAACAGATCAAAGGGACAATAGGAGAAACGAGTATTAAGTAGAATAGGGGATTAATTGAATTAAAATATAAAAAATCCTAGAATACATTTGATTTGTAAACTAGGATTAGATATTTTTATTTAGATTGCTCTTTTTTTAATAAATCACGGATTTCTTTCAGCAGTTCTTCTTTAGCATCCAGTTCCGGTGTCGGTTCTTCGGCAACTTGTGCTTCTTTTTTACGGTTCAGTTTCGTCAGTAATCGTAAAGCCATAAAAATAGCAAATGCGATAATAATGAAATCGATAATCGATTGAACGAATACGCCTAGCGCAACTTGTGCTTCACCTGGTCCAAACTTCCATTCGTTTGTCAGATCAATTCCGCCTGTAAGCATACCGACAAGTGGCATAATAATATTTTCAACCAATGATGTAACAATTTTACCGAATGCTGCACCAATAACAACTGCAACCGCTAAATCGATAACATTGCCCTTCATCGCAAATTCTTTAAAATCTTTCCACATAATATAAAACTCCTTTTATCTTTTTTAAACAAAGTTTAATTTTATACATTGATATTCTAATTTTCAACAGTGAAAATTACCTGCTTTTTTAGTAGAATGAAAGTTAACAACATTATTTCGTTTTAAAGATTGGTGGCTTATATGGCAAAAAGCAAGAAAAAGAACCCTTTACTCTCTCCAAAAACTAAAATAGTATTAATTATTTTGCTTATCCCCATCACTTTAATAGTTTATATTGTCGCTTATTTCAGCTGGCAGCAACTCCGTGGTTGGCCATTTACTGATAAAACAGTGTACCAGCAAATTCAGGAACAATTTGATTTGGAAATTCCAATCGAATATATCCCTGTTTACGTCGCAGCCGAACAGAAATACGGTGTTCCATGGACGCTTTTGGCAGCACATCACCGCGTAGAAACCCGTTTTTCCACAATGAAAACACTTATTTCACCGGTTGGCGCAGAAGGACACTTTCAGTTTATGCCTTGTACATTTGTCGGCTGGCAACATCCTTCCTGCAAAGATTTAGGGCTGGGGGACATCCCGGATCATGATAAAACGAATCCAGCGATCATAAAAAAATATGGGGGGTATGGGGTAGATGCGAATGGCGACGGTATAGCAGATCCATTTGATATAGAAGATGCCGTATTCAGTGCAGCCAAATTTTTATCCATTGCCGGTGTAAATGATGGGCAATTGAAAAAAGCGATTTTTCAGTATAATCATAGTGATGATTATGTGGAAGACATTTTATACTACTATAAGATGTACCGGGATTACGGCAATCAGTTGAAACAAATTGCTCTTGAAGAGGACAAATAAAAAAAGTGTGACGTAACGTCACACTTTTATTCCAGATGCAGATTTCCAATTAAGTCGCTTTACGCATTGAGCGCATGATAAAGCTTACGATAAAGATTAAAACAATGGCACCGATTAATGCGGGGAATACATAGAAATCTGAAACTTTCCAGCCCCAGTTACCTAAAATCATGCTACCAATCCATGATCCGACAATACCTGCAATAATGTTACCGATAATGCCACCAGGTACATCCTTACCTAAAATGACACCCGCTAACCAACCTAAAATACCTCCGATAATTAAAAACCAAATGAAACTCATCATACTTTCCAACTCCTTTGTTTAAAATTATTGAATAATAATTGCATCTAGTTATTTATTTCCTATCAGGCAAAAGGTTAAACATTTTTTTAGCTGGAAGTTTTTAAGCAGATCCGGAAATTATGGAAGTAAAATTACTTTATATTGAATAGTAATTAGGTAATGTATTTAATTTTATATAATTGATGCACCTAAACATGATTTAAAATGACCAAGTGCCCATTTATGACCGATTTCATTAAAACTCGCAACGGCATGTTCAGGAATCGTAATTTTATAGCCTAAATTATAGCTGTCCACTGCGGTATGCAAAATGCAAATATCAGTACATACTCCAACAAGTATAACTTCCTCCACATTGCGTTCACGAAGTAAAATATCCAAATTCGTCCCTGCAAAAGCACTATAACGGGTTTTATCAAATGAAATGACGCGATCTTTGTATGTTTCATATTGATCTTTTACTGAACCATAAAGTTCACGACCTTTAGTTCCTACAATATTATGGGCCGGAAATAATTTTGATTCTGGATGATATGGATCGTTTTCCACATGTAAATCATTAGCGAATACGACAACATCATTTTGTTCAATAAACTGTTCTATTAAAGTCCTAATATTATTTTCTATTGCCTGTCCCGGTTTACCGCAAGTCAGTTTTCCATCATCCGCTACAAAATCATACGTGTAATCAATTACAATTAAAGCTTTTTTCATCCGTATTTCACTCCTTATTAGTTGTAACGTTATTATGCCATGGTTAATGAAAAAATGTAGGTAAAATAATTAATTAAACATTCTAAATATTTTGATTTTTAATGTTTGATGATGTATAGTTAGGTTATCAAATAAATGGGGTGATTAATATGGATATGGCAATAAAGAAGAAGCTGGACCGTCAAGGGTTAATTTTTGTAGGAATCCACAGTTTAATCATTTTGAATTTTGCTATTGAATTATTATTACTCTAATAGATTACGATACTTAATAGAATCTAGCCTGAATAGGTGCTAGGTTCTTTTTTATGGAGAAAAAGATTCGGACTCAATAATTATGTACAAAAAATTTTAAAAATTCAATTTTTATAAAAAGTGTGACGAAAGAGTAAAAAAGCAACATCAATAAGGATGAAAGCGATTGCATTAAATTCAGACTTTTTGAATTGTATAAAAAATTCAAAAAATAGTGTTGACGTTCTAGTTCATTTCGTACTATGATAACAACAATTTAGTACACCACATCACTCAAGCGACATTTTGATGTGAGCTTGCAAGGTGTAAAACATTCGATACTTTCTGATTATAAAATTTCGAATATTCGAAATTTATATGAAAAATCGAACATATAAAAATACAGCTAGAGTAAAAGCATTACGTTGAGGGGCGTTTAAAATGAGAAGTGATATGATTAAAATGGGAGTGGACCGAGCTCCACACCGTAGTCTTTTATACGCTACAGGTAAAGTAAAGGCGAGAGATTTAGAAAAGCCATTTATCGGTGTATGTAATTCTTATATTGATATTATTCCAGGCCATGTCCATTTGCGAGAATTCGCGGACGTAGTAAAAGAGGCCATTATTGAAGCAGGCGGAATTCCATTCGAATTCAATACAATTGGAGTCGATGACGGAATTGCAATGGGTCATATAGGGATGCGCTATTCATTACCATCACGTGAGATTATTGCCGATTCAGCTGAAACGGTAATTAACGCACACTGGTTTGACGGAGTGTTCTACATACCAAACTGTGACAAAATTACACCAGGTATGTTAATGGCAGCTGTTCGTACAAATGTTCCTTCAGTATTCGTATCAGGAGGACCAATGGAAGCAGGTACTTCTTCTTCAGGTAAAACATTATCATTAACGAGTGTTTTTGAAGGGGTCGGTGCACATAAAGCAGGTACGATGACGGCTGAAGAGCTCCTTGATATCGAGAACAATGCATGTCCAACATGCGGATCTTGTTCGGGAATGTTCACAGCTAACTCAATGAACTGTTTAATGGAAATGCTAGGATTAGCATTACCGGGTAACGGTACAATCGTTGCAACAAGCGAAAAACGTAAAGAACTGATTTACGAAGCAGCGAAACATTTAGTACGCATGATTAAAGAAGATGTAAAACCACGCGACATTGTTACAAAAGAAGCGATTGATGATGCTTTTGCTCTTGATATGGCAATGGGCGGTTCTACAAATACAGTGCTTCATACACTGGCAATCGCCAATGAAGCAGAAATTGACTACAACATTGAAGATATTAATAAAGTAGCAGAACGTGTTCCTTACATTGCAAAAATTATGCCGGCATCGGACATTTCGATGGATGACATTGCAAAAGCTGGCGGTGTTCAGGCGATTATTAATGAATTAACAAAAATTCCAGGGGCAATTCACCCTGACAGACCAACAATCGCAGGTGTTTCAATGCGAGAGCTTGTGAAAGACTATGAAATTACGAATGATCGTGTCATTCGCACAAAAGATAATCCATATAGTGCTGTAGGCGGACTTTCCGTATTATTCGGAAATATTGCCCCTGAAGGCTCGGTAATTAAGGTCGGTGCGGTTGATCCTTCTATTAAAACCTTTACAGGCGAAGCGATTGTATTCGAATCACAGGAAGAAGCACAGCAGGCAATCGATGACGGCGTAGTACGTGAAGGACATGTAGTTGTCATTCGCTATGAAGGTCCAAAAGGCGGGCCAGGTATGCCGGAAATGCTGGCACCAACTTCTGCGATTCAAGGGCGCGGGCTAGGAACGAAAGTCGCACTCATTACAGATGGCCGTTTCTCAGGTGCATCACGCGGCATTTCAATCGGCCATATTTCTCCGGAAGCGGCTGAAGGCGGTCCAATCGCATTAGTCGAAAATGGCGATACAATTATTATTGATTTGCCAAGCAGAACAATTAATTTACAAGTTTCCGACGAACTTCTTGCAGAGCGTCGTCAAAACTTAAAACCATTTGAACCAAAAATTAAGCGCGGCTGGTTGGCACGTTACTCTGCATTAGTAACAAATGCTTCCCAAGGCGGCGTAATGAAAATATAATCTGAATATATTAAAACGTTGATGAGGTTAAAGGATATAGAGTCTTGTATTTACCAGAGAGCCGGTAGTGGTGGAAGCCGGCGATACAACTATATCCGACATCCCCTCGGAGTGAGCTGTTAAACGCATTCGCTATTAGATAGCTCCGGGCATATTCGAATTGCTCGTTATTAATGAACCGTGCTCTTTGTTTAGTTGCACAAATTTCCTAATGGGAATTTTGAAATAAAGAGGCTCAGGCGGTTCGCGAGGTAACTAGATGGACACTGTTTCTTATAGAAGCACATGTTCATCGATGTTATAAATGAGGGTGGTACCATGAAAAGTCTTTTTCATCCCTACGTAAGAGGTTTTCTTTTGCGTGCGGAGAACAAGGCTTTTTCTTTTTATCAAATTTTAAACAATGACTTCATATATAAAGTTTTGAAAAAGGAAGGAGAAATTACTATGAGTGCAAACGTTTCAGTAAATCAAGAAATCGAAAAGCCCGAAGAACAACAAGTAACAAAACCGAGAGACGGTGCGGATATATTAGTGCAGGCACTGCATGAACAAGATGTTGATATTATTTTCGGTTATCCGGGTGGGGCAGTTTTACAAATTTACGATGCTCTTTACCGTAACCCGATTCGTCACATTCTGACACGCCACGAACAAGGCGCGATTCATGCGGCAGAAGGATATGCACGTGTTATGAATAAACCAGGTGTAGTAATTGCAACATCAGGACCGGGAGCGACAAACCTCGTTACAGGTATTGCCGATGCGATGATTGACTCGATTCCGTTAGTTATTTTTACAGGGCAGGTTGCGACATCCGTAATCGGTACAGATGCTTTCCAGGAAGCGGACATTATGGGAATTACAACACCGATCACAAAACATAACTATCAGGTGCAGGACGTAGCGGATATCCCTCGTATCGTAAAAGAGGCATTCCATATTGCCAATACAGGACGTAAAGGACCGGTTGTCATTGACTTCCCGAAAAATATCTCACAAACAGTGTTCCTGGATGAAATTAAAGCTCCGGAAGATATTTATTTACCGGGTTATCAACCGACAACAAAACCGAATTATCTTCAAATCCAAAAGGCAATTCAAGCATTAAGTTTAGCTAAAAAACCTTTAGTGCTAGCAGGTGCCGGTGTATTATTCGCAGATGCACGTGAACAATTGACAGAATTTATTGAAAAATATAATTTACCGGTTATTAATACATTGCTTGGTTTAGGCAGCATTCACGGACAGCACAAACAATTCTATGGAATGGCTGGAATGCACGGATATGCAACGGCAAATGACGCGATTACAAAATGCGACTTATTAATTAATATCGGTGCACGTTTTGATGACCGATTAACAGGAAATTTAGCAACATTCGCACCGAACGCTACGATCATCCATATCGATATCGATCCGGCAGAAATCGGAAAAAATGTACCAACTGATATACCGATTGTTGCGGATGCAAAAGAAGCACTATTTGCACTGTTGAAAAAAGACTTCCAAGGACCGGATACGACAGAATGGATCCATTACTTAAATGATAGCCGTGATAAATATCCGCTTTGGTATGAAGATGCAGGAGAAGAAGTATTACCGCAGCAAGCAATTGAGATCCTTCATAAATTGACGGACGGAGAAGCGATTATCACAACGGATGTTGGACAGCATCAAATGTGGGCAGCCCAATACTATCATTTAAATAATCCGCATAACTGGGTAACATCAGGCGGTTTAGGAACGATGGGCTTCGGTTTCCCGGCAGCGATCGGTGCACAGTTTGCGAAACCTGAGAAGAAAGTTATTTCGATTGTAGGAGATGCAGGCTTCCAAATGACAAATCAAGAGCTTGCATTACTCAAAGAATTTAACTTACCAGTAAAAGTAGTAATCCTTAACAACAGCTGTTTAGGAATGGTACGTCAATGGCAGGAAACATTCTATGATGAGCGTTATTCACAAAGCTTAATGCCTATCCAGCCGGACTTCGTAAAACTTGCCGATGCATATGGCATTAAAGGCTACCGCATTGACAATATCTCTGAAGCGGAAGCGATCTTTAACGAAGCGATCAATTCAGACGAACCGGTTGTTATTGATTGCCGAGTGAAGCAACTTGTGAGCGTATTCCCGATGGTTGCGCCTGGTAAAGGGTTACATGAAATGATTGGAGTGATGAAGCCATGAAGCGAGTGCTGACAGTAACAGTAATTAACCAAAGCGGCGTATTGAACCGAGTGACTGGCTTATTAATGAAACGTCAGTTCAATATTGAATCGATTACAGTAGGTCATACGGAGCAGCCTAATTTTTCGAAAATGACGTTCATCGTCCATGTTGAAGATGAAAATAAAATCGAACAATTAATCAAACAGCTTTCGAAACAAATTGATGTATTAAAAGTAAATGATATTACTGAAAAAGCAATCGTTCTTCGTGAGCTGGCGCTTATTAAAGTAGTTTCACCGCCAAACTTGCGCCTGGAAATGAATGCAATCGTTGAGCCATTCCGTCCGCAAGTTGTCGATACATCAAAAAATGTCGTGACATATGAAGTAGTTGGTCACCCGGAAAAGATCGATGCATTTATCGAGTTACTTCGTCCATATGGCATTAAAGAGTTAACACGTACAGGTGCAACAGCAGCTATCCGTGAAGCACAAAAAATCGAAAGCCCGCAATTATCGATTTTAAAATAAGCAAACGGCCAATTTTATGTCAAAGATGGATACGTTGTATGTAGTGGAGGTGGCGACTCCTAGGGGATAAGCACGAGGGAGAGACTTTAGGCTCGAGCCGTGCCCCTGGAAAGCGTCCACCGCAACGGAATACAACATTACTCAATTGGTTTTAAACAGGGTGGAGGATGTCATCTGAAGCCCGAATTACAAAATAAAAAAACATTCAATTAAATGGAGGAAATGAAAATGTCAAAAATGTATTATGAAAACGAAATTAACGAGCAAGTATTACAAGGGAAAAAAATCGCGATCATCGGTTATGGTTCACAAGGCCATGCTCATGCGCTTAACTTAAAAGAATCAGGTTTTGATGTAGTAGTAGGTATCCGTCCAGGTAAATCATATGACGCTGCAAAAGAAGATGGCGTAGAAGTTAAATCAGTAGCAGAAGCAGCAGCAGAAGCAGATGTAATCCAAATCCTACTTCCGGATGAGCGTCAAAAAGCAGTATACGAAGCTGAAATCGCACCACATTTAACACCAGGTAAAGCATTAATGTTCGCACACGGTTTCAACGTACACTTCGGTCAAATTCAACCACCAGCAGATGTAGACGTATTCCTAGTAGCTCCAAAAGGCCCAGGTCACTTAGTGCGTCGTCAATTCACTGAAGGCGCTGGCGTACCAGGATTATTCGCAATCCACCAAGATGCGACAGGTCAAGCTCGTGATTTAGCTCTTGCATACGGTAAAGGAATCGGTTCAGCACGTGGCGGATTACTTGAAACTACATTTGCTGAAGAAACAGTTACTGACCTATTCGGTGAGCAAGCAGTACTTTGCGGTGGTACAACTGAACTTGTTAAAGCAGGTTTCGAAACATTAGTAGAAGCAGGTTACCAACCAGAATTAGCTTACTTTGAAACATTACATGAACTTAAATTAATCGTTGACTTAATGTTCGAAGGTGGTATGGCAACAATGCGCTACTCAATTTCTGATACAGCAGAGTGGGGCGATTATGTTTCAGGCCCACGTATTATCGACGCATCAGTTAAAGCTCGTATGAAAGACGTATTAACTGATATCCAAGATGGTACATTTGCGAAACGCTGGATCGCTGAAAACGAAAATGGTCGTCCTGAATATACAAAATTCAAAGAAGCTGGCGCAAACCACCAAATCGAAGAAGTTGGCGAAAAATTACGTGCTATGATGCCATTCATCAACCAAGGAAAACAAAAGGTAACAGTGAAATAATATGAGAAAAATTGACATTTTTGATACAACATTGCGCGACGGAGAACAATCGGCTGGTATTAATTTAAATACAGCAGAGAAAGTAGAAATCGCAAAACAACTAGAGCGTTTAGGTGTCACAATCATTGAGGCGGGATTCCCTGCCTCATCTCCAGGTGACTTGGAGGCGGTATCGTTAATCGCAAAAACAGTGAAGAATTCAATCGTCACAGGTTTAGCACGTGCTGTGAAAAGCGATATCGATGCAGTTTGGGAAGCAATTCGCCATGCTGAGCAGCCACATGTTCATACATTTATCGCAACAAGTCCGATTCATATGGAATATAAGCTTAAGAAAAACCCAGATGAAGTAATTGAGCAAGCTGTTACTGCGGTAAAGTATGCAAAAGAAAAATTCTCGCTTGTAGAATTTTCTGCAGAAGATGGTTTCCGTTCAGACAAAGAATTTTTAGTTCGTATTTGCCAGGAAGTTATTAAAGCTGGTGCAACAACGATTAATATTCCAGATACAGTTGGTTACGCATCACCGGAAGAATACGGCGCTTTATTCCGTTATTTACGTGAAAACGTAATCGGTGCAGAAAAAATTAAATTCTCTGCCCATTGTCATGACGATTTAGGAATGGCAGTTGCGAATTCATTGGCAGCCATCGAAAATGGTGCAGACCAAGTAGAATGTACGATTAACGGTCTAGGTGAACGTGCAGGAAATGCCGCATTGGAAGAAATCGGTGTTGCTCTACATATTCGTAATGACTTCTACGGTGTTGAAACTGGCTTGAACTTAAAAGAAATTAAACGTACATCACAGATGGTTAGCCGTTTAACAAATGTAGTCATTCAACCGAACAAAGCGGTTGTCGGTAAAAATGCATTCGCACATGAATCGGGTATTCACCAGGATGGTGTACTTAAAAATCCGGAGACATACGAAATCATTTCACCGGCACTGATCGGTGAAGACGATATCCCATTAGTTTTAGGAAAACATTCAGGCCGCGCAGCATTCCGTGACCGTGCTGAAACAATGGGCTTCCAGCTGTCTGATGAAAAACTGAACAAAGCTTTCGCTGAGTTCAAAAAATTAGCGGACCGCAAAAAAGAAGTGACAGAAGAAGATTTAACAACGATTTTAACTGAGCAGCAAGTTTCAATAGAAGATGTTCCGTTATTTGAACTTAAATCCGTTCAAGTTCAATATGGTACAGAAAATATTCCAACAGCTACTGCATCAGTTATGACTCCTGAAGGTGAGTTAAAAACAATCGCATCAACAGGGTCAGGTTCAGTCGAAGCCATTTTTAATACACTTGAACAGCTTGTTGGAGGTAAAGTCAATATTTTGGACTACCGAGTACAATCAGTCGGTAAAGGACGGGATGCACTTGGAGAAGCGGTCATTAATTTGAAATATAACGACTATACATCAACAGGACGTGATTCAGCACAAGATGTGTTGGAAGCAAGCGCAAAAGCGTATTTAAATGCAGTAAACAGACAATTGATCCAACAGCAAATACGCGATAAACAGGCAATTACAGTTTAACAGAATAATAAGGTTGTTCCCGTAAAGGAATACAACTTTAAGCTCTTTATATTAACAATAGCGCCATCTTAATCGGTGGCGCTTCTACATCAAGTTACTTCACGTAGAAAGAAAGGTGTTTTACAAATGGAAAAGAAAATTACAGTACTACCAGGTGACGGCATTGGTCCAGAGGTTGTTGCAAGTGCAGTAAAAGTATTACAAGTAATCGGGAAACGTTTTAACCATACATTTCATTTAAACTATGCGGCAATCGGCGGAGCTGCAATTGATCAGTACAATAATCCATTACCGGAAGAGACAATTGCGATGTGTGAAGCAAGTGATGCCATTTTATTAGGTGCAGTAGGTGGTCCGAAATGGGATAACAACCCGCCAGCATTGCGTCCGGAAAAAGGTTTACTAAAAATCCGCAAGCACTTTGATTTATTTGCGAATTTACGTCCTGTGAAAGCATTCCCAAGTTTACTTGCATCTTCTCCATTAAAGCGTGAAGTTGCGGAAAATGTAGACTTAATGATCGTCCGTGAATTAACAGGAGGGCTATACTTCGGAGAGCCACGTAAAAAAACAGATGCAGGTGCTATTGATACATGTGTGTATTCCCGTGAAGAGATCGAACGTATTGTCGAAAATGCATTCGAATTAGCACGTTTACGCCGAGGAAAACTTTGCTCGGTAGATAAAGCAAATGTACTGGATACATCCCGTTTATGGCGTGAAATTGTAGAAGAAAAGAAAAAGCAGTACCCAGATGTAGAAACAGAACACAACTTAGTTGACTCAGTGGCTATGAAACTGATTACTAACCCTGGTCAATATGATGTCATCGTTACAGAAAACTTATTCGGCGACATTTTAAGTGATGAAGCTTCTGTTATTACGGGTTCACTTGGTGTATTACCTTCTGCATCAATTCGCGGCGATAATTTTGGGCTTTATGAGCCTGTACATGGTTCAGCTCCTGAAATCGCAGGCCAAGGTGTTGCGAATCCGGCAGCAACCATTCTTTCAGTAGCAATGATGCTTCAATATTCATTCGGCTTAAAAGAAGAAGCTGCAGAAATCGAACGTGCTGTTGCAGCCGTATTCGAAGATGGCTACTACACAGCCGATTTAGCTCAGGAACATACACGTACATTGTCAACAGAAGAATGGACAGAAAAAGTACTAAACGAAATCGATGCAAGCTTCGTATCAGACAGCATTATGATTTCATATAACTAATAATTCAGATAAAAAGAAAAGTAGTTGGTTTTTAATCAACACTATATATGGTTAAGGAACGGTGAGAACTATGGGGAAAAATATTATTGAAAAAGTGTGGGAACAGCATGTCGTACATCGTGAAGAAGGAAAACCGGACTTACTTTATATCGACCTGCATTTAATTCATGAAGTTACAAGTCCTCAAGCATTCGAAGGACTACGCCTGGCAGGACGGAAAGTGCGTCGTACAGATCTATCGTTCGCAACAATGGATCATAACGTACCTACAAAAAACCTGCCGACGATTAACGATCCAATCGCAAAAAAACAAATTATGACACTTGCTGAAAATGCAAAAGAATTCGGTATCGAACTAGCGGATATCGGTCATCCGGATCAAGGGATTGTTCACGTAATTGGACCGGAATTAGGTCTTACACAGCCTGGTAAAACAATTGTTTGCGGTGATTCACATACAGCAACTCACGGTGCATTCGGTGCAATCGCATTCGGAATCGGTACATCGGAAGTAGAGCATGTACTTTCGACACAAACATTATGGCAATTAAAACCGCCGACAATGGAAATCCGTGTTAGCGGTGAACTTGGTATTGGGGTAACAGCTAAAGACATCATTTTAGCCATCATTGCAAAATGGGGAATCGGTGTCGGTACAGGACATATCGTAGAGTATACAGGTGAAGCAATCCGCAAGCTTTCTATGGAAGAGCGTATGACAATCTGTAATATGTCAATTGAAGCAGGAGCAAAAGCAGGCCTGATTTCACCGGATGATACGACAGTTGAATTTTTACGCGGTCGCCGTCATGTTCCTCAAGGTGAAAAATTTGAGGAAGCGGCAAAATACTGGTTAAGTCTTGCTTCTGATGCGGATGCAACATATGATGTTGTCCTTGAAATTGATGCTCAGGATATTGAACCGATTGTAACATGGGGTACAAATCCAGCGATGGGTGTCGGCGTTTCGAAAACAGTTCCTACTGCTGCTGATTATGACAATGAAACTGATAGATCCGCTTTAAACAAAGCACTGAAGTATATGGATTTACAAGAAGGCCAAAAAATTACAGATATTGAAATTCAACATGTATTTATCGGATCTTGTACGAACTCCCGTATTAACGACTTACGTGCAGCCGCTGAAATTGTAAAAGGTGAAAAGCTTGCACCGGGGGTTAAAGGGATTGTTGTTCCTGGTTCTTGGTCGACAAAACGCCAGGCAGAAGAAGAAGGTCTACATCAAATTTTCCTTGATGCTGGCTTTGAATGGCGTGAATCAGGCTGTTCTGCTTGCTTAGGGATGAATGAAGATGTAATTCCAGCGGGTGAACGATGTGCTTCTACATCTAACCGTAACTTTGAAGGACGTCAAGGTGCAGGTGCACGCACACATCTTGTATCACCGGCGATGGCAGCAGCAGCTGCAATTCACGGACGTTTTGTCGATGTTCGTAAGCTACAAAAGCAGGAAGCATAAGGAGAGATCAGCATGAAACCGATTAATATTGTAAATAGTATCTATGCACCACTTGATCGTAAAAACGTCGATACAGACCAGATTATTTCGAAGGAATTTTTAAAGCGAATCGAACGTACAGGATTCGGACAATTCGTATTCTATCACTGGCGTTTTGATGAAAACGGCAATCCAATCGAGGATTTCGTATTAAATAAACCGGAATATAAAAACGCTGAAATTTTAGTGGCACAAGATAACTTTGGCTGTGGTTCGTCTCGTGAACACGCTCCATGGGCTATCCTTGATTACGGATTCCGAGTTGTCATCGCACCAAGTTTTGCGGATATCTTCCATAATAACTGCTTTAAAAACGGTATTTTACCGATTAAATTAACGGAAAACGAATGTGATGAAATTTTAGAAAAAGGTTTAGCAGAAGCACAGGCAATTGAAGTTAATTTAGAACAGCAAACAGTTACTACAGGTTACGGCAAAACGTATTCATTTGAAATTGATCCATATTATAAACAAATGTTATTAAATGGATGGGATGAAATTTCTCTTACATTCCAGTATGAAGAGCAAATTGCAGCATACGAGAAAAACCGAGTAGCATACTAATCTACAAGCCTCTTACTTTGGGTTCACCCATAGCAAGAGGCTTTGTCTTATTTTACCGGTTGTTGTGGCAATTTTCCGATGCTATAATTTTCTTCAAATTGTTTAAGTATCGGGAGTGTATCAATGAAAAATGTATGGATTTGGGTAGGCATAATATTTATCATTGGATTTATTATTAGCTACTGGATGTTTATCGTTGGAGCAGTTGTATTGTATTATGCGGTTAAAAAAATCATAAAATTTTCTAAAGAGAAAAAGAAACAAAGAATTTCAGAAGCCGAACAACTGAAAATTAACGAAAATCAGTCAACTATTGAATATAAAATGGAAAGACTGCTTACTTTGACGAATAATACGGATCCGAATAGTTTTAAGCGTCAGCAATATAAAAATAAGCAACAGCTGGACTTAAGGGATTACTGGTATAAATATTTGGATTTGCGAGCGAAGCTTATTTTGAACGATACGCCAACTTACCGCGAAGAAGAAGTATTGCATATTATGTGCGATGAACTGCTTATCCGAATGGATAACTTGGAAATTGAAGTAACAGATGCGGTGAAAAAAGAATTTATCGAAGAAAATTTAACACCATTGCTAATAGATGTAGTGGAAATTATGGAAGATATCAGCCCAGTTAAAACAATTAATATGGATGCATACCGCTTATTAAAAGCAAGTAAACAATAAATTGGCAAGAGGTTGAAACAGTAGAAATAGAAATACTGTGGATAGAATTTAAAATTGATTGGAATGGAGGGCGAGTGCTCGTGCTGACGGTATCACCTTTCGCACTGTTAAAATACCAGCTGACGGCTACGCCTTTCGCTACAAGCAAAGCCTCCAGCCGGAATAGCAAAATTTATTTTGCGACGAAAGCGAAGCGTCAGGAGCACTGACGCCTGAGACGTTCGTGTAAGGCCACACCCGCGGAAAGCGTCCCCGGAATGGAAATCAATTTTAATGCTCAGAAAAAAAGCTATTTTTCTCTCAGAGAAGAATAGCTTTTTTTGGGTTATGTATGAACCTCTTTTAGTTGTATCTTAACCAAATTTAACCTTTCCTGAATATTATTTCTCATATTGGACATTCTATAAAAAAGTTTAGCTGAGATTGGAGAAATACTATGTCTTCGGAAGAGAACATTAAGTGGATTAATGAACAATTCAAAGATACAAATGAATTAACGATGAAGACGCTGGAAGATGAAAACAAGAAAGCCGAGCTATTTTACATAAAGCCGCTTATCGATGTGGGATTGCTTCAACAAATTGTGATCAAACCTTATTTTGAAATGCAATCAGAAACGAAATACATTCGATATTTAAAAGCCTTGCCCCAATTTCAGGACAGTAAGTCGCAGGAGCAGCTGAAAACTGAAGTGCTTAACGGCAATGTGGTCCTTTTCATACAGAATAAGTTTTATTTGCTGGACCTGAAATTTTCTTTCAATGATCAGACGAATACAGCATCAGTTGAAACAACAATTCATGGTTCACAGCTGGCACTTAGCGACAATATTGCGACCAATATTAATATTATTCGATCCGATTACCATCAGCCGACATTGTATGTTGAATATTCCACGATTGGAGAAGTAAACAATCATAAACTGGCTATCATTTATGACAAAGAAAAAGTAAATAAAAATGCCCTAAACATTATCACGGAAAAACTGCAGCAAGTAGATAAGCAGGTCATTACATCAACAGTTCAGCTAAGTAACTATATCAACAATAAAAAGTATTCGTTATTTCCACAATTAATTATGACAGAGCGGCCGGACAGGATTGTCTATAACTTGGCTGGAGGCAAAGTAATATTATTAGTGGACGGTAACCCGCAAGCATTGATTGCCCCTGTATATTTCTTCGATTTCATGACATCGATGGAGGATAATTACCATTCGTTTTATATATCGTTTTTCCTTAAATTCCTTCGTTATACCGGGCTATTTATTAGTCTCCTTTTACCGGGCTTATATATCGGTATTACTTCATTTGCACCGGAAGTTTTCCGAACCGAACTTGCTCTGACAATTGCAGGAAGCCGTATTGGGGTTCCGTTTTCTTCATTTGTAGAAGTATTGTTCATGCTGTTTTTTATGGAAATGCTGCTGGAAGCGAGTATTCGGCTGCCGAAAACTATCAGTGCAACGGCTACTACCGTTGGGGGTTTAATTTTAGGGACGGCTGTAACAGAAGCATCACTTGCATCGGATATTATGGTTATTATTGTGTCGGCGGTAGCAATATCAACTTTTGTTATTCCGATCAATGAAATGGCATTTACCATACGCGTAATTCGCTTCTTTTTCATCCTTGCAGCAACATTACTCGGCTTGGCGGGACTAACGTTAGCGCTTTACGCGATGATTATGTATTTAGTGAGTATCGACAGCTTTGGTGAACCGTATCTGAAATTTAACGAAAAGAAGACAAGTAAAACGAAGGCAGGGGAGAAAATATGAGCAGGTTTTATTACTATTTAATTAGCATTAATATGGTTGCGAACATTATTGCGTCTGTACCAGCTATACTTCTCCATTATCATAATGATGGTGCTATCATTTCCATGCTCCTATCGATAGCTGCAGGGGTACTTCTTGTCACTCTATATACAAAGTTTTTTCTAAAGTATCCAGGTAAAACTTTACCTGAACTGCTGGAAAAGACTACTTCCAAATGGTTTTACCTGCCTTTCGTTTTTCTGCTTGCTGTATTATGGTTTGTAGCCGGGCTTATTACACTAATAACATTTACATTCTTACTAATTCGCTATTTAAGTCCCGAAATGCCGATTATTCTAATTTGCCTGACGCTTATATTATCGGTAATTTTTGGCAGTATCTTAAAAACAGACCGTATAATGTACACCGTTGAGATGATTATGATTATAACAAGTCCTTTAATACTTTTCATATTTTTTAAAGCATACAGCAGCAAAAGCTTGAATTGGGATTTTGTTAGGGAAGCGGCTTTATATATTAATCAATTACCAAACTGGCATTCATTTTCTGCTTGCTTTTTTTTATTTTTGGGTGCTGCCAATCTATTTATATTCAATCGATTTTTTACGGATAAACAGAAGTTTGGCTTTAGACAGATTATGTTTATCGTTTTAATATCGGTCGGGACTTTATTTACAACGTATTTCATACCGATAGGCTTTAATGGATTTGAAGGAATTAATGATTTAGTCTATCCGTGGATATCGACGACTGATTCGATCAGGATGGATTATTTTATTATTGAACGTGTGTTATTCATGTTTTTACTGTTTTATTTAGGGATTGCTTTTTTAAGCATACTTATTCACTGGCATGCGGCAGTAGAGTTTTTGAAATTTATATTTAAGCTGGAAAAAATTAAATACAAAGATAAAGTTATCGGGATTTTTTTGCCGCTTCCTATTTTTGTTGCCATCTCTTTATACTTTGTAACCGTATTAACTGAATACCAGCTTTTCCAGTATTCGAGTTATTTTTATGATGTTTTGGTTTTTATTTTTCCAGGCATGATCCTATTGTTTACTTACATTAACAGGAGGATGAAAAATGAAGAGTCTTCCCCGGAAAATTAAAGGAACGATACTGTTGTTTGTTGTACTAGGAAGTGTTCTATTATCGGGCTGCGCATTTAAAGACATTGATAAAAGCGTATTTGTTGCAATGATCGCATTGGATGTTTCTGATGATGAGGAGAAACCGTACAAAGTTACATTGAAGTTATATGAACCGACCGGATCTTTTAATGAGGCAACAGAACCTCAGTATTCCTATTTATCGGAAAATGGAGAAACTCTTTCAGAAGCAATTCGTATGATGGAATCCTATTCAGATAAGGAGCTTGAATTTGGACATTCAAAGCTAATTATTCTCGGTGAGGAATTAGTAAAAGATAATAAAAATAAGGAGATTTTGGACTTTTTACTGCGCAGACCTGATATACAGATGATTTCCTGGATAGCAGTCGGGCGTCCTAATGCAGAAGAAATTATTAAAATGATTCCGCAGGGGGAATCGGCGGCCTATCCGGAATTGTTTAACTACTTTGACAGTAATGGTACGACAACACCTTATATTGTGACGACACACTTATTTGAATTCAGAAGAAATATAAAAGAAAGTGGAATCGATAGTGTTCTGCCGATCATTGAAATAAATCAGGAAGATCAGCATTTCGAAGTTAACAAATCCCTATTGCTTGCATTGAATAAAGAGCCATTAGAATTGGATTCTTTAGATACATCGATTTATAATATGCTGTCAAGAAGTGTAAAACACGCGAATTTACTTATTAAAGAGGACGGAGATCATTTCATTGCCAATATCGATACGGTCAAATCGAAATATCATGTAGATATTAAAAATCCGTCTGAAATCCAACTTGCTATTAATATTAGTTTATACGGCTCGATAGCAGAATCTCATAAACCAATGATAAATAAAGATCTTCCACGGTATAATGAGGAATTGAAGAAGGAATCTGAAGAGAAATTTACGGCATTTATAACGAAGATGAAAAAAAATGGCTACGATCCTTTAGGTTTCGGCATCGATTACAAAGCAAAGGTTTTACATAATCGGCGCATGACCGATGAAGAATGGATGGAAGCCTATAAAAAAGCTAAAGTCAACTTGACTGTTAAGCCTGGAATAAAAAGTACCGGATCAATCCAATAAGCAATAGGTATAAAAAAAGACTTCAAATCGAATGTTTGAAGTCTTTTTACTGTTAAATAGCTACCCAGTGGCCTTTTGTAACTTCAACAAGCTCTGTGTTTTCTACATCGAACCGGTTTGCTGCCAGTTCCTCGTCTGTCATAACATGACGTTTTTTCTGTTTTTCGATAGCCGGATCCGGAATGGGAATCGAGTCTAGCAACATTTTCGTATAAGGATGCTGCGGATTGGCATACAGCTCTTCACTTTCTGCCAGCTCAACAATTTTTCCCCCATACATAACAGCTACACGATCACTAATATGCTTCACCATCGACAAATCATGTGCAATAAATAAATACGTTAAACCTAGTCGCTGCTGCAAATCTTTTAATAAATCCACGACTTGTTTTTGAATGGATACATCAAGCGCGGATAATGGTTCATCACAAACGATAAATTGTGGTTCCACAGCAAGTGCACGTGCAATTCCAATTCGTTGGCGCTGACCGCCGCTGAACTCATGCGGATAGCGAAGTGCATGTTCCTTATTCAAACCAACAAGCTCTAACAATTCTTCCACTCTTGCCCGGCGTGCTTCCTTGGAAGGGGACAGTTTATGGACATCCAATGCTTCCCCAATAATATCCAGTACTTTTTTTCTCGGATTTAAACTTGAATATGGATCCTGGAAAATAATTTGCATATGACGTCGCATACTTTTCAGTTCATTTTTCGTTAATCGACTAACGGGTACACCTTTGTAAAGAACTTCACCGTCTGTTGGCTCATGCAACTGCAATAACGTACGTCCGGTTGTTGATTTTCCGGAACCTGATTCACCAACAAGCCCTAATGTTTCACCCGGGAAAATTTGGAACGATAAGTCGTTCACAGCTTTTAATACATTGCCTTTTGCTAATTCAAAATGTTTGGATATATTTTTAACTTCGACTAACGGCACATTAATATTTAAGTCAGGCGACAAGTTTGGCAGTTCTTTTGGCTGTTTCGGTTCATGAAGCTTAGGCAAAGCGTTTAATAGTCGTTTTGTATAAGGATGCTGCGGATTGGCAAAAATCTCTTCCGTTGTACCTTGTTCGACGACCTCGCCTTCCTTCATAACAACAACCCGGTCGCACATTCCCGCTACGACACCTAAATCATGAGTTATCAATATAATAGACGTACCAAATCGCTGTTGCATATCCTTCATTAACGATAAAATTTGTGCTTGGATTGTTACGTCAAGCGCTGTTGTCGGTTCATCGGCAATAAGAAGGGAAGGATTACATGCTAATGCCATTGCTATCATAACGCGTTGTCGCATTCCGCCACTGAATTCATGGGGGTATTGGTTATAACGTTCTTCGCTATTTTTTATTCCGACTAATTTTAGTAGTTCAATTGTTTTTAAATACGCTTCTTTTTTTGAAAGTCCTTGATGCTTTATGATACCTTCCGCAATTTGGTCTCCAATACGAATAGTAGGGTTTGTTGAGGTCATCGGGTCCTGAAAGATCATACTAATGTCTTTTCCGCGGATTGCTTCCATTTGGTTTTCCGTTTGGGTAATTAAATTTTTTCCTTGGAATTCAATCGTTCCATCCTTTAAAAACGAAGGAGGGGAAGGAAGTAAACGCATAATTGAACGGGCCGTTACACTTTTACCACTACCGGATTCTCCTACAATTCCGACTGTTTCACCTTCATTTACATGAAAACTTACGCCTTTAACGGCTTCGAATTCCTGCTCGCCAGTTATAAAAGATACACGTAAATCCTTTACTTGAAGCAACTTTTTACTCATAAAATGCTCATCCTTTAATAAAAATAAAATAATTTCATTGACTTCTGAATGTTCGTTCTACATAATACATTACTATACAGGTAGGGATTATACAATATTAAAAGTGTGAAGATTCTTTACACCTTTTTAATGGTGGGAAGAATTGGTAAGAAAGGAGCTGCTTTAGTTACATGCAGCATTTATTTTTTGAAAGCTTTCAAAAAAATGCTTCGAAAAAAAGTTATTATTTTGCTTTCGTGCTGCTCGGTCTGCTCGTACACATTTTTACAATTCCGTTCTATTTAGTAAATCGATCTAAATCAACGTATGCGGAAAAAGCTATGAATGTGAAGAGACAATTAATAGAAGACGAGAAAGTATTCGAATGGCATAAGCAATATGAAGTAGAGGAACGAACAAAAGCTCAGTTTTTCAATCAAAAGGTCGATGAGCAAACGATCACTCTAACGGCGAAAGCACTTGCTCAGCAAAAGTTGGATAGGGAAGTTGAAAAAAGACTTGCGTTAAATGGAGTAGTGGAAAACTCCTACAAAAATTATTTTAGTACACTATTAAAACGTCCCAACTTTTTACTGATTACGATAATTCCCGGTATTTTGATGTATGTTTTACTACTCATTACGAGTAATCCATTTGCTCGCTTTATTTTTGAGCGCTTATTACAAAGTGTGTTTGTTATCATTGGGGTGGCGACACTCGTGTTTACGATTTTGTATATTTCACCGTTTGATCCCGCCCGCAATTTGCTTGGGGTGGAGGCAACTCCTGCACAGGTCGAAAACTTTAACAAGCTATACGGGTTGGATCAGCCTTATTTAGTGCAGCTTTGGCATTCACTGTCAGGCCTGTTCACATTCGATCTAGGAACATCTTTTGCCGGAAAGGAAGATGTCACGCAAAGCATATTAAACAAATTTCCGGTAACACTTGAAATCGCATTGTTTTCATTACTGATGGCGATTGCCATTGCAATTCCGGTCGGTATTGTTTCGGCAGTACGTCCGAATTCATTTATCGATTATGTATTTATGTTAATCGCATTGATCGGTTTATCGATTCCAAGTTTCTGGCAAGGGTTGATTTTTATTTTAACGTTCTCGCTTGAATTAAAATGGTTCCCGGCAACGTATAATCCGAGCAATTGGATGTCGCTCGTTCTGCCGATTGTTGTACTCGGAACATCGATCACTGCATCGATAGCCCGTATGACCAGATCAAGTATGCTGGAAGTAATCCATGAAGATTATATTATTACAGCGAAAGCAAAAGGGTTAAGTGAACGGAAAGTAATTACTAAGCATGCAATCCGTAATGCGATGATTCCGATTATTACAGTTATTGGACTGTTGTTTGGCGGAATGCTCGGCGGTGCGGCAGTAACAGAGAAAGTATTTAATATTAGCGGTATAGGAAGTTATATTGTCGACAAGCAGTTTATTCCGGATATTCCGGCAATTTTGGGTGGAGTTGTTTATATTGCAATCACCATTTCCATTGTGAACATGCTGATCGATATTTTATACGCTTTCTTTGACCCGAGAATTCGTTCGAAAATGAAAAAATCTTAGGAGAGGGTAACGACGTGAAATTTATATCAGACGTAAAACTGCTGTTGAAAATAACACAAGAGTATGTAAATGCACAGTTTACCATTGCTTTTTCTGCGATTTTTTCATTGCTGTTTTTACTTTATAGTTTTAATTTTTCAGAAGGTGTATGGCGGCCTTATGTAGTTGTATTTTTTGCGATTTATATTGGTACAACAATATATGTATGGCTTACATCACTGCTTATTAAGAAGGATTTAGCAAAGCACAGGGAACTGACAAAGCGTACACGCCTTCTTGGTATCCCGTTGATACTTACGATTTTTGTCGGGAATGTATTTGCTGCTGGATTCGGTTTTATGCTCGCATCGAAAAACAAAACGGCAGAATATACTTTTGCTGTTTATGCTTTTATGACGCAAATATTCATTATCCTGATTTCGGGATTAAATTTGTTCAAACCATATGTAGTGGATACATTTGTTCTTGCAATGGGCGCATTTATCCTACTGGCATTGCTGTATTTAGCAGTGGCTGTGTTAATCGCGAAGTTTGTAACAATTGATACAGCACCGAAATGGATGCTGCCGCTTGGAATAGTACTGCTTATCCCAACATTGACAGGCAATTTCTTCTCGCTGTTACTCGGTATTACGTTAATTCGTAAAGCAAGAAATGCAGATCCGTCCGCAGTAGAGAAATGGCAAATTACATGGAATAAGATCCTGCGTAATACGATGGCAGTATTTGGCCTGTTTTTCATCGTTTTCATGTTTAGTTTATCTGTTGTCAGCTCATGGACATTCGATTATGACTTTGCGGTTGAAAACAATTATGCGGTATTGCTGCAAACACCGACACTTGAATATCCATTAGGTACAGATAATTTCGGCAGGGATTTATTTTCCCGCATTGTGTTCGGTGCGCAAATTTCATTAATAGTTGGTTTTTGTGCAACAATCATCCCGGCAATAATTGGCGGGGCGCTCGGTGCGATTTCCGGCTATTACGGAAAAAATACCGACAATATTATTATGCGTGCATTGGATATTTTATATGCGATTCCAGGAATTCTGCTGGCAATTGCAATCATTGCCGCATTTGGCGCGAATACGACAAACTTGATTATCGCATTAAGTGTGGGTGCCATTCCGACATATGCGCGGACGATGCGTGCGAATGTTCTGCAGATTTCAAACTATGAATTTGTTGAGTCCGCCCGCGCATTAGGGGCAAATGACCGTTCGATTATTTTCAAGCATATTGTTCCAAATGCGTTGGCGCCTATGATTGTCAAAGCAACATTAACAATCGGAGGAGCTGTTATTTCAACTAGTAGTTTAAGCTTCCTCGGATTAGGTATCGAACCACATATACCGGAGTGGGGCAATATTTTAAAAGTTGGAAGTACGTATTTAGAATCACATTCATATTTAGCGATTTTCCCGGGGCTATGTATTATGCTGCTTGTTTTATCGTTTAACTTTTTCGGCGATGGACTGCGTGACGCATTGGACCCAAAATCTAATTAACTTTATGGAGGAATTTTTCATGAATAAAAAATTATTTACGTTAGCATCAACAGCAACGGTGGCAGCAGTAGCATTAGCAGGCTGTGTCGAAACAAAATCAGATGTAAAAGAAAACGATTCAGCAACTACTGAAACGGCTGGGGCAAAGCCAGTCATCGAATTACTTGGTATGGCTTCTTCAGAGCAGGACATGAATATCGTGCGTGACCAATTAGTGAAGAACGGTTTCGATGTGAAATTGAATATCCAACCGGATTACGGTTCATTCACAGCACAGCAAGATGCGGGCAACTTTGACATTGCCATTTCAAGCTGGACGACTGTAACTGGTAACCCAGACTATGCAGTACGTGGCTTATTCAAAACGGGTGGGGACTACAGCCGTACTTCAGATGAAACAGTCGATAAATTAATCGATGAAGCGAGTACATTAACTGGTGATGAAGCAAAGGATAAATATAAAGAGCTTGAACAGGCTTTAGTATTCGACAATGCCTATATCGCGCCATTGTATATTTCTCAAAAATTCCAAGGTATTTATAAAGCGGAAGTTAATCCGGATACAGTACGTCTGCCAAAATCACGTGCTCAAGCATGGGAAACAATTTCATTCAATGATGAAGGGAAAAATGCATCAGAAACATTGGTGCTTCACCAAGCATTGGCATCATTGACTTCACTTGACCCGGTTAAGGCAAACGATGGCTCGATCAATACATTGAACACAAATATGTATGTTCGTTTAGTGAATTTATCAGATACGGATGAAGTCGTATCAGATGGCTCACTTTCTTACGACCATGCAATTGCTGAAAACAATGAAGAATATTATTTCGTACTGCGCGATGATATTAACTTTGCAAAAGTGGAAGGCGAAAAAGCAGTTGATACAGGGGATTTAGTATCAGCAGAAGATGTTGTATTCTCATTAAACCGTGCAAAAGACGAAACATCGGTACCGGATCACCGCACATATTCAATCCATGAAAATATTGATACAGTTGAAATCGTATCGGATATTACATCATTAGAATCAGTGAAAACAGCAGATGGCAAGTCTGTTTTAGAAGAATTGTCGGATGAGCTGCCTGCAGCGATTTCTGAAGTAGTGACAGATGAAAAAGATGTAGACAATGCAGCAGGTAAATACCAAGTTGTTAAATTGACAACGCCAAATCCTTTCCCGCAAGTATTAAACTACTTAGCGCACCAATCTGGCGGTATTGTATCTGAAGCTGCGGTAACTGCAGTGAATACATTTGATGTAGCAAGCTATGATCCTAATACGGATATCGCTTACGGTGATCAATCGACAGTTACAGAAGGCGCAAGTTATGCAAACCATTTAGCAGCATCAGGTCCATATATTTTAGTGAAGAAAAATGACTATGAAGCAACATTCGTGAAAAACCCTGCATACCAGGCGGGAACTGAAAACGAGCCGAAAATTGAAAACATCAGCGTTCGTTTCATCCAGGATAATGACAGTGCACTATCAGCATTGCGTAATGGTGAAATCCACGTATTACAATCAGTTCCTGAAACGAAAACAGATGTAGTTGAAGGCGATGAAAACTTAGAATTAAAAACAGCTGACAGTAACGCCGTTTCTTACTTATTGTTCAATACAAGCGGTCGTGAAACTGCGAAATCTGCAGACTTACGTAAAGCAGTTCTGCACTCAATCAATCAAGAAGAGTTCATCAGCTACTACCAAGGTAAGAAAAAGCCGGCTGTATCAACAGTTTCACCTTTAATTGACACAGGTTTAAAACTGGAAGCAGACAGCGCAAAAGTAAAAGAATTCTTAAAAGCATATAACGAATCAAAATAACATTAAAAACCGAAGCAGCTATGAAAGTTGCTTCGGTTTATTTGTTTAAATACAGTAAATGATTGATTATGAAACTTGTGGTGATAAATAGCCGACTTTCAGGATATTTTCAAACTCTTCTTTCTTAAGGGGTTTGGAAAATAGATACCCTTGAATTACATCACAGTCATTTTTTTTAAGAAATTTAAGCTGTTCAAACTCCTCTACACCTTCAGCAACTACATTCATCTCCAACGATTTCGCTAAATGCAATGTAGCGCAAATAATCCCGTTATCTACTTTGTCTTCATTATTAATATTATCTATAAATATTTTATCGATTTTAATTTTATTCGGTTTAAACTTTCGAATCGAAGCTAAAGATGCATAGCCGGTACCAAAATCGTCAACCGCGATGCGAATCCCGAGGTCTTTTAAGCTTTGAATCGTTGAATAAACACTTGATTCTATATTTAGCAATGTATCTTCTGTAATTTCGAATTCCAAATAGAACGGATCAATCCCGTAATGCTCCAACTGTGTTTTCACATGTTGAAACAATCCTTTTTTCATAAATCGGATGGGTGGGATATTAATTGCTATCGGAATGATCGGCAGTCCTTTTTCTTTCCATTCTTTAAGAAGCTGGCACACTTTTTCAATCACCCAATCAGTTATCCCGTTGATCATATGATTTTCTTCCGCAAGCGGAATAAATTCACCAGGGGACACTAATCCCCATTCGTTATGGTTCCAGCGAATTAGTGCTTCGGCTCCGCAAAGAGAACCATTACTCGTTTCTACTTGCGGTTGGAAATGTAACTCAAATTCCTCATTTGAAATCGCTTTTCGCATATCGCGATCCAAAGCATACTTTTTATAAGTTGATACATCCTCTTCATCAGATGAAAGCTGATAAGTACTTTTCCCTTCCTTTTTAGCTTTATAAAGTGCCGTGTGAGCATTTTTCAAAAGGGTCAATTTTTCCCTGCCTTCATCAGGATAGAAGGTAATGCCGATACTAGTCGAGATGTTTAACTCGTAATCCTGAATAGTGAACGGTTCTCTAATTTTTTTGATGACCGATTTGGCATATTGAAGCACTTCTTTTTTATTTTCGAAATTTCTTATGATCATAATAAAATCATTGCTGCTTAAACGTGCAAGATAACTGTCTTTAGGCATTATTTTTTCAAGACGGTCTGCAACGAATTTTAATGTTTCATCCCCGATAAAATAGCCGAGTGAATCATTGATTATATTAAAGCGGTCCAGGTCGAAATAAAAAATGGCGTATGGTTCATCACTTTCGCACATGAGATCCAATTTATTAAATAGACTTTGCTGATTTGGCAGACCTGTAAGATTATCGTAGTTGGATAAGTAATTTATTTTATGTTCCTTTTCTATTTCATAAGTAATATCTGTAACTAAACCGAATATATTCGCTATCTTGCCATGATCATTAAGACGGGGCACAACTTCTTCAAGCAGCCACTTTGTATTACCTTTTCCGGAATTTATCCGATAAATCCACTGGAAACTATGCCCGTTCATCATTTTCTTTTTACCGTTTTCCAACTCCGAAAGATGGGCGGGTTGGATCATGTTAAGCCAAGCTTTTGAATCCTCATATAGGGTCGAGAGGGGGATCTCTATTATGTCTTCCAATCCTTTCGAAGCGAAAAGAAATTTACCTCCTATTTTTTCTCGCATCCAAATGCCTGATGTCAAATTATCAAAAATCGATATATATCCTTCATTCTGCTCGATCAGCTGCTTTTTCAGCAATGTTTGATAGGTATCATCTTTAATAATTCCGAAGATTTTAGCTGGTTTTCCTTCTTCCCAAAACACTTCTGCATGTACTTTGAAATGTTTTAAATCTTTTGTTTTTCTATGATAAACCCGCAGTTTATGCGTATAATTTTCGCCGTCACTAATGGATTTTTTTAAATATTGTAAAGATATATTCAAATCTTCAGGGTGTATTTGCTTGAACGGCTCCTCAATACTTATATATTTTTGATAATCAATGCCGAACATATTATAAAAATTTTTGGAACAAATAAGTTTATCTTCATTGAAATAATATTCCCAGCTTCCGATTTCAGCTATTTGCTGAGCATAGTTCAAGTGATTTTCCCATAACATCAGTTCCTGTTTCATCACCGTTTTATCTGTATTATCGGTAACGATCAAATAAACACCGACAACATCTTCTTCAATGATTATCGGAATGAAAGTCAGATCGAGAAATAAAGTTTTATTAAGATTATTTTTTATTTCAATACTACATTTTTCAGCATGGCCTTGTAATGTTTTATTAAATGTATTTTCGAGTAAATCTAAGTTATCCCCCCACACAAACTGTTGGAAGTCCTCGTCATTTACTATTGGCTTACCAAATAAAGCATGGAGTTTATTATCATTTAATGAAAGTACTTTACCAAATTTAGATAATACAATGACAATATTCGGATGATTATTCGTAAGAGATGTGAAATAATTGAAAAAATCTTTATTCACTTCTTGATTGAGATTTCGATCTAAAAATAATTGATTGAATTTATGATAGTTCATATCATTTTCCATTAATTTTTCCACCATCCATCTATAAAATCCATTTCTTTGATACGTAATAATTCATGTTCATAACACCAAAATGTCAATATAATTTAATACTATCTGATAAAAAAATACTATTTTTTGGATATTATAATATATTTAATCATAAAACTTAACCAAATGTAGGTAATGTGAGTATTTAATAAAATCTGGAAAAATATACAACGACTAGGTATTTCGTGCTAAACTGATTTTAACAGTTTACAAAAGAAAGGTAGTTTATACGTATGAAAAAAACAACAAAATATATGGCACTCTTTACAATTCCAGCTATCATCGTTACCGCACCTGCATTCATAGATGCTGCATATGACTGGCAAGTCGAGAATACGGAAAATCTCATTAATCAGATTAATCCAAATAACACTACATACGATTATTATTTAAATGAGGCAAAAAATGCTTATTATTTATTATCGAATTATCAGCAAAACCAAGTCCGCAATTCGACAACACTTTTCTATTATTTAGGAAGTAATCATGATCATCAATATGTGCTGACGACGTTTTCAAATAAAATCGCTGCCCTCTCTGCACGAAACAGTACATTCTTGCGCGATATAGAGGAAACAAATCGGTATTACCATTCATTGACGACTACTCAACAAGCGATAATCCCAAATTATTTATACTTACAGCTTCAAAATTATATGGAAAACATGACAAAAATGAAAGCAGTACAACTTAAACTTGAACAATTATCTTTACAGGACAGCAGTTATGTTTACAATTATGAAACTACCATGCAGGAGTATCAATTACTGCCTTATGATTTTCGAACGTTGTTAACACCACTTATGAATGAGAAAAAGCGAGAGTATGAGACTTATTTTTCACCAACAAACAATCGTACAATCGCACAGCAAGTAATAAATGAAATTTCCAAATTATCGACAAGCTCTTCACAGGAACAAGTAGCATCCGTACGTGTAAGGTACAACGGGTTAACTACTTTACAGCAAACCTTTGTTTCCAATTACCATGACTTACTGTATATAGAAGAAGTACAACGCAATACGTCTTTTGGTTGGGACCCTTATCATGAGGATGAAAAGGACAAGCAAAGCGAGTATTCGACAAACATAGAAGTTACAAAAAAAGATCAATTGTACACGGTAGTAATGCCTGTTTCCAAAATGAAACGTTATTCAAACACAAAAATAACTGTTTCAGATACTATTACACTCTCAATCCCGAAAGACGCGGTGCAAAAAACAAATAATGATGATGTTTTGACAATGACAATTGAAGAAATGAATGAAGAATCCATACTGTTTACCGCAAATATGTATGATGAAAGCTTCGAATTTTCTTCCTATATTGACATAGAGGTAAAAGGCTTGCCTTCATCAGCAACAATTGTGCGATTGCATGAAGGTGGGGAGTATATAGCAACGCCATACAGAAAACTAGCAAATAAATTTATGATAAAAACGAAAACATCCGCACAGTTTACAGCTTTAAATAGTCGAGTGCAATTTTTTGATATTCATACAGATGGACATCGATATGAAATTGAGCAGTTGGCAAAACGTAAAATTGTATCAGGAGTAGATGGTAGCTATTACAAACCGAATGCCAAAGTAACATTAGCACAATACGCTGCTATGATTGCTCGTTCGATGAATATTACGACAAATGAAAGCTCTACATATCAAGATGTACATGGGAAGTGGTATGAAAGCTCAATAGTAGCGCTGTTGGAAGCGGGAATACTAGAGCAACCAAATTCAAATTACTTTAATGCTGAAAAAGTTGTCACACGAAAAGAAGCGGCTGTTTTATCGGTACGATTGCTTCAATATGCAGGGATTCAATTTTCAGACCCAGTTTTAAATAAAATTCCATTTACTGATTTTAAACAGCTTTCAACAACTGATCGTTATTTTGTTGCAGCCGCATATGAATTGGGCATTTTTGGTGGTAAGGAGAATGGCCAATTTGATCCGAATGGAAAACTGACGCGTTCTCAAATGGCAAAAGTATTGTACAAAACATTGCAGATCGCAAAGATGATTTAAATGTGTCAAATTAAGAGTTAAAAAATGAAATGGGTAGGATCTAAGCCAAAAAGACCGTTTTTCTCTGGGAGATAAACGGCCTTTTTAGGTATTTATAAATTTCAGCTTCTGACCCAACCCTATATATTATTACTGTGCTACACGACGGTATTCTTTTACTGTACCATCAGCAAATTTAATTTCTATTTCCACTTCCAAAAAGCTGTCGGGTTGTTCGAATTTTTGAAGTACTTCATCAATTACTTCATCATCTGGTGTATCCTTATCGAATGTAAATCCTTCGAAAATTGGGACCAATTTGTTCGTTGCTTCATTACCTTCTAATTTTGTTTTGTTAACTTCATCTTCAATTTGTGCTTCTGCTCGGGATGCTTCATTTTCATAACTCACTTCATAACTCTTATCATCCGCATACTGGATATCCAAATCAAAGTGAGTAAAGTTAAATGGGGCATCAGAAGTTTCGGTTACAGTACTTGTCTGATTCATTGTATTTTGTTCTGTCGGCGCATTTTCAGGCAAATTTGTTGCTTCTTCGCTGTCACCACAGCCTACTAACAATGCAGTTGTACTCAATGCGCAAATTAATGCAAATTTTTTCATTAATTGAAACCACCTTTCTTGTAACTACTGTTAAAATACCCGATAAAATAAAAATTAATCAACTTAATAATATTTTGAAAAATATAGTTATTTTTGTTTATGTCATATTGTCTATAGCGAATCATTAGCTGAAAATAAAATAGGTACTTCAATAAATAATTGAATGCCAAAATATTCTATATTTAAATAAATTTATGTTACACTTATCACGTGAAATAGATTTTAATGGAAAATGAACTTATACTGAATTTCTCCATTGTCTCTCCAATTTATTTCATAAAACCAATTGGAAATGACTTTCTAATGCAGGAGGATGTTTGAATGAAAAAGATGAGTAAAACCGTTTTGGCTACAACATTGGGGACTACATTGATGCTAACATCGATTATGCCTGCCGTTAAAGCTGAGGAAGTAACACCTGATATAAGCAGCTGGGCACTCGGTACATTAAATGAAGGTGAGAAATACGGAATTTTCCCGATCGAATGGTACTATGATGGGTTCCGTACAGCGATTACAACGGAGCGTTTAGATTCATTAATTGAGCTAACTGCACAAAAAATTGCAAGTTTAAATTTGGATAAAAATGAAGAATTTAAGCCAGTTCCGATAAAAGGTGGTGGCACACGCGGCGATGTTATTAACCGTCTTTATAATATTGTCGGACAATACAAATTAGATACAGTAGAAGATGCTGTTACATATATGCAGAAACATAAAATTTTACAAGGCTCGGAAAAAGGCTTGATGCTCGATCAAAAAGCTACAACACAACATGCAGTTATTTTCGCCGTACGACTAATCCAGGATACATTTGAGCAGGCAAATGCCGGCGCGAAAGGTGTTGCATGGATAGTGGAAGATGAAGATACAAAAGTGTATATGCTTGGATCAATTCATGTAGGAACACCGGATATGTACCCAATGCATAAAAAATTAACAAAAGCCTTTGATGAGTCGGACGGTCTTTTTGTTGAGGCGAATTTATTAGATCCTACCGGGATGGATTATTATATTGAAAAGGCAATGTTTAATGATGGACGTACGATTAAAGATGTTGTAAGTGAAGAAACGTATGCGAAACTTCAAAAGGTTGCAGCACAGCTAGAAATGCCAATAGAAGAGCTGGAAATACAAAAGCCATGGCTGCTTTCAAATAATTTTTCGTCGATGATGATGGATGGGGCATTTGGTTTAACAGCAGAAGAAATGGCGATGCATGGAGTAGATATGCAGTTTTTATTAACAGCTTACTTACAGCAAAAACCTATTTATGAGCTGGAAGGTATCAATGCACAAGTCGATATGTTTGAAGCATTATCGCCAGAAGCACAGGAAGAATCGTTAGTAGCCGCACTTGACGGTATTTTGGAGCCAACTGAACAGTCTGAAGAAGATGTTCAGTTAATGGCAGACTGGTTCACGAATTGGGTCAAAGGTGATGTGGAAAAGTTTGCGGAAAGCTTAACTGAAATGGAAGGGGACACATCTGAGTTCAATCAGATGCTGTTTGGTAAACGCGATGCAGAAATGGCCGCAAAGCTTGTTGATGTATTGGAAGAACAAAAAGGGACATTCTTTGTCGTTGTTGGCGCAGGTCACTTCTTAGTCGATAAAAATATTCGCTATCATTTAGAACAAAGCGGTTATGAAGTAAAACCATTTTATCAATAAAATTAAAAGCGCATGGGGCTGGTTACGAAAGTAGCTGCTCCATGCGTTTTATTTTTGGGAATTCATAATAAAACTGTTACTAAGCGTTTAATAACGCTAGCACAGGTCTTCCGGCAACCATGAAAACGATGTAAACCGAAAGTGCTCCTAAAATAGCATAACTAGGCTTCCATAAGCCCGACAAATAAAAAACAAGTACAGTAAATAACACCATGCCGACAGCACCAAAAATGGCGTTTTGCTGGACAATATGAAAAGTGTCTTCCGTCATATTTTTCATTTGCAATCGCATATTGAGCAACGTTAAGATCGGAAGCAATGTTATAATACCGGACAAAAAGTGCAGATTCGATTTGCTTAACCAAGAAGCCAACAGCATAACTGTACCACCAAGAATAAACTGAATGACATAAAACACGTTTCGCATACCTCAATTCCATTAAAATACAATAACTATAAATCATCGAATTGAATCTATCAATCTCATTTTCGGAAAATAGAATTTATTAATTTAAACGAGATTTACTAGGTAGGTTTTCTATTTAGTTTTATAAAAAATTGCATTAATTCTCTCGAGTTGTAAGAATATGTTGAATTTTCTAGTCATAGTAGTGTACCCTTATTGAAAATGATTATCATTACCGTAATGGTAAAGGGGTGAGGAGAATTCAAACGAACGATTTAATAAAATATTTTGCCAACACATCGATTCAATATACTGATTTATTTGTAACTAGTTTAGATCCTAATGTACATGATCACAATCGTAATACAGCCCCATGTTTAAATGGACTCGTTATTACTCTGTCGGGTAGTGCAGATTTTTCACTGAATGGGGAAGTATACGCTATACATAAAGGGGTAATCCTCCATGCCGGACCTAATATGGCGATTGATATTAAAGTTACAAGTAAGGAACCATGGCATTATACGGTACTGCATTATGAAATGTTAAACCGTCCTTTTTCAATGGATATAGGCCATTTTGAAATCGCTACTGGTCATCATCATAAATTGGATTATTTAGTCCATCAATTAATCTATTTCGAAAAAATACCGGGCGATATGAACCGGCTGAAATGTAAGTCTCTGTTTTTGCAGTTGGTGGAATTTATTGTTATTTGCGCAAAAATGCAAACTTCAAACAATGTAGTGGACCAGGCGATTACATTTATAACCGAACATTATAATTTACCTATAACAATAGCCGAGATCGCGGAGGCGGTAGGGTGTGATCGTCGAAGATTTGCCTATTTGTTTGATAAGCAAATAGGCATGTCACCAATTCAATTTTTAACGGAGATCCGATTAAAACAATCCCGGGAATTGCTGCGTACCACATCAATTCCGATTAAGGAGATTGCTGAACTAATCGGTTACCAAGATGCATTCTACTTTTGCCGAGTTTTTAAAAAGCAATATCACATGACACCGACAAATTTCCGTAAGCAATATTTAACTGTTTAAGCAAAAATCCATGCAATTTGTAAAAAACTCTATGTACGTAAAAACAACCGTTTGATATTATCGACATTGTAAATAAGACGATAATGATAATCATTATCGGTTAAGCGGGAGGAAAAATGATGAAAAAATATCGTACATTAATCAGTGCAGGGGCAATTGCATTAATGCTTGCTGCATGCAATGCGGATAAAGAGGTGGATTCGTCATCTGCAGCTGAATCAGAAAATAAGACAGCACAAGTTTCAAATGAAGAAAAACCTGTTGCAGATGAAGCAACAGAACAAAAAATATCTTATTTAGGAAGCGACTACAAAGTATCTGATAATGTGGAAACAATTATTACAGCAAGTCTGGAAGCGATGGAAGATGCTGCAGTACTCGGTGTAAAGCCTGCAGGTGTTATTTCTACTGATGGCACGTCAATTCCTAAATACTTGGAGGCGGATTTGGCAGGAGCAACTGTTGTCGGGTCCAAAAAAGAACCGAGTACAGAGGCCATGCTTTCTTTAAACCCTGATGTAATTATAGGAACGAGCAAATGGGATGAAGCACAAATGTCGAATTACAACAAAATAGCAACGACATTCCCTTATTCTCATATTTCTACAAACTGGAAAGAAAATTTATTATTATTTGGCCAATTAGCCGGCAAAGAATCAGAAGCACAGAAAGCACTGGATGACTATGATAAGCAATTAGCCAGTACGAAAGAATCGATTTCCAACAGTGAGCTGAAAAATAAAAAGGTTGTTATCATCCGTGTACGTGGCAGTTTGTCGGTCTATCCAGCAGGAGTATATTTAAACCCTTCTATTTATGAAGATTTTGGCTTTTCAGTGCCAGAAGAATTGAATTCAATTGAAGCACAAACAACGATTACATATGAAACATTGGCAGAGTGGAACCCGGATATGATTTTCCTTCAATTTGCTGATGATGAAAATAAGGATACTCCTGAGTTATTACAAGAGATTTTAGATAATCCCATATTTAACAGTACAACTGCTGCTAAAACAAATAATGTACATGTTAATCTTATAGATGCAATGGCACAGGGAGGAACAGCTTGGTCAAAAATTAACTTCCTGAAAGCATTTAATGAAAACGTATTAAAATAATTACGAATTATTCAATAGACAGCTTCAGAGAAGGTAGAACAGACTGTACAATATTTCTGTGAAAGGGCTGTACCGGAAAGGCTTTTCCGGGCAGCCTCTTTCATTTAATCAATAAAAGGAGGCCTATATTTTTGAATTTTTCATACCGGCATTTCATTTTATTTTCAACAATAATGCCTGTTCTGATTGTTGTTGTGACAATCATGTCGATTTCGATGGGTACAAAATCAATCTCTCTTGAAACTATTAATGATGCATTTATCCGTTACGACAAAGAAAATATAGATCACCAAATCATATGGTCTGGTCGGTTACCAAGAGCGCTCGCTGTTTTATGTGTCGGTGCATTTTTAGCAACAGCAGGTGCAATTATGCAAGGGATTACACGAAATTTTCTTGCGTCTCCATCAATTATGGGCGTAACGGACGGCTCAGCTTTTTTCATTACGATGGCCTTTGTTTTCTTGCCAGGGATTTCAAGTTTTAATTTAGTCCTCCTTTCTATGCTAGGTTCACTTTTTGGCGGTGCACTTGTATTTGGTTTCGCATCCATAATTAAAAACGGGCTATCTCCAGTTCGACTGGCAATTATCGGTACGGTAATCGGTACATTTATAAGCAGCATCGGAACTGCAATTGCGATGTATCATCAAATTTCACAAACGATTACAATGTGGTATAACTCGAAAGTACATATGGTAGAAATGGAATTAATCTATTTATGTGTTCCAATTGGAATGATCGGACTAATACTGGCACTTTCATTGGCGCGCGCTGTGACAATTACAGCACTTGGCGAAGATGTTGCGGTCGGATTGGGGCAAAACACAAGAATAGTAAAGGTATTGAGTATGTTAGCTGTTGCTATTTTGACGGGTACTGCTGTAGCTCTTGTTGGAAAAATTGCTTTTGTAGGATTAGTCGTACCTCATATTGTAAGAATGCTTGTGGGCGTCGACTATCGTGTAATCATTCCTTGTTCGGCTGTTATGGGTGCCTTTTTCCTTGCAGGCTGTGACCTCTTAAGCCGGTACATCAATTTTCCATTTGAAACACCGATTGGAGTAGTAACGGCATTAATCGGGGTACCGTTTTTCTTATATTTAATACGACGTAAAGGCGGGGAAAAATATGCCGCTTAATAAAACAAAATGGCTGTTTATAATGGGCACACTGTTTTTTACGCTTTTATTTGCAATGTATATCCATTTAACAAGTGGCGTGTTCACGATGACGACACCTGAAGTATTTAAAACTTTACTGAGGATTGATTCAACAGAACAATTTGATTTAGTCATTTTTGATTTTAGGCTGCCTAGAATCATTACGGCTGCACTTGTCGGTATGGGCCTTGCGATGGCTGGCGTTGTACTTCAGGGGATTACAAAAAATGCGCTTGCTGATCCGGGAATTATCGGAATTAACGCCGGTGCTGGCTGTGCAATTGTTATTTTCATGTTTTTCTTCCATGTGGAACTTGTTGGTGTGGAAATAAACAGCCTTGTAAAAATATTAATAGTTCCGATTTTTGGTTTTGTAGGAGGAGCAATAGCTGCAGCAATAATATTGGTCATTTCATATAAACATGGACGAATGGATATGCAAAGGCTGATTTTAACAGGGATTGCCATTAACACCGGCTTTAGTGCAGTTACTTTATTCTGGTCACTGAAAATGGATGAAGGGGATTATCAGGCAGCCGCTATTTGGATGAATGGCTCGATCTATAATTCCAACTGGTATTTTGTCAATGCAATGCTCCCATGGCTGATTATTTTAGGTGTTTATATTTACCGGAAAACCTATTTGCTCGACTATTTTCAATTGGAGGAAGAGACGGTAACTAGTCTTGGAATTAGTATTGAGAAAGAAAAAATCAAACTAATGCTTGCAAGTGTCGGACTTGTCAGTGCCTGTGTTTCAGTTTCGGGAAGCATAGGGTTCATTGGTTTAATGGCACCGCATATCGCAAGACAGCTAGTCGGTATTCATCATCGCTATATGATGCCGGTAAGTCTTTTTATAGGGGCTGTATTGCTTGTGTTTTCAGACTATGTAGCAAAAACGGTCTTTTCACCTGTAGAGCTCTCGGTTGGGATAGTCGTATCACTTGTCGGGATTCCGTATTTTCTGTATTTACTTGTAAAATAGAAAGGGTGAGATATATTGTATGCATTTGAAGTTGAAAGTTTAACGACAGGTTATGAGAATTCAAGAATTATCGAAAATTTAAATGTGAGCATTCAAACAGGTAAGATTACGACGATTATCGGACCAAATGGCTGCGGTAAATCTACTTTATTAAAAACACTCGGCCGTATATTAAAAAAGGAATGTGGCGAAATTTTTCTGCAGGATGAAAACATGAATAAGATGTCTACTAAGGAAATCGCAAAAAAGCTGGCATTACTCGTACAGTCTCCGGCAGCACCAGGACAGTTGAAAGTACATGAGCTTATTTCGTATGGACGCTATCCTCACCGGAAAAATGTTGGACGACTTACGAAAGAAGACAACGAAAAAATCAATTGGGCGATGGAGGTCACAAATACTTTGGAATTCCAAAATCGGGAAATCGCAGCACTTTCAGGTGGGCAACGGCAGCGTGTGTGGCTGGCGATGGCTTTGGCGCAAGAGACCGATATTTTATTGTTGGACGAACCGACGACATACTTGGATATGGCACATCAACTGGAAGTGCTTGAAATAGTTCAGCAACTCAATAGAACGTTTGGCTGTACGATAATTATGGTGCTCCATGATTTGAATCATGCTGCAAGATTTTCAGATGAACTGATCGCGATGAAAAAGGGGGAAGTGCTTCATACAGGCACACCCGTACAAATAATGAAAGCCGACATATTAAAAAATGTATTCCAGATTGATGCTAAGATTATGGTTGATCATGAACATCAGGTACCCGTCTGTTTTTCATATAATTTAATGAAATAGGTGAAGTTAATGCAATCAAAGTACAATGGCTATTCTTATATTTTGGACATTTACGTACCGAATGAAATACCTCCCGCAGAAGGGTTTCCGTTAATCATCGTGTTGGATGGAACACGCTACAGTAAACTGATGTACGAAACAATGGCAATGCAGTTGCGAAACAGGAAAAAAACATTAGTTGATCCTGCAATTATTGTTGGTATCGGCCATGATGATAAGGATATTACAAAACAGCGATTTTATGATTTCACGGCACCGGCAGTTCATTATCATTTTCCTGTTCGCAGGGGGAAAGTGATGCAGGAGCTTCCGGCTGGAGGAGCAGTACAATTTTTGGATTTTATTTTGCAGCAAATTGTACCGATGCTTCAGGAAAAATATGCAGTTGACGATCAGAAAATATCGCTGTATGGACACTCGTTAGGCGGATTATTTGTCTTGTGGAGTTATTTGATTTATCCGGATAGCTTTCATAAATATGTAGCTTTAAGTCCATCGATTTGGTGGAATAATCATGAGCTTTTTCGGACAATTCGACAAGTGGAAAATCCTATTGAAGCACCCATATTCATAGGAGTCGGAGGTAAAGAGGGCGATATGGTTGATGATGCGCAGAAATTTGTTGCAATGGCTTCTGAGAAATGGATTAACTTTGAATTTTATATAGCAGAAAGCGAAAATCACGCATCTGTCATTCCAACTACGATGAGCCGGGTTTTGCGCTTTTTTAAATCAGATGATTAAATGAATTAAGCAGGTGGAACGAACCGGCTACTTTATAACTAATTGAACTCTTTTAGTTTAATTCAAATCCATAGAACCGCCTTTTATATTAAATAAAACAGCGGGCCATTTGTTCAACATGTTTTTATGTAGTTGTTTACGGGAAGAGATGACTATCACGCTTCATACATCGTTAGCTACATGGATATAGTAGGAGGAATGCAAAATGGGAAACAAAGAATCTGAAACAAATAAAAAATCATATAACCGCTTACCTGATGAACGTAAAGACGAGAAAGTAGAAAAATTTGATGAAACGAATCATGTAAATGTACAAAACGAATCAATGAAAGATGATTTATTGCTTAAAACGAATAAAGAATCGTTTAACCGTTTACCGGATGAGCGTGATGATAAAAAAATGGAGAAGTATAATGAACGCAGTCATGTCGAAGGGAACGAGGAAAAAAAAAGCCTAAAAACGAATAAAGAATCGTATAACCGCTTACCGGATGAGCGTGATGAAGCAAAAATGAAAGACTACAATGAACGAAGCCATGTAGAAGATAACATTAAGCAGGATACAACCGCCGAGACGGTGAAAGAGTCCTATAACCGTTTGCCGGATGAACGTAATGATGAAGATATGAAAAATTATAATGAGAGAAGTCATGTGGAAGGGAACGGACATACAGACAAACCTGTTGAAACCGTAAAAGAGTCCTATAACCGTTTACCAGATGAACGCAATGACGAAGTGATGAAATCTTATAATGAACGCAGTCACGTAGAAGGCAATCAGCAACAAGAAATGAATGTTGAGACCGAGAAAGAATCGTACAATCGTATACCTGACGAACCGGTTCAGGAAACATTAGTGCATGAAAAATATAAAAGTAATAACAAATAAATTTCATCTCATTATACGCACGAAAAGCATCGAATTTAAAATCGATGCTTTTTTGTTTAGCTTCTAAGCTGATACCAGCTGAATAGCATTGCGACTAAACTGATGCTCAATAATATCCCGCCGACAACAAGAGATGCATTGGCATAGCTTGTTTTAATAAATATGTATTCATTCGTATCTGACATACCACCAAGAGACTGTATCCAAATAGAGCTAAGTGAATTGGCAATTCGTCCGTTAAAAAAAATTAATAGTAGTCCAATGAGCGCAAATATACTGCTTAATTTAAGCAAATCCGAATTTCTTGTCGAGTTTAACATGTTATCCCCCCACTGAACGTATTCGATAGGTGTTTATAATGTCAATTATTTGAGGAAATTGTTCAGCGATATGATGGGCTTTTTTTATTTCTGCAAGCTGGGCAAAATCAAAGTTCACTGCAATGGCTATTAAATTGTTATCAATCGCTGCGTTAATATCGGATGCGCGGTCACCAACGACAAAACCGCTGACTATATTCTGTTCCATTATTATTCGTTCAACAAGTTGGGATTTATTTTTTGATGGAATTATATCAATACTATAGCATCCCTTTATCCAACGTTCTAAATTATAAGTAGACATAATTGCTTGTAAATAAGCCGTTTCGCCATTACTGGCAATAAATAATGGGTAAGATTCACTCAACGATTGAAGTGACGGCAATACGTTTTCGTAAAGGGCACCGTTACCTTGTCGGATTTCTTCAATAAGTGATGCCTGAAAAAAATGATTGCTCTTTTCACGAATTTTATCGGAATGATCGGGACACAACGTCTTCCAAACGACTTCAAGCGGTACACCCATTATTTTTCGGTATTGCTCGATAGGAGCAGCACCTGACCAAAGATTATTTTGACGTAAATACTCAAATGTACGCTCGAGCGCCGGCTCTAAAATAAGATTTGTTTGAAATAAAGTGCCATCCATATCAAATATAATTGCTGTTTGCATTAACTTCACCTCGTATTAATTTTATAGCCGAATGATTCTCCGTTTTTTAAATTGATTTCGTGTCCATTAATAACGACAATCTCATTAGTCAGCCATTGAATATTCGCTTTTTCGGCATGTCTTTCATAATAAACCTGTTTCTTAAATCCAAAAGGACCATCAAGTTCTCCACGGATACCAAATGATCCCATTGCTCCTGCATCGAAAGCATAAAAATCCAATGAATAGTCCATATTCGGTGAATAGGATGTAAACAGATGTTCAGTCCCGCCAAATGAATAGACAACAATTTTTAAAGAGAAAAATAAAATAATAAACGATGCAAATAAAATGGAGATAGTATTTACGAAAAACGCAACCACTTTCTTTAAGCGTGACAATTGTTTATATTCCTGCCGTAGTGCATATATAATGAGCACAAAAAGAAGGGCAACAACAATAAGTGTTGTATAGGAAAACGTCCATAATGTTGTACTCATCAAATAAAAGCAAACCCCGATAAAAGCAATACATAAACTGAAGATCGTAATGGCAGACCAAAAATTCCGCAAAAAAGCACCTCTTAACTAACTGGAAAATAATGTTTTAATATTTGACGCTATATAAAATGGGAAGTTGCACAAAAAAACAGCCGTTTCCAAAATAGCTACGGCTGCTCATGAATAATTATTGTGCTGGGTTTAATTCAAGTTCTACTTTAATTTTAATATCTTTGCCGACTAAAACGCCGCCTGTTTCTAGTGCAGCATTCCATGTAAGGCCGAATTCTTCACGGTCAATTTTCGTTTCCGCTTCAAAACCGTAAACTTCAACACCCCATGGATTAGTTCCTTTACCGCCATATTCCACATCAAATACGGCCGGTTTTGTTACATCTTTAATTGTCAAATCGCCCGAGACTTTATAGTCGTCACCGTCTTTTGTGATGCTTGTTGATTTAAATTTAATGTCAGGGAATTGCTCAATATCAAAGAATTCCGCTGATTTTAAGTGGTTGTCACGATCTTCATTATTTGTATTAATACTTGTCGTATCGATAGTAATTTCAATTTGTGCCGATGTTAAATCTTCTAAATTATCAACTTCTACATCCGCTGAATAATTCGTAAACTGACCTTTAACTTTCGACACCATCATATGCTTGACTTCAAAACCTATTGTTGAGTGTGCCTGATCGATTTGCCATTTTGCCATGATAAATTCCTCCCAACTATTATGAAACCCAAGAAATTCTTTACCTTGAATTCGAGATAAATTTACCATATTAGGGTATAGGTGTCAATTAAAATATAAGACTATTTAAATAATTCCAACTTTTTATAATGTGTTAATTTTCCAGCATTAATTTAGCGATAATTTCATCAAAACCGTCATTCCGTTTTAGTAATTCATCGATGACAAGTTTTTGGCGTTCTTTCGAATGACCTTGGCTCAATTTTGCCGCAGCTTCAATGGAGCTTATTCGTAATTTGAACGGCACAATGCCTTTCAATAAGCCGGTCATATATTTGGAGTCAACATCATTTACATCATAGGAGCTATTCGGAGTTTCATACTTTTCAATTAAATGGTGAAGAGATCTCCGGATTTCTTCCTCGTCCTCCATCATTTCGATAAACCCCTTTACATGGACAGATACATAGTTCCACGTTGGTACTGAATCTTTTGTTTCGTACCAGGAAGAGGAGATGTAGCTATGGGGGCCATTAAAAACCGCGAGCACCTGTTGATTGAGAATATCTTTCCACTGTGTGTTGGCACGTGCAAAATGGCCGTAAAGAAACTTGCTATCTTCACTTAAAAAGAGCGGTAAATGAGTGGCTTCCGGTACCCCTTGATGAATGGAAACAACTGTCGCAAAACTATATTCTTTAATAATCTTATGAATCTTTTGCTCATCTGTTAACTGATACTGCTTTGGAATATACATCATTTTCCCTCACAAATGTTTTGTCATAATAAAATCGTTTTGTTCTTCTTCACCCATGAAAAATGAATGGAAGCCTGTTTTTACAAAGCCCGCTTTTTCATAAAACGCAATGGCGTTCATATTTTTTTCCCACACACCGAGCCATATTTTGTTTTTATTCATTTCATTGGCCAGTTTGATCGCATCATCCATCAATACTTTCCCTAAACCGAGTTTCTGAAAACAGCTTAAAATATAAATTCGTTCCACTTCCAGAGTGTCCGGCCCTAACAGTTCGGACTGTGCTTCATCTGTATTGACCTTTAAATAACCTGCCAGCTCTTCATTTACAAACAGTAACTTAAATAGTGAGTGTTTATTTTCAAGCTCAGCTGTCAGTTTTTCTGCTGAAAAAGCTGTGTTCAAATAAGCCGTCATACTTTCCTCGCTGTTTTGCTCATGAAACGTTTCGTAAAACGTATCCCGGCTGATTGTTTGTAAAGCGTCTAAATTTTCGTTAGTACATTGTATTAGTTGAATGTTCATTATAATAACTCCTTAATATTTACGTTTAACCCTCGCTTTACATTTTCCCAATCTTTTAAAGAGATGTAAACCGAAAATTTGGTAAATTATAGTTGAGGAAAGTATTGACAAAACATTCTATCTATTGTTATAGTTGGAATAATTAATGGAGAGAGATGGTGATGAATATGACTAAATTACATGAGATTGAATCAATGCAATTATGCCTGTCATATGACATTCGCCACAAAAGTGCCTTCTAATAGAGAAGAGTCACGCTTCTTAACTGTGCGTATGAAACCTTATGACGGCAAAATTGCTATCATAAGGTTTTTTTGTTGCCTAAAAAACAAAAATACTACCATACACCATTAGGAGGCAATTCCATTGAATTTACAACAATTAGGTTTTACAGCATTTTTTGAAACACAACTACAAATATTATCGATTGATATGACGACAAAGCTTGTTGGACGCGTCATACTCGAACATAAACACTCTTACCGTGTCCTGACAGAACAGGGCGAATTTTTGGCAACGGTATCCGGAAACTTTGCATACCACGCCTTTTCAAGAAAAGATTACCCGGCTGTAGGCGATTTTGTCGTTATTGAACAAATGCCGGGAGAAGAACGTGCCATTATTCATCACTTATTTGATCGGAAATCCAAATTCACAAGAAAAATGGCAGGTCTAGAAGTCGATGAACAAATTGTGGCAACAAATGTTGATCTCATATTACTTGTTATGAGTTTAAATGATGACTTCAATATACGCCGTTTAGAACGCTATTTAGTTGCTGGATGGGATTCAGGGGCAACACCGGTTATTGTATTAACGAAAGCGGATTTATGCGAGGATGTCACACCGTATTTAAAAGAAATCGAATCGGTTGCTTTCGGTGTGGATATTATGACGGTGAGTGCGCAGACTGGTGAAGGAATCGCTTCATTACATGCGCTGTTAACTGAAGGGAAAACTGCCGCATTACTCGGTTCTTCCGGTGCAGGGAAATCAACACTTACAAACGCTTTATTAAACACAGAACAAATGAAAGTGTCGACAATCCGTGAAGATGATGCAAAAGGTCGCCATACGACGACACACCGGGAACTTGTTGTTTTACCATCCGGTGCTTGCCTGATTGACACTCCTGGAATGCGGGAGTTACAGCTTTGGGATCAGGGGGACAGTCTAACTGCAAGTTTTTCCGATATTGAACAGATTACAGAAAACTGCAGATTCCGCGACTGTAAGCATAAAAATGAACCCGGTTGTGCTGTATTGCAGGCAGTTGAAAAAGGAGAACTTGATGCTGCAAGATTGACGAGCTTTTTTAAACTGCAGCGGGAACTTGCCTATATTGAGAAAAAGGCGAATACGGATGCCCAGCTTGCTGAAAAACGTAAATGGAAGCAACTATCAAAAAGCATAAAGAAAATGAGATAATTTATAGTAGATGCACTTATTTTGTGCATCTGCTTTTTTATGTAACCGGGAAATTTGAACAGTCATTGATTGTAATGAAGATTGAGCTATAATGAATGAAGTAATGAAGAGGAAGTGAAAAATTGATTAACTGGATTTATGTCATTATTTTAGGGGTAACAGTAGGGCTAATCAGTGCTATGTTGGATTGGCCATTCTCTGTAAGTATATCTATTATTGTCCTATTTGCACTTTGTTCCATCGGCTATATGTATTACATTGCATTTGCTTCGACGAATCTGTTGAAAATAAAAAAATACATCGAAAAGCATAAAAAAGACCCAATGCTGAATTATATCCTTGTCGTAGAAAACGGGACAAAAGAAGAGGAAATCGGGGCTATGGATCGCATTATCGCACATTACAAGCAACCTGTTATTAAACATACATATGAAATGAACCGGGCACTCCGTCTTAATGATTTTGAACGTGCGGAGCAATTTGCAGATAAACTGCTGGATACACCAAATGGTCTATATGGAAAGGCCAGTATTGCAGCGTTATTAGGTAATCGAGACTTGGCAAAAAGTTACCCATTAAAGAGGGTGTGGATGAACGATGCGGTTGATGCCCAATTAGCATTAGCAGAAAATAACATTGAGTTATTTGATCAGTCCGCAGCGAAAGCAATTGAGGGTGCTAAAGGATTACAACGTTACTCATTATATTTCAGTTTGAAGAAGGCCAAACAGGAACATGAGTGGGGAAAATAGTATCGAACCATGTTATCGCTTACTTATCAGGTAAGCGGTATTTTCATTTTCACTGTAGTTCCAAATCTCACCCGGAAAGTGAATCGATTCCTTTAAAATCTGCATTTGCATGTCTTAAATACAGATTTACAGGGAATAGTAAAATAGTAGAAAAAACTAGTAATTTATAACATTTAATAGTTGCTTTCTCTTAATAATTAAATAATGAAAAGAGATGAATTTCATGACAGTCACTGGTATTTTAACCGTCACCTTATTTGTATTAAACATATTGTTTGCCCTCGTATTAATATTCATCAGCCGAAAAAGCGCATCATCTACATGGGCTTGGTTATTTGTACTCTTTTTCTTACCGATTTTTGGTTTTATTTTATATTTACTAATAGGTCGGAATTTACAGAAGAAACATTTTGTAAGGTGGCATGCGGTCCAGCAGGAGGAAACACTGGAATCATTCCAGGATCAAAAGAATGCGTTGGAAGAAGGGACATACGATTTTCCGAATGCTATTACAAAAAAGCATGAAGCCTTAATTAAGATGAACGTCGATTATAACCATTCTTTATTGAGTTCAAAAAATGATGTCAAAATACTGTCGGAAGGGAAAGAAAAATTCCGTTCGGTCATAGAAGATATCGAAAATGCAAAACAGACCATTCATATTCAGTACTACATCTATAAAATGGATGATGTCGGTAAAAGTATTTTCAATGCGCTCGTCAAAAAAGCGAAAGAGGGCATTGAAGTGCAGATGATGTACGACGATTTAGGTTCACGTACATTACGCAAAAAGGATCTGAAAAAATTAACGGATGCCGGTGGGCAGGTAGAAGCGTATTTTTCATCGTATTTTAAGCTGTTTAATCCACGTATTAATTTTAGGAATCACCGGAAACTTATTATTATTGACGGAAGGGTCGGATATATCGGCGGGTTTAATGTCGGGAATGAATATGCCTGTCTGGATGACGATATCGGGTATTGGCGCGATACGCATTTGAGAATCGAAGGTAATTCTGTTTATAATATGCAGGCTCATTTTCTATTTGACTGGTACCAGGCGAGAAAAGAAGAGTTGACTGAAATCGAACAAAGGTACTTCCCGACGTTTACCGTAGATGCAGACACACCTGTTCAAATTGTGTCGAGCGGTCCTGATACGGACTTTGAATCAATTAAAAACAGTTATATCCGAATGATTTTAAGTGCCAAAAAGTATGTTTATATTCAATCACCATATTTTGTACCGGACGAACCATTTATGCATGCGGTTCAAATTGCTGCTTCATCAGGTGTTGATGTGCGCATAATGACGCCCGAAGTAACCGATCATGCTTTCGTATATGGAGCCAATTCAGCATACAGCGGCGACTTATTGGAAGTTGGCGGTCGAGTATACCGTTATAAAAAGGGCTTCCTTCATGCAAAAATGATTGTCATTGACGATGAAGTGGCGACAATTGGTACGGCTAATATAGATGTCCGAAGTTTTAGCCTGAATTTTGAAATTAACGCCATTCTATATGATGCAAATTTAGCGATACAATGCAGAGAGCTGTTCGAAGCAGATATTAAGGAAAGTTTTGAATTAACGAAGGAGCAATACGACGCACGCAAAACTTGGACGAAAATTCGGGAATCCGTTTCGCGTTTATTATCACCGATTTTATAATGCTAGAGCTAGCCGATTACAAAGGCTAGCTTTTTTATTTCTAAATCCGAAATATTTTCGAGCATTATAACTTATTTTTTAGTAAAATAAGAATTGAACTACAATTCAGAAAGTAGGTAATAGAATGGTAAATGTTAAATATCCTGAAGTTTGGGATTTGGATGTTTTTTTCCCTGGTGGTAGTGCATCTCCACAATTAATCGAGCATATTGAAAGTTTGACACCTAAACTGGAAGTATTAAAAGAGAAAATTGACAAATTCGAAGTACCTCAAAATAGTGATGCTGCATTAGAAATCCAATCCGTATTGGAAAGCATCAAAGAAGTAATGCTGCATATTTCCCAGGCAGGGGCGATGCTTTCTTGCTTAACTGCACAAGACACGACGGATCGTGATGCATTACTATTGCAAGGCCAATTATCAGGGATAGCGGCAAATTCATCGCCGATTCTGGAAAGCTTCAATCAGAAATTGGGTAAAATCGAACAGTCAACTTTCGAAGCATTATTGCAGACAGAAGAATTGGCTCAATTCGAATTCATCTTAACGGAATGGCGCGAAAAATCGAAAGAGTCATTATCCGAAGAAGAAGAAGCGCTAATTTCAGCTTTAGGTGTTGATGGATACAGTTCTTGGGGACAGCTTTATAACATGCTGATCGGCGATATTAAAGTGGAAGTAGAAGTGGACGGCGAAAAGAAATTACTTTCAGTTGGACAAGCGAACAATTTAAGTTCGCATAAAGACCGCACAGTGCGAAAAGCGGCATTTGAAGCATTGGAAAAAGTGTTTACAGAGCGTGAAGAGTTCTTTGCAAAAACATTAAATCACTTGGCAGGTTTCCGGTTAGCCGTTTATAAAAAGCGCGGCTGGGACTCAGTAACAAAAGAGCCGCTACAAATTAACCGCATGAAACAGGAAACAATCGATGCGATGTGGGGTGCCATTACATCTCGTAAGTCGACATTTGCAGGTTATTTGCAGCATAAAGCAAATCTGTTAGGTACAGAGAATTTAGACTGGTTTGACTTTGATGCACCGGTCACGGATTCAACAGCTACAATGTCATATCAGGAAGGCGCTGAGTTTATCCTGAAGCATTTCGGCCGCTTTGGTTCAGAAATGGAAAGCTTTGCACGTACAGCGTTTGAAGACGGGTGGATTGAAGCGGAAGACCGTGATAATAAACGTCCAGGCGGTTTCTGTACAGGAATGCCGTTATCAGAGCAATCTCGTATTTTCATGACTTACTCCGGCTCGATGTCAAATGTTTCCACACTGGCACATGAACTGGGACATGCTTTCCATTCGTATGCACTGCGCCCTGTTCATCCATTGAACCGCCGCTATGCAATGAATGTTGCTGAAACAGCTTCAACGTTCGCAGAAATGATTGTTGCAGATGCAGCAGTTGAAGAAGCAACAACTGAACAGGAAAAGATTGCGTTACTGGAAGATAAAATTCAGCGTTCAGTTGCTTTCTTTATGAATATCCATGCGCGTTACTTGTTTGAAACTCGTTTTTATGATGAGCGGAAAAAAGGCATTGTATCAACGAAACGCTTGAACGAACTGATGGAAGAAGCTCAAATTGAAGCACATGCAGGCGGGTTAGGGGAAACACATCCGCATTTCTGGGCATCAAAAATGCACTTCTATATTACAGGTGTACCGTTCTATAACTTCCCGTACACATTTGGTTATTTATTCTCATTAAGCATTTACGCGAAAGCAAAAGAAGAAGGTAAAGGCTTTGAAGAGAAGTATATGGCTCTGTTGCGTGACACAGCGATCATGACAGTTGAAGAATTGGCAATGAAGCATTTAGGCGAAGACATTACGAAAGAAGATTTCTGGTTAAAAGGAATCTCACTTTGCGAAAAAGATGTCGAGGAATTTATTGCGTTAACATCGAAATAGGTTGAAAAAAGGGGCAGTGCAAAACACACAGCCCCTTTTTATGTTCTATTATACTTTTATTAAACTTATAGCGGTTTTTTATGCAGCGTAAATCCTACTGTATCCGCATCACGTATAGTAATCGTATACGTACCGCTTACTTGATCATGCTTTACATCAATATTGTCCAATCCTTTATCATAACGGAAGAGAATTTCACCTTCTGCCGATTTATAAACAACATGCAAATCATCCCGTTTCACTTCGAATGTAGGCGTGAAGTCTGGATTGCGGTCGGTGAATTCATTGATAAACAATTTGGCACCTTGTTCAACGAAATCTTCCCGATTCTCAGGTGGTGCAATTGCTTCATAAATATTATGCACCGATGCGTCTAGTTCAATATATTTGCCATGTTCAAATTCCTCATCAATCGCTCTTTGTAGGTGGAGAGTCTCCTCTTCATTGATCGATTCCGCGATTTTCTCATATAATTCCTTCATGAGCATTTTTGTTTTCTTTTTGTCGGACGCGATCGGAGTGGCCTGCAAGAAAGTTTCCATGAAAAACTTCGCCGGTTCGCCATCCGATTGTTTATCCAATACATAAACATTTTCTTCGAGCGGATCATAATTCATTCGAATGAGTGCACATTTTTGTACACGACTCGATGCATCAGGCAAAATATTTTCGATTGTTTTCAAATGCAGTGTTTCCAAATCAATCTGTACCGCGTCTTTTGGATCCAGCTTTAACAGTAGAATATAGTCTTCGCCAATAAGTTCGATATGCGCGACAAAGACCGAGCCGTTACTGTTCGATACCGTTTGCATAATTTGATACAGTTTATTTGATAAATCATTGGCTAGCGATAAGAAATGGGTATCATCAGGATATTCTACATAACGGTTCATTTTAGTCATAATATCATTGTCACGGTCTAAAAATTTACATGCAACAGATTTCGGACTATTCATCGTTGCATCTATGTATGATTCAAAGAACTGATTATACACTTCAGATTGAAGTGCGGATAAATCCATTGTCTCACTTGCAGATACAAAACGGCTTTGCTGCATATCCAGCAATGTAACAGCCATCCGTTTCATTTGGATTGATAATGTTGTTTCAACTTCATTCATCTTTACATAACTCCTTTTAAATTCCGATTTTTCAAGTATAGCGGACATTATGAAAATTTGCACGGACTCAAATTCAGTTTACAAACGCGAACATATGTGTTATGATTGTTTTTGTGCTATTTTAGATAGTGCTATAAATGAATTGGCATTTCTGCTAGTGTTTTTGAAGATACTTATTCACACTGGCGCAAGCTTCAGGGCTGCAAGGACATAGTAGCAGGTTGGGACTATGTTGCTTAAGTTAGAAGAGATTAGTAGAATTTTACCGCGGTTAAAACTGGAGTTGTGCACTCCGAATAAATATAAATTCCCCGGATGATCGGGTTGAGACTTTCATTTATTTATAAATCTATCTATTAAATACTAAAGGGGTCCCCAATATTTGGGGGCCCCTTGTCCAATTCTCCGAATAAAAACCATCCAAATCGGTTTGGATGGCACATTAAAAAATATTAGTCCGTGAAACATAAAGAAGTCATATACCCAAGCATTAGTAATAATCCAAGACCCATAACAATGTCCATTTTTTAGAACCTCCCTTAATATAACCTACAATATCTTCCTTTTTTATTGTACAATGATTACAATAAAGATGAAACTATTTGTTATAATATTCGTATATATTAAGAAGAGCGTTTTAAAATTATACATAATAAAAGTGGGTGATAGACTTGAAAAAATGGATTTACAAATCTCTTGTTGTCTCCGTTGCGTTATTATCGTTTGGTTTAATTACACCAAAGCATGAAATTTGGGCCAATTTTGATGAAGACCGGCATGGCAAATCGGCATTGGATCGTCCAAGCGACAACCATATTTCAGCTGCCTATCAGTTGGATGATATTATCGTTGATGAAAAACCGCTGCCAACTACAGATGACTTTGTGTCTGCTGCAAAAGAACAATCATACATAAAATTTGGAACAAAAGTCGGACCGGTTATTGAACAACAATTCGAAACGAATATTTTCCCGAAAATCGAAGAAGCTATTGCAATGACTGTGGAACGAGTTGGTGATGAAAAACTGCGTAACTTAACGGTTTCCGAAAAACCGAGTGGAGATTATTCAGAAAAAATCTTCCACATTGTTGACAGCAAATCAAAAACAGACGTAATCCGCTTCCATGTGCGAACAGAGAACCGTCCTTTTGATGGCTACTATTACAATTTCCACTATCATACGTTTGAAGACAACTATTCAAAGCATTACGACCTTGGCGAGATTTACTGGAGCAAAAACACACCGCCTAAGTGGTTATCATAGCAAAATAGAGCACCCGCCAACTGGTCGGGTGCTTTTTTAAAGCTTTAAAAATTCTTATTCTATTTTTCGATTTTCTTCTTTCCGGAATTAGCGGCAAAAATTCCGCTAGCTAATGCAATAATGATTGCTACCCATGTCCAAAAACTCATAATTTCACCTCGTTAAATTTAATCTCTCCTTACACTATACAACTTTTGGAAGGTTATTTCCAAAAAACGATAAACGATTACTGATGAATTATCAACAATACACTTTTTTTTCCACGAAAAAGGGAGATTCCATATTAAAGTTTTAACAAGGAGCTCCAAAATTTGGTGCTTATTCTTCCATCCTTTGCCAAAAGAAACATAAGCGATCAAAGCTTAAATAATCTGTGATTGGCCAACCTTTAATTTAGGGAGTGGTAATCTTGGAAAACAGATTTTTCTTAGGTTTATTTAATGGCCTGATTTTAAGCGTTATATTATGGACCTCTATTTTTGGATGGATAAAGATATTAACAGGTTTATTTTAAGTATTATAAAATATGCGAAGAGAAGAACTTTATTTAAATAAGTTTACTTAATCCCAAGATTAAAGTACTGAATAAGCTAAAAGACCAGGTACTCATTATCGAGCGCCTGGTCTTGTGCTTTGCTTTTGTTAATATTTCTGAATTACTTCTCTTTATTGTCGTTATTGTTATTGTTGTTTTTGTTTTTTTGCTTTGCATATTCTGAGAAATCGGCTTCCTTACCAGCTTCCATATTATAATTCGGTCTGTTCGTTGCTCTTGTATGAGTAACGGTTGCATTGTCTTCTTCGTCAAGATTTTTCATTAACAGAGGAATACATGCAAGACCGGCAAGACCGACAAGTGCATAAATAATCCGTGATAACCCGGCAGTTTGACCGCCGAATAATGATGCGACTAAATCAAATTTGAAAAAGCCGATAAGTCCCCAGTTAATTGCTCCAATAATTACAAGTACGAGGGCTATTCTATATAATGTTCCCATTTAAAACATCTCCTTTATTTTAGATAAAGAAGTTCATTCGGTATGTAAAAAACACATACAAAAGAAATTCAAGTATCTATTTCTGCTCGTATTTTTCCCGGGAACCGATTGTTTATACTTCTTTTTTTAAAAAGAAAATGTATCAAAATACGAATAAAAATGTCCCTTTGAAAATAAAAATAATTAAAAATAGGAAATAATATCTGCAGCAACAAAGAGGGAAATATATAGTTCTGATTTCGTAATAAATAAAGCGAAAGTTATTTATTTAACGTTGGGAATAGAGTATCCGGCGATTTATCATAATATTACTATGCGGTTGATAAAAGGACCTTAATTTTTTTTGTGTAATTTACAAAAATTTAAAAATTAAAGGTGAATTTTTATGTAACTCGAGGTATAATATTTGTATACTATAGTAAAAAGGAGGACTGCCGATGATAACCGGTCAGTTAGGGCGAGCATTCCAATTAGCGGAAAAACATAAGCTCGACGTAAATACAATTTTGGAATTAACGAAAATTATTGCAAAAGAAGTAAATGGTGCTCAAAAAATTGAGGACAAAATTTTACTGCAAATGATTCAAATTCTGGAAAACAACAAAACAATTCTTAGGGAGGCAACATAAAAATTGACGCAAACGATTGAGCTATACGATGACTTAGACACATTTGACTAAAGGCGCTACTCAGCAGACGAAATACGAGTAGCGCCTTTTATTGTACCCTTTTTTATACATATTATTTTAGAATCATTAGTAAATTTTCGCTCAGTAGGATTTTCGAGCGATTTTGCAGATTGACGTGTTTTTCTCACCATAAGTCTATATAATAAACGGAGAACATTCTTTAGGAGTGAAAAACAATGGTACATGCAGATCATACATACTTAAATTTATTGCAATATATTTTGGACAACGGGACAGATAAATCTGACCGTACAGGAACAGGGACACGCAGCATTTTCGGCTATCAGATGCGCTTTAATTTACAGGAAGGCTTTCCGCTTTTAACGACTAAGCGCGTACCGTTTAAACTCGTTGCAAGTGAACTTCTTTGGTTTATTAAAGGTGATACGAATATCCGCTATTTACTTCAGAACAACAACCATATTTGGGATGAATGGGCATTTAAAAAGTGGGTAGAATCAGAAGAGTACATCGGACCTGATATGAGTGACTTTGGACGACGCTCCCTAATTGATGAAGCGTTTAATGAACAGTATCAAATAGAACTTTCTGCATTTTGTGAACGTGTTTTACATGATGATGAATTTGCTTCAAAATACGGAGATTTGGGTAATGTTTACGGGAAACAGTGGCGTAATTGGACAACTTCAGAGGGTGAATCGATTGATCAATTGCAAGATGCAATCGATTTGATTAAACATAATCCGGATTCGCGTCGTATTATCGTGAATGCATGGAACCCGGAAGATGTGATCGATGCTGGAGGAAAGGGCAGTAAAGCGGCTTTACCGCCATGTCACGTGATGTTCCAGTTCTACGTTGCTGAGGGTAAATTGAGCTGTATGCTTACGCAGCGCAGTGCAGATACATTTTTAGGGGTGCCTTTTAACATTGCGAGCTATGCATTGCTGACGCATTTAATTGCCCATGAATGTGGACTTGAAGTTGGTGAGTTTGTGCATAGCATGGCCGATACCCATATTTATTCAAACCATTTTGAACAAGTAAAAGAACAGCTCACTCGTGAGCCGAAGCAATTGCCGATCTTAAAGTTAAATCAAGATAAGCAATCGATCTTTGATTTTGAAATGGAAGATATTTCGCTTGAAGGCTATCATCCGCATCCAACAATTAAAGCACCGATTGCAGTATAAAGGGGGGGCACGATGATTTCATTAATCGTTGCGCATGATGAAAACCGGGTAATTGGCTATCAAAACGATTTGCCATGGTATTTACCGGGTGATTTGAAATACTTTAAAGAAATGACAATGGGAAAACCGATGATTATGGGCCGTAAAACCTACGATTCAATTGGACGACCTTTGCCGGGACGCCGAAATATTGTCATTACTCGAAATGAAAACTTTACAGCAGAAGGAATTGAAGTAGTAGGAAACCTGGAAGAAGCATTGGCGCTAGTTGAAGGTGAAGAAGAAGTGATGATCATTGGCGGTGCCCAAATATTTGAGCAGTCGATGGCCATTGCCGATCGGTTATATATTACATTCATCAACCATAGTTTTAAAGGGGACACTTATTTTCCGTCATACGATGACTGGAAGAAGATCTCATGCCTCGAGCCTATCGAGTCCGAAGATGGATATACGTTCCAGTACTGTATTTACGAAAAATAGCTGTTAAAAACAAAAGGACGTGCTGAATCAAAACTTCAGCATGTCCTTTTCTTTTATATCAGATACATATATACACAAGCCACCATGCATCCACAGCCTGCAATAACGAATAAATGCCAAATCGCGTGATTGTACGGAAGGCGGGTCCATGCATAAAAAATTGCGCCAAATGTAAATAGCAGACCGCCAATAAGCATTAGCATAAAACCATCAAACGTCAAATATGCATATAATGGTCGAATGGCGAAAATGATAAGCCAGCCCATTAAAATATAAAGCACCAATGATAATTTTTCGAATCGATGAATGAACAAACATTTGAACACAACGCCTAATATTGCAATAAACCAAATAATACACAGCATGACAATGCCTGTCACACCTCCGATTGCTACAAGTAAAAACGGGGTATAAGTACCAGCAATCAATATATATATTGAAGAATGATCCAGTATTGAAAAGAACCGTTTATATTTTTCCGGAACACTATGTAATAATGTCGACATTAAAAACAGTAAAATCAAGGATGAGCCAAAAATAGCGTAGGAAGTAATATGTACTGCTGTGCCGTTAGCTGCTGAATGAATAATTAATAGAATGCATGCAGGTATGCTAATGGCAAGTCCTACACCATGTGTTATGGCATTCCAAAGTTCTTCTTTCCAGTTTTTATAATCAAATGCGTCTAAATTGTGCATGAGTCATCACGCTCCTTTATATTAGTATAATTCTTTAGCGAAATATTCGTGATAGATGGATGTCATGATGTTATACTGCTATATGTCATATGAAAATAGTGATAAACTGGGTCATTCTTCAATGACAAATGTCATATTGGTAAACAAATATGATTTCTTTATAATAGTAAGGAAGATAGAAAAAGGATGTGTTTTCTTTGAGTCAAATTCATATCGTAACAGATTCAACTTGCGATTTAACAGACGCGGAAATTCAGGAACATGGAATTCATGTAGTACCATTAACAGTTCAAATTGATGATAAAACGTATACAGATCGTGTAAATTTGCAACCGGATACATTTATTAAATTATTAAAAACAGCAAAAGAACTTCCGAAAAGTTCTCAACCGTCTCCTGGTATATTTAAAGAGTTATATGACGAACTTGGAAAAGATGGTTCAAAAATTATATCAATCCATATGACAGGGAGTATGAGCGGTACATATCAGTCAGCCAATCAAGCTTCACAAATGACTGATTCTGACGTAACCGTAATAGATTCGCGTTATATTGCTTTCGGGTTGGCATTCCAGCTTCGTGAAGCGATCCGTCTACGTAATGCAGGTGCTACATTGGAGGAAATTGTTGCTGGTGTGAATCGTGTACGTGAAAACACACGTCTTTTTGTTGCATTGGACACGTTGGAGAACATGGTTAAAGGCGGTCGAATCGGAAAAGGTAAGGCAGTCGTTAGTTCTTTATTGAATATTAAGCCAATTGGTCACTTAGATATTGGGGAAGTGACGATTTGTGCAAAACCGCGCAGCTATAAGCAAGTGGTGAAATATTTAATGAGTGAATTTGAAAAGGATACTAAAGGTAAAAAAGTGGCAGGTGTTGCCATCTCTCATGCGAATGCAATGGATACGTTAGTGAATCCGTTGATCGAGCAGGTAAAAGCAACAGGTTATACAGGACAAGTTGAAGTTGCCTTTACTTCACCGGTTATTAGTACACATACAGGTGAAGGTGCAATCGGCTTTATTTATTATACAGAATAGATCAAAGGTAATTCTAAAGAATATTAACTTTAGAATTACTTTTTTTATAAATTTAAAAATATTTTCAAATATATCACTATTTTTATAGGCAAATCATTCCTAAAGGTGAGGAAAATATTTTATAATGAAATAACAAAATAAAAAGGGGGAAGTTGCATGTGGCGGTTAGTACTCACATCATTAGCTGTCATTTTCTTGTCCGCATGCTCCGTTACAATTGACCCACAAATAGAAGAAGCACAACAATCCGACAATTCATCCAATGATAATAATGATTTGTCTATATCAGAAGAAGAAGCCGAAAACGAAGAAACAATCAATACGAGCTTTTTTGATATTATAAATGATGTATTTCAACTAGACTGGTCTGATCGTAAGGAAGAAGATGCACAATCGGTTTTTTATTTAGCATTAGGTGATTCGCTAACAAGGGGTGTTGGAGACGAAACCCAGGATTATGGCTATACAATTCGCCTACAGGAGGAGCTGGAAAAATGGCCGATGGTAGAGGAAGTGGAACTCGATAACCGAGGTAAAAACGGTAGACGCAGTGACCAGCTGTTAAGTTTACTTGAGCGGGGCCACTATGAAGAAGAACTGCAAAAAGCAAATCTGATCACGATTACGCTCGGCGGTAATGATGTAATGAAAATTGTAAAAAAGAATTTATTTTCAATGAAAAAGTCTATGTTTGATAAGGAATTGCCCAAATTTGCTGAGCGCTACGAAGAAGTCATTGCAGAAATTCGTAAAGTAAATCCTGATGCGCCGATTATTTTAGTTGGGTTCTACAATCCTTTTTCAATCGTAGTCGATGAGATTACACCTTTCGATCCGATTATTTCGGAGTGGAATGGTGAAATCGAAAAGCTTGCTGCCACAGATGAAAATGCGTGTTTTGTATCTGTAGAGGATTTATTTGTCTCAAATGAGGATATGGTATATCATGTAGACTTCTTTCATCCGAATAGCACAGGATATGATCGTATGACAAAACGCATCATTGAAACAATGCAACAATGTGATATTGAGCAGATGTCAGACGGTTTATTAGGATTTGAGGAGTGAGAAGATGAACAAATGGAAAGTCGCATTTTTATTATTGGCTGGAGCAGTACTCATTACATTTGCCACATTGCTCTATTTAATAACTGCTGATGTAGAACAAGCAACAGAACAGCCACCACTCCCTATTGAGGGCAACATATTGACTGTGGAAACGACAGCTAAAGAATTCGAAGCAATTGCAAAACAATATTTATCGGAAGCTATGAACCAGTCACCTGTTCCGGTAGAGCTGACAGTGGATGATAAAATTTATCTATACAGTACATTAACTGTTTTTAATATCGATTTGCCGATTCAGATGGACTTCATTCCAGTTGTAAATAACGGTAATATTACACTGAGTCAAGAAGCGGTCCACGTCGGCAAGGTAAATATTCCTCCGAAAACCGTCCTGAAAATGATTGATGATGCGGTTAATTTTCCAAATTGGATTACGGTGAAACCAAATGACGAAGAAATTTATGTAGATCTGTCTCGCATAAATATTGCAAGTGGTTCCAGAGTGCGTGCGAAGGAAATTGATTTACCAAATGATAAAATAGAGTTGGAAGTAGTTATTCCAAACCAGACGAAGTAAAATAGGAGGTAATTTTAATGGCATATGAAAAAGCGACATTTGCAGGGGGCTGCTTCTGGTGTATGGTAAAGCCGTTTGATCAACAGCCTGGTATTATAGAAGTCGTTTCCGGTTACACGGGCGGGCATGTTGAAAACCCGACATACGAACAAGTATGCAGTGAAACAACGGGCCATCTTGAGGCAGTTCAAATTACGTTTGATCCTGAAATTTATCCGTACGAAAAACTGGTAGAACTTTATTGGACATTGATCGATCCGACAGATACGGGCGGTCAATTTTATGATCGTGGCGAATCATACACTACGGCGATATTTTACCATGATGATGTCCAAAAGCAGATTGCCGAATTATCCAAGTCCAAACTGGAGGCAAGCGGAAAATTCAAATCACCGATTGCCGTTAAAATCCTTGAAGCGAAGCCGTTCTACGCGGCAGAAGATTATCATCAGCACTACTATCAGAAGAACCCGGCACATTACGAACGCTATTCGGTTGGTTCAGGGCGTGCTGGATTTATTGAGAAATACTGGGGGCGAAATAAATGAATAAAGAGCAACGTTTAAAAGAGTTAACAGAAATGCAGTATCATGTTACACAAAACCAAGGAACGGAACCGCCATTCCGCAATGAATACAATGACGTTTTCGAAGAGGGTATCTATGTGGATATCGTTTCAGGAAAGCCTCTTTTCAGTTCAAAAGACAAATATGATGCGGGCTGTGGCTGGCCATCATTTTCAAAGCCGATTGAGAAAGTAGAGGTAACCGAGCATTTTGATACGTCGCACGGTATGCGTCGTGTGGAAGTCCGCAGTAAAACAGCCGATTCCCATTTAGGGCACGTATTTCCGGATGGTCCGCAAGAATTAGGCGGGTTGCGTTATTGCATCAATTCAGCAGCATTGCGCTTCATTCCGGTGGAGGATCTTGAAAAAGAAGGCTACGGTGAATATAAATCACTGTTTGAATAAAAAGAACTCGCTTATGGGAAGTCCCATGAGCGAGTTTTTTAATACTAGATTTTAAATTCATTGACAACACTTCGAAGGTGATCTGCTTGTGAAGCCAGTTCCACTGCAGATGCATTGATTTCTTCCATGGAAGCAGATCCTTTAGATGCGGCAGCTGCACTGCGTTCTGTGTTGACAGCCGTATTGTCTGCTATTGCAGCAACATGTACGAACGATGTTGTTACACCGTGACTATTATTTAAAGTTTGTTCAATTTGAGCAACCATCTCTGTTAAAATATCAGATGTTTTTTCTGTCTGAAGTAATATATTTTGTAAAGAATTGGTCGTCTCATTTGTCACTTCCACACCACGGATTACTTTCTCTACCCCTGTGTGATTTTGCTCGATAATGGACTTGACCTCTGTTTGAATTGATCCAACGATTGCCGAAACTTCTTTTGCTGCCTTTTGGGACTGTTCGGCAAGTTTTCGTACTTCAGCCGCTACAACTGCAAAGCCTCGTCCATGTTCTCCGGCGCGAGCAGCCTCGATTGCCGCATTCAAAGCGAGTAAGTTTGTTTGTTCGGCAATTGCTGTAATTGAACTAATTATTGAAGTAATATTTTTTGATTTTTCCCCTAATTTTTCAACCGTATCAGAAGTAGTTGCAATTGTTTCCTCAATTTCAAGCATGACAATGGATGAGTGGTTTACTGATCTGCTTCCTTGGTGTGCAGCGTCCTTCATTTCAGATGCAGCTCGCTGAACTTCTCGTGCCTTTCCGTCTAATACGTGCATCGATTGCTCCAATTTCTGCATTTCATTACCCGAACTCCCGATACTGTTTAAAATTTCACTGCTATCGCTCGCAATTTTCATCGTAGAATCAGCAATAAAATCAATTGTACGAGCATTTTCATCTGCAAGGGCCATTAATTCCTGTGAACTTCCGGATACATTTTCGGCAAGGTTTGAAACGCGTTTAACCAATGCAGAGATTGAGTCGATTAAAATATTGGTCGAATCTCCTATAACAGAAAATTCGTCCTTTGTTTTAACATTTACGCGGCGTGTTAAGTCACCGCCAGCCTGGGCGATATCCAGAATTGATTCATTGATCTTTTTCGTATTTCTACGGATTGATTTCGATAATATATAACCTAATGAAATTGTTAAAATAACGGCAATTCCTGTTAATCCTGAAATCATTATTTTAGAAGCGAATGCAAACTGTTCCAAGTCTGAAATAGTTTTTTCATTGCGCTGTTCAAGTATTTGAATCAGTTTACCTGTATTTTCATCAATATACCCTTTGAAGTTTTGGCTTCCGCTATTCGCAAAAAGTTTAGCGGCATTTTCATAGCCATATTTTTGACGTACTTCAATTGTCGATTTAGAATAGGATAAATAATTAGCATAAAACTGTTGGATTAATCCGAGGATTTTAAGCTCTTCATCCTGATTTTTAAATGACGTTTCAACAGATGTTAAATTTGTATTTATTCGGTCCTTAGTCTCTTCATATAATTGAAGAAATTTTTCGTCGCCTGTAATTAAGTAAGTTTGTTCATGGCTTGAAAGCTTCGCGATATCGGAAGCTAAACTATTAATATGCATTTGCTGTTTTAAATTTTCTTCCGCAAATTCTCGTAAGTTTTTTTCCAAGTTTGTTATATTAATATACGACAAAATTTGCATAGAGATAATAATTGCCATTAAAATAGTGAAAGCAATTAAAATTTTCCCTCGTATTAGATGAAAGAAGTGAAATAGGGCTTTCGGTTTAATAGGATTTTTCCTTAGTTTTTCTTTATTAGGCTTAGTTTTCTTGCTATTTCGCAAATAATTCACCACTTTCTGAAAAAACAGTATTTAACTATTTTACTACATAAATAGGAAATTTACACTATATATTGTGAAAAAATGTATAAAGGAGGGGAAATATTGAAAAAATCATTTTATCATTTTGCACTAACATTTAGAGGGGGAGAATGGTCGGATGAAAAGGTACGTTTTGCCGAAAGTATGTTTCTCGATCATGCTTTTCCAAAAATGTCCGACAGCTTCGAGGAGCTTACGAATTATATAGAGTTTCAATCCGATGAATATATGACAATAGGTGCCTTTGATCAATTATGGGACCTATATGAAAATAAATTTTCAATATAAGCATTGTTTTGCATGCAATAAGCGAGATGGGGTATAGTGAAATAAGACACGTCTTCGTAAAGAAAATCGTTATTTTGTCCAAATATTGTTTTTTATGCAAAATTTTTTGTGATGCAAGACGTCTAACGATTGAATGTTTATACGAAAACGTTTACAATTTAAAAGAATTATGATGAAAAGAGGTTTTTTGATGAGCGTTCATATTAATGCCAAAAAAGGCGACATTGCAGAAATTGTACTATTACCAGGAGATCCATTACGTGCAAAATATATTGCCGAAACATTTTTAGAAGATGTTGTTCAATATAACGAAGTACGTAATATTCTTGGCTACACAGGTACGTATAAAGGAAAACGCGTTTCTGTACAAGGGACAGGCATGGGTGTACCTTCAATTTCAATTTATGCGACTGAATTAATGCAAGAATACGGTGTACAAAAACTAATCCGTGTAGGTACTTGTGGTGCAATTCAAAAAGACGTAAAAGTACGTGACGTTATTATTGCACAAACATCATCTACAGACTCAAACATGAATCGAGTTGTCTTCGGCGGTACAATCGACTATGCACCAACTGCAGACTTCGATTTATTACTAAAAGCTTACAATGCTGCTAAAGAAGCGAACTTAAACGTACGTGTAGGAAATATCTTCACTGCGGATATGTTCTATTCTGACGAAGCACAAAACGAAAAATTAGCGCAATATGGCGTATTAGCTGTTGAAATGGAAACATCAGCACTATACACATTAGCTGCGAAATTCGGTCGTCAAGCTTTAACAGTACTAACAGTATCTGACCACATTCTGACAGGTGAAGTAACAACTTCAGAAGAACGTCAAACAACGTTCAATGACATGATGGTTATTGCGTTGGAAGCGGCAATCCAAGAATAGCAACGTTTATAAGGGTTTTGAACCCTTAAAAGAGCTATGAAAATAGAGGCGAGCGACCAAAAAGCGACCAAACTTATAAAAAGTGGTCAAAAAGGTCGCTTGCTTCTTTTTTATCTTTCAATGTTAAGTGACTATATGTGTTCATTGTCTCCTGAATATTTGCGTGACCTAATTGTTCTTGAATGATTTTGAAGTTTACACCTTTACTTAAAGCGTAAGATGCATATGTGTGGCGTAACCCGTGGAAATTTAATTTAGGAAGGTTATATCGATTTAATATTTCTTTAAATCGATTACTCATACCACTTGGATAAGCCGGAAAGCCATCTGGTTTTGTAATAAGCAAATTAACTGGCTCGTTATTTTCGTCCAACATAGGATTCCATAAGTCACCAAGTGATAGTCTCAATTTCTTTTTGGCTACTTCTAGACGTTTTATTTCCTCCATTAAAGAAAGGGGAACTGAAACAACTCGCGCTTTTTTGGTTTTAGTTGGACCAAGTTTAAAACGTTGTGTTTCTTTATCGTAAAGCAACGTTTTATCTATTAATATTGTATTCTCTTTGTAATTAATGCATTCCATACGAATACCAGCAATTTCAGCTTGTCTTAAACCGACGAGGGCTGCAAGTTTAATTGTAATAGCATGTCGAGGATAAACATTGTCCAAAATACTTAACAGCTGTTTTAATTGCTCTTCGTCATAAAATTCTAACTCTTTATAACGTTTTCCACCCACAGGACGATCTACACCATCCATTGGATTTTCATCAATGATGCCCCATTTTTTAGCCGTCTTAAAAAAACCTTTCAGAGCCATATATTTACCTTCAAGGCTTTTCATACCCTCAGCTTGTTGATCTTTAAAAAACTTCACCATATGAAACGTTTTAACTTCAGTCATTTGCATTTTCCCGAGAGCTTTTAAAATGCCATTATTGAAATATGAATAATATGAATCTCTACTACTAATAGATAGCTGTGCTTTGACATACATATCCATCCATTTTTCAAAGAACTGAGCTACCGTAATATTTTCGATATTTTTCTCATCTTCTGCAGTAGCAACTTCAATTTCAAATTCAGTAATAGCTTTTTTTATTGCACGTTCGCTCATACTATTCAATGTAACTGTTTTGTATTTACGCTGACGTCTTCCATATTTATCATAACCCAATTCAACAGTAATTTTTATTCGTGGTTTTCCGTTCTTAGGCTCCAATTCTACATAACTTGCCATTAAACCTTCCTCCTTAAACAGAATGTATGTTCTTATTTTGATTAAAATAATTCCTCTTTACAAATGAGTTTCAGTCTAACTAATTCCACTGATACACCATGTAAAGAGGCTATCTGATATACATCATTTGTTTCGGCAATCGCTTCGTCAGGTATCAATAATTCAGCTGCAAAGCGGTTAGCTTCAAGTTCAATCTTATCTACAGAAAAAAATGTAGTTTTCTTCATAAACGAAGTGTTTAAATTTGAATGGAATATGGAGTGACCAAGTTCATGAGCGCATACAACCCGCTGCAATGATTCACTTAATTTCGAATTTATAACGATAATTGGTACCCGTTTATAAACAAAATAGTAACCCCAGATATTCCCTAGATCCTGAAACTGAATATTGATCCCTTTACTTTTCGCGATTCGAAACGGGCAATTAGTTTCGTGTCTTTTTACTAAATGAACAGCAGTCTTTTTTACTATCACTTAATCGCGCCCCTTCAAATTCCTACTTATATTTTTTAGGGGTGAATTTATCTTTAGCTACTCGTTTTGCTAACCTCATTGCTTGCTCCAATGAAGCTTTTAATAGTTCTTGGTCCTCAATTTCTTCAGGAGTTTTCCCATCATAAGCAGCAAATCCACCGTCTAGTCCATCTAGAATATTTTGAAGATCATTTACTATATCGCGCTCTTCTTTGTCCGTTAATTTAGTTTCACTTCCATTGCCAATTAAATAATCAATTGAAACATTATGAAGAGCAGCTAAAGCAATCAATGTTTCATGGTCAGGCTCACGAATTTCATTTTCATAGTGAGAATACCTTGCTCTCGATATTCCTAATGCCTCAGCTATATCTTGTTGTCTGCGGTCCCCCCGTAATTGTTTTAATTTTTTTCCTAACATAATAGCACCTCCTTCATAGAATCTATTATAGATACAATTTGTATCTATTAAAATGAATGATACAAAAAGTATCAAAAGTGTTGACGATACGAAATGTATCTGATATATTGTATTTAAGATACATAATGTATCAAATAGAGAGGTGAAAAATTGTGAGAGAGAAATTGATAGAAAAACGTAAATCATTAGGTCTTACACAAGTAGAATTATCAAAAAAATTAGGGATTTCAGAAGTATATGTACGTAAATTGGAAAGTGGAGGAAGAAACCCATCTGTTTCTACAATGTTAAAGTTCGAAACTTTGTATGGGGTTTCAATGAAGGAATTATTCCCTGATATTTTTTTAATCAAAAATGATACAAAATGTATCAAAAAATTAGCTTAGGAGGGATAATTTTGAATCATTTGGCAGTTATTCATCAACAATGTGTACTTAATAAGTACTTTGCAGTTTACGGCACTTTTGATAACCCATTGTTCTTAGCGAAGGATGTAGCGGAATGGATTGAACATTCAAATGTTTCTATGATGATGAACTCAGTAGATTCGGAAGAAAAGAGCTTAGAGCAGATAGGCACTGTAAACAATGCTTATAGTGCTTGGTTCTTAACAGAAGATGGTCTATACGAAGTATTAATGCAATCACGAAAGCCTATCGCAAAACAATTTAAGAAACAGGTCAAAACAATTTTGAAAGAGATCCGTGCAAACGGTGCTTATGTTCATGTAAATGAAGATGATGATGAAACAATCATCATGGCCAAAGGTTTATTCGCAGCACAAAGAGCCATCGAACGCCAAAAGCGTGAAAATGAAGCGCTTCACAAACAAATTGAAGCTGATTCGCCATATACGAAATTTGGAAAGGTTGTAGCCATTGCAGATGGAGCAGTTAACGTTGGTACTTTTTCAAAAATGATTTATGAAAAACATGGTGTGAATATCGGTAGAAATAAAATGATTGCTTGGTTACGTGATAATGGTTACCTCATTAAACAATTTGGTGCTGAGCGTAACTTACCTAAACAAAAATATATAGAACAAGGTTGGTTCCGGGTCCGTCCAGCAGTCGTTACACGTACAGATGGCGACATGCAGACAGGTACAACTTTAATAACCGGAAAAGGGCAAATTGCTTTGACAGATATTTTAATAAAGGAATTTTCTCAAAAAGCAAATTGAAAGAGGCGCAAATTTAGCGCCCGTTATGGAGGGATTTTAATGCGAAGAGTACGTGGAGCGAAGGCATTAGTTAATTATTTAGAGGAGACAGGAACTCCTATGTCAGAGTCAACAGTTTATCGATTATTAAGAACAAAGAAGATTCCACACATCAGACCGTCAAACCGTATTTTAGTTTTTGATTTAGATGCAATCGATGCTTGGTTAACGGTTGGTGCAGAATCTCAAATTAGTTAGCCGAGGGCAATCGGCTTACTTAGAAGAGCTAGGGCAATAGCTCAATAGCAAGTTAACTTGCTTAAGTTAAGTATATTATCTCGGAACATATTTATCTATGCAAAGTGTGCATATATGCTCACCACGCATTTATGCACGATACGCATATTACTTAGGGGGAAAGATCGTGTCAATCGATGTAGGAAAGTTAATCAAAACATTTAGAAAGCGAGCTCAATTAACGCAAGAGAGTTTTGCAGATTTAATGAACGTTACGCAATCAACAGTGAGTCGTATAGAGAAAAATATTATTGCTTGCGAAGTTAACTTCTTGGTGAAGGCTGCAAAGGTAACAAATTCAGAAGATTTAGCAGCGATGTCATTGTTTGGTATTTCAACAGAAGCACTTGCTCAGGTTGTTTCATTAGTACCTGCTTCAATCAATAATATACCGCTTTTTATGTAGAGGGGATGGATAGGGATGTTAAGAACATTACGCAATTACTTTTTCGAAGAAGAAGCAAAAGCGGGAAAATCAGACGTGGCCGTATTAATAGTAGTGGCTGCAGCACTAGCGTTCGCGGGGTATGCACTTTACACAATGGGAGGGTTTTAATTGAACACAGGGCAAATAAAAAACCGCTAATCACTGGCATGATTAACGGCAAGTCATGAAAAAACTATTAAACCAATTATACCACATCGTGGTAGAAAAGGAAACACAACTTAATAGCGTGACAGTGCGAGAGTTTTCTCGCTCTCGTCAAGCAGCCTTCAATCGGTTGGTTAGCCGTTCTCCTCCTAGGGAAGCATTGAGGGTTGCTTGATGGGAAAGCCCATTAAAAAAACCACTGCTGGGAACAGTGGCTTTGAAAAATCTTATTTACGTAATTATACCACGGGAGGGTTCTTTATATGAAGAAAATCGAATTAATCTTTATCAAATTACGCAATTTTAAAGGCATTAGTCAACTGGATGTTGATTTAAAACGTGAAAATGCCCGTATTTACGGTGACAATGCAACAGGCAAGACAACAGTGTTTGATGCGTTCCTTTGGCTGCTGTTCGATAAAGATAGCAACAACGATTCAAAGTTCGCCCTACAAACATTAACTGGCTCAGGGCAGAAGGTGCACAACCTGGAGCATACCGTTGAAGGTGTTTTCTTAGTAGACGGTGCCGAAGTTCAATTGAAAAAGGTCTATAAGGAAAAATGGACAAAAAAACGTGGACAGGCTCATAAAGAATTTGGCGGTTATACTACGGAACACTTTGTAGATGATGTTCCTGTAAATAAAAAAGAATACGTTGCTAAGGTGGAAAGCATCGTACAAGAGGAAGTATTCAAGCTTTTAACTTCACCAACGTATTTCAATGAAAACGTTAAATGGCAGGAGCGCCGGAACATTTTATTAGAAGTGTGTGGCGACATTTCGGATGAAGATGTAATTGCATCAGATTCAGCGTTGGCGAAATTAAATGATGTCCTTAGCGGTAAATCAATTGAGGATATGAAGAAGATTATTGCCAGCCGTAAAAAGCACATCAATGACGAGCTTGAAAAAATCCCGGTGCGTATTGACGAAATCCATAAAATGATTCCGGAAGTACAAATTGATGCCGAGGCTTTAAAAACCAAAGTGGAAAAGTTAGAAACGGAAATCAATGGCTTAAAGGATCAGCGTTACCACGTAACAAACGGTTCAGCAGTTTTAGATAAACAACATCAGTTAAAAGAGCTTGAAATGCAGCTGGGTGACTTCAAGCGAACATTTGAAACAGACAGTAAGCAGGAAATTTACAAACTTCAAACACGCATTCAAGAGCTGCAGGGCAATGTCCAAATCATTAAATCAGATATTCGTATGAATGATATGGATAAAAATGATGCCGAGCGCGAAATTAAAACACGAATGGACCGCATTTCTAGCAATGAACAATCGATGCAGCGTTTACGCGAGGAGTTCGAATTATTAAAAACTCAGGTATTTGAGCATAACGGAGATTGTGAAGAATGCCCAACTTGTAAACAGGCTTTACCAAAAGAACAAGTCGAAGCAGTTCGTGATGAAGCACTTGCACAATTTAACGAAAAAATTTCAAAACGTAAAGGTGAAATTAAAGAAGAAGGCCCTATTTATGCGAATGAAAATAAACAATTGCAAGCTGAAATTCAAACGATTAATGAAAAGCTTGCAACAACATTTATTCCTAAATCAGAGGAGCTGCACGATAAATTAGCATCTGCAGAAAAAGAAGTTTCGAAATTCAATGAAAAGTTACAACAAGCACAGACTGCAGTTCCGGATGTAACAACAGCCGATCAATATAGGCAACTAACAGTTCAAATTACTTCAATTAATGAAGAAATAGCAAAAGCAAAAACGAATGCAAATGAAATCATTTTAGATATTGATGAAAATATCCTTCAGCTGGAGGAAGAAAAACGCACTATTAACGCTGAATTAGGTCAACTTTCCAATGCTGAAAATCAGCGTAATCGTATTACAGAGTTAGAAGCGGAGCAACAACGTTTAGCTGCTGAATACGAGGTGCTTGAAGGTAACTTATTCCTTATCGAAACATTCACTCGCAAGAAAGTTGAAATGCTTACAGAACGCATTAACAGCAAGTTTAAATACGCTCGCTTCAAATTATTCGAAGAGCAGGTCAATGGCGGTCTTAATGAAGTTTGCGAAACATTATATGACGGCGTACCTTACGGAAGCGGTTTAAATAATGCGGCAAAAATCAATGTAGGTTTAGACATCATCAATACTTTATCAGAGCATTACGGCATTCTGGCACCTATTTTCGTAGACAATGCAGAGGCTGTAACGAAGTTTATCGATGTAGAGTCACAGCTTATTAGCTTGGTAGTTTCAGAAAAGGACAAGCAGTTACGAGTTGAATTAGATCCAATCGAATTGAAGGAGGCAATTTAATATGTCAAATGCAATAGCAAATCAACATAACCAAGTGGTGCAAAAAGAAAAACAAAATGCTTTCGTAACGAAAGTAGCTCAAAAAATAGAGCAAATGCAAGAGCAGGGTCAAATCAGTTTACCAAGTAACTATTCAGCAGCCAACGCTTTGCAAGCAGCTTACTTTACATTAACAGCGGTTGATTTCAAAACAAAGGTTGCCCTAATCGATAAAGTAACACCTGAGTCTGTAGCGTTTGCGCTTCAAGATATGGCAATTCAAGGTTTATCGGTTGCAAAGAAACAAGGATATTTCATCGCATACGGTGACAAATTACAGTTCCAACGCTCTTATCATGGTACACAAGCCGTTATAAAACGTTTAACAGGCATTAAAGAAATTTGGGCAAACGTCATCTGGAAAGGTGAAGAGTTTGAAGTAGAGTATAACGAACGTGGGGTGCTTACTTTCAAATCACATAAGGCTGATTGGAAAGCAGCAACAGGTCAAAAAGAAGATATTGAGGGTGCTTATTGCATCATTGAACACGAAGACGGACGACAGTATTTAACTGTAATGACAATGGCCGAAATTTTAACATCATGGTCACAATCTAGTAATCAATCAGTGCAAAACAAGTATCCGCAGGAAATGGCGAAACGTACCGTTATCAATCGTGCTGCAAAAGCATTCCTAAATACTTCAGATGACAGCGATTTACTTGTAGATGCTATTAATCGAACAACGGAAAACGAATTTGAACCGCAAGTTAAGGATATGGGGGATGTGCAAGAGGTTCAGTATGAAATTGCACAAAATGCCAACTCAGAGGAATTGGATATTGCTGCAACAACAGTTTCCGATAAGCCAATTAAAAAACAAGCGGCGGAAATCATTGAACCTGTTCAAGACGAAATTCAACAGGAACAATTATTCCCGGATGACGACCCAGGATTCTAAAAATGATTGATATTCAAACATTAGCAACAGGTTCAAATGGTAACTGCTATCGGGTTTCCGATGGCAGTACAACCTTACTGTTAGAAGCAGGCATCACTTTTAAAGCAATACAACAGGGGCTAGATTTTAAAACTTCTGAAATAGCTGGAGTTCTTGTATCACATGAGCATATGGACCACTGCAGGGGCGTTGAGGGCTGTTTGAAACGGGGCATGACAATTTATATGTCTCAGGGCACAAAAGACGGTATGAGCTTAGATAATGCACAAATTCGCATTATTAAAAGCAAAGAACAGTTCCAAATTGGTACATGGACAATATTGCCGTTTGACGTGCAGCACGACGTAAATGAGCCACTTGGATTCCTTCTCCAGTCAGATAACGGGGACAAGCTCTTATTTGCAACAGACACTTACTACATCAAATACAAGTTTACTGGTTTAACACATTTGATGATTGAGTGTAACTACGATCAGCAGACACTTGATGAAAATGTTGAAAGCGGCCGCACACATCCGATTATGCGAAAACGTGTGATGCGCTCTCACTTTTCACTGGAAAACTTAATCGAATTTTTTAAAGCAAACGATTTATCGAAAGTTGAAGAAATCCACTTGTTGCATTTATCGGATAGCAACAGCAATGTAGAACGGATATTTAATACAGTCGCAAGAGCGACAGGCAAATTAATTCATATTCCATAGGAGGGTCAGGGCAATGACTCAATCAAAAACGAACCGTGAAATAATATACGCAAATAGTATGTATATGCTTATGCGCCGCATTAATTTTAAAGCGGAAAGAGGATGGAAAGTAGTCGGTGAAATCAAAGGAACAGCTGAAGGACGTTATGGCTGTTTGATAGAACGAGAGATTGGATTTAGGTAGGAGGGCTAGGGCAATGGCTGAACAATACAACAGGCGATTTGAGGGCATATGGATTCCAGCTAACATTTGGCTTTCGGAAACACTTACCTTGCAAGAAAAGATATTTTTAGTCGAGATTAAGAGTCTTGATAATGAGCAAGGCTGTTTCGCTTCAAATGAACACTTTTCAAAGTTGTTTCAATTAAGTAAAAGTAGATGTTCTGAAGTGATTAATAGACTTAAAGAAAAGAATTTGATTCGGATTCAGTTTACTTATAAAGAGGGCAGTAAGCAGATTGAAAGACGAACAATTCGAGTGAATCTTGGACACGATTTGTTCAATGAAGGTATTCGGAAAACCGAAGGACCTATTCGGGAAACCGAAAGGGGTATTCGGTATGTCGAAGACCCCCCTTCGGAAAAGGCGAAGGATAATAATACATTATTTAATAATACATCTATAAATACTACTGCTACTACTGATCGCTCACGCGAGGTTTTCAACTCAGTACAGCAGAACATCCGATTCAATCTATCACCTATCGAAATCGAAACTGTAGATTACTGGTTAAAAGATTATCCGCATGACTTAATATTAGAAGCTATTAAACGTGCAGCCTTATCAAACATTACAACTTTACGTTATATCGAAAGTATTTTAAGAGACTGGCAGAAAAAACGCCTTACTACTTTAGCAGAAGTCGAACAAGATGACGTAGCATTTAACGAAAAGAAAGGTGGTCGCAGAAATGGATCCCATTCAAAAGGTATTTCAACAGCTAGTGGAGCAGAATCAGACGACTTCTCCTTATAAACTTTGTTCAATTTGTAATGAGCCGGTGCCAGCGATTGAAGTTGATGTATTAGGAACAAAACGCTGGGTACAGCCGAAATGCAAATGTGAAGCAGAAGCCTTTGACGCTGAACAAAAGGAATTTCAAAACTTTCAGCGTGAACGTGAAGTAAGGGAGTTATTCAGCATTAGCCAAGTGGGTGACCGTTATTTACAAGCCGACTTTAAAAACTTTCAAATGCGGGCAGGTTCTGAGAATGCGTTAAAAGTCTCTCAGTATTACGTGGACAAGATTGAAACATTCGGGCGAGAGAGCTTGTTACTTTGGGGCGATCCAGGAAACGGCAAAACTCATTTAGCAGCAGCCATTCATAATGCATTACGAGAAAAAGGATTGGTTGTCGTCTTTGTTTCAATGCCGGACCTGCTTAGCAAAATTAAAGCTACATTTAACCGGAATAACAAAGAGTCCGAGGAACAGATATTACGAGCATTATCCATCTGCGACTTGCTTATTATTGATGACCTTGGTGCAGAAAAAACAAGCGATTGGGTAGAGGAAACAATTTTTAAAATTATCGATAACCGGTACCGCCGCAATAAGCCAATTTTAGCAACATCCAATATGGCACCGAAAGAGCTTCCTGAGCAGATTGGCAAGCGAGCAAATGACCGTATCGTTGAAATGATGCAACCAATTGAAAATAAGGCAACCAGCTTCCGTAGAGAACATGCAAAAGAACGTTTTGGGCAGTTTAAAGCATTTTTACAAGAGAATGAGGGCGCATAGGCGCTCTCGATTGGAGGATGTTATATGGAAAAGCCAACAAATATTGTGCCGATTGAACAGTTAGAAATTGGAATGCAAGTACGAATCTTAAAAGGTCCCTTAAAGAACACCATTTTGCTTATTAAAGGCATTGATATTCTCTCTGAAAAAATCACTTTTGACTTAGGATGTCTTTATTTTGAAACTCAAGGCAGCTTCTGGGCAGTAGAAAATGTGCGTCCACAACCAAAAACGCCACATCAAATAAAAATGCCTGTAGCTAAAATCCATCAGGAATCAAGTCGTGAACTTTTGGAATTAGAACAAGATTACGAGCTTGATAGCCTCCATGATGCAATGGGGCGAGGCGACGAACGAGAAATCGAACGAAGTAAACAGCGTTTAGCTGAAATACACAAGGAATTGGAGTCGAGCAAATGAACATTCACACAGCCTACACGATTTATAACAACGGTATTCAAACAGTCGAGCCACAGTTGGCCGAGGCTATTGATCGTATTATTGATGATAAAAATAAGCAGCTAGAGAAACTGGACAAGGTCGAATTGGCCGAGTTTAAAACCCGCATTGAGATGGAGGCAGTCGATGGCTATTATAGCGCACTGTTAAAAAAGCGAGTACAGCAGGTTGAAGTATTGCAATCTGAAAATCACCGGTTACGTACAGGAATTGTTGAGCTACGTGAATACATTGGCTATCAACCTCATTCGGATTTAGCTGAAAATGTAGTAGATATTTTATACAAAATTCTAAATGATGAAACGAAGGTTGGTGAATCAAATGCCATTTAACGATATGTATACACAGGGAACAGCATCTTACATCGGATTTCGTACAGAAGAGTATTGCAAGGTTTATTGGTTAGTAGATGGAGAACGTAAATCTAAAACTGTCTGCTTCGATGAAGAAGAAATGATGAATGCAATTAACATTCGCACAAAGTTTACAGCGGGGCTACCGTTTGAAATTGAATATACAAATCCACCTTTAGAATTTAAACAAGTGGGTTAAGAGGAGGAAACGAGAATGAATCTAGCATTCTTTAAAATAGACCGAATAATCGAAAATCAAGATCATAAAATCATCGAAATTCCAGCGGGAGGCATTCAATTTGAATACAAGGGCCAAATAATCCAATCAATGGAGCCCGTAAAGCTTGAAATTAATCATGAGGGATTATTTCATAACACAATGCGATACATGAATTTCGCAGTTTATACGGATCAATCATTGTTTGCATCAGGACAACTCATGTATGAGTCAGTATTTAGTGTTGTAGCGCATGAGGAAGTACAGCGTGCTATTTATAAAGAGATAGCCAAGCGTTGCAAAGTTGTACCGATGTACAAGCCGGTGAATGAGCGAGAGTTGTTCGCTAGAGAATATGAAGCTGCTTACGAGCTGTTAATGGGGGTATAAGGATGAATTTACAGAAATTATTTGAGATGCAGTCAGAATTGGATGCGCTTATTCTAGCAAAACAAAACCTAGAAAAAGTTAATTTGAAAAACATGATTCTAGCAGTTATTACTGAAATCGGTGAAATGTCTAATGAATGGGGCGGCTTTAAAGATTGGAAGGTTAATAAACAACCAAAAGAAGGTCTGCTTGATGAAATTGCGGATGTATTAAGTTTTATCCTTGTTATCGGAAACCAGTTGCATCATCGTGGCCCACTTATTATTTATCCGAAAGGTGATAGTGAAAGAAATGGTCTTGAATATGATGACATTACTTCGCAAATTTTATGGCTAACATCTTACTTCATCCGTTTATGGGAATACGATGAAATCGATGAAGGGTATCGGGATGTTCTTACGACATTTGCGATTTTAACAGAAAAGCTAGGCTTCACGTGGGAGCAGGTTGAACAAGCTTACTTCGCTAAAAACCAAATCAACCACGAACGTCAGGAGAGTGGTTACTAATGGAACTATGCGGACGATGCAACAGGCAGTTAAAAACAAGTAAAAGCATAGAGCTAGGGTTTGGTCCAGTTTGCTACAAAAAATATCAGCAGGAGCTGGCAGACGCTGAATTTGAGCGAAACCAAGTAACGATTGATGAGGTGATACAACATGACGAACTTACAAGTACAAATCGGGCAGCGTCTTAAAGCGATTCGCAAAATACTTGGATATACGATTAAAAGTTTAAGTGAAGCCACATGCGTTAGTTCCAATTTAATCAGTCTTATGGAAAATGGCAGAATCGAACCTAGCATAATCAAAGTGGCCAAGATTTGCGAGTTTTACGATATTACGGTGGATGCACTTGTTTTCGACACAGGCAAACAGTTTGATGACTTACTAAATGACCTGAGAGGAGTTACGTATGATGTACGTGGAGCTGGTTAAGCGTATTGATCAAGACAAACTAATGATAGCGGGCTATTTTACGAAAAGTGAGTTAAAGGTATTGAAGCTAGAAGGCTACCGGCAGTTACCAGCTAATAAAAACGGCATCAGGGTGGCATAGGAGGTATAGGGCAATGATTCAATTTACGGTACCAGGTTTCGTACAAGCACAGGAGCGACCGAGATTTTCGAGAATGGGCAAGGGCGTCAGAACACATGACGCCCCGAAGTCTCGCTCGTACAAAGAGTTAGTAAAGCTTGTAGCATGGGAGAATAAGCCACAGGAGCTTATTGTAGCTCCGGTAAAGCTAAAGGTGGACGTTTATATTGTCCCACCAAAAAAGTATCAAACAAAGCCAAAACAGGCACTTATTGCATCAGGTGAATTACGACCAACAACCAAGCCGGATTTAGATAATTTGGTAAAGGGCATAAAGGACGTCTGCAGTAAAATCATTTGGCATGATGATGCACAGATCGTGGAGATGGTGGTACGAAAATTCTATGATATGCAACCAAGAGCGGAAGTAAAAGTGGAGGTAGTTGCATGAAACACAATCCAGAGGACCATTTCAGACTCGTACACAAAATTGCTAATCGTTATAAAAATGGTAACCGTATGGAATATGACGATATTTATCAGGAGGGATGCATTGGTCTGATGCGCGCCTGTCGAGAGTATAAAAACGGCGAGGTGCCATTTGGGGCATTTGCGGCAATGCATATAAATTTCGCTATTCTTAACGCCTTACAGGTCAGTCATATCCTACATGTTGATTCCATGACCATCGATAATGCTATGAAAATACACAAAAGGCAGTGGAGAGAATTACCGGTTCATGAAATCGCTGAAAAGCTGAACAAGCCGATTAAGTTTGTGCAGCGAGCGCTTGATTATTTAAAGTTAGATGTTTTATCGCTTGATTATGAGTACAGCAATAAGAAAGCCGACAAAGAGTTGACGATATTGGATAGTTACGGGTACGTACCGCATTTCGACGATAATATTTATATCGAGCAAATGTTGGATGTGTATGAAGTAGAGGAACGGGATAAACCGATTGTCCGCATGGTGCTGGAGGGGCACACGTTCAAAGATGCAGCCGTTTCATTGGGAATGAGCCATAAAGCGGCGCAACAGCGTAAGAGCAAACGTAAATATCGGATGATGGATAAAAAAGATTTGATTTATGCGTAATTGAACCAAAATGCTTAGTAAAGATGAAAGGCTTATCAACAATCAAGTAGGAGGAGAAATTTTATGGAAAATGTATATGTAAACTGCCCGCATTGCGGTGAACTAACAGAAGCAGAGTATGACATTGAGGAAGTGGGACAATTCGAAAATTACGATAACAACTGCGAAATGTGTGACATGCCATATTCTTTCGAAATCACAACTAAAGTAAGTAAATCTTAATCAGCATTACGAACAAATTGTGTGGTAGAAGAGGAACAATTTCTGGCTATACTGCCATAAATACCTGGCAGGAGGTACAATGATTTGTTATTTCTAATGGCTTTTGTTATACAGATTGTTATTTTTGGGTTATTCGTGTTATCGCTTTTTATAGTAAATGGACATAAGTTCAAAAACCATAAAAAAAAGACCTGAGCTTCCACACTCAAGTCAGCAAAACTATACAAGCTCATTATAGCAATATGGGCTTGAATAACAAACAAAAACCTCAGCACTCGCCATGCTACGGTTTCCCTACTGCTTAATTTATCCATCACAAGTAAATTATAGCATAAGGGGGCAATCTTATGTATTTCGAAGATTTATTAGAGGAGTACAAGCAGTTGTTGAAGGTAATGAAGTCTGAGGGCGTAACAAGCGGCAGTATGTACCAGGAAGTGAAACAGGCAATTGAATGGATGGAAACAGGTTATGACCCTGCAGAGTATCGGGCAGCTACTCGAGTGGACGCATTTCCGATGGATCCGTACCATATGCAAACTTATATGGCTTATGTGAATGATGACGATATGTTGATGCCGGAGTTTATGGGATCGTTAAAAAAGAAAATTGAAGAGAATTTTGCTGATATTGATGTTGAGGCACCAGAGTGGCAAAGCTATATGGCTTATATGATGCGTGATTTAAATGCAGCAGCTATAAAGGCTAATGAAGAGAAACGTAGAATTAATAGCGCTCTTAAAGGACTTACAGATGATGAGCGCGCAGTATATATCGCTATTGAAGCTGAGCTTTTGCCGTTCAGCAAGGTTGCAAGAATGCTAGATATTAGTAAAAGCACGGTGCAGAGTTATTACAGCCGGGCTAAGCGTAAAATCCATGCAAATATTACGCATGGCACGCAAGAGAGTTTGTTTGATGATATTGCATAGAATTAAGCCATTATGTTGAGGAGGAGTTTAAATGAAAGATGGATGGGTTTTGCAGCTAAAAGATAAATCAGTAGGTACAAGATATTTTGACGGAGAAGATACTACAGCCGATTTATATAATGCGCTAATTATTAATAATAAAGAGAAGTTCATCGAATTTTTAAAGAAGCATGAAGAACATATCATCAATGAATTTGGACCTGATGCAATTTGTAATGCCGGTTACACAAATATGATGAACAACTTTGAATTTGTCGAAATCGAATATTCAATTTAATAAACAAACTAAAAGGAATTTTGCCATACGAATGCCTTATATATAAGAGCACTTATTTTTTACCACAAATAAAAATGAGAGGCTACAGTATTCGATCTATGACAACTGAATAATTTTTACCGAAGAGCACTCAGATGGATGGGTGCTCTTTTTCTATACATAAAAATGGGGGTGAGCGTTATGATGACGGCTCTGAAATGTGAGAAGTGTGATAGACCGGCGCAGTTAAAGAAGCAGGCTACTGGTCGGACTCGTAATGGGCATTTGAATGTTAAGAAGGTTTATGAACGTCTTTGCCCGTGTGGGGGAGAGGTTAGGCCTGTGATTGAGTAGGGCTTTTTATGAACATATGCAGATTAAAATGAATATGATATTATGAAAGCATCGACAATTTCATTAAACCACCGACTACCCTAGGTCGGTGGTTTTGTATTTACTTTAAATTTCTCAACACTAAATAAGGAACTGTATGTTCTGATTTCGATTTCTTTTGATTCTACTGGATTATCCTAGTATAATTTGTATAAAATTGTCGATTATATCTAGGGGGAAATAAAAGAATGATAAAGAAAAAAATGATTAAAGTTAGGGCTTTTGAAATAGTTACTCCAAAAATTGGGTTGATTGATACATACTATAATTCTATGTATGATTATGAACTTATAGATACACTTTTCCAATCGATACTTAAAGTGGATAAAGTGAACCGAAAGTATGTTAGTTCTAATAATTCCTTTAATTTAGGGGACTACAGACAATCATTAGATGCAGATATTACAGAGGGCTATTTTCTTACTGCTAGATATGGTTTAGCTCAAGAGCACATTGATATACCTACCCAAAGTAGTTTAGGGAAGATACCAGAAACTAGTGGTTTAGAGGCAGTAGTACATTTCATGATTGATCGTAAAACAGGTTTATTTTTAGTACAAGAAGATCATAATAAAGTTTTTAATATTAAGTTGTTAAGTCAGTTTTTACGATCACATAAAGAAATTATATATCCGTATATTGACGAATATAACAAAAAGAATAAGGGGGATAAATCTAAAAATATAGAAGGTTATACTATCCATAAAAACTCAATATTTAAAATTTTGACTCTGCCACCTACTGATTTCTTTGAGAAATTGAAGGAGATTGAATCTATTACACACGCGACCATGAAATTGGACAGTGATACTGATAAAAGAAAAAAAGATGTCAGTCAAATTCTAGATCAAGAATTGGCGGCTAATGGCATAAATGAATATGGATTAGAAATCAAAATTCAAAATACTGGGAAAATGAATGTTAAAACTTTTGAGAATTATTTTGAAAAAATTAGAGAAATGCAATTGTATGATTCATTTTCGGTGAAGGGAATACTGAAAAAAAGCAAAAGAGAAGTTACTATTAATCAATCCCCTATTACAAAAGATTTTGATACTGAGGTTTCATATAATAGTAAGGGTGTAATTTCAGTAAAGGATATTCAATTTGGAATGACGAATATTATAAAAAATGAAAATCCTATTTCTTTAAAAAAATTACCCGGCAAATGGATCAAGGTAGGAGACGATCAAAATGTTAAGGAGGCTATTCAGAAAGAGATTGAAACCCGCAATGAAAGGGAAAGTGGTAATAACGAACAAACAGGATAATAACAATAATTTCGGCGTTTTTAATGCATATATTCAAGGCTATAATTTGAAACGTATATCATTTGAGTTATTGATACCTTTTTTAGTGGGTTTAGTAACAGTATTGATTTTTTATTTCTCAAATTCTTTACCTGGTTTTATTACAAAAAAAATTGCAGATACAAATAGTTATCTTGCTAGTATTATTGCATTACAAATTGGTTTTAATATTACCTCTTTAGCTTTAATTTCATCTTTTAATAAAGAAGCCATAAGTCAAACATTTAGTGGGGTTCGTGCTGGGGAGAAAGAGGCTGTTTTAAAACAGCTATTAGCTTCCTTCATCTACTGTATTTTAATACAAACTATATTAATAATATTTGGTACAGTATACAGTACAGTTATAGAAAGTTTAAAAAGTATAGCGCATAATATTGATGTTTCAAGTACTGTAAAGATATATGGAATACTAACTCTAGCATTTATTTGGTTATTTACTGTAATGCATAGCTTTATGGTTTTCTATCGTAATGTTTTGCTTATTTATAAATTTTTACTTGTAAAGTTTAAGAACTAAAATGGTTTTAAAGTAAGTTGTTAATAATATATATCAGTTTAGTTCAGGGCGCTCATTTTGAGCGTTCTTTTTATTTTGTTAAGCAATTAGCTTACTGAGAGAGGTTATTATTGGAATAGGGCTTTGAGTAGGGCGTATTGCTATTTCTTTAGGCTGTGCTTTCTATAGGGAGGGGAATATATTAGTGTAATAGATTCCCATTTGATTTATGATTGAGTGGGAGTGATAAAGATGGATGATAACGCTAAAAAGGAACTTCCTTTAGTGGGAATTGGATTTTTGATAATATTAATTTTTGTAGTGCCAATATTGCTAGGAGTATATAACCAAAAAGCAAGTTCACTTGGCTTTTGGGGAAGCTATTTAGGCGGAATTGTGGGTATGGTAGCAGTTGTATTTACTACGTATGCTTTAATTAGAGAACAGAAAAAGAATATTGATGGGTCAGCTGAGGTGAATGATAGAAAAACTAGAGAGAGGGAACACAAACTATTTTTGCTTAATAAAAATGAAAAGTTAATTGATTTAATTGTAGGGTTAATGAAATATGTTAAGTTAAGAAATGAAATTTTTCGTAAAATATATAATAACGGAAATGAAATTATAAATTTAAATAATTTTCATGAATATTTGAAAAAAAATGGGGTCGATATCAATAGAGACGATTCGATGAATGATGTAATTATTAACCTAATAGGTGACAATAAGGCGAACCAGTTTCGCGAAAGTGAGCTGTTTGCAGAATTAGAAATTCAAATCAGCGAAATTAAAGTGTTGTACACAATTTTAGGATATGATTTAAATGAAGTTGATGAATTTAAGGAAGCTCTCGTTGAAAACGCGTATGATATGGTTAAAAAAATAAATAATAAGATGTTCAATGAAAGTTATCTACAAAAAGTAAATGAATTTGATGGGGTTACTGAAGAATTATTAAACAAAATAATAGATAAACATATATCAAACCATAGATTATTATTTGAAGACTATAAAAAATAGCGTCCATCTTGGATGCTTTTTTATTTATTCAAGCTATTAGCATAATGAGGTGATGCCATTGATTGAACGTAAATTGACAATAAAACAACAAGCTTTTGCAGATGCTTATATTGAGCTAGGTAATGCAACGGAAGCTTATATTAAAGCTGGGTATAAGGCAACTAATAGAACTGTAGCAGAAGCGAATGCAAGAAAGTTACTCGGAAATTACTCGGTTGATCTTTATATAAAGAGACGTATGGAAGAATTAAAAACCGACCGCATAGCTGACCAAACGGAAGTAATGGAATTGTTGACTGATGTACTCCGTGGCAAAACTCGCTCTGCTGCATTAGTTGGTGTCGGCGGCGGGGAAGAAACTCTAATCACGAATATGCCGCCAACAACGTCCGAACGCATTCGTGCAGCCGAATTAATCGGAAAACGATACGCTTTATTTACTGATAAGCAAGAAATTAACGCTACTGTAACACCAATATTTGTTGATGATATAAGCGGTGATAACAATGGCAGTTAAAAAGTTATCAGAACTCATACCGAAAGCCTTTCATCCATTATGGAATGCGGCACTGGCTAAAGATATTCTTCATGTAGTTTGCAAAGGTGGCCGTGGTTCGGGTAAATCATCAGATATTGCCCATGTTTTTGTGCAGTTATTAATGCGCTATCCAGTAAATGCAGTTGGTATTCGTAAAGTCGATAATACGATTGAAACATCTATATTCGAGCAGATTAAATGGGCAATCCATGAGCAGGGAGTGGCTCATTTATTCAAAATTAATAAATCTCCGATGCGAGTCACCTACATGCCCCGTGGTAATTATATGATTTTCAGAGGTGCGCAGGATCCGTCACGTATTAAATCATTAAAAAGCGCGAATTTCCCTTTTGCCTTTGCTTGGGTAGAGGAAATGGCTGAATTTAAAAATGAAGATGAGATTACGACCATTACCAACTCGCTATTACGTGGCGAACTGGAGAATGGTCTTTTTTATAAGTTCTTTTATTCGTATAACCCGCCAAAGCGAAAGCAATCATGGGTGAATAAGAAATATGAAAGCTCTTTTCAGCCTGATAATACGTTTGTTCACCACTCCAATTACTTAGATAACCCATTTATCTCAAAACAGTTTATTGAGGAAGCAGAAGCTGCTAAACAACGAAACGAAATGCGCTATCGGTGGGAGTACCTTGGCGAAGCAATCGGCTCAGGTGTTGTACCTTTCGATAACTTACAAATTGAAAAAGGCAGTATTACCGACGAAATGGTTAAGTCCTTCGACAACATTCGAAATGCAGTCGATTTTGGTTATGCAACGGATCCATTAGCATTTGTACGTTGGCACTATGACAAGAAGAAAAACGCTATATATGCCATAGATGAAATTTATGGAGTGAAAATTAGTAACCGCAAGCTCGCTCAGCAATTAAAAGATAAAGGCTACCAAGCGGATCGTGTAGCTGCAGATTCTGCGGAGCCGAAATCTATTGCAGAATTACGTGATGAATTAGGAGTGCCGAGGATATATGGCGTTAAGAAAGGGCCGGACAGCGTTGAATATGGAGAAGAATGGTTGGATGACTTAGACGCAATTTATATTGATCCTTTACGTACCCCAAACATTGCGAAAGAATTTGAAAATATTGACTATCAAACCGATAAAGACGGCAATCCCATTCCACGTTTAGAAGATAAAGATAATCATACAATTGATGCTACTCGCTATGCCTTTGAAGGGGATATGCGCCAGTCTACTTACAGTTTTAATTAGAGAGGTGATGTAAATGACAAACTTATTCCCTTTTCAAGGGGCAGTTACAGATACGGAATTATTAAATGAGCGTATCGCTTCAGGAGCAAATAAAATTATTAGTAACGTAAAGTTGCTTGAAAATGAAATAAATAAATTCAAGAAGTCAGAAAAACGTAAATGGATGTTAACAGGTGAACTGTATTACGAAGGTGAACAGGATATTTTGAAACGAGAGCGCATGGTTATTGGTAAAGGTGGAAGTCTTGAAATCAATAGGAATCTTCCGAACAATAAAATACTCGATAACCAGTACGCCAAACTTGTAGACCAAAAGGTGAACTATCAGCTAGGTAAACCGATTACGCTTGAATCTGAAAACCAAAAATATATAAAAGCCCTTGAAACTATTTTCAATCGTCGCTTCCATCGGACATTAAAACAGGTAGGTCAAGATGCATTAAATACAGGTATCGGTTGGCTCTATCCGTACTATGATGAACAAGGGATTTTTTCTATCAAACGTTTCGCACCACATGAAATCATTCCTTTCTGGAAAGATTCAGACCGTACAGAAGTAGATTTTGCGGTCCGTATTTATACTACGGTTGCTTATGAGGGCGATAAAGAAGTAGTTGTGGAGAAAGCGGAAGTGTACAGTGCAAAGGGGGTTGAAAATTACGAATGGTTTAACGGTCAATTGGTGCCAGAAGTAACGAGTGAATCTCGTGCATATATAACGGTTTACAATGGCGATGAAAAGCTTGAAGTGAACTGGAAACGTGTTCCCTTAATTCCTTTTAAATTTAATAGCAGTGAAATCCCATTAATTAAGCGGGTTAAATCCTTGCAGGATGGCATCAATGTCATGCTAAGTGATTTTGAGAATAACATGCAGGAAGATGCACGCAATACAATCTTGGTTCTTCATAATTACGATGGTCAGGATCTTGGCGAGTTCCGCCGTAATCTTTCTATTTATGGTGCCGTTAAAGTGCGGTCAGCAGATGGAGCTAAAGGTGGCGTTGATACCCTTACTGTTACGGTTAATGCTGACAATTACAAAGCTATTCTTGCGCTGTTTAAAAAGGCACTCATTGAAAATGGCCGTGGTTATGATGCAAAAGACGAGCGCATGAGTAACAATCCAAACCAAATGAATATCCAGTCCATGTACAGTGACATCGAACTTGATGCAAACGGTATTGAAACCGAGTTCCAAGCATCATTTGAACAACTTTTATGGTTTGTGAATCAGCACTTAGCTAACGCGGGTTATGGTGATTTTGAAGGTGAAAAGGTTGATATTATCTTTAACCGTGACATCCTGATTAATGAAAAAGAGGTTGTAGAAGTATTGGAAAAATCCCCTTATTTATCAGAGGAAACATTAATTGCCCAACATCCTTATGTGAAAGATGTGCAACTGGAGCTTAAACGAAGAAAACAAGAGCAGCAACAGCAAATGGATATGTATGATAATTACGATTCTACATTTAAGCAGAAGCAAGGTGAGCTAAATGGCTAAGAAACCCCGTAATTATTGGCGGCAACGTTTTGAAGCCTTAGAAGATGCACAGCACAATCGCTCCGTCTTTTATTATGCCGATTTAGAAAAGGCTTATATCCAAACAATGAACTCACTAGAAGCCGATATTTTGCGTTGGTATGAGCGTTTCGCAAAGTCTGAGGGTGTTTCATTGGACGAAGCTAAACAACTGCTTAAAACCCAAGAATTAAAGGAATTTAAGTGGTCAGTTGACGACTATATTAAATACGGCCAAAAGAACGCAGTTAATCAGCAATGGATGAAGCAGCTCGAAAATGCTTCTTCACGTGTTCATATATCACGATTGGAAAGTTTGAAGCTACAGTTACAGCATCATGTTGAAAAGCTTTATGGGGACCAAATAGAGGGCTTTGAGCGATTGATGAAAGAAATCTATCAAGATCAGTATTACCACACAGCTTATGAAGTACAAAAAGCTTTTAATGTTGGATTTGCTTTTCAGGCATTAGATGAAGCCAAACTGACAAAGATTATTAGTAAGCCATGGACAGCCGATAATTTAACGTTCAGCGCTAAAATTTGGCGCGATAGAGGTCAATTGATAGATACACTCCATAAAGAGTTAACGCTCTCTATAGCAAAAGGTGAGAGTCCTCAGCGCTTGATTAGTGTGATACGAAGGAAAATGAATACTTCCCGTTCCAGTGCAGCCCGTTTGGTATTAACCGAGCAGGCTTTTTTTAGTGCCACGGCATCAAAGGATGCATTTGGCGAACTAGATGTAGAGCGATATGAAATCATTGCGACATTGGATAGCAAGACAAGCGATATTTGCCAGTCAATGGATGGAAAGGTATTTAAGTTATCGGATTTTGAACCAGGTGTTACTGCCAATCCCTTTCATCCAAGATGCAGAACCACGACAGCTCCTTATTTCGATGATGATTACAGTCAGCGGATTGCACGTAAAAAGAATGGTGAAGTGTACTACATTTCTAGCAATATTAAATACCCTGAATGGAAAGAAAGGTTTGTTGCTTAGTTTTTGCCGTACAAATGCCCATTAATAAAGGGGAAGGATGATTTCATGAGTCCATTAATATTTTTCTTGTTTGTAGTTACAGTTGCAGCGGTCTGTTATGTGTTAGGCCATCAAATTGGCTATCTTAACGGAAAGCGGGAAGTTTCACATATTATGCGTGGTGAGCCTCCCTAAAGCGACATTCGAAGATGATTTGGGCAGTGAATTGCAGCATGTTCTTGATTATGTCGAATCAGGAAAGGTTTAGGTGGTCCAATGTCTCGTCTTTTTAGCGCTTTATGACGTGAAACTGAAAGTGTTTAAAACCTATCGAGTCGTTACTCGTTAAACACGTATTAGGAGGATGCAGTAATGAAAAAAGAAGATTTGATTGCAATGGGATTTAGTGAAGAACAAGCAGATGCGCTTGTTAATAAATATGGCAACATGGTTCCGCTTGAACGCTTTAATGAAGTGAATGGAGCAAAGAAATCACTTGAAGAACAAGTGAAAACTCATGAGACGCAACTGAAAGATTTGCAGGGTAAAGCAAAAGGCAATGAGGAGTTACAAGCGGAAATTACTAAGTTGCAGGAATCACAAAAGCAGGCAAAAGAGCAGTATGAACAACAGCTTAAGGATGAACGTATGTCTACAGCATTAAAATTGGCAGTTGCCAATAAAGTACATGACGTAGATCTAGTCACTGGTTTGGTCGATAAATCCAAAATTGAATTAGATGAAAACGGTAATATCAAAACAGGACTTGAAGAGCAACTTAAAACGTTGCAGGAATCAAAGTCCTTTTTATTTGTGCCTGAAAAGGAAGAAAAGAAGCAGGAATATAAAGGATGGACTCCTGCTGGTGGCGACAAAGGAGCTAATAATGAATTAGATCCCGGTGCGGCATTTGCAAAGCAGTTCAACGAAAAAGGAACAGTCGGCTCGGACGTTCCAAATCCATGGAACAAATAACATAAAAGGAGGGCATACACATGCCATACGTAAGCAATGTAAACAATTATTCTCGTGTTAATTTTTTGAAAACTTCAAAGGTGCAGGCCTTCACTACTTTAGTCAGCGATGTTGGTGTATCAGCAAATGCAAAAGGTCAGAAAATCGTTCCGGCTGGTACAATCTATCCGGCTAATGATGCAACAGCAAAAGGAATCATCTATAACGATGTGGATGTGACGAACGGTCCGCAACCAGGCTCATTAATTGTTGAAGCATATATCCTGCAAGATCGTTTGCCAGTAGCTCCAGCTGCCGAAGCAAAAACAGCATTAAAAGAAATTAAATTTTATTAATTGAAGGGTGGAAAAAGAGAATGCCAGATATCTTAGAATTATTTAATCAGAAAACAGTATTAAGTTACTTAAAAGAACGTCAATTAACACCGTTTTTAGGAGAAACGTTATTCCCAGAAGTAAAGCACGACACGCTTGAATTTGAATACTTAGTTGGTGCAAGTAATTTACCGGTAGCTGCTAAAATTCACGCTTTCGATACAGAGGCTGAAATTGGTTCTGTTGAATTTAACGATCAAGCGCTTGAAGCTGCTTACATCAAAAAGAAATATCAAATCAAGGAGAAGGATTTGATTGCACTACAATTCCCTCGTACTCCACAGGAACAGCAAGTGTTAACTGGCCGTATCTTTAATTTAATTGACCGTGCAGTTGCCGATGTTCGTGCTGAAAAAGAAATTATGCGTATGCAGGCGTTAGCAAACGGGGAGTTAGAGCTTGAAATCGAAGGTGGAGGCACTTTAACTGTTGATTACCATGTGCCGAATGACCATAAAGAAGCTTTAACTGGTACGGCTTTATGGACTGCAGAAACAGCAGATATTATCGGGGATATCACTCGCTGGGTTGAAACATTGGATGAAAAACCAACTCGTGCTTTAACATCTACAACGATTGCTAGTCAGATTTTACGTAATGCGAAGGTAATTGCTGCATTATTTGGCCGTGATAGCGGTCGAGTGGCTACGCTTGCGGATTTAAATGCATTCATGCAATCGCACGGCTTACCTACAATTGCTACTTACGATGCGAAATACCGTGTGCAAAATGCAAACGGCACGTATACAACGAAGCGTTACTTCCCAGAAAACAAATTTGTTATGTTCGGTGATGCTACTTTAGGTGAAACGTTAAATGGACCAACACCGGAAGAATCTCGCTTATTACGTCAAGGCAACGAAGAAGTGACAAATGTCGGAAATGTGATTGGTATGGTTTATGAGGAAGGTCTAGACCCAGTATCAACATGGGCGAAAGCAGCATCTACTGCAATTCCTTCATTCCCAGAAGCTTATAACGTATTCCAAGCACAACCAATCGCATAGGAGGGCTAATGTATGAAACTAGTTGAAGTATTAAAAGTGCCTGTTCGCTATGAGGGTAAAACTTACCCTCGCGGTGAACAGTTTGAAATGGAAGAAGATTATGTTAATGAGAATCTGGTAAAAGTACTTGGAGATGTTGCTAAGAAGCAGGACCAGACGCCAGACAATCCCTTTGAAGGCATGACGTTGGAAGAACTAAAAGCACATGCTGAACAAAAAGGAATCGATATTGGTAAAGCCACAACAGAAGAGGGCATCATCAAAAAAATTGAAGAAGCCGAAAAAACTAAATAGGGTGTGATTTCATGCTCACAGAAGTGTTATTACGTTTAGGCGCTTTAGGCGTCACTGTTTCAAACGATCCAACAAGTACTGATATGTATTTGTTGAAATTTGCAGTTAATAAAACCGCTGACCATGTTAATAATCAAACAAACTTAAGCGCTGTACCTGAGGGACTCACTCACATTGCTATTGATATGGCAGTGGGTGAGTTTTTGTATGCTAAGAAATCAATGGGTTTGCTTGACATAAGCTCATTAGACTTTTCCACAGCGACGAAACGTATCAAAGATGGGGACACAGACACTGAATTTCTAGTGGATGCCAAATCGACGCCAGAATCTAATTTCCACGCCTTTTTAAATTACCTGCAGCATAACGAAATTGATTTTGTTAAATACCGGGTGCTCACATGGTAGATGCACATCGTAAAGCGTTGGAAAAACACATGTGGCATGGTCGATGCGTAGTTAAGGTGTGGGAAGAATACGAAGACCCAATTACTTTCGTTACTAAGCATGGCGAAGTGACAAAGTACATTGATCTCCCTTGTAAACTATCTCATAAAACATTTACAGCAACATCTTCAACGGGCGCTGGTGCCATTATAACCAAAGAAATAAAGCTTTCACTTGGTAACGAATACGATATTCCATCAGGGTCTAAAATTATCGTCTCGCAAAATGGTATTACTGAAACTTACACTCGAAGTGGAAAAGCGGCTGTATTCCGTATACATCAAGAAATCCCACTCGAATTATTTGAGAGGTACGCATAATGGCTAGATGGGGCAAAGTTGATTTTAGTGCGCTCAAACGGATGCAAAAGAAAATACAAAAACTTGTGAAAGAGGATTTTGAAAAGTTTTGTGACGATGCAGCAAAAGAATTAGCTGCACGTTTAATTGCAAAGGTGATTAAACGTACTCCAGTAGGTCAATATGAAGATGGAACGACTGGCGGTACATTAAGGCGTGGTTGGACGGCTAAAAGCCACAGAGAAGCTGAGCTATCGGCTACTTTTGGTGGAGGCGGTGGTGCAAAGAAATATGCTGATTCTATGACCGTGAAAAAGTTTGGCTCAATTTATGAAGTGGAAGTAATCAATCCGGTAGAATACGCGCAATATGTTGAGTTCGGCCATCGTACACGAGACCACCAAGGCTGGGTAAAAGGTCGATTTATGATGACAATAAGTGCGGATGAACTTGAAAGGCAAGCTCCTGCCATACTGGAAAAGAAACTAACGAATCTGCTGAAGGGGGCTTTCGATGGAGATTAATGATATTACTATTGCTATTTCACGTAAGCTCCAAATGGCTTTCGGTAGTAATTACGCAAAATATATTGATGATGTACCGCAGGGCTTTAAGAGTCCTGCTTTTTTAATTCAGTTTTTAAACCTTGAGCACATCCGCCAGATTGGAGGACGTTGGAGAGTTGTTACGCTTTTTAATGTGCAGTATTTCCCCAAAAACGGGGCATCAGAGGTTGCTAACATGACACTGAAGATACAGCAAGCATTGAAGAGTGTAACGCTTTTGAACGGTTCCGAAATGTTAGGGACAGGTGGAAATAGCGAGCCTGTTGATGGAATAGGACATAATTTCATCCATTTCAATTTCTTTTTAAATGAAGTTGAAGAAAAAGTGTTCATGGGTTCATTAGAGCACTATTTAAACAAGGAAAGGGTGGTATCAGTTGGCGAGAACGATTAAACAAAAAGTAGAACCTGTTTCCGTTAAATTTTTCGGTGAAACGATTCAATCAGTAGCACAAACGTTTTCAAAAGAGCAGCTGGTCAAAAGCCGTAAATATACTCATCGCCGTGATGCACTCAATGCATTACTGAAAAACGATGAACAATATTCATTTGCTCAGGTAGATGAAGTATTAAAACAGTTTGACGAAGGAGTGAAAGAATAATGGCATTAGGTGGAGGCCCATTTTTAACGCAAAACAAAGTGCTGCCAGGTACTTATCATAACTTTATTAGTGCTGCACGTGCTTTTGTAAACTTATCTGACCGAGGCTATGTAGGTTTGCCTATTGTCCTTGACTGGGGCGTTGACAATGGAGTGTTTGCAGTGACGACTGAAGATCTGCAAAAGGATAGCCGTAAAATTTTTGGTTACGATTATACGGACGACAAATTAAAGGGCATTCGTGATGTATTTAAAAATGCAATTACCGTTTACTTTTATAAATTAGCAGTAAATGCAGTAGCGGCCCAAAATTCATTTGCAACCGCAAAATATAAAGGTGTGCGAGGAAATGATATATCAATCACAATCCAAGCAAATGTCGATGAGCCATCAAACTTTGACGTGAAAACACTGCTTGCCGGTGTTGTTGTCGATGAGCAGACGGTTGCAACTGCTGCTGATTTAGCGGCAAATGACTTTGTTAAGTTTAAACCTGCAGCAACTTTAGCGGTTACAGCCAGTGCACCATTAACTGAAGGGTCAAACGGTGATGCAGTAACAGGCGGAGCGCATCAGGAAGCTTTAGATGAGCTTGAAGCGTTCGGCTTTAATACTTTAGGCTGTTTATCATCTGAGCCGGCGATTAAATCGCTATATGTTGAATATACAAAGCGTATTCGTGACCAGGTAGGTGGTAAATTTCAGCTAGTGGGCCATAAGATTGGTGCCGCTGATCATGAAGGTGTCATCGATGTGCAAAACGATGCAATCGGAGATGAAGTATTCGGCGCAGTTTACTGGACTACTGGTGCACAGGCCGGTGTTGCTGTTAATAAATCGAACACCAATAAAAAATACGATGGTGAGTTTGAACTTTCAATGATTGAAACGAAAACTCAACCACAGCTTACTGCATTATTAAAAGGTGGTAAATATGTATTCCATCGTGTTGGTGATGAAGTTCGCGTTCTTGAAGATGTGAATACTTTCACTTCATTTACAGTTGATAAGAATGAAGATTTCAGCATGAACCAAGTGATTCGTGTGCTTGACCAAATTGCCATCGATACGGCTCATTTATTCAACAGTCGCTACCTCGGTAAAGTTCCAAATGACAAGGACGGTCGTATTTCATTATGGTCTGATATCGGTGCACATCGTCTTGAACTTCAGCGTATTCGAGCTGTCCAAAATTACAATAAGGAAGAGCTTATTGTAGAGCAAGGTCAATCTAAAAAAGCAGTTGTAGTAAATGAAGTTGTTACGCCGACAGTGGCAATGTCACAGCTTTATATCACTACAACAGTAGCATAAGGGGGGTACATTTAAATGGCTAATACAATGCATGGCCGAGATGCGGTTTCTGGTGCACAGGGCAGAGCCTATGTGACGATTGAAGGCAACCGCTATATGTTCGCCAATCTAATTAATTTAGAAGCGCGTATGGATAAAACAAAAACACAAGTACCCATCATGGGTAAAACCGGAAAAGGTAACAAGTCGACAGGTTGGGAAGGTACTGGATCAGCTACTTTCCATTTCAATACGTCGATTTTCCGTCAGTTACTGAAGCGCTATAAAGATACGGGCGAGGATATTTATTTTGATATCCAAGCAACAAATGAGGACAATTCTTCAACTGTTGGTAGTCAAACTACTATTCTGATTGACTGCAATATGGACGGCGGTATTATCGCTCTACTTGATGCAGATGCGGAATATCTTGAGGATTCAATCGACTTTACGTTTGAGGATTGGGATATGCCTGAAGAGTTTTCAGTTTTAGCTGAAATGCTTTAAAACAATTAAGGTTGTCGAGTATTCGGCAGCCTTTTCTAATACTTAAAATATATTATAAGGTGGGACTTACATGTCGGAAAATTTACAAGCGTTTTTCGCGCAAAATGCAGATCAACCAACACAGGTAGAAAAAGTAATCTCTAAACGTTTTAAAGATGGTGAAGGGAAGCCGATTCCTTTTATCTTTAAACCGATTTCACCAGAGCGCGATGCAGAATTAAAAGCTCAGGCAACAAAGAAAACCATGATTACTCAAGGAAAGCAAAAAGGTCAGTTCCGTTCCGAGTTCCAAGCTGCTAAATACCAAAACCTGTTTACGATTGAATCACTCACTTTCCCGAATTTGACGGATGTAGGACTCCAAGATTCATATAAAGCATTGGGTGAAGAGGATCTGTTCAACAAGATGCTCACTCCAGGTGAAGCGACGGATGCCTTTTTAGCTGCACAAGAAGCCAATAACTATGAACTTGATTTAGACGAGCTGGTAGAACAAGCAAAAAACTCATAAGTGACGGTGATACGGATGCAAACATAGCGCATTACTGGCTACATAAATTGCGTCGTTTGCCGTCAGAGTATATTAATTTATCCCGGCTCGATAAAGCATTTGTTATTGGCTCCATTCAAGTGAAAATTGAAGCAGAAAAGAAAGCTGAAAAGGAAGCTAATCGAGGAAAAAGAAAAGGCAGAAGTAGAAAGTAGTAGTACCTCTTTGCATAATATTGTATAAATAATGTAAGAGGTGATTATTTTGGGTATTTTCGGAAAGAAAGTAAAGAAACCAGTTCCAATTGCTGTTCCTTTAATCGATGGGCTGCCAATCGCTAATAACGCTTTAACTAAAATTAATGTACTTGAAAACGCTGTACTATTTGAAAGTGAAAATAACAAAATCAAGCTGCCTTTCAATCAGCTGCGTAACATCCATCATACGAATACAGTTGATATTCAAAAGACAGTTAGCAGTTCTGTAGGCGGTGCTGTAGGTGGTTTTATTCTTGCTGGACCTTTAGGGGCGATGATTGGCGGCAGAAGCAAAGAAAAAACAATAAGAGATCTGAAACTTTTATTACTCTTTGAGTACCAATCATCAGAAGGTGAAGTTAAGCTTATCTCATTTGATGTGACACATACACCTAAATCAAAATTATTAACTATGGAAAACTTAGGTTTGCAGACCGAAGAAAATAATATTGTTTTGTAAAGCACTCAATTGTGGGTGCTTTTTTATTTTACCGGAAAGGAGGAAATAGATGGCTACTATCCGTACAGCAATACAAATTCAAGATGGTATGTCCAGTGCATTTAAGTCGATGAATATTGCTATGCAAGCGACAATTAACAGTTTTGAAAGCTTGCAACGTGCATCTGGAAGAGCTGTTGATACATCCAGTATCGAGATTGCTAGACGCGAACTGGCCCGTGCTGAGACAGCTTTTAATGAAATCGAAAATGAAATTCGGCAAGCTGACCAGCAGCAAGATCGGTTTAATCAATCCATCCGAGACGGAACCACCGCCGCCAGTGGCATGCTGGGTAAAATCGCCGGTATTGTCGCTGCCTATCTGTCATTTCAAACAGGAAAAGATATTTTAGGGCTATCGGATGAAATGACGAACACAACAGCTCGTTTAAATCTCATGAATGACGGGCTACAAACAACAGCTGAATTACAAAAAATGATTTTTGATAGCGCTCAGCGTTCGTATGGTGCTTATGGACAAATGGCTGATTTAGTCGGTAAGTTGGGGATGAATGCGAAAGATGCTTTTAGCAGTAATGCAGAAACTGTCGCTTTCGCCGAACTGCTTAACAAACAATTCAGTATCGCCGGTACAAATGCAGAAGGAATTACAGCTGCTACCCTACAAATAACACAAGCACTCGGCTCAGGAGTGTTACGCGGTGAAGAGCTTAACAGTATCTTTGAACAAGCACCGAACATCATCCACATGATTGCCGATTATTTGGGAGTACCGATTGGCGCAATACGTGAAATGGCTAAAGAAGGTGAGCTTACTGCAAGTGTTGTAAAACAAGCGATGTTTGCAGCTGCTGATGATATTAACGATAAGTTTAATAACATGCCTTTAACAGGCTCACAAATTTGGCAGAACTTTAAGAATGAAGCACTTTGGGCTTTCCAAGATGTTTTAGCCGGAATAAATAATGCAATGAATAGCGATAAATTTTTATCATTTGTAAATGATATGAAAGGTCAATTATATACGCTAGCTAATGTTGTAACTGCCACTTTCAGTACCATGGTAGCAGTTGCGGGCTTTGTTTATGACAATTGGTCGTTCATCGGACCTGTAGTTGGTATTGCTACAGCGGCAATGCTACTTTATGGTGGTGCGTTATTAGGTATTAAACTTACAACAATGGCAGTGGCTACATGGCAGGGAATATTAGCCGCACGTGCAGCAATGGTTACTGGTGCAACATTTGCTCAAACTGCTGCTCAATACGGATTGAATGCGGCAATGTACGCAAACCCGGTCACAAGGGTTATTGCTGGTTTCATGGCTTTGATAGCTGTCTTTTATTTAGGGATTGCAACGATTAACCATTTCGCCGGTACATCGATAAGTGCTACAGGATTAATAGCTGGAGCATTTAGCGCATTAGGGGCATTCTTGCACAACATGGTCGCTTTCTGGTGGAACCTGTTTGCATCGATCGCAGAGTTCTTTTACAACGTGTGGATTGATCCTGTTTATGCAACGAAAAAACTGCTCGGAAGTATCGCAGAAACAACCATAGACATGGCGCAATCAATGATAGGATCTTTCGATTCAGCTGCAACGAATCTTGCAAATATGTTTGTAGATGCTGCTAATACAGCTATTGGTGCTATTAACTGGGTGAGTGATGCGGTAAACAATTTAACCGGTATAGATTTTGGCAAGATGGGGACAATCAGCCACAGAACTTCTGTTTCAGCCGATTACAGCGGACTGAAAGGTAAAATTAATGATTGGGTCGGAGATGCGCCTGCAGGCACTTGGACAGCGCCTCGTATGGAGATGAAATCGATTCCTGATGCATTTAGTTCTGGCTATGACTGGGGGGCGAATTTATTTAACGGCCCGGATATGGAATTGAACATGCCAACTACTAGCTTAGATGACATTCTTAATAATTTACAAGGAATTCAAGATGCTGCTGACAAAGGGTCTAAAGCCGGAAAAGACACAGCAGGTAGTGCGAAAAAGCTAGCTGATAACGTAAAGATGGCATCAGACGATTTAAAGTATTTACGCGATTTATCAGAACGTGAAGCCATTAACCGTTTCACGACTGCCGAAATTAAAGTAGATATGAAAAATGAGAACCACATCAATTCCGAAATGGATATCGATGGGGTTATTGATCGTTTCGGTGAAAAAGTAGAGGAAACAATCGCAGTATTAGCAGAGGGGGACAGTGACGATGTATAACTTTTTTATAGATGGTGTACAGCTACCTGTCGCTCCATCTGCAATGAGTATGAAAATTAATAATAAAAATGAGACGATCACACTTATCAATGAGGGTGAAGTCAACATATTAAAAAAAGCAGGTCTGACGGATATTGAATTTGAAGTTGAATTTCCCAACACAAAATACCCGTATGCTGTATATCCGAGTGGGTATCAACCAGCTTCCTTTTATTTAGAACACCTCGAAAAATTAAAAGTTGGACAAGAGCCTTTCCAATTCATCGTTAATCGTATGAAACCGGAAGGCTCTTTACTATTTGATACAAATATGACTGTATCATTAGAAGACTACACTATTGATGAAGATGCAGAAAACGGTTTTGATATTAAATCAACAATCACGTTGAAACAGTTCAAGCCTTTTGGTACTAAAAAACTAGCTGTAAAATCATCATCACCAAGCCCTTCTAATGCTTCAAATGCAAAAACAAATGTTGCAAAAAAGATCGTAGTTGAAAAACAGCGTTCTACAGCAAGCAAATCAACACCGAAAAGCCATACGGTTAAAGCTGGTGATACGTTATGGTCCATTGCTAAAAAGCATTTAGGTGATGGGGCTAAAGCAAGTGAATTAGCTAAGCTCAATAATTTACCAAATCCAAACTCCATTAAAGTGGGGCAGGTGATTAAACTTGGGTAAGTATCAATTGCTCATACTGTCGCGTGGCCGCATTTTTGATGTTGCCGTACAAGAGCCTGTTATATGGGAGACTCATCGAAAATCAATGCCTGGTAAATTAACATTTAACGTAATTAAAGATGAAATATTAGGCTTTCACGAGGGAGATATGGTGCGATTCGACTATGATGGTCATAAAATATTTGCCGGTTTCGTGTTCACTAAAAAGCGTACAAATAACCGTATCATTTCTGTTACTGCATTCGATCAATTGCGCTATTTTAAAAATAAAGATACGTATGTCTATAAAAACAAAACAGCTGCTAAAGTGCTTCAAATGCTCATTGCCGATTTCGGATTGCAGGGCGGTATTATAGCGGATACCAAGTTTGTTATTGCATCTCGTGTAGAAGACAATCAGGAGCTGTTTACAATTATGGATAATGCCGGCGCAATCACTACGAAAAATACAGGCAGTCTGTATGTGCTTTATGATGATTACGGCAAATTGAATTACCGTGATGTTAAACAGTTAAAACTTGATATTTTAGTAGATGAGGAAAATGGTGAAACGTTTGAGTACACCACATCCATAGATGAAAATACGTACAACAAAATTAAGTTATCCCGTGAAAATAAAAAGACAGGTAAGCGAGAAATATTTATTGCCCAGGACAGTGCAAATATGAACGAGTGGGGTATTTTGCAGCATACTGAAAGCGTTGATGAGGGCGAGAGCGGTAAAGCGAAAGCTGATGCATTACTGGCTCTATATAATCGGAAGTCCCGTAAATTGCATGTAAATAAAGTGTTTGGTGACTACCGTGTACGTGGCGGCTCAACATTGGGTGTGCAAATGTATTTAGGTGACTTAACGGTCGCCAATTTTATGATGGTTGAAACGGTAAAGCATTCATTTTACGAATCAGACCATCGGATGGACTTGAAATTGATTGGCGGTGATTTCGTTGCGTGATATGTCTGATATTATTCGTTCCATTAGAAAAGTAGTGCTTGAATCAGTGAATGCGCAAAAATTAACGGATATAGTTTATGGCACTGTTGAATCGATCGCACCGTTAAAAATCCGCCTTGATGAAAAACTATTACTCGAGGAAGAACAGCTCAAATTAACTCGTGCGGTTATGGATTATGAAGTGGATATGACAGTGGAGCATTTGACGGAAGAAAAAGGAGGCGGCGCTTTAGCTGCTGCTTATGAAAGTCATGCCCATGAATACAAAGGTCGTAAAAAGTTCCTTATCCACAACGGTTTAATCATTGGTGATAAAGTGACCATGATTCGGGCACACGGCGGACAACAATATTTAATAATTGATAAAGAGGTGGTTTGATGCTTCCAAGACAAATTGTAAACGATGATTTAATCTCGGATTTTGAAGAGGTCATTGAGCCATCTTTAACATACAATCTGGATTTTACAAGAAAGCGAATATCCGGCTTAATTGATGGCAGGCAAGCTATTGAGCAGGCAATTTATAAAACACTTGATACAGAACGATATGCGTATGTCATTTATTCCTGGTATTACGCATCCGAATTAAACAAACTTATTGGACAGCCAATACCTTTTGTATACAGTGAAATTAAACGATATATAACCGAAGCATTAGCGCAGGATGACCGAATCCAAAGTGTTGATGCTTTTTATTTTGAACGGAATCGAAATAAAGTGAGCGTTTCGTTTACTGCCCACACCATTGCAGGTGTCATAGATATCACGAAAGAGGTGAGCATCTAATGTTTGAAAATGAAACCTATGAAAATATATTAAATCGAATGTTGTCTAGATTCCCGGCTACATTTGATAAGCGAGAAGGGTCTGTATTGTGGGACTTACTCAATCCAAAAGCTATAGAACTAGCACAGGCCTATGCCTCTTTAGATAGTGTATTAGATTATACATTCGCTACAACAACTTACGGGGAGTTTCTTGACCGCAAAGTGGCAGAGCGGGGCATCTTCCGCAAATCTGGTAAGGCTAGGGGCCTTGTTGTTATATATGTATCGCCAGGAACTGAGGTAATAGCGGGAACGAGGGTTTCTACAAATGAGCAAGAACCAGTTTACTTTACTACTATTGAATCCGTAATCGCAGTTAATGATCGGGTTGAAGTAATCGTAGAAGCTGAAGAAATTGGCGAAAGAGGGAATGTCCTTGTCGGTACGGTGTCGATAATTTATGGAGATTTAGCCAATGTAGCCTCTGTAACGAATCAGGTATCTTTTAGTGGAGGGATTGATGAAGAGACAGATGAAGAATTATTAGAGCGCTATTTAGAAGATGTTCGGAGACCCACTACATCCGGCAATAAATATCACTATATTAAATGGGCTAAAGAAGTACCAGGTATTGCCGATGCGCGTGTTTATCCTTTATGGAATGGTCCGGGAACTGTGAAAGTCGTTGTTATCGATCATCAGAAGCGCAGCCCTGCTCAATCAGTTCTCGATTCGGTAAAGGCTTATATAGATTCGGTAAAACCGGTATTAGCCGATGTGGCAATTGAGGGCGTTGAAGAAATATCTATTGATATTAGTGCCAAACTTATTTTAAAACAAGGTGCTGATTCTGAAATTGCCAGAACATCGTTTATTTCAAATGTAGTTAAATACTTTGAATCCATGGCATTTGAAGAGTCAGACGATTACAAAATACGCTATACAGCTATCGGCAACCAATTATTAGATGCAATCGGCGTACTGGATTACCGAGATTTAAAAATTAATAACCTTACATCAAATATCGCATTAACGGACACAGAAGTGCCCGTAATTGGTGCGGTAACAATAACAGTATTGGAGGAGTGAAAATATGGCTGCAATGAGTAACTATTTAGAAAACGCTTTAATTAATGCAGTATTGAGAGGTACCGCATATACCTCACCAAGTAAAGTGTATCTAGCTTTATTTACAAGTAATCCAACAGATGCTGGCACCGGGACAGAAGTTGGAAGCGGAGATTATGCCCGACAAGAAATTGCTTTTGGTGTACCGAGTGACGGAGTAGCCGTCAGTTCATCAGATGTCCTTTTCCCTGTTGCAACAGCTGGATGGGGTACAATTACTCATATTGGTATCTATGATGCTTTAACTGGTGGAAACCTATTATTCCACGGAATTTTAACTAATCAAAAAACAATCGCTGCCGATGACCAATTAAAAATTGCTGCAGGTGATGTAAGCATTACACTCGCATAAGGAGTGTTAAATCATGGCTGAAATTAAATTAGATCCGTTATCCATAGAGGGTAACGGATTTTTAAATGCTGACGCTTCAAGTCTATCCAGTAGTGCTGTTCAAATTATTTCAAGTTCCACTTTTTCTAGTAAAGCTATTCTCGTTACAAGGACAGATTCGAAAATAATTTCAGCGGCAAGCCTTTCAGGTCGAATAGTTTTAGTTAAGGCATCAAAGGTTAGTGCCGCTGCTAATTCTACTGTTTCATCAAAAGGCAGTGTTGTTAAATATATCAGTAGTCGGAGCAGTGCCAGAGCAAGTGTTAAAGCTCAAGGGAAAAAGTTTAAGACAGCAAGAGCAGCACTCTCAACAGAAAGCACGCTTGAAGCCTTTACGTATGAGCGTGATATTCAGGCATCTTACGAAAACTATTTACCGAAAATCTATGCGGAATTTGAAGATGTTACGAAAATGATGCAAATCGAAGCCAATGAAGTTACAAGGCTTTCAGCAAGAATCAATAGTATCATTGACCAACCTTTTGTTAACTCGGCAACTTATGCATTAGATCGGTGGGAGAAGGAATTAGGAATTAAAGCAATTCCTCAGCGCTCCATCGATTCTCGACGACACTATATACTGGCGAAGTTGCGAGGATTAGGCACAACAACAAGTGAAGTATTAAAAGCGATTGCTGATTCGTTTTATGAATCTGAAATTATTGAAAAACCACACGAATATGCAGTTGAAGTGAAAATTGTAGGTCGTCGGGGCAGACCAAAAAACGCGGAAGATATGCAGGAGACCATTGAAGAAGTCATACCAGCACATATTTCACATTCAATCGCCTTTACCTTTTTGCCCTGGAATGAATTAGATATGATCCGCAGAAGTTGGACGGAAGTTGAATCTTATACGATGGCCGACACAAGTACTGTAGCTTGGCGGAAATTTGAGGGAATAGGCGCTAAATGGAATAACGTAAGCGATTTAACCGGTAAAGAGCTTGAAGAATCATACAACTTAAATACAGGAGGTACCGATAATGAGCAGTAAAAAGACACCAAATTTAGAGCTGCATGAATGGGTTCCAGATGACTATGTACAAATGGAAGAGTTTAACGAAAACTTCAGAAAGCTGGATGAAAACGTTGGCGGTTTGGCAAATATTGCGGAAGAAGTAAACCTAAAAGTTGAGGAAGTTGCCGAAAAATTATCGGGAGATATATTAAATATTTCACAAGAGACTTCTAATGAAATCGGCAAAGTTACTACGCAATTGGCACAAAATGAGCAATTGATAAAAAAAGTTAACGGTCAATTAGATTTTGTTGAATTCATCAAAGAAAGGTCAAAACCTTATACCAAGATGTCTATTTTAAGAAGAGCTGAAAACTCCTATCAAGTTCAATTGTCAAATGATACAAAAGGCGTTATTTATGATTTTGCTAAGGATACAAACGATGATTATATTAAATTGTATGCTGCATTTTCTGGATTAGATGCTAATGCGGATAGCTTTGTGAGTAAAGACGTTGCTTCAATGGGTGATACAACAGGAACATTTACAATAAGCGGATCAAATTTATACACAACTACCGTCAACGATTCATTCACTTTGTCAGTAAAGGGAGAAAAATTAATACTTACTATTAACACTGAATCACGTGGGGGGGTATGGTCGATCAGTGTGGACGGCGGTTCTCCGATTATAGTATCCTGTTATAACGCTACAACAGCCGAGAAAAACGTAGTAATTGCAGAAGGACTAGCAAATGTTGTGCACACTGTGGTTGGGACGTTCTTAGGTGATGATCCCGCTAATCCTCCAAGTTCATCTCCATCCAGAGGGTATTTGAGAATCATTGATACAACAGAGAAAGGTACCCTAACTGGATATGCGAAATCACCGAAAAACACAGTAGAAAATACAATTTTAGCAACAGCTTCTAATAAAGAATTTGCTTTTACAGCTAAAAAAGATAATTATTTGAACTGGATTCCAGAGCATGATGCGGTTGGTTCTGTTTTTAATATTAGCAGCCCCAAATTTTATATAGACGGGCAGTTAGTGGAGGTGGCTAATTTAACAATCGGATCTTCCTATGCATTACCGATCAATACGACTTTTGAGTTAAGACAGCACGTTAAAGGGCATATTATTGGATTTGGAGAAGTGATGGAACTTACTACTAGTCACAAAGTAAATAAAGATGGAATATTGGAATTTAATGGGGTTATGAAGGGGCTTGCTGAATTTACAACTACTGGTTATCCGATGATGTTACCTGCGCAGAATGAATTTATGAACGAATTTATTACGGGTATTTTAAATACTAAAACAAACAGTGGTTCAGAAAACTACTCTTATTTTACAGAAGAAAAAGATGCTGTTAATAGCGGAGCTATAATTAGTTCGACTAAAAAAAATCTTATTGCTGGTGGTACTCTAAAATATCCCGTTAAGACTTATAGATTGGGTAAAAGCGGAAAACCTGCTAGTGGGGAAGATTTATTCTTATGGAACAGGGCTAGTAAGCCTAAGATGTACTTCCAAAGCATGAAGGATGTTGCGATTAAGGTTGGAGACATATATACATGGGGCTTTTCTTTAATAGTAGCAGACATTGAAAATGTTTATGATATAGTAAAAGACTAAAAAACAGCACCCCGATATCAGAGGTGCTGTAAATTTATAGTGTTATTTTACGATTCAACTTAAAAATTAATATAATGGGAATTAATAAATTTGTGAATATAGGGTAAATACTTCCGAAACTCAACATCATTGCCATGCCCATATAAATTACAAGATAGACGTAAATATAGACATATTCTATTCTGTTTTCTCTGCTTATTTTACTATCAAACCAAAGCATAATCGTTAAGGTTAGAGCAAGTAATAACGGTGTGCCGAGAGCGCCAAAATGGATATAAGATTGTCCTGACAAAGGGATTATTTGATCAACTTTTCCACTGACTCCATAAAATAAATAATTAAACCAGGCGGTAGTAGTATTATATGAATCAGAAAATCTACTTAATACAGCTACATTATTTAAGGAATCATTAAACAATGTTCCAATTGTAAGTGAATTATCAAATAACCTATTTAATTCAACTGCTCGACCCATGTTGTCTGGCCCTGAAAAATAGGCATCCAAGTTATAAGCCATCTCATTATTACTAACAGAATTAATGGTTCCGTCTTTTGTGTAACCAAATTGTTTAACCAAAGTAATGCTTAAGAATACTGTAATTATAATCGTAGAAACAATGACTATTAATTGCTTTTTATATTTTGGATATAATTTTAAAAGTATTATCATCCAGGCAATCGTGGGAATTAAAACACTAAGTCTACTAGTACCTTTAAAAAACAACATATTAGGCAATACTGCAATTAGCGAGAACAGAACAAATCTAAAAGCTAATGTATTATCATATTTCTTTTTAAAATAGTCTAATAAAATTATCGTAATTAAAATTAGAGTTAAATCAGAGAAAAGGATTACTAACCCATTTAAAGGTATGTTAAAATTACTTTCTACTAAACCATTCGTTGCAATAAAAAAATTATATCTACTAAATAATTGCGGGAAAACAGCAAATGAAGCCAAACCAAGGAGTAAAACACTTGAAATAACTACTTTTGAATTAAGTGGTTTGAAAGGGGTAACCTTAATTTGAGATTTGTTGTAAAATCTTTTAGCGAATAATTGTACAATGATAAAAGCAACAAATAATTCAACAATCATGATTATGAGTCCGTTATGTAAACTTTGAGCAGAGGGTGTGTAACCTCTAAAAGTGCCTTCCTGTAGAAAAAACGATCTGAAGACAGGAGAAAAAACGTATCTAACAAAAATAACAGAATTTAATACTATTAACCCTATATGACCTTTGAAATGATTTATCATTGCAGGGAAGACGAATAATAAAATCGCATAAAGTAACGGTAGTAGAAACAATAATTTATTGCCTGGAAAATTATAAGAATTAATATATACAATTGATGATGCGATAATTGCGATACCTGAGAGGAATATTTTAATAAATAAGTTCTTGATTTTTATTAATCGATTTTCAAGGGATAAAGTAATAGATGACATTATAAGGAACTCCTTTTTATAGTGAATATTTTAAACACAATAACTTCTAAAATTATACATTATAATCTCTTTATATTCATCAATTAGTAAAATTTAGTTATAGGCACTTAAATGTTCCAAATTGTGTAGTAACTCAACCTAAAATCAAATATCAAATTATTAATGATTTTGAAAGTTACTACGCAATTGGAGATTTTTTAACGAATCAGATTTTCACTATGCTTAATCTCACTAACGATACTGGTTAGGTTATTTTCGAGAAAAGTTACTACGCAATAGGTAGGTTTTTCAATAAAAATGTCTTAAAGACAAATGTGCAATTCGGGCTTACAATTAAGTTAACAGTTTAGCGCTAAGCTGATTTAACTTAAGAGGTGGTCAGCACAATGAAATTTGAACAAATAATCTTTTCATCTGATAAGGGCATATTTAAGTATTTCATCGAGGGTGAGTATTCCATTAAGTTTGTGAACGGAATAAATCGAGTAGCAATTGTTTTAAGTGATTCTATAGATATTTTGCTTAATCTCGATACTGTTCAGCTTAATAATATCTTTTTGGAATGTCTTAATTTTGAAGTGTTTGAAAACGTTATAACAGCAGATATATTAAGTATACAGGCGATATAAAGCATCCGGACTGGATGCTTTTTTATGTTTTATGACCTATAGTTTGATCATATAGTGATGCAAAAAGGAGGCTTAGTTTGGACAAATGGGAATATAAGGTTTTGAAGCTTGGAAATAATAAAATGGATATTTCTAATTTACGAAAAAAGGGGCTAACTTTAGAAGATGAACTAAATCAATTAGGTTCTGAAGGTTGGGAGATGTTATCCTACACACCGATATATTCAGGCTACTCTGACAGTAGAGAAGGGTATACTGGTGTAAATCATAAAGAATGTATTTTCAAAAGGTTAGTAAAAGATTAAAAACTAAGTGTTCTAATTTGTAATTTTTTTATGCCTTCCGCAGTTATTTGTGGAGGGCTTTTATAATTCCAAAGAATTGGGGGAAAGGGACGATGCCAGATAAAGAAGGCGGTGGACCATCAATGTTTGAAACGGTAACTAAACACGGAAAGCTCATTGACGAACATGGACAGCTTATATCAACACATGAGCAAATTATAGAAGCACATGAAAAAAGCATTGAAGAGCTAAAGTCTAGCTACAGTAAATTGGAAGAGAACGACAAAAAGCAAACGGAAAAATTGGATATGTTAGCAGGACAAATGAGCAATTTAGTTATACAAAATTCTGAAATAAAATCGACCATTTTACAAAGTGGTCAATCCCAACAAGACTTTGTTCGTGATACCTTGAAGAATCAGTGGGAACTTATAAAAGCCCGTGACGAGAGCAAAGAGTCAGAAAGAAATCGTACACACGAGATAAAGTTATCCGAACAAGCACTAAAGAAAAATAACAATGAAAAGGGATGGGATTTAGTCGGTAAGCTCGTAATGGCAGGCGGCTTGATTTATCTATTATTTGAAAGATTTTTAACATAGGAGGGTATTTAAATGAAAATCAACTGGAAAGTACGTTTTAGCAGAAACAATTTACAGTTCATTTTACGTTTCATCGGTGCTTTATTGGTGCCGATTTTTGCATATTTAGGCATTAATTTCGAGGACATTAACAACTGGGGCTCTATGTGGTCGCTTGTTTTGGATTTCCTAAGCAATCCATATTTAGTGGTATTAACAATTATTAACGCAATTAACTTATTGCCAGACCCAACAACTCCGGGTATTAGCGATAGTTATCGAGCTTTAAATTATAAGAAGCCGGGCGGTGGTATGAAATGATGGAATGTGTAGTATGCGGCAAAGAAATCGAATCATTAGAAGTTTTCAATGGTGAACCAATGTGCGAAGAGTGCTATCATGCGCCAGAAAATGAGGTGTTCACAGATGACTAATCTACCTTATAACGTTTTAAGTGGTAAGCGAATCAAAGTGTTTATTGATCCTGGGCATGGCGGACATGACCCAGGTGCAATCGGTTCAAATTCAAAAGAAGCAGAAAATGTTTTAAAAGTAGCCTTAGCACTCGAAAAGAAATTAAAGGCTCAAGGATATGAAGTGAAATTATCTAGACGGACAGATACGTATCTAACGCTTACACAACGCGCCAATTTAGCAAATTCATGGGGAGCAGATGTATTTATGTCTCTCCATGACAATAGTGCAGTAAATAAGACAGCAACAGGTTTTGAAACATTCATATTTAACGGGAATGTCAGTGGTGAAACTATCAAGCTGCAGCAACATGTGCATAAAGCAACAGTAAAAGGAATCGGACTGCGCGATCGAGGTATGAAGAGAGCTAACTTCGCAGTACTACGTGAAACAGCTATGCCCGCCTTATTAATCGAATACGGCTTTATCAGCAACTTGAATGATGAAAAGGTCATTGCATATGAAATTGAAAAGCAAGCGAAATTGACCTTTGAGGGAATCAATAGCTATTTAGGGGTAAAATCAAAATCAGATATCGTAACGCCTACACCAACAACAGAAGCAAAAGAGGAGAGTGAAGAAATCATATTAAGCGAAACAGGCCGTAAAGAAATTCGCGCTTTACTAAAAAAAGCCCGCAATAAAACGTACACGATCAACGGCAAAAACATACCTTTAATTGATCCAGCTTTCCACACGGATGCGAAGATTAATCAATATAACGATGCCCAATTGCTCAGTTATCAAGCAGCCATTATTAACCGTACTTTTGAATAAATTAAAGCCCTTTACCAATAATAAAGGTAAAGGGCTTTTTGCCTTACATATAATAGTCATGGAATGCACTACACGGATAATTTAGGAATATGTATTTCACCTTAAATTAAGCAGCAATATCAGAATATTTATTAAGCAATTCATCTAATTCTTGACTGCAATTAACTACTTCGGGATGTGTGAAACCTAAATCGTTTGCCCTTTTATACAAATGTTTTCTTTTTAATTCAATTTTTAGCTTCAATATTATTTTTAATGATAAAAATCTCATACATAAGTCCCTTTCACTTTTATTTAATAATACTTTAAAAAACAACGACTTTTCTATCCTAAAATATTTGAAAACAATAAGGTGTCGAATTATGGAAAATTCGAAAATTTAAATTAATTGTAATAAATGTAATACTTTGTTAATTATTAAACTTATTGGTTATAGGCTTTTTTATTTTAGCCAAAATAAGGTATGATGTCTAACTTTTAGATTGACTATGGAACAATATTATTGAATAAAGTAAATACCTTTATATATATATAAATCACATCAGAAAGGAAGGAATTATGGATATTCAACAATCGGGCACGATTGTTGAAGAAGCGTCCCTTTACTCATTGAAGCTGTTACCACAAGAATGAACTAAACGTTAAATTGCTCTTATAATTTAAACAAAGCCCGTTACCACTGAATAAACCCAGGGGTGACAGGCTTTTTTATTTTGTAAAAATTAGATGTTGCAAATATACAAACGTATGTTCTATCATGTATACAAACAAGTGTTCCTGTATAAAATAGAGAGAGGGGAAAACTTTGTGCCAATTTTAGATGAAAATAACTTACAAGTAGTGATGGGTTCAGCAGATATAACGATTAAAACGGGATGCATAGGGATGAGCTATCCGGGAATTATTCAATTTCTTCAAGAGGAGTCACTTATGGAACTAAGCATAAGTTCCAATGAAATCATAAAAATTGATGAAGCACCTGTAAGTTTAGTCTTTAATAACGTTAAAAGTTTGGATACGGTTATTGATCAATTAATCAAACTGAGAAAAACGATGGGAGGCAAATGATATGAGAGAAAAACTGATTAAAGCCATGCAGCACAACCGAATTATAGATATTATGTACATAGCAAAAGACGATGCAATCACTAAACGTCGAATCAAATTAATTAAAATAGCTGGTGATTCAGTTCAAGCTTACTGTTTTACAAGACATGCCAAACGAACATTTAAAATAGACAATATTTTAGCGATATTTCTAGTAGTCAGTAAAGCGAGTGGACTAAATGCATAAAGAATTTATGGCGCTTAGCAATGATATTCACCGGTACATTGTACTTGAATTATTCTTGAAAACACTTGAACGTGACAGAGATCATATTTCCAAATTAAAAATGAAAGACGTATTTGACGCGTGGTACGATTCAAAAATTAATGAAACCTTTCAGGAGTTTAAGAAGTTAAGGGACTTTTTATATAAGAAAGGATGTAAAATCGAAAAGCAGAAATCAGATGAAATGATGACCTGTTATTTTATATTGTTTAGAGGATACGATGAAACAAGAAGTTACAGCAATATAGCTCTGAGGAACTGGGTGAGTGAAGAGATGAAACGTATATTAGGAATGAAGTACCTCACTCCGGCAGATAGAAAGTAATCCTTGTCGAATTTTGCGAAAATACCCTGAAAAAGAAAGTTTCGGACATTCCCTTCCTTTTATCACTTTCTTATTGTAAATTGATTGGTAATAAGGGGGTGAGGATGTGTACGCTTTAGCAAATTCTTTCTTAAATCTTTTGATAGAGTATCGAGTAGAAGTGTATGAAATGAATATTTACACGCATGGAGCAAACGTTAGAATCGACTTAGGTATTGTTGGAGAAGATATTTCCAAGGTTATGTACATAGCAGATTATGTAATTGTAAGGGCAGATGGAAAACAAACATCAGGCATGTGCATTAATTACCCAACGAAAGAAGCAACACTATTAGCGGTTGAAAAAAAGGCAATAGAAACATTGGAGAGTGAAAATCATCATTGGGAATAGCATCATGAATAAACACAAATAAAGCCTTCCACAAGATAGGTGTGGGAGGCTTTAACATTATAGAAAGCTGCTCATAGCACTTTTAATTTCGAGTGTATATTCTTCTTCATCTTTTGAGGTAGGGACATCCAAAATGGTATATCCATTTTGATTATTCCCGCCTTGCTGGTCGCGCTTCATATCATCCTCAATTAGTTTTTTTACATACTTACTAAAATTTTGCGGCTTACCAGTGAGTGGATTAATCTTTTCTGCATGTTCCAACAGTGCTACATCATGCGGATCAATCTTACTGAAATACACTGGTTTATTTTTTCTATTTTCATTGCTCATTCAAATGCCCCTCTCGCGATTTTATAAAATCCAGTCGCGTTGGCGAAAACAGCGTCGAGTATTTTCACCTCATTTCCGCTTTTAAATACCGGATTTAAAATTTCTGTATTAGGATAGTGTTCTATAATGTATGGCATAATCCCTTTAGAAACCCCTCCGCAAATTAATACTTTATCTGCTTTATTCCACTTTAATTGAGTTGTATTACGCACAATCCCACGGGCCAGACCTGAGTAACCATTTTTATTGTTGACTGTTTCGGCACCAAAATTAAACGTGTCCGATGCAGTGTTAATATGTCTGTTATCTATAATAGTCGCAGCGTTGACCGTACCACTGCCCGCATCAATGATTCGCACTAAGCCTTCTTTAGGACAACTCCAATAGGCTGCAGAACCTTCTGGAGCTACGCCAACATTCTCTATATAGAAGGAACGGGTTTTATCATTAACCTTAACAGTATGTTGACCTTCTAGCATTTCCTTAATTTTATTTTTTTCTATTTCTTTATGCTTCTTAATTGGCTGGCCAACAACAATTGATACACGACCGATATTAGGGCAATACATGTTTAGGTAGCGATCAATCGCAAGCAGTACACGAATTTTGGTATCCTCATGCGCTTTCGTATCACCGTACATGGATCCATTACCAAATTCATCTTCATATAAAGCGATCGTACCGGCATAACCTTTCCGCCCGTTAATTTCAAATTCCATATCATCAGGGCCAAACGTTTCCTCCACGTCCCGTTCAAACCAATCACAAATATTAGTTCTGAATTTATCCGTACCGAAAGGACCCATAACCTTCGCCATGTGGTTACCAGCATCAATACCTAAAATCAGTTTATCCAATAAAAAACCTCCTGTGTGTGAGTATTGTGATACATTTTATGCACTTAAATCAAAAAGTATCACTTTTGTATTTATTTATTTTTTCTGTGTTCTACTGCCCCACCACTCCCCATATCCTGTATTAAGTCTAGGAATCCCCGTAAAGTTAGAAATGATTCCCTAGGATAAACGCGAAAAAAGGAGGTTGAAAGTGGTGGGGGAGAGGAAAGTGAGGTCAGATAAGAAGGTGGACGTAAAACCCACAATGTCTTTGGAGCTTAAAAGTAAGCTGTATGAATTTGCTGAAATATGTAATAAGCCAGTAAAAGATATTGGTGAATTATTATGTGTTGAAGGATTAAAATCCAAACTCATTATTGAAAAACTTTGCAAATGGCTGCGGAGAAATTATTATTACAACAGCACGATTGCTATCGGACATCTTGAACGCCCACGGTTGATATTAAAAGCACTTGGCGACACGGGTAAAGTAACGATTCGATTTGTTAGAGAGGATTATGATAAGTTGTGTGATCTTGCATATGCGATGGATCTTACACCAAGCGCAACAGCTACTGTATTAATTCGCCTTACAATGAACAACTCTGACTTTATGGATTATTTTGTGGATAGCTTGTACGAAGGCAGCGATTTACAGAAAGGTAAAATCAAGCAGTATTTAATAAAAGGAGGATATTATGACTAGCTTTGACATTATCGGTTTTTGGGGGACGGCATTATGCACCTCTTATGTGTCATTGTATTTGTCGGATAATTTTGGTTGGCTAATTGCATTTTTGTTTGATGAACTGGAGGATAATGTATCGACTGGATATGTCGATGGAGATGAATTGATTATATAGAAGAAAAAGCGACTATATAAAAAAATTGGCCGCTTTTTATAAAAGCGACCAATAAGCGACCAACTAAAAATATTTAGCGACCGAACAAAAAACTTCATGACTACAATTGAAAGTTTTGTAGTTACTACCGAATCTAAAAGCGACTATCTGACAGTATGTGAAACTTACTGAAATTCCACATAAAACAATGACATGATGGTTATTGCGTTGGAAGCGGCAATTCAAGATTAATTTTAAATTATAAGCATTTAATAGGCCAATTTGCGCTTATTAAGTGCTTTTTTATTTGTAAAAATTTTAATCCTGTTCTTAATCCCATAAAAACTGGAAACGTTTATTAGTATAAAAAACATCATCTTACGAATAGTAAATCATAGGAATACAAATGATGTTGAGGAGCGTGGTTTTATGAAAAAGGAACAGTTGATACAGCTTATTCAAGATAAGTTTGATGAGGAAGATGCTATCTTGATACGAGATCTTGAAGAAATTTACGATGAAGAAAAAGAACAAGGTCGTAATGGAGCATTACTTAGAGCTTTGTACAGCGATCAATTTGAGATTGATCATAATGAGGATTTAGAAATAGTAATTAGGGAATTAGCAATTCGGATTACCCAATATATCTTTAGAAGTGGAAGTATAGAAGATTTTCATGCAGGTAAGTTTAGTTTTTCTAGGTATGAAGAGATTCCACCCAACACACCGGTGGAAGAAATTAGTCAGTTAACCGATGACAATATGAAGGTACTTAATAAAGAGCTGGTAGATCATATCGGTTTTATTTTACACCTATTCTCACGTGCAGATTATCTTAGCTTGCATACCGCCATAAGTGGCTATAAATTTTTTGGGAATGATTGGGATGATCCGGAAATTGCAAAGATTCAATCAAAGCATAATGATTATTTATTGCTCGTAACCGGCATGGATAAACATTTAGAAAATAAGTAGCGTGGTTTTTACACATCATACTAAAGATGTGTTTTTTTAATTTTTGAATTGAAGCGATAAAAAAATTCCAAAAATTTTCTTAGCGGATGTTTGGCATATCGAATTTGTGTTGTGGGCAAACTGAGATACCGACAATTTTAAAGCACATAAGATGACGGCAAAAAAGTAAAAAGGAGTGAGGGGATGAGTCAGGAAGTAGCGAAGAAATTTGTTGATCGAATCTCAAGCACAGTGGATCCGTTAGCGAATATTGTTACGGTTAGTCTGTTTTGTGAAAATGCCATTAACCATTTGATTCAGGAAAAGCTGCCGAAAGTACGAAGCTTCAAGGATCAGTCAACTTATATCCCGATGGCGAGCTCTAATTACAGCACAAAAGTATATGCTGTTTATGCATTAGGCTTAATCGAACAAAAATTGTTCGAAAACTTATGGTTGCTGAATTATTGGCGCAACAAAGCCGCACATAACATTAGTGTGGATATTAGAGCTTTGCCGATGAACTTTCACATTTTTGATAACAACCTCAAAATAGAAAAAGACATGAATGAAAACGAAATTGTCATCGGCATTGCCCTTTGCACTTACAAAGAATTGCATGTGTTCTTAAATGAACAATACGGTATTAAGTTAAATTGGTGAAGAATAAAAAGTGTCTATGCCTGTAGACACTTTTTATTTTATCCGTCATTCCTAAAAAAATGCACTCTATCCATACAATATTTTCAATTCATAATAAAATTCATCTAATCTTATTTCCAATTTAAAGATATTAATACACCAAATTAGGGTATGGATAGTAGAAGTTTATCTAGGAAGGGTTGAAATCATTTGAAAAAACGATACTTATTCGCGATGTCTACATTATCGATTGCACTAGTTGCAGGCTGCGGAAATACAGCAGAACCGGTTGAAGGTACGGATAGTGAAGCCAATTTAACATTACAGCAAGTATATGAGAAAGCTATGCAGCGTCAGCAAAATTTAAAAAGTGTTCATGCAGAAACAAAGATGGATCAAGTGACGAGCTTCGCGATGGACGGTAAGACGGTAGATATGACGAGCAACTCAAATTTGGCAATGGATATCCAGCAAGATCCGATGGCGATGTATTCAAAAGGAACAGTTGAGATGGATATGGGCGATGATAAAATGGAATTGCCAATCGAAATGTATATGACAGAAGAAGATGGCTTTTACTTGTTTAATGGCGATTCGAATGAATGGTTAAAGATGCCTGAGGAACAATATGAACAACTTTTAGCGCAAACAGGTGCGCAGGCAGATGCGTCAGAACAACTCGAACAGCTTGAACAATTTATCGAAGATTTTAGCTTTGAACAGGATGATGAAAACTATTTGTTGACGCTGAACATTGAAGGGGATCAGTTCAAGCAGTTCATACTTTCACAAATGGGTGCCAGCTTAGGTGAATCACTGGAGATGAATGGTGAAATGCTTGAGAATATGTCCTTTGAAGATTCACAATATAATATTGTAGTAGCGAAAGATACATTTGATATAAAAGAAATGGATATGGACCTGAAAATCATCACAAATGTCGAAGGTCAGGAAACTACGATTGAAAATGATGCGAACATTGTCTATTCGAAATTTGATGAAGTAAAAGAGATCAATATACCGAATGAAGTTAAAAAAGAAGCTAAAACTGAATAATAAATCAAGCAGCGAGGCCGCTTTATGGCGGAATTCGCTGCTTTTTCCTATTTAATATGAAATGAAATAAAAAAATTGACGTCTATCCTTTTCTAGTCGCTTGTAAACTGATATTATTGGTATAGTGTGACATCAGACAGTGTAAAAATGAGAGTGGTGAAATTGAAATGGATGAACAAAAAAGAGATGAGGATCAAAACGGTTTAAACGAAGAGCAAATTACAAAGCCGGCAGGGAAATATTTACGAATGAAACCATTTGCATTCATAATGGTCATTTTCCTGACAATTTTATGTACAGCCGGTTTAACAATTTTTGCGTTAACATTCGGCGAAAATAAAGTTGTGGAAGTAAAGGAACCGTTGGAACGGGCAGAATTTAAAAAACTTTATGATGCGTATGATGCACTTCAGCAAAAATATTATGAAGACGTAAATGAAGAAGAAGTGGTATATGGTGCAATCAATGGAATGTTTGATGCATTGGGCGACCCATATTCTGATTATATGAATAAAGATGAGGCAAGTTCATTTAATGAAAGCCTGTCTTCAAGTTTTCAAGGAATTGGTGCGGAAATCCAAGAACGAAATGGATATATAATGATTGTTTCCCCAATTAAAAATACACCTGCCGAAAAAGCCGGGTTACAACCGAAAGATATGGTACTGGCGGTTGACGGGAAAAGCGTCAAAGGCATGAGCTCTACAGAAGCTGTGTTATTGATACGCGGTGAAAAAGGTTCTGACGTCACTCTGACGATTCAACGCGGAGATGCAGAAAGCTTTGATATGACAATCGTGCGTGATGATATTCCTGTAGAAACTGTCTATGGTGATATTGATGAAGAAGGAATTGCACACTTCCAAATTACTTCTTTCAGTGAAAAAACAGCAGTAGAACTGGAAAAGCTGCTAATTGAATATGAAAAACAAGGGATGAAAGGGATTGTTTTAGATGTACGCCAAAATCCAGGAGGCTATTTAAAGGCTGCAATCGATATTTCAAACTTGTTTGTTGAAGAAGGAAAAACAATCGTTCAAATTCAAGAACGAGATGAAGCGCCACAAATTGTAGCTGCGGACAATCGTTCAAAATATAATCTTCCGATAACAGTATTAATCGATGAAGGAAGTGCTTCTGCTTCTGAAATTTTGGCAGGTGCACTCAAAGAGTCGGCAGGTGCCCAAATCGTTGGATTAAATTCCTTTGGTAAAGGGACAATGCAGGAAATTATTTATATGGAAGACGGAGCAAACTTGAAGTTCACAACAGGCAAATGGTTAACTCCAGACGGTAACTGGGTGAATGAAAAAGGAATTGCACCGGATGTGAAAGTTGACTATCCGGATTATGCTTCATTACCATATATCGATCCGAGCCAGAAATATGAACAGGATGCCAATCATGCGTCAATCAAAACAGCTGAGCGTATTCTGGAGGTATTAGGATATGAGCCAGGTGAAGTCGATACACAATTTGATGAAGAGACTGAAGCGGCAATAAAAGCATACCAACAAGATAATGAATTAGAAGTGACAGGTATTTTAACAGGTGATACAACATATGCCTTAATGGATGCCATTAGCGAAAAGCTGAAAACAGAAGATCCTCAAATTTTAAAGGCGAAAGAATTACTGGATATAAAGCCTGAAAAAACAACAAACGAATAAAAAATGCGGGCTGGCAAAAGTGATACAACACTTTATTGCCAGCCCATTATTATAGGAAGTGGAAATATGAAAGATGTATATTTATTTAGCGGGTTTTTAGGAAGCGGCAAAACGTCCATGTTAACCGATGTCGTTCGCCAGATGAAAGAAGCTAATTTGAAGCCTGCTGTAATTATGAACGAACTTGGGAAGCTTCCATTTGATTCACAGGCAGTCGAACAGGATGTACCATTGAAAGAAATGTTAGAAGGCTGTATTTGCTGCAGCGGAGCGGAAAAAACGGAAGCTCAAATCCAATCGCTTTTACATGATCAGGATTTTGATGTACTAATAATAGAAACAACCGGGGCTGCACACCCTGTAGAAGCACTGGATGCGGTCTATTCGCCTCTATTTGCGGATAAGTTAAATATTAAAGGAATTGTGACGGTGGCGGACAGCCGGTTATGGTTAGACAGAACAAGCCTTACTCCGCAAGTACGATCTCTATTTATGGAGCAAATTCGTCATGCCCATTTGTTATTGGCCAATAAAACGGACTTGCTTACGGAATCGGAACAAGCGCAAGTTGTTTATGAGCTGCAAGGGTTTAATGCAAATGCGTTCATCCTTCAAACGACAAATGGCCGTGTTCCGTTAAAGTTACTGCAAAATATGCAGTCAACTGCTCGTATATCAAAAGACGATATCGTGTCCGCCCGTATTGGTGAAAGTTTTAATTTAGGCTCACGACTCGTTCGATTTGATACAAGCTTTACACAAGAACAGTTTGAAAACTGGGTGCGCTCATTACCGGATACAGTTTACCGTATGAAAGGCTATGTTCCGATTGAGGGAATCAAAAATCCGATGCTGTTCCAATATGCTTATGGAATGGTCCAATGGCTGCCGGAATATATAAAGATGGAACCGAACTTAGTCATCATTGGTGAAAACATTAACAATCTAAAAATTATCTCTGTATCATAATTCGTCAATAGCTTTTCAAATGAAATGTTTGAGGGAATTGGATAAATTTATGGCAAAATATTAATTTAAATATAAGATTTAAAGGCTAATAAGTTGGTAGATGGGCAGTTTACCAATTTATAGGCCTTTTTTTCTTGGATTTTTCATTTACGATGGAATCACGAAAGGAGGCGTACAAAATGAAAAAATTAGTTCTACCATTTTGTGCAGTAATACTTTTTGCAACTCAAGCACCCGTTGCGAATGCAAGTTCAAACGCAATTGAAGGGGGCAAATCAACACCAACTACAAATCACATTCAATTAGCGAATGACTATAATATAAAACTTAACAATTTCTATAAACTTGTAAAAACGACACCTCAAAATTGGACAGTTATTCAACAGGAAGGGTCAACAAATAAAGATAAAAAACCTGCTTCAACTGATGTAAGCAAAGAGACTTCTAAAGAGGCTGACAAGGAAACGAACAAAGAGATTAGTAAGGAAGTAGAAAAAGAGTCAACAAATGTAGTAAATAACGAAACTCCAAAAGCTCCAACGACTGAATCACCGTCACAAACGCCTGCTACACAATCTAAAACTGAACAGGCGCCAGCTCAAGAGCAAAAAGAAACAACAGTTACAGATCAAATTTTAGCGATTGAAGAAAAAGTTGTTGCGTTAACAAACGCGGAACGTGCTAAAAACGGTTTAAGTGCATTACAGATCGACCACCCATTAATGGCGGCGGCACGTGAAAAATCTCAAGATATGAAAGATAAAAATTACTTCTCTCATACATCACCAACATTCGGCAGCCCATTTGACCGATTGAAAGCATTAGGTATTGCTTATAAATCTGCCGGTGAAAACATTGCCAAAGGTCAAAAATCTCCTGAAGAAGTTGTACAAGCATGGATGAACTCAGAAGGTCACCGAGCGAATATTTTAAATAAAGACTTCACTCATATTGGTGTAGGCTATGTGCAGGACGGTAATATTTGGACACAACAATTTATTAAAAAGTAATTTGCTGATGCTATCCTTTTTGTAATGAAAAGGGTAGTTTTTTGTTATTCAGTTATTGATTGAATTCTTAAAACAATAAAAATACTTTTATCGAATATTTATTATTTCTATTGATATTAAAACTTTTATATGCGAAAACACCCATTTTTAGAGAAATGCTTTATAAAGTGCCAAAATGTGCTACAATATACGGTATACTTTTAAAAAGCCTTATAAAAAAGGTGCAGAATTCGATGGAATAGAAGTGATAAATAGTTAAATCATTTTTTTAGAATAATAAAACAAGAATAATTATTGAATATCAAAAAGGAACTATAAAAAGTATAGTAAAAACAATCATCGATAATAAAATGTCACATCAAATAAATAAGATATATATCGAAGCATGTTGAAATGTCATGTTGCATAAAATAGATGCAATGACAATTGCTTTGTTAGGAGAAATTTATGAACGAAAAAACAATTATTTTAACAGGCGGGGGTACGGCCGGTCACGTATCACTAAATGAAGCGATTATCCCTTCATTGCAGGAAGCGGGGTATAATGTCCATTATATAGGCTCTCATGATGGGATTGAAAAGGAGCTTATAACAAATGCCTTTCCTTCATTGCCATATCACAGTATTTCGAGCGGGAAGCTGCGTCGTTACTTTTCAGTACAGAATTTTACAGATCCATTTAAAGTAATGGCAGGGGTTACACAAGCCTTTTCGGTTATCAAAAAAATTAAGCCGACAGTCATCTTTTCTAAAGGCGGATTTGTATCAGTGCCTGTCGTGATTGCGGCAAAGTTGGCAAATATTCCGGTTGTTGTCCATGAATCGGACGTGACGCCTGGATTAGCGAATAAAATTTCATTACCGTTTGCGTCCCATATCTTTACGGTTTTTAAAGAAACAATGAAACATTTACCGAACGACAAATCGACTTGCACAGGTTCGATCATTCGTCAGCAACTATTTGAAGGAAATCGTGAACGTGGCTTGGCATTATGTGGCTTCACAACAGAAAAAAAAGTTCTGCTTGTCATGGGCGGCAGCTTAGGGTCAGTCATTATTAATGACGCACTTCGTGAAAATTTGCCTGTACTACTTGAAAAATATCAGATTATCCATTTATGCGGTAAAGGGAACGCCGACAAAAAATTTGAAAATCTGCAAGGCTACTCTCAGTTTGAATATGTGACAACAGAATTGCCGGATTTACTGTACGCTACAGATTTTGTTGTATCGCGTGCCGGTTCAAACTCGATATTCGAATTTTTAGCATTGCATAAGCCGATGCTGCTCATTCCTCTTTCTGCTGCAAAAAGCCGTGGCGATCAAATTTTAAATGCCAACTTATTTAAACAACAAGGCTTTGCACAAATATTGGATGAGGAAAAATTGACAAAAGTATCATTTATGCAGGCGATTCAAAAGCTTGAAGAGAAAGCGGAAGAAATGATCGACCATATGCTTGAAGTCGAACACCCGAAAACTCCGAAAGAAATGGTTGCATTAATAACTCAATATGAAAAATAATTAATAAAAAAAGGGGTTACCTAAAAGTTCATACTTTTAAGGTAGCCCCTTTTTTATTTAAGGAATATTTGTGACGATTTTAACATATAAGCGTAATGAAGGTAATTACGTCACTAGTGAAAATTTCCTTTTTACATTGCCTGTTCCTCTGCTTCCTCGTGCGAATTCGCAGTTGTTAAATAGAACAGATCTTTTGGAATTTTAAAAAGACGGAATTTATTTACGCCTTGATTAATTTCTGTGAAAAGAGATGGATTTGATTCCTCCGCATCTACTACATAAGGTAATTTTAATGCTGCTGCTTGTGAGCGTGCATTTTCTTCCCGTATGCGTAAGAAAACTGTATGGAAATCATAGTCGAAAAATAGTTCATTTAAAAACGCTAATTTCGCTTTCTGATTATAACCGATGCCTTGATATGGTTTGCCGATCCATGTTCCTAAAAAGCCGGCGCCATCTTGGATATCAAAAATACTGATTGTTCCGATTGGGGCACCCCAATCATCTACAATTGTACGTGAAATCGTTAATCCGTTTTGTTCTTCTTCTATTAATTGTTTAGTCATAAATAAATACTCTTCAGCTGAAGTCGCTTTTTGACGTACGAATGGAAATACAGACGGATGACGTAATAATTCGTATAATTCTGCTGTTTCATGAAGTTCTCTCTGTTTTAACATGTGAAACGCCTCCTTTTAAGAAGAAAATGGTAGAGCCTGTTGTTAAAGAAATAGTGCAAATAATCTTCTAATGCTAAAAGGTTCTTTATCATAAGGCAGTAGTCATTTCGAGCTTGATCTTACCTAAAAGAATTTGACGTTAAACTATTATGCATAATTCGTCTGTCTCGCTCTATCCTAGACAATTAATAACAAGAAATATATCTACATTTTATTATAATATATTCTCTTGTCGCAACTTTCAAGCTCGAAAAAAACATTTTTTTCTGCTAAAAGTCGATATATTCAGAATAATGCGTAAATAAAAACTATTAATGACAGGATGAATTTTTTAAAAGTATAATATAATAAAACAAGAGAGAACACGGAGGCACAAAATATGAATATCCAACTAACGAAAGTTCATGGTTCTGGAAATACATTTTATTTATACGAAGCATTATATGATGAACAATTTAATTTTGTGAATATCACAAAACAATTATGTCATCCATCCATTGATGGCGGGGCAGATGGCTTATTATTGGTGCTTCCTTCTTCCGCAGCAGATGCAAAAATGCGCGTCATTAATGCGGACGGCTCGGAAGCTTCGATGTGCGGGAATGGATTACGCTGTGTCGCACGGTATGTCTGCGAAAAGTTAAATGTTAATGAAGCGGTTATCGAAACAATGCATGCCTGTTTGAAAGTGAAACGTGAGGACTCCATTTTTGAACAGCTTCCTACATACTCTGTAGAAATCTCGCCCATTTCATTTGAATTATCATCTTTGCCAATGAAGGTAGATAACAAACGACAATTGCGCCACGATTTTATACCTGCTTTTTCAGAAGAAATTCCTTTTACTGCGATTTCTGTACCGAACCCGCATTTAATCGGAATCGTTGATAAAAAATATATCGAAAACACGACGCACCAACAACAGCTAGCAGCCTATTTGAACAGTGAAAATGAATATTGTCCTGACGGGGTGAATGTCAGCTATGTCCAGTCATTATCGTCTGATGAAATATTTGTCCGAACTTATGAGCGTGGGGTAGGCTTTACAAATGCTTGCGGTACTGCAATGACAGCCTCTGCACTGATTGCCTCAATTGAAGGATTCGTAACGAATAGTAAAGTAACTATCTATAACCCGGGAGGCTTTGTTCAATGTGAGGTTTCAAATAATGAAGGAAACTGGGAATTGGCGCTCATCGGAAATGCAACGGTATTAGGGGAATATGAATTCGAAATTCAAGACGAACAATTACAGTTGGTTCATATTCAGCCGGCAGAAGAGCAAATCCAATATGAGAAATGCAAACTTTTTGTGCAAGATAAAATAGAAAGCTTTCTGTAAAGATCAGTAAAGTAGGGGGACAAGGATGATGAGTTCCATTTTTTCAATGGATCTATTGAATTTGTTATTCAAAAATAGTAATGATGCTGTGTTCTTTATGGAAAAAATAGATGAAAAGTATCGTTATATTTTTGTCAATGATGCTGCAGTAAATTTGATTAATACGAATCCTTGCGGCAAAACGATCGAACAGGTAATTCCGTCCCATTTGGCAAAAACGATTATTCACCATTATGACTTAACAATCGAACAAAATAAGCAAGTTGAATTTGAAGATTTCACTTATGAAAGAATGAACGTTCGAAAACAAAGAACGACAACTATTCCAGTAATACAAGACGGGAAAAATTATATTTTGGCTATGACAAAAGAAGTGTCGATGAGTCTTGATTTAGAAGATAAATATTTATTTATGCGTTCCTTATTCTCTAATTCATTTTTATCAACGATATTAGTTTCCAATGACCTGCAATTGCTTGAAGCGAATACAAAATTTTTGGGTGAATTTAATATTCAAATGGAAGATGCTTCCCGTACAAGTATATTGGATATGCCTTTTATAGAAAGAAAAATGGCAATAAAATTAAAAAGCTATTTGAAACGTGCTCAGCTTGGAGAAAATGTTCAATCAAAAATGCTGTTTTTTATCGATAAACATAATGAACAGCGATGTTTTACTGCTTCTTTTTCTTCGCTGACAAGTAACGGTGAAAATATTGCCGTATTTATTATATTGCAAGAAATAACAGAGTATATAAAACAAGGACAGGCATTACGCACTGCATCGCATGGCCTGGAAATGTTCAAAAATGCGATCAATTCTTTTGCTGACGTTATTTTTACAGATGCTGACGGAAATATAATAGATGTAAATGAAAGAGTTATTAAAAATACAGGCTTTACCCACGACGAATTAATCGGTAAGCCACACCATTTTCTTCATTCAACATATCACGCTGATACGGCTTCAATGAGTTATTGGCAAAAAGTCAGAAAAGAAGAAATTTGGCGTGATGAAGTATGTATTCGTAAAAAGAATGGCGAAATTTATTGGGTGGACTCCACTATAATTCCTTTGAAAAATGAACTAGGGGATGTCGAGCAGTTTTTAATGGTTCAATATAATATTTCGTCTGAAAAGCAATTAATGTCTGAACTATATATAATAGAACGTAATTTCAGAGCGATTACTGAAAATACGAATGATTTTATTGTCGTAACAGACCGCTACGGGAAAATTAAATACGCTTCACCTTCCTATTCAAGGAAACTTGGCTATCGGGAAGAAGAGCTGATAGGTGTTCCGTACGATCGATTGCTGAAGCCTGAAAGTGTCCAACTGTGGCATGAAGCATTGAACCCGGAAAAGTTTGATAGTGTAGAAGAACAAAAAATTGAATTGCTTTTGTATAAAAAAGATAATAGTACGATATGGACGGAAGGGAATTATACGCTAACTTTCGATTTGGCAAATCATGAAATCACGGAAATTGTCATGGTTTCTAGAGAAATTACCGAGCGCAAGCAGCTGGAAGATAAATTAACCTATTTAGCGTATCATGATAGTCTTACGCAGCTAGGTAATCGCCGGAAACTGTACAAGGACTTTCCGCTGCTTAAAACCGAAGCAGACGAAACAGGCACCTGCCTGGCAATTTTATATCTTGACGGTGACAATTTTAAACAAGTAAACGATCTATATGGCCATGATGTAGGGGATGAGTTTTTAATTCAATTCGGGAAATCACTCGTTCGCAGTGTGCGAAACGAAGACCTCGTAATAAGGCTGGGCGGAGACGAATTTTTAATTGTTATAACAGGGCTGTCCACTGACGAAAAAGACCGTTCTGTTCAACTAGCCCATATTATGGACAGAATCAAAGAAAATCTGCAAATCGGGTGGATGATTAGAGATGCGCATTTCTCACCTACTGCCTCGATGGGTCTATCGATTTATCCACAGCACAGTTTAAATTTGGATGTGCTTATCGACTTGGCAGATCAGGTATTATACAAGGCGAAACAATCTTCCAATTAGCACATTCTTCATATCCATATCTCACTTGCAAGAATACGGAAATTTACTCCGTATTCTTTTTTTATTTTAAAATACAAATGGTACAATAATGAAGATATATATTGTTGATAGAGAGGGTAGCTGATGAAACAGAAGATTTTAATAATTGAAGATGAAAAAAATATTGCACGTTTCCTTGAACTGGAGCTTAAGCACGAGCGATTTGATACGGTTGTTGCATATGATGGGAGAACGGGTCTGGAATTGGCTGAAAGGGAACTATTCGACTGTATTTTGCTCGATGTCATGCTGCCTCAATTAAACGGGATTGAAGTATGCAGACGAATACGGAAAACAAGCGATGTACCGATTCTGTTAATTACTGCACGTGATGAAGTAATGGATCGTGTTTCAGGGTTGGATGCGGGAGCAGATGATTATATCGTGAAGCCGTTTGCGATAGAAGAACTACTAGCCCGGATCCGTTCGATTTTGAGAAGAGTCCAGCATACTCAAAAATCTAAACAACTCATTGTAAGGGATTTAGAAATCGATGTGCATGCATATGAAGTAATATTTGAAAATAATAAAATCGAGCTGACAAGAAAAGAATTCGATTTACTGAAGCTGCTTGTGGAGAACAGAAACCATGTATGTACACGTGAACGTATTTTAGAGACAGTTTGGGGATTCGATTCAGAGGTAGAAACTAATGTAGTTGATGTATATATTCGCCATTTACGTTCAAAACTGCAAACAGAAAATACTCCGTACATTGAAACAGTACGTGGTGTTGGATATGTGATACGCGGGTGAGGATGATGAAAAACAAATTACTGAACCTTTCATTAAAATCAAAGTGGATGCTTGCAGTCGGTGTAACGATTTTTGTAAGCTATGCCCTTATTTCTGTTGTGCTGTATATCGCATTGCAAACATGGCTTATTCATAATGAAGAAAAAAATGCATTGCGAACGGTTGATGATATGACAACATACTTTGAATCACAAGGTAACACTGTTACAGTACAGGCACTCCAAAACAACACCGCATTGATGAAGGCCATTTTAAATCAAGAACAAACGGTACGTGTATTTAATCTGGATGGTATTGAGGTAATGCGTATCAATGATGCTGCGCCGGCTGCACAACTGCCAAAAAAACAAAATTATTTTTCAACGGTTATTGAAAAGCAGATGATTTCAGGATCTGAAAGCTATGTCATCCACAGAGTCGTTCAAATCGGACAATTTCAAGGGGTTATGCAGCTGATTCACCCATTAGCAGCATTTCAATCGATGATGAATTATATTTTGACAACAATTTTTATTATTGGTTTCGGTGCCATTTTATTTTCGGTTGTGATCAGCTATTACCTGGCGAATATGCTAATGAAACCGCTTGTCCAATTACGGGACGCAATGAGTTTTGTTAGAAAAAACGGGTTTACTGCACAGCCTAACTTTGATTATTCGGCAAAAGATGAGATTGGCGATTTACTTCATATGTATCGTACTTTAATGAATGAACTGGAGATATCGTTTACAAAACAGCAGCAATTTGTCGCAGACGCCTCGCATGAACTGCGAACACCGATTCAAGTTATTGAAGGTCATTTATCATTAATTAAACGGTGGGGTAAAGATGAACCGGAAGTAATGGAAGAATCGTTAAACACTTCGTTAACCGAAATTGCGCGTATGAGAAAAATGATCGAAGAACTATTGCAATTGGCAAGAAGGGAGCAAGCGGATGAACAGGCTGAGGCTGATATAGAACAAGTATACGAACAGGTAAGAGAAGAATTGTTGCAGCTATATCCTAACACTGAGTTTCGCCTCAATGTTACCGGTGATAAAACGGCTGCTTCCATTACCGAACATGCTTTAGCGCAAATCTTTAGAAATATTTTGAGTAATAGTATACGATATAATAGCAATGTTCCAAAACTTCATGTAACAATTGATTATAATGAATTACAGTCGCAGATTTCAGTTACGATAGAAGACAATGGTATTGGTATTTCTGAACAACATTTACCACATATTTTCGACCGGTTTTACCGGGCGGATGCATCCCGAACTAATAAAATTGCAGGTACTGGACTAGGGTTAAGTATTACGAAGATGCTTGCAGATAAATATGAAGTGAAAATTGATGTCGAAAGTAAATTACAGAAAGGTACCTTTTTTTACCTTAAACTTCTTAAAAAATGAATAATTTTTCTCAATCTAATTACTATTTCAATAGTTCACGAAAAAAATTGCTTAATTTGATAAAAAGAGTTGTATTTTTTGTGAAGAGTAGTAAGATTGAGATGGAAAAAATGTTCTTCCGCCGTTTATAAATGTGCTTTTAGTCCATGTGGAAGAATGATAAAATATTATTTGCTTTGTTTTGGTAGATAAAAAGAGGGTACTTACTTTATCTACATACAAAAGAAGGTAATTTTTGTATTGTGATATACAATATTATACCTTTTTAAGTAAATTATTGGAACAGCCATAAGGCAAAATTTGGAGGTTATTTTCATGTCGAACAATGTATTACCTGCAGGTTCTCCATGGTCAGCGTTTTCTGGTCCTAACTTAGGTTACGTATTAGAGCAGTATGACTTATTCCTGCAATCTCCTGAAGAAGTGGAACCGGAACTAGTAGAATTATTCCAAGCTTACGGTGGTCCTGTATTTGCAGATGGTCAACAACCGGTTGCAACAGCAGCAGTAACAGGTACTGGAGACTACAAAAAAGTATTAGCAGCAGTTAAGCTGGCAGAATCAATTCGTGAATATGGCCATTTAGCAGCAGATTTATACCCATTAAAAAATCGTCAATTAGATACTTCACGCATTGAAGAAAGCGTATTCAATTTAACAGCAGCAGATTTACAAGCTATCCCTGCATCAGTATTTTTTGCAAATGTTCCTGCAGGTGTTACAAACGGTAAGGAAGCAATTGATTATTTGAAATCTGTTTACACAGATAAAATAGGTGTGGAAGTTGCACATTTACAAAATGCGGAAGAACGTGCTTGGATCGAAGCTCAAGTTGAAGGCGGAACTTTCAAAACAACGTTATCTGCCGAAGAAAAGAAAGCAGTATTAGAGCGTTTAACACGCATTGAAAACTTTGAAAAATTCATTCATAAAACATTTGTTGGTCAAAAACGTTTCTCTGGAGAAGGTTTAGACACTCAAATCATTTTATTAGACGAAATTATCAAATCTTCAGAAGCTAAAGGTGTAAAAAACGTTCGAATCGGTATGGCACACCGTGGTCGTTTAAACGTATTAACTCACGTATTAAAAAAACCATACGATATGATGTTCTCTGATTTCGCCCATGTTTCTAACGACCTTTTCTTCCCTGAAGATGGTAAATTAGAAATTACAAAAGGCTGGACTGGCGACGTGAAATATCATATGGGTGCATCTTACACTCATGATTCTGGATTGAACGTTAAATTAGCTTACAACCCGTCTCACTTAGAAGTAGGAAATCCGCTTGTAATCGGTTCTGTACGTGCAGCACAAGATGATGTATCAGCAGCTGGTGTTGCGAAACATGATCCATCAAATGCATTCGGTATCATCCTGCATGGTGACGCGGCATTCGCTGGTCAAGGGATTGTAACTGAAGGCTTCAACTTCTCTCAAACAGAAGGATTCAAAACAGGTGGTACAGTTCAAATTATCGCGAACAACATGATCGGTTTCACAACTGAGTTACATGATTCACGTTCATCTAATTATTCATCTGACCCTGCAAAAGGCTATGATATTCCGGTTATTCATGTAAACGCTGACAGCCCTGAAACAGTGGCAGCTGTTGGTCGCTTTGTTGCGGAATACCGTGCGAAGTTCAAAAAGGATATCGTAATCGACTTAATCGGTTACCGCCGATACGGTCATAACGAAACAGATGATCCGACTGTTACAAACCCTGAAACATACAAATTAGTTGCAAAACATGAGCCGATTCGTGCATTGTATGGTGCAGAATTAGCAGAAGCGGGTGTTTTATCTGCTGATGAAGTAAAAGCTTTAGATATTGCTATTTATGCGGAAATGCAAGCTGCGTATGATCATGTAAAAGAAATGGCTGAAAAAGACGAGCATGTAACGCCTAATATGCCGGAAGAACTAAAAATCGAATTCCCTGAAATCGATACTAAAGTAGATGCTGAGCGTCTGGCTAAAGTAAATGAAGATTTACTTGTGTTTGCAGATGGTTTTGAACCGCAAAACAAGTTAGGTAAAATTTTAGCAAAACGCCGTGATGCATTCGCAGATGGTAAAATTGACTGGGGTCATGCTGAAACATTAGCATATGCAACAATCACACAAGATGGCACACCAGTTCGTTTCACTGGTCAGGATGCACAGCGTGGTACGTTCTCTCAACGTCACTTAGTATTACATGATAAAAACAATGGTTCTGAATTCACACCATTACATCACATTGAAGGTGCAAAAGCATCATTCTCAGTTTATAACTCACCACTTACAGAAGCAGGTGTAGTAGGTTTTGAATACGGGTACAATTTAGAAAACCAAAATGTATTATCAGTATGGGAAGCACAATTCGGTGACTTTGCAAACATGGCGCAAGTAATGTTTGATAACTTCATCTCAAGTGCCCGCGCTAAATGGGGTCAAAAATCTGGATTCGTACTTCTTTTACCACATGGTTATGAAGGTCAAGGTCCGGAACACTCATCAAGCCGTATGGAACGATTCCTGCAATTATCTGCAGAAAATAACTGGTTCGTAGCAAACTGTTCAAATGCAGGCAACTACTACCACTTATTACGACGTCAAGCTGCATTACTAGGTACAGAAGGTGTACGTCCATTAGTAGTGGTTTCTCCAAAATCACTTTTACGTCACCCACTTGCTGCAGCTACTGCTGAACAACTTGCAACTGGTCGCTTCCAGGAAGTAATCGAGCAAGAAGGTTTAGGCAAAAACACAGAAGCGGTTGAAAAAGTAGTACTTGGTACTGGTAAAGTAATGATTGATTTAGCAGAACGCGTGAAAGACGGCGAAGGGCTTGATCACTTACACATCATCCGTGTTGAACAAATTTATCCATTCCCTGCACAACAAGTGAAAGATATTATCGCTCGTTTCCCGAATGTTAAAGAAATCGTTTGGGTACAGGAAGAACCGAAAAACCAAGGTTCATGGACATATGTTCTTGAAACATTATATGATATCGCAGAAGGCAAAAAAGTGCGCTATGTAGGACGTCCTGCAATGAGCTCAACTTCTGAAGGCGATGGCGATTCACATAAAGCAGCACAAGCTAAATTAGTGAACGAAGCACTTGAAAAGTAATAAATGATTTGTTTAAAAAGAGCTGCTTCTATTTAAAATAGAAGTGGCTTGCTATACAATGAATGTGTAGCGTAATTAAAGGAGGATATGAACGTGGCTGAAATTAAAGTCCCTGAATTAGCAGAATCAATTACTGAAGGTACAATTGCCCAGTGGGTGAAAAAAGTTGGAGATCGCGTAGAAAAAGGCGAATTCATCGTTGAGTTAGAAACTGATAAAGTTAATGCTGAAATCATCTCTGAAGAAGCAGGCGTTTTAAAACAAATTTTAGCTGAAGAAGGCGATACTGTATTAGTAGGACAAGTAATCGCAGTAGTTGAAGCAGGCGAAGGCGCAGCACCTGCACCAGCTGCTAAAGAAGAAGCACCAGCAGCAGCTCCGGCTCCAGCAAAAGAAGAAGCTCCTAAAGCAGCAGCACCTGCACCAGTTGCAGTTGAAGAAACTTCAGGTGAGCGTGTAATCGCTTCACCGGCAGCTCGTAAATTAGCTCGTGAAAAAGGTATTGACTTAGCAGCAATCTCACCTGTTGACCCACAAGGTCGCGTACGTGTACAAGACGTTGCAGCACATGGTACAGCACCAGCAGCTCCTGCAGCATCAGCTGCCCAAGCTCCAGCAGCAGGTAATGGTCCAATGATCTTCACACCAGCAGCTGATACAGACCGTGTAACAGTTGAAAAAATGAGCCGCCGTCGTCAAACAATTGCAAAACGTTTATTAGAAGTAAAACAATCAACTGCAATGTTAACTACTTTCAATGAAATTGATATGACGAACATTATGGCATTACGTAAGCGTAAACAAGATGAGTTCGTGAAAGCTAACGATATTAAATTAGGCTTCATGTCATTCTTCACAAAAGCTGTAGTAGCAGCATTAAAGAAATATCCATATGTAAATGCACAAATTAACGGTGATGAAATTCACTTAAACAACTTCTTCGATATCGGTATTGCTGTATCAACAGAAGAAGGTTTAGTAGTACCGGTTGTTCGTGATGCAAACGCTAAAAACTTCGCTGAAATTGAGAAAAACATTGCGGAATTAGCTGGTAAAGCACGCGACAAAAAATTAGGCTTAAACGACATGGCTGGCGGATCATTTACAATCACTAACGGTGGTGTGTTCGGTTCATTAATGTCAACACCAATCATGAATGGTACTCAAGCTGGTATTTTAGGTATGCACTCAATCGTAAACCGTCCAGTAGCTGTTAATGGGGAAGTTCAAATTCGTCCAATGATGTATGTAGCATTATCTTACGACCACCGTATCATCGATGGTAAAGATTCTGTTGGCTTCTTAAAAACAGTAAAAGAAATGATCGAAAACCCAGAAGATTTATTATTAAATTCTTAATAGTATTTTCTATGCTAATGCGCGATATTCTGTATATTGCGCATTAGCTTTTTTGTTAAGGAAACTATAGAATATTGCATTGTAGATAACGTAAAAATATAGTTTTATCCACGTCTAGGCTAAAGCGCCAACTCCTCGCACCATTAGGTCCCTCCGTGCAAAAGTGGTGGAGCGTTTACTTTTGCGCCGGGCCCTCCAATGTATGTCAGAGTTGAACGGGCGCTTTAGCGCATTTATTCTTACAGTGAAATTTCAGAAAAATGAGTGTTGACGGAAATGTCGCAATAATGTAATATAAACATATCAATTTCATATTAAAACCTCACACTCTCGTGAGGTAGAGGCGCGATACTTAACAGTTTTATATGGAGCCATGAGCTGGCTGTGAGATATAAGAGAAGGAAATATCGCCGAAGTGTTGTAAATGCTCAATTATACAATGCTGGGTCTGCAGTGAATAATTGCAGAACTGTCTCAATCATCTATATCCCTGATGGTTGAGTTGTGCTATCTCAAAATGGGAACTGTAGAGGATTCGGGCTAATTATAATTTAAACGACCTAAAGTTCTTCTTTTAGGTCGTTTTTTGTATATTTGGCGCCCGAAATTTAACAAATAAGGAGAGATTTTCTATGAAAAAGAGACTATTAATTTTATTGACTGCCATGACAATGCTATTGCTAGCAGCTTGTGGTACAAGCGATGAAGGTACTACAAGCAGTTCAGATTCAGACAAAAAAGTTATTAAAATCGGTATGGAAGCAGCGTATGCGCCTTTTAACTGGTCACAAAAAGATGATGCCAATGGCGGAGTTCAAATTGCAGGTTCAAAGGAATACGCAGCAGGCTATGATGTGGAAATTGCAAAAAAAATTGCAGAAGGTCTGGACATGGAATTACAAATTGTTAAAACAGACTGGGATGGCTTGATTCCATCATTACAATCAGGTGCCATTGATCTAGTAATTGCTGGTATGTCACCAATGCCTGAACGTAAGGAAGTAATTGATTTCACGGAGAACTATTATACAAGTGACTATGTCATTGTTGTAAAAGAAGACGGCCCATATGCAAATGCAACTTCATTATCTGACTTTGCAGATGCAAAAATTACAGGTCAGCAAGCGACAACACATTATGATGTAATCGATCAAATCGAAGGTGTTCAAAAACAAGTAGCGGCAACTGATTTTGGTGCAATGCGCGTGCAATTACAGTCAGGCGCAATTGACGGATACGTTTCAGAACGTCCAGAAGGTATCTCAGCTGAAATGGCTCTGAACAATATTAAATACATCGTACCTGAACCAAACTTCGAAGCAGACGAAGCCTCAACAGCTGTAGCAGTAGGTTTGAAAAAGGGTTCAGATTTACGTGAACAAATTAACAAAGTTTTATCTGAAATTTCGGATGAAGAGCGTCAACAATTAATGGAAGACGCAATTGCAAATCAACCAGCAGCACAATAATCGTGTAGCATTAACAGTTTTAATGAGGTTGTCTTGCCGGCAAACGGAAGACAACCTTTTTCTATTAAAATTATGATTTCATACATAAATAGTAGAAACAAAGAAAGAAATGGAGGACAAGGCGATGGCATTTTTAGAATCATCATGGAACTTGTTTACGAACAACTGGGATTTATTTGTACGTGGAGCTTGGACTGCACTTCTGTTGGCAATTATCGGGACAATTTGTGGAACACTGATCGGATTTTTCATTGGAATTATGCACACAATTCCACAACGCAAAAAAAATATTAAATCAGCTATTCTGAAAGTCTTTAACTTTATTTTAACGGCTTATGTGGAAATTTTCAGGGGCACGCCAATGATGGTACAGGCGATGGTCGTATTTTATGGTCTTGTCTACTTAGGGATCGATATTGACCGCTTTCTAGCAGCTTCTATCGTTATTAGTTTAAACACAGGAGCCTACATGGCCGAGTATGTGCGTGGTGGTATCGTATCAATTGATAAAGGCCAATTCGAGGCTGCACAAGCGATTGGAATGAATCACCTGCAAACGATGATTCATATTGTTCTGCCGCAAGTAGCACGCAATATTTTACCTGCAACAGGGAATCAGTTCGTTATGAATATTAAAGATTCATCTGTATTAAGTGTTATTTCGGTAGTGGAACTGTTCTTTACTGCGAATTCGATTGCGGGCAGTAACTATAAATATATTGAAGCGTTCTTTATCGCAACGGTATTATACTTTATTATGACATTTACTGTAACTCGTTTCTTACTATTATTCGAGAAAAAGATGGACGGACCTTCCTCGTATAAAGTGGAGCTCATTACAGGCAACAAGCTAGATAAGGATGGTGAATAAAATGACAGTTGTAATTGATATTAACCATTTAAATAAAAAATTCGGTGATCATGAAGTATTGAAAGATGTTAATTTCCAAGTAAACAAAGGGGAAGTAGTAACATTGATCGGCTCTTCAGGTTCCGGAAAATCAACACTTTTACGCTGTATTAATTTACTGGAAACACCAACAGCAGGGGAAATAATCTATAATGGTGAAAATATTTTAAATGACGGACATCAAATTGAAAAGTACCGTACGCATTTAGGTATGGTATTCCAGCAGTTCAATTTATTCAATAATTTGGATGTACTAAATAACTGTATTGTTGGCCAAATCAAAGTGCTAAAGCGTTCAAAAGATGAAGCAGAACGGAATGCAATAAAATATTTGGAACTTGTCGGGATGAGCGCCTATAAAAATGCGAAACCGAAACATTTATCCGGTGGACAGAAACAACGTGTCGCAATTGCACGTGCATTAGCGATGGATCCGGATGTAATGCTGTTCGATGAACCGACATCAGCACTTGACCCTGAAATGGTAGGGGAAGTGTTAAAAGTAATGCGCCATCTGGCAGATCAAGGAAATACGATGCTGATCGTTACACATGAAATGGAGTTTGCCAAGGAAGTATCGGACCGGATTGTATTCATGGATAAAGGGGTTATCGTTGAGGAAGGCCCTCCGGAACAATTGCTTGTAAACCCAAAACACGACCGCACAAAAGAGTTCTTGAAACGAACATTACGGTAATAGCAAAAAGCTCGCAGTTAACTGCGAGCTTATTTTCGTGAGTTCCATTCGCTTATTAAAATAAATACAATTGCAAAAGCAATTACAATTGCGAAAAACCACATTGGAATACTACCAAATGCCATACATTCCACCTCTGCTTGTGAGTTTAACATGGAATAGTTGTTCTATCAAATATCGGAAACAGCGATAAATTAAAACTATTTTTATGTGGTTGGTTTCCTTGTATTTATATTAGAAGCAAGAAAAGTTGATTTTTACTACAACGCGCTTTCCACTGGCAGGAAAATCATATAAAATAGGAGAGTATCGATATTAGTTAAAAGTGAGGGAATAACATGCTACATTTAAATTGGAAAGATGCACCGACAATTCGCACGGTAAAATGTGTACATACAGATGCATCGAAATATTTAGTATCAAACGTATTAACAGTAGGCAAAGAATATGAAGTAAAAAACGAAACTGAAGAGTTCATCTTTGTAATCGACAACACAGGTGAAGTTGGCGGTTTCTACAAAGAATACTTCGCTTAAAAATAAAAGGTGTGCGAAAAGTCTTATGGCTTTTCACACACCTTTTTTATTTCTGTTCCAGTATCGTATGCTCGATTTCATGGCGCCTTTCGTCTGTCTGTACGTGCACGCGTAATGTATCCTCAATATCATGCAGCAATTGCATCTGGGTTTGTTTAAATCGGTCAATATCACTATGGGATAATGCTGGTCGATTAGCAGCTTTTTTGGACACTTCCAACATCTTGCCGTTTTTACGCATCAATTGTTCCGATGCATCCATAAGACGTTCCTGAGATCGTATCGCACGACGCTGATTGTTCATGTTTAATAACATGGTTATTTGAGACTGCCATAATGGGATGGTCGTCATAATCGAACTTTGAATTTTTTCGATTAACATTTGATTTGTTTGCTGAATCATTCGGATTTGCGGTGCATATTGAATTGCCACTTCACGCGAAAGCTCCAAATCATACATACGGCGGTCAATCCACTCGATTTGCATTTCAATATCTTTCAGTTCATGCTGTTTAAACGGATTTTGTCCATCTACAATTTCTTTTTGCAGTGCAGGTAGGACAACATCCCGCATATGCTGTTTTTTAATTTCCAGTGTTGCAATATAAACATTGATTTCCTGAAAATAATCTTCATTGATCGCATAGAGTTTATTTAAAAACTGGTAATCGTTTAATAGTGCATTTTGATTATATTCCAGTTGGATGCTTAAGCGATCAATGCGTTTACTTAACTTATTGTAGTGGGTCATAATTTCTTGAATAGACTGTGTGGAACGGCTGAAAAGTTTAGCAAAAAAACCTTTATCCTGTTCAATCAATGCATCCGGGTCAATCATCTCCAAATGCTGCATTAAATCGGATAATACTTCACCGACTTTCCGAACATCTTTGCGCTGAATATACTGCAGCATCTGGGTCGTGAATTTTTTTAGTGCTTCTTGTGCGGGTAAACCAAATGCCAAAACCGTTTCGTAATTTTTTGGCTCTAAATTTTGGGCTAATTGCAGTGCCCGCTGTTTCATATCATTTGATAATGATGCGAAAAGCGGTGAGGCTGCATTGTTTGCAACATTCACCGCAAATTGTTCTTTACTTACTTGCAAGTCAACGTTTTCACTCGCTGTAAAGGCATCAAAAGGATTGTTTGTCATATTCATTTGTTACTCACCGCCGATTTTTAATCGATCTTTACGCTTTTCATTCGACAATTTTGCAAAGTCGAGTTCGATTTTCAAGTTTTCGATATCCGAAGATAAAGCACTTTTCAAATCAGATTCCATCGTAATTTGCAGCTCTTTTAAAGTTCTGCGCGTATCTTCCAACGCTAAATGTACTTCCGTACCAGGTACTTGCTCTTTTGTCAGCAACGTATATTTATCAGAAAGCTGTACGGCTGACGGCAAGTGTGCATAGAAGAAATCTTCCACTGCATAAAACTTGTGCGGATTTGTCTGCACTATATTAATAATGCGCTTTGCCAGTTTTGACATTTCATTTATTTGCTTAAAAGAACGTACCGAACGCACTCTGACATATTGCTGGTTTAATGCCTGAATATGTGAACGGGCCTGTTTTAATTGTGCTTCGATTAAATTGTATTCCGATTTGGAAAGCCCGATTTTTTTACTTTGTGCCGTTTTTTGAATAGCGTAAGTTACTTTATTACTGATGAAATATGCTGCTGCTCCAAGAGGTAATGCCAGCATCGTTGTTATGCCGGTAAAATTAACAAACGTAAGAGTGACCGCTGTTGATAAAACTAATACATTAATTAGATGTCGTGTTAGAAAATTTATAGGACCAAGCATTGTCATACCTCCTTTACTCGATACTATTGATACGTATGAAACGTAAAAAAGTTTCAATACTACTTCCTTTATTGCAGAAAAATCAGTGGAATTAGTTATTTAAAGTCACACAGTTCTAAAGAAGATGAAATGGCGGCTTTTTATTAATCGTAACAAGTTTTGGCGCTATTAAAAAGTAAAAAGATTTGGAAAGCTAAACAATTATTATGATTTCCATTGTTCCCCTAATTATAATGAGCATTATTAGACATCGTGGACAAAAGTGTATAAGATATAGAGAAAGAAAGGATAATGTATATGTATAAAATTATTTATATGAAGGCAGATTATGAGCCTTGGTGGCAATTTGACGGTTGGGAAGAGTATATCGTATCAACAGAGCAGTATGATACAGAGCATCAATTCCAAATGGCATTGAATCATTTGCTTGCTCAGTTTCGAAACAAATATGAGTTTGAAGCACATAAAAATGAACGATTTTATGCATTTTGGTCAGAGGATGAATGTGAATTTTGTGAAGCCTGTGATGATGATGCCCAAATTTATCATGGCATTATTGTATTAACACCAGAAGCGATTACACAATAACAACATTTAATTGAAAATTTGCTTAATTTGCCAAATGGTAATTGACAGTCATAATTATGATATATATACTATATTTAACAATTGAAAGATTGACCGAATACAATGGCTTCACATATTACAAAAAGTAATCGAGTTAGTGGATCGGTACTCTTGTAATATGTGTTTTTTTATTTGGTTTTTTAATTGTTAACTTTTATTTTGGAGGTATTTATTGATGAAACAAGGTACAGTAAAATGGTTTAACTCAGAAAAAGGTTTTGGCTTCATCGAAGTAGAAGGGGAAAACGATGTATTCGTACACTTTTCTGCAATTCAAGGTGAAGGTTTCAAAACATTAGAAGAAGGACAACAAGTGGAATTCGAAGTTGTAGATGGCAACCGCGGACCACAAGCATCGAATGTAATCAAACTATAATAGTACAAATTTCGAAGCTGCGTATCAATTTACGCAGCTTTTTCTATTTATATATTACATATTTTTTACATATATTGTTATAATTTATGGAATACATAGGGAAGGTTGAGATACCAATACGAAACGTACATAATGCAATTTCTAACAATAACAGGCCGTTAAAATGGGGAGTAATTATTATACTAATATTGGCCGGTTTGTTCGGATTATTATACTTGCAAAAACAAAGTAAGCAGTCAAACGAACAAGTGAATGCACTGGCAGATAGTGAAATCAAATTCAGACCGATAAGCGGAACGTATTTAAAAATACACCAATACGAGCTTTTTTACCGAGACAATCCCATGCGTTCAAAAGAAGCGGTAAAATCTTCTGCATTAAGTGAAGCGATATCTAAATATGCGCTTATCAATTATTTACAGCAGCAAAATATTACTCTAAGTGATGAAAAGCGCCAATTACAACTGAAAATATTAGATGAGCAGATTACGTATGATATGCAAAACCCAATATTAAAAGTGTATTTTGAAAAGATGTTCCAAGAGCTTGAAATTAGCAAACAGGACTATATCGAGGAATATTTACTTGTAAACAAAGAACATGATATTTTATACAGGAACATGTAAGATACTGGTAAAGGCTTGGTTTTGGATGAGTCGGGCACCTCAAGCTATCCAGCTGGTGACCAGGATGAACTGTACGCAAATAAGATGGGAATATCATTCGATTACCTTGAATATTTAGCAGAAAGCGAATTCGTCCATATCGAGCCTTCGGTTACTGATTTGGATTTGCCTTTTACAGTTGATTCTTATCTTTTCGAGTTCGCTAAAAATCGAGATGGGGAAATTATTCTAACCTCAAGTGATTTTAATATGATGGGTTTAACAGATGAACAGAATTCCTTAATTCACGAAGTTAGAGAAAAATATAACCTTCAGGAATTGGCGCGGTATAATTTCAAATTGTATGAAAATGCCTTACAGCAAGAAGCGGCATCGGGAAATGAAAATGCGCCGGTTGCGGACGAGTTACTGGAATTATTTAAAGTAGTGGAGCGGAGTATAGACATGGTTCTTGGCGAAGTGGTAAATTATCAGTTCAGCGAAATCCCTTCATACGACGTCAGTAAATTGCGGAAGCATCAAAACATTACTTTACAGCTGTTTGAGCATGAATATTATTACCGTGCAGAAAACATCCCTAATAAATCCTATGCTTACCGAATTGCCAATGAAGAAGTAGGGGCAATGTATGGTTTATTTAATTATTTGAAGCAGGATTTTGAAATTGAATTAGATGAAGCAGCACGTATCAATGCGCGGGTACAGCTTGAAAAATCTCTGGCAGAGCAGTTGGAGAATCCTTATTTTAAAAAGTATATGGATGATTTATTGAAGACATTTGATATTCCATTATCTACTTATATAGATGATTACTTATTAGTGATGGAGGAATATAAACTCTTGTTGCAGCTAATGAAAGAGCAAAATTTAGGTCTTGATCATAATGGTCGGTACAATAAAGGCTGGATCGAAGCGCGCTACAGAATGGCTGCAGACTTCACGTGGGAAGATAAATTTGAGAAAATGTGGTCGATGGATGATGAGGAAATTGTGGAGCCACTTGAGCCGCAGCCTAATTTATCATTTTCCTTACCGGAATATGCGCAGTTAGGTATAAATAAAAAAGGAGAATATGTTTTTACTTATAGTTTCACACTTCCGATCTATTTATCTGATGAACAGCAAATATTATTTGATCTGCTTGTCAAAACGTTTGATTTACCGGTACTTTCCCGTTATTCGATTACACAATATATAGACAAACTGGATCAATTAAAGGCGGATGAAACAAAGAAAAACCAATTGCATGACATACTCGATATTTATAAAAATACGATTACCGAATAAATAAAAAGAAGGAGTGCAGAACAACTGCCTCCTTCTTTTTCGTTCATTAGCTTAAGCCTTGTGCATCTTTCCACTCTAGATACTCATCATATGTTAATGGTTTATCTAAAATAGAACCGTCTTCACGGATTTCGATTACGCGGTTTGCGATTGTTTGAATGAATTGGTGGTCATGTGATGTAAAGATCATCGCACCTTTGAAGCGGATTAAGCCTTCATTCAATGCTTGAATTGATTCAAGGTCTAAGTGGTTTGTTGGCTCATCTAATAACAATACGTTCGAGTTTGAAAGCATCATTTTTGAAAGCATACAGCGAACTTTCTCTCCACCTGAAAGTACAGCAGGAGATTTCTTCACTTCTTCACCTGAGAATAGCATACGGCCTAAGAAACCACGTAAGAACGATTCAGTTTCATCTTCCGGAGAATAAGGGCGTAACCATTCAACTAATGACTTTTCGTTACCGCCAAAGTATTGGTCATGATCCATTTCGAAGTAGCTTTGAGATGTTGTGACACCCCATTTATACGTACCGGCATCTGCTTGTTTACGACCCATTAAAATATCCATAAATGCAGATTTTGCATTTGGTGAACCTAAAAGGATAATTTTATCTTCTTTGTTCATTGAGAAGCGGATGTCTTTGAATAATGTTTCGCCATCTTGTGAAGCTGTTAAGCCATCAACTGTTAATACGTCATTCCCGATTTCACGACCAGTTTGGAAGTTGATGAACGGGTACTTACGGCTTGAAGGACGGATGTCATCCAGCTCAATCTTATCAAGCATTTTTTTACGAGACGTTGCTTGAGAAGATTTCGATGCGTTTGCAGAGAAACGTGCAACGAATTCTTTTAATTCTTTAATTTTCTCTTCTTTTTTCTTGTTTTGGTCTGCCATCATTTTTTGCGCTAATTGACTTGACTCATACCAGAAATCGTAGTTACCAACATAAAGCTGAATTTTACCAAAGTCTAAGTCAGCGATATGTGTACATACTTTATTTAAGAAGTGACGGTCATGGGATACAACGATTACTGTGTTTTCAAAGTTAATTAAAAACTCTTCCAGCCATTTAATCGCTTTTAAGTCCAAGTGGTTTGTAGGCTCATCCAGCAGTAATACGTCCGGCTTACCGAATAAAGCTTGCGCTAGTAATACTTTTACTTTGTCCGAACCTTCTAAGTCAGCCATCATCATGTAGTGCAAGTCATCGCCGATACCTAGACCGTTTAAAAGTGTTGCAGCATCAGATTCTGCTTCCCAACCGTTCATGTCAGCGAATTCGCCTTCAAGTTCAGCAGCACGCATACCATCTTCGTCTGTCATTTCCGGTTTCATGTAGATAGCATCTTTTTCAGCTTTTACTTCCCAAAGACGTTTGTTACCCATTACAACTGTATCTAATACGTTAAATTCATCGTATTCGAAGTGGTTTTGCTTTAATACTGAAAGACGCTCATCTTTACCCATTGATACGTGGCCTTCTTGTGCCTCAATATCACCAGATAAGATTTTTAAGAATGTCGATTTACCAGCACCGTTTGCTCCAATAAGACCATAACAGTTACCTGGTGTGAATTTAATATTTACATCGTCAAATAATTTACGGTCACCATAACGTAGACCTACACCTGATACTTGAATCATGCAAGTACCTCCTTGAATTGTTTCTTTGTATTTTCGATTGCTTAAAAAAGAGAATTCTCTTTTGCACACAATGTTTCTATTATAGCATGTCTTATTGTTAAATTAAATAACAGCGTATCGGAAATAACCGAATCTTATACAGCTGAATCATTTAGTTGTCACACATTTATAATCCGTTTTACTAATGAGTTATTAAAAGAGAAACGATGTGAAGCAAAAAACAAAGCCGAAGCAAACGATGGAGTTCCAAGGTATTGTCAGTTGGTTTTATGATAAGTGCGATTGGCCCACAAATCATTGCAATTGAGTATGATATGATCGGTACTCATTACGTTTTGAAGTGGATTATCGTCATATTATTCGGTTTTATGTCATTTTCGATCATCTCAATGCAAGGACAAAAGAAACCAGTATAATGGAGGTGTGTCTGAATCCGTTCAGTCACTTCTTTTTTTAATGAATCGTTTTAGTTTACATAATACAATTATGGTAAAGGAGAAGTGCATGAAAAAATTATTTATCTTAATCTTTGTTCTCTTATTGGCGGCATGTTCCGACAAACCCGGTGATGCCAAATGGGTTGCTCAAACATTACCAAATGAAGAAAAGAAAGAACCGGTTGTATTGAATGGGGAAGTGGCGATTCATTCACCGAATACAACAACTAGCGGCTTTGTCATCCATCAAAGTAAGCGAGATAAATGGATTGTAGTAAATGCACAGGACGTTGCAAGTCATCCGAATTCACTTATTTATGATGAAAATATTACGCTCGGGGAAACAGAGGCAATCGACGTTGCAAATAATATCGCAATCATTCATATCCGTAATGGCAAAGACTATTCGATTGAAGATATACACGCAAATAAGGAATTTGCTGCGAACAAAGATCAAATTGACCGTTTATTAGATGAAGCAATGGAAGAGAAGATGGATTGGCGACAGCGGCTGCAAAAAAATACCGATTTGCTGGAACACACAAATCAAGAACAGATCGATAACTTTACGAAGTACTATGAAAAAAATATATTTACGTACAATAGTGATGAACTAAAGAAGGCGGGTCTGGATTTTATTAACCAACTAAATGATTCTATAGTAAAGAAAGACCACACTCCTTTAAAAGGATATACCGCTTCAGATGATGTAGTACAAGCACTGCAGTATATAAAGAAACCGATTAAAGGTTATCAAATAAAAGATGCGCGAAAAGAAGGGGTCTATTATTTTGTGGATGGGGTGGACGAACAAAAAGAAGAAGTACGCCTCACATTTGTTCAAGAACAACAGCAATTTAAAGTAATCGGAGCAAATTTTCTAATAGACGAGTATCGGCCGGAAGAAATGGTACCGGAAGTTCAACTATCCGATGAACAGGAAATGGAAGCAGTACCTGCATTACAATTATTTATAATAGAGCAACTGCCGGCCATTCAATTAACTGTAGGTGAACTTCAGTGGAATATGAAACATGATGACAAGGGAATTGTTGTCAACAATGGTTCTGCGCAATTTACATGCAATTTCATCGGTGTGAAAGAGAATCACCTTGTATTAAACGGTTGTATTAACACAAAAAGTGAAAATTATATTATCGCCACATTCGAAAGATAAGAATAGAGAATAGGCGATTTTTTCAATAGAACATATTATCCGACACTATATATTATAAATTTAATTACAAAAAATAGCTCATAAGAAATAAAGGAACCCAAAAAATAATGCAAATAAATTGTTTGCCTATTTAGAAAGGGTTCTATTTTTATATGTCGAAAATATTGGAAATAGGGGACATAAATATATAAATTATCTCTTCAGTGATTGTGAATTATTCTATAAATATATTATGTAAACTAAAGTTACTTTTACGAACTTTTATTTGCATGTATAATAAAGAAATTGAAGTTATTTAGGAGGGATTATGATTTCACTAGCATTACAACATTTAAAAACTAATTTTGGTTATGACTCTTTCCGTCCTGGTCAAACCCAAATTATCGATAACGTATTAAATAACAACGATACGCTTGTTATTATGCCAACAGGGGGCGGGAAATCCCTTTGCTATCAGATTCCAGCACTGTGTATGGAAGGAACGACACTTGTTATTTCACCATTGATCTCTCTTATGAAAGACCAGGTAGATATGCTTGTATCCAGTGGAATTTCAGCGGCTTATATTAATAGTTCACTAAGCTATGAAGAAGTGCAGGACGTTATGTATGGTGTCCAAAGCGGTAAAATCAAATTGCTTTACATTGCACCGGAACGTCTCGAAAATGAGCGCTTTTGTATGGAACTTTCTCAAATAAATGTACCACTCTTGGCAATTGATGAAGCACATTGTATATCTCAGTGGGGGCATGATTTTCGACCAAGTTACCGTTCTATCCAGCAACTGCTGCATTTATGGAAAAAGAAACCGACCGTTATTGCATTGACGGCAACGGCTACTGAAGAGGTAAGTGCAGACATCCAACAGCTTCTTTCCATCGAAAAAGAAAATACATTTATTACTGGTTTCGCACGTGAAAATTTGTCATTTTCGGTTTTACTTGGAGAAAACAAAGAAACCTATATAAAAAAATATGTAAAAGCAAATGAAAATGAAGCAGGGATTATATACGCAGCAACCCGAAAATCAGTGGAATCCGTCTATGAAATGCTGAACAAAGCTGGTTTTGCAGTAGCAAAATATCATGGTGGTATGTTTGAAGAAGACCGTACATATGAACAAAATCGCTTTTTAAATGATGAAGTTCAAATAATGGTCGCAACAAATGCTTTTGGGATGGGGATCAATAAAACAAATGTACGCTATGTGCTTCATTACAATATGCCTCGTAATATGGAGAGCTATTATCAGGAGGCAGGCCGTGCAGGGCGTGATGGACTGGATAGTGAGTGTATATTGCTTTACAGCTCTTCCGACGAACAAACACAGCGTTTTTTAATCGATCAGGCACAAGATCGCTCTCGCATTCCTTTTGAACTGCAAAAGCTGCATGCGATGATTGATTACTGTCATACAGAACGCTGTTTACAAAGTTATATTATTGAATATTTTGGTGACGAGGCAGGTCAAGATTGCGGCAGATGTGCGAATTGCACAGATAACCGTCCGCAGCTGGATGTAACAACAGATGCACAGAAAGTATTGTCCTGTATCGTCCGAATGGGTCAAAAATTCGGTAAACAATTAACCGCTTCAGTATTGGCTGGCTCGCGCAGTAAGAAAGTACTTGAATTTAATTTTCAAAAGTTGCCGACATATGGCATTTTGCGTGCAATGAATGCGAAAGAGATTGCCAATTTTATCGAGTTTTTAATTTCAGAAAAACTGATTGTCGTAAATAATGGGCAGTTCCCGACGTTATCCATTTCTGATGCAGGAAAAGAAGTACTGCTTGGTCAAAAAAAGGTATTGCGTAAAGAAGCACGCATTATTGAATCCACAGTAGAGCCAAACGATCCTCTATTTGAAACTCTTCGTAAAATACGAAAAGAAATTGCCGATCGTGAGAAAGTTCCACCTTTTGTTGTTTTCTCAGATAAATCATTAAAAGATATGTGTGTCCGTAAACCTAAAAACAGTACACAATTTTTAGAGGTAAGCGGTGTCGGGGAGAGCAAATTGGAGAAGTATGGTAAAACATTTATTGAGGCGATTGTTGCAAATTCATAATTTATTGTTAAATAATTACAATTTTAACGATTGTTCTGAATTAAACTTTTCACAAATATTTTAAAGTTATCCAATTTATTTTATAAAATATTTTTAAACGAATAAATTCATTTTACTCATGAAATTTGCTATCTCACTATACTAAAGGAATGTATTGCCAAGTGCAGTACATTCTTTTTTTACTATTTTACGGTTTAAATCATTAAACTTTAAGTTAAGATATTGTAAAAATTCTGTATTCATAGTTTAATAAGAATATTCAGTTAAGAAGTGTAGGTGAAATATTGAATATACTAGGTGAACGCATCAAAAAGCTGAGGAAACAGAAAAAATTAACTCAAACCGAGTTAGTAGGGGAACGTTTAACGAAAGGTATGCTAAGTTTAATTGAGAACGGTAAAGCACAACCGTCAATGGAAAGTCTACGTTTTATTGCCAAAAGATTAAATGTCGATGTCGATTATCTTCTGGATGACGGGACACTTACAATGCTCAGAAACTTGTACACTACAATCGAAGAAGATGTAGAGCGAAGAAAGCTCATACGCGACCCTAAAGAGCTTCAATTACTTACGATTAAAATAATCGAAAAAATTGAACCTTATTTATCGGAAATTCAAGGCACGAACTATGAACAAATTCGCCTAAGAGAAGTTTATTTTTTAATGAATCGTACAATTAACAAGGCCAAATCACTCGACGAATATTGGAAGTTTATCGATCAGTACGAAGAAATCCATGCATATAGTCGAATGCTTCGTTGTTATTTTTATTTGTGCCAGGCTGCGATCGATCAGCGGAATTACAATGAAACATTAGCTATTTTAAAGCAAGGTGAAAAACGTATCGAACCATATGAGCTAATGATGGACCCTATGGTAATCCTTGATTTGTACTATAATTTAACGATTTCCTATTCAGCAGCGGATGATATTAGAATGTCTGAACACTATTTACAAAAGGCATTAAACATGGCTAAAAAGAAGCAAATATTTTATCGTATGGACCGCTTTTATCATTTGTTGTTTATTCAATCGATTGCGAATGAGGATATTAACAAGAGTAAAGAGTACATAGAAAAATTAATGCTTTTATCGGAGTTTGCTGATGATCCAGCGATATCGGTACGTTATTTATACAGCAAGCTGCATTATATGAACATTGTTGAAAAGAACTACGCACAAATCGTTCCGGAAATTAATCATTATAAAACAAAACTGAAGGATTACTTATTTTTATTTAAAAATCCTATCTTCATCGGTGAAGAGATGTATGCGGAATTTAAATTACAAAACTACTCGAAAGCACTCCAAATCGGTACTGCTTTAACCATTCCTGACTACTTACACCATCCCATTGATTTGGCTAAATATTATCAGTTCTTTGCTGTACGGGCATTAGCTTCATACTATGAAAATGATGCAGTAGCCGCAAAACGTGATATCATTTTTGCGAAAAATGGTGTAGAGGACTTTCCCGAGACAATTTACAAGAAATTTATTTACAAAGCTTTCAATGAAATATTCATTTAACTTCAATAACACTATACAAAAAAGAACGTACCACTCGAAATATCGAATGGTACGTTTCTTTATTCAGAATGATTAGCTTTCTTTCCAGTGAGCATCAATAAACTCATCGCGCCCGGATTTTGCACGGTCTTCTTGATAATGTGATTCTTCTTTTTTGTAATAATCCTGATGGTAACCTTCCGCTGGCCAAAAAGTTTCTGCCTGTTTAATTTCAGTTACAATCGGCTTTTTAAATCGTCCACTTTCCGCCAAATTTTGCTTCGACTGCATTGCCGCCGCATACTGTTCATCACTATGTGTAAAAATCACTGTTTTGTAAGACTCACCGCGATCGTGGAACTGACCGCCAGCATCTGTCGGATCAATTTGCATCCAGTATATATCCAATAGTTTTTCATAGCTGAAAATCTCCGGGTTAAATTCAATCTCGACAACTTCCACATGTCCAGTGTCTCCACGTTTTACATCTTCATATGTAGGGTTTTCCACATGTCCACCCATATAACCGCTCGTTACTTTTTCGATGCCTTCCCATTGATCAAAAGGTTTGACCATACACCAAAAACACCCACCTGCAAATGTTGCCTTCTCCATTTTGAATCACTCCTCATAAACCAGTACACATATTCAACCTGTACTTTATTTCAATATAGCTGTTAAATATGCTGTATTCTAACATGGATAAGGAATGACTTTCAATTTATTAATCTTTTAATAGCATATAATAATGTGTCGCGTAATAAAAATAAAGAAAAAAGATATGCGGACATTTCATTAGTTAGGAAGAAAATGTGCATAAAATGGTATACTATAAGTAATTTGCAACTAAATTTAATGTAAATCGTCTAAACTTCACAGAAATAGAAAGGAAGTTGTAGGAATGGAAGAACAGACGCGACAAACGCGCTATCGAAAGAGAAAAATGCGTAAAGGGCGATTACTATTCGTAGTTGTATTTCTTTTACTTTTAAGTGTAATTGGATATAGCTATGTACAATATAATAAGGGGAAGAACTTGGCTAGCGATAAAAAAATTGAAGTAGAAGGTTTTGAACCAAATGATAATCACCCGACTATAGAAAATTATTTAATCTTAGGTGTTGATACTCGAGGGGAGGAAAAATCGCGTTCCGATACGATGATGCTTCTTTCCTGGAACAGAAAAACAAATGATATGAAGCTCGTATCATTTATGCGTGATATTTATGCGGACATACCTGGTTATCAATCATATAAGCTGAATACGGCCTATTATTTAGGCGGGGTACCGTTACTTCAGGAAACGTTAAATAATATGTTCGATATACCAATCCATCATTATGCAATGATTGATTTTAAAAGCTTTGAAACATTAATTGATATTTTAGCTCCAAACGGTATTGAAATGGATGTTGAAAAAGATATGGGCGGATTAATCTATGTGGAAATTAAAAAAGGCATTCAAAATCTGAACGGTAAAGAACTGCTCGGCTATGCCCGTTTCCGAAGTGATGCTGAAGGTGATTTTGGACGTGTGGCACGTCAGCAAAAGGTAATTGAAGCTCTAAAGGATCAGCTATTTTCACCGAAAAACGTAGCGAATATCCCTAAATTCATTGGTGCTACTCAAGGTTACATTACGACAGATTTAACAAGTAAAGACCAGCTGACAACTGCATTAAAAGCCGTGTCTGGCGGTGAAATCAATGTTGAAAAAATGACGATTCCAGCAGAGGGTACTTACAAAATTAACAAGTACCGACATGCAGGGGAAGTACTGGAAATCGATATAGCGAAAAATTCGCAAATTTTACATGATTTTTTAAATTTAAACGAGTAAGCATTATATGTACATTCGTTATTCATGCTAAAATAAAGTATAAATTAAATATTGTTGAAATATTGAGGTGGTCTTTTGGAAAGAAAAAATGAAATGAATAAAATGAATTCATTACCCCAGGAAACGTCTAAATTTTTCTCTTCTAAATTTATTCGATTTTTAGGTGGTAAAAATTTATTATTCTTATTAGTGATCATCTTATTGGTTGGCTGTACGGTATTCGTGTACGATAAAATTTCCTTTATATTCGAGCCGTTACATGTATTATTTGAAGTCATCATATTGCCTGGTGTACTAGGGGCCATCTTGTTTTACTTATTACGCCCGCCATTGAAGCTTTTAGTGAGATGGAAAGTGCCGCGTGCATTGGCGATTCTAATTTTGTATATTATAGTAATTGCTTTGATCACGTTACTTGTGTTACTTGTTTTTCCGTTTTTACGTGATCAGTTTACAAACTTAGTGCAAGAATTCCCTGTAGTTTTAATGGCTCTTGCAAATGATTTATTAGCATTTTTAAATAACTCTCATTTCAGTGAGTATTTCGAAAAAATTAATTTTGACTACAATCAGATTCTAACGGACTTTACAGATAGTTTTATTACAACGGTAAAAGTAACTTTAGGTAGTTTAGCTACTGGTGTAGCCTCTGGGATAACAGGTTTCCTATCAACTGTTACAGGCATCATTTTATCGCTGGTCATTGTGCCGTTTATTACATTTTATTTATTATATGAGGGCGATAAAATGCCGCGCTTCATCTTACTTCTATTCCCACCGCGTATGCGTGAGCGAATTGGAGATGTATTGCATGATATGGACAAGCAAATTAGCTCCTACATACAAGGCCAGATTTTAGTATCGTTTTGTATTGGTGTCATGATGACAATCGGCTTTTTAATTATCGGAATGCCGTACGCTTTATTACTTGGCTTCCTGGCAATGATCACAAGTGTTGTTCCATATTTGGGACCCGCCATTGCAGCTACACCTGCTGCAATTATCGCGATTGTGAATTCACCATGGCTGTTAGTAAAGTTAGCTATTGTATGGACAATTGTACAATTAATTGAAGGGAAGTTTATATCCCCTCAGATTATGGGTAAATCATTAAGTATCCATCCTATTACAATTATTTTTGTATTATTAACAGCTGGCTCTTTATTTGGAGTCCCTGGTGTCGTGCTAGGTATTCCTGGTTATGCTTTAATAAAAGTGCTCATTTCACATACTTATCGAATCTTTAAACTGCGTTACAACCGTTTTCAGTCAGACGAGACGAATTTGTATGAAGAATTGAAATAACATTAAACAGGATAACGTAAAGATGGGGTGTGTTAAAAGCGAAACTTTTAACACGCTCCCTTTTTAAAATTTTTTACCAATTACATATTTATAATGGAGGAGTATACATGTTAAGCAAATGGCTAACATCATTAGAAGAGAATGGCGTGAAGGTTGAGACCGTCATTGAAAAGACAGAGCTTGTTGAAGGAGATATATTAAATGGTTCTGTTTATGTGACATCACATACAGAGGATGAAGAGGATAAAATCGATTACATTTCATTACTAGTACTTTGTGAAGAATTGGATGGCGAATTATCCATTGTCGGCAAACACTCGTTTCAGTTAGTTGGCGGGATCCGATCAAAAGATGGTGAAATTATTCCATTTGAGATTATTCCAGACGAACGCTGGGTATGCGGTAAAGATGAGCAACTCATCTTGCAAACGACCGTTGTATTTTTAGATGGTATGGAAATCGAAGAAAAAGGTGTTATATCGTATAGCGCCATTGAATAAAAGAAAAGGCGTTGCTGATACTTACATACAGCAACGCCTTTTCTTTTATAGTTTTATTGTAGACAGTCGTTTAACAGCTTCTTGCAGTTGCTCGACAGGCTGCACTAATGCGAGACGCATATAGCCTTCACCGGCTGTGCCAAATACCGTACCCGGCACCATCACGACACCTGTTTGTTCAATTGCCTTATAAGCAAAGTCGATGCATTTAATATCATACGGATATTTTGCCCAAACAAACATCCCGCCATCACTTGGCGCAACTTCCCAGCCGATTGATGTTAAGCCTTCCATCAGTGTTTTATGACGAACAGAGAAGGTTTCTCTCAGTACAGTAGTAACTTGCTCGGCATTGTCCAACGCTAAAGCAGCTACTTGCTGAATCGGTTCAAAAATACCAAAATCCAGGTTCGACTTCAGCTGTTTCATAATCCCGACTAATTGTGCATTTCCAACTATGTAGGCAATACGAGTACCAGCCAGACTGAAGCTTTTTGATAAAGAGTTGATTTCCAAACCGACTTCCATCGCACCAGGTGTAGCAAGGAAGCTGATTGGGGCATCCCCCTTAAAGTAAAATTCCGAATAGGCCGCATCATGCAGAACGATAATATTATACTTTTTCGCGAATGCCACGACTTCTTCAAAATATGCGATCGATGGCATGGCTGGTACCGGGTTACCCGGCAAGTTTAAAATTAGTAATTTTGCTTTTTGGCGAATCTCTTCTGGAATGGCTGTTAAATCCGGTAAATACTGATTTTCTTTAGTTAATGGCATATAGTAAGGTGTTGCACCTGCCAAATGAATCCCTGCATCATAAGCGACATATGCCGGGTTTGTAGTAAGTACGATATCACCAGGATCGCAGAATGCGACTGGCAAATGGACTAAACCTTCCTGAGAGCCAATTGTTTGGACAACTTCAGTTTCCGGATCTAATTCAACATTGTTTACTCGTTTATAATAGCGACATACCGCTTCATTGAATGTTTGAATACCCGTTAAAGTATAGCCGTAAGAAGACGAGAGTGCCGTAAGCTCGGACATTTTTTGGCGTAAATTCTCCGCCGGAGCAATATCAGGGCTCCCAAGGCTTAAATCAATGAGTACCGTTCCTTTTTGCTCTTGCAATTTTGCATGTTTTTTTAAGTCACCAAATATAGCCGGCACAAATAATGACATTTTTTTAGACGGTTGGATATTCAATCTTTAACACTCCTTAAAACTTTCAATTGTAAGCACCATTTTATCACACACATCACGTATAATGGGGATGAAATCAGAAAAGAGAATTAATTCACTGCATAAAGCACGAAACCGTAGTGGAATAGCAATATAGGTACTGGAAAATATTATTCTTAGGAAAATAAATGATTAAGAGGTGTAGGATGAAAATCTATTCATTAAGTGGGCCAAGCGGTACTGGGAAGAGTACGAGTGCTTTACAATTTGCACATGACAATGAAATTGAAGCCATCATTGATGACGGCATATTGATCGTAAACGGTGAAAAAATCGCGGGGACATCCGCTAAATTTGAGAAAAATACGTTAAAAGCAGTGCGCCGCGCCATTTTGGATGATGACATACATAAATCGGAAGTACTGGAGGCAATTAGCTCCCATGATGTGAAATCCATTTTACTGATCGGCACATCCGACAAAATGACGAAAAGAATTGCAGCTCGGTTACAGCTAGGAGAAATCGATGAATTTCACTATGTCCATAATATCCGAACAGAAAAGGAAATCCGCATTGCAAAATATGTGCGGGAAATTCAGGGCAAACATGTTATGCCTGTTCCGTACCGCCAAGTAGAACAGAACTTTTTCAAACGCCTTATTCAGCGGGGGAAGGAAATTTTCTCTTCTTCACAAGTTAAGCTTGGCGAAACGACGATTGTACAGCCGGATTTTCATCAAAATAGTGTTTATATTTCTCGGAATGTATTTACCGACGTGTTGGACCATGTACTTGAAAAACAGGATAAACTGGCAAAATTCGAAATAGCCAATATCCAAACCGACGGCGTACCGCAAATGACAATCGGGCTTTATTTAAAGTCACCTGTATCCTATGTTGTGCCGGAATATCTATATAAACTTCAGAATGAAATTTCACAGGAATTTTCATTGCATTTCGGTATTGAACCGGAAACGATTCATGTGCAAATAAAAGGAATCAAGTGAATAGTAATAAGAGGAGTTGGCATGTATATGTCAGCTCTTTTTATATGGAGAATATTGTATAATAAATTTGTAGTTTCTATTTTTAGATGATTAAGTATATTCTAATTATTAAGTACTGATTGGATCAAATCTTTTAAAGTTGCAATGAGAATAGTAAGGGGGAAATGAAATGAATTACATGGAACAGTTACAGCAAATTTTAACACATGAGCAAGTGACAACAAATGAAGTGTTACGTACACAACATGGGAGAGATGAGTCTTATCATGAACCGCATTTACCGGATGTTGTTGTCTACCCGAAAACTACAAAGGAAGTAAGCGAAATTATAGCGCTTGCAAATGAACAGCGCATTCCAGTAGTGCCATTTGGTCTTGGTACAAGTCTAGAAGGACATGTGATACCTTATCAAGGCGGAATCTCTTTGGATTTATCGCTTATGAATGCCGTATTGGAAGTACGACCGGAAGATTTTCTTGTAAAGGTCCAACCAGGTGTCACGCGCAGCCAGCTAAATAAAGAATTAAAGAAATATGGCTTATTCTTTTCAGTCGATCCGGGTGCCGATGCGACATTAGGCGGAATGGCTGCGACGAATGCGAGTGGAACAACTTCTGTACGCTACGGCATCATGCGTGACCAAGTCCGTGATTTAGAAGTGATTTTGGCAAATGGTGATGTAATCCATACTGGAGGATTGGCCGCGAAATCTTCTTCAGGCTATCATTTGAATGGTTTAATGGTCGGTTCCGAGGGGACTCTTGGGGTCATTACTGAATTGACATTGCGTGTATTCGGGATTCCGGAAAGCATTGTTGCCGGCCGCGCGACATTTGAGACGATACAGAAAGCGGTCGATGCTGTTGTTTCGTTAAAACAAGCCGGTATACCAATGGCCCGAATGGAACTTGTCGATAAACAAAGTATTGAAAAAGTAAACTTTGCTTCCGGAACCGATTTCCCCGAGACTCCTACGCTATTTTTGGAGTTCCATGGTAATGAAGCAGGTTTGCAGTCAGATGTTATTTTTGCGACTGAATTATTGAACGACAATGGCTGTATTGAGCTGGCATTTGAACAGGACGAACGTGCGCGCAATCAATTATGGGAGCTACGACATAACATGGCTTATACATATATTCATTCCGCACCAGGGAAAAAACTGATGTCTACAGATGTTGTTGTACCAATTAACTCATTGCCGGACGCGATTCAAAATTCCCGCGAGAAAATTGAAAACATGCAGATTGACGCGGGGATTGTCGGGCATGTAGGAGACGGCAATTATCATATATTGCTGATGGTAGATATGGAAAGTAAAGAAGAGATTGCAAGAGCAAAAGAACTGAATGAACATGTCGTTGAATACGCCTTGTCACTTGGTGGCACTTGTACGGGAGAACATGGTGTAGGTTATGGTAAGAAAAAGTACCAACAGCAAGAACACGGACTTGCCTACATGTGGATGAAAGAGATTAAACGGGTATTTGATCCGAACAACATTATGAACCCCGGCAAAATTTTTCTTGATTAGTGGTTGAACGATTTGTCGAAATTCGCTACAGTTACAGAACTTAAATAAAAAACAATTGAACTACAGGCAATTCAACAGCATTTGACAAGCGTCTTGTTAAAAACAGCTCAAACGACTTTGTATATTCTGCACGAATGGCGTCTAATTAAGGAACTATAATTTGATGCATTCCTAACGAAAAAACTGCCTCGCATAAAGGAGGCAGTTTTTTTATTGTTTTGGAAGCTGTCTTGTGAAAACCGGCTGACGTTTTTCAACAAATGCACGAACACCTTCAGAAAAGTCTCTTTCGGAAACAAATGGTGTTGATCCTTCCCATAAAACAGGGGCCGAATCCACACATTCTTTAACCGAGCGTTTTACTGCTAATAAGGAATCAGGTGACATACCGGCAACAAGCTTACCCATACGGATTGCAAAACGGTTCAGATCTTTTTCGGCAACTAAATAATTGAGCATTCCAGCTTTAAATGCTTCTTCTGCTTTATACATTCGTCCAGTGAATACAAAATCTTTCGTTGCGGATGGTCCGACCAAATCGACTAATCGCTTAGCGAATTTATTATTCAACGTAATGCCGAGCTTACCGACCGGGATACCCATTTTCGCTTTGTCCGAGCCGATACGAATATCACATGCAAGGGCAAGCTCCAGCCCAGCACCCATTGCCGGTCCGTTAATGACACCAATCACCGGAATCGGCAAGTTTTCTATTGTCGAAATCGTTTTTTCCATATGCACGAAGGCTTCTTCCGCTTTTTCCAGAGAAATCGAATTAAATTCTTTAATATCCGAGCCTGCTGTAAAGTTCTCGCCAGATCCGCGCAATAACAGCACCTTGTTTTTTGGATTTTCCAATGTACGCAATGCAATTTTGGCAAGCTGATCCCACATATTCGCCGTTAATGCATTTTTAAGTTGCGGGCGATGAATCGTAATAATGGCGAGCCCCGCAGTTTCCTGATAAATGATTTTCGCTTCTTCTGCTTCAAGTCTTGTCGTACGTACTTGCATTGATGGTCCCCCTTAATTATGTATACATAGTCATTATAGACGAAACAATATACAATAACATGCATTCCGGATGGTTCAAGTAAATATATCGAATATTCAGCAATTTCATGTATGAAATCCGTGTAATTCTAACCACTTCGCATGTTACAATATAAAGAAAGGGGCGAAAAATGTGGAAGAAATCCAACCGTATGTTAAAGCTTTTACAGCTTACTTGAAGTCATTAAATAAATCCTTTCATACGACGAAACAATATACATTGGACGCAAAGCAATTCGCGGAAATCATTCAACATGAGAATCAGATTAATGAAGCATTGCAACTTTATTCAAAAATGATTCAGGAAAAGTATCCTTCGTTCAATTCGGTCAACCGCAAATTCGCATCCATTCGCCATTTCCTTACTTTCTTACAGCTGCGCGGTGTGATTTCCGTATATAACGAAGAAATCATTGCTCCGTTGACAAAGCAGGAAACGGAACTGAATGTACTGAAGGAAAAGCAATTTAATCGGGCATTAGCCTATTGGCCGAAACAGTATGAGATTGCGTTAAATGAGGATCATGAATGGCTTGCATTACGTAATACCGTCATTGTTTTTACCATTGCGGAGCTTGGTATTAAACCAGCAGAACTTGTGCGGATGGAATGGAAGCATATCCATGCCGAAAAGCGAGAAATCATTGTACTGGCTTCGAAAAGTTACCGTGTTTTGCAGTGTTCAAAAAAACTGCTCGAACTGCTTGAGGACTATAAACGCCATACAATTGAATTCATGCCGCTAACGGAGCAGTCACCGTATGTTTGGCTCGGTGTCGGTAATAAAATGGGGGAGCCGGTCACCGTCAAAACGATCGAACGGATTTTTAAGGCGATGTCCGAACAGCTCCAATTTAAAGTGACCGCTACCAATATGCGCTACCACGCAATTCAAAAACTTTTAACAAAAAAAGAGGATCCAAAAGTTTTGTACGAGCAGTTCGGCTATGCGAGAAAAGGCGTCCTGCTTGAACGAGAACAACGATTCCCGAAAAACGGCTAGTAATTAATATGATTGATGAAAGATTGAGAGGGAATACAATGGCAATTTCAATGATGGAAGCATATACGATTGAATTATTAAAAACTCATCCTTATACATTTGAACAAGTTAAACACTATATTGAAAATGACGAAATGTATCTATTAACAGATACTTATGATATAGATCCAGATAGTTTGAAAATTTTATTGAATGAAAAGGCTGAAGAGATGGAACGGGCTTTTGCAGGAAACTATAAGGTGAAATTTGTAACGATCAATGGTTTGAAAAACTTGCTGCGCATGCGTTTTCAAATTTCCGATGACCAGTATGAACTGCTGCCTGAAGGGAACGGTCTGCAATCATTAAAAGTCGATCCGATCACTGAACAGCACATTCGCGGAATGCTTTCTTCAAACTGGAAAGTCGAGCGTAATGGGGAACTAATTACATTATTTGTCTAGTTGGTATAAAAAGGGGATATGGGAACAGTCAATTGACTCATCCCATACCCCCCTTTAGCGTTGTCGTCGCCTGTTTATTTTCCCGTAATAGCTAATTGAATATTTATAAACCTGGTTTAAAATGAGCAGTGCCAGCGTCAGTAAGCCGATAACCATCAGTATAAGTGCGATCCATTCAAAGAAAGTAAAACTAAAAATTTCGGATAGTTTAAATGGCTCTGCCAACATTTCAATGACAAGGTTCATTCCGTATATACCGGAAATCATACTGAAAATCGTTAAAATAAAAATCAGTTTATTTAACCGGTCTGTTGAACGGTCTTCCTGTATCCGGTACAGTTCTTCTAGCGTTTCTTTCGTCTCGCGGTATAGTCCGTCAATACGGAATACTTTCCTGAAATAGTGCGAGATTTCCTTCCCCTCTGTACGTGCCGATACCTCAGTAAAATAATACCTCGATGCAAACTTCGTAATCTGTTCGATTAACTCCTTTACAATATCCTTATCTTTTGAAAACTTTAATTCACTATGTTCGAATACGAGCTTTAACAACATCAGCTTATAAAAATAGTGAATAAGCAATGTATAGTAAGAGACTGAGTGAAAGCTGTTTAAATTTTTATACATGCTTTTGTCATCTACGGATGATAGGTGAATATGGCCTTGCAATGTTGTAATAATATGAAATTTTGGTGCCCATCTTTCGTAGCAATGTTCCTCAACAAAGCGTTTGATATACTCCTCATTTGTACTCGAAATATAAGGACCCCCTTTGCTGTCCCGACCATTTAATTGTCCTGCCCGATACAGTAAATGTTCATCGATTTCCACGTCTTCTCCCATATGAAAAAAAGCACTGACATACATGCGCTCATCTTCGAAAAATGGAATTTTGCTTATGTTTTTGTGAATTGATGAATAATCAACAAAATAATTTTCCAAAAATGGGGCGATTTTTTTTAATAATAATTCATCTGTATTATTAAAGAAAAAATTGTCGTAATAAATTTCCGTACCAAGCTCTTCATCAATTTTTGGCCGCAGCACTCTAAAAAAATGACCGAATGATAACGCGGCATTCATATCGACATTATCCGCCAACTGAATTCTCAGCGCTAAAATTCCAATACCAAATGGACACAGATTAATATCCGCACTCAATAACGTAAATGGAATTTCATCGAATACCGTCTTCATTTTTCCTTCACATTGGATTTTTTTCGAGTAACGGTTGAAGTTTCGTACGGAAATTTCGTCATTCAATAATTTCTCTTCCATGAAAGGATAAAAGAATTGCGTTAACAATTGGGGGGATACTTTAATATCGGGTCCGTAAAGTGTTTCGTTAAATTCCTCTTCATCGATCGTAAAGTGATAAAATTTGTTGCGCTTTAATACTTGCTGTAACTTTTCAAAATCGTACTGTCGATAATTGAAAGGATAATAAAAAACATAGTGGGTTTTTAGCGAATTCATCCTTTCACCTCCTGGAACATCTATTCCCAAAATTCGATAAATTTAACCAAAAAGGGCTTCGACAGAAATCGATCTCAGACGATTCGACACGGGTCATCATACACGATTCGACATTTCACTTCGTCTGAGAGCGAAATTGCGAAACAAGAACATATGTTTCTATTTATTGTCGAAAAACCGCTTAAATCTACTAAATTAGCAATAATGTTCCCAAATATGAATTTGGGAACATTTTTTATGCTATAATTAGAGCGAAATAGAAGGGGATTGGACGAAAATGAAGCTGCCGAAATTTTTACGTGATTTTTTAATTTACTTAACAACGATTACGGGAAAGTCCCAAAGAACCCGAAAAGAATATGAATATGATCTTATTTTGTTCATGCGTTTTCTAAAAGCGATCGAAGAAGATATCCCGTTAGACCGTTTACATACAATCGACATTTCTACGTTTACAGTTGATCAAATTAAAGAAGTGTCTCTGGAAGACTTATATTTGTTTATGGAGTATTGCGAAGTACAACGCGGCAACTCCTCAGCAGCCCGCGCTCGTAAAGTAGCAACATTAAAATCCTTTTTCAAATATTTAAAAGGAAAGCGCCGTCTAATTAATGAAAACCCGGCTGAACATTTGGAAACACCAAAAATCGGACGACGCCAACCGGTTTATTTAAATTATAATGAGGCAAAGGATTTTATCGGTGCTGTACAGATACAATCGTACAGTGCACGCGATGAATGCATGATGGTCTTTTTCCTGAACCTCGGTATTCGTGTTTCCGAGTTGTGTTCACTCAATATCGAATCCATCAATGGACGAATGCTGACGGTGATCGGGAAAGGGAATAAAGAACGGCATGTGTATTTAAATGATGCGTGTATAAATGCATTAGAAAAGTATTTACAGGAGCGACATGCATATAAAGGGGAAGGGAAAGAACCGCTGTTCATTTCTCAAAAAGGGACACGTTTTGCGAGACAGTCGATTGCACGGATCGTGAAAGTGATCAACGCCAACAGTCAGTCACCGAAAGAAAAGCTGACACCGCATAAACTTCGACATACTTCCGCGACCATGATGTATAAATCCGGAGCGGACATTCGAACATTGCAGCATATTCTTGGCCACTCGAGTGTAGCAACAACACAAATTTATACGCATATCGAAGACGAACAAATTCAGGAAGTACTTAAAAATAATCCATTCAATAATTTATAATAATAATATTATGTAAACTAAATAAATATAAAAGACTTAAACAGGAAAGAAGATCGGCACATATCCTGTTAAAATCCAAAAACACCCATTTTCTATTTATTAGAAAACGGGTGTTTTTTTAAGCGATCAATTAATGTAATTCGCCTTCATTTTTATTCAGTTGTATGGAGCTCATTGCTTTAAAATCATTTCCGGTTGGATTTTGGAAGAGTCTCAGGTCAAACTCGGATGCGATTGCAAAGAGATGATCGAATATATCCGATTGGATCGACTCATAAACTGCCCAGTTGATATCGTTTGAGAACGTGTAAATTTCAAGTGGTAACCCATGTTCACTTGGAGCCAATTGTCTTACCATCGTTGTCATATCTTTATGGATTCCTGGATGGTTTTTTAAATAGTTGCTAATATATGTTCGGAACAACCCGACATTTGTCAGTGCTCTGCCATTCACCTGATGGCTAATATCAATACGATGTTTAATATTGTATTCCGTAATTTCCCGTTGTCTCGTATCAATATAGTCCGTAAGATAATGAATTTTGCGCAACTCCTTGATCTTTTCCTCAGAACAAAACGCGATACTTGTTGTATCAATAAAGATGGAGCGTTTTATCCTTCTGCCACCAGTAACTTGCATACCTCTCCAGTTTTTAAAAGAATCCGAAATCAATGCATAACTAGGAATCGTTGTTATTGTTTTATCAAAGTTTTGAACTTTTACGGTATTTAATGAAAGATCAATGACATCACCGTCTGCGCCGTATTTCGGCATTTCAATCCAATCTCCTACACGGACCATATCATTAGATGTTAATTGAATCCCTGTGACAAGACCTAATAAGGAGTCTTTAAAAACGAGCAGCAGCACAGCTGACAGTGCACCAAGTCCACTTAGGATGATCAGTGGATTTTTCCCAATTAAGTTCGCGATGATCAATATAATCCCCAGGACATAGACAATAATTTTCGCTACTTGAATATAACCTTTAATCGGCTGAACTTTGGAAATTTCAAATGTTTGATAAATATCATGAACAGCATTCAATAAACTGCCTATTAGACTTATTACGACGATGATGATATACGTAGTGGCCCCTTTTTCAATGAGGTCCTGATACGTAAAAGCTTCAGCAAAATGATAAATAATAATCGCCGGAACGATATGAGATAACTTGTGGAATACTTTCTTTTCTAAAAGGATGTTATCCCACGTATATTTATTATTATTCACAATATGTGTAATAAATCTGATGACAATCTTTTTAGTTATAAAGTTTGCCAATAAACAAAGGAGCACGATAAAAATAATCATGATTCCCACTGAGAGATACTCAGCAACTATTGTATTTACGCCAAAATCGATTAGTTTTTTATAAATAAGATTCATCTAATTCCTCCCGCCTCCTATGGTAACAAAGATGTCGATAAGATGAAATGATTGTCTACTGCGGATTCCTGATAAAAACCCTTGTCGAAAATTTCCGAAAGTAAAATAAAGATTCAGATAATTCATTGACACTGCCCCTAAACTGTTATATATTTAATTTACAAATAAAAACTGTTATATAACAAAGGAGAGAAGAACAATGAGTTATTTTGAAAAAGGGTATAAAATGTATGTAGAAAAGTGTGAACAGTTTGGATTACAGCCATTAAATTTCCGGTATTACGTAAATCAGCTTTCCTATCAGCAATTACTTGCGTATAACGGCTATGCAATGGAACAGGAGATGAGACAAAATGATTAGTCCTCAAACCGAAACAGTTTATTATAAGGATGTAATGCCGATTCATTCAATCGAACTCGTGAACATCCACTATATCCAGCCAGATCTGACGATGGAAATGTCCCACATATGTGCAAATTACGCCATGCTGCATCGAGGTGTTTATGAAATTACAACTTAATCTACTGTTATAAATCAATCTACGAATCCGTTGTAGATTGATTTTTTTATTGTTTGGCTCTTTGTAAATCAAAAAGGCTGCTTCGTAATCGAGTTACAAAGCAGCCCTTTATTAATCAAGCAAATAACTTTCAATTCGCAAAAACTCTTCCTCATCGATATTGTCCATATATTTATACAGCAAATCGAGATCGACTTTGATTTCATCTTTATGTGTTAAATAGAACTGCTCTGTTAAATGAGAGATTATTAACGGAACCGCTTTTTGATGGTTAAACCGGTGTAAATAGGTCGATAAAAAATCCTCATTTACTGCAATATCCGTGTTTTGGCCCAGCGCATTAAAATCGACATAATTGATATGCGCCGTTAAAAATTGTTCCGTTAAATGCACATTATATTGGCAAATGTAAGACCAATCCAGCTCATTTTTGTACTTATTCAGCCAATGCAGCTCCGCAATTGCGGTAAATAACTGTTTTTGTTCGTCACTGTATGCCTTAAATTTTTTATCCATTTCTGCATTTGTTAATCGTCGGTCCCCATACCGGTTATACTTCTGACTGACTAGTGACGGAATTCCTTTCACTAAATGCTCACTGCCAGACCATTTATACGAACCTCGGTCATATTCGAAGAGCTGCATATCCATATCCGGGATTTCATCGGCTTCCGGTAAATAAATAAGCTCAAATGAATTATAAAAGACATTACTTCCAATGAAGTCATCCAGTTGATCGACAAAATCCGGATTCAAACGCTTTTTGTTGGCCATTAATGTTGTTACTAAATAACGTTTAAAGGACATCGACAACCGCGCAAGTACAGGCTTGTTATACTGGAGTGCTTCCAGATCCACTTCGGGCAAATAATCGATTATAAACTGCTCTGATAGAAGCGGGTTCGCATAACTTACATACGTAAACGGCAAGTATTGAAAATAAGCCGTCAAGCGGGAAGGATGCAACTGGACTGCTTGATGGCACCAGTTTCGGTAAGCTTCTAAAAATACACGGTCATATGGAAGCTGCTCGTAAACAGTTTCATCATTCGATTCCATTTGTTTCACAATGGACAGATCATTAAAATCATCTACCGAAAACTGTGCAGGGAACGGAATTTCCTGAAAAGCACTATTTAAATGGAAAGTTGCTTTTGGCTTCGTCGAAACAAAACTATACGTCCCGATTGCTCCGCGCTCTTCCAGTAAGATATAGGCAAGTTCCTGGCGTTCATCCCGTGTTAACTCACAGTCTTTCGGAAACTTTACAGCAGCAAAATATTGCGCTTTTGCCAAGTCATAGAAAAACTTGTAATCGCCTTCTTTTGTATAAGGTTCCTTTGATTCATTTTGCTGCCAGTAGAGGAGGGCTCCTTGAATCGGATTTCTATTTGAAAACGTAATATTCGCGATTGAAAAGATATTTTGCGCTAATGCGTCATCATACAGAACTTTAATAAACTCGATCTTTTTAATTTTTAGCATGCTAAGACACCTCCGTTCCTACTATTATATACTTGAATCATTGAAATTCCGAAAAAAAAGTTCGCAAATTAGGTTTAAGGATGTTTTGACGTGGTATATTACTTGTAAGTAAAGTTGCGGTCACTGAAGAGTAGATGTAAGTTAACCACTAGTTTAGATTGTTTATATGATGATTTCTATTAGCTTCGTTGTATGCGTTTATAAAGCAACATTCACAGTTTATTTTAGGCAATTAATGAACAAAAATGCTTTAACGAAGATTTTCGAAAGATGCCAGCAAAAGTTAGGCGAGCGAAATGCATACACGAATTGAGATATACCATTGAAAATTTCAGCTCAAACGTTTTATATGATGTTAAACTAACGTACGAAACATTACAACTTAATAGGCAATACCGACCGCAACTTTACGCCTTTCACTCCTTATGCCATAAGGAGTGTTTTCTTTTGTGCAATAATGGCTATAATATACGTAACGAATTGCTGATAGGAGAATGACAATGTGGAAGATACATAATGGGAAACTGATTCAAACAACAGATGAATCTAGAATCCGGTACAAAACGCGAATGAGCGCGGCAATTATTAACAGTTTAAAGCAGCTTGCCGAAAAATATGACACACATATCGGTTATTTATTGGAAAATGGTTATAGTAATTTAATCGAATCCGGTTCAATCGTTTACGACAAAAAAAACCGGCCTAAAGATCGCATCGAATTCCGGACGACATGCGATAAAGAATTACTGGATAGCCTGAAAGAATTTGCAAAGGATCATAGCCTGAATTTAAACGACGTCATTGAAGCAAGTGTTGCGTATATCAATTATGAGGATGTTAAACACGCAAATTGGCGTTACCGTGTAGAAGTTTAATAAAAAATGATGAAAGCAATTGGGGAACCGATTGCTTTTTTGTTATATAAAGTGGCGAATTTCCTACCTTTCCCCCCTAAATTTATTCCATATTTTACAAATTCATTTTATTGGTGCTATACTATGGAAATCTATAAAGAGTATAAGGAGGTTAGTAGAAATGTTCAAATTCAGTTGGGTAGGGAGCGAAACGCATTTTGTAGATTTACCGCACATTCAGCAATTCAAGAATCTTACAATTGGACGGTTTGGCGGCAATTCATCAGCAGGGCAATAGCAGGGCAATATAAAAACGAGGATGGTTGTATCGTCTGGGTGAATGAAGAACAGAATTGGGAATTTGTCATGATTTTGGATGCTCATAACAGTGCGGAAAGTGCCGAACTTGTCGTGGAAACTTTTACGAAAGAAGTACATAATCTGACTTCAATTTTTAACAAGCCACTTTCTGAAGCTTTTCTGGAATTAGATCATCATATCCTACATATTTTTCAAAATCCGCTCTTTTTAGCCCGTTGCCGTGAAGTACAAGGGGAAACGGCATGTCTGATCGTGTTAAGGAAAGACAAATATATTTGGTGGTTTTCAGTTGGGGACTGTATTTTTCATTTATTTCATCCCGAATTGGCTGAAATGCAGCAATATCAGTTAAATCAAAGAAATTTCTACGAGTGGATCGGGAGTGTCAATACATTTGAATTGGATGTGCCGTGTTACAGTACGGGTCGCAGAGAATTGCGAAAAGGAAGGAATCAGCTGTTTTTGACAACGGACGGACTAACGGAATGTCCTCATACTACATTTGATAACCCGAAGGATATTATGAATGTATTTGACCATGCCCAGTCTCCAAACGATTCTGTAAGGCAGCTATTAAAGGAGGTTGAAGCAAAGGGTGTACGGGACAGTACAACAATTGTTTCATGGACCGTTGATGTCGATCAAAATGCAACTGAACCAAGTAATAAATAATTTATAGGAGGGGTGTTATATATGTTTAAAGTTAAAACAGATTTTATCAAAGGTTATAAAGGTAAGGATATTGATTATACTGTTTTAAGTACCGATGAGCATGCCTCAAAATTGGCGATTTTGCTTCCTGGAGCTGGCTATACCGCGCAAGCACCACTTCTTCATTATTCGACGGGCGTGTTTTCACATAAATCGGTGGATGTGCTGCAGGTGAATTATACGTATAACGATAAGTTTTATGATTCCTTCACTATGGATGAGCTCGTGGAAGCGATTAAACATGATGTAGGTACAGTCATTGATAAAGTTTTAGAAGAGAACTCATATGATGGCTATTATCTTGTTGGAAAGTCTCTAGGAACGATTGCTATGGCTTCATTGTTAGACAAAGAAATCTTTCATAATGCAAAGGCTGTATGGTTAACGCCGCTTCTTAATCGGGATGATGTTTTTGAATCAATGTTACACAGCCGTAACGAAAGTTTATGTTTTATTGGGGATGATGACACGCATTATAATGCGGAAAGATATCGTCAATTCGCCAATAATCCAAAACTGGTGTCAAGACTACTGGAAGGAGCGGATCACAGCCTGCAGTATAAGGGCGATCCTGTCCGTTCAATTGATTTGTTAAAAACGGTCATTAAGGAAATCGATGAACTTTAACGAAAAAAGCCTTCCATCAATTCGAAGGAAGGCTTTCATTTTATTCTAAGTGATCAATTGCATACTGTGCTTCTTCAGCCGTAAATTTTTCTCCGTATTCGGAAATCAATTGATCATAAATAGCAGAGTCAGACATTGCCATTGTTTCAGCGTATGATTTTGCTTTTTCTAATGCATTCGCTTTCCAGTCAAACTCCAGGTTATCGATTGCATATTGCGCAGCTTCTTTAGGAAAACCTTCTCCATACTCCGAAATTAATTGATCGTAAATACCAGCTTTAGACATTTGCATTGTTTCCGCATACATTTCAGCTTTTTTCAACGCAGATTTATATTCGCGCGGTACATTATCTTCTTTTGCTTCTTCTTTTGGTTCTTCTTTTACAGCTTCTTTTGTATCTGCTGCGTTTTCTTTCGGTTCAGTTGTCGCTTCAACTTTTGTATCTGAATCCACTTCAGATGTTTCTCCATCACTGAACACGGCAATGATTACTATTAATATAATAAGGGCTAAAAATCCGCCACAACCAAGTTTAAATGCTTTCTTCAACGCGGTAAATCCTCCTTTTTGATTCTAAATATATATTACTAGTTATTGTAGGATAATAATACTGGTAATATTTTTATGTAGAGCAAATGTTTATTAATAAATTGATATATTTAATGGAATTTATATAAAATGTGTCGAATTAATTGTAAATACCTTTTCGGGGAGATGGCGTTAAATTGTTAAAGGGGTGGCTGAAGATTATTCTCGTGATAAGTAGGTGGAGAGAAGGTAATTATTATAATAAAAAAGTACTTTTGCAAAGAGTAGTTACAAAAGTACCGAATACTTATATTTAAGGTTTTAAAACAACTTTTATACAGTCATCTTGCTTTGTATCGAATATTTCATAGCCATGTTTTGCTTTTTCAAGTGGGAGGACATGTGTAATAATATCACCTGCATTCACCTTACCATCAGCGATTAAGTTATAGACATGAGGCATGAGATGCACGACAGGGGCTTGTCCGGTGCGTATTGCTACATTGCGTTGGAAGATGTCACCGAGTGGGAAAGCGTTGTACCGGCCACCATAAACACCGGTAATTTGGATCGTTCCTCCTTTGCGTACTGCTTGACTGGCGGTCACAATCGCTCCCATAGCACCACTTTGCAGTTTTATACCACTTGCCAGAAACTCTAATGGCGTCATTTTTCCGCTCATCCCGACACAATCAATGACAACGTCCGCGCCGCCCTTTGTAATCTCTTTTAAATATTCACCACAATTTTCATGGTCTTCAAAATTAACGATTTCAACCTTGTTTGTCTTCTTTGCGTGTTTAAGACGATATCCTATATAGTCAACTGCGATTACTCTTTCTGCACCTTTTAACCAAGTAAATTTTTGCGCCAATAGCCCAACAGGTCCGCAACCAAGAATAACAACCGTATCTCCTTTTTTCACACCGGCATTTTCTACACTCCAAAAAGCAGTAGAGGCAGCATCGGCAAGGAGAACGAGACTTTCATCAGGAACTTCAGATTTCTCCGGAATTTTAAAAGGGAGAAAATTGCCATAGGGAACACGCATATACTCTGCCTGTCCTCCAGGAAAACCGCCTGTTGTATCTGAATAACCGAAGTAGGCGCCCATTTCACCATTGTCATTTGCATTATCACATTGACTTTCCAGCTCGTGATTACAATACCAGCATTGACCACAGGCAATATTAAAAGGAATGACAACCCGGTCACCTTTTTTAACCTTCGTCACATCTTTGCCGACTTCTTCTACAATTCCCATTGGTTCATGCCCAACGACATAATCTTGGCCTATATTTGGTATCATTCCATGCATCAGATGCAAGTCAGATCCGCAAATAGCTGTTGTTGTTAGACGGATTATAATATCATCGGCTTTTTTAATTTTAGGGTCTTTTACTTCCTTGACCTCAACATTTTTTATACCTTGAAAAGTAACAGCTTTCATTAAAAAATCCCTCGTTTCCGTTTACTTTTTTGGTGGGGTAGGGAACATTCCTTTGCGATTCATGCTCTTAGGAAATAAATCCAACTGTGCAATACTTATCGCATTTTCAGCAGATTTAATATCCAACTCTTTTTGACCTTCTAGATGATAAGGCTTCAGCCATTCTTTTTTCATCATAAGCTCAGAAATCTCAAAATATAGATCAATCATCACATTGAGTTGCGTTCTCATGATTTTTTGCAGTGCTGGGGAAGCTGTTTCGGTTAAGGCGATTGAAAGATTTCGAATTCCCGTCTTTGTTGTAAGCAAAAACTCAAGCGCAACTCCCGAATCCGTTAGTTCAGGCATTCCGATTGAATTGATCGGATCTAAATAGTCTTCCATAAATTTGACCTCCTAATATACCAGTTCCGATTTAGAGTAGAGCTTAACCATTGCGGCAAGTGCTGGGGTAGATAATTTCACATTTTTATCTAATAAAGCCCTTAAATCATCATCAAAGACAACACCTTGACTTAACTTCGATTTAAGTAAACTAGTTGTCATAAAGTTTATAACTTCATGAAATTCCATTGTTTCATGAACTGCTAATTTTTTCTCTAACACGTAAACGCACCTCCAGATTTTTCTTTAAAAAGTCTACCCTGGAGTAAATCTCTTTATACAAATTTGCCTTTAAATCAAGGATAATACAATTTATTCTATTGTCGAATAACATCGATACTTCATTCAAAAATTCATTTGACTATTTGGATGAAGAAGCATAACCTAATATATACAATCAAACGTATATTAGAATATAGAGGTGAATACTTTGCAGAAAGCAAATGATGTGTGTGAAATCACGTGTATAAATGAGGACAATGTCGTCTGGATTCAAAAGAAATTATCTATGGAAAACCCAATAGAAGTAGCCAAAATTTTCAAAGCCTTATCAGATGATACAAGAATTAAAATTGCTTATGCATTGTCACAAAATGAACTGTGTGTTTGTGACGTTGCCAATATTGTAGGAGCAACTACAGCTACAGCTTCACATCATTTAAGACTACTTAAAAATCTCGGAATAGCTAAATACCGTAAAGAAGGGAAATTAGTTTATTATTCATTGGATGACGATCATGTAAAACAACTTATTGAAATAGCATTTGCCCATCAAAAGGCAGGTGTTCAAGTTGAATAATTCAACGGACTCATTAATGGATAAAAAGGTATATAGAGTTGAGGGTTTTTCCTGTGCAAACTGTGCAGGGAAGTTTGAGCGCAATGTAAAAGAACTAACTGGGGTTCAGGAAGCAAAGGTGAATTTTGGCGCTTCGAAAATTAGCGTGTATGGGGATGCGACAATCGAGGAATTAGAAAAAGCAGGTGCTTTTGAGAATCTGAAAGTGATTCCTGATAAGCCTGTTCGCGAAGAAGGCAATTATACGAATGGAAATAATCGACTTACAGAGGTAAAAGTACCTTTTTATAAAAAGCACAGTACTTTAATGTATGCCGGGTTATTTATTGTCTTTGGCTATCTTTCACAGTTTATAAACGGGGAAGATAATCTCATCACTTCGTTATTGTTTATCACATCAATTGTTATTGGAGGATACTCTCTTTTTAAAGTCGGTTTCCAAAATTTGCGTCATCTTGATTTTGATATGAAAACTTTAATGACAGTTGCTGTAATTGGTGCAGCGTTCATCGGTGAATGGGCAGAAGCATCGATTGTTGTGATTCTCTTTGCGATCAGCGAAGCACTCGAGCGCTATTCAATGGAGAAAGCAAGACAATCAATTCGCTCATTAATGGATATCGCTCCAAAAGAGGCCCTCGTTAGAAGAAATGGTCAAGAATTAATGCTTCATGTAGAAGAAACCACAGTCGGGGACATCATGATTGTAAAACCTGGTCAAAAAATTGCGATGGATGGTGTTGTCGTAAACGGTTATTCTTCTGTAAACCAGGCCGCTATTACGGGTGAATCAGTTCCTGTCGGTAAATCAGTAGATGATGAAGTATTTGCAGGTACATTAAATGAAGAAGGTTTACTTGAAGTTAAAATAACAAAATTAGTCGAAGATACAACCATTTCAAAAATTATTGAATTAGTTGAGGAAGCACAAGCTGAACGAGCACCTTCACAGGCATTCGTAGATAAATTTGCAAAGTATTATACACCCATTATTATGCTGATCGCAGGTTTAGTTGCAGTAGTGCCACCTCTTTTCTTTGATGGTAGTTGGGAAATTGGGGTTTATCAAGGATTATCCGTTTTAGTAGTTGGTTGTCCATGTGCACTCGTCATTTCTACACCTATTTCTATTGTTTCGGCAATCGGAAATGCAGCTAATAAGGGTGTCCTTATTAAAGGTGGCGTTTATTTAGAAGAAATGGGCGCTTTAAAAGCAATCGCATTTGATAAGACAGGGACTTTAACAAAAGGTATACCCGTTGTTACAGATTATAAAATGACTGAAAATAATATAAATGAAGAAGATTTACTTGCAGTGATTGCGGCGCTTGAAAATCGTTCCCAACACCCCCTTGCATCGGCAATTGTTAAAAAAGCAGAAAATGATTCAATTTCTTTTACGGGTGTTGTAGTAGAAGACTTTACTTCAATTACAGGGAAAGGCGTTAAGGGTACAATTAAGGGAACAACTTATTATATTGGTAGTCCCCAACTATTTAAGGAGATGGACTCGATAAATTTCAGTCACAATCTAGAACAGGATGTAACCGAATTTCAAAATCAAGGTAAAACTGTGATGGTAATTGGAACTGAAAAATTAATACTTGCAATTATTGCTGTTGCTGATGAAGTCCGTGAATCAAGCAAAGAGGTAATTAATAAATTGCATCAACTTGGCGTTCAAAAAACAATCATGCTTACGGGTGATAATAAAGGAACTGCTAGGGCAATAGGTGACTATGTTGGGGTATCAGAAATACAAGCCGACTTAATGCCTGAAGATAAATTGAGTTTTATAAAAAAATTAAGAGCTGAGTATGGCAATGTAGCGATGGTAGGCGACGGTGTAAACGATGCACCTGCGTTAGCAGCTTCTACAGTAGGTATTGCGATGGGTGGTGCTGGTACCGATACAGCATTAGAAACCGCTGATGTTGCCTTAATGGGCGATGATTTAAAAAAACTCCCATTCACTGTAAAGTTAAGCCGAAAAGCATTAAATGTTATTAAGGTTAACATTGCTTTTGCGGTAGGTATTAAATTCCTTGCGCTACTTTTAGTAATACCCGGCTGGTTAACATTGTGGATTGCCATACTTTCAGATATGGGAGCCACACTTTTGGTATCGCTAAATAGTTTACGGCTTATAAGAGTAAAAGAATAATGAAAAGGGCTTCCGGAATATGGAAGCCCTTTTCATTTTTAATCAACGTTTTTCTAAAGTGAGTCTTTTTTATCTAAAAAAAGGATTTGCGAACTGAACTGTTTTCTCATTTCTTTGATGCAATAGTAAATAATAGGGTTGCAAAAATAATGGTCATAACATAATATAAGCATATCATTATATAGTGATTTATTTTTTAATCATAATATAAGCATATTATTATATAGCTATGGAGGGATATGATGGAGCTCGATTTAATGGAAAAGCAGTTGAAGGCTGTTGCGGACGCCAATCGTTTACGCATTTTAGCCTGTCTGAAAAAAGGGGAAGTATGCGTATGTGATTTTACGGACGTCCTTAAAATTTCACAGCCTGCTGTGAGTCAGCATTTACGAAAGCTAAAGGAAGCTGGCATTATTACAGAACGTAAAGTCGGGACGTGGAAGCATTACCGTATTCATGAAAATCAAACTTCATTAATGCAAAATATACTTGCTTCAATTAATGAGGATTCGACATGTGGATGTAAAATTAACAGTGACTGTGTGGAGGGCTAAAATATGAATATGTTTGTTATTTCGGCACTCATTTTTATCATTACCCTGATTTTTGTCATCTGGCAGCCAAAAGGACTGAATATTGGCTGGTCGGCAATGGCTGGAGCAATCGTTGCATTACTTGTTGGTGTGGTCGATTTTAACGATGTCGGGACAGTAATAGATATTACATGGAATGCCACATTATCGTTTATTGCAATTATTTTAATTTCACTTGTATTAGATGAGATTGGTCTGTTCGAGTGGGCTGCATTACATATGGCGCGGGCAGCAAAAGGCAATGGTGTAAAAATGTTTGTGTTTGTCAGTTTGCTTGGAGCGGTTGTGGCTGCATTATTTGCGAACGACGGAGCGGCACTAATTTTAACGCCAATAGTGTTAGCGATGGTGCGAAATTTACAATTTAGCGAAAAAATGATTTTCCCGTTTATTATGGCGAGTGGCTTTATTGCAGACACAACGAGCTTACCGTTTGTAGTGAGTAACTTAGTCAACATCGTATCAGCAGACTTCTTTGATATTGGGTTTGTGGAGTATGCTTCACGTATGATTATTCCGAACTTGTTCTCGCTTGCGGCAACGATTGTTGTACTGCTGATTTACTTTAACAAATCGATTCCACGTGAATACAATGAATCGATGTTAAAGGAACCACGCCTTGCGATTAAAGATATGAAAATGTTCAAGTTATCTTGGTTTGTACTTGCAATTTTAGTAGTTGGCTATTTCTCAAGTGAATTTATTGGTGTACCGGTTTCGCTCGTAGCAGGCGTTATCGCGATTTTCTTCTTAGTCATGGCAAGACAAAGTGCTGTCGTGGATACAAAAGCCGTTGTGAAAGGGGCACCTTGGAATATCGTATTCTTCTCAATCGGGATGTACGTTGTTGTATACGGACTAGGCAATGCAGGATTAACCCCTATGTTAGCTAGTGTAATTGAATGGACAGCAGAGCAAGGTTTGTTTGCAGCTACAGTTGGAATGGGCTTTATCGCGGCATTTCTATCATCTGTCATGAACAATATGCCAACTGTGATGGTCAATGCTTTAGCGATTGCAGAAACGACGACGGATAGTACGTTACGTGAAGCATTAATTTACGCTAATGTTATCGGCTCAGACTTAGGTCCAAAAATTACACCAATCGGGTCACTTGCGACACTGGTTTGGTTATATGTATTGTCTCAAAAAGGTGTGAAAATCTCTTGGAGTACGTACTTTAAAACAGGGATTGTGTTAACGGTGCCGATCTTAATTTTTACATTAATGGGACTTTATATTACATTACGAATCTTTTAAAGGAGTTTATAATATGACAATAAACACACTATATTTCTTATGTACAGGAAATTCATGCCGTTCACAAATGGCGGACGGATGGGCACAAAAGCTATTACCGGAAGATTGGAAAGTGTATTCAGCTGGAATTGAAACGCATGGTGTCAATCCCAATGCGATTAAGGCAATGAATGAAGTAGGAATCGATATTACTCACCATACTTCGGATTTAATTAACCAAGATATTTTAAACAAAGCAACATTAGTCGTAACACTTTGCGGAGATGCGGCGGATAAGTGTCCAATGACTCCTCCAGGTGTGCGCCGTGAGCATTGGGGATTTGAAGATCCCGCTAAAGCTACGGGTACAGAGGAAGAAAAATGGGCAGTGTTCCAGCAAGTACGGGATGCGATCGGTGCTCGTATACAGCAGTTTGTAAACGAAGAGTTAAAAAAATAAGTATACAGATGTGTCGCAAGAGGTAAGTGGAATCTTTGAACAGGCGATAATATTCAGGCTGTACTATCTTAGTTATTGACAAGTGTTATTTAATCTAACTAGGAGAGGCAATAATGATGACCAAATCAGTAACAAAAAAATCCGTTTAAACCTAATTCTTTACAGAAGAAGATGCTAAAGTAATGGTTTCATCCTGTCATCTAATATATATATTGAAAATTCAAGATCAAACTTAAAGCAGCTAAGATTTCATTTTAATCTCAGCTGCTTTAATAGTTGAATGATATTTTGTATATGAAAGTTTTATTGATCTTGATTTTCAGTTGATTATATTGTTGATTTAGTTAATTGACTGTCCAACCACCATCAACATTTAATGTTTGTCCTAGTACAAATGAAGATTGCTCTTATATAAGCCATAATGCTGCTTCAGCAGGTTCAGCGACACGACCGATAGGCATAGATTCGTTAATCCATACTTCATATTGAGATTCCTTCGCAATGTTTGCTTGCAACATTAGTTAAAGATTTGACCACCAGCACAGTTAATCGTTGAGCCGTTTAACATTTTGCTGTTGTTCATTGCGAACAGCATTGCATCTGCTACTTCCTCTGGCGTTGCTGCGATGTTTGGTGGTGTAGTGACGAAAATCGCTTTGCCGATTTCTTCGTTCATTGTTACTGTTGCATTTGCTGCAATATTCGTAAGCATCGCATTAGGTACTACGCCGACAGCGAAAATTTGCTTCTCTTGGTAATCTTGACCGATTGATTTAGTTAAAGCATTTACCGCGTGCTTCGACATTGAATAGACACCGTTATATGCTGTTGGCTTGTAAGAGTTTGAAGAAACGGTATTCACAATTGTTCCGCCGCCATTTTTAAGCATATGTGGTATCACATATTTTACGCCGAAAAATGCACCTTTCACGTTTACATTCATAATACGATCATACTCGTTTTCATCATATTCATGAATTAAACGGAATGGCACCATTAAGCCTGCATTGTTGAAAAATACGTCAATTTTGCCAAAAGCTTCGATTGTTTGCTGCACATAATTTTTTACTTGCTCTTCATTTGATACGTCCGCTTTAATGAAAATCGCTTCCGCCCCTAAATCTTTGGCCATTGTCACAGTGTTTTGACCTTCTACATCGTTAAAATCTACAACAGCGATTTTATAGTCTTGCTTTGCTAATTTTAAAACAGTTGCACGGCCTAAACCTGTTGCAGCACCAGTAATTAATACAACTTTATTCATTTGGAGTCCTCCTTCACTTTATACAACTAAGGATGTATAAGTACTTTAAATTATAAAGATTGCTGCAACCAATAGAACAACAAAGAAGCATTAATTTGATTTATAATAAAGTTTGATAAAAAGGCTTAGTGCAATAAATATTTCTAAATGTGACCAAACATCGCTTTGGGTGCATTTTTTCTTTAATTAACAACGTAGAGTAGTTAAGCAAGAACCTTTTTATCTTCTTTTTAAAAAATATAGGCATACCTTAAAATAGGGAGGTGTTGTTATAAAAAAAGGGACAAATAGAGTAATCGGCTTTGTCTCACTATTCCTGGTTTTAGCATCCTTATTTTTATATATACAGGTTTCTGGTAAAGAAAAAGAAGGTACTAATGGTGATTTTCAGTTATCACAAGGGGAAAGACATGAATTAGAAAACTTGATGGCACAGATAAGCAAAAGTTTACGTGCGGAAAATTACGGATTTACTTTAGACCATGCTGTTTTGCCTAACAGAAACATTGAAGTAATCGTGAAATTAGGAAGTAACAAGATTGATAAAAAGACTAAAGAAGATATAAAACAAATAGCAACTGACGTTATTAAACAAAATGATTTTGATTCTGATTTATTCCAATTTAACATAACAAGTTTTTATAGTTCGGAAAAAGAAGGAAATCATGTTTCACAAAGGCTAAGTTACAATGATTTAATGGGAGACATCATGCTAAGTTTAAATGAATTAGGTTATGATGTTGCCATACAGGGGGAAGTATCCTCAGACAATAACGTCATAATAAAATTAGTGTTACCACACGATAAGTTCGATGAAAAAACCAAAAAAGAAGTACAAAAGTTTGCAACTGACGTTATTAAAAGAAATAATTTTGAAACTGAAATATTCCAATTTAACATAACAAGTTACTATAATTCTTAATTACAATTAGAACTAATAGCGTATACAAAACAAACTTAATAAACGTTCCCAAATAAAAGTTTGGACACGTACAGAAAACCCACAAACATTGTTAAATCAACGTTTGTGGGTTTTTGTATGTAACCTTGTTTATACAGCTTTTTATGCAATGGTATATAAACATAGCAACAATAAGACTTTGGAGAAAACGTTATGAGTTGTTATTTGAATAAAAACCTGTATACAGAGAAAATTTATTAACGCTGTAAACTTGCATTTTTTTCGCTCCAATATTTCGATTCCAGGGCCTTTAGTTGAATAACGATCTTCAACAATCGGGCGCTTTTCTTGAATAAGAATTCAAAGGACTCATTGGTAAATTAAAAGGCTTTTGGATTAACATGGGTGAACTGTACCATAAGTAAGTACGATTTATCAAAAGACCACTTTTTTGTTTATAGGTTATTTCTTTAGTGTATGTTTCTTTCCGTTTAGATCTGTCACAACTAATTGTGTATCTGAAATATTCATATCCTTAGCTAAAACATTGGAAAGCTTGTTTGTCGTTTTATCAAGCAAACTATATTTGAAGATACCTTTATTGTTAAAGTAATAAATTGAAGAATGGTCATATAATACAGATTTATTTTCTCCACCCGCCTCGATAGGTGTTCCATCCCCGTAACTGTAACTGTATACATCAAAAGTTATACGCGCATCAAAGCTGAATTCTTTTTTCTTATCACTACTGCCATCCATCTTTGTAGAATAAAGTTCTAGCTTGCTGTCCACAAATTTCTCATTGTCCTGTACAATACGACGATTCAAGTAATTCCAATTCTCTGCATCTACATCCGTATAGAAAATCCGGTCGTTCCAAACGAACATATTACGGAAGTTACTGCCTGAAGGTTCTTTCATTTTCTTCAGTTCCTGTCCATTTGTATTCATTTTCATTACTGCATAAGCATATGGAACTTCGTCTGCTTCAGCAAAATCGCCACTATGATAAGGAATAAAAATTTCATTGTTATAGAGAATCAATTGAGTATTGTTATGCAAGTACAAAGGGGAATAATCCCAAGTACTACGTGGGATGTCTTCATCTTTTAATAAAACCTCTTGTTTAGCGGTTTCCATATTTTCTTTAATAATTTGATTATAACCATCTTTGTCTTTAGCGATAGAGTAGAGCAAGCCATCCTGTTCAATTGCTTTACCTTTTATGCTGACATATGAACGATAGTTGCTTAATTTCATTTTATCATCCATTGCACGCACTAAAAATGCCGAAAACTGCGCACGTGTGACAGCGTCTTTTGGCATAAATTTGCCGTTAGAACCACCTGCTACACGCTGTTTTGCGATTCCGTTGATATCCTGATATGCCCAGTTTGCTGGTGTGACATCAATGAATGTCGGTTGCTTATCAAGCGGCATGTCGAATGCACGACGTAAGATTGCAGCCATTTGCGCGCGTGATGTTTCTTCTCCGGGACGCATGAAGCCATTGTTACCGCGAAGGATTCCTTTTTCATTCACCGTCGCGAGAATTTTGTAGTAAGGGGAATCTTTCGCCACGTCCTTGAACTGAATTGATGTATCTTCGTTCAGCGGAATCTTAAGTGCTTTGATGAGCATAGCAGATGCTTGTGATCGCGTGATCGGCTCATTCGGGTTGAATGTTCCATCCGGATAGCCACCGATAATATTGAGATCAGATAAATACATGATTTCTTTCTTCGCCCAATGACTATTCACATCAGAAAACTGAGTAGCCGCTTGTGCTTGGAATGGGTTTGCAGCAATAATGATTAAAATAATCCCTACTATTGTTAGTTTGGCTTTCAACATGAAAGACCTCCTTTTGATACTTTTCTTCATTATTAAGTCTCCTTTATTATGTAATGCCCTGTACCGACGGAAAAAACGAGAAATAGTTTCAACATTTTTTAAAGTTTTTTTGATAGGTCAATTATGTATTTAAATGCCATCAAAGGTTTGCTTCATCTGTAATGTGTCCCCAAGATATGTGTATTTAGAATTAACCAATAAAAATCTAATATTACTTAACAATCGGGCGCGGTTCTTCAATAAGAAGATCGCGTTTTTCCGTTATAGGGCCATATTGTTGAATAACATTTTTTTAAGAAATGCTTTCGAATGAGGCCTTGGAAGTGTTTTGCAAGGTTTGCAAAAGGAAAATTTTTAAATTTATCGAAATATAATTGGTAAACACTTATTATATTTTTTTAGGATAAACTATGGGATATGTTGAAGATTTACGCAAGATTGTGGGTAACCAACCTCTCAATTTAGTTGGAGTTGCGGTAGCTGTGATTAACGAAAATGGAGATTTATTGCTGCAAAGAAGAAATGATGGGCAATGGGGTGTTCCCGGCGGATTTATCGAATTAGGAGAGTCTACTGAAGAAGCAGGAAGAAGAGAAGTATTAGAAGAAACAGGGCTTGAAATAGGTAAACTTGATTTAGTGGGTGTCTATTCTGGAAAACAGCATTTTGTGAAGTTACCAAACGGCGACCAATTTTACCCTGTTACAATTGCATATATTTCAAAAGAAATTAAAGGTGGTGTTCTTAAAGCAGATGGTCAAGAAACTACCGAAGTAATGTTTTTTAGAGTAAGTGAGTTACCTGAAGGAATTAATCCACTGATAAAAAATCTTATTAAACAATATTTCATGTTTATCGCAAAATAAATTATACAAAATTAGTGAAAAAGGATAAAAATAGTAAATTCAATAAACGCTCTCAAATGAAAAATTTGGGGATACATAAAAACAATATTCCACAATCGGGAGTCTTGAAAAGAAGTTCGCCTTTTTCAGAAAAAAAGGGGGGATTAATTGAGGAAGATATTTATTTGGATAGTAACATTAACGGTATCGATAACTGTATTTCTAATTTATAATCACAAACAACCACCCACAGAAGAGGATGTATTTAAATTTACGGAAAAATGGTCTTCTGCAACAGAAGAGGTCTATCTTGTTAGAAAAATAGATGGGGACTGGTTAACCATACTTAGAAATTGGGATTCAATTATGATGGCTCGATTAGAGCAAAATTGGTTGGGGAATTGGGAGTTAAGAAATGATGAGGGATTAGAATCTACATTAATTTCAACATATTTTCCACCTATTGAAGATGATGAATTTACTTGGAGTGCATCAGGTTCAAAGGAACGAAACAGATCCTACTATTTTGGTCAAATTATCAATCCTATTATTAAGAGAATAGAAGTTGAAACAAAGAAAGGCTTCTTTGAAGATGCTTTGATCATTAACAGTGTGGGAGCGCAATTTTTCTTTGTTAAATCAGATTATGAGATGTTAATGCCTGTAAACATTAGAGCACTTTCCGAAACTGGAGAGTTAATTTATTCTACAATTAAACCAATAAAAAATGGTGAATTAAATAGTACTCATTAACCAGTTAATATAAATCAATATTATTCAACATTCGGACGCGATTCTTCAATAAGAAGTTCGCGTTTTTGGACCATATTGTTGATTAGAATTTAATGTACATGGACAAGACTTTCTTGTTAATTAAAAGGGCCACACTAGTTCAGCTAGCGTGGCCCTTTTAATTAGCAACATGTTGTTTTGGTATTAGATGCACTTAAATCTAAACTACATACACCCGTTTCAGGTAAATCTAACTCCACCTTACGCGAAGCCTCTATATCACCTGTTAAATAAGCGACAATGGAGCGAACCTGTTCATAGCCAGTTGCCATTAAGAACGTTGGTGCGCGTCCGTAACTCTTCATACCAACAATATAGAAGCCAGCTTCTGGTTGACGCAACTCTAGCTCGCCGTGGGGACGCACGGTACCACAACTATGCTCATTTGGGTCAATCAGTGGTGCAAGCGTCTCTACGCTTTCAACAGCAGCGTCAATCGATAATCGAATTTCATTTAAGAAAGAGAAGTCTGGACGACTACCCGTATTGGAGATGATTTCATCAACTACAGGAAGTTGTTGTTCACCGTTTGTACCTTTGCCCTTGATGATGATGCCATCTTTTGTTTGTTCAAGATTCTGAATATAGAAAGGTGTATATACTTTTACTTCACCTTCATCAACTAAGTTGTGAATTCGGCTACCTAGTTCACCTCGTGCGGCAAGTGCATCCTTGTCTTCACCACCATATGCATCTTCCACACGTTTTTTACGTAAAATCCATGTAATTTCAACATCTTTAAGCTTTTCTAACTCTAAAATTGTATTAATCGCAGAGTGTCCGCCACCTACAACAGCGACATGTTTTCCTGAATAGCGATTTTTCAATTCATCTACGTTTGGAATGCCATAAAAAATATTATTAGCTAATTGCTTTTCAGCTTTTGTCCATACATTATCTGAAAGAATCGGATTTGGCTGAGTCCACGTGCCTGTAGCATCAATGATTGCACTTGCTAAAATTTGTTTTGTTTCATCGTCTTGTTCAATATATAAAACAAACGGAGCCTGATCACGGTTAGCAGACTTCATTTTATCGTGATTTTTTTTACTTATACCAACCACTGTTGTATTAAATGATATGAATGGTTTAATTTCAGGGATATTGGCTAGTGGCTGTAAATAGTGTTCGCGAATTTCTTGACCTGTTGGAAGCTCATCCTCCTGTGGCATTTTCCAGCCGTGCTTTTGTAAAAGCTCTTTAGCTGCTTTATCAACATTATATTGCCAAGGAGAGAATAGACGAACATGTTGCCATGATTTTATATTTTTCGCAACGTCAGCACCTTTTTCTAAAACAATAAAAGATTCACCAGCTACTGCTAAATGTGCTGCTGCAGCTAAACCAACTGGACCTGCACCAAGTATTGCCACAGGATATTGTTTATTTAAATGAAATGCCATTTCATTACTTGTTGTTTCTTTTTTAGTTTGCTCAGTAGATCCACAGCATGTTGTAGTTGGTTCAGGAGTAGCTGAACAACAACTTGAAGTTTGTGATTTAACCGTTAATTTAATTTCCATTTGAAAATCCTCCATCAAATTTATTTAGTTGCAAAGTACAACTATATTTCGAAAATGAAAAGTAAGATTGCTCTTGCTTAGTAAAGAGGGGTGCAGCATACTTTTGATTTGGACATAGCTTCATTTAGTAGTTGAATAGAGCGTAGCACAGTTTCTTTTTCAAAATCATTCATATGTGAAAATACTTCTTCTAAATAGGTATTCATGGACTCATCAATTGTTGTTGCGACAAATTTCCCTTGTGTTGTTAACGATAAAATCGATACACGTTTATCTTGTGGAGACGGTGTTTTTCTCACCAAATCCATTTTAATAAGTGTTTGAATTTGACGACTGAATGTTGTAATATCCATTGCGAGTGTTTCAGCTATTTGTTGCATAGAAGGTGTTTTCTTTTTATCGATTTCATAAATTATATGACTTTGGATTGTAGAAATTTCAAACGATCCAACAGTGCAGCAATTTTTGTTTAATAAGCCAAATCTTCGTGTTAGTATGTGAAAAATTTCGCGTTTATTTTCCATTCAATCACCTCTAATAAAATTAAATCAAAAATACTTGTAAAATGCAACTATTGAATTTATTATTTTAATTATCAATTAATTTATATGGAGGTTAATCGATGGCAATTAAAGTGCGGTCTGTTGTAAGTGAAGATTGGCAAGATGTAAAACGAATTTATGAAGCAGGGATAGAAACAAAAATGGCTACATTCGAATCGAAAGCACCAGCATCCTATGATGAATGGTTTGGTGAAGCAAATCCTCAATGTTCATTTGTGGCATATGAGGAAATTCATATTTTAGGTTGGTGTAAATTATCTCCCGTTTCCAAACGAAATGTGTATAAGGGGGTAGGAGAAGTAAGTATTTATATAGATACACACGCTAAAGGGAAAGGAATCGGTGATTTATTATTAAAGCATATGATTATAGCTTCTGAAAAGGAAGGTTTTTGGACTCTAGAATCCAAAATCTTTAAAGAGAATGTTGCTAGCCTCAACTTACACATCAAGAATGGCTTTCGTGTTGTTGGGGTGCGAGAAAAGATTGCTCAATTAGATGGAATATGGAAAGATAATGTGCTATTAGAAAAAAGAAATTCTTTCTAATACAAATATAGAATGCATCATTGACTGCCTAGGTTCAGAACAACAAGATTTATCAAGGTTTTTATTATTTATTGAAAACAATAGCTGTTTAAAGACTATATATCTGAATGTACACAAAATACAATAGACTTCCAAGAAATATTAAGTGAAAAAGGGAGGAATAATAAATTAAAGTTACCGTTAGACTCCAAAGAAGAAGCATCCTATATATACCAATTACTAAAACATACCGATACAAAAAATGCATTTATTCTCGTAAGTATGGGATATGGAAGTGGCAATAAATATCAAGACCATATCGATGCTTTTAATCATCAGGTTACAATACATTTAGTTAATCATCTTAGGGGAATATCTAGAAGATATAATTACAGGAATTGAATCTGTGCCATTGCAAGTTGTAGAAAAAAATCAATAAACCTTGTAATTGTACATCAATTTCCAAGTGGCGAGCGAAAAGGCTGCAACTCATTTTAAAAATAGGGACACGGTCATAATATATATTATAGGAAGTTACATCTCGTTTCAAAAGTATACTTATAATAGTGAGACAAAATGCGTTTTTTACTGAAATGGCCATAATTTAACCGGACCCGTTAAATTATGGCCATTCGCTTATTTTTTCATTTTCAGTTGGATCGTAACGCTTTTATATAATTGTATATAAATAAATTTTTCATCAGCAAAATACTCCAACATGTTTTGTTTACTTAATTGCTGCTCCAAGCCCGGTATTATCGCAATTGGCACCTTCAATTGTGCTGGTTGTTTGAATTCCACATTTTTTCGGTTACTCGTTATTTGTATATGTAAACCTCTATTAATATATATATCTACCGTTAATTGTTTGCAACGATCTTCTACAATCAATTCGATTCCATCCGCGCTTTTAAACAACATTGGCTGACAATCCGCTTCTTGTTCAACTGAAGCTACCCAGCTGTCCCCAAATGTATTTAACGGAACTTCCAAGCGATTTTCATCTGTTTCAGCTATTAGAGAATTTTCACTTTCTGGATCCGCTGAAATCAACTTCTGAATACTATCTGTCGTTTTATCTGCATACAAGACTTCCAATGATGTTTCAGTTTCATAGATTCGTACAACTGCTACCGCGCTTAACTGCGTTAATTTCTCAGCAACTAGTTCAAATTGATACAAATAACTATTATGAGAATCATTCCTGAAAAATAAAAATCCATCTATATAGAAACAAAATTGAATGTTAACAGCAAGTTTCTGTTTTGCATGAAAAGGATAATCTGCAAATTTTATTTCAAATAAATAACCATTTCCAGGATGGGCATAATATAAGCTATTATTGACAAGACAGCCATCATATAAACGATGAAATGCTTCAAATTTAGTACTCGTACAGATTGGATAATGATTTTCATTCCATTCATGATCAAGACGCATTTTCTCATCCGCAACTAAAAAATAGCGATAGCGAACTTCTTTACCAGGAATTGAGCCGATATCATCCCAAGTCACGTCCACATGGTACCAATCATCATCCATCTGCACCATATTCCATGCATGCCCCTCTGTTCCCTCTCCTGCTGCTTTTCCAATCACATAATAACAAGGAATCCGAAGTGCTTCCATCATCTTTTCAAAAAGAAGCGCGTACGCCATACAAACACCGTGTTTTTCATTCATAAATGTATACACAGCAAATGGTGAACCTTCAGTATGACGTTCATAGCTATAGGTTCTTGCGATAAAGTCATGGACAATTAAGACCTTTTGCAACGCCGACATGTCTGGATGTATTCGATTCTTTAAAATGGTTTGAATTTCATCAACTATCCATTTTTCTTCCTGCCGCGCCATACGGTAACGCATCGTAAACTCCACTTTAATCCGGTTTTTCGTTAATTGGCGATATTTGTAGCTGCGCTTTTCACAATGCTGTGTATAAAATGGCTGTTCTAGATGGCACTGATCAAAAGCTTCCTTAATTAAAGAATCGATCGGTACTGGCAGCTGGCCGATAATATGCAGCGTAAACTGCCTGTCCATACGCTCCATATGGGCAATAAGCGCAGGCAGCAACTGTTTTGCTGTAATGGTCGTTGTTTTGATTGAATTCCCTTGCCTTTTATACTGTTCGTAGCTTTCAAAATACGTTTTCACAATGTGTCGATACTCCTCTTATAACGCTTCCGTTTCATCTTCTTCAAATGAATTGAGCTTAACATATATTTCAACCATTTTCCCGTCCATTTCAATGGTTTTCTCCAAATGCATCCCGTTTTTTAATGCAATTCTTTTCGATCCTTCATTTCCTACTTGAATCGCTGAAATATACCGGTGCAACCACATTTCTTCATCTGCATAGTTTGCAAGGGCCTGTGCTGCTTCAAACCCGTAGCCTTGTCCCCAATAAGTACGTTTAATCCAGTACCCGAGCTCAATTTCAAATGTATCGTCAATAACTTGTGCAACAAGCCCCGCGTGACCGATAAAATCTCCCGTTTGACGATGAATCAATTTATGTAACCCGTAATCCCCAAAGTTTTGATATTGTTCAAGCATCCGTTCAATTAAATGAATCGCATAATGTTTATCCTTTATTTGTCCATTGCCAATAAATTTCATCATGAAAGGGTCCGAAACGAGGTCTTCCACAAATGGAAGATCCTTTTCCGTATAACGTTCGAACGTTAACCGCTTCGTAGTCAAATTCAACATCGTATTCCTCCAATTTGATATTTTTTTGATTTGTTATTTGGAATATCTCGGGTTTTTTCTCATACATGGTCAAAATATTAATATTATCATTCCATGTTTTATAAATAATCAGATTCACCTAGATGAATAAACTCCCTCAAGTCATATAAAAATTTTTACATTGTTAGTATATCAGATTTTTACTATCCATTTTGTGTTATAGTACAATGTGCTGAATTATACGAAATCAGCTAAAATTACAGATATTTTAATTGTCGAAATATAATATCGTGCTTTATGTAATTTAATTTCTAGCTAAAATATGTTTTTCATTATTTTCCTTTCCCCAAATAATAATCTTTTGTAAATTTTAAGCACATCTTCTTTAATTTTATCTCCTTAAAACTTGATAATTCTACTTCATTACCATTTCAAACATTCCAACTTTTCAGAAAAATTGTTATTGCATTATACTCTATCCCCTCTTACAATGAGTACTATTAACGGATTCAAATAGTAATATGCCGTTTAAAACAGAATAATTTTTCATAAGGGGGAATTCCGTTGAGTCAATTAGGGGACAAAATCTCAGCGAAATGCGATGGCATTAACTATGAAAAAATCGATCGCATGGAAACATTCAATCAATTTGTAAAGAAGAAAAACACATTTTTATTCGGAATAACTATAACATTTTTGACATTTTACATCTTACTACCGGTGCTGGCATTCACACCTGTGTTACAACAGAAGGCTGTCGGCAGCATTACTTGGGTATGGGTATACTCGCTTGCCCTATTCATTATGACAATTATCTTATGTACACTCTACGTAAAAATGGCATCTAAATTCGATAAAGCTGCAGCTGCTGTTTTACAAGAATATGAAAAGGCAGGTGCATAACAATGAATCTCGTTTCAGCAGGTTTCTTTCTTGGTATCGTAGGTTTAACACTGATCGTTACATATATCGCTGCCAGAAGAACTTCTTCAGCAAGTGATTTCTACACAGCTGGCGGTGGTTTAAAAGGTTGGCAAAACGGATTTGCCATTGCTGGTGACTACTTATCTGCAGCCGCGTTTTTAGGGGTTTCCGGAGCGATTGCATTAACAGGCTTTGACGGCTTCTTCTTCTCTGTAGGTTATGTCGTTGCAAACTTAGTTCTTCTATATATAATAGCGGAACCGATGCGTAATTTAGGACGCTATACATTGGCGGATATGCTGACATCGCGTTTTAATGAAAAACGGATTCGCGGTGTAGCGGCTACAGGTACGATTATTATCGTAATTTTGTATATGATCGCCCAATTAGTTGGTGCCGGTGCATTAATTAAACTTTTATTCGGTATCGAGTATTGGATGGCTGTTTTAATTGTCGGTGTCATGATGACGACGTACGTACTGTTCGGCGGAATGACGGCTACGAGCTGGGTACAGATTATTAAAGCAGGTCTATTATTGTTCGGTACGACATTACTGGCATTTTTAGTATTCTCAAAGTTTGATTTCAATTTAGTGAAAATGTTTGATACGGTTAGCACAAATTACGGGGACGAATATTTAGTTCCTGGTATGAAGTACACATCTACAATCGATTCGGTTTCGATGATGCTTGCATTAGTCCTCGGTACATCGGGTTTACCGCATATTTTAATGCGATTCTTTACAGTAAAAGATGCGAAAACGGCGCGTGCATCGATTTCATGGACAACATGGATTACGGCGATCTTCTTCTCACTGACGATTTTCTTAGGTTTTGGTGCAATGCATTTCGTCGGATTTGATAAAATCATCGCAGAAAATGCTGCTGGTAACACGGCTGCCCCACTATTGGCAGAGTTTTTAGGCGGCAATATTTTACTATCATTCATTTGTGCCGTTGCGTTTGCTACTATATTAGCGGTTGTTTCCGGATTAGTATTAACAGGTGCATCAGCAATTTCGCATGATATTTATGGTGAGATTCTGAAAGACGGGAAATTAACGGAAAAGCAACAAGTATTAGCTGCAAGAATCGGTTCTATTTCCATTGCGATTGTTTCAATCCTTTTGGCATTATTTGCGCAAAGCTTAAATGTTTCCTTCTTAGTATCATTTGCATTTTGTATCGGGGCATCGGCAAACTTACCGGTTATCCTCTATACAATCTATTGGAAGAAATTCAATGCAAACGGCGCGGTTGCTGCAATGGTAACTGGTTTAGTATCTTGTCTAATATTAGGTGCGCTTGGTCCAAACATTTGGAGTCCTACAGGAAATGCAATTTTTGTTGGTGAACCAATCGTGAACTTAGCAGTACCTGCCATTATTACAATTCCTTTAAGCTTCTTTGCAGGATACCTAGGCTCTATATTAACAGCACACAAAGTGGAACAAGCAGAAGCAGAACGTGTTTATAAAGAGATCCGCGTTAAAGCACATACAGGTATTTCTGTACAAGATGTTTCACATTAATTATTATAAGAAAATAAATTAGAACAATAGATTAAAAATAATAAAAACTGTCTCGAAAATATTTGCTATTTTTGAGCAGTTTTTTGCTTTTTTATACCATTTTTTACATGAATATAACTTTTCGAATATACTGATTTTAGTTTTTTGTAAAATAAATTATTTTTTAAATATTACTTTTACTTATAGAAATGAATAATACTTTCTTATAATAATTTTCAGATTTTTTGTAATTCTTTCATGTTCAGGACCCTCCAAACCCATGTAAATCCTACCTTTCTATTGATTATCCAAAATATAACATTTTAATATTCTCCCGTTAATGTATTATTTTTTCTCTATTAAACTTATTTTTGCAAAAAATTTTTCCCCATAATTTATTTAAAAAGTGTTGCAATTTTGTTACAGCTAAAATAGAATGAAAATGTAAAATCCTAAAAGCAGAATTTTACGTACATTAAGCAGTAATAATTATCACAAAATGGGGGAATGTTTATGGGGAATAATCAAAAGCCAATCATTGATTATGAGAGAATTGCATCACAGCAATCTTTCAGGCAACTGGCGAGGAAAAAGAATTCATTTTTATGGTCGATTACCGCAATCTTTTTAGTACTTTATATGTTATTACCAATCTTAACTTCGTTTACAGATATCTTACATCAAAAAGCGATTGGTGATATTACATGGGTATGGCTTTATTCAGCAGGGTTGTTCGTAATGACATGGGGATTAGCTCACTTCTATGTAGCACGTGCTAATAAATATGACGCAGAAGCGAAAGCGATTATTGCGGAATATGAAGGAGGTAGAAGCAAATGAGTTTTACAGCGATATTCTTCTTCGTAGCAATCGTAGGTTTAACTTTAGTCATTACTTGGTGGGCATCTAAACGTACATCTAGTGCGTCGGATTTCTACACAGCTGGCGGCGGATTAACGGGCTGGCAAAATGGTATGGCCATTGCCGGTGATTACTTATCGGCAGCATCATTCTTAGGTATCGCAGGTTCGATTGCTTTATTCGGATTTGATGGCTTCTTCTTCTCGATCGGTTACCTAGTAGCCTATTTAGTAGTTTTATATATCGTCGCAGAGCCATTACGTAACTTAGGCCGATTCACATTAGCCGACATGATTACAGCTCGTTTCGATAAAGCAAAAGTTCGTGGTACGGCAGCATTATCTACAATTACAATCGTATTGTTCTACATGATTGCTCAGCTTGTAGGTGCAGGTGCCTTAATTCAATTACTGTTAGGTATTGAATACTGGATGGCGGTACTTTTAGTTGGTGTCATGATGACAATTTACGTATTATTCGGTGGTATGACAGCAACATCTTGGGTACAGATCATTAAAGCATGTCTATTAATGTTAGGTACTGTTATTATTTCATTCTTAGTATTAGCAAAATTCGACTTCTCTATCGCGAACATGTTTACACAAATGACAACGGTAACAGAGCATGGGGAAGCTTACTTAAATCCAGGTTTACGTTATACAAATGGTATTGATACAATTTCAATGCTATTGGCGTTAGTACTTGGTACAGCGGGTCTTCCACACATCCTAATGCGTTTCTTCACAGTAAAAGACGCACAAACAGCTCGTTCTTCAGTAATTTGGGCTACTTGGATTGTTGGTTTATTCTATGTATTAACGATTTTCCTAGGTTTCGGTGCAGCAGCATTCGTTGGTAAAGACGAAATCGTAGCAGCAAACCCGGCAGGTAACATGGCTGCCCCACTACTAGCACAAGCGCTAGGCGGCGACATTCTGTTCTCATTCGTTTGTGCGGTAGCATTCGCAACAATCTTAGCGGTAGTAGCAGGTTTAGTACTTTCTGGTGCCTCTGCCCTATCACATGATATTTACGGTCAAATTATTAAAAAAGGTAAAGTTACTGAACAAGAAGCGGTTAAAGCAGCTCGTATCGGTTCAATTATTATCTCAATTGTTTCGATTCTATTAGCTTTAGGTGCTCAAACATTAAACGTAGCCTTCTTAGTATCATTAGCATTCTGTATTGCGGCATCAGCGAACTTACCGGTAATCATCTACACAATCTACTGGAAACGTTTCAACACATCAGGTGCAGTTACAGCAATGTTAACAGGTTTAATCTCTGCATTGATTTTAGTTGCCGTATCTCCAAACGTATGGAATCCGGTTGAAGGTAAAGCAATCTTTGTTGGTGAACCGTTAATTATGTTAACGAACCCTGCATTAATTTCTGTACCTCTTGGCTTCTTAGGCGGATTTATCGGTACATTAATTTCTAAAGAAAGAAATGATCTGAAATACCGTGAAGTTGAAGTAAAAGCTCAAACAGGTATTTCTGTACAAGACATTTCTCACTAAAAATAACCTTCCTTACTTTGACGAGTTGAGGAAAAACGAATCAGCTTCTAACACTGTTAGAGGCTGATTTTTTATAACTCCACTGTTTTGTGAAATCTCCCCTATTCTATCTTGAGGAGTGAAGCGATGACGCTTGGACAGCATATACGCGTATTCATTTGTGTCGTAGTGATGGGCTGTATTGTCGGCTTTGTACTGAACGGGAAAGAAATTGAGAGGAACTCCCCTTATATCGATTATGTAAAAGCGCAGCAGTGGCCTTTTAACGAAGAGTTACTCATTGCTGAAGTATTTGATGGCCATTATGAATTGACGTATTGGGAGTACTTTACCGCCCGAAGTGGCCAGCATGTCGTCCAGTTTACAGGAACGAACGATGAACAGCAGGATATTTACCAGTTTGTCGTCGAGGAAGATTATACGGGATTTACGATCGGTGCGGTAAAACAGAATAATATCCTTTTGCCGCCTGAACAAAAATGGACCTTTGTAAAAATGCTTACGAATAAAAAAGCGTCAACATCCGGAGAATTTCTTGCCGGAATTTGACGCTTTTACTATGCTTTTTTCTATTAAAAACAGGAATATTCTCCTTAATATTTCATGGTACAATAGTAAAGCAGCATCCAGCTGACTCCTTTTGCAAAGGAGGTGTACTACTGTGTCTTATCCATCACGCAAAGAAAAGGCTAAGGCTGTTTCGGAAAAAAAGCGTAAGGAAAAACTCGCCATTTTTCGTTATGCGACAGACATTTTTCGTATTGTCGATACCATTTATCGTTTTTTCCGAATGATGCTGTAAAAAATTCGTTTTCACCACTTAGACTAGCCATCTAGGTGGTGTTTTTAATTTTCATCATAAAAGGGTAAATAAAAAAGCGATTGGGGGCCACCCAACCGCTCTGTACTACTGTAGATCCATCACGCATGAATCTTACTAACTTCATTGTATGAAAGTATGCCTCCCATGTCAATGAATTACTTTTATATTATGCTGCCCCATATTCTTTTATGCATTGTGGTTATAGTATGCTCATTGCATTTAATATATCATGTAGCGCCTTTTTTCGTGGATATGTTTCAATTAAATAGGCTTTTAATTCTATAGCCCTGTCCTGATAGCCTAGCTGTTGCAAGCATGTAATAATAGATGCAAGATGACTGTAATGTTCCCGATTAGATGCAACATTTGCAAGCGCTAAAATATGTTGTACATGTAAAATTTCAACTTCTTGCGGGTAATGTGGTTGCAGTGAATGGCCAAATCGTAAAATCCGCTCAATATCTTGTTGACAATACTTTAATAATCGGTCCCATTGATATGTCTTTTCTAAAAGGATTGGATAGTGATTTGGGAGTGGCTGCTGTTGCTCAAGAATTTCAATTAAATCATTTAATATATCGTGTAGTAGTTCCTCTTCACCATCATAAAGATTTTTTAATCGATCAATATCGTCTAATTGACCACCTAATGCCAATTCAAATGCAACTGTGCGTTGAGCTGGCAAATTGCCCATCATTTGATGAATCGAAAACGCCGATATTAAATATTGATTCCGGTAATGCAGAGAGCTTGCATCCTGTTCAATTCCCTCTGCGCATAAAGTAAGGGCATTTGCATATTGTTTCCGGTCTATCGCAAAATGAATCATTTGTACACGTAATGTGCTATGAATATCGACTTTTTTATAAAACGACTCTATTTCACTTTCAGCGCCTACAGTCTTTAATAATTGAAATTCTAAGTCATATGCCAGCTTCTTATCTCCAGATTTTTTGGTATGATGCTGTAAGGCTTCCAATATATGATACTTCATATTGGAAACAGGACTAAGTGTTATGGCAGCTTCCATTAAAAACAAATACTCTTTTTTCACTTTTACATTTTGGTCAAACTTTACTAAAAGCCATTTAGTCCATTCGATTGCTTGTTCATTGGATTGAACTGTCTGAAGACTATCATAAAAAATACGATACATTTCTTCTAGTGTTTGCTCGTAAAGCCACGAAGGACAATTATCTACTATATCGCTAATTCGCTCAAAACAAACCTCAAACAGTGCAAATGCAGTTAGTGGATCTTCATTTGTCAGTTGTTGTGCTTGTTCCATAACTTCAAAGATGCTTTCAATGGGTTCTTCAAAATCATCCGCTTGCGAAAAGCCTCTTTTAAAAAGTCGATTCACACTTTTTAAAATTTTCTCTTCTGCTTGTAGAATGAGGTGAGTTGCATTTTTTATAACATTTACTTTTTTCGGTATCCAGCGTTCCTGTATAGATGGATATTGCTCCATAATCTCCACTAATACATCAACCAGTTCAGCCTTAGTCTTTTCATTAAAGAAGGCCATAAAATCGACGGCTTCTACATTTGACTGTATCAAGCTTTCACGAATCGCATAATACGCCGCAACTTCATGCTTACAAGTACCATCAAACGGGCATGTACAGTAAGATTCGACAATCTTATCATTTTTCAGCTCGATATAAACAAAGTACTCATCCGTACCTAAAATTTTTGCCCGCCATGCATTATGTGCAATTTGCTTAAATTCTCGAATGAGATTTTTGTTATAGTAATCCTTTCCTCTTGACAAAATTACTTTTGAAACGTTTTTTTCGAATTGATGTATATGCATTGAACTCACCCATTTTTATTGTTTGTTATAAATAATAATAGCATGTTAATGATAGTTCGGTTAGAAAAATAGAGTTTGCATTAAAAACAGCGACCGCATAGATTTTGAGGATGGACTAGTTCTGCTTTTTATTAAAAAAGCGATTGGGCTTAGCCCAATCGCTTTCAAATTTATTCTACTTTCTCCACATAAGCGCGGCAGATTGCCCCATCGCCTTCTGTATCAATCCGTAGTGAACCGTTTGAATAACGGTCCGCTCTCGTTAAGGATGTCACTGAGATTGTTTCCTGTATACCTTTTTCGGTCTCGATTATAAACGTATTTCTAAAGTTAACAACTAAAATTGTATAAATACGGTGCGGGTTCGATTTTAACTCTTTTAAAATAACGACACCGCGTTTTGCCCGGGTGCCAAGTTCAAGTTCCGATAACAACATTCGTTTAACGGCACCGCGCTGTGTGACAATAACGAGTTCTTGTTCCTGCTCCGGATTTAATAATGCAACCGCTGCAAGATACTCGCCCTCTTTAACAATAATCCCTTTAACTCCTGCTGTTTTCACACCTGTTACCGGAAGATCTTCCATAGGGAAACGGATTGTATAGCTCGTGTTTGTAGAAAGCAATACTTCTTCCTTATCCGTAACAAGACGCGCAAAAATCATCTCGTCTTCGCCTTTTAAATTCATTGTCTTAATCGGTTTCGAATAACGAGTGACGATATAGTCAGCAAGTGCCGACCGCTTAATTTGCCCTTCTTTTGTAGCGGTAAATACATACATATTCGGTTGCTCAAATGTTTCAATACCAATGACTTCGATAATTTCTTCGTTTGAGTCGATCGGCACAATACTTGAAATATGCTGTCCGAGATCTTTCCAGCGAATATCCGGCAATTCATGTACCGGCTGGTAAATGTAGTGCCCTTTATTCGTAAACAGGAGTAAATGATGCTGCGTGTTCAAGTTAGCTTCATACAGCAAGTAATCGGAATCCTTCATCGCAAAATCCTTGCCGTTTGACGCACTGTGTGAACGAAGACTTGTCCGCTTTACATAGCCGTCTTTTGTTACGGTTACGACAACTTCTTCACTTGGGACCAATACATCACGCGTTACTTTAATTTCTTCGATTTCTGCTTCGATTGTAGAAAGGCGAGGTAAAGTAAAGCGTTTTTTAATGTCATTTAACTCGGACTTAATAACACGGATCAACTTCTTCTCGTCCTCTAAAATGGCTTTCAGTTTCACAACAAGTTCATGTAATTCATCTTGCTCTTTTTGCAGTTGTGTAATATCGGTATTCGTTAAACGGTAAAGTTGTAGGCTGACAATTGCTTCTGCCTGTTCTTCCGAAAAGCCGAATTTCTCGATAATGTTATTTTTCGCATCGCGTTTATCTTTCGATGCACGGATTGTTTCAATCACTTCATCTAAAATGGATAAAGCTTTCATAAGACCTTCAACGATATGTAAGCGATCTTCTGCTTTTGTTAGATCATATTGGGATCTGCGGCGCACGATTTCCTTCTGGTGATCAATATACGCATCCAACATAAGCGGCAATGTCATCATCATCGGACGACGGTTATGAATCGCAATCATATTGAAGTTATATGAAACTTGCAAATCCGTTGATTTTAAAAGGAAGTTTAAAATCCCTTGTGCTGGCACATCTTTTTTCAGCTCTACAACAATTCGTAAACCATCACGGTCTGATTCATCACGAATTTCGGAAATACCGTCTAAACGGCGGTCATTTACGCGCAGCTCGTCCATTTTACGGATCATATTGGCCTTATTTACTTCAAACGGAATTTCGGTAATGATAATTTGCTCTTTATTGCCTTTTAACTGCTCAATTTCTGTACGTGAACGGACAATAATTTTCCCTTTACCTGTCTCGTATGCTTTTTTTATGCCGTCAACACCTTGAATAATCCCACCCGTAGGAAAATCGGGACCTTTAATAACGGTCATCAGTTCATCGACTGTACAGTTTTTGTTGTCCAGACGCATTAAAACCGCATCAAGTGCTTCCTGCAGATTATGTGGCGGAATATCCGTCGCATAACCAGCCGAAATCCCTGTTGCGCCATTAACTAATAAATTCGGGAATCGAGATGGCAATACAGTTGGTTCCATATCCTGATCATCAAAGTTTGGTACGAATTCAACTGTATTTTTATTAATATCACGTAATAGTTCCGCGGCAATTGCTGAAAGACGTGCTTCCGTATAACGCATTGCGGCTGGCGGGTCACCATCGACAGAACCGTTGTTACCATGCATTTCAACCAGCATCTGACGGCTTTTCCAGTCCTGACTCATACGGACCATTGCATCATACACCGAAGAATCACCGTGCGGGTGGTAGTTACCAATTACATTACCGACTGTTTTTGCCGATTTACGGAACGGTTTGTCAAAAGTGTTACCTTCATGGAACATCGCATATAATATACGACGTTGTACAGGTTTTAGCCCGTCACGCGTATCCGGTAATGCACGATCTTGAATAATATATTTGGAATAGCGACCAAAACGGTCACCCATTACTTCTTCTAATGGCAGATCTTGAAATTTTTCTACAAAACTCATTATTCGTTAACCTCCTCATGCTGGATGAATTCATTTTCTAAAATGCTTGCATCCTCTTCCATGCCGAAGTTGACGTTTGATTCAATCCATTTACGGCGGGGCTCTACTTTATCGCCCATCAATGTTGTAATACGACGTTCTGCACGTGCACCATCTTCAATTTTTACGCGGATTAATGTACGTGTTTCCGGATTCATCGTTGTATCCCAAAGCTGATCGGCATTCATCTCACCTAAACCTTTATAGCGCTGAATAATATAGCCTTTGCCGATTTTTTTCGTTGCGGCGCTTAGCTCCTGTTCTGTCCAGGCATACATAAGCTCCTGCTTTTTACCCGACCCTTTTGATACTTTATAAAGAGGCGGTAACGCAATATACACTTTTCCTGCTTCGATGAGCGGACGCATATAACGGTAGAAGAATGTCAGCAATAATACTTGAATATGGGCACCATCTGTATCGGCATCGGTCATGATGACAACTTTATCGTAAGCGGCATCTTCCACCGAGAAATCTGCTCCGACACCTGCACCGATCGTATGGATAATCGTCGCAATTTCTTCATTTTTCATAATATCCTGAAGCTTTGCCTTTTCGGTATTGATAACTTTACCGCGCAATGGCAAAATCGCCTGGAATGTACGGTCACGACCTTGCTTCGCCGAACCACCCGCTGAATCACCCTCTACAAGGTATAATTCATTTCTAGAAGCATTTTTCGACTGTGCAGGTGTCAACTTACCAGACAGAAGCGTACTCGATTTTTTCTTTTTCCCGTTACGGGCATCATCACGTGCTTTACGCGCTGCTTCACGCACTTGTTGGGCGCGAATTGCTTTACGCACTAAAGAAGCCGACAGCTCGGCATTTTCTTCAAGCACATACATTAATTGCTCTGAAACAACGGTATCAACGGCAGAGCGTGCTTCAGATGTACCAAGCTTCCCTTTTGTCTGACCTTCGAATTGCAGCAGATTTTCAGGAATACGTACAGAAACAATTGCTGTCAGGCCTTCACGAATATCAGTGCCTTCCAGGTTTTTATCTTTTTCTTTCAGTAATCCGATTTTGCGGGCGTATTCATTAAACACACGTGTCAACGCTGTCTTAGCGCCGGTTTCATGTGTACCGCCATCACGTGTACGGACATTGTTAACGAATGACAAAATCGTTTCGGAATAGCCGTCATTAAATTGCAGTGCGAACTCCACTTCAATTTCCTGAATGCTACCTTCAACATATTTAACCGGATGTAATACATCTTTTTCTTCGTTTAAGTATGTGACGAATGCTTCAATACCGCTTTCATAATAGAAAATTTCATGTTTTCCTTCTCCGCGGTCATCGATTAGTTCAATTTTTAATCCTTTTAATAAAAACGCAGATTCACGTAAGCGTTCTGCCAATGTATCATAATTATATTTAACGACTGAAAAAATCGTTGGATCCGGCAGGAAATGTACAAGTGTTCCTGTTTCCTTCGTTTTTCCGATCATATCAAGCGATGTAGCCGGTTTCCCGCCTTGTTCAAAGCGCTGGCGATAAACTTGGCCATCACGATAAATTGTTACTTCCAAAAATGTTGATAAGGCGTTTACAACTGATGAACCTACACCATGTAAACCGCCACTTGTTTTATAACCGCCTTGTCCAAACTTTCCGCCTGCATGAAGGACGGTGAAAATAATTTCAGGGGTTGGTTTACCCATTTTATGCATACCTGTTGGCATACCACGACCATGGTCACGCACGCTAATACTGTTATCTTCATGAATCTTCACGATGATATGATTTCCATATCCAGCAAGCGCTTCATCCACTGCATTGTCTACAATTTCATACACTAAGTGGTGAAGACCTCGACTATCTGTAGAACCAATATACATCCCTGGTCTTTTGCGTACGGCTTCTAAACCTTCTAATACTTGAATGGCATCTTCATTATACGAAATACCGGCTTGGTTTTTTACCAAATGTAATCCCCTCCAAAAATACAAACAAACGTTCTATTTACTACCTAATCGTACGCTCAAATATGCATGATGTCAATGTTTAAAGGTACTGATTTAGGCTTTGCAAAGATTAATTGTATCATCAAAAACGAACGTTTAAAAGCATATCCTTCAGTAGCAAACAATAAAATGTAACTTTTTCCCTGTTTTTTACGATGAACGAAAAAATAATACCTCTTTCCTTCTATTAAAAAACATTGTAAAATATTCAATACATACTATTAGTACCAAGTAGTAATTCTGAATTCGAAAGGAGCACAACACTTGATCAACGCATTAATTATTATTTGTGCTTATTTAATCGGTTCCATTCCATCTGCTTTATGGATTGGTAAAATTTTTTACAAAACGGATATTCGACAACAAGGAAGCGGCAATTTAGGAACGACTAATACATTTAGAGTATTAGGCAAAAAACCGGGCATCGCCGTATTGCTTATTGATATATTGAAAGGAACGGCTGCGGTATTGCTACCGTTATTGCCGTTTTTCGCAGACAGCACTGTCCATCCTTTAATCTTAGGTGTCATCGCGGCTGCTGGCCATATGTTCCCGATTTTCGCTAGTTTCCGCGGAGGAAAAGCAGTTGCTACGAGCGGCGGTGTTATTTTAGGCTATAATTTACCGTTATTTTTAATTTTAATCATTGTATTTGTCATCGCCTTAAAGTTAACGAAAATGGTCAGCTTATCATCTATGATTGTATCCGCTGCAGCGGTTATTTATGTAATTGGTCATTGGATGATAACAGGAGAATATGCATTATTCATTTTGGTTGTCGTTCTGGCAGGCTTCATTTTTTACCGTCACCGTGAAAATATTAAGCGGATTAAAGCCGGTACTGAACCGAAAATTAAAGGATTTTAAACGATTGACTGAAAGGGTTTCCTTTCAGTCTTTTTTTGTACTAAAAATTCAGAACGCGAGCTTTGTAAGTTTTTTTTATTTACTGCATAATGGCAGTAGAGGTGAAATATATGGAAATCAAACTATCAGAAAAAGCGCTCAATTGGTTTAAACAAGAGATGGAAGTAGAAAAAGGCGATTTTATTCGCTTTTATGCAAGGTATGGAGGTTCTTCACCTTTTCATGAAGGGTTTTCGTTAGGGATGACACGGGAGCAGCCGCATGAAATAGGTATTGAAACGGTTGTGGAGGATATTCATTACTACATCGAAAAATCCGATGAATGGTTTTTTAATGAACATCATTTAGTTGTAGATGTCGCCGATTCATCCGATGAATTAACTTATTCGTACGAAAAATAAAGGCCCTATTTCAGCTTCCTAATACGAACAATTTGCCGCTCAAAAAGTTCAAATGTTTCGAATTTATTGTAAATCCATTTTTGCCGATTCAATCGTTATAATGAGTAAGGATTATATCGAGGATTGATGAGGGATTACATGTGAAAGTGAAACAGGAATTTTATTGGCGCTGCGTATTTTTTATTGCAGGCATCATTGTTTTATCATTAGGCGTCGCATTGACGATCAAAGGACAAATACTTGGCGTTGGGTCATGGGATGTCCTTCATATCGGATTACAAAAAAACTTGGGATTAACGGTCGGTATGTGGTCGATTATTTTAGGTTTGCTCATTCTGGCTGTTGATACGTTTTTCACGAAAAGATTGCCGAAAGTCGGAACTTATTTGGACATGTTCCTGACAGGGATTTTTATTGATATATTTTTGTTAGTATTACCGGATGCGAATACACTGTTAGAACAAACATTGGCGTTTGTTGTTGGCGTTGTTCTGCTCGGCTTCGGCTGCGGGATGTATATGGTCGCAAACCTCGGTGTAGGACCTCGTGATACATTAATGCTGCTGTTGGTGCATCGCCTCGGCTGGAGTGTCAACCGTGCACGGACGACAATGGAAGTAACGGTTGCTGTATTAGGTTTTGTATTGGGCGGACCAGTCGGAGTCGGTACTGTATTTATGGCGTTCGGCTTAGGGCCTGTTGTACAATGGGCACTCAAATGGAACGGAAAGCTGTTCCACCGCGCTGCAGGTGTCGAAAGTGTTGTTATATAAATAATGAGGAGAGCAAGCATTATGCGTTTGCTTTCTTTTTTTAACATTTAAATTGTTACAATTTTCAAAAAATACTTTCACGACAATGAAAAAAGGTGCATAGTAGTAAGTGGAGGTGTTTTTAAATGATACATATTGAAAATATCCATTTATATCGCAATGACAAAAAGATTTTAAATGATTTAAGCTGGCATGTTCAAAAGGGACAGCATTGGGCTATTTTAGGGTTAAACGGCTCCGGCAAAACGACGTTGCTGAAAGTTATTAACGGCTATATTTGGCCAAATGAAGGTAAGGTCCAAGTACTGGGTGAAACATATGGCAAGACGTATATACCGAAACTGCGGACGCGGATCGGCTGGGTCAGCAATGCGATGATCGATAACTTCAACTGGCAGGATAATGCAATTGAAATCGTGCTCAGCGGAAAATTCGGTGCCCTTCGCCTTTTCAATGATGTGACGGAAGAAGAAATTGACCATGCGGTTTCTATTATGAAGCATTTTCACTGTGACCATTTAGCAAATAAATCATTCGAGCATTTGTCTCAAGGTGAACGGCAGCGTGTTCAAATAGCAAGGGCCATTATGGCGGATCCGGAAATTTTAATATTGGATGAGCCATGTGGTGGTCTGGACTTAATCGAACGGGAAAACTTGCTGCAAACAATAGAACAGATTGCACAAGCAGAAAACGGCCCTACCCTAATTTACGTGACGCATCATGTAGAAGAAATACTTCCTTGTTTTAGCCATGTACTTTTAATGAAAGACGGAAAAAATGTCGAAGCCAATGCACGCGAAGTTGTTTTAACAGACGAATTATTAAGCGATTTCTTCGGGCGGGAAATTAGTTTGCAGATCGAACGCGAACGTGCCTGGGTCGCAATTAAATGAAACGAACCAGCAGGAGTCCATCTCTTGCTGGTTCGTTTCATTTATAAGCATTAAATATGATATTCAATATTTTCATCGACGTAATGCCATTCATACGGCGTTTCTTGGTATACGTAGTAGTTCAGCCAGTTGTAGAACAACAGATGCGAATGGGCACGCCAAACATTTTTCGGTGCCTGCAACGGGTCGTTATTCGGGAAATAGTTGATCGGAATTTCCGTATTGTCCGGATCTTTCTCAATATCGCGGAAATACTCATCCGATAAGGTCGTTGCATCATATTCCAGATGCCCTGTAATCATAATATGTTTATTGTTTTTCGATTGCACGATAAACACGCCTGCATCATCCGAATAGCTTAATAGTCGCAAGTCAGGGTGTGCCCGCACTTCATCAATTGAAACCGACGTGTGGCGTGAATGAGGTGCCACATACTCATCACTGAATCCCCGCACTAAATCTACTGTTAAATCCGTAATCACATGGGAATAAACACCGGAGCATTTCTTCGGCAATTCGAATTTTCCGATGCCAAAATGATGATACAAGGCAGCTTGGGCGCCCCAACATATATACATAATCGAAGTGACATGTTCATCTGCCCAGTCCATAACATGCGTAATCTCATTCCAGTAGCCAACATCTTCAAAATCCATTTTCTCTACTGGCGCTCCTGTAATAATGAGCCCATCAAAGCGACGGTGCTTCACTTGGTCGAACGTCCGGTAAAAAGTATCTAAATGCGATTTGGAAACATTTTTTGATTCGTATGTAGCCGTGTTTAAAAATGTCACATCCACCTGTAATGGTGTATTACCGAGTAAGCGCAGCAACTGCAGTTCGGTTTTCTCTTTTTCAGGCATTAAATTAAACACTAAAATATTTAACGGTCGAATTTGTTGTGTTTTCGCACGGTCTTCCTCCATGACGAAAATCTTCTCTTTTCTAAGCAGCTCACCCGCCGGTAAATGTTTCGGAATATTAATCGGCATTCCACTTTCCCCCTCATAAACTTTTTCAATAAACTTTTAATAATCTGTGGTATTCAGGCAATGCATTGTTTTACGAGCGAAACGAACCGTTCCGGAACAATAAAAAAGCCCCTCTCATTCCAGCAAAACAGAATTGAGAGGGGCTTCTACCCGTTCTTATCTGCCAAGGTCAACACCTTGCTGGAAGTAGCACCTTTCTAGTTAAACTAGAGGTTGCTGAAGCATCATCGGGCCAAGTCCCTCCGCTTCTCTTGATAAGTCTATTAAATTGTCATTAGTGTATCATGTACTTTGTAATTTTGCAATAATTCCAAAAATATTATTTCACGCATACTAAAGCTGCTCTTTTTCTATAGTAAATAAGATTGTCTCCAGCCGTTCATCCCATACACGTGTCAATGTATTGTATACCCGCACAAAATGCCTGTTTTCCTTTTGATCAAACAGTAAAAAACATAGGACCGGTATATCATTAATCTGGATCGATTCCGTCGAAACAACACTCGTTATATAGTGCGGTACTTCATCTTCCGCCACCGGTTGTTCGGAAAGTTGCTGTTGTATGAAATCAATCAGCACTGTCTCTTCAATTGCTTCGATTTCTTCTGTTTCGATTGTCGGGAAAGGCTCCGGAAACTCTTCCAAATCCGCAAATTCCTCCAGGTCACCCTCCAATGGCTGCTCATGGATCGGGCTGTATTGAATAAAATAACTTGTTTCTTCAAGTTCCTCTTCAAAAATGCCCGATTCCAGCTGAGCCTTACCCTTTGCAGTTAGTGCAAATTCCTGTTCCTTCACAATCATACCTAGTCGTAACATTTTATTCGTCAAATCATGAATAAATAACGGTTCCACCAATAAAATTTCGGCTAATAACTCCACATTTTTCAGCTTCGCCTTCTCAAATGAAATGAGCATCATCTTCATTAAAATATCCATGGCATTACGCATTACCGGATGATATTTCACTTCCAATGTGTGAATCGGAATGGCGTATTGCATTTGCTTTTTGATTTCAATGGACGGATTTTGGATGAGTTCTTTCTGCAGCTGTATAACTGTACTTTGTAAATCCATTCAATCCCCCTGTTTCTACACAGCAAAATAGCCGTCTTGCTCTTTTACTGTCGTTAATACATGGGCATACATATCCCGTGTTTTCGCGCTCTTTGGACGCTTTGTAAACATTTCGGTACTGCCAATCATTATGAGCAGTTCCCGTGCGCGGGATAATGCAACATTCAGGCGTCGGTAATCTTTCGCAAACCCGATTTCTCCGCGTTCATTGTCATGATTCCGCACCATGCTGACGATAATCACATCCATCTCCATCCCCTGGAATTTATCGACGGATCCTGTACGGATGTGTAAATGCGGTACACTGATTTCCTGTTCGATCAGACGATTAATACGTTTCACCTGCTCCGCGTAGAATGAAATAACGCCAACCGATTTTAATGCGTCTTGTGGAATCAGCCCTTGTGCTTTCGCTTGTCCCGTTGCAGCATTTAATTCAAGAAGCTGCTGTTTAATCTGTTCCAGCTCAGCTAAATTGAATAAACTCGAGCCTTCCTTCATACGCTCTTCAAAATAAGGCTTGGCATTCGGAATATCAAGCCATAGTAAATGGTGATTTCGTGTAACTTTTGATGTTTCAAGGAAATGATCGCGTACGGCATCCGAATCCTCTAACCCGCACTGCAGCTGTTCGGATTCATTTTCGTAAAACGGTGTGATAGTTGACATAATATTTTTATGCATACGATATTGAAGGGCGAGCATCGTTTTATTTTGTGACGGCAAATTGTTATAAAGACGCTCAAACAATGATTCTTCCAGTAACTTTTCAAGCTCTCGTTTTTCTTCAAATGTTGTACTTTCCTTCACAACTTGCTCCAATGTCTCTTCAAATGTCGCATCGCCTACAAGCGGAGGCAACTGGTGATGGTCCCCAACTAAAATGATTTTTGCGCCCTTTAACATCGGCAGTAACAGTTCCGGTGGTGTTGCTTTCGAAACTTCATCAATAATCACGACATCAAATGTCGGATAGTTGTCCATAAACTCTTTATTTGCCGATGCAACACAAGTTGTCCCGATCACATTGGCATGTTTCACATACAATTTGCGGATTTCGTCCAAGTCATGGGCATTGGCGTTTTTCAGTAAACCGTGCCATTCGTTTTGAAGTTCTGCCGTCACCGGAAGCAAACTGATTTTCACTTCAAGCATCTCGATCTTTTCTGTAAGAAGCCCGATCTTTTCGTTTACTTCAATGATCGCCTGCTCAGGGTTCAGTTTTGTCAGCTGTTCAAGTTCTGTCCGGCGTTTTTCAAGCTGGACGCCTTCGCTGTTGATCCCTTTAAAGCGAACTGTTAACTGTTCGACAGTCTCAGTACCAAGGGCAATCTGTTCATTTAAAACTGCCAGCTCCTCCGCTTTTTTATCTAGTTGAAGTTCCACTTTTTCACGGTTTTGGCGCTGTGTTTCAGTTTTCATCTGATCCAGTTCATTTGTTGCGAGCAGTTCTTCCAGCTCGTCCGTGGAATGGTTCAGCGTAATCGATGGATCAATTTTTTCATTGATCGCATCCATTTGGGATTTTACCGTAGTTGCCTCTTCTTCCAGCTGCTGAAGATGCTGTGCTTTCACATCATTTTGCTCTTTAAACTGAAGAATGATTTCCTCTTTCAGCTTTTCGAAAATAAGCACGGTTTCACGGATCGCATCCATATATTTATTGTTCAGCTGCTCGATATATTGCATGCGCAAATGAATACCCTGAATGGAGCGGGTTCCGTTTTGAGCATTTACGCGACGGTCCCGAAAAGCGATACTAAGCTTCGTCAAAAACTCCTGAATTTCTTCAAGCGTATAATGATGGCCCATATCCAGCCTGTCCGGTGTTACATGAATACCTAACGCCGTTTCACTGTAATGCAATGCCTTTTCCAGACGTTCCTTCACATCTTTAATCGGTTTATACTGCTCCATTTGCGGCTGAATTCGATCAAGCGCTGTAAGTAAACGGTCCATTGCATAGTTCCGGCGAATATTGTATTCACTCATGAACTCCTCAATTTCGTACACTTTTTTCAAAGAGGCAATTTTATCTACGAGCAAATCAAACTGTGACGTTTCGTTGGTCTTTTCAATTTTCGTTTTAACAGCATCAAAACGCTGCTGGAATTGATCAAGTTGCGCTTTATAATGACTTTGTGTAAGTTGCTGCTGGAAGTTTTCTCTCGCTTCTTTTAACTGTTGTGCTTGTTCTGTCAATTGCTCGACAGTCAATCCGTCTTTTACTTGCTGTTCAAAATTTGCAACGGTTTCGGCTACTGTGCTCTGTGTTGCCTGCAGTTTCTCCAGCTTGCGTTCATTGTCTTCCAGTTCTTTTTTGCATTCAGTCAATTGTTTTTTTAATGCCAGAATCTTTTCAGCCAGAACATGCAATTCTGCTTTTGCCGCTTCTTTTTGTTCAATTTGAAGTTCAAGCTCTTTTTGTTTCTGTTCAAGCGCAGCAATTTCATTTTGAGCCTCATTGATCTCATTATTTAAAAGCTGCTCTTTTCGTTCATGCAGCGAAATTTCATGGCCGATTGCTTCAAATGTCTGCTCCTGCCAATACGTTGCAACATTTTCCTCAATAAACCTTTTCCCTTCTTCTTCGATGCTTTCTGTACGACCGTAACGCAAAATCCGGATATCTTTGTTCGATAAAAGTCGGCTTAATGCATTGTCTACCGCTAAGTTTGATTGCGAAGCAACGAGTGTTTTCAAACCTGCTTTTGCATTTTGATAGCAAATTTCCGAAATTACCGTCGTTTTACCAGTACCCGGCGGACCTTGAATAACATACAGATCTTCGGAACTCATCGCCCCTTCGACTGCCTGCTGCTGGTAAGAATTCAGCCGGTTATGAAAATTAAGAGGAACCGTTTTTCTGCGCTCAGCAATGACCGGCTTATCTTCAAATAGTATCGTTTCGAGGTTCGCATTTGCGGCCAATCCTTCTTTTAAACGTTCAAACCCTTTTAAAAGCCGCTTTAACTGTGATTTCGTCGCAGCATTGGAAAATTCGATGTCTTCCGATTGGAACTGAAGCTCATTTCTCCGCGCCAAATTGCTGTAATATGGTTTTAACGCAATTTCAACGGTATTCTCGTTCCGGCGGATTTTGGCAACATCCCCGATTTCCTGCACATAGCCGCGCAAACGCGCACTTAGGCCATCCAGCTGTTTCCACTGCTTTTTATCGAGGTTGTTGATGCGAACTGTCATATGAGAAAAATCGGCATCAAACGTGACACTTGAAAAACGGGCATGAATATCTTCAATGTCCGCATTTTTGTTTAACACTTTTAAATAGCCTTCCCAGCTGCTGATCCGCTTATTGACATAATCAAAACGTTCCTGTGCAATCGGCAGTTCATCAATGGCCTTTAGAAACGGATCCTGGTATGTATGGCCACTAATACGGGATGCAACGAAGTGGATTTTCATTGTGGCGCGGCGATTTGTGACAACCGGTGTCCCTTTGCCGCGTGTTCGAAAGCTTTTTGCCACAAGACCGTTTTTCCGGTCAAATACACAGTCCATAATGACAACGCGTTCTTCAAATTTATTTTTTAATTTTACGTTTTTATCATTATCGAAAAAGATGCTCAAATGCGTTTGCTCTGCATCGACCGATACTTTTTCAATCGCGACAATGAAATATTGCTGTAAATTAAAAAAGGCGTGTTCATCTGGAACATGCTCCTTCATCGCTTCACGTGCCGTATTCGTCAATAAAATATGACAGCGGGTTTGAATATTCGCGATTGTTTTTGGTGCCATGAACACACCTCCCTCATAGATTTTTTATATACAGTTCCGTTTAGTCGTATATGATTATAACAATATTCGTCAGTTCGTTAAAGAAAAAATGCCCTGTTATCAATTTAACAGGACATGTCGATTAACTTTGAATTTTCGCAACTTCCGCATATTTGGCATCCCATGCCGCATCAATCTTTTTCAAAGCGACCGGACGGAAGTTTTCCTTTTTCACTAAAATATGTTGAGACTTCGCCGTTACTGCAACGGTACCGTCTTCATGCAGAATTTCATAGCCGTATGTAGTGCGCAGCTTCGTATGTTCTTCAATCCATGTGCGAACTGTAGCCGTTTGACCATAGCGCATCGCCGCTTTATATTGAATCGAAAAATCCATAACAGGCGACAAATAGCCGTCTTCTTCAAGCTTCGCATAGTTAAATCCTAAATCCTTCACAATTTGCGTACGCCCGATTTCGCACCAAACGAGATAATTGGCATGATAAACGACACCCATCTGATCTGTCTCGGCATAGCGCACTTCTACTGTTGTTTCTGAAATATACATTCTCTTCACCTCTAGAGGTATTATAGCGTTAATAACTTTAATTTGTAATGGATTTTAATAAAGAGGCCATTTTAATAAACCAATTTCCGTATGGAAAAAATTTATCAATGTAAAAAGGCATTCGACAGGAACACCATTTGTTTGTACTATAAGTAAATTGATAAGGCGCTTTTAAATATATTTTCAATATCCGCCTTTTCAAAGGTTATGTCGCTTATTTTCCCATCCACTAACCCTCGATAAATCCACGCCGGCTCTCCATTTACATTCCCTAACAACAATTCATCGAAATGAACATTTCCAATACGATTAGAGTTAATATATTCGATAGAAATGATAACCGAACCGTAATATCCAATTGCCTTATATGCTTGCTTTGCTCTTCCCCTAATCACTACATCGCCAATTACTGATTCCATGTGATAGAGGTTGCTCGTAAAAATAGTGGAATTGCTAAATTTACTGCCAATAGTATCGTGAATATGTTTGAAGGAAGCCCATAATTCCCTTACCTTTTCTGGGTAAATTTTCTTAATTTGTTTTTGATACTCCTGAGCTTTCTTGATTTTCGCATAATTTTCTGCAGCCTTCTCTAACCAATCCATATAATTTACCACCTCCTATATAGTACAGTACTAAAAGCTACACAAAGGTTATTAACAGGATCCAGATACTCTCAACAGTAAATACCAACGAAAGAAGTGCCAATACACACTGTTCAAAGCACTATTCCATTACCGGTTTAATTTCACCGCCGCAAAGGCAAATCCGTTCATACACCTTTCTTACAAAATCATTGCCATTTTTATCTTGTTCCCTTGTCTCTTTTAATAACCGTGCAGGTCTATTGCATTCGGCGCATTTTAAAACTGAAGTCATGATCCCGCCTCCTTTGCCTATTGTTCTAATGACTCTATTTCATCTTATTCTGAATATAAAAAAGTGCACTGGCATTTATCCAGGTGCACTCCTCTAAAAATCCTGTAGATTCGTTATTTGGCATATCTATATTCTCTATTAATTACGGTAAATCTTGAAGTGTTTGATCTAATACAATTTCAAATACAATAATGCTTCTTTTTAATTTAATTTCCAAATTAGCAATTTTGGAACAGTTTTCCACCAGCGCTTTGGTATACTGATTTTACTGTACGAATTACTTTACAGCTGGGGGAATTTAAATGGACACAAGAGAAACTTTACAGATGATTTTAGAGTTTATTGACGAGAATATCACTGAAAACATTAGTCCGGATATTTTGGCTGCACAAGCTGGCTATTCAACTTGGCATTTCAGTCGAGTATTCCAATGGGGTACCGGATATTCGGTGATGAACTATGTCCGGAACCGCCGCCTTGCGTTTGCTGCACATGAACTTTCATCGGGCAAGCGAATTCTCGATATTTCAATAGAATACGGGTTTGAAACTCACTCTGGATTCAGTAAAGCTTTTCGGCGATTTTACGGCTGTTCACCAGGAACTTACCGTTTACATGCGCACAGTAATCGTCCGTTTCCGCCAAGCCTTTCCTGCACGTACAAATACTTTATCGGAGGAATTGTTATGGAACCTAAATTTGTTACACTGCCTGCTATTAAACTTGCGGGTTATGCCATTAAAACGACTTCAACTGGCGGAGAAAACTCAACTGCCATCCCGGCTTTTTGGGACGACTATATGAGTGGCGGAAGAATGGAAAAACTTCATTCGGAAAATTTTATTAAAAAACACGATGAATATGGCGTATGCTTTCCGGAAGACCCGACAACCGGAGAATTTGAATATGTAATCGGGGTCGAACCAAAAGACGGTGCTGAAATTGCTGGTGAATACCATGTTCGTGAAGTACCTCCCGCAACTTATGCTGTTTTTTCAACACCTCCTTCTGATGCCACAAACTTTGTAGCTGCTATTCAAGGCACATGGAATTTTATTTTTAATGAATGGTTCCATAAGTCTGGTTACGAATACGCACCAGGTTGTAATGATTTTGAATTGTACGATGACCGTTGTATGCTTGATGAAGGGAAAATTTGTGATATTTATATTCCGGTAGTTAAGTCACAATAATAAAGTGTTGAAAGTGTAATAATTTGTAGTTAAAAAACATATTTTATAATAAGTGGTCATTTTTGGACTTGAGTGGTCGCTCAGGTCTTTTTTTGTATTCACCAAGGAAAAAGGTTGAAATATTTGGTTCCTTCTAATTAATCGTTATCTATATTGCTTCATACTATATTTTAAAAATGGAGTTGATCTTCATGGCGATATGGATAGACATATCCACTTCAAAACACCAATTAAAGTTAATGAATAACAATAATCTTATAAAAATTTACCCGATTGCTGTTGGAAAAATATTGACCCCAACACCTTCTGGATCTTATACGATTATCAATAAACAACTTAATCCTCCTGCACCATTCGGAGTGCTTTGGATGGGATTGTCTAAGCCTCATTATGGTATACACGGAACGAATAATCCGGCTTCAATCGGTAAGAATCGCTCACATGGATGTATTAGAATGTTTAATCACGATGTTCTAGAACTATCATCCAGAGCACCCATTGGTACGAAAGTTTTGATTCATAAGTAGATTTGTATTCATGTTAACTTGTAACTGGATGCATTTTTTAATATAAATCTATCTGAAATAGTTTAAAACTATTATTATTTTGGGAATAACAAAAATAGAAACTTAAAAAGGGGTAATTATTATGAACATTTCAAAATTATTGGGTGCGCCATATGCTAATTTAAAAACAGCCAAAGTATTTGTTAAACCGGGGCAAGTCGTCGTTACATATAATAAAAAAACATACTTTATTGTAAAAAAAGATGTATTTACAAATATTCTGCATCCATTAAACTATAATGCTATTAATTCTTGAGAGATAATGTTATCTCTCTTTTTTATTTGTCTCCACCTGTTTACCAATAACATACAATATGGATAAATATAAATTAACTTTTCATACTAAAGCTAAACTGTAAAGGATGTGCTTTTGTGAAAGATACGAAATTTGCGGAACTGGATATGAATAAACTCGATGCAATTAAACAACTGGAGCAAAAATTAAATGTAACACTGATTGCGTATGAGCTCTCCCCGGCTCATCAAGCCCATCATGAGGACGCTCCAATAGTGATCAATCCTTCCTAACATGCAAAAGCCTTCGCATAATTTGCGAAAGGCTTTTTTTAAAGTTGACTGCTTGCGCTGCAACTATACTTGCTTTCCTTTTATTTGCTCAAGAACAGCTTGGAATGACTGACGCTCACCTGCTTCCCTAAACTCTCTAAATGGATTGCCTATGCTCTCTAAACGCTTTATTACATTTGGAATTGTGAAAAAATCGGGCGTTAATTTTTCGTTTACTTCTTCCCATAACAACGGTGTGGCGATTAGTCCTTTATCATTGCCGCGTGCTGAATATGGTGCGATAATCGTTTTTCCTTCCCTATGCTGGACATAATCCAAATACAGCCTTTTCCCTCTGTTTTTCTTCATTCGTTCGACTGTAAAGGAATCAGGATATTGCTGTGCCAGGAATCTGCATATGAACTCCGTAAATACACCCGTTTTTTCATAGGAGAACTTGTGAGGCGGCAATGGGATATAAATTTGCATACCTTTTCCGCCTGACGTTTTAACAAAGCTTGTCAGTTCAAAATAATCCATTATCGTTTTGAACTTCAGTGCAGCATCTACTGCCAATCCAAAGTCATCAACGGACGGTGGATCCAAATCAAATACAATTTCAGTCGGCTGCTTGGAAGTGACCGGCTGAAATGGAATATGCAATTCCAATGCGAGCTGATTGCCCAACCACAAAAGTGATTCAATATTGTTACATAAAATGAAATGGGTATCGTCTACTAACTGCGTCGTAATATAATCCGGCAAATTTTCGGTATAGTTTTTCTGGTAAAAGCTTTCTCCTGGAACTCCGTGAGGATAACGGATGACCGTCAATAACCGGTCCTGCAGAAAAGGCAGCATTATCGGCGCAACTGTCTGCAAATAATACAAATAATCATCCTTCGTAATATTGCTTGCAGGAAAAACCGGTTTATCCGGACTTGTGACTGTTACATTTTCCGGAATCGGGTTTAATTGTCTTTGCATTTGCTGCCAGTTACAATCTGAAACTTCCAGATGATGTTGGAAAGAATGAAAGCGCGGTTCTCTCAATTTACTGCCGTCAAAATCAATACAAGCAACGGTTACGCAAATTGAAGGAGGAATTTCAAATATACTTTTCGTCACCAGCGTACCATTTGTTTTAAAAAATGCGACCAATGTTTTGCTTTCTTCTTCAGATAAACCATGCTTAAACGACACAATCTCCATAAGCTTATCTTCTTTATATATTGCACCATTTAAGAAACCGTTTGACTGATCAAATTTTGTAAGAATGACATTTACGTGCTTCCAGTTTTTTATTTTCAGCCAGCTTTTCGTTCTCGTATCTTCCAGCCATTTGCTGTTGCGCTTCTTTGCTATTATCCCTTCCCCATTATAGGTCTTTACTTTTTGCCAAAGTAAATGCGGATTTTCAAATACATCGATCATTTGGAGTCTTCTTGAATCGCTATATTGAACAGTTCCAGGTAAATTGAGACGTTCAAAAAAGTCGGATAGTAATTGTTTTCTTGTTGTTAACCGGCTATTCCCCTTATCTTTCCCTTTTAATTTCAGCAAATCAAACACAATATAATGGCATGGAAATGTATTTGCGTTCGATTCAATATTTTTTAGGTTGGTCATTTTGCCCCGCTTTTGCACAAACGAGAATTTACTTTGAAAATCGTTTAGTAAGTAAACGACTTCCCCGTCAAAGGTAAGCGGTAAATAAGCTTCGATTTTGTCATAAATACTTTCACAGTAACGAATAATTTCAGGGAATTTTTCATTTAAAACGTTTCCATTTCGGCTTTTCAGTAATGGTGATTGATTACCTTTTTCCCAAATTAAAACAGAACGATAACCGTCATATTTAGTTTCATATAACCAATCATCACCTAACGGAATTTCAGGTGCATCGGTTAATAACATTGGTTTCACATATTGGCCAACTTTCGTTTTTCAATTATCCTTTGTTTTTTTTCGCAGACAATACATAAATTAAATTTTTAGTCCCATAGTAAGGAAAAATGAGGTGACAACATGCATACTGTCTGGAAAGGTAGTATTAGTTTTGGCTTAGTGAATATTCCGGTAAAACTTCATGCGGCAACTGAAAATAAAGACGTCAAACTTCGGCAGCTCCATAAGGAATGTCATACACCAATCAGCTACAAAAAGGTTTGTGAAGGGTGTCAGGCAGAAGTGAAAGATGAAGATATCGTAAAGGCGTACGAGTATACAAAGAACAAATTCGTTGTTTTGGATGAAGAGGACTTGGAAAATTTGCGAAAAGAAAATGAGGATAAATCAGTAGAGATTATAGATTTTGTGAAGCTTGAAGAAATCGACCCGATTTATTTTGAAAAAACGTACTATTTATCCCCTGATAATACAGGTGGAAAAGCGTATGTACTGTTACGTAAAACGTTGGAGGAATCTGGTAAAATTGGGGTGGCTAAAATTACGATTCGGTCTAAAGAGCAATTGGCCATTGTCCGTGTTTACAAAAATACGCTCGTTATGGAAATCATTCATTTCCCGGATGAAGTGCGAGATGTCGCAGATGTACCGAATATACCGAGTGTCGAAGCAGTCGTTCAAAAGGAACTAGATACGGCCCTTATGCTTGTTGAACAATTGACAACCGAGTTCGATCCGACCAAATACACAGATGATTACCGGACAGCACTTATGCAGCTGATAGAGGAAAAGAAAGCGGAAAGTACAGTTGTGGCAAACGAAAGACGACCGTTGCCTGATAATGTGACCGATTTAATGTCCGCATTACAAGCTTCACTTGATAAAACGAAGAAGCCGAAAACGAGAAAACGTACAACAACTACAAGGACGAAGAAAAATGCTTAGAATAAAGCCCATTTCCAACAAAGAAATGGGCTATATATATATTCTATTTTACAGCAGCAGTTTCCAACAGCCCTTCAATCGCCTTTTCGATATCCAAGAAGGAAGCATCCGGCTCAAAACGTTGGATGACACGGCCGTTACGGTCTACTAGGAACTTTGTGAAATTCCAGCGAATATTGCGGCCGATTAAGTAATCCGGATAATTCGTTTGAATTGTATTGTATAAATGTTTTTGCTGCATTGTCTCACGAACAAATTCCGGACAATCAACTTCGTGTTTTAAATAGTTGAATAGTGGATGAGTTTCATTACCATTCACTTCGATTTTATCAAACACTGGATATGTAACACCGAACTGAAGCTTGCACTGTCTTGCAGACGTTTCCCCGTCTTCCGGATTCTGTTCGCCAAATTGGTTGCATGGAAATGAAAGTACTGTGAACCCTTTATCTGCATAGCGTTCATATAACTTTTGCATGTCTTCATATTGGAATGTAAATCCGCAATTGCTTGCCGTATTCACAACCAACATTACTTGATTACGATAAGTTTCCATTGAAAGAATCTCACCGTTTGTTTTTTTCACTAAATAATTATAAATGCTCATTAAGTCATTCTCCCTACAATATATAGTATAAAACTATCATATTATAAAAATCACTAAAGTACAAAATTACTAACCCGAAAGTTATAAAAAGATTACGATTGTCTTCATTATGTAAAAATGAGCAAAATTAAAGGCGCATAGGATTCACGAGGAATCATGCGCCAAATCATTCGATGGCTAACCGACCATCATTAAAAGTATCACCGCTTAAATCTACTTTTATACATAATAATTTAAAAATAAATTGGTTTTTCATCATTGTTCCAGAGTAAATTACACACAGCGGGGTATTCATATGAGTAGCACGGGAAAGATAACGTTGTATGAAAGGAGCGAATAAAACATGCCAAGAAAACTGGTAGCTGCAATAAAAGAGCATGCACTTCCCTTTAACGAAAAAAGTTTAAATCAAATCGTTAAATCGATTGGAAATGCCAAAATTGTGATGATCGGTGAAGCTTCACATGGTACTTCGGAGTTCTACACAGTCCGCGCCGAGCTAACGAAACTGCTGATTAATCAAAAAGGATTCAATATTATTGCGGTAGAAGGAGATTGGCCGTCTGCACAGGCAGTGAACCGCTATGTAAAAGGTTATGAAGAGGATGATGTAAATGCCGCTGCAATTTTGAAGGAATCTTTTAATCGATGGCCGCAATGGATGTGGGCAAATGAAGAAGTAGAACAATTTGTAGAATGGCTAAAGGATAAAAATAATACTTTGAGCACTAAAGTCGGGTTTTATGGGATTGATTTATACAGTCTCTTTGAATCGATGGATGAAGTGATACAATTTTTATCTAAAAACCCTAAGTACAAAGCCGATTTTGAGCACGCAAAGAAGGCATTTTCCTGCTTTGAACCTTACAACAGAATGCCCGAACATTATGCCCTTTCCACTGCTCAATTTACGGATGAATGTGTCCGTGAAGTAACAGATTTGCTGAAATCACTGCGAAATAACAAGGAACAGTACTCGAATAAACATGAGGAAGATTTAAATGTCATGATGAATGCGCTTGTCGCGAAAAATGCTGAAACGTATTACCGCGAAATGATGCAGGATGCAATCTCATGGAATACACGCGATTCACATATGGTGGAAGCGATCAATGAATTATTGAAGTATCACGGGGATGATGCAAAAATCATTATTTGGGAACATAATACACATATCGGAGATGCATCCGCCACAAGTATGAAAGAAGATCAGATGATCAACGTCGGTCAACTTATTCGTGAACAATATGGAATGGACAATACTTTTGCGATCGGCTTCGGGACGTATGAAGGTACGGTCATCGCTGCTGACAGCTGGGGAGATCCTTTGCAAATAATCCAAGTTCCCTCTTCCAAACTCAACACATGGGAAGGACAGCTCCACGCAGCTGGCGGACAAGATAAAATACTGATTTTTACTGATGAGAATCGGAAATTATTCAATGATCGGATTGGCCATCGTGCAATTGGTGTTGTCTATCACCCTGAATATGAAGCGTATGGGAATTATGTTCCGTCAAACGTTGGTTCAAGGTACGATGCCTTTATTTATATTGAACAGACAAAAGCATTAAAGCCATTATAAAGTAAGCCTACGTTTATCGTATGGCTTGCTATTTTAGGTTCAAATATCTAATTATGTTTTCTTCTTACTTATCTAAAATCACCAGTGAACTTGTAGTTTATTACCATTTGGATCATAAAAGTGGAAAAAGGCATGACCATTATCTTCTTTTATCTCCTCTACCTTAACTTTATTTTCAATTAAGTGTTGATAAAATTTGAATAGTTCAGGACTGGTAAAGCCAATACTGAATTCTTGTTTATTATCGATTGTAAAATGTGAAAATGTTTCATCTTCAGTAGGAACTAAAATCAGTAAGAACGATCCTTCATTTATTTTTAAAATTGCTCTTTCCTGAGTATTGTTTAGTATATGGAACCCTAATACATCTCTATACCATTGTGCAGATAATTCCAGATGTTTTACAGGAATTCGAATATAGTGTACTTGTTCAATAAATGATTTACTCAAAGCGATTTCTCTCCTTTATTTTATCAGCTACATAAAAGATTTCCATTTCTACTTGCATTTTCCCTTCCTATTATTGAATTAACTAGTCTTTTAATTCCGTATAACCACTATTCACTTCCATTTTATTCTATAATAGCAAATATACTCATCTCTATAAAACAGGAGGAACTTATGATTAACGAAGCGACACTGAACCAAGCAACTGCAGCAGCTCAACTTGCTTTACTCCTTTGGCCAGGCAATGATTTACATGAATTCGTACAGAACATGGAAGACGTTATTACCAATCCGAACAGTACCGTTTTCTTAGCATTTGATGATGAAAAAGCGATTTGATTTGCACAATGTCAGCTCCGGTTTGATTATGTGGAAGGAACACATTCTAGTCCGGTTGGTTATTTGGAAGGCTTATATGTCGATGAGTCCTACCGCAGACTGCATTTTGCGCAAGATTTAGTGCAAGCGTGTGAACAGTGGGCTAAAACAAAAGGATGCACAGAGTTTGCAAGCGACTGTGAATTGTCTAATGTAGATAGTTTAAACGTTCATCTTAAACTAGGCTTTACAGAGGCAAATCGCATTATATGCTTTACAAAAAAACTATAAAGGGAGCAATTAATTGTGGAGTTTAAAAGAATAGTAGCAGCTGATTTAGCAACATGCGCAGCAACATTTAGAAAAGTATTTAATGCAGAGCCATGGAATGATAACTGGAATGATGATAGTGCATTTCAGTATTTATCCGATTACTACCATACTCCGAACTTTCTAGGCGTAATTGCTATTGAGCATGGTGAACTGCTTGGCTTTATAATGGGTGTGCAGCGGAAATGGTATAGTGGCGATGAATATTTCATCCATGAAATGTGCGTCGATCAGACATTGCAAAATAAAGGTATTGGTAAAGCGATGCTGAACTATTTAGAAATCCAGCTGAAAGAGAAATCAGTAGAATCGATGACACTGCTCACAAACCGAAATATACCGGCAGAACAATTTTATAAAAATAATGGTTTTGAAGAAATTGAACGACTCGTCTTTTTATACAAGGAGATAAAATAGTACGTTTCCATTAAAAAATTGGCTTACCTATTCGGGTAAGCCAATTCGATAAAAATCAGATTAATTTTCAAGCGCTATTTTAATATGAGCGAAATGATGCTCCTCATGCCATGCCAATTTTGCAACTTTTGCGGCAACTGTGACCGGCCCGTTTGTTTCATGGGTAAATTCCCGCTTCAACTGGTCTTCAGTTAAACGTTGCCCTAACGAAACGATGCGCTCGTTAATACCTTCAAGCATTTTAATCGAGCTTTCTACAGGTAAGTCATTGTCTGGCAGAACTGCCCACTTTTCTTCATTAAACCCCGGTACTGTCGGATTGTCGTCCGTTAGCGCCAGCTTCAGTCGCTGATAAATGTTCAGCTGTGAATCGGCAATATGGTGTACAAGCTGACGAACATTCCATGCACCTTCACGGTAAGTTTTATTTAACTGCTCTTCATTTAATGAATCGACAACTTCTCTTAAACGTGTCGTAAATGATTCCGTTTGTTGTAACCATTCCTTTACATTGTCAAGTGTCACCTGTTCAGGTACTTGCAATGGACCAATTGGAAATCTTACATCCATGTTAAAACGCCACCTTTATCGATTTACTCATTAGTGTTTAATTTTGTCGTCTTCAAATAACATTGTCCCATTCTCTTTTAAATTGTTATGGAATGAGAATGCTTTTTCAAGGATATGCGGTGTTTGGCCGCCTACTTTTTCTTTTGCCTCTTCGAAATAAGCACGTAACTGTTCTTTATATTTCGGGTGTGCAATTTCAATCAATTTCTCTGCTCGCTTCACTGGTGGAAGTCCACGAAGATCCGCATAGCCTTGCTCTGTTACGATGACATCGACATCGTGTTCTGTATGGTCAATATGTGAAACGAACGGAACAATTGTTGAAATAGCCCCGTTTTTCGCTAATGAAGATGTTACGAAAATTGTAATGCGCGCATTACGTGCAAAGTCACCAGAACCGCCAATACCGTTCATAATCTTTGTGCCGTTAACATGTGTTGAGTTGACGTTACCGTAAATGTCGACTTCAATTGCTGTGTTAAATGAAATAACACCTAAGCGACGAATTACTTCCGGATTATTCGAAATTTCCTGTGGGCGGAACATAATTTTATCTTTGTACTTTTCCAAGTCTTCCGCTAGTGAGTCCACACGCTTTTTGGAAAGTGAGAATGCTGTACCTGCAGCGAATTTAACAATACCCGCATCGATCAGGTCAAACACACCATCCTGCAGTACTTCCGAGAATACTTCAAGATCTTTAAATTGAGACTTTTGCATGCCGTTTAATACGGCATTTGCTACCGAACCAACACCTGATTGAAGCGGTGCTAATGATTCAGGTAAATTCCCTACTTCCACTTCATTTGCCAGGAATGCTAATAAATTATCGGCAATCTTCTGTGTTTCCTCGTTTGGCTCGAATAATGGTGAAGGGATATCCGGCTGCTCCGATAAAACAATTCCTTTTACTTTTGCAGGGTCTACTTTAATTCCGATTTCACCAATTCGGTCCCCTGTGTTATAGATAGGAATTTCTTTACGCTCGCCTTGTGCTTTCTGAACATAAATATCATGAAGCCCTTCATATGCTTTTGGGGCAGTTGTATTAATTTCGATAATGACATTTTCAGCTTTTTCTACAAAGATCGGTGAGTTCCCTACAGAACCTGTTGGAATTACTAGGCCGTCTTCTGTAATTGCTGCTGCTTCAATGATTGCATAGTCAATTTTACCAAGTGAACCTTTACGAACTTCTTCCGCTGTATGTGATAAATGCTGATCAATATAGAAAATTTCTCCGTTATTGATTTTACCGCGCATAATCGCATTTCCTTGATAAGGTACACGTAAGTTGATGATTCCTGCTTCTGCCATTGATTGGTCAGCAGTTGGCCCTAATGATGCACCAGTATAAAGATTTACTTTGAAATTTTCTTGCTCTCCTCGTTTAGAAAGTGCAAGCGGAAATTCTTTTGGCTCTCCGAAAAGCGTAAAACCACTCATACCCAGATTCATGCCGTCTTCAATCCAAGACGCAGCTTCCTCCGCTGATACAACTTTGTTTAAAAACGCTTCATTTCTGATGAATTGACTTAAATCTTTTCCCATTAACAATCACCCCAAAATAGTATTTTTAGTTCGTTGTTACGATGAATTTCTGTAAATCCATATAGCCAATTAAAAAATCCGTTACACCTTATTTTTTAACCGCCTTATCTACATTGTAATGAGAGATTCGTCTTTCGTCCATTAGATACTTCCTATAATTTTGATAGAAAAAAACTATAGTAAATAAAAAAGCGGATTTAGGGAGTTTTCTTTCACTTAAAAACCTGCTTTTTCGCAACATTAATCTATTGACAAAACGCTGTTCCCGGACCTTTCACGCTTCATCTTACGCTCGAAGTTCCTATTATTGTGTTAATATTGTCATATAAACTCATTTCATAAAAAAACACCTCTTCTTTAAAAAAAAGAGATGCCAATAATATTAAAACAGTCTCATCCATTCCAGGAAGTTTGCAATGACGCCATCTAAAAATGCGATTGTCACTTCATCTGTCAGCTGTCCTTGCGCATCGATTTTTTCATGAACGGCCCCAATATACACTTCATTACCAGGTAAAACCGGTGAATTTAAGCCGATTGCAAATAAAATATCGCGTAAATGCATTTGAGCTTTGACAGAACCTAACATTCCCATTGATGACCCCATGATTATAGATGGTTTGCCGTTCATTACCTTGTCCACACGGCTTAGCCAGTCAATTGCATTTCCCAGAACACCGGGTATTGTGGCGTTGTATTCAGGTGTTATCCAAAGAACTGCATCTGCTTCTTTTACTTTTGCCTTAAAATTACGTACAGCTTCGGGAGCTTCCATTTCGATATCCTGGTTGTACATTGGTAGAGGTGCAAGGTCGAGAATTTCCAAGTTGAATTGATCTGCATAACGGCCCTGAATATATTTTGCGATTTTTAGATTGTATGATTCTTTGCGGATACTTCCTACAATTGCTACAACTTTCATATTGAAAAAAACCTCCATTATTATAGATTTAATCGATAGTCTTGCTTCGGCCTTAACCTTAAATGGGCAATGATTTTAGTTTACGACTTCCGTTTATAGATATACCCAACATCCTAAAGTGACGAAACCAAATAAAAAACACGTAAAAGTTTATCAAAAAACTTTTGCGTGTTGCTGGTTTTTATTTACTTAATGATGGGCATGATCAATTGCCTGATGAAGCAAGTTGATAACATGGTCATCTGCGCTTGTATAGTACAATGTCGTCCCTTCACGCCTGAACTTTACTAAACGCAAGTTCTTCAAAAAACGCAATTGGTGGGAAACCGCCGACTGATTTAAATCAAGCTTTTCCGCAATGTCATTTACCGAATGTTCTTCACAGCATAACATGTTTAAAATACGGATACGTGTTGGATCGCTTAACGCTTTGAACGTTTGCGACACGACAAACAATGTTTCTTCATCCAATTCATGTTGGGTTCTTTTTTCCATTGTCATACGATTAAACACTCTTTTCTCCTATACGCCAGGCGTAATTGATTAATGATGATGGTGGTGGTGATGCTGATGGCTTATATCCTGCTTTGCTGTACAATAAACCGAACGATCATGCTGATGCGTATTTGTCTCTACCTGAATCGTCACATGCTGAATATTTTGATGAAGTAAATCATGTTCGACTTTATCTAAAAGTTGCTCGCTTTCTTTAATCGTCAAGTCGTCATTTACAACAACGTGGCAAGACAAGGCATTTAATCCGCTCGTGATCGTCCAGATGTGCAAGTCATGAAGCGCTGTTATTTCATCATACTTTTCAATCGTTTGAATAATTTCTTCGACAGTTACATCCTGAGGTGTACCTTCCATTAAGATATGCAATGAAGCTTTCGTTAAATGATATCCGCTACGTAACACAAGTGCAGCTACAAAAACGCTGGCTAATGGATCCGCCCATCCCCAATCAAAGAACAGGATAAGTAAAGCGGCAACAATGGCACCGATTGAACCGATCATATCGCTGATTACGTGCAAGTACGCGCCTCTCATATTTAAATTATCTTTCGTATCTGCCCCGCGCATCATAATCCACGCAACTAAAATATTAACCGCCAATCCGATACTGCTGATGATGAGCATTCCGGTTGAAGCAACTTCAGGAGGATTCATAAATCGCCCAATGGCTTCGTAAAAAATAAACAGGGCAATGATAATTAATGTCAGGCCATTCAGTGTGGCCGCTAAAATTTCGATACGTTTGTAGCCAAATGTTTTACTGGCATTTGCTACTTTTTGCGCAAAAATAATAGCCATTAATGCAATTCCAAGTGACACGGCGTCACTTAACATATGCCCTGCATCAGACAGCAGCGCAAGACTGTTCGTCAGCACCCCACCAATCGCTTCGACAATCATAAATCCGGTAATAATTAAAAAGGATATGAAAAGGACTTTCTTGTTCGTACTATGTGAATGATGGTGATGATGGTGCTCTCCCATTTAAAACGCCCCCATTTATCTTTTATATATGAACATATACTCATATATTAACATATTACGAATTCAGAAAATTGTCAATTACATACGCCCGTATATGGCGAGCATCACTCATAAAAGTAGTTGTGACTAAACAGGTTTTACCGAAAATCAGCAATTAAGAACTTAAAAACGCTCGGGTTTATTCCAAGTGAATAACTGCCGACTTTACCTCTCATGTTCTCAATTTCGTATAAGTTATAGTTTAGTTGCAAGGAGCAGCTAAACTATCTTCTGTACATGAGGTGAATCTGGTCTGCAATATATCCAGCAGTAAAATGCCCGCCTCCTTTCAACCACCAAGAAATCACGCCAACAATGGAAGCTGCTTTTATATGGCTGTCAACAAGGGAATTCGATGTAACCCGGTCACTGTTCAGCCTTCTTGTATCAATTAATTGCTTCATCAATTGAAATAGCACTTTCTCAAATTGTTCAAACTGGAAAAGTAATCGTAAAGCATGTCTTTGTGAGGCTAAATAATTGAGCAGCTCAACTAAATGTTCCTTTTCATTTAACAAATGAATATGGTTTAAATCCGTTATTTTTTCTGTTACTTCATTAAAAATCTCCTTTGTTAAATCTTCCAGCAAATGATTAATATCTTCATAGTGCAAATAAAATGTTGTACGATTTAACGTAGCTTGCTTTGTTACTTTTTGTACAGATAACTGGTTGAGCATAACCCCTTCGTTTAAAAGTTTAAATACCGCTCTCTTCAACATTTCTTTCGTACGAATTGTACGAGGATCCATTTTCTTCATTTTTATCATTCCTGTCTATTAAACGCTACTATATCTACATATTTTACTGATTTGTCGATTAGTCTACAGTTCGTGATTTATTGTTTATAGTCAAATGCTTGTTTTACTTGTTATGATACTTATTAGACAGATTGTCTATAAAGTTATCGTAGCGTAAGGAGTTTTAAAATGCAAAACGATTTATCTGAACAAACAAGAAAAATATTGCTGATTGTCATGATCGCAGGCTGTTTCTTCTCCACTTTAAATCAGACGTTACTCAATGTTGCTTTAAGTGATTTAATGACCACCTTTTCAGTTGCGCCTACGACAATCCAATGGCTGGCAACCGGATTTATGCTCGTAAACGGAATTTTAGTTCCAATTACTGCTTTTTTAATGAAGCGATTTTCAACACGTCAACTGTTTATTAGTGCAATGCTATTTTTATTAGCTGGTTCTGTTGTCGCAGCATGTGCCATGAACTTCAGCATGCTTTTAACAGGGCGTATGATTCAGGCTGTAGGTGCCGGCATTATTTTACCTTTAATGATGACCGTAATCGTCTACTTGTTCCCTGAAGAAAGACGGGGCGCGATTATGGGACGAGTGGGATTTGCAATTATATTTGCACCTGCCATTGCTCCGACGCTTGCCGGATTTATTATTGATTATTTATCATGGCGCTGGCTGTTTATCAGTTTAATTCCTTTCATCGTTATTATTATTGGCTTAGCGTATAAATACTTGATGAATGTAAATGACGGCGCAAAATTAAAAATTGACTTGATCAGCTTACTTTACTCAACTTTCGGCTTTGGTTTCTTGTTGTTCGGCTTTAGTAGTGCCGGAAGTCGCGGATGGGATGATGGGGTTATTTTAACAACGATTGGTGCGGGATTGATCATTATCTTTCTGTTTTGCCAACGTCAACTGTCTTCACAGGATCCTTTACTGAATATATCGGTATTCCGTTATAAAATGTATTCCATGACGACAATTATTAATGTCGTAATTACGATCATCATGTATGCAGACTTGATTTTACTTCCGATGTATTTACAGGATGGGCGAGGATTTTCCGCATTGGATGCAGGGTTGCTGCTGCTTCCCGGTGCGATTATTAATGCACTATTGTCACCAGTTACAGGAAAACTTTTTGATAAATATGGTGCGAAACCATTATTTATTTTCGGGTTACTATTAATCGCGATTTCAATGTGGCTTGTTATTGACCTATCTTCAACAACTATGTATGTATATATTTTATTACGTACTATTGTTTTGCGGATCGGGTTAGCGTTCATTACAATGCCTTTAAATACAGCTGCGCTTAATGCGATTCCGAGAGAACTGGCATCACACGGGTCTGCAGTGAATAATACAATAAGGCAACTCGCAGGGGCAATCGGAACAGCTGTTATCGTAACCGTATATTCTCTGCAGTTAACTGACTCTTCCGTACTGGCAAATGAAAGTTATGCAAATGCGGCAAGCTCAACGTATTTCTATATGTTCTTATTAACGATCATCGCCTTTATCATCGTACTTTTCGTTCCAAAGCATAAACGAAAAATACCCACTCAATAAGCAAACTAAAAACTGGTGAACCTCCGCAATTGGGGTTCACCAGTTTTTTTACCAATTTCGCGCTTCATTGGCTACGTACAGTCCGATTGTTTTATTCTGCTTCCAAACATTATTCCAACGTTTTAACGGAACTGATGCTTCCCCTGCAAATGGTGCGATTTCGACCGTCATCGCAGGGCGGTCTTTTACTTTTGTAAAGTAATCTTCAGATGCTGCAATCGGTTCATTTTTTTTGGTTACAGGCATCAATTTATAACCGGTAATGTTTGATATTCCTTTTACCAACTTTTTCGTTCGGCTGAATTTTGATTTCGCTTGGCTCCAATATATGATCTGACCGGAAGAATGATAAGAGACATACGCTAAATGATTGCCGCGATCGATTAGTCGTTTAATTGCGAGCGCTTCCGGTTCTGTATTTGGCGCTTTACCTTTATATTCTTTGAAGGAAGGTTTTGTCTTTTTAATTAAATGCCAGTTTACATTAAATTGACGGTTCAAATCGACACCGTTAATGTTTGCTTTCCAACGATTGAAATTGGTGCTGTTATTGTTCATCGCTTTCAGTTTTGTTATCGATGTTTTTACTTTGCCGCCTTGTGCAAGTGTTACTCCGTCCGGATTCACCATTGGCACAAATACGATGCTCACTTCACTTAATAGTTTCTTTACATCGTATTTTTCGATTTTCGTTCCGTTTACATAAGCCTTAACATACGAATCAATCATTTCCATCAAAACATTTGTCGTCATATGTTCACGTCCGTGAAAAGACGCATCCATTAATACTTCCTTTTTACCCGAGCCAACTTTCAATGAATATAATGGCCGTCCCTCAACCGATTTTCCGATTTCCTGCAATTTCGTCAGCGACGGATACATTGCTGAAACAAGCTTTAGCTTTGCTGCCATTTCGTCATAGGGAATTGTTTTCGCACCATCGACTAATTGGATATAATGAACATCGGTTAAAGGAATGTAAGCTGATTTAGAAGAATATTTAATTACTCCAGACTTCCCTTTTATCGCCTGCAGTAATAGCTTGTCTCCTTTTGCTACAGTTTTGATGAACTTGCCCTGTTCATCAATTAATTCCGTATTTTTCTTCACAATTACTTGCACAGGGTTTTTGCCAAGCCCGATTGTGTCTGAAGTTGCTTTGGCAGAACTCGCATTGAAACTGAATATCGCTGCAACTACTAGACTTAACAACAATAATTTCTTCATCTCATGCCTCCTTTTATGTATATCAAAACTTTTCATCTATACCCATTACTTTACACTAAAAAACAGCCTGTAAGAAATGACTTCTTACAGGCTGCTCGTATTAATTGTCTTTTACATCTTTACGATTTTTCTTCAGCATTTTTGATAATACTTCATATACAATCGGTACGATGATCAATGTTAATAATGTTGATGATAATAAACCACCAATTACTGTTACAGCTAAGTCTTGAGAAATCAGACCGCCGCCAGCTCCACCGAATGCCATTGGTAACATAGCACCAATTGTTGCAATCGCCGTCATTAAGATCGGACGTAAACGAGTTGCTCCGGCTTCCAGTATCGCTTCACGCATGTTCATACCTTCATGTTCCATACGGATAATACGGTCAACAAGTACGATTGCGTTTGTGACTACGATACCGATTAACATCAGTAATCCCATCATAACTGAAACTGAAATTGTAAGACCTGTTGCGAATAATCCAATCCATGAACCGATAACAGTAAATGGTAATGAGAATAAAATCGCAAATGGTGCTAAACCTTCACCGAATGTTACTACCAAGATGAAGTAAACAATTGCAATTGCTGCAATCATCGCAACACCTAGTTGAGTAAATGTTTCAGTCATATCTGCTGCAACACCACCTACACCAGTCGTAACGCCTTTCGGTAAATCTAAATCAGCAATTTTTTCATCTGCTGCAGATGTTGCTTTTGAAATATCTTTGTCTGTAATCGTTGCCGATACGGTCGCAAAGTATTCACCTTTTTGACGAGATAATGAATTTAAAGTTGTGCCTTCTTCAAGTTTAACAATGTCACCAATTGTCATTGTCTGACCAGTTGCCGTTTGAATCGGTGTTTCCAATAATTCATCAATATCCGCTGCCGCAGATTTTGCTTCACGTTGAACAACTACATTAATATCAGCGCCGTCACTTTCAACAGTTGTCAGTACTTCTTTTGCTGTATTTGTTTGTAAAGCCATTAAAATTTGGGCAGTAGTCAGGCCGTATTGTAATACATTTTCCTGATCTACTTTAATTACATTTTCTACATACGGTGCTGAAGCATTTGATTCAACTTCATCAAGTCCTTTAATGTCCACTAGAACATCTTCAACTTGAGCAACTGCTTCGTTTAACTTATCTAAATTTTCACTGTATAGTGTATAGCTAACTTCATTCGATGACATACCCATCGCGAAGTTTTGTGTTTTCCATTCGCCGGATTGGCCAACATTAAAGATATAGTCTTCTAGTTCTTTTTTCGCTTTCGGGAAATCATCCATGTCCGGATCGAAAATCGCATAGATTAAACCGCCGCCTGCACCGCCGCCAGTCATCATTGCTGCAGCATCAGTAGAAGTTTCCGTGTTCACCGATAATTGTAAAACATCGATATCTTTACGCTTCAGTAATTCCTGTTCTACTTCTTCAATATTTTCCAGTGTTTTATCCATTAATTCGCCAGTACCTGGTGTGTATGTTAAGTACATCACTTTCTCTTCTTGAGAGCCCATGAAACTAAAGCCGATTAATGGTGTTAACGCTAGTGAACCGACTAATAGAACTACAGCAATAATCGATGAAATCCATTTATGGTTTAATGTTTTTTCCAAGAAATTACGGTATGTTACTGCAAGCTTACCAACTTCTTTATGCTGACTTTCAGACTTTTCACCGTAAATTTTCTTACGGAATAATGTATGTGAAAGTGCTGGTACGATTGTAACCGCTACGATTAATGATGCGATTAATGCAAATGACATTGTTAATGCGAATGGTACGAATAATTCCCCTACCATACCCCCTACAAATACAAGTGGTGCGAATACAGCAATTGTAACTAATGTTGAAGACATGATCGGCTTGAACATTTCAATTGTTGCTTCACGAATTAACGCACGGCCTTGTAATTTCTCTTCTTTCAAGTGCATACGACGATAAATATTTTCTACTACTACAATCGAGTCATCAATTACCCGTCCGATCGCAACAGTAATCGCTCCAAGCGTCATAATATTCAATGTAATATCCAACCAATGCAATGCCATTAATGCCATGAATACTGACACCGGAATGGAGATGATTGAGATGATTGTTGATTTAAAGTCACGCAGGAATAATAGGATAATCAATACTGCGATTAAACCACCAAACACCGCTTTTTCAACCATTGTAAAGACAGAATCTTCAATTGGTTTCCCTTGGTCTAAAGAAATATCGATTTTAAGACCAGAAATGGCTTCCTGCTCTTCTTCAATTAAATCTTTTACTGCATTTGCTACAGTAACCGTATTGGCATCCTGACCTTTTACGATTTGGATTGCAATCGCATCTTTACCATTCGTTCGAGATACAGACTGCACTTTACCTACTTTTTCGATTTCAGCAATATCCCCTAGTTTCACGAAAGGAACCGGGTTTGTTTCAGAAGGCGTAACAGGAATCAGCATTTCTTTTAACTGCTCTTCTGTTTTGAACTTGCCGTCAACTGCAACAGCTTGCTCGCCATCTTCAAACTCGTATAATCCTAACGAGACTGCAAGGTCACTTGCCTGAATCATTTGCTTAACAGAGTCTTCTGTTAGACCTAATTGTGCCATCTTTTCTTCATCATATGTGAAGGCTACTTCTTCAAGATGTTGACCTGTAACTGTCGCAGAAGCAACACCATCAATTTTGTTTAGTTTTGGCAGAATCGTTTGCTCTACTGTTGACGTCAGTTCAACAATATCTTCATCCGAACTACTTACTGATAATGCAATGACAGGCATCATGTTCATACTGATTGCCATGATTGAAGGTTCTTGTGCACCTTCAGGAAGCTCAATATTATCTAAAGCAGCTTCTAACTGACGTTTCTTTTCATCCATATCCACGCCATATTCATATTCCACTTGAACTTGTGAAACATTTGATGAAGATGTAGAATATACAGCCTTTACATCTTCCAGACTTTCAACTGCCTTTTCATAAGGAATTGAAAGATCATCCATTACTTGCTCGGGTGTTGCACCAGGATAAACACCCATCACGATTAAGAACGGGATCGAAATATCTGGAATCGATTCCATTTTCATACGTGTGGATGAATAAATACCGGAAAACACGATTATGATTGTTAGTAACCATACGGCAAGCTTATTTTTCAATACGAAATTTACTAAGCCTTTCACGGTTCCACCTTACCTTTCTTGACTATATGTAACCACCATTCTATAATAATGACTAGTCGGTCACGTGTCAATTGAAAGGGGCTTGAAAATATTATGACAAGAAAACAATTGATCATCGATTCAGCACTACATTTATTTGCCGAAAAAGGGATAGAAGCTACGTCAGTGCAGCAAATTACCGATCATTGCGGCATTTCTAAAGGGGCTTTTTATTTATCATTTAAATCCAAAGACGAGCTCGTTTTTTCTATTATTGAACATTTTATGAACAATATAATTCGCGAAGTTGACCAAGCAGTCAGTGAAGGCCATACACCTTCAGATAAGCTCCATATCTACTTTGTTCATACTATGAAAGTATTGTCACACTATGCTGGATTTGCGGATATTTTGATGAAGGAAAACGTTTCTGCCATCAATAAAGCATTAATTGAGCGGATTCATTATTATGTAGAGTTTTCCAATAAAAATTTGGAGAAGCTGTTATTCGAAGTGTTTGGCGAGCAAATCGAAGGAAGACAATACGATTTAGTCGTTATAATAAATGGGATGGTACAATCGTATATGCAGTATATTTTCGATTCATGCCAGCCATTCGATTCGGGGAAATTTGCTGATTCACTTGTTGAGAAGACTACTTTATTAGCAACGAAAAGTAAAATCGCACTGCTTGAACATCCTTCCCAGTTTTACAAACGTATCGAAAATTATTCGATTGACCATATAATGGAGGATTTGTTGTCACTTCAACAACAGACAACGAATAAATTAGAACTCGATTCCATACAGTTATTAATAGAAGAACTGAAAAGCGATAATCCAAGAAATGCGATCATTATGGGTCTTGTCGCCAATTTAGAGAAAAACGAATGCTTTAATTGGATTACATTATATTTGAAAAAGCAGTACAGTTAAAAAGAGAGGGACCCAATAAATATGGATCCCTCTCTTTTTAGTTTTCGCTGTTCAGGAAACGGATGATTTCTCTTGCTACGGTTTGAGCATCTTCCACCATCCCGAGATGCCCTGTATTTGTTTTTACCTTTTCCACATTCGGGTTGGAAGTCGTAATCGGTGTAACCGCTTTGTCCTGTTCTCCTTCGATTACAAGGATTGGGATCGGTAACGTATCGACAAGATCACGTTGGTTTGGACGTGACTTCATTGCACCAAGTGCCGCAACGAGCCCTTCTTCTTTTGCTTCATAGGCAACTTCTTTTGCGAACAGTACATCTTCCGTTTTTGCATCAGGCGCAAGGAAGTTATGAATAATACCATCAACGAACGATCCAGTTCCATGTTCCTGAATCTCTTCTTGTTGCTTCGTTCTCTTATCGATTGCTTCCGGTGTGTCCGATGAGTCGGATGAATACAGCAAGACAGCCTTTTCGATTTTAGAATATTGTTTCTCGATTGCGGCCAATGTAATATAGCCACCCATCGAATGCCCGATCCAATAAGCCTTTTCAACTTTTTCTGTTACTAATACATCGATAATATCTTCGGCATAGCGATATACTGTATATTCCCCTTCCGGCATTTCGCTTTTTCCGTGTCCTGGCAAATCGATTGCAATTACGTCAAATTGCTTTGTTAATGGCTCCATAATTTTTTCAAATATTGCTGCACTCCCTAAAAATCCATGTACTAATACGACAACTTCCCCTAAACCATTTCGAGTATAATTTAACATTTAACCAGTCCTCCCCTTATTTCATCTCTTATCCTTTTCCGGATTTCTATAATAATAAACAAAAACAGCCATTTTAAACGGATCGCTTAAAATGGCTGTTTGTTAAACATAGGATTTCTTTCGTCTAAAGGTCGGTTTGACTTCCGCAAACAATATCGCAAAGAAGATGAGGATACATCCAACAAGCATACGACCTGTTAAAAGTTCGTTTAAAATAAGCACAGAGAACATCGTACCGAACAATGATTCCGTCGATAAAATTATGGCTGATTTCGTTGGGTTTGCATATTGCATTCCGATATTTTGACACACATATGCAACAGCTGTACAAAATATCGCCAAGTAAACGATGATCCCCAAGCCTTCTGAAGTATAAGTAGTCGGTACTTCCCCAAGTATGATGACACTTACTACACTCAGTACAGTCGCTGTATAAAACTGAACAATCGTCAGCGCTAAAGCATCTTCCGCTTTTACAAAGACATTTGTATAAAAAATATCAAAAGCGAATCCGACTGCACAAAGAATTGACAGGAAATCGCCAAAATTAATCGTCATTGAATCCTGCAATGATAAAAATCCAATTCCGACAACTGCTACACCAGCTGCGATAAATTCAAACCGGTCAATTCTTCTTTTATAGATGACATAAGCGATTATTGGAACGATGATAACATTAATCGCTGTCAGGAATGCATTTTTAGAAGGTGTTGTATATTCCAAACCCATTGTCTGTAATGCAAACGCGACAAATAGGATTACGCCGAGAATTGCCCCTTTCCATACTACTGCCTTAGAAATTAGTTTTAATTTTTTATAGAAAATGAAACTTAAAATAATGGAGGCCAGTAAAAATCTCCCGGCCATCAATTGAAATACAGTCCAATGTTCAAGCCCTTTTGCCATTCCTACAAAACCGCTTCCCCACATAACAGCGGTGATGAGCATGAGCAGCTCACCTTTAAATTTTTGCATACGATTCCTTCTCTCTGTTAAAACTGCAGTTTAAAATTAATATGTATAATTGCTTATTGCTGAACAAACTATTATTACCATAAGCAATCTTCCATGAAAAAGAAAGCGAAAATTCAAAATCTATCCAAACAAGCAAATAAGTTAGAATTTTTTGCTTGACCTTAGAGTGTTGAAAATGATTTTTTTATTAGCTTAAGGGTATGTAGATTATAGTTTATTGTTTGTTTGTTCGAAGGGGTGATTTAATTAAAAAAAGTATAGTGTCGGATAATATGAATATTTATATAGTAAGTAGTCCCTTTGATTTTGAAAATAACGGTAAAATCCCTACTTATTTTTCAATTCTCCAATGCTTGGACTACTATATCAATAGCAATTTACCGGAATATCGTGTAAAATAAACTTTTAGAATAATTTAGGGACGTGAACAGTTTGATTAATATTGAAATGCCAAAACCAGATTTAGTAATTCGTCAACGCGAACAAGTGTTAAAACCAGGTGAAGTGGAAATTACTCCGTACTTCGGGTTTATTGATTTCCATAAAATTACGCGTGATAAAGGCGGAATCTTCTTCTTCTACAACGAAAAGAACGAGCTTTTATTCGTAGGGAAAGCACGTAAAATCCGTCAGCGTATTAAAAAGCACTTTGAAGATAATGTATCTCCAATGAAAAACCACCGTGCCGAAATCCACAAAATTGAAGTATATGAAATTGAAGATCCAATGGAACGTGAAATCTACGAAACATATGCGATCAATCAATTCCAGTCAAAATACAATATCGATAAAGTATTTTTTGAACGCGCATAAATTGTGAGACATAGCCCAAAAATGCCATTTTCCTCCGAGAGAGAAAAATGGCATTTTTTCTATGCGTTAAAAATTGATTTCCATTCCGGGACGCTTTCCGCGGGCACGGCCTGAGCCTGTAGTCTCAGGCGTCGTGCTGTTCCCGCTGGAGTCGCCCTCCATTCCAATCAATTTTACAAAATATCCGTTTATTAATTTACTTCTACTTTTCTGCACAAATCTTTAATTATTCTGCTTTAAAATCGAGCATTTCGTTAATTTTCGATAAATCTTCCATAATGCCTTTTTTCTGATTGGCAATGCCGTCATACCATTTATTTAAAATGTCCTGCATGCCCTTTTCGATTTCTTTACCTTCCGATACGAGCTGTACCATCACGTCGATAACTTTTGTACGTTCTTCATAAAACTTGACGCGTGCCGGGAAATCTTTGCCGATATTTTGCTTGAAAATATAGCCGAGTTTAATAATTCCGTTATTCATCAGCTGCTCCGAGTAAAGTGTTGAGCCGACAACTGCTAGACGCTCTTTAAAATCCGGATCTTCTTTAATATAATTTTGCATCAAAAGGGCTACCTCATCTGCAAATGATTTAAGTTTGCTGCGCTGGCCTTCCATCAGATCTTTTGATTCCTCAAAAATATTAAGCATCAGCTCTGTATGTTCAAGCATATTTTTCACTTTATTTAATGGTTCTACACTTGCTCCGTTCAGACGTACTTGAATTGTACGATATACATACTGGCGTTGTAAGTAAGCCGACAGTAATATAATCCCATTGTAATGAACGCTTGCTTCGTAATGTTGTTGTGTTATCATAGTAAAATCCTCCAACCGGTATGTCTATACACTGTTAACAATACCACATATTCATTCACTTGAAAGGAAAAAATTCAAACTATTTTCACTTTTTATATAAAAAAAACTCCCGGAAATACTCCGGGAGTTTCTTCTTTCGATTACACCGAGGCATAACCGATCAGTTTATTGAATTCATCCCAACTTGTCAGACGCGTATACTCTACTGCCTGATTGTAGGACTGATTTTTCACAATGACTTTCGTTGAACTCCCCGCCAATGTGTTTAAAACAGCCGGCTTATCATCTACATAAACGTCCAGTTCCAAACTTTTGATGATATCGATTTTCTCATGGTCTGCCATGCCGCAGTAAAAACGCTCATCAACAACCGGGAATCCTTGTGCTTTTACCCATGCACGGGTCTGTTCACAATACCCTTTGGGACGAGACGTTATATAATAGATTTCATGTCCTTCATCTGCCAAAGCATTTAAAACTTCCTTTGCCCCTTCAAAGCTTGGACAGTCCGTGAAATAGATTTCTTCCATCGTATCTTTCCACATTTGGCTGCCTTCTTCATTTGTTAATCCAAATGGTGCGTGAATTTCGACAGTAGGGATTGTATCGAAAACATCTTCGCCAATCATCTTGTTCAATTTCTTATTATATAATTGAAAAGCATGTCGACGTAAATCGATTAACGTATCATCAATATCAAAACCAAATTTCATATATCTCACCTAACTTAATACGAGAAAAGCTTCATGGAACTTTTGCTCTTTTTCTATTTGTATAGCCTGAATTTTTTCGATTTGTTTTTTTCGTGCCGTTGCGCAGCTGACAAAATCAAATTCCTCATTTTCCAGCAGCATTTGTGCCAGCACATGGGCATCCATTAACGAACTATTTAATCCGTAAGCGCCAGTCGGAGTCATCGTATGAACAGCATCACCAATTAATGCGACACCTTCTTTTCCCCATTGTTCGGTCGTACTGCTGAATACATCAAGCAGCACAAAGTCTTTCCAGGACTGAATATGCTCCTGTACGACGGATGCCAATTGAGGAAATGCTTTTACAAGTTTTTCTATAAACAGTATAAACGGCTGTTTGCGTAATTCCGGATAGCTTCCCTTTTCGATATTCCAGCCGATTTGGATGTATCCTTTTGCCTGCGTAAACAAGGAAATTTGCATGCCGTCAACTAAGGCCATTTTAATTGAAGGAGTCCAATTTTCAGGTGCCGGTATTCTCGCCCAAAGCAAGTCATAGCCATGATCACGGATTGTTACATCCAAATCCGCCAATTTTCTCACTGTGGAATAGCGTCCATCCGCACCGATGATCAGCTGTGCCTCAATTGTAATATCAGTATCACCTTGTTTAGCGCGAACCGCTGTATATTGTCCATGCTCGTTTTGAATAAGCTCTTTAACCGTTGTATTCAATAAATAGCTAAACGTTGGATAGCCCTTTGCCTGCTCGATAATTGCCTGAAGTAAATGAGCTTGCGGAACATGGATACCTAAATGGCCTACAGCCGGATCCGGTTCAATTGTTTTAAACTTTTCACCGCTCATCCAATATTCCAATGTTTCCATGCGAAGCAAACCGAGCTGTTCAATTCTTTCGAAAAGCTCGTACTGTTTAAGAATCCGCTCGCCTTCTTCATTTAAGTGTTCCCCGCGGAATGCCTTCGCAAAGTCATTAGTCCGCTCAATTAAAAGTACCGACACATTATTTTTCGCCAAAATATTGGCAAGCAGTGCACCGCCCGGACCACCGCCAACAATGCAAACATCCACTTTTCTATTCATATAAACCAGCCTTCTTTGGATAGGCTATAATACGCAAATCTTCCCCGATGCGAGTGACTTCACCGAATTCAAGCTGGCTAGCCAAATCGATGGTTTCCACATCAGATCCGGTAAACGGCGTAATGGAGTTTTTCCCTCCCAATACTTTCGGAGCGACATATACCATATACTGGTCAATGAAGCCGCCTCGTAAAAATGATGCGTTCACATTGCCGCCACCTTCAACAAGCAGATGCGTAATGCCCTTTTTATATAATGCTTTCAACATATCCTCTATTTTCAAGCCTGTTGATTCTTTTTCCACACGGATAATTTCAACACCGTTGCGTTCCAGCTGCTGTGCCTTTACCGTATCTGAATCAAGTGAAGTGACAATGATTGTACGAGCTTCTGTCGTATCCGCAATATGCGCATCAACCGGTGTTTTCAAAGTACTGTCCAAGACTACCCGAATCGGGTTACGACCTTGTCGATTATCCTTTAAACGAGTAGTCAGTTTCGGGTTGTCATTTAAAACTGTTTGTACACCGACTAATATCCCGTCCACTTCATGACGCAATTCATGGACATCCGCACGTGCTGCTTCACCTGTAATCCATTGTGAATGCCCGTTATATGTCGCGATTTTGCCGTCAAGTGTCATTGCGAATTTTGCAACAACAAATGGACACTCTGTCAGCATATTATGAATAAAACGTTCATTCAGCTTTTGAGCTTCCTCCTGAAGAACTCCAACCTCCACTTCGATTCCCGCTTCACGCAACAGGCGAATACCGCGCCCTGCCACTTCAGGGTTTGGATCTTCCGTTGCAACAACAACGCGTTTAAATCCGCTTTCTTTCAGCAGCTTCGCACATGGTGGTGTTTTACCGTAGTGCGAACACGGTTCCAATGTGACATAAATGGTCGCATCTTTTGTAAGCTCGCCTGCCATGTTCACCGCATGGACTTCAGCATGGGGTTCCCCTGCTTTTCGATGAAGTCCTGTACCGACGATGACACCATCTTTTACGATGACGGCTCCTACTAACGGATTTGGATTTGTATTCCCTCTGGCACTTGCCGCCAATTGAAGCGCAAGTTGCATATAGTCCTGATCAGTTTTCATTTGAAATTCTCCTTACACAGTTAGCTTTTCAACCATCGCGATATGCCCAGACTTTTCTACTTTTGTTTTCAAGTACTGTTCATTCGTTTCCGTAAGACCGCCCCATAAAGGAATATGGCCATCCGCAAGTAATCCGTTTTCCTGCAGCGCTGCAAGCTTTTTCGGGTTGTTCGTAATGAGTGTTACCGGTTTTGAACGAAGCACCTGTAGTACACGGATTGCATCATCATATGAACGGACATCATCTTCAAAACCAAGTGCATGATTTGCTTCCACTGTATCAAACGCTTCTTCCTGTAATAGGTAAGCTAATGATTTTGAAAACAGTCCAATACCGCGCCCTTCATGATCTGCTAAATAAAAGATTGCGCCACAGCCGTGCTCGACAATCATTTTCATCGATTCATGCAACTGATAGCCACAGTCACAACGCTGCGAACCAAAAATATCACCTGTATGACAAATACTGTGCATGCGGATCAAAGCATCATCCTGGTTGGCAAAATCTCCATACACCAGTACAGAAGACTGCTGGCCAAAAGCTAAATGCATAGACGATACAGATTCTACGACCTGTTCTTTTGTCTGATTTTTTTCAACAGTCGTCCATGAATACCATTGGAATGTTGCTTCTAGATTTTCTTGTTTTATAGGTAGCTTTACCGGTCCGACTACTGCAATATTTTGCAGATCATCACGACGTACAAGCTGAATTTTATCTTCTAAAATAGCCATTATTTTTTTCATCTTATCACCTTTATTTTTTATTAAGTTACTTTATGTAACCTAGTTTACAATAATAAGCGTTTAACGTCAAATAAACCAGAACTATCAATTGATAGTTCTGGTTTCTATCATACAGAGCCAAAACGATTCTGGCTATTAAAAATGGTAATCTTCTATTTTTTTTACCTTTTGAGCAATCATACTTACTGCTACAAATGTGATAAGAGAAGCTATGATCGGAATTGTTACGGAATGCATGCCATAAATATTTTCCGCAAAACGGTAGATGACAATATATAATGTCAGGCCGACAATCATCGAACTGATAGCCCCGTATTTATTTGCTTTCTTCCAATACAGGCCAAATACAACACTCCATAAAAAGGCTGATTCCAGTCCGCCGAACGCAAACAAGTTCAGCATGATTAACAGTTCTGGCGGTTTGACGGCGAAAATAACTACCGCGATCCCAATAATGCTCGTCACCCAGAAGCTGCGGTTTTTAATTTGTGCATCGCTTGCTTTCGGATTGATATAGTTTAAATAAATATCTTTTACAACTGTTGAACTAACTAGAATCAGCAATGCATTGACCGTCGACATGATGGCTGCCATTGGAGCTGCGAGTACGATTCCTGCCAATACCGGCGGCAGCACCTCCAATGTCAGCAATGGCATCACTTTATCGCCGACTTCAATTCCAGGCATAACCGGACGTGCAAATACACCAATTAAATGCATGCCGAACATGATTGTACCAATCCCGATTGTACCTATTAGAATTGCTTTATGTAAGCTTTTCGAATCTTTGTAGCTCATCGCACGAACTGCAATTTGTGGCAAACCGATCACACCTAGTCCAATTAAAATCCAAAATGTTGATACATATAATGGTGTCAGATTTTGTTCTGCACCAAATGGCGTCACTAAATTCGGATTTTCTGCTACCAGTCCTTGCATAATCGTGTCAACACCACCACCGGCAATGACTGTAGCAATAAGGAGAACGACTGTACCAATAATCATTATGGACCCTTGCAATGCATCCGTTAACGCGACAGCCCGGAAACCACCGATAATTACATAAGCCAAAACTGCTACCGCAAAAATGAGCAATGCATTTATATAGGATAGTCCTGTCAATGATTCAATCAGACGTGCACCACCTACCCATTGTGCTGTCATCGATGCAAAAAGGAAAATAATGATGCTGATCGCCGATAAAATAACGATTGTATGACTGTCATAGCGTTTCTTTAAAAAGTCGATTAATGTAATGGCTTCAATACGGCGTGCAACAATCGCAAACTTCTTGCCGAGCACCATTAAAACAAAATAACCTGCAGGCAGCTGTGCCATTGCTAACAGAACCCATCCAAGCCCTGTATTATAGGCCACACCCGGGCCCCCGATAAAACTTGAGGCACTCCCATATGTCGCCATCATCGTCATCGCCAGGATGAACCCGCCCATTTCTCGGCCGCCTAAAAAATACTCCTGTAAAAACGAATTAGATGTGCGTACTTGGCGATTTGCCCAAATACCGATGCCAAAAATGATGATTAAAAATATTAATAATGGAATAATAACAGACCAATGTATCATTTTTGCTCATCCTCCTCTTCAAGTGAAATGTCTTTGAAGAAAAGCTTCATCGCAATCCAGATGGCAATAATCATGAAAATTGTTCCTGCGATACAGCTATAGAAAAACCATGCCGGGAATCCGAATACGTAATCATATTCTAGCGGGTCACCGGAACCGAGTCCATATGCAAATCCGAACCAGATCGCAAAATTGATGATGACAAGCACGACACCGATTAGTGCTTCTTTATGTGCGATTTTAAAACGCTTATCCTGCACATTAAACATCCTTTCTGTATACCATTTAAATCTGCTGTAATTTCAGATTCATGAGGGGATTTTAAATCGCTCTAAAGTGGACAACCATATTTCAGAGACTTAACTTCTCTATTCTACGTTGCAAAACCGCGAAAGAAAAGTCTTTATCGACGATTTGTCTAGCAAAAATCGAAAAAACGTCGCCTAAATTTATTAGACGACGCTTGTTTGAAAATTACAGTAATTCTTTGCGTAAATCTGCTGGGGATTTTGGTGATAATAAACCGTACGGAATATCGAATACAGTTTTTGCACCTTTATCTCCTTTCGCGTGCAATTTGTATGCAGCACGTGCATAGGCAACGAGAACGCTAGATGTGAACATCGGATTCGATTCAAGCGTTAAAGAAAACTCCATAATTTGCTTGTCTGATTCGCCTGATTGACCAGAACGGATAACAAACCCGCCATGTGGCATACCTTGGTGATTTTCTTTAAATTCTGCTTCTGTAATAAAGTTCACCGTTGTATCATAGTCCGCAAAATAGTTTGGCATTTCTTTAATTTCTTTTTCGATTGTTGCTGCATCTGCACCTTCAGCTAATACAACAAAGCATTCACGGGCATGTTTTTCACGTGTTGTCAGCTCAGGATTTTCACCGTTGAGAACACGGTTAACCGCTTCTTTAATCGGTAAAGTATATTGTACTGCATTTTTTACTCCTTCAATGCGGCGTACTGCATCTGAGTGGCCTTGGCTTAAGCCGTCTCCCCAGAACGTATATGTATTTCCTTCAGGCAGAACTGTTTCACCTAATAGACGGTTCAATGAAAATAGCCCCGGGTCCCAGCCAACCGAAATGATGGAGACTGTATCACTTTTTTGTGCAGCAGCATCAACAGTATCAAAAAATTCCGGGATTTTTGCATGTGTATCATAGCTGTCGATCGTGTTGAACCATTGCGCAAAATGCGGCACTTGCTCAGGTAAATCTTTTGCAGATCCACCACATAAAATCATAACATCAATCTGTTCCTTGTAATTCGGTGCATCATCCACTAAATAAACCGGTACATTTGGTGATTGGATGGCAACTGAAGCAGGATCACGACGCGTAAATACAGCTACCAATTCCATGTCAGCATTTTGACCAATTGCTGCTTCCACACCTCGACCTAAATTTCCGTAACCTACAATACCAATGCGAATTTTACTCATTATTTATTCCCCCAACTTAATTATTTGACGTGTATTCTTTACATAATGATGTAAATTCAGAATTTTCGTCTAAATTATATTTCATCATACAGTTTCATAATTATGAATACAATAATTTTTGTGATTTTCACAAGAAATGTTATCTTTCGCGTATTGCTTGTATTATTTGCTGAAAAGTGTTTTCATTTTCTATTCAGGTAGATTTTTGATATACTAAGAAAGTAAAAAATAGACTAATTGGGGGAAAAACATGAAGAAATTATCAGCGGTTTTATTAGCATTCACACTTGTATTTTCAAGTGTAGGGACTACGATTTTATTTGCTAATGATGCACAGTCAGTTGAAGCAAAAGGTTACAAGTCAGGTAAAAAAGGCTTCAACAGCAACAATAACAATACTAATATTCAAAAAAACAATAATGATGCTACAAACCCGACAACAACTAAACAAAACAATAATACAACGAAAAAGAATGATTCAAATACAGCATCAAACAAAGGCGGTTTAATGAAAGGCTTAATGCTTGGTGGTTTAGCCGGTTTATTATTCGGTAGCTTATTTGCCGGCATGGGTATGTTAGGTAACATTTTAGGTCTGTTAATCAACGTAGCAGCAATTGCGGCAATTGTCTTCTTCCTAGTGAAGATTTACCAGTTAATCAAACGCAAAAAAGATAAAGAGGTTACGGATACGTGGAAAAACTAACATTACTTGAACAAGATTTAATTAATGCCGTTTGTCTGTTCCATGCAAAATTCAAAAACACAGCACCAGAAGATGTGGAAGTGGAGCTGATGTATGATGATGTTGCCGGATATTCAGCGGAAGCTTTCTACAACGGACAACTGGAAGTATACAACTCTGTGAATTTCATTATGGCACTTCGTCTGTATATTGATGAGCAGCTTGGCCGTGATTCAATGTCAGCCCGTATTTCACTTGCTATTGATGATGAAGAAGGCATGATTGCTCACGTAGAGTTTTAATTCAACATAATTAGACCCGTCACTCTCTATTTTGAGAGTAGACGGGTCTTTTTTGTTATGCAGTCGGCTGCACTTCCGGTGTGTACTTCGTCGTAAGTGATTTATAGCTTACGATAAACGCAATCAATGCCAACACAGAAGCAACGACTAAATAAATAACAAGGACTAAAGCATTCGATGATAGTAATGAAAGATCACCTAATGAAATAACCGATTTAAATCCTGAGATCGAATACGTAAACGGTAAATATGCACTTACCGCCTGTAAATTTTCAGGAAGCATCGGAATCGGTAAATTCGAACCTGTAATCGATAATTGTGCAACAGCCAGTACAAGTGCAATAAATCGCCCAATATTGCCGGCAACCGATACAAGGAAGAAAATAATCGACATGAATACAATGCTGACAAAAATCCCGAATAAAATAAACTGCACCACATGATCTACAGAAAGCTGTAATACGACTAATGTAAATACCGTAACCAATACAGCCTGAATTGTAGCAAACAGTGCTAATTGCAGCCATTTACTGACAAACCAGCTTACAGCAGACTTTGGCAATACAGCCGGTTTTTTAAAGTCCACAAACATGGACAACACAAGCATACCTACAAATAGTGCCAAAGATAAAATATACGGAGCTGTTGAATCGCGATAATATTCATATTCATTGACCTTTTCCCCTGCCAATGTGACCGGCGAAGAGAACATCGCAATATTATCATCAGTAATTCGTAATGCCGCCACTTGCTCACGACCGCCTTCCAAACCAGTCGCCAATTCCGATGAACCTGCCTGAAGACGGTTAACCCCATCATTTAATGACGTAACGCCTTCTGTCATCGTTTGCCAACCAACTGCAACAGTTTCATTACCTGTGCTGATTTGCGTTAAACCGCTTTTCAGGTTGGAAACACCTGCACCTAATTTGTTCCACGAGCTCGTTAGCGATGCATTACCATTTGCTACTTGTGATGCACCACCCGCTAAAGTAGATGCACCAGAAACGACTGCTGTCTGACCAGAAACAAGTGCATCGATTCCTTTTACAGCTTTTTCTTGTCCAGCCGTTAATGAACCAATACCGGACACGATCGTTTTTTGACCGGCAATTGCATTTTCAAGACCTGTTGTCAATGCAGGCATGGATTGCGCCATCTGGTTGGCACCATTGCTTAATGCATTGGCACTTTGAACGGCAACCGGATAAACGGTACCAAGCTCTCCCAAGCCTGCACTTAAAGCAAGTAAATTTTCACGATATGCTTCCATGCCAGGTGCTTGCGCCAATGTTTGCAGTAATGCTGCACCTTGTGCCATTTGTTCGATATCCGCCTGTTTTGACTTCAATACGGTTGCCAGCTGGTTCAGGCCTTTTGCCAACCCCGGATTCGCCTGCGTACCGTCTCCTACAGCGATACCTGAATAAAGCTGGTTCGCTCCAGCAGAAAGCTGCTGCAACCCATTCAGGAGATTTTCGGAACCCGGCTGTAATTTCTGTAAACCTGTATAGATTTCCGTTGAACCACCTTTTAATGAATTAAGTCCTGCTAATACTTGCTGAGATCCGCCTTTTAATTGTGTAGCACCCGATGCCACTTGACGTGATCCGGACGCTAGCTTGTTAATATCGCCCGTTCCCCCATTGATCGCGGAAAGAAGTTGGCTTGCCCCCGCATCTGCCGTTTTCGCACCGACAGCAAGCTTGTTAATATCTGCCGATTTTTCCGTCAACGATGTTAATAATGTGTTCGTCCCATTTGCCAGCTGCTCAGTGCCGTCGACGATTTGCTTCGAACCATCTGCCCCAGTAGCAAATCCTGTTTCGATATCCGTAAATCTGGAGAATACCGTTCTGGCATAAGTCGCTGTAATTTTGTCCCCTAATTGTTCGCGAAGTTTTTCAACAGCACTGTTTGTCACTTGCGCTCCCATGAAGTTTAATCCTTCATTTTGGATATAACGCAATTCCGGTACTTGCGGATTTGCATCAAGAACGGTTGTCACCTTTTGTGAAAAGTCTTCCGGCACTTCTACCACTAGGTAAAATTCCTGCTTATCCAATCCTTCCATCGCTTCTTCTTCCGTCACAAAATGCCAGCCTAATGAATTACTTTCTTTTAATGTTTCCATTAAATCATTGCCGACATTGATAGCTTGACCACCCGAAACTCCGCCTGCATCCTTATTGACGAACGCAACCGGTAAGTTATCCAGGTTGTCATATGGTCCCCATGTAGCTGACAGAAGAACTGCTACGTAAACAATTGGAATGAGCATGACACCGATCAACGCAATGAGTAAACCTTTACGATTTTTCAGTGACTGCAATTCCTTCCCAAACAACTGAAACGACCCCATAAAAACCCCCCTTTTTGTTAAATTAGACCTATACGAATGAATAAATACTCATTGCGTATAACAATAATATATTCTAAGTTTTTACATATTTCTACTAGAAAATGTAAATATTTTCTTGTTAGTACGTGAATTTTGTTCATATTAATATTCAAAAAATAGGACAATATAATCGTTAAATAACATTCTATTTCGGGACCCCCTTTATTTATCTGAATATTCTAATTTTATTGTTATCCAGTGATATGTTGAAAGGTTTAATTTACATAATGTATTTTGCAAAAAAAAAATAAAAAAACCACTAAAATGGTTGCCCAAATTAGTGGTTTAGCTGTTAAATTATTTTTCTACTGGCGCAGCTGTATCTACAATGCGGCCTTCAGTAGTAAACTTAATTTCTTTCATTGATAATAATTGTTCTTTTAAGTTTTCCCAATCCGATAAACCTAAGTCTGTTACACGACCTTCGCCATATGCTTTTTCAAACGAGCTGAAACCGTCGCCACCTTTAGCAGTGAATGCATTTGTAGCAACTGTGTAAGTTTCGTTATCGGCAACATCTACATATGCTTTTGTTGCTTCATCGTAGTATTTTAATGAAGCGACACGAGAGCCCGCTTCTTTAGAAGAATCGTATTCTAGTTTAGCACCTGAGATATGCAGGAATCCGCCATTCTCTTTAGGAGCATCTTTCACAGAGTGTTCAAATGCTTCTTTTAATTCAGCACCTGTAACATCCATTAATGCTAATGTATTACCAAACGGCAATACTGTAATTACTTGTCCAGTTGTAATATTGCCTGCTGGAATTGCAGCACGAATACCGCCGCCATTTTGCAATGCCATTACAACCTTTTTATCCGTATACTTTTTCGCTTTTGCAAGCATACCGTCTGTAATGATATTTCCTAATACCGTTTCACTATTACGTACACTCACTGGATTATCGTCTGATGCACGAGGGCTCACTAAATCTTCTGCTAAAGTAACACCGATTTCTGCTTTAGAAAGTGCATCTACTTTTTCTTTAAATGGAGCAAGTATTTTTAAACCTTCAGCGTCATCAGCAAGTTTACCGATTTCAACTAATTGACCGTCATGTTTAACGATGACACCATTTTCGTCAAATTCAACATTCACTGTACCTAGGAATCCAGCATACTCTTTTGCTTGAACGATTAATGTTGCGTCCTTTTTCTCACCAACTGTGTTTGTATCAACTACGAATGGCTCTTTAAGCTCTGTATGTGAGTGACCGCCTACGATAATATCAATGCCAGGTACCGATTTTGCTAGAATTTGATCATTGTCATATGCAGGGTTATCGTCAAATCCGATATGTGTTAAAGCAATAATTTTATCGACACCTTTATCTTCAAACGCTTTTACCGCTTTTTTCGCTTCGTCGATATAATTTTCAAATGCTACACTGCCTGGTGAAGCGATATCTTTTGTTTCAGCTGTCGTTAATCCGAAGATCCCGACTTTTTCGCCGTTCACTTCTTTAATCATACCAGCGTAAATTTTGCCGTTTTCTGGCTCGCTTGATACTAAATCGGAGAACATACCTGTAAACAGGCTGTCTTTTGTAAAGTCAGCATTCGCCGTTAAAACCGGGAATTGTGAAGCTTTAATGAATTCAGCTAATGCTTTATGTCCTTCTGGTGAAGAACCTAAGTCAAATTCATGGTTCCCTAATGTGATCGCATCAAATTTCAATGCATTTAAAAACGGTAGATCAGCTTGTCCTTCAAACTCATTGAAGTATAAAGTACCGCTGAAAACGTCACCCGCATGCAATAGAAGCGCATCTGGTGTTTTTGCGCGTTGTTCATTAACCGCCGTCATTAATTTTGGAAATGCATCAACACGTCCATGAGTATCGTTCACATGCATAATTGATAATTTATAATTGTTTGTTTCCGGTTCAGGTTGTGGTTGTGGTGCTGGTGCAGCTGCTGCAAGCATTGTTGCCAATACGCTTGACAATTCACCACGAGTAAGTTGTTTCGTAGGGTTGAATACAACTTTAGACTCTGTTAATAACGAAGTTGCATCAATCGGATATACCGCAGAAACATTCGTTAAAATTTTAGCTAATTGATTATGTGTAATTTTATCCGCTGTACGGAATGTACCGTCTTCATAACCATTAACAAATCCAGTAGCTACTAATGCCGCTATTTGACTATAATACTGGTTTGACGTTTTAATATCTTTAAAGTTAGGATTTTTTACATTTGTTGTATCAAGTTTAAGAGCACCCGCAATCATTTTCGCAGCTTGTCCGCGAGTAACCGTTGTATCTGGTTTAAAAGTACCGTCTTCAAATCCTTTTACGATACCTGCAGATGTTAAAGCATTGATCCCTTCTGCATATGGATGGCTAACTGTTACATCCGTAAAAATTGTCTCTTCTGCCATAACACCTGTTGCTCCTACAGCTACTGCCGTAAATGCTGCTAAAGCTGTTGCTGAATACATTCTTTTTTTCTTCATCCAAAAGACCCCCCAAAATTTTTAACCTACCTTTTGATAGTAACGAAATATTATAAAAATTTCCACATTTTCCGGAAAATTTTACTGTTATTTAACAAAAAATACATTCTTTAGGTCCTTTTACACAAAAAAAGACAAAGCCAATCGAAATTGACTTTGTCTTTCATGTTATAGAATGGAATTATTGTTGTGCAGCTTTAGCACGTAATACCATTTGTAGGATACCACCGTGACGGTAGTAGTCTACTTCTACTTCAGAGTCGAAACGAGCTAACGCTTTGAACTCAGTTACTTTTCCTTCTGGAGAAGTTGCAGTAACAGTTAGGATATCACGTGGTTTAACATCATCAGTTAAGTTAACGTCGATTGTTTCGTCACCTTTTAATCCTAAAGTTTCAGCTGAATCGCCAGCCATGAATTGTAATGGTAATACGCCCATCATTACTAAGTTAGAACGGTGAATACGCTCGTAAGATTGTGCGATTACAGTTTTAACGCCTAGTAAGAATGTACCTTTAGCAGCCCAGTCACGAGATGAACCCATACCGTAGTCGTTACCAGCTAATACTACTAAGCCAGTACCTGCTTCTTTGTACTTCATGCAAGCATCGTAAATGTACTCAACTTCGCCTGTTGGCCAGTAAGTAGTGAAACCACCTTCTGTACCTGGAGCGATTTGGTTACGGATACGGATGTTAGCGAATGTACCGCGCATCATTACTTCGTGGTTACCACGACGAGAACCGTAAGAGTTGAAGTCACGGATTGCAACACCGTTTTCGATTAAGTACTTACCAGCTGGTGTATCTTTACCGATTGCACCTGCAGGAGAGATGTGGTCAGTAGTGATAGAGTCACCGAACTTAGCCATTACACGCATTCCAGCTAATGTTTGGATAGCACCTGGCTCTTTAGAAAGACCAGTGAAGAATGGTGGGTTTTGGATGTAAGTTGATTTAACATCGAAAGTATATAAGTTTTCAGTTGAAGTTTCGATTGCATTCCAAGCTTCGTTAGCAGTGAATACTGTTTCGTATTCTTTTTGGAATAATTCACGAGTAACAACTTTATTTAATACTTCGTTAACTTCTTCAGTTGATGGCCAGATATCAGCGAAGAATACTTCTTTGCCTTCTGGAGTTACAGCGATTGCGTCTTTTTGTAGATCGATATCTACAGTACCAGCTAAAGCGTAAGCAACAACTAATGGTGGTGAAGCTAAGAAGTTAGCTTTTACTAATGGGTGTACACGGCCTTCGAAGTTACGGTTACCTGATAATACAGAAGTTACGAATAAATCGTTTGATTTGATTGCTTCTTCTAATTCTGGTAATAACGGACCTGAGTTACCGATACATGTTGTACAACCGTAACCTACAGTGTTGAAACCGATTTGGTCGAAGTAGTCTTGTAAACCAGACTCTTCTAGGTAACCAGTTACTACTTTAGAACCTGGAGCTAAAGAAGTTTTAACCCACTTAGCAGGTTTGATTCCTAACTCAACCGCTTTTTTAGCAACTAAACCAGCAGCTAATAATACGTATGGGTTAGATGTGTTTGTACAAGAAGTGATGGCAGCGATTGCTACAGCACCTGCAGGAATTTCTACGTCACCTTCTGCAAATTTAGCAGTAGATGTTTTAGAGAATTCTTCTTCAGTTAAACCGAAACCTTGAGTACCTTGTGGAGCTACTACTGATTCACGGTAAACACGTTTCATTTCAGTTAAAGGAATTAAATCTTGTGGACGCTTAGGACCAGAAAGGTTAGCTTCGATGTCCGCTAAGTTAATTTCTAAAACATCAGTGTAAACAGGCTCTAAGTCCGGGTTGAAGAACATGTCGTTAGCTTTTAAGTAAGCTTCAACAACAGCAATGTGCTCTTCGTCACGGCCAGTTAAGCGCATGTAGTTTAATGATTCTTCGTCAACTGCGAAGAAACCACAAGTAGCACCATATTCTGGAGCCATGTTTGAGATTGTAGCACGGTCAGCTAGTGGTAAACCAGGTACGCCAGGTCCGAAGAACTCAACGAATTTGTTTACTACACCACGAGCACGTAATACTTGAGTTACTTTTAATGCTAAGTCAGTAGCTGTAGTACCGTTTGGTAATTCGCCTACTAATTTAACACCGATAACATCAGGAATTGGGAAGTAAGATGGTTGACCTAACATACCAGCTTCAGCTTCAATACCACCAACACCCCAACCTAGAACACCGATACCGTTGATCATAGTTGTGTGAGAGTCAGTACCTACTACTGAGTCAGGGAATGCTACTAAACCTTCTTCTGTTTCGTTAACGTGAACGATTGGAGCTAAATACTCTAAGTTAACTTGGTGTACGATACCAGTTGCTGGTGGTACAGCGCGGAAGTTATCATAAGCAGTTTGAGCCCATTTTAAGAAGTTATAACGTTCAGCGTTACGCTCGAACTCTAAATCCATGTTCGCTTGTAATGCTGCTGCGTTACCGTATTTGTCTACTTGTACTGAGTGGTCAATTACAAGGTCAACCGGAATTGCAGGGTTGATTTTAGCTGGGTCTCCACCCATTTCTTTCATTGCAGAACGTAATGAAGCTAAGTCAACTACTACTGGAACACCAGTGAAGTCTTGTAATACTACACGAGAAGGTTTGAATGGTACTTCAGCATCTGCATTGTGATTACCGAAGTTAGCTAATTCATTAACGTGCTCGTCTTTAATTACATAGTTATCGTATTGACGTAATACTGATTCTAATAATACTTTAATTGAATAAGGTAGGCGTGATACTTTTGCGATACCAGCTTCTTCAATTGCAGCTAAACGGAAATAGTTATAAGTTTTACCGTTAACTTCAAAAGTCGAACGACTGTTGTGTAAGTTTGCCATGTTGTGTTCCCCCTAGTTTTTCTTAATTGAAAAGGTTGTAATGCTCTTTTCTCCACAGTCAATAATAGCGCACATTCAAACATAAGTAAATTGCATTATTATTATCTTTTGCGATAAGTTAAAATTATGACCTATCGGAAATGCCCTTTTCTTCTGCAATACCTTCAGAAATCCTACTTTGTCAGAAAGTTCTTCTCACACAGTATTCCTCAACAATTTCAGATTGTATTTTAAATGGCATATTTTTTAGTACATATGTGTATAAATTTGAATAAATTTAAATATATTATTGTACTAAAATAATGTTACTAGTTTAATTTGAGCCAGCGCTGAATGAGCGTGGACACAATACTGCGCAATTTTTCATTCCGATTGGCAAATTTCAAATAAAAGTAGAGCGTTTTTGCCATGTTCAGCTGGTTTGTTCTAGCTTTAAACCAAAGTGCATCATAGCCGCGCTCATAGGCGACCATTTCCAGCTGGTCAAACAGCTGTTCAAACCATTCTATAAACAGTTCTTCGTCGATGTTTTTAGCTAACAATGCCTGAATGATATTGCAGAAACGTTCTTCTTCATCATCGACAAATACATAGCCCTTCCAAATATTTGCGCGGATTGCCTGCAATATTTGAGCCGTAAAGCGAATCGGATAAAGCGGATGCGCAATAATGGCGTTAATTAACTCCGTTGTATTTGTAACGCTATGCGCCCAGCCCGACTTCGGATCGACGAAGCTTCGCAAATCCTGCTCCTTCGTTAATAGCGCCACCGCATTTTGTGCAAGGAGCTCCAACTGCTCACTCGATAAAATGACAAGCTGTCGATCCGCATTCACGATTGCCGCTAAATAAAGAGCCGCATAGGAACGCTGAAAAACAGAAGATGTCCCCTTTTCGCCAACTTTATAAAGTAATCCGTCTGTTGAAGAAAGTTTGCTCACAAAATCGGCAATAACTGTCTCACCGAGTGCATTTTCCGACAACAGCAAAATGAACAGGCGGTAATTCAGCTGGTCACGGATTGCTGCTTCTTCATGACCGATTGTCTCCAGTATATCATTCAGTATCGACGGGTGCTCCTGAATAGATTGTTTTCGCTCTTCCGTCGTCATTTCAAAAAACTTTTCATAATCCTCCACTAACAAAAAGACGCCTCCTAACCAAATGCATAACAATATTGTAAGAGACGTATGATCATTTGACTAGGTAAAAGCTCTTCTAATAGACGCACACCTTCTGAATATACCCGTTTTTATAAAACAAATGCATCTTCTGCTTCAAATAATTCATTTACTTCAATAACACGATCCGAGAAGCGCTCGACAACATTCAGATCGACGGTATTGAATAAATTTGTTAAAACTATGGAAGTACATTCAAATTGCTTCAGCTTTTTTGTGTGTGCAAATTCCTCTATAAAACGTGATGGTAAAAAGCTGGACCCGTCTGTTACGAACAGCAAATCCGCTTTTTTAAATTCGCTTTTCTTTAATAGCTTCAATGCTTCACGTAATGGCAGCTCATAATTTGTACCGCCACCGATGAAGCTGTCACTGAACTGAATGAGGTCCTGCGTCTTTGCCTGACCTTTTCGGAAAAATTTAATTTCCCCCACATTTGTTGCAAAAGGAATAATCGCAAAATCTCTTTTCTGTTTTTTAGCGATGTTCAGCAAGGCAATACAAAACGCCTTACTTTGGGCTTTAATTGATGTCATGGAACTGCTTTCATCCATGCATACAATAATCGGTCCTTTTCCTTGACGATCTTTCCCCTTCTTATTAAAAACGAGTGTTTGCTGCTCGCTTAACCGCTTTAAAAAATCGAGCTTGCTATATCCTAACATATAGTTGCCCAATTCAGCCGGCAACAATCGGGATAGCTCATGACCAAAAGTCACCGATTGATGCTGAATCGTCTCGTCTTGTTTAGACTTCTGCTTTCTTGTCGCAATTTTTTTAAAACGGCCGACTAATTCGGCAATTTTATGCAATTCCTTTCGCTCGCTAATCATTCTCGCCAGTTTAAACTGATCGCTTAAAGGAACTTGATCCATTTTTTTGCCGTCCATCGTCCCGACTTTCATGACTGCTGTTTTTGTATGATGAATATTCTTTTTGTTTTGCTGCAGCATCATGCCGATAGACGTTTTCGATAACTGCTTTAAATATTCCCTTTTTTCCGGTAAATCGTTTGTCATATTCGGGCTTTGTCGCTGATTTTGAAAGGCTTCCAGTTGCTCGATCTGAAATGGGTTTTTCTGTTCCTCATAATATTGAAAGCTTTTAAGAAGCTGTTCTGCAATGCTGACGGAAGTAAGGACACTTAACAGCTCGTCACCTTTTGTCAGCTCATGCCATTGGATGTACTCTTCATTTTTCAGCAGCTCTTTCATAAAATCATATTGCATTTTGTCCAGTTGCTTTGCATTTTTATTTAGTACAGGTGCTTTATAATAGAAAGCATGCCAGCAATCCCCGATGATATTCGTAAAGCCGGGAACAATTTTTTCCCCTGCAATGCTGCTGTCATTCAACAAAGTGGCCATTTTCAACAATTCGTTAAACCGTGTCTTTTGCTCAGTGCTCCCCTCAAAAACAGTTCGGCTGTAGATTACATGTATGTTCTCACTCAAAGAGCATCCCACCTTCTGTATTCTTTAAAACCCGATAACATCTGAAGTTATTCGAAGTAATTGTTTATGCATTTCCGTTTTGAGACTGTTTAATTCCGGACGACTCGGGATTTGACGGCTCATATTTTGTACTTCCATAAATAATGTTTTCCCTTGCAGGAGCAGTTGACTCAGCTCCGATTTGGCAAACGGGGATTTTTGAAGCATCGCATTTCTCGCAGTTAAAATAATCATCTCAAACTCTGTCGATGTCCTGTGAATAAACGCTTCGACCGTATCAAAGGCCACTTCTTTAATGGTTTGTTCTGTTAATGATTTTTGTTCAACCGTTTCCCATAAAATATTCGTCAAAATCGGCAAGTCTTCCCGGATCACTTCTGTCCGCCCGTCTAAATACGCTTTTGCTTTTAAAACTGACAGTGACTGTTTAAAACGTCGATCGGACGGACGAATGCCTTCATCTTGAAGCGCCTGCCTAATTTTAGCAAGTACTTTAAAAATCGTATCTGAAATCGCAATCTGTTTCGTCTTTTGCTGATGTTCATAAAGCTCGTCCAATGTTATTTTCGTTACTTCCTTTTCGCTATCGTCCTTTAACATTGCAATAAAGGCTTCTTCTTCGCGAATATAATTAACTTCATAGCGCAGCAAAAAACGGTCGAATAATGCCTCCAGCCCTTCCCCTTCTTCGATATATTCATTGGATGAACCGACCATCGTCAAAAGTGGAGAAGCAATCGGAACCCCGTTGTTATAATAAATTCGTTCATTGATTAGTGTCAGCAGTGAATTCAAAATCGCGGAGTTTGCTTTAAAGATTTCATCAATAAACGCAAAATGGGCTTCCGGCAGCATATTAGTCACATTCCGTTTATAAATTCCCTGCTCCAAATCTTTTAAAGAAAGCACACCAAACAATTCTTCAGGTGTACTGAAAGGCGTCAATAAATGCTGGAAACAATGACTCCCTTCAACAATTGAACCAAGCATGGACGATAACACACTTTTCCCCGTCCCCGCTGGACCGATAAATAAAAGGTGCTGCCGTGATAATAGGGCAATTAATAAGGCTTCAATTTCTTCTTCCCGATCATAAAAACATTCATTCAGTTGCTGACGGATCGTTTGCAGCTGTTCACACATTGATTGACCACCTTTCCCTTTTTACGTAAATCCGTTTACCCGCACATTTATGTAATCCTCTCCTAATAACGTTACACTTCCTGTACGTTTTTTAAACCTTTTGCCTGTCATATTTCTTCCTTTAAAGAACTAGGAATATTTCAGGTGACTTTGCACTATTTTAGTAAGAGCAAAGGTAATATTATTTTCATGTTTTTACACAATTTTAATTGCAAATGATTAATTTTGTTATTTTACGTGAACATATTACATATAGCATGTTTGGTAGGAGGAATCGTATGGCGGCAGTAAGAGTGTCATCTTCAATTTTTTCACGCATTAAAACTATTCAAAAAGCAGTGCAACGAACAACGAGCCATGATGAAATTATCGTTGCATCCGGGACATATAAAGAAACTTTAACTTTTGAGGAAAACAGAACGGTTGCAGCGCAAAAGGATGCAACTGTCTGCTTAAAAGGATCTATCGTGATCGCTGAATCTGCGACAGTCACATTTGAAAACATGACGATTCAACCTACAACGCAAATTTATGTCGAAGGTAAAATTATATTAAAAAACTGTGTAATTCAAGGTGGACGTACGAATGTACTGTTAGCAATGAACGGCGGAACATTACATTGTGAAAAAACAACATTCAAGGATGCATCGGATGCGGCAGTGACATTGATTTACAATAGTGCAGCCCAGTTTGAACATTGTCACTTTGAAAACAATAAAAAAGTTCATATATTAGCGGAAAATTCAATGCTTCATTTAACGGATTGTACCCTTTCAAAAGCGAATCAGGCACTTTGGGTTAAATCTCATGGAAGGGCATATTTAACTCGTGTGAAAGTCCAGCATCATTCCGGCACACAGCTCATTATCCAGGACCATGCCCTATTGGAAATGGATGCCTGCGAAGTTCTGCATGGCGAAGGTAATGGTATATATGCATCAGACCATTCAAACATTCATTTAACGAAAACAGCAATCCAACACCACCACCTTCCCCAAATCTGGTTGCAAAGAAGTTCCCTAAACGTGACAGATTGCCAAATACAATACGGCAATGAATCCGGTATTATTTTACGGGACTATTCTGAAGCAATGATCGAGAATACATTGATTGCTTTTCATAAAATCGCAAATGTCCAGCTGTTGCTCGAGTCTTTCCTAAATATGACGAACTGTGAAGTATACAGCTGCCAAGGCGTCGGGATTCATATAAAGGAAAAATCGGTCGCAAACTTCAATAGTACGGTGTTTGCCTATAATGTGCTGCCGCAGCTTTTCATTACTGATAACTCCATTTGTACAATAAAAGATGCGACAATTCAGGAAGGAAAACAGATTGGAGTTTATACAGAAAAAGGTGCTTCATGTTCGATTGTTTCCAGTACGATTACAGGTCATAAAAATGCGGCGCTAACGGTAATGGAAGCGGAATTATTCCTGTTAAATACGACGGTACACCATAATAAAGGCAATGGCATTTTAGCGGTCAATCATGCGAAAACTTCTGTGGACAATTGCCATTTCAATCATAATGACCTAGCACATATAGCCGGGAAAAATAACAGTACGGTAACGATTTACCAAAGCGAATTAATCGGCGGCAAAAGTATCTTTGTCATGGATGCATGTGAACTTGAAGTAACCGAATCGGTTGTGAAAGATGGCACGGGAATTCAAATTGAAATGGTCGGCAATACGAATGCCACAATTCAGCATTCCCAAATTAGCGGCGGCGAAACGAACGGGATTGTGGCGATGAAAGATGCATCGGTTCATATTATCGAAAGCCAAATTTCTTGTCATAAAATGCCGCAAATCATCATCAATGACAGTTCTCTTGTGTTAAAAGACAGCGAGTTGATGGAAGGTGAACGGAACGGTTTAATAATTGAAAACCATGCAGAGGCGTTGATTCAGGATACGTTCATTTCCAATCATATGTATTCCCAGTTATGGATTGACTCCGAATCTTCTGTTGAGCTGAACACAACACAGATTATTGAAGGCCATGAATCCGATATATTTGTACAAAACAAATCGGTTCTCCATGCTTCGAAATGCATTATTCAAAATGCGAAGTTTGATTTCAACATCCAGGCGGTCAACTATTCGAAAATTTATCTGTCCGAAACAATGGTCGACAACTCGTTCGGTTCAAAGTTTTACAGTGAAAATAACAGCGAAATTTCATCGAATCTTGATGAAATCAGCTAATGACATTACTACCTGCGACTTTTTCTGTTGCAGGTAGGTTTTTTAGTATTGGTGAAACAAAAAATAAAAAACAATCTACCCACATCTGGATAGATTGTTGTATTTAAATTATTTATTTCACAATCCCACTGACAAATTCAGTAGACGGATAATACATGTTTTTAACTATGACGTTTGCCCCTAAACATTTCACCGCAGGACAATGACAATTGATCGATTTGGAAATATTTGAATCTAGCCATCTTTTATAGATTTGAGTTAATGATTCATTTTTAATATTACCGAATGCTTGACCGTCATCCGAGAAATCGGTAACCGAAATATCACCTGAGAATATATTCAGGTTCATTCTTGAACGACCGTCAACATCATTTCTCATTGTTGTATTCGATGCATTATTGATTCGGTTGATTAATGCGATATCGCGCTCATCACGGCTGCACGGATAGAACGGCAATGTTCCGAATAAAACCCAAATATCTTTATTTCTGTAATCCAGGATTTCATTGATAACTGTTCTGTATTCATCCAAACCGATCGTTTCTAAGCTTTCAGCAAAATCACTTGCATACATCGGGTGAATCTCATGTCGTTTACATAGCATTTCATTGGCTACTTCATGGTGGATTTTCTCCATAAACGGCACTGTGTTGCGGTTTAACATTGTTTCTGCGGAAACGAACATGCCGCCTTTTGATAGTTCTCTTGCATTGTCAAAAATATTGCGATATAAGTTCCCTCTATATTCAACTGACGGCGTTTTTTCCATCATCGCGAATCCTGTTTCAACAAATTCCTTTTCATCACACCAGTTGTGCGAAATATGCATGACATCTAAATAAGGTGCAACCAGCTCATAATGAGACATCGGTAATGTAAGGTTGGAGTTGATTTGTGTCTTTATCCCCCTGCTCTTCGCATATTTCAATAGCGGTAACAGGTTATCCTTAATTCCCTTTTTAGTTAATAGTGGTTCTCCACCTGTAAAACTCATTGTTCGTAACGTTTCAACCTCTTCCAGTTTACGAATAATTTCATCTGCCGGGATGGCCGGTAATTCTTTTGTCAATAACGTATATCCTACTGCACAATGAGAGCATCTCATATTACATAAGTTTGTTGTCGTAAACTCTATATTAGATAAAGTTAGCTTACCATGTTGGTCGATATCAATATATGGTTCCCATTCATCATGAGGTTTAAAAATTGTATTCATTTAAATACTTCCTTTCTGCGAGTACAATTTTCTCATAAAAACTTTGCATTGGAAAGGCTATTGTTTACAAGGAATTCGCAGCACTCCCTTAAAAAGCAAATGGCCGCACGAGTTAAAAATCCCGCGCAGCCAATTTTTTAAAATTCGATTTTTTCAGGTAATTCCGGAATATCCGAGATAATATCTTCTTCGGTTAACCGCAGCTCAAACAGTTGATATTTTTCTTTCAAATTCAGCGGTTCCAATATTTCATCCGGTTCTGTTGCAATTGGTGTTTCATACGTAAAATCAACCGTAACAAGATGATTAATCGTCTGTTGAATTTGCATTTTTTCCTGCTCTTTAATCGGCAGTACTCTTTCCAATAAAAGAGGCTCTAGTGCATCTTTTATAAAGCTTTGTGCTTCGGCAATGCAATTGAATTCGGCCAGTTTATTTACAGAGGCTGTCATGTTGGCCCGTTCACGAATGCGTTTCGATTCCAATTCGTTTAACTGATTGTGTATTGATAATAATTGGTTTTCCACCAGCTCGTTCAGACGACTTTGTACTGAATCCAGTTTTTCCAGTACAAATTGTTCGTATTTTTTAATGAGCACCAGTTTTTGTTCACAATTTTTTTGGACTTTATTTAACGTTTGAATATGCTCGGACAAAAACGGTGTAAGTTCACTCTCTTCTAACGGGAATTTGAGCGACGTCCCCGTTTGTTTTTTGAACTGCTTTTCAAGTTGTCCATATTCCATTGAATATTCTACATGCAATTTTCGGTAATCACGTACATTTTTTTGATAAAGTACCGCCATTTCCTCATACATATCGATGATTGGATCGCGTAAATAGGAATGGCCATTCAGTGTCTGTAAAAGCTGAAAAAGAGTTTGTACTTCTTTGAACACTTTACTAACCGATTCATATTGTTTGTCAAGAGAGTCGATGAGCGCTTTATCCTTTTGTAATTGAGCTGCATCACTATGAAAATCACTTTGATGCTGTATGACATATTCAAATGCCGAAATATACGGTTCTCTTGCAGGAATTGTATTAATTTCTATACGGAGACGTTCCAGCCATTGTATAAACCGCTCTGTTATATGTCGCGTCTTTTTTTGCTTGTTATCAATTAACTGGAACATCAGTTGTGACAGCTGTGTAATGCGTGAATCAATAAGCAGCTGTGTGCTGTTCGTATTACGTGCTTCCTGGGCCTGTAAAGCCGATACTGGTACATCCTCTCCTATAAAATAGCCGTAACGTTCTTTCTCCATATCAAGAAAGTTTTCCACTTCCCCATCTACCTGGTCAATCCCGTTTACGACTAAATGAGCAGTAATTCCCATTTTGTTCAGCTTTTCGATAAAATTCAATTCTGCTTCCGTAGCAGGTGAACCCGCTTGCAATACCCAGAAAACTTCATTACAGCGCTGTAATAGAGCTGGTGAAAAGTATGCTGTATTATTTGCGCCTGCTTCCAGCGCAACCGAGTCAACAATTGTCACTTTCTTTAACAGCTCGCAAGTTATATACACTTCCAAATAATCCAGGTGCTTACGAATTATTTGTGCACTTTCCGTATTTGAAATGGTGAATAGTGAAAGGTTGGCAATATCAAATGTCACTACCATTCCATTTAAAAATACAGCTTTTATATATTCCTCATTACCGTATTTTAAAAATGTATTGGTCCTCGTCGGTTCTGTGGGGCGGTCTTCCAGCAGATTTCTGCCGATTAAACTGTTGATTACTGTCGTTTTCCCAACCCGCTCTTTTCCTAGAAAGAGCACGATTGGCTGACTGTCAGCATCATCTATAATCTGTTTTAAACGGGATGTCGTATCTTTTACATAACTATTTTGAGACAGAATACTATGCAAAGGTTTTAACCGTTCAATTAATTGTTCCAACGGATTATGTTCATCAAAGTTGTTTAGCTGTTCGCTGAATCGCTCAGTCATACGGGTCACTCCTTTACAAACAATTGTTATTCTATTATAAACGCAGTGATTTCCATGTGGAGAAGTAATTACGAAAATCGAAATAATTGGTTCCTCATACTTAATCAATACAACGCTGACTAGGTATTAACACACGGAAAATTTATAGAGGGAATTAAATTTCATCATAATGTTGCTATTGCCGGGCATGATTTGCGTGCTATTATAGTAGAAGAATATTTAAAAGGAGCTACACAATATATGTACAATATCCGTGAGCAATGGTTTGGGAATGTACGCTCAGATGTGCTGGCAGGACTTGTTGTCGCACTGGCCCTCATCCCTGAAGCAATTGCTTTTTCTATTTTAGCCGGTGTAGATCCGATGGTCGGACTCTATGCCTCATTTGTAATCGCTGTAACAATCAGCTTTGTCGGTGGTCGTCCTGCGATGATTTCCGCTGCAACAGGAGCGATGGCCCTCGTTATCGTCTCGCTTGTAAAAGACCATGGGTTGCAGTATTTACTCGCTGCAACGATTTTAACTGGAATTATCCAAATCATTTTCGGAATGCTGAAAATAGCACGCCTGATGAAGTTTATTCCAAATGCAGTCATGATCGGTTTTGTTAACTCATTAGCGATTTTAGTATTCATGGCTCAAACACCGCACTTTATTGGTGGCGACTTCGTTACTTGGGCATTCCTGCTTGCGACAATTGCACTTATTTACGCAATCCCTTTTGTCATTAAAGGGATCCCTGCCCCTCTTATTGCTGTTGTAATTTTATCGGCAGTAGCCATTTATTCAGGCTTTAATTTAAATACAGTCGGAGATATGGGAACAATTACACAATCACTGCCAACATTTTTAATTCCGGATATTCCGTTTAACTTAGAAACGTTGATGATTATTTTACCTTATTCGTTGGCTTTAGCTGTTGTCGGATTGGTCGAATCATTATTGACAGCATCAATTTTGGACGATATGACGGCTTCTGAAAGTGATAAAAATAAAGAAGCGCGCGGACAAGGGATTGCCAATGTTATTAACGGTTTCTTCGGTGGTATGGCCGGCTGTGCGATGATCGGACAATCCGTGATTAACGTAAAATCCGGCGCACGTGGCCGACTCTCCACTTTTGTTGCTGGTGTATTTTTAATGTTTTTAATACTCGTTCTGGGCGATTATGTCGTTCAAATTCCAATGCCGGTACTTGCTGGTGTAATGGTTGTTGTATGTATTACCCAATTTGACTGGCAATCATTCAAATATGCTGTGACAGCACCGAAAAAAGATGTGTTTGTAATGCTTCTGACAATCGCGGTTGTCCTGTATACACATAACTTAGCGTTAGGTGTTGTAGCCGGTATTATTGTCAGTGCACTGTTTTTCGTCAACGAAATCTCACGTGTAAGTATTTCAAAGCAAGGGAAAACATACTTTGTCAAAGGGCAACTATTCTTCGCTTCAACAGAAGGATTTATCGACTATTTCAAAACGGTTCAAAATGAGCAGTCATCAATTGTCATCGATTTTTCACTATGTAAAGTGTGGGATGATTCGGCAATCGGTGCTTTAATGAAGGTGAAAGACCAGTTGAAAGCGAAAAATATAGAAGTAACCTACTTGAATATTGATGAGTCAAGTAAACAGCTATTGAAGAAGTTAACCGGTACGACATTAATCGATTAGGAGGTGGCTTATGTATCAACATATTTTACTGGCCGCTGATGGTTCGCAAAACTCGATACGTGCAGCAAAAGAAGCTTTAAAAATAGCCCAAATAAATGCTGAAACATTGGTGACAATCATCTTTATCATTGATATGGAAAAAGCGAAAACGGATGTATTGCATTCAAGCTCCATCGAAAGTCTTTACATGGAACGTCGTCGAAAGCTCGTGCCAATCGAGGAACTGTTCAACGGGAATCAAGTCCATTATAAGGTGGAAATCATTCACGGCTCACCAGGACCTGAAATCATCAAATTTGCCAACACGCAAAATGTGGATTTAGTGGTGATCGGCAGCCGCGGCTTAAACAGCCTGCAGGAAATGGTGCTAGGCAGCGTATCACATAAAGTGATGAAGCGCGTCCAATGCCCTGCAATGCTTGTGAAGTAAGGGAAAACTAAACAGAGAAAAGACAAAACATTTTTAGAGCGACTAATATGTTTTGTCTTTTTTTTATGTATATCTGATATAATTGGAGTCAACATGTCAAATTCAGGATGAGGTGGGAACTGTGTTTTTCTTAAAGCCCAAACTAATTAAAAATGGTAAGAAATCTAATGCGGAATTGTTATTTAAAGATGTTTCACCAGATCAATGGGATCAGGAACATTTAACGAAAGCTAATTTGGATTTTTCAATAGATAGTGTTCGTCTCGTTAATGAGTATGCTGAACGGTTAATCCATACAGAATTTGGACAGCAGCTTTTGAAAGAGCATTCAGAAAATTTCATCACACGTATTGGTGCCTATTTAGGCGAAGTAATTAAAAATCACAAAGACGGGCAATATCGCTGGTTTGATTTTAATTCGATTCAAGAAAATACCGAACATCTAAATAATTATGGATTGAGTGTAGACGATGAATCTGTTCTTTATTCTAAAAAATTGGATCACATATTGTGTCCCATTTATGAAGTGAAGCAATATTTTGATGGTAAATCCAACTATAAAAATTTTTTAGCATATGTAGAACAAGCGATAAAAAACTAGAATTACTGGGGAGGAACTATTTATGTCCAATGATGCTCTAATAATACTAGCCATAGTTTCAACTATGATATGGATTACTGTATCTAAAGAAGCTACAAAGCCTACAAAAGCGGTGAACAAACGAAAGATGATCACTTTATTATCCGCAGGAACTTTATCGGCAATTCTATTAACTGTATCCCTTTTTCAACATTTATTGTTCTAATTTTATTTAACGTGAATGCGTAAATAAATTAGTAAAATCCATACAGAGGAGATAATTTTGAAAAAACTACTTTTATTACTCATTGTTCCTGTTATTATTTGGTTTGGTTGCAGCAATACTGTAGTTGCAGAGTTTGCTACTGTGAAGGAAATTAAGGAGAATTCGATTATCATTCAAAATTGGGGTGGAGAAACAAAAGAACTCGTTATTCCAAAAACTAATGATTATTCTTTTGAAGTAGAGAAAGAATATTTTTTTAATTACGAAGTCAAGAAAAGTAAAAAGGCTGTTTTAATATCTGCAGAACCGAATGTACCTTAAACTTCTGCTACAGCCTGTTTTAAAAGTTATCTGGTTAAATTATGCTGATCCAAAATATAATCCTCAGTTCCGGCAAAATAATCCTCACTTCGGGCTATATAATCCTCAAATCGATTATTTCTAAAAACTGGGGTTAGAAACTCCGCATTCGTTTCCTGTTGGAGCCCGCCCCCTCTTTTACCTTTTGAAACAGTGGCAATTCGTTGTATGGTCATTCACCATGCCAACTGCCTGCATATAGGAATAGCATATTGTGCTGCCGACAAATTTGAATCCGTCTTTTTTCAGTTGCTTGCTCATACGATCGCTTGTTTCTGTCGTAATAGGTACTTGTGCGGATGATTCCCATGAATTGATCACCGGCTTGCCGTCGACAAAAGACCAAATATAATTCGAAAAGGAGCCATATTGTCTTTGAATAGCCAAAAAGCTTTCTGCATTCGTGACAACACTTTTGATTTTCAGCCGGTTGCGGATAATGCGTTCGTCATTTCTTAATGCTTCAAGTTTTTCTTCATCATATTGTACAATCTTTTCCGCGTCGAACTGATCAAATGCCGCCAAATACCCTTCTCTTCTTTTTAATATTGTCAGCCAGCTTAAGCCTGCCTGTGCCCCTTCAAGACAAAGCATTTCAAACAACTTCCGGTCGTCATAAACGGGCACGCCCCACTCATCGTCATGATATTTCACATATACAGGTTCATCCAGCTTGACCCAACTGCAACGCTCCATGTCCTCACCTCTTTTTAACCACTGTAATCCAACTCGTTTGCAATCGCAAACAATTTTTGTTACTCTTACCTTACGAACGTCAGGAAGGTGATATTGTGACTAAAGAGAAAATAATACAAGCCGCTCTGCTTAATTTCAGCGAACACGGATACAGTGGCGGATCACTGGCCCAGATCGCAGAAGAAGTAGGAATACGGAAACAATCGATCTATACGTATTTTAAAAGTAAAGATGCGCTCTATTTATCAATTTCGAAACAGGCAATGGAAGCTGAACTGTTATTTGCAAAAGAATTTATCGAAAAGCATCAACAACTTTCTGTCGAAAAAGTATTGCTGCCATTTCTGCAGTCTTTTCCACAACGCTTTGAATCCATTGCGGAAACTAAATTTTTCATGCGTTCGATTTTCTTAATGCCACAGCATTTGGAGCAGCTATTAAGTGAACAAACCTACATCTATTTAGACGAATTAGAAAGGCTGTTCACGGATTATTTAAAAGAACAAAAATTGTCCGTTTCTGCAAATAAAGCAGCAATTGGTTTTTTGGCATTGCTTGATAGCCTTTATGTCGAAATGCTATATGGTGGCAGTGAACGTTGTGAAAAGCGTTTGCAGGCTGGATGGACAATATTTTACAGAGGAATAAGAGCTGAGGTGTAGACATCATGACAAAATACTGGATACTCGTCCTATTGGCAGGCATCATTGAAATTGTTTGGGCAATGGGACTGAAATACGCAAATACAGTGTGGCTATGGGTCGGCGTTGCCGCATTGATCGTTGTATCATTTTATATTTTAATCATCGCAACAGAGAAACTGCCGGTCGCTACCGTTTACGCGGTATTTACGGGAATTGGTACGGCCGGTACAGTCATAGCGGAAACGGTCATTTTCAACGAGCCCTTTAGCTTAACGAAAATAGGATTTATCGGATTATTATTAATCGGTGTTATTGGGTTGAAACTCATTTCAAATGAACCGGAAGAAACGAGGGATGCATAATGGCTTGGGTTTATTTAATTTTTGCCGGACTTTTTGAAGTCGGTGGTGTCATCGGAATGAACAAAGTTGCCCAGAAAAAGTCACTCGGCTCCTATTCATTTCTAATCGGTTCCTTTATTTTCAGTTTCTCACTCCTTTCAATGGCAATGAAGGAATTGCCTATGGGAGTTGCTTATGCTGTATGGACAGGAATTGGTACAGTCGGCGGCACCCTTGTAGGGATGTTTATCTATAACGAATCCAAAGACTGGAAGAGAATTCTATTTATTTCGTTTATTATTATTGCGGTTGTCGGATTAAAAATTACGCAGTAGAATGGATTTAGTAGAAACAATGTGTACATTTCATGTATATTTTCATAGTTTGTGCACATTGTTGTTATATTTTGGAGGCCATCGTGAGAAATTTATTTCAAGTCGTCCCAATTCCAATCAGCGGGCTAATGCTCGGACTGGTTTCATTGGGAAATTTATTTTTAAGTATGGACAAAGCCGCTTTCGGTCATGTCTGTTTTTTTATAGGAATCTTTTTATTTCTATTAATCATTGGAAAACTGATTTTTGCGTTTTCCAGTATCCTTGCAGAAATGCAAAATCCGATTATTGCGTCAGTATCCCCCACTTTTACGATGGGGACTTTATCGATAAGTAGTGGTTTGCACTATTACGGTATAAGCGAATTCGTTATACATATGATCTGGATTCTTGCTGCAACGACTCAAATTTTTATTATCTTTTATTTTATTCGAACATTTATTTGGAAAAAACGGATTACGATTTCGGATATTTATCCAAGCTGGCTTATTATGTTTGTCGGAACAGCGGTTCTGCCTTTAACAGCGAGTGATCTTTCAGGCCTATTCACAAAAGCGATTGTTATTTTTGCGATATGCGCTTTTATTGTGTTAGTACCGATTCTTATTTTCCGTGTATTTATTAGAAAAGATTTGCCGGAGCCTACGATTCCGATGCTTACGATTTTAACTGCACCCGCTTCGATCAGTTTAGCTGCTTATTTCCAGCAGTTTGAAAGTCATTTCGGTATTGTTTTGACATTATTCATTGTCGCGCAAATATTGTATCTTTTAGTACTCTCGAAATTACCGAGTGCATTACAGCTGCCTTTTTATCCAAGCTATGCTGCCTTTACATTCCCATTAGTTATTTCTGCGACTGCCACTTATGGTGTCATTCATTATTTCGAGCAAAATGGGATGTCGACAAGCTGGCTGGAAACGTATTTTTATTTTCAATTAACATTCTCTGCAATAATTGTATTTTACGTCTTTATCCGCTATATCAACTACTTATCCGTACAAGTACGACAACAGCGCAGAGTCATCCGAGAAGAAAAAGAAGCCATTTCATAATTGTTCCGCAATAGCGAAACATTCCCCCTTTATGCATCGTATACTACATAAAGGGGGGATTTTTTTGAAAAGAATTATTTTCGCACTATTATTTATTCTAATTATACTCGTGTTAATTTTCTACTGGCTTGACTATGAAATGAAAGCAGCGTTAAAAAATGAGGCAGACGGTTCAAATGAATATGTTGTCATTTTAGGCGCAAAAGTAAAACCAGGTGGCATCCCTTCCCTGTCATTAAAAAACCGTTTAGATGCGGCAGTGGATTATCTGCAAAAATATCCCACTTTAAAAGCGATTGTTACAGGTGGCCAGGGTGCTGATGAAGATCGTACAGAAGCGTCGGTTATGGCAGACTATTTAATCGAACACGGGATTGCTGAAGATAGGGTCTTATTGGAAGATCAGTCTACATCGACTTATGAAAATTTGTTGTTCGCAAAAAAACTGTTGCCCGAAAATACAACGAGCATCACGATTATTTCAAATGATTTCCACTTGAAACGTGCAACAATTCTTGCCCGAAAACTCGGTCTAAAGGCAGATGTGGTCGCAGCCCCTACTCCAAAAGTCATCAACACAAAATCACGTATTCGCGAACGTCTTGCAATCATTAAGGCCTATACGAGAGGCCAATAATTTTACATTTGCCGTTCAATTCGTTATCGTAAACTGTAACGAACAGTTGAGGTGAATTTCAATGAAACTTAGTATATTAGATCAAGTACCTATTTCCAAAGGCATGACATCAACCGATGCACTAGCTAATGCAGTGAAGCTTGCCCAACTTGGTGATGAGCACGGTTATGAACGAATCTGGTTTGCAGAACATCACAATACAACAACACTGGCAAGCTCTGCGCCTGAAGTAACAGCTGCTTATATAGCTGCGAAAACAGAGCGTATCCGTGTCGGAACGGGCGGCATTATGATGATGCACTACTCCCCGTATAAAGTGGCAGAAGTTTTCAAAACATTGGCTGCATTGGCACCGGGACGCATTGATTTTGGCGCAGGCCGCGCTCCTGGCGGGGATATGCCCGCAATGACCGCGCTTGCAAGTGGACGCAGACCTGATCTGACGGAACAATATGATAAACTCGAAGTCATTTTACAATTAATGAATGAACAGCGTACAGGTGAAGCGGTTTATGATAATGTTGTAGCCGCTCCTTTCAAAATACAGCTTCCGCAAAGCTGGCTGCTTGGATCAAGCGGACAAAGTGCGAAAAAAGCGGGTGAAGCGGGTGTGGGCTATTCCTTTGCCCAGTTCTTCAATGGACAAATGTCTAAAGGGATATTCGATGCATACCGTAACAGTTTCCAGCCTTCGTACTTCATGGAACAGCCGCAAATTATTACTACCTATGCAATCAGTGTAGCTGAAACGGCTGAAGAAGCGGAATACTTATCAATGCCGATGCAGATCAGTCGTCTTAACTTAATGCGCGGAAAGATTATAAACGTGCTTTCTCCTGAAGAAGCGAATGACATCCCGCTTACTGAGATGGATAAAATGCTTCTGGAGCAAAACCGTCCGCTTATGCTGATCGGCTCTGCTGAGGAAGTAGCGAATCAGATTAGAGAAGAACAGGAATACTATGGCTTTGACGAAGCGATGATAAACTGTAATTTATATACGATTGATCAGCGCCTGAACAGCTATCGTCTATTAATGGAACAGTTTAATAAATAATAATAGTTTAATAAGGTAGTGCCGTTTGAAATTTCAAGTGGCACTACCTTTTTCTTTTACATATAGTCCGTTGGTAATGCAGTCTAAGAATAATAATGACAAAGCTGCTAAAAAAGCAGTCCAAACTTTACTTATCGTAAAATTTGAACTGGCTCTCATTTTTAAATCTTATTCACTTCTACCTGTTTAGTTACACTGTAGCTGTCGTCGTAACGGGTTGCGGGGCGATTTTTGATACGATGACGCTGTTTACCGCATTAATATAAGCCATTGCAGAAGCTTTTAAAATATCAGTATCTGCTGCTTTTGCGATATAGTTTTCCCCGCCGTATTCGATAATGATTTTAACTTTCCCTAATGCTTCTTGGCCGCGTGATACGGAGCTGATATTGTACTCAACAAGCTTTACCTTGATTCCAGTAACATCCGCAATCGCTGAGTAAAGGGCGTCAATCGGACCGGAGCCGACCGCACTTGATTTGAAAATATCTTCTCCGCGGCGGATTTTTACGCTGGCAGACGGGAAAGCAGCGTTTGAAATAATCTGTAAGTCTTCAATATCATAAAATTGGTCAGAGTATGATTCTTTATTCGGATTGTTCTTTTCTGTTTTTTCATAGTAGTTTTCAACAATGACATATAAATCATGATTGTAAACTTCTTTTTTCGAATCAGCCAGCTTTAGGAAGCTTTCAAAAATGCCTTCAAACTCTTCTTCCGCAAAATCATCAAATCCCAGTTTAGACAGTGCATTTTTTACTGCATGACGACCAGAGCGTGCTGTTAAGACAAGTTCCATATCATCAAGGCCTACATCTTCCGGATGAACGATTTCATAAGCATCACGTGATTTCAGTAAGCCATCCTGGTGAATACCTGATGAATGGGCGAAAGCATTGTCACCTGTAATCGCTTTGTTTACTTGGACATCCAGTCCCATAAAGCTCGACACTAAGCGAGATGTATTCATTATTTCCTTTGTATTAATATCTGTGAACACATCGTAAACGTCCCCGCGTGTTTTAATTGCCATAACCACTTCTTCTAATGCCGCGTTTCCGGCACGTTCGCCAATACCGTTCATCGTCACTTCTACTTTATCTGCACCGTTTTTGATCGCCGCTAACGTATTGGCAGTCGCCATCCCTAAATCGTTGTGGCAGTGAACTGAAAGCAGTACGGAATCATCCAGGTTTTTCATTCGATCGTTCAGCTTGGCAATCATCTCGCCCCACTGTTCCGGCTCGGCATACCCGACTGTATCCGGTACGTTAATCATCGTTGCTCCGGCTTTCATGACCGCTTCAATCGTTTTCCAAAGGTATTCAAAATCAGAGCGGGATGCATCTTCCGTTGAATATTGTACTTGCGGCAGTAACGTTTTCGCGTATTTCACTGCGTCTACCCCGATTTGCAGAATCTGGTCCTTCGATTTACTGAACTTCTTCTCCACATGAATATCGGATGTCCCTAGAACCATATGAATCATCGGATTATTTGCATATTTGACTGCATTGTAAACAGAATCAATGTCATCTTTTACAGCACGGGCAAGTGCCGTAATCATCATATTCGAATTATGGCCGACCTTTTGCGCCACAGCTTTTACTGCATCAAAATCACCTTGTGAAGACGCTGGGAATCCGGCTTCAATAATATCAACACCGAGCTTTTTTAACTGCTGGGCAATTTCCACTTTTTCATATAAATTCAGTTTAGCCCCTGGCACTTGCTCACCATCACGTAATGTTGTATCAAAAACCCAAATTTTTCTGCTCATTTTCATTTCCCCTTTTCTTCTCAAATTGATTTTTAAACAGTAAATAAAAATAAAAAAACTCGCCTCTATGAAAAATTCCATAGAGACGAGGTTAAACTCGCGGTACCACTCTAAATTGAATGTCCATTGCTGAAACATTCCACTTATCGACAAATAGTTTGCCAGTCTTTTAACGGAGACTTCCGACTTCCCTACTCTAATTTCAGGTCGTAGCTCATGGACGAGTTCAACAGTTGTATCTGCCAGTTTGCACCACCCACTGGCTCTCTTAAAGTATACAAGCTATTTACTACTTCCAATCATTGCCTAGATATTACCTTGAAATGAAGTTTACCGGCAATGAAATAAAATGTCAACACTTATTATCAGAAAATTTAAATTTCAATTCAGCATAATGAAGTTGAAATCCGCCAGGGCTAACTTCTTTTGCGCAATAAAATAAGTTAAATTTTATCGCCGTTGAAAATTGAATTTTTTACTATTGCATAATCAACGTTACGAATCGCAGATAATGTTTTACCACCTGCATATGAAATTGATGACTGCAGATCTTGTTCCATTTCAGTTAACGTATCGAAAATCGATCCTTTTGAGTCAACATACATTTTCTTGCCTTCAACGTTTTTACGCTCGCCTTTTTGGAATTCCGATGCAGAACCGAAGTATTCTTTCACTTGTTTGCCGTCAATTTCCACGGTTTGACCCGGTGATTCTTCATGACCTGCAAAAAGTGAACCGATCATTACCATTGATGCACCGAAACGTACTGATTTGGCAATGTCGCCATGTGTACGAATACCGCCGTCCGCGATAATCGGTTTTGAAGCAGCTTTTGCACACCAGCGAAGTGCTGCCAACTGCCAGCCCCCTGTACCAAAGCCAGTTTTAATTTTCGTAATACACACTTTACCTGGACCAATACCAACTTTTGTCGCATCCGCACCTGCATTTTCAAGGTCACGTACTGCTTCAGGAGTACCGACATTTCCAGCAATAACAAAACTGTTCGGTAAATGCTTTTTAATATGACCGATCATTTCGATGACTTGGTTTGAATGACCGTGTGCGATATCAATCGTAATATAGTCCGGTACAAGCTGAGCATCTTTCAGCTCTTCGATGAACGTATACTCTTCATCTTTTACACCAACAGAAATTGATGCGATGTAGCCTTTACTGTGCATATCACGGATAAACTGCGCACGCTTTTCAGGTTGGAAACGGTGCATAATATAGAAATAGCCTTGTGCAGCTAATTTTTCTGCTAATTGCTCATCAATAATTGTTTGCATGTTTGCCGGAACTACCGGAAGTTTAAATGTATGATTACCCAAAGTTACTGTTGCATCACATTCTGTACGACTTTTCACTATGCACTTTGCAGGGATTAATTGAATATCTTCATAATCAAAAACTGTATCTATCATTTCACTACACTCCTAAATACGAACATTTTTCGTGTTTTTATAATAATCATTCGACATCTGTTACTTTACAAAACATTGAAAGCGTTGTCAACCTAAAAACGAATTATTTTATTAGATTAAAGTTAATCGTTCGGATTTTCAGCTATTTTCTTGAGATTATTCCTTTGTAAATAGCTACATACAGTTAATTTAACATAATATTATTTATCTCCAGAGGAAGAGAAACATTTTGTGAATTAAAAGAAGTACTTTATTTAAACCCAAATTAAGAAGCTACTTCCTGTAAAATACAGACAGTAGCTTCTTCGATTTACCTAGTTTTGTAATTTCTTTAGGCTTTATTAGAATAGGAAATGTTACTTATTCTGTCTTACCTTCAACTACTACTTCATCCGCACTAATTGAATCACCGAATGCTGGCTTCAATGTTTCTTCATATGCTTGGGTAAAGAATTGTTCAGAGCCTAATGTTTCAAGCTCACTATTTAACCAATCTAATAGATCTTTGTTGCCCTTTTTAACTGCTGGTGCAATGTAATCTTGTTCACCTAATGTTGGCAGTGCTACTACGAATCCGTGATTATTATTTGCCCAGCTGAATAATAGTGCATTATCTTGTGCCAATGCATCGCCACGACCATCTTTTAACGCTTCAAAAGCCTCTGTAATTTGGTCATACTTAACTAACTCCACATCAGGGTGATTCTTCATGAAGTATGTTTCTGCAGTGGTACCTTTTGGGACAATTAGTTTTTTACCTTCTAATTGTTCTGCCGAGGTAATCTGCGACCCTTCCGGTGACACAACACCTACTGCTACTTTCATATATGGATTGGCAAAATCAACCTGCTCTTTACGTTCTGGTGTTACTGTAAAGTTTGCTAAAACAATATCTACTTTATCTGATTTTAATAAGTCAACACGTGCTTGCGGCTCTGTAATGATATACTCAATTTTTGACTCATCACCTAATAAATCTTTCGCAACACGTTTTGCTAGTAAAATGTCATAGCCTTGGTTGTCACCATTTGAATCAACGTAACCAAAAGGCGGTTTATCACTAAATACTGCTACACGTAATGTGCCACGCTCTTTTATTTTATCAATTGCTGAATCTGTTTCTGATATTGCATTACCTGATACTGCCTCATTATCACCACTACATGCAGCTAATACTAAAGTTAATATCCCCGCAAAAAAGAATAAATAAATCTTTTTCAATTTTTCTCCTCCTAAAATTGTAATATATTCAAAAATTGCTTGGCGCGCTCCGTTTTAGGATTTGAGAAAAAATCCTTCGCAGATGCTCGTTCATGTATCTTTCCTTTATCCATAAATATCACTTCATCCGCTACTAGATTTGCAAAATTCATTTCATGTGTCACAATAAGCATTGTCATACCCTGCTTGGCCAGCTGCGCGATAACATCCAATACTTCCCGTACCATCTCTGGATCAAGAGAAGCGGTTACTTCATCAAACAGCATAATTTCCGGGTTAATACAAAGTGCACGGACAATTGCAATTCGCTGTTTTTGCCCACCAGATAATTGGCGCGGATAATCATTTGCACGATCCGCCAGTCCAACTCGTTCAAGCAGCTCATTTGCTTGCGCCTCAACTTCATGTCGCGAACGTTTTTGCACTTTCGTAGGAGACAATAAAATATTTTCCATCACCGTTAAATTCGGAAACAAGTCATAGCTTTGGAAAACCATTCCGATTTTTTGGCGTACTTCGCGCCATCTGGAAGTTTCTTTAATAAGATTTTGGTTTTCAAAGATAATTTCACCACTCTGCACTTCCTCCAGCCCGTTTAAACAGCGTAGAAATGTGCTTTTCCCGCAACCAGACGGCCCTAAAATTGCAATAACCTTCCCTTGCTCAACATGCAAGTCGATGCCATTTAAGACGACTTTGTCATCAAATTTTTTGACAAGGCCATTAATTTGTAAAATCGGCATTTGTTCTGCCATATTATGTCCAACTCCTTACATCGCCCATTTCTGTTCCAGTTTTCGTGAAATACGTGATAATGGAAAACAGATGCAAAAATATAACAAAAATATCACTCCGTATATCCAAAACGAAATTGTCGGATATTCAGTGTTATTCACTTGAATAATTTGTTGCCCTACTTTAATCACCTCGACTACACCGATCATCGTTAGCAATGCTGTAGTTTTAATCATACGTGTAATAAGGTTGATTATCTGCGGAATCGAACGTTTTGCAGCTTGAGGCACCAGTACATAACGGTACATTTGAATTTTCCCAAGACCCAATGCTCTACTTGACTCCACCTGGTGTTTAGGCAATGAAATAATTGCACCGCGCACAATATCACTCATTTCTGCTGCCCCCCATAAACTAAAAACGATGAGTGCAACTGTTTCTGCACTTAATTCCACATCGAAGTTTACCGGTACAATATAATAAATGACAAAAAGCCAGACTAGAATTGGAATGATACGAAATAACTCTAAATAAATTTTAAATGGAAACTGAACAAACTTATTATTGGATGTTCGGATAACCCCAATAATCGTCCCCATCACTAGCGAAATAATAACTGCTATAAAAGCAATACGTAACGTATGAACAAGCCCCTCTAATAAGCGAAGAAAATTTATTCCTTCAAAAAGGACATTAAGCCCCGAATTCAGCATTTCGCACTCTCCTTTCCAACCACATCAAGAAGAATGTAAGAGGAAGTAAAATGATTAAATAACCAATGACGAGCATGAAAAGAGCTTCATTCGTTTTGTAGTAGATTCCCATTAAATTTTTTGTCGTATTAGTCAGCTCTAAAATTGCAATTCCACTAAATACAGATGTTTCTTTAATTAAGAAAATACAATTGGCACCCAAACCTGGCACGCTATATGAAATTGCCTGTGGAATAATGACATAACGCATTAACTGCATATTACTCAGCCCTAATGCCTTTGCACTTTCTAATTGAGTTTTCGAAACTGCCTCCATTCCAGATCGGATAACTTCTGCCATATAGCTACCACCTAAAAAAGTTAATCCGATAATTCCGCACATTTCGCCACTGAGCGTGATGCCTATTTTCGGCAAGCCAAAATACAGGAAAAATAACTGGATTAACAGCGGTGTATTACGAGTAATTTCCAAATATACTTGAACTATTTGATGTAACCCTTTAATTTTGAAGTATTGAATGACACTGCAAATAACACCTACAATTACCGCAAAGAAAATCCCGATTGTAGCAAGCTTTACCGTTAGCCAAAGTGCCATTTTGTAATGTGGTAATACTTCACTGAAATATTGCCAATCCATAATTTATCTCCCCGCTAGCTAACGATTAATTATTTACATAAATCTTGTCTCCTGGCTGTAGTGTTTGCACACCTTCAATTTCAACCGTTTCAGGATATTTAACCCCTAATCCAGTATTAAGACAAACTACGTGCTCATCGGCTTGAATCCATCCTTGCTCACGCAATTTTCTCGCAGCCGCAAATGTAGCCGCACCCTCCGGACAAATAAAATTCCCCTCTAATGAAGCTACCTGCTTCTGTGCTTCTAATAATTCTTTCTCTGAAACTGCAATCGCACAGCCTTCCGTCGTATAAATGCTTTCTAGTACCAAGAAATCTCCTAATGCTTTCGGGACATTAATACCAAACGCACACGTCTTAGAATTTTCAAAGAAAACCGATTCTTTTTGGCCTTTCTTCCACGCTTCTACAATCGGTGCACAACCCTCAGCTTGGACAGCCACTAATCGAGGGAATTTCCCTTTTTCGATCCAACCTAATTCCTGTAACTCAACAATTGCTTTGTAAATCCCTATAATCCCTACACCGCCGCCTGTCGGATATAAAATGACGTCCGGTACATTCCAGCCAAACTGCTCAATAATTTCATATCCCATCGTTTTTTTACCTTCGATACGGTAAGGCTCTTTTAGTGTTGAAGCATCGTAAACTCCTTCATTTTGTACTAATTGGCCAACTACCTTCCCTGCATCACTGATTAAACCGTTAATTAAATGCAAATCACCGCCTGCAATATACACTTCTTTTCGTGTAATTTCGGGCGCATCCAGTGGCATAACGATCGTTGCTTTGATGTTCGCTTTCGATGCATAAAGTGCCCATGCTGCACCTGCATTACCATTCGTCGGCATCGCTAATTGTTTAACGCCAAGCTCTGATGCTTTTGATACCCCTACACTAGCTCCTCTCGTTTTAAAAGAGCCGGTTGGAATAATGCCTTCATCTTTAATATATAAATTGTTTAAACCGTACTCTGCGCCCAAAGTATTGAGTTTTTCAAATGGTGTAATACCTTCACCAAGGGAAATGACATTTTCTTCGCTATGTACAGGTAGTAGTTCATGATAGCGCCATAAGCTATTTTTACGATTTGAAATATCATCCCTTGAAACATTTTTCTTAACTTTTTCTAAGTCATAACGAACCAATAATGGTGATCCACAATTACATAAGTGATGAATTTGATCTTCCCTATATTTTTCATCACATTTCGGACATTCTAAATGTGATACGTAACTAAATTTGCTCATGGTTATCCCCCTCTAATGTATGTAAGTTATGTAAATAAGAAAAAGAAAAAAGACCACAATTTCCCCCTTATAGAAAAAGAGATAATTGTAGTCTTTGGTTTTCCAATCAACTAACTTGATTATTGAATTAAAATCATCTTATTACAAACATTCCTTATTAGTCAACTAGGAATTCACAAAATACTAATATTTACCTATTTCTACAATAGCTATTACCAAATTATTTATTAAAACATCTTATTTTCTTATTTCTGTAATTTTACTTTCAAATAATCATTGCTCTCTTACTAGTCCCCATGTATTAATAGACTTATAAAAAGGAGTCGATGAATTGATGTTATAAAACAGGTGGAACGTTCAGAACTAATATTGAGCTGAAAAATAGGCTTAAAAATCAAACATTATTGGAGCTGAAAACATTGGAACATTTATTAAACTGTATGAAAATCATCGGGGACGATACAATCCAACGCACACAATTAACACATCGTATTGAGCTTGTAAAAACCTTTCAAGTTAAGAAAGGTATGAAAGTACTTGAAATCGGATGCGGACAAGGTGACACAACCGTCGTATTGGCAGATGCGGTCGGAGAGACAGGACATGTTGTAGCCATCGATATTGCCTCAACTGAATATGGTGCCCCGATCACGTTAGGCGAAGCAGCAGAAACAATTTCACACTCGCCTTTAGGACAGCGAATCGACTTCCACTTTGAAACGGACTTTTTGCAAATGGCGTTCGACGAGAAATTTGATGTCGTTGTACTATCCCATTGTTCATGGTATTTCGAAAGTATTGAGCTCTTAAAGAATTACATGCAAAAAATCAAGCAAGTAGCAGATCGAATCTGTTTTGCTGAATGGGATATCGATTATACAATGGATGCCCAGCGTGCCCATTTTTGCGCAGCCAATATTACGTTGCTTTATACAGCTTTTACAGAAAATGATGGGAATATCCAAAATCTCTTTCATAAAACGCAAATAAAGGAACTTATGCATAGTGAAGGCTTTTCGATCAATGTTGAACAAACCGTCGACGCCAGCTATTTGCAGGACGGGTCTTGGGAAGTCGACTACAGTAATTACTTGCTAAATGAATTCCCGGAGGTTCCGACTAAAATTCAGTCATTGATTCATAGTTATGCCTATTTAATGAATGAGCAAGCAAAGCCTCCCTTATCGTTAAATAGTTTTGTGCTGTGCGCTGATTTGTAAAATACCGTTCCCATTGGAAACGAAACAAAAATCCAGTTTTCCTTTGTAAGAAAACTGGATTTTTTTACTTTCCGCAAAATTTCCTTTACGGAATAAACCCTTCTTTAGTAAGGATTCTATTACCTTTCCGTTGGAATATCAGGTTCACATCAACTAATAATTTTCAATGACTCCTCCTATTGATGAAGCTTTTATCATCGGCTCTTTTAATATTTCTACAATTTCTTTCTTTGTTCCATAAACAACTGCCCCCAATATTTCTACATCCTCTAACTTGATATCTTTCATCCTGTTAAAAGCTTGTTGGTGATCAGGGGAAATACTCATTTGCAATAATTCCAGAAATTCGTCATACTCTCCTTCTAAATCATGGATTGAAATATAAGGCCTGTTTATTGAAAACCCCAGCGTATCATATTCCCTAATAAATGTTGAAGACCCATCATTTTCTTTTGCCTCTTGTTGAAACTCGTTTAATTGTTCACTACTATAAGTATCTATCCAAAACCATGTCATTTCGGGAAGCTGTACGAAAATTTCTCCTGGTTTGTATGGCCGATCAAAGGAAAGTGCCACTTCATAAATTTTATCGCCTTGCATACGCTCTATCTGTCCTTCATCATCTTTATATTTTTTATAGGTTACATTCGGATGGAAAAACATCATTTCTCGCCAACCATTTTCTTTATAGCCAAAATGCCAATCTTTATCTTTCAACCCTATTTTCCCACCTGAGTATCTAGATGTTAGAACAGATGGCAACAGACCAAATGAATATTGTTTTCGTTCAATCACAACCGATTTGATTTTAAAGTCTTTCGAAATTTCATAGTTGCTTACTCCGCCCAATAAACCTCTGGACTCTACGGTTTCACTTATGTAACCGTTTGGCGTGCTGAGACGGACATAAGCATCCCACTGCTTAAATGCCTTTTCACTATAGTTTGCCAAAATTGCAGAATTAGCTATGTTTAAAACGACGAATACCAAGAAAGAAATAATAATTACCGTAATGATTGTTTTCATTTTCCCTCTTCTTACTGCTTTCTTGATTTTCTTTTCATCAAAAAGATCATCCGGAAAATCATTCATGTAGCTCTCTCCACTTCTTTTGAAATTCTTTTCTTGCTCGAAATAAATAAGTCCTTACCGTTTCTTCCTTCATGCCCAGTAACAAAGCAATCTCTTTATAACTAAGTTCCAGCTCATATTTTAATAGTAAAAGCTGCTTAAAGATTTCTTGAATACCATCCAATACAGCTGTGATTTCATGGTTCATTTCAATCGATAATACACTCAGTTCCGTATCCTGGTCATCAGCAAAATTGTTCCAGAAATATTCATTGTCAATTGATATGGAATGTTCCTTGCCCTGTTTCCTTAACAGTTTTTTTAGTTCATTCATGGAAATCGTAAAAATGTAGGAAAGTGCTTTATCAGAAGGAACACCACTGCTATAAGCAATGAATTTCGTATAGCTTTCTTGAACAATATCCTCTGCATCTTCATGACTACAGCCGTTCTTTTTTAAATAAAAATAAATCATCCTTGCTTGCTTTTTGTATATTTCCAACAAAAGATGCGAATCCATAGGTACTCCTTTCTAAAGCCTTCACTACTAAAGAGTCTCTTTTCATCAAAAAGTTTACAAGAAAATAAAAATTTTTTTCTAATGAGAATTTCATGTATTGATACCTAGCCTACGCCCCTTATAAAAATAAAAAAAGCTGCTCTTCTGTTGAAGAATAGCCTTCCTTAATTGGAGTAGAATTAATGAGTCAAATGACGTTAGCGTGGCTTAACTAAAATGCATACTCATGACACCCTGTGGCAAACTACGATCATGGAGGTGTATAGAGTGAGTTCTAACAATAAAAACAATCGCAGCACTAGTGATGAGCAAGCAATAAGAAAAAATTTATCAAGGGAGCTTGATCACGAACTAGCAAACGAACCGTTGACAGCTGCCGAGAGACTAAATAATAAGAAAACGAAGAAACGACAATAACAGCTTTCCCCCATCTAAAGTTAGGTGGGGGCTATTTGATGTTGCTACGAAAAAAATCGCCATAAGCTTTCTATGACCATCCTCTATAAGTTACAAGTCGCTACCACTTTCCATATCATTTCTTTTCTTTTTATCTCCAAAATATTTCCAAAGATGATATGTAGCCCAAAATAATGTCGGAAAAATAAAAAGTGAAAGTGCTGAAACATACGGCTTTTCAAGGATATAACTAGGAGTAAAATAAATGTACAGGACTAAGATGATTAGGAATGGAACTAAAAGAATCCAGTAACGTTTGTCTTTAAAAGTATTAAAACTCCCCATATGATTCTCCCTTCCATAACATGTGATATTTCTATTAATTCAATCGGTAAGATCAAAAATAAAATCTTTTTTATTTCCTTGCATTTAATATACCGAAATAAAATCAACTCTTCCACAAAATGTCGGATTTAAACAACAAAAAGGTACGAATATTGTTTAATCAACATTCGCACCTGGTTCACCCGCACCACCCCAAGAAGGACTTACTGTAGTAATCCGGTCTTCCGGCTGTAATTTTTCAGGTTTGATTAACATCTCCACTCACCTCTAACAAATTCGATTTTATGTATAGAAATTTAATTCTAAGCGACTATAATTTCTGCCAATGTTCGTCCATTTCTTCGTAATATGTATCTGTCCAATGGTAAGGCTGCAGTTCTGTTAAAGTTTTAAAAATAATTGCTCCTGTATCATTTGAAATCGCACATTGTACTTGAGGTCCCCAGTAAAATAAGCGTTCTTGGCAGATACCACAAGGTGAAAGTACTTTTAATGGTGAATGTTCATTTTCCCTTGCTAAGCAAATGCTGTGTGTAACTTTTTTATTGAATTTGTGCGCTTCTAAAATAGCACCCGTTTCCATACAAAGAGCTGTTGCATCAATGATAATTTCTGGTGCCACACTTGTATAAATCGTCCCATCTTCAACACGAACCGCTGCTGCACCACCCCAACCAATCGGATATCTCACATTCACTAATTCTTTTACTGCATTATAAAGTTCTTTATCTATCATTGATTCCTAGCTCCTTCTATTCTTTTAATCATCCGACTAAATTACTTAACTGCTTTTCGATTTGTATAAATATTGCGGGAATTTTCATTATGAAAATCAATCCCCATATTTGGTCCTCCCGTCAACTCCAAGTTATTCTTTTAGTCTATATTAAATAATAATTTCGACAAAATATACTTTCATATCTTTAGAGTTTTTAAATATAGGGTTGCTAAAACTGAATTATATTGTAAAATTTAGAAAATACATATATTTATAGGCGGTGTAAACAGAAAATGAACTACCCCATTGTGAAACAGTATAGTAATGAATATCAAGCTCAAGTGGTAGATTTAATTCTTCATATTCAGCAGCAGGAATACAACATTCCGATAACTAAAAATGATCAACCCGATTTGTTTAAAATAGAAGAATTTTATCAGACAGGAAACGGTAACTTTTGGGTAGCTATTTATAATGAAAAGGTTGTAGGTACAATAAGTCTTTTGGATATAGGTGATAACCGAGTTGCATTAAGGAAGATGTTTGTTGATAAAAACTATCGCGGAGCCAAATTTAGAACTGCAAGTCTTTTATTAAACAGTGCAATCGAATGGGCAAAAGAACATTTAGTAGAGGTTATCTATCTAGGAACTACACCACAATTTTTAGCCGCTCACCGATTTTACGAAAAGAATGGATTTACAAGGATAAATCCTAACGAATTACCTGAAAGCTTCCCTGTATTACAAGTGGATAAATTATTTTATCAGTATTCCGTTCAATAGATGAGTGAGTTAGAAAAAATATATATGGATTTACAAGAAAGGAGATATTGCCATTGAATAATAATAATCGTAGTATGTTAATGGCCATAGTTGGAAGTATTTTTATTCTAACTATTGGCGGTATAGCACTTAACCAAATTTATAAGAATCATCAAGCAAATGAACTTATTATCGAGAAATGCTTTGAAAACTTCGATCAAGCAGAAGAAGTAGTGGTAAAGAAAGATGGGTTTTGGTCTCCGGTGATTTGTGAGAAAAAATAGCATAAAAAATTAAAGCCTTTTTATGCTATCCAATACTTAGTGTTCCACGGTTTTTTAAAGTACCAATTGCGATACGTTAATTGCTGCTATTTCTTTTTTTTTTCTAGAAATATCGGTGTTATATTTAATAAGATAGAAACAATAGTTAAAAACCATAATGCTTTTTCCATACTTGGAACTACATCTTCAATTGCCGCCCAATCTTTTACTTCTACCCAATTCGTTATTAGAGTGTATTCGGCACAAAGTGTTAATGCTGTAAATGATAGCCCCATTGCCATCGCAAGTTTGTAATCTTTACCGGTTATGTACATAAACAAGTTTATAAAAGTTGCCACTATTGCAATAACACCTATTAATATCCACATCATATTGCCTCCAGACCTTTTTTCTTCCATTGCTAATATAGACATGAATTGTAATAATTTGGTTCCCTAATCCAGATAAAATCCTTTTTATTCCATTTAATTGATGGAATATGTTATAATTTTTAAAAAATACAGGAGATGAAGACTTGAGTCAAAAAACTTCTTATCAAGATGCAGTAGAACTAAACATTTTGAATTGGGATACTACTAATATAGGCGAGAAAATTATTGAAGTTAGAGATTCACAAAAAGTTTATACAAATGACATAGTGGAAATCCAGCAAGTGGTGGATTTTGGTCGAGTCACAGAAAGGTCTCATAAAATACTTATTATTTTTAACTTAAAAAGGGATCTAAAAAATATTGGAGAAAAGATAATTCTTTAAGTTGTTATTATCATTGAATAAATGAGCATCAATTTTTCAAGTATGACTCCTGATTGCTGTTTTTTACTTATTTAAAATTGAGTAAATATAAAAATAATAATGATTAGCGTTATTACAATAATACTGATTAAGGCTTTCAATTTTGTGTTGCGAATTACACTCTCAGTTAATTGAGGTTCTTCTTTGAACATCCCACGTTTTCCCCATAACAAACTTTCCTCTGGGTTGAAATAGGTCCATATTAAAACTCCATATATAATAATGATCGATAAAAATACCCCCACCATTTTCAACACCTCCCTAAATAATCCTGTACCTAATATACGGTTACAATACTTAATAGTTTCAATATATTTACAATACAAACAATTCCCTTTTTTTTACAGAAATTTTGGTTCGTTAACCAAAACAGATAGCTAATTTTTCATCTAATCCTCCCAATAAAACACCGCATCCCAAACTAAATAATCACGTTTTTTACGCCAAATGGTTGGGATGTCGGCATTAAACGGTAACGGTGATTCCAAATCCTCTTTTCGTAAAATCGTAAATTGATATTTCATAAATAGACGCTCTAGTTGATTGGCAAGCTGATGCCGTGTTGAATCAACCGAAAGATCTTTTGGTTCACAAATAACAGACTGACCTCCGTTTGAATACGCGCCTGTTTTCAGGATATACGTGCTTGTTTGGTCCGCATCACCAATCCCAATGACGGGTGCCAATCGGCTAATGAGTACATGGAGCCCCGTTATGTTTTCCGTACGTGTAAAGCGGTCTTCTTCTATTTGCACTCCTGAATTATCATAAACAAACCACTGTATGTACGAAGCATAGCCGCTGCCGAAATGGTCGGGCTCTACTTTATAGCGAATGTTCATTTTTGCTAGCTCAGCAAGAACCGCCTTCAAATAATTTTTGAGTACCTGGTCATCTTGCTCCGAATACGGATATTGCTCGCTAATGATTTCCTGACGAATCATTGCTTTCAACTGTTCGTTTGTAAACACGTTTAAACACCTTCTTTTATTAAGTAAGTCAATTTTTACGGATGAATTGCTTCAGTACTGTATTTCCTTTTACCAACTCAACTCTCCTTATCCCTCATTATTTAATATGTCGGTGAATAAATTCTCCCTGTATCCGTATCAATCACAAATTCCACCTGAATCGTTGCATCATACGGAATTCGGCTAAATTGATAATATGAACAAATAAACTGCGTAATTTCTATGCTGGAGGATGCCTGCTTTTGTGCTTGTCTATATATTTTGTTTAACTGCTTTAATGTATAGCTTGGTCCAGATAGCTGCACTTGCTGATCATACCCATCCACTTCAACTAACATATTTAATCACTACTGGTTGCTAGCCAGTCGTATAGCTTAAATTTTAAGCATTACGGACTTTATTGCTTACAGTATTTCTCCACGTAAGTGCCGGTGCCATTCGTACACATAGTGCTTAATTAATTTGTCACCTCTTCATATTCAGGATGACCATGCTGCATGCAGCCAAAAAGCTGACAGCCGCCATTAGGGTACATATCATATTCAAAGGGTGGTACAACACCATTTTCTAAGCGATGCCATAGCGTTTCGAGGGTTTGTTGCTGTTCGATTAATTCAATTATGCACTCGTCACGATCCTGCGCTGTCCAATGCTCATCTAGCTCCCTTTGTTGTTCATCGATTCGTTCTTCTTTTTTCTGTTGAATAGCTTGTTGAACGACTGCCCGGCAAGCATCATAGTCCTCTGATTGCCACAGGGTATACGCATAGCGACTGACGCAATAAGGTGAAGTGTAATAGCTGTTCCATTCTTTTTCAAACTGTACTCGTGCTTCATTGTAACAACCAAGCTCTACGTAAACATCTGCAATTTCCATAGCACCTGTGTAATCATCCGCTTCATCATTCCAATTGGCTAAAAGTGCCTTTGCCTTGTTAACATGACCTGCATACAGCCATGATACGACCTCGTATAATTGCGTAATTCCCGAATCACCATCACAGCGAGAAAAGACTTTCGCTGCTTGCTCATATTCACCGAGCTGAAAATGCGCCATTCCTAAATTATAGGTCGCTTCCTCCGTCTCGCTGAAGCTGAGTGCCTGCAATAAATAATGCTTTGCTTCATTATATTCTTTGTTATGTAATGCAATTTCACCGAGCAGCATATACGGAAAGGAAGACTTCGGGTTAAAGACCAGCGTTTGCTCTAATAATGTCCTTGCTTCATCTCGGTTCTCTTCCTCACGCAGCATAAACCATGCCAAATTATTAAGACTTTGAACAGACGGTGTTTCTGTAGCCAGCTTTTTAAATAGCGTAAAGGATTCATCATAGTTATTTTGCTCTAACAGCATAATCGCTCTCGTATTTTCCGAAATGAGACCTGTTAAAGATTGGTCTAGCTTCTCCATATGAAAGGTTTGATGAAGCGCTACATTTAACGCTACTAAAAAACGAATAACTGCATTTTTCACCGTTTCAACAGGTAAAATTGGTTGCTCATAGCTTTCAAGGTTTGCCTGTATCATAATCCCGTTTTCTTGTACCAAAAAACGTAAAAGAAGTTCGTCACGATTATTGCATTCATACTTAAATTCACATAGGTTACCACTAGTCACCGATTGTAGCCATTTACCCAACTGATTCGCCAGCTCTACCATATTTACACAGGTTTCAGTCAAATACAGTTGTCCATCTACGTAAATTTGTAAATCTCCTTCAATATAATCATTGTCAAATGCCCTCTGATCTTGTTTTAAATGCTCATCTTCCAGCCGAAATTGAAATATCATGTTCCCCCAACTTTCTCTGTAACTAATAGCCTCCATTAGTCAAATAGCGTTAACTGTTTGTCTGGAACTGCGACTTCCATATCGTTTCGTCTTCTACAGCTATGAACCTTCCTCTGCCTTATAAGTCACTATTTTCTTTTGTCATGACCTTTTCAAAGCGGAAAAACTCATACTCTTCATCTGATGTTGGTTCCTCGCCTTCCACATTTGGACCAGGATTTCCTTTATGATAAAATTCGACTATTTTAAAGCCGCACTTATTGACGTAAAAGTGTATGTTACGCTTTTCAAAATATGGTGTATGCAGTTCCCATACCTTCGTCTCCGGGAATGCTGATTCAATTGCAAACCATGCTTTCGTACCGATGCCTTTGCCGTGTGCTGAAGATAATGTGTACAAGAAATCAACTTCATTTCGTCCTGTTTCTTCATTTATTTGAAGGACAACGCCACCGATTCTTTTACCATTTTGCATCAGTTGGCGTACAACCGAGCCTTTTGCATGCAATGAATGCTCGTAGTCCTCATCAGACGGTAATGGTCCCATTTCCGTCGGGTCCTCTACATCTATAAAACTATCCTGCAAACCTTTCATAAAAGCTTCCTGTAATTCTTCTTTCAATTGCTGTAGCTCGTCATGTTGTACAGGCGCTAGTGTAATCTGTGTTGTCATTTTAACTTCCCTTTCTATCCTATAAAAATCTGCACAATTGTAAAAATATTAAACTTTAAAGTAAAGTAAATTCGTCATCTGTCAGTTTAAGATGTTATAAACCGATAGATGTAGAAATGATGATTGATAAAATTAAACAAGCAGTCCAAACACAGCCTAATATCTTTTGATTATGTATATTTTTCCCTTGATGTAACTTTTCTAAGAGCTGAGTTAAATTTAGAAACCATAGGATCGAGAACAATAAAGCACTTACTGGATATAAAATTTCCATATTAACATCATCCTTTACGGTAGAATAACTCAGCGCTTATCCTGAAAGTAATCCCCAATTTGAATCGTCTTTTCCATAATTTCACCATCATCTTTCTGTTGCCATGATAAATTAAGCTTATATGTTTCAAAAATACTTTGTAACTGCTCTCTCGAAAAATCTTTCGTATAATAAATAAAACGCATAGAATCCTGCTTAAAGCTGCCATTTTTATAATTGCTTGATCTACCTTCACCATTCATGTACATAGGTCCATATTCTAATTCAATTTCATCCATAAATGCAGCCCAATCAAAATCATGTTTTACGGTTAACTTGTTAAACTCATTCCCGTTTAATATTTGATAGTCTACAACAATCACTGCATAATACTGATCAATCTCTTGTTTAGTAAAGTTACTTGCACGATTAATCAATAATTCAAGTTCCTGCTCGTTTACATTTTGAATTTCAAATTGTATTTTGTCCTCTATAACAAGCTCCTTTTGAGAACAACTTGTTAATAACACTAAAGATAGTATTGCAGCAGCGAATTTTTTCATTGAACACCCCTCTATTTTTAAAGAATTACAGATTAATATAATTGAATTTATTACTTAAGAAAGCTTTAACTTTCCTTTTATTTCTTGAATAATTTCATCGATACTATTTCTTTCAGTATCTATATATTCTCCAAAATCGTATCGATTGTAGGCTTCTAAGCATTTATCGGTTTGTTGAAAACACCAGTTACCTTCTTCCTCCCCACGTAGTCTTAACCTTTCGTAAATGGTCTCTTTACTTGCATTCAAACAAAAATGATAGGTTTGTTCATCAATACTTTTAAATCCGTTGTATATGTATTGAAAGTATTCAATTTTTCTGATTGTCATTGGTACGATTAGATTGATTTCATATTTAGAAATTAACTTCTTTGCCATATCAACTGTTAACTCTCTCCATAAATCCAGATCTTGAAAGTCTCCTGTAACGGATTCAGTTCTTTTGATATCAGTGGGAATAACATTTCTTAACATATAACCTATTTCTTCCGGGTCATAAATCATACAATTTTCTATTTCGTGCAAGAGCCTATTTCCAATTGTAGTTTTACCCACACCAAATGCTCCATTTAACATTATAATCAACACATCATCTCCCTTGTTGGCCAATTATCCTTCGATAAGACTATCCTATGCTTATTGTATTTTTCAAAGAGTATATTATCTGAATTTAATTCATTCACCCCCATTTTAATCTCGAGTAGACCCTTTTCTGTAACTAAGTTTATAATAATTCAATCTTTTCAAAAATCTCTTTGTAAAGGATGTCTATCCCTTTTTAATCTTTGATATTCTATTTTTTCTGTCATTCAATTGTAGTCTTTAAAAAAACCCGCACTACTAAAAGAGTGTGGGTTCATCGTCACTGAAAGAGGTGATGTCACTGGATTCTATTTCACAATCATGGACTTCCTATTGGTTGAAGGATTTCACCGTCTGTTGTTTGTACCTTCAATGATTCGTTTATTTCATTAAGGCCTATTTGTATAAAAGGAACTTTATCCTCATCCCCACCATCTACAAATTTCAAAATAATTTCCGTAGAGCCCCATTTGCTCACGCTTTCCACTTCAATTTCTTTTCCGAGATATTTTTCACCTAACAGTAAAGTAATTGCTTTACTTCCTTCAGAAATAGTGGAAATTCGATAACCTTCTGTTTCAACAGGAGCAGCACTTGCCTGTTCAATAATCCAATATCCATCCTGTGAAAAAATAGATATCCCGATTGTTGCAAAAAATATAATAGGTAAAAGGAATAAACTGATTTTATCTCTCTTATTAAGATGCTGTGATTCAATTCTACGTATTAGTAAGGGTAAAAATAATGTCCCCAATATACTAACAATAAAAAAACCTACTGCTAGAAACAAATAACCCATCCCTTCAAATCCTCCAACCATGACTATGCCGTACGCAACAGTCATCCCTGAAAAGAGAAAAGTAATGACAGGTGCCAAATAGTATTTGCCGTTCCTTTTTGAAGCAATAAAAACAAACGCAAAAAATAAAATACCTAAAAACAATCCGACCAACATAATTAAATAGATCATGTTAGCACCTCCCTCTATAAAAATAACTGCAACACTTTTTCTAAAAATAAAATAATTACTAAATCCGTCACCAGGGATATCCAGACCCATTTTTTATTGAAGAAAGTAAATGTAAATACTAATAGAAATAATGCAGCTGGTATATAAAATAGAAATATTCCTGATTTAATGTACACCAGCAATGATGATACAGACTCCGCACCATTATATTTAAAGCTCGAGTAAACAATATAAAACAAAATTATCGCTCTTACAGTAATCAGTAATAACTTTAATCCATTATTAAACTGAACTAATTTTTTTAAGGGCTTCAACTCCACATTCTGTGAGTAATCGTGTTTTAGCAAAGTATTATTAAACTTCTCAGTATTATCATATAATTTTCTGCAATCTTCACAGTTTGTGATGTGTCCTAAAATAACCTGTCTTGGTTCTTCGTCCAAGTCATTAATTATGGGAATCAACTCTAGGGATAAAAGATGTATTTTTTTAAAAGAATCCATAGAACTACCTCGCTTTAATCATTCTTTTCCTCATTCTGAACACTATCGATTTTATTGTAGATACTGGTATATTTAAAAGATCGCTAATTTCATTATAGTCATAACCATAATATTCTTTTGCTATAATAATTGCTTTTTCAGAAGTGGATAGCTTGCCTAAAATTGTTTCCAATTCATTGTTTATTGTTGCACTTACTTCTGGTGTATAATTGTCAACCAACAACGTTTCTATAATATTCTCATCTTGAAGCAATTCAGGCTTCTTCTTTTTATAATAATCAAGTAGAGTGTTTTTAACCCCTGTTATTAACCAACTCCTCATATACTTAACATCTGTAACTACTGAAGGCGAAACTAGAATTTTTGTAAAAAAATCTTGTATAATATCATCAGCTATTATGTCACTCTTGGTAAGACCTAATAAAAAATTCCTTAAATATGCATAATGCTCATTGTATATTTCTTCAATTAGAACTAAAGGATTCATTTTAGACATTTTTAATCTCCCTGAACCATTTTCCCTTCAAAAGTGAGACGACTGGGTAACGTCGAAAGTTGCTTTTATTTCTTTAATTAGAAAAATATGTTATAAATACATGAAAGGCTACAATTGAATGGGTGTAAACCGTATTTAGATTATGCCAACTATTAGTCCATTCCCGGTTCTGCCTTGAACAGTAAAAAAGGATTTTAATTGCACTACATTCATTAATTAATCTAGAAATACCAAAAAAAGGGGATTGAAATAATTTAATCCCTTAATATAAGTTAATTGCATTGAGGGGTTCTCTACTATTTTTATAAACAGCAAAAGGCGCACGGATATTTGAATATCCTGCACCCATCTCTTTAAGCTCGATCAGTTCAGTTAATTTACATCAACATCAAAAACATAAGGTATATGTATAAAATTTCATACGCCATTTATTGTTTAGCACAGTCCATTATTTCCTGATAAATCCTATTCCATTTTGTATAATAGTCGGAAATATCATTAGGGTTGATAAAGATACGTCGGGTAGATTCATATCTCCCCTCAAACGGTACCAGTTTTGTGATATTCATTTTGTAGAAAACCTGATAACCGATTTTAGGATATGGACTGCGTTCTGTCCAGATTGGATTTTCACATTGATCTACGATTATATACCCTAATAACTTGCATTCCCCTTCAATATCCCCCTCTTCCAAAGCTTCCCGTTTAAAGCATTCCTCTAGAGTTTCCTCTGGGTCAATATGTCCTCCTGGAAAATCCCACCCTAGATCCTTTAAGTCGACTAGTAACAGCTGATCTTCTAGAAAACAAAAACCATGTACACTATTAATTAAATTATATTGAGGAAGTAAAGGGTTTTCTTCCCAAGTTAATTTAACTCTTGATTTGCCCCAATTAACATAAGTTGTAGTCATTTTTCCCCTCCATATAAACTTCTATCTGAGTAATAGATTTTAACGGTGTCCATCTTTCCTTGCTTGGATATAACCATAATAGACACACGTCCCATGGGTAGATAAATCTTTTAATTCCATTCCACAGCTCTCATAAAATTTGAAATTATTTGCTGAAGTGTGCGCAAACCAGTCTCCATGCGGAAGCTTTTGAATACATAACTCAACAAGTTTTTTTCCTATCCCATTGCCTCTATATTCTGTTAAAACGACTAAATCCATAATATTCGCTGCCATGATTTGATCAGATATCACCCTCACCATCGCAATCATTCTCTCATTATCCCAGACAGTAAATGCCCAAGTTGAATTCTTGAAAATTAGTGAGTATTTTTCTTTTTGCCATGATGGAATATTTTTTGCCCATCCGGCGTCTTTAAACAAGGATTCAATAAACTCCGCAGGTATCCCTTCAGTGCCTTCTCTAATGACGAAACTATTAAAATATTGATACAAATGCGCTGCCCCTTCCATTGTTAGCTATTACATACTGTTTAGAAGATAAGTAGAAAATATTATGGCTCTTGAAAACCCACTGTTGCCATTAGAAATATCACAAGATAGCCAACCAAACCAACTATATTTAATCCTAGTAATGTAAGCCTTATATATCCTTTCATACCGAACATAGCAAATAAAAATCCTAAAACACCTAATCCAAATGGTAAGTATAAATTAGGAGCAACTATTAAGTTAAAAATCTTTTCCCCCAAACGAAAAGGCATTTCAGCAAATAATGAAATTGTTAAAAAACAAAGAAATGCGGATACAACTGAAAAAATTACTCTTAACAAACTATCACTCCATTTTCTCCATTATTTATTGGAAATCCATTTATAAAGAACATCAGGTAAATTTCCTTCATTTTCGTGCCCTCTAGATATGATTTAAGCCGTTCTTTTCGAAAAATTGTTGTGCGTTTTCATTTACTTCAAAAGTATATAATGTGAATGGCGCACGATTGTTCACGAGTCTTAAATACTGCAAAAATCTAGGTTTACACGGATTATTCCGCGGAAAGGAATACAAACCTACTCTACTACTTTATGAGTTCAATCTTTTCTAAAATCTTTTGGGTAGTATAATTTAAAACGGGTAAAGAATCTAATGGAAAATATGCCAGCTCTAAACTTTCTTCATCTTTTTTCAACTTTCCACTTATATCCATAGCTTTAAAGATAACAGTGGCATTGTATATCTCATCCCCATGAGGAAATTTATAATAAAACTCCTTACCAGAAGCTACTCCTAAAATTTCTAAGTGATTTGTAATAAGTCCTGTTTCTTCATACAACTCTTTTTTAGCTGTCTCTTCAAAACTATCGCCCAATTCCATACCGCCTCCTGGAATTCCCCAATCTTTTGTGTCGGAACGCAATTGTAGTAATAACTCATTATCGTTATTCATCACAATTATCGCTGATCCGGGAGCAATAATTGGTGCTGTTCCAATAATACTTCTAAGTGATTCAATATAGCTCATGATATTCTCCTTTTGAAAAGAGTCTTATTTTAAGTTTCTTCGCAATCTTAATCATTAAGGTGATACCGGTCTAGAATTTTCTAACTCAAGCCTGTTTAACCAGTTATGAACTAATTCGTTAAAGACATCAGTTTGTTCAATTTGGAGATTATGACCAGCCATATCAAGTACGGCAAAAGTTGCCCTTGGATAATCTTCAATTAATCGCCATGCATCATGGTAACCGACTACATTATCCTGACGCCCTGTAATAATGAGCGTGGGATACTCAAGTTTACATTTAATATCGAAGGTAAATCCATACCCGTTTTGACGAATGTGGTTTAAAAATTCGTAATTTGTTTTTTGAGAAGGAACTAAAATTCCCTTTTGAAACCTCTCCCACTCAGTTTGACCTTGCACTACCCCCATAGAGCAAAATTCGTGAGCATCTTCCGGAGACAAATCTGATATTAAGTTGCAATCTCTTTTTAAGACGGTATGCTGTGGTACTACCCTTTTATCGATTTCAGGTATAGTTAATGGTGCCATCAGCAATAATCCACGAACTGTATCCTGTCGTGATTGGACTATACCCCTTGCAATATATCCACCATACGAATTACCACAAATTATAAACGGTTGATTAGGGATAATGTCATCCAGAAGAAGCAATATTGATGCTAAAATATCATCAGAATTTTGAATAGATTGTTGTGACTGGGAATGACCCATACCAGGCAGGTCTATGTATATTCTCTTCCAACCGCTTCTATTCTCAAATAAAGGTTCCATTGCATGTAACATCACTTGATGGTCAAGTGTCCAACCATGCAACATAATGATTGGGAAGCCTTCTCCAATCTCTTTATAAAAAATCGACATGATTTTTTCTCTTCCTTTCTTATAAATCAGATGTATTGAAATAGACATTTAATATCTCCATAAACAACTCGAGATTTCAGCAATCCTTCTTGATTTACTATACGATTCGTTAGTTTAAATATATTTCATTCTGTTATATTTTAACATAAATAGACAAATATGTTTGGGCATCAGGGCATGTATGCTGATTAAAGAAGATAGATTGAGGACTTAATGAAGGAATATTAGACCTTTGAATGAAGCGGCAACTCCCATAAAACGGTAATATGAATACAATATTTGAAACTAGGGGTGTCACTATGATAAAAGGTTTATATGAAGCACATTTACCAGTAAGTAACTTAAAAAACTCCATTTTGTTTTACCGAAATTTAGTAAAAGATGAAAGCTGGCTTGGTTTATGGGAAAGCGAAAAAGTTGAGCTAGCCTATCATCCTTCTATACGTCATATCGCATTTCGAGTAGAGAAAGAGGATATCATCTCATCTAAAAAATGGCTGAATGAAAGAGGAATCGCTATTCGTACTTCATTTGGCTTTAATGAAGATCGTCAACCACTAGTATTACCTAATCATCCACATGCACATGCTGCAATATACTTTGATGCCCCAGATGGTAATTCAATTGAATTAATCGCTCCCATCCGAATAGATTTCCAAGAAGATTTTAAGATGATGACTTTAGATGATTGGCTGAAAAGAGAAGAGTAACAACAGATATTTTCTATCAACTCAAATGTGAGCTAATTATGGCCTTTACTGGAAAATGCACCTTCCTTTTTAAAGGAAAGTGCACGATTATGTATGACCCTTTTTATTTACTTGTAATGCCATTCCAAAATCTCAATCTCCCTGCAAAGTATCAATTTCTAAGTTGTGCTAATATGAAAATACCGAAAAATAGTGTTAATCCAATAATACTGGTTACTGATGCAATTTTTATGTAACGAATAGCGCCATCCGATATTTCAGGTTCCTCTTTGTACATCCACCGTTTTCCAACTAGTAAGCTTTCTTCAGGGTAGAAATAACTCCAAATTAATATCCCATATAGTGGAATAGTTAAGATAACCCCTATAATTATTTCTAACACCTTTTGCAGCATTTTAGCATCACCCCAGTAAACTAATACTACTAATACGGTTGAACTCTCATTTGGTTTCAGTTTACTTAGGATTATTTACCAATGAAGTATATTCATTGCCAATGAATATTACATAGAACGATAGAACACCTTTAATTTTAATTTTCACTATTCATCATTGATAATCTTTTGCTTATTTCCCTAAAGCCTTTGACAAATTGGGAACATATTATAATTTTTTTCCGCACCATGGACAAAAGTTAATTTCTATTCTTGAAGAACCACCATCATGAATTATTATTCCGTAGTCATTAGATTTTTCATAAAATATAATTATATTATCAGGACAATCATAAGGATTTTTATGAATATCACACTTGAAATTTGCATGATAATCCATATACTCACAGCAAAATTCTTTCATATTTTTATTCTCCCCTTCTATTTGTCAAACCTTTATTAGTTCAATTTTAGCATTCCCCAAGCGTTGTAACCCGAATGAGGACTACCAATCCAGCTATTATATAACGGAATTGGGAGAAGTCATTGTTCAAAAGTTGCCACCGCTTTCGGCACATTTAAAGGAATACAGAAAAGTCTTCTAGAAATATTATTATAATTAAAGGAGGAGAAATGATTGAGCAAAAATAAACACGATAAAATTCAAATGCAAAGAAAAGTGCAAGGTTTATATAGGGAAATAAAACAACAGCGTAACGAAGAAAAGAATAATAACAAAATTGGTATAGTCATTGTTGATATTTGTGTTGTATTAGGAATTTTAATTCTTTTACTGAACGCATTTATTAAAGAGTTCTAGTGGTTAATGATAACAATGCATGATGGTCAAACACCTGGTTTGGTAATTTCACCTGAATTTAGTCAATTTGATTCTGATATCAATGCATTTATTGATATTGATATGTATGTATATCCTTATAGTGAATCGGAAGAATAGTCACTTCAGGTTTGGGGACTTTTTAATTTGATTAACGGACTAACTGAAAAAGGGGGGGATTCATTGCACCCAATAGAATTTATTCAATTGATGCTAGCCAGTGGAATTTTAGTTTTTATTTTATTCATTTCTTTTATCTTTAAAGGAAAGCGGAGAAAAAGGATTCAGGGGTTGGCTCTATTATTTTTAGTGTCTTTTGGCATCATTTATTTCGTACGTCCATCTTGGACAGATATGCAAATTGAAAAGAAGGTAAGTTATATACAGTTGCATTTGGAGAAAAAGTACCCTGGGGAAACATGGGAATTTCGAACAGTGCCTCATCGTGAAGATGGTTATGAATCCTCGAATCCATATTTTATTGGTGTCATATTTGATAATGAACCACAAGTGGAATATACATATTTCGCTCGTAATAAACATGATATTACCCAACAAGGGTTTTCTACATCCAATTCAAAAAGTGATTTATTACATTTAGAATAAAAATTAAATGTAACTGGAGGAGAATTCATGATACATCAAATGGCATTACACGAAACATATCTCGAATCAATCAAAAAAGGGCGAAAAATTTTGATATAATATTTTACTAACCTAATTAAACTAAAGCCCTCCGTTACTAAAAGTTTTCCTCACAATCTCTCTTTGTATCGAACAACAAATGGTGAGAGTAAAAAACAGACCGTTGCCATAAGACCTGCCCCACCAATGGTTAAAAAGACATTATCGGAAGGAATAAGAAAAAATTGAACTATCAGAAATGGTAACATCGTCAGGAATGCAACCGTAAATCTCCCAAAAATAGTTATCTTTCACTGATACAACTACAAAAAAGGAAGTGCGAATTAGTTTGCTAATTGCACTTCCAAAACCATTGTTATTTACTGTTTTCTCGCCAATATCGTACAAAAGGAATTAGCTTTTGAAACTTAACTTTTAATAAGGACATAAATAAATATTGACTCAATCCTAGATCTTGAATTCAAAAAACTTCTTTTCGCATTTTTATTATAGCATAGCCTCCCTTCACGAACCGGACCCGTTAGATGAAGTACATTACATTACCAACTTAATTGGATTTTAATATAAATCTCCAAAATATTTATTCAAGAAAATGGTCCTTTAACTGAAAAGCGCGGTTTTTTTAATGAAGAATCGCTGCCGATTATGGAATAACTAGGAGCATTAAATCTATACATTCACCAAGTTAAGTACAAGAAAATCCCGAAAGATGAACTGCACCCACACACTAATAAGGAGGTAGTTCATGGTTGGAAAGTTTTTTATATTTTTAGAAGGATTGATACTTTAAATTGAAGAATATGGAAGGTAACAAGATAAGAGGGGGAATAAAATGGAATTACTTAATGAACTATACTATATGAATTCTTTTAATTTAGACTTTGCTAGAATTATTTTAGAGGTTTTATTGGTGACTTCTTGTATCTCAACAATAATTTTTATCTTAACAAAAAATCAATATATTTCGTACCTTTCATCAGCACCACTTTACTATATCTTTTCATGGATTGGTCATGGTTATACACATTTAATCCTTCTTGTTTTATCAATGACTATACAGGCTGGAGTAATTCTTTTAATAAATCGCCAAAGTAAAAAACCATTATTATTAAATGCATCAAAAGATGACATGCAATAATTAGCTTATGCTTTAGTTTAAATTATACAACTTCATTCAAAAATGGTTCTCAAATTAAAGTTTGGGGTCAACAGAAAAATCGGTAAACGTTGTTGTAGTAACGTTTACCGATTTTTTAATGGAAGCTGGAAATGTTCATTAATTTGTATGAAACAGGAATAACAAATTTCTTATCGGCAAAATCTGAAATTTTCTGACGCCACCTCTAGATAAAAGCTATTCCCAATATAGCCATTTAACGGATAACACGAACTTCTTATTGAAGAACCGTGCCCGATTGTTGAAGGTTTTATTAAGAAAAATCGGATAATAGTTGTTCAATAACTTCTTGGTCTTCAGGATATGTAAGCATTAATTTTGAAAATTCATTGCTATTCTTCCAAGAAATTTCTTCAATTTCTTCATCAGGGTCTTGATATTGAATTTCCCCACCAGTTACTTCACATAAAAATATTGTGTTGTTACTTTATATTCTTTGATAATTATTTTTTTGGTATGTAATTCTTTAACTATCTTAGCTTCATAACCTGTTTCTTCAGAAATTTCGCGTATGCAAGCTTCCTCTGCGGTTTCACCAACTTCTACTCCCCCCGAAGGAATGTTCCAACTATTAGAATCTTTTGTACGTATCATTAAAATACGATTATCTTTAATTATAATGGCTGATGCACCATTCCAAAGCTTATATTTCACAATTTAAACCCCTTATATTTTGTATTTATTAAAAATTTTCCCCCCAAATGAAGAGGAATTTTATTAAATAATGAAATTGTTAAAATACAAAGAATGCGGATACTACCGAAAAAATTATTCTTAACAAACTATCACCCAAAGGATTATTTCAAATGCAGTTATACCCTTTATTTCTTTTTTATGAAAGTGTAGATATTTAAAATAACTCCAGTTCCAAACATAACTATCGCATTGAATGCCAGTACTATTGCAATAAATCCACCTGCAAAAGCTATTCCTTCTCCTGTATCATCCAGATCGGTATTGGTTTTTTTAAAATAATCAATTCCTAAAGAAACAAAAATATAAACGATCACTGGAACTAAAAGGGTTATAAAAATTGCCGATGCCCATATAGGGAATTTTTTTATACGGTATAAATACACGGCTATTCCATCACAAATTAAAATAGACAAAATTATAACCAACCAAACAATAGAATCTCCGCCCATAATAATGCCCCCTCTTAACAGCACTAATTGAATAAAATAGCATTGAACCTTTTAATTCGTTTCACTGCGCTTACGGCTTTCTAGAAATTTTAAAACTGTGTAAGAAATAATTAATATTATTCCAATCAAAAATGCGATAACGAAGCCAAATGTTCCATTTAAACCGACCCAACCAATAGTGAACGTAAGGAAAAATAGTTGATAGCATAAACCAGCTATTATTATTGCAATGGGTACATTAAACGGGAATAATAATTTCCAAGCAAAACCTAAAAAAGTAGCTGACATTACTATTATAACTAAAATGATGATGTGGAATATCCCCCACCGGAATCCTGCGCGAGACTGCCCTTCTTCCCCTAAGGCAACCTGTGTACTTAAGTCATCCAGCGAAAACCCTGCTGTAAAAATTCCGACCAATAAAATTATAATAAATGTAACCCAGTTTATTATTTTTATAATATTTTTGCTTTTCATCTTTCCTCCTCCGAAAAGACCACTCTGACAGTCTTCCAGCAAAAGTGCCCAATTTTTGATGATTGATTTTTCAAGTAATAACTGCATTTAATTCAAGATTTGACACAAAAAAGCTGTTCAATCTTTTAACAATACTTTCCCGAACTTCAACTTCCTTTTCAGCATCTAGCGCTTCAGGATATGCAAAAGTAATCCCAATTGTACCTTCATCCGGCGGGTTTAACATAACACCTGCGTCTGTAATAATTGCATTTGTCATTGTTGAAAAATGTAAAATTGAATTTTGTAAAATTAGTTGTTCTCTGTCCGTTAAACCTTATTTAGAATTTCCATCAACGATAACTTTAAAACAATTTGAATTCCCCCCTTATACCCAAACATTCTCTTTCTTTTACTATTTTACAACTATTAACCAAAATTATCCTCAATTTTTCTTAATTGAATGTGTGGCTTTCAATAAAAAAAGACTCTTCCTCAAGGAAAACGCCAGATAATGACAAGGACCATTCTAATTCAAGGACTGGCATATATGGAGATATGGGCGTTTCATAAAAATCTAAAATATATTGAAACTATTTCTCGTTTTTTCCGTCTGTACAGCGCATTAGGAAATAAGGGAGATTAAAAGATGAAGTAAATACTAAAAGTTTAAGCCCAATCCTTCATCAGGAATTAAGAATTTGTTGATTGGAATGAATGCGGCATATTGAAAATATGAATCAAGAGGAATAAGTTATGAATAAGATAAGAAAAGCAAATGTCGAGGATGCAGCGACACTGACGGATATAGCTTTTAAAGCAAAAGGCTATTGGGGTTATTCAGATGATTTTATGAATGCATGGAAAGATGTTTTAACACTTACAGTAGACGATATCCAGTCTAAAGTTATTTATCTGCTAGAAGAAGAAAAGGCTATTAAAGGGTTCTATTGTTTGTGTATAGAAACGAAAGAATTAGAATCCTTATTTGTAGCCCCTACATACATTGGTCAAGGCTTAGGGAGATTATTATGGAAAGATATTTTACTGAAGGCGGCAGAATTTGGATTAAGTAGCTTCCATTTTAATAGTGATCCAAATGCATATGAATTTTACTTAAAAATGGGTGCAAAAAGAATAATTTATGTGGAATCAACAGTTATACCTGGTAGAATATATCCTTTTATGGAGTATAAGCTTACACATCTTCAAACAAAATAACGTTTCTAAAAGATTGGGAATACAGCAGTAAGGCACGAATGTAGTTATATCAGCATTTCGTGCCTATTCTTTTGATATTGTTAATGCAGCATTTTATATCGATGTCGCAAACCAGTACTTAACGCAAAAAGACCTTTACATTTTCAAGGAAAACACAGGTTTGTTAAAATACGTTTTTTAAGAAAAATCACCTTAGTAAATATAAAACTTGTTACTTAATTGTTTTTTCGTTTCGTGTACAATAATGGAAATTAGGTATTCAAGAGTGATGTTTCTTGGATTATCTCCATATCGAAAGTCGTCTATCATTTCACTTATTCCATACCATATATACCATATCTCTAACTCCTCATTAAAAAAGTGTTCACGCACCACTTCATATATTTCATAAGCTAAGTTTATTGCATTATTTTTATCATTTAATATTTCCTTCAATAAATGACGTATGTAGTGTTTAGCACATTCTACATTTGAAGGCTCCTTCATACCTAATTCACCCAAAGCTCTTTTAAAATATTCTTCAATTTCAAAAATATTTAACGGTTCTCTCAAAGAAGCAAGGATATTTAGGGATGTTGTAGAGTTTTCGTTTTCCAACATGCTGTTAGCCCAATTAATGTAGTTAATAGGCATTTCTTCACCTTTAAATTTTTTATAATACAAAATTTTTGAATCCATATGCTGGCTCATTTGTTTTATTACTCACCTTCTTACAGATTGTCGCGCTAGTTTAAGTAAGCCGATAGTTTGGTATAAAAATTGACTTTTATTTAAGTAAGAGATCATTCTTCATGTTGAGGATCAATATCTGTTTCTTCAATAGGACTGCCTGCTACGGTCCATATATCCTCTTGACTTATTATTGTGTCTTTAACTTTATATTCATAAACTATTCTTGGTTCACTTTCAAAAATCACATGAAGATATATGTCAGGTTTTATAACAGTTTGATCCGTATCGGTTATATTCCAGGAATCTTCAGGATACTTCTCTTTTAAATGGTCTTCTAATTCCTCGATAGCCTGATGCGTTTGATTCTGTATTATAAATGGCCTAATCGCTCCGTAATAGCTAAAATAACCTATTAGAACAATAATCAATAAAATCCAAATAAACTTTCTAACTTTTCTAGGTAAAAGAAAAGCTAGCAAGCTAACAGCAAGGACACCGCTTGTAACTATAAATAATCCAATAATCACTGCTGGGCTAATTACTACCCCTCCCTATATTAAAATAAATTCACAGATTTAAAATAGATATTTATTTGTCTATTTCTTTATACATGTTGATACCTGCAACACGGAAACCCAAATTATTATATAAATTTAGAGCATGTTCATTATTTCCGAAAACATGTAATTTAAAAAAGGCAATTTTACGAACAGCTAAAAGGGATTCAAGCTCAGTCATCACCTTTTTCCCAATCCCTTTAGAACGAAACTCTTCTTTGAGATAGATTTCATATAAAAAGGCACTTTTGTTTTCTTTTACTATTTTTATCCATACATAACCTACCACTTTTTCATTTTCTAAAATATTATAGAATTCATGATTTTCTGTGTTGAATCCATTTGGCAAATATCCTTTTATCGCTTTTTCTGCTCTAACAAAAGCAGTTTCACTTATCATTTCAAAAGTATTTTCTTCAAGGGTAAGAGCATACCTCTCCGTTTTATCTTTTATGTATGTATCGTATTCAACTTCATTCATAGGTATTAATTGTTTCACTGCTTTAACCAGCTCCAATCATAATTTCACTATGCTAAATTGCATGACACAGTTAGAGGATCATTTCGTATATTTTTTGATAACCAAAAGGTATTATTGCAGCAACTAAAATCCCTGCCACGATAAAACATGTTGCATACACTCTATATTTTGACTTAGAAATCTCTTTTCTTTTATAGGCTATACTTAATACTTTAATCATAGAAAAAACAGTAATAAAAATGATGATTGCCGAAAAAACACTCGTCATAATAACTGGCATTATTTAACCTCCGTTAACATTTTAGTATTATGCAACTTATACTGTAAAACTGTAATTACTATAAATAAAAGTCCGCTTATTGAGGAAATCCAGAAAAAAACATTCCCCCCCATAGTTGTGGAATTATAAAACAAGCTACTAAATAATAAGAGTATAAAACCTATTAATCCACAGAAACCAATTTCCCATTTCGGTTTTCTTTTTATAAGAAAATAGCCAGTTACACTTAGAATATAGAGGACACTTGCTATCATAATTGTGGGAAAGAAAGGCTGAAATTTAGCTGCATAAACGAAATAATCGAGTTGGCTAATATCATGCCCATTAATAATCTCCCTTTGAAACAAACTAGTAAAAGGTGTTGAGTACTTCCATTCTAATGTATTTTCTATAATTGCGCTTCCTTCATACCATGCAATAAAAGTTGATACTACTAATGTTAAGATCCCAGCTATAATTTGCAACACATACTTAAACAACTTCAAACCTCCACATACTCTTTTCAACCATACTATCTGCTAGTATTTCTCGATTTTAATAGTTATTTTTACTCTCTCTTCGCTAGTTGTATCTTTTTCAGAAATATTCTTAATCGAGTCTTCTACTATTTGTTGAATCAACGTAGCATCAATTTTTGAATCTTTCGGGTAACCTACTGAAACTGTTAAATCACTTGCTCCACCATCTATCATTAGTGCGAGCGCATCACTTTCAAGTTCCGTTTTCTCTGTAACTGATACTATAATTTCATTTTGTAATTCCGCAAATAAGGTTTTATAAGAAACTATAACTTCCTGCTCGGTTTCTATTACCTCAATTTTATTACATCCGCCTAACAATATTGAACATATCACAACCACTGTAATTATAACTTTTTTCAACTTTCCAACCTCCCTTTATGTTGATTCATGCACTCAAAGATCAGTTATTTTAACGAAACATCTTCAAAAAAGTTCCTTTTCAGGATTTATACACCCAATTATACAGTGGCTAATTTCTACTTGTTTGCCTAGCAATTTAAAGTCTTGCAGCAAAACAAAAACTCCCTCCAATCCAATTAACTGAATTAAAGGGAGTCTCATATTATTTTATAAGCGCGGATCGATTGTATCGCTTTCTAACGCAAGCGTTGCAAGTGCACATTCATGTACACGATTGCTGCTTTCCAAACTTACAAAGCGTGAAATCCCTTCCAGACCTAATTTAAATTCCAATAAAGCGTTCTTCATTTTACGGGAAGGGTTACGCTGTTTTAACTTCTTCATAGTGTCTTCATTTGTATAGTCCATGCCATAAATGATGCGTAAATATTCACGGCCACGTACTTTTATAGCCGGCTGCAGTAATTTCCCTTTATGATAAGCCAGGAAATCAAATGGCTTAATAACAATGCCTTCATGACCATTTTCAGTCATGTCCTTCCACCAATTTATTACTTCCTGTTCATCCTGCTCGCTTTCAATCAAACGGTATTCTGTCGCTATAAATAGCGAGCTGTTTTCGGCCAAATACGCATTCATTTTCATATGCCAGCTATGAGACTGGTGGAAGTTTGCTGATGAGCTATGTGCAAGAATATGGAACGGTGCTATTTGTATGCCTGAAAGCTCATTTGTTGGCCAGCAATAGTTTTTGAAAACCGCATCGAAGCGTGCAGCATTTTTATATTTATCGGTATATTCCTCCATCCAGCTCGTCACGTCCACATGCTCTGTTGCTTTCAACTTTTCGATAAGTTTATAGCGATCCATCAACGCATTTTCAGCGACCGTTTCATATTGTTGATCGATTAAGCTTTGTGCTTTTAAATTCCATGGTAATATTTCGGCATCCATTAAGACGAAATTTGTATTAAATTGCTCGAAGTAATTTTTACCGACTAGCTCAGCATGAATATTCTCCACCATCTGTTGCTGCCCTTTTTGTTCAAAGAAGGCGCGGCCTGTACGAGTTGTAATGTAGCCCAGACTATCACTGTTAATGAGCTCTTTTGCAACTTCTTTATTTTTTGCAATAAAGATAACAGCGCGGCTACCCATATGCTTCTTCTGGGCAATCAATTTTTGAATACCGTTTTTCTTATAGTAATGAAAAGCATCTGCAGGGTGTTCCAAGTAATCCGGTAACGCAGATGTTTGGGGAGTTGGACTCATTGTTGGCGGAATGTAAATTACCTGCTCCAAGGGCAATGTATAGTGAGAAAATGTATCCATTGCTGCCAATGCATTTTCTCTCGGGATTGTTATTTGATCCCCGCTCGTTGTATGAACCGCAAAGCCATTTATAAATTGTGCAACATTTGGCGGACTAAACCGCTTATTTTTCGCCTCTAAAATAGGGTTGTCCTCAGTCCCGGCATAATTCGCGAATGCCTTAACACTTTTTAATGTCTGCTCAGGATATTGAAATGCCGTAAGCTCCCCGCCAAATACAACACCTTGGTCAATATTAATTGTTCGGTTTGCTTTAAACGGCTGTACTTTCACGTCATGTCCCCAAATGATCAGTTCGCTCGTTTTATGCTGCGAGAACCAATCACCGCGAACAGGCTTACTGGAGCTGTCCGTTTGCTGAATATCACCGTATCGACAAAAATCAGATATGCGTTTAGATTCCTTCCCGATGTAATGGTCCTTAATGCCGGCGTGTGTAACAACAGCTTTTGTCATATTATTTTTCGTTAAAATATAATGTGACGGTGCTTTTAAAAGCATGTTAGCAAATTGTTCTTTTAGTGCCTTAGCAGCCTCTTCGCCATGCACCTTCTCATACTCGGTAAATTCTTGCTCGACAAGTTCATCCCCATGATTTAGAGATACATTTTTCCCGTCCAACCAGCGCGCTAATTTCCAGCCATGATTGCTGTCTGTCATATAGCTTAATCCTGCTTCAATCTGATTCAACCAAAATTGCATTGTTTTAATTGATTTAGGGCCGCGGCTCATAATGTCGCCGACAGAAATTAACCGGCGTCCAGCTGGGTGAACATATACATCGCCGCGCTGCCCATATCCAAGATCCTTCAAGAGCACAAGCATCTCATCATAGCAGCCGTGAATATCCCCGATAATATCAAAACCGCTTTCGATTTCTAAACAAAGCTTATTCGGTTCTCGCACTATCTCGACGCTTTCGTCATTTACTTTATAAATTTTGGCGAATGGCTCTTTCTTTATTGTTTTCAACTCATATTTCAACGTATTAAATTGTTGCAGCACACGTTTACGACCTCTAGGGTTATCACGCAATACATCACGTGCAAGCAGCTGCTCTTTTGTTGTATTCAAAATTAGCGCTAAAACAGGTACATGTTGACGTTTAGCAATTTCAAAATATTTGACACGTTCAAAGCCGCGTAAATTTGTGGCATCAATTATCGATACTTTATTTAGCTTTGCACGGGCTTCCACAACCGTATGAAGCACATGAAACGCCTGCTCTGAAATACGCTGATATTCTTCATAAACAATATCCTCATCATCTTTAGATACCGCTGTAAAATCGATGAAATCTATATCCGCCACAAGCCGACGATAGTAGTCAGAGCTAATGATCTCGCTTTCAAGGAGCTGACCTGAATCGACTAATGATTGCAGTAATGTGGATTTCCCGCTATTTGATGGCCCTATTACAAGTACGATGGCCCCGTTTGGAAGTTTAAATTGCATGTGAATCTCTCCTTGTCATGATACACATTTGAGTAGGAGCACCATATTGTTCATGTACAGAACCGATCCCTTCAAATTGTAAATCATAGTTTGGCGCAACTGCTTTACACCATGCCTCAAACTGCTTGCGATTCCATTCAAAGCGGTGATCATCGTGGCGCATATCTTCAAGTTCGTAAACCGTATTATACTCTGCGTTTGGTGTCGTAATAATTAAATGCTTAGGCGTATAATTTTGTGTGATGAGCTGCATCATTTGAGGCAGTCGTTCCTCATTTATATGTTCAATAACCTCGCATAAAATAAAGACATCCGCCTCTGTAAACTCTTTATCTTCATAGTAAAGTGATCCCCACTTAATAATAGGTCTTGTAGCAAATTGCTGATCGGCAAAACGTTTTTGCATTTTAGCAAGTGCATGATTACTAGGATCGACACTGTACAGCTTTGTAATCGATTCGATTTGCGCAAGGAGCATCGATAACTTCCCTTCTCCTGCCCCCATATCGATAACCGTTTCAGGTTTTAATGCTGTAACTACCTCGGCAATTGTTTCATAGCGACGCGTATTTAAAGATGGTTTATCGACTTTTTGCTCATTCTCTTCTGTCATATACAATTGTTTAAAGCGCAATGCTTTTTTGTAAATAAATTCACGCATCGGATGAGTTTCAAGCCAGCCCTCACCGTAGTTTTCCAAACGCTCCCGCTCGGCTTCATCAATAAAATAATGCTTATAGTCATCCATAACCGGGATTAATATAAAAATTTGCTGTAGTGCTTTCTTTAACGTAATGGTATTTGCAAGCGTTAAGAATCGTGCGCGTTTAGCGTCAGTCATCGTATTAATCGTTACTTCATAGCCTAACGGTTCCCATAAATTTCGGAGTTCCTCGTCTGTGAGCTTTGATGAAATTGGACCAAACTCAAATGTAAACGGAAAGTCCATTGCTGCAAATTGTAAATATTCTTCTTTAGGCTTTCCGTTCAGCGCTGTGCCTAAAGCTGAACGAATAAGCGATAAGAAAATGGTACTTACAGCAAATTCACGGTCATTAATGTAATGGGTAATATCAAACGCTTCATTGTCTTTTACAAGCGCCAATGAATCAGGTGTAACAAAGATGGAAGCGTATAATTCGTCATCTGTCATTTTATGATATACAAATCGTACTGCGTGCCCTTTTACTTTGCGCTCATAAACGGTAGCCGGGTTTTTCGCCAGTAAATGTGAAATTGCTCTCGCATGCGGATTTTTCGTGTAAATAGATAATTGCATAATGTTACATATTCTCCTTTTAGGGATAATTACTAAATTCTATTATAAAGGAGTGCTTGAGTAAATGTTTGTAAATTTGCAATTTGTTGTTTATAGCTTTCATTACTGCCAAAGTAAAAAGCCTGCATTTTCATACAGGCTTTGTTATAACTTTTTGAAATCCCCCAACTCTCGATGAACATGTGCCAAAATCTCCCCGGCCGACCCTTCCAACACTAAATCAAAAGAATAATGTAAGCTCGTGGATGTTTGCTCGCGGTTAATATAGACGAGCTTCCCTTTCGACATGCTCGGCAACTGATTGACAGGGTATACTTCCAAACTTGTGCCGATCACTATGACAAGGTCTGCCTCGTGTATTTCGTGTAGCGTACGTTCCCATGCCTCTGTCGGTAATGTTTCACCAAACAGCACTACATTCGGTCGTAATTTCCCCGAACAATATGTGCAAATACTGTTATTCAAAAACTGCTCTTTTCCATGGGGTTTGCCGCATTTTTGACAGCGAATTGACACGATATTGCAATGAAGTTCCGCTACATTTTTACTTCCGGCCTGCTGGTGAAGCTGGTCGACATTTTGGGTTGCGATAAGCGAAACAAGTCCGCGCTTTTCGAAGTCCGCCAATATTAGATGTCCTTGATGGGGTTTGCAATTGACCAATGCGGTAATCCTCATCTGGTAAAACTCACGGAACTGTTCATAGTTCTTTTGCAGACTTTCTGTAGAGGCAACAATACGTGGATCGATATTTTGCCACAAGCCTGTTGACGAGCGAAAATCCGGTATGCCCGATTCAGTCGACATCCCCGCACCTGTCAGCACGACCGTACGATTCGAATCTTTTATCAAGTGAGCCAGTGTTTCAGCCGTCATTCCGATTCCCCTCCATCTCAATTTCATTCACAACTTCCAGCAATGTATTCGTCAAAAGTGCAAAACGTTCAATGATATGCTCTTTTAAAATATGCTCATGTTCTGCGTGAATACCGTCCCCAACTAGTCCAAGACCATCCAATGTTGGCGTGTATAACGACGTGAAATTGCCGTCGCTGGCACCGCCGACTGACGCTTCATCTACATCAAAACCAAGTTCCTCCGCCTCTTCCTGCGCAATTTCGAACAATTCTTCGCTGTCTTCATCACGTTCCATCGGCGGCCGGTTAACTCCCCCATCGATTTCGATTTTCGTACGCTGATCATATGGTTTAAGCTCTTCAAAATAATCGTCGATACGTTCCTGCTCTGTGCGAGTAACCGATCGGACATCGACTCCTACGTGCGCTTCATCAGGTACGACATTCAGTTTACCGCCGCCCTGAATCATACCGACGTTCAGCGTTGTTCCCTTCTCGTAATCGTTGAGTGCATCAATATTCAGGATTTGCCTTGCTGCTTCCGTAATCGCACTGACACCATCCCGCGGATTATTGCCCGCATGCGATGCTAGCCCTCGAATGTTCAGTAAATACCTGGATGTCCCTTTCCGCGCAATTTTCAGTTCACCCGAAACAGTAACAGCAGGCTCCAATATAAAAGCCGCCACCGACTTTTTTGCTTCTTCTTCGATTAGCGCTCTGGATGTAGGGCTTCCAATTTCTTCGTCGCTGTTCAGGAAAAAAACAACCCGCCGCTTCAAAGGTAGATTCATTTTTTGGACATATTTAAAAAACCAGATAGCACTGACGAGACCTGATTTCATATCCAAAATACCAGGACCAAAAATTTTATCTTCTTCCTCCCGGTACGGTAAAACCTCTTTATCCCAAACGGTATCATAGTGACCGATCATTAAAATCTGTTCGGTTCCTTCGCCCATTTCAAAGCGGAGATGATTGCCGTTATGCTCCATCGCATATTCCGTTGCCTTTACATGAAAATAGTCATAAAACATCGACTGTAGTACATCTTTGCATAGATCAAGCAACTCTTTGTTTTGCGAAGGTGAATCGGCTAATACTAAGCGTTTAATATCATCTTTTATATCCTTTTCATGCAATGTAAAAAAATCGAATGCTTCCATAACAACGCCTCCTTCGTTTTCTATACCCAAAAATGCCTAAGTGACATTCACTTAGACATTCGAAGTGGGAGACTTTTTGCTCCCGGCAATTGATAAATAGGCGACAAATACTAGCATTAATAAAATACCGACATACTGCCAGTTATACAATGTCGCACCGAGCCAGACAACGGAAATCGCCATTGCCGTCAACGGTTCGAAACTCGATAAAATACTCGTTTCAACTGGTGATATGTATTTCAGGCTTGTTAAAAATAAAATATAGGCGAAGGATCCCAAAATGCCAGTAGCAATAATGATGACTACATTTACCGGATCCAGCAGCAACAGCCATTGCTCCGGTTCCCAAAGCTGTCCCGTTACCGAAAATATAAGCCCGCCTATGATCATACCCCAGCCGATTATAATGATTACCCCTACTTCAGCCATTAACCGAGCAGGATACAGTGTATAAAATGCATACGTAAATCCTAACAGCAGCCCCCATACAAGCGCTTCATTGCTTACAAGTAACCCAGAAACCGAGCCATTTGTCAGCAATAGAAACAGCCCGAAAAGCGTACCGCAAATACCGATTAGTTGACTGCGTGGAGGAAGAACCTTCCCAATAACCGATGTATAGATGACGATGAAGATGGGCGCTAAAAACTGCAATAGTGTTGCAATTATCGCATTGCTCACTTCAATTGACTTTACAAACGTAAATTGTAACCCTACCATTCCGATTACACTGAAAACAAGTAATTGTACGGAATGGTTCCGGTTTTTCCAAATGGAGAATACCAATTTTTTCTGCATAGCTGCAATGCCAAGTATTAAGATGCCTGCAATCATTAACCTTACAGCAAGCATAAATTCGGCGGTCATCGCTGTATTTTGCAGGAGCCATTCCATCATCGGACCGGTAGCCCCCCAAAACATCGAGCCTACTATTATCATCGCTATGCCTTTCAATCGTTCCACAACTACTACCTTCTTCCAACGTTCTAATCATAATAAAATTTTATCATGATTCCATTGTCGGGAATATAGTACTTATTATTTGATTAGCTCGATCCAGCCACTTTCTTTAATCGTTACGCGGGGTGATGCGTACTTTGGGGGTTCGTAGGAAAATACGGTTTTATCAAAATCATCCTTTACTACAAACACATTTAAAAATTGTATTTCATTAATTAATTTTCGGATATGCGCCTTATCATACATATCGCTTTTTTCATTCATTAATATCAGCAGTTCATTCTTTATACTCAATACGTCCCGTTCATTTGCTCTGCGTATAACACTTTTAGGCATTTTAAGAAATTCGTCGATTTTCATTAAGTTCTTTTCCATCTTTGTCTTCCCTTCCCTCATGGCAATACTTGTGTAAATCTTCTTTTGTTGTTATTTACCCAATTTCACCAAATTCACCCCTAATTAATCACCAAGAGGAAATTTTAGACCGCTTATTTGCCTAATATAACAAGCTTTTAAATTGAATGTTAATTCGTATTTTTGAATATATATTTATCGAATATTAGGTGTATGCCACAATAGATGGCAGCCCCCCAACCCTCCTATAATTGAAAATATTAAAAGCTTGGCATTTTAAAAAAAGTAAAGGGCGTTCCGAAAAATGATAAAAGGCATCGAGCAATGGTTGCTCGATGCCTGTAAGAATAATGTATTGATTACATGCTCTTTAATTTTTCATATTCAAGTTGTAATTGTTCAATACGCTTACGACCTTCTTCACGATTGCGCACTGTTTCTGCCTGAATTTGTTTTGTTTCTTCAATACCGGAAATGATCGTTTTCCACGTTGTTTCGATCGTTTCGACTTTGATGCTCGGACTGCCTGCCTGACGCGCAATGTTCACTGAATTTTGTCGCACATTTTCCGCGTTTCGTACAAGCATTTCATTTGTTCGACGGTCCAGTTCAGCCATCGAATCGGAAACAAGCTTTTGTCGCTGCATTGTAACGGCATGGATCAGACCTTGTTTGAAAATCGGAATTGTCGTCACGAATGCCGAGTTGATTTTTCCGATCAAATGGTTGTTCCCTTGCTGCATTAAACGAATTTGCGGCGCTGACTGGAATGAAACTTGCTGTGCCATTTCAAGATCGTAGCCTCGTTGCTCCAGTAACTCGATTCCGCGTGTAACCGTTTCAAGCTCCATAATTGCTTCATGGTCACCGGAATCCGCTTTCGCTGACAATGCCGGCAGTTGCTGTCGTAAATCATTTACTTTAATATCGATTGCCGCAATATGCTCGCTTAACGTATGGAAGTAGTTTAAGTTCTCATCATACATTTGTTCCAGCTGCACCGTGTTTTGTTTCATTTCCACTTCATACTTCTGAATTTCGTTATAAACGACATCGACTTCTTTGTTCAACGTGTCGTATTTAGATAAAATGCGCTCCAATTGCTCCTTGCTTTTTGAAAACAGTTTTTTCAGGAAGCCTTTTTTCTGCTCCTCCTGGAAATCCTGGGGATCAAAGCGGTCCATAATTTTATTTAAATTGTTTAGTAATGTAGTTGATTTTTCCAAATTGCTTTGTTTAATTGTTGCAAGCATACGATCTGAAAACGTTGAAATGCCCTGAGCCGTTTCTTTACCGAATTCGAGAACCGCGATTTGGTTTTTCACGTCAATTTTTTCTGCAAGCTGCTGAACTTGCGGCTGTTGTTTTAATTGTTCCTGACGCTGACGGATTTGAGAAAGCTCCTGTTCCGAAACAAGTTGTTTTTGTGGTTGTTCGACTATATCAGTCGTTGGTGCCGGCTCTTGCTCAGCTCGTTTATTTAAATCATCAAATAATGGATTTTCAGCCATGTTCGATTCCTCCATTCTATGTATTACTAGTATTTACGTAAATTTTGATGAAAAGTTTCATGTTGTTGCTGCTAATTATAACGCAAAACATTGTGAATATTCTAATTTAAGGCTACCGGAAAACAAATGCATCGCTTTCAGACAACAAAAAATGCCCTTTTATGCGCAAAAGGGCACTTTTTGTAAGTCTACTATTGGGGGAGAGACTTCACACCCACACAAGCTTTGCATGAGTCTAAAGATAAATTACCCCAAATCGTTCAACCTAAAACACTTTTTTTAAATTTCCAGTGATTTTTTTCGAATCGGTTTTAAAATCAAACCAACTGCAAAAATACAGATGGCAATGACAACTGCCGAGTAAAACAAGCCGCCATAGCCGTTTTGTGCCGCCATGACTGTTACTTCATTGACAGAATTCAAAATGACTTCCTTTAATGTCGGATCCTGAATATTTTGGACGACAGTCATCATTTGGTCTTCGGAAAACTGACCGCCCGCCGCGAACTGACTGCCCACTTGAGCAAGTTCCGCAGTTGCCTGTTCCGATAAATTCGCCTGTTGTACATTTTGCTGCAGAATCCCTTGAAAATCGTTTTTAAAAATCGATGGGATTTCGCTGAATCCGCGTGCGATAAATCCTGCATATATTGTCGGCGCAATCGTCATCCCGATTGTTCGGATTAACGATAATGACGCTAGAGCAGTCCCTTTATTTGCTTCGAGTTTTTCCGTCGCCAATATGTTCAGTGGTGCTCCTAGAAGAACTCCCATGCCTACACCGCCAATTACGGATGCAATAACAAACTGCCATTTGGCATCAATCCATGTCGGGAACAGGAAAAAGCCAATTGCAGCAACGAGACCTGAAAACAGTACTGCTAAAACCGGACCACGCTTATCAACTAAAATACCGCCAACCGCTGCCCCGATACCTGCAGCTAGTGCAAGTGGTGTCATCCAGTACCCGGCATGCTCGGATTTAATGCCCAATACTTGTTCTGAAAAGGCCGGAATGAAAATCATTGCCGCAAGCATCGCACCTGAAAGAAGACCTAGCAGCAATGTCAGTAAATAAGTCGGCTGACGCATTAATGCCACCGGTAAAATCGGGTCCCCTCCACGGCGTTCAAGACGTGTTTCATAGAAATAAAGGATAATAAGTACGATAATGCCAGCTAGCAAATACGGATATACTGTTGGTTCGATAAGAGAGCTAAAGAAGTTGATGCCCTCAATATTTGTCAGTCCGTACATAATCCCTAAAATAGCGACAGAAAGTAGGACCGTACCCGTCATATCAAGCTTGCCGGGTGCTGCGTCTTTCGTTTCTTCCAGTTTGAGAAAACCCATGATGACAAGGAAAATTGCGATTGGCACATTAATTAAAAACAGCCAATGCCAGCTGCCTGTCAGATCCAAAATGACACTTCCGATATTCGGACCTAAAACAGCTGCAACCCCATTCATCCCGCCAAGTAATCCTAATGCTTTCCCCTGCTTTTCTGCTGGCAGTGTACTCACGACATACGAAGTACCGATAATAAAAATACCGCCTCCGCCCATCGCCTGGATAAAGCGGGAAATTAAATAAAACGTAAAGTTCGGGCTTAGTGCAACGAGCAGTGAACCTAGACCAAACAATGCAATTTCAACAATAAACAGTTTTTTTCGTCCATAACGGTCCGAAAGTTTCCCTACGATCGGAACACTGATTGCCAAGCCAAGAGTATACAACGTGACACCCCAAGCTCCCCAGTTTGCTTCAACATTGAACGAGCTGTTGATCGTAGTGAGAGCTGCACTGATGATTCCATTATCGAGTGCCGCCATAAATACGCCAAGTGCAAATAACGTAAGCACCCATGTTTGTGAAGTCTTCGCATTCGTCATAAAAAGACACCTTTCTTTTTAAGTTACCTATTATTATACTGCTAATTTTGAAATTGACTAAGTAAAAGTACCAAAAAAAGGAACAAAAATGCCCTGTAAAAATTTTTACAGGACATCCATTGTTAAACTAATAGCTGTTTCGCATTTTGGATTTGAAGTGCCACTTGCTCAAAACCTGTGCCGCCCAATGAATTACGTCGGCTCACAGCAGCTTCCGGTGCAAGTACTGCATAAATATCTTCTTCAATTAATGCAGATTCTTTCTGCATTTCTTCCAATGGCAAATCCAGTAGGTAGATTCCTTGCTGGATACATGTAAATACAAGCTTCCCTGTTACTTCATGCGCTTCACGGAACGGCATTCCTTTTGTCGCCAAATAATCCGCAAGCTCTGTTGCATTCGAAAAGTCTGAATGTACTGCACTGTGTAGACGCGCTTTATTGACCGTCATCGTACGAACCATACCTTCGAAGATTTTCAGTGAGCCTAATACCGTTTCCATCGTATCGAACATGCCTTCTTTATCTTCCTGCATGTCTTTGTTATATGTTAACGGCGTACCTTTTAAAACTGTTAACAGCCCCATCAAGTTCCCGTAAGCACGGCCTGTTTTCCCGCGGATCAGTTCCGCCATATCCGGGTTTTTCTTTTGTGGCATAATGGATGAACCCGTTGAGAATGCATCATCCAGCTCGATAAATTTAAATTCATCCGTAGACCAAATAATGATTTCTTCCGCAAAACGTGATAAGTGTGTCATTAATAATGCTGAATTCGATAAAAATTCGACGATAAAGTCACGGTCACTTACCGCATCCATAGAATTGGCATACACTTCCGCAAATCCAAGCAGTTCTGCCGATTTTAAGCGGTCGATCGGGAATGTTGTACCTGCCATCGCGCCGGCACCTAACGGTAAAATATCAATGCGTTTTATCGATTCTGTAAAACGCTCTTTATCACGTTGCAGCTGCCAGAAGTACACCATTAAATGGTGGGCAAAACTAATCGGCTGCGCACGCTGTAAATGCGTGTAGCCAGGTGCAATCGTATCCACATTCTGCTCCGCCTGTTCGATAATCGTTTTTTGGAAATGTTCGATTAAACCGATCACTTCAGGTACGCGTTTCTTCAAAAACAAGTGCATATCTGTTGCGACTTGGTCATTACGTGAGCGCCCTGTATGCAGCTTCCCGCCAACAGGACCGATCAGATCAATCAGCATTTTCTCAAGATTTAAATGGATGTCTTCATTTGAAACTGAAAACTCCAGTTCACCTGCTTCGGCTTTTACTTTTAATTGTGCCAGACCATCCAGAATTTTCTCGACATCTTCTTTTGGTAAAATATTTTGTGCTCCAAGCATTGTGACATGCGCTACAGATCCTTCAATATCTTCCAATACTAACTGCTGATCAAAGCCAATCGATGCCCCGAACTCGTCAACCCAGCTTTCTGCAGACTTTTGGAAACGACCGCCCCATAATTTTGCCATAGTAGTTTCACTCCTCAACTTTTGTTCCTCATAATAGAAGAAGCGACTCGGGTTCCGAATCGCTCACTTCATTAACCGTATATCTAATTATTTATTTACTGTTTGTTTTGTGCTTTTTGCTACTTCTGATGCTACAACTGTTGGCATACCCCATAATTCGATAAAGCCTACAGCTGAAGCGTGGTTGAATTGGTCATGTTTAGAATATGTCGCCAATTCTTCAGAGTATAGAGAATTTGGAGATTTACGTCCTTCAACAATCGCATGACCTTTGTAAAGTTTTACGCGAACTGTTCCGTTTACATACTTTTGCGTTTCTTTTAAGAACGCTTCTAGAGCTGTACGGATCGGGTTGAACCAAAGACCGTTATAGATAATTTCAGATAGTTTTTGTTCAATGATTGGTTTGAAATGCGCCAATTCTTTTACTAATGTAATATCTTCTAATTCTTTATGCGCTGTTAATAACACTTTCGCACCTGGAATTTCGTATACTTCACGAGATTTAATACCAACTAGACGGTTTTCAACGTGGTCGATACGGCCGATACCGTGTTCACCGGCAATTTTATTTAATTCTTGAATTAAATCTGCTAGTTTCATTTGAATTCCGTTAATTGAAACAGGTTTTCCTTCAATAAATTCGATTTCAACGTATTCCGGTGTATCTGGTGCTTCTTCCAATGAAACCGTTAAACCGTATGCTTCTTCTGGTGGTGCAACCCAAGGATCTTCCATTACGCCAGCTTCGTTTGCACGGCCCCATAGGTTTTGGTCAATCGAGAATGGTGAATCGAGTGTTGCAGGAATTGGAACACCGTGTTTTGCTGCATATTCGATTTCTTCGTCACGGCTCCAGCCCCACTCACGTACAGGTGCTAATACTTCAAGATCCGGATTTAATGCTTTAATTGATACTTCAAAACGTACTTGGTCATTTCCTTTACCAGTACAACCGTGTGCTACTGCATCGGCATTTGTTTCATTTGCGATTTCTACTAATTTTTTAGAAATTAATGGACGAGATAATGCAGAAACTAATGGATATTTTTGCTCATACCAAGTGTGTCCTTGTAATGAGATTAATGCAAAGTCTTCTGCAAACTCATCTTTTGCATCGATCATATATGATTCAACAGCACCTACTTGAAGTGCCTTGTTACGGATAAATTCTAAGTCCTTACCTTCACCAACATCAAGACATACTGCGATTACGTCCCAACCTTGTTCTTTTAACCACGGAATTGCTACTGATGTATCAAGACCACCTGAATATGCTAATACGACTTTCTTGTTCGCCATGTTAATTGCCCCCAAATGATGTATGTTTATACATTGAATTAATAGTTTATACACGAATAGTAACACGTTATAAAAATAAACGCAACTGCATTTATATAAATTTTTTCACTTTTTGATACAATCTAAAAACATTCATTCCGGAAGTTTTCACAAGCTCTCGTTCATGCATAAATATGCTATTAATTGCAGCAGATTTCAAAAGAGAGCATTTCAATTTTTATGATTAAAAATCGAATGCTCTCACACTTACTTCTTATTAAAGAATCCTTTGCCGACAAATTCTACAAGTGCTGGCGCTACCGCATATAATTTACTCGTTACACTCATAATACGAGGCAGATTCACTTCGCGCGGACGCTTCTCGATTGCATGGACAACTTCTTTCGCGACTTTTTCAGCCGGTAACAGAAATTTCCCGATTGCTTCTTTATAAGCGTTCGTTGCATCGGCTTTTTGAATAAACGGTGTATCAATCGGTCCCGGATAAATTCCGGTAACGTGTATATTGTATTCCGCCAGCTCCAGACGAAGGCCATTCACAAAACCGGTAATTGCATGTTTACTCGCTGCATAAACACTCGCTTTTTTCGTAGCGACCTTGCCTGCCTGTGAGCCGACAAAGATAAAATGACCATTCTTTCTTTCAATCATTGCCGGTGCCAAACGCTTCGCCAAGTAAATCGGCGCACGAACATTTACATCGAGCATCTGGTCGATTTCCTGGTCTGCCAAGTCAACTGCACTTTCAAAATAGCCCAGTCCGGCGTTTAAAATGGCGATGTCGATTGGTGGTAGTTGCGATACGACTTCATCTATATGAGATGGAATTCTTAAATCCGCTTTAAAGGCGACCGCTCCTATCCCATTTAAATAGTTAATGGCACTGTCATTTCTGCCGGTTGCATAAACAGTATGACCTTCTTTTACAAGCAATTCTGTAATGATGCGTCCAATACCGCTTGTCGCACCTGTAATAAAAACTGTCTTTTTCATAGCTTCCCTCTTTATCCGTTTATTTTTATGTATATAAAAACTAGTAAATGATTATTTACTAGTTTGGGTAATGCCGAATAATTCACTTAAAATGTCTTTCGATACGAGCACATCCGCCAATGTATAGGTATCAAGCACAGCCAAATACGCTTTTAATGCTTCCTGTAAAGCAAATTTCAGCCTGCACTCCGGTGATATTTTACAAAGGTTTCCTTCCGGATTGAAACATTCTACAAGGTGAAAGTCATCTTCTGTTTTACGGACAACATCACCGATATTGATTTGTTCAGGTTCAAGTGCCAGACGAATGCCGCCACCGCGTCCGCGAATCGTTTCAATATAGCCATGTTTCCCTAAATCATGGGTTACTTTCATTAAATGGTTTTTGGAAATCTGATACGCATCTGCAATTTCTTGAATCGTAACTAAATTTTCTCTGCCCCGTACACCTAAATACATGAGCGTACGTAAAGAATAATCTGTATATACTGTTAACCGCACGCTGTTCACCATCTTTCTTCAACTTAAGTATAACATTTTAAATAAAATGTTCGAATAGAACGGCTTATGTTTATCGATGAATTCATTATAATGTTTTGTGTCCATTTTGTTAAAGGTGTATTTTTGATATATCTTTGTGACAGATCTGTTAAAGATGTATTTTTAATATTGCTTTAAGTTTTTTTTAGCAGTATATTGATGGTGCAAGAAATAAACAAACCAATTTCGAGGGGACGTGCACTATATGTTAGCACAACAAACAATTAATATTATTAAATCAACAGTACCTGTATTGGAGGTACACGGATTAGCAATTACTAAAACTTTCTATTCAAACCTTTTCAGAGAAAACCCTGAATTATTAAATATTTTTAACCATACAAACCAAAAGAAAGATCGTCAGCAAACAGCTTTAGCAAACACGGTTTATGCAGCAGCAGTTCACATCGATCACTTGGAGGCAATCGTTCCGGCTGTTGTTCAAATTGCCCATAAACATGTAAGTTTAGGCATTTTACCGGAGCATTATCCGATTGTCGGCAAGTATTTATTAGAAGCGATCAAAGAAGTTCTAGGAGATGCGGCGACAGATGAAATTATCGACGCTTGGGGTAAAGCTTACGGAGTTATTGCAGATGTATTCATTTCTGTTGAAGAAGATTTATACACAGCAACAGAAAATGCTGGAGGCTGGCGCGCATTCAAAGAATTTACAATTGCAGAAGTTGTGGAAGAAAGCGAAGCAGTAAAATCATTCTACTTAAAACCAGTTAACGGCGAGAAACTGCCTCCATTCAAAGCTGGACAATTCATTACATTGCGCACACAAGTACCTGGTGAACAATACTTAATGAACCGCCAATATACATTAACAGACGGTTCGGAAGATTATTTCCGCATTTCTGTAAAACGTGAAGATGATGTAACACCAAACGGAATTGTTTCAAACTTCCTGCACAAAGCAGAAATCGGTACAAAAGTGGATGTTAGTGCTCCTGCAGGTGTATTCACATTAGTGGAAAATGATAGCCCAGTTCTATTCATCAGCGGTGGTGTTGGTGTAACACCATTACAAGGGATGCTAAAAACAATTGAAGGCCGCCAAGCATCATTTATCCAATGTGCACGCAATGAAAATGTAGCGGCATTTAAAGAAACAATCGAAGAAAACGTTGCAGCGACAGACGGTAAATATAAAGCGGTATATTCAGATTTAGACGGCTATATTACAAAAGCGCAAATCGAGGAATTCCTGGTGCCTGGTACAGAAGTGTATGTATGTGGTCCAACAGTATTCATGGAAACTGTAATCCAATACTTAGTTGAGCTGGGTGTACCTGCTGAGAAAATTCATTATGAATTCTTCGGTGCAGCGATGGCGTTGCAGATTAAGAAAACGGCTTAATTTATTATGAAGGAGAAACGGCCAGTTTCCGGTAACCATACCGGGGACTGGTTTTTTGTTTTCCTCCCCTTTCACTACTATTTACTTACTATGTTTCTAATAAAGTGGTGAGATGTTCTAATAAACCCGAAAAGGTTCTAATAAAACACCGATCTTCTAATATAAGTCGCCGATGTTCAAATAAGTGGTCGAGGTCTTCTAATAAGCTGCCGAGAACTTCTAATATGTTAGCACCACTATTAATAAATTTCATCTTAAAATTAATGAGTCCGGTGTAATACCGGACTCATATTTAAAACAGGCTGATAAACGTTTCCGCAATTAACGGATCAAAATGTTTACCTTTGTTATCCTCAATAAATGCCAATGCTTTTTCTTCAGGCCAGGAATCTTTATACGGTCTGCGCGTCGTTAACGCATCAAACACATCGACGATTGATACGACTCTTGCTTCAAGTGGAATCTGCTCGCCTTTTAACTGGAATGGGTAGCCCGTTCCATCCCATTTTTCATGGTGATACAAAATAATATTTTCTGCCACTTCCATACTTTTTATAAAATCATAATTGATTTCCTTCGACATTTTGTTAAGAATGTCTGCCCCTGTCAACGGATGCATCTCGATTATTTTTCTTTCATAAATGGACAATGCACCCGGTTTATATAAAATCCCTTCTGGCATACCCGCTTTTCCGATGTCATGCAGTATGCTGGAATGAATCACATTGTTCATATAATTAGATTCTAATTGAAGGTTGTTTTTCTCATTGTGTGCCTTCAGAAGTTTTTCCGTCAATGCCTGAACTCTTAGTAAATGCTCTTCCGTTCCGGGATCACGGATTTCACAGGAGATGGCCAGCACTTTCAACAGCTCTCTCTGCACTTCTATCATCTTGTCTTCCGATAAGTATAAGCCCTCTTCCAGCTGTTCTAACGCGCGAAAAACTCCTATATAAAACCATTCATCCTCAATTTTGAAAGGCGTAATGGTAATAGATGAATGCCAAAGTTCCCTGGATTTCTTTCGATTCACAAAAATTCCTGACCAAGGGATATGCTGCTTTAATGAATCTTTCATTGACCGATACGTTTCTTTACTCGTAAGGTTCGATTTAATAAAGCCCGCTTTCACACCGATGATTTTATTTCTTTCAAAGCCTGTTACCTCTTCATATGTATCATTAACAGCTAAAATAATATGATCACTGTCTGTAATCAGTACAGCATCACCCAATTCCAAAAAGCTTTTTAATTGGAAAGGTAACTGCAACATCGTTTTCATAAACAGCCTCCTGCTTCATTTTATTTCTTGTATAACATTGTGCAGACTCGTTATGTATGCATATGGAAATATTATACTGATAAAATAAAATTAATGCGCTCCCGTTATTGGTTATTAATTACACTTTTACCACTCGTTATATCGGATTCTTAATATTAATTTTTTATTGACTAACTGTAGACGGTTTGTGGGTGTTTAAGAATAAATAATAAAACGTCAAAACCAATCATTGATAAAAGGTTTTGACGTTTTAAATGGAGAATATGAGGAGTGAACTAACTGTCAACCAAACTCTGCTTACAGCTTCCTGCAATATTCCTGACTTGCAGCTACGACAGCATCTATTCCACCTGTCGCATAGGCCTTCGTTAAATCACTGCCGATCCCTACAGCGACAGCACCTGCATCGAGCCACTCCTGCATATTGTTGGCGTTAATCCCGCCTGTCGGCATAATTTCCACATGAGGCAACGGCCCATTCACCGTACGGATAAAGCCGGGTGAGAAATGGTTCGCCGGGAAAAGTTTTACGATGTCACAGCCCGCTTCCAATGCGGTTACTATTTCATTTAAAGTCATACACCCTGGTAAATAGGGTATGCCGTAGCGGTTGCATAATTTCGCGATGTCCGCATTAAAGCTCGGGCTGACAATAAATTTCGCACCACATAAAATGGCATGTCTTGCCGTTTCCGAATCTAATACGGTTCCAGCTCCTATGATTGCATCTAAAGAACGGATTTTCTCAAATACTCCCTGAACAAATGGTGTTGTATATGTAAGCTCTATAAGGCGAATTCCTCCTTGTACAGCACCTTGAATAATTTCTGTCGCTTCCTGAACCGAACTTCCGCGAATGACCGCTACAATTTTATGTTCTTTCAGTTGGTGAATCACTTCATATTTTTTCATAAGACCCTTACCTTTCAACTAGCGTTTTCTGTCCTAAAAACACTTCCACATCTGTGTATTCAGGCAAACCTTCATTGTCACCCTTTACCGTTGTCACCATTGCACCAACAGCATTCGCCATGCGCAGACGCTCGGTCACATCATAGTTTTTCATCACCCCGAAAATATATGCTGCATCATAGCCGTCACCAGCACCTACCGTATCGACAGGTTTAACTTGAAACGGTTCCGCTATATGCCATTGTCTGTCTACATAAGCTTTCGATCCATTTGCACCGTCCTTAATGACGAGTTCGGAAATGTTATACTGTGCGGCAAACTGCTCAAATGGCTGAGTACCGATAATCATTTCGATTTCGTCCAGCCCGGTCAATAAAATGTCGACATACGGGAAAATCTCAAAATAGACAGCCCTTGCTTGCTCCAATGTCCAAAGTTTCAAACGGATATTCGGGTCAAAAGAAACCGGAATACCTTTTGCTTTTGCGATGCGTAAAATAGCCAATGCAATTTGCAGGTTTTGAGGTGCAATTGCCAGAAATACGCCCGTCAGATGAACATACGCTATGTCATCAAACATCGATTCCTCGATATCCTCTTCGGTCATTGTTAAAATCGGTGACTGATACCGGTAGTAAAACGTCTTTCCGGAGCCGTTTTCCAATATTTCTTTAAAATTCAGCGAAGTCGGATAGCCGGAAACATGCTCCACATATTCCATATTGATGCCTTCACCGCGCACTGTGTTATAAATATATTTCGAAAATTCATCCCCGCCTAATCGGCTCATCCACTTAACGGGAAGCCCTAATCTGGCACAGCCAATGGCAAAATTCAGCTCGGCCCCGCCTAACTTGCGCTCAAAGGAATTAACATAGCGTAACGGACCTGTAGTCACTGGATTAAATGTAATTAGTGCATCCCCTAAAGTAAAAATATAGTGTCGTTCCATGAGCTCTCCCCCTGCCTTCATACAAGTAATCGTTGAAAGAAAGGCTGTCCTAAAAGTGAATGACCTTTGGACAGCCTTATTTCTTCTATTAAGTTAGAAGCTTTTCTATTGTTTCTTCCACTCCGTTATTAACGAATACGGATTTCTGTTTCTTTATCAAAGAAATGCATTTTATTCGTATTAACGGCAAAACTGATTTTTTGTCCTGCTTCAATTGTTTGTTGGGCATCCGTCAATGCTACAACTTCCTGATCACCGATTTTGAAATACAGCATAATTTCAGAACCTGTTAACTCCGCAACCTCAATTTCATATTGAGACACAACAGAAGGATCAAGCTCTGCCGTCTCTTCTCCTACGAAAAAGCTCTCAGGACGAATTCCTAAAATAACTTCCTTCCCGACATAGCCTTGCTGACGAAGCATCGTCATTTTATCTTCAGGAATGATAATTTTTCTATCTCCTAGCTGGTAATAGCCATCTTCTACACGTCCATCTAAAAAGTTCATAGACGGTGAACCGATAAAGCCGCCAACAAACACATTTTCCGGATTATCATAAATATACTTCGGTGCGCCTACCTGATGAATAATACCGTCCTTCATTACGACAATACGGCTCGCCATCGTCATTGCTTCTGTTTGGTCATGTGTTACATAAATTGTCGTTGTTCCGATACGACGGTGCAATTTAATAATTTCCGCACGCATTTGGACACGCAGCTTTGCATCCAGATTTGACAGCGGCTCGTCCATTAAGAATAGCTTCGCATCCCGTACAATGGCACGGCCCAATGCAACACGTTGTCTTTGTCCACCAGATAAAGCTTTCGGTTTACGATTTAAATAATTTTCAATGCCTAAAATTTTCGCCGCATTGCGCACTCGCTCATCGATTTCCGACTTCGGCAGCTTCCGTAATTTTAAACCAAATGCAATATTGTCATAAACCGTCATATGCGGGTACAATGCATAGTTTTGGAATACCATTGCGATATCGCGGTCTTTTGGTGCGATGTCATTGACACGCTTATCATCAATATAGAAATCCCCTTTTGAAATCTCCTCCAAACCGGCCATCATCCGTAATGTTGTCGATTTTCCGCAACCCGAAGGACCAACAAAAACGATGAATTCCTTATCCTCGATATGCAAGTTAAAATTATCTACAGCGGTTACTTTATTATCGTAAATTTTATAAATATTATTTAATTTTAATTCTGCCATTTCCTTACCCCCTCAATCGATTCCATGTGAACACTGCTAATGTATTTCTTAATTTAATAGTAATAGAAAACGCTTTCAGAAATAATTTAAAATTTTTAGATAATTGTTTAAAATCTTATAATAAGTGGCATATATGCACATTGTGTTTCACTACTGCACTCTTTTAAGCTTGTTTATACCGGTCTTGTATATAACGAATGCTTTCGGCAATATGAGGATCGCGCGTATTTTCCAAAAGAATATTGATGAACGGCTTCTCCTTCTTCAGTCGTTCCGCTAAATACTTATAATCGAGCTGGCCGGTCCCGACTGGTACCATTACAATTTCACCGTTGTTCACAATGAAGTCTTTCGCATGAACAATAACGATCCGATCGCCGAATAATTCGAAGGCTTCATCCATTGCGAAATGCTGATCATGGATATTTTCCAAGCTCATAAAATTCGCCGGGTCATAAATGACTTGCAAGTTCGGCGACGGTACATCTTCCAGTAAACGCTTCATCCGTTTCGGTGTGTGAATCGGATGATTGATACCGCCTTCAATGCCGACGATGACACCAAATTTTTCTGCCTCTTCTACGAGCTCACGCACACTATTTACAACTGCTGAATAAGCTTCTTCAGTAAAATTATCTTCACTGTATCCGAGTGACGGAATGACACTGCCCGTTTCTGTTCCGACAATACTGCAGCCGAAATCACGTGCAAAGCGGATATGCTCTTTAAAGCGATCAAGCTGACGCTGTCTTTCAGTTAAATCTGGATGAATCATGTTAATATAGCAGCCTAAAACAGCGATCCGAACATCGTGCTGCTGAAATACCGATTTTATATAGTGGCCATACCCAGGTGATAATGCCCCTGTACTAGTTGAAAATGCAGTTATGGATTTTGCAAGCGCCAACTGGACAGCTGAGAAACCTCTAGCTTTGACGTTTGCGGCGAGTTCCTGTAAATTTTCAGCTTCCAGATCATGTGCACGAATACCTAAATTTGCTTTCATTATTCCCACATCCTTTAGTAAAAGCCGTATCAGCATTGCGTGATACGGCTTATAATTATTTCCTATTATTTTTAGTAGTTATCTTGCCAGCCAGCCGCCATCAACGGCTAAAATATGACCGTTCGTATAATCCGAAGCGCGGCTAGCCAAGTACACGACAGATCCCATCAAGTCTGCAGTCGTAGCCCAACGTCCTGCAGGAATACGGGATAAAATTTCCGCGCTGCGTTTTTCATCCTGGCGAATTGGCGCCGTATTATCTGTCGCCACATAACCTGGCGCAATCGCGTTAATCTGTACATTATGTTCTGCGAGTTCATTGGCAAATGCCTTAGTTAAACCGGCAACGGCATGTTTACTCGCTGTATATGGCGGAACAAATTTGCCACCCTGATATGATAGCATCGATGCGATATTAATAATTTTCCCGCTCTTTTTTTCTACCATTACTTTCGCAACTTCCTGGCTTAAGAGGTATAGAGAGTTTAAGTTAATTTCCATTACCGTGTCCCAGTCCTGTTCCTGGTAGTCCAGTAATGGTGAACGGCGGATCGTACCGGCATTATTTACTAAAATATCCACTGTGCCATACTTTTGCAGGCAAGCTTCTACAGCAGGTTTGATAATCGTACGATCGCTTAAATCCCCCTGATAAAACGTCACTTTTTGGCCTGTTTCGTTAATTAAACGTTCTGTCTCACTCCAGTCCGCGCTGCGTGCAATAACAAAAATGTCTGCACCCGCTTTTGCCAAAGCGACCGCATATGCCTGGCCTAATCCTTTATTGCCGCCTGTTACAATGGCAACTTTTCCTTTTAAGCTAAAGTAATCTAATGAAAAACCGGCTACTTCCTGTGTCATCTATTATTCCTCCATTCGCTTAGCGTAAATCTTCCATTTTTACATGGTCCATGTCGTCATACGTAATGTTTTCTCCGCACATTCCCCAAATGAATGTATAGTTACTTGTCGCTGTACCTGTATGAATCGACCAGCTCGGCGAAATTACCGCCTGTTCATTTTTCAGAATAAGATGACGTGTTTCATCCGGTTGCCCCATAAAGTGGAAAACACGTGTATCAGCTTCCATATCAAAATATAAATATACTTCCATGCGACGTTCATGCGTATGAGCAGGCATTGTATTCCACACACTTCCCGGTGACAGCATCGTCAAGCCCATCTGCAACTGGCAGCTCTCGCAAACATTCGGATGAATATATTGATAAATTTTTCGTTCGTTCAATCTACCCGGTGCACCAGCTTCTAACGGTTTGATGTTGTTAATATCAATCTTCACCGTCGGGTATGTATGGTGCGCCGGTGTGGAATTGATATAGAATTTCGCCGGGTTTGCTGCATCGTTTGACCGGAACAGCACTTGTTTCGTACCGCGGCTCACATATAATCCATCTCGGCGCTGCATGTCATATTCAATACCATCCAATACGACAACCCCGTCACCGCCGATATTGATGATGCCCAGTTCACGGCGTTCTAAAAAGTAACTCACGCCCAATTCTTTATCCAGTTCAATCGTCAGTTCCGTATCAGCTGGTGTCACCCCGCCAAAAATCATACGGTCGACATGTGTATATGTTAAATGTACCTTTCCAAGTTCAAATAATGCTTCCACTAAAAAATGCTCACGTAATTTGTCCGTATTATAGCGTTTAATCTCTTCAGGGTGATTGGCATAACGTGTTTCCATTTTGCTACCTCCTCCGGTTAATGAACAGTTTTAATCATCTAGGTCTGTTTTCCATAACCTCTATTATTGTTTTCTGAATATTGTTACAACCCGATTATAAAAAACGATGTAAGGGTTTACAATGTTACGTAACGATGTCCTTAAAATATCAAACGCTTTTCTTAAATATTTGTACTCATAAGCATTGCTTCAGTCTGAAACATAAAAAAACTAGCGGCATTTAATACCGCTAGCTGACATTAGGATTCAGTTTCTTTTTAAATTCGGCCGGGGTATGGCCAGTGTATTTCTTAAAACAAATACTGAAATATTGCGGGTTACTGTACCCTACCTGCTCACTGATTTCATATGTTTTCAAACTTTCTTCTCGCAGCAGTTCCATCGCTTTTTTCATGCGCAATTCCAGTAAGTAATCCCCAAAATTAAACCCTTTTTCGAGTTTAAACAGATTGCTTAAATACGGTGCACTTACATGAATCATTTTGGCCAGTTTCTGCAATGTTAATGTGCTGTCCGAATAATATTCATTCATATAGTGGATCGCTAAATCAACATGGCTTTTAAACTTACTTTCCTCTTTTTGATAAAGAGTTTCAGACCATTGTTGAATAAGCTCCCGGATAATTTGCATCATGTCGTACAGTGAATTCATTTCCATTATTGCCTTATATACATCAGCCGAATGGGTCGATGCCTCGTCTTTACTCCAGCGGTCGATTTCAAATGATAACAGTGTTGCATATTTTAGCGTCATCACTTTAAGATCCGTGAGCGATAACGATTGATAGTTGATGATTGCGTCATGAAATTCTTCAAGCAGCTCTTCCACCTTTTCCGGAACTCCTTGCTTAATCTGTGCAATCAGTTTCACATCAAACGCTCTTAAATTTTCCGCTGTCTGCTCACCATTCGTCACTTTATCGTCAATTGAAAACAATTTGCCTGTCCCCATAATATAACGCAAATCCAGCGCCATTTTGGCCTCAATAAACGAACGGCCAATCTCGAACAAATTCGTATATGGACGCCCATATGCCAACGTTACATCCGGCAACTGTTCAAGCAAGAAGGTTGCCATGTCTACAGCCTCTACTGCTGCATCATGTCCGATCAGCAGTACCCATTCATTGTCCTCGACCGAGAGCAGATGAAATTTATCTTCATCAAGCTTTTTCGAAGCAAGTTGAACAATCTGCTCATTAAGCAACTGTCCTTCGCATCCATCATGAACAACAATTGCCGAATAGCATGTCCCATCTAAGTGTACATCCAAATCTGAAAGCCCTTTTTCGATATCGGTTTCCGTTTCACCAACTGCCATGAGCTGTTTAAAGAATTTCTGTTGCCGTATTGCACGCGACTCCACGAGCAACTGTTCATTCGAAAACGTTTCGGACCATTCAGCGAGTGCTTCCTTCACCTTTTCCAGCAGCAGTTCCGAATCGACCGGTTTCAGTAAGTAGTCAAATGCCTTTAACTGAACGGCCTGCTGCGCGTAACTAAAATCCTCATAACCCGTTAAAAAGATAAATTTTGTCTGTGGACTAATTTCTTTTAATTGACGTGCCATATCGAGCCCATTTAAAAAAGGCATATTAATATCTGAAATGACGAGATGTGGCTGCTGCTGTGCAATCAGTTCAAGTGCCATTTCCCCGTCACTTGCTTCTCCTACAACCTCTATCCCGTTTTCTCCCCATGGAATCGTCTGGCAAATGCCTCGACGAATAATGCGGTCATCCTCTACTACGATTATTTTATACATCCTTTGTCAAGCCCCCTGTTGTTACCGGAATAGTAATAATCATCGATGTTCCTTCACCATATTTGCTTCGGATTGTGAGTCCGTAAGCTTCCCCGTACTGCATTTTAATCCGGTCATTGACAGACTTTATGCCAATTCCGATATATTGCTTCTGCTCTTGATAATTCAGCTGCAGCTCGGCATGAATCGCTTCAAGCCGCTCCTCCGTAATCCCTGTGCCGTTGTCAGAAACTTCCAAGTAAATATAATTTGCGTCGCAATACCCTTTAATAACAATCTTTCCTTGACCGCGCTTTTGCTTTACGCCATGATAGATCGCATTTTCAATTATCGGCTGCAACGAAAGTTTAACAATCTCATTATCTAAAATACTTTCTTCCACATCGATCTCATACGTGAAATCATCCCCATAGCGCATCTCCTGTATGATTAAATAGTTTTCGATATGCTCGATTTCTTCTTTGACCGAGATAATTTCCTTCCCTTTACTAATCCCGATACGGAAAAAATTCGATAACGCCGTGACCATATGGCTCGCTTCCTTTGTCATACCCATGTCACAAAGCCCTTTAATCGAGTAAAGCGTATTATAGAGGAAATGCGGATTGATTTGCGCGTGCATAATCGCAAATTCCAGCTGGCGTTTTTCTTCCTGCTCCAAAATCACCTGGTCCATCAACACGTTAATCCGGTCGATCAGTTCGATAAATCCGCGGTTCAACACGCGCATCTCTTTCGGTCCTGAAATTCTTTCTTCCAGATAAAGATGGTTTTCATTGACGAGATCCATCTGTTTTGCTAATTTTTGAAACGGTTTTGACATATAGGAAATAAAAATATTCGTCACAAATACGACGAGACCGATCATGATGATTATTAAGAACACAGCGAATATTTTGATATACTCCACTTTGTTCAACAGATCATCTTCAGGTACAATCGCCGCGATTTTCCAACCATTGGATTCAAGCGTATCGTAAATGACAATCATTTCTTCATTGTCTTCATTTGTATATGTAATTTGATTTTTTGGAGTTGATAATTGATGCAATTTCTGAAAGGTCTCATCATCAAGCGTATATTTAGACTCAAGTTCCTTCGACTGATAGATACCATCTTCTGAAATGAGCGCCAAATAACCATTCTCCCCGATGAGTGATCGGCTCAGCACCTTTCCGAAAAATTCCTCACGAATATTAAAGAGCACAATACCTCTTTTCTCCAGATCATTCAGTTCCAAAAGCTTGTACATCGACATCACCGCATTTCCGGTATGGAACGCTACGTCTTCATGCACATTTTTCCATTTAAAATTCTCACTATCTGCCCGGTAATTCACAAAAAAGTCATCATAATCAATGACAGGTTTCCTCGTAAATTCACTTTGATAAATCAAAAATTCCCCTTCGTTCAGATCAATCGTAGCCGACTCCAAAATCGTACTGTAACGTCCGTAAATGATCTGCAGATTTTTATCGATCGGAATGTAATCTTCCGGTACGATTTGCTCCTGCTCCTTCATCAATAAGTTGACGAGCCGTGTATCATACGAAATGGACACTAGCTGCGAAAACAAATCCGAAAGGGTATGGTCTAAATAATTCTTCGTCTGATAAATCGTATCGTTCATACTTTGATACGTATTCTCTTCAATTTGGGCGGTAGCAATATAAGTCGACACACCGCCGGTTACTAAAATACATATAATCACAATCGGCAAAAATAACATATTCATCGTTGTTTTAAAGGAATGAAAAATATATTTATACATAAATGTCCTTAGTCGTTCCAGATGCCACACCTACCAAACATTCCGTTTTCATATAAAAATAAGATATTCCAAGCTTAAAGCGCATACAAATAGAATAAAGTAGTATAATCTATATTTTCTTTATATTCCAATAATTCTAACATAATATGTAAACACTTGACATTTATTTTTTCAGAGGCAAGAAAAAAGTACCCTTGATTCGGGTACTTTTTCTTAACTATTACTATTTTACCGTTATATCATGCAAAGCTATGCTTGCTAGAATGAATGCGCCCATACCGTGTAAATCGTTTTCTGATGTCGGGCGGTCCACATAATAGTCGTATACCCCTGCCGATGTGCCGATGCAGATGCCTTTTAGATTGGCCACATCTTCCTTCACATCGACCATATGCTCGATTAACCCGTCATACGCTTTATTTACTACTGATTGGTACGAATCATCAACTAAACCTAGTTTAATCGCTTTTGCAATGAAGTAAATAAACAGCGACGAGCATGAAGATTCCAGCCAGTTATCGGTATGATCAACTTTATCCACGATTTGATACCATAATCCCGTCTTCTCATCCTGGAACTTTTTAATAGCAGGCACTAGATCTTTCAATGACTGGACGATATCTTCCTGACCGCGTGCACCGTTGATCAGTTCCAATATATCGACGAGCGCCGTCCCGTACCAGCCGACAGAACGTCCCCATAACTCTGGTGAGCACCCTGTTTCCGGGTCTGCCCATGGTTGAGCTTTTTTTTCATCCCATGCGTGGAATAGTAAGCCTGTTTTCTCATCTTTCATATGTGTACGCATCAGTTTTTCCTGGCGTACGACATTCAGCACAAGCTCTTCTTCGACAAAATGGTTATTGTACATAAGCATAAACGGACCTGCCATGAATAACCCGTCCAGCCACATTTGATAAGGATATTTGTCTTTATGCCAGAAGCCGCCCTCTGTCGTCTGGTTTATCGAATACAGCAGATGACGGAGTTTTTTCGCTGCAATTAAATAACGACGGTCCTTCGTCTGTTCATATAATGGGAACAATAAAATGCCGGCCTGCACAGAATCCAGCTCATCCCGTGCAAAGTATAAGTTACCTTCTTCGTCAATCAGGCTATCGATATAGCCTTTCATATATTCAAAGTACTGCTGATCACCTGTCGCTTCCCATACACGAAGCATACCGTATAAAAATACCCCCTGATGATAGTGAAAGGAATTCGCCGGTGGCAGCTGGTCCGGTGTATACGTATTCATAATCGCCTTACATGCTTTTTCCGCCAGTGCAAGCGGTGTATTAACCGTAATATTTTCAGATGTCGTTCTCATTTATGCCATCTCCTTTAGCTTTAGCGTTGTTTGTATTTTTCAAAAAACAAAGGGTGTGGCTGAAGCACCGCACCCTTTTTTTGTATTATTTGCCGAAGTGCTCTGAGTATTTAGCTTCTGCAGCTTCCATCGCACCCGCCCACTCATCTAAAAATTCCTGTGCTGACGCTTTACCACTCATAACCGATTGAATTCCGGCATCGACCGTACCATCCAGGATTGAACGGTATTCTGGTAAATAGAATGGCGGCTTATAAAGAACTGTGTTCGGATCATCATACACTTCAAATGCTGTTTGAATATGAGGTGAATTTTTAATCCAGTCTTCTTTTAACACGTCACTGTTCGTTGGGATCTGACCGACTTGCTCATTCCAGAAACTTTGACTAGCAGCCGAGTTCAGGAATTCTGCAAATTTCCAAGCTTCATCCGGATTATCTGTCCCGTTGAAAATTGAAATACCGATCGTATTACCGCCTTCTGCCACGTAGTTGCCGTTTTCCGATTTAGGCAATGGGATCGCCTGGAACTGACTTTCTTCCAGTGCTTCTTTGTGCTCACCGAATGAACCGATGTTGTGCTGTACCATTGCCACTACACCTGTATCAAAGCCGGCGATCATTTCTTTATAGCCGTTTGTAATATCGCTTTTCGGTGTGTAATCTTCATATAACGATAAATACTTTTCGATAAACTCGACGTTTTTCTGATCATTGATCGTTGCTTTGCCGTCTTCCGTCAAATAATCTTCAAACCCGTTGTATGCATACATCATACGCTGAATCTGGAATGATCCGCCTGCACCTCCACGGATTGTGTAGCCGTAGCGATTATTCGCTTTATCCGTCATTGCTTCTGCAGCCGCATAAAACTCATCCCAAGTCTCAGGAATTTTTACTCCTTTTTCTTCAAACCAGTCCTTACGTACCCAAAGGATATCCAGGTTTTGTGTGTAAGGAATTCCATATAGCTTTTTATCCGCTACGATTTCTTTATTGAAATTCAGTGCCCCTTCATTGATCAGACCGTTCAGTTCCGAATCAGCAAAGTAATCATCCAGTGGCAGTAATGCTTCACGAATCGAGAATTCAGGTAGCCAGCTCGTTTGGACAGACGCCAAGTCAGGCGTATCGTCCGCTGCAATGGCTGCATCCATTTTTGATTTTGCCGAGTCTTTCGGTAATCCGACATACTCCACATCAATCATCGGATTTTCTTCTTCAAAACGGGAGATTAACTCTTCCCAAATCGGTGTACGCTGCGGTCCGGCATTTTCATCCCAGAACGTAATTTTTACCGGCTTTCCGTTTTCTGCAGACACCTCTTTTTTACCCGCCGACTCATCATCCCCGCAAGCGGCCAATAATAACGCTGTTGCAATCGTACCTACTGCTATCGATTTTCTGAACTTGCTTTTGAACATCAACCTTCACCCCTTATGAATTCATGTACAATTAACCTTTTACTGCTCCACCCATACCATTGACTAAATGCTTTTGTGCATATGCAAATAAAATTACTGCCGGAATTAAGGCAATGACACTGCCTGCTGCCAACGCACCGTAGTTGACATTGAATTCGCCCATCATCGTACTTAGACCGACCGGCAAGGTGAACCGGTCCTGACGATTTGTGAGCATTAAGGCAATTAAAAATTCATTCCATGTGTAAATGAATGTAAACACCCCTGTTGCAACAATACCTGGAAGCAGCAGCGGGAACACGACATGGCGGATGGACTGAAGTTTCGTACACCCATCAATCATCGCCGCTTCCTCCAACTCTTTCGGAACGTTTGCGATGAACCCGCTCATCAATATGGTCGTAAACGGAATCTCAATCGCCGTATACGTAATAATTAGAGCGAGTGGACTGCTGATCAGCCCTAAATTTTTGAAAATGATAAATAACGGGATAATCATCATTGATCTCGGTATAAATTGCGTACATAACAGCATCAGCATAAAGGCGCGTTTTCCCTTGAACTGATAACGGGCCAATGCATAGCCGGATAATGTTGAACAGATCAATACGACAATCACTGTACTGACGCCGACGATCAAACTGTTTTTCATGAATGTGGCAAACCCGACATTATTCCACGCCATCACAAAGTTTTCCACTGTCGGATTAAGCGGCGCATATTCAAGCGGACGTTTCATAATATCTCCCTCAGGCTTGAATGCCGTATTGATTGTCCAATAGAGTGGGAAAAGGGTAAAACTTAACAACATACCGAGCGGCACATAAAGTGTCAATAACTTATCTATTTTTTTATTTTTAGAAAACATAGGCTATCACTCCTTTTCATAGCGCGATAATTTCAGATAAAGCGCCGCGAAAACTAATAGAATACCAAACGAAATGACTGTAAGCGCTGAGCCATATCCAAAGTTACTGCCATGAACAGCTAATTCTGCAATATACATAGTCAGTGTCGTTGTTGAATGGGCAGGTCCGCCGCCTGTTAAGTTGAAGATCAGGTCAACGTTATTAAACTCCCAAACCACTCGCAGCAGTGTCGTTAAAATAATCGTATTTTTCAGCTGCGGCAATGTTACGAACAGGAATGATTTCCAGCGGCTCGCACCATCTACGCGCGCTGCTTCGTACAATTCTTGCGGAATACTTTGCAGACCGGCCAAAAGGGTAATCGCAAAGAATGGAATCCCCCTCCACAGTTCGGCAATAACTACTGCACCAAATGCGGTAGATGTACTTGCCAAAAAGGCTTGCGGTGAATCTATAATGCCGAAACGCATCAGGATATCATTCAGTACACCCATATGTTCGTTGTACATCAGTGACCAGATAACAGATGCCAGTACACCTGAAATCGCCCAAGGAATAAAAGCAACCGCACGTATAATCCCTCTGAATTTAAATGTCTGGTTCAGCAATAGAGCCAAAATCAAACCAAATACCAATTGAAGCCCCACTTCTGTAACAACCCACTTCAAACTATTAAGTAAACTCGGGAAGAACAGCTTATCACTGGTAAAAATATTCACGAAGTTATCGAGCCCTGCAAAACTATTATAGTAAGGTGCCGAAATATCATAGTTTTGGAAGCTATAATAAAATACCATTCCAATCGGGTAGAAAAGGAAACTTACAACCATTAGTACGGCCGGCGTAATGAATAGATAAGGAACCAACTTCGCCTTATTAAATTTACGGACTTTTTCGCTTTTCTTTTTTTCCAATACTGGTTCATTTACTTCTGGGGAATAACTCATTAAATTTCCTCCCTTCTTACACATTATTCTAATTGAAAACGCTTTCCCGAAATATTCAAAATATTAAGATGTTAGATAAAAATTTTAAGAATCTTCACATTTAGATGTCATAAAAAAAGCGCCGAGCAAGTTTTTCACTTACTCAGCGCTTCGATGTTTGGGCATGATATTTTTCATATAGTGCATATTCATTTTCAATGGCCACGCTCCACTCTTTCAAGAACTGCTCGATTGTTTTCGTACCGCTCAGCACTTCCTGGAGCCCCGGTTCAACAATCGTATACCGGATGGAGTTGTACCTAATTAAATAAAAAGGTGGCTCGTACATTTTTGTTTTCGGATCTTCATAGACAGAAAGCGCCGATTGCAAATGCGGGGAATTTTGCACCCAATCTTCCTGCAGCACTTCCTGATGTGTCGGCAATTGTCCAACCCGTTTGTTCCAATGGCTTTGTCCCTTTAGCGACGCGATAAAAGAAATAAATGTCCACGCCTCTTTTGGATGTTTCGTACCCTCGAACATCACCATGTCCATCGTGTTGCCTGCCTCGACAGTAAAGTGCCCATCAACTGACTTCGGCAATGGCAATGACTGGAACTGATCCGGAGACAGCACTTTTTGATGTTCTGCATAAGAGCCGATATTATGCTGGATTAAACCGACAGCCCCATGCTCAAAATCATCGAGCATTCCTTTATAATCTTTTACAATATCATTTCTGGATGTATGCAAATCATATAGCGACAAATATTTTTCCAGAAACTCCACATGGCGGGGATCATCAATCGTACTTTCACCATTTTCGATATACGTCGAAATCCCGGAGTAGGCATACATCATCCGCTGCAGCTGCAGTGACGACCCTTCCCCGCCACGAATGCTGTAGCCGTACTGTTGTAGCTCTTTATCTGTAAAGGTTTCAACGGTATGAAAAAAGTCATCCCATGTTTCAATCGTTTCCAGACCATAGTCGGCGAGCCAATCTTTGCGAACCCAAAGGACATCCATATTTCGCGTGTAAGGCAATCCGTACAATTTATTATCCGGTGTTAATTGACGATTGTAATTAATGACAGATTCCTCAATTTTATCACCGTCCGGCCAATTTCCAAAATAGGTATCGAGTGGCACCAATGCTTCACGGTATGTATATTCCGGTAACCAGCTTGTATATATACTTCCTACATCCGGCAGTGACTGCATCGCGAGTGCCGAATTGAATTTCACTTTTGCAATATCCTTCACGAAGCCTTTGTATTCAATATGAATATGTGGATACTCCTCTTCAAAAGCGGCGATCATTTCTTCCCAAATAGCATTTCTTAACGGACCGGCATCATCAAACCAAAAAGTTAATGTCACATCTTTTTGCGTGCCATCCACTTTTTCTACTTCCTCACTTGAACAACCCGAGAGCAAGAATAGTAAACAAATGGGGAAGACATAAAACAAATAGGTTTTTCTTAAGCTGCTCAATGTGATTCCCCCTTAACGCCAGCTAGCTTATAACATTCGTCATTTGAACAAGTCTTTCATCCTTTGCCGTCTCTTTGGAGCGACAATGTTCCATTACGATATTTTTACTATTTATTATTTCAAATGCCGGCCCTTCATGTTGTTGGACCGTCACATGCTCAAACAATACATCTTCTGCATTGGAACAGAAAAAACCACGTTGTTTCATCGGTTCCAAATCCATCATCATTGCCGGCAGATCCGGTTCAGCACCCGACTTCATCGCAACACGGATATGGCTGAATGTAATATCCTCAACCGGCATTTCAGGTAAACCGTATAAGAATCCCGCAGCCGCCGTTACGTTTGTTGCAGTAATATTTGAAAAATGAATATGCATGAACTTCGGTGTCAGCGCTGTCACAGGTTGCGCACTCTTATCCGAAACATAGGGCTCCAAACCTCTTGGACCATGATAATAGTATAAGTTTAGTATAAACGGACAAATGACATTATTCATCACAATATTGCTTACACGGATATTTTCAATCGTACCGCCTCGGCCGCGCCGTGATTTAAAGCGAATGCCCCGGTCTGTTCCTTCAAAAATACAGTTCGATACGACGACATTGCGAATGTCCCCGCTCATCTCACTGCCAAAGACAACCCCGCCATGACCATGCAGCATCGTACAGTTCGTAATCGTTATATTTTCACAAGGAATTGCGCGCTCCGCATCCTCGGTACCCGCTTTTATCGCAATACAGTCATCCCCTACATCAATCGAACAATCGGAAATTTTCACATTGCGGCATGATTCAGGATTAATGCCGTCCGTATTCGGGGAATTCGCCGGATTTATAATCGTAACTCCCGAAACGGTCACATTATCACAAACATTCGGATGGATGGTCCAGCTCGGAGAATTGATCATTTTCACCTGCTCGATATGTACACGCTCACAATGATCAAAGCTCACTAAATTAGGGCGTGGGTATGCAAGAGAATCTTCTTTAAACAGCTTCCACCAATATGCACCCTGCCCATTCAATGTGCCAAAACCGGTAATGGCGATATTTTCCGCATGACAGGCATAAATACAGGACATATACACATCACGACTCGCCCCTTCCCAGCGTGAAGAAATGACCGGGTAATCCGCTCGATCATTTGAAAACAAAAGCTCGGAACCCGCTTCCAAATGCAGATGCATATTACTTTTTAATTCAATCGCACCGGTAACATACACACCGGCAGGCACATATATCGTTCCTCCCCCGCCTTGTGAACAAGCCTCTATTGCACGCTTAATCGCCGATGTGTTATTGGCCCAGCCATCACCAACCGCACCAAACTGTTCAATATTATAAACCGCCGTACTATGCTGCATCGTATCCCATCCTTTGTATTCAAATCGTGTTGAAATCAGCATATAAAATCTTACTATTTGAAGTCTAGCTGTAGATAGGAAATGCTAAAAAAAGTACGGGGAAGATAGTAAAATATTGTAGGTTTTTGCGAAGTTTGAAACGACGTACATGGTGGAATTTTTCAGTAATTTTTGATTTATGGAAAAATTAAATATAACTTTTAGACTATGCTATAATCATTCAGGAATTATATTAATATAAAGTATTATAAAAGGAGGAAATTAAATGAAAAAACTTACGATATTAATGTTTAGTTTACTTTTCATATTGACTGCATGTGGAGATTCAAAACAAACAATTTCACAATCTGCAGATAAAGAAAGTAAAACTGAAGAAAGTGCAAATACTGAAGTAAAAGCCAATGCTAAATTAGAAATTGAAGATTCAGGATCTAATGTATGGAGCGACTCTATTGACTCAATATGGATCAATACAGCAGCCATTTTTAAAAACACAGGCGATATGCCAGTTGATATTGGTGAAACACAAATGAATTACAAAGGAAAAGACGGTAGTATTTTAGGAACTTCAACTATGATTTATGCTGTTCCTGAAATTGTTCAGCCTGGAGAATCAGCATTTATCGTAGAAGGCACAACACTCGATGAAGCAACATCACTGGATAATTTTGCTGAAACAACCTTTAATTTTAATTTTGATGCAACTGAAGAAGATTCAAACTTAATGGAAGTTAGTGCAGTTAAAGGGATTCCCAGTGACTACGGCTATAGTGTTACAGGGATTGTTAAAAACCCTACAGACGTTCAGCAAGAAGATATACGTCTTGCGGCCATTTTATATGATGCGAACGGTAAAATTTTAGGCGGATTATTAGGCAGTGTTGATGTAGGATTAGCTGCTGGCGGTGAAGCAGGATTTGAACTTAGCTACCCGCCCTTACCAGATAATATTGGTTCAAAAGTAAATAAAATCGAAGTAAAAAGCTACGGCTTCACTTGGTAAACGAAGGAGTATATAGGATGAAAAAATCATTATTTATTATAAGTACAGCTCTATTATTTTTAACGGCTTGTAGTGCAGAAGAAGATAAGAAGCAATCAGATAGTCAAAAGGAACAAAGTTTAGAGGTAGAAAAAGGGCTTTTAAATGTTGAACTCACTTTACCTGCAGAGTTTTTTGAAGATGAAACGCCAGAAGAAATCGAAGCAGCTGCTAAAGAAAAAGGTGTTAAGGAAGTAAAAGTTAATCCAGACGGTTCTGTTTATTATAAAATGAGTAAGTCTGCTCATAAAAAAATGATGAAAGAAATGGAAGAAAGTATCGTCAGTACGGTCGATGATCTTGTAAATGGCGAAGATTTTAAATCATTTAAAGAAATTTCATATAACAAAGATTTCACAGAATTTGACGTAACAGTGGATACGGCAAGCTTTGAAAATAGTTTTGATGCATTTGGGTTAATGGGATTGGCCTATGTATCTATGTTTTACAGTGCATTTGATGGCAAATCTAGTGACGATATTAAAACTAAGGTTAATTTAATCGACGAAAAAACTGGTGAACAAACTGAATCAATGGTCTTCCCTGACGTTATGGAAGAGGATTCAAAGAATGGTGAAGCAGATTCCGAAAACTAAATCGTTCAATTAATTTGTGTATAAACAAATATCTGTAAATTAAAGCCCAGTAAACGATTTTTGTTAAAAATCTTACTGAGCTTTATTTTATAGAAATAACACTTTTTATTCCTCACCACTTTATAATTATTATTTTAAAATAGAAATTTCTTTAACTTCTACACTTTCCTGTTTACGTACAAATTAGTCCATCCCATCGGACGGTTCTGACTCCTCCAGAACAGGTCAATTATATCCCATCCACATGTGGCCAAAAACGTCCCCTCAAAAAGATCTTATATCTTTTAAATAATTTAAAAAATATATATTGTTGCGTTAAAACGCAACCGGGTAGTTTTTTCTTTATGGCTTTTAATAATCTCCTCTACCCAGAAATTATTTTCATTTAGTTTGTCCCCTTTTTTGTTTTTGGGAGGCATATATAGGGCAAAAGGCAAATTGGAGGCAGGAACATGAATTGGTCAGTTGATGAAAGGCAGTTGTTTATATGTTAGACGTCACTTGAAAAATATTTAAATCAACCCGGTTACAAAAAAACCTCCCAATTTTTAATTAGGAGGCATCCGAACTATTGAATTTTAAAATTACCACTGCTTTGAAGTATATCACTAAATGTTTCATCATTGATTTGAACTTTGTTCGCTTCAATAAAAAAGTGATCTTTATTATTCACCTGGAAGTAAAAATTTGTATTTGAACTGATATCTTCAATCGCTGTTAAATCTCGGTTTAAACTTTCAATTTTAATTTTTCCGAATCCATTCTGATGGTAGCCAATTTCACTGACAAAATTATTATCATTATATTTGCGGTCATTTAACCTATACGTTTTGTTTGACTCCTGATCATACACGACCGGTTCCTGATAAATAAAATAAGAAATAACTTCTTTAAAAGTTACATGCGTTTTAATAATATTTTGGCCTTTCACACTTTCAACTATAAGGGAAATCGTTTCAGCGAAATAGTTTATATCTAAAGAAGAAATTTCCCACCCATTGTCATTGTGCTCTAATAAATACTGAACATCTTTAAGATTTTTTCATTTTTCTATTAATACCCTGTTTTATTTAATGATTTATTCGCTTCTCTTGAAGCATGACGGGAAATATCACTTTTCTTATAATAATGAATCCCATCCCGCTCTTCAATCTCGACCATCCCTTGATCGACCAAGTAATCAAACTGCCCTAATGTTTCCGATAGTGTCAATCCTAACTGCTGCTGGTAAATGCGTTCAAATAATTGAGTAGTCATTTCAAAATTTGTCTGCGGTGTTTGAAGCAGACCGTATACTTTTAATGCACGTTGTCTTTGTTTTTCCAAGCGCTCATCGATGAGTGGTTCGATATTTGTCAGTTCCCCTCCGTGCCCCGCGTACACTTTTGAAATCTCTAAATTTTTCAGTCGCTTGAGTGATTCATTATACTGCAGCAATGATTTAGGACGTTCCATCGATAAATCTAGTGGTGGCTCGATTAATGGATTCGATGATGTGCGTTCCAGCAGTAAATCTCCACCGATACATTCCCGAGTAGTCTCGTCGACAAAAATCAGATGGCTTTGTGCATGACCGGGTGTTTCATATACTTTCAAACCAGGATGACCTGGCACTTCATCGCCCTCTTTTAAATAGCCAGTCAATGGAATTGTACCGAATAACTCAATTTCCCCTTTAACATGTAAAATCCGGTTTACGTATTTTTCCGGTACTCCTTGCTCGATTAAAAGCTTTTTAAAAAACCGCTCATGATACTGCAGAAATTCCGGTTCTTTCTTCATCCAGTAATCAACATATTGATGCCCTAATACTTCCGCAGCTGGAAATGCGTCGATCCAACCGGCATGGTCCGGATGATGATGTGTCAGCACGACTTGTTCCACGTCTTTCAAGTCATAACCTGCACTGTGTAAACCCCATTTGATTGCTTCATATGCTTCTTCCGTTTTCGGACCTGCATCGAATAATGTCAGTGCCTCCCCCTTTACTAGAAAAGCATTTACATCTCCCACTGCATATGGTGTCGGTATAACAATTTTATGTACTTCCATATTTTAATCCCCTTTATCTTAATTCAGCAATCACTCACCTCTTCAAGTAGATGATAGCTGCTTGTTTTGTTTAACCCAGCTGCTGGTACAAAAGCCAGCTGAATAAAGATAAGCCTCTGGCAGATGTCACAGATTTTAAATTGAATTTAATGAGGAAGTCAGCCTAAAAACGCCGCATCCTGCGACAACGGCTGACTGACCCACGTCATGTGGGCCTAAACTCAAAAAAATCTGGACGCAATTACGCCGAGGCGTAATTGATATGCTCGTAATGAATGACTATTCATTTATTTTAACTCTTTTTTCTTCATTCGTCACGTCAAAGGTTGACAGTTTTTCAATACAGCACTATAATTTTGGATAATTCAAAATTTACAGGCAATGAAAAAGCCAAGTAGATTATTTTAAGGTTATAGAGAGTGCCGTCTTTGCTGAAATCGGCATAACCCGCTGGAATAATTGAACCTCCTTTTGAGCCGTTATGACAACATAACCGTACCCTTTGCGATAAAAAGGCTGAAGCTGCACACATTATGTGTGAATAAAGGTGGTACCGCGGAGATCAATGCATTTTCGTCCTTACTTAATTGTAGGGATGGAAATGCTTTTTTTATGTTCCTTTAAGGAATCGGATTTAAAAATCGGAGGGATACTTTATGCAAAAAATTATTTTTATTGGCGCAGGCTCGATGGCAGAAGCACTCATTCATGGATGGATTAAAAAGAATGTCATCAACCCGCATGCCCTGTTTATATCCAATCGGTCGAATAAAGAACGTCTAAACGAACTGGTGGAAAGCTATAATGTCAACCTATTGGAGGACCTTACACACTTGCGGGATGCAGACCTCGTTATTTTAGCAATGAAACCGAAAGATGCGCGTGCTGCTATGGAAGTCATCGCACCCCATCTAAGTGCTGATACTGCAATTTTATCGGTACTGGCTGGTGTCAGCATTGATACGATTGAACAGCATCTCGGCAGCCGCCCAATCGCTCGTGTAATGCCGAACACCTCCGCAACAATCGGCATGTCTGCATCCGGCATTGCATTCAATAACCATGTAACAGACGTGAAGCGTGCGCTTTATATTCAAATGTTAGAAGCGATTGGCATTGTAATCGAAGTGGAGGAAGAAAAACTTCATGCAGTTACAGCCCTTTCCGGAAGTGGTCCTGCCTATTTATACTATTTGGTTGAAGCATTTGAACGGGCTGGTGCTGAGTTTGGTCTATCAAAGGAAATTGTACGGGAACTGATGGTACAGACGATTGCTGGTTCCGCGGAAATGCTGAAATCCGGTAATTTGGAACCTTCCCTACTGCGCAAAAAAGTAACAAGTCCAGGAGGAACGACTGAAGCCGGGATCAAAGCACTTGAATCGATGTCCTTTAACGAAGCGATTGTGAACTGTGTTCGAAGTGCCGAAAACCGTTCAAGGGAACTGGCGCGTGAGGAATAAAAAAACACCTACTAATAATTCGAATATAGGGTGAAAAGTATAATAAAATAAAACAGTACTTATATTTAGGGGATTTAAGTTTTGTTGTATATAACAAAAATTTTTAATAAAACTAAAAAACATCCATTAAACCTTTATTGAGATAATGGATGTTTTTTTAAATTTTTGGTCATTACTTTACTTAAATCACTTTTCTCAAAGATTGTGGCTATGAAAAAAAGAAAATGTCATCATTCAATACTCGGCGCGATTGTTGAATATCGTTTTCTGTGTTTCCAAACTTTTATTTGGGAACGTATTTAAAAACTTTATACACCCTTGTGGAATATAAGCACAAGTTAGCTGGTTTGAGTGTTTGATACTCTAAATATCTTTTGAGATAGAGAATAAGCAACTGTGGCTGTTAACAATGCCAATAGTAATGGATTTGAGGCACTTCCAAATGATATTTCTTGATTTAAATCATTTGCAATTGAAGGGAGATTGGGAGTGTGAAAAGCAGTAAGTATCAAACCCGATAATATTTGAAATGCTAGAAATAATATTATGAAACTAATTATAAATACAGAAAACTTCTTCAAAATTTTCACCTCCTTCGAAACTATTATTACATTTACGGATTAGAATTCAAAAAGTTTCGGTAATTCCACGCAAATATAGCATAATCGTTCCAAAAGCGGCGTTTGGGAACCTTCTTAAAAGAATGTTATTCAACAATATGGCTCTTTAGCTGAAGAAGGCATATGTCTTATCAAGAATTGCACCCGATGGTTGAATATTGAAAGAATGATAACCAACCTTCACTCATCCTTCTCTATATATTTTATTTCGCATCAGAATTGAATCGTATTAACGTTAAAATTGAGAACAATGGGAAAATCAAATATATAGACATAAAACCACCAAGAGTAAAGAACCAAAGATCAATGCACCACACCAAAAATAAACCGATAACATTTGTTAGAACAAAAAAAAGTATTTTGTTTTTTATTCTATTAGTTAAATAAATATCAATAGGGACTACAAAGATAATAGTAAATAAATAGATTCCTAAATAGAGCAGTACAGCAAGCTGTATTTTCTCAGCTGTCGAAGGAGGCATTATTTCGGATCGGAATACTCCTTCGATAAATACGATACTTAATATGGTAACTAATGCTACTATTATCGGGGCAATTAGCATCTTTGCAATAGAAGTCTTTCTCATTCAAGTCACCTCTTTTTGTTATTAAAATCCAGTCTTTAAGATGACAGCTCATCTTTAATTTCTTTAGAGGCATTGTTCAACAATATAACCCTATAACGGAAAAATGCGATTTTCTTATTGAAGAATCGCACCCAATTGTTGAAGATCAAGAATTGATTACTACTAAAATAGCTGTCCGAATTACTCTCCTGTTATGGTAATTGTTTCTGATCGATTGTTCCATTTTATTAATCCTACAATTTCCGAATCCTCACTTGGAGAGGTACAAGGACTGCACTCACTTATTCCCAATGACATGACCCCATCTGAACCTAATGCTCCTTTTCCAGAAGAAGAAACAACAGTGAACGAATATTCAATTTCTTTTGGAATTGGTTCTGTACCAATATATTTAATGTAACCAGTTTTTTTACTATCTTCACCCCTATGTTCATATTCAATTTGAACTCTCCAGTTTTCACCTTCCCCAGAAAATATAACGGTTTTCTGTCCACAAGCAGATAGAAGAGAAATACCGAGCAAGATAACCAAAAAACCAACTTTCCCAAAATTCATATGTAGCTCCCCTTTCAAAAACGAATGGTTTACTTATTTCTAGAGACGTAAGAAGAAAATGCTCGTTTACTAAACAAAAAACTAAAGCACTTCGTTAGTTAATAAGGAAAATACTCACATTTTATATTAGGTTAATTATATTTAAAAGAAAACAGCAATTGAATAAAGAATTATTGCAATTATGATTACCACAATCATTACACTTGTACTATTTCTCACTTATTTAAATAAATTAATTATCATTGAATTTTAACATAAATATCAAACTTACTATTTAAATATTATTCCAGAAAATGACCTTGAAAAACGCGTCGCGCCTTATTGTTGAATAGTATAGGATATATCTCTTTCGAATCTTAATATTTATTAAAATCAATTTTCAAACCAAACACATTTACATCATTAAAAATGTAGTACTTTTTAATAGTTTTATTCTAACTATAACCATAGATAAGTTAAACTAGTGGGACCTTTTCCTGGGAAATACTTCAATAAATTACCTTGACATATCGAAAATTCTAGATATATAATTACACGCATGGAACCTATTGATGTATTCAAAGCATTATCGAATGAAACAAGACTCAATATTTTAGAGTGGTTAAAGGAACCCGAGAAACATTTCCCAAAACAAGGCGCTCACCTACCGAAGGAGGTAAGTTACAAGGGTGGAGTATGTGTTGGGGATATTCAGGAAAAGGCCAAAATTTCTCAATCTACTGTTTCTAGCTACTTAAATATGATGCAAAAAGCTGGTTTACTTGAGTCGATTCGCCATGGACAATGGACATACTACAGACGTAATGAAGAATTTATTCAACAGTTAGCTGAATACTTTAAAACAGATATCTAATATTATTGATTTCTGTTTTTTTATCAATACTTATATCGATATTTCTAGATATACAATTATACCGAAAAGAGGATTTCATCTATGCGCTTTATATTTTATCTATTTGCTTTTTTAGCTGGAGCAGCACTTAGCTTTGAAGGCGCAATTTACGCTGAACTAGGAAAAACAATCGGACAAATAGAAACAAGCTTTTATAACTTCTTTATGGGCTCAATCATCATGGGGCTTTTGTGGCTCTTTTTTGGAAAAGGCAGGATTTCCTATACATTGGAGGCACCTAAATGGGCATTGCTTGGAGGGCTCTTAGGTGTTGTTTATTTAACTTCCATCGTTGTAAGTGTTCCGTTCGTCGGAGTAGGCATAACAATGGTTGCTGTCATCATCGGGCAATTGGTGATGAGTATGACGATCGAGCATTTCGGGTGGTTAGGTAGTAAGAAAAATAAGATTAATAAAGAAAAAATATATGCAGTTATTTCAATGATCATTGCACTTATATTAATAAATTAGGAGGCATTTCCATGGGATTATTTATGATTCTATTCACATTGATTGGCGGTATCACATTAAGCGCACAATCATCTATCAATGGTACATTTAGTCAAAAAGCCGGAACAATTGAAACAACATTTTTAACCTTTCTCACTGGGACAATGTTTTTGACCATATTTATTTTATTTTTTGGTAACGGGAATCTGCTAGGAATTTTAGAGGCGCCAAAATGGCAATTAAGTGCAGCGTTTTTAGGTACTATGTATTTACTGTTGACAGTTATGGCAGTACCACGAATTGGAGTGATTGCAACCAGTATTGCTGGTATAGCTGGTCAACTAGTAATCGGAGTGATTATTGATCATTTCGGGTGGTTCAATAGTTTAGTCATAGAATTAGATGTTAAACGAACCTTTGCCTTATTCTTTATGTTTATCTCCCTATATTTTATCTATAAAGGAAATAAACATACTACCGATGATACTGTTGCATAAGAGAGTGAAGTCTTCTCTATAAATAACCAATTTGAGGCAATCTTCATCTGATGAGGATTGCCTTTATAATTCGATTTTAGAAAATACTGTAAAATTTCTTAATTATAGTTACTAAAATGGCAATAAGGAATACAATCAGACTATTAATTAGTAAATAGCCGGCAAGATTCAGCCCGTAGAATATGGCAAAGGCATCATTAATAAATAATGATAACGCAATTCCTAGTCCCCCAAATACACCTGCCAGCAGTAATATTATTAATGCAGCAGAGTACAGGCTTTTCTCCTTTTTGAAGATTATAAACCCAATAACATTTGCAATAACGATTAAAAAGATCATTAGTACAACTAAAAAATTCCCCATTAAACTCCCCTCCATATACATACTTTACCAGTTAAACTGAAAACTTGTTAAGAATTTCCCATAATGAAATCAATCTGACTTCCAGTGCTTCTCTAAGGCAAAACATTGTAAGCATTAAGTTTGTATAATCTTTTATAAGGAATAGCTAGTTACAAAGGATATAATAGCAGTAAAAAAGGAGATGATTACATTTGGATTACGAATTAGAGTTAACGAACATTATAAAATCAGATCAACTTATGATGTCGATTTTAAAAACCGTGCAAGAATTACAATTAAATGATTGCTGGGTCGCAGCGGGTGTTATTCGAAATAAAATTTGGGATTACTTACATAATGTACAAACTGAAATAAATGATATTGATGTTATATATTTTAACGAGTTGAATAGTTCAATAGAGTCTGAAAAAGCGTTAGAATCCGAGTTGCAAAAGAGTATGCCTCATCTGCCCTGGTCCGTAAAAAATCAAGCCAGAATGCATGTTAAAAACAGACTTTCTCCCTATTCATCATCATTTGAAAGTGTTGCTCATTTCCCTGAAACTCCAACTGCAGTAGCCGTTCGTTTAAATAACAATCAGATAGAAATCTTAGCTCCTTATGGCTTAAATGATTTATTTGAAGGACTAGTTAGACCTACTCCTCCATTTAATCCAGACTCCAAATTACATCCTATTTATTCAAATCGAGTACAAAGTAAAAATTGGGGTTCTATTTGGAATACATTAAAAATTGATTCGGAATAAAAGAAAAACAACTAAGCTACATACAAGCGTCATAACGATAGAGCGCTGATTCTTTTGATAGAATCGCGCCCGATAATCAATTTTATTTTTATTCTTTTCATGACTTTCACCTATCTAAAAAACAAGAATATCACTAAAAATTTTGTCAATCATTTCTTGATATAATTCCATTCACTATCTCTCATATTAAGGAATGAGGAGATGATAACATTGTCAAATAAGAACAATAAAGAAAACAAGCAGGCAAGTAATGATCAATCGAAGCTAGGTACTCTTTACGAGATCGCGAAAGAATTTTCACCCATCCTTTCAACCGATGCTAAATCCAAAATCGAAGAAATTGCAAAAGAGTTCCTTCCTGCTGATCAAGCTAACCGAATGTCCAATGCATTTGCTTCAATGAAATCACAACCGAAAAGCCAGGAAGAAATTGCGAAAGAATTCCTCCCTGCCAATAATCAAACAAATCGAATGTCCAATGCGTTTGCTCCGATGAAATCAAAACAGAAGAGCCTAGAAGAGATTGCAAAGGAATTCCCCCCTACTAAAGACCAAGCATTTAAGCGTGATAATGGTGCGAATTTTGATAAGTAGAAAACCTAAGTCTTGATAAATTTATTAGCAAAGCCTGTGAGATTTTTTCACGGGCTTTTTCACTTTAGATTAAAAAATTTTAAAACTTAAACTTTTTTAATAAAGATGGTATGGAACCCCTCTCTTCGGCTAAATGAATAATTGCTTAGAAAAAATGGCTACAAAAGTCGGCAAACAGATTATATCTAGAAAAGTAGGATGTCCCTCATAATAAACCTCGATCATTTCAAATTACTCTTTTTCCTCCTTTTTGTTCTCCTTTTCCTTGTCTTTCTTCTCTTTTTCTTTCTCTTTCTTCTCCTTATCCTTCTCTTTCTTCTCTTTTTCTTTCTCCTTCTTCTCTTTATCCTTCCCCTTCTTCTCTTTTTTCTTTATCTCTTTCTCTTTCTTCCTCTGCTCTTCCTCTATCTTCGCCTGCTCTTTTAGCTGTTTGCCCAGTAGAGGTAAGTTAAATTCTTTTTGGTTAAATTCCGTCATAGATTCAGCCAAAGCTGCTTTGAAAATCTTTGTGACAGTAGATCCGCCAGTTCCCATCAAATAATGATTTTCATCTGTTTGATCATATCCCATCCAAACTGCCCCAACAATTTCTGGCGTATATCCAACAAACCAATGATCCTTCGCGCCCCCTGAATTCGCAAAAGGAAGCTCGGTCGTGCCCGTTTTACCTGCTACTTCCCATCCTTCCACTTGAGCGTTCTTTGCTGAACCTTCTTCAACAACGCCCTTAAGCATATATGTTATTTCTTGAGCGACTAGGGGCTTCGTAACACTCGTCTCATTATGATGCCACTTAGCAATGACCTCGCCATCTGCATCTTCAATTTTTTGTATAGAGTGTGCTGCTACCATTACACCATCATTAGGAAATGTGGAATATGCCTGAGCCATTTGTAAAGGCGATACACCCTCCCTTAAACCACCAAGTGCTAACCCTAAATTATGATCCTCTTCTTTTAATTTAATACCAAAACGCTCAACAGCATTTATACCGTATTTCAATCCCATTTTATTTAATAACCATACCGGTGGGATGTTGTATGAATTCACCAATGCTTCATACATCGTTACTTCACCATGGAATCGTTTGTCATAGTTCATTGGTTGATACCCGTCAATATTAATAGGTGAATCTTGTAACTTATCATAGATTTCGTATCCTTGCTCCAAAGCAGGAGTATACGCCGCCAATGGTTTCATAGTTGACGCAGGCTGACGTTTTAATTGAGTAGCTCGATTAAATCCTCTAAAAGTATGTTCCCCTCTACCTCCAATTAGTGCAGTGATTCCTCCGGTTGAGGGATTGATGAAGATTGCTCCACTTTGGATTAACTGGTCCGATTGCCCTTCAGGAAACATTTCATTATCTTTATATACCTGTTCAACTGCATTTTGTATTGCAGGATTAAGTTCTGTATAAATATGAAGTCCACCCGAAAGTACCTCATTTTCTGTAAGCCCGTATTGTTCGATCGCTTCGTCAATAATATGGTCTACATAATAAGGATATTTCCCCTTATAATCATCCATCTTTTTGCCCTCTAATTCGATAGGTTGTTCTTTTGCTTTTTTTGCATCGTTTTGAGTAATGTAACCTTCCTTTTCCATTAATGCTAGAACAAGGTCTCTCCGTTGAACTGATTTATTCATATTTTTTAATGGTGACAAAACTGACGGCGCTTTAATCAACCCCGCAAGCATAGCCGACTCACCTAATGTTAATTCACTAACATCTTTGCCGAAGTACGTTTCGGAAGCACGCTGTATGCCCCATGCGCCTTCACCAAAGTAAATCTGGTTTAAGTACCGTTCCATTATTTCGTCTTTATCGTATGTTCGTTCAATTTTCTTCGTCAATATGAGTTCTTTTAACTTTCTCGTATATGTACGTTCTTGTGTTAGAAAGACATTTTTAGCTAACTGCTGTGTAATCGTACTGCCTCCAGCCACTATTTCTCCACTCATCATGTTTTGAGTCAATGCCCGAACAATCCCTATCATATTAATTCCACCATGCTTGTAAAACTTCTGGTCTTCCGTTGCAATTACAGCATGAATAAGATGTTCCGGAATCTGTCCTATACTGACCCCATCTATTTTAGAACCCGTTACCTTGCTGGCTATATCTCCATTTTGATCATAAATAATCGTTGGCTGCGGAGTGGGGTCTTCTAGTTTACTGACATCGCTTGCCCAAATAAAAATATTAAATATGAGGAAACAGCATAATAAAAATACTGAACCCACTGCTATAACCTTCACCATTATTTTTTTATCTTTAACCTTACTCCATATATTCCAGGTTAATTTTTCTTGCTGTCTTCTTTCCGTTCTTCTCACGTTTTATTCCACCTTCTAGTCTGACGAATCAGCTTCTGCATAAAGGTTATTGTTAGATATGAAATATACATAGTCAATAGGGTTTTTGTAATCCGCTACTTTATCCTCTTTTAAATTCATGCACTTCATAACATTTCTCCTACATAATATGGCTCTTAAAAGAGAAAAGGACGCTAATTCTTGTTTCAGAATTACGCCCATTTAATTAAAATGCTTATTTAAATAAAGCATTCATGAATATATTTTTCTCATAAAATGATAAGCAACCATCAAGTTTCTAAATCAAACTTTTTTCCCTTTGGTTTAATTCTACCGATAATGTACCCCATAATGATTCCCATTAAAAACATGAAAAACCTTTCCCCTGAAAATTCACCCGTAAAATATCCCCATATTAGCCAACCTGCAAAAGTTCCTATTATTAAACCAAGTATATTTTTCATTCTCTACCTCCTAAATATTTATTTTATTATTGAAAACCTTAAAAATAACTCACTAGATTTTAACATAAATCCCATCGCCTTCCGACACAACTTCGATTCCCTATAAGCCGAACAGAAAATACTGGTTATTTATGTTAATATAGCAATATAATAACATACTATTTATTAAACAAGGATATTGGTTGTTTACAAGGAATTGCAGACTAAATAGGTTTAACAAGTAGTAGTTAATGTATTAAAATTGGAGTGTGATAGAGTGAAATGGTTAAAGTATGTAATTGGACTTGTAGTAGTAATAGCTTTATGTACAGTTGTTTGGTTTAAACTCCCTACAAAAATAGAAGTAAATCAATTAGAGGAAAAAGTAAGTATCCTTGAGGTACAAATCGGTGAACATTATATAAACGACATCTCTTTATTAGAAAATGTGTCTGAGCAGCTCCTGAATTATAATTTCAATCAGCCGATAACTGATGAAAACAATAGTATGATTTCAAAGGTATCCGAGGATTTCCGTACTATAACAAGTAATCTCTTATTTATAGGCAGTAATGCTTCAGTCCATGCAGAATTGCAATATAGAGTATCAAATGTACGTACATATTTAATCGATTATGTTTATGGAGCATCACTTACCAAAGAAGAGGTTGCTGATTTATATCAAGTTCTCCAGGCAATTCGTTTCATTATTAAAGATTTTAGAGATATTGTTTCGTACAATCCGCAATCTGCATATGATACGATGCACGATGAAGAACACGAAATGGTCGAGAGAATCAAGTACCGCCTATCTCTAAAATATTAATCGTGAATTAAGCAAAAAATGCTCAGATTTTCTGAGCATTTTTGCTTACCGTTTAAATTGAATGTTGTGTTTTTAAGAAATCCATAATTACTAAATAATCTGGTGGACTTATACGTAGAGGTAAATCTGATAAATCAAAAAATCCTATATCAATGGCTTCTGATTCATCGTATTTAATTGAACCTTCATAGTTTTTACAGATAAATGCAGTAACGACGTTATAAACCTCATCACCATGAGGATATTTGTAATAAAATTCTTTACCTGAAAATGTTTTTAATAACTCTAACCGTGTTGGGATTAATCCGGTTTCTTCTTCCATTTCCCTTACTGCTACCTCTTCCAAGCTTTCACCTAATTCCATTGCCCCACCAGGAAGTCCCCAGCTTTTATTATCTTTTCTCTGTTGGAGAAGCAGTTGTGCTTTCTCATTCAATATTAAAACGCAAGCTCCCACCATAATTATGGGATCCGTACCAATCTTCTTTCGTAACTCCATAATATATCCCATTGTCATCACCTACTAATAGTTTATTAAAAGAAAATTGGATTTCACTAAATAAATCGATACTTACTGGATAATTGTGAAATGGCCAAAATAACAGTTGCCCCAACGACCATGTACCATACTACATTAAATGGAATGACAAACATTAGTAACCCGAACAATACTGCTACTGAAGCGCTAATAATCATTGATTGTGCACTAGTTATTTTATTTTGTAAGAAAAGATAAATTGCTAACGGTAATGCTAAAGTAAAAATTGGAATGTAGATTGTAATAAATGAAATTTCAAATAAAAATAGTGACAGCACTGCTATTACAAAACCTATAGATGTCGTAAAGGTTCTCCCTAAATTTTTTTTCCCTGAAATAGAAGCACATAACATAATAGTTAACACAGCAAATAGTCCGGAAATAGAAACAAATGTATAATCCATCAATAGAGCCACTATGGAAAGACAAAGTAAAGAAATACATGGGAGCAGCAAGATTATGGGCTGTTGCTCTTTTTCTATATTCATTACATTAGTTAACCCTACTAGAAATAATAAAGAAAATGGAATTGCCAAGAATCCTAATTCAATTTGATTAATATAAGTAACCTCAAGATCGCCAAACAATATAATGAGTAATGATGCGCCAATTTGACCTACTATCAACCAAATGCTTGATAATTTAAATTTTTGAGTAAGCTTCGTTGTCATTATGACTAGAAACAAGCCTATTAATAGTGTGAAATATAACAAATTTCTCCTCCTTGTTATGCGACTAAACTTTTTGTGTTCATTCAAGACTCACTCAGAATACTACCATAAAAAACCAATTATTTAAATACTACTTTCACTTGAAGTAAGCTCTATATGCACTGATGAATGCTTCAGGTGAGGATTTCACAGTATACGCATATACACCTTGCAGCGTATGTAAATAGAGAATCCCCCCTTGTTTTGCAATTTCCCGGTAAGAAAAATCCATCACAATCTTAGTCGGAAATTCTCGATGCTGAGTAACGACTTTATCGTGGTATAAGTAAATAATTCGGTCATGTTCTACTTCAAACTGTTCAGTACCTGTCACAGTTCTTTCTACTTTAAAATAAGGATGTTGCGCTATTAAATCCATGGGGACCTCCTATTGCAAAGACTTATTGATTATATTAGCACAAACAGATTACTTATTTGATGAAACGGACACACCTTACATATCACTATATAAATTAGTTAAGCTAAAAAGGCGGAATTCTTCATTATGAATTCCACCCCTTTGTTGGATTTAAAATTTCTCCACACCAAAATATTCAGTTAGTGGTTGCTGTCTCCCATTTTCATGCCATTCTTCATATTTGCTAAAGACCTTCATAACGTCGCCTTCGTAGCAGCATTCTACTAAATAATGAACTGCAGCGGAGCTTCTCCAATAATTCAGCATAATTGAAGCTAACGATGTTTGATTATAGCTACCTGCTCCAAAATCATTTAATGAAAAGCCGCCATACTTTGGCTTAAATAGTTTAATCAATAAGTTTTCATTTTTCCTTAATTCATTATATCGCTGTTCCGATAATGTCATTCTTTGAGAGAGATATTCACACATTCCTTCTTCAAACCAAATACTATTATGGCGCTCTTCTTCAAATTCATCAGGAAAGAGTTCAATATGATGTGTAAGCTCATGTGCTAATATACAAAAAACATCATCGATTGTCAGTGATTGGAAATAATTTTTTATGTACTGAATTTCATCATTATGCTCCAGTTCCTCACCATCCAATTGGGAAAGGTAAAATGCCTTCCATTCGCTAACACTTGGCGACATATAAATTGTTTCCCGATTGGTATAGGCAGGTACAGGGACTTGTGAAAATACGTTAGTAGCATTCTTACTACTTGTCCAAACGATTGATTTGGGTAACTCTATGAGCTCAAATTGGTTAATTAACAATTCTTTATACGTCTTTAATTTTTTATTCAATAAATCGATTTCGTCTTTATACTTTTCATAATCCGGAATACTTTCAAAAGCATAAATTTGTTTCATCATTTCCCACCTCTCACCCTTCTTGATCAGCCTTATTTTTACGATGTAGCTCTGAAAGATCTCTAATATAATATAATGAATAGTCATCCCTAATGTCGACTTCATAAAAGTAATAGGTTTCCGTAACTACATCTTTAACTTCTATTTCAAACAACCCCATTCCTCTTCGGTAATTATTTTCTACTAAAATGATATTTTCCCGATCAACCCCATAGTTAGTTTCCATGTAGTCTCCCACATAATTGAATACAACCGCGCTTCGAGATTTAATATTAAAATAATTGAATGCAACAATAACAACTACTATACAAAATATTAGATTAAAGAGAATTATTTTTTTCATGTGCCTTTCCTCCGTATAAATTTATTCTTTAACAACCGGTTCACAAGGTAAATTTAAATAATCATTTATTACGTAATCGGGCCACTTCTTCTAACATTAAAATAAACTTTACTTGCTCTTTTTCACTACGAATTAATCTATTTACACGCATTGAGCTTTGTAAGTACTTTCTAATTTTTAAGCTTACATAAAATGAACGCTGATGCTCCTCAATTTTAAATACTTCAGTAAACCAGGAATAGCCTTTTAATTTTTCTATATTCTTTTCTATCTTTTCTGTATTTAAGCCTTTACCACCACTCAAATCAAAGAAATTCACACCTGATATAATACTTGAAATTATAGTAAGCAAAATTCCTAATAATGCTACAATCCCTCTGCCAAACTTATTCAAAAATATCCTCCTTTATACAAGGTTAGGCCAATATTAGCATATTTCCGTTTAAAGATGGGTGAGCAATTAAAGACTACTATGTATATAGAATAAAAAAAGAGCTTAAGGTATTTGCACCTAAGCCCTTCTTCTTTAACAATTCCCATTTATTATTGCTGTGCGGCTTGGACTTTACGCAGGTTTGGCACTGTTCCGCCATCTACACGTAAATCGATACCTGTAATGTAAGAAGCTGCATCGCTTAATAAAAACTCAACTGCCGTTGCGATTTCACGTGCTTCCCCTTCTCTTTTTAACGGTGTAACCGCAAGTAATTGTGCCATTTGCGCTGACTGTTGTGCCTCTTGGCGACCCATTGCTGTATTAATCGTCCCTGGAGAAAGCGAATTAATACGTGCACCTTTTTCACCCCAATGCCAAGCCTGGTCTTCAGCAATTATTTGCACAGCTAATTTTGAAAATGTATAGGCTGCGCCGGGGTTACCTTGTGAGAACTGCTCTAGCGTTTCGACTGTATTTTCACCAAATGGATTGCGAATCACATCCATGTGCGGGCCTTGTGGCGGTACCATATAACCACTCATTGATGAAATAATTACCGCTGAAGTACCTTCAGTTGCCAGCGGATGAAATGCATTTAATACATTAATTGTTCCTGTCAGGTTAACATCTAAAATTTTCTTGGCATCACCCATCGTTGGAGAAATCCCTGCTGTAGAAAGTAAATATTTAATAGGTAAGTGAATGACTCATCAAAGTGCTTGAATAAGAGCTGGTGTATTACTTTTTAATCTTTAGGAAGGAGAAATCCTCTAAATATCTAATTAAGAGATAAGAGTGTGCTATGTGAGGAGAAAATGATTTGTTAGTATTTCTAATTTTTTATTTAATCGTATGGCCAATGACGACCTTATTGCATGAAATTGGACATGGACTTGGAGTGATCGTTTCTTCAAAAGCTCAAGCCAAAATTTATTTAGGGAAACCAGATGAAAAGAATACGGAAAATTTCCGGTTGGGAAGACTTCATTTTCATATCAATTGGTCATATATCGGATACTGTTACTGGGGAAGTAAATTGAATAAACAACAATGCATTTGTAGTTTAGTAGGTGGACCGGCAATGTCATTATTAATTTCCGTAATTTGTTTCTTTTTCACAATCACTATTTCTACCGGGGATATGCATTCAATCTTAAGGGCAACCGCAATCTTAAACTTGTTTCAATTTTTCATCACGATCATACCCATTACCTATCCTCGCTGGATGTCGGGATATAGTGGAAATCCATCTGATGGGTTGCAGTTGCTTCGATTAATTAGAGAGTAGATAATAAAAAACACTCAGTTCAAAAAATACTGAGTGTTTTGGCATGTGATCAATTAATATTTTTCCCCTTACGCGAACCGGAACCTTTACAATAATCCATTCTTAATCCGCTTCACAATACTGAATGTCGTATAGAGCGAAATTGGCCCTAATACTGCGGCAATGATCAGCCATGTCGTTAAGCCGTCTGTCGCCTTCAGCATTTCCAAGTTTGTTCTTATGTACACAACGACCCCAAATAACAGAATATAGCTCATGACATTTGGAAAAATAACTAGCAATCGTAATACTTTCGGTGAAATTGTCGGTTGCTGCATCATTCATCCCCCTTTTCTCCATTATAGCGGAAACTTTCTGTAATTTGGGCAAAATTCTCTTAAAAAAGTAAAGAGGCATATAGTAAATATCACCCCATTTACTATACACCTCGATTAAATTCATCTATTCGATTTCCAGCAATTCGTTTTTCCGCCACTCGTATTGGCTGAAATCATTTGCTAAATAGCTGTTTTCGAAGATCGCTTTTGCTTCTTCCAAAAACGGAATCAGATCATGCTTTAAAAAACGGGCGCTTATATGATTCAACAGCAAATGTCTCGCTTGTGCTTCTTTCGCGATTTTTGCCGCTTCTGTATTTGTCGCATGTCCGTACTTGCCCGCCAGTTCTATTGTGGAATGGTCAAAGGTTGCTTCGTGTACGACAACATCCGCATTTTGTGCTAATCGGATACTGTTTTCGCAATACTTTGTGTCCCCCAAAATGACTACTGTGAACCCTTGCTGTGGTGGTGACGTCACATCGCTGCTTTCCACAACTGTTCCATCTTCCAATTTTACAGAATGACCTGCTTTTAATTGGCCTAATAACGGACCTTTTGGCACACCTAATGCTAAAGCCTTGTCGATCAGCAGCTCGCCCTGCATCGGCTTTTGTTCAATCCGGTAGCCGAAACATGGGACAACATGCTGAAGCGACAGTGCACGTACCGTAAACTTCTCATCTTCAAATACGATGCCATCTTTTACTTCGACAAATTCAATCGGATATGTTAAATGGGTTTTAGATAATTGTAATGTTTGTTCAATCCATTGTTGTAATCCCGCCGGCCCGTAAATTGTAAGTATGTCCTCTCCGCCTAAAAAGGAACGGGAACTTAAAAAGCCGGGCAGCCCGAAAATATGGTCGCCGTGTAAATGTGTAATAAAGATTTTATCGATTTTGCGCGGTTTAATCGTTGTATGCAAAATTTGGTGCTGTGTCGCTTCCCCGCAGTCAAACAGCCAAATTGAGCCCCGTTCTTCCAGCAGTTTGAATGCGATCGAACTCGTATTGCGTTCTTTTGACGGCATCCCTGCACCGGTACCTAAAAATTGGATTTGCATGTCATTTCCTCCTAACACGAGTTTAGTTTGCCTCATGTAGAAGCTTTTTACTAACGTTGTATTTATTATAGGTCGCAAATAAGTTTATGCAAAGAAAAAATGAGGCGGCAAAAGAAATGACCATGTGGAATGATAATAATTTCCCACTTCTACACTTGATTAGCAAGAAATTAAGTTTAACTTTCCTTAATCCCTATTAAAAACCTGCGTCACGGGCCAAACTAACTACTCAACTAATCCTTCCCTATCATTAAACATATAGTAATGAAGAAAACGATTGGAGTTGAAAAAATAAGCCTTATTTTATGGATGACGGTGTTATCCGGAACCTTAATTGCTGTCTTTGCGGATAATAAAAAATGTAGAAAGAAAAACACTTAACGAGAAGAGACCCTTTCCTGAAACCGGAAAGGGTCTTTTATGCATGAACAACCTTTAATTAAAACGTGCGATCATACCAAGCCTTCGCTTTTTGTACTTCATTCATCGTCAGCTGGTGACCGTTCGATTCCCATTCCAATGTCACGTTCGCTCCTGCATCCGTTAAGTAACGCTCCAGATCAATCGCTTCTTCCTGCGGGCAAATCGGGTCATTCACCCCTGCTGCGATAAATACTTGTGTGCCGTCTTGTTTCGCAACAGTTGCTTCATGATTCGGTACCATTGGATGATGCAGAACCGCACCTTTTAATGCATTTTCATATTCGAATAACAAGTTTGCTGCGATATTGGCACCGTTTGAATAACCGATTGCAATGATGTTTTGTCGGTCAAAGCCGTATTCACTTGCTTTCTCGCCGATAAATTCATACAGTTCCTTCGTACGGAAAGCCAAATCTTCCATATCAAAAACACCTTCAGCTAAACGTCGGAAAAACCGTGGCATCCCGTGTTCTAAAATATTGCCGCGTACACTTAAAACCGATGCTTCCGGATCAATAATTTCTGCCAGTGCAAGCAGGCTGTTCTCATCTCCGCCTGTACCGTGCAACAGTAAAAATACCGGCTTGTCTTCTTTACCTTTATTAAAAATATAGTTCATCGGGCATTCTCCATTCTCGTTTTGATAGTCGAATTATTCGTATTCTTTTTCGATTGTTTTTGTAGAGCGTACTGTATCAATCGGACGCACAACACTTTCAATATAGTCGCGTTTGCTTTCAAGGAATGGCGGCAATGATAGTATTTCCCCTACTGTTTCATATGGCTCATCGCCCATGAATCCAGGTCCATCTGTTGCCCATTCAAATAAAATTCCCGGTGCTACACGTGCATATAGCGATTCAAAGAAGAAACGGTCCACATAGCCTGAAGTTCCGAACCCGAAGCTTTCAAGACGCCCGATCCATTCACGTAATACGGCTGTATCTTCTATACGGAATGCTGCATGGTGAACTGTACCGAAACCTTGACGGCCTGGCTGTAACACCGTATTGTGCTCGACAATAACAGATGCTCCGTTGCCGCCTTCTCCTACTTCAAATAAGTGCAGTGAATCTTCTTTACCTGTTTCACGCATTACTAAGACCTTTTCAAGTACTTCCTTGAAATAATCAAAGTTCGAAACGCGCACATGAATTGGACCTAATCCTGTAATCGCAAACTCTAATGGAATCGGACCTTTTTGCCAAGGTGTACCTGAAGCGATCCCTTCATTGTTTTCATCTGAAATGAGCATATACTGCTGGTCATCGAAATCGACGAATGATAATGTTTGCTTACCGAACAATGGTTTAATGCCTTCATGCTGCACTTTCAGGCGGTCAAAACGTTTTACCCAATATTCCAGTGCAGCATCATTCGGTACACGGAAAGCTGTTTTGTAAATTTCGTCCGTACCGTGACGACCTTTCGGGATACCCGGGAAATCAAAGAATGTCATATCTGTTCCTGCAGAACCTTTATCATCCGCGAAGAACAGGTGGTATGTTTGAATATCATCCTGGTTGACTGTTTTTTTCACTAGTCGCATTCCTAATACATATGTGAAAAATTCATAGTTTTTTTCTGCACTGCTTGTAATAGCTGTTACGTGGTGGATCCCTTTAATATGGTTCATCTGTATTGCCTCCATTTTTTCTCGATATCGAGATATTAGTTTAAGAAAAATGCACCGATCCCGATGCTTGTAATCACTCTAAAATTTGTTCGCATAGTGTCCCACGCGCTTTAAATAATCTGTTAAGTTTTGCAGTTCTTCATCCGATAACACATCAAAAATCGATGCAATCTTTTCTTCATGTGAAGGGAAAATCGATTCAATCATCTGTTTTCCTTCATCAGTTAACGAAACAAACGTAACACGGCGATCTGTCGGACAGGCAACACGTGCAACGAGACTTTTCTTCTCCAGTTTATCGACGACATATGTTATGCTGCTGCTTGCGATCAATACTTTTTTACCGATAATTTGGATAGGCTGATCTCCTTTATGATAAAGCAATTCCATCACAGCAAACTCCGTTAAATTCAGATCATGCTGCTGGATATCTTTTTTCGTCGCTTCTTGAACGGAAGTTTGAGCCCGATGCAAAACAGTAAATGCTTTTAATTGTTTGTCATATTTACTCATAAAGTACCCTCCTTCCTGTTATCACGAATTCATTTATCTTTAATTCGAGATAAATATACCATGTAAAAAATGCAGTGTCAAACAAAAAACGTTCCAATCCAGGTTCACCCTGAATTGAAACGTTTCTTCTATTCACATATTAAAACTTGGCGCTCGAATTTTCCTTTTTTCAATACGGCTCGATCGATAATTGTTAAACCGGCTTCGTGGATCTTATCATCCATCGATTCGATTGTCACAATGATGACCCGTTTTGCGATCCGACGGGCATTTGTAATGATGCTTTGCTGGAGCTCACCCGTAATATGCGTAAATAAATTGTACGGCATATCAATAATTGCCACATCATAGCCTTCATTTGCCTCTTCAATTGGACCGATCTCCACATTCGGTTCATAGCCGAAGTGGCGAAGATTAATTTGGGAACCCCACACAACACGTTTATTGATGTCGCGCCCTTCAATCGCAATGCCCATACTCATCGCTTCCACAAGCACTGTACCGATACCGCAGCAAGGATCGATTACCTTTAATCCGTCCGGAAACGGTACCGCGATATTGACAATCGCACGGGCATCCCGTGTACTTAGTGCCGTAGAGTACATTTCAGGCTTTTGCATATGCTTTAGCCAAACCGCTTCACCGTATGTAAGCTCACCTAAATAATAGCGCTCCTCGTGAATAACAAGACCCAATACTACATCCGGCTTTACAAGTTCCGGTTCGGCATTGATTGCTGAGCTGACGCGAATCATATAGTCGTTTCGAATCGCTCGGTTAAGTTTTGGCTTAATCGCATCACTACTATTGTTCAAACAGTGAATTTTGTAGGTCTTTTGTCCAAGCTCCAGCTGTGCCGCCATTTCTACCAGCTGCTCTATTGAACTTGCTTCATGCAAAACAGCTAGCCTTGAACGCATATACGGACTACGACTCGGCTCTATTTTTTCTTGGCTAATTAAAACATTTCCTTCCACGTGAAAGTTAAAAAATGTGCGCATTTCCAAACGTGAAAGTTCATATTCATCTCTTTGCCAAGTAAAACTATATAAGTATTTTTGCGTCATTTATTTCTCGACTGTCGATAATAATTGCGCAACAAATTGGTAAAGCATTTCACAAACTTCTGTAATCGGCATCTTCTCATGGAAGCCTTCTATGCAGTCAACCGCAATGTTCAGTTCCCAAAGTCCTTCTTGTCCGGAGAATGCTGCACTGCTGCTTCCTAATGCAGATTTCACATTGTCTTTCAAATATTGACGAATTACTTCACCATGTTTCTTTTGCAGTTTCAAGCCGAATAATGCCGTATACAGATTAAATGCATCATCAAATTCAAGTGCTACCGCATCGATTCGGATATCGTTGAATTGTGCACATTCCACATAAATAAATTCACCTTGATTGTCCTTTAAATAGTGGATTGGTGTTGATGCAAATGCATTACTTTCCACTGTAATTGTATCTTCTGTTTCTTTACTGCATCGTTCTAAAACTTCTAATTGTAATTGTACCATGATTATAATTCCTTTCGATTCCATATTCGCCCGTTAAAAAATCACCTAGTCCAGTATACATGACTATTGTTTAAAGCGCATTAGAAAGAAATTTCTTTCAAAACGGAAAACCTGATATTTATAAATGATGTATTTTTTCTTTATGCTGAACTTTCACGAATACCGCACCCGATTTCATAAATGAATAGAGCACAACGATACAGAAACTAAACAATAATGTTCCTGTAAATACAAAACCGGATGTTCCTACTAAATCAAGTGCACCTAATAGTGAAGACCCTGCGACTACCCCGATAGAGAAAAACGCATAAAAATAGCCGTATGCTTTCCCGCGAGTCTGTTCTGTCGTTGCTTCAATTAATATGGCATTAATAGAAGGGAATAAAAACGCAAACCCGATTCCGTATAGTGCCAGTATTGCATACAGCCATGACATTTCCGTTGTCAGGCCGATGCCGAATTGAGCAAGTCCGAGTAATAGCACTCCTGCAAACAATGTCACTTGCGGATTCAAATAATCAAAAATTTTGTTCGTCGGTAAAATAAAGATCAGGACAGCGACGATTCCGAATACACTTAGTAATGTACCGGATACTCGCGAGCCATACCCTAAATCCTGTACGTAAATCGGCAATAAATACGCGAGAACACCTTGTGAAAACATAAGGAAAAATGCGCCGCCATATGCCTTTAAAATACCGCTGTTCCAGTTCAACTTTTCGGTTACCTGCTGCTTATTCCGTTTTGGTAACGGTGATTTGCGTAAAAACACGAACAGGCCGACCAATAAGACAATGCCGTACAGTGCAACGATTCCAAGCACATTCGGCACTGAAATTTTGCTTGCTAAAATACCACTTGAAGCCGGACCGACAATCGCCGCAATGCCGACAAACGAACCAGTAACCGCGCTTCCGCTTCCCTGTTCGTTCGATGCACGCATATTCGCAAGCAATGTAAAGGCTGCCGGAGTAATAAACCCGCTACTGAAACCGTGAATACAGCGGACGATTAAAAGGGCCGTCGCATTATCGACAAGCTGGTAACATAATAGCGAGATCGCAGACGTCAACAAACCGAATACTAATACACGAAATGCCCCAATTTTATCAGTAAAAATACCGGAAAAGATATTGCCGAATGTGTTCATAAATGAATATAGACCAACGACAATCCCCGCGATAAACGTTGTCGCGCCGACCGACAATGCATATGTACTCATGATCGGCAGCTGGACGAACAGATCGAAAAACGAGAAGAAAATGATGGCGTAAACGAGCCAATGTTTCGGAAATGGCTTTGTATGTAATGATGGTTGCATTTTTTTCAGTTTATTATCAAGCAAAAAATTGCCAAACGGGATAAATGCGACGAGCACGCTTAACAATGACCAGCCGATATGCCATTGAATGCGCAGTTGCACGATGACGATTGCAAGAAAATAAACCATAAAAATACCGCCGTGTACGCTGCCGTTTACCGTCACAACTTGCGGTAAATCCGCGAAATACTTAAGCGGCATGGAAATAAGTAATAACGTAATGAGCGAAATCCCATCGAGTAAGCCCATTATTCGTAAAAACCGGATCGGATGAATACTCATATTGTCCTCCTGAAGCATAATATCAACCCTATTATAGCATGGGTCTTTCGTAGTTACCTAACTAAATGAAAATTATTCTCATAACACTATGTACGAGTTTCGGAGAATTTAAACATTGCAAGCTGTGTAGAAGTTTCCACTTAAACTCAGCTTGCGTTCACTTCGTATGATCCTCCAGAAAGTCCTTACTGAAGCTTGTTTTTGAGGCGTAGCTTTTTGATTTCGCCCGGACTCCGCGTTTAATGGCTCCTTTTCCGAACTTCTTTTCAATAGTTTCGACCAGTTCCAAAATCGGCTCATCTTTAATATGCTGTTCAAAATTAAACAGACTGAGCTGCTGGGTTAATTCGGATTGATCGACAACGTTGGAAACGGTAATGCCGATCAGTCTAACAGGTGTTTCATCCCAGTGTTCGGTAAATAGCTTCCACGCGATTTCAAATATTTCATCTGCCTGATTGACGGCGTTCCGCAATGTTTTACTGCGCGAAGCATTTTGCCAGTCAAAATTGCGTATTTGAATTGTCACCGTTGTCCCCGCCAAATATTTCACTTTCAGACGTTCGGATACACTTTTACTCAGCTTTTCAAACGTCTCCTTCAAAATATAATATTCGGTCTCATCCCTTGGAAGGGTCGTCGAATTCCCGACACTTTTCGTATCAAATATAGCGTTCGGGTCAACCGGCCGTGAATCAATGCCATTTGCACGTTTGATGAGTCGAGCTCCGTTTTTCCCTAAATTCCGTATTAACAGTCGCTCATCCGCTTGTGCCAAATCACCGATTGTAAAAATATTTAGCCCATTCAGCTTCTTCGCTGTTTTCTCCCCTATCCCGTGCATTGTCACGACTTCCTGCGGCCATAAAAGCTCCGGCAGTTCGCGAATTCTAAGAATCGTAATTCCGAGCGGTTTTTTCATGTTTGAAGCGGTTTTAGCGAGAAATTTGTTAGGGGCAATACCAATGGAGCACGGTAAATCGAGCTCATGTAAAATTCGCTGCTGAATTTCCTCGGCAAATTGGAGCGGATGCTGTGATTTGGAGCGTTCCGTTACATCCAAATAGCCTTCATCAATCGATACAGGTTCTACTAAATCCGTATAGCTTCGTAATATGGAGAAAATTGCCGCACTTGCTGCCCGATATTTTGGGAAATCAGGGGGCAGCAACAGCAGTTCGGGACATTTACGCTTTGCTTCCCCAACAGTCATCGTTGTATAAATCCCTTTGGCACGGGCCTCATAAGAGCTTGTTACGATAATGCCGCGCCGTTCTTTAGCATTTCCCGCAACAGCAATCGGTTTCCCCTTTAAACTCGGATCATGAGCCTGTTCGACAGATGCATAAAAACTGTTCATATCTAAATGGAAAATAACTCTCGCCGCCATTTCCCCACCTCCTTTACTGAGCAGATTGTTTATAGATACTATTTTACTACATTAATAATGTTCCGGGGCAAACGCTGATTCCATTAAATAAGGAGAAATTCCATGTTATTCATCAATTTAATTTATAAGTTCTAAAATAATTGAAACTTCTATCGTTATCTTCGCCAAAACGTGCCGCTTCTATATAAAATGCGGGGGAAATTTCGTCTTTAAATAGCCATCTACATAAAAAAGCCGGAAAATCAAATAAAAATCTGACTCTCCGGAACAACCACAATTATTAATAAAACCCAATCTTTTTCAACTCTTTCATTCGATGCTGCCAGTAGTATTCAAACACTTCGAGCGAGGATTTTCGTGGAATGAACTGGAAAACTTCCTTCAATCTCTTATTGTTCAGAACAGGACGGTAACGCAGGAAATCAACCTGTTCCTCTCCATATTGACTTAACTTCAGCCTTTTTAACACAAACAAACTTCCCTTTATGACCGGCGCCGGTATTTTCACTACTTTTTTATTCAGCAAAACACCCAGATCATCTATTGTGACCGCACCATCTCCTGCCAAATTAAAAATGCCTGTCACTTCACTGTCAATCGCCTTAGCAAAACAGGAAATGACATCCTGATCCCAAATAAATACAAATGGGCTTTTTGATTTGGCAACACCGAGCACCATGTTCTGTTCGAATAAATTTGTAATTTGGTTGCGTACATTCTTCCCTAAAATCGTACCGATCCTAAATATTGTCTGTTCGAGCTGCGGGTATTGCGATCGGTATTGCTCGAGCATTTCTTCTACTAACCGCTTATGATAGGAATAGGCAAATGCTTCATTGCCCCGGATTGGATCTGTTTCTTCTATCCATTCTGCATTATTTTCATAATAGCCGTAAGCCGCACCACTGGATGAAACGACAATCCGTTTAACATTCGTCTTTACACATGCTTCCAGAATATTTTTTGTTCCTAATACATCGACGGAATATTCAAATTCCCGGTTGCTTTTCTTTCCAGGTGTAACAATTGAAGCCAAATGTACAACGACGTCAACATTATATTGTTCGAAATATTTCTGTGCTTCATCTGAGCGGACATCCAATTCGATATATTGTAGATTAGGATGTACTTCAAAAGGTGACGTTTTCCGAATATCAGCTGCTATTATTGAATGATTTGTAGTTTCCAGTAAATAGAGGACGAGCTGCTGTCCTAAATAACCGCCCGCCCCTGTGATTAAAACGTTCATGCCTGGACCTCCTGTTGAACTGTGACAATTGCTTCGGGAGCGCGCCTTGACCAGAAAGTTGCGATTGCTAAACCGGAAATAATATGCCAGATTCCCCACATTGCCGCAACCAGCGCCATGCCTCCCAGACCTCCAAAGAAGGTAAAGATGAGTACGAGGCCGAGACCCGAATTTTGAATACCAACCTCAATTGCGATTGCTCTTCTGTCGCGCTCATTCACTTTTAATGCACGGGAAGAGAAATAGCCGATGCAAATCGCCAGTAAATTTTGCAGGATCACGACCCAAACAACAGCTCCAACATTATTAATAAACGCATCAAAATTATTCGCTACCATAATGACAACAAACATCACGAAAATGACGATCGATAGTTTCATCATTATCTGGTTGAAGCGGGCTGCAAATTCCGGGAATTTTTTTCGAATATACATCCCGATAATAAGCGGCAGACCGAGCATAAAGAAAATTGTCGTGAACATATCGACAACACTAATACTGAACGATGTCATCATCTCTTTTGTTGGACCATATAAAGACGCCCAAAACATCGTGTTCAGCGGTGTCATGACAATTGCCAAAACAGTGGAAATAGCTGACATGCTGATCGACAGTGGTGTATTGCCTTTTGCATAATGCGTTAAAAAATTCGATAAATTTCCTCCTGGACAAGCGGCGACTAAAAACAGGCCTAACGCAATACTAGGAATCGGCTGAATAATGCTGACAAGTACAAATGTAATCGCCGGCAACAGGAAGAATTGACAAGCAAGGCCGATTAACGCCGGTTTGGGAGTTTTTAACGATCTCTTAAAATCTGAAACTTGCAGATCGAGCGCTACGCCAAACATGATAAATCCAATGACGATGTTCATTATTAACAAGGCCGTCTCATTAAAGTTGATTTGAATAGTATCGATTCCCATATATTATTTTCCTTTCGGTTCGGCGTGCATATCTTTGAAATAGCGTAACCCTGGCGCCCACATATGCTTGACCGGGTCGACCTCTGTATGAATGACTGTACACTTTCCTACTGAAATAGAAGTTAGAAGGGCCTGTTCCAGCTGGTCAAACGTTTCTACATATTCACCATGTGCTCCCATTGCTTTCGCTACTAGGTCAAATCGAATCTCACCTAAATCGGCATTGATGCTTTCGTGTGGATCCAAAGTTTTTTTCAACATAGTTTTAATCGGTCTTAGCGCAAAATGCTGATTCATTTTCACCATGCCCCATTGTTTATCACAAAGCACGATATAGACGACATGCAGATTGTTGCGCACAGCTGTTTCGATTTCCTGCGGATGGAAGCCCATTGCCCCGTCACCGATAATACATAAAACCGGCTGTTCTGGCTTGGCAACTGCCGCCCCGAGTGCCTGACCGACACCTGCACCGAGCATACCGAATTTAAATGTCGATAAAAGCGGCATTTCATCATTCACTTCATAATAGAAGTTCGACCAAATGGCTGTATTGCCACCGTCAATGACAAGTGGTGTATTTTTAGGGAATATTTGGTTGGCCATATGCGGGATTTGTGCTGGATTTAAAGGTGAATTTTTATCCGTTGTATGCTCATTCAATTTTTTCCGGTGCGCCCTTTTCGATTCAATATGTTTTTCAATCATCTGTTTTCGATTTGTATCAATTACGGTTTCAGTATCTCGATTTAGTACAACTAGCAGCTCTTGTAAAAATGCTTTAATATCTGCCTGAATCAATAGTTCAGCAGGTTTATTTGCTCCAAGAATGGAAGGTTCCAAATCTACTTGTATTACCGTTTGATGTGCATTCCAGTAAGGTGCTTTCCCCCACCAGTCCGTTTCACCGAGACGAGACCCTAATACTAATACAACATCCGCATCGTTTCGTACATTATTATTTGTTTCAATATGCACCATTGGCATCATAAGCGGATTATCCTCGCTCATCGCACCGCGCCCTGCCCAGCTCGTCGTAACCATCGCCTGCAGTTTTTCCGCAACTTCAGTCAGTTCTTTTTTTGCGCCTGCATGAATGACACCGCTGCCTGCATGAATGATCGGGAATGTAGCTGACTTCAGTAATTGGGCTGTTCGTTCAATCTGATAGTTCGATGCTTTTGGCAGCTCGAGCATGCGGTATTGCGAAGGTTCCCAAAAATTCAGTTCACAACTGACTTTCGTATTCATAATGTTTTCCGGGATATCCAAATGAACGACGCCCGGACGCCCTTCATAGCATTTGCGCAATGCCATCCGCAGCATTTCAGGGATACGGTCAAATGAAGGTACTGCTTCACTCCATTTAGCAAACTGTTTAATTGTTGAAGTCTGGTCAAAACACTGGTACGTTCCGCCACGGTCTGGATACATGATACCTGTCCGTCTTGCACTCGTAATGCACAACACGCGATTTCCTTCTGCTTCTTCTACTACTAAGCCCGGCAGAATATTAGCTACACCCGGTCCATTACTCGCCATACATACACCTAAACGATTTGTCACCCTCGCATAAGCACCTGCCATATGTGCCGCACTTGTTTCATGGCGTGGTGATATGAGCTCAATTCCATTTTTTTGCAAGTTCGAATAAAAGCCGAAATACGTCCCGTCAATAATTCCAAAGATGTTATCCACACCTTCTTTTGCCAACATTTTTGCTACTACTTCTCCACCTGACATTGTTGCCATTCCACAATTCCTCCTTCAATTTGTAAACGCTTTCTTAATTGCTTAAAAATTACTTCAATAGCCTCAATATTCGGTACTTTCCTGTTTGTAAGAATCCCATTGCCGGATAACGTCTGCTCCGCAAGTTGCTCGATCACTTCATCTGTCAATAAAGGTGCAATCTGTTGTGCGCTCTTCCAAATGTACTGTTTTCTGTTCAGCTCATCCAAATAACCGCTTAAAAATTGAGTACTGTTCAACCCGATGATTTTTGCTATTTCCTCGTAACGTTCATACGCGCTTTCCAGTGAGTATTGGATGACAAACGGGTGCATTAGTGCAACACACTTTCCATGTGGCATATGGAATTTTACGCCGAGTGCTCGACCTGTTGCATGTGCCAAATTTGTCGAAGAGTTGGAAAACGCAATTCCCGCATAAAAGCTACCCATTAATAATTGCTGCCTCGCTTCCATGTTGTCCGGTTGTAAAAAAACCGTCTCAATATTTCTTGAAATACAGGAGATCGCTTCTTTTGCAAAAAAGTCACTCATAGTATTTGCCTTCGTTGAAACAAAAGCTTCGATAGCATGTGTTAATGCATCCAGCGCCGTAAAACTTGTAACGGGTGGTGGCACATTTACCGTAAGCGTTGCGTCTAAAATAACGACATCCGGAATAAAACTCGGGTGTGCAGGATTAACCTTTTTTTGAAGCTTTTCGTCTGTAATTACCGTTACTTTTGTCGCTTCAGAACCAGTCCCCGCAGTAGTAGGAACTGCGATAAACGGCAAGCGGTGCAATTCAGCCAGGTTTGGAATATCATTTAAACTCAAGTTCGGATTCACCGCAAAAACAGCCACCGCTTTCGCTAAGTCAATAACACTCCCGCCACCGATGGCAATGACACCATCACAGTTGTTTACTATGAGCTCGGCTAATGCCTTTTCCAGTTCAAATGTTGTTGGCTCCCCTTTAGATATTTCATAAAAATGCGCATTAGGGAGTTCCTGCTTTAAAATATTTAATTGACTGGCTATTGCGCTTCTGCTGTAAATGATGAATGGCCGCTTTATCTTTCTTTGTGCCGTTTCCGCTGATAATCGTTGAAATGAATCGATACCTGCAACAATTTTTTTAGGTAGAAAAAGTTCATAGATCATGAAGTTACACCTCCTGCTGTCCTTTTAGTTTTCAGTTTTAACATATAAAGTTCTGGATGGAACAGGCTACTGTAATATTCAATCACTTCACCTTGTACACCCAAAATGACCCGTTCAATATTTAAAACATTCGTATAAGGCTTCAAATCGAGGAGTTTCGCATCCTCTTCACTAATTGGGCTACAGCGAATCGTCTGTTCAGCTTCGACCATTGTAATATTCAACTCTTTTTCGATAATGTCATAGATTGTCGCTTCATTCAGATTGTGTGCGGCTATTTGTTTCCCTAAATGAGTTGGATAAAAATGCCGTTCGATGGAGATTGGCTGGTCATCAGCTGTTCGTACCCTGGAAATGCCAAATAATATGGATTGCCCTAATATTTCATTCGCTTCCGGGAAGTTATCAATATTTTTCGCATAAAGCAGTTTCGCTCCTGGCTCCATTCCCATTTGCCTGACCGTATCTGTAAAACTATTCAAAGAATTAAGCCAGTCATGTACCGTCTTATTTTTTGTAATAAACGTTCCTTTTCCATGGATTTTTTTCAGTACCCCATCATGCACTAAATGCTTTACCGCCTCTCTCACTGTTGATCTGCTCACGGAAAAGCGCTCCATTAATTCACGTTCGCTCGGAATTTTCTCCACATACTTCCCTTCAACAATTTCAGTTTTCAATAAATCCTTCAGTTGAATATGTAACGGAATATGATTTTCAAAGTTCAATGTACCCACCCCCATTGGTCCGCACATCATAACGTCCGTACCAGTTAACTTTGTAAAATTGATTATAGGGGTACTTTCCAATAATTACAATAAATTTTCAGAATTTTCTAATATATGATTCTTCTATAATATTTCACACTATTATTTCCAAAAAATGATAAAAATAAAAATTCCCCATTTCCTAAATCTTTACCGATGAAGGAATGGGGAATTTCATGTATTATATTTTTTTGCTATATTTAATTGTTATTAAAAAACTTTCCGTATTAAGCCGTTACATCACGTTTCATAAAGTAAATGAACGTAATTGCTAAAAAGACGATTGCATACACGATATTGACAACTAACGAGAACGTAAATGTTAATCCTTCAATCATCGGCATACTTCCCGGTGCATAAAACGATAAATCATTGGCAAACCAGACGTATTTCGCAAAATCATATTGAGCGATAAACATTGTTGCCGTTGAACCCATCAACAAGATGAACAGCGATAAACTTACCGCTAACGTACTTGAACCAAAAATCGTACCGATCATAAACGCAAATATAATCGTCATAATTGTTGAACCGAGCGAATAAAGTGTCGTTTCGACAAATGTATTTTCCACCGTTTCCTGCACAACTTGCCCATCAACGACTGATAAAGCAATTGCACTGTCCGTACCGAACAATGCCATACCGACAATTAATGCGACAACGATTCCAGCGGCAAAAAGTACAATTCCATAAAGAATAGACGCAACAAGTTTCGAAAGTAAAATTTTCCATCTTGCAACAGGTCGTGTAAGAAGCATTTTAATCGTACCTGTACCAAACTCTGATGATACAATACCTGCCGCAATAACAACTGTAAAGATGCTTGTTACCATAATTGTCAATGTTAGTGATAAATCCATATGTTCAGTAAAGGTCATTGCATTTGATGATGGTAAATCATTGGCGATACGATATTCGGCCATTGCAATTTCTTCCTTGAAATATTGCTCATCTTCCGGCATTAAATCTTCTGAAGCAAGCATTTCTTTTGGATGGGCCATCATTTCTTCATTTGCTGCTAAGCGCGCTTCTTTTGTACTTGAATCCACATCATAATATTTGTTCATCCCTGCAACGAATACGATTAGTACAATTAAAAGCCCGCACATGATCCAAGCATTTTTTTGCGACCACATTTTGATCCATTCATTTTTAACGTATTGCATCGATTGCACCTCCACCTGTCATCTCGATAAATTGATCTTCAAGACGTTTTTGAATCGGCTGGATCGTATATAGATCAATACCCGATTCAACTAGTTTACGAATAAGTGCAGGCACTTCTTCTTTTGTCAGATTGACTACGTAGCCGCCATTCTCTTTTGTTAACGGCTCTTCGAACACCGCCTGAAGCTGATCCGGCTGGCCGACTTCAATGTAATATTGTACTGCCTCGACATGTTGCAGTTCACGAATATCAATCAGCTCACCATTTTGAATAATCGCGATCCGGTCTACCATTAACTCGATTTCGGATAAAAGGTGACTCGATACAACGATGGCGACATTATCCTCTACGGCAATTTTACGCAAATACATACGGAATTCACGGATCCCAGCAGGGTCCAGACCATTTGTCGGCTCATCCAAAATTAAAAACTTTGGACGGTGCAGCATCGCCTGTGCCAGTCCAAGGCGTTGACGCATCCCTAACGAATACGTTTTCACTTTTTCATGAATACGATTTTGCAGACCGACTTGCGCTACAACTTCATCAATACGCTGTTTCGTTACACCTTTATGCATTCGAGCAAAGTGCTGTAAGTTTTTATACCCTGACATATATTTATACATTTCCGGGTTTTCAACGATTACACCGATGTTACTGATCGCTTCTTCATAATTTGTCGAAAGCTGTTTCCCATCGATGATTACTTCTCCTTTAGAAGGATACATTAACCCCGTCATCATACGGATTGTCGTGGTTTTACCCGCTCCATTTGGCCCCAAAAATCCGGTGATTTGCCCCGGATAAAAGTCCAGGTTCAAGTCTTTAATAATGTGTTTGCCTTTAATCGTTTTGTTCAAATTTTTAATTTCCACAATTGGCTGTGACAATTGCCCACACCTGCTTTCTGCTATTTCTTCTATTACAAGCATTTATTTGCGTACCTGGATGCTATGTAGTGACATGAATGACCTCACATGTAATAGATTCTAATTACTATACTGGTTGAGTTTGGAAAAAGTTTCATTAAATTTATAATTTAGCGATAAAAAACCTCATCAGGTATTTCTGATGAGGCGAAACCAGTTATTAGTATTCTCCAACCCATTCGTCTTTCAACAGACCATATACTGCATGATCAACATAGTGATTGTACAGCCATTCCGCCTGACGGATTGTCCCTTCATGCATAAAACCAAGACGCTCCGCAATATGACGACTTTTCGTATTATTAACAGCAGCATGAATTTCAACTTTTCCAAGCTTATATTCGTTGAAGGCGATATCAATGATGCCTTTCACAGCGCGTGTCATAATGCCTTCCCCTTGATATTCTTCATCTAAAAAGTAGCCGATCTCGCATTTTTTCAGAGACCAATTAATGGTATTGATCGAGACTTTCCCCACAAATTGCCCTTTATAAAAAATCGCTGTATCCAGACCTTCACGCTTTGCGAATTTTTCTAAATTCATTGCGGCAAAATCGCGTGTATCTTCAACAGTTTTTGTATTATCTACCCACCCAAGCCATTCTCGTAAATAATCGCGTGAACGGTCAATGAAAGCAAAGATTTCTTCTGCATCATTTTGTGTAATTAATTTTAATTGAATTTCATTATCTACTTCATAAAAGAACATTACTATCTCTCCAATCTAAGCTCCCATTTAAAACGATAAACCCTTTTTTATTTTCTTATCATATATAGCTATTTCCGAATATGCAATTAAAATATGTAAACCAACAATAATTTGTGTAAGTTTACCAATTTCACAACGTTAATTGTGCACTTTTTCAAGAAAATTCGCAATATTCCTGTTTAGTATTTTGGTAAACTAACTATGAGGTGTTTTTATGGAAAACAATGAACAGGCTTGGGGAAAACTATTAAAATATTATCGTCAAAAAAAGAAGCAGAAACAGGATGACGTTGCTTTCGGCATTTGTACCCCTTCGTATTTAAGCCGGATTGAAAATGGAATCGTTGTCGCAGAACATTCGATGTATGAGCAGCTGTTTGAAAACTTAGGCATCGATTTCAATAAGCTCGAACAACAACTGAAAAGCCAAACCACTTTTTTGGAGCTGTTATACGAAAAATTATTGTCGAATGCCGAGCTTACTGCAGGTGAAATCGAACAATTAACCGCAATGCAAACCGAAGAGCAGCCATTTGAAAAGCAGCTGTTGGCAAAGCTTGTGTATGCTCGTTTCCTTTACTCGAAAAAAGAAGATGATAGGGCGAGAACAATACTTAATGAAATCGAGCCGTTTATCAACTGGAAAAAAGACCGGATCACTCAGCTGTTCGTTGCGATTACCGCTTTCGGTCATCTGTCTTTTCAGGAATTTGAACAGTTGTCCATTAAAGAAGCAGACAATCAATTGGCGCAATTTTTATCCAATACCCACCCATTTGAACTGGCCAACTACCATTATCATATTGCTTTTGCGAATCACAGAAGCTATAAGTTACAAAAGGCACTGGAACATATTGAACTTGCACAGCAGTTTTTTACCCATCAGTATAAACCGTTGTTTCAGTTGAAGCTTTATTCCATGAAAGGTGTGATTTTCAATGATTCACATCGATTCCAGGAAGCTCTCAAGGAGTTTGAAGCAGGGCTCAACCTACTTGCGAATGTCTCTTCAATTCAAACACCGATGCAGTGGAGCTCACTGCATAACAATATTGCGTATTGTTACGAATGCCAGGAAAACTTTACGGAAGCGTCCAAACATTATCAATTGGCAAATAACTATGATGAAGACCTGCATTCAGCAATTAATTGGATGCGCACATGCTTTGCGCAAAAGGATTTCAAACAATTGAATACACTGTTAATACGCTATGAAGAACATCAATTTACTGTACCCCATCATATTTATCAGCGCAGACTACTAGCGTATGCGGTTGAAACTGAATTTACGATTCGCGGATTAAAATTACTGGAAGATGAAGCTTTTCCGCATTTCAACGAACAGCAGTATTATTCACTGATTCTGTTCTATGCGCCATTATGGGCACAGTTTTACGAGCAGCTCCATGCTTATAAACAAGCGAGCAATTGCTTTAGGCTGGCACTGTATGCAAGTGAAAAAATACGGCAGCGAATGAGCAGCTAAGGAGGTGATGATTTGGAGTTAAGAAAAGAGTATTTTTATTTGTGGTTCGGATTTGGCGCATCCAAACTAGGCAGTTGGATTTACTTGATCGCGCTCAATCTATCGGTCTGGCATTTGACCGAGTCACCGGCAGCTGTCGCGGGCATCTATATTATTGGTCCGATTGCCCGCATTTTGTGCAGTTTTTTTGCCGGCTCCATCGTAGACAGAACCAATAAAAGAATCATCTTGATTGTTTGTGATATTTTCCGCGCAAGTATCGTTTGTTTGATGCCGCTGCTTTCGGAAATTTGGCTCATTTACGGTTTAATCTTTTTGGCGAATATCGCGGTCTGTTTTGCCAATCCGAGCAGTACATTTATGATTACAAAACTTGTTTCACCAAATGATCGCTTGCGTTTTAATGCCATCAACAGCATGCTCGGTTCAGGGAGCTTTATGATCGGCCCTGCTTTAGGTGGTGCCATTATCGCCATGAGCAGTACCGCGACTGCGATGTGGGTGAATGGGTTTATGCTTTTGTTTAGCGCATTCATGATGTATTTGCTGCCGAATCAAGAAATCAAGTCGTCCACTCAATCAACTGTACTAACACTTGCTGTTATCCGAGATGATTTTATTACTGTATGGAAATTTATCTCGCAACGGAAAACGCTCCTGCAATTTTTCGTCTTATATTCAACAGCATTGATGATTTGCTTTTCACTTGATTCCCAGGAAATGTCCTTTTTGAAAGATTTCCATGAAGTGACGGATTCGGTTTATGGCATCATTGTAGGAATCACAGGAATCGGTGCCATTGTCGGTGGCTATTTGGCAGCCCGATTCGTGAAGAAGCTGTCACTCGTTTCGTACATCGGCCTCGGGTTTACATGTACGTTACTTTCTTACTTTATATTTTACTTCTCACCTAATTTAATGATTGCGGTCGCTGCCTTTATTTTGCTCGGATTGTTTATGGCGTTCAGCAATGCGGGCTACGCGACATTTTACCAGCAGACAATCCCGACTGAATTGATGGGACGTTTCGGCAGTTCACTTGGACTGATTGAAAGTGTGATGCAGATCACTCTAACCTTGATTATCGGATTTTTGGCGGAAATCTACACGATTCAACTGACAACAAGTATCTTCGCCCTAATCGGTGTTGTCATCGCATGTATCGTCTATTTCCATCTGTTAAACAACAAACCATTGTTTTCAAAAGAGGAGCTAACATAATAATAGTTGAGATTTCCTCTTCAAAGGCTATCGTGATTTCCGATTACGATAGCTTTTATGTTTATGGAATTCTTTTTGCAGATCCAGTGGACTATTTGCTACACTACTTCTAGAAGAAAGAAAGGGATTTATTATGACATTACAACAACTTAAATATGTAATTGAAGTAGCAAAAAACCAGTCAATTAGTAAAGCAGCCCAAAACTTATTCATTAGCCAGCCTAGCCTTTCGAACGCATTAAAAGAGCTTGAACAAGAGTTAGGCATTACTATTTTTTTACGGACAAGTAAAGGGATAACTATTACCGCTGAAGGAACAGAATTTTTGGGCTATGCGCGGCAAGTTGTCGAGCAAGCTGAACTTTTGGAAAACCGGTATGCAAACGTTCAGCCATCACAACAGCATTTTTCCGTTTCTTCACAACACTATGCCTTCGTTGTGAGTGCATTTGTACGTCTCTTTGAAAATTATGATCGCGATGAATATGAATTTACGCTTCGTGAAACAAGAACGTATGAGATTATAGAAAATGTAAAGAATTTACAAAGCGAAGTAGGAATTTTATACTTAAACAATTTTAACGAAAAGGTCATTCGGAAATTTTTAAGGGAAGCCAATTTAGAGTTCTATCCATTATTTGAAGCGAAGCCACATGTATTTATCCATATAGGACACCCGCTTGCACATCAAAAATCCGTTACGTTGGAGGATTTACATGCCTATCCATGCTTATCTTTTGAACAGGGCGAATTTAATTCCTTTTATTTTTCAGAGGAAATATTGAGCACCATTTCACGCCCTAAAAATATTAAGGTTAGTGACCGTGCAACACTTTTCAATTTATTGATTGGGCTTAATGGCTATACCATTTCAACAGGAGTCATTAGTCAGGAATTGAATAAAAATATTTGCTCTCTCCCTCTGGAAGTCGATGAGACGATGACAGTCGGGTATATCGTCCATAAACATGTGACTACTAGTAAACTCGCTGCAATCTATATTAATTATTTAAAAGAAACGATCAAAGATGAACTAAAAATATCTTCTCGCTATAGTTTTTAACTATACCGATTGATATTTTTTACGTGTTTCAAATATCCCACTCCACGATGGTATGATAAATCCAACTTAAAAAGTTGAATTACCAAGGAGGAAATGAACATGTGTGAAAAATTTCAAATTGTAGGCAGTCTATTAAGAAAAAATGAATTATTAACGTATAAAAAACAAATTGAACAACGTGATGATATTACATACCCTTTTTATAAAGATTTTGAAGGCTACGAACAAGTTGAACTCGCTTCTATTCAAGAAGTTGTAAAAAAAGAAATCGAAAATAACATTACGGTTGTGACAGATGGCGAGCATTCGAAATCATTATGGCATTTAGATTTTGCCTGGGGTATTGAAGGATTCGATCGCTATATTGCAGATCATGGTTATTTCTTCAAAGATTTCGATGGAAACTCTCACTATGAAACACGCAAAGACATCGGTTTACGCATTACGGGGGAACTAAGCGGGAAAAACCATCATTTTATCGAAATCTACAAAAAACTGAAAAAAAGTGCTGGCGATCACCAAACAAAACTATGTATCCCGTCACCTTCCCATATTTTAGGTGAGTTATCTTTTTCGGATAATTTCGGACCAGCTGCATTTTATAAAACAAAAGATGAATTAAAACAAGCGTTAGCAATAGCTTATACAGAGTTTGTGGAAGAGTTTGCAGCAGCTGGTGGTGAGATTTTACAATTTGATGATTGCTTATGGCAACTTTTTGCTGACGACAATCCGAATTCACCATTTACTGGCGAACAAATTAATCAAGAAGAAGTTCAAGCGTTAGCAACTGAATTTATTGGGATAAATAATCAAATTATTGAAGTGGGCCATCGTTTAGGCTTGAAAGTGTGGACACATAATTGCCGAGGTAACTACGACTCACGTAATATGGGTGGTGGTTCTTACATTAAAATTGCTAACCTCTTCTTAAAGCAACTAAATTATGACCGCTTCTTCTTAGAGTGGGATGATGACCGTGCTGGTTCAATTGAAGCACTGGCTGTCTTCAAAGATAAACCAAATGTAGAAATTGTATTAGGATTATTATCTTCTAAAACGAATACTTTAGATAATGAAGATCGTATTATTAAAATGCTTGATGAAGCGTCTAAAATTATCGACAAAGACCGTTTGTTCATTTCACACCAATGCGGTTTCGCTTCCTGCGATGGCGGCAATGAACTTACAGAAGCTGAACAATGGGCAAAAATTCAGCAAGGACAGCAACTTGCTCTGCAGTACTGGAGTTAAATATAAACATATAATTTTCAATATGAAAAACACGCAAATTCTCGGTATCTTTGAATTTGCGTGTTTTCCGTTTTTTATAACATGTTGGATTTGCCTAATTATCTTTTACGAACCTTATAAAGAACAAATAGCAGTATAAACCATAACGGTGTTAACAGCAGTGAAGTTCTCGTAGACTCGGAAATGGCCATAATGATTAGTAAAAACAAGAAGAAGGCCAATATTAAATAGTTGATAAATGGTGTTAAAGGTGCTTTGAAAATTGAAGATCTATGTAATTCCGGATGACGCTTTTTGTAAATAATATGCGAAATCAGAATAATGCTCCAAACCCAAATAAAACAAATTGCACTAATTGTTGTCACGATACTAAATGCATCGTCCGGCATGAAATAGCTAAGCAATGCACCAATCGATACTACAACCGCAGAAAATAACAGACCATTTTGCGGCACCGCATTTTTGTTTAATTTACCGTAAGCTTTTGGTGCTTGTTTATTACTACTTAAACTGAACAGCATACGACTCGTTGAGAACATTCCGCTATTTCCTGCAGAAGCAGCTGATGTCAGTACAACAAAGTTAATCAAACCTGCTGCAATCGGAATACCTACCAATGCGAAAACCTGAACGAATGGTGAGCTTGACGCGCTTAATGTATCCCAAGGGTTGATTGTTAAAATTACGAATAATGCTCCTACATAAAACAGCAGAATACGAACGGGAATTTTATTAATTGCAGATGGGATATTCTTTTGCGGGTTTGCCGTTTCAGCAGCTGCTACCCCTACTAATTCAACACCAACGAATGCAAAGACAACCATTTGGAACGCCATTAAAAATCCAAATGCCCCATTCGGGAATAATCCGCCATGCTCCCATAAATTTGATACAGCAACCTTGCCTGTATCTGTTTCAAAGCCAATAATCAGCAATACAATACCTATTGCGATCAACGCAACAATTGTGATGATCTTAATTAACGCAAACCAAAACTCCAGCTCTCCGAACAGTTTGACCGTCAATAAATTCAAAATAAGTAAAACTACTAAACATGCGATAGCCGGTACCCATTGCGGGATATCAAACCAGTACTGCGTGTACATGCCGACAGCGATAATATCTGCCATTGCCGTCATAATCCAGCAAAACCAGTATGTCCAGCCTGTAATATAGCCTGCCCAGTCCCCTAAGTATTCAGTGGCGAACTCAGTAAAAGATGCATAGCCGCCTTTTGATAAAAGCAATTCGCCAAGTGCACGCATGACGAAAAATAGTGCGGTTCCAACGATTAAGTATGCAAAGATAATAGAAGGTCCTGCAAGTGAGATCGCTTTACCTGACCCTAAAAACAACCCCGTTCCGATCGTTCCTCCAATCGCAATTAACTGAACGTGGCGATTTTTCAGATCGCGCTTTAATTCTTGTTGTTCCAAAACGATTCCTCCAAAGGATAAGTATTTTGTCTGTTTACACAGCGCAAAATAATAAGTACTTCATCGCGGTCCATCAAGTAAATTTTTCTGGAATAAAAACAGGGACTGATAATATGCCAGTCCCTGTGTCTAAGAATAATCGATTTCGCCTCTGCAAAATCGCGCCCAGATTTCAAAAAATCTGTGACATCTATCGAGGGCTTTTCATTAAACAATGGGTGTTCATACACCCTATGTTAAAGAAAAGCGTCTCTCATTACTCTTCTGTCCTTTTGCCTGAGATTGTGAACCCTTCGGCGACGCGGATTATCGCGCTCTCTCCAGAAACTGCTCCCGTCAGTAGTTTTATCCACGACGATCAACGCTTGATATGTATGCAATTAGTTGCCTATAGGTCCCTGGCATCTTCCAGTTTCCTATAGTTCGCGTTCAATACTATTATTGTACGATAATCATACTACCAATTTTTTGACCGTCTTACAATGGACAATCGGAGTCGTTTATTATGTAAATAGCAATTTAACCTTATTCCCAACATAATGTTTTCTTCTTGCAGAAAATTCATGACCAAAAAAATATTACACCGAAAATTCGATATTTTCAGTGTAATATTCATATAGAGGAATTGGTAGCCCCTCGTATTACTGTATTCGTTTACTGCAATTTTTCCTGAACCGTTGAATCTTCTTCATATGTTGTTCGATTGATATCAATCAGCTTTCCTTTTGAGGTGTTAGTCTTTTTCATTTTGACAACATACGTATTGTCCAAAGCGATTTCTGTGCAGACGATGTCTTTCTCGCTGCGAATATCTTCCGGATAGTTTAAGGTAATGACTAAAATATCCTCATCTTTTTCGATTTTCTCAATTTCTCTTCCACAACCATCCGAATATCCTGTGACAAACAGCACTTCCTCTGTTTCAAAATCGACAGATGGAACCGACTCAAAACCAAAAATATCGGCCCAAGTAGTATAAAGCTTTTCATCCTGCACGATTGAAATACTCGTACCGACCTCAGGAGGTATCGAATCTAAATGAAACAGTAATTCATATTCTACTTTATTTTCATTATTTTCTTCCTGCACAGGTTCAGTTGAATCGGTTGATGTTTCGTTTTCTTTCGTATTACATGCTGCAAGGAGCAAGATCATTCCCACGACCAGCATATAACTTAACCATTTCTTCATCGACAATCACCTCATCCCTTTATCCCTTTCCTAATTAGTCGTATAGAAAATCAAAAAGTTACGAAATTTCACTCATTATATTTGTTAATATTGGTTAATTTAAGCTTACGTGAGAACGTTAAATAAACTAATAATTCAGCAAGTAAGCTTTTATTATTATATGGCGTATAATGTAGTTGTTTATCCAACTATTACACCATTCTCTTGGAGGGTTTGTACAAATGAGTACACGTATTGAAAAAGACTTTTTAGGCACATTAGAAATTCCAAAGGACGTTTATTACGGCGTTCAAACAACTCGTGCATTAGAAAATTTCCCGATTACTAAAATGACAATGCACCCTGAATTAATTCGTGCATTTGCCATCGTAAAGAAAAGTTCGGCACTTGCAAATGCCGCTATCGGCAAATTGGATCCAGTAATTGCTAATGCAATTGCACAAGCATCAGATGACATTATTTCAGGACTATTACATGACCAGTTCGTTGTAGATCCAATTCAGGGCGGAGCAGGCACTTCAATGAACATGAATGCCAATGAAGTAATTGCAAACCGCGCACTGGAAATTTTAGGGGAAGAAAAAGGTACTTATTCAATCATTAGTCCTAACAGCCATGTCAATATGGCGCAGTCAACAAATGATGCATTCCCATCGGCTATTCATATTGCAACAGTTTCTACGTTAAATAATTTAATTATGGCGATGGAAATGATGCGTGATAGCTTTATCAGAAAATCAGTAGAATTCGATTCAATCGTTAAAATGGGTCGTACACATTTACAGGATGCTGTACCTGTTCGTTTAGGCCAGGAATTCGGTGCCTACGCTGCCGTTGTTTCTCGTGATATTAACCGAATCAAAAAAGCGCAGCAAACAATGCTGCAAATCAATATCGGTGCAACTGCGATCGGTACAGGCCTGAATGCAGACCCTGAATATATGAAATTGGCAGTAGAAAACATCGCGGTTTACAGTGGCTTCCCATTCATAAAAGTGGACAATTTAATCGACGGTACACAAAATACCGATACGTATGCGGAAGTTTCATCAATGTTAAAAATTTCCATGATGAATATGTCTAAAATCTGTAATGACTTACGCTTAATGGCATCAGGTCCAAAAGCAGGATTTGCAGAAATTCGCTTACCTGAACGCCAACCAGGTTCTTCAATTATGCCAGGTAAAGTAAATCCGGTTATGCCGGAAGTCATTAACCAAATTGCTTTCCAAGTTATCGGTAACGATGTAACAATCTCACTTGCTTCAGAGGCAGGACAATTTGAGCTGAATGTAATGGAACCAGTTTTAGTATTTAATCTGCTTCAGTCGATTGAAATTATGACAAACGGCTTCACAGTATTTACAAAATACTGCCTGGATCATATCGAAGCAAATGAAGCGCGCCTGCATGATTTTGTTGAACGTTCAATCGGTGTAATTACAGCACTGGCCCCACATTTAGGCTATGAACGTTCAAGTCAAATTGCACGTGAAGCTCTGCATAGCGGCAAATCTGTACGCGAACTTTGCTTAATGTACAACTATTTCACGCTTGAGCAGCTGGATATTATTTTAAATCCATTCGAATTAACGCAACCAGGTATTGCTGGTGAACGAGCATTTGAAAAACAACAATAAAATTTAACATGAAAGCTCCGCCGAGATATTCCCGGCGGAGCTTTTTTCTTTAAGTATAGAGCACTTCTTTTGCAAGTGAAATCGCACGCTTGCTGACTTCCAATTTGTCGCCGTCCGCATTAAGCTTCACGACACCATTTGGTTCATCAAAAATGGATTTCAGCTGTGCTTTCGGTTTGACCCCAACCATTATTGGTCCTCTTTCGGCCTCATCCGTTCGCAGCTTTTCGTGCTCTCGTGCGACTCCTTGTTCTTCTCCGATTTTCGGGAAGGCTGTAGTTTGTTGCTGTAAATTTCGGGGACGTGTCTGATTATTTAAACTTGAACTCCCTGTACCAACAGAACGAATCATAAAGATCCCCCCCTTCATCTATCTTTTCTTACTTTTTCGTATATCAATATCCGCGTATATTTCGACATCCTGAAGTGCCTGATTAGCAAGCTGATCCGCTTCTCCGTTTAGTTTGCGGTTAATATATTGATATTCCGGTCGAATGCCAAGCTTCTTGAGCTTCGCATCGATTTTATCCGCCCACGTTGTCAGAACGCTATCAGTTACTGCCCATTCGCCGTTCATTTCATTAATGACGACTTGCGAATCGCCGTAAATCTTTATTTTTTGATGATGGACACCCAATTCCTCAAGCTGTTCGACCGCAAGATTCAATGCCGCATATTCGGCTTCATTGTTTGATGTTAAATACTCCGCCAGCTGATTCGTCCGCAAGCGATAGTTTTTCCCATTCTGTTTATAATAGACGACAATCCCTAAACCGGCCAGCTTTTCTTCTCTATTAAATCCGCCATCGAAATACAATTCCACTTCGGTAGGTTCTGTTTCAAGAGATTTCAAATATTTTTTCAGCTCTTTTAATGTCCATGTACTGTCATGTTCATCTGTCATCACAATATTTTTTGTGCGACCCGTATTTTCCATATCCAGCACGAGCGTGTAGGCATGCGCTGCAGGAATTGCCTCACTTCGCCATGTGATTTCCTGCTTTGACTTAGTAATGTATTGCCATTCAATCGTCAATTCCAATCGGCTCTCCCCTTCCATTTGTCGTCTGCTTCAAATCTTCTTTATAAAACCAGTTAATACACAATGTACTAACCATTATGCCAACTATAAACGGTGGTGATACAAAAAATAAAAAATACGCGCTGCCGATCGGTGCTTTCATAAAGTATCCGAATACGATTGGCTGCAGAATACAAAAAATAAAGCTTGTTAAGTAAAGTGCCCGTTTGCTGTAATTTTTACGCATGAAGTACAGCACATAATACCAGGGAATCACGACAAAAAAATAAATCGGTAAAACATAAAAAGTAAAGGCCGCGGCAGTTCCGAATGTAATCATTTGATTCACATAAGGCAATGAAAATGCGATAAAGGCAATGACCGCCATGACATAAGGTAAAAGACCCGTTAAAATGATTTGCCAACTCTTCATCACATACCCCCTATTTTTCATCATTATACCAAACACCATTTGCCTATACAAAATTCGCTTTTGCGGGTATAGTACAGGGGGTGATAAAATGAAGATAAAATTTTATGAAAATAATGAAAAACATGTACTGGGCATTACATTGAAGGATTCAGCCTTTGCCGAGGACAATAATATGGCACTCCATGTTTGCAAAAACGAAGCTGCGATTATCAAAAACCGCCAACAGCTTGCCTCACTGCTGCAAACGGATTTATCTAAGTTTGTATGCGCCAATCAAACACATAGTGCAAACTTCTTCCGTGTGGAAAAGTCCGAAATCGGCAAAGGAGCAACCGACAACGCAACTGCAGTTCCCGATACCGACGCACTGTATACGTATGAACCGAACGTCGTGATCTCAAGCTTTACCGCAGATTGTGTACCGGTCTTATTCTATAATGAAAAAACAAATGTCATCGGGGCTGTTCATTCCGGGTGGCAAGGGACGATTAAAGAAATTACATTGAAATTACTGCAGCGTTTACAACAAGAGGAAAATTGCAATTTACGTGATTTGAAAGTAATGATTGGGCCTGCAATCAGCCAGGAAAAATTTGAAGTAGATGCCGATGTACAGGAAAAATTCAAAGCGCTCGGTTATGCAGACGAATTTATGTACTGGAATGAAGAAACGGGCAAATTTCATATCGACAACCAGTTAACAGTGAAAAAGCAGTGCATGCTTGCAGGTGTGCCTGATGAAAATATTACGATTGACCGTACGTGCACATTTATGGACGATGATGGATTCTCCCACCGCCAAGACCGCTCAACAGGCAGACATTTGAGCTTTATTATGCGGAAGGAATAGGTTCTTTTGGGAGGAATATTTGAAAACGGAACATCTACAATTCAGTAGGCGTTCCGTTTTTAATTTCATATAGAAGAAAAAACATTTAAACAGGCAAGGTCATGGTGCTACCAATTCAACCTTAATTCTATCTGGATCTTCAAAAAATACCGCGTAATAATCTTCCCCTCCCGCATAGGGATGTTTATCAGTATAAAGGATCTTAACACCCTTCCTTTCTAACATTATTGTCATATCATCTACTTGTTGACGGGAGCTTGCATGGAAGGCCAAATGGTTTAGACCAACTCTACATCTATGATAAGGTACATCCATATACCGTTCTTCTGCTTGCACAAAAACGATATAGGTCTCTCCGATTTTCCAACTATGTCCGCTTTCCCACGATTGAAAAGATTCATATCCCAATTCTTCTAAAAACCAACCCCAAAAGTTGATGGAACTTTTTAAATCAGAAACATATAGTTCAATATGATGTATAAGCCCTTTTGACAATGGATGACTTCCTTTCTATCTACCAAATAATCGGTAATCTATAAATATTATGCTTTCACCCTTGAATCCTATATTCCCCCTGTGGAAGCATTAAAGCCCACCGCTTTCATTTCTGTCCGCTCACTATTCCAACCTATTACTAACATTAAACTGATATTTCTCACTTTGTCTTTAATAAGCATAAAATTATAACCTTTCGCTCAATCTTTTCCAGGATATATAATATTAATTTTCTGAGCTCTTTTCAGCAATAATGGGGAATCATGTTCCTGGCTTATTGGGATTTGTTTTGCTATTTTTGCCGAAAAGGGCTCTGCAGGAATGGGCGTGATGGTCATATTGTTTATTGCAATGTTTTTCACTGGTGCTTTTATTTTGATAAGTGGCCTGTTAACAAAGGCAGATATCAAACAAGCGTCTCCAAAATAGGAGACGCCCAGTTAGTTACCAACTATAGGTTTTCAATTTTTTCTACATCCGCCGCAGTCAGTTCGAAATCAAAAAGATCCAGATTAGCTGCTTGGTTTTCACGGTTGTGTGATTTCGGGATGACGACCACACCGCGCTCAATTTGGTATTTCAATAAAACTTGAGCACCAGATTTCCCATACGCTTTACCGATCTCATCCAACACTTCATTTTGATGTTCTTCCGTTTTCATCGGCCCCCACGCTACAGGTGTAATTCCCTCTTCTTGTAATGTATCAAGAAGTTCTTTGTTCTTTTCTTTTAAATTAATTTGAATTTGATTAACGGCCGGCTTCACTTTCGCGAATTCTTTCAATTCATCCAGATGATTTTTCTTAAAGTTCGAAACGCCGATTGCTTTAAGTTTGCCCGCCTCATAATATTCTTCAAAAACTTCCCAAGTATTTCTTAGCTGCTCTTTGTCTTCGATCGGAGCATGAATCAAAAGCAGGTCCAAATAGTCTGTTTTAAAATTTTTTAGACTATTATCGATTGCTGCTCTTGTCGATTCCTTTGAAGAAACATATTCTTCTCTTGCAGGAACTTTTGTCGTAATGAACAACTCTTCTCGAGGCACTGTGCTTTCTGCTAAAATTCCCCCGACAATTGCTTCGTTTCGATAACTAATAGCTGCATCTATTGAGCGATATCCCAGCTCAAGTGCTGATATAAGTTCAGGAATTTCATTTGTTAATTCACCGTTATAGTCATTATTTTGTTTACCATACGTATTTGTACCAGTACCAACGATCGGCATTTTTACTCCATTATTAAGCGTGATATATTCCATAGTTTAGGCACTCCCATTGTATCTCTATTTATTTACTAAATATATTATAACAAAGTATGGAATTTTCAGAAATTAATAAGTACGAAAAGATTAAAGATTTGCCCTAATACCTTTATAACTCGGGTTTTCCTTCGTAAGGACATGTTATAGATAGGACTGTTGATTTAACCGAGTTTGTAATACTGCTATCCCCTCTACTATATTCAGTTGTTTCCGCATTCTCTGTTACTTTTTCATTCTGATACTTTCTGCAAATTAAATAATCTAGTGCCTAATAATTGTGTACTGTTCATTTATAAATATTTCGAATGAACTCGAAATGTAATTTACTGTTCATCTCCCGTTCATATTCAATCGATAAACTATGGATGTAAAGAAGAGATCGGAGGAAATTACAAATGAATATTGCATGGAAAGAAATAAAGAAAAACAAAGTGAGATTTTTAATTTTAGGTTCAATTATTTTTCTTGTTAGTTTATTGACCTTTATAATATCGGGTTTGGCGAATGGATTATCGCAAGACAATGCTTCGTTGATCAAAGATTTACCAGAAGGTCAATTTTATATGAATAAAGAGGGAGATGAAACTTACAATCTTTCAAAAATAGACAGTGATATACAGGATGAAATAATAAATAAACAAAAAGATGCAGTGGCATTCTCAATTCAAATGGGTTTTTTAAATAGCGAAACTGACAAACAGCATAGCGTTGCCTTTGTTACTTCCACTGATTCAGAGCTATTTGAAAACGTTGAAGACGGGGAGATTATATTAGACCAGTCAATGGAGGATAAAGGGATAAAGGTTGGAGATGTCTTAACGAATAATCAATTTAGTGGTGAATTTAAAGTTAAGGGTTTTGTTGAACAGAAGAAATTCAGTCATGCCCCTGTTGCATATATAAATATGAAGAATTATAAGGAAATCTATCGAGTTATGGAAATGCAATTGTTATTCATACCAGGTGGAGAATCTTCAGAACAATTCATGGGCCTGCAATCTTTTTCGAACAAGCATTTCCTTAATACAATTCCAAGCTATAATGCAGAACAAATGTCTTTAAATATGATTGTCTGGTTTTTAGTTGTCATTAGCGGCATGTTGTTTGCCATCTTTTTCTACATGATGAACATTCAAAAAGTCGGTTTATATGGTATTTTAAAGGCAATTGGCATGAAAACAAGCAGGTTATTCAAAATTATGTGGACACAAATGCTTTTCATTACGATAATTTCTCTTATTTTGTCCATTTCATTCAGCCAAGTATTTAATATGATTGCACCTGAAGGAATGCCTTTCCATTTAACATTTGAAACAACCATACAATTATCTTTAGTTTTCCTATTCATCGGTTTTATCGGAGCTACACTCTCTGGAATACAAATCAAAAAAATCGAACCATTACATGCGATACAACAAGGAGAGGCTTAATATGACAATATTTTCAATTGAAGATGTAAGAAAAACATTTACTTCGGGGGAAATAGAAGAAGAAATACTTAGAGGAATTACCCTTACTCTTAAAGAAGGAGAGATAACAGCATTAGTAGGCGCATCAGGTTCCGGTAAAAGTACGCTCCTTACTATAGCTGCTGGATTACAACCCGCATCAAATGGGCAAGTTATTTTCGACGGAAACAATATGACTGCAATGAGTTCTGAACAGGTTCGAAAAATACGGTCCAGTAAATTTGGGTTTGTCTTTCAGTTTGCTCATCTTGTTCCTTTTCTTACAGTTGAAGAGCAATTAATTTTGATGCTGGATGTTTCTGAATCTAACTTAAGCAAACAATCAAAAATAGCTGAAGTTCGTTACATTCTGCAACTTGTTGAAATGGATCATAGAAGACAGGCCTACCCCTCTTCATTATCAGGTGGGGAAAAACAACGGATCGCCATTGCCCGAGCCATTATCCATAAACCGAAAGTTCTCTTCGCAGATGAACCAACAGCCAGCCTAGATTCAAGGAAGTCTAGAGATGTTATGTTATTGATTCAAGAGTTAACTAAAACGTTAAATATTGCTACATTAATGGTTACACATGATGAAGAATTGCTTTCATATGTAGACCATGTGATAAAAATGAGCGATGGAATTGTTTTGCAAAGTGAAGAGCAAGTTCTGCAAATTTTAAAGCAGGAGTAATATAAGCAGAATATTAATGAACAGCCTGGACGTTGCATGGCTGTTCATTTGATATGGGTTAAAGCAGATAAAAAATTTTTATAAAACAGGAGTACAAGAATGACAACAATTCTAATTGTAGATGACGACATCAATATATTACAGCTTGTAAAAATCCATTTAGCCGAGGCAGGATTCAAAGTTGTGCAAGCAAAAGACGGGACTCAAGCATTAGCAGTTCTTAATAGAGAAGTATGTGATTTAGCAGTAATCGATGTGATGATGCCTTTTATGGATGGGTATGCATTAACAAAGGTTATTCGAAAGAAATATGATATTCCAGTCATCCTTTTAACGGCTAAGAATCAAATTGAAGATAAGGAAGAAGGATATAAATCTGGCACAGATGATTATCTAGTCAAGCCGTTTGAACCAAAAGAATTACAATTTAGAATAGAAGCCTTACTACGACGATATGATAAGCAATCCGATGAAACTGTTATTCATTTAGGTAGTACAACTATAAATAAAAAAAGTTATGAGGTTCAGATTGGGGAACGGACGATTCTGTTACCCTTAAAGGAATTTGAACTGCTGTACTTCCTGGCTACAAACTCTATGCAAGTATTTTCTCGAGCTCATCTAATAGAACACATCTGGGGTGTAGATTTTGAAGGAGATGAGAGGACAATAGATGTTCATGTAAAAAGATTAAGGGAACGTTTTTCTAAATTGACGGACGATTTTCATATTAAGACTGTGCGTGGGGTTGGCTATTCACTGGAGGCAAACCGCAAATGAAATCTCTTTATGTGAAATTTGTTGTGTTCACCATTGGAATTATGATTTTTAGTGGTATATTTGCCTTTTTAATTTCGAATACGTATTATCAGCAAAAATTAAAACCATTTAATGACCAAAAAAACACTAAAATTGCGTTGGAAATTGCTGAATTTACCGGTAATCAAGCTGATTTAAATCTTATAGATTATCTTGAAAATATTTCTTCAATAGGATATCAAATTTTCCTCGTTGACAATTCAGGAAATGAACTTTATTTTGGTGCACCTTTCAGGGAAAATACTTTATCCAATTCAACTAAAGAACAAGTACTTAACGGCAATATTTTTCATGGTATATCAAATTTCCCCCAGGAAACATTTGTAACAGGATTTTTTGCCAACGAATTAAAGAATACGATTGGTGTTCCTTTGACACATAACGAGGAAAAGTATGCCCTCTTTCTAAGACCGGATATTAAACTTCTATTTAACGAAATGCATATTTTATTCGGGTGGCTGCTAGCTTTGACGATTATGCTGAGCATTATAATGGTAATTTTTATTACAAAATATTTAGTTAATCCAATCTCAAAGCTTACATCCGCAACTAAAACGCTCTCAAACGGAAATTACAATGTTGATCTTGATACTACCCGTCATGATGAATTAGGAGAACTTTCACTTAGTTTTTTACGAATGGCCAGTAGACTGGAACAATTAGATGCAATGAGAAAAGAGTTTATTTCAAACATTTCTCATGATATTCAGTCACCTCTATCCAATATTAAAGGATATACAAACCTATTAAAAAGTGATTCAACGAGTCCTGAGGATAAAAGTAATTACATTATAATCATCAATGCGGAAATCGAAAGACTCTCTACATTAACAAAACAATTATTGCTCCTCGCTTCTTTGGATCACGATGAGGATATTTTGAAAAGAAAAACAGTTAATATCGGAAAGCAGATTAAGGAACTAGTACGGAACAATCAATGGCAAATAGGTGAAAAAGGGATTACGCTCGGGTTCACATTACCGGATGTAGAAATCAACGGAGATCCGTCCTTACTAAATGCGGTTTGGGACAATCTGTTAACCAACGCCATCAAATATAATAAACCGAACGGCATGATTGAAATATCAATCGAAGAACAAGGAAAATCGGTATTGGTAATTTTTGAAGATACGGGTATAGGAATGAATGATAAAGAGAAAGAAAGAATTTTTGACCGCTTTTATCGAGTAGATACCGCACGAACACGTTCAGTTGATGGGACAGGACTGGGACTATCAATAGTGGCTGCCATTGTTACTTTACATGGTGGATTAATCCATGTGGACAGTATTGAAAATCGCGGAACCAACTTTGTCGTAGAATTGCCTGTCATGCAGTGAAAGTATAAATGTCACAATCTATAATTCCCCATTTTCCCTAAAACAGGAAATAACAATTTGTATCAGTTTAAACATAGCAATAAAAAAAGAGACACAAATTCATATGTGAATTGTGTCTCTCTTCCCTGTTAAATATTCCATTCATACCGATAAACCCGCTACAATTCCCCTTTAAAAAGGTCCGTGCTGTGCGGTACATGCTTCTTGGCTGTTGGGTCAATATACAACCGTGCTGCACTAATGGCGACCGGCGCTTCACCGAATCCCGTTGCAATCAATTTCACTTTTCCATCGTATGTTGTGACGTCCCCAACCGCATAGATTCCTTCGATGTTGGTTTCCATTTTAGGGTTTACGATAATGGAGTTTCTCTCAATTTCCAAACCCCATTCTTTAATTGGTCCTAAAGAGGATTTAAATCCATAGTTTACAATGATCTCGTCAACTTCAAGTGTTTCCTTTTCTCCTTCTGCATTACGGATGACAATTTGTTTAATGCCACTTTCATCGCCATACAACTCATCAGGCATATAAGGCGTTTTTATTTCAACACTTGAATTAAACAGTTTTTCAACACTATGCTCATGCGCCCGGAACTGATCTCGTCTATGCACAAGAGTAACTTTCTTAGCAATCGGTTCAAGCATAAGCGACCAGTCAATAGCTGAATCTCCGCCACCAAAAATGACAACATTTTTACCTTTGAATTCACTTATATTGTTGATGAAATAATGAAGGTTTTTACCCTCGTAATAATCGGCTCCTTCAACTTCCAATTGTCTTGGCTGGAATGCACCAAGACCTGCTGTAATGATAATTGTTTTTGAATAATGTATTTCTTTGTTAGTTGTAAGCTTAAATGTTCCGTCTTCCAACTTATCAATGGCTTCAACGCTTTGACCAGTTACGATTTCCTGCTCAAAGGCTGACATTTGTTCTTTCAGATTATTTACAAGTTCCTGTGCACGGATTTTTGGGAATCCTGCAATATCATAAATATATTTTTCCGGATAAAGTGCTGCAAGCTGCCCGCCTAATTGTGGCAGACTTTCAATTAACTTAACTTCAAGCTGGCGCATGCCTCCATAGAATGCCGTAAACATCCCTGCAGGACCTCCACCGATAATCGTGACATCATATACCTTTGAATCTTCATTCATATTATTGGCCCCAATCATTATAAGAAATTAGAGTGCTATTTTTTTTAAACGATTTAACACTTCCATTGTACGTTTCCACAACAATAATTTTTAAAACAAATGCTGTATGACTATGTTGGAATATTCTTATAAAATTTAAACTTCAATATTGATTGTCATCCTTGCGCATTTTCCGTCAAACTCATTAGCATTCTTTATCCAGAATACCGGTTGTTTTACAATTTCACACGCTGCAGTCTTAATGCATTTAATACAACCGAAACGGAACTGAAAGCCATTGCTGCGCCTGCTACCCATGGAGCGAGGAAACCGAGTGCGGCAATCGGAATGCCGATGACATTATAGGCAAATGCCCAAAACAGGTTTTGTTTAATGTTCTTCATCGTTTTACGGCTCATTAAAATCGCATCTGCAATACTGTTCAGATCCCCGCGAATTAATGTAATGTCCGCCGCTTCCATCGCTACATCTGTACCCGTACCGATTGCCATCCCGATATCAGCTACCGCAAGTGCCGGTGCATCGTTGATCCCGTCACCAACCATTGCAACATTACGACCTTGTTCTTTTAAGTTTTCGATTTGCTGTGCCTTTTGTTCCGGCAGCACTTCTGCAATTACTTCGTCAATGCCTACTTCCGCTGCAATCGCTTTTGCCGTTCGTTCATTATCACCTGTAAGCATAATCACTTTCAGACCAAGTGCATGCAGACGTCTTACCGCTTCAGCAGATGTTTCTTTTACCGTATCTGCAACGGCAATAATTGCAGCGAATTGGTTGTTAATTGCTACTAGCATCGCCGTTTTCCCTTGCTGTTCCAATGAAATCAATTGCTGTTCGATCGATTCTTCAATACTAATTTGTCGATCCCGCATCAGTTTTCTCGTACCTACAGCTACTTCTACATTATCCACTTGTGCTTCAATACCAAGCCCTGGTAGTGCCTGGAAGCTTGAAACAGCCGATAGCTTAATCCCGCGCTCTAATACACCTTCAACAATTGCTTCTGCCAATGGATGCTCAGACTGTTTTTCTGCAGAAGCAACAATGCGCAGGATATTATTTTCTTCTAAATCACTGAACAATACAACATCTGTCAAAACCGGTTTCCCGTTTGTAACCGTTCCTGTTTTATCGACAACGACAGTATCGACAAAACCAGTCTGTTCAAGGTGTTCCCCGCCTTTAAATAAAATACCAAACTGTGCCGCACGTCCTGAACCGGCCATAATCGAGGTTGGTGTCGCCAAGCCGAGCGCACATGGACATGCGATAACAAGAACGGCAATTGTCGCTTCAAATGCCTGGATAAATTCTCCGCCAATCAGCCACCATAAAAGGAATGTCACAATTGCAATCCCTACAACGATTGGCACAAAAATATTGGAAATTTTATCGGCAAGACGCTGAATCGGTGCTTTAGAACCTTGAGCCGACTCGACGATTTTAATGATTTGTGACAATGCTGTTTCACTGCCAACCTTTAATGCCTTCATTTCCAGTGCACCATTTTTATTCAGTGTTGCACCGTAAACGAAATCGCCAATGCTTTTTTCCACCGGCAAACTTTCGCCTGTCAGCATTGATTCATCCACGACTGAAGTTCCGGAAACGACTTCCCCATCAACAGGAATTTTTTCACCTGGCTTCACTCGGACAATATCATTAATACGGACTTCTTCAAGCGGTACAGACTGCTCGACGCCATCACGGATTACTAGTGCTGATTTTGCCTGCATCCCCATCAACTGCTTGATTGCCTGGGATGATTTACCTTTTGCACGTGCTTCAAACAGTTTCCCTAATAAAATCAGTGTAATAAGCACTGCGCTCGTTTCAAAATACAGGTGCGGCATATGACCGCTAGGATGTGCGAGCATTTGATAAATACTGTAAAAATAGGCCGCACTCGTTCCCATTACAACGAGCACATCCATATTTGCAGCACCACTGCGCAATGATTTATATGCTCCCACGTAGAATTGCCAGCCAATAATAAATTGAACAGGTGTTGCTAATGCTAACTGTACCCAAGGATTCATAAGAATGTCAGGCACATATAAAAAGCTCGTAAATGAAAAATGGGCAACCATCGTCCATAAAAGCGGCAATGATAAAATGGCCGCCGAGATAAATTTAACTGTTTGCCGCTGAATTGCCTTTTCCCGATGATCAACAGGATTACCTTCAACTACTGGTTGAGCCCCATAACCGATTTTTTCGATACGCGCAATAATATCGGACACCGAAACTTGTGACGGATTAAATTCTATCGTCGCTTTTTCCAACGCCAAGTTCACGTTCGCCGAAGCAATCCCGTCCATTTTTCCAAGCACCTTTTCGATTCTTGCCGAACATGCCGCGCACGTCATTCCATCAATTGTGAAATCCGCTTTCTCTTTGACGACATCATAGCCAAGTGCCTGAATCTTTTGCTCAATATCCTGTGCTTTAACAACGGTTTCATCATATCGAATCGCCGCTTTTTCAACCGCTAGATTGACGTTCGCCGATTGGACCCCATCCATACGATTCAGCCCTTTTTCAATCCTTGCCGAACATGCCGCACACGTCATACCTGTAACTTGCAATGTAAGTTCTTTCGTCATATTCTCACCTCTTTATACCTCAAGGGGGTATAAAATTTTGTAAAAAGAGAGGTTCTCTATAGTAGAGAACCTGAATCAATACCACAATACTTAAACAACGTCATACCCTTGTTCATCAATCGTTTCTTTGATCTGCTCAACAGTAACAGCATCTTCGTTATACGCAACCGATACCTTTTTCTCAGCAAGATCCACTTTAACTTCCTGTACACCAGCTAATGCGCCAACACTAGTTTCCACAGATTTTACACAATGACCGCAAGACATACCATTAACATTTAACGTTACATTTACCATACTTGAACACTCCTTATTTTTTCATCATTTTTTGAATAGTTACGACAAGCTCGTCTAAAACTTCCGTATCGCCTTCATTCAGACGATCCACAACACAGCCTTTTAAATGACCTTCAAGCAAAATCTTCGCGACACTGTTTAAAGCCGATTGTGTTGCCGATAATTGTGTAATAATATCATCACAATACACGTCTTTATCAATCATACCCTTAATTCCGCGAATTTGCCCTTCGATCCGATTCAATCTCGTCGTTAAATCTTTTTTTATCGGTTCAGGATGATGACTTTTACGACAGCTTTCTTCATGTGTTTCCAATTGACTATCGTTTTCATGAATCATTCGATCAGTCCCCCCTTACTTGATTTCAGATTACCATACCTACAAGGGGTATGTAAAGCAATAAGAAAAAACGTTGAAGTTCTCTTAAAGAACCCCAACGCTATTTTTTTTCATACACACCATAATGAAACTTGGCTGTTAATCGTACATCACGCTGAAACTGGTACTTTTCAAACCAGTCTGATTTATAGTGTGCCTTTAACACGACGCGCTTTTTCGCCACACGTTTTGCTTCAGCCACCCATTCATCGGTTAATGTCAGGTGCTTTCCGGCATAGCGCAGCGCTTCAAAATTAGTTGATTCTTCAATGACTTCCTCGAACATCGGATCCATGTATACCACATCAAAGCTGTCATTTTCTTGCTTCTTTAAATATTCCAGAGCCGTCGAATAAACCACTTCGATATTTCGCATAGATGCCGTCAATGGAAGTTCGGTCGTATCATAAGTTTGCATCCCTATTTTTACAATAAATGACACATTTTTATCAGCTTCTACACCGATCACTTTACCTTTTTCACCTACAACATAAGCAGCCAATAAGCTGTCAGCACCGATCCCAAGGGTGCAATCCAAAAACGTATCCCCTTTTTGCAGTGCACAAGCAGTAAGCAATGGTTCATCTTCACCGCGAGCGACACGTTTCAAACGAAATGCGGCAGAATTTGGATGAAAAAAGAAAGGCGCCTCGGCACCTTTCGCATAGTATTCAAATCGATTTTTCCCCGCAACAATGACATTGGCATCGTACACTTCGGAAAGCTTGCGTACCGAACGTTTTTGACGTGGAACAATTTTTGCCTGCAGCTCCTTACTAGCAAATTCAGCTAACTGAAGTGATTGCTCGTCCGGTCTGCCTGCAGTTGTGACAATCGTTACTCGGCACATACTTGTTTTAACACATCTGATAAATGATCACGGATTTGTTCCATTGGATGACCTTCAATTTGATCACGTGGAATGAAGTAAGCTAATTGACCATCTTTTAAAATCGCCATTGATGGTGAGCTTGGTGGCACTTCATCAAAGTATCCGCGCATTGCTGCAGTCGCTTCCGGGTCTTGACCAGCAAATACTGTTACAAGCTGATCGGGTTTCACATCTGCTACCGCTTCACGAGCAGCCGGACGTGCTAGACCTGCCGCACAACCACAAACTGAATTGATTACAACTAAAGCTGTCCCTTTTGTTTCAGCCATAAATTCGTGTACGCTATCTGCCGTAGTTAATTGTGCAAAGCCTGCGCTCTCAAGTTCCGTACGCATTGGCTGTGTTACTTGACGCATATATTCATCATAAGCATTTGTCATTTTTCATAACCTCTTTCTGTTTATATGTATTCACAGCGCTCATTATATCAATGATATTATCAGTTGTACAAAAATTGGATTTCAACGATTTGTGACCTTCACAAGATTCCACCAAATATCCATACATTTTAAGTTAAGTCAAATATAAAGCGTTCTATTTATGTATAAAGTTTATATTTTTTACAAATTATTGAATTATGCTTTTTTAGCATGTTTCGACATATATCTTGTCCGAAATAAGATAGGATGAAACAGTTGTCATTTTATTTCAACAAAAGTTTAAACCTACCAACTATTACTGAAGGGAAATTTATCGATGAAATTTTTACTATTAAAAAAGCTCCTAAAACTACGAATTGAGACAAAAAGAAAACTTATGTACAAAAAAGCAAATGATTTAGGATTCACTCATCCGGAAGTCGTGAATTGCAGTCAGGAACTGGATGAATTACTTAATAAGTATTCAGATATTGCCGCTTAATTAAAATGAAGGCTTACATATTGTTTTGCTTCCATACCATTAAATATGATAGACAATCGAGGCTTCATTACATTTCAGAAAAAAATAACCCTCCACCGTTAAAAGTGGAGGGCTTTATCTATTTTGTTTTAACATTATCCGATATTTCCCTTCTAATTAAATACATACGTTTTAATTTATTTAATCTAGGTTTACTCTTCACTATATTTTCAAAAAAGTTTGTTGCCCCCATTCTTTTTATTGCTCGCATCTATTATTCACCTCCCCTACTTGTAATATAACACAAATAGTCAGAATATTCCACAAAATTATCAAATAAATGATAATAATTTTTTTCATTCGATACTGTTACATATATTTTAAGCTTGTAATCCTCTTGCTTTTCTATTTACCGGATGTACAGCCAAAATATTATCTACAATAAAATTTCGTTTTGCATGACGGGTAAAACAATAAGCTTGCACATGATCACCATAAATTTTAATTAGTTTTATTCGACGCTTTGTTATTGATTGATCTTTGGCGATGTACACAATATCCAAAATTTGATTGTGTTGCATCGCTTTTATTAGTTGTTCCCTCATCTATTACACCTCTCCCTCTTATATTATAGAACAGGTGTTCTTATTTTACAATTATCAAAAATACCCAATTAATTAAAGTTCACGGCCGACATATTTGATTGAAATTACAAAAATTAAAAATCGGATGTATGAATTTCATAATTTCTTTCCATGCTGATTAATTATTGTTTGACACGTTTTTGTTCGGGAATAGGAACAATACTTTACTTCTAGGAGGGGGAATATTGGAAAAGTTTGATGTCATTGTTGTAGGTTCGGGCTTGGCTGGTTTAACGGCTGCCCTTGAATTAAGCGAAAAAGGAAAATCTGTTATTGTATTAGAAATGAATCATGTAATTGGGGGAAGGACATCTTCATGGGACGAAGATGGTATGTTAGTCGAATCCGGTTTGCATCGACATATCGGCTATTACAAGGCTTTACCAAAAGTGCTGAAAAAAGCTGGTGTCGATGTTGATGATATCGTTCAGTGGGAAGAACAAATAGATATCCGTATAAAAGGTAGCAAAGAAAACAAATCATTTGGAATTTCTCCGGTTTTCGGTCCGATAGAAACGTTAAAAGGCATAATCGGCAATAATGATATTCTGCCACCTGGAGATAAACTTGCACTAGTCCCCTTTTTCACAGATGGATTTTTACAATATACTCAAAACCCAGAAGAATTGGACCAGTACAGTGTGAGGGAATTCGCAGAAAAGCACAATATTAGTGAAGAAGCTTTGCATAATCTTCTCATACCTTTAAGTACAGGCGTATTTTTCCTCCCCCCTGAAAGATACTCTGCAAAAGTATTTTTCGGTCTTTTCCTTCCGGGAGTTAGCAGATTTTATAAGTTGAGAATCGGTTCGTATCTTGGTGGGATGACTGAGGTTTTGGCTAATCCGCTTGCTCATCATATTACTAAAAACAACGGCGTTATCCGGACAAATTCACCAGTTAAAAACTTAATTATGCATCAGGATACGGTGACAGGAGTGATATTGGAGGACGGCCAGGAGTTGACGGCAAACCATGTCATAATTGCTGCAAATCTCGGCGGGGCCAAAAAAATATTGAAGAGCCATTTTCAAAACCATCCGTTCTTCGAAAATATTTTCCGTTTACCGACAATGCCTGCTGTCACTATTCAAATGGAGTTTGAACAGCCCGTGCTTCCTGTCGATCGTACAACATTCGGTCCGCTCACTTCACTTGCTAGCTTTGCCGAGCAGTCCAGAACTACGTTTAAACATGTCCCGGGCAGAATGTCGATTATATTGACACCACCGGAAAAGTTTCTCAACATGGACCATAAACTAATTTTGGAACAAGTACAGAAAGACGGTAAAGAATTAGGGCTGGATCTAGAAACAGGTTTGGCTAATTACCGTGTCATCAGCCATCCTGAAGATTTTCACAGCTTAGAACCGAATTATGATCATTTACGTCCTGATCAACAAACACCAATTAAAGGACTCGTACTGGCCGGTGATTATACTCGTCAGCCATTTTTCGCAACGATGGAAGGAGCTGTTATTTCAGGTGAAAATGCAGCCCGACTTATTTTAGAAGAATAAATATCCCAAAATCCCTTACTTTTAAGGGATTTTTTTGTTCCAAAGTAGTTGAACCTGTCGAAACACTTATTGTAATAACATAATGCTCTCTATTATGTTAAAATAAAAAAATTCGAACATGAGAAGGCAGGTCCACCGATGAATATTTACCCCTATGAAAAGAAATATGCAGTGCAAATTGCGGCACTGCTCAACGATTTTTTACCATTTGAACCAGAAACGGCCGATACCGTCGATCAGGCTGGAGGCATTCGTTATGTAGCCGTTAATGAGCTAGATGAAGTTGTCGGTTATATTGCGGGTTATGAAATAAAGGAGTTCAACAAGGAGTTCCCCTACTTTCACGAAGAGCTGCAGTCTTTAAAGGAACTGGCCGCATCAGGCATCAGTTATTATACAAGTCATTTTGTCGTCCATCCAAACGAGCGAAAAAAAGGAATTGGAACAAAACTAGTACGTGCTTACCTCGAAGCCGCACAGCCGATTGCAAAAACAATCGTTACGGTTGGATGGGTACAATCCGATACAAACCTCTGGGCAGCTGAGCGACAATTTGCTGCACAAGGCTTTGAACCATTTATTTATATGCCGCGCTATTTCGAGCCCTATCAAGTCGATTGCCCAAGCTGCAAAGGCCTTTGTTATTGCGATGCACATATTTTTGTGAAATAAATGCTGAATTGATTATAGGATGCAAACAGAGTGTTAAAATGAAAAGTATATGCACGATTTTATGCAAAAAACTGATGACTTTGCAAATCCCTTGTAGGTTCAAACCGTTGTCAATATTGGCTTTTAGTAGAAGTGTATAAAATAATGTATAAAGAACATACTCATAGAAAAGCAAGAACGTTGATTTAACAACGTTTCTGCTTTTTTCGTGTATTCCCAAACTTTTATTTGGGAACGTTATTCGGTTAATACTGTATACTTTATACCTATACATCTTTAATAATTAAGCTGATTTTAAATCCAAAAATTTACATAATTACCCTTTAGTTGAAGTTGACTAATTTAATATTTTCCCTTTGGTATTTAATATTTTTATTTTATATGCGTCAATAACTGCTAAGTTTAGTTCTTCAAAAATCGAAATTGCTTTCTCTTCAATTTCCTTTGCTAACTTTTGTGCTTCTTTACCTGAACCTTTTATTGTAGTATGAATGGAAACGGAATCTTGAGCTGTTTCTATATCTCGTATTTCGTAATCCTGAAGTCCTTCCCTCAAGGATTGTAATAAAACCATAAGTGCTTTCCGTCTTATTTTATCCTCTTCGGGTTCCAAAAGGAAAGATGAATCTACTCTTTTTACAACAACAGTATGTTCTTCTAATGGGGAAGATTTAATCACATCTTTTGTAATTGACTCCATTTTCGTTTTTACGGAATTAAAGTAATCTTCGTCATCCCAAACATGTATTACAACCTCATTATCTGAATTTGAACTCACAATAAAAGATCGATATTCTGGATGAAGTTCTTCCGTTACCTTTTCCAATATTGCTGCCGTTTGCTGCTGCTCTTCTTTAGTAGCAATAACCGTATCTACCGTATCATTTAAAGGCTGCTTATATAACAAATTAAATGAAACTATGCCTATTATAAATACCCCAGCAACCACCAATATCCTTTTCAACATATAATCCCTCCGTTAAAAAGGTACGTCTTGTATACCTGAAAAATTCCATAAAACATGCCCAAAGCATCCTTTGCTAACATTCATTAAGATTCTATTTATATTTAACCTTCATTCAGATCGAGTGAATTGAGCAGCCCTCTTTAAAATGATATCTCGCAGCGTCTCAGAGTGTTATTTTCTATTAAAAACAGCGACAAATACTGATTTAACAGTGCTTGTCGCTGTTTGAAATGTTACCAAGCTTCCATTTGGGAACGTTATTTAGATTTATTTTGCATACTTTATAAATCCTTGTTGCGTTTAGTTAAAGGTAATATTTCTTATTGAGATAAATGTTTGTAGTCTAATATCTCAATTTCGAAACCGTGATTACATTTCTGCCTATTAATCTTCTCACTATCACAGGACGGGGATATTCTTACCTTAACCAAATCTTCCTTAACATTTTTAACATTTTCATTAATGTCTTTTGAAGGAATCTCAATTCTTACAGTAACATCATAGGAATGATTCTCGTTGTAAGTAATATCAACAATCCTTTTCCAGTGCCAAATAAGGCGATTATCTCCTCCATACTCTTTGATAACTCTTTTATCAATAGTTGGGAAGATAATGTCTGAAATAATGTCCTCTGTTGTGACATACATTTCTTCTGCTTTTGGTATTGTTTCTGATTTTGCTACTTGCATAGAAGTAAGAATAATCAATATAAATCCTAATAAGACTAAGTAATGCTTAACCATCAACACTCTCCTCTGGTTTACGTTTACTCCTTATTCTTCGTATCTTGTTACTTTTTATTCAATAAATCTATCTCGTTAGTTGAATAAAATAAAGCACTCAAAGCGTCCTTTGGGAACATTTCATCGAGATTCTATTTTTATATTATCGCCATTCAGAACAAGTGAATCGAACAGTCCTCTTTAAAATAGTTTCTCACAGCGTCTCAGATCGTTATTTTCTAATAAAAACAGCGACAACCACTGATTTAACTGTGGTTGTAGCTGTTTGAAATGTTACCAAGCTTTCATTTGGGAACGTTATTTCAATGTGAATTGCATATTTAATAGATAATAGAAAATTACTGCTCAACACTCAGAAATTTATTACCTTTTATGCTGTAGCTACCGTGTTTTCTTGAAAGCACAACTGTTTTTACGGCATATTTATCATCAGCAAATACTAATAAAAAACGGTCGTCTAGGATATCAATTCCCCCGTTATCACCTTTAAATTTAATTCCCATTGAATCCTCAATAACTTCATTTGATGTGTAAGGTCCAAATACAGCAACTTTAGTCCAATTAAAATCGGTAAGCCCCGTTAAATCAATTTGTGTTTCACTAGTTTCAAAAAGGGAATTAATTTCCTTAGCTAAAACTGTGTCTTGGCTTGCTCGATTTCCTAATAAAGTAACAGCTAAACCTATAACAGCAATAATTAGAATTACATAAACGATTTTTTTCATAATTACTTACATCCTCTCAAAGTTCTACATTCCATATTTTAGAAGACGGTAGCTAGAGTAGGATAGTTCCCAAAGCGGTGTTTGGTCACATTTTGAAATGCTTATTGCACTAAAATATTAAATAACTGTTATTTAAATTTAACAAGTCCCTTAACATTTACAGCTCGACATGATTGTTCATTTAAATTTGGATTTTCTAATCCCACAAAATATACAATTCTCCATTTTTTCAATCATCCCTTCCTCAATAAGAATCCCGAACCGTTTTAAAGCGTGAGTTTACACAAGACGAACCAGGCAGAATATTTTAACTGATATTACTTACCTTTACTTTGTCTGTTCTTGTTGTACCTAAGATTTATAGTAACTTGTTATGTTAAATTGGAATATTTCAGCTTCAAAATTATATTTTTTAATAACATCAGCCGCTAACTGCTGTACTTCTTTTTTAGTGTTTTCGTCGAACTTATCGTGTGGCAATGCTAATGATATTATAACGTTTTTGTCTGAAGATACGTCCCCCTGTACGGCAACATCATAGCCTAATTCATTTAAACTTAGCATGATGTCTCCCATTAAATCATTGTAACTTAGCCTTTGTGAAACATGATTTTCTTCTTTTTGTGAACTATAAAAACTTGTTATGTTAAATTGAAATAAATCAGAATCAAAATCATTTTGTTTAATCACGTCAGTTGCTATTTGTTGTATATCTTCTTTCGTCTTTTTATCAATCTTGTTACTTCCTAACTTCACGATTACTTCAATGTTTCCATTCGGCAAAACAGCATGGTCTAGAACTAACCCATAATTTTCTCCATTTAAGTTACTTCTTATCTGCCACATCAAATTCTTTAATTCCTGTCTTTCCTCTTCCGATAAATGAGAACCACTATTCGTACCTTCTTTTCCCTTACCAGAAACTTGTATATATAAAAATAAAGACGCTACTACCAGCAATAATGAGACCAAGCTAATTACACTAATTTTCCCTTTTTTTATAAAAACACCTCCCTTTTTTAATTGTATGCCACTGTTATTTTAAAAGAATTAAAAGTTCTTGCCTAAACTATCCCGCAACGTTTGGTAACCTAAATGAATTTAAAAACAGCCAAGACTGTGTATTAGTCTTAGCTGTCGATCATTTTGGAACGTATAGGCATACTTTTAAAATCCTTACCGCAATAAAGCACCCGTAATTGTAGAAAGAAAAATTATAAAACATATTTCCACATTAATAGAGCAGAATAATCTTGAGGTGTCTCTATGGTAACTCCCAAAAGAATTACTTTATTTATTATTTGTGTAGTGATTTTTAATATAAGTATTGCTCCACTTTATTATGCAGAAGAACCGAACGAAGCTAAAAGTTTGGAGAAAAAAATTGAAGATCTTAAAGCGCAATTAAAAGAAGCGGAAAATCGTCTTCAAAAACTTGAACCTTCCAAAACCGAAAATATTTCTGACCCTCCTTGGAAAGAGCAACCTTTCCCATCGAATATGGTCCAAATTTCAGAAGTGATTAAAAATGGAACGAAGATTCCTTTTGAAGTGATAGTAAATAAACCTGATTATAAAAGACCTGCTTATGAAGAACACTGGCATAGCACGACTGGAAGATGGAGTTATATTCCTAGTAGGATTCATTATGCCCTACACCGATTATTTACTAATTATGATATTGGTCTCTCTGGTTGGTATGATTTCGAACACAACATTGGATTATCTATTCCAATGTTTCAAAATGAAAATAATCTGGATCTATATATCGTCGCATTTCAGACCGAAATTACAGATGTTAATACACTAGGAAATCAGATCGTTGTTGTCGGTCATCCAAAAAGAACTGGTGTTCAGGCGATTACAATTAAAACAAGGGCAATAAATCCATCTAATAAAGAAGAACCTTTGCTTGTTCAATTAACAACTCAATCAGGCGATGAAATTGATTATTCATTAATTTCTTATATGCCTCCTGATTTTTGGGTAAAGCAAAAAGACAAATTAAATGAGCGTAAGCGTTAAAAAAGACAAAAAACTCTTGCATGAAGAGTTTTTTGTCTTTTTTAGTATTAGTCAAAGTTATTCTAACCTGGTGTTAGTGAGTTTTCTAATGTTAATTTTGTACCACTATTTATACATTAACCGGACCTTTGTTAATCTTTGTTAACGACTCGTTCACTGCAAAAATTTTGCTGTTAATTGCTGTAATACCAAAGCCATTTAGACGCTTTCCATGCATTTCCAAGTAAGCTGCAGCAGTTTCCTTTGTTTCAAATAAGTAAATACCACCCGCTTCGCCAGCTTCCGCATCCTCTGTCCAAATTTTCCAAAGCATGCCCGCTTCTTCGTTAATACTTTCTGCCAAACCTTTAAACCCAGCAGCCATTTCTTCACCGAATGGTCCATCCATTTTGAAATCTACTTGTAAAATATATGCCATCAGAAGATCCTCCTTTTTTCTAAACACTCTAACCTTAGTTCTTTATTCTCCTGCAAAATCCTTCTTTCAATCGTTTTCAATTACTTCACAATGCATCGCGTCTTTTGCTTCATGCCAAGGCACACTGTAACCCTTTCCCTTTGTACAGAAAATGCTGGACGATGTATATTCAGGGTCGGCGTTTTTATTGTAGCCAATTTGTTCAATGACTTCATCGCTGTTATGGCATACATCATAGCCATCAAATTGCAGTGTTAACGCCCCTTTTCCGTTTGTATAAGCGGCAAATTGAGTGGAATAATCCATAAAAGTTGCTACAGGTGCACGTCCGTTTAATGTCACGGTATCTTCTGTTAAAATCGGTGCTTCAAATGTCCCGCTTGCCTGTTGAATATCCGACATCATCCGCCCAATATGGTCGTTTGACGCTTTCATCTTAAATCGGTAATAAGGCTCCAACAGTACAATTTCTACTTGTTCAAGCCCTTGTCGCAATGCTCTAAACGATGCTTCACGGAAATCTCCGCCTTCTGTGTGCTTATTATGCGCACGTCCTGTTAATAGCGTAAAATGAATATCAGTTACCGGAAAACCTGTAAGTAATCCGTGAAGTTCCCGTTCAAATAGATGCTTTTCTATTAACCGCTGATGCCCGACAGATAAGTCATCGGCATGACACTGGTTGGAGAATGTGATGCCCTCTCCTCGCGTGTTCGGTTCCATTTTCAGATGCACTTCCGCATAATGCTTTAACGGTTCAAAATGGCCATAGCCGACTGTTGGTGCAGCAATCGTTTCTTTATAAAGAATTTGCGGCTTGCCGAAGTGCACATCAATTCCGAAGCGGTCTTTCACCAGCTCGGTTAATACTTCCAGCTGAATCGTCCCCATTACATGAACCGAGATTTCCTGGAACTTCTCGTTCCATACGACCCGTAAACTCGGCTCCTCCGCTTCAATTTCACGAAACATCCGGTGAAGTTCTTTAATATGCAACGCACCTTCGTACATCACTTTCGCCTGCAATGTCGGTATCATTTCAAATTGTGCAGGTTTTGATTCCGTAGTTCCTATCACAACACCAATAATCGGCGTCGCCAGTCCCTTCACCGCAAAAATATCACCCGCCTGCACCTGTTGCACTGTCGTAAAACTGCTGCCATTGTATAGCCGGATTTCCGTAACTTTTTCTGTCGTTTCACCTAATGTAAATTCATCGCGTACTTTTAAAACACCCGATAATGCTTTTATAAATGTGAGGCGCTGCTGATTGTCGTGGCGAATTTTATAGACCTTACCTTCAAATGGTCCGTTCACATCGAATGTTGTTTCCGTCAGTTGGGCAATCGTTTCGAAAAAATCCAGTACCCCTTCATCTTTTAAAGCAGAGCCCGACATACAAACAAATGCTTGTTCCTGGTGTATCATCTGCTTCAGCTTTACAGTACAATCACTCTCCGTTAAATTGTCTGCAAAGTACTTTTCCATCAGTTGCTCGTCACATTCCGCAAGCCACTCTTTTACAAAAGTATCAATGCCATTATTGAACAGTAAGGCATTTGGGGATAAGTCTTTTTTAATTGCAGCCATTACCGCTTCTACATCTGCTCCTTCACGGTCCACTTTATTAATGAATATAAATGTCGGAACATGGTGCTCCCGCAGTAAATGCCAAACGGTTTCCGTATGCCCTTCGATTCCATCAACCGCACTGACAATAACAATAGCCGCATCCATAACATGAATCGCACGCTCCATTTCCGGTGCGAAATCGATATGACCCGGTGTATCGATTAGCGTATACACTTGCCCGTTATAGTCGATCCGCCCCTGCTCCGCAAAAATGGTAATCCCGCGCTGCCTTTCAATTGCATGATTATCTAAAAAAGCATCTTGGTGATCAACCCGCCCGCGCTTTTTAATCGCATTTGTATGATAAAGTAATTGTTCGCAAAATGTCGTTTTGCCAGAATCGACATGAGCGACAATCCCGATGGTAGTATGCAATAGTATTCCTCTTTCTTTTTCATAAATTTTGGATCAATGTACGGTCATTCTTGTGAAAGAAAATAATTTCTCATTTCCTCTGGTAATTCTTCTATATTAATAATCTCCAGCTTTGTAGTACCAGGAGTTGTTTGAATCAAGAAACTTTTCTCATCAAACTCCAGTATCGTAAACTGCTGCACCATATTCGGATTAAATTCTTCCTGTATGTATTCAACAATCTCGGCATCGAAATTTTTTCCCTCCATAAATAGCGATTCCGGATTTTTAGAATTCCTTAAAGTTTGCATCAGTTCCAATGAATTGGAGGGGTTTGTTAACAGCCATTCAAATAGTGGAATAGATACAATAATTAATACGGCAATAACTGCAACTACTTTTTTCATATAATAACCTCCAGTAGGTGTGAAGCTCGTAAGTACTTACATTTTAACAGAAGATGGATGATTTTGATTCATTCATACAAAAAAAGCCATTCTCCTGTTACATCGAGTAAAAGGAGAATGGCTTGTATATCGTTTATCCATTAGAAATGGAAATCATCTTCGCAAATAACCAGCTCTTTCGGGTCATACGGTTCAATATGAACAAGTGTTGTCGCATAAGGATTCAACTGCTTCACTTCATTTTCAATCTGCTCCGTAATGGCATGTGAATCACGTACATTAAGATTAGGATTTACACTTACCGTAATATCGACAAGAATTAAGCTTCCATGCTGTCTGCCACGTACATCGGTAACATCACGGACACGCGGAATCTGCGAAACGCGCTCTTCAATCGAACTGATCAATTCCGTATCAAATCCGTCCGTTAACGAGAACACCGCTTCTTTAAAGATTTCGATCGCTGTTTTAATAATGATCAAACCGATAATAAAGGCGGTAATCGTATCGACAATCGGGAAACCTAATATCGCTGCGGTAATACCGATTGCTGTCCCGATACTGACAAAGGCATCAGAGCGGTTGTCATAGGCTGCTGCTTTAACGGCAGAACTGTTAATTCTTTTTGAGAGGTTTAAATTATATTTATATACTGCAAACATGACTGCTGCACTAAACACGGCTACAATAATTGTTAAAATGGAAGGATCCTGATCGATCGGATTGGCGATTTTTTCACCTGCTGATATAAGTACTTCGATTCCGACATAAATCATAATAAATGATGCAACAAGTGATGCGATCGTTTCTGCACGAAAATGTCCGTATCGATGGTCATCATCAGGCGGGCGCTGGGAAATTCTGAGCCCGATCAAAACGGCTACTGAAGCAATAATATCTGTTGTATTGTTTAATCCATCTGCCTTTAACGCTTCTGAATCTCCTAAATAGCCTGCTGCTAACTTAAGCGCGCTTAAAAATATGTAGGCAAAAATCGATAAATAGGCACCTTTTTCGCCCGCTCGTAAATTTGTATATTGCTCCAAAATGTTTCCTCCCTGAAAAACTTCTTTAAACACGAAAGAGGCTATCCCGCACAAAATCGAACGGGATAACCTCTTTTACATATCGTTAATAGTAGTATACCAAATAAACGGGGGAAAACATACATTCAAGAAAAAATATTATATAATTATAACTTTTTACTCAGTCTAAACGACACCTGTCAATTATCATAGTTTTCGGTTTTGTCAGATGTAACGGCATATATATGAATGATTTGGCCCTCTTCCGACAGAACGATGCCATTCAATTGACCTGTAAAATAACACCCACCGTCTATCCCGATATATTTTTGGTCTTTACTAATCCAAATATCATTACACTCATGAATATGTTGTAATGGTGTATGACCAAAAACATTGATATACGGTGTTTTATTTTCATTTTTATAGTGCTGTCGAATCCATAGGAAATTTTCATCCTGCGTTTCCTCAACTGTCGCAAAACTCGAATCAAATCCTGCATGCGTCAATAACAGATTCCCTGCAATTTCATATAATTTGCCGTTATTTAAAAAATCCAATTCCTCCGCAAACTTCTCTTTAACGACTTGCGCTTGTTCAATCGGGTCAAGTTCACTTACTTCAACCGGTAAATACTTTAGAAATGAAGCCATTGTTTCCCGGCCACCGTATTTGTAATAAAAGGCGTGCTTTTGCCCAGGATTTTCGAGAAAATCCAACAACATCATTTCATGATTCCCTTTACAAAATATAACCTGTTCCCCGTATTGCCGCTTTAAGTCCATTACTTTTTGCACGACCTCATAAGACCGTGGACCCCGGTCGATCAAATCTCCGAGTAAAACAAGGCTATCTTTTTGATTCCAATACGTTAATAACTTTTCAAATGCTTTATACTGGCCGTGGATATCACTGATAATAAAGTAATTTTTCATATTGCACCTGCTTTTCTACAACCTATTTTACGCTACCTACCGCCATATACGGTTTACAACTGTTTGTTCATTGCTAAACTCTATTTCAAAGACATCCGGATTCGACAATTGCTTCCAATCGTCAAATCCAAAATGCCGTTGAAAATGGTTGAGTAGTAAAGACATTATATTGCCGTGTGTAACGATTACCACTGACATATGAGCACTTTGTTTTAATTCCTCTACTAATTCATTGATACGATGTATCGCTTCATTACTTGATTCCCCGCCAGTAAATTTTAAATCCTTATCCACATACGTTTGTTTCAATTTTTCCAGCCAATCCGGAAGATTTTCGTCACTTAATAATCGTTCCCTCAACCGATGATCAATTTTGAAAGGAATTTTGTTTTTCCGGACAAATGGTTCTATTGTATGTAATGCTCTTGTAAATGGACTTGATATGACAAGTTCAATCGGGTATTGTTCTAAAAAATTCGCCAACTGCTCACTTTCCTCTTTACCAGCTACTGTTAACTTAGCCTTCGGATCTTGTCCCTCCGATTCAGCGTGTCGGATAATATATAATTTCATACTGTAAATGCTCCTATTTCATTCATGCTAATTTTTGATGATCTTGAGTAATTGCTTCATTGCTTTCTTCGCTTCCGGAATGGGAAATACCGGAAAGACATGATTCATTTTCGGGTATTCAAAGTAATGGACTGCTACACCTTGTTCTTTTGCTTTATCGAGAAGCATTTTTGCATCGACAACCAGTAGCTCACCCGTCCCGACAAATGCGGTAATTTGACCGATGTCTTTCAATTCTCCATGGACGGGACTTATTTTGTAATCTGTTAAATCCAATCCGTCTGCCCATAACCTGCCAAGCTCCTGTGCGCCAACTACTCCAAGCATCGGGTCAAGTTTTTCAAGTTCTTTGTAGCGCGGATCTTCCCCCCGCACATCGAGCCATGCGGAATGTAGAACAATATGCTGCGGCTGTTTTTTGGAAAATCGCTTTACTTCTTGCGCCAACGCCAATGCCAGTCCACCGCCCGCTGAATCCCCCATAAAAATAAACGGTGCATCATATTTTAAAACGAGATGATCATATAAATCATGAATGGCATTAAAGCATTCTTTATGTGTATGTTTGGGCAGTTTCGGATAAATCGGCACGATGATCGTGAAGTTTGTCTCCTGTGCAAGCTTCACTAAATAACGCCAATGAAAAATCAATGGATCATTAATATAGGCACCGCCGTGAAAATAGTAGATGACCTTTTCCGGTGTTTGCTGTTCATTGATGGTGTAATAGTGCATGCCATTCAGTTCGTCTTTTTGTATTTGATGTTGCTCTTTGAATTTCGCATCCAGTTCATACGGTTTCTCGTTGTGTTTCATTGCAATAAAATTATCGAGCAGCCGTAAATCCATAAATTTCTTCTTCGTTCCGCGCAGTACTAAAAACTTCTCAAACAACACACTTTGCACGCTTCGCATACAATGCCTCCCTTTATCTCACATCCAATTTTTACAATTTCCCATTATTATCAATTCGACTAAAATCGATTGATCCCCTTCTAAATGGAAAAACGTTTCCACTTATGCATATGCACACCGAGTTCCCGTTAGAAAAGTTCTTACGTAATTTTGATCTATTACTATTTCAATAAAATAAGAATGCAATAATTCTGAAACTTTTTTCCATCTTATTCGTAAATTAAGTAACGAATTTAGAGGGGAATGCTCATGCTAATTGGATTTTACAGTGCTCTTATCATTTTCACTTTGTTATTTGTCATTGCTGCTTACTTTATTATCCGGCAATTTATAAATAAGAAATCATCCCCCTACAACATGAATACGTTCATGTTTGGCTTGCTATCGCTGTTTATGCTAATTGTTTCAGGAATTTACAGCTATGATTTTTATCATCTGCAAACAGGCGATCAGAAAACTGCTGGAGGGATTTGTGAAATTACCTTTGTAAACGGGCATGGAAGAAGTATTGATACGACTGAAGTGATGATTGAAGATAAAGTTTACAATATAAAGTCCAGTACTTATAAAGACTTCCCTGATGGACGTTATCATTGTGAATTAACGTATTTACCGATTTCAAAAATTGTTACTGAAATCAATATTCAGACAAACGGAGAGAAGGGGGACTAATATGATTGATTTGGATTTTTTAATTAATTACGCATTCATATTAATGTTGATTTTAATTATGACAATTGCCTTATCTATGTACTATCGTAAAAAGCCGAAAGTGGATAAAGGGTTTAAATTTGCCTATCATGCCCTTTCATACCGCCGTAAGTTTTTGCGCAGTATTTATTCAATTCCCATTTATATCATAGCGTTGGCCATTATTTATTCGGTTGAAGGATTCACTAATTTCTTTATATTTTTCACCCTCTTTTTCATAATACTTTTTGGCATTCAAACTTCGTACAATTATATAAAGTGGAAAAAAGAAGAAGAGTAAAACGCCTGAGTTCATTTATCTCGACTCAGGCGTTTTTCATTATTTTACGCCGCTCGAACCAAAGCCTTTATCACCACGCTCCGTATCCGACAGTTCGTCCGTTTCTTCAATGAAGACTTGTGGGACATATTGAATAACTAGCTGTGCGATTCGCATACCCTTTTCAATCGTAAACGGTTCTTTCCCGTGATTGATTAGAATCACACCGATTTCACCGCGATAGCCTGCATCGATCGTACCTGGACTATTTAACACCGTAATCCCATGTTTTAATGCCAATCCGCTACGTGGGCGTACTTGTGCTTCTGTTCCTTCCGGCATTTCGATTTGAAGACCAGTTTTAATTAATCCATATTCTCCAGGCAGTAAAATTTTTTCTTCAACTGCACTTAAATCCATCCCAGCATCCCCTTCACGTGCCTGTTTCGGCAGTACTGCTTCCGGATGGATTTTCTTAATTTTTAATTGAATCGGCATATTCATCCAACTTTCTCTTTTTATATAAACTAACTTCATGCAGTTATAACAAAACCATATTTTTTCTCTATTTTCAATAGGGAGTTTTCTAGGATTTTTGTTGTATTTATGGAATCATTCATTAGGCTCTTTACTTTTAGGTTGTTAACGCTTATACTCAATTCAACTATATATTGTGTTTTTTTAACAAGGTACTACTAAATGTAGTTTAAAAGGGAAGTTTGGTGAAAAACCAACGCTGTCCCCGCAACTGTAAATGCTGACTGAAGACGAATAGACCACTGTGCTACTAGCATGGGAAGGTGCGTCTGACGGATGAAGCAAAGCCAGGAGACCTGCCTCGTTAAAACTACGTACATTTCTTCGGGGAATAGGAAATGGAGGCGCGCACTCTATCCGTTTCCATTTCAAGCTATCCTGTTTTCCGGGATAGCTTTTTTGTTTTTCCCCGCTGACATGTACGGCACAATCATTAGTAATACTTATATAGCGAGGGATTCTATGATGAAACTTTACACGAAAACAATTTGCCCAAAATGCCTATGGGTAAAATCAGAACTTGATGCAGCCAACTTGGAAGTTGAGGTCATTAATATTGACCAGGATGAAACAGCAAAACAACAAGTAATCGATGCAGGTTTTCTGTCTGTGCCGTTATTTGAAATAAACGGAGAATTTATTGCAGAGCCGACTTCTATTATCGATCGCATTTCTGAAATGACTGCATGATCATTTATGCTTCACGAACTGGTAATGTACGATCCATCGTGCAAAAACTCGGCTTGCCCGCAAAGGATCTGGCGGAAGTAGTTAAAGTTAATGAACCGTATCTTTTATTCACGTATACGGATGGATTAGGCTCTGTCCCCCCTATCGTCGACCAGTTCATGACTGCGCACTTTGATTTATGCAAAGGAATCATCGTAAGCGGAAACCGTAATTTCGGTCAAGCTTTTTTCGGTCGTGCTGGTGACCTTTTAGCTGCACAATACGGAATTCCGTTAATTGAAAAAGTGGAAATGAGAGGAACTCCGGCTAATTACGAAGCGATTACTGAATACTACTACTCCATTTGGAAAGAGGCATCGATATGAAACAGTATTTAAAATTAAATAACGATATATTAAACCGTTACCGCGCTACCGGTGAACTGGATCTGGCGAAAGACAAAGAAGCAACACGCCGCTATTTTCTGGAAGACGTCAATGTCCGTTTGCGTTACTTTATTGATATTGAGGAAAAAGTACGCTATTTAGTTGAGGAAGGCTATTACGAAAAAGAGTTTTTGGACTTGTACGCGATGGACTTTATTAAACGGATGTATAAAAAAGCCTATTCCAACAAGTTCCGGTTCCCTTCATTCATGAGTGCTTCTAAGTTTTACGAAAGCTATGCGATGAAAAGCCGTGACGGAAAAGAGATTCTGGAAAAGTACGAGGACCGGATCGTCATCATCGCCCTTTATTTAGCACAAGGTGATGAAACGTTGGCGGAAAAAGCCATTGAAGCGGTCATGACTGCCTACCAGCCGGCAACACCAACTGCTTTAAACAGCGGGAAAAAGGCGCGTGGTGAGCTTGTCTCATGCTTTAAACTGACGATGGATGATACGATGAATTCGATTGCCGAGAACATCGGTTACTGCCTGGAGCTTTCCCGTTTAGGCGGCGGTGTCGGAGTAAACTTGACCGATCTGCGTCCATTAGGCGATCCGATTAAAGGGATATTAAACCGTGCGAGCGGGGTTATGCCCGTTGCGAAACTGCTGGAGAATTCGTTCTCTTATTCGAATCAATTGGGGCAGCGAAATGGGAGCGGAGTGATATATCTAAATATTTTTCATGGTGATATCGAAAGCTTTATTTCAAGTAAGAAACCAAATGCCGATGATAAAATCCGTTTAGCTACACTATCTACAGGGATTATTCTTCCCGATATTTTCTTTGAACTGATGCGTCGCGATAAAGATATCGTTCTGTTCAGTTCCTATGATATTTATAAAGAATACGGGAAACGCATGTCGGAAATTTCGATTACGGAAATGTACTATGAGCTATTGGATAATCCGAACATCCGTAAACTGAAACGATTAAATGCCCGTAAATTATATACGGAGATTAAAAAAGCACAATTCGAATCGGGTTACCCGTTTGAAATATTCGATGATAATGTCAATAACGCCCATCCATTAAAGGAAATTGGACGTGTGAAGATGTCGAATTTGTGCAGCGAAATTCTTCAGTATCAGCAAACAAGTGTCATTACAGACCAGAATGAGCCGAATGAATATGGCCTCGATGTTTCTTGTAATTTAGGTTCAATCGACATTCACGAAGCAACGAAAGTTCAGGATTTCGGACAGCTTGTCGATACAGCAATGCGTCTTTTGACGAATGTTTCAACGATGACCGATATCGTCAACGTTCCTTCTGTGTCCAAAGCCAACAAAGTGATGCACTCTGTAGGATTGGGCGTTATGAACTTGCATGGACACCTTGTACAAAGTGGAATCAGTTATGGTTCCAAAGATTCGATTGAATTTATCGATGCGTTTATGGAAGCACTAAACTATTACTCTCTAAAAGCATCAATGGAAATCGCGAAAGAAAAGAACGAAACGTTTTATCGTTTTGAAAAAAGCGATTATGCGAGCGGTGTTTACTTTGAAACCTATATAAATAAAGAAGAAAAAGAACTTGCACCAGAAGTGATTAAAGCACTTGGGGGTACACCGATTATTACTCAAAATATGTGGCAACAGTTGAAGTCTGACGTACTGAAGCATGGCTTGTTCCACTCATACAGACTTGCGATTGCTCCAACTGGCAGTATCTCCTACATCCGCAGCTGTACCGCTTCCATCGCCCCTGTTACAGAACGCGTGGAAGTACGTGACTATGCGGACAGTCGAACAATTTATCCGATGCCATTTTTAACAAATGATAACCAGGATCTTTATACCGAAGCATATGAAGTTAACCCGTATGAACTGATCGACCTTTACGCAGCCGCGCAAAAGCATGTCGACCAGGGAATTTCCATGACACTATACGTAACGGATCAGTGGAACACAGAACAATTGGCAAAAGCTTATATATATGCTTGGACGAAAGGCATTAAAACCGTATATTACGTACGCCAACGTTTACTAACAATTGAGGAGTGTGTCGCATGTCAAATTTAACGTATAAAGCAGTCAACTGGAATACCCCTACGAGTGAACTCGCTCGTATTTTTTGGGACCAGCAATGGAAACAAATCTGGTTCCCCGAAGAAATTGCGGTCAGTAAAGACGTCAAACAATGGAAGGAATTCGAGCATCAGGATACATACAAAAAAGTGTTCGGCGGCCTGACATTGCTTGATACGGTACAAACGAACATCGGCATGAATGAAATCGCCAAGTACACACCCGATTTCCAGGAGAAAGCGGTGTTAACCGTATTCGGATCGTTTGAAGCAATCCATGCAAAGTCTTATTCGTATATTTTTACAACATTATGCACAAACACGGAAATCGATGAAGTTTTCGAATGGGTGCAAAAAAATGAGTTTCTTCAATATAAAGCAAACCGCATTGGCGAAGTATACACTGCTATAAAAGAAGAGGACCCGGAAAGCTTATGGAAAGCGATGTTTGCTTCAGTTATGCTGGAAAGCTTCTTATTCTATTCCGGCTTCTTCTACCCTCTTTATTTAGGAGGACAAGGTGTTTTAAGAAATAGTGCGGAAGTGATTAGTTTAATCTTGCGTGACGAATCCATTCACGGGGTAGCTGTCGGCTTTTTCGCGCAGAACATTTTCAAAACGTTCACTGCAGAAAAACAGCAGGAGCTTACTTTATGGGGCTATGAATATTTACTCGATTTATATCAAAATGAAATGAAGTATACCGATGATTTATATGCAGAAACAGGTCTTTCCCCTGAAGTGAAAAAATACGTACGCTATAATGCGAATAAAGCGCTTATGAACTTGGGGCTCGATACGATGTTTCCTGATGAGGAAGTGAACCCGATTGTCATGAACGGGATCTCCAATACTGGGTCAACCTACGATTTCTTTAGTCAAAAAGGAGCTACTTATGCGGTTGCTAAAGTGGCCCCTATAACTGATGATACATTTAAATTTTAAAATTAAAACGCTATGGCCAATTTGTGCCGTAGCGTTTGTTTCAAATTAGATCGATTCTTTCTTATTGTAAAAATGGATAATCGTCAATATAGCTGCGTTCAAATATCTCTAAAAGTTCAAGTACCTCCAATGCTTCTTCATGCCATTTCGGTTGTAGGATCATCTGTTCAATATTTCGTTTATAATCCATATAAAACAACGGCTCAAAGTGAAACGGATATTCTTTGAATGGTGCAGCCTCATAAATTAATGATCCATATGTCTCTCTAATATAATCAAACGTCATATTTACATTTATAAACTCATATTGCTGCTGATCATTCAAACCCAGGTCCAGCGCCAAATGTTCTTTTTCTGCAAACCTAAATGTATCCGGAGTCTTTACTTCTATTAATGGTGGCTTCTCTGTAACTTTCGATCGTTGTTCTGTCTCAAACTTTTCAATTTCCTTTGCTGCATGCTTATAATAAAATTCCCTTGCCTCCTTATGAATTTGGCCTATATATTTATCTTTTGGACCTTTTAATCCTCGCTCTTTAATGAAGCTTTCAATCACCGAATTAACTGTCGCATTCTTTATAAGAATATCTTTATATTCATCGTTCGATAAACCTAATGCCTGAAGCATTTTTTCATGTTTAAGTTTCGACAGTGGATTACCTTCTATATAAGAAAAAGACTGTTTCGCATTTTTTAAGACTGACTCTTTGTCGATTTTAATATTTTCGTACTTTGCATATGTTAGTAGCGCACTGCGTTCAATAGCAAAAAATAAATTATGCTCTATGGCATCTGATTTTGTCATAAATTGACCTTGGTTATACTGATCGGAATAAACAGCAAGCAAAAAAAACTGTTCATCTATCGGTTCTATATAAAGGTTACTTGTTGTTTCTTCAGGTTTTTGCAGTGGAAATATGAATACTACCATACATAAAAAGAGAACGATTACAACCGGATAGCCCCATTTGAACTTTTTCCTGCCATTCCTATGAGCGTAGTATTGTTCCAGTGCTTTCTGCTGTACACGTTTTGTTTCATCAAGCATTGGTCCTGTTAAATTTTCTAATTCATCCTTCACTGTTCAACACCTCCCAGTCCGTTTCATTTAATTGTTCCTTTAAAATCTTTCTTGCTTTAATTAACCTAGTTTTCACCGTACCTTCCGCAAGTTTTAATGTAAAAGCAATATCTCGAACAGTTTGTGAATCATAATAATAAAGGATAATAATTTCCCGGTACTTGAATGGTAATTGCCAAACAGCCTTGCCAATTGTACTTTTTTCTTCCGATATTACCATTCCGTCTCTTTGTGAAGTGTCTTTTTCAATACCAAGTACATCGATTATGCGCACTTTTCTATAACGCCAGCTTTTCAAATAATCTTTACATTGATTCACCGTTATTTGTACTAAATAACTCTTTTCACTTGTTATTTCATTCTTTGAAAGCATTACTTTTATCCAAACATCCTGCACAATGTCTTCGGCTGCTTGTCGGTCTTTAACGTAGAGAAAGCTTAACTTTAATAAATAATTCGTATATGTATTAACAAGTCGTTCAAATTCCATTTCTTCACCTCACTTGACTATAAAACGATTGTACATGTAATTTGGCTTTAAATTTTAATCAATTTTTCTAAAAAAATACTTCAGGGGATTAATTACCATAAAGTTCTATCGATTTAATTAATTTGACCCCATTACAATTTTGATAAAAGAAAAACGCTACACCAAACATTGGTATAGCGTTTTTCTTCTATTTAATAATGCTATGTAATTGATCACTGTGCCCTTCTATTGAAAAACACCCAGCACCATCCAACAGATAACCCCATAGCTCGTTGTAAGGCTGTTTATGAAGCGCGATAATCAAACAGGCAATGGCAACACCGTGTGAAACGACAGCGATTCTCTCATACGGTAACTGTAACAAATACTCGTGAATTGCAATCATTCGGTTCGTTACGTCTTCAAAGGACTCTTGTGTCGTATTCATAAATAAATGCGGTGTATTTAAATAGCAACAATACTGTTCATCCTGTTGAAGGTCCTTAATGTAGCTGCCTTGCCAATGCCCCAAGTTAATTTCACGCAAACTTTCGTTTTTATGAATGGTGTGGTCCGAAAACATGAGACGGGCTGTTTGCACTGCACGCTTCAGGTCACTGGAGAGTACGATCTCCGGATTCCAGTTAACGGACGTTGCCTGATCGATTCCTTTTGTCGTTAATTCCGAGTCAAGCCACCCTTGCAGACGCCCTTCTTTATTCCATACAGTTTCTCCATGACGGTAGTAGTTAATAATTTTTGACATAATCCATTATTTCATCCTTGCATTTAGTCCAGATTTCTTCACTTTTGACAGCGATTCGAAACCATGCGCCGTCCAGGCCGACATAGTTTTTTGTATGGCGTAATACGATACCCCGTTCTAATAAATATGTAAAAAAATCATCCGGATTATATTGTTTTGGTAATTGGAACAATAAGAAATTCGCTGCACTGTTTGACACTTTACAACTAATTAATTTTAAGTCCACCACCATCTGACTCCGTAATCTGCTGCTCTTTTCACGAGATTCCTTCACAAAATCCTTGTCCTGTAAACAGAGACTGCCGACTTCATTTGCAATCGCGCTCACATTCCAATGCGGCAAGTAATGACGGAGTTTTCCTGCCTGTTGACCGATGACATAACCGAGACGAATCCCTGCCAGTGCATACATTTTTGTCATGGATCGTACGACAAATAAATTGGAATAGCTGTTTACCAATGAAACAATGCTCTCCGATTCATCGGTCCAGTCCATAAACGCTTCATCGACTACAAAATTGCAGTGGGGATAATTTTTAATCAACTGTTCAATCCAATGTTTTTTCAATAAGACGCCTGTAGGATTATTCGGATTGCAAATATAGCAGGCATGGACATCTTTTAGCTGTTTCTCCAATATTTCCTCATTAAATCGATATGTTTCAATATCGTCAGCTAAAATAGAATGAATAACACAATTCTGCTGTTTTAGTGTTCTCGCATACTCCGAAAATGTTGGCTGTAACAAAGCAATTTCCTGTCCATTGAAAAGCTGTGCCAAAGCCATTAAGCCCTCTGCCGCACCGTTTGTGACGACAACTTGATCGGCTGCTACTTGGTGAACAGCTGCCGCTTGCGAACGAAACGGTTCCGCTTGTTCATCCGGGTAGCCAGTAATTTTTTCTAACAGGTTTGACCACTGTTGAGCTACTAGCTTCGGATACCCGAGATCATTGACATTTTCGCTCACATCGATGACTTGATCCGGCATTTTTAAATTCATCGCTTTATATAATGCTGCCGCATTAGCCCCATGTGCAGGCAATTGCATACAATATTCCCCCTGTTATCACAACACACCATGTACAAACATACATGTGCCGGATCGCTTTTTTAATATGTATTCTTTGCATCGTTTCGTACGGTTCACCCATATAAGCACGGAAGGATTCCACCCCGCCATAACGATTAAACCCGCCTAAACGAATTCCTAACTGAACAGCAGTAGCTGCCTCCAAATATCCACTATTCGGGCTTGGATGTTTTTTAGCATCCTTTAGCCAGTTTTTATAGCGGTGTTTGAAAGGTTTTGCCGTTTCACATTTTGTAAATATAATAAGGAACCACCCGGAAATTCTGCTGGGCAGATAGTTCGCAACATCATCCAATTTAGCTGCAGCAAACCCAAAATCAGCATACCGTTCATTTTTATACCCGATCATAGAATCCAGCGTATTAATCGCTTTATAGCTCCATGCACCGGTTGCACCAAAACATAGCGCATACATAAGCGGAGCCGTCACACCGTCACTCGTATTTTCTGAAACCGTTTCAACGACACCCCGTACAATTTCAGGTTCATCCAGATGATTCGTTTCACGGCCTACAATCCAGCTTAAATATTTTCTTGCTTCGGGTAAATCATTCGCTTTCAAGGAATCGTAAACGAGCATCGCCGCTTCTTTTAATGATTTCTGGGCAAGAGCTAAACTAATCAAAAAGATTTCGACTACAAGCCAAAGAAGAAGATGTATTTTTATTGCAAGAAAGACAATTAAGAAAACCGAGCCCGTTGTAATACTTATAGTGAGAAAAACTGTTAGTAATCCATTGATCCGTCTTCTACTGCCACTGCCATGATTCCATTTCTTTTCGAAAAAAGAAATCATGTTTCCGATATATATAACAGGATGTGTCCATTTTTTCGGATCCCCAACAATGCAATCGATGAGCACTGCGATTACACAAATAATAAAATACATTGTGCCCCTCGCCCCTTTATTTTCGTTTGATATGAAATGAAAATTCCAGAGCATATTCGATGCTCTGGATAAACTTTAACATTAATGATGGTGGTGATGTTCATATCCATGTTCTTCTGCATATTTGCGGAAATTCTCTAAATCGATCATCCCTGTTGATGTCCCGTCTAAAGCCTGGTCCATGCGCTCAAGCAATACTTTCTTTAAATTCGGATGGTAGCCGAAATAATTTGCAAGTAAAAAATCTACATCTTCATATTGCTCTGTAAACTGCTGGACCATTTTAGCCATTCGTTCCATCAACACCCCTGTAAACAAGAAGTATGGAAGCATCACAATTTTTTTTGCTCCAAGTCTTATACAGCGTTCAATCCCTTGTTCTACTGATGGGGTCGTTACGCCCATAAATGCACTTTCTACTATAGAAACGTCTAGTTTTTCCCATAATAAACGGGTAATTTTATAGAAATCGCCATTTGCATATGGATCACTGCCGCCGCGAGCAATAAGTAAAATAGCTGTGTCGTCATGTTTTTCATCAGGATTGAAGCCTACTTCTGTTAATCGCGACTTAAGAATTTCGAAAATTTCTTCATGAATCCCAATTGTTTGACCATATGTAAAGCGAACATCCGGAAAATGCTCTCTTGCATGTTCGATTTCGGCCGGGATGTGCATTTTTGAGTGTCCTGCGTGTAATAAGATGATGGGGATTACATGGACTTCATCCGCGCCTCTTTCAACACAAAGCTGAATCCCATCTTCTATATTCGGTGAAGCAAATTCCAGAAAACAAGTTTCAACTAGTAGTGCTGGATCAATATACGTTTTCGTCTGCTCGACAAACTGACGTACTTCCTCATTTCCAGCCTCTAATCTACTACCATGCCCAACAAATAATACTGCTTTTTTCAATGGTCCTCTTCCTTTTTTATATTTATCGATCCCTTTAATTCGATTTTCATGTCGGATTCTTTCCCCATGTTCCACCGAATAAATAATGGATGATTCTTCAGCAGTATCCTGAACTATTGCACGAGATGTTTCCTCGTCTTGAACGGAATACCATGTCCCTTTCGGATAATCGATGACAACACATTTATCTTTACATCGACCATTACAACGGGTACGTGATGTATGAATCGTTTCATCTAAACGATTTTTACGAATTTCATCCCGGATTTGCTTTGTTACTTCTTCTGCACCTGCACCCATACAGGTAGCCCCGTTACAAATTAACAGATGACGCTTCATTTGATTTAAATTCCAAGTTGTCATAGAGTCCTCCTTCTTGTAGTTGATCAAAGTAAGTTTTATTTTTGTGCACGAACGCCGAAAACTTATCGATTGATGACGCATTGTACTTTCCTAATATATTTTTCACAAGATCGATCACTTGATTTTCCGGTACTTTTTTTAATAATAGATGCCCGGAACTGGCACGTCTCCCCATTGGAATCGCGCCTCCGTAAATATCAACTTTGCCATTATGAAAAATGAGTGCCAAGTCATCCTGAACCGCGTTATAGCATGCTTGGGTGCATGCATTAAAGCCGATGCATACCCTATTTTTTAATGGCATTTGTTCAACTTGTTCTAGTAAGTCCTTTGCAAGTGGTAAACCGTCTAACAAATCCCCATCACAAAAGTCGCAACATTTAAATAAAGCACTTGGTGTTTGGGATGCCACATACAAATTCACTTCCGTTAATTTTTCCATTGCCTGCTCAATATGTGAACGATGGACAGTAACAATAAAACTATGGCCGGCAGAATATTTTACAGCGCCAGATTTTTCAAGATTCGCTAACACAATCAGCTGATCACTTGTTAAATGTTTGTTTATTAACCCTGGTCGTACAATTAATGCTACATAGTCATCCGTTGCTTTTAATTTTGCAAATGTCTTGTTAGGCATCGGCAGCTGCAACGCCTTTTCAAAATTTTTCTTAGCATATTCTTGCATATATACACCGCTCCCATTCATCAATTACGCACTTGTGTCGACTGGTGGAATCCCTTTGATTTTGAAAGATTAGAATGAATCAGGGTAAAGACCTTTTACAATAATTTCAAGCGCTTCTGCCACACGAACACCTTCTGATGCAGCCGATAATGGTAAAACAACAAAACGTTCATTTTGTACTGCCGGTGTTTGGCTCAGTGCCGGATCATTTTTCAGGAAATTAATTTTCTCTTCTGCTGTAGTAGAACCGTAATCAATTACAATAATAGCTCCCGGATTACGTTCTACAGCATCTTCTTTTGAAACCGTTGCCCAGTTTTTCTCGATATCACCAAAAATATTATTTGCTCCCGCCATTTTCACGAGAGTGTTCATAAAGTTTTGAGTGGCTGTAAATACATCTTTATCACCACTATCAAATACTAGAACATCAATTGGTTTGTCCACAGTAGGAACTTTTTCTTTAATTTTTTCAATATTAGCGTTCATTTCTTCAATCAATGTTTCTCCGCGCTCTTCAACACGAAAGATTTTTGCGATATTACGGATATCCGTGTAAATATCCTCTAACTCCGGAGCCACTTTTACTGAGGAAGACTGCAGGTAACTGCGGATTCCCAATTGTTCCATTTCTTCGCGTGACATTAAGTTTTTCTCATTAAAGGCACTTGCCCAGCCACCGTAAATGAAATCGGCTTCTGTTGAAATAACCTGTTCTTTCGAAGGATATTGTTCAGCCAGTACCGGAACCTGGTCATACGCTTCTTGTAACGGAGGATAAATCTGGTCGTCCAAGTAAGCTGTACCTACCATCGAATCTTCCAAGCCGAGTGCAAGCATTACTTCTGTTACATGCTGATTTATGGAAATCGCTTTTTGGGGAGCTTCTTCATATGTAATGGACATGCCTTCATTTTCAATTGTTACTGCCTGAACTGTTTCATCCGAATCTGCTGTCGCCTGTTTTATACTTTGTTCCTCATCCGAACATGCCCCTAAAATTAATGCGGATGCTAGGGCAAACGGAGCCCATAGATTTTTACGAATCTTCATTGTTAATCTCCTATAGTATCTATTTGTGTATTCGTATAAAAAAATAAATGCATTTTCCCTGTGAACGGATTTTTAGAAATCCCTGCATCTATATGAAATACTTCTTTTAACATCGGGGTCGTCAATACATTTTCCGGTGAACCATGAATATGTAATGTTCCATTGTTCATAACAATTAACTCATCACAATAAGCTGCAGCTAAATTTAAATCATGTAACGCCGCAATGATCGTAATCGGTAAATCTTTGACTAAATCCATTAAATGGAGCTGGTGTTCAATATCCAAATGATTTGTCGGTTCATCCAATATGAGAATACTTGCCTGCTGTGCCAATGCACGTGCGAGCATTACTCGTTTTTTTTCGCCACCTGATAAATTACTTAATGTTCGATTGGCTAAATGACCAATATTTGCTAATTTCATGCTTCTGTCCACGATTGACATATCTTCTGAGTTTTCAGAACTGAGCCAGCCTTTATAAGGGGTGCGTCCCATCATTACCAAATCTTTTACTGTAAAATCAAATAATATAGCGGACTCTTGACTAACGACCGCTATTTGTCTTGCCAGTTTTTTCGGGGAAATATCCCAGACTTCCTGTTCATGCAAAGTTACTTTTCCCGATGATTGTTTCAGGTGACGGTACAAAATCTTAAGCATTGTTGATTTACCACTGCCGTTTGGACCAATAATCCCTATAAATTTCCCTTCGACGATTTCCAAAGAAATGCTTTTCAAAATCTCCTTATCATCCACCGAATATTCAACTTGTTGTAGCTGGATCATCTCATTCTCCTTCCCCAAATGCATAGCGCTCCCGACGAAGCATCCAAATAAAGAAAGGGCTGCCAAATAATGCGGTAACAATTCCGATTGGCATCTCTTCCGGTGCAATTGCAATACGTGCACCCATATCAGCCCAAATAATAATAATGGCTCCAAGCAGCGCACTTAGCGGTAAAACTACTTTATAATTGGACCCGACAATCATCCGTACAATATGCGGGACAATGAGACCGACAAATCCGATACTCCCGCTTACAGCAACTACGACGCCGGTTAGTAAAGATACAATGATAATAATGAACAGCCTGAATCGTTCAATATGGATCCCTAAAGTCGATGCTGTTTCTTCACCTAGTAACAGTGCGTTCAGTTGACGATAGCTTAGTAGTAATAATGGAAATACGATACAAAAAGTAACTAAAGGTATTCCGAGATTTGACCACTTTGCCCCGCCTAAACTGCCAAGCATCCAAAACATGACTGCCTGAACACCGCCCTGTTCTTTTGAAATCATCAACATAAAGTTGGTCATCGCACCTAACACCATGGAAACCGCAATCCCCGACAGCAATAATCGAATCATCGAAGTTTTCCCATTCACCCGGGCAAGCATAAATACAATCATTACGGCAAATATTGCACCAAAAAAAGCGGCAAGCGATAAAGCAAACACTCCGAAAAAGCTAAATGCACCGAATAAAATTACTGAAGTTGCCCCGACAGATGCTCCCGACGAAACACCGAGTATGTAAGGATCTGCAATGGAATTCTTTACTAGAGCCTGTATTGCAGCACCCGATATTGCCAATGATGCTCCGACTAGAAGTGCCAATAGTACACGTGGCACCCTGATTTCCCAAATAATTATTTGCTGCGCCTTAGAAGCGTTTGTTTCACTTAAAATTCCTGTTTTAAAAAGTAAAACCTCAATAATTAACTGGGGTGTGATCCCTACAGAACCTACCATGATTGCACCAATAATCGATATGACGAGCACAATGATTAAAATAGGCAACCATAGCCAAAGTTTTTTTTTATTCATAAAAGTTTACCGGCTCCCAACTAATGATCGCTGCATAAAATTTATGACGGTAAACAATCTTGCCTTCCTCCACTTTAACGAATCGGGCAAGTGCCTCTTTAACATGCTCTAAATCAAACGGATTCGATAATATTTTTTTACTTTGTGCTTCATAGAGCGCTTCATAACTGTCATAGTAATAAACACGTTCCAATGGCAGCATTTCGCAATCTGCATAAATTCCTAATTGGTACAGCATATTTAAAATTTCAATATAGTCTCTTCTGGGATATTTAATCTGATAGTGATATTCCTTCGCTAAAACATCATAATGTGGTTGAATTGGACCTGTTGTTAAACCGATGATTGCTCTTTTCTTTGCGCAATTATTCATTTTCAGCAGTGCATCATTCATCTCATATATTCGGTAATAGCAATTGACCCCGATTACTATATCATGCTGTTCAACATCTGCTTCTTCCCACTTCGCATGGACAAAATTTACCGCATCGTCTTCCTTGAAATACTGCTGCAAGTAGTTTAAAACACTTTTTGAGCCATCAACCAATGTAAGTTTTCCGACATCTTCTCTTAAAGGAAATGTATAATTCCCCCAACCTGGTCCCATTTCCAGACAGCTTGCACCCTGTGGTATGTATTGACGAATTTTTTCATAAATCGGAATGGCATGTGCATCCGTTTGTTTATAGGACTTTTTTTGCATCGATTGGGCCCAAAATGCTTCCTCCAATGCATCATTTTTCATCCGTTCCGGCATATTTCCATGCCAGTCCAGCATCCCTTCCTTCCAGAGCTGCTCAAAATCAATTGCAAGTGGCCCATGTAAAACAGCCATCAACTTCACCTCTTTTCAAACTTGGCTTCCGAAATAAACGAATAAATCTTCTCCATATCCAAATGCCCACGAACATGGCGATCCAGCATTTCATAGGCTTGTTCGCGACGTTCAAAATCGGATAACACTTCTCCTGTAATTGGCTCCATTCCTTTTTGCACACGGATTGTATTAAAATAATCGCGTGTAAATAGGCGATTTTGGAAAATCCCATGAACATATGTACCAAATACTTGGTCAGTATAGACACCGTCTGTCCGGCCGTCATAAAATTGGATGAAAGGCTTCAACGGTTTAGTCGCAACACTGCGGCCTAAATGAATTTCATAGCCTTCAATCTCATGACCTGTGCAGCTTCTTCCCGAAACTTGAACCGTTTGCTTACTATTGATAAATGTTGTTTCGATCGGCAGCAGACCTAATGTCAAATACGTTCCGCCAGTGCTTTCAACCGCCTGTTCGTCACGGATAATCTCACCAAGCATCTGATAACCTCCACAAATACCGATAATGCGGACATTTTGATTCGCTAATTGTAAAATACCTTGCATCAGCCCAGTTTGCTGAAGCCATAAAAAATCTTCCACCGTGTTTTTAGTACCTGGTAAAATTACGACATCCGGATTTTTTAAATCACTAAGCGTTGAGACAAAGCGCACGCCTACACCCGGTTCTTCAAACAATGGATCCAAATCAGTAAAATTAGATATACGCGGTAAACGGATAACGGCGACATCAACCGCAAATTCATGCTGCTGTGGCTTCTTTAAGCGCAGGCTGGATAGGGCCATCGAATCTTCTGCCTCAATTTGAACATCGAAATACGGTATGACACCAAGTACAGGAATACCTGTATATTCCTCCAGCCAATCGATTCCACTTGTCAGCAGTTCTTTCATGCCGCGAAACTTATTAATAATAATTCCTTTTACACGTGCTTTTTCCGCATCATCCAATAACATTAACGTTCCGACGAGTGAAGCAAAAACACCACCGCGTTCAATGTCCGCCACTAAAATCACTGACGCGTCCGTTTCATGTGCCATTCGCATATTGGCAATATCACGACTTTTCAAGTTAATTTCCGCAGGACTTCCCGCACCTTCCAGAATAAGAACATCGTAGTTATCCGATAAACGTTCAAGCGATGTACGTACTTCAGGCATGACATCTTCTACAAATTGTTCACGATAACTGACCGCATCCATGTTTGCAAAATGTTTACCGTGCAAAATCACTTCTGATACCATATCCCCTTTAGGCTTCAGTAAAATCGGGTTCATATCTGTCGTTGCATCAATTTTTGCCGCTTCTGCCTGGACCCCTTGAGCACGCCCAATTTCTCCTCCATCTTTTGTAATATACGAATTCAGCGCCATATTTTGTGATTTGAACGGAGCAACCCGGTAACCGTCATTAACTAAGATGCGACATAATGCGGTACATAGTACACTTTTTCCCACATCGGATGCTGTGCCCTGAATCATGATTGCCTGCACTAAAACTCCAGCCCCTTCATAGCTGTGACATCCTGCTCGCTGTAATAATGTTTCGTTGCATCAACGGTTGAAACCAGATCAGCCATCGCAATAAGATCCGGATGTGCCGAACGTCCTGTGACGACTAAATGCATTGTGGCAGGTCGACTCCGAATTGCTTCAAGTACTTCCTCTAAAGGCAAAACATCATCGATTGGGAATTTTGAAATTGCCAATGCATTATTTAATTCATCCAAAACTAGTAAATCCGTCGTTTCATCCTGCAATTCCTTTTTTACAATTTGCCAAGCCTTTCTTAACGCTTCCCTGTGTTCTTCCGGTGTTTTTGTCCACGTAAAGCCAATGCCGAGCTGAACGGTTTCAACACCTAATTTCCGAAGTGCAATTTGTTCTCCATATGTACGTTCCGGTGATTTAATAAACTGAAAATACTTCACCGTCATCCCACGGCCAATTGCACGTAAGGTTACACCTAATGAAGCGGTTGTTTTGCCTTTTCCTTCACCCGTATATACGAGCAGCATTCCTTTTCTCGCCATGTTAGTACCTCCCTATACCCAAGTAGTTTTTTCTGAAAATGGTGTACGTTTTTTCTCCGTTGTAACTGGTTCCTCCGGATAGCCAATACATAACGTACCTACGAGGTGTTCGGAATCCGTCGCCCCGATAAATTCATGCAAAGCTGTTTCATGTACAAGACCGACTCCGCGTGTCCGCCACACCATGCCTAAACCAAGCGCTTCAGCCATTAGCCATATCGACATGATTGCACCGCTGACAGCAAATTTATTGTCCAGCGTCGCCCCTTCATCACCTTCGACTACAGCAGAAGTAACGACAATGATAAGCGGTGTTTTTGTAACGGCCTGCATGGAGCTTTCCACTAAGTTTGGTTTTGTCGGGAAGCGCTGCTGTAAATAATTGAATGCTACTTGTTCAAAACGTTTTAAACTATCTCCTTGCAGCACATAAAATTGCCAAGGCTCGCGCATACGGTCATTCGGTGCATAAGTTGCTGCCTCCAATAATTGTTCAATTTTTTCCTGTTCTACTTCCTTAGGTAAAAATTGACGAACCGCCCGTCGTTTTTTTAATGCTTCTAACATGTTGTCTCAATCCTTTCATTGAACCAGGCAATTTCTTCACGAATTCCTACAACATCCCCAACTAGAATCATCGAAGGGTTGACCATTTTCTCCTGCTGAATTTTTTCGGAAATCGTCTCTAATTGACCTGTAATCGTACGCTGATTACTTGTTGTTCCCCATTCAATTACTGCAACCGGGGTTGTCGGTTTCTTTCCGTGTCTGATTAGACTTTTCGTAATATGATCGATATTACCGATACTCATATAAAACGCAATCGTATCGATTTGTGCGAGACTTGCCCAGCTTAAAAAATCCTGACCCTTTTCTTCACGGCCATGCCCGGTAACAATCGCAAAGCTTGTTGCATAATCACGATGTGTAACGGGTATGCCTGCATATGCCGGTGCCGCTATTCCTGCTGTGATCCCTGGGACAATTTCAAATTCAATATTTTCATTGCGAAGAACAGCTGCTTCTTCTGCGCCTCGTCCAAAGACAAATGGGTCGCCACCTTTTAGACGCACAACCTGCTTGTTCTGCTGTGCTTTTTCAACGAGCACACGATGAATTTCGTCTTGTATGAGGCCATGCTTTCCCGGTTCTTTGCCACAATAAATTAATTCGCAATGGGCTGGTGCGTGTTTTAAAATTTCTGGGTTTACTAATCTGTCATATAAAATGACTTCAGCTATCTGAATGCACTCTAATGCACGTATTGTCAGTAATTTCGGGTCACCCGGTCCAGCACCAACTATATAAACAAATCCGCTCAATTGACTTCTCCCGCTTCAATCTGACGTAAAAACTGTGCACATTTTTCCTCATTCTTTTGCTGAATCCAATCGAGTATTTCAGGTTCAAGCAATTGAGCGAGCGCTGCTTTTTTTGTATCGCCTTCATAATTATTAAGAACAAGCAAACGGGCTTCCTTTAAAAAAGCAACATATTCCGAATAACTTTCATCGTATTGTTCCTCTAAGTCCGCTTTTACTTTTCTAGTAAGCGCCGGACTTGCGCCAGTTGTCGACACCGTTACAACAAAATCTCCACGACGGACAACCGCAGGATTCATAAAATCCATACGACCTAAAGCATCTGCACGATTTAATAATTGCCAATGCTGTGTTGCTTCTTCCACAGCATCATTTACTGCTTCATCATTCGTTGCCGCAAAAATAAGGGCTGCACCGTCTAAATCAGCCGGTTCAAAAAGCTTTTGTTTCCATACTGCTCTGCCTTCATTTAAATAGTTTTTTAACTTATCCGTTACTGTTGGACTGACAACGGTAATCTCGGCATTCGTAGGTAATAATGCTTCCACTTTTTGACGTGCTACATGGCCTCCACCAACGATCACCACTTTTTTAAAATCTATATTGACCATTAACGGAAAATAATTCATATTCTTCCCCCCAAACAAGCTGCAAGCCAATTTTTCACTAGTTGTGGATTGGATGCGAAATGAAAATGTGTATATCCAGCAACTAGATTCCCATGTGAGTACCCTTCCTGTTTCGCTCCAAAGCGCCCTTTTGTAAAATAAGCAGGTGTTTCATGATTTCCTTCGTATACGGAATAATGGAATTCGTGACCTTTAGCCAGCTCCTGTTTACCAATTAAAAAGTTGCCCTCCACACCGGTAATTTCTCTGTAACCTAACGCCGCTAACTTATCTTGCATACGAACGCTTCCCGGAATGACACCAAGCATTTTGTAGCCATTTCCTTCACGGTTGAAAATTTCTTCTGTTAAATACATGAAGCCGCCACATTCCGCAAGTGTCGGGATTCCCTTTTCAATCGCTTGTTTTATCGAATTTTTTGCCTTTTCATTCTGTGCAAGTTTCTCAGCAAATTCTTCAGGGAACCCTCCTCCAATATACAAACCTTGTGCCAGTTCAGGAACCGGTTCATTTTCAAGTGGCGAGAAGAAATGGAGTTTTGCACCGTTTGCTTTCAGTAATTCAAAATTTTCTTCATAATAAAAGTTAAATGCTGCATCTTTTGCTACAGCCAAATGAATTTCTTGCGTATTTTCTTGTATTTCGAAAATCTTTGAAGTTTGCTCCAATTCGGACGCTTTTGTGACTTGTAACAATAAATCCAGATCAACAGTTGCTTCAATAGCAGCTGCAAGCTCATCGAAATACGGATCGAGCTCTCCTCGTTCAATAGCCGGTACTAAACCTAAATGACGGCTCGGCAACGCTGGTACCGCACCTTTTTGCAGGTAGCCGAGAACGGGGATGTTACATTCATGTTCGATCGCTGTTTTAATAATTTCAAAGTGGCCTTTACTCCCAAGCTGATTGGCAATAACCCCCACAATATTGGCGTTCTTGTCCAACTGCTGGAATCCTTTTACTATAGCAGCGACGCTTCGGGCCATACTTGCTGCATTAACAATTAAAATTACCGGACTGTCTGTAATTTCACTAATATGTGCCGCCGATCCTTCATTCGATAATGGCGACTTCCCGTCATAAAATCCCATGACACCTTCAATAATCGAAACATCTGAATCAATGCTGTTTCTCGCAACAATTGTGCGTACGACATCTTCGGTCATCATGAAACTGTCAATATTGCGTGAAGACCTTCTCGTTACCGCTGTATGATACGTCGGATCGATATAATCCGGACCGCATTTAAATCCTTGAACAGTTAAGCCGCGCTTCATCAGTGCACGCATAATGCCAATTGTAAATGTTGTTTTTCCTACGCCACTGCCTGTTCCGGCTAATACGAAACGATTCATTCGATTTCCTCCTCATCAAATGTAATCCGGGCAATGGAAATGGTTGCATTGCCGCTTTTCTTTTTTTCCAACAGCCAGTCTGTCGCATTGGCACACCGTAATGCAGCAGGTTCACTAACACCGTATGCCCCTGTAAATTTAAAAACAGTTTCCGATGGATTTTGCAGCGGCATTTCATTTAGCTCTGCGGGTGTATACGTTATAAACTGCCAGTTGTTTCTAGCCGTTACTTGCAGGAAACCTTGTTCATCTTTTTTCAAATCGATTGTGGCGATTGCTTTGACGCTTTTTTTGCTCAGCTTTAGTTCTGCAAGCGTTTCATCAATTAGTTGTTCAATTTCTTCTCCAGATGTTCCGCGATTACAGCCCATTCCTAAAACAATTGATTTTGGTCGGTAAATTACACCGTTTTCAAGTAATATTTCTTCCTCTTTTTCGATAATCCGATCAGTAATGAGCAATGTGGCATGTGGTTTTGCAGCGATTGCTTCCCCTGTTGTCCGGTAAATTTTCAAGGTATCAGGTATCGGTGTTTCATGCAGCCACCATTTTTTTTCACCCGTTTCCTGAACAATCGCAACCTGTTCCTCATTTACTACTGAAGCACTGACAGGCGTTAATTTCTCTTCACTTTCCCAAACCCATCCGTACCGTGCACCAAATAAATCAACCGCGATTGTTTTTTGAACATCGGATGCTGTAGTTACAATCGGAGTCGCATCGATTGCTTGTGCAAACTCATTTGCCAGGGCATTCGCACCACCGATATGTCCGGATAAAACACTTACGACATATTGTCCTTTATCATCAACAACAAGAACACCCGGATCTTTCTTTTTATCTACTAAAATTGGGGCAATCATCCGAACGACTGCACCAAGGGAAATAATCAATATCATCGACTTATATGCTTTAAATAATGCAGGCAGTAACAGGCGCACCGTCCCGTCAAATAATTGAATATTTTTTTCAGCCTCATCGCCCTGCTCAAATTTCTTCATATAATATACATCGACATACGGAAACTTCTCCGCATACTTTCGCGCATTCGCCACACCGTGCTTTGTAATGGCTACAAGTGCATAAGGTTTTGTCACACGAACTTCCGGTATTTCCCCTTCACGTAAATTAATCATCGACTTTCACACCTTTACGAAAACCATGTGTAAATGTTGCATCATACAATTTTGAACGGTAATCTTTTTCATGAATGTTCGGATCAAGTGCCCAGCCGGCTAAAATCATCGCATGTTTGCGAATGCCGTTTGTCCGCATCGCTTCATCCAGTTCAGCAATTGTCGTGCGAACGATCTTTTGATCTGGCCATGAAGCCCGTTGAATAACGGCAACCGGTGTATCGTCCGACCAGCCCGCAGCCTGTAGTTCTTTAGTAATTTTTTTCGTTAATGTGGCACTTAAAAACATTGCAATTGTGCAATGATGGCTTGCCAATGCTTGCAGTTTTTCACGCTCAGGTACCGGTGTACGTCCTTCTGCTCGTGTTAAGATTAACGTTTGCGTTAAATCAGGAACCGTTAGTTCTGCCCCTACGGCTGCAGCGGCAGCAAATACGGAACTCACACCTGGAATAACGTCATAGCCAATATTATGTTTTTTCAACAATGCCACTTGTTCCATTGTTGCCCCGTACATTGCCGGGTCACCCGTATGTAAACGCACAACCATTTTCCCTGCATTGACACGTTCAACGATGCAATCAACCATCTCCTGTAAATGCATGCCTGCTGTACGGATTACTTCTGCATCCGCTCGGGCTTCGGCAACTAGCGTTTCACTAACTAACGAATCTGTATACATGACAACATCCGCCTGTTGAAGAAGTTTAAGGCCTTTTACGGTAATTAAATCCGGGTCGCCGGGGCCAGCACCTATAATCCAAATTTTCTTCATTATTTTCGCACCACCATACATGATAAATAATTGAGCTCAGCTCCACGCAATTCATTCGTTTTCCAAATAATTTCTTCATCTGAAGTTACTTTTGTCACAACATGCGTTTTTTCAAGTAAGTTCATCTCTTTGAGTAAATCGAGCATGTCATCCAATACTTTCGCTACTTTAATGAACACAATCCCGTCATGGGTCTCAATAACGCGACGCATCTCTGCCATATCCGAAGTCGCCGGAATCATTGCTACATGATCATCGCCGTCTGCCAATGGGATTCCTAAACGATTGGCAGTTCCATTAAATGAAGATATCCCTGCAATCGATTTCATTGGAACGTCGGGATGCATTTCCTTCATTAATTTCATCAAGTGTATATATGTACTAAAAAGCATCGGATCGCCTTCCGTTACAAATGCGACATCTCGGCCTTCTTTCAAATGTGCATAGATTTTCTCTGCGGATTTTGACCATGCTTCCTGCAACGTCTCCTCGTCCTTCGTCATCGGAAATACAAGCCCTAGCATTTCTTTTTCCGCCGGATTAACGTACACATCGATTATTCGTTGGGCATACGATTTACTGCCGCGCAATTTTTGTGGATACGCAATGACCGGGCATTCTTTCAACATTCTAAACGCTTTTACTGTAATAAGTTCCGGATCACCTGGTCCAACACCTAATCCGATTAATGTACCGATTGTCATAATTCCAACCCTTTCTGTGCTGTTACGATAAAAATTGGATTTAACGGTTCAAAACGCGTTAAATTTAAAATTGGCTTACTTTTTGAGATTTGTGCCTGCAGTACAGAAACATCACAATTGAACTTTTTAAAATGCCCCATAGCTTCTGCTAAGTTCTCAATTGTTGCGATGTTCATAACAATGCGGCCATTTGGCTTTAATCGATTCACACATAGTTGCAGCAACTGCTCCATATTACCGCCGTTGCCACCGATGAAAATGGCGTCCGGATCAGGAAATTCTTCTAATCTTTCCGGAGCTTTTCCTAAAACAGCTGTAAAATCTGTACGATGAATATGCTGGTTTTGAAGACAGTTTTCTAAATCGGCTTCATTTTTTTCTATCGCAAATACTTGACCTTCGCGCGCAATTTTTGACATCTCAATGGCAACTGAGCCTGTGCATGTCCCAATGTCCCATGCGATACTCGTTTCTTTTAATTGCAGCGCTTGTAAACAAAGAACTCGGATCTCCTTTTTTGTGATGAGCCCTTTATCAGGTTTCCGCTGAATAAACTTGTCATCATCAATACCGATTGACGCACGCTCAACAGCTTCACGCTGCTTTAAAATAACGACATTCAATGGTGAGAATTCGGCCTTCTCCATTTCATCCAAAGAAAGATGACGACATCGTTCAGTTGGACCTTCCAAGTTTTCTGCTACAAACGCATCGTATTCGGTCATGCCGAACGCATTTAAATAGCGGGCAAGTGCATTCGGTGAATTTTCTTCATCGGTCAATATCGCTATTTTTTTCCGGCCATCGATTTTTTGGGCAAGCCCCTTCATTGACCGGCCATGAACACTCGTTAAATAGGCATCCTGCCAGCTTTCCTGCATTCTTGTAAATGCTAATTGAACAGAGCTGGCATAAGGGTAAATTTCTAACGGGAGCTTCTTCGCCAAAACACCGCCTAGTCCGTAAAATAGCGGGTCACCAGATACTAGAATAACGATGTTTCTTTTTTCTTCTTGCAGCTTTTCCACTAATTGTGATAGTCCACCTTTTATAATGATCTTTTCGCCAGTGTAATCCGGGAAAAAGTCTAGATGACGCTCACCACCAACTAGTACTTCACTTGATTCAATCCAAGCGATATATTGAGGGAGTAAACTTGCTGATCCGTTATCCCCGATACCAATCATTTTCATCCAATTGTTCAATATTCTCAGCCTTTCCTAGCATGTCCCCGTTCATTGCATACAGCGATGTGGAAACACGTAATTTCGCTTTCATATGATCCAGTGCAAAGTAACAGCAGTTTTTACAAAGCGCTTCAAAAAACTGGTCATTCCCCTGCATGATTTCTCCTACTTGTGATGCCGTATTCGCATGTAATATTTGCTCGATTATTTCTGGATCAGCTCCGGCTTTTTTCGCAACTTCAGCCAAAAATGGGAAACTGATCGGCGCACTTTTTGAATGCACCATCATGACACCCTGTGCTACCTTTGAAAATTTCCCCATCATCCCCACAAGTGACACTTGGGGAATCTCTTTACGGGCGATATGCTTTAACGTAAAACCGACGAAATCCCCCATCTCTATAAATGCTTCTTCCGGTAAATGCGGATATTGCTTCATTGCATATTTTTCACTGCGTCCGCCGGTTGTAATGACAAGATGGTCACAGCCTGCCTCTTTTGCAACACTAATTGCCTGCACGATACTAGCCATATAGGCAGAACTTGAAAAGGGTACGACCGTTCCGCGCGTACCTAATATGGAAATGCCACCCAGTATTCCCAGCCTTGCATTTAATGTCTTCTTCGCGATTTCCTCACCGTCCGGAACGGAAATGATCACTTCGATTCCTTTGTCAATTTGGAAAAGTTGAATCGCCTCTTCGACGACACCATGAAGCATTTTTCTCGGAACAGGGTTAATTGCCGCTTCTCCGACAGGCACGGGCAGTCCTGCTTTTGTTACACGACCAACACCGATTCCACCATCTAAGTGAACACCGCTTTTCTCTATAAAACGAACCGTACTTTGAATACGTGCTTTATGTGTTGCATCCGGATCATCCCCTGCATCCTTAATCGTTTCACACATCACTTCATTTTCCTTTACTGCAAAAGATACCACCGTAAATGTGGCATCCTTTCCTACAGGTAAATGAATCGTTACATGTTCAGGAACTTCTCCGGTCACAAGTGCGTACAAGGCAGCTTTTGTCATCGCAGTTGCACAAGCTCCTGTTGTGTAGCCGTGACGCATTTCCGACGGATCTTTTTTATTTCGCTTCTTTTGCTCGTTCATCTGCCATGATTGAGATGGCATTTAGTGCTGCGACGGTTACAGTACTACCACCTTTTCTTCCTACATTCGTAATAAACGGAATTCCTTCTAAAATCGCTAATTCCGCTTTCGATTCTGCTGCCGAAACGAACCCAACAGGCATCCCAATAATTAAATCCGGCTTTGCAAGGCCTTCTTTAATCAGACGAATTAATTCAAGTAGAGCTGTTGGGGCATTCCCAATTGCATAAATACCGCCTTCTTGTAATTGAGTCGCCTTTTGCATCGAAATAATTGCACGGGTTGTTCCCAGTTTTTTTGCTTCGATTGATACATCTTCATCTGCGATATAACAATGTAAATCCCCGCCATGTTTTTGGAATCGTTTACGCCCTGATCCACTTTCAATCATCTGAACATCGGCAACAACATGACGTCCAGCTAAAATTGACTGAATTCCTGCTTCAATCGCATCATCCGTAAAAATCATGCTGCGGCCCAGTTCGAAGTCTGCTGAAGCATGGATAACGCGGCGAACAACAAGCCATTGTTCATCCGTAAATGGATGCTCGCCCATTTCTTCTTTAATCATCGCAAAACTATAGTCATAAATTTTGTCCGGGTCTACTGTTAGTGGTACGAAGTCTGTATTAAAATTCATATTTGCCATTGTTATTTCTCCTAATTTTTCAAACACTTCTTCAAATGAAGTGCATAAGTTTTCATATTGTATTTTTGGTCTTTTAATTAAGATGACGGGAATACCAATTTCCAGAGCCGCATCCATCTTTTCGTCTACCGAACCGACTTTCCCGCTTTCCTTTGTAATAATAAGTGTTGTGCTGAACTGTTCGTAAAGCGCTTTATTCAATTCTTTAGAAAACGGTCCTTGGATTGCGATAATATCGCGCTGCTTCACCCCAAGAGTATCGCATTTCTCCATATTCTCTTTATTTGGCAGCATCCGGCATACTAGACGAATATTTTCGTTATGTAATAATTGCTCCGTAAAAACGGCAAGCGTTTTACTGCCTGTTGTCAACATAATTGTTCCTGAATATGCAGATGCAGCAATTGCCGCTTCTGTATACGTTTCCACTTCCGTAACAAGCGGATGTACATAACTTTGCTGCGGACGTTCATATCGAATATAGGGAATACCCGTTAAATTTGCAGCGGCCATCGCTGTGTTGGAAGCCTCTTCTGCATACGGATGACTTGCATCTACCACCGTTGTTACCCGCCGTTCTTCAATTAGTTCCTTCATTTGCTGTTCTGTTAAACGACCGACATGGTACGGAACATTCGCTTCCTGTAGACTCGCTGCAGCAGATTCCGTCACGACAGTCGCCACCAATTCTTGTCCCGCTTGCATTAATTGAACAGCCAGCTCTCTTGCATCACTTGTTCCAGCTAAAAATAAAATCATCATTTCACCTAATCTCCACAAGGGGCCTCTTCCACTTTAATTTTGCATGACATATCAACATAATTGAAATTCAGGATTTTTTTTACACGTTTAAAATATTTGAAAAAACGTTCATTCGGATGTGCATTTTCTTTATAGTCCGCAACGATTTCTGTTAGTAAAGGAATCAATTTTTCGGGATCGATCCCTTCAAGGACAGGTTGTGCTGCATGTGCTGTTCGTCCAACTGGTTTGGAACCGATAAACAAATCAAACTTTTTCTTGCGGTAAACAATGCCGATATCATCAAAAACCGCGCGATAACATGCCATTCCGCAACCGTTAAAACCGACATGTAGTTCTTTCGGCATTTTAATGCCACCAAGTGTTTCCATAATCTCTTCAGCATATGGAATGGATTCGGCTTTTTCGCCGTAACAGAAATCACACGCCTTGACGATTACTACGTCGCCGACAGGTTGAACAAGTAAACCCGTTTTTTCTACCGTTTCTACGATTCTTTGAGGTGAATCAGTTGGTACCTTCAACACGAGACGGTGATCAGGCGTATATTCCATCGTACCCCGTTCTCCTACAACCTCTGCCAATGTAATCATTTGTGCAGGTGTAATCATTTTACTGGCAACACCTGGTGATATAGCAAACTCAAATATGGATTCCACTTCTTGCTGCACTAAAAAAGGATTTTCTTCAACTTTTACTGCTGACGTTTCTTTATGTACGAGCGCTAATGCTTCATTTGCAAGCTGTAATGCGGTTGTTTTAATGGCTGCTGGTTCAACTATTTTTTTCTCTATAGCTTCAATTTTTTCATACCCGGTCTTTGCTTCACCCGTTTCCTGATCCAACGCCCAAGGTTCCGCTTCTTTTTTCAAACGTTGGTGCGGTTTTAATAGTTGTTTTTCTTGCCCTAAAGTATATTTTCGCTGATAACCACGCGGTGTAATGATTTTATTATCGTAGTAAAATGTTGAGGAATTCCCAACGACGACCGTTGTCAGCATTCCGATATCATGTTCGAGCATTTCTTCTAGTGTTGTTAACACAATGTCCTGCGTATCCCGATAGGCCGCTTTTACTAATCCGACAGGTGTATCAGGTGAACGATACTTAAGCAATATTCGTTGTGCTTCCACAATTTGTCTTGTCCGTCTGCCGGATTTAGGATTGTAAAACGCAACGACAAAGTCTGCCATTGCCGCTGCCTCAATCCGTTTTTCGATGACCGTCCATGGTGTTAAATGGTCACTTAAACTAATTGTGCACGAATCATGCATAACAGGAGCGCCAAGTAAACTTGCACAGGAGTTAATCGCTGATATACCCGGAACGACTTCTACTTCAATCCCTTCTTTTGCAGTCCATCCCTTTTCGATTAATACTTCATATACGAGGCCTGCCATTCCGTAAACACCTGCATCACCACTGGAAATAACAGCAACTATATGGCCGGCTTCAGCCTGTTTTACAGCTTCTTGCGCACGTGAAACTTCTTCAGTCATTCCCGTACTGACGATAGTTTTCGCCGTCACTAAGTGCTCAATCAGTTCAACATACGTTTTGTAGCCCATAATGTGATCACTTTGCTGTAGTGCATCGACTGCACGTTTTGTTATATGTTCCCGATCTCCAGGTCCGAACCCTACAACAAAGATCTTTCCTTTTTGCATGTAAACACCCTCCCTATTAGAAAAATACATCGCGCACCAAATAGGACGTGATGATAATTTTTCTTATGTGGATTTCATTAAAAACTAGTATTGCTTATCCACTAAGAAATAAAAAAAGCCCGCACCTCTCGTTAGAAAGAGGTACGGGCATGTGAAATTAATACTAAAAAAGTATAGAAAAACACAAAAACAATTACTTGTTTCGCCTATACTTCTCCCTCCGAAAAGTAAGTATCGTTTAAATAAGCAGGTTTCCTGGCTTAAGCTTCCTTTTACTTTCACATCTTCCCATCTTTACGACAGTGATTCATTGTGATTTCATCAGCTATTACAGTAGCGGGGGCTGCATTAGTCTTTCACTAATTTCCCTTTTACCTTACAAAATTCTGTAAGCACTTATTTAAATTGCAAATTATTAAATTATTATAAAAATAACATAGTCTATTAAAAAATGATAGAACAATTATTATGATATCAGTTTTTTTCAGTGAAGATAAAGCATTGTCCCTTCATTATTTCGGTCCTTTGCACATTAATTTCCTATCTTAATTAACAAAGGTTGTTTATTTTCTGTTTTTCATTTTATTTATTTAATGACTCTATTTCATTTAGTTTTTCTATATCAGTTACAGCATTTTCTATAGATGCCACAGCGATAATTTCTATATTAAGCTGCTCATCTTTTTTCACTTTCCTTGCCTCTTCTGCATTCTCATCAGGCAAAAAAATATAAGAAAAACCGCTTTGTTCGGCAATCAAAGTTTTCGCTTTTATTGAACCGATCTCCTTCACATTTCCTTTGCTATCAATCGCTCCAGTTACGGCAATCGGAATATTATTGTTAACGTCACCATTTTCGATAAGAGCGCTTAATACAGTGGCAAGTCCTGCACTGTCACCTTCTATATCTTCTCTTTCTAAAAATTGATTAATAGCAAAAGCGTTTTCTGGTAAATAAGCAATGACATTTTCCTTCATTGTCTCAAAATGTTTCTCCGTAGGACGTACATAACTAAGTAATTCTTCATTTTTCGAACGATACCGGATTTTATTCGTAACAACTTCCGCATCCAAAACTTCTTTATTAGTTGAAAATTCCATAGTATGAATTAAGTAGTTCAAGTCCGTTATATATGGGATCTCAATCACTTCGACTGCCAATACATTGATTCCTGAGTCTTTCACTATTTCAAAAGGCTCGTTATATGACATAAGAAAATAAGTATATTTTTCATAATCAATCAGTCGGCTTTCAAAGACAGCTAATAGGGCTAGTATATAAAAAATCCCTAAAAAAGCTGCTTTCAACTTCTTCTGGTTCCGGTAAACAAAGAATCCGAAAATTGAAATACCCAGGCCCACTATAATAAAAATAATAAATTGATAACCGTTAATCTTATCAAAATAATATGCGAGTAAGCCTGTTATGTATAAAATGAATGGCAGTATCATTAAAAAAATACGTCTCAATTTTTCAACTCCTTACTAAACAAAAGTTGAATTTCCAAAAATAATCCAATCGGCTGTTTTTGTACATTTGGTCGATTTTAATAAATGTTTTAATAATGTTGCCTCAAATTTCTTTACGTTCCATTCATACCGGTATTTCTTATGCCAATCCTCTACTTCTATGTAATGCAATCCTTTTAGCCACGTTACCAATTGCTCATCCGTCAGTCCCTTATCCAGTAACGCATCAATGACCGGTAACATACGCTCTTCTTCCTCATCGATTAAAGCATATTCAGTATGAAGACAGCTTTTTAAACTTTGTAATGCATTACATAATAATTTGGAATCCTTCATCAACGGATGTCTAATTGCTTCTGTTAATAAGTCACTTCCATGTGCAACCGCATGTGCCCAGCCCTTTGTAGTGTCGAATCCCCGGAAATCCTTCTCAAGAAATAAATAATGAATACTTCGGTGAATAGCCTCAACAACAAGTTCTTCTGGCAAACTTCTATTTTCAAGATCTTTCCCTAAAATGAGGGTGATAACGAGTGCCGAAAACGATCTTGTAAATACATCATCAGAAGGATTGCTCTGTGTAATATTTAAATAAAGGTGCTCATCATCCGAACATGTTTTTAATATTAATACTAATTGTTCTTCAGTAAATTGCTCATTCAGAATTAATTCGCAAAATCCCCGATAAATTAAGTTGTCACGTAAATAGCCATCCGTATTTCCGATATTTTCCAGCATGAACTGAATTAATTCGTTAAAATCAATTAAATCCAGATTAATCGACTTTTTTACAATTCCTTCTAATTGTTCTTTCATCATATTTTATTGCTCCATTTCAAAAAGCTTCTTTAATGGATCAGGAATTTTCGCAACTCTTTTCTTTTCTAAATTGAAAAAGCATCCTGATTGCTTTCCGGTACAGTGGGTATGCTTTTCCGTTGTAATTTCCAGCTCCATTTCCCAACTTGATTGCCCAATTTTTATCATCCAGCAACGTCCGACCGGTTTATCGAAAATTGTTAAAGGGGCTTTGTATTCAATCTCTGTTTTCATCAAGATTGGGGAGATTTGCACTGCCATCATCTCTGCCAATGAGTAATGCTCATTTAAAAAAGCCATACGTAAATCCTCAAACCACCTTACATACACAATATTACTAACAATGCCCATTGCATCGATATCATAGGCGTTTATTTGAATCGGTTGTTCTGCTAATAATGTTCTCACAATTTGTCTCCCCCTTATTTCCCCTCTTCATAACGAACCATAGTCCAATAACCGATATCTTCAAACCCAATCCGCTTATAAATGCGTCCAGCAGCCGGATTATCATAAAACAGACAAATTGATTTTCTTTCAGCGAGCAGGTCTCGGCAAAGTTTCAACATACAATGTGTCGCATATCCTTTTTTCCCGTATCCCGGTCTCGTTCCGACGCCTACAATCATTGCAGACTGGGAATTTTCCGCTGTTGTTGATGCTGAAGAGACCATCACACCCTGTTCGTCACGAATAATATAAGTACGCCCCGTTTTTCATTTTTCTGCGCGCTCTCTTCCTTCTACACTAAATGTCCCCGTTGAAAATTCCGGAATCGATCTGAGCATGTCAATATTTTCTTCGTATTCACTTGGCTGTAAATACGTCACATTTGAAAAATCCAAATCAGATGTGGGAACGGTCAATTCTGTACATTTTGCATAATACGTTTCGCTGTCCCGACGAATAACGCGGTCAATCCATTTCTTTAATGGAGCGACTAAATGCTGAAGCCCTGATAGTTCTATCTGACCTCGATTTTCGTTAATTATTTTGGCAAATCCCTCGGTATCATAGTTTCCTTCACTGTACGGGATATAGTTTTGATCATAGCGCAGTAAAATCGCTTTTAGCTGATCACCTTCAAATTGCCCCCATAAATCCTGGATATCCGATTCCATCCCATACGCTTCAATATCACCGATGATAAATAAATTTTCTGCCGGCTTTTTATGTACAAGTGCCAATGTAGTTTCAAGGTCTTCGTTTGTTAACTTTCGAATCATTATAGTTGCCTCCTATATAGTTCGTTTACGAGCTTTTACGATAAAGGTTGTTGGAAAGTGGCTTGCTTTATGTAGAGAATAATATTTTTCGGAATACGGAATTTCTTCACCTTTTGCATGTACCGGAATATCACTTTCAATAATTTCTACAAGTTCAAAGCCTGCTTTTAAAAGTGCATTTATAAATGTCGCCATTTTATATTTCGGTATTTGCATTGGCGCATCTTCCCCTTTAAATGTCGTTGTTTCGATATATCCTTCACGCTGGTAGGAATCCGTTAAACTAAACTGATGATCTCGGCATTTGATTTGATTATATAAAGGGTGTTCCCAGCTGAAAATAAATTCGCCTCCTTCTTTTAAGTAGCTGTAAATTAACTTAAACGTTGCCGGAAGATCACTTGACCAGCCAATCGCATAAATGGAATACACTAAATCAAAATAATTTTTCGGCAGACCGATTTCTTCTTCCATTGGAGCCGTAAATAAGCTTGCCTCAATGCCGTATAACGTTTTCTGTGCCAGGTCCATTTGGGCACTCGAAAAATCAACACCCCAAAGCTCCTTTGCACCATTGTTATTCATATATAAAAGAGAATGACCGCTCCCAAATCCAACTTCCAGCACTGTTTTGCCGGCAACACTTCCGATTAAATTCAGTTCCTCTTCGGTTTGTGCTAATGGTCCATAGCTTGGCAACGCATCTCCTCCAGCAAAATGCTTCGCTACAATATCCCAGCTTTTTTTATTGTTTTCGATAATTGTATTCAAAAAAGTCATTCCTTTCTGTAACGATGACGGGCCTATACTGTATGTCCCAATTAAACCACTTTATTCCATATGTTACAATCCGACAATTTTTCTAATTTGTTTTAGTTGCGGTGCGAGCTATCCTGTGTGATTTAGTGTTTATCTATGATTTGATTATTATAAAAACACCATATTATAAAAACGTTACCAATTGAACTGTAAATTACCTAATTCTGATATGGTATGAAACTTTCTTCCCTGTGCATTCTAATGTCATAAGGAGGCGATAACAATGGCAAACAACAATAGCTCAAACAAATTACGTGTACCTGGTGCACAACAAGCAGTTGACCAAATGAAGTACGAAATTGCACAAGAGTTTGGTGTTCAATTAGGACCAGACGCTTCAGCTCGTGCTAACGGCTCTGTAGGTGGCGAAATTACGAAACGCCTAGTTCAAATGGCAGAGCAGCAATTACGCGGCAATTCAAACAACCAACAATAATTAACGAGAAGGAAGCGCTACAAATTTGTAGCGTTTTCTTTTCATTTTGGCTTTTCAAGGAGATTACATACATAGACAAACCAAAAAGAAATGAAACTTTTACTGCTTCCCTCCGTAAATAACAGTAATAACAATTTATGGAATTACCCACTTTGCTTTAGGGATTGGATAAGAAGGAGGAAAGGTCATATATGAATATTTATGGTTGGATTGGTCTGCTCGGTATTATTTTCTTTACTTTAATTCCCTTTTTGAATAAGGCGCAAAGAACTCGTGAAGAAGTTCAGAAAGCCATTGTAACGATTGGAATTATATCCGGAATTATTATTGCCGTTTTAGTTTTCAATATAAATTTCCTCATTGCTTTCCTATTTGGTGTTCTGGCTATGATTTTGTTTGATCGTAAAACCTATACAAAAAAGAGGTTAACGATTTATGGGGTCATTACTTTAATTGCAGGAATTGCAGCATATGCTCTACTTCGGGACAATCCCAATTATGTTATTCAACATTTAAAGGAAAATCCGGAATCCAGCTCCTTTTATTTTGCTGAAAACGGCGAACCTGTCATTACTTACCAGTCAACTGTTATACGGCCATTAGCAAGTACAGTAAAAATCCTTATTGCAGTTGAATATGCCATGCAGGTCGAAGAAAATAAAATTCAAAAAGACCAGTCAATACCTTTGGGCGACTTGAACCGTTTTTATTGGAAAAATACTGATGGGGGCGGTCATGAAGCATGGTTAGAAGCTGTGAAACAAGATCGGGGCATCCAAAATAATGAAGTCACTTTGCATGATGTTGCAAAAGGAATGATTACGTATAGCTCAAATGCCAATACAGATTATTTAATTAATCTGCTCGGTATTGATGCGATAAATCAGCGTAAAACAGCGTTAGGCTTAACACAGCACGAAGACATTTATCCAATTGGCAGTGCGCTCCTCATTCCTGAATCTATCCAAAAGGATGGGATGTCCGAAAAAGAATTAATCAAGGCGCTCCAAAAGTTATCAATGGACGACTATCGCAAGTTAGCTCAATCGATAAGCCTTCAAATGAAAACAGGAGAAATTAATGCAAGTGAGACTACATTTGACTCATCCCCTGCCGTACAAAGAGTTTGGTCAGATCGGTTAATTGGCGCTTCTGCAAATGATTACGGGAAACTGCTCGCCCTTATTTCCAATGACGAGCTGCCATCAAATGCAGCTGAAACAATCCGGGATCTAATGGAGTGGCCGATGCAATTAAATGAAGAAAATTATAAGAAATATACACATATTGGCTCAAAGGGCGGCTCTACACTGTTCGTCTTAAACAACGCGATGTATGTTGAAAACCTTAAGGGAGATCAGTACGAATTTGTTATTTTACTTAATAACCTGAAATTTCATGAGCATTTCCTGTTGAGAAATAACCGAAATTCATTTGAAAGAAAGCTTTTGAACGATGCAGATTTTCGTGATGAGGTACGTGAGGCGCTTTTAAACTAAGTTTGGTTTGATTTTGTAAATACCGCAACAATCTAAAAAGATGCTTTGCCTGATTTGGCTAAGCATCTTTTTCAATCGATTATTCCTCTGATCCTTTATCCACTTTCCGTATACAGCTCTTTATACATAATGACTATCAGGACATACGTAAACAAAGGAATAAGATAATCCGTATTATTGATTGCGTGATTTAATGAGCTATTATCTGCAAGAATACTTATCACTATTGGATTAGACTAACGACACTAAAAATGATAAATAACATCTTATTTCTAGAAATGTAATCCTTTTTTATTTAAAATAATAAGCAGACAAGTGCAAAGAAAATTAACACCAGTCTCGTCATAAATAATTGTTCAAATCCCCAATAAAAGGTCGCCATTATAAAGATAAGTACGGCTACATTCAAAATGATCGGTATATTAATTTTTTTCATATACTCCCCTGCTCTTATACTGGATGTTTTGAAGTGTTGCTAAATTTACATATAGTACCTTCACCGAATTTTTATGCTATAGTAACGCATTGCCTTTGGTACACCTTCCAAATCAAATACACCATCGACAATTAAACGTCTGACACGATATTCCAAAAAATGGTCACCAATATATTGATCTAAATGACCCATTACTTCTCCGATAATTCTGGCTGATTTTATAAATTCCTTATTCTGTTTATTTTGATGAAGTTTCTTCACTGTATTGATAATGTAAGTATCATAAAAATTTTCAGGAACACTTTTTATCTTTTGATTTTCCCAGATTCGTAAAACATCATTAGTTTGACAAAGCTGCTTCCATTCATCTTCTAAAGTTTTACGTTCCGCTTGCGTCAATAGATGACCCTTTTTCTCGTTTTCGTAAATTTCCATTAATTGATCTGATGACAGTTCCCCCATATTTAACGGCGTAAAATCGATATCGGGTCGATCAAAATAAGTTTTATATGCTTCATTAGTATGAATGATATGGATATCGTTTGCCTTCTCTTTTAATAAATAAAGTACAAACCGTAAACCTGTTTGTTCATGTGCATTTTCCCCCGCCCAAATAATAATTGGGTGATCATTTGGCGTTTGTTGAAGGTCTACAATCGTTTGTTTAAAATGTTCTTCGTGATGATAGAGATCCTCATCATCAATAATGATATGATTTCTAAACCATTTAGATCGATTCGAAATACCTTGTAAGTTATGTAAGTTCCAAATGGGACCAATAGAAAACAAATCGGAAAACGTAATAATCCTTTCCTGATGACTTAGCCCTAACTTTTTTAAAGCAAATTTCAGGCTGCCTGATGGCGAGTCCCCGAAGACAATATGTGTTGCTTGATATTGTACAGGCTCATCGTTTGCTTGATTCTTTTTGTACTCCAACAGGTTGTTATATGTATTTTTAATATCTAAAAAGAATTGCTCCTCTGAATAACCATTTCTTTCTTCGACTACTTGCATCCGTAAAAAGATTTGCATTAATAAGGCTTTCCGTTCTTTGCCTTCTAATTGATCAATAACAGCGTTCAATTCATAAAACAAATGAATACCCCCCTTTCTATCAAATTTTACCATAAATCCAATATCGGTATAACTTTCCTGAAAAACAAAATAACCCCGTTCCTAAAATCGGATTAGGAACGGGATTTGTTGTTGAGAATATTCACTCTAACTTTCAATAGAACATGATTGCGATAATCAATTATTTAGTGGAACTAAGGCCATAAATATATGCTTTTTTTAGATTCTTCAAATCGTGTGCACGTATATCCCTTAGTTGATATTCACTAAGTTGTTCCGTATAAGTTCGTATTGCTACTGTTCGAAGTCCCAGCCACCGCTGGAGCAATGATTCTTCCTGTTCAAAACTGCATATATTGTTAAATCTGACAATCGTAATCTTGCTGCCAAATATACCTTGTTTTAGTTGAAATCGATCTTTATCAACTCCAAATCGGAATTGCTTATAGGCTAATACAAACCCTAATAACACTGTAATACTTAATACAGTACCTAACGAATAATAGGGAAATGGTAGCCACTCCTGTACTAAGGCACATACTAGCCAAATTATTATTGTCAGTATACTTGCTCGGAATGTCCTTGGAATCAGGGCAACTTTTGTTAACTTATTTTGTTTACCAGCAAATGCAAACTCCGGAAAATGAGTATTGATAAATGCAATTGCCTGCTCATATTCAAAATACGGATAAATTGACTGGAGTTCGTTAGCATCTTTACTTTTAAACTTCAATCTGATTTCTGCTAGACCTAGTAGCCGTTTCAAAAAGTTTTGACGTACTTCAATTCCGGTAATTTTTGAAAAGTCAATTGTCACTCTTGATTCATTAATAATTCCTTTCCGAATGATAAGCTTGTCCCTATCCTTCACAACTTGGTTTTGTCCAAATTTCACAAAGGTAAATATAAGTGCACATCCTATCGAAACAGCTATATAACTTGTAATCGTTGCTAAAAGCCATACAGAATCCGTCTTCAGTTTGTTAATAAGTAGTACTGTATACGGCTCTAAATGAATAAAATGATCAACCCGAGAATAAAGAGAAAAAAGAAAAGGAATGGCTAATAAAAAACGCAATGATGTAAAGGAAGCCTTCACTAACTGCTTACTTGTCGGTTTAAAAATTATATTCCTTTCAACTTCATGTTTCGTTTGTAAATGCATCATTTTTCGTTCATCAATCATTTCAATTTTCAGCTCCTCATTTACATCCGGCAACTGGTAGCTAAGACATACTGTATTTGTTAAACGGTGAAACCAATGTCGCTTTAATGTCACCTGTTCCAACTGTGTAACCGGTATTTGCTGAGTTTTTTGGGCAAAAATACCGGTACGTTTCACCAAATGATGCCCATCAACATTAAAAGTTGTTACCCACCAGTCAGCCAAAATATAAATGATACTCATACAAAGAACTAGCCAAAATGTAGACCGTCCGAATCCAATTATTGCTGCAGATGAATCCCTATTCACCACAAACAAAAAAAGATAAAAGAAAACCGCATTGCGAATAAGCGATAGACCCTTATATAAAAGGAGTAGTGGAGATTGTCTCATTTACAGCAGCCCCCTTATGTCGCGTCAATTCAGCTAACTCCTGCTGTATTTGAATTGCGGTCTCCTTCTCCAGAGCCGGCAAACTATATACTTTTTCAATCCCTTGTAACTCAATGGCAGCAAGACCCAATTGATTTAATAAAAACCCCTCTATTAATATGACGGCCTGAATTTTTTCAAAAGGCAACACAACTAGACGTTTTATAAAAACCCCTTCACGTATATTGAAAAAGCGATCATCATATCTATAAGTCCAATGTTGATATTTCTTTTTCATCGTAAAAAGGGCAAATATCGTAAAAATAGTACTTAAGGCCAATAAAGTAATAAACCCATACATAAGCCAACGTGACCAATCCCAATACAATTCACAGCCCAATAAACACCCAAAAATCAATACTACTATAATAAGCGAAAATAGTTCCTCAATACGCCAATAGATAACTGCTTTTTTTGATAACCGATTTTCCAGTCCTCCATCTCTTAACATACGTTCATCTCCCAATAAATAAGATATATACACTATAATTTCTTTAGCTTATTTAAAGCGTAACAGAACCTTAATTTTTGCTTAATTCCTCCAATAGACTTCTATTTTGATGGTAATATGAGAACTAGAAAGGTGTGAGATTATTGTATAATTCAAAAATTTTAATTGTTGAAGATGAAGTAGCTATTAGTACAATGCTTAAGATGATTCTAATAAAAGAAGGTTTTAATGACATTGATGCAGTATTTCATGCTGAAGACGCGCTTGCATACTGCAAACGGCATACATATGACCTCATCTTGCTGGATGTAATGCTTCCTGGTCAAAGCGGTTTTGACATTTGCCCACTAATTCGTCAGTTAACAGATGTCCCCATCTTCTTTTTAACAGCGCGAAATTCAGATTTGGATAAACTATCCGGTTTTACGTTAGGTGCAGATGATTATATTACAAAGCCCTTCAATCCCCTTGAAGTAGTTGCTCGAGTAAAAGCACATCTCCGCCGCCAGTCCATTAAACCAAAGAATGAAACGGAACTTGTATTTCCAAATCTGCATATTCAGCTAAACGCAGGAGTAGTAACTGTACACGATAAAGTCATCGATTTGCCCGCGCAAGTATATCAACTGCTTGTTTTCTTTTGCCAACATCCAAATCAACTGTTTAGCAAAGCCCAATTATATGAACACGTTTGGGGAGAGGATTTTTTAGGCGAGGACAATACGGTTATGGTTCATATACGCAAACTGCGTGAAAAAATCGAAAGTGATCCGAGTAACCCTAAATGGATTGTGACTTCACGTGGACTTGGTTATAAATTTATGCCGAATGGCGGCGAGGTATAGAAATGCAAAGAAGATTGATTACACAATTTTTGATGCAAGTTGGTTTTTTATCATTTCTGCTAGTTATTAGTCTTGTTAGCCTTTTCATTGCGTTAGGCTATTTTATTGCAGATTCAGAATCCTATCATAATATCCATAACGCAGACTATGTATTTTTTGAGAGTTCAATAAAAAAACATGACGAAAGCTGGCAGTTGGATCAAAAATTTAAAGAAGCCATTAGACAGCAGGGTGGATGGCTTGCGTTATTTAATGAAGATGGCCGTTTGCTGTATCATTACAATGTACCTGAGAACGAACAAGTCCATTTTAAAGCTTTGTTACAGGACATGCCGTTTGTCACCACAACAATTATAACGATTACACCCTTGAATGGAGAGCCGTATTTTGTTTCATATAATACATATAATGAAGCCGCTATAACCTTACAGGAAGTTAATAAAAACATTGACTGGTCACTTAACAGATTGCCAACATTTCGAACAGATGCCATTATATATTATTTGAATGCAAACGGTGATTTACTTCAAGCAGTAAATCCAATTTCCAATGTACTTACAATCGATACAGTTGCAAAGCTTCAAAATAAGGAGCTATATAATACTGCATCTATTTACAATGAAACAACAGGTAAATCACTCATAGTAGCCTATAAACAAGATGTCTGGGATGACTTGGCGTTTTTCACAGATTTCAAAAAGCCATTTTTCATCGGAGTAGCCATCATCTTTTTCTTTTTAATGCTATGTACTTTATATTACGCAAAAAAATTTGGTTCACCACTACTCATTATGATGAAATGGATTAGACAGCTTGGCGATAAAAATTATAATCTGCCCACGAATAAAACAGGACATAAACTTTTATACAATAAGAAGGGACATATTAAACACAAATATAAATTATATAAAGAGTTATTCGAAACATTAGAAGATATGACTTTAACATTGAAGAAAAATGAGGAACAGCAACTGTCAATTGAAAAAACACGCGAAGAATGGATTAGTAGCTTATCGCACGATTTAAAAACCCCTCTTTCAAGCATCATCGGTTATGTAAAAATGCTGCAATCTGAATATGAATGGACGAAAGCGGAACAGAAACAATTTTATGCGGTCATTGACGAAAAATCTGACTATATGATGGCTCTCATTGAGGATTTAACACTAACATATCGTTTAAAAAATGGACAACTACCCCTAACTAAAGATGTGCTTGATGTAAATGAAATAGTACGCCGTACGATTATTGAGCTTGTCAATCACCAGGATTTCAAAGATTATGTATTTCATTTCAATGCCAGCGAAGATGTGATTCTAGTTGAACTCGATTTGAAATGGCTGCAGCGTATATTGGATAATCTATTAATAAATGCAATTAAGCATAATCCATGCGGAACAGTAATTTCCATTAATGTTACACACGATTCAAATGAAGTCTTCATCTCCATTCTTGATAATGGTGTTGGAATGGATGAAAGGACCATTGAACATTTATTTAATCGTTATTATCGCGGAACCAATACAACCGAATCCCTTGAAGGAACGGGTCTAGGAATGGCAATTACAAAACAGCTGATTTTATTACAGGGCGGAAAAATCGATATACAAAGTGAAATTGGAAAAGGTACTCAGATTGATTTAGTTTTCCCGTCAATCAAAATTTAGGAAGGTTTATAAAGATTAAATCATTATGTAACAAAAAAACTGCATCCCATATTTGGGATGCAGTTTATCGTTGCAGCTTTAAAATTAAAGTTTTACGATGTTTGTAGCTTGTGGGCCACGTTGACCGTCTTCGATTTCAAATTCAACTTTTTGACCTTCGTCTAAAGATTTGAAACCGTCGCCTTGGATTGCTGAGAAGTGAGCGAATACGTCGTTTCCGCCTTCAACTTCGATAAATCCAAAACCTTTTTCTGCGTTAAACCATTTTACTGTACCTTGTGTCATTTAAATGACCTCCATTTAATTAAATTTAATAAGATCACAATTCCTCATAAAGAAAAAAATTCACATATTACAATAAGTACTAAATAAAACACGAATACATATTGTAATAGGTGAATTTATTGTTGTCTTGTAACATTTCTTATTAACATTAGTATATACCATATTAATTCATTTGTCTATGCATATGAAACAATTCATTTACGTGCAAATATAATTTTGATGCACTCTATGTTTTTTAGTAGATTTATTTATTATGAAAATTAACCATTAGTAGACATTATTCTCATAACTAAAGTATCATTAAAGGCATCAACTACTTAACGAGGTGTTCAATATTATGGCAGCTAAAAAAGTATTAACAAACGAACAGCAAGAACAGCTTCTTACAACATTGAAAGCACGCTTTTTACAGCATATGGAGCGTCATCCGAATATCGATTGGGAAAATGTGCAGACAAAGCTCGAAGCAAATCCGGTAAAACTATGGTCTGTTAATGAAATGGAACGTACAGAAGGTGAACCTGATGTCGTTGCATATAACCAGGAAACGGACACATACACATTTATGGACTGCTCAGCTGAAAGCCCTAAAGGACGCAGAAGTATTTGTTATGACCAGGAAGCATTGGATGCGCGTAAAAAGAACAAACCGGAAGACAGTGCAATGAATATGGCGTCTTCAATGGGAATTGAAATTTTAACGGAAGTCGAATACCGCTCATTGCAGCAACTTGGGAAATTCGATTTAAAAACATCAAGCTGGGTTTTGACACCACCGGATATCCGTAAACTTGGCGGAGCAATTTTCTGCGACCGTCGATATGAGACGGTTTTCATGTACCATAATGGCGCAGATTCGTACTACGGTGCCCGAGGATTTAGAGGCTCTCTTACTGTTTAGTTTATCGATTTCAACTAAAAATAAAGCCGTTGTCATACTTTATGACAACGGCTTGTTTCTATTATAGATTATAAAAATCACGATACAGTTCTTCCAAGTTCCGGTTGATCGGATTCACAGATTGGATTTGCACACTATTTTTTAATAACCATTGAAGATAGGTTTCAATCGCAAATGCAGCATCTGTAATGAGTAAATCACCTTTAATTTTATAAGGAAGATGGCTCTTTTTCATTACTTGGGGAAGATCACTATGATATGAATACTTAATTTCGTATTGTACTTCCTTATTTGAATGCAATGGATTTGTGTAAAGCTTCCCTTCTTTAATGAACCAGATTGTCTCCGTCAAATCTTCCAGTAAATCCAGGTTATGCGTCGAAATGACGATACTGATTCCTTTTGCATGTAGCACTTCAATCAATTGTTTTAATTCAATAATGCTCGTCGGGTCCAGTCCATTAAAAGGTTCATCCATTAAAATAATGAGCGGCTTTGTCAATATACTTAACGCGATCAGCAAATGCTGCCGCATCCCGTAAGAATAGGATTTGACGGGCTGATGCACATACGAGCGGATGCCGATCAACTCTATGACATCTTCTATTTCTTGTTGCTGTATATGGTAAATATTAGCCACAAACGACAGATGATCATAACCGGTTAACTGCATATACAAGTAATTATCACTTGGCAAGAAGGAAATATATTTAAAGAATTCAGGGTTGCTGTTGGAAATATTGTTTATATGGACAGTGCCCTTATTAATCTTTTCCAATCCTAATACCGAGCGCATTAATGAAGATTTCCCTGCCCCATTCGGCCCTACAATACCTATTATTTCACCGGTACCGATAGAAAACGTAATATTATCCAGCACCTGTTTACTTTTGTATTTCATTTCAAGTTCGTTCACCTGCAATACCATTATGATGTCACCTTCCTTTTAAATAGAAGCCCCATGCCGAACAATAGAGTCCCGCTGATTAGTAAAATGACCGCGCCCGTCAGGAAGTTCACTTTTCCGTTGTTTGCCTCAATCGATTTCCAGCCATCTACAATATTCCATGTATCAAAATAGACAAACGGATTATACACACTACTTGTTAGATTAATATAATGGTTCCCTGCAAAGTACCCGGCAATGACAAGTATGGATGTAACGATAATTGCTGCATAATGATTTTTCATCAATTTCCCGATAAAGCTGAACAAGCTATTTAAAAAGAAGAGCTGCATGAATATAAGCACTCCACTTTTGACAAGCAGCGCCATCAAATTTTCAAAATAAAAATAGGCATTGTTCGCAGTTGAAAAGAAAAAGTGCTCCTCCAGCCGTTCTGTTGCATAAATCAATATTGGATAATCCATGTCACCTACTCCACCAATAAATGTAGCGATCAGGAAAACAATAGTACCCGTAATGAGCAACAAACTGCAGGCAACCGTTAAATTATAGATCCATTTCGATACATAAATAGAGGAGAATCGAATTGGCTTTGTTGCTAAAAAGCTCATCGATGGATTCGGCCTATATTCATCGGCCATCGTTGTCCATAACAATAATACAAATAAAATCAGGACGAACCACATCATGTTCCATTCCAAGAACCTGTAGATTGCAAACGAGCTGCTGTCCCCGTATTTTGTATTTTGTTCCTGGAACAGCTTTAAACGTTCATAATGTTCTTGATCTAAAGCCTGACTCGGATCATCAAAATTAGATACCCATTTATGTCCAAGCGGCCACGGGGTTATCCTTTTGCCATCCAGAATAATTTCCTGCTCTTCTGATACCATGTCAGTCAATGTCCAAAGTGTATTATCATTTTCTCTATAAGTACCAGGTTCAAATGAGTTCATCACATCGCGAAATGTCTCGGCAAATGTAGGAGAGTGAATATCAGCCTTCAGATGTTCCAACGCCTCAAATCGCATTTCTAATTGTTTAATCATTGACTGATAAGGATTTTGATCAAGCATTTCCAGCTCTTCACCCGTTTCCTCAGCCATCCGTCGTTGCAATTCCTGCTCCATTTCAAATTCATCTGCGACGAGTTTCCAATGTGTTTGATCCTGGATAATCGTATTTTGGGAACGCTCAATTATTTTCAGTGCTTTGTCAGGAAATGTTCGGTACTGCTCATTCACTACAATGACCGTACCGCCAATTATTCCAAACAGCAAAATAACAGTTATAAGAATATGGCCTTTCCGCTTCTTCTTTAGATGCTCAAATTGTAATAATTTAAATTTCCTGTTTGGTACATACTGTTTTTTCGATGCTGTAAATTCAGGCACTCCAAAACTGACATTTTTCATATTAATGACAGCATAAGTAATACCGGTACCTATCACTACTAGCAGTAACATGATGATTAAATAAGGGACAAAACGATTCGAATCCAGTAATAGCTGTTCATACGAAACAATCAAGTGAATCGGGTTATACATCTGAAACCCGGTCTTCAATGAAATCATATAACTGATTAAAACCGGTAAACTGATCAGCGAGAATAGTAAACCTAATTTTGCTTGCTGTTTAATCAGACAAGTAAACAGCAGCAATAATAACGCACTGAAAATCCCCCAGCCAATCGGGATAAACACAAGCCATTTCCATATTGGGACTAAAATGATTTCGGAACTCAATGCCACTTCAACAGGATAGTAAATTGTGTTCAGATTCCCTGTTAATAGTGGCGGCAGTAACGACACAACACTTGCAATAACGATGTAACACAGGACGACCATCCATAAAGGAATCAAGTATCCAAAATAAATGGCTTTACTGGATAATGAATTGATTTTAAAGAAATCGAATGTCCGATTTTCCCGGTCAAATATATATTTATAGCAAAAAACTAATAATAGAAGAAAGGCCGTAACGGGGCTAAATAGAATTTGGAATAATTGCTTTGTAAATAAGGCAGTTTTAAATGGCGTATCTTGTTCGGTATAGGCCAACTGATGATCAATGATGGCTTCCGCTTTCTCCCTTTCAACTGCCACTGTATGTTCACCAAGATAAGGAATTGCTTTGAATGCTATGTAGTTTTCATATTCGTTTAAATAGGCAAGCTGCTGGTCGGCAATCTGTAAATCGTTCTCGTCTAATTTCTTTAAAATATCGTCTATATATTGTTCTTTTAATAGAAGACTTCCCAATGATTGCTGTTCTTCCGGAGTAAGACCTATAACCCGTTCTTTAGTTAATGTACTTGTAATCAGCAAATGTACTGTATCTTTTCGATTGTTGAACGTTTCCTGCAGTTCATGCTTGGTAGCACCCGATTGCGTACTATTAATAACGAGCATCGTCCCGACAAGTACAATAATTGCAACAGGTAATATAAAAATATATTTGCTTTTTAACAAGCCTTTCACAAGAAAACGAATCACTTCATACATCATTCCTCCCCCTTACCCTGTTAGTATGCTGAAAATATAAATTCCTCTTTGAGCAGATTTGCCAAAAAACGGAGGCTTATCCTTTTCAAAGAGGATATGAAAATTATCAGATTCAGATTTCCCCATTACTCCTGCTCTGCGTTACTAAGCGGTGCATATGGTCCTGTTTTAAGCGTGCCTGAAAAGAAGGAATACCCCGGCTTCCCTACAGCATAGCCACGATTATACAAATAACCAGAATACGTTTTACCGTTTTGAGTAACCGTTACCCACATCGATTGTGTCGTTGTATAGGGCACTTCTTTTGAATACCAAAGTGTATCGGATGTGACAGAAACTTCAGGTGTCAAACTTTCAGCTGCTTGTATACTTGAAATATTTACGGATACATTTAAAGAAATTGCTGCAAATAAACTTAAACTTAACAATTTAAATTTTTTCATCATTGATTCCTCCGCTGTTCCTATTCCAAAGCCTGATTGCTATATATATGAATCTTTTAATTTTCTAACTTATCCTCCACCAGTTCCAATAATCCACAGTTCTAAAGTTGTAATTAATAAATCTACCATTTTGCCCCCTCCTTTGTATTAATTTTACAAACTTTCCGACAAAAAGTGTATAATATGCCTAAAAGAATAATTTAGGTGATGAAATGAATAATTACGGGCATGTTATAAAAGAAATCAGGGTTGGTAAAGGGTATTCACAACAGTATGTCAGCGAAAAAATATGCTCACAGGGCAACTACTCAAAGTTTGAAAAAGGAGAAAACAGAGAAATTAAGTTTTCGATATTAAAGGAATTTTTGGGGCGTCTTGAAATGTCCTATGAAGAGTTTGAATACATAAGCAATAATTATGAAATGCATGACCGTCAAAGGATTATGAAGAAGTTTTACAATCAAACATATAATTCCGAAAATGCCCTGCTCCTAATGATTAAAGAATGCTCAGCTTATTTACAGCAAAATCCGAATGACAATTTAATCATGAATATTCAAACTGTAATGGAAGGCATGCTCGTTTTGGCAAGATCCAGTGATTTTGTACTGGCTTCTGAAACAATATCTCCTATATGGAACGATCTCTCGCAGCGAAATACACTGTACTTACCTGATATTTATTTGCTGAATGCCATTTTATTTGTTTTTCCGATTTCTACTGCAACCGAAATAAAAGAATTTGCATTTCGCCATATCGATAAGTACAACGGATTTCAAAATATTAATAAGTTAAAAATAAACTTTCTGATCAATTTGTCGCTTATTAATATTAAAGGAAAAGACTTTGAAACCGCACTACATCTGTTGAATGATGCAAGCAGTAAGTGTAAATCGGAGCAGCTTTTTATTAACCTGTCGATCTGTTACGTGAGAAAAGGCGTTTGCCTAAATAATTTAAACGGAGCAGATGAAGGTTTTATTGAAAAGGGTTTAACGCTACTTCAACATTTAGAACAAGCAGAACTAGTGAAAATGTTGGAGAAGGAAATTAAAAGTAATTTAATCGTTAAATAATATAGAGCAAATTAAAAAGGGCAACCTGTTAAACACGGCTGCCCTTTGAATTTATTTTTTATTAGGTAAGTTCATTTTACGCTCTAATAACTTTACGCGATATTTATAAATCGCATAGATTACTGCCAAAATAATGATGATGATGACAAACGGCTGCAAGTACTGTTTAAACAGTTCTCCTGCCTGCTCCCAGTTTTCCCCTAGCTTAATGCCTAAATAAACATAAAGCGCGGTAATTGGGAACATCGCTAAAAATGTATAGATCGTAAACTTCCATACATTCATTTTCGTCATCCCGCACGGAACCGAAATTGCGGTACGAACAATCGGCATAAAGCGGCCGAAAAATGCGACACCTGCACCATATTTTGCGAAAAACTTGTCCGATGCATTCACTTGCTTTTCATTAATCAAGAAGAACTTCCCGTATTTTAGGACGATTGGGCGACCACCATAACGCCCTACCGCATATAATGTCAACGGTCCAATTGTTCCGCCTACCGTTCCGGCAAGCACCATTAACCAATATTTATACTCCCCTTGAGCAATCCAAAATCCGGCCATCGGTAATATAACTTCTGCTGGGATAAACTCAAAGCAAAGTGCCAACAGTACACCAAAATATCCGAACCCTTTAAAAAACTCAATCATTGATAGAATGATTGTATCTAACAACAAAAACAACTCCAATCATTTGCAATATCCAAAGTTAAAATCGAAAAAACCGATATTAACTCCAAAGTCCACTTCTACATTCACTTAGCATACAAAAACTTTGACTGATTCACAATAGAATTTGTGAAAACATGCCATTATTATGTATGTTCTTCTTTAGAATAGAACGTCCTCTCTTCACAAATGTTGCCTCTTCCGCAAAACTTTTAATTTTATAGCAGTGTATGTCTATGCAAAAAGCGATATGTCAGAGCATTTTCAGCATGGCCTCTTCCTAATACATGCAAATATAAAAACAAACAGGCAAAACCATATGTACTCTGGAATCACCCGTTCTAATAGTTAAATTAATGCTTTTAAATCATGAATAAATTCATATATAAAGTAACAGCCAAACCCGAATAATAATAAGCCTGCAATAATGGAAGTCCATTTAATCATCGCTCGGTTCATGACTTTCCTTGTAAGTGAAACAATTGTTAAAAGACCAATATCATGCAGTAAAATACCCGATAAAATGCCTAGTGCAACAATCAAAAATTGATTGGCCCCTTTTCCTGCATAAGAGTCGGCCAAAACTGCTCCAAAAACAGAAATCCAGAAAACGAGATTACCTGGTGAAACAGCAACTAATAAACCATTGCGGTATGTTGACAGAAAGGATTTATTCGCTTTCTCACCAGCTAACGCAATATCTTTATCAGCATTTTTAATTGAATCGAAAGCCAAAATAAATAAAAAGGCGGCTCCTATTAACCAAAGCGGTAGCTGAATATAAGCCAGCGACAAAAATTTAGCCACCCCCAAATACAAGGCAATGATTAAAGCTAGATCAATTGTCATTCCGCCAAGCCCTACTGCCCAACCGTGCATAAACCCATTTTTCAAACCCTGTTTCGTCATTTCGACTGTAATGGCACCAACGGGCATTGCAATGGCAAGGCCAATCATGACATACGCAAAATATAAACTCATTCGACCACGTCTTCCAAGAAAAATTCCTTCTTACGTCCGTTTTATAAATATAATTATATTTGAATATTTATTAATCTTCAATCACTTTTAATATTTACCTAGTAAATTCCATTATTGATTTATTTCCGGAAATCTATTATGATGGCATTAATTTATGAGAAGGAGGGATTTTTCTATGTTTTTACTTCGTTTACTCTAAGCTGGCAATAAAAAAGCAAACCCATTCGATGGGCTTTTTTGTCATGCTTGTAAACGATGAAACCATAGAGATCCCTCTTTAAACGGGAGACTTCTATATTTTTTCGGCGCAGGCATACATATGTCTGCTTTTTTATTGCGTTTTAGACTCACGTATAAAATGGAGGGCTAAAACAATGCAGATGCTTCTATTCTTTTAATACGGGCGGATTACACAAACCGCTCGTATCGATAAGCTATCGGTACGAAATTTATATTTCGGAGGTAGCAATAATGGAAAACTTAAGCTTTGAACTAAAAAATATACACGTGCAATTTTTAGATAAGGATGTACTTACAATCCCGCAATTGGCAATTTATCAATTTGACCGCATTGGGATTGTTGGTAAAAACGGTGCCGGTAAAAGCACTTTATTAAAATTATTAACCGGTCAGCTCATTCCACAACAAGGGAATGTAAACGCACTTGTTGATTATTTCTATTTTGAACAAACATCCCCTGCCATCAAACAAGACAATATTAATATCGCGCTTGCCCACAAATTGAAGGCAGTCGATCCACATAGCGGTGGTGAACAAACAAGGTTAAAGTTATCACAGGCATTCAGCCATTACTACGAGGCAATGCTTTTTGATGAACCGACAACTCATTTAGATCAGGACGGCATCAGATTTTTGCAGGAGCAACTCCGCTATTATTACGGAGCAGTCGTCATAGTCAGTCATGATCGGAACTTGCTAGATAGTATTGTTACGACAATCTGGGAAGTCAATGATGGGCATGTTTCGGTCTATAGCGGGAATTATTCCGATTATGCAGCGCAAAAAGAACGGGAAAAACAGGAGCAAGCTGCTGCCCATGAAAAATATGTTCGCGAAAAGGCTCACCTGGAGAAGGCTGTTGCTGAAAAAATGAAGAAGGCCGAAAAAATTACCGAGGCAAAGAGGATGTCGAAAAAAGAAACGAAAGCCAAAGCGAATCGTATGTTTGAAACAAAATCTAAAGGAACGAGTCAAAAATCGGTTTACCGCTCGGCTAAAGCAATGGAAAAACGGATTGAACAGCTTTCCGTTGTCGAAAAAGTAAAAGAAAACGTGCCACTTCACTTCAAACAATCGAAAGCACTGGAACTTCATAATAAAGTGCCGATTATGATGCAAGATCTTACTTTAGCAATCGGAAAGAAGATCCTTTTAAATCAATGCCAGCTTCAAATTCGGCTACAGGAAAAAATAGCTATAACAGGTCCGAACGGCAGCGGAAAATCAACATTGCTTCAGGCGATTGTCGGAAAGCATCCAAATATAGATCTTTCACCGAAAGTAAAAATCGGTCACTTTTCACAGCTTGCTTATCAAAACTTACCGCATGAGACCGTTTGGAGTTTTATAAAAACACGAAGCGAATACAGCGATGCGTTTATTCGCACTATTTTGCATCAAATGCAGTTTGAACAGAATGATTTACAAAAGCGGATCACTGTTTTAAGCGGCGGTGAACGGATTCGATTGCTTTTAAGTCAGCTGTTTTTAGGTCAATATAATATTCTCCTGCTTGATGAGCCGACCAACTTCCTTGATATAGCTACAAAAGAGGCATTGGCAAACTTTATCCGAGGCTATGACGGCACTATTCTTTTTGTCTCCCATGATGACTATTTTGTGAAGCAAGTGGCTACAAGAATTATAGAGATAAAAGATACCGCATTAATTGAAGTATGATTTCACAAGCTTTTTACGAAAGATACAATTCTTTCATTTCCAACCGATGTGCACTAAAATAATCCTTATGGTAATGATAGTAAGAAAAGGAAACGAGCCATTAATTATTTGGAGGTCATCACATGGAAATAGGTATTTCAACTTTTGCAGAAACTACACCGGATGCGTTAACAGGTGAAACAGTAAGTCATGCCGAGCGACTGCGACAAATCGTCGAAGAAATTAAGCTGGCGGATTCGGTAGGACTGGATGTGTATGGTGTCGGAGAACATCACCGCGAAGATTATGCAGCATCAGTTCCTTCTGTCGTACTCGCGGCAGCTGCTATGCAAACAAAACAAATTCGATTGACGAGCGCTGTAACGGTACTCTCATCTGACGATCCTGTACGTGTCTTCCAGCAATTCGCAACACTTGACGGACTATCGAACGGCCGCGCCGAAATTATGGCTGGACGCGGTTCATTCATTGAGTCGTTCCCCTTGTTCGGCAATAACTTGAATGATTATGATGCGCTTTTTGAAGAAAAACTCGATCTATTATTAAATCTTCAGGAAAATGAGATTGTATCATCAACTGGCCATTTCCGTCCATCTATTCCAGGACGCGGCATCTACCCGCGCCCTGTGCAGGAAAAATTACCGATTTGGGTGGCGAGCGGCGGTACACCACAATCTGCCATCCGTGCTGCCACATTGGGCTTGCCGTTAACATTGGCCATTATCGGAGGAAGTCCACTGTATTTTGCACGCATCGTTCAACTGTATTATGATGTAGCGAAAAAAGCAGGCCATGATATTTCGAAGCTGCGTGTCGCTTCCCATTCACATGGTTTTATTGCGGATACGACAGAACTTGCAGCAGAACAATTTTTCCCTTCAACAGCAGCGGCAATGACAAAACTTGGCCGTGAACGTGGATGGGCTCCGTACACACGCGAAGCATTTGATGAGGCCCGAAGCTTGGAAGGCGCTCTTTATGTAGGCGATGTTGACACGGTTGCTAAGAAAATCATTTATCTTTACGAACATGTCGGCATTTCAAGATTTTTCCTACATGTCCCGGTCGGTTCTATGCCGCACGACCAAGTGCTGCATGCCATCGAACTGTTAGGTACGAAAGTTGCACCAATTGTACGTGAGGAAGTAGCAAAATTAAAGAATAGATAAAATGTTAGTTAATGGGTTGGGCAGTATTTTGCTGCACAACCCATTTTTTTATGAAATTTAATTTTCCCCATAACTTTTCGACTCTATTAACTAGAATAATAAAGAAATTGCTTAAAATTCTGAAAATTATTGCAATTAGAAATTTAATAAATTACAATAACATGAATTCAATAGAAAGCTGAGGTTACATCATCATGGGAGTTTTACAGAAGATAGGTAAGTTTGCAGGAAATACATTTGCGATTTGGGTACTGGTTGCAGCTGGTTTAGCAATTTGGATACCTGAATATTTCACATGGATTGGCAGTTACATCACCATATTATTAGGAATTGTCATGTTTGGTATGGGGATGACATTAAAATTAGATGATTTTAAATTAATTCTTCAACATCCGAAAGGTGTTATTATCGGAATCGTTTCCCAATTTGTTATTATGCCGTTACTGGCATTTGCGTTAGCCAAAGTTTTCAATTTACCGCCAGAAATTGCGGTTGGCGTTATATTAGTAGGTTGTTGTCCAGGGGGTACGTCATCAAACGTTATGACATTCCTCGCAAAAGGAAATACGGCATTATCTGTTACGATTACATCATGCACAACATTATTAGCACCTTTTGTAACACCTGCTCTAATCTACTTATTAGCAAGTGAATGGTTACCAGTTTCATTTATGGCCATGTTTATGTCAGTAATTAAAGTTGTGTTAATTCCGATTATTTTAGGGATTCTTGCACAGTTCTTATTTAGACCACTTGTAGAAAAAAGTGTTGATATTCTTCCTACAGTATCAGTTGTGGCAATCGTGATGATCGTTGCTGCTGTAGTAAGCGGAAGCCGCGATAAAATTTTAGAAACAGGATTAATCATTTTTGCCATTGTTATTTTACATAATGGTTTAGGTTACTTACTAGGATTTTTAGTAGCAAAACTATTTAAACTGAAATACGATGATCAAAAAGCAGTATCGATCGAAGTTGGGATGCAGAATTCAGGTTTAGGAGCGCAATTAGCGATGGCCCACTTCGACCCAGTATCAGCCGTTCCGAGTGCTATCTTCAGTTTCTGGCACAATATTTCGGGACCGATTCTTGCTACATATTGGGGATCAAAAGCGAATAAGAAGGAAAACAATAAATAGATATTACAGAAAAAGTGGTACGAATGCATTTTGATTCGTACCACCTTTTTTTTCGTTCTTATGTATTATGGTGCTTTCAAATAGCTATTGTTCCGGTACATGAAATCATTTTATGAAAAAAAACTTATCTATCTTTCAAAAACAACTTATATTGTACTAATTTAACTTCTTTACCTATGTATAATTCAGTTCCTTCACGGCTCTCTTCAGTGAATCCGATCTTCTTCATCATTTTTCTGGAGCGATGATTTGTTTCGTGTGTCTCTCCGTAAAATGTGGTAATTCCGAATTGTTCATTCGCATAATCCATTAATTTTTTTACCATTTGTGTCCCAATACCAACATTCCAAAGAGTACTGTCTCCTATAGCAATACCAATTTCAGCACTATTATTTTTAATTTCGGCTAAATCAGCATAACCGATAAGTCTATTTTTATATTCAATTCCCAAACGGATCATATCTTTTTCTTGGTTGGCTACACAACGTTCCCACCATTTAAATAATTCCATATGATCTCTATTTTTCTGCCATCCATTTGCTTCACAAAAATGCTCATCCCTACTCCAATCAACTACAGCATTGAAGTCTTCTAATTTCAACTTTCTAAAGTAAATTTCATTTCGATTAATATCCATTATTCATCTCCTCCATTTTGCCGATTAAACTTTGCTAACATAATTACATCGAAAGCCTCGTTATTTTGGTACATATACTCTCTTAAAATGCCTTCCTTTTCAAATCCCTGTTTCATCAATAATTGACTGGAACCATCATTTTCAACAAAAACGATGGCACCGATTCTTGTTAACTCCATCTCTTGAAATCCATGTTCAACGATTTTAGCTACTGCTTCTGATGCATAGCCATTACGCCAAAATTCTGGATGAATTTCATATCCAACTTCTGCACGTCGATGTGCTTTTGACCATGAGTTAAAGCCAATTGTACCGATTAACCCCTGAACGCCCTTCCTCTCAATTCCCCAGCGTATTCCTTTTTCAGATTGAAAATTACTAGTAAATGCCTGTATTAACATTTCTGCCTGTTCCATTGTTTTAAATGTGTCCAATCCATAGTATTTTGTTACCTCTTCACTTGAAAAAATTGAATAGATCGCTTCTACATCGGCAGGTAGAATTTCTCTTAAAACGAGTCGTTCGGTTTCTAATTTTGGAAACATATTACTACCCCTTTTTTAAGCAAATTGCATAATTCGGTGGACAATCTGATTTTCTATTTTCAATATAAGATCCCTTAATGTCACCTAGTTATATTTGACTTCTTCATTTGTATAAATGCTTTTATGTATTAGTCATCCGGTTTTCACAACGGATGAATCGTGCAACTAAATATTTAAATATGAAAACCCTTGCCGTTTAAATGGCAAGGGATATTTCATTAAGTCAATGTGTTAAAAACAAACCTGCTATTAATAATTATTAATCTGATATTCGTTCATTTTATGAGCTAAACGAATTGTTACTTGAGCTAATTGTGCATACGTAACTTCACTAGTTGGCTTCAGCTGATTATTTTCAGCTTCAAGTAATCCCATTGCATATGCTAATGCCACGTGACCACGTAATTCCTTATCCACAAGTGCGGCATCACTGTATTTCAATTCATATATATCACTCAGTTGTGCAGGTTTATTTAGTTTTAATGTACCAATTACCCATTTTGCCAGTTCCTGATTTGTAAGAGCTGTCTTCGGATTAAATGTTTTAGTAGATGCATCAAGCATTCCCATTTGTAATGCACGTGTGACAAATGCATATGAGGCATCGTCTGGCGTTATATCAGTAAATGATTCGGCCGCCGTTTCAAACTCATTGTAACTAGAGCTATAATACATGTATGTTACCGATTTAAGTAATACTTTTAATGCTTCCTCTTTAGTAATAGGGGCATCTGGGTTAAACTTTTCATTCACTTCTAAAATACCCGCATGAATTAAATAATTTAATTCTTCAGCAGCTTTTGGATGCTCGATTTTCGGCTTGTCCGAATTGGCCATTCCATAAGAATCTAACCATTCACCTGTTTTGGCATCAATGCCCGCGGAAGCCCCTTCTTTGAAGACTGGTTGGTATGCTAAACTGTAATGCTGCTCATTCCCGACCTTTGGATGATTCACATATTGCAGCTTCAGTTTCAACTCATCTTTCAACATTTTTGTTGCTTCCTGTTCAGATAAAAGATCAGTTGCTGCCGGCCACTCCAAATCACCATAATCGCTCATATACAAGCTCAATAAAGCACCAGTTTTAGCATCGACACCTACTGAAATGTTGTCTCCCACTACTGATAAGCCGTTCACGATGCGTGGGAACGTAAAGTTATAACTATTATTGTAAGTTTCGTGGTAGCCTTCATTAACTGGCAATGCATACTTATGAGCAGATGATGGTATCCATTCTTTTACAAGAGCGATCGCTTTATCCAATGCCTGTTTCTGTGTTAATTTCACTTCTGCCTCGGCGTCATTATTATCTTCTTCAAGATGACTTTTAATATCACTGTAATGAATGAATTCCCCTGTTGCTTTATCAATTGTTAGCACAGTTCCTGTTCCACCATTACGATAGTTATACATATATTGAATGTTGAAGACTTCTTTACCAGTCTCCGATGTCGTTTCTTCAACCGCTCCAATCTCCAGTTGAACACCTTTTATATCTGTTGCAAGCAATTTCTCAGCCAATGCTCGCGCCTGATCAGCTGTCATGTTTGGCTGTTTTGCCGCTAATGGTGCAGAAACAATCGGTGTAATTGATTTAGCGGATAATGTTGAAGAGAGTCCGTCCAAAGTTAACCAATCCCCTGTTTGTGCATGGATACCTGAAATAATCTGGCTATTTGGTTCATAAACAAGCTTAACCTTGTGATCCCCTGTTGAATAATCCGGTATAATTGTATAGGACAATTGTGCTTTTAAAGCATCCTGCACGCGGTTAGCAATGGAAGATTCATCTTGTTTTTTGGACGGATCATCATACGTGAAATTATTTTTTGGAGAGGTTGTTCTATAAAATGATGATACTGTGCCATCCCCAAACACACGAATATTAATAGTTTGATCTGAAATTGGAATCCCTGAATTTTTCTTCTCATAAATAAATGAGTATTCAACAGGCCGCGTTAAAATAGATGGCGAGTAATAATCGTGTGCGTTTGGCACAAGCTCATACCCCTCGCCTTTATTGAACTTTTCCATAAATTTATCCGCAGATTTTTGCGCTTCTTCTTTTGAATATTTTGCCGGGAACAATACATCCTTTGTGTTTACTGGTTGATAGTAGAATTGTTCTAACTCCAACGTATCTCCCGCAAAAACAAAGCTTCCATGTTCATATTGGTCATCAATATTCTTTGAGAAATAAAGTTCATAACGCACCGTAGAGTCTGTAGGATGTGAATATCCTGTACCTGTACGAAAATCTTTTTCAGATACATGTAAGAACTCATTTGGAAATAATGCTCGGAAACGCTTCATTAAATCATCTTTTGTTACCGTTGTATTCGTTTGTGCAACTTGAATCGGCAATGTCTCCATCCGTTCATTTCCAATTGTTGAAGCACTAGCAATTGGTGCTAATAACCCAACAGACAGCGCTGTTGCAGTTAACATGGCACCCGCCTTTTTTAAAGTTACCACTCTTCATCCCCCTATCTCTTTTTCGTAAAACAACTGTTTACACTTACATATTACGAATTACAACTACAATAAGTTTCATAATATGTAATATTTTAACTTAATATTATAAATCTCCAATGCCGATCAGCCATATGTCTAATCGTTTTATCAATAACATAAAAAATTAATTCCTCCCTTTTACCTCTTTTCGAAAACAATAGCAGTTATTAAGAGTCTTATTTCAAATTATTCCCAAAAGAATAAAAAACACCTATTTTGAAATATAGTGTAAATTCTTTTTATGCAAATACCTTTTTAAGTAAATGTTGAATTGACAAAAATAAAGATTTAGTTAATAATTTATAAAGTAACAACTTTAAAAATTTTATAAGTTGTCTCTTTATAAAAGAGATAAAAGGAGAGTACTATGCATTTTAAAAAAATGGGATTATTTTCAGTAGCAGTAACGGGCCTACTTTTAGTTGGTTGTAATAGCCAGGAGGAAAGCAGTGCTACAATTGAAGAAAAATTAAATTACACGATCAATGGCATTGAACCGGGAAGCGGCACAATGGAATTGGCAAACAATGCTTTACAAGATTATGAAAATCTAAATAACTGGAACCTTACAGAAAGTTCAACAGCCGGTATGTTAGGTGAATTAGATAAGGCTTTTAAAAATGAAGAACCAATTATTATTACAGGTTGGAACCCTCACTGGATGTTTGCAAAATATGATTTGAAATATTTAGAGGATCCTAAAAAATCATTAGGTGAAATCGAAAATATTAATACAATTGTTCGTAAAGGTTTTAAAGAAGATTTACCGAATGCCTACACAATAGTGGACCGCTTTTATTGGGAGCCCGAAGATATGGAAACGGTCATGACAGATGCCCAAAATTCGGATTTTAAAGATGCTGCGAACAAATGGGTTGAGGAAAATTCGGAAACGATCGCAGAATGGACTTCTGGAGTTGAAAAAGGTAACGGAGAAAAAATTAGTATTATTTCTACTCCTTGGGACACAGAGGATGCTTCATCACATGTCATTGAAGCCATTTTGGAACAGCATGGTTTTGAAGCCGAAATCACTCCTGTTGACCCGGCGATTATGTTCCAGGCTATTTCAACAGGAAATGGTGATATTTCATTAGCCCCTTGGCTGCCGATTACACATGAGTCCTTTTATGAAAAGCACAAAGATGACTTTATTGATTTAGGGGAAAACTTAAAAGGTGCACGGCTTGGTTTTGTTGTCCCGGCATATATGGATATTGATTCCATTGAAGATTTAGCTGCAAAAGAATAGTATTATAATTAGCTAAGGGATCGAGAAATATAATCTCGATCCCTTTTATATAGAAGAGAGGCAGAACTGCAAAATAAGAATAACCTTTCATCTAATATCTGATAATTCAAAAATTTCCCGCGCAATAATTCTAAAAATGGTTACTTACTTGTGGATAACTTATAATATTTTGCGATATGGCGAATGGGTCGGGTCCCGATTTTCTAATAAATCCGGAAATCTGCTAATATATTTTCATTTGTTCTAATAAATTCTTGAAGTTCTAATATATTTCATGTTTCTTCTAATAAGAGGGTCTACTTTTCTAAAATCCCACTCAGATCTTCAAATAACCAGCGCACTTCTTCTAATATACTTCCCAATTGTTCTAATAAAATCCAAGGGCCGCTCCACCAATACATAAAAAAGCTGTCCAAGTTCCTAATACTTGGACAGCTTTCCAATTAAAGTGGCATTCCCATAATCGCTTTTGGCTCAAGAAATTCCTCGATCCCATAATCGCCCCATTCGCGGCCAATACCAGAGTGTTTAAAGCCGCCAAATGGTGCCGAACGATCCGTTTCACTATTGTTAATACGGATTTGTCCTGCTCGGATAGATAAAGCGACTTTCTTCAGTTCTTCTTTATCATTTCCGAATACATAACCGGCAAGTCCATAAATTGTATCGTTGGCTATATCGATTGCTTCGTCTAAATCTTTATAAGTGATGACCGACATAACCGGACCAAAGATTTCCTCCTGTGCAATTGTCATATCGTTTTTCACATTGGTGAATACCGTAATTTTGGAGAAGAATCCTTTATCGATTCCATCTGGTCTGCCTGGGCCTCCAATCACAATGGTTGCACCTTCTTCTTCACCTTTTTTAATGTAGGATTGAACGGTCTCCCATTGGTCTTTTGAAACTTGAGGACCCATAAATGTATTTTCGTCCTGTGGATCCCCTACCGGAAATTCCGTGACTATTCCTTTCATTGCTTCTATGAATTCATCATGCATTTCTTCCGGTACAATCATGCGTGTTGCAGCTGAACATACTTGCCCTGTATTCATAGCGATTTGACCTAATGCTGTTTTCGCTGCTTCTTTTACATCCGCATCTTTTAAAATAACGAAAGGCGATTTGCCGCCAAGTTCTAATGAAATATTTTTAATATCTTCTGCAGCATTCTTCATTAATCCGCTGCCAACTTCACCTGAACCGGTAAACGATACAATGTCCACATCCGGATGAGTACTGATTGCCTCACCTACTGTTGAACCCGAACCGTTGACAAGATTAAAGACACCTTTTGGAACACCCGCTTTATCCAAAATTTCCGCCAGAATGACTGCTGCAAATGGTGTTTGGGAAGCAGGTTTTACTACCATTGTACAACCGGCTGCCAATGCACTGGCAAGCTTCGTGGAAATTTGATTTGTCGGGAAATTCCATGGTGTAATAAGTCCCGCTACACCAATCGGTTCTTTTTGAATATATGACTTCTCTCGTTCTTCAGTAAACTTAAATGTTTTCAATTGTTCTGCCGCTTCTTTAAAGTGCGTTAGCCCCATCTTATAATGGATTTCCTCCGATTTCGTAATAGGCGCACCTAATTCAGCGGTCATTATTTTCACTAAATCGTCTTTACGATTTTCATATTCTTCAGCAATAGCTTCCAAAAGCTTTATTCGCTCGTCCACTGACATTTTTGAAAAGGAAGGAAATGCCTCCTTCGCCGCCTTGACTGCTCGATTCACATCTTCTTTAGTTCCGCTGCTAATCTTTCCAACCACTTCCTCTGTCGCAGGGTTAATTACTTCAATTGTATCTGTTCCAGTAGAATCAATCCATTCCCCATTGATGTATTGTTTTGTATGATTTAGCATAATCAAACTCCTTTATAAATCGACTTATTAAAAATATTCCCTCTGTGCTTGTCAGTAAACATTTGAAGTTCACTATTAAAGCAAAAAAATTCGAAGCCTGTTGTAGCACTTCGAATTTTCAAACAGCATTTTCTATTCATTTGTTGCAAGTAGTTGCTTTGCGATTTCCTTCACATCCGGATCTTTTGATTCTTTTGCATAACGCACAACAAGCAGTTCGATTTCCGTACCTTGCCAATGTGAACGCTCGAATGAATGCAATGTCTGAATCGCCATATACTGCAAATGGTCGTCAGTAGTTTTTAGTGCTTGCCCAATGAAATCCATACCAACCCCATTATACTGATCCAATTCTTCAATAAGCGATAAAACAACAACTTTCTGTTCGTTCGTCAGTTCATTGAAATCTCCAAAAGTATTCGTAATTTCTATAAGCTGCTCGATAATTTGCGAATCCTTCGAGGCAAATAATGAATAATAATATTGTACGTTTTCCGGATTATTCTTTAATTTTTCGAATACGATGTCCGTAATATCTGCTTTATAAAATTTGGCTACTGCTAACGCTTTTTCCTCATTCACTTGGTCATTTTGCAGTATTTCCAACGCTTCCTGCAGCCATAACGGGTTTTGGGCAATTTCTTCGATGTTTTCTTCTACTGTACGCTTTTCATGCGGTTTCCAGTTAGAAGAAAAACGATCTTCCCATGTTTCTTCATCATATTGCAAGTACTCATTAATTTGTGTCAAAACAAAAAATTGATTGAATGTCAGGCAATGTGTTTTTGCATGATGTGTATAGCGCATCAGTACTTGACCTGAATACTCATATTCATCCAACGTTTGATAAGCCCCTTCGTATAAAAGAGCTAATATTATTGACCCTGCACTGTCAAATATTTTCCCGGAAATAATTTTCTCGTGCAGTTCGATATCAAGCTTTCCTTTTTCAGCACACATTAATGCTGACGCATTACCCGGTACGGTATTATTCAGTCCTTCTTGCAATATCCACTGTCGGATTTCTTCATTTGAGGCATCCAGGAAATTCAGTGCTTCAAGTTTACCCCAGTCCGAAACATTTTGCGCAATATGCCACACCGTTTCATTACTGTTTGTTGTGCCGTTTGTTAACGTAAATAAGGCTACTCCGGTGAATTCTTCATGCAAGGCAATCACTTTCAAGCGTTCCTTATACTCTTCACATTTAACTGTTCCTAACACGAGAAGCGCGAATTTCACAACTTCGCGATGTGCTGCATGTTCAAGCAGCCAAATCGCCTCGTTTTTCACTCGGTCTTCATCTTTATCAGCTTCAGAAAACAGCTCCAGAAATTCATGGAAATAGCTGATGACCTTTTCATCTTTAATTTTTTCGTACGTTGATTTCCGCGTTCGATCACTCGGATTTATGACTTGTTCCAAAAATAACTTTATAAGCTTTTTTGTATAAAATGGTGTTACTGCCTCCTGATGAAGCTGGTCTGCAAAACCTGGCGCTAATTTCGGATGATGCTCATCATATAAAAACCCGTCATCCGGCAAATCTTTTGTTATAAGCTGCTGATTTTGATTGAATTGCTCTTCAAGGAACGGAACTATAAACTCCTTATTTGCCCATGGTAAAAATTGCAGTTTCATCGCTTCATGGAGCAGCTGTTTTCCATCCACTTTCACCGTTATATTCAATTTAACAAAGCCGCCTATTTTCACATCCACTTTATGTGTCTTACCGCTTTTTGACTGAAAAGTTCCTTTCATTGTTGAAAATGGTATTATATGCGACCAGATTGATTTCCGTACATTTTGTGCAATTATTTGGCCATCTACCTTTAACACTTCTTCCATCATGCCATTCATGACTTCTATTTGATGACCTTCAAACTCCAGGACCCATTGCTTTTCTACCTCATTTGCAATATCATTTTGAGCATTGCGCATTTCCCGCCTAAATTCCTCTTTAAATCCCATTTACTTGCTACCTATCCCTCTCGTTTCTATACAACTATCATAACAACTTTTGTTAACTATTTGTTAAATAGTTGCAAACTAATAAAATAATATCACAAGTATTTATTTTATTTATGAGAATAGTCAGATAAAAAGGACTAGTAAAAATACTAGTCCCAAAATGAATTATTGAGTTTTTATAACTACTTTCCCGTTATGCTCCCCATTGATCACTGCATCAAATGCCTTGCCAGCCTGTTCCAATGGATAACTGTAACCTACAACAGGTTTTAGCTGTTCTGTTTCAAGCAGCTTTGACACACCGTATATCAGTTCCTGGTGTTCTTCGGCCGATACATTAAACAGTACCATCCCACGTATATCACATTCTTTTTGCATCACTAGACGGGGATTAATTTCAATTTCCCCGCGGTTCCCGACAATTACGATGACACCGTGTTTGGCAAGTATCTGCAAATCAGTTTGCAGATTTTCGTTTGCCAGAAATTCGATAATGACATCCGGACCTTTGCCGTCATTGGCATCAAGTACAGTTTCGATTGTTTCTTCTTTAATATGATTAAGCACGACATCCGCGCCTGCTTCCTTTACCAGTTGTTTCCCGGAATCACGGCTTGCTGTACCAATCACTTTTGCACCTAAAGCTTTTGCGATTTGAACAGCCTGTAAACCTACAGCGCCACTAGCTCCATGAATGAAAACTGTTTGCCCTGACTGCACGTTTGCTCTTCCAAATACTGCTCTGTATGCAGTCAATGCCGGAACTCCTAATGCTGCTCCCTGTTCAAACGAAATATGCTGTGGAATCGGATGAACAAAGCGGCTTTCACAAACAATCTGTTGTGCTAATGTACCAGTCGCCTTACCATTCGGCAAGCTCGCGATAAATACTCGGTCCCCTACTTTTACGTTTGTCACGTGCTCGCCGATCTCTTCCACAATCCCAGCACCGTCTAGGCCTGGCGTATACGGAAGAGTCGGTTTTATCGCATATGTACCTGTAGAAGTATAAACATCACTTGGATTCACACCTGCTGCATGAAGGTTTATCAGTACTTCATTTTCAGCTGGCGTATGCAATTTGGCCTGCTCTACTACTAAATTTTCTGAAGTACCAAATTGATTGATTCTTATCGTTTTCACTAACTTCACCCCATCATCTATATTGTATTAAGAATATTAGAAAAATTACTATTTGTATAGAGATAGCTTCGCTTAAAAACATAGGTAATTTCTTTAAATTGTAATATTTCAATTGTTTAGTATGTATTGATATAAGAGGAGGGGAGAAATAATAAGAAAAATAATTTTATCGGTAGTTGTACTGGTGCTAAGTTTTGTACCCGTTGTTTCTGCAAAAGAACTTATGTCTACACCTTCAGGGATTGCTTATACCGAGCTAAAGGACCGTGTGAATGAATATGCTTCGAAATACATCGGGACTTCTACAGTTGGAGCCAATGTACTGATTATAAAGGACGGAGAAATTTTCTTGAATACGGCATATGGCTTTGCTGATGTTGAAAATCAGGTAAAAGTCACAACGGATACTGTTTTTGAATGGGGTTCCGTTACGAAGCTTCTTGTGTGGACCAGTGTGATGCAGCTTGTAGAGCAAGGGAAATTGAAATTAGATGAAGATATTCGTGCGTATTTACCGGAAGGATTTTTGACAAAAATACGGCATGATACCCCTATCACAATGTTAAACCTGATGCACCATAATGCTGGCTGGGAAGAAAAATTTACAGATCTATTCTATATGTCAGCAAACGAAATAAAGCCTTTAGAAGAAATGCTTCAAATTACTGAGCCTTATCAGGTGCGCGAACCAGGAAGTGTAGTTGCCTATTCAAACTATGGTGTAGCACTCGCAGGCTTTATTGTGGAACAGCTTACAGAACAGCCTTTTTATGATTATGTAAACGATCATATATTTTCTGTTTTAGGTATGAAGGACACAACGATTCATCCGACACAGGAAGATAACGAAAATGTAAAAGTAAAAAGAGATGACATTTATGGATATATTATGAGCAGCAAAGATGAATTTACTATTTCTAAAAATGAACGAATCTTTATCGGTTTATATCCCGCCGGAAGTGCAATTGGAACAATCGAGGATGCAGCTAAATTCATGTTGGCCCTTATGCCGGCAGACGGCGAGAACAGCCCGTTGTTTCAAGATAACCGTACATTAGATGAAATGCTGACGACAAGTGATGTTTATGACGATGGCGTACCACGTAATGCACATGGTTTTTGGAAAGGGCTATACACAGTTGAAGTGTTTGAACATGCGGGAAATACAGATAGTTTTTCGAGTAATTTTACCTTTTCAAAAGATAAAGATTTGGGCGTAATTGTTTTTACTAATCAGGCGGGTGAAGCAGGACTGAGTTACGGTTTGCCAACCCTTGTGTACGGGGAGTATTCTGCTGATGTTGGCAAGCAAACTATGCCAAATACGCATGAGCTTGATGGAAGTTACTTTATGGCAAGGCAACCTTATAAAGGTTTCACTAAACTGTACAGTGCCCTTAGTATTGGTCATTTTGAAGCGACAGAAACAAACAGAGTGAATGCTTTTGGGATGGAAATTGAACAAATCGCGCCTTATCTTTATAGATCTTTAGATGATTACCGTATATATTTTCATGTTACGCTGAATGGTGGTAACGTGGAAAAGATTTCAATGCCGACAAGTGATTTTTTGCCTGTCTCTCAAAGTATGAAAATCATTCATATTTTTAGTATCATAGCGGCAGCTTTTAGTGGTTTGTATACGCTCATAGTTATAGTGATTTTGTTCATCAAAAAAATCATCCATCGAAAAAAAGCAATCCGAGGGACAGTTATCGATAAATGGGAATTGCTTTTACTTTCCACTAATATTATACCTTTTATAAATGTCATGATTTTAGCCTATAGAACTTTGAATTATGTTTCTTATTCAGCCTTAAAAATTCATTTTTGGGTGAATTTCGCATATATCGCCTTCGTAGCTATTTGTCTAGTAACGTTATTTTTAAACTGGAGAAAAATAAAACCTGCAGGTGGTATAAAAATTCGCTATGTATGTTCATATATGTCAGCACTATTGCTCGTCGTACTCATTCTTTGCTGGGAGCTCTATTATTAATTAAACCTTTTGCGATTGCGCTTCCATAATCGTTCTATTTCATCATGTACCTGGTGCAGAGAAATTAGGATTGTAATGCACCCGGTACATTGTTCATGAAAACAATTTTTTCAATCTAAGATTTATTAAAAACAGGTTTTCGTTTTTCAAAGAAGGCTTCGACACCTTCTTTAAAATTGGCCGACTCAAAACACATTGCTTGTGCAAATCCTTCTAGCTCCATAGATTGGGACAGATCATCAAGAACACTTCTATTTACTAATTTCTTCATTAATCCTAGAGCCATCTGTGGACCATCTGTAAGCTGTTTAGCTAATTTGTAAATTTCATTTGTCAACAACTCGTCTTCAACTACTCGATTAACAATCCCAAGTTCTAGAGCCTGCTCGCTTGATACTTTTTCACCCAAAAACATCATTTCAAGTGCCCGATGTCTTCCTATGAGTCTAGGTAAAAAATAGATGGCACCTAAATCAGGAATTAACCCGACTTTTGAAAAGCTTTGAATGAATACAGCAGATTGATTTGCAATGATCATATCGCAAGCTAATGCCAGACTTACCCCTGCTCCAGCTGCCGCTCCGTTTACAGCAGCGATAACAGGTTTCTCAAGATTTACAATGGAAGAAATCATCTCGTGTCCCGATTGCAGTCTCTTCCGTCCGGTTGCCCCATCAACATCTTTTGACGCACTTAAATCCCCGCCCGCAGAAAACGTATTTCCTTCACCTGTTAAAATAATCACTTTCACATCATCATTGTTTTTAACTTCCGTAAAGAAATCTCTTAATTCTTCCCGCATTGGAAGGTCTAGCGCATTTCTCACATGAGGGCGATTTAATTTAACGGTACAAACACCATTTTCTGCAATTGTCACTTGTATCCTTTTGTTAAGCAAGCCGCTTCTGCCTCCTTCATTATTTCCTGTAAAAATATGACTATTCTTAAAATTAAAACTAGATTCTGTACATTTCTGTAGTTATAATTGATAAGCTCCCTTACGTAAAACCGTTTTAAGTACCTTTCCTGTTGCATTTCTAGGTAAAGATTCCATAAATTCAATCGCCCGCGGTTTTTTATAAGAAGCAATGCTACTATGACAAAATCGAATTACCTGTTCCTCAGTCATCTGTTTACCAGGCTTTAAGACAATAAATGCTTTGACAGCTTCACCCCATTGAGGATCAGGAATTCCCACTACGGCAGCTTCCAAAATATCCGGATGAGAATATAAAACATCCTCCAATTCTTTCGGATAAATGTTTTCACCGCCACTAATAATCATATCCTTTTTCCGGTCTACCACATAAATGAAGCCTTCTTCATCCATTCTCACTAAATCGCCGCTATGAAACCAGCCCCCTATGAATGCTTCTTCGGTTGCCTCTTCATTTTTATAATACTCCTTCATTGTAGTGGGTCCCTGATACACAATTTCTCCCACTTCTCCAACAGGCACATCGTTCATTTCATTATCGACAATTCTTACTCTTACGTTAATGGAAGGTTTTCCAACAGATTCAGTCTTCCTAAGTGCGTCTTCACCGGTCAAATAAGTTGTGGAGGGACTCATTTCTGTTTGTCCAAACGCTTCTAAAATACTTGCATTTTTAAACACTTGCAAAATTTTCCTTTTTATTTCAATAGGACAGATTGCTCCACCTAAAGCACAGTTTGTCATCGAGCTTAAGTCATACTCTAATAAGTTTGGCACTTGGAACAAAAAATTCCACATCGCCGGAACCATAAACATTGTTTCAACTTTTTCATCCTGAATCGTTTTTAGAACAACATCCGGCTGGAACTCACGATGCAAAATAATTGTGCCTTCTATTAGACAATTTTGTAGAAGAGAGGATAGAGCCGCAACGTGAAAAAGAGGAGGAATAATCAGTTGCTTTGCTCCCTTTCTAGGTGGAGAATGATAGAGTTTATTCATCGCATTCATATAATAATTTTTATGGGTTAATACTGCTCCCTTTGGCTTACCTGTTGTACCCGATGTATAAATAATTGCATGTGCATGTTCGTCAGTGACATTTACTTCCTCGTAGTCAGCAGGAGTACTATATATTGCCTCATATGGAATCATTTTTGTTTGAAGTTCGGAATCCCCGCATTTAATTGGGACAATGAGCTTAACTTGAGGCAAGTTAATCGAGCGAATGCTTTCTATGAATTCTTCTTCAATAAATAATATAGTTACATCGGATTGGTTAAGAATATATTCAATCTCCTTAGAAACTAAACGGTAATTGACCGGGACAAAAACGCCACCACTTAATGAGACACCAAAATATAGCTCGACAAATGGTAGCCCATTTTTCAGCAAACACCCTACTTTGTCATTTACACCAATCCCTTGCGCTTGTAGCCATCCTGCTAAATGCCTCGAACGTAACAAAAGTTCCCGATAGGTTATTCGACGATCTCCATAAATGAACGCATCCCTTTCAGGAACATTATGCGCGGCATATTTAAGCGCTTCCCCTATCAACAGTTGTTGGGACATCGATAATACTTTTGGTTCCATCTCCATCACCTTTCTTTCTAATATTTATTATTAATAAATATTCATTCGCTGATATATTTAGAATGATGACTAGTCGCTTTATTGGATATCCACTTATATATGTAAAGGTAGAAAAAACAAAACGACCTTGCTCACAAAGCATAGGTCGTTTATATTTTGCTTGAAATTGCTATATTACTAATTAAAAATTACCGGAAATGTAAATATAACTAAAGCTGCCCATAGTCCGTATACCGGCAGATACTTCGTAACGGCATTTTGGATAGCATTAGGTCCGGATTTGTTTTGCAGATAACGCATATAGGAAATCATAATCCATAGTAGATTTGCACAGATTAGTATATTTACCCCTAAAACCGCAAGCCTATTCGGTGTTATACCATAGGATGTCATTCTGAACATGATCGCTGATAATGCGACACTGTCAATAATTAGCGCAACAACGATTAAAGCGAAATTGACATAGTCGAAGATGCTCTTTTTATCGTCCGAGTCTTTCTCGGTAATGGAGAATATTGTAACAGCCAGTACGCCAAGTAGTATGCCGTTGAAAGCGATCAGGAAATCGCGGTCCAAAAACGGATTTTTTCCGACCGATAAGACCGTTACAAGGTATACAAGCAAAGTGATTAATACTAATGGACTGAAAATTTTTGCTATAAATGGGGTTATATTTTTGGCAAGCTTCAAATTCATTGAAACGAGGTGTACACCTACAACTGCAAGTGCCGCTGCACCAAATAACACGACATTGCTAAAATAGAAATCCCCAATATCCAAGGCGATAAAGCTAAATAACTGCATTGTTAAAAGTGCCAGAACCATCCCGCTAACAGCCATACTTACGTAGAGAATACCATATTCTAAATTAAATTTGATATAAGCTAATCTTGTACTGCTATTTAAATAATCATTTCCTGTATATGCAAGCCCTAATAGTACCCATAAGAAAATCGGGAAATGTAAATACGCTAAAATAATGCTATCGTCGTTGAAATTTAATGGCAGCATATTCAAATAAATTCCTGAAACTAAGAACATTGCCACTAACGAATAAATGACACTTTTTTTAGGTTTATGCTTGTAAACAAAGTAGGCAGCAATAAAGGGAATAATACCAAATGCCAGATTAATCGGAGCAATTGCTTCCTGTTCAACAAAATGGAATATAATTCTTGTGATTACCCCTGCCATGATCGCTAATATACCCATGAAAATAAATCCATTTTGAAATGATGCAGACTTTTTTGTACTTTCCGTTTCGCTGAAATTCAATCTTTCATACCAAACACTCAAAATTGGAGAATCAGAGTTATGTTCCCATGCCTGTTTGAATGACTTGGTAAAAGCTTTCGGGTCTTTTCGATACATTCTCTCAAGTACATCGGGTTTAGTAATGTTTTTAATAATCAAATTATTACTCTCCATTGCCTTCCCTCCCCTAATTATTGTCATACAATATTTCCGCTGTAATAGTTAACTGTCTTCATCACTTTTGTATTCTAAAATATCTCCAGGCTGACAATCCAGCGCTTTACAGATGGCTTCTAATGTTGTTAACCGAATTGCCTTCGCCTTCCCATTTTTCAATATAGAAAGGTTTGCCATCGTGATCCCAACCTTTTCCGATAGTTCTGTTACACTCATTTTCCTTTTTGCCAACATCACATCAATATTAATTATAATTGCCATTGTTATTCACCTCAGACCGTTAAATCGTTTTCAGATTTAATATTAATTGCTTCTTGTAAAAGTTTTTGAAGAACAGCTGCAAAAACCGCAATTACCAATGAAGCAAAAGGAACAATTAATCCGACAAAAATAACTCCCGGCGCATCATCCAATTCCGCAAACACATAAAACAGCGGCAAAACTAATAAATGCAAAACACTGATTGTTATGGCACAAAACTTTATTTTCTTTAAAGGTTTCACAGCTAAATCGGAGAACGCTTTATTATTGTCGATATAGCGTAAAAGTAGGAATGCCTGATACAAAGCAAAGAAAAAAGGAATTGCCGAAGCATCGAAAACGATGTAAACATAATATTTCACGACAGCAAACTCCGGAAGCATTTTTGCTGCTACATTTGCCAGTTCAGGTACTAAAAACATACATAGAGCCAAAACAGGAATTCCTAAAAAAATAACAGCAACTTTTAAAAACAAAGTAGTTACCTTTTCCATAAATCGCACCTCACTTATTTATTTTCACTTTTGATCTTAATACATTATTTATCGTAAATCAATAAATATATATCAAATTTCATGAATTTTTTATTGCATAATAGCAATTTTATTCGGAATGAATTTCGTTATCCCAAACAAAAAGCTTGGAAAAACCTTAATAATTAAGGCTTTCCAAGCTTTTACTTATTGCTATTTAATTATTATCAATTTGCCCCTCTTATTTTAGGAAGCTTAAAAAGCTAGAGAATGATGCTACAAGATCTTTGTAGTAACCAACCACTTTATCTTTTAATACGATTTTTTCACTTTGATCTTGTTCTGGTTCTGGATCTACACTAATTTCTTCCGTATCAGTTTGTACGGGTGCTTGTACCGGTTCTGAAACAATATTCTCCACTTCAGTTACCTGCTCTGGAGTTTCAACAGTTGAAGGTAGCTCCTCAGTTTCTTCAACGACTGGAGTTTCCAGATTTTCTTCAGTTTCAGTTGGTAGAGCTGTATTTTCAGCCGCGATATCTGGAGCTGTATCTTCCTCTACAGTTGTTGGTACCGTTTCTTCAACATCAGATGAAACATCAGTTGCTTCATCAATTAGTGGAATATTTTCAGTTTGTTCATTAGTTTGTTCAGAATCGGCATCACTTAAATATTGTTCAATATGAGTTTGGTAGTAGTTAATTAAGCTTTGGTAGCTGTTATCGATAAATTGATAAGATTCTTCTACCCATGTAGTAAAATCATCATCTGGTGTACCTTCTTCTACTTGATCATCATCAGTTACTGGTGCTGTTGGTTCTTCGATTACATTTTCTTCTACTGATTCCTCTTCAGATACCGGTGTTTCTGTCTCATCAGTTACATCTTCTTCTGTTTGACCATTTTCAGTCGCCGGTGTCTTTGTTTCTTCAGTTTCACCGTTTTCCGCTTGATCATCTTCTAATACCGGTGTTTCTGTTTCTTCAGTTACATCTTCTTCTGCTGGTTCCTCTTCAGACACTGGTCCTGTCGGTTCCTCTGTTACATCGTCCGTTTGATCATCTTCTGATACCGGTGTTTCTGTCTCGTCAGTTACATCTTCTTCTGCTGGTTCCTCTTCAGACACTGGTCCTGTCGGTTCCTCTGTTACATCGTCCGTTTGATCATCTTCTGATACCGGTGTTTCTGTTTCTTCAGTTACATCTTCTTCTGCTGGTTCCTCTTCAGACACTGGTGCTGTCGGTTCCTCTGTTATATCGTCCGTTTGATCATCTTCTGATACCGGTGTTTCTGTTTCTTCAGTTTCAACCTCCTCTGTTGGATCCTCTTCAGACACTGGTACTGCCGATTCTTCTGTTACATCCTCGTCTGCTTGCTCTTCTTCAGATACCGGTGTTTCTGTCTCATCAGTTACAACTTCTTCTGCCTGACCATCTTCAGTTGCCGGTGTTTCTTTTTCTTCAGTTTCACCTTCTCCCGCTTGATCATCAGTTACTGGTGCTGTCGGTTCTTCTGTTACATCTTGTGCTTGATCATCGTCAGTTACTGGTCCATCTACTGTTACATCATCTTCAGTCGCCGGTGTCTCCGGTTCTTCTGCTACACCATCTTCAACAACATCATTCGTTGTATCATCTATATTATCATTATCTTCTAATTCATCCGTAGTTTCAGTTTTCTGCTGGGCAACTTGGCTGATAAGCTTCCCTTTTTCAGGAGAACCTGGCAGGCTCTTTGCAAATTCAGACACTTTCTGTCCATGATTTTTTGCGTGTTCAGTAATTTCCGGATTTACATCCTTTGCATCCAATTCCGCTGCAGAAATAGGTGCACCAGCCGCTAAAAATGATGCAGCTATAAATGATGTTGACATCACAAGTGGCGCTACTTTCTTAGAAAAATTTTTATTTGCTGTTTTAGAGTCCATTTGTTTTTTATTCATTACTTGATCGCTCCTAATTCGTATTTTGTACTGATAGGATGGATTTTTCATTGATCCCGGTTTTGAAGTTTCACCTCTGATTGAACCGAGTAAAATTCCTCAATTTTTTTGGCAGCACCATCTACTGCCTGTTTAGAATATAACAAAATTATATTACAATATTGTTTTACTCTGATTAAAAGAATTGAGGCCTCCATTACGAATTTTGCGAATTTTGCAATATGTGAAATAATATATTAGACAAAAACAATCTATTTTAATAGAATGATTACGCTTCCATATTTGTTCTCCAGGACATTTAATGTAATTTCCCCTACTGTAAAACTTGATGAAATTATTTTACATATATCACGGGACAGTAAAAATTGTCTAAACAAAAAAGACATTTCCTCCCCGATTATTACGGATTAAAAAGTTTATGAATCGGAAAACCCCCAAATAGTTGAGATTATCAGTAAAACCCTATCTTAATTATGTATCTTGCATTTTAATATTCCTGTAATACCTGGGGTTTCTATACAACACCCCAGCTAACATAATTAAAAAGGCATCTTAATAATCCAAAGATGAAACTAACTCCTTAGATATCAAAATGCCTCGCCAGCTATTCTATTCATTTAAACAATCCTTTTGGTTGTACAAAAACCGTATTTTTTAAAGTTTTAATGGTAACTTCATAAAGGTGCTGCTTAAGGTCATCCCGATTTTCCATTCTCGTTTGCAGAGAAGAATAAGAAATGACAGGTTCAATTCTTTTTAATAATTGAATAATTTCATTTGGATCAAATTGCTCGACCATAGTTAACCTCCCCTCTATTTTTTACTCCTTTCATGGTTTGTATTAGTGAGGTCGTTCGATAATAAATCAATTGAATTTCGTAATGAATCAATTTTGCCTTCAAATCTCATTAATAAATAAATTGCAATGGTAATTGGAAACCCGAAATTCCCTAATATTTGAAAAAGCTGTCCCTCAATCATTTCCCTCCCTCCCTTCTCTTAATATATTTATTGATTTATGAATCATCTTAGAAATGGCTTGTTGTGAAACATTGTAAATCTTCGCAATTTCCTTCTCAGTTAACTCGCTTACATACCGGTAATACAAAACTTGTTTTTGCTTAGTATTTAAACGTTTTAACAAAGTTATTAACATTTCATCACTCAACAAGCTCTCTAAGTCATTCTCAAATATGCTTTCAAATTGTATAAAAGAATTTTCATCTTGAACTGTGTCTACCATTGCCAGGCTTTCATTTATAGGTGCATCCAAATTTAATTCATATTTTTTATTGTACTCTCTTAGCTTTGAATCAAATTTTTTGGATTCATATATAATTGCTTTTTTTATATAGGCAATACGTATAATCAGTTTTTCAAAGTATTTGAATTGCTCATTTAAAGAATCCGCATTTGTACTTGTCGGCTCCTGTAAGTATGCATTATACAGTTTGTTATATTCTTCAATCTCTATAAACATTTTAAACACATTACTATTCACGACATCAGGATTTAAAATCTTCATTCGTCATACCCCTTATCTTTTTAGTCTTAAAACATGAACTACTGTTCGTTTTTAATTAAAAAGACTGAATAGAACGCTTATCCCTTACTATATAAAGGGGATTTTCTTAACAAGAATACAACCAAAACATTAAGTTTTATTGTAATCTTTCAAAATAAAGAATGCATTAGAATATATAAGAGGAGCACCAGACGTAGGAGTTGGCAATCTTACTACGACTGGTGTCATCAATTTTATTACACCAAATGTTACCGTTACTACTGTCTTCTTAACCCCCACCAATTCCTACTATCCATAAATCCAGAGCGATAATAATTAATTCAATCATTTTCTCACCCCCCTTTTTTTACTTATTTTACATAAATTGCTCTCTGCCAACTTATAATATTAGTAAATGAATATTTGGAGGGTATTATGAACAATTACGGGAAAACATTAAAAAAAATTAGAGTTGGCAAAGGGTTTTCACAGAAATATGTATCCAACAATATTTGTACACAAGGTAATTTCTCCAAATTTGAACTAGGTGAAAATAAAGATATTAAACATTCAACCTTAAGTGAATTTCTAGTACGAATAGAAACTTCATATGAAGAATTTAGATATATTGATAATGGTTATACCATGCCTTTAAGGGATGAAATCATTAACAATTTTTATAATCAAACATATAATAATTCGGAAAATTTATTGCAATTACAGAGGAGTTGTATTTCATTCTTAAAGGAATTTCCTGAGGATAAACTAATTAATAAAATATTTATCATTATAAAAAGTTTAGCAATATTAGCCAATACTAACGACATTCATCATGCAAAATTACTTGCCGAGCCCATTTGGATAGAATTATCTCGCAGAGACGACTTGTACTTGTCCGATATCTTTTTACTAAATTCTATACTTTATATTTTTCCAATTGAAACCGCTGTCGAAATGAAAAAATTTGCTTTTCGGCATATTGAAAAATATAAAAATTTCCAGAATATAAACCGTATAAAAATAAATTTTTTAATTAATCTATCCTTGTTATATCTAAAAAAACAAGATTATAATATGGCTTTAAAACAATTAGAAAATTCTATCGAACTATGTAAAATAGAAAAGCTTTTTATTAATCTGTCTATATGTTATATACGTAAGGGAATTTGTTTAAATAATTTGGGCCATTGCGGATTATATTGGCGAAATAAAGGGATGAATATGTTAGAAGCTTTAGATGAGATTGATTTGCTTTCTATTTTAGAGACAGAAGTCGAAAAATACTCAAATTAATTTAGTTTTATAACGAGGAAATAAACATCTGCTAAATGAAATTATTTGTTCGGAGTAAAAACGGCGAGTTGTCCTCTTGCCCCTTGGAAAAACCTCAGCCATAATGGGGAACAACGGCAACGAAGCAGACACAAAAAAGGCCGTTCAAATTTGAACGGCTTTTGATTTTGAATTAGTTAATCGTATCGTCTGGCAAACCTCTTAATTCTTTCTCTTTATACATCGCTCGATCGGCTTCTTTAATCATCTCATCTAAATTTGCATCTAAAACTTCTATTGTGAAGTATGATCCAATACTTGCCGAAACATTAATTATATGTTGATCTAAAATCATTGGTTTCTCAAGTGCAGATTTTATTCTATCCGTAATCTTTTTTACGATCGATTGATTAATATTAGCCGTTAAAATGACAAATTCATCTCCACCCAATCGGCAAAGTAAGTCCGTCTCTCTTAATACGCCATCTATCCTCAAAACAATAATCTGCAGTAATTGATCCCCAACTTCATGTCCATATGTATCATTTATTTTTTTAAAGCCGTTCATATCAAGGAACAATAATGCAAGTGAGTCGACATTTTCATGCTTCATCAAATCAAACTTTTCCTTAAGCATTGAACGGTTTGCTGCTCCGGTTAAAGGGTCGTGGTAGGCTAAATCTTGTAACTTGTCGTTGGCCTCCCGCACTTTAAGAATGAAAACAATGAGGAAAATGGTTATAAATATTCCAAACAGTACTAAATAAATAAAGTCTTCCTGGATGACATTCGGAAAAATTTCATCGTGAAGGTAAAAAAATGAATAGAATGTAAGAATAATCGAAGCGACCCCTGCCATCAATACGGCTTTTATCTGTTGATAAATGGCACTTAGCGGAAGTGCGAGCCACATGAAGAAATAATTTACTAAATACGGAGATTCATTAAGCAAGTAATAAAAATAAATATACATACTGCCGATCATTACATACATTGTAAATTTGGCATTCACTTTCTTTTGAATCAGCAATATCATGATAAGCCCAAATACTCCAAAAAACATTGCTGGAGGAAATATACTCTCTATTCCTTCAATAAAAATATTAATTATTATATGTGTAAAATAAAAAATACTTATTAATAGAAGCAATAATGAATTTCTCCGATGCATTTCAATCATAATTCACCTTCCTCTAACATCCGTATTGGGCAGAAATTATTGTAAACATTTAATTTATTATAGCTTATGCAGTTGAATAATAATTAACTAAATAAAGAAAAGATCTCCCGACAGTTCATTGAAACTGATGAAAGACCTCCCCTAAAATCTATATTCGTATTTTAAATACTTTATTCGTAATCGGAGCGAGAAATTTAACCCCTTTTACCGTCATCATATCACCTAAAATATGAGATAAATACGCCATCGTTGAGATGATTGCTAAATTTTCCGCGCCTGTACTCACTTCCAGCAGATGGGACATATATGCCCAAAAGACCACTGCACAAATTGTATGGGTAAACCCTCGATGCGGAAACCATCCAGCTGCCCCTATGTATACAGCAAACAGTACGAGCCACCACAGCTCATCGGTAATTGCATAATACAGAAGGAATAAACTTAAAATGGTCATTAAAATATTTTTCAGCGTTTCCTGACTTCTCATGGACAATGCGATAATAATTGCACCCAGTGCTAAAAACAGCAGTTTATTTTGTTGGGTAAACCATTCACCATCCAGAAAAGGCAAAAGATTTAAGTAGGCTGCCAAGGACAGAAGCATTATGATTCCACCGACCATTTGTCCGCCCTTTTTTATTTTTTTCGCCGTCTTCGTTACATGTTTATTCAACAAGTTGTTTCCGTCCAGATCCGGAGCAAGCGAAGCCACAGCGGATACAGCTAAAACGACCGGGATCATTTCTGGTTCTTGACTGACAGATGCGACTGCTCCGATTCCTAAACCAATTGTTAAATGTGTTCGACCTTTCATGTTGTCACCTCTTTGTTGTAAAGTCTTTTAACGGAATATACCGCGAACTTCTTATGTATTCAAAGTGTTCATTGTACTTAACGAAGTTCTATTAATCAAGTTTTTTCATTATAGGAACCTGATTTACTTTATGAGCTGCCCATTTGTTTTATTACTTACCGATTGTTCAACATTTCAAGCCAGTCTTTGAGCGCGGTTATATATAAAAATACTGCAAAGCATGATTAATGAAATAATCGCAAACATATAATCTATATAAACCGTTAACAGCCAGCCACCGATAATTGGTCCGATAAATCCTCCTATATTCTTAAACTGTGACGCACCAAGATATGTTCCCTTCTGATCCTCAGGTGCAATTTCCTCAATAACCGCGTTCATCATCGGAAAACAGAAAATCTCTCCAACTGAAAATACAATCATACTCGCAATGAACATCCAAGAACTGCCGGAAACGCCAAACAGAAATAATCCGACCGCAAAAATAACAACGCCGATTTTCAGTGAACTGTAAATTGAAATTTTTTCGCTTAATACTGTTAATGGCAGCTGAAATGCCAGCACTGTAATGGAGTTTGCGACAATCACATAGGAAAAGAGCTTCACCCCATCTTCCACATTCATATTAATGAATTGCGGCAGTGTCGAGTCGAACTGGGAATAACCAACTGTAATCAAAATACCTCCTGCGATAAACAGCAACAGCTTTTGATCTTGGATAACTGCACGTAATATCGTTCGGATTTGTTGGTTTGAACCAAGTCTTTTTTGTTTCATTTCATAGCGATTTAACACGACGAGTAAAAATATGCCATACAAAGCATACATTATTCCGGTAATCATAAAAGGTGTCGCCGGGCTTGATAAGCTTGCGACCCATACACCAAGCAATGGACCCATAACGGCCGCAATATTAATGGCCGTGTAGCGTACAGAAAATAACCGTCTTTTTTTCGGATCTTCCGTAAAATCAATCATCAAAGCTTGAGTACCCGGTTCAAAAAATGAGCGGCATAACCCATTCACCGCATTCAACACGACAAAGTAACCAGCTGAAGGAGCTAGTGCAAACCCAACGAATGTCAGGCTCCATATAAAGACCGTAATAACAATAACCACTTTTCGTCCGAATCGATCGGTTAAATAGCCGCCGATTAATCCGCCGAATGTTGAAAACAAAGGGGCGATCCCAATAGTAACCCCGATTAATAAAGGCGAGGCTTGAAGTTCATTATGTAAATATAAAGCTAAAAACGGGATTGCCATAAAGCTCGCAGTCCGTACAAAAATCGTCCCACTTAATATGATCCATACAAGTGGATGAAAATAGTTAATAATTCTTGCCATAGCCCGCCTCCTGTAAATTTTTAGAGATAACTTCCATTATACAGAGTTTGCGTAAAGAATATTTCTTTAATATGAAATTTCTGTTTGGTTCCACTTATCAATTTCAAGATAATGGTATAATGACTGAAAATAGTAGGTTGGGAGGTTTTATGTAAGTGAAGCTGACAAAAGAAGAAAAGTCCTGGATTTTATACGATTGCGGGAATTCTGCTTATTCCATTGCAATCACGACCGCCCTTTTCCCCATTGTCTTTGGGATGTTTCAAGGTGTGAACAACATGGATTTAGGCTATTTCAATTCACTCGCAAGTATATTTGTCGCCGTTCTTAGTCCTATTTTAGGAGCCTTTGCTGATTATAAGGACAAGAAGAAACGTTTCTTCACATTTTTTGCGTTAGTCGGCATTATTTCTACTCTTTCCTTTACATTTATTTCACCGGATAGCGGGCAATGGCAGCTTTTAATCGTCATGTACATTCTTTCATGTATCGGCTTTGCCGGCGCCAATATTTTCTATGATTCTTTCTTGGTCGATGTGACGACAGATGAGAAAATGGATAAAGTATCGTCATCCGGCTTTGCTTTCGGCTATATTTCAAGTGTCATTCCATTTGGGATTAGTTTAGTCGTCATCTTAATCATGGGGATGGATGCAGCGATCGGATATCAAATCGGATTTTGTATTACCGCGCTATGGTGGGGATTACTGACGATTCCGATGATTAAAGACGTCAAACAGCGCCACTATATAGAACCCGAACCAAATCCCATCGGCAATAGTTTCAAACGTCTAGGTCAAACCTTTTTAAATATTAAAGACTATAAAATAGTATTCATGTTTTTAATCGCTTATTTCTGCTATATCGATGGTGTCGATACAATTATAAAAATGGTTGTTCCGTACGCGACAAGTGTTTTAGGTTCCGATGGATTAAATACCTTTATGCTTTTGGCCATTTTACTCGTCATTCAAATTGTAGCGTTCCCGTTTGCGCTGCTTTATGGGTCGCTTGCTAAAAAATATTCGACACGGGCATTAATTATTGTCGGGATAACGACTTATGTCATCGCCTGTATCGCAGCATTTTTCATTTCGGAAATGTGGCATATCTTTATTTTAGGGATTATGATTGGATCTGCTCAAGGCGGTATTCAGGCATTAAGCCGTTCCTATTATGGTAAAATTATTCCGAAAGAGCGTTCCAACGAATTTTTCGGTTTCTATAATATTTTCGGTAAATTTGCTGCAATTATCGGACCTTTTCTAATGGCACTGACAACAACGATGACTGGTGATGCCCGATATAGCATTTTATCGATTATCCCTCTATTCATTATTGGGCTCATAGTCTTTTTAATGCTGCCAAAAGATGCGCATGAACAAACTAAATTAGTAAGGTGATCAGATGCAGAATAAAAGTAATTATGTGATTGTTGTTTCGTATGACGCCTTTTCTAAGGATAATTGGGAAAGTGCAGCGTCTAAACCGAATTTAGCCAAACTGATTGAACGAGGGGCCTCTACAAATTTACTGAAAAGTGTGTACCCAACCCTCACGTATGTCATACACAGTTCCTATGTGACTGGTGTCTATCCAGACCGGCACGGGGTTTTCCATAATAATCCGTTTCAGCCTTTCGTCTCTGAAAACGAGCAAAACTGGCACTGGTTCCGCAGTGATATCCAAGCTCCAACTGTATATGAAGCAGCTCGAGAAAAAGGACTAACGACAGCCGGGCTTTTGTGGCCAGTATCAGGAAAAGCTGATATTAACTTTAATATCCCTGAAATAAAAGCGATAAAAAATGAAAACCAGGCACTAAAAATACTGAAAAGCGGCAGTAAATTGTTTACATTGCAAATGGAAATGAAGTACGGAAAAGTTCGGCAAGGGATTCAGCAGCCTTATTTGGATGATTTCACAACCCTATGTGCAGTAGATACGATTAAAAAGAAAAAGCCGAATTTACTATTAATGCATTTAATTGATCTCGATGATACGAAGCATTTACATGGAACAATTGGACCTCATATTGAAGAAGTCATTGAACGGATGGATCGCCGGATAGGAGAGCTTGTCCAGGCGACAAAAGATGCAGATATTTATGAAGAAACGACTTTTATAATCGTCGGAGACCATAGTCAGCTCGATGTTCAGTACAAAGTGTATTTGAATCGGATTTTATACGAAGAAGGTCTTATTTATGAGAAAAACGGAAAATGGCATTGGCGCGCATATGTTCAAGGTGCAGGTGGAGCCGCTTATTTACATGTACAGCAAGACGATACGGAAGCAGAACAAATAGCCCTTACCATTTTACAGGATGCTGCACGGAAAGAATCTTACGGTATAGAAGCCATTTTAGGTACTCAGGAATTGCAGGAATTTCATATAGCCAGTACATTCCGATATATGATTGAAGCAAAAGAAGGGTATGCCTTTGAAGATGACCATTTACAGGAAGCTATCATCGACTTACATACACTCGGCAAAAAGTATGCGACACACGGCTACTCACCAAACAAACCCGATTATACGAGCAACCTTATTATTTCCGGCAACGGTGTTATAGCCGGTTCTCATATTGGCGAAGCTTGTGTCGTTGATATCGGTCCGACAATTGCGCATATTTTAGATTTGGACTTTAGAAATACAGATGGCAGAGCATTGACTGAATTTTTTAAGCGATAATATAGCCAATATATCTCTCCCATAAAAAAGTGTTTAGAAAATCCCTTTTGAATAAATCAAAAGGGATTTTTATTGCATAGTAATAGTTTTAATTTATAAAGTCTCTATAACGAAAATTTAATATTGTTTCTTCACTTCATTATAAATGTCTAATGCATTTTCATAAATATCATTATTTGCATCGATTTGATAATTTCCAGAACGATCTCCCAGATGGAAAATCCCCATATCATCGATTACTAAAGTCCCTGATATTTGGTCATTATAAATAAAATGGATCGTTAACGCCTTATCATAATCAATTTCCACGTTTGTCTGTCCACTATCTTCAATTTGATTGTAAGCCTTCACAAGTGACTGGACCGTTTCTTTATCTACTTTGTTTAGACCCTCATACAAGCTCTGCCCATAACCGATATCGAAGTAATCCGCTTTGATTTGATTAGGGTAATTACCATTAAATCCCTTTACAATAAAAAATGAAATTAGTATAACAAACACTATTAATAATTTCTTCAAAATTTCCTCCATCTAACCTAACCGACTCGACTCTTTAAAAACCTGTGGAATTACCTATAGGTGTATCTTGACCGTTTATTTTTACATTAATTGAATCATACTGTGCATCACCACGAGTAATTTTATAGACGTATTGTTTTAACTCACTATGTTCTTCGTTTTCAGTCTCCAACTTTATATCTAATATGTTATCCCTCTCTTCAATTTCGGTTGTTACTGTTCCTGCAGATTGAAAAATAATATACTTCACATCGCTTTTACTGTCATTAATCAGCTGCAATGTGTAATCGGTATCAATAATCTCTTGCACTTTTGTAGGAATTTTTTGCACTTCCGTAATACTCAATTCTGATGAACTACAAGCTGCTAATATTATTGCTGAAACAAACATTAATGATAATAGTTTTCTCAAGTTAAGTCCCCATTCCTTGATTGGCCCTCGTTTTATACAAGTGGCTATTTGTTAAATTTAAAATGTTTGGTTCGCCGGATTTAAAATATCACTTTTATGATCTCTTTTTCGGAAATAATGTATACGATAATGTAATTACAAAGTCAATGGTAAGAATAAGCAGCCATACTTGACTGAATTTATTGATCCCTTCATTGTCAAAAGGGAAATTACCGTTCTCGTCATCAAACCACATTCCGAATAATTCATTCAGGGGCGTTTGCTGCAAACTGTCTGAAAAGCCGACCGCAATAGCAAATCCTATATGAACAAGGATAAAAACTACGAAATGCCCCGCAAATTGCTTCCATTCTTGTATCGCATAAGCCTTACCATACAATTTAACAGGTTGGAGTGATTCATTGATCGGCTCCCCTCGTTTTTTAGCAACCCACCTTTTTATAAAGGCATCGAGCTTTTTAAAGTCGGATTTCCCGAATGTCATCGCATACACAATAATGATGACAATAATAATTTGATAAATCGAAAATTCACCTGTTCGCTGATAATCAAAATAAGCCAAAAGCGCAATCCATAAATCATTTACGATAAAAATAATAAAGACGAATAAACTCAGCTTTTTTAGCTGAAACCAGTAGCGCAAGAGCAAAAAGGCAATCGCACATACCCAGAATACAACTTCTGCAGTAATGAGGAAAAACCACTTATAATCCAAAATAAAGTCCATTGCTTCCTCCCTTAAAATCGGTTACTTGATCTATCCACTCTTATAATACTTGATAAAGTAATATATTAACATTTTTTCCGGTAAATTTATTCCCTTTAAATTCTGACTAATCACAGTAATGATATTAAGGTATGATGATGAATAAGTAAATACATTTTGATAGAGGAGCTGAATGTCTTGAAGAAAAAGCCGATTTATGTGGAAACCGTAATAGACAGCTCGATTGAAGAAGTATGGCATTATACACAACAGCCCGAGCTGCATGAACAATGGGATTTACGTTTTACATCCATCATCTACAATGAAAAACAGCATGTGGACGCGCCTCAAACTTTTACATATACAACTAAAATAATGCCGGGCCTGTCAGTTGCAGGTTGGGGTGAAAGTAAAGGTACACATGAAAAAGCAAGTGGTGTTAGAACATCATCTCTCCATTTCGGGACACCGCAACTGATTTCCCCTATTAAGGAAGGACGCGGCTATTGGCAATATATCCCGAATGGCGACCGCGTAACCTTTCTGACCCAGTACGACTATGACGCCCGGTTCGGTCGATTCGGGCAATTATTTGATCTACTGTTCCGCCCTGTTATCGGTTGGGCAACTGCACTTAGTTTTAATGTACTGGCTAGGTGGATTGAAATAGGAGAAAAACCGGCAACCCAATACCGGCGATTTTTCAGCTATTATTTACTGTGCTTCCTGTTCAGTTTTACATGGCTCTACCAAGGTCTCATTCCGAAAGTATGGATGAAGCATCCGCTCGAAATTGATATGCTGATGAAACTGTCACCGCTAACGTTAGGTCAAGCATCAACGGCCATTATTTGGATAGGTATTTTGGAGATGATCATCGGGTTACTCTTTTTGATCCCGAAATTGCAACCGCTGCTGATAAAGGCGCAAATTTTATTATTCCCATTGCTGACATTAAGCGCAATTATTGCTGCACCTTCTGTTGCAACAGCTCCATTTAATGTCGTTACATTTAACATTGGTTTGTGGGTTGCTTCAATTATTACTTTACTGCTGACAAAAGAATTACCGACAGCAAGATTTTGCAAACGAAAAAGAGGTGCTTAATATGATTTACGAAACATTGCTTGCCAATGATTTTAACAGGTTGCATCCAAAGTTGCAGGAAAGATACCGCCTTCCATTAGGCAAACCATTTCATGCACAAGGAACAATGCAAGTTATTCATTCCGGACCACGTTTTTTACGAACGATGTATCAATTGTTTACGAAAACAAATTTCCTTTTTCCCGAATACGGCAAGGAAATTCCTTTTACAATAACGAATACCGCAAGAATGAACAATGAAAAGGAAGCCGAAGTCTATTGGGAGCGCACTTTCCATTTTCCACTGGCAATACGCAAATTCAATGCAACGATGACAGTCGATTTGGAACGGCAAATCGTAAAAGATTATTTAGGGGATCCGGCATTATTCTACTCCGATTTAAGAATGGATGTTACAAAGGACGGTTCCTTAATGATCCGCTCCGCAGAACAGCGTGCCGTAATCGGTCAAAAAGAAGTTGGCTTGCCGAAGAAACTGACAGGCCGAGTTGTTGTAACGGAAGGGTATGATGATGTGCTCGATGTGTATACGATTCATGTCTCCATTTATAATGATCTTATTGGAAGGATGATGATGTATGCTGGTCAATTTACGCCTTGTGCTCAGTAGACCTTTAACAATCATTGGCCTTGTTTGTATGGCTTGGCTTCTATTATTTAACGCACCAACATCTATGTATTATTATTTGACGCTAGCTCAACTAATCTTTGTTCCAGTCATACTGGAACAGTTAGTTTTACTGAAAAATTGGCAAAAATTCATTATTGCAACTGGTCAGTTTGCAGTTACAATACTATATTTCACACAAAACGATTTCCTCATCCTGCTTTGTGTACTTACCTACTTACTAAGTACCCTTATTATTGCCTCCCATGGGGTCAAACGATTTTTGAGAAGAGGCTTTGTCAATACAGCTGAAATGATGATAGATATCGGTCTAATATATATTGTGATGGGTGGACTATGGTTTTTGGCATTTCATCTGCAGCTGAATGCAGGGTTCAGTCCGATTATTACATGGCTGACCGCTATTCATTTTCATTACTCGGCCTTTCTGCTATGCATAACAGTCGGTTTGATTGGGCGTCTTCATATGACCCGCTATTACAAATTTTGCTGCGCCGTAATCGCTGCAGGACCAATGCTAGTAGCTGTCGGGATTACCTTTTCAAGGATTGTTGAAATCATTTCTGTTAGCCTATATGTAGTCGCCATCTTCAGCATTAGCTTTTTTGTTATGAAATGGCCATTGCCGCGTGTGCAGCGTCTGTTCATCCGACTGGCATTTTTGACATTATGCTTTACAATTATTTGGTCGCTTTTATACGCATACAGCAATTTAACAGGAACGAATCTTGTTGATATTCCGGATATGCTGGACTTCCATGGTCTTTTAAATTGTTTAGGGTTTGGTATTTCTGTATTGATCGCTTGGAGCTTATTACTGCCACCTTCAAAACATCGTGACTATACATTTCCAATAAGTAAAATTCGCGGGCGATTTTCTCCAACAAACAAACCGGCTCGTGGATTGGTCGATGATATGGCATCTTATGTTAATAAAGAGAACATTCCTGAATTGGTAAGTGAGTTTTATGAACGTACTACAAACTTTGAATTAAAAGCGTCTGTTAAATGGGCTGCTTGGTTTAAACCTTTTGCTTTTGTGTATCAGTTCATTAGCAGGAAAATGGGACAGCTGAATTTACCGTTCTCTTCAAAATCGATTGTGATGGACGGAGAAATTTGGCAAGTTGATCCGCAAAATGACGGCCGAGAAAAGCCGCGCGTCTGGCAAAGATCGATTAATGGTGACCCGGTATTCAACGCGATATATTCGAAGCATCATGATGCCTCCAATACCTATATGAATATTGCTTTGCCCCTGCCCTTCTCTACAATGCACGGTATATTGCAGCTTTCCGTAAAAGACTGTGCACTGTACTTAACAAGTGATGGACAAGGCGATGCCGGTACGTATTTGGCGATCGGCTCTTATGTATTCAAATTGCCGTTACATGAGTACTTTGTGATTAAAGAACAACAAGGAACCCTTACCGCAACCCATGAGATGAAACTGTTTGGTATGAAGTTTTTACATATTGATTATCAAATACGGAAAAAATAAAAATACCCGGCTTCCCTAAGTACAATAAAGGGGCCGGGTAAAATTTATTCAACCATTTTTACATTAACATATACCAACTCAAGTAAGATGATGCCCACTGTAACATACATAATCGTTTCTGCTTGTTGTATGCCTGCAAATCCGCTTATGGCGATTCCTATGCCTAGTAAAGCAAATGTTCCACCGACAAGTAGAGCCAATTTATTTTTATCTTTTACTCGCTTTTCATTATACCCCGCTAATAGCCATGTTAATTTTTTAACTCCGACTAAATAACCCAGCACTAAAAATACTACGCCAATTAAAACCAAATTCATCTCCATTTCCCAGTCCCCCTAAAAGTTTTTTATAACTGCTGGAATAATATAGAATGGAATGCAAAGTGTAGCTACCAAATACACCAAAATCAATTCTACATTTATCGTCCAATTCATGTCCCCTTTACTTCCAATCACTAAAATCAGTATGAGCAGTGTATTTAACATAATCATGCTTCGTAATGACCATTTCGAAACATTTGCGTTTACGCGATCATCAAATTCGAGCTCGTCGTTCATTAATTTACCTCGCTTATACTTCGCAAATATCATTAAACAACCGATTCCCGCTAACAGAATCCATTTCAATAATGAACTTTCAATAAATAAAATAACAATAATACAGCAAAGAACCGGGATATAGGTGAATAACTTTGTCATGATTCTTCCTCCATCCAAAACAATTTTTCAATAGAAGTATCCAGTGCATTCGCAATCAGCAAACATACTTTAATTGTAGGATTATACTTTTGTGCTTCGATTAAATTCATCGTTTGTCTCGTGACACCAATCTGCTTTGCTAAATCACTTTGTGTTAAATTGCCCAATTCAGTTCTTCTTAATTTTACACAGTTTTGTATTTGAATATCTTTCAATTCAACACCCTCCCTTCCTAAAATCGATGTCACTTTGTTGAAACTGCTGTCATGATAAAGTCAGGAAAAAAATACCTTTCACCTAATATTGTAACATATAAATTAACTTAGTCAATTATATATGACACTTAATCCGTTAAAACTGTGGGTACTAAAATGAAAATCAAATTTTTAATACAGCAAAAAGCTACCAATTTTCTTTATCAGAAAAAGGTAGCTTTTTGCATATATAAATAGAAAATTATCGTGCTTCTTGTTTCTTAATAATAAAGGGTGCTGCCACTAAAGCAAGGATGAGGATAATCCCCAGATAACCAATCAGAGGATAGAAATAACTCACTAGACCAGTAAAGCCTACAAAACTTGCCAAATAACCAACAATCATTGTAATCGTAAAGAAAGTTTTAAATTTCTGTGTTCCTGATTCCGCAAAACGTGCTGAAAAAGAAAAGAACATTCCAACCGCTGTATTATAAATCATGCCGAAAATAACTAATGACATGATAATACCTAGTGTCGGCGATAAATTACTCACAATTCCCAGCATCGGCATGTCCAACGTGCCAACTTCTTCGATTTTAGAGAAAATAGCTAAATGAATTAATAATATGAGAACTCCTAAAATAAGTCCTCCAACCAATCCGCCTATCGCTGCAGTTTTTGGATTTTTTTCAACTCCGCCCATTACAATTGACATTGAAGCTCCAACCGCGATATTAAATGAAACGTAATTAATACTGGAAATAAACCAGTTTGGTAAAGTAGTCGGTGTTGCTTGCGCTACATCGTTTAACGATGTAAAAGTTCCACTCATCGTTAGAAAACTGTAGATCGCAATAAATATAACAAAAATAATGAGAACCGGCGTAATGCTTCCTATAATGGCAACAACCCGATTTACTTTCAAAAAACCTGTTAGTAATACGAGTATTGTCATAAGAGTCGTACCTACAAAGACCGGTAAACCAAACTGTTGATTTAAGTTCGAACCGGCTCCAGCCAGCATCACGACACCTACACCAAACAACGTAAAAATAAGAATAAAATCGATTACAGTTCCAAGATATCGCCCGCTAATTCTGTAAATAACGTCTTTATGAGATGTCGTTTTTGTATAACTGCCAAGCCATACTAAAAGCATACCAATACCCGAAAATAGTACCGTTGATAAAATAGCTCCGAATATCCCGAGTATTCCAAAGCTCGTAAAGTATTGCAGTATTTCTTGTCCTGAAGCGAATCCTGCGCCTACGATCACGCCAATAAAAGCGCTTGCAATTTTCAATATATTTTTCACACGTCTAACTCCCCTTTTAATCCTTCGATCAATATGTATTTTCTTAAAATAATTACTAAGGCCATGTTCCCCATTTCGACTTTTCCGATTATTATAGCCCTTTTCAAATTTCTCCCTAGTTATCCCTCCTCCGACACAAAATTAATTACAATTTTAATATTATAGCATACTTTTATTACGATATTTTATTATTCAAAATATTCATTTTTTAGAGAGTGAGTAGGAAAATAGAGGTATAGATTGAAACATAGTTCAATAAAAAAACATTTTTCTCAATGAGAAAAATGTTTTTTGAGTCTTTGTAATTCTTAAATCTTCTAAGAATAATCAACCCGTTGCATTTGTTCGGTCAAAGTGGCGACCTTTTTTCAATGCTTCTACAAATTCTGAAATACCTGCTACGACACCAGGTGTATTTGCATAGTCTTTATCTAAAATTTCAGTTGAAGCATACCCTAATGCTTTATAATGGTTGAAAATTTCATCAGCAAATCGTTGAACTTTACGTTTAGGCACGACACTTTCAAAATTTGCAGCAACAATTAGACCATCATAAAGTACAGGATCTGCCGTTTCCAGCGTGTGATCAATTTCACGCTCACCGATTCTTCCTTGTTTATCACTGATCAACTCAACTGTAACGCCTTCATTTTCCAATGGCATGATAAGTTCTTCCAAATTGCTGCTTGTATCAACAATAATACCGACTTTTTTCGACTTTAAAAATGGTACCTGATTTTTTAAGATACTCACAGCATCAGATGGCTGTTGATCCGCAACTTGCTGGATCGATTCATCTGGTGGTGTAACCCCGATATTTTGTGCAATTTGCTCAGCCATTGCACGGTCAACACGAGCAAACATATCGACTGCTGCTTTGCGGATTTCGATTGTTTCTACTTTCCCAAGTTCAAAACTGAAAGCATTTATAATATGCTGTTTTTCCACATCCGTTTGGCTTAACCAGAATTGACGCGCTTGGCTATAATGGTCTTCAAACGATAAGCTTCGAGCTCGTACTTTTCGTCCTTCGATTTTTTCCTGGTAATGAGCATAGCCGCCTTCCTTTTGCGTCACTACATGCGGTGTATTGTTTTGTAAACTGTTTTTCCCGTATGCCACACGTCCTTTATTGATCGTCATTCGACCATACCCATCACGCTGATTATTATGGAATGGGCATACAGGACGATTAATCGGCAATTCATGGAAGTTTGGCCCGCCTAATCGAATCAGTTGTGTATCTGTATAAGAGAATAAACGGCCTTGTAATAAAGGATCGTTTGAAAAATCGATTCCCGGTACAACATGCCCTACATGGAAAGCAATTTGTTCTGTTTCTGCGAAGAAGTTATCAGTATTTCGATTCAATGTCATTTTTCCGAGTTTGCGAAGAGGAATCAATTCTTCCGGCCAAATTTTCGTCGGATCTAAAATATCGAAATCAAATTTGAACTCATCTTCTTGTGAAATTAGCTGAACAGCAAGTTCATATTCAGGAAAGTTTCCGGCTTCAATATTATCGTAAAGGTCACGGCGATGGAAATCCGGGTCTTTCCCCGCAATTTTTTGAGCTTCATCCCATACTAAAGAATGAGCACCGAATACAGGTTTCCAATGGAATTTTACGAAGTGAGCTTCCCCTTTGGCATTGACAAAGCGGAATGTATTGACTCCAAATCCTTCCATTGTTCGATAGCTTTTTGGAATTGCACGGTCCGACAAATGCCACATGGTCATATGTGCAGTCTCTTCATTACTGACAATAAAGTCCCAAAATGTATCATGAGCACTTTGCGCTTGAGGAATTTCATTATGCGGCTCCGGTTTTACCGCATGAACGAAATCAGGGAATTTAATCGCATCTTGAATGAAGAAAACGGGTATATTATTTCCTACTAAATCATAATTCCCTTCTTCTGTATAGAACTTCGTCGCAAATCCTCGCACATCACGAACTGTTTCTGCTGAACCTCGTGATCCTGCTACTGTTGAAAATCGAACAAAGACAGGTGTTTGGCGACCTTTCTCTCCTAAAAAATGAGCCATCGTTATATCTGTTGCATCGCCATAACTTTCAAATACACCATGCGCCCCCGAACCTCGGGCATGTACTACTCGTTCCGGAATACGTTCATGGTCAAAATGGGTCATTTTTTCACGAAAATGAAAGTCCTCCATAATTGTTGGGCCACGTTCACCTATCGTTAATGAATGCTCGTCATTCGTTAACTTTAATCCATGATTCGTTGTTAGCGGCTGACCTTCATCTTTCGTAGTAAACTGTTTCAATTGCTCGACTTTTTTATTGTTGTTCTCCAATTTACATCCTCCTAATTCCAAAATAGCAAGTTCCACAAGATTAGTTATACTCAACCATCTCTGTTACTTTTCTACCCTATTTCCCGAAAAGTAGTCCTATGAAATATAATCGTAATATTTAATTCTTTAAAGTTAGTACCTTCTAACTTTAATTATAAAAAAATTGGCATGTCTTCCTTTGAATTGAACATACTACTTTCAAAAGGATGTGAAAAATGCATTCTTTATGAAATACCATGAAAGAAGCGAGGGAAACTATGTACTACTACAAAGAAGAACTGATCAATATTATTAAACCGGATAAACCAGATCCGGCAGCTGCCCGCGTTTTACAGGAAATCTTAGGCGGACATTATGGGGAAATGCGCACAATGATGCAATTTTTCTTCCAAAGTTCCAATTTCCGAGGAAAAGATACTCAATTTAGAGACTTGCTGCGCGGTATTTTCTTAGAAGAAATTGCCCACGTCGAGCTTGTTCAAAATACAATCAATCAGCTATTGAACGATTCCGGAGAGTCATCAGCTCCGGGTAACAATGGAATGGACCAATCCCCATTAGATGAAGCGGTCCGCCATGCAAATCCCCACCATTTCATTATGGGCGCACAAGCATCATTGCCTGTAGATGCAGCAGGAAATCCATGGAATGGATCATGGGTTTACTCACACGGCAACCTTATCGCCGATTTACTGAATAACCTCGTATTGGAATCTACAGGAGTACTGCAAAAAACTCGAATTTATGAAATGAGCTCAAACCAAACGTTCCGTGAAACGCTCGCATTTTTGATTGTTCGTGATAACGCACATCAAAACGCTTTTGCCAAAGCACTCGAAACATTAGGCGTAAATTGGGGCAAACTATTCCCGGTACCGAATTATGATATCAACAAATATCCTGAATGCCGGAAATTTGTCGATATGGGTTACCATAACTGTCAATTTAACTTCCGTCTGGATCCGACAAGAATAGGTGAAATTCTCCAAGGACAATCTCCAAGCCGAAATGGCGGACAATATCAAGTAACACCGCCACCAGTAGGTTTCCCTGTGCCATTAATGCCAGATATGCCAAATGAACATAGTCCTGGGTTATATGATTTGAATAATTAAATTAAACCCCACTATCTATATACTTTAAAAAATCATCCATTTGCTCATTAGCTGAGTAAACGGATGATTTTTTTGTATTAAACTATCTTATTTCTTATTCTTTGGCAATGCTATTTGATCAAAATCATCGACAAGTTTACGCAGCCCCTCGCTTAGCTCTGGCCCGCTCATCGGCACCCCATGTCCTGTAACCGCTACAGAAGGATTTAACGCTGCCAGCTTTTTTACTGATTCAAAAGCTGCGCCCCAGTCCGGCGTCAAATACTTCGGTGGTCCATTCACTTCTTTTTCCTGGGTAAATACTTTATATAAGGATTCCTGCTTGACCGTAACAAATGCATCCCCTGCAATAAGTGCTCCGTCGCGCTCCCTAAATAACGAAACATGTCCAGGTGTATGTCCCGGTGTATGAATCCACTTAAATCCTTCCATAAAAGGTACGGTTCCATCTGGAGGAAGTTCCTGGACAGATTCCCCTAAGTCGATCGCTTCATTCGGGAACAAAGGGGACATTTTAGCAACTAACCCACTATCAACAGTAGAGTCCGGCTCCGGATAATTTTCTAAGCCCGTTAGATACGGCAGTTCTAATTTATGAGCGAAAACCGGTACTTGCCAGTGCTCAACAAGTTCAATAATTGCGCCTACATGATCAAAATGTCCATGTGTCAAAATAATTGCTTTTGCTTTTGCATTTTTGCCAAATCTTTTTTCCGCTACAGAAATAATTTCTTCTGCACTTTTCGGCATCCCCGCGTCTATTAAGACAAAGTCGTTACTTCCTGGACAACTGTAAAAAGCAATATTGGCGATTTGAATTGTATGTGCGTACAAGTCTGGCAATAATTCCTGGCTCACACCACTTTGTACAGATGTAGCAGGAATAAATTTATAATCGTTGCCGTAGTTCATATTTTTTTCCATCGATGACACTCCTTTTCAAATATTCAACTGTGTTTTTGTTGTTTACAGTTACTCCAATATACCCGTTTTCACAATTTCTACTTTTAGCTTAGCCGAAATATCCAATTCTGAAAAACGCTCGTTCCAATCTTTTTTAAACCATTCCGGATGAAATGCTCGAACACTGCGACCAAGTCCTATGGCATCACTCTTTGCTTCTTGCAATTTTTTAATGACTTCGTTCAAATCTTGCTCAATCTTTGCCTGAAGAAATTTTTCCAGCTCTTTTCTTAAATTTGCATTATCTATGTTATCCTGAGGGAATTCAGAAAGCATAAAATCGATTTTCAAATTAATTACAATTTTATTTTCTGTTATATTAAGCTTTCTTTTTAATTTATTGACCCGAACAGTTAAAGGACTATCTTTATATAAATGAGCAATACGCGTTGAAAAACCAAGTGAGTCATTTAAAATACTTAATAATAGTCCTTCATCAGCGTTTAAAGTCTTGCCAGTAAAAGATTTACCTGAAAATAAGGCAACCCCTTCTGCTTTGGGACGATTATCCTCACCCATTTTCAAGTAGGGCAAAGCCAAATCCTGAGCATCTTCGAAAATTACAGTAGAAGCTGTTTGCAATGTATAAGGTATTACAAAAGAGTTATCTTCCAGACTTGTAATAAAACGGTCATAAAATTCTCCTGCGGTACTTTGCTTATTTTCGCTTAGTTCAAAAAACGGTTTTAAATCCCCTTGTATAATTGCCATTTTTGATGTTATCGGACTATTTGCATCCCGAAAATAAATATCCAAATACTCATAAATATTATGTTCTGCGGTATCCTCTGATATAAGAACTGTTGATAAAACAGATAAATCCATCGTCTGCTCAACTTTTAACTCTGCATCCTGACGTACATCACGAGGTGAAACCCCCTCACCGGAAATAACAATGGTTTTCATTTCTGTTGCTGTAGCTTCCGGATAGGCATAATAAGCAGTCAATTCTCCTATTTCACCTTCTATGCCAGTAAGCGATACGACGGATGAATTCTTATAAAGCCTCTCATCCCAGCATCCCGCTAGTATAAGTGGTGTTATTATTAAGATGATTTTTCCGATTCGGATAAAGTTCGCCCCCTCACTCTATTGAAAAGAATAATAATCATCGGCAACAAAAAGGTAAAAAGAACAGTACCATAAACTAAGTAAACTTTAAAAAAATTAATTATTGAAAAACGGATTAGTAAATTGGCTGATATGGTAACAACGGTAAAAAAAATAAATAGCTTTATTTTAGGTGATTTTATTTTTTTCTCAAAATATACAAGGCGCATCACAAGTACATAATTGACAATTGTAACCAATGACCAGGAAAGCCAAATATATACAAAAAACAAATCCAGCCGTTTTACAAATGTCACTTCAACAGAGTGTAGTATATACAAAATTGGTTCAGGAATGAGTGTAATTTCATTTAGTGAAAAATACATTAAAGTAAAAGATATCGATAATAAATAAAAGCTTGTTAAGATAATGAAATAAATAGCAATTGCCTTTTTGGAAATTTTCCCATTACTCGCCAAATACTTTCGAAGAATTATATACGTTTCCGCACCGCCAAATGCATAAGTACAATAAATAAAACCTTTAAACCAAGTATTTGACCGATCATAAAAAAGAGGAAGCAAATTGGTCACATTCAAATTCGGCACTGTTAAAAACATGAATATTAAAAATAATAAAAGCATTGGAATGAGTACAACACCTACATTAACGGCAGTTTCAGGTCTACTGATACTGGCATAAAGACATACAGATAAAAATATTGTTATTAAAACCAATGTAGGTGTATTTGGAAACACCCATATCGTTAATATATACGTAATATAACTGACAAAAACCGTAATATAAATCGTCCAATAAATCAGATAAATTGCTTTTACAAAACTATTTAAATAGAGGTATTGATGCATTCGTTCATAAAATAATAATTGCAGGAAAAAAACAACAGCTATTATTAAATATTGAATTGTAGCATCCCGATGTGCATGCTCGATAATTTGATGTTGAACGGATATATAGACAAAGCCAGTTTGTATAACGAACATCAGAAGAAATAATTGAGCCTTTGTCAACTGTACACTCATGCTTTATCTTCCTTTTTCATTGAAAAATCTTTTGCCTGCCTATTTGCTCCATAATAAGGTCCTCGGAAAAAAATCTTTCTCACTCCAACTGGATCAAAAGGAATAATGGGTGAAAAATAGGGATGTTTTAAAGAGCTTAAATTCAATAAATGAACAACTAATAAAAATGTTCCGATGACAATTCCAAAAAAACCAAAAAGTGATGCTAAAAACATAAATGGGAAACGAAGCATTCGAATAGTTGTGTTGAGTTCGACAGATGGGACTACAAAGCTTGATATTGCTGTAAATGCTACGACAATTACCATTAAATTTGATACAAGCCCCGCGCTCACAATCGAATCCCCAATTACAAGCCCCCCAACAATACCGATTGTCTGTCCAATCGACTTCGGCAGTCGAACACTCGCCTCACGAATCAATTCAATCGTTATTTCCATAATCATCGCTTCTATAAGCGGCCGGTATGGAATCTGGTTAATATCCGTCTTCACTTTATTTGCAAGTTCAAGCGGCAAAATTTCAAAATGAAAGCTTACAATGGCGATATAAAATGCCGGCAAAAAAATGGCGGAAAAGACACTGAATAGTCGCATCAGCCGATAAAATGTTCCGACAAATACGCGTGCGTTAAAATCATCCGGTGTTTGATAAAAAGAAAAAAATGTTACAGGCCCAATGAGAGCATTTGGTGATAAATCGGTCATTATGGCGATTTTGCCTTCCAAAATATTTGCTACAACACGATCTGGGCGTTCTGTATTCAAAAGTTGTGGAAACGGAGACCATACTTGATCTTCCAAATAGTCACTAAGCTGCCCGATGCTATAAAACATATCGACATCAACCGCATTTAATCGGTTTTCTACCGTTTTAAGAGCCTCGTTGTCAACTACATTTTCCACAAACATATAGTAAACCGTTGTTTTAGTCTCATTTCCAAGAGTGATTTGTTTTACAACAAGCTTATTATTTTTTATACGTTTTCGAATCAGTTGCATATTCACTTCAAAATTTTCAACAAAACCTTCATGCGATCCTCTTAGAATTTGCTCATTTTCAGGCTCTTCAGGTGTTTTGTGGGCAAATTCTGCATTGTTCAAACGTATCATTTGGTTTGACTGCAATAGGATAATTAACGTTTCACCGTTACAAACATAATCAACCAGTTTTTGCTCATCATATTTTTCAGTAGTGATTATTACCGATTCATCTTTAGCCAGTTGTTTTTTTGCAGCATAATCATTATTAATTTTTGTACCACTTATCTCTTTATTTTGTGCATCATCTTTATCAATTTCGTTATCTTCTGTATCACTTTGTTTCGGTTTGTCAGTATGTTCGTTCTTTTCCTGATCTTCTTGCGAGGAAGAACCATTCAACTGCTTCAGATTAATAAGGCTTTGTTCGACATCCTTTTTATTAACAAGTGATGAGTAATAACATAAAATGACGTTTTCTTCTTTACCAAGCTTAATTTCTTTTGCAACAAAGTCTGATGAATGGAGGAATTGCTTATTAAGTCGTTTAATTTCCTGCTTTATTTCCAGTGTTTGTGTCAATACGACTCCCCCCCTTTTTTGACAAGTATAGGATATTTTTAAAAGAGTTATTCATTTTTGTTTAAGGAGCAAAAACGGGGGAAAAATAAAGAAAGATTGGCTTCATTTGTGTATAAACATTTTAAAGCAGAGCAAATTGTAAAAATTGAATTACTAATTATACTTTTACAATTAATAAATGAAAAAAAGTGTTTATTTTTCAAATTCGGAAATGAATTCATCAGTTATTGAACGGGGGTTATAAAATGAAAAAAGTAGGCATTGTTTTTTGGAGCTCGTTTACGTTAGTAATGCTGGCTGTTCTAGTCGGTGTAATTGCTCCACAGACATTAGAAAATGTCACCAAAAACATTCAAAATTTACTTACTTATAATTTTGGCTGGTATTATTTATTAGTCGTTGCAATCATTATTGCGTTTTGTGTTTTCCTTATATTGAGTCCTGTTGGAGCCATACGTCTTGGTAAGCCGACTGACCGGCCGGACTACAGCAATGCATCATGGTTTGCGATGCTATTTAGTGCGGGAATGGGAATTGGTTTAGTATTCTGGGGGGCAGCGGAACCATTATCACATTTTGCTATTAGTTCCCCACAGGCTCCTGAAGGTTCCCAGCAAGCATTGAAAGATTCATTTCGATACACGTTCTTCCATTGGGGAATTTCCGCTTGGGCCATTTATGGTGTAGTCGCATTGGCACTCGCCTACTCCAATTTCCGTAAAGGGGCACCCGGTTTAATAAGTTCCACACTTTTTCCTCTTTTCGGTGAAAAAACAAAGGGTCCTATTGGATATATAATTGATATTATCGCGGTCTTCGCTACAGTAATCGGTGTTGCCACAACACTCGGTTTAGGTGCACAGCAAATTAATGGCGGTCTTTCCTATTTATTTGACCTTCCAATCAACTTTACTGTTCAATTAATCATCATTGTTATCGTTACGGTATTGTTTATCATTTCCGCTTCAACCGGTCTTGATAAGGGAATTCAACTGTTAAGTAATTGGAACCTCTATTTGGCAGCTGTCTTATTAATATTGACTTTATTTATTGGTCCTACTGTTGCCATTATGAACGACTTTACTTCAGGACTCGGCAGTTATTTACAAAACTTCGTACAAATGAGTTTACGTATGGAACCGGGTGATGCGGGCAGCCGTGATTGGATTAACAGCTGGACGATTTTCTATTGGGCATGGTGGATGTCCTGGTCTCCATTTGTCGGCATTTTCATTGCGCGTATTTCAAAAGGACGTACTATCCGTGAATTTTTAATGGGTGTTATTTTAGCACCAACACTTGTTAGTATTTTCTGGTTTGCTACGTTTGGAACGACAGCGATTGAAACGTATTTGACAAAAGATGAAGGGCTTGTTGATTTACCGACAGAGCAGCTTTTATTCGGTGTATTTGATCAGATGCCACTCGGCTTTATTTTATCGATTATTGCGCTCTTACTTGTCGCAGTATTCTTCATCACCTCGGCTGATTCTGCTACATTCGTATTAGGGATGCAAACAACATTTGGCTCGATGAACCCGTCATTCAGAATTAAGTTGATTTGGGGAATTTTACAGGCTGCGATTGCGGCAAGTTTATTGTTCTCAGGTGGTCTGACCGCACTGCAGAATGCCGCGATTATTGTCGCCTTCCCATTCTCGTTCATCATTTTGCTGATGATACTTTCGCTTTACAAATCATTAATGGCTGAGCGGAAAAAATTAGGTCTCTACATCCGACCGAAAAAACAGCCACCTTCGAATGCTCACAAGAAAGAGAGCTAATATATCCCAAATAAAAAAGCATCGCAAATTTGCGATGCTTTTTTTTAATACTATTGTGATAAGCCGTAACAACTACCTTATTTTCCATGTACAGCAACCTGTTCCTTCCTTTTGAACTCCACTGTAACATTTTTGCGTGGCTTTGCTGATTTATACCATTGCCAACAGAAAATAATAATGAGGGCGACTTCTATCCAGTCTCCTGCATAGTACATGACCATACTTCCCATTTCCGCCTCTTGCTGTGATACTCCTGCAGGCGGATTCGCGTACATATACTTCGACAATATATCATGGCCGGCAATTGCAATGATTAAAACTGCCGCCCGGAATCGGTAGGAATATTGATGGTAGACCGGATCGAAATAAATAATGGAGATCGTGAATACATAGCCAGCAATAAAAAAATGCAAATGTACAAATAAAGCAAAAAACGCATTTTCATGCATGTAAACAAATAAATTCGTAGTATATAACAGCCAAAGTCCCCCCACATTTAAAACTGCGGCAGTAATCGGATGCGAAACGAATTTAAGCAAGCGACTTTTCAAAATGGACGTCAGCTTACGTGCAATTAATGTGTTTGCTGTTCTGAGCAGCAAAGTTATCGGCTTAGCAATTGCCAAAAAAATTGGTGCGACCATACTTAATAATAAGTGGCTCACCATATGTGCCGTAAAGCTAGAATGCGCAATGTTTGCCAACGGACCGACAACTGCAGCGAGTGCAATAATCATACCAATTGTCCAGCAAATCATACGGAAAATGGGCCATTTTTTATAGCGCTGATTTGTTATGATGACAGCGGTTATATATGCTGTCAATGAAAATATGAAAACGACCCCGAGCAATAATTGAACGTTCATTCCAGGTACTGAATGATTCATAGTACTCTGTCCATGACTGTGCAGCAAGTGTAGGCTATTCATTTGCAGTCTTCTCTTTTAAAGTACTGATTTTTGATGTGCGGAATAATAAATAAATACCGATGAGTAAAATAATCAGAGCACCGACATTCCACACAATATCGTACACAATGACATTGTCCACGTATCGAATTTGGTGAATTCGCATCCATTTATGCTGAATGATACCGTCATACAATTGGAATATACCAACCCCTAATAATACGCCGCCAAGCCATCGTTGAAAGATCAGCCCATTTCTCCGACGCAGATCAGCAAATAAAAATAACCCTGCTATCGTAGCAAACCAGCTGAAGGCATGAAAAATACCATCAGAAATTAACCCGATATCCGTTGTCGATTTGTCGTAAAAATGATGCCATCTTAACAGCTGGTGAAAAACGGTTTCATCAATAAAGGCAATCAAACCGACGCCAAACAGGATTCCTGACCACATGTTACGGCGCGAAACTTCTTTATCGTTGTTATTTTTCATGTACTTTAGAGCTCCTTTACGTGTAATTACTTACATTTAATTTCTCCAAATACTTCACAACATATTCGATAATAGAAATTCCCCTCTTGCCCACAAGACTAAACCTGATGATATCTAATTTCCTGCATTTAATCCTAGTTCTTCAAAAGTTTTAATTAATTCTTTGGTATAATCGTTTATCTCTTGCTCCGTCGGAATATTTTCAAGTAGCTCAGGAATCGTATACAGTTTGCCATCCTTTACTATCCTATCGATTTTCATTGTATTTTTTATATCGCTAAGGGGATTTTCATTCAATACTAATAGATTCGCAGTAAAACCTGCTTTTATATCTCCTAAATCAGCTACTTTCAAAGCTTTCGCTGCATTAATTGTAGCTTGCTGTAATACCTGCTGCTGTTAAGTAATTGGCAAAGTGTTTTTTTATATGGACATGCATATCAATCAATCCTGGAATCAGCCATTTATCCGTAAAATCCAATACCTCAATCTTATCCATTTTAGTTTAATTTAAATATTCTGGAAATGATATAATTTTATTACAATGAGAATGAGGTGAATTAGATGAACACAATCGGTGAAAAAAGTATAATCAGAAAAGCGAACGAAAATGATACTTCACAAATACTTGCAGTGATGAAAGATGCGGAAAATTCCGGATTTATGCTCTTTGCACCCGAGGAACGAAACTTGGCACCAGCTGCTTTAAGCAAGTTAATCAATTCCATAAATCAGACACCAACATCCGGTTTCTTTATCGCAGAGCATCAGGATGAGATTTTAGGTTATCTCCTATTAAAAGCGGAAACGTTATCCCGTACTTCTCACCGAGCTCAAATTGCTGTCGGTGTACATAGTAAAAGTCGTGGTAAAGGAGTTGGTACCGCTTTGTTCGACTATATGATTCAGTGTGCCAAAGAGTCGAAGCTTCACCGCCTGGAATTAACGGTCATTGAACATAATGAACAAGCAGTCCATCTTTATAAGAAAATGGGGTTTGAAGTTGAAGGCGTGAAAATGCATTCATTACTAATTGACGGACACTATGTAAATGAACTGTATATGGCGAAATTGCTTTAATTATAAAAGGGGCTACTCAAAAAATTGAGTAACCCCTTTTAGTTGTCACACTATTAATCTAACTCTCTAACTTTAATTGGGAACAGCGAGTTTTCCAATCGGTCACGGTATTCTTCATATTGTACCGGCAACTTTAACTGCTCACCCATTGTTTCCGGCGTCTCATCATGCGCAAACCCTGGGGGGTCTGTCGCGATTTCGAATAAAATCTCTCCCGACTCACGGAAGTAAACCGCATTAAAGTAATTACGGTCTTTTATATCCGTTACATGCTGACCTTTATCCATCGCGTATTGCTGCCATTCTTGATGATCCTGTTCGTCATTTGCACGCCATGCAATGTGATGTACAGTTCCGACACCCATCGCCCCTCGATTACCGACTGTCATTTTCACGTCTACAATATTGCCGATTGATGCTGTTGCTTTTAATCTTACAAAATCTCCTTCTCGGGCAATCTCAACTAGTCCCATCACGTCAACTAATGTATTGATCGTTTCTTCCGGCTTTGATGAATATAAAATTGCACCGCCAAAGCCTTTAATCGCTACATCAGCAGATATTCCACCAAACGTCCAGCCATTTAGAGAACCCCCTTCACGTGCGACAATTTCGAGATGCAAACCATGTGGATCATCGAATTGTAGATAGTTCTCTTCAAATCTTGTTTCTTCTTTAAATAGTATATTGAATTTTGTTAAGCGTTCTTTCCAGAAATCCATTGCTCCCATTGGTACAACGTATGTTGTCACACCAACTTGACCATTGCCGATTCTGCCTTTATATGCTGCCGGCCAAGGGAAGAATGTAATGATTGTCCCTGGCTCTCCGCCTTCATTCCCGAAATATAAATGATATGTTTCAGGGTCATCAAAATTGACTGTTTTCTTTACAAGACGTAATCCAAGAACACCCGCATAGAAATCGACATTTTCCTGAGGATGACCAACGATTGCTGTAATGTGATGAATACCGGTTGTATGTTTTTTCATGTACATTTCCTCCATTCGTAAAAACTGAACACAACATTCCATTTGATAAAACACTCTGTCCAATTTTTATGTAATAAATCTAGCACATGCCATAACATGTGCTAGATCGATGATATGTTAATTAACGAATTGTTTTTAAAGCTTTTGACCATGGAATTACTTGATCCAGCATTTGGTTTACTGAATCTGCCTGCACATCTTTCGGCTTGAAAGTTGTACCGTTTTCGAAATCAGTGAATAATGATAAAGCTGGGTGTACACGCACATCCGCAACAAGTAATTCACCTAAAATACCGCGTAAATGTTCAGCAGCACGTGCTCCACCAACAGAACCGTAAGATACGATACCCGCTGCTTTGTTGTTCCATTCATCACGTAAGTAATCTAATGCATTTTTAAGTGCACCTGTAATAGAATGATTGTATTCTTGAACAATGAATACAAATCCGTCTTGTTTTGCGATTGCTTCAGACCAGCCTGCAGCACCCGATGCATCCGCACCCGGCTCTCCTAGTAATGGCAATTTGAAATCCGCAATATCAATAATTGTATAGTTAGCATCACCGCGTTTATCTGCGATTTCTTTCACCCATGCACCGACTTGAGGGCTTACACGACCTTCACGAGTTGATCCTAAAATAATACCGATGTTTAATTTTTCCATTGTAGTTTCCTCCACTTTCTTATTTCCAAATAGTTTACTGATGAATCCCATTTCTTACACTTCTTCAATTATCTCGGATTCGAGATATCGACTGTACTTTTATGCATTCTTATCAGTAACGTAAATCATTATTTCCGTTTTGCTGACAATTTATCCTTATAAATACCTTCAATATTATTACGCAGCAGGGTTTAATTCTAACTCTACTTTAATTTTGATATCTTTCCCTACTAGTACGCCGCCTGTTTCTAAAGCAGCATTCCATGTTAATCCGAAATCTTCACGGTTGATTTTTGTTTCTGCTTCAAAACCATAAACTTCTACGCCCCATGGGTTTGTACCTTTACCACCGTATTCAACATCAAATGTTACCGGTTTTGTAACGTCTTTAATTGTTAAGTCACCAGTTACTTTGTAGTCATCGCCATCTTTTTCAATATTTGTTGCCATAAACTTGATTTCCCCAAACTCTTCTGTGTTGAAGAAGTCTGCTGATTTCAGGTGATTATCGCGATCTTCATTGTTTGTATTTATGCTTGCTACATCCAGTTCAAAGCTGATTGATGCGGTAGTTAAATCTGTTAAGTCTGCGGCTTCCACGTTTGCCGTATAGTTATTGAATTGACCTTTAACTTTTGATACCATCATGTGTTTTACTTCAAAACCGATTGTTGAGTGTGTTTGATCGACTGTAAATGTTGTCATTTTATATTCTCCTCCAATTTATCTCGATTTCAAGATATATACCCAAAATAAAATTTCGAAATTAAATATCTCGAACTTGAGATAAATATAACAAACATAATAATATCCGTCAAGTATTGTTTATAAATTTTTTATGTACTATATTTTATTGAACTTATACATAAGCTCGTAAGAATACATATGAAGGAAGGTATTGAATTGAATTTAAAAGATTTAAAGATACTTACGTTTCTAATCTTTACTTTTACTATGCTTTACTTTTATGTATTAGCGCTTTTGGAACAATTGTATTTAGGTTTTATTATGATTATTCCTTTAATAACACTACTTATTTATCATTATGCTACCCGTAAAAAAATCAAATTGAAGCAGTTTATTATTAAGAAACCTAAAATGGCCCCCCTTCTGCTCTCCATTATTATCCCGATTGTCTTAGGTTTACTCGTTCACTTATTCTTTTTTACAATTAATCAAGGCCACTTCTTATTTGAAAATCCCATTAAATTACTCTTCATAGTTTTAATAGGACTAACAGCTTCAACAGGATCTGCCCTTCTTGAAGAAATTGTATGGCGAGGATTTTATCATAACAGCTTAAGAAAGATCTACACATTTAAGAAGACTGCTATTATTGTTGCAGTCATTTGGAGCATTTGGCATTTACCAATCGCTCTTTTTTATAAAGAATACACAAATCTGTTCATCGGTACATTAAGTTATCTTTTAATTCTCTTTTTCACTTCCTGTCTCCTCAGCTATTTGAGGGAATGGAGCGATTCTGTATTACCTGCCGCTTTTTTTCACGGATTGATGAACGTCTTTTATTTTAGTGATGGTATTCATATTCTTCTATCAAAACATATGACTGACTTGATAAAGTTCCTTATATTTAGCTTAGTATTAATAACAACCTTATTATTGGGTAAAATTCACAAAACAATAAAAAAATGAACAAAATAAAAAAGAGATAAAGTTAGTACTTTATCTCTCATACCTGGTTATTCAACTTAAATTTCGTATTCAATAACAACTTCTTTACTATTGCTGATATTCGGTGATGGCTGCGAATTATAAACACGTGAATATGGCGGAACCGAATATGTCAGCCAAATATTACTGCCAAGCACTGTGTCATGGCCAATTGTCGTTTTCCCGCCTAAAATTGTAGCACCGGCGTAGATGACAACATTATCCTCAATATTCGGATGACGTTTTACACCTTTAATCGGGTTTCCGTTTTCATCGAGCGGGAAACTTAAAGCACCTAACGTCACACCTTGATAGATTTTAACATTGTTGCCGATTGTGCATGTTTCACCAACAACAACACCTGTACCGTGGTCAATGAAAAATGAATGGCCGATTTTTGCCCCTGGATGAATATCGATTCCTGTTAACTGGTGTGCATATTCAGACATGATACGCGGTACGATTGTAACATCCATTTTATATAGCTCATGTGCGATTCGGTGGATAAATACAGCGCGGATTGACGGGTAGCTTAACATGATTTCTTCTGTCGATGTAGCAGCCGGATCTCCATTATAAGCAGCTTGGATATCTGTTTGAATCGTTTCACGGATTTCCGGGAAACGGTCCATTAACTTCATCACAACATGATCCGCTTTTTCTCGGCATTGGCCATCACAATTATCAAAGTTTTGGTAAACTAATACTTTTTCGATAATATCACGCAAATCCAATGCTGATTGACGAAGGTTATTATTCAGTTTCATCAGTGTACGTGTTTCATCGACAACTCCTTGATTATAAATCGTCGGGAAGAAAACCTCATAAAAACTATCCAATATATGATGGATTTGATCACGGCCCGTGAATCCAATCGATTTTTCAACTTCAATATGTTTTTTGTTATAGTCGATTAACTTATTTGCGATTGTTGATGTTTCTTTATTTAACCAGTCCTCGATTTTCATGTTAAAACTCCTTTTCTATTTAAAATACATAGTAATGAAGATTATACTACACAAAACGCGCAGTTTGGTCCTTCTTTTCAAAATTGTAAAGCAGCCCAGGAGCAATAGCCAGTAAAGAGCTTATACTCTATTTATCACGCAAAACAAATTGCGGAATAATACGAATATATATAAGCTCCCCTATAATCTCAACAATTGTCTGGGTTACAATAACCGCTACAACGAGCGAACGGATTTCTACAGGCATTGCAAGTGCAAACGGTAATACAACAAGTGAATTACGTGTTGATCCGCTAAATATAAGTGCACGACCTGTCCGGATATCGAGCTTCAACCATTTCCCGACCATCTTTGAGATAAAAGGCATAATAATCATAAATGCTATGTAAATGGGTATTACTTTCAAAATCCATTCAAATGAACCCGCCAATTTGCCAATTTGTGAAGCAACTATTACAAAAAGAGTGAAAGCCATGAATGGTACCGGAAGCCAGGAAGACATCTCATAAACACGCCCCCCCTCTTTCGATAAGAGCTGTACAATCAGTGCAACACTTAATGGCAATACAATAAATGTGACAAATGCTTTAACAAATGGCGCGACCTCTACTACATTTGCCGCCTGTTCGCCGATAAACAGCCATAAATAAAACGGCAGTAACAGCATTTGTGCAACAAATAAAAAAGGTGTCGCACTGAGCATCGCTTTTTCATTCCCCTTGCCAAGCGCTGTAAATACAATAACGTAATCAATGCATGGGGTAAGTAAAACTAGATAAATACCTAATAGTAGTGGCGGATAATCTGGAAAAAAGAACGTAAGCCCCCATACGACAATCGGTACCGCAATAAAATTCACTATACAGAGGGCGTAAAAAAAGCGTCGGTTTGATAAAGATTCTTTCAAAGCAGCAAAAGGAATTAGAACAAACATACTGTACATTAAGATACCAAGGAAAATCGGGATTAAATTTTCCAGTTGACTTTGGAACTGTGAAAAATTCAATCCTATAAATCCCGCCAATAATAAAGTTATGATATATATTGTTACTTGGTTCTTTTCCAGTTTATCTTTTAAAATCATGACAAAAACTCCTTTATCCGATTGAATTCCATCGAGAAAATGTTATCCTTTTATTTCTTCATTTACAAACTGTTCTCTTCATCCTCTTATTATTTAGTAATTTATTTTCAAAAAAAGAATGAATGACCAGCAAACTATAATATAATTAATTCATTAGTCAAAATAATCTGAAGGTAAAGGGAGAATTATTCATGTCTCATGCGAAGAGTGTTAACTATTATAAACAATTAATTGATTTGAAAGATGTCGAAGGAATTGAAGCCCGGTTTCAACGTTTCCTTGATGTTTCAATTAAATCCATAACTGATCTGGAAAATTGGATTGAGGATGAAAAGAAGTTACGTTTTGAAATTGAAGAAGCGTTGACAGGCCACCTAGTCGACTTCTACCGAAATACAGAAGATTCCGATATTAAATCCACTTACCTTCACGATCAGCAAATCATTCAGCCTCTGTTAATGAAATACGAGGCAAAGCTGAATGAAAAATGCTGTGAATCACCTTATTTCAATGAATTAGATGAAAAACATTACGGCTTAATGCGACGTTTTAGGGAATCAAAAGTGAAACTGTTTAGAGAAGAAAATATCCCGCTGTTTGTAAAGGAACAAGAACTAAGCACAAAGTATAGTGAAATTATGGGCGGACTGACAGTTGAATGGGATGGAGAAGAAAAACCTTTTCCGTTTATCGAATCCCAGCTGGATAATTTGGACAGAAGCGTTCGGGAAAAAGCTTATCATTTAATTAGATCTGCCTACCGTCAAATTAAACCTGAAACGGATGCACTCATGAATGAGCTCGTTCAGCTACGCCACCAAATCGCAATCAATGCTGGCTTTGATAATTACCGTGATTATATGTTTGTCGCAAAAAACCGTGAGTACACTATCCGGGATTGTTATGACTTTCATGAAAATGTTGAAAAGCATATTATTCCGGCTTGGAACAGGCTTGCAGAAGTTTTCAAGTCTAAACTTGGTGTCGATACATATCGCCCATGGGATAACACCGCAAAACTGCTGAAAAATCCGCCTTACGCTGAAACGTCCGTGCTTTTGGACGGTGTTGCTGAAATGTTAGGAAAGACCGACCCGTACTTTTCTGACCGTTTGGAGTACATGAGAGCAAATGGATTGCTTGATCTTGGAGACCGTAAAGGTAAAAGTCCGGGTGGCTTCTGTGTCCCTTTACCTGTATCCGGGGATACATTCGTTTTTGCAAACTTTAGTCCTTCCTTTTTCTCGCTCATTGCATTAATTCATGAAATGGGCCATGCGGTGAATGGTTACCTCCAAGCTTCAGAGCAAGGCCCGATTGAAGAATTCCAGTGGCGGGCGGAAGTAGCTGAATTGTATTCACACGGAATGGAATTGTTATTATTGGATAAGTTTGACCTGTTTTATCCGGAAGAAGAGGAATTCAAAAGCGCGCAACGTGAAGAGCTGAGACGGGCATTTACGATGTTATTCGGTCCATTGTCAGGAGACCTTTTCCAGCACTGGATGTATACAAATCCTCAGCATACTGCGCAGGAACGTGATGAAATGTTCTATGAAATTTCAAAACGTTACGGCTTGAACCCAGTCGACACTAATGGATATGAAGAGGAAATTGGCATGAGCTGGATCGGTACGCTGCACTTTATTCAATACCCTTTCTATGATATTGAATACTCGATGTCAATGCTCGGTGCGCTTCAATTACTTGAAAAATATCAACAGAATCCCCAGCAGGCTGTCGAATTTTATAAAAAAGGTGCAGGTGCCGATTACAATCAATCCATTGCAGCGGTTTACAAAGAGACCGGCGTTGATTTTGACTTTTCAGAGTCAACTGTAAAACGAATGGGTGAATTCTTGGAAAAAGTGATTCAGGATATTAATTCATAACCGGTGTAGAACAATATGAAAGAAGCTAGGATATAAACCAAAAATGCTATTTTCCTCTGGGAAAAATAGCATTTTTTTGCTAAGCGGTAAAAACCCCCATTCTTAGTAAGGGTTTCTATAATGATCAAACATACCTAACCTCTTCTTTTAATTAAAGCTCTTCCTGTTACCTAGTTACTTCCTTTAACAATGTTCTTTACACCGACATATGTTGCATAGAAATACCCGCCATAAATGATGACAAGAATTATTGAACTGATTAGGACGCTTTCGTAGTTGAAATGGAACATTTCGCTTACCGCCTTGATTCCGACAATGGAATGAATGACAGCCAGTCCTAAAGGGAGTAAAAAATAGATGAGACATTGTTTTAATATAGCCCCATTTATCATTTTATCCGTGACACCGATTTTCTTCAGTGATTTATAGCGTTCCAAGCTGTCACTTGCATCAGATAACTGCTGCAATGCCATTACGGCCGCGCTCGATATAATAAAGATGAGCCCTAAAAACAGGCCAAGGAATATAAATAATGCTGCTGAACCCTTTTCTTGCTCTTTAATCTGATTTTCTGTACTTCCAATGACTAATCCTGGATTAATGGATCTATATTTATTTTCATCAAGGTCATTAAACAGGGTTGTAAATTTCTCTTCTGATTTTTCAATGTAGCGATCTTCATATATTACATTAAAACTTGTATACTCTAATTGAAGGTTTCCTGTAAAATTATCAGGAATAATAAAATAAAAGAAGTTACTGCCCCTGTTAATTTTTATATTTTCTTCAATAGGCATATCATTTTTTATTTTATATGCTTTATCCTCAATGATAATATTTTCTTCATTTTTCATATACTCAGGCAAAGCTTGAATCATCTTGCCATAGGTTGATACAACGAGTATTTCGTCTTCCTTTAAATCAACAGACTCTTGCCCCGTCAGATTGATAATTGCATTATAATCCGATATTTTTAGTGCAGATACCGGACCATACATGTAATTTTCCTGTATAGCAATCTTTTCTTCGTCGCTTAAATACTGTGCTAACAGATCCTCAATAGTTAAATCAAGAAGATATTCATCAAAGAAGGCATGTTTTTCATATGCTTCAAATGTAAAGTCTATATTGTTTAAGTAAGCTTCAATATCATTTACCGCAGGATCCTCTTCCTCTTGATTAACAACAAGAAATGCCGAAGCATCAAAAGGAGTTGTATTTGCTGTATTTTTATCAATCGTTCCTTTTAAATCAAACGCGGTAAAGATGAGTGAAATAGTTAAAAAAAGCATTAGACTGATAATTGTCATCGAAAGAAAGTTCGTGTTGACCTTATTGTTTATTTGTCTTAAGACAAAAATATTTATATTTTTAAAATAGAACCCCTTATTCTTTTGCGCAATTTGTATAAAGAAGCTCGATAGGCTGAAAAAGAATAGGAGCGTTCCAAAGACCCCCATTAAGATCGTAATTATCAGATCCGTATCTTCAGCATTTAAGCCTGTCTCTAGGATTCTCATATATGCGAATATCAGAAATGCTACTGATAAAATAAAGGTTAGCACTGATACGAAAGGATTTTTCAGTTTTACTTCTTCATTACGTTTTGAAGCATTTAATAGATCGATCAGTTTGTATTTGGAAATCGTAAACTGGTTGAAAATCATGACAAGTAAATAGATGATGCCAAAGTAGACAATCGATTTCATCATGGCGCCAAATGAAAAAACAAACTTATATTTATCAAGATCCATAGACAGGATGTTTGCCGTCAGCACTGACAGACCCTGCGATACAATAATCCCAAGTCCAATACCTACGATTAAAGAGACTACACCGATTAGGAGAGTTTCGACAATTAAAATTCTCGAGATTTTCCCTTTTGACATACCTAATGTCATGTATAAGCCAAGTTCTCTTTTCCGCTTTTTAATCAAAAAGTTATTGGCGTATACAATCAAACCTCCAAGAATAACTGATACAAACACTGATGTTCCAGACATAAGCAATTCCAATGATTCACGAAAAATCGTATTCTTATTCATTTCCTGGATAGCATATTGCGAGTCAAGAGAGTTGAAACTGTAAAATATACATACTCCCAGAGTTAATGTCAGAAAATAGATTGAATAATCCTTAAAGCTTCTTTTAACATTGTTGATTGCGATTTTAGAGAACATTGCTAACATCGCCTCCAAGTAAAGTCACCACTTCAATGATTTTATTAAAGAATTCCTTTCTCGTATCATTTCCGCGCACGAGCTCATTAAAGATCCGACCATCTTTTATAAACAATATCCTATTGGCATAACTTGCCGTAAACGAGTCATGGGTAACCATCAAAATTGTTGAGTGGTATTCTTTATTCAGCTTTTCAAAGGAATCCAACAATAATCGTGATGATTTTGAGTCAAGTGCACCCGTTGGTTCATCGGCTAAAATGAGGGAAGGCTCAGTTACAATCGCTCTTGCACAAGCGACTCTTTGCTTTTGGCCTCCCGATAATTGAAATGGAAATTTGCTAAGGATGCCCGAAATATCAAGCTTTTCCGCAACGGCTTTAATGAGTTGATCGATTTCCATTGCTTCTCTTTTTTGAATCGTCAAAGCCAAAGCAATGTTTTCATAAGCTGTCAGAGTATCCAGCAGATTAAAATCCTGAAAGATAAAACCTAACTCGTCCCGTCTGAATGCTTCAAGCCCTTTCTTCTTTAAAGTTGTAATATCCTGATTATTGATAATTATTTTGCCAGTTGTAACATGATCAATTGTCGAAATACAATTCAGGAGCGTTGTCTTTCCGCTCCCTGAAGGACCCATAATTCCTAAAAATTCACCTTCATTTACTTTAAAGCTGATATTATCTATTGCTTTTGTAATATTACCTTTGTTTCCGTAGTATTTTTCTATTTTTTCTACACTTAATATCGGTTGCATGCTTTTCCTCCAAGATACATCTATTTTTTCACATCAAATTCGGCTTTTGTTTCCATAATTTTTTTCCCTTTTACATATATCGTGACACCGTAATGCCCTTCTTCAAGACCTTCCGGAACGGATAGCTCGGCAGTGAAATATTTCGCATCGTTCACAAGTACTTCCTCTTCCACTAAAAATCGATTCTCTTGTTTTATTTCGCCTTTATACCAAACCACTTCGGCTTCATTGGTCCAGAATCGGTTTCTCTTTGCGGAAAAATAAACTGTATCCCCTTGTGTAAATATATTCGTTATATCAGAAGGTTTGCCCTTTTCATCAATCGCTTTTGACGTGACACCTTCTACAATTTTTGGTTCTGTTGCATATTCATACACCAGGAAAATTCCAAGACCTAACAGAAAGATTCCTAATATTATTGGAATTGCTTTTTTCATTTTTTATTCCCCCTAATTGATTTCTAACTGTATCTTATCAATAGCTATCGGGAAGACATATTGCTTTATATTTTATTTAAGTGACATTTTTGCAAGATAAAAAAAACGGACTTATAGCAATTGTAATGTACAATCGCTATAAATCCGCTATTCTAAAGTTGAATTACTGCATGAAGACTACACTGCCCAAAGGGAAAATAATACTCACCTTTGTTCCTTCGCCAATTTTTGAAGTGATGGTAAGACCTAGACCAAGCTGATCTGCAAGTTTTTTACATAAATAAAGACCGATACCGGTAGACTTTCCGAATTTTCGTCCATTTTCCCCGGTAAACCCCTTTTCAAAAACCCGATGTATATCCTTTTCTGTTATCCCTATCCCGTTATCCTCAATCGTAAGGACAATATTATTTTCATTTTGGACCGTATGGATGATCACCTTTCCATCACGTTCACGTATATACTTAATTGCATTCCCGATCAGCTGATTTAAGATAAACTCCATCCATTTTGCATCACTGAAAACGGTCCCTTCAACTTTTACAAGATCAATCGAAATCCCTTTACTAATAAAGTCCCTTGAATTTCTCTTTATAACACTTCTTACAAGACCTGCTAAAGACACCTCTTTTATGAGGTAATCCTTGCTCACATTGTTACTTCTTGAATAATAGAGAACCTGCTCAATATATTCTTCAATCTTCTTTACTTCCTCTTTAATATTTCGGGTAACGTTACTATGATTATTTTCAATAATCAGCCGTGTTGAGGCAATGGGTGTTTTAATTTCATGAATCCATGTTTCAATATATTCCCTATACTCATTTTCCCGGTCCCGATAACTCTTTACATGCTCATGCATATCTTTGTTTGCCTGACGCAATACCTCATACAATGCCTTACCTTCCACAGTTTCAGGTTCTTTCATAACTTCCGGCAGCAAATATTTCTGATCTAAATTTTCCATAATGCTAGTTATTTCGTTATAAAATGTTTTCTGCTTAAAATATTCGATCAGTACATATATGATGAGAGGGAAAAACCAAATACAGAAAATAAGAAAAACAATTTGGATATTCACCCCGACAAGTATCATAATCCCGCCAATAATGATAAATAAGATGAAATTAATGAGCAGGAAAACGGTTCTGTCTTTAACATATTCTTTTAGTGTCATGGAAGTATATATCCTAACCCGCGTCTCGTTTCAATATTTTTCTCCATACCTAACGCTTCCAGTTTTTTTCTTAATCTCGTAACATTGACCGATAAGTTATTATCATCTACAAAGACATCTGCGTTCCACATAAAATCCATGAGATCGTCCCTTGATACGATTTTTCCTTTGTTTTTATAAAGGCAGGAAAGTATTTTAATTTCATTTTTAGTGAGCTCTGCCTTCTCCCCTTTATATGTAACAGAACCGTTGGATAAATTGAGCTTTAAATCATTATAGACAAGAGTATCCCGCATGCTCGACCCCTGGACTCTTCTTAAAATGGTTTCAATTCTCGCCAAAAGAATTTGAGTGTTATAAGGCTTTGTGACAAAATCATCCGCGCCTAAATTCATACTCATCAGTTCGTCCATCTCGTTATCCCTGCTCGTCACGACAATGATCGGCACATCCGATTGTTTCCTTATTACTCTGCAAATATAGTAACCATCAAAAATGGGTAAATTGATATCCAGTAAAATAAGATCCGGCGCTTCGTTTAGCGTTTCCTGAATAATATTTTCAAAGTTTGTCGGTGCAACAGCATCAAATCCATATGTGATTAAAAAGGTTTTCAATTCTTCTCTTATCGTTTCCGTATCTTCTATAATAACGATTTTTGACATGCGTACACTCCCTTATAACGTTTGGAATTCCAGATTAAAACACATTTACACTTATACCATTCTTAATCATTTATCACAAACATATGTACAGGCAGATCTATGTGATTAACTTCAACAAAAAACATTTTTACCCTTTTTTTACCACATAAAAGAATGAAATCCAATACGGAAATCATTCTTAATCTGAACTTTAAATTTTGCCTCTCTCTATTTCTGTTTCAAGCTTTGTCTGCTGTCAGCATTTTTTCCTACTATAACGCAAAGCATAACGACCATAGCTAAAATAATTGTGATCCAAGTGACCGATTCTCCTAAAAATAATACAGAAAAGCCAATCATTAAAAAAGGCTGCAAGTATTGAATCTGTCCTACTCTCGCAATGCCGCCTAAAGACATACCTCCGTACCATGCTACATAAGCTAAAAACTGACTGACTATCCCTAAATAGAACAAACTGATCCAAGCTTCGATAGGTGCTTGCAGCATACTGTCAGATAAGCCGAGGCCTACAGGAATAATAAAAAAGGGGGCTCCAATTAAAATGGCCCAAGCAATTACTTGCCAGCTGCCAAGTTCCTTAGAAAGTTTGCCGCCTTCCGCGTAACTTAATCCAAGTAATATGACCGCTGCAATCAGCGCAAAATCCCCTTTATGCAACTGTCCTAATCCTAAAAAAACAGCGTACATAATAACCGTTATTGCCCCGGTTACACTCGCAATCCAATAGCGTTTCGAAGGTCTCTCACCACCTCGCCACATCGCAAATCCAGCTGTCGCAAGCGGAAGTAAAGCCAATTCAATAGCACCATGTGAAACTGGTAATGACTTCATCGCATAAGTTGTAAATAACGGAAAAGCCAGTACAGCTCCAACAGCGACAATAAGTAAACTTTTAAATTGGGCTTTACTCGGTAAAGACTGTTTTTTTACAGTAAATACTGTTCCGACAATAATTGCTGCAATAACTGTCCTGCCTAATCCGACAATTGTCTCACCAAAATAAGGGACAGCAATGCTTGTAGCCGGTAATGTAAAACTGAAACAAACGATTCCAATAAAGCCTAATAGCATCCCTTTTTTCATGCTGATCTCCATTTCGTTCCCCCTTCACAATTGTAAAAAAATATTCCATAATTAGTTAATACGAATAAACTAATTAAATAGATTGTATTGAAAATCTGCTCTTTTTAAAATAAGGGAATTTCCGGTCTGTCATGGGACAGATAGCAAAGGAGAACTAGATGACAACTAAATATATTGGCATTTTGGAATGGGTCAAACAACAAATTATGGATGAGAACTTAAAGACAGGAAGTAAGTTACCGTCAATCAGACGGCTCGCTGAACAATTTCAATGCAGTAAAATACGGTTGTGAAAGCATTACTTGAATTGGAAAAACAGCATATTATTTATGCGAAGCCTAAAAGCGGCTATTATGTAGTGGATGATCGTCAAACATTTGACAATCAGGAAAGTGAGATTGATTTCTTATCGGCCGGTCCGGATAAAAGGATTATGCCGTATGAAGATTTCCAGCATTGCATTAACCAGGCAATCGATCATTATAAAGAACAATTATTTACTTATAGTGATCAACAGGGCCTTTTTTCTTTACGTAAGGAGCTTGCGAAGTATTTGCAACATTTACAAGTATTTGCGAAACCCGATCGACTGGTCATTACGTCCGGATCACAGCAGGCACTTCATATTCTTTCAGCCATGCCGTTTCCAAATGGAAAAAAGAATGTATTAATTGAGCAGCCTACATATTTTGGGATGATCGATGCCTTACAGGTAAACGGGATTACAACATTCGGAATAGAAGTGACGATGGAAGGAATCGATTTTGAAAAACTGGAGAAGTTATTTCGCTCCGCTGACATTAAATTTTTTTACATCATTCCAAGATGCCACAATCCATTAGGTCATCATTACACGAATGCGGAAAAGAAAAAAATCGTAGCTCTTGCAGAAAAATACGACGTATATATTGTAGAAGATGATTTCTTGGCAGAACTTGATACAGATTTAAAGTCCGATCCTTTGTTTGCATATGAACCTAATGAAAGAGTCATTTATGTTAAGAGCTTTTCCAAAGTATTTTTGCCTGGACTGCGAATCGCAACAGCAGTTCTACCTGAAAAAATGATTCCCTCCTTTGTGCACAGTAAATTCAGTGCAGATTTCAATACATCGCCTCTTTCACAGGGGGCTTTGGAAATCTATTTAAAAAACGGGATGTTTCAATACCATTTAGAAAAAGTGAAAAATTTATATTCAACTAAAATGAATCTATTATTAGAGGCTTGTTCTTTGTATTTACCTTCCTATGTACAATTTACAAAGCCCAAAAGCGGTTTTTACCTCACCATCTTCTTGCATTCCGTTATTGATGTCGATAAATTGATCTACATGCTTAATGAAAAACATGTTTATGTAGATAATGCTTCAAGGATGTTCTTAAGCGAGAACAGACAGAAAGCAATTCGTCTAAGTATTTCACAAGTAAACGAAAACAAAATCCATCTCGGTATTCAGCAATTAGCCGCTCTTATAATTGATCTATATGAAAAACGGAATTATAATGCGCTCTCGTTTAAAGCGTATCTTTAAATTCATTAACAGTATTCAAAATAAAAATGCTCGGTTCAATTTAGAACCGAGCATACGTCCACCTGAAGCTAAGAATTTATTTTACTTCTTCCACTTGATCAGCAGTTGCTTTCACGCGTTCAAAGCCTACCTTAATCGCATTCACATATTCTTTAATCACTTTCTGAGCAAGTTCTGATTGAGGGTTCAATGATTCAAAACCATGGTATGCGCCAGGATATAAGTGGAATTCCACATCAACACCTGCCTGTGCCAATTTAGATACATACGTAATTGTTTCGTCACGGAATGGATCCAATTGCCCAACACATGTATACGTATATGGAAGATTACGATAATCCTCTGCTCTTGCCGGTGCAGCATAAATCGGTACATCATGCCCGTGCAAGTCCCCTAAATAGCATTTCCAGCCAAAATCATTCGTTTTTTGGTTCCAGATCATACCTTCTGTAATTTCGTTCGCAGAAGGTGTATCGTTGCTGTCATTAATCATCGGGTAAAGCGGCATTTGGAAACAAATTGAAGGATACTCACGGTCACGCGCTAGCAATGTTAAACCGGCTGTCAAACCACCACCAGCACTTGCTCCAGCTACGCCAATACGATTTTTGTCGATTTGCAGTTCTGCTGCATTGTCTGCAATCCATGCCAGCGCACTATAGCAATCTTCAAGCGGTGCAGGATAAGGATGTTCCGGAGCTAAACGGTAATCAACGGAAACAACGACACAGTTTGCTGTCTCTACAACTTGTACACAAAGATGATCATTTTCTTCAATGGAACCTAATACATAACCCCCGCCATGAATCCATAGTAAAACCGGTAATTCCTGATGCTGGTGGGCTGGTTTATAAATACGAACGCGAATTTCATTATCATCAATGCCAGTAATAGTTTTATTGATAATATTCACTGTTTCAGTGCTCGTTAAAGGTAGTACCGCCTGTGCCATACCTTCACGCATTGATTCCAAGTGTTCTACTTTAAAATCAAAGTCCGTAAATGATTCTAACCCGGCTAAAAATTCTGGATTTACTCGTTTGATCATCTTCATTCCTCCATGTCTCAAAAATTAAACTCACCCTACTAATCTATTCGTTTAATTAAATGAATAGAACTCAGTAACCTTGAAAATTGCTGCTTAAAACAAAACTTGAAACTTTCCCCATAACCAATCGTAAATGAGTTAATACACATGTAGGGGGTGATCTCATATGAAAAAGTATTTATTTTCCACTACTCTTATTTTGTTATTTTCTTTAATCTTAGCAAGTTGTTCAGAAGAGACGAACGGCTATCAATCCGATTTAAAGGTTGAAGCGAAGGACTTACATGGATACTCTTTTGCGAACAATGAATATCAAATTTACTTAAACGATCATCACATGCTTATTACGGGGCGGCTCCCTTATAGTATAGAAAACAGTAAATCCATCATGACTGATTTCCTAAACGATCAGGGGAAAAAAGCCGGTGATACTGTATTTGAAGAATACGATGACGTAAAAATTACAACAAAAAATAATATATACACTATTTTAATTGAAGGCTTTTCAATGGAGTTTATGAAGTTTAAAGAACATATTCTTGTAGATGAATATGGTATGGAATATATTTTGAATCAAGTGGAGTAATTTAAACTAATAACGAAGAAAAACACGGATAATCTCCAGGATTATCCGTGTACTTGTATTATTTCATTATTTCCTCATACGCATCGATAATGAACCGGATTTCTCTTGTGACTTTTAAATCTTTTACACCATCCATTGCATATAAAATATCGCGCTTTGCGTTTTCTTTGTCTCCTAGCTTGAAGTAGCATAATGCCCTTACAGCAAACGCCAAGTACATCATCGACAAATCAAGCGGGTGCTGATTGTATTCTATTATTACGATATCTTTCAAAGTTTGCAATGCTTCTTCATACCGCTCAAGCATGTAGTAGGCATAGCCATATTGACCATTAAAGAAAATGTCCGCGCTGTATGAAAAGCCTTCCAATACAAAACTATTTTCAAATCTGGTCGCAACCGTTTTCTCGTAATCTTTTTCGATTTGATTTGTATATAGAAGCGTAACTAGCTGCTCCATGAGTGTTTCATTCGGGTCTTCCATAATTTCTGCAAATGCCCGTATTTTCTTTAAATAATAATAAGCCTTTTCCCCTTCTTCTTTTGAACAGTGAATGAAAAACAAAAAGCGGTAAAAATCATTTAACCGATAGACGATTTTCTTTTCTTTTGCTAATTTTAATGCTCTATCCAAGTAGTTCTCCATTTGCAAATCATCATTCAATGCTGCATAGGAAACCGTAATGTTATAGTATAAATCGAGTTTTTCAAGGTCGTCTATCAAATCACCGTATTTCTCGATATACTTTTCCCCTTCATGTAAATAGCGAAGCCCTTCCACATAATCATTTTCCAGAAACTTAATGTTTCCCATGCGGGCATAAATCTTCAATATTTTTGAGTAGCCATGTACTTGCTCATACATTTTGATTAACTTCGCAAAAGGTTTTTCCGATAAATCCATTTTCGCAAAGTAGCGCATTGTTAAATACACTTCGTAAATGCGTACTTCCTCAAAAGTAGCTCCTTTAAGACTGCCGTTTTCATAAAATGGATGGATAAGATGATACAGTTCGAGAACTTTTTCGTTTATTTTTTTATCATCATGCTCCTTATTAAGAGCTAAGCGTTTTATTTCAACATCCCGGTATAAATCTTTCATTTGCTGATGATTTTCGGTTTGCATGAGCTCGGAAACATCGATTTCGAGCTGTTTTGCAATATGCTGAAGGCTTTCCATAGATGGCTGTGCCTTCCCGTTTTCAATCAGACTGAGCATCCCTTTTGTAATTCGGTCTCCTGCTACTTGGGCAAGCGTCATTTTACGCTCTTTTCTTAATTCTTTTATTTTGGCACCAATATTTAACACGTCGTCACCTCATTAAATATAGTTTACCAAAAATCATATAAAAGGCGAATGATTTAACCAAATTAAACATTTTATATATTTTTACATTTAATCCCTCGAATTTATTTTAATTAAATTAAACTTTCGTATTGCGTTTTAAAAAAGCCTACCATATAATAAGTTTAATTAAATTAAACAAAGGGGTTTTATTTATGAATGAACAGCAGAAATTAAAAAAAGCAACGTACCATTTATACACGTTTCTAATAAGTAAAATGATTGGTGCGCTTGGATCACATGTTTACAGCTTTGGAATCAGTATGTATATTTTATTGATAACAGGCTCTTCGCTTAGTTTTGCGACAAATATTATTTTAAGCTACTTGCCGCGAACAATATTTTCACCGATTGCAGGTCTCTTAGGGGATCGTTTACCAAGAAAGTGGCTTGTACTCGGCGGGCAAGCCGGAGTTATCCTGACAGTAAGCGGCTTATTGTTTTACACGCATGAATTTGGATTATCACTAATCGCAATTTATATCGCAACAGTGTTCAATAGTATTTTCAGTACTTTTTCCGGTGTAGCGTTTTCCGCATCGATTGCCAATCTGGTCGATGAAGCTCGACTGCAAAAGGCGATGAGCTTTAATCAGTTGTCCTATTCTATTTCGGGAATTGGCGGACCGATCTTCGGCGGGATGTTATTTGGTTTTGTATCGATGGAAATGTTCCTCATAATCTTCATCTGTGCTGCTGTAATCACACTTATGTTGGAATCTACGATGAATTTTGTTCTTTATAAGAAAGAAACAGTAAATGAGAATGCTGAAAACGAATCGATGTTTGAAAGTTTCAAAGCCGGTTTTCGTTATGTCAATTCAAAACCGATTATAAAAGCAATTTTATGGACTGCACTTTGGTTAAATTTATTTTTCACAGCAATCAATGTTGGCGGTGACTATATTTTATTGACGATTTTGAAGTTAGATCCAAAATATATCGGTTTTACAGAGGCTGGTGGTGCAATCGGGGTTTTAGTTACATCGGTTTATTTTGCATCAAGAACAAACGTCAAATTTCCTTTACTTACAGTTAAACGATCCGTGTTCGGCTCGTCTGTTGTTGTCATTTTATCGGCACTGCCGCTCATGATATCATTTTCGGCAATGATGAATTTCGTCTATTATTTAATCATCATGTTTTTATTCGGAGCATTGGGTGTTATTACAAATACTCCTCTTGGCGTGTTGATGCAAACTTCAATTGAAGAAGAGTATCGGGGGCGTGTTTTTGGGATAATCGAAATGATGGCGATGAGTGCTATGCCTGTCGGTACACTAGTCTTTGGAATTTTATATGAATTCATTCCGGCACAATATATTTTAATCGTCAGCGGGCTGATCTTAATTGGTTTTGTTTTATTATTACTTCGCCCTTCAATACTAGAAATGGCTCACCCTGAACTGAAAAAGGTAAAGCTAGAAACAGAACCAGTAACTGAATAATATATATTTTCTCTAATTAGAGCTAATTTTCTATGTTAGCTCTTTTTTTTATTTGATTGGAACCTATATAAGTTTGATATACTGTCAAAGTTTCTGTACAATTTATATTGTAATAATTTTCATATTAGAGAGGCTGATATCGTTGAATTTCCACAACTATTATTTTATTCCAGAAGGTAAATATTCAGAATTTCAGCAGCTCCTATCAAATAACCCATCTCTGGACGTCCAATTAGAAGATTATAATCAAGGTTATAATTTTTATTATCAATTTGTTTATAATCTGTATACATATTTAACTACGGAAGATTACGTATTAATAATGGATGATCACATACGTTTTCACTATCCTTTTCAGTCTTATCTTCATGAAATAATCATTAAGCAATACGAGCTACAGAGATTTAAAATGAGAAAAAGCAATGATACATTAATTTGTTTAATATTTTCTGTTCTTCTAAAAAGTAAATTAAAGCAGACAATACAAAACATTGTTGAGGAAACCGGTTTCGAATCGGAATTGCCATTGGAGTTAATAAACTTTTACGACAACAATCCCATTACATCCCCATCCAGTCAGACCGTCAATCATATTCATATTCAGTTCCTTCAACGATTAAAAGAACAAATTTTTGTCGGCACTTACTTCAGTCAATTGATAAAAGATACTATTGACCGTACAAATCGGTATTATTTAATACATCAAAAGGAGTTTTAATATGCATACTCGTTCCGATACACCATTACATCATAGTTTGAACAACGAATTGCGATTGTTCGAACGCTCATTCACACGGAGCATAAAGCAATTTAAAACTTTTTATGCGAACAAACAGTTTGATGAAGCATTTGAGTAGCTTCAATTTATTTTGGCAGTCATAGAAAGATCCAACACCCCGGAACATGTGACAGAAGCGCTAGTTTGCTGTGTTAATTTTGCTTCCATCGTCTCTTCCATTCCACAAAGCGATATGCTGATCAACTCAATCATTCACACTATTGATACAGATTCTTTCCCTCAAAATTTGTCTATGTGCCACTATTTATTAAGCATCCATGCACTTGAAAACAATAACAATCAGGAAGCGGTTCAATATGCTAAAAGTGCATACTTTTATGCTTTGGAAATGAAAAAGGACCGATTATTTTATGAATGTAATGCCCAGTTACAGCTCGTGACCGCTCTATTGGAAAGCGGGAGTTTTGAAGAAGCTAAAAAATATATCGACCATTTCAACTGGTATATTGAGCATTGTAAAAACGATACGGAAGTTGTTTTTGTCCATTCTATTCAGGCAAGTACTAACTTCTTAAAGCAAAATTACGAAATGGCCGTTTTTGCAATGTCTTCGTTGTTAAAGAGATTTAACGAATCAAACGAAATTATGTATACGTCCTTTTTAGCACGGCATTTTTATCGGATTATCAAGACACATCCTGAGGCGAACTTGCTATATAGCGATCTATTGACATTTTGCGAACAAATAATTGAACGTCATAAGTCATATATTCCTGCTGAACTGAAAATGACTCAAAGTGTTTTGATTTATAACTCAAGGCATTTTTATCAACTTGCCAGCATTTTTTTTACAGAGCATATTAAAGAAAATAACCTTATTTCAATGTATAAATTAGAGCTTAAAGGTCAAATGAATTTCAGGAAATTATTTAAGTTGATTGACAGTGAATCTGCCAACAATCAGCTCATTATCTACCCTTACAGTGAACAGAAGTTTTTACTGATCACAACAGAAAAATATAAAAATGTACTGATGGATAATAGGCACTTTAAAAATAGTGTAATTTATATCGGTTCTGCAGAAATTACCGAACAAAGAAGTTTTTACGAATTATATAGTGAACTGAATCTATTAATCGTCGGTCATAAATAAAGCCGCTTCAATTAAAAAGCTGTCTAGCAATAAACTAGACAGCGTTTTGGCGTTACATACAAATCGATTATTCGATTATCGTGATTCTTTCGGTGGCTGGCACACTTCACATTTTTGCTGCTTGTTTTCTTTGAACTTTTTCCAAGGTTTTTGGAATGTGTTCCCACAGGCACATTGGAAATCTAATTTTTGTGAAAAACCTTTAAATTCTGTTGATAATAATTTTGTATCTGTATTCTTTTCTACATATTCGCGAATAGAATGGATTGTCCATTTTTTTGACATTAACTACACCTCCACAAGCTATTTATTATAGCACGAAAGTTTATTATTTCCTTAATTAAATAACCAATCTACCACAAAACCGAATCCTTTAAACGCAAAATAAAGTAAAAGAAGACCAACAACAATAAATCCTAGGCAGCCAAATAATCCGGAAAACATAAACAGTTTAATATTCGGTCCTTTCCGATTGCCCCACTCTTCTTTTTTATCGCTCGTGACAGAGTTGACTGTACGGCAATTCGGACACTCTTTAATATATGTTCTTTTCTGTTGTTTTCTCCCGTTAAATATTTGTATTTGCGACGAAAAACGATCCTTAGAAAAGTCTATTATCATTCGTTCTTGACAATTTCTACATTCAATTTCTACCTTTTTGCCATCCATGATTACCAACTCCTTTTATTTCGTTCTTAACGCAATGATACCTGTAATGAAAATTTTTCAGGCGTATATACATATGGTAAAGGCATCTGCCTATGAATAGGAGGAATATAATTGAAAAATGGTTCCGATTCTACACCCTCTTTAGAAATAATCGCAGCCAGGCTTGCCTATGCAGGTGCTGCTGTTACAACGATTGGCGATGTATTGTCTATGATTTCTACAGGAATTTCATTAAAGCTGCTTGAGGAGCAAAACGGACAGCAGGCTTCGGCTTCCTATGGCAGTGAATCTGATTTTAAGCAAATGCAGATGAAATCGATAAATTAATTCGGGAACTTCGGCAAATAAGGAAAATGATGGGTACACCCTAATCCCGATTAAACAAATACTTTCTTGAATCTGCTTCAATCCGTCGTTCACAATCATCACAATTTATGCTCACTTGTCGATTTATCTTAAATTGCTGATATTTTTTAGTGCCTTCCATTAATTTGAATGGCTTCCGGCAATATCGGCAAGTTGTCTCATAAAAAAACATTTCTGATTCATTCCTTCCGCAAAATCTTTTTTTATTATAACTTAAAATGAAAAAAACCTATTGCGGGAAGTAAAAGTTTCTTCGCAATAGGCTTTGTTTTATGATTTTAATAATTTAACCGTAACTGTTTTTCGTCCCCAATTTTTAGCTGTCGATTTTTTACTCATGAAGAGGTCGATTTTCTTTCCTTTAATGGCACTGCCAATATCACCTGCAACTGCAATTCCATAGCCTTCCACCCAAACTTTAGAGCCAAGTGGAATGATTTTCGGATCAACTGCAATAACCTTCAAACTAGGGTTTTTACGTAGGTTTAAACCTGTTTTCGTGATTCCTGAACAGCCTTTGCAATTAGCAGTGTAGGCTGTTGCTGACATTTTAATCGTCTTTTTTACATTAGATGGATGTGTAGCAGATTTTTTTGTTGTCGTTGCTGATTTCTTTACAGCGGGTTTATTTTTAATATGGCTTGGTAATTTAAGGACTTGTTTAACTTGTACTTTTGTTGTCTTTAAATCATTCAATGCCATGAGTTCTTTTACTGATGTATCATATTTCTTTGCAAGCATTGTTAAATTCTCGCCTTTTTTAATTGTATGTGAAGCTGCCTCTGACGTTCCTACAAAAATAAATGTGCTTGCGATCATAACTGCAATAAATGCTACTAATTTCTTGATCATACTTGAATATTTCCCTCCAGAAAAAGTGTCGTGAAAAATCTTTTTGATTCAACATGAACTAGCATAACCTTTCAATATTTCAGTAACATGACAACTTCATACCGCCTATATTACAATTCGATAACAAAAAGTCGAATTATGTCGATAATATATTACAAATATCTGAATTAACTTAATAGTCCAACTTAATTAGCCCTATTTTTTTACAATTTTCTCATGACTTTTTACCCTTTTTAAACCTAAGAGTAAAAAACTATCCTACAGTAACAATTTATGCTAATATATTTTTTGTTTTGATTTAAACAATAGAAAGAGTGAACTGATTGGAAAAAAGCACGAAGGAATTAAGTTTATTTAAGTTAACTTGGCCATTATTTTTAGAGTTGTTCCTATTTATGCTGATGGGGTTAGCAGATACATTTATGTTAAGTGCTGTGTCGGATGATGCAGTAGCAGGCGTAGGAACAGCCAATCAATATATACAAATAGCAATTTTAATATTGGGGGTAATCGGTACAGGTGCATCCATTGTTGTTTCGCAATATTTAGGATCTCGCCTAATTGCAGAAGCATCACAAATCGCAGCATTATCGGTAACACTCAACCTACTCGTCGGTTTAGTCATTAGCGGGTTATTTATTTTGTTTTCCGATTTTTTAATGAAGATGATGAATCTGCAGGGTGCTGTATTGGAAGCAGCCCAAAGCTACTTAGTCATAGTCGGAGGATTTATATTCGTTCAGGCTTTAATTACTTCCATGTCTTCAATTATTCGTGTACAAGGCTGGACGAAACAAACGATGTATGTGTCGCTTGCGATGAATATTGTGCACGTTGTTTTAAACTATATTTTAATTTTTGGTAAATTCGGAATGCCGGAACTTGGTGTGGAAGGTGCAGCGATATCTTCTGTTATTAGTCGTGTGCTCGCCGCGGCTGTATTTTTCTGGCTTTTATACCAGGCATTAGAAGTCCGTATCGAATGGGCAGATTATTATAGATTGTCTAAAAACTATATTTCTAAAATCCTAAAAATCGGGGTTCCATCTGCGCTTGAGCAGGTGCTCTACCAGACAAATCAAATCGTCCTTCTCTATTATGTAACATTTATAGGAGCTGAGGCATTGTCAGCGCGTCAGTATGCCGTGAATATCTCGATGTTTACTTATCTTTTCGCAATGGCTATCGGGATGGCAACAGCTATTTTGGTCGGCCGGTATGTCGGAGCAGGCGAGAAAGAACTTGCCTATAATAAAGTATGGTTTGGTGTAAAATCGGCGTTAATTTTTACATTGTCAATGGTCGTAATCATCATCCTCTTCAGAGAACCATTCATGGGCCTCTTTACTGATAATGAAGAAATTATTAAAATCGGGGCGAGTGTACTGTTATTAAGTATATTCCTGGAGACAGGACGTACGATTAACATTACAATCATTAACTCATTGCGTGCTTCAGGGGATGCCGCTTATCCTGTCCGTATTGGATTCGTTTCCATGATTGTCATCGGTTTATCTCTAGGTTATTTATTCGTCTTCGTTCTTGATTTAGGTCTTGTCGGTGTGTGGCTAGCTATTGCATGTGATGAATGGATTCGTGCAGTGCTCGTTATTTTCCGCTGGCGCAGTCGAAAATGGGAACGCTATGCGATTGTTGGTTCAGATAAATAGCATGAAAAAAACATCCATTTCCTAATGAGGATCTGGATGTTTTTTTGCTGTAGGAAACCATTAGCACTTACACTTGCACGGCAGAATCGAAAAAACGCCTTCCGCAATTTTTGCGAAGGCGTTTTCCATTATTATTTAGATGATTCTTCAGTTGAAGCAGCCTCTTCAGTTGAAGCTTCTTCTGCTACAGCTTCATCAAGCTCTGCATTTTCTTCTGCAAGCAATGCTTCTTCAGCTGCACGACGTTTTGCTTCTTCAGCTGCTTTTTTTGCCGCTTCTTCAAGTGGTTTGTTGACAACACCTAAGCACCAAATAAATTCTTCCCATGCCATGTTCCAACCTTTGAAAACTTCTTCAGAGTCGTCCCATTTCACCGAATAAGCGATTCCATCTTCAGTTTTTACAATAGATAGTGATAAGTCCGCTCCAGCACGGTCACTTAATAATTTAATTTTGCCCTCTTCATCAAAGCGTTCATCGATATTATCCTTTTCTGTGAATGAACGGCTTTGCGCAATTTCAAATAGAACATTACTATGAATTCGGTATTTATTTTTTTGCATTCTTTTCCCAACTTCCATTATTGATTCGTTACTTGTACTATCTTACAACGTTTTAAAAAAATTATCGCGATTTTTTTCAGTTTAGCACTTTAAATTATTTTATCACAAGTCGGTACAGTTAAACCACTAACTATTGCACAAAAGAGAACATATATTCCTTGTTTTACGAAAAAAATATAAAAAAACCCGTGAAGTCTTTAAAACTTCACGAGTTTAAAAATATAATAGAGCCTAGTAGTAATACGAACCACTATTTCGCTTTTCTGCAATTACGTAAGCAAGCTCAATAACAGATTTAGCCAGCTGTGCATATGTTACTTCCTTTTTCGGCTGGAACATCGATTGTTCCGCACCTTGAAGTCCTAACACATGGGAAATCGCCACATATCCGATTTTTTTCGGATCGACATCAGCCGCATCTTTAATCGTTAACTGATAAATATCCCGATGCTTTGCTGCTTGTTCAAGTCCAAGTGCACGGATGTACCAGACGGCTAATTGCTCATTTGTTACTTTTTGGTCGATGTTCAATTCGTCTTCCAGCGGATTTAAAATGCCTAAACGTGTTGCTGTTTCCACTACATTATAGTATGGGTGATCCGGATTGATATCATCGAACGACACTGGTGGCTGCTCCTGGCGATATGCATAATAATCCTCATAGAAATAAGTGATGGATTTTATAATTGTTTGAAGCGCCTGCCCTTGTGAAATGGCCGTATCCGCATTGAAAGTTTTCGGATCCTTCACTTCAATTGCACCTGCCTGGATTAAATAGTTCAGTTCCTTTTCGGCAGTCGGATGAGTAACTTTCGCTTTTTCAGTTTGTGCATATGGGCTGATAATCTCGCCACTGTTGGCATCAATCTGGTAGTACTCTTGTCCATTAACCGTCGGCACATAAACAAGCTCGTATTTCCCATCTTCATTTTGCAGTCTGTGGTAAACAAGCTTTACATCCAATGCATCAGCAAACAGTTTCTTCGCTTCTTCGCTTGAAACTGATGCAGCAGCATCTGGCCATTCCTCAATATCTAATGGATAGCGGTAGAATGATTTTAATTTCCCTTCATCATCAATTGTTACCGATAGACTGTCCCCATTTACAATCAGTCCATTTTTAATTCGAGGGAAATTCACATAGTGCACTTTCGATTCTTTATCATAAACCGGATCTGTATTTGCCTTTGCATATTCATGTACGGATGTAGGAGCAAGCTCCTTCACATATTTTTCCGCTGCTGCTAGGACCTTATCTTTATCCAGCCTTGGTACTGTGTTTTCCGTTTCATCATCTTCAAACGGCATTGGGCTATAGAAGTCAGAGTATGAAATGAGTTCCCCTGTATTTTTATTGAATTCAATCGATGAACCGAATGAACCGTTTCGGTAACGGTATGAATAAGAAACACTGATTACGGCCTGGTCATTCATTTCATGTTCATAAGCATGGTCGATTGTGAATTTAGTTGTGTTCCCCTGGCTTTCTACTAACTGTTTTGCAATTCCCTTAGCGTCGTCAATTGTAATTGGCGATGGTGCTTTTAATTGTTTAGGAGCAAGCGGTTGTAATGCAACCTTGCCATTTAAAGAGTCCACCTTGCCCGTAGCTGTTGCCCATTTATTCGATGTTGCATGCAATCCAATTACATTTGGCGCTGGCAAGTAAACAAGTTTTACAGAAGGTTTTGAAGATGTTAGAGAATAATCAAGCGAGTACTGCAATGTCAGATTTAACTGATCTTTCATTTTTTCAAGCGCATTTTCTTTTGTCACAACATTTGTCGCCTCTTCAAACGACATGCGTTTTTGATCCGGGCTCATTTGTGTGAAATACTGGATTTTGCCGTCGCCAAGTACACTCACTACAATTGATTGATCCTGGATAGGAATATTTTTTTCAGTTGAAGTGAAGCTGTAGTTATACGTGATTGGCTCCGTAATTAAGCGGCTGAAATAACTAGGTGTTTCAGTTGATATCACGTAATTGGATGACGAGGCCACCTTTTTAACGAAATCTTCCGCAATTTTACGTCCTTGTTCTTCTGTTATTTTACCTGGGAATAAAGCATCCTTCACACTTGCAGGACTGAAATATAAATACTCTATTTCAAGATTGTCCGATCTGAATGAAACACTGCCGCTTTCCATTTGTTTATTAACTTTTTTCTGGAATGTTAACTCGTAGCGCGTCGTCAAATCATCGGCATAATGATAACTCATTGATGTCATTTGGAAATCACTGTTGGAGTATCCAGCAAACATATCTGGTAATTTCGTTTTTAAAACTTGGATCAGTTGTTCTTTTGTTACACTCTCATCTGTCATCGCTACATAGATGGGTACCCTTTCTTCTTTAGGGTTCACAGATGCCTCTGCAAGAGCAGGACTGGCAAGCAATCCTAGTGAAACAATCGACATGCCTAAAGCGGTTGTCCATTTTTTCATAATAAATTCCTCCTTTTATGTTCTCTTTATTATACGCCTAATTATTGGCAATAGTTTCAATATATTGTTTATTTAATAAAATTATTCCTTTTTACCCAAGAATCGATGGAGAGATTGTGTTCAAAAGTGAGTCATGATAGAATCTTTCAGAGGTGAAGTTCGTGAATATTGTAACAGCAGGAATGCTTGTATCATTTTCCGGCATTATAGTCGTTTGTTTAGGTTTGTTTGGCATCCTACCTAACACTAACCAAACATTGAATTATGTATTTATCGGCATCGGATGGGTGTTCATTCTAATTGGTATCGTCATCCGTATTATCGGTATGAAACTTGAACGGAAAAATAAATAGGAAATCCCGAGTACCACTTTAAGTACTCGGGATTTTTCCATTTGCATATTCATTATTTAAATAAGTTCCTCTTCAAGCAAATAATATTTTGATCCGTATATTTCCACTTCATAGGTAATGATTCCAGCTGTACTTATATGAATATTAGTAATTTCCCCTACTTTATTGATAATATGGGCTTCATAAAATTTGCGATAATGATAAGTTTCACTATCCAGTTGTTCATCGATTAAGATTACCTTCACAGTATCCATCAATTGAAACTTCGGCTGATGCTGTTCTAACTCCAGATCAAATAAATTTAGCTGCCGCAAAAAAATTCACCTGCCAACATGTATTCAACAATTACATTCGACAAGTGAATTTAATTTCCTTTATTTAGGCGAAACGTATATAAAATTGATGCAAATCAGCTACATTAATCCTGCATTTTTGGTGATGGCAAAATCGTTTCATTATTTTTCTGCTCTGGCTTTAAATAAATGACAAGTTCTTGCTGGTATGTACCATTTTCCAGTAAATAATGATCTAATGTGTGGCTGTCATACTGATAACCGCCAAATGGGAACGAAACACTTTCGCCTTTTACAGCAGCGAGCAGTCCCGCAACATCATTACTGACCATTTGCAATACTTCTTCAGCCGTTTCTGTTAATACAAATACAACATTCATCTTTTTACTCTCCTATACCCCTATAAATAGTGTCGCCTGCGCAATGGCAATGTAAAACGCCGGGTCCTGTACCGGTGCTTCATCCCAAACAACCAGCTTAACTGAAAACATATCCGATTGTTCATTATAAACAGCAAGCCACCTTGCGATAACCTCGTCATTTATAATAAAGTTGGACCAGTCTTCCATTTCTTTATCAATTTTCATTTTAAATTTATCGCTTGAAATAAAAAGTTCGGGAACGCCAATACGCCAGTTTTCATAATTAATGATATATTTTTCGTTTAGAACAAAATCTTTCCCTTCAAACCACACTTTCCCGCGTCTGAAAATCTTCTTCACCTCGAACAATGATTGTCCATCATTACGAAGCACCGCGTATTTCAAAAAATAGCGATGATCGAAATAGCCGTCCAGCAGTTTTTTCAAACCGTTATCATAAATACGCTGAACTTTCAGGACTTGCTCCCCCGCTTCATTATAAACAGGCTGCTGTTCCGTAGATTTAATATCCCCTAATACTTCGTACGTATAAGTCTGCATTGATTTCCCCTTAATAAATAATCTTAATTTTATTGAGTATCCGTTGTAAAAAATTTTGCTTTTCATCAAATTTTTCACGTTTAGCTAGTGCCTCATCCGGATGGTCGGTAATGACGCCATTTACATTTTTCTCATAAAATTTCTGCATATCCGACTCATCATTAATCGTCCATACAAACAACTCCATACCGCGCTCTTCAACCTGCTTTTGAATATTTTTCGTTGCAAAGGACTGTTCTACCGAAATAAAGTCGGCATTTGATTCCGGTAACTTACCGTATGCGATAGAGTATATATGACCGGTATGAATCCGGGGTTCCAGTTCTTCCAGCAGTTCCATTGTCGGTAAATCCGGTGATTGAACATAATGATAATCCAAGGCATCATATTCATCAAGCTGATCAACAAAGCGCTGCAGAAAGTCTTCTGTTTCAAAACCATGTGTTTTCAGCTCAATAAGCAATTTTATATTTAAATCACGACTCATTTCAAGCACTTCCTCAAATGAAGCAATCGTGTCGCTAAACCCATCCGCCAAAACAGTTGTTGTGACTAATTCATTCAGCGTTAAATCATAGACAATATCATCTTCACCTGTCAAACGTGTTAAAGATTTATCATGATAAACAACGAACTCCCCATCCTTCGTTTGCTGAATATCGATTTCCACTAAATCCGCTTCTGCTTCTTTTGCCGCCTCAATCGCATTCAATGTGTTTTCCACACCACCATCCATAAAACCTCGATGGGCAACGATATTTGTATCAGGTTCGTAAATCGTTTTTTCCAAATTGATCAAATTAAAACCGCTCACAAGGAAAAACGCGAATACAACAATTATAAAGGTCCATTGACGAATCGTTTGTCTAAATGGTTCTTCCTGAACAATTAACGGTTTATGGCGTGTTAACTGAAATGCTACCATAACGATTAACTGAGTAAAGAAAACTTGCAATATTGTAAAAAACAGGATGATGATCCCCTGTGCGAGTGTTAATGTAAAGCTTGCGGTAACAAGTCCCCAGCTCGGTTTAAAACTTTCAATGATAAATAGCGGTGTCAATATTATGAATAACGCGAACAATAAAAGCGTTAAATTGACGATAACAATAAGCCCGATCATACCGACTGTCTCAAATAATTTTCTTTTCGAAAACTGCCAGCTCATTTTTAATGCTTTAAATATTGTAACCTCTTGGTAAACCGTAAAAAATGGCCATGTAAAAATAAAGCGTAAGCTTATAAAACTCAATATAATTATTAGCACAACATATAAAATCGTGCCATTACGAGAGTTCAAAAGTTCATCTATAATAAAGCTTGGTATATTTATATTTTGAATCAATGAAACTGGTAATAATGATGAAATAAGCGGGATTAATAATAGTAGGTATACAACAATCAGTAAGGTCTGCAAACTGATAAAATAGACAACCTTCTGATTTAATCGTTTTAAGAGCTCTTTCCATGTGTATGGAATCGCACGCTGCTGATAGTATGCCAGTAGAATTAAAAATCCTAATTCATAATAGATGAATAGAATCCCGATAAAAAAAATGATCCCTATTCCAAATAACGCAAACGGATGTGTCAGTAAATAAAGGATACTGTCTTGCGTAATTACCTGCACCCCTGTGATATCCATGACAATCGCTGTTATCAGCCAGATGAGCGGCAGTAGAATAAATGCCTGCACAATCCGTAATATCGCAAACGTCCGTATATAATCGACTCGATAATAATATAGATTTCTGAAAATTAGTTTAATAACTCGTTTAATTCTGTCCACAAGACTTCCTCCGACTATTAAATTCTATCTCTATTTTTGGTTTTTCTTTATATATTCCTTCGTTTGAAGCAATGTATTTGTAAATACTTCTATTGGCTCCACCCCTCTGATTCCGTAATGGTCTTCAAAGACGAAAAAAGGGACACTTGATATTTGCAGCTGCTGTGCCTCATATCGATCCAGCATTAGCTCTTGGGTGAATTGTCCTTCCCTTATTATTTTTTGTGCCATGTTTCGGTCGATGCCAATCTGTTCGCAAATGGCCAACAGTGCCGCGCTGTCATTTAAATTAAGACCTTCCGAAAATAAATGTTCCATCACAATATCTACAAATTCCAGTTCTTTTTCATAAAGTTTTGCGAGCTTAGATAAACGATGGGCATTTTTTGTATTGGCCAGCACTACCTTATCAAAGTTGAATAAGACTCCTGCATCCTGTGCATGCATCTCCAACGCTTCCATAAATTCTTCCGTTTTACGGAGATCATTGTTTTTCTTTTTAAAGATTGTGTCGACATAAGGTATTGTTTCCGTCTTTGAAGCAGTAGGATTTAGTTCGAACGCCCTGTAAACGACTTCCGTTTCCTCACCTAAATTTAACTGCTTAATTGCTTGGAATAATTTCGTTTTTGCGATATAACAAAACGGACAAGCAAAATCGGAAAAAATTTCTATTTTCATATTCTCTCCCCCTAATAATTATGTATTTATTCCTCTATTCTATGGCTTTTTTTATACAATACCCAAAAATTCAAAGAAAAAAGCCGAACCCAACATGGATTCGACTAAATATTATCTAAAATGAAGTAATTGCTGCAAAAAATTCTTCATAAAGTCCCTTTAAAATTTGATCTTCAAATTCCGAACGAACGCCAAACACAAGACTAACTTCCGAAGAACCTTGATTAATCATTTCAATATTCGCACCTGTTGCAGAAATAGCAGTTGCAGCACGTGCTGCCAAGCCTGTATTATGGCGCATGCCTTCCCCGACAATGACAATCATTGAAAAGTTATGGCTGAATTGAACATCATCTGCACATAGTTCATATTTAACGCGTTTTACAATACGCTCTTCAATTTCAGGTATCAGCTGGCTTGAACGCATAATAACTGAAATATCATCTAAACCAGATGGTGTATGCTCATAAGAAATGTTTTCTTCTTCAATAATTTGAAGAAGCTTGCGGCCAAAGCCCACTTCTCGATTCATTAAATATTTCGATACATATAGAATTGAAAAACCACTGTCTGCGGAAATCCCTGTAACCGGGCGATTTGTTGCCGGACGAGTTGGTAAAATTAACGTCCCGGATGCAGATGGGTTATTTGTGTTTTTAATATTGACCGGAATACCTTGTTTATAGACCGGCATTAGTGCTTCATCATGGAATACGGAAAAACCTGCATACGATAATTCACGCATTTCGCGATACGTAATTTCCTTAATATCAACTGGATCATTTACGACTTTAGGATTAGCAGCGAAAACGCAGTCTACATCCGTAAAGTTTTCATAAAGCTTTGCCCCAACGGCAGATGCTAAAATTGAACCTGTAATATCCGATCCACCACGGTCAAATGTACGTAATACGCCTGCTTTTGTATAACCGAAGAATCCAGGGAAAATAATAATCTCCTCTGTATTTTTCAATACACTTAAGTTTTCGTATGCTTCTGGAAGTGCATACGTACGTTCCGGGAAGTCATTTAAAATTAACTTATCTTTTGGACTTACATATTTTGCCGGCATACCAATTGCATTAAAATAACACGCAATCAGTTTTGCGTTGTTATCTTCACCGCTTGCTTTTATATTATCTAAGAATAAGTCTTTGTCTGACCAATTTTCTGTCACACGCCCGCGTATATCCTGTTCAATAATATCTGAAATTGTATTGTCTAAACCAAGATCTTCAGCGATATTACGGTAACGATTTACTACAGCCTTAATTTTTGATTCAACATCACCCTTATTAATCACGGTGTTTGCTAAATCTATTAATAAATCCGTAACTTTAATATCATCACCTGAACGCTTACCAGGCGCAGAAACAGCGACAATCTTTCTTTCAGGATTAGACTTCACAATGCTTGCTACTTTTTTGATTTGTTCTGCACTCGCGACAGATGTGCCGCCAAATTTACATACTATCATCTCATCATATCCTTACTCTCAAAATTGATATTTGTACTCACCGAAAAAACATTTGACTTTACACAGTGTACAAATTTATCCTATTTCAGTCAAGACTATTCAGTAAATTCATTAATCTATTTAGTCAAAATACGAATAATTCGTCATTTTGTCAATATATTATATGAGATTTTTATAAAAAATGATATTTATTTGTTCAATTTTAGAGCATCTTTACAATAAAAAAATAATTATATCCTGTTAGGCAAATGAAGTGACAAAATAGTTAAACAACCTTCCCTACAATCCATAGTAATGAATAAATGTTTGTTCCCCCATTCGACTGTAAATTAATCTATAATTATTACAATAGAAGTTGTAATTATTATTAGTAGGAGAAGGATATATGAAAATAGTAATTGCAGAAAAACCAGATCAGGCAGTAAAATTGGCTGCCCCATTTTCATTCACTAAAAAGGCTGGTTATTTTGAAGTTAAGCAAAACACTTACTTTCCAGAAGGTGCTCTCATTACATGGGCGATCGGTCACCTCTGTGAATTGAAGGCCCCGGAAGAATATAACCCTTCCTGGAAGAAATGGACGTTGGAAACATTGCCGATCATCCCAGACCGTTTCGAATATAAAGTTACTAAAACAAAATATAAGCAATTCAATATTATAAAAACACTCGTGAAAAGACCGGACATTCGGGAAATTATTATTGGCGGGGATGCGGGGCGCGAAGGCGAGCTTATAATACGTACGATTTTAAAAGTATGCGGTGTGAATAAACCGATGAAACGATTATGGATATCCTCTTTAACGGAAAATGCGGTGAAAAACGGATTTGCAAACTTATTGCCGGAAGAAAAAACTAAAAACATTTATTTTGAAGCATTAAGCCGCTCCTGTGCTGATTGGTTAATCGGTATTAATACATCCAGATTGTACACGGTGCTCCTTAAACGTAATGGAGTAAAAGATGTTTTCTCCATTGGAAGAGTACAAACACCGACTTTAGCGCTCATCGTAAAACGGGAACATGAAATTGCGAACTTTAAACCTGAACCGTTCTGGGAAGTGGAAGCGGAATTTAATTTTAACGGCAAAATACTAAAAGCGAAATGGCATAAAAATAGCGTGACAAGGCTTCTAGAGGAACGCCAGGCAATTGCTGCCGCCAATTTTTGCATCAATAAAAACGTAGAAATTACGAACATCAAAAAGGAAACGAAGGAATATGCGCCACCTCTTTTGTTCAATCTGTCTGCCCTACAGGCAACAGCAAACAAAGCGTTTAAATTTTCACCACAAATGACGCTCGATATTTTACAGAAGCTTTATTTAAAAGGTGTCGTTTCCTATCCTAGATCAGATTCCCAATTTTTAACGAATGAGGAAGCAAAAACATTGCCGGCCATTCTCGATCAGCTAGGTAAGTTAGATCAATATAAAAATCTGTTGCCTCCACCGAAAACTTCACTTATGAACAATAAACGGTTCGTGAATGAAAAAAAGGTAACCGATCACCATGCCATTATTATTACTGAACAAGTTCCGAATATGGCAAAGCTCAGTGCCGAGGAAGCAAAAATTTATGATTTAGTTGCAAGGCAAGTCATTGCGGCACATTACAATAATGCCGTATTCTCCTATACAACGATTCACTCACTTGTCGATAATCGAGCTGAGTTTATTTCTAAAGGAAAAGTATTGCTGGAGGAAGGTTGGCGCAAAGTCATTCATCATTCAAAAGATAGTGCTGACAAAGATGAACTGCTCCCCCTTCTTCAGGAAAATGAGCAAGGGACAGTTGTAAAAGCGAATGTAAAGAAAGGTGAAACCCAGCCGCCAAACCGCTATTCTGAAGGTAATTTAATTACTGTCATGAAAACAGCAGGCAAACATTTGGAAGATGCGGAACTGGAAAAGGTTTTATCGAAAACAGAAGGATTAGGTACGGAAGCGACACGCGCCGGAATTATCGGCACACTGAAAGACCGGAACTATATCGAAGTGAGGAAAAACCAAGTGTTTGCAACGACGAAAGGAATGCTGCTCATTGAAGCCCTAGGTGAAAGCATTTTAACGTCCGCTTCAATGACAGCTAAATGGGAGCAGCGCCTTTCTGAAATTGGTGAAGGGAACGCATCTCCACAAGTATTTATGGAACAGGTAAAAAAACTGGCAGATAAGTTGATAGTTGATGCCGGCGAGCGGGAAAAAGAATGGGCATTCAATCAAAATGATGTAGAGAAAATTACCGAAAACAATCCATATACGAAAAAGTATAACAAAGTGAAAACTGTTGTCGGTAAATGCATCCTTTGTGATGGATCCATTGTCGACCACGGTACTTTTTACGGCTGTTCGAATTATAAAAAAGCCAGCTGTAAATTTTCGGTTTCCAAAAAAATACTCGGAAAAACAATTACACAAACGAATCTGAAGAAATTATTGGCTTCCGGTGAAACAGACTTGATCAAAGGATTTAAAAAAGGCGGTAAAATCTTCAACGCCCACCTCATTTGGGATGAGAAGGAACGAAAGACAAGTTTTAAGTTTACAAATACAAAGTAATCAACTTCCTTTAAAAGATAGCCCCCCGAAAGTTAGTGTCGAACATTTAACTTTCGGGGAGATTTTTCTTTTCTTTAATCATAATTTAACTTGTTATCATTTCTGTATTTTAACCATGCATCTATTTCTGTTTTAATAAATCTTTTCTGATTATCGAGCAAAAGGTACGGGATAAACTGATAAGTATCATAGCTGCTTAATCCCTCCCTTTGCCAATCATCATGCGAGATAATAATGTCAATGGATTGCTCGCTTATTTGAAGATATTCAGCAAGCTGGGTCATTGTCATTAAATCAGATATAGAACTGGTGGCAATTTCTGTACCTTCATCAATATTAGTTGTGTTCGAAGCTGTATTATTTACTATAAAAGCAGCTATTATGATGGATAACCCCAACAGTACTATCCCAATTAAATATGTTGATTGTCTCAAATCAGTGCCTCCTACTTAAATAAAATGTGAAAACGCTATTTTTCTACTTGATAAGGCATCTATTACAACTATCATTTTAAAGGTAATTGGATTGTTTCTGATTGACTGTTCCACTTTATTGTCGCTTTAAGTTCTGATCCTTCCGTTGCATTCGAACAGCCATAAGGCAGAAAAAACATGCCATTTTCATCTAAAGAAATGGAGGCCCCTTCTTTATTATCAACACTAAACTCCAGTTGCTCTGGCATCGGATCGTTACCTAGGTATTTTATATAGCCTTTAGTAGAATTGCAGCCATTATCATCTGTCACTGCATATTGAACTCTCCAATTTTCACTTTCACCAAAAAACACATAATCTTTTTGTATGCAGGCAGATAAAAGAATAGCACTAAACAATATTAGTATTCCTATTTTCGAACTAACGAGTTTCAATACAACACCTCCACAGTCCAGATCTCAGTATGGCTTACTCCTTGATGAAACCAATCACTCGATCTATGTAACTCTCTAAAGGTTCATTAGTATCTACAACAATATATGAACCTTCATTAGGTTTCTTACTATTTTCAATAGTGAATTTAAATGTTTCTTCTGAGTAAGCCGCTTCAATTTGACTAACCATTCTATTTCGATTTTTTAATCTATTATTAATTTCTTGAAAATCATTCAGATAACACTCAACGTATTTGTATGTGACATTATACTTTTTTGACAATCTTATGCCTCGATCCACCATTTCCTGATAAAGACAAGGACTATCTAAAACGACATTTTGTCCTTGTGATAAATGAAATTCCACTAATGACCAATCAACATTATAGGCAATTTTACCAACAAATTTTTTCTCTATTGAAATTTCTTCAAATGACGATAATAATGAAGATTTTACAATGTCATGATCTATTATGACTGCCCCTGTTCTCTTTGCAATATGTCGAGAAAGCGTCGACTTGCCGGACCCCGGGAATCCGGACATTTGTATGAAAAACATGTTTAACAACTCACTTTTTTCGTAATTTTATTAAACTATTAAGTTCCCAAATATTCTGTTGGAAGTTTCCTTTCAATTATGCCCTTTTCCCAAAACACACTGTACGCCTTAGCATCAGGTCTGGAACTTAAAATTTTATGGATTTCATGCCCTTTATAATGGATCGCAACCCCATCATCAACAGCAATTCCTGATTGTATTTTTTTGGACTCAATCAGTTTATGATATGCAGGTCTTCTTTCCGTTTCTCCATCATAATGCGGACAGTTACTCCCCTTTAAGAATCCCAGGCAGGTTATTGGTTCAAGTCCATCCCCAAAGGAGTCTGTCACCCCCTGTTCAAACCAACAGATTGCCCCTGCGCTTAACCCAGCTAAAATAACCCCTTCCTCCCAAGCTTTTCTAAAAATAATGTCTAATCCCCAATCCTTCCACACAGCTAAAAGGTTTTTCGTGTTTCCCCCGCCAATATATAAAATGTCTTTCTCTAAAATGAAATTTTCTAAATCCCGAGTTGGCGGGCTAAATAGAGATAAATGTGATGGGTCGCAATTTTGTTGATTGAAAAAATTATAGAACCTGGATATGTATTGTTCAGAATCTCCACTAGCTGTAGGAAGAAAACAAATTTTCGGTTTTGCCGTATCCGCTTGATTTAAGATATAACGATCCAATAACGGGTTATCAGGTTCCATTGAAAAGCCCCCACCGCCCATCGCAATTATTTGTTTCATTTTCATTTGTGTACTCCTTTCAGTTGTTTATATGTTTTATATATTGCCATTTGGTTTTCAGTTGCTACTCACCTCTTTCAAATTTTATATCATTAAAAATGCGACGATTAATCCTACAGGAATCATTAACCAAAGCAAAATATTGCTTAATATTATTTTTAAATAGGAAGTATTTTTTAGTTTATTTATAGAAACAGAATGACACATGATAAGTACACTAAAAATCCATAGCGGTATAATTAAAAAGAATTCGGGAGTTATTGAATCCGTATCTCATAATGCTCCTGCTGCAAAGAACCAGGAAATCAATAAAACAACAAATCCACTGACAATTACATTTCCTATTATAAGAGTTTTCTTCATTTCTCTCCTTCCTTTCATTGGAAATTTCAAACCACTTAATCATTAATATTCTATAATGTTCGTAATAATCCCTTTGGTTCCTAAACAATGATTAGGAGCAACGTTATGAAAAAGGTTACACCTTTGAAGATATGCTACTTTGAAATATATGTTCAAACGTCATCTGAAACCATTAACAGCGCCGTTGACCAACAGTCTCCCTCTTTCGAGATAAATATTATCTCAATGTAGAAAATATTAACATTCCAATGTTATACTAATGATACAAAAAGGGGGATTTATTTCATGGTGAAAAGAAGGCGGACGATATTATGGATCATACCAATCGGGGTAATTGGTGTATTTTTTTACTTTTTCGGTCCACAAAAAGCCGTAACAGATAATGACTATATTACATATGTTCATGCTACACCCGTCATGGAAAATAGCGATACTACAATAGAACAAGCCCTCAAAAACTATTGTGAAGAAAGCAGCTGGGAGTATTTCCAAACAAAAATGATGGAGCATGTTGTGGAATTTAAAGGGAAATGCAAAGTTGATAACAAAGTACAGCCTGTTAATTTACAGTATGTTGTTGAAAAAGGACAAACAGATTACCGTATTGGGGCAATGCTTGTTAATGGCGAACAGCAATCCGAAGAGCAGAGAACAGAGTTTTTGAATATAATCCAATAAGATATTACAAAGTGGAAACTTCATAAGCTTCCACTTTTTTTATCCCAAAAAATCTATATTAACAAACCCCTTAACTTAGACAATAACCGTTGATGTCTTTTCTTTATTGTTTCATAGCTCAGCATATACTTGTCAGCAATCTCCTTTAACGAAAGCTCTTTTTCATACAAGGCGATCAACAGAAATTGCTCTTCTTTATTTAATTCCTCAAACCATTCGGGCCATTCAAAACTTGCTGTATCTAAAAAGTATTGCTGCGAATTAACGATAATTACATCTTCTTCCACTGCTAGTTCATGTTCTGATACGTGATTTTCTTTGGTTAATGCTCGAATAATAGCATATTTTACGGTCATGTAAGCAAACATCGCAAAATCCCCTTTAGTATCATCAAATTTCTGCAATGCCTGCCATAGAGCAATCCTTCCTACTTGCATATATTCATCCAAATCTCGATAAATTTTCAATTTATAGATGACCTTTTTTATTAATGTCTCATTTTCAAAAATAAGTTGTTCTGCATCCTGCATTTCTACAAATCCTTTAAGCTGTGCACAACTGATTATTCCTAGGTACTACAAATTTAAAAAATAGCTGAAAAAGAGACAAAGTACGGATTTATCATGAAAAATTAAATTTGAATAGTAAATAGTCGTAAAATTCACACTTTTATGCGGTAAATCGGTCCAAAAAGAAGATTTTCGCATAGTTTTCAAATAAATCAGACTTAATGATATTGACAAAAAATGAGCTATCATGCATGCTATTAGAAAATATAAAGGCATATTGAAGACGAGTACGCAGCAATTGGCTAAACAAGAGAGCACATTCCACAGGCTGAAAGGATGGCATAGCAAAACCTGCCGAACCTACTTCAACAGCTCCTACAAAAATAGGCGCAGACTCAGCGTTATGAGATGAAGTGGAATGCAAGTATTGGCATTCAATTTAGGTGGTACCACGGAAACAGCACATTTCGTCCTAATCAATAGGATTGAAATGTGCTTTTTTAATGTAATAAAGTGAAACTTCACTCAGTGGGGGGCTTTATCCCACTGAGTGTTAGTTGAACCAATCGGGCTTTTACGGGTAGTTGACCTTCCGCATAGAGGCGGAAGTCTTGTCTCTGCCGTGACGCTTTCGAGGCAGATAAATTACTACCCGTTTATGGTGTAATTTCAATATTTCTATTGAGGAGGATTTTTGGGTGGAAAGAAAACGTGTTGTAATAAAAATCGGAAGCAGTTCCTTAACAAATAATAAAGGGGAGCTTGATCATGAGAAATTTCATGACCATGTTGCTGCCATTGCTACATTGAAACAAGCTGGTCATGAAGTTATTTTAGTCTCTTCAGGCGCAGTAGCAGCAGGTTTCAGAAAGCTCGGCTACCCTTCTCGACCGATTACGCTAAAAGGAAAACAAGCGGCCGCTGCAGTTGGTCAAAGCATATTAATACAAGCGTATGCAGATGAATTTGCCACATATAATGAGACGTCCGCCCAAATCTTACTGACTCGCTCTGATTTTAACGATAAGCAACGTTACAGAAATGCTTATGAAACATTAACAGAGTTATTGGAACGTTCAATAATCCCAATTATAAATGAAAATGATACTGTATCTGTTGCTGAATTGACTTTTGGTGATAATGACATGCTTTCCGCTTTAGTAAGTGGTCTTGTTCATGCAGATCAGTTAATTATTTTAACGGATGTCAACGGGCTCTATACGGCAAATCCATTAACAAACACAGATGCAATTAGAATTGATCGAATAGAAAAAATCACAGAAGAGATGCTTCTATTTGCTACAGGATCAGGCTCAAAAGTCGGTACCGGGGGCATGCAGTCAAAGCTCGCCGCAGCCAATTATGCGATTAATACAGGTGTCGAAGTATTTATCGGCACAGGTTCCGGCCATACAAAACTGACTGAAATCCTTGAAAACAATGGTGACGGTACGTATTTTGAACGCAATGAAAAGTATGTTCCAACAAATAAACAGTGGGTCCAACTTTCAAAATCTTCCGGAAAGATTTTTATCGACGAGGGTGCAGTCCAAGCATTGCAGTATGGAGGAAAAAGTTTACTGCCAGCCGGTGTCTACGCCTATGAAGGACAATTTGAAAAAGGCGATGTTGTAGAAGTTTTTGACCGACATACATGTATCGGTCGTGGAGAAATTCTTTATTCTTCAGCTGAATTGGAGCATGCAATGGGTAAACGGACAACAGAACTCATGCATTACCCGATTGAAGTTATTCACCGTAATCAATGGGTCAAAATTTAGGGAGGTTATATTATATGACGAAAACAATTACAAATGAATTTATTGAAAAAGGCAAGCGTACAAAGAAAGCAAGCTATATGACGAATATCAAATCTACAGAAGAAAAAAATAAAGCATTAAGAAGTATTGCACAACAACTTCTTGCCGATATGGACATATTACTGACGGAAAACAACAAAGATATTACTGATGGAAAAACAAACGGACTCGACCAAGCGACACTGGACCGCATTTTACTGAATGAGAACCGTATTCAAGCGATGAGTGATGCAATCATGCAGCTAATTGAATTAGAGGATCCTGTCGGTGAAGTAGTCGAACAAATTACGAAAGAAAATGGCCTTCAAATTACTAAAAAGCGTGTACCATTAGGTGTAATTGGCATGATTTATGAAGCACGCCCGAATGTAACGATTGATGCAGCAACACTTGCAATTAAAACTGGTAATGCGGTACTTTTACGTGGCAGCTCATCTGCAAAATACTCAAATATTGCACTCGTTGCATCGATTCACCGCGCATTGGACGCTGTTGACTATCCGAAAGATTCCGTATTGCTCATCGAAGATACTAGCCGTGAAACAGCGAAATTTTTATTTACATTGACGGAATACTTGGATGTGCTAATTCCGCGCGGAGGAAAAAAACTGATTGATTTAGTCGTGCGTGAATCGACGGTTCCTGTACTCGAAACCGGTGCCGGGAATTGCCATATTTATTTGGACGAATTCGCTAATTTTGAGATGGCAAAATCAATTGTAAAAAATGCGAAAACACAGCGTTTATCTGTATGCAATGCAGCTGAGAGTTTATTACTTCATCAGGAATTTTTCAAAAATCATGGTACAGAATTTTTGCATTACTTACAGAATGAACTTGAAATAAAAATCTATGGCGATGAAAATGTGTGTACCGTCTTGCCAGAAGCGATCGAGGCAACAGAAGAGCATTATGCTGAAGAATTTTTGGCTCTGACACTAAGTGTTAAAGTAGTGGATGATGTATTCGAAGCGGTCCATCACATTAATCAGTTCGGAACTAATCATTCGGAAGCTATTATCACTGACAATCTGCAAAACGCTGAAATCTTTTTAAATTCGGTTGATGCGGCAGCTGTGTATCATAATGCATCCACACGCTTTACGGATGGCTTTGAATTCGGGTATGGTGCTGAAATCGGTATTTCAACTCAAAAGCTTCATGCTCGCGGTCCAATGGGTTTACCAGCATTAACATCTACGAAATACTATATACATGGCAACGGTCAGATTCGTGAATAGTATTCATCTTCCTTTTGCCTCTGCCGCTTTGCTTTCGAGGCAGAAAAATTACTACCCGATATTGCGGGATATAGAAAGCAGGTTCACCATATGAATGCACGCTCGATGCTTAAACTTACTCTTTCCATGGCTATTTTCGGCTCTATCGGTTTCTTTACTACGCAAACCGGCTTGCCTGCAGTAGAGCTCGTTTTTGTTCGTTGTATTTGTGCCACACTCTTTTTAGGCGGATTATGGTTTGTTACAGGCGGTCATAAAACTGAAGTTTGGAACAAAAGCGAAGTGATGAAAACGGTCATTTGCGGTGTATTTCTTGTCTTAAACTGGGTGTTTTTATTTAAAGCGTTCGAAGTAATGTCGATTTCTATCGCCATTTCAATTTATAATTTGGCACCGATTTTTGTATTAATATTAGGTTCGGTATTTTTGGCAGAAAAAATGGGAATACGCGCAATTTGTGCAACCGTTATTTGCTTTTTTGGTAGTATCCTCATTATCGGAATTGAAAGCTTTACAAGCGTTTCACAATTTATGAATTCTGGTTTTATTTGGGCATTACTTTCGGCCATTTGCTATGCACTGACAATGTTTACGAGTAAAACGATTCACGGTATGTCATCGTATGCTCTTACTTTTATTCAAACGATTGCTGGAATAATACTGTTGCTCCCGTTTTGCGATTTTGCAGCATTTGAAGGTTTAACAAATACAAACTGGCTTTACATACTTGGTACAGGTTTAATTCATACAGGATTTGTCTACTACTTATTTTTTGACAGTGTTCGAGATCTTCCTACTGTCATCGTTTCGGTACTCGTATTTGTCGATCCCGTAGTAGCGATATTATTGGATGCTGTATTACTATCATTCCGACCAAGTTTATTGCAAGTGCTCGGAATTGCCCTGATTTTCGGTAGTATTTTGTATACCGTTTTTGCCCCTGAACAAACCGTGAAGAAGCTAAAAACAAGTAGTTCACAATAAACTATATAAAAACGAAAAAAACTCTAAATAGGAGCGATTTAAACCCGCACACTATTTAGAGTTTATTTTTTTCTATTTAAACTGAGCCAGTTGTTTTGGTATCAGTATTTTATCTGCAAACCATATTTGCTTGAGTTTCGTTTTATCGCCCATATAAATTACGACAATTTCAATTTTTTTCAACTTTTTATAATGCGTAACGGCTGATATCCAATCTTCTTCATTAGGAAAATCGTCAAATAGTAATTCATTGCAGATTAAATAGATTTTACCGCTATTGCTATGAGATAATTCTAACTTTAACATCGTAAAGGCATAATTGATAACGCCTTTATAATTAATCGGTTCCGTTTTAAGTCCAAATGATTTATCCAGCTCGAAGTAATGATTAAAATCTATCGTCTCTTTATGTGTAATCATTTCCTGATCAATTGCTTTAATGAATGATAAAAAAACAAAATTGTGCTCATGTTGTTGTGAAAATTCCGAAACGGCCAATGCCAATCCATTTTGTAAAGTAAGGCTACGTTTCATCGATATATCTTTTTGAACACAAAATACATATGTACTGTTCGGATCGAGACCAACTTCTAAAAATTGTTCTGTCTGAAATTTGGATTTCCAAAACAAAACTTCGGAAAAGTGTCTTGATTCAATATAACTCATAAATTTTCTTAAATTATCATTGCTGATTGTCTCCCATATATTGTCACCGAAGAGCAATTCAACCGCTTTCGTTTCTTCTAATACTTCTTCTAAAATCCTGTCATAAATGGAATTGAATTTAAATAAATTCATATACCAATAGCTTTGTATTTTTAAATGGATTTCATGATAAATATCCTTAATATCTTGATTATCAGCAAGATCCTTTTCATATTCAGTTTTTAATTTTTCGATTTTCAACGCTTTACGCATATCATAAAAATAATCTTTTTTAATTTTTTTCCATATGTATAGTGCTACAAAAAATTTTTTTACAGAGGAATTCGTTAAGTACTCAAAGTGCAATTTTTCTAAATTTCGAGCTGAGAAAAATTCCAATATGAAAATTCGCCATTCTTTCAGCCTAATATCTTCTTCTACAATTTCGCTTTCGTACTCTTCCCCAATTTCAAAAAGTGACCAAATATCATGAAAAAATAAATAAAAATCATCACTTTCTAATAGTATGGAGTCATTACAATGTTCGGAGTAAAGTAAATTTAACAGTGCCTCTTTACGCTCATCACTTAATGAGCTAGGATTTTTCAACAATAGCTCCTCCATTATGGACCCACCTTTCTTTTGTATATTCCTAAATATATACCATTTTATCAAATTATGCCATTCGATTAAAAAATAATGTTTAATTAAAATAAAAAAACTGCTAACGATTATTTACGTTAGCAGCTTAATTTTAAGCTTTACGACTTTCTGTCATTTGTTTCCACACAGAACCTTTTGCTTCTTCCCCGCCTTCAATACGGGCAAGTGCCATTTTTGCTTGCAGCTTTACTTCGAATTCTTTATCTTCGCTCGCTGCTTTTAATGCGTCAATTGCTTGCTCCGTACCTACTTCATACAAGTACATAGCGGCACGCCAGCGGACAAGTTTATTTTTGTCACCTAATGCAGCGATCATCGCTGGCTCAAACTCAGGTAAGCCTAAATCACTCATACAGTCGCCCGCTGTACGGCGAACGGCTGCACTTTTATCATTCAATGCCTTCGTTAAAGCTGGTACAACCGCGATGTCTTCAATCATTCCTAAATAAACGGTTGCAAGACGTCGGATAGACATTTGCTCGTCTTCCAGCGCTTTTTCGAACAACGGTATATCCTTCACTTCCGGATCCGGTAATTGATCTAACAACTGGAAACGTTGCTGCCAATCTTCAACCTGCTCATATTGTTCCAATGTCACTTCTTTACGCTCTTGAGCTGCTGTGACAACTTGTTCATTTGCTGACTGAACAATTGTTTCAACACGATCTTGCGGATATAGTGCATCCACCTCTTTTAGCACTTCTTGTACAACTTGTTCTTTATCACCGTAGCGAACACCGAAATCGACCCATTTTCGTTCAAAAATATAGTTTTCGTCAGTCACACTGAATTGCAGTCGTTTGAAAGCTGTTGTGAAACGGTCTCCTGCGCTTATTCGCACTTCCCCTTCACCATCGAATGCTTTGATCTGCAATGGAATTGCTTTATACATTTGAACATGCACATTTACTTCCCCATAATGGTCATTCATCTCATATTCCGTGCTTTCAGTTGCCTCTCCGCCAATTGCGCGACGAATATCAGCTAAAATATTTTCCCATGCAAATTTTGCGTTACGTTCAATCGCCAGGAAGTTCGATACGTGATAAATGCCTTTTACACCTTCTACTCCAAAGATGGCTTGCAGCTCAGGAGATGCATCACCAATGTTGTCTTTCGTATAATTAAAACTTTTACCAAATGGTAAATCCTGATCAATAATTACTTTCATTGAATTTGGACTTGGTGTTGGTTCAATAGATAAAATTTTCATTGTTATGCTCCTATCCATTTGCAATTTCGTCTAAATAGCTCCATCGCTCGATTAATTGTTCATATTCCTGATTTAGCTTTTCTAAATCCGACGTCAGTTGCTGAAGTTTTGTAAAATCCGAACCTGCTGTTGAAACTTCATCTTCTGCCGTCATAATTTTTTCTTCAACTTGAGCAATTTTATCAGCAATAGTTTCCCATTCTTTCTGCTCTTTAAATGATAGCTTTTTCTTATCTGATTTCTGTTTTTCAACTTTTGGCTTTTCCTGCTTCATTTCTTTTGCTTCCTGCTGCAGTTCAGAATCGCGTTTTGCTAAATAATCGGTATAGACATCCAAGCTTTCCGATACGCCGCCTTTTCCGTCCAAAATCCACAGCTTTTTCGCAATACGATCAAGGAAGAAACGATCGTGACTGATTGTAATGACAACGCCAGGGAAGTTTTCGATAAAATCTTCAAGTACACCCAATGTTTCAATATCCAAATCATTCGTCGGCTCATCTAAAAGCAAAACGTTTGGTTGTTCCATCAATAGTCGAAGCAAGTGAAGCCTTTTGCGTTCCCCGCCTGATAATTTGCTGATCGGTGTACCGTGTGTATTAAGCGGGAATAGAAAACGTTCGAGCATTTGAGATGCAGAGTAGCGAACCCCGTCAGAATCGGTAATATCATTCGAAGCTTCACGAATATAATCGATCATTCGTGCATTTTCATTCATTGGTGGCAGTGCCTGCTTGAAATGAAGACGTTTTACTGTTGTTCCGACAATTACCTCGCCACTATCGGGTTCAATTTCACCTGCAATCATGTTAAGAAGTGTCGATTTTCCGTAGCCATTTGCACCGATTATGCCAATACGGTCCCCGTGCTGCAGTAAAAATTCGAAATCCTGAATAATGACACGGTCTCCGTAAGCTTTGGAAATTCCATCTGATTCCAACACTTTTTTTCCTAAACGTGTTGTGGCCAATCCCAATTCAAGATCCGACTGGTCATTCGAGCGATCAATAGATTCATCCAAAGTTTCGAAACGCTGAATACGTGCCTTTTGCTTTGTTGTTCGCGCTTTTGCCCCGCGACGAATCCATTTTAGTTCTGAGCGATAACGATTTCGTAATTTGGCTTGTGATGCTGCATTCATTTCTTCACGAATTGCTCTTGATTCAAGAAAATCACCATACGATCCTGTATGACGGTATAACGTTTTATCTGCCAATTCATATATATGTGTCGCTGTTTCATCCAGGAAATAACGGTCATGGGTAATAAAGATAACGGCCCCTTTTAGACGTGATACCATTTCTTGCAGCCATTCTGTCGATGTAACATCCAAATGGTTCGTTGGCTCGTCCAGTAAATACAAGTCTGCCGGTTCGATTAATACTTTTGCCAATGCAACACGTTTTTGCTGTCCACCTGAAAGACACGTTACTTCTTGATCAAACATATCGATTCCAAGCTTTGTTAATGCTTGCTTTGCCAATGCATTGACGTCCCAGGCATTTTCTGTATCCATTTGCTGCTGTAATCGAAATAGTTCATTTTGCAGCTTTTCAGATTGCGGATTTTGAGACAATGCTGCTACCGCCTCTTCATACGCACGGTTTAATTGTAAGATCGGTGAATCTCCACTAAATACCGCTTGTAAAACCGTTAAATCTTGTGGAAATTGCGGATCTTGTTCCAAATAGGCAATGCGGTACTTATTCGGATGGTCAAATTCCACTGTATCCGCATCCTGTTTTTTAGCGATAATCGATAATAAAGTTGATTTCCCTGTCCCGTTTATCCCGATTAAGCCTGCTCTTTCGCCTTCATAAATGGTAAATTCAATATTTTGAAATAGCGTTTTATCGCCAACTGTTTTTGTTAGATTTGATACGATTAAATGACTCATGAAATCCCGTCTCTTTCTTTTTTTAGCTGCTCTAAAAATTGTACCATAAAGGCATGACGTTCTTCAGCCATTTCGCGCCCTTTTGCAGTTACCATTAAATCCTTCAATAATAAAAGCTTCTCATAAAAGTGCGTAACAGACGCTGTGGATTGACTGCGATATTGTTCTTTCGTCATATTTACGCGCACTTCTTCAGCATCATCATATAACTTACGTCCCTTCGCACCACCGTAAGCGAACGTACGCGCAATCCCAACCGCACCTATTGCATCCAACCGGTCTGCATCGCGAACGATTTTTGATTCTACTGTTGTAATATCCCGTTCATTGCCCCCATTAAATGAAACCTCTGCAATAACCGTTTGGATATGTTGTTTTTCCTCATCCGTTAAATCAAGTTCATCCAGGATTCGCTGCTCCTGCTGTTTATCAACAGCATATTTTTCGTCACTGACATCATGCAGCAGCACGGCTAAACTCACGATTTTTCCACTTGCTAAAGGTTCTGATTTCAGGATTGTCATAGCGTTTTGATAGACACGTTCAATATGTTGAAAATCATGGCTTGCATCCATTGTTTCATAAATTCCTTTTACTAATTGTTCACAACGTACGATTACTTCGGACATGTTACATTCACCATTTTCTTTTTATAGTTTACATAATTATATTACCACGAGAAGTGGGATGACTTCAGTTATTTGACATGCTTATTGCTAAAAGATTCCGACTTCCCCACTCTTGCCCTAACCCCCTCTTAGCAACTTTTACACGAAAAATCAAGTATCCTTTATTATGCGGAGATAATTTTTGTCCAAAATGTGAACTAAATGCTTGTTTTTTACAAATTTGTGACATATACTAGAAATAAGAAAACATAAAACAGGAAAAAGGAGTGTTAATTATGCAAAGAATGATGCAAGCTGTAGCACCAAATATGAATGAAAGTCAACGTAAGGGACTAATTGTTATTTCACCAATTTTAATTGGATCGGTTGCATACGGATTAAGTGCCACTTTTATGATTGCGACTAACCTTCTACAAATCATGTTTTAATGGACGAACGTAAATTCAAACTAAATATTCACAGCAAATAAAAGAAACGTATTCGAATGAATAATCAAACGAATACGTTTCTTTTACTTTTATTAATCGCTCCGGCGTTATTTTGTCCTCAGACAGAAATTTCTTGTCGGTCGCTATATATTTTCATTTTAAAATAATCCAAGTGCACTTCCGTCTTCAGCCACATCCATATTCAGTGCTGCCGGCTGTTTAGGCAAGCCTGGCATTGTCATAATATCCCCAGTTAAGCAAACAAGGAATCCCGCACCTAACTTTGGAAGAATTTCACGAATTGTAACAACGAAATCGGTTGGTCTGCCTACTAAGCTTGGTTGATCCGATAATGAATACTGTGTTTTCGCCATACAGATCGGCAAAGTGTCCCACCCATTTTTTTCGATGACTGCTAACTGTTTTTTCGCAGCATCCGTTAATTGCACACCTGCACCACCATACACCTGTTGTACAATTTTCGTTAATTTTTGTTCCACGGTTTCTTGCAAATCATATAAATGGTGGAAAGTATTCGGCTGTTCAATTACTTCGAGTACTTTTTCGGCAAGCTCAATACCGCCTTTACCGCCTTCTTCCCAAACATTCGTACGGGCAATCCGAACTTCATTTGCTGCGGCCCATTGTAAAACAGCTTTCAGTTCCTGTTCAGTATCCGTAATAAATCGGTTTAAAGCAATTACCGGCTCCAGTCCAAAGTTACGAACATTGGCTACATGCTGTGCTAAATTGGCAATACCTTGTTTTAATGCTTCCACATTTTCTTCCACTAAGTTAGCCTTTGCTACACCGCCATGCATTTTCAGTGCACGAATTGTCGCAACAATAACAACAGCGCTCGGTTTAAATCCTGCTTCACGTGCTTTAATATTTAAAAACTTCTCCGCCCCTAAATCGGAACCAAATCCTGCTTCTGTTACAACAATATCTGCAAGCTTACGTGCTGTTTGCGTAGCTGTAATCGAATTACATCCATGGGCAATATTGGCAAACGGTCCTCCATGGATCAGGGCCGGTGTGCCTTCAATTGTTTGAACCAAGTTTGGATTCATTGCTTCCTTTAAAATAAGGGCGAGTGCTCCTTCTACTTGTAAGTCACCAACTGTTACCGGGTTCCGGTCGTACGTATAACCAATTACAATACGTGCCAAACGCTGTTTCAAATCTTTCATGCCTGTTGCTAAACAGAAAATGGCCATAATTTCAGAAGCTACTGTAATATCAAATCCGTCTTCACGAGGTACGCCTTGCATCGGACCACCTAACCCGACCGTTACATGGCGCAGTGCACGGTCATTTAAGTCCAGTACACGCTTCCAGACAATTCGTCTTGGATCAATGTTCAATGCATTCCCTTGGTGGATATGATTATCAATCAATGCAGATAATGCATTGTTTGCAGTCGTAATCGCATGGAAATCGCCATTGAAATGCAAATTGATTTGCTCCATCGGCAATACTTGTGCATATCCGCCGCCAGTAGCGCCGCCCTTCACACCCATTACCGGACCTAATGAAGGCTCCCGTAAAGCGACCATTACTCGCTTATCCAATGAGTGCAATGCATCCGCCAAACCGATAGTTACCGTTGATTTTCCTTCTCCTGCTGGTGTAGGGCTAATCGCTGTTACAAGCACCACGTTTGCCGTTGCTTCACCACTAATTTTACTTGTATCAATTTTTGCTTTAAAGCGACCATATTGTTCAACCGCATCTAATGGAATTTGTGCATTTTCAGCAATTTCCAAAATTGGCTTCATTGTCGCTTTGTTGGCTATTTCAATATCTGATAATGGTTTTTTCGTAGTTGTTGTCATGCTTTGCCCTGCTTTCTATATGTAGTCACTTTATTATAGTCTGTTTTGTCTGAATTAATAAATATAAAAAGCGATGTAAATCGACAAATTATTGACAGTTCTTATCTTTATAGGATATAGTTTATTCGTAATATTCTGGAATCTTTATGTTTCATCAATTGATTTTGACAGTATCGGAGGAGAAAGCGGATGCACCAAGGCACTGTAAAATGGTTTGATAATGAAAAAGGTTATGGATTTATAGAATCTGCAGATGGTGAAGATGTTTTTGTACACTTTACTGGCATACAAGAAGAAGGATTTCGTTCACTGGATGAAGGACAAGTGGTTGAATTCGATTTAGTCGATGGTATCCGGGGTCCACAGGCAGCGAATGTTATAAAAAAATAGACAAAGCTGTAAACGAAAGATTTTCATCGTTTACAGCTTTTTTTATTTCTTATTAATTTCGTATTGTGCACCATCAATTGTAAAATGCTTTTGCTCTGTCGCACCTGATATGACGACCTTTTTTATGCCGTAGCCATGTTCGAGCATATAATTCCAGGCGACTCCTTCACCGATTGGCTTGACAAATATAAGCTTCACTTCATCAAGCAGAATAATCGAGTATTCTACATTCTCTTCCTCATTGACCTTTTTTAAAATTGTCGCACCACATAGTTGGGCAATTTGCTCCACTGCATCAAAATTCGGTACAACAAAATGGACAGCCTGAAGCGTTAAATTCCCTAACGGATGTTGCGCTATAATACCGCGATCCGTCAGTTCCTTGCGCCGAATTGTATCTGCTTCATCCCATTGAATGAAAAAAGGGAATTCAATTTTCGATTTCGGATGACCAATATAAAGCAGTTGCCAGCTTACTTCAGAGCCGTCTTCCCGTCTTCTGGAAAAACGCTCCGGTCCAACTACTTCCAAACCGGCTTTAGCGAATAACTTCGCGTCTTCTTCGATTGTCGTTGTACGAACAGCAAAACGTGTCAATCCATCACGTCGGCGATTTTCTTTGTAGCTCGCATGTAGTGAATACTTCTTTTTGGCTGCTTCCTGAAACTTTTCCTCATTTTCAATGCCGATTAATTCAATATAAGCCAAATCAAAATAGCTTAGTGTATTATATGTACCCCACGCTTCATGACTTCCTCCATTGACAACATGGAGACCTTCTTCTTTGAGTTTTAACAATGTCTGCTCTGGATAAGGGACAAAATGGACGAGATGATCGAACTGGTACATGCTTCAACCCCTTTTCACTATTAAATAAATTAAATATTCTAAATTATAACATATAAAGGCATTTGAAAAATGAGCAATCATTATTTAAGAGATGACATTAATTAATTCCGTTGCAGCTGCCATTTTTCCGTCAACTTTAACGGTCTTCCCGGAGTTATGAATAATATAATGAGGCTCCATTGCACCGTACAAAGATTTGGAACTATTTGCGACCATATAATCCGCTTTTGCAGTTTCCATTCTTGCAGAAGCTCTTTCCAATAAAAACGATTCGTCTTCTGTCGCTTCCAATTTAAAGCCGATTAATGTCGTACCTGGCGACCAGTTTTTAATTTGGGCCAAAATTTTCGGCGCTTTTTTAAAATGGATAATCGGAGGTTCATCCGAAGGCATTTTCCCTTTTTCAGTCAGTTCATTCCCTTGCTGATCGAACACTTTGTCAATAAGCCAGTCAGAGCCTGCCACCGCCATAATGACATAATCGATTTGCTCGGTTTCAAGAATTGTTTTCAGCTTATCGCCTAAATCCTCGATCCCTTCAAATTTAATGAGTTGCATTTCGTTTTGGTGTTCCGGCAGCTGTGTAAATACGCCGTGCATATAAATGACGTTCGCACCTTTTTCAAGCGCTGCTTCTGCTAAATAACACCCCATCGTTCCTTTTGATAAATTCGTATGGCCTCGAACATTATCCCATTTCTCAAATGTCCCGCCACTCGTAATTAAAACTTTTTTCCCTGTCAGCATAGTTGTTTCCCCTTTTACTGTTCTTCGTTTTCCAGCCACTGTTTTAATATTTCTACAAATTTTTGCGATGCCGGTGACAGCTTCTGCTTTGTCGACAGCCCGAGGATTCGGTAACTTTCCTGTACAAGAGGCAGCGCTTTTACAGTATCCGGCAACATTGAAATCGCCATTTCAGGCAGTATGCTAATGCCTAGATTATGTTCCACCATTGATACTATGGCCTTTTCGTCATAAAGTTCAAAACGTATATTCGGATATACACCATATTTTTCAAATGTCGTCATCACATCATTCGTCCCTTTATAGGAAGGCATTATAATCGGCGTTTCTTCAATTTCAAATAAATCGATCTCTTCTCTATCATATAGCGGACTATGCGACGACACAATACATAACAAAGGATCCCGTTTTAACGGCATAAATTCGAACTGCTTGGAGCTTGTCCGGTTTAAAAATCCGCAGTCGACTTCACCTTGTAATAGCCACTGTTCTATTTCGTAGTAATCCCCTTCACGCAATTCAATCCGAATTCCCGGATATTCTGAATCCATAATATGAATGATGTTTGGCATCCAATGTGTAGAAATCGTTGAAATTAGCCCAATTCGCACTGTCCCTTGGCTGACCCCTAAAATGTTCGACGCAGTCTGTTGCAGATGTTCTTCCGCCAATAATACTTTGCGCATTTCATAAAGCATTTTTATACCGTCTTCTGTCAATGTTACTCCTGTACGGTTACGGTGAATTAAATTAAAACCAAATTCCTTTTCCAAACTTGATACTGCATGACTTACAGCTGATTGTGTAAGCCCTAGAACCGAGGCCGCTTTTGTAAAGCTATGTACTTCCGCCACTTTATTTAAAATTTCGTACTTGACTAAACTCATGATAATTCACTCCACTAATCAATTTTAAACATGAATTTTTTTCATATCATTCATTATAAACATTCGTTTTACTAATCACAACTTCCTGTTTATACTGTTTTATAACAGATCGGATTTATAGATGATACGATATTTTATATCTCTTAATCTTATACATATTTTTACTGATTATTTAAAACTTACTTTTTAGAAATGTGGTGACATCTTTGAGTTTACAAGGTAAAGCAAATATTTTAATGGTGATTGTTACAATGTTTTGGGGGCTATCCTATACGTTTATGGTCATGGGACTGGAAAGTTTAGAAGCTTTTAATGTTGTAGCACTTCGATGCTTAATCGCATTTATCATTGCAGGGCTAATCTTTTTACCGAAGATGTTGCATGTGAATATTAAAACGATTTTATATGCATCGGTTCAAGGCTTCTTATTGTTTACAATTTTCGCCTTATCTTTGTTAGGTCTAAAAACAACTTCAGCTGGTAATGCAGGATTTATACTTAGTTTAACAGTTGTTTTAGTACCGATCATGACAAGCTTTATTGAAAAACGGCTCCCTTCACGAGCAGTGAGCTTCGCTGTTGTTGCTACAATGATCGGAATTACCGTTTTGACAATGAAAGACTCTATGACGTTCCAGACTGGAGATATATTGGTTGCGATCGCAGCAGTTTGCTATTCGATCTATTTAATATTAAATAGTAAGTTTACTAAAAACGTTGAATCCATTTCTTATGGAGTATATCAATTAGGTATTGCCGGATTGTTTGGAGCAGTATTTACAATAATGTTCGAATCTCCAATGTTCCCGTCCAATTCTTCTAGTTGGATTGCTGTACTTGGGTTAGGTATTATTTGTACCGCGTTTTGTTTTATCGCGCAAGCTGTTGTACAACAATATACTTCACCTACACATACAGGGCTGATCTTTTCTCTTGAACCTATTTTTGCAGCCATATTCGCGATGCTTTTCCTAGGGGAAGGATTAACTGCACAACTTGTGATTGGTGGCGCATTTATTTTAATCGGGAATAGTGTTGCTCAACTCGAACAATTTATAGCAATGAAAAAAATCCCATCACCTACTCACTCTGAAACTACGTTATAATAGGAAGAGACATCGCATCGAGCGTGCCATGTCTCTTTTTTTATAAATTATTGATAGAATTAACTCTATTATTGTTCTATTTTTATGTAAAGTTTAATATAATGTAAAATGCAACAATTTTTCTGATAGTTCTAAAAACATAATCAGTTTTCATAATAACAATCTGACGTTATTATTATTAGTAGCAATACTGCGACATTAGTATTTAAAAGTTGTATTAAAGGAAGTGTTACAATGATTGGACGTAATGACCCATGTCTATGCGGTAGTGGAAAAAAATACAAAAAATGTTGTGAAGGAAAAAATCAAGTAACTTCACAAAACGTTTTCCAGGAAGAAATTGAAAACGTATTACAAACTTTCTATAGTAATTACCCAGAACGAAAAGATATCCGTGAATTTATGGAATTGGTTCGAAATTGGGCACCGAAATTAGAAAAGAAATTACACAAGGAATTAGTGGAAGCCGTTGCTTTGGACGAATATTTCTTCCATCAACGACCTGATATTTGGCAGAACTTTTTAGCAAAAACAGCTAAAAAAGTGCTTCGCCCATCTATGATGGAATTATTGAAATCATGGGAACAGCCGATTTTCTTCATCGGTACTGTTGATGATGTGAAAGATGATTACTTTACAGCTATCTCTGCATTAACTGGCACAACATATCATATTCAACGTGAAAGCCACAAATCAATCCCTCTAGGAATGCGTGTGTTCGCCTTTTTATTACCGGATGGTTCAAACAAGGAAAACCACGTATTAGCTGTCTCTACACTAATCTTCTTCCATAAAGAACATGCGATTTCTTTTGAACAGTTTACAGAAGCTTACAAAGCAAGCCGTTTACCTGTTGAGCAATTCACAAAAGAAAACCATTTATTATTATGGGAAGGTCTAGTTGAAAACGGCTATGAAGGGGAAGAGTTTACACCTTTCGAGCAGGAAGTCGTGGAACAGTTAAAAGCATTTATGGCGGAAAAAGCAATCACCAACGAGAGCTTCGTAGCAATCGTTGAAGATTACTTAGTCGAAAAGCAGCCTACAGCTCGTAAGGCAGGCGCTATCGCAGCTGGTGCTGTAAGATTCGGTCAGGATAATGATTTATTCGATCAAAAATTCACTGTTAAAGAAATCGGCGAAAGCTTCAGTGTTTCTCCATCATCTTTAAATAAATATTATCAAGAATTAAATGCTTTCTATAATGAAAAGCAACTTGTTAATAGTTAATAAATGCAAAAAGCTACTTTCGAGACGTCGAAAGTAGCTTTTTATTTTGCGCTGATCTAAATAAGACAATAAAAAAACAACTTGTAATATAGTAGTTATGCGCTACACATTACAAGTTGTCTCCCCCTTTTCAGCTATAAAAAGGATTTAAAAATAAAGAAATTTTTCAACGGTAACCACTCCGCTGAAGTCATTTACCTATTATAAAATAAATCTGTACCAGAGATTTATACTAGGTAAATAAGAAATACTTAATTATTATATCAAAAAAACATTATTATTCAATAGTAAGAACAATGTTCTAAAATTATTATTTTTCGGAAACTTTCATTATTTCTTTACCAAGAAACTGAAGCTGTTCCCCTACCGTACAAGATTCAATGCAGAAACGGTGTGCACCATGTTTACCGCGTTCTTTACGAAGGTCCTGAATGACTAGACAATCAGCGCAGTACATATCCATTAATTCATCAATATCTTTCATAACATCTACTTTATTCAAGTCATGTACCTCCCGATAATTTGTTTTACTATTGTACGCTATTTTTTTATTTTCTCCAACTTACATGTATTTGTTATACTTAAACGAACAGAACATAAAAGGAGCGAAATTATGTTAGAAGTCTATATAGATGGCGCCAGTGCCGGCAACCCCGGTCCAAGCGGAATTGGGATCTTTATAAAAGGTGAAGGTCAGCAAGTAAAAATCAGTGAACCAATCGGCATCACAAATAATCATCAAGCCGAATTTACTGCGCTTTTACGTGGTTTGGAAGAAGCATTGAAAATCGGTTCATCGTTTGTTTCAATGCGCTCGGATTCAAAAATAGTCGTAAGCTCAATCGACAAAGCATATGTGAAAAACGAGGAATTCAAACCTTATTTAGAGCAGGCACTCGCTTTAATCGAACAATTTGACCTATTTTTCATAAAGTGGATTCCCGATAAAGAAAACAAAGCAGCGGACGTTCTTGCACGTGAAGCGATTTTAAAAAATAATTAGATACGTGTACCACTGGAAAGAACGTAATATAATTTACTTTCTACATTCGCTATTCGATCCATATTTTAAACCGAAAACTTCTAAAACTAATTGTGGCAAAAAACGATCCATCTATCCCACTAATGGAACGATGAATCGTTTTTCTTATTGTTCTGTTTTATGTTTTTGACGATTGAGCAACAGCATATACAGTGCGAATACGACAACTATTATGAATGCCGCAATGTAATACACATATTCATAGCCAAGACTCACCGCTACCATCCCCAGTAAATACGACCCGATAGCAATCCCTATGTCAAACAGCGTAAAATAAGTGGCCGTAGCATAGCCGCTACGCTGGATTGTCGTTGCTTGAATACATAGTGACTGTAAACTTGTTGTTAACGTACCGTACCCTGCACCGATAAAGATCGCCGATAATAAGAACGGAATTTCCTGATCTGCATTCCCTAGAATAATCAGCCCTAATGCAAAAATAAAGAACGACGGAATAATAACAAATTTTGCGCCTATTGTATCATAGATTCTTCCTGTAAATGGACGAACCGAAATCATTGCAACTGCAAATACCGCAAAGAAATAACTTGCAACACTCAGCAAGTCTTTCTGCTCGGCATACAGAGATAGAAACGACAGAACACTCGCATAAGAAAAAGCGACTAAGCTTGCGAGTGCGGCAAGCGGCAAGGCACTTCGTTCAAATAAATCATTAAATGAAAATTTAAAGCTGCGGTCTGTTACTACTGGTTTTGGCAAGTCCTTTGTTTGAATAGTCAATGCCAGTAAACCGCCAATTGCCACCAATACAGATAATACGATAAATAGCATATCAAATCCTGAATATTGAATAATGAGCAACCCAATAAAAGGACCGAATACGACAGCTAAGTTCGTAGACATTGCAAAATAGCCCAATCCTGCTCCTTTACGTCTTTTCGGAATAATATCGGCTGCTAAAGAGCCCGATGCAGTCGTTGCAATACTAAACCATATCCCTTGGAAAAAACGAAGTGCAAGCAATAGCAGAAAAGGTTTAAAAAATAAGTACAACACTGTGCATGCAAAGTAAAGTACTAGACTTAAAATCAACAATCGCTTCTTGCCAAAGAGATCAAGCAGTTTTCCGCTGAATGGACGAACGATAATCGCTGAAATTAAAAATACCGTGACAAGGAGACCGGAATCGTCATCCGATTTCCCTAACTCACCGATAGCATATAATGGCAATGTTGTGATTAATCCGTAAAACACAAGGAATATGGACATATTTGTAAAGAATAGACTAATAAATCGTTTCGTGAAAATTTTATTTGTTTGTTCTTGAAGCTCCATTTATTCTAACCTTCCATCTTTTTTAGTAAGTGAATTAGGAGCACCTGTTCTTCCTCAGACAGATTATCAGTCATTTTTTTCTCGAACGAAACGACGGATCCTTCTATTTGAGGAAATTGTTCAATTGCTTTGGTCGTTAAATCAATCATTTTTTCACGTTTATCCGCTCCGTGAACTCTCTCCACCCATCCAAGCGTCTCCAGACGAGTGACTGTTCGCGTAACAGTTGGCGCTTCTACATCAAGGTATTTCCATATAGCTGTGAGTGTCATTGGTCCGTTTTGATGCAATAAAAAAAGAACCGTCCATTGTGAGCTGAATAGTCCATGCTGTTTTAAAACATCATTTAACTGATTTACTAAATAACGATTTTGCTGAAAAAATATATGAAATAACGGATTCATCGCAATCACTCCTTATTTACCTAACTAAATAATTTACTTTCCCATTCTACGCTTCCTAAAAACCTAAGTAAAGTAATTGAGATAAAAATGGCAAAAAAGAAGCATTTAAACTATGTTGCTAGCCTAAATGCTGTCCTTTATTTTCTGCTGTGCTCACGAATATTCAACAATGCACCAATTGCACCGGAAAATCCGCAATCCTCTAAGAAAATAGGTTTATGTTTTTTTAATATAGTATAATGTTCAATTACCTTTACAAGCTGTTCATTGTCGATCAGCGTTGATCCTATATATACGATATGCTCTGTCTCATGCTGTACGGCAAGCTGAATACTTAACGTGGAAATCACTTCACCGATGAGACCCTGTGTTGTTGCCAGTACATTATTTTGTTCAAATTCACGTTGATCGGTAATCCCGACCTTTCCGAAATTACTGGCTGTTAAATTCCCGTCAATCGGTGTATCCATTCCTTGATAGATATCTTTTACGAGTAAATCTATGCCTTCCCGCTTTCCTTTGAAAGCGTTTGCTTTTATCTCATCAAAATCTGAAATTCCGGTCATAATCGTTGATAGTCCAATCAGGGTACCACCGCCTACTCCAGTACCGCCAACTCTGGCATGAGTATTGCCATCCATATAATGAATCGATGTACCCGTACCGATATTTGTAATGATACTTTGATCTATTGTGTGGCCTTCTTTCTCCAGCAAATAGCGCACACCTTTTAAAGTTGCTTCAAATTCTACAATATATTCAATCGACTTCATCGTCTTTAAAACGTCCAGCAATTGCTCTGTGCGTCCTCCAGTTAAGCCGATTTCTTCCACTTGAGGATGATTTTCCAACCATTCTTTTACTAAATGCATTTCGTTAGATGGAAAGACCGTTAATTTAAGCTCCTGACGTTCATCTAAATAGGCAAGCTTCGTTAACGTACCCCCTGTATCAATTCCGATCCATGCTGACATAAATTAATCTCCTTTATTATCCCACGAGTGATTCGTACCCCCCTATCATAACGTAATAGGAGTCGGCATTAAAGAAAAAATTCTCCTAAAAACGGAGAATTTATTATACTTGTATTATATTTTTCTCGATTAATGCCCGTTTATAAAACTCAGCAACAAACATATGCTCATACTTATTAAGCAAATGCAGAACCCTTGCCTCATATGTATTGGTTGGTTCATCATCCAAATTAAATCTTGCAATAATCTCTTCTTTTTTCAATAAATTTACTAATGTCATTACTTCTGTTTTTGGTAAAGTTACTTGATGTAATTTCAATATTTTTGACATTGAACGTAATGCCGTTCGTGAAATTAAGATTTTCCCGTTCATATTCTCGGAAATTTGCTGCAAGAACTGTTTTGCCTGCGCATTCGGTTTAATCGAAATCTTTTCCATTATCGTTGTTTCCCCGTCTTCCCCTTGACGTTCAATCATTTGAACAGTAAATGGAAGCTCATCACGGAAAGTTTTCATTGATTCAACCGTTATGCAATCACCCTCGACTTTGCAATTTGTCGCAGAAATGACTAGTTCGTATGTCGTTTCCAGCATTCTAAAATTTGTCAGCAATAAAATAAAATCATTTGTTTGCTGCTGTTCAATTAGCTGATCTCCATCAACTTTAACAAAGATTGAGAGCAGACTTGCCGCATCGGCTAAAGCACGGTGCTGTGTTTCGTTTTCCAAACCAAGCTGTGCCATTAATCCTCCTAATGAAGGCTGCTCTTTTAAACCATTGGCAATCATATATTTTTGCTGAAAATCGATCATTGGATATAAGCAATCATTTTTTAAGTAATTGCGCGACAGCTCTTCTTCAAGCACTTTCCGATCAAATTCGCCAAATGTCAAAAATACATAATCCTGCTTGCACCAGCGTTTAAACTTATTAAAAGCTTCTTTAAAAGAAGGGGCATCAACTAGCTGTTCTGTAGTGATACCTGTTAACTTTTGAATATGCGCATTCAGTTTTTTGAATTTATATGGCTGAATTAGCTGTGTAAACGTTTCTGTCGTACCATCCGGTAACCACTTAACAGCACCAATCTCAATAATATACTGTTTACCGCGTATAAGAGCGGCTTCTATATCTATACTTATATATGTTTTCGTTCGTCCCAAATTTTTCACCTACACCGAATCTATCTAAATTTAACAGGATAAGAATTCCCCATTAAAGATTAACTTCTCTCATTGTATATGAAAATATGAGATATGACACGATAATGTTCGTTTATTCCACACAATTCGTGTTAAAAGGCTTGAAAAAATGTGATTTTATTATAAATTATTATCAATGCTATTGATGGTCCTGCAAATTTTCAATATTTTAATAAGCGATCGATGAACATATCTTTAAGTTTTTCCCAATCTTCCAAAATGACACTATACATAACGGTATGACGAATGCTTCCTTCTTTTCGAATCATATGATTGCGCAAAACGCCTTCTTTCACTGCGCCAATGCGTTCGATGGCTTTCTGTGAACGGTAGTTTTCGTGCCCTGTTTTTATTTGAATACGATTTAATTTAAGGACTTCAAAACAATATTGAAACAATAGAAACTTGCAATTTGTATTAATCGCAGAACGCCAAACACTCGTATTATACCAAGTAGCCCCAATTTCCAGCCGTTTATGGGGAAATGAAATATCAAGAAAAGATGTACAGCCTACAATTTCATCTGTTTTTTTATCGATGATCGCAAACATATACGAAATCCCTTTTTCCCGCTCTTTAATCGCATTTTCAATATAGTTTTGTACCCCTTCTTTTGAAAGCAATGTTACCGACATATGCTCCCAAATCCGCTCATCATTCGCGGCATTTGTGATTGCTTCGATATCACTTAATTGGACTGGTCTTAACTTGATGATGTCATTTTCTAATATTATTTCTTCCATTTGATTCTCCCTTTTTACTGTATTTGAACGAATATTCCCGCTATTTATCGAAGGGAATGAACCTGAGATAGATTCCGCACAAATTCCGAGAACCTTTCTTCTTCCTCAATAAACGGATTGTGATTGCTTTCTGTAAAGGTCGTCAATGTCGCATTCGCCAATAAATCCGCTGCTTCCACTGCAAATTCATATGGACATTGCGCATCATATAACCCGCCATAAATATAAGCTTTTGTTTTCACTGTTGGTAATTCCGGTCGCAAATCGAATTCTGGCAGCTCTTTATACGAAAAATAATCCAGTCTTTTCGAAACGGTTTTCCCGCTGTTCGGACGGCTTATCATATTTTCATAGCTCTGTTCTTTATATAACGACATAAGCGCCCATTCTTTAGAGCCAGCCCTTCTTTGCTCGATTGTTGATGTTGGATCACCCAGCATTGTTAAAATTTCAAGTATTCTTTTGTTGTTCGGATTTTCCTTGCAGTAAATGCTCGCAGGATGATGCATATATTCCGCAGAAGCACAAAGACCGCCAGCGACGATAAATTCCACACTTTTCGGATGCAAAATAGCATAATCTAATGCCAGCATCCCTCCTGTTGAATGCCCCGCAAAGCCCCATGCGTCATAACCTGATGCTGCGCGGATAGCCTCCAGATCTTCTACGCTATCCTGCATACCATAATTAAAGACAGACACATCATCCGTTGATTTTCCACAGCCACGCAAATTCACTAAATGCACTTTATAATACGGGGTAAACATTTCCGCAAACCGATTACCATTTTCGTTAAATTCACTGTATAAATGCGTCACACAGAGCGGTTTCCCCTCGCCTTTTGTAAAAACTTCGAAAACTCCTCGCGTTGTTTCAATTAGCTGCTGTTCCCACATAATCCCACTCCTTATTTTTCCAATATTCTAATAAATTTTCGCATAGTTAATGAGTGGATACAATGGCGATTTAATATTTAACTATTTTTCTTTAGTAATATTGATAAATCACTTTGAAAAACACTAATGGGAAGGTTTTTATAATACATTGGAAGAATTATTAAATAGTAAGAAATAAATTCTATTACGGGTATTTCCTTATTAACTTTAAATTTTGCCTTTTGTGAAATTGAATGGATACGGGCATGAGTGTATTGTACATATGGACCTGTTTCGCCTTCAAAATTCAACATTTACCATGAGCGGAAAACAAAAAAACTACTGAAATCATCGTCTCAGTAGTTTTAGTTCAGTAAGCCTTTAGCAGAGGCATAAGTTACATCTATTCATTTCCCTTAGTTTCAGGGATGTTTGAAAAAAATTTGCGTCCAATAAAGGTTTGGACAATTAAGAATAACCCTCCGACTGCCCAGTACAGTGGGAGTGCAGCCATCGAAGACAATGAAATAATGACAATCATAATTGGTGATACATAAATCATCAGTTTCATTTGGTTCTTCTGAGCATCCGGTACGGTTTGAAGCGATACTTTCGCTTGTACAAAATAAACGATACCTGCGATTGCAGTCATCCAAATATCTGTAGAGCCAAGATCAAACCATAGGAATGAATGTGTTTTAATTTCAGTCGAATATAAAATCGCATAGTATAAGCCCATAATAATCGGCATTTGTATAAGCGCTGGCAGGCAGCCCATATTTAACGGATTAATATTATGTTCTTTGTAGAGCGACATCATTTCCTGCTGAACCGCCGTTCTTTCTTCCGGAGTTTTTGCTGCTTTTAAACGTTTCTGGATATCCTCCATTTGTGGACGGACAAAATCCATTTTCACTTTCATTGTAGCTTGACTGCGGTAAGTTTTAAGCATAAACGGCATTAGTACGAGACGAATAATTAAAATAATAGCAATAATAGCCAAACCATAGCTGCCGTTAAATAATTCACCAAATGTGTTTAACGTCCAATCCATCGGACGTACAAATGTTGAATAGAAGAAGCCTTCTTTGTTTTCAACACTTTCACAGCCTGCCAGTAAAAGTGGAACGGATAGAAGGAAAACACTAAGTTTTAAGTTTTTCATAGTTCACCTGCTCAACAATCTTGTAATTCGTTTATATCTTAAAATATTTTTCAATAAAAAGACAGTAATTACTCTTACAAATGTTAAGTTTTTTTAATATGAACGTAATAAAACATAATTTTATTTACATTTTTATATTTATTTCCCTGCTTACAGGAAGTTGAGGATACCTATTTATACCTACTCCATTCCTTATGACTTCTTTAATAGGCTCCCAAAAATTTCGTCATTATGTGTTCCTGCTTTTACCCCGATTTCCCCATAAGATGCCTTGAAAAGATTGGATTTAATCGGACATGCGATCTGTTTTTGTGTCGTTCCATCCGGCTTTGCTACTTCCACAAACATTTCCCGTTCCTTGAAAAGTGGATGGGCAACTGTTTCTTCAAAGGTCAATACCGGCTCCACACAAGCATCTACTTCGGAGAAAATAGATTGCCATTCTTCCAATGTCTTTTGCATAAAAGTACTTTGCAGCTGTTCTTTCAGCGTGGCAATATCATCTGGTTTATTACTCATTGCTAATCGGAGTAATTCCGGGGATTCGATTGCCTGACATAACTGCTGCCTGAATTTCGGTTCTAGACTGCCGATAGAAAGGTACCGACCATCCAACGTCTCATAATAACCATATAATGATCCACCGTTTAAGATCAGTTCTTCACGCGCAAGCGGTTTTCCTTCTGCTAAATAGTCATGGGCAAATAAGGCGTTTAACGTTAAAGCACAATCAGTCATACTAATATCCAGATGCTGCCCCAGTCCTGTTTTTCCACGATAAATGACAGCCGATAAAATACCGATTACCGCATGCATTGATCCCCCCGCCAAATCAGCCACCTGAAAGCCTATATTTGCCGGGCCATTTTCTTTTGTACCTGAATATCCTTGCACCCCCGATAAGGCTACATAGTTAATATCATGCCCGCCGCGTTCACGGTACTGCCCTGTTTGACCGTAGCCTGTAATAGAACAGTATATTAAGCCAGGATTGATCGCTCTCAATGTTTCATAATCGAGACCAAGACGCGCCATCACGCCAGGGCGAAACTGTTCAACAACAATATCGAATTCCTGTTCCCTTAAAAGTTCCTTCAGAGATGCGATAACTTCCGGAGATTTTAAATCGACCGCCAGCGATTTTTTAGAGCGCTGCAAATACTCGTCCGGTCCCCATTGCTTGCCCTCTTCTACCGGTTTTGTGACATGTATCACTTCCGCTCCAAGATCCGCCAGCATCATCGTCGCAAACGGACCTGGCAATAATGTGGAGAAATCCAATACTTTTAATCCTTTTAACAGCATTAATTCTTCATCCTTCCATAATAAATTAAGGCCGTACTGAAAGCTGAACTTTCAACACGGCCCCCAATTGTCCTATTTATTGATTTGTAACTGTTTTTAAAAAATTCGGAGGGCGTTTCTCAAAGAACGCACGGATGCCTTCATTTACTTCCCCTGTAGTAAATGTTTTCGCAAAAGCTTCCCGTTCAACTAATAAACCTTGTTCCAACGGCAATTCTTCTGCAGCCAAAATACTCTCTTTAATGAGCCCGATAGCTCCTACCGCACTTTGAGCAAGCTTATTTGCGAATGCGATAGCGTTTTCTTCCAACTCTTCCGGAGCTACCGCTTCTGTAATTAGGCCGATTGCTGCAGCTTCGTCAGCTTTTAAACGTTTGCTTAAATACATTAATTCACGTGCTTTTGCTCCGCCCACCAACCTTGTCATACGCTGTGTACCCCCAGCACCTGGCAATAAGCCCAATGATGCTTCCGTTAACCCAATTGTGCCGGCACCCATAATACGGAAATCGCATGCAAGTACGAATTCACATCCACCGCCTAATGCATGGCCATTAATTGCGGCAATTGTTGGTACCCTTAATGCTTCCAGTCGATTGAAAATCTCTTGTACATGTTTTGAGCTTTCGGCAAAATCCACGTTTTCATCAGAGTTGCCCATTGCCCCCAGGTCTGCACCTGCAATAAAGATTTTCGGGTTGGCAGATTTAAACACAATGGCCCGGATTGCCGGATTTTTCTCGACTTCTTCAATCAGCTGCAATAAGTCCTGTTGAATTCCCGCATTTAATGTATTGGCTGGCGGGTTATTAATTGTTACGATGTGTACACCGTAATCCAACTTCTCTATCGTCATTGTTTCAAGGTTCATCCGTTTTCCTCCTTATCTTGGGGCCATGCGAATCGCACCATCAAGTCGAATTGTCTCACCGTTTAACATTGGATTTTCAAAAATCGCCTTTACTAAATGTGCATATTCATCTGCTTCACCTAAACGGGAAGGGAATGGGATTTGTTTTCCTAACGCTTCCTTAAGTGCTTGAGGTGCACTGTTCATTAAAGGTGTATCGAATATTCCCGGTGCAATCGTCATAACTCGGATGCCATAGCTTGCCAGGTCCCTTGCGATGGGCAATGTCATTCCTACAATTCCACTTTTAGATGCAGAATAGGCAGCCTGGCCGATTTGCCCATCGAATGCCGCTACAGAAGCTGTATTCACAATAACCCCGCGTTCCCCGTGTTCATTTGGTTCATTTGTCATCATGGCAGCTGCCGCTAAACGAATGACATTAAATGTACCAACTAAATTAACTTGAATAATAAAGTTAAATTCATCTAATGGAAATATACCCTTTCTGCCTACTACACGTGTCGAAGTACCAAGACCGGCACAGTTTACAACACCTTGGATGGAACCGTACTTTTCTACAGCACCGTTAATCGCTGCCTGTACGTCTTCTTCCTTTACTACATTCGTTTTAAAAAATAGGCCATTTATTTCATCAGCCACCGCTTGACCCTTTTCTTCATTTAAGTCCAATATGATCGGATAGCCTCCAGCAGCTGCAATCTTTCGTGCAGTCGCTTCACCTAACCCTGAACCTCCACCCGTAACGATAATCGCCTTTTGGTCAAAATTCATTTATTTACCCCTCCTTATACGTGTTCAATCTTTAACCTATTTGCCGTTTCTGGGCATACGCAGTTCGCGTCTTGTTCATAACGGCATGATCTGCGTTCTAGTTCATGTACTGAAGTTTAAGAACTCCGACCAACCGACCGCTTCTTATTTAGGCAGTGCATTCTTATCCAAGTTTTTCAATGCTGTCTTCAAAATCTTACCTGTTCCCGATTTCGGAATTTCTCCGATAAAACTTACATAATCCGGTACTTTGTATTCGGCAAGTTTCACTTTGCAGTAGTCTCGAATATCTTCTTCTGTAAGTTCGGTGTCTTTCGATACGACATACGCAACCGTCTTTTCACCAAAAACCGGGTCCGGTCTGCCGATCACAGAGCATTCTACGATAGCCGGATGCTGATACAGCATTTCCTCTATTTCACGAGGGTAAATATTAAACCCGCCGCGAATAATAATGTCTTTTTTACGGTCAACGATAAAGTGATAGCCTTCTTCATCGCGATAGGCCATGTCACCTGTATACAACCAGCCGTCCCTAATCGTATTTGCGGTCTCGTCCGGCTTCTTGTAGTACCCCTTCATCATATTCGGCCCTCTAAATAAGATTTCGCCTACTTCATGATTGGCTACTTCATTGCCTTCAGGATCTACCAGTCTCAAATCGATTCCCGGTAATGGCATCCCGACTGAATTGACTTTTTTCGGTAAGCTACGGTGTGTTGTCAACAGCATGACCGTACTTTCCGTTAAGCCATAACCTTCTGAAATACTTACACCGAACGATTCATTCGTCTTATGCAATAGCTCCGCCGGTAAACTTGCCCCACCTGAACCGGCTGTACGTAATTTTGAGAAGTCCAGCTGCTCTACTAAATGAGGAACCTGGGCAAAGAAAGCATACATTGTCGGTACCCCTAAAAAAATTGTAATTTCATGTTCGGCAATCGCTTTTAATGTTTCTACCGGATGGAACCGTTCTTCCAAATAAATCGCGCAACCGTGGGCAATCGGTGCAAGGAAGCCTTGAAGTTTTGCATAAGCATGGAACAATGGTAAGACACATAGGACACGGTCACTCGGAACTAACTGATTGTAGACGGCTGCTGTAATCGCCATCCAGTTTAAATTTCCATGTGTAATCATGGCGCCTTTCGGGTTTCCGGTCGTTCCGGAAGTATAGATAATTTGTGCGACGTCAGATTCATGTAGGGGGACAATTTCTGAAATAGAAGCGGATGTCTCTAGTTGATGCCATGATAAAAATTGTTCATCAGCCGTATCACTGTAATTAATAATTGCTTTAACCGTTTTAAATTGAGCCAATGCGTTTTCGATAACCGGTCTACACGCATCTTCTATAATTAAAAGTTCAACTTCAGAGTCGTTCAGGATATACGTAACTTCCTGCTCTTTAAATGTAGGGTTGATCGGAACGACTGTACCTCCATTTGCTAAAACAGCAAAATACGTAATAATATATTCCGGGCGGTTTGTCATCATTAACGCCACATTTGTACCTTTTGTGACACCTTGTTCTTTTAATCCTGCAGCGATATTGTAAACTTTATCTTGCAATTCTTTATAAGTAAGTTGAGCCCCTTTGAAGTGGATGACAGGTTGATCTGGCAAACGTGAAGTTGTTGAAGTAAGCAATTCAACAATGTTCATAATGTAACCTCCTACTTTCAAATTATCGATCTAAGGAAAGGAGGTTCCCCCCTCTCCTCAAGAGCGCTTTCTTTAAATTAAATACTTACTTTAGAACTGATTACTTCTTTAGAAACGTTTACAATGATGTCATCAGGAATACGGAAACTTAACGACGAAGGATCGTTTTGAACAGCAGGCACAAGTTGCGGAATATCTGCCGCATCAATATTAAACTCGTCAAAGCTTGGCGGCAGATTTACTGCATTTCTTAAGTCAACAATTACATTGATGCACTCATCCAATGTTTCTAGAGGATTTTCTGCATTCGGAATGACCCCTAATGCAGAAGCAAATGCATTTACTTTCGGTAAATACATGTTCGGCATGTTTTTCATAACACTCGGCATGAGAACTGCATTTGCCAATCCATGTGGAATGCCGTATTTTGCACCGTACGTATGGGCTATGTTATGAATTGGAATATTGGCCATCGCCGATTGGAAACTTGTAATAGCCATTGCGCTAGCTTGTAGCATATTAGCACGTGCCGCAACGTTCTTCCCATCATGTACTGCTGTAGTCAAATTTTCGACAATGATTTTTGCAGCATGCAACGCAAATGCATCCGAGAAATTCGTGGATTTTGTTGAGAAAAATCCTTCTACAGCATGTGTTAGTGCATCCATACCTGTAAACGCTGTTACTCTTGGCGGTAAACCGACCGTTAAATCTGGATCCAATACAGCAATATCGGAACTTAAATATGGATTCATTAAATTGCATTTCAAGTTCAGCATTTCATTGAACACTACTGAAATACTGGAAATTTCAGAACCCGTTCCAGCTGTAGTAGGGATCGAAATATGCGGAATACCGAATGGCTTTGCATCAGGCCACACCTCTAGAACATTCCCGGTTAAAATATACTCAACTTGGTTAACACCATTGTAAAGAGCCCACTTGATCGTTTTAGCTGTATCAATAACACTCCCGCCGCCAATGGCAATAATGGAGTCGCCATTGCATTCTTTAAAATACTTCAGACCTCTGTTTATATTGCTTGATTTCGCATCTTGCTGAATATCATCAAATACACCAGCAAGCTTTATGCCTGGTACCATGTCAAATAAACTTTTGATTTTTTGCGTTAATCCGGCATCTGTTAGTCCTTTATCCGAAAAAAGAACAGGGCGCTTTCCGCCTAAACCTTGAATTAAATCCGGCACTAATATATGTGAACCTGCACCACTTCGGATTTCAGGGCGATGTGTGAATTCAAAATAGGAAGTCGTTTTCATCGTATCTCTCCATTCGTTTTTCGATTAAAAGATTAAACCTAAAGCTGGGCGCTGCGCATTTTCCGTCGTTAAGGACGTGCAAATATTTTTAAGCTCTGTGTATTCATCAAACACTTGAGCCCCCTGTTCACGACCTAAACCACTTTGCTTATAGCCGCCGAATGGAGCATCAGTACGGAAAATATGCCAGTCATTGATCCAAACTGTTCCCGCATTAATTTTCGTAGCAATTTCATTTGCTTTTGTCACATCACGACCCCAGACACCGCCAGATAATCCGTATTCTGTATCATTTGCAATGTCGATTGCTTCTTTTTCTGTTGAATATTTAATCACGCATAATACCGGACCAAAGATTTCTTCTCTCGCAATCTTCATATCATTTGTTACATCTGCGAAGATTGTCGGTTCGATGAAATACCCATTATCCAGCCCTGGACCTGTTGCCCGTTTACCACCACTAACAAGTCTCGCTCCTTCATCAATGCCTGACTGAATATAATCGAGGATCTTATTCATTTGTGATTCAGAGATAACCGGCCCCATTCCAGTTGTCATATCAAGCGGCTGGCCGAGTTTAATTTTCTTCGTTGTTTCAACTAGTTGTTGCACGACGATATCATAAATGGATTCATGGACGATGAGGCGTGTACTCGCTTCACATACTTGCCCTGAATGGAAAAATACACCGAGCAGTATTCCCGGAATCGCCACTTCAAGATCTACATCCGGAAGTACTATTGCAGGTGCTTTTCCTCCAAGTTCAAGCGTCACTTTCTTTACCGTACCTGCAGCTTGCGCCATAATTTTTCTGCCTACTTCGGTAGATCCAGTAAACGCCACTTTCGATACATCCGGATGTGTGACAAGCGCATCCCCCACTTCGGCTCCAGGACCAGTGATGACATTGATGACCCCTGGTGGAATACCTGCTTCAACTGCTAATTGTGCAAGTTTCAATGTGCCTAATGGTGTATTTGAAGCCGGCTTAATAATGATGGAGTTCCCCATCGCAATTGCCGGTGCAATTTTCCACATTGCTAAAACTAACGGGAAATTAAATGGAGTGATTGCCGCTACTACACCAAGTGGTTCACGAACGAGTAAGCTTCGGTTCGGACCGAGCTGCTCATTAACAGGAAGCGCTGTTACGGCTTCATATTTCAGCGATAAATCTGCTGTTTGAGTAAGAGAAAGAATTAACTGTCGGATATCCGCGCCACCCAGTTTACGAAGTGTCGCCCCCGTACTAATACCCTCCAGGAAAATTATCTCCTGTGCATGCTCCCTGATTTTCCCCGCAAATTGCAGCATGATCTGTGCACGTTCCGCCTGCGTTTTCCCTGACCACACACCCGATTCAAATACTTCTTTCGCATTTTGAACCGCCTTATTCACATCTTCCTGGTTCCCTTTTGAAACTTTCGCCACAACTTCTGATGTAGCCGGATTGATTACATCAAAAAATTCACCTGAAGCTGGTGGTGTCCATTCACCATTAATAAATTGCGGAAAGATCTTTACTTGTACGTCTGTCGTCATCTTTCATCCCCCTTTAAATAGCAAACTGTCTCGTTACAGCGTCTGATTGATTACTTCCTACACTTCTTCTAAAGCAATGTCCGTATTATAGATTTCTTCCAAAGTCTTTCCTTTTGCTCGGGAAAGGACTGTCAGACGTGCCTGCAATTGCTTCATGGCAAATTCCATCGATTTTCCTCGTTCGATACCAAGGCTTGTTACTTCTTCTTTTCTTTCCGTTAACATCATCGCAATCGGTAACAGCTCCTGCAGTCTTTGTTGTACGCGTTCAAACAGCTCAAGCTCAGGATTTTCACTGATTAGGCGCTGAATGAGGAATGTACCAAAACCAATATGACGTCCTTCGTCACGCTTTACATTTCGAATTCCCGAAATAAACCCTGGGAACAGATTTGATCTTGAGAGTGCTTCATGGAAGAACCAGTAACCGGTTTCAGCCAAAACACCTTCCGCGAAAATGTTGTAAGTAACCGCAGCATCGACCATTGCTTCCGGTGATTGATCATCAATCAATTTACCCATCACTGCCGGCAATGTTTCATCAAATAACTTCCGGTAGCCTGGTGAAAGTAAATGTGTCAAATCTTCCGTTACGCCGATTTCTTCCAGGAACAGACTGAAAAACTCCGCATGCTTCGCTTCTTCAAAAAGGAATGTTGTTAAGTAAGTTTCCTCTTCAAACCATCCCTTTTTTGAAACTGCCATTATCATCGGTAAAATATCTTGTGTGACTGCCTCTTCACCGCCAATAAATTGGGCAAACTGTGTCAGTACCTCCAATTGCTGCTCTTCATTTAATTTCTTCCAGTCTTCTTTATCTTGGCTAAAATCGATATCTACCGGATTCCAGATTCCGAATTTTTTTGCTTTCTGGTACAAATTATACGGTAGTGAGTTTTTGTTGATTTCCTGTTTCGTCGTTACATATTCTCTCATTGCCAGTTCCCCCTTAAATTTTGTTCGCTTCATCTATAACTGCTTGAGTATTAAAGAGATTCTCCTGTAATAATTGCAGTCAACATCACAAATTTTACGTATCGAGCCATCTCTCTAGAACAACCGTAAAAGTAATTATTTTCTTATTTCAAAAAATGCTTTTACCTTTACTTCAGCAGATTCATTGACAGCTTCCGCCTCACAAATCCAGCAAGTATCATTTTCATCAACAATCCGCCCTTGAACTGTTATTCTTTCTCCGGGCCTTGTCATTGCTTTAAATCTCGTTGTGAATTTCTTCAGATTCTTCACTTCGAACCATTGTCCAATTGCCTGGCCGACAAATCCCATAACCAACATGCCATGTGCAATGACCCCGCCTAAACCTGCTGCCTCCGCGAAAGGAACAACGGTATGGATCGGATTGAAATCTCCGGATGCACCCGCATATCGAATGAGCTGTGTATGTGTTATTTCTTCCTTCTGTAAAGGTTCCAGTGTCTGACCGACTTCCATAAAATGCCCCCCCTAATGCCTTTCGATAATCGTGGATCGACTGATTAAAACCGTTTTACCTTGTTTGTCCAAGTAGTCCTTGCGTATGACATAGAAGTTCATCGCCGCTTTTGTATAAGCTTTTTCAATGACACCATGCACTGTAATTTCCTCATCGGGAACAATTCCCCTGAAATATTCATACTCCTGCTCACCGTGGAGAACCTTTTTCATATTTAAATTCAATAACTCGGATGAGGAGGCACCTCCACCCCAAAAGTCGATCACTGTCGGGAATGTAGGTGGAACTGCTTCTCCGCTCAAAAACTCCTCTTTCAGATCGCCAATCGCTTGTGCCAATTCTTTGATTTTTCCTTTTTCTACTCTAAAAGTGTAGGATTCTAATTTCAGGCCAACTTTTTCCTTAAGCCCAGTACTCAAAAAATCACCTCCTCCAATTTCATTTATCATTATTTTCAGATAATTTAAATCATATTATTTCATTGTTGCCGGCGGTGCTTTCTTCAAATAGTCTTTATGAATTTGAGCAGCAATAATATTTTTTTGGTTTTCGGACGTACCTTCATATATTTTTGTAATACGGGCATCACGGTAATATCTTTCAACTGGAAAATCTTTCATGTAACCAAGGCCACCGTGGATTTGAACAGCTTTATCCGCTATGCGATTATAAATTTCCGAACCTAAAAGCTTTGCCATCGCGGCTTCTTTCATGACATTCACCCCTTGGTCCACCATCCATGCTACCCGGTACGTAAAGGCTCTCAACGTTTCAATATCCAATGCCATTTCTGCCAAGTAATGTTGGATAATTTGCTGGTCAAAAATTGGTTTACCGAACTGTTCACGCTCATGCGCATATTTGACGGATAGCTCAAAAAGTTTTTGCGAAGACCCTAAATTTCTCGCTGCGAGTCCCGCACGGCCATTTGCCAAAATAGTTAAAGCATTGACATAACCTAAGCCTTCTTCACCAAGCACATTTTCAGCCGGAACTTCACAATCCTCGAAGAAGATTTCAGATGAATGGGATCCGCGAAGCCCCATTTTTTCTTCTGTTTTTCCGATGATTAAACCGGGAGCGCTTTTATCTACGAGAAATGAGGTTATCCCCTTTGCACCTTTAGTTGGATCGGTTGCAGCCATCACTGTAAAGACTCCTGCAATCGGTGCATTCGTAATATATTGCTTTGCGCCATTCAGAATATATTTGTCCCCTTTACGAACGGCAGTTGTTTTTAAAGCCACTGCATGGGAACCTGCAGTCGTTTCGGTTAAAGCAAACGCACCAATAATGTCACCGGAAGCCATGCGCGGTAAATATTTTCGCTTCTGATCTTCCGTCCCCAATTCCACAATTCCGACAGACCCGATTCCTGTGTGAGCACCAATTACCGTCATATATCCGTTCGATGTACGGCCGATTTCTTCAAAGAGACTACATTTCCCGACCATATCAATGCCTATACCGCCATATTCTGCAGGGATGCTTAGACCGAATAAGCCCATTTCTTTTGACATTCTCATAATATGGTCTGGTATACGGTCTTCACGGTCAATCTGGTCTGCAAGTGGGTCCACTACATTGTCTATAAAATCCCGAATCGATTTTTTCATATCTATTAAATCGGGTGGCAGCTGAAAGTCCATTTTTTCTCTCCCTTCCATTTAGCAGTCCAAACAATTACACTAACGGAGCATACGGGAAGACTTGTGCACTACCTTCAAGCGGTGTAAAACTTGATTGAAGCGACCCTTTAATTGCACTTAAGCTGTCAACAGACCAGCCTTTCGCATTGAAGACCGAACGAATCGGGCGCGGCTGAGAAAACACCATAATTTCCTTTCCTCGCACACCAAATATTTGACCGGAAATGTCGGCAGCTTCATCCGATGCCAAAAAGGCAACTAATGGCGCAATATGTGCTGGTGAAAGCTGTTTCAGTCTGTCCACACGCTCTTTTTCATCCTCTGTTTCTGCAGGGATTGTCCCGATTAATCGGCTCCAAGCAAACGGGGCAATCGCATTCGATGTGACATTATACCGTGCCATATCCAACGCCGTACTTTTACTTAACCCGACAATTCCTAATTTGGCAGCTGAATAATTGGCCTGCCCAACATTACCGATTAACCCTGAAGTGGAAGTGAAATGAATAAAGCGCCCACTTTTTTGCTCCTTAAAAATCGTTGATGCTGCTCGCGTCATATTGAATGAACCCTTTAAATGAACCGCAATAACCGCATCCCATTCTTCCTCGCTCATTTTAAATAACATGCGGTCCCGTAAAATACCTGCATTATTTACGACAATATCTAAGCGCCCGAATCTTGAAAGTGCTGTATCTATAATATTGGAAGCAGATTCATAGTCCGCAACGGAATCATAGTTGGCTACAGCTTCTCCGCCAAGTTCCTGTATTTCCCGCACTACCTCATCTGCAATTTTTGTATCATTCCCTTGCCCGTCAGATCCTCCGCCTAAATCATTGACAACTACTTTTGCCCCTTCTTTTGCTAAAAGTAACGCAATATCTCGTCCAATGCCTCGGCCGGAACCAGTAACGATTGCAACTTTATCTTTTAAATATGTCATAGTTAACACCCTTTCTTATTTGGCTAATTTTCTATTTATACTAATTGTTTGTATTGTTCAGTTAGAGCAGCCCGGAACTTCGGATGCGCAATGGCAATCAAGCTTTCTGCCCGTTCGCTTAAAGATTTTCCAAACAGTTTTGCAATACCATACTCTGTGACAACGAAGTCGACTTCAGACTTCAGCGACGTCACGTATTTTGTATGAACCTTAATCCGGGATTCCGTTCCATTTTTTGCCGTAGAAGGAAGGGCAATAATTGCTCTTCCACCAGGAGAAAGTTTTGATCCGTGAATGAAATCCATCTGACCGCCAACTCCCGCAACAACATAGGAATCCTCAACTTGCTCGGCATTGATTTGCCCGGACAGACTTACTTCCAACGCCGAGTTAATTGAATAGAAGTGGCTTATTTTCGCTATAACTGCCGCATTATGTGTGTAGCTGACCGGATACAGTTCAACACTTTTATTGTGATGACAGAACTCATATAACTCGTTTGTTCCGGTAAGTGTTGTACATACGGTTTTATGACGATTGATTTCTTTTCGTTCGTTCGTAATGACTCCCAGATTGATGAGCTGCATAATGTCATCAGAAATCGAACCCGAATGCACACCTAAGCCCACTTTTGACCGAAGTGATCGGACAATACTGCCTGCGAGTTTGCCGACCCCTACTTGTATCGTCGCATAATCAGGAATCAGCGCTGCTACGTAATTGCCGATAGTATTGTCTTCTTTGGCAGGTTGACTGTTAGGAATCGTAAGTAACGGTCTGTCGGATGAAACAAAACGGTCAATCTGGGATACATGAACCAGTGTTTCACCGGATGTGTAAGGAAGATTGCTGTTTACTTCCGCGATCACAACCGTCGCTTCCTTAATCAATGTCTGTACAACATCTACCGAAAGACCGAGATTGCAAAAACCATCTGCATTTGGCTTTGAAACCTGTATAAGTACAACATCAATTTTCTCTTCTTTGATCCACCTAGGGATGTCCGAGAAATTCAAAGGAACGTAATCACAATGGTTATTTTTGTATGCTTTTTTCAATAAGGATGAATTTAAAAATGTTCGGATTGTAAAGTGTGGTTGACATGATATATCCGCATATTTACACGGACTACCTAAAACGATGGTATATAATAAAATCTCTTGTAACCGTGCCTTTTGACGAATTAATTCGTCTACAAGTACTTGAGGTTCATTACACATCGGTGCCAAAAATATTGTTTGAGAGGATTCAATAAGCTGGATTGCTTTTTCAGCAGTGGTACATTTTTTTGTATAGTGGTATTTCCAATCGGTATTGTTCATTTGATCAGCTCCAGTACATATTTACAACTGCATATTTTCAACAATTGTTGTAATACCAAGTCCGCCGCCGATACAGAATGTAACTAAACCGTATTTTTCTCCGCGCCTTTCCATTTCATGAAGCAGCTTTGTCATTAATACACCGCCTGTGCCTCCAATTGGATGACCTAGGGCGATTGCGCCACCATTTACATTGACTCGGTCTATGTCCATGCCAAGTTCTTTAATGACGGCTAAAGATTGAGCTGCAAATGCTTCATTTAATTCAATTAACCCGATCTGATCGAGTGTTAAATTCGCCATTTTCAATGCTTTTCTAGTTGCCGGCGCAGGGCCAATTCCCATAATATCAGGCGAAACCCCTGCTACAGCCTGCGCAATGATTTTTGCTTTAGGCTTTTTATCATACTGTGCAGCCGCTTCTTCCGACATCAGCATAATTACACCCGCCCCATCATTACGACCACTAGTATTTCCGGCAGTTACTGTGCCATTTTCTTTAAAAACAGGTTTTAACTGTGATAATTTCTCAAATGTTGTTTCCCTTGGATGCTCGTCTACTTTAAATTCGACGATTCCCTTTTTCGTCTTCACCTCAAATGGGACAATTTGATCCGTGAACAATCCCGACTCGATCGCTCTTTTCGCATTTTCCTGGCTTCTTAAGGCGAACTCGTCTTGTTCACTTCGGGAAATCGAGTATTTTACAGCCAAGTTCTCAGCAGTCAATCCCATCGTTAATGCGCCATATGTTTCAATCGGCTGGGCACGGGGCTGACTTTCCGTGTTTGAATCGAGAATTTCACCGTTTCCTGCACCATAACCGTATCGGACATTTCGTAAATAGTACGGCGCAGTGCTCATACTTTCAGCTCCGCCCGCAATAATAATATCGGACAGTCCACACATGATTTGCTGAGCACCGCTATTCATCGCCTGCAGTCCCGATCCGCACTGCCGGTGAACAGTATAACCGGTAATTTCAATCGGAAAACCTGCACGTAAAAGGGCTAAACGGGCCAGATTCGGCGAGTCTGTACTTTGCTTCGCTTGCCCAATAATGACTTCATCGACTTTACTCTTGTCGATACCGGTACGGACAGTAATTTCATCCAACACTTTTGCCGCAAGATAATCTACTTCCACATCTTTTAATGTCTCGCCCATGCGACCGACTGCTGTACGTACAGAGTCTATTATTACGGCATTTTTCATTTCATCTCACCTCATAAATTCATAGTACGAATCATGTGCTTTAACTAGATGAAGTAATTTCGGATTCATTACAGTCCTAAATTTTTGGCAATGATGACTTTCATAATTTCGTTGGAACCGGCGAAAATTGGTGTAACTGCAATATCGCGGAACCGTCTTGCAATTTTGTATTCTTCCATATAGCCGTATCCGCCATGTAATTGCATACATTCTACCGAAATTTTCCGAGCCATATCCGTTATCCACCATTTTGCCATTGATACTTCCGTCACAATATCCTGTCCTTCTAAATGACGAATGATCAAATCATCTACAAATGTTTGGCCGATTTTTACTTGTGTCGCAATTTCAGCCAGAGTAAACTGTGTATTTTGGAATTTACCAATCGGTTTCCCAAACGCTTCCCGCTCTTTAACATATTGCAGTGTTAAGTCGAGCATATCTTTTGCAGCGGTAATTGCCCCTACTGCTGTCAATAGGCGTTCTTGCTGCAACTTTTGCATTAAATACAAGAAACCTTTTCCTTCTTCACCAAGAAGGTTTTCTGCAGGTACTCGTACATTTTCAAAAATAAGTTCTGCTGTATCCTGGCTATGCATGCCAACCTTGTCTAATTTTCTGCCGCGTGAGAATCCTTCCATTCCTCTTTCAACAATTAGTAAGCTTACCCCATTATGGGCTGGTACCGCTTTTGGATCTGTTTTACAGGCGATGATGATGACATCGGAAAGAATTCCGTTCGTAATAAAGGTTTTTTGACCGTTCACAATATAGTCGGAACCATCTTTAATTGCTGTTGTCGTCATTTTCTGTAAATCCGAACCTGCACCTGGCTCTGTCATTGCAATGGCTGAAATCCATTCACCGCTTACAAACTTCGGAAGATACTTCATCTTCTGCTCTTCTGTTCCAAAAGAAGTGATATACGGCGTTACGACATTACTATGCAGTCCAATTCCACTTAGACCACCACCGACTTTTGACAATTCCTCAGATAAAACAATATCAAAAATAAAGTCCAAGCCCATTCCGCCGTACTTTTCCTCTACGCTAGGACATAAAAATCCCTGACTGCCTAATTTTGTCCATAGGTCACGCGGAACGATGCGATCATGCTCCCATTGTGTAAAATAAGGATCAATCTCTTTTTCTACAAATTTTCTAAGAGACTCCCGGAACATAATATGATCATTATTAAAAAACGTACGGGACTCTTTTCTTGTTTTCGCCAGTGTTTTATTCATTTATTTCACTCTTTCTTCGTCATATTTTTAACACCTTATCTATTGAAAGCGATTACATATCTTTTCGTGAATTTATAAAATATGAATAGAGTTTTATTTAAAGTCTCTCAATAATTGTTGCATTGGCCATGCCCATTCCTTCACAAATCGCAAGCAAGCCATAGCGCTGATTATTACGCTCCATGCGGTAAAGCATCGTCGTTAATAATTTTGTTCCTGTTGCGCCAAGTGGATGACCTAATGCAATCGCACCACCATCCGGATTCAATTTTTCCAGATCCGCACCAAGCTCTTTTGCCCAAACGATCGGTACAGGTGCAAAAGCTTCATTTACTTCGTACGTATCCATATCATCAATCGTTAAGTTTGCCTTTTCAAGGACACGTTTTGTCGCTTCAATTGGACCTGTGAGCATAAGTGTCGGATCAGAACCTACGACAGTACGCGCAATGATTTTCGCCATCGGTTTCACACCAAGTTCCTGCGCTTTTTCACTCGACATAATGAGTACTGCTGATGCACCATCACTCATTTGTGACGAAGTTCCTGCAGAAATAAATCCGTCTTCTTTAAACAGCTTTCTTAAGCCTTGCAGAACTTCGACGGTCGTTCCCGGTCTTGGTCCCTCGTCAGTATCTACATCACCGATTGCTACAATTTCATCATCAAAATAGCCTGCTTCAATTGCTTGAGTGGCACGCTTCTGGCTCAGCACAGAATAGTCATTAATTTCCTGCTCTGTTAACTCCCATTGTTCAGCTATACGCTCTGCGGATAACCCTTGGTGGATCAACTCATATTTTTTGATACGGTCACTTTTGCGCGTGCCCTCCATATTCGATCCCATCGGTACACGGCTCATGCTTTCAATACCACCCGCGATCACAATGTCCATATCACCTGCTATAATCGCTTGCGCCGCAAAATGAACTGCCTGTAAACTCGAGCCGCATTGCCGGTCAATCGTTACACCGGGCACTTCAATCGGAAAGCCTGCCATCAATGCAGCAATTCGTGCGATATTCCCGCCTTGCTCCAGTGTTTGGGTGACACAGCCAAAAATAACATCTTCAACAAGTGCCTTTTCAATTCCCGCTCGCTTTACTACATCCTCCAGTACATCTGCAGCTAAATCATCTGCCCGTACTTCTGCCAAAACACCATTTCTTCTGCCTACCGGTGTTCGTGTTACAGCGACGATTACGGCTTCTCTCATTAACTCATTCCCCCTTAATAAATTGGGTGTTGGCGAATCATTTAGATCGCCTCCTAAAAACTCTAAACCATTTCGCTTTCACAAAAAACAATATATGTTGCTTATACAAAAAGATTACAACCTATTAAGCAATTAATTATCTGTCTCTTAATTTATATAGATAATGCTGCTAAAATATTCTCAACAAATTAGTACTTTTAAATAGTAAAATTCACCTTTATGACGTTAATTGTTATTGTTTTAATAACAAATCATACTTACATTTATACTTTCACTATAAGTTAACACATTACTTCAGAAGGTAATTAACAGGATGAATGCATGGTTTTTATGTAAATCGAACTTCTTACCTGATAGTAATTTATTATGAAACAGATAGAGTTCCTTGACTATTTCACTGCAATCTGAAAAGTATTTTCTTCCTCTGAATCTTTATTAATTATTTTTTAAGCCATAATAAAAAGGCATCACCTATTTGAATTAATCAAATTAGATGATGCCTCAGAAAATATGTTCAATTTTAAACTATCTACTTACTCTTTTATGCTTCCGTCTTTGGAATGGAAGCGCAATAAATCCCCATTTACAACTTTATCGGAATAGTGAAGTTTTTCTTCTACCGTCGCTTTTAATTTATCTGCTGTTTCCAATTTCGATTCATCGAGCTCTTCACCTGTTTTCGGATCGTAGTATTTGCCGTCCAACGAATAGATTGTCGGGCTGACAAAATTACCGTTTCTAAACGGAACGATTTCGCTATGTTCTTCAGAAAGCAGGTCTGTCCCAAAATGGATATTGTTTTTCGTTTCAACACCAAGTAAATGCAACACTGTCGGAAGAAGGTCTATTTGGCCACCATACGTATGGTTAACGCCACCTTCCATTCCCGGTACATGAATAAATAGCGGCACACGCTGTAAATCTGCATTTACAACAGGTGTAACTTCTTCACCAATAATTTGTTCCATCGCTTTATTATGGTTATCGGAAATTCCGTAATGGTCTCCGTACATTACAATCATTGTATTTTCATAAAGCCCGGATTCTTTTAAATACGTAAAGAACTGTTCAATCGCTTCGTCAGCGTATCGAGCTGTCTGGAAATAATTATCGACACTCGCATCGCCTGTTGTCGCCTTACCGATCGTCGCTAAATCCTGATCAATCTTGTAAGGGAAGTGATGGGCAACCGTAATGAATTTTGTATAGAATGGCTGCGGCAATGTTTCAAGCAAGCTTTCCGACTGCTCGAAAAATGGTTTATCCATTAAGCCGTACTCCGCCATATTTTTCGAATCGGCTGTATCATACGAACCTTCGTCAAAAAATTCGTCATAGCCGAACTGGTTGTAAATAATATTTCGGTTCCAGAAGCTACCGTTATTTCCGTGGAACACTGCTGATGTATAGCCATAGTCTTTTAATATCGATGGTGCAGCTTCAAATGTATTCTGACCTTTTGTAATAAAGGCCGAACCTTGTGGCAATCCGAATAATGAATTCTCTAACATAAATTCAGCATCGGAAGTTTTCCCCTGCGCTGTTTGATGATAAAAGTTATCGAAATACATTGTGTTTTCATTTTTAACTAACGAATTTAAATACGGTGTTACTTGTTGGCCTTCAAGCTCATAATCAATTAAAAATGACTGCATGGATTCCAGATGCAAATAAATTACATTCATATCTTTTGCTTTACCAAAGTACTTCTCGTTTGGCTGGGCTGAAAATGAATTTGTAAAGTTAATAATTTCAGCAATATCACTGCTGTCTGCTGAAGCACGTTCTGAAGATGCTTCAAACGTTTTAACAGAATCATAAATTGTATAATTGTACATACCTAAATATTTCACGATATAACTGCGGTCAAAGCCACGGCTCAATAAATCCGGGCGGTCAGCTTCCGCTAATTGCAAGTTAACAATTGATAATACAATTGCTGCTGCTATAACAGCTGCAGGCATTTTGAATCCGACTTTGCCGGATTGGAAATTAATTTTCTTTGAGAAACGAATATATATCAGTACAAAAATATCCACAAAAAATAATAAATCAGTCGGTTTTAATAATGTTAAAACACTGCCGCCTAAATCTCCGAAATTTTGTGTTTGAGAAATCGTTGGAAGCGTAATAAAATCACTGAAGAAACGATAATATACAGAATTCGCAAATAATAGAAATGTCATCAATGTATAAATGATGATCAATGCTGTCAGTCTTCTTTTTCTTTTAAACAGAAAAGCAACTGCTAAAAATAGTACCGCAGAACCTAATGGGTTAATTAATAAAAGAAACTGTTGAAGTGGCCCCTCTACACCCAACTTAAACTGCGTCAATTGTGTAATGTAAGTTTTCGCCCATAGCATTAAAACCGCAAGAACGAAAATCCCTAGAAAATTGTTTATTAAGCTTTTATTTTTTACTAAGTTTTTCACCTTGTAATCACTCTTTCTATTCAAGACGTTTTCCTTTTTTATTTAGAAAAACAAGAATCAATATATCAAAAAAACATTAACCTATGCAACTATTATGTAACGTTTTTCGATAGCAATTGTTGCCAAGAAGTGTTGAAATTGAACGAAAACAGTGAAAAAATGGAGGTTTGCTTAAACAAATTCCTCCATTTTGTATAAGTTTAGCTATTAATATTGCAACTTTCTAATCTTTATTTAGGAAAAACTTTTTTAAAGCGATCACAAACTGTCAGCATTTCTTCGGTAAATTCCAGACCAAGTTTGGAAAGTTCTCTGCTAAAAAACGCGACATGTGCTTCCTTCCACTCCTCATAAGTACCTTCTCCTTCTGCCAATGCAAAATCAACCGGTACTTCATTGAATGGATAAATTTCAATAGAATAAGATTGGATGATCGCAACAGGTTCATCATGACTGTTTAAAACAATCTGGTAGTCCCCCACTTCCGGCAAACTTTCTTCTTCAAGTTCATACAACGGAAAACTTGAGCAAGTTGCTCTTTTAACGCCATCTACTACAAGTTCTGCAAGCCAATCCGCTTTTTCACCAAACTGAAATGCTTCTTTATAACGAATATTTTGCAAACCTTCTGACTCACAAAAACGCTGCCAATATGCTTCGATTTGATTCATTTGCATAACTCCTTTTGTTTCGACTGTGCCCATTCAAATGGCCCTTCATGTACGATAAGCTGCTGATTTTCCAGCCATGCCGTTCTCGTAAATAGTTTTTGCAGAAAATAACGGTCATGGCTAATCGCAAGTATTGTTCCTTCAAAGTTTTCCAATGCTTCTTCAAGCGCTTCCCTTGACTCAATATCAAGATGGTTCGTCGGTTCATCCAAAACGAGAACATTGCATTTTTGAACCATTAATTGAGCTAGTCGAAGCCTCATCTTTTCCCCGCCGCTTAGTTGATCCACCTTTTTAAATACGTCATGACCGTAAAATAAAAATTTGGCGAGCATATGCCGCGCATCGTATTCCGTTAATGACACCTGCTCTCGGAAAGCATCAATAAGACGCTGTTTGCCGTTAAATTGGTCAAACTGCTGTGCAAGGTAACCGATCTTTAAATTGCTGCCCTGTTTTGCATCCCCATCAACAGGCTCAATTTCCCCTAATAGAATTTTTATTAACGTGGATTTTCCTGTTCCGTTATTTCCAACAATCGCCATCCGATCTTGAAAATGGACCGATAACTGAACATCCATAAATAAAAAGTCCTGTTCAAACCCGTGGGAAATGTTTTTTAGCATAAATACTTCTTTTCCAGTCCGGTCTTCTGCCTTCAGCTGTAAATTCATCTGGCGCTCGGTTTTTGGCTTTTTGACAATTTCCATTCGAGCCAGCATCTTCTCCATTACTTTCGCTTTGCGGTATAGATCAGGATTCGGAGGAGAAGCCTCATTCGCCCATTGACGTAATCGGCGAATTGCCTCTTTTATCTTCTGAATCTTTTTTTGCTGTTCTTCATATGCTGCAAACTGCTGCGCTATTTTTGCCTCTTTATTTTTAATGTACTGATCATAGTTACCCTTGCTCATCCAAATCTGTCCGTCTTCAATTTCTGCCACATACTGAACAATTTTATTTAAAAACATCCGGTCATGCGAGATTACAACAACGGTACCTTTAAAGTATTGCAAATAGTCTTCAAGCCATTGTGTTGCAGCAAGATCCAAATGATTTGTCGGTTCATCCAACAGCAAAATATCGGGCTGCTGCAGTAATATTTGAGCGAGCATTACCTTTGTTTTTTCACCGCCGCTGAGCGCATGAAAAGGTTGATCCAATAGTTTTGTAATCGCGAGTCCATTGGCAATCGCTGCAATTTTCGCTTCAGTTTCGTAGCCACCGTTTGCTAAATAGTGCTCTTGCAGCTCTCCATATTGATTTAAAATCTTCTCGGATAAATCAGTTACCATCTTCATTTCCAACTGAGACAGACGATCTTTAATATCATGTAATTCAGCAAATGCTTTTGACAATACATCAAAAACTGATATATCCGTGTATTGAGGTATTTGATGCAAGTAGCCGATTGTTTGACCTTTCGATTTTATGATTCGCCCTTCATCCGGCTGTTCAATACCTGCCAGCACTTTAAATAATGTTGTTTTCCCACTGCCGTTTCGACCGACGATTGCGATACGTTCACCGGCATTCACTTCAAAAGAAAGTTCCTTAAAAATGGTGTTGCCACCGATAATTTTCGTTATGTTTTCTGCTTTCAACTGCATATTTCTACGCCTCCACCGGCGCAGCTAAAATAACAAAAAGACTGCTCATTAACGAGAGCAGCCTTTTCAGTAGTGGTGAAAAGAATGAAGTTAATTAGCTACGCATTATTTTTAAATTGTCTAAAAAAGGACATACCTATCCCGTTAGACCCAAATTTAAAAGTAATGACACGTGCAAAATACATAGCTGTATCCACTTTTACACCTGTCTCGATCGCTAACTTTTTCATTCCGTTCACCTCCGTCCATTAGAATTGTTCTAATATTACCATATTTCAATTAATATGTACATACTGGAAATGTGTATGTTTTCTTATTGGGAGTTGCGGCTCAGGGTTTCTACTTTCATGGCAAGCGGTTCTACTTTAGCATTTAAACTTTCTATTTTTCGCTCCACTCGTTCCACAATTGAGCTCCTATGTTCTAATACGCCGCTCTCTTTCTCCCTACTAATCACTCCCGGCCACAAATCTTCAAAAGCCGGAACTTTTATTTTCCCTTTTCACAGATTTGCGATACGATAGGAAGTGGATGCAATTTAGAATGGAGGAAGTTTTCCTTATGTCGAACAAAGCTTTACAAAAAGATGCGATGCGCGTTTTAAAAGAGACGAGCCGTACATTTTATATCCCCATTACTTTTTTAGATAAAGAATTAAAATTAACGGTTGCTGCTGCATATTTAGCAATGCGGGCAATTGATGAAATTGAAGATCACGAAGATGTTTCCAATGAAATGAAAAATGCGACATTATTAAAAGTAGCGGAATTATTGAAAGCTCCTGCCTTTGATAACGATGCTTACCTTGCTGCACTTGCACCTGTAAAGGACAAAATGCCTGAAGTTACACTTCGTCTAGCTGACTGGCTGGAAGTTTGTCCTAAAGGGGCATTCCCGATTGTCACTTCTGCGACGAGTGAAATGGCGGAGGGAATGGCTAAATGGGCACTCGCAAATTGGCAGGTGCATACGAAGGAAGACTTGGACGACTATACATACTATGTGGCTGGTTTGGTCGGTGTCATGCTTTCGGAGCTTTGGGAATGGAGCGCCGGTACGAAAACAGACCGTGAGCTGGCAATTGGCTATGGTCGCGGCTTACAGGCAGTAAACATTTTACGAAATGAGCAGGAAGATTTGGATGAGCGCGGTGTCAGCTTCGTTCCGGATGGCTGGACACGGGCTGAACTATTTGCTTATGCGGAGGAAAACCTGGCAAAGGCCGACCTTTATATGAAGGATTTAGATAAACGTTCGATTAAATTGTTCTGCAGACTGCCTTTAGCATTGGCACATAAAACGTTACAGGCGATGAGAGAAGGACGAGAAAAAATGTCCCGCTCAGAAGTTGAAGCAACAGTAGAAGAAATTCAGGTAGACTAAAAAGAAGTGTGTTGAGGGATACCCTCCAACACACTTCTTTTCTTACATTATAATGGCAATTGCGATACTGCAAATTGCACAAAGCACTACATAAGTAAATGAAATTATATGACGACGCTTTTCTCTTCTAAACCAAAACTCCAATAATCCACGGACTATAAATAAAATCATAATGAACGCAAACAATACCGAATATAATGTTTTTTGGTCAAATAGATTAATAGTTACATACGATAAAAACATGAAACATAGAAGGATTTCCAAGACGAAATGCCAAATCCCCACATACTGATCCATAAATTTCTCGTTTTTTGGGATGTTATATTTTTTGCGTAAGTTTAAATCGAGTAAACCTGCTCCAAAAAATGCGATGATGACTACTACAATTAACACAAGCGACTTCCCTTCTATATCTCTGATTGTAAATACTGCTGTCGTAATTCTTCAGGCACTAGATCGCCGCCTGTTGACCAAATAATATGTGTGGCGTTTTCCATTTTATCTGTAAGCCCATGCTTTTCAATATACGAAGTCCCCTGCATCATTAATTCAATCGGACCATACACACCTGCATGTGCTGAAGGTTCCATAAAAATGTTTTCCGTCTCAAACATACCTTTTAAACTTCTATATAAAAAGCTGTCATCCACAGTATAACATCCGCTTATTACGGATTCCATCAATGTTCCGACAAATCGTGAAGGACGCCCTACCGCCAATCCGTCAGCTTCTGTCTTGTTGGACAAACCAATATCATTCACACTGATTTTGTCATGCATGCCTGTCATCAAACCTAGGAGCATACAAGGAGATGCAAATGGTTCCGCAAAGAAAATATGAATATGTTCGCCGTAAATTTGTTTTAAAGAGTAGGCAATTCCCCCGGGCGCACCACCAACCCCGCATGGCAGATAAACAAATAGCGGATGATTCGCATCAACTTTAATTTTTGCTTGCTGAAGCTGGTCTTTCAGGCGAGATCCCGCTACCGAATATCCTAAAAACAGATCGATTGAATTTTCATCATCAACGAAATGGCAAGCAGGATCTTGTTCTGCTATTTGGCGGCCGATTTCCACTGCAGAAGTGTAATCGGATTCGTATTCGATTACTGCAACACCTTTTTCACGCAGCAGTTCTTTTTTCCACTCTTTTGCCTCAATCGACATATGCACAGTCACCTGGAAACCCAGCTGTGCGCTAATAATACCGATACTTAGGCCCAAGTTCCCCGTTGACCCGACAGCTATTTTATATTTGCTGAAAAATTTCCGGAATTCTTCACTATGGAATTTTGCGTAATCCTCTTGTTCTGTTATCATTCCTGCATCGATTGCCAGTTTTTCCGCATGACTCAACACTTCGTATATACCGCCACGCGCCTTAATCGAACCGGCGATCGGTAATGCATGATCACATTTAAGCATTAATTTGCCAGGAATATTAAAACCGCGTCGTCCTTCTATGAGTTTTTTCATCGCGGCAATTTCTCTTAATTCCGATTCAATAATGCCGTCTGAAAATTTCGTGATTGGAAATGCAACCTTTATATAAGAAGAAAAACGCTTCAATCTACTTTCTGCGTCTTGAATCATATCTGGTGTCACTTGGTCAGATACTTGGCTTTCTTTAGCTACACTTTCATTTTCCCAAAATACATATTGTTCGGATTGCAGCTTTTCAATTAACGGAAAGCGTTCTTTTAGTTCGTCTAAATTTAAGATTTGCTGATTCATTTATGATTCCTCCTTCTCAAAAATCGCACGTTCACAAATTTGTCGAAATTTCGTTTCAAAAGCCAAATTATTTTCTTCCGTGCGCTTTTTGGGACCTTTCGTACGTCCCCCTGCACGTCTTATTTTCGCACTTTCAAATCGAAAAGCCAACAGTTGATCTATGTTGTCAGACGTCAGTTCTTTTCCGTTATGAGTAATAACAATTCCACCTTTTGCTATACACATTGCAGCAAGACCATAATCACCTGTTATGACAATATCTCCTCGCTTTAAGACACTTAGAAGCTTAAAATCAACTGAATCTGGTCCTTTGTCAACAATAATTGTTTTTGCACCATCCCGTTCCATTCGATGTGATGTATCGCAGAACAAGATCGGTCTTATCTCATATCGAGATGAAATAAACAGCGCTAAATCAACAACCGGGCATGCATCTGCATCAATTAATAGTTGTAAAATAGTTAATCATCCTTTCCAAAAGCAACTTCAAATTATTATATAGATATAATAATTGAAAACGTTTTCTCTTTTTTAACATCGATTTCACACAGTGATGTCACATAAAATATAATTGAATTGTTTGATAATTCATACTAATGTATACTTATTAATCCATTTGGGGGTATTAACATGACGACAATGACAACAACGAGTAACGCACAGCAATATGTTGATGGAGTGTTTGAAAAATTAAAAGCTAAGAACGCACATCAGTTAGAATTCTTACAAGCCGCGGAAGAAATTTTCCTTTCTCTAGTTCCAGTATTCGAACAACATCCCGAATACATTCAGCATAATATTTTAGAACGTATCATTGAGCCGGACAGAATCATCTCTTTCCGTGTCGCTTGGCAAGATGATCAAAACCAAGTACAAGTAAACCGTGGGTACCGCGTTCAATATAACAATGTTATCGGGCCATATAAAGGTGGATTACGCTTCCATCCTACAGTAAATGAATCGATTATGAAATTTTTAGCCTTTGAACAAATTTTTAAAAACGCTTTAACTGGTCAACCGATCGGCGGCGGTAAGGGTGGTTCAGACTTTGATCCAAAAGGGAAATCAAATGCAGAAATTATGCGCTTCTGTCAAGCTTTCATGACAGAATTATACCGCTATGTCGGTCCTGATGTCGATGTTCCGGCCGGAGATATTGGTGTAGGTTCACGTGAAGTCGGCTATTTATGGGGGCAATACAAGCGTATTCGCGGTGCATATGAGGCAGGTGTATTAACTGGGAAAAAACCTGGCTATGGTGGTTCATTGGCGCGTACAGAAGCAACAGGATATGGTTTAGTATACTTTGTTGAAGAAATGCTGCGTGAAGCAAAACTTTCAATTAATGATAAAACGGTTGTCGTTTCAGGTTCTGGTAATGTAGCGATTTATGCAATTGAAAAAGCTCAGCACTTTGGAGCAAAAGTTGTTGCCTGCTCCGACTCGGCAGGCTACATTTACGACCCGGAAGGCATTAACTTAAAAATTGTAAAACAGTTAAAAGAAGTTGAAGGGAAGCGTATTAAAGAATATGTAAATTATCGTCCAAATGCTATTTATACAGAAGGCTGTGACGGCATCTGGACAATTCCATGTGATATCGCTCTTCCATGTGCAACTCAAAATGAAATTAACGGTGAACAGGCCCGTACTTTAATTGCAAATGGCGTGAAAGTCGTTGCAGAAGGTGCAAATATGCCATCGAATTTAGATGCAATCAATGAGTTTTTAGCAAGCGATGTTTTATTCGGCCCTGGTAAAGCAGCAAATGCAGGCGGTGTTGCTGTATCTGCACTTGAAATGGCTCAAAATTCCGGCCGTAACTACTGGTCTTTCCAGGAAGTTGATGAAAAACTTCACGGTATTATGAAATCAATTTTCAAAGAAAGTTCGGATGCGGCGAAAAAATATGGCTATGAAGGCAATTTAGTTGTCGGCTCAAACATTGCCGGCTTCATTAAAGTAGCAAACGGTATGCTTGTAGAAGGCGTATATTAATTAACAAAACCCGCAATCCCCTTTGAACAAGGAGTATTGCGGGTTTATTTTTTAACGTACTACGAGAACATCACAATTGGCGCTGCGTACAACATTTTCCGATACAGACCCTAGTAAGAAACGTTCTGCACGGTTTAAACCGGTCGCTCCGATAATGATTAAATCGGCATCGGTCAGGTTCGTCAATACCGCTTTCGGCGATCCTTCTTCAACGGATACTTGTACATTTTTAACGCCGGCCTGTTCTGCTATAACCTTGTATTCCTTTAACTGATCAAGTGTTTTTTCCTTTAGAGCTTTTGCATACTTTAAATCATATGCTTCCACTGATCCGAATGAATGTGTATCAATTACACTCACTAAATTCAATGTCGCATCCGTCAATCGAGCAACGTTCATACCGCGCTCAAAAGCAATTTTTGCTTTTTCTGAAAAGTCAATTGCTACAACAATATTATTATACGTTTTTAGCATCTAAATCACTCCTTGTCTAAGATTAGTATAACAAATGTTACCATTATACTGGTAACAAAGAGCATACTATATCAAAGGTTAGACGTCTTTCTTTAAAATACGAACATTTTTACACTAATATTATAAAATCATTCGTGTTATAATTAATTTGAAATTACTTTTGGAGGTATCTCTCATGGAATTAATGTATACTGGTAAAACAAAAGATGTATTTAAACTTGAAAACGAATTATATTTGCTGAAATTTAAAGATGACGTAACTGGAGAAAACGGGGTTTTTGATCCAGGCGCAAACACAGTCGGTTTAACAATTGATGGTGCAGGCCTTGCCGGATTGAAACTTACTTCTTTCTTTTATTCTAAATTAAACGAATTAAAGGTACCGACACATTATGTTGAGGCAAATTTTAATGAAGCGACAATGACGGTTAAACCCGCGACTGTTTTCGGTAAAGGTTTGGAAGTTATTTGCCGTTTTAAAGCAGTCGGATCTTTTTTACGCCGCTATGGTGCTTATGCAACAGAAGGTCAGGATTTGGATTCATTTGTAGAAGTGACTATTAAGGACGATGAACGCCTGGATCCTCCTATTTCAGAAGATGCGCTTTCAATGCTTGGTATTTTAACACATGATGAATATGCCATCTTGAAACAGCGCACAATCGAAATTTCAAAGTTTGTTGGCGCAGAGTTAGAGAAAAAAGGGTTAACGCTTTATGATATTAAATTGGAATTTGGCCGCGATGCAAAAACAGGTGAAATTTTACTCATTGATGAAATTTCAGGCGGTAATATGCGGGCATATCAAGGCGATACATATATTGAACCATTACAATTAGAAAAGATTATGCTTGCTGAGTAATTTTATTTTTTTAATGCCATTCATCAAGCACTATAGGGACATCTCGGACTTTCCGGTATGTTCCTTTTATTTTTACCCCCTTCCCTTTTTCTAAATAAAATGCTACACTAACTTTTGTACTTCAACGCGTTGAAGCGCGAAACTATATAGCGAGGTCTAGTCATCATGAATGCAAAACAACATGTAAAACCACATTTTTTTGAAGCACTTATTTTAATTTTATTTATTATTGCACTCATCTCCTATAGCATTATGAAACTCGGCAGTGTCCCGCATGTTCCGATTTTCATAGCCATTATTATACTGATCATGTATGGTGTTCTGCGAAAAGTACCGTACCGCATCATGGAGCAAAGTATGATTGCTTCTGTTTCAACAAGTATCGGCGCAGTTTATATTTTTCTTTTGATCGGTGTTTTAATCAGCAGTTGGTTAATAAGCGGGACAATTCCTACACTATTGTATATAGGTCTTTCAATCATTACTGCGAGCTTTTTTTATGCGGTTGTCTTCCTTATTACAAGCATTATCGGCACAGCGATCGGCAGTTCTCTTACTACCGTTGCAACAGTTGGTGTTGCAATGGTAGGGGTTGCGAGTTCTATAGACGCTTCACTTGCTATTACAGCAGGAGCAATTGTTTCGGGAGCCTTTTTTGGGGATAAAATGTCCCCGTTGTCCGATACGACGAACTTGGCGGCGACTGTTGCCGGTATTGACTTGTTTACGCATATTAGAAATATGATGTTCACGACCATTCCGGCATTTATTATTTCACTAATCGTATATGCCTGGATTTCTCCCAAAAGCCAGTATATGGACACAGAGCTTATTACAAGCTTTAAAGAAACACTGTTCGCAACAAATCTAATTCATTGGTATGCAATCATTCCGCTTGTCGTTCTTATTGTGTGTACGATCTTTAAATTACCAAGCCTTGCTACATTAGCGATAAGTGCTATTTCCGGTATCGTGCTATCATATTTCCACAGTTCTATTCCATTGAACGAACTGTTTGCAATTTTATATAACGGCTATTCAATGGAAACAGGAGTCGAAGCAATTGATTCATTACTGACTCGAGGCGGAATGAACAGTATGCTGTTTACGATTATTTTAATTGTATTGTCCCTGTCTATGGGAGGATTGCTCTTTACACTCGGCATTATCCAAACTTTGTTGCAGGCGCTTCAAAACCAGTTGAAATCGGTCGGATCTGTTATTACGGGAACAGCTTTTACCGCAATCGGAATTAACGTTACAATCGGTGAACAGTATTTATCGCTGTTATTAACAGGTGAAGCATTTAAGGAAAAATTTAAAGCCGTTCAGCTTCATCCGAAAAATTTAGCCCGTACAATTGAGGATGCAGGTACTGTTATCAATCCGCTCGTTCCATGGAGCGTGTGCGGTCTGTTCATTGCTTCTACATTGAACATTTCTGTCATCGACTATTTACCGTTCGCATTCTTTTGCCTGTTAAGTCCAGTCATTACGATTTTGTTTGGCTGGTTGAATATTACGATTACGAAAATCACCAATAATTAAAAAATCGCCTGCTCCGTTATAGAACGAGCAGGCTTTTTATTTTCCCGCATTCCCACTCCCCCATCAAATTAATCGATAATTCTGTTTACATATATATCATAAAGTGATATATTGTTTTCAGACATATATATCACTTTATGATATATCGGGAGGTGACATAGTGAAAAACAATGAGCAATTGACCGATTCAATGTTTCATATTATGGCCGCATTAACAACGCCCCAACACGGATACGCGATTATGAATTTAATTGAAGAAACATCTAAAGGGAATATTTCAATCGGTCCAGCTTCAATGTACACGATTATAAAAAAACTTTTACAAAATGATTGGATTTATTTATACGACGATACGGATTCAAGGCGTAAAGTGTATTTACTGACGCAAAAAGGCAAAACCGTTTTAAAAGAGGAGTTAACAATTAGAAAGCTGATGATTCAATTAGCTGAAAGAGGAATGGAGGATGAAGTATGACAAAAACGAAGTATATGATGTCTGGTGGATTAGCATTTTCTGAGCAAAAGGATTTGGAAAAAATGCATAAACTTTCGCTTGAAGGTTGGCATGTCCGAAGTTTTTCATTTTTAGGCTACACACTTGAAAAAGGTGAATATGCTGATTATGTATACAGTATCGATTATCGGACACTGGAAAATACGGATGAAGAATACTTTGAACTTTTCAAAGATGCAGGCTGGTCACTTGTGGATTCTGCAGGTGATATCCATTTATTTCGTGCTTCTCCCAACACGAAGCCGATTTACACGGACCGTGATACAACGATTGAGAAGTATAAAAACCAAGTAAAACCGCTGAATCTTGCTATGGTGACACTTGTTCCAGGTACAATTATATCTTGGCTGATTTCACTACAAACAACTGACAGCATACACACACTTTTCTTTGGTTTAGCCCTTTTACTGACAATACTTACGATTCCTTTACTGTGGACTGGACTGACTTCTTACGGTAACCAATGGAAGGCAGAAAATAAAAAGGGGCTTGTTCTACTTACAAAGCTGCTTCCCGCTGTTGCAGTAGTTATGGCGGTTTATGCAATAGTTGAATCCGACTTAAAAGCAGTACAAATCGTAGCCGCTGCTGTCATTGGTGCAACCGTCTTTGTAACGTTCATTACATTGTTTATGTCTCTTTATTACCGGTTTAAAGTAAAAAAGGCGTAAAAAAAGATAGGCTCATGAAAATGTGCCTATCTTTTCTATCTAAACCCTTAAATTTATACGACTATTCTCTTCCCAAAAATTGCTTTTAACAAAGGCGGTGTCACGATTGTTGTTACGATAATTACGATAATAATCGATGTATAGTAATTAGCCGGCAGCAAGCCACCTTCAAGTCCCATTGCAGCTAATATTAGTGCAACCTCGCCTCGGGAAACCATCCCAGCACCGACCCCCATCGATGATTTCGTATTGAATCCGGCTAATTTCGCACCTAATCCTGAACCAACAAATTTGGATACAACTGCAATTATTGAAAATACGATAATAAACCCGATTTGTTCTCCAATTCCATCGAATGAAACCGCTAATCCGATACTAACAAAGAAGAACGGAACAAAAATCCCGTAGGCAATCGGCTCAACCTTATGTTCGATTTCATCTTTATATTCTGTTTGTGCAACCGCAATCCCTGCAAAGAAAGCACCGATAATACCAGCGATACCAAGGAATTCCGCAAAATATGACAAACCAAAACAAATAATCAGGCCGGCACTCAATATTGATTCAGTAACTCTAAATTTCTTGAAGATTCTTATAAAGTGTGGGATAAACCATTTTGCCAGTACAATCAAGATGGCGAAGAATAATACTTTCTTACCGATTAATAAACCGATATTCGTATCTGATCCGGCAAAGAAACTCATAGCAATGGCGATTAAAATTACAACTACAATATCATCCAAAACCGCAGCTCCAAGTAATGTTGACCCTTCTTTACTATTCAGCCAACCAAGCTCCCTTAACGCCTGTACCGAAATACTGACAGATGTTGCAGAAAGTAATAATCCAATAAAAATGGATTCTCCTACAGACAATCCGTAATATTGCGAACCTGCATACCCTAAAATAATCGGCAGGAGAATACCACCTAAAGCAACATAGATTGCCGCTTTTTTGTTTCTATTCATTTCCTGTAGGTCGGTTTCAAGACCAGCTAAAAACATTAACAGTAAAACACCTATTTGACTGAACACGGTTAAAAGTTCAGTATCATGAACCCAGCCAAGGAGTGCTGGACCAAGAATAATACCTACAATTATTTTCCCTAGTACAGATGGTTGCCCGACTCTCGCAGCAAGATGTCCGGCGAGTTTGGTAGCAAATAAAACTAGAACAATTTGTAAAATAAACATAAATTTCTCCTTCCAATGCAAAAAAGACAAGGCGGTGCCATAGTTGACTATGGCTCCACCTTGTCTTGCACTTTTTATTTAATTTAATGTTCTTAGCTTTATTTTAATATAATTCCACTCGCTTTTGCAAGTATATTCTATATTAAACTATTACAGTATTATGCTTTATCTTTAAATAATCCCCAAAAACGCCTTCAACTCAGGCATTTGCTTTTGTGCCTGTTCATAGCCAACCTCATAATTGGCTTTCATTTGATCAACTTTGCTTTCAAAACTTTTTATCGGACGGTCCGGTTTAAAAATAAACGCTTCCTGATCAATCTCTTTTTGAGCAATATATTGCATTGTTTCATTATACATATCCGCACGATGTCTCATCGCAGCCGCGAGTCTTGGGTAACGTTTTTGGAAAAGCTTCGTTGCCCACTGATTCGTTTTAGAGGCACTTTTTATATAGCCGGGTTCCCTCGTCAAAATTAGCAAATGCTTGTTATATCCTTTTTCGATGGCACGTTTAATTGGAATCGAATCGGATAGTCCCCCATCATAATACGGAACATTGTCAATTTTAATCTCAGGGAACAGTATAGGAATGGCACATGTTGCCTGTAAAATATCACATGCTTTTGTCATTGTATGCGCACTTTTATACTCCACTTTTCCGGTATATGCATTCGTCAGCCCGAACTCCACCTCACCCGGATAGTTGTAATAGGCGTCCCAATCAAACAAATCAAGCTGATTCGGCACGATATTATAGGCAAAATCCAATCCGAACAGACTTTTTTCCTTCAGAAAATTACGCATTCCCATATAGCGGGGATCATTGCGGTACGTTGTCAAAACTCGCATAGTCCGTTCAGGCTGATTGGACATATAGGATACCGCATTGATGGCACCTGCCGAAATCGCCGCAATATACGGCATCTTTATATGTTCCTCCATAAGGGCATCCAACACTCCCGCAGTAAAAACCGTTCGAAATGTCCCGCCTTCAAGAATTAGACTACAATCCTTCACTTCTTGCATATTATCACACTCTTTCCCTATTTCCATCGTTTCTCTATTTTACTATATGTCTTCTAAATAATATTAAAAATATTTATCGAACAAATTTTCACTACTTCCTAAATTTTCAGAAATATGGTATTATTTATTTCGAATATCGTAATATTAGGAGGCTACTTATGTCAATGTTGAATCGTAGTGATGTACCGGTTGAAGAAACTTGGAATTTGGAAGATTTATTTGCTACAGAACAAGCCTACACAGCGGCAATCGAAGAATTAAGACAACTTGTAGAGAAAACTGCAGAGGGGCTTGCAGGGACAATTACTGATGTACAAGGCGCGATTAATGCAATTGAAGCAACGGAAAAAATTCAGGAGAAAATGGTTGTAATCGGCACATATGCGAGCCTTTCACATAGCGTTGACCAAACGAGCACTGAAAATCAGATGCGTGCCGCAAGCTTCGGTTCTTTCGCTGCAAAACTTGCAACAAAGTTATCCTTTGTAAAAAGTGATTTACTTGCATTGGACGAAGCTGTTTTAAAAGAAGCACAAACTGCTAAACCGGAATACGCTAATTTTATTGATAAACTGCTCGTACAAAAACCGCACCAGTTACATCCTGAAGCGGAAAAAGCATTGGCTGCATTCGGTGCTACATTCAACGCGCCATATGAGCTGTACAATACGACAAAATTGGTAGATATGCAGTTCCCTAACTTTGAAGTAGATGGTGAATCATTCCCGCTTAGCTATAACTTGTTTGAGGGCGATTGGGAGCTTGAAACGGACACGAATAAACGTCGTGCTGCATTTGAAGCCTTTTCAAAAAAACTGCGCGACTATCAGCATACGACTGCCAAAACATATAATACACACTTGGCAATTGAAAAAACGGAAGCAGACCTTCGCGGCTACGACAATATTTTTGATTCTTTATTAGAGTCACAGCAAGTGGACCGCTCAATGTATAACCGCCAAATCGATTTAATTATGAATGAGCTTGCACCACATATGCGCCGCTATGCAAAACTGTTGCAAAAAACACATCAGTTGGACAAAATGACGTTTGCAGACCTAAAAATTTCGCTGGACCCATCATATGAGCCAACAATTACGGTGGAAGAATCCCGTCAATATATGAAAGACGGTTTATCGATTATGGGCGAGCATTATACGAATATGATCGATCGTTCTTTTGATGAGCGATGGATTGATTTTGCACAAAATGCCGGAAAATCAACTGGCGCATTCTGTTCAAGCCCTTATGGTGTACACCCGTATGTATTGATTTCATGGACGAGCCGAATGAATGAAGTATTCGTTTTAGCCCATGAACTAGGTCATGCAGGTCATTTCTATTTGGCAAATGATGCGCAAAATATTTTCAATGCAAGACCATCACTTTACTTCATAGAAGCACCATCAACAATGAATGAAATGCTAATGGCCAACCACTTATTAAAAAATTCTACGGATGCGCGCTTTAAACGTTGGGTCATCTCAACGATTATTAGCCGTACGTACTACCATAACTTCGTAACTCATTTACTTGAGGCAGCTTACCAGCGTAAAGTGTACGAAATTATCGATGAAGTCGGAAGCGTTAACGCACCGAAACTGAATGAATTAAAACGTGAAGTACTTGAGCAATTCTGGGGAGACGCAGTTGAAGTAACTGAAGGTGCAGAATTGACTTGGATGCGTCAGCCTCATTACTATATGGGCTTATATCCATATACGTATTCTGCAGGTTTAACTATTTCAACACAAGTATCACAACGTATTTTAAACGGTGACGAAGCAGCTGTTGAGCAATGGATCGATGTATTAAAAGCAGGCGGCACAAAAACACCTGTTGAACTTGCACAAATGGCAGGTGTCGACATTACGACTGAACAGCCATTACATGACACAATTGCGTTTATTGGTGATTTAATTACACAATTGGAACAACTGACTGCAGAGCTTCAAACAGTTTAAGTGACACTGCAATCAGTGGAGATTTTGGATTCCCACTGATTGATCGTCTTCACTATTTTATAGGATGTGCTGAATGTAACTTCATGCACATCCTTTTTAAATGGCTACCGAAGTGTTAATTAGATCTACTTGCTGGAACAATTCAGAAACTCCTGATGCGATGGCTGCGGATCCAACTGCTTTTGCAACTACACCTGCAACCCGTTCATCCATCGAGCTCGGAATAATAAAGTCTTCATTCAGCTCTTCTTCTGTTACTAGCGATGCAATAGCTTCAACCGCCGCCAGCTTCATCGCCTCGTTGATATCTGTCGCTCTTACATCAAGTGCACCACGGAAAATCCCCGGGAAGGCAAGCATATTATTCACTTGGTTGGCATGGTCAGAACGGCCGGTACCAATAATTTTTACGCCCCATTTTTTTGCATTATCCGGCGTTATTTCAGGATCAGGATTTGCCAAAGCAAAGACAATCGGATCTATAGCCATCGATTTAATATGTTTTTCCGTTAAAATATTTGCTGCGGACACCCCGATAAACACATCTGCTCCTACTAATGCATCATCCAAAGTACCGCGTAATTGATCCGGATTCGATAAATGAGCAACCTGTTCTTTTACCGGATTCATCCCTTCAGGACGCCCTTCATAAATAATGCCTTTCGTGTCACACATAACGACATTTGTGTAACCCATTTGAATTAAAATACGGAGAATCGCAATACCTGCTGCCCCAGCTCCGTTAATGACAACCTTCATCTTATTGACATCTTTTTTCACCAGTTTCACCGCATTGATTAAACCTGCCCCAACGACAATTGCCGTTCCATGCTGGTCATCATGAAATACCGGGATTGAACATTCAGCACGCAGCCGGTCTTCAATTTCAAAACAGCGCGGCGCTGAAATATCTTCCAGATTGATTGCTCCATAGGTCGGCGAAATCGCTTTTACAATGTTGACAATTTCGTCTACGTCTTTAGTGTTTAAGCATACCGGTACTGCGTCAACATTTGCAAAGCGCTTTAATAATAACGCCTTACCTTCCATTACTGGTAAGGCGGCTTCCGGACCAATATCCCCTAACCCTAATACCGCGGTTCCGTCAGTGATAACCGCTACTAAATTCCCTTTCATCGTATAGTCATACACGGTTGAAGGATTCTGTTCAATTGCAAGGCAAGGGGCAGCAACACCCGGAGAATAAGCTAAACTCAAATCATATTTATCCTGTACCGGAACTTTTGCACGAATTTCCATTTTCCCGCCAAAGTGTTCGTGCATTTCAAGTGACTTTTTCATTAAATCCATATTTACCATCTCCTTCTAATTTTGAAATACTTTGTAATTACGAATGTTAACCTTTAATTTTTACTTTGTCAACGATAGCTTTAATAAATCGTTCGAATTACTAAAAACAAGCTGAAAACGTTTATATAACAATACTTATATCATTTACCAACCGCTTGTTCCATTTGTGATTTCAAACACAATCTATTATTTCTAAATAATAAATGTAAGGGCTGTCATTTTTAAAATCCTGCTTTATCAAGCTAAAGTATGTGATGGATTGCACGAAGTATTTTCAATTTAGTAATATGAAATAATTCACAAACTTCCAAAAAAAAATTTGAACCTGCTCTTTTTGTCTCAAATTTCGTGTACTTTTGTTACACTAATACATATCGGAGGGAACACAATGACAGAGAAAACGAATACTGAGGAACTGACAGAAGAAGAATTTTTGGAACTTGTTTTGGAAGAACAGGAAAAGGCGCTTGCAAAAGCACGAGAAGAACGTTTAAACCCACAGCCGAAAAAAACGACAAAGCAAAAACCATTTGTTCGAATTGTAGTATGGTTGATGGCATTAACATTAGCTTTTAGTACGTTTGCCGTGATTTTCAATGTATATTCCATTCCTGCGATTGAATTTTTAAAAGTATCATCACAATTATCTAATCAGGAAAATATTCAAACATATAAACAATCTGTTGTCACAATTAATACCGACTCAGGGAAAGGGACAGGGTTTGCGGTATCAGAGAATGGCTACATAATAACAAATGATCATGTAATTGAGGATGCGTTGACGATTACCGTTGTATTTCCGGATGATACGCTTTATAAAGCTGAGGTTGTAGAATCATATGAAGATTATGATTTGGCATTGTTGAAAGTGGATGCTGAAAACTTGCCGTTCCTGCCACTTGCCACAACGAGCGAATTCCGTAAAAATGAGGCCGTCTTTTTTATCGGAAATCCGCTTGCATTTAGCGGGATTGCCAATAAAGGAACGATTATCGGCTATACAACTGCCGCAGACATTCAGCCAGATATCATTATGATGGACGCACCTGTTTATCGCGGAAATAGTGGTAGCCCGGTCATTAATGAAAACGAAGATGTAATTGGTGTTGTGTTTGCAACAGGAACTCGTGAAGGGCACGGGAAAGTCGGATTATTTATTCCGGTTGAAAATGTGCATGCGCTGTTTCAGACATATTTGAAATGATCTGGGGAGTGAAAAACTCGTGTTACGGTGTGGTGAGAGCGCGGCGTATTGTATATTAGAACATTTATGACTGATATTAGAAGAATTGAATGCTATTTTAGAACTTTCATATAGTTTATTTGAAGATCGAGCGCTCATATTAGAACAAACGTGCACTTTATTAGAAGATCTGCGATATATTAGAACTTTTCAGGTTATATTAGAACAACTCGCAACTTTATTAGAAAATCTACCCTCCACCCACAAACAAAAAACGGCTGCTCAATATTAATTATTGAGCGCCGTTTTAAAATTAGAAAATAAGACTAATTAAGAAGTAGAATAATGCGGCCATTAATGCGGAAATTGGCAATGTGATAAACCACGTAACTACAATTTTACGCGCCATTCCCCATTTAACACCTTTCACACGCTGTGCTGCACCAACACCCATAATTGCAGAAGAAATTACATGTGTAGTCGAAACCGGTAATGCGATGACTGTTGCACCAAAAATGATTGATGCAGAAGTTAAGTCCGCCGCTACCCCGTTGACCGGACGGATTTTCATAATTTTACCGCCGACTGTTTTAATGATTTTATATCCGCCTACTGATGTCCCAAGACCCATCGCCAATGCACAGGCAAAACGTACCCAATTCTGTACTTCATCTGTTGATTGCAAGTTTGCTGCGATTAGAGCCATTGTAATAATACCCATCGCTTTTTGGGCATCGTTCGTACCATGTGTAAACGATTGTAAAGCCGCTGTACCGATTTGAGTCAAACGGAACGCTTTCGTTGTTCCATACAGTGGTGAGCGGTGGAAAATAAATTTGAATAACTTCATTACGATAAAACCAAGAGTTAATGCTAAAATCGGCGAAATAATTAACGCCTGCAATATTTTAAAGAAACCTTCATAGTTTAAAATATTCATACCTGCCGATGCAACTGCTGCACCAGCAATTGATCCGATCAATGTATGTGAAGAACTTGATGGAATACCGAAATACCAAGTTAGTAAGTTCCATGTGATGGCAGAACATAATGCTGCCAAAATAACTACAGATCCTGTTGTATCCCCTTCAAACGCGTTCAAAGAGAAAGGATCCACAATTCCAGATGCTACAGCTTTTGCTACGCCTACAAACGTCATCGCACCTACGAAGTTCATCACTGCCGCTAAAAGAACAGCTACTCGAGGTTTTAAAGCACGCGTCGAAACAGATGTGGCGATCGCATTGGCTGTATCATGGAAACCGTTAATAAAGTCGAATGCCAGCGCAAAGATGACAACGAGTACGGTAATGATTAATAACGTATCCATAATTTACTCCTTTTTCATTATGCATTTCGCATAATAATTGATTCGATTGTATTCGCTACATTTTGGCAGTAGTCCGCAATTTCTTCTAACTGCTCATATAAATCTTTAAAGATGATTAAGCGAATTGGATCTTTCTCAGTCTGGAATAGTTCAGTAATGGATTTACGGAAAATTTCATCACATTCACGCTCATAATCTTTGATCAGAATGGCATGTTGACGCATTCCGATTAAATCTTTTTTATTCAATAACTCCATTGCTTTTACTGCTTCATCTGATGATTTGGCAATATAGTCTACGAAGTCACGCATATACTGATTTACTTCTGTAAATGAATACATTTCAAAGTGGGCAATTGTATTTTCAATGCCATCCAGAATATCGTCCAGTTTAATGGCTAATGATAGAATATCTTCACGTTCAATTGGTGTCATAAACGAATCGTTTAATTTCACGATTAATTCATGAATCAGCTTGTCCCCAGCTGTTTCATAGGACTTCATTTTAATTTGAATTTGTTTTAGTTCTGATACTGTAGTAATTGTCGATTCTTTTGCATAGTTGGCACCTTGTTGTACATTTTTTGCAATATTTAATAATCCTTCAAAAAATGGATCCGGCTTTTTAGAGTTAAACATCGAATAAAATCCTCCTAAAATGAAGTTTGTAAATTAAAACCTAGGTAATCATAACACCGAGTTTTCAATATCTTCAACATTAATTTATGTTATTTACAAAAGCTTTACAATTGTGAAACATAGTTTTATAAACACATCTTGTTAATTTTAGCCCTTTTTTGATGAAATATTCTGAAGTCAATCACTATTTGTTGATTTAATGCTTTTATTCAGCCTTTTTTTCAGCATTTTCTACAAAAGTTAACTTTTATTCTTCCATACCCATTATTAAGTAATGTTAATTGTAAAGCTAATGTAAATTTTAAGTTTCGTAATAGTTATTATTTCCGCTTCAATTTTAAATATAAAAAAAGCCTAGTAAGTTCCTACTTACTAGACGGTAAACATATATTATTTACTTGTTTAAGACAGAAGATACGATATGTGCCGCATCCCATTCACCTAAAGACAGTTTTGTAATCGGATACTTTTTATTGAAAAGCTGCGCTGTAATTTCGGCAGCTGTCAAACCCTCTTCGTTCATCATTTCTATTTTATAACTTAGCTCTTTTAAATAATTAAGTTTTCGCATTAAAGCGTCTCTACCATTTTCGATATATCCCGCATGGTTACAATATATTTCAAGAAAATCATACGTTAATACTTTCTCCAGTGATCGGATAATTTGAGGGATGCTTTCTTCTCGCAAGACGACTTTTGTTTTCGGCGTCACATACAGATCACCTGTAAAGAGTTGACCTGTCGATTCATTTAAATAGGCTACATGGTCTTCTGTGTGTCCGGGAGTTTCAATCACTTTCCAATCTGCTGTTCTTGATGAAAAAGCATCTCCGACCGGCTGTGCAAGAAACGGCTGCCTTGCCCCCCAGAAAAGTTTGCGATATAAAGGATAGCCTGCCTTCTTAGCACATTCTTCAATGTTGAGCGAATGCATAAATATCGGCAAGTTGTATGTTTTCTGCAAATAATGCGCGCCTCCGGAGTGATCTTCATGATAATGGGTCAACATAATCTGATCAACGTCCATCTGTTCAAAAAAAGGCATAAACTGCTTAAGAAGTGAGGCAGAACCCGTATCAATTAATATACCGTCCACTTCAAAGCAATGAACATTTAAATAAACTGCCTGAAATTGAACAGATCCATTTATCATTTTTACTCCGTTCTTTTCACTCAGCTCAATTCTTTTCTTCAATAACACATTTCTCACTCCTTTGACCGTTATTTTTCTACAATACCACTTTATTGTAAATATTGGAAATCAAGGCCATACTTTCGTTAAATTTTCCGGACGCCAAAAAGCCGCTATGTAAAATTAATTTACATAACGGCCTATTCAGCAGTTCCAATCTATTTTTCGACAGAGTGATGATTTACCCAATCACTATAGCCTGCCATATAGATTTTTATATTTTGATAGCCTGCTTCCTTTAATACTGTATAGACCGGTGTAGCAGTAACACCTGATCCGCAATAGACAACTACTTCCTCTTCTTTTGGAACTTGCGCGAGAAGAGAAGACGTAATAACCAGTTCTGAGCCATTACGCAACTGTTCCCAATCATAGTTTTTCGCTGTCGGAATATGTCCTGCCACTTTATCAAACGGCTCTAATTCACCACGGTAACGTTCCGGTGCGCGGGCATCAATTATTGTCGCTTTTCGCTTACCTTCAATAATATGCATAATATCCTGACGTTTTATTAAAATATCATCATTCCACTGCAAATCAAGCTTGCTTTCCTTAAATACAGGTACTTCTGTCGAAACTGGGAATCCAGCTTCCTTCAGTGCCTCAAAACCGCCATTTACAACATAGGCATGCTTGAAGCCAGCATAATGCAATATCCACCATGCACGAGTTGCGAAAGCTGCAGCACCTTGATCATAAATATAGATGGCATCATTGTAATTTAAACCATGTTTTTGAAACAAAGCCTGAAGTTGCTTCTTTTCCGGAAGCGGATGTCGGCCTTCTTCTTTCGTTAAATCTGATAGGTCGGTATTTAAATCCCAGTATACAGCTCCTTCAATATGGCCCTCTTCATACATCTTTCTGCCTGACTCTAAATTGTTCATATCAAATCTTGTATCGATTAAACGACCTGTTCTTTCCATTCGATTTGCGGTCACAAAAATATTCGTCATTAAAAAGATCCTCCTTACGCTTGTAGTTGCGCGTAAATATCTTTCCAAACAGCTAAGCGACTTTCTTCTTGAAGTAATAAACGTTCTGTTTCAATCTGCTCGACTGCCTGTTCAAGCATATGCTGGCGCAATCCTTCTGCCTCAATGGCGATGTAGCTTCCCGCCCATTCCATAATTTTGGCTTTTTCAGCATCCAGATAATTTTGTGCATTTGGTTTTGTTAATTGCTCCAATGCATCGCGCAATTGCTCTTTCTCGTTCTTTTCAAAGAATGCTTTTACATTTTTAAAGTGGGATTTTACCCCTTCATATGGCGCCGAATCTGTAAATGGACCTGTAAAATCCAAAATTTCCGGCTCTTTTGATTCATAGCTTAAAAATGCAAAGCTTGGGTTCAGTTCTTTTAATTCACGTGACTCATCTTTAAACAGTTCCTTCATTTTCTTCTCAACAAATTGCGCTAAACGGAAGTTCGTTACACGTAATTCCTGAGCGAAGTCAAAGCTTAACGCCTGCAGCACTTCTTTTAATGCTGTTTGCAATGCTTGCTGTGCAGGCATTTGCGCGAAAGTGGACGGATTATAGCTTTCACGGTAGAAGTCCGGATAGCGGTAGTACACACGTTGCAGTACATAGTATAACAGTTCATCCAGCTCTTGCTTTGTTTCACTTTCAAGCATGGCTGTCTGAGTTGACTGGAACTTGGAGCGCACTAGCTTTTCCAAATGAGCCAATTCTTCAAGACGCTCATCTTTACGTTTCAGGTTTTCTTCAGTTTGTGTAATTAAATCATTCAGACGTGCTTCTGTTTTATCCACTTCTTCTTGAAGTGCCTGTACCGCAATTCCCATCAGTTCATCATTCAGGAAGTGATGGAATGCATCTTCAAATGGTGCCATACCTGACTGATGCTCGAGCTGATCCTGCTTTTCTTTTAAGGCCAGTAAACTCGATACTCCGTACAGTCTTGGGAAACGGATACCGAAGCGTTGTAGCTCTGAACGAACATAGCCTTTTACTTCTTCCTCTTCTTCCATTGTAGAAGCCAAGTCAATCGCATTTACGATAAAGAACATTTTATCCAGTTCAAACGCATCTTTTACTCGTCCTAGCTGGATTAAGAACTCACGGTCCGCTTTTGCAAATGCATGGTTGTAGTACGTAATGAAAAGAATGGCATCGGCATTTCGAATATAATCGAACGCTACACCAGTATGACGTGCGTTGATTGAATCGGCACCCGGCGTATCTACTAATGTTACACCCATACGCGTTAGTGGTGAATCGAAGTAGAAATCGATATTGTCCACGAAACAAGAACGGTTTTCCTGTGCTACGTACTTTTCAAAATCATGGCGGTTAACACGTAATGTCGTTCCCAATTTTGTGATGAATGTTTCATAACCTTCCGAATACGCACGGATAAATGATTTATGAACATTCAGGCGCTCATCTGTTAATGGAACAGCCAGCCCTTCATCTGCACGATCATACGCTTCTTTTAGTGAAGATACTTGAAGGCCAATCGCTGCATACGAACCTTGAATATCTTCAAGTAGCTGCGCTTCATTTTTCAGATGAACATCGGCTGTTTCATGCGGATGTTCCGGTGAGACAGGACGGATTTTATTGATCGCTGCTGTCGTCGGGTTTGGTGATACAGGTAATACGCGCTCACCCATCAATGCATTTGAAAAGCTTGACTTACCCGCACTGAATGCTCCGAATAAGGCAATCGTAAAGTCGCGTTTTTGCAGACGTTCCACTTTTTTCGTCAAGAAGCTGGAAACTTCTTTGAAGCCTTGAACATCTTTAATAATATGCGCCGTCTTCAATGCTTTTTCAGTTACTTTATCAACATTCAAACCTGAACCCACTTTTTCCTGCGTTTGTTCAGCAGCAATTTCTGTTTCTTGACCCTTTAACTGCAGCATCGATTCATCAAATGGACGAATATCTTTCAATGCCTGCTCATGCTCACGCTTCCAGTTTTCCAAATGAATTTTGGATTCCGCGCGAACTTCATTGGAAACTTGTTTCATTAATGTATTGCTGAAAGCCTGGAATATCTCAATTTGCAGTATATGCTGAAGCGCATGCACTTTTTCGGACATTGCATTAATTTTAAGCTTAACAGGTGCTGCTGCTTCACGCGCAACCTGTTCCAATGTATCTTTTTGCTCTAGCTTCCATGCATCCGTTGTTTGAATAAAGTAACGTTTTGTCGCATCTGAAACACGATTTGCAAAGTTTAATACCGCATCTCCCGTTATTATCGCGCTCTTTTGCACTTGATCTTCAATAATCGAGAACGGGAAATTAAATTCCTTCTTGTCAATGCTTGCGGCACGTTCGTCATTCAATGCACCGACATCTTTTAACGCTTGCTTCATCAATGCTTTTATATGACCGGTAATTTGCGATTGGACAACATGGTTAAAGCTTGCATATGCTTCTTCCTGACGTCGCGCTTTCTCTTCTGCTGTTTTCTTTTTCGCAGTAAACAGTCCGCCAACTTTAAAGTCCTCTTGCTGACTTTCTAAATAGGCACGTAGTTTATCACGAACATCCGCCGGCATAATCGCAGCATTTGCAAGCAAGTCTTTACGTTTTTCATCGAACTGCTTATCAAATACATCAAACGAGAATAGTTCTGTTTGACGCGTCAGTTTTTCATATTGCTCTAAAATATCATCGCGATGCTGCCAGTCATCTTCAGAAACGAGTTCAGCGTACGTAGTGAAGCGATCCTGCTTCTCCTCTTCCAAATACGCTTCATGCTCATGCTGTAGCTTCGTCAATGTATTTTCTGCAGTTGAAATTAATTGTTCCTGCCAGTCATTCATTGAATCCATTACGATTTTCTTCACTTGTTCAAAATCGTTGTTCGGAAGCTCTTTTTCACGCAGTGATGTGAAGAAAATATTTTTCGGGTAAACACCCCAAGCAGCAAATGAGTTATGAACTGACTGCTTGAAATCTTCAAATGACAGTTCAGCTTCACGGTGCTTGTCTATTTGATTGACGATCAAATACACGTTCGGATTGTATTTCATCAATTGCTTTGTAAATTGGAAATTCAACTCTGATTGCACATGGTTGTAATCCATTGTGTAAAACACCATATCGGCAATATGCAACGCAGATTCCGTACTCATCGCATGCGCATCGTCCGTTGAGTCAACACCCGGAGTATCCATCACAGTAACCCCTTCAGGTAAGCTTGATGTACTATGTCCAATTTCGATTTGTGATACCAATTCGCCGTTTTTGCTCAATTCTTTTACTTGTTTAATATCATAGCCCGCTTCAAATTTTACCGGCTTTTCATTGTGCAAATATAGAATCGCATAATCTTCATCCGATTTATGCACTTTAACAATGTTCGCACTTGTCGGAATTGGACTTGTCGCTAAAATGTTTTCCCCCGACAGTGCATTGATCATACTCGATTTACCTGCAGAAAAGTGACCGGCAAACCCGATAACAAATTCCTTTTGTAAAAGTTTGCGTGCAAATAAATGAAGCTTTTCAATTCGTTCTGTATCTTCATTTTCTTTATAAATTATGTATTGTAATGCCGATTGCTGTAACAATCCCTGAATTTTCTCGTCAAACATCGTCATATTACTACCCCTTTATATCAATTTATATCTTTTTGCCTTAAATTCGCCATATTTCTATAGTACCATGACCAGTCAAGAAAATCGGCTAGTATTTTATTAAAATTATTATTTCATTATTTTCCCATTAAAGATCAACTTTTATCTTATGAAATTGCTATTTCGGAATAACCAGATTATTATGCGCATTTGAAAGCATTTTTATGATTGTTGTCTAAAGATATAAAAAATCTTATCATTACCCAACATAATATCAGTATAATGAGAAAATAAAAAGATTGGAGCAGCTAATGGACGATTTATCTAAAAGATTGAGTAGAAAAAACATGAAATTTACCGAGAATCTTCACTGGGGGATATATTTTAAAAAGCAATGGGAAAATGCATTTGCCCATCATTTACTTCAGGAAGAAAAAGAAAGAATTTTTCTTATTGGAGACCATTATTTTAGTGGTTACTTGTGGCATCTGTTCAGTTACAAAATGATTCCCCATCTGAGCCAGATTAAAGCCGAAGAAGCTTTTAATTCACTTAAAAAAACAGAGTGCTATATTTTTTATGAACATTTCCCTGAAGTTTTCGATGTTGAGGACGCTAATTCATTAAAAGCAGAAGATTTATTAGAGGAAGAAGATATTTATATAGTAGATAAAAATTTTACTTGGACGTATGTCGTTACTCACGAGGAGAGTTGCGGTCCTTATTTTACAATTAAATTACTGGAGGAGATGATGAAGCAATGAGAGGGGTATCCTTTGAAATACCGAACCGGTACGGCCGTTATTTATATGACATTTTAGAAGACATCAACATCAAAAATTACTTTTGGAAATCAGGTGACGGAGAGGCATATTATATTGATAATAAACAGATAGGCGAAGCAATGTTCCCGCAGCCTTATACATATAACGGTCAAGACCTTTACAACCGAATCTCTGCAAAAGACTATTATGTTTTATTTGCAGACTTAAAAGCATTTAAGGAAAACACACATATACAGGGTATTGCTACATATGAAGATTTCCTTAATAGCCAGTGTGAAATCGCCCTTTTAATTGTTGATAGTTCCTATATAACAATTTATGTAAAAGATCAACATGTAACTGAACGTGTTTATAGAAAAGCGGTTCAGAATGGGTACGAAAATATAGCTTACATTACGGATCATAATGACCCTCGTACAGCATTGACCTTATTTTAAATAAATGCGTGAAGCAATAATTATTGCTTCACCTTTTTTTATTAAATTTAAATTCACTAATAAAAAACTTAACTATGCTCCCCCCTTTTTCCTCAATAATCTATTGAGCTTTTTCGGATGAAACTCGTCAGAGGAATAATTTTAGTAGAATTTCTTAAGTGGCTCATATAAATATCAACTGGATAAATAGTCCCGATCGGACCTATATCCACCACCCTTAATAAATCTGCTTCAATTTCCTCTGAAATCAAACTTTCAGGCAATAGCCCGATACCTAACCCTTCCTTAATCAATTTTATAGCAAAAATAACATCATTTATTTTGTTGAATTTCTTTATATCGTACTCATTATTTAACCATTCAACTAACGGGGTATGTTCATCTAAATAACCTATATAAAGCGGATGCTCATTAAAAAGCGCCTTAAGCTGTAAATCAAGCTCCTTTTCCGCAAGCTGAAATTTTGAAGAATATACTATTCTCAACGGGGAACGGTCAATTCGCTCCGAATGAAATTCTTTAGAAATGAATTTATGTAAACCTAGTGCTACATCTATTCGCTGTTCTTTTATTGCACTCTCTAACTGCATCTGATCTTCCATTTTAATTTCCACGTTGTATTGTTGATGTACTTCAATAAAATTATGTATTCGCTCTAATAGATTCGTATGAAGCAAAGCGGGTGAAACCGAAATTATTAATGGAACAGTCGGATGTAGAGATTCCAGGAGAATTTCTTTCGTACTTGCTTCTATTTCAGCCACAAGTTTTTTGGCCATAGGATAATATTTTTCACCAATTGCAGATACCTTTACCTTTGTATGTTCCCGGTGAAACAATTGAACTTGTAAATGTTCCTCCAATAACTTCATATGTACAGTAATACTGGGCTGGGAAATATACAGTTTTTCTGCCGCCGCTCGAAAGCTCCCTTCTTCAACAACCGCTATAAATGATTTCAACCATTTTATATCCATATTTATCACCTTCTTATTAATATTATTAATCAAATACATTAAAACTCATTAATTCTATTAATTGTAAGTCTATTATACACTGTAAGCAATACATGAAATGAGGTGTTTTAAATGGAACAACTAGTCGCAGTTTTTAGACGTTTTGCCAAACAGGAAGCGAAAAACAATAGCCCACTTTACGAATATTGGTGTGAAAGGATTATAACAAATGAGCAACTATTGCATCTCATTATGCATATTCCGGAGACACAGCCAAAGCCGAATTTATTTTTTGGGTCTGTCCAGTATTTATCAGCCCAAAAAGAAACCCCTCTAAAACGAATATTCGAAAATCCTTATGAAGTAAATCTGGAAGAAAGCTTTCAATTACTCATCGGTTTCTGTACACAACACTCGGATGAACTGTTGCAGTTGTTTCAGACAAAATCCGTTCAAACAAATGAAGTCCAACGTGCCAGCTATCTTTACCCGATTTTCTCGGAAATTGCCGAAGAGGCGAAACTACCATTATCATTATTGGAAATCGGTACAAGTGCAGGACTTTTGCTTAATTTGGATGGGTATCGATATGAAATTGAACAAGAACCGCCGATTTCATTTGGCAATGAAAATAGCCCTCTCACTCTTTTTGCGAAAAACTACGGCACGCCTATAACTTCTGTGAAAAGCCTGAACATTGTACACCGATTTGGAATTGATTTAAATATTATTGATCTACAAGATTCTGATGAATATTTATGGCTGAAAAGTTTAATTTGGCCCGAACAAATTATACGGAAAGAAAATTTAGCGAAAGCAATGGTGATTCACCGGCAATATTCAAAGCTTTTACTAACCGGAGATTTTAGAAATCTTATTCCCCCACTATTTGAAAACCATGAACTTCAAAATAGCCAAATTATTATTTTCCACACACATGTAGCAAATCAGTTTTCCGCTACATTAAAGTCAGAATTATTGGTACTGCTTCAGCAACTAAGCCATATTCATAGCATTTATCACATCTACAACAATATGTATGATAAGGATTTACATGTGGATTTCATTGATGCTGGTATAACTAGAACCGTCAAAATACTAGAAAATACTGATGGTCATGGGAAGTATTTTAGGTGGAATTAACTTCTCAAATAGTAATAATTACGATTTGTATTGACAAGCAAGGCACAACTATATAATATTATAAATCGTAACAGTTACTATTTAGGAGGTAAGGTATGAAAAGGAAATTAAATTGTTTAAGTATTTTAGCGTTTAGCATCATGCTGGTTGGTTGTGCTGAAAATTCTAAAGAAGAGGTCAATGCAACTGCGGATGTTGTAACAGAAGAAAAGGCTCATGAGCATGATCATCAACATGAAATTAATGAAAAACAGGAAAAAATTTATAACGGTTATTTTGAAGACGAAGAAGTACAGGACCGGCCATTAAGCGATTGGAGCGGCGACTGGCAATCGGTCTACCCTTATTTGCAGGATGGTACTTTGGATGAAGTTTTTGAACATAAGGCTTCCCATGATGACAGCCAAACATTTGAGGATATTAAATCTTATTATGAAACTGGCTATAAGACTACTACGGACCGTATTGTCATTGAAGATCGTTTTATTACATTTTATGATCATGGTCACGCGCATAAAGGAGAATACACATATGATGGTTATGAAATATTAACCTATGAAAAAGGTAATCGTGGGGTCCGGTTTATTTTCAAACATGTCGGCGAAGAAACAGGCGTCCCGGCTTATATTCAGTTCAGTGACCATATAATCGCACCTCAAAAATCAGGGCATTACCACATCTACTGGGGGGATGATCGTGAAGCTTTATTAAAAGAAATAACGAATTGGCCAACCTATTACCCTTCAAATATGGAGGGCCATGAGATTGCACACGAGATGATAGCACATTAAAAATGTGTACACAAAAACAACCATTTGCTCATTGAGCAAATGGTTGTTTTTCAAAAAGTTTAATATTATTTTTCTAAATAAAGATGAATAGTGCCATCTAGTTCTAATACACTTTCCGGCTCAGGTAACTGCGCTTTTACTGTCTCGCCTTCTCCATGTACTTTAATTTGATAAGGATATTCCAACTCCATAATTTCATTAACAGATACACCTACTAAATCAGGTACGCGCTCCGTCAATTCATCACCCCAGCGATATTGCTTTTCCAATTGGCCTTCTCGATCTTTTTCGATCCCTAAAATAGGTGCAATATCTTCAATAATCTGTCCAACAATCGGCGCTACAATTGTACTGCCGAATACTAATTCGCCTTTAGGACTGTCAACCGCTACATATACGACAACTTCAGGATCATTTGCCGGTGCAAAACCTATAAATGATACGATATAGTCCCCATCTTTATAGCGTCCATTTTCTACTTTTTGAGCAGTACCCGTTTTCCCGCCTATGCGAAGTCCATCCCGGTAAGCAGCCCGCCCCGACCCATTTGCTACTACTGACTCCAGCGCGTCTCTTACTATTTTGGAAGTTTCCTCACTGACCACATTGCGTTTTAAGGTCGGCTTATTTTCTATAACCACTTCTCCACTTTCCGGGTTGTATACTTTTGAAACAACATATGGCGTAAAGAGTTTACCGCCATTTACAGCTGCAGAAACTGCCTGCACTTGTTGAATAGGTGTCACAGATATACCTTGCCCAAAAGAAGTGGTGGCATGTTCAACCGGTCCAAATGCCTCTTCGGAAAATAATATACCTGACGCTTCTCCGGCAATATTAGAACCAGTTGTTTTACCAAACCCAAAATCCTTAATGTACTTCATTAACTTGTCAGCACCTACTCGTTGACCAAGTTCGATAAATCCCGGGTTACAAGAATTTTCCACTACTTGTAAAAACGTTTCCTCTCCATGACCATCACGTTTCCAACAGCGAAGTCTTACACCTTCCACCATCGTATAACCTTTATCAAAAAAAGTATCTTTTTCGAGATCCACTACATTTTCTTCAACAGCAGCACTCAGTGTAATAATTTTAAAGGTTGATCCCGGCTCATATGTCATCCAGACCGGCAAGTTCCGGTTATAAATAGATGATTCTACTTCTTCAAACTTAGAAGGATCGTATGTAGGATATGAAGAAAGAGCTAAAATCTCACCTGTTTTAGGATTCATCGCAATGGCCAGTGCCTGTTCTGCGTTATATTTTGTCATAGCTTGAGACAGTTCTCGTTCAATTACTTTCTGAACTTCCACATCAATTGTTAAGCCTACCGTTGCCCCTTGCTTCCCTTCCCGCCATTCATCATTCACATGGGGTAATGCCTTCCCCTTTGCATCAGTAAACAACTTAATTGCTGCATCTTTAGAAGTCAAAAGTTTATCATATTGATATTCAATTCCTGCAAGTCCCTGCGAATCATACCCTGTAAATCCGACTAGTCGTGATAACAAATTCCCGTACGGATAACTCCTGTCATAATCTACACCACTATATAGTCCGTCAATTTTCAATTCTTGAATTTTAACGGCTTGTTCGTATGAAATATTTTTCGCTTCCGGTGCAAGTTTGACTAGATAGCTTTTAGAATTCATTTTTTCGTATAAATTTTTGGCGTCCAACTTAAGCACCTCTGCAATCTGGTTTGCAGCTTCTTCAATATTCTCATTCTGTGTTGGCATGAAATAAAGCGTTGGCGCTAATTCATTCGTAACAATAAGTTTACCGTTTCGATCCGTAATTTTTCCGCGCTCTGAAGTAAACGGGATTTCCCGATCCCAATTCGTCTTGGCAAGTTCCGTTAGTTTATCATGCTGAATAATTTGCACATAAAACAGTCTTATAAAAACAATTACTCCGAAAAGAATAAAAGCAGAAAAGATTAATCTCAATCTTTTTTTGGAAATAGTTGAAATCCACTTCAAAAAATTCACCTCAATATTCACGTTATGAATAAAAGGGAATTTCTATTCAAGCAGCTGCCAGTCGAATAGGGATATTAAACCCCCTTTCTATTTATATGGTTCTACCTTACAATAGATATTAATTATATAAACAGTACATATAATAGTTTATAACTATAAAAGTGAGGCGTTTTCTATGGAATTACGGCATTTAGAATACTTTTTAATGTTATGTGAGGAGATGCAATTTACTCGAGCTGCTGAACGGCTTAATATTGCACAGCCAACTTTAAGCCAGCAAATTAAAGTGCTCGAAAATGAAGTGAATACCCCGTTGTTTAACCGGATTGGTAAGAAAATCACCCTTACGGAAGCTGGTCAGATTCTTTATCGCCAAGCACAAACGATATTTCAAACATTGCATACAACTAAAATGCAAATGCAACAATTGGCTTCACTTGAAAAAGGGATTCTTCGTGTAGGCGCGTTGCCTGGTGAATTGACTAATATTGTGTCAGATTTAGTTTTAAAGTTCATGCATAAATATCCGCATATACAAGTAACGGTTACTTCCGGTGAAGATATTCATTCATTAATAAAAAACAATACCATCGATTTCGGATTTACTTTTTCACCACTAATTGAAAACTACGATGAACAGTTTGTGGAGATTCCTTTATACACTGAAAAGTTCTGCTATGTAGAAAGCAAAGACTCTGCTACACGACTTGAAGAACCCGTGCAATTGTGCCATATTTTAAAAGAACCACTTGTTTTGTTTCCAAATGCGCATCTTTGCCGGCGGATATTAAATGCTGCAGCTAAATCGGACAAATTAACGGTTGAGCCAAAGTTTGAAACTTCCAGCATTCCGGCTATTTTTCAGTTTGTCGAGCAATGCCTTGGCGGAACGATTGTAGCCAAAACATTGTTTGATTTACATGCGTCGGACAAACTGCAGGCTCATATCATTCAGCACCCTATACTGGAAAGAGAAACATTGCTGATCTATCAGAAGGAGCGCCAGCAATCACCAGCTTTTAAAGCGTTTCTTGATTTATTGAAACCTGCGCTGACAAATTATCAGTTGTCATTGTCTGCTAATTCATTGTAAGGGGCTATACAATAGTCCCTTTTGTCATTTATTAAAAGATGAAGGGCTGTGATGATGGGAGTTCTTCTAATATAATCGGAAATCTTCAAATAAATTTTGGCACGCTATATTCTAATATCGTTGTTCAAACTTCTAACATCGCTCCGTTTTTTTCTAATAACTCCCCTAAATGTTCTAATAAAAGCTCTGCCATAGCCTAAATTTATTTTAAATTTAATTTGCCTTAATAGCTTCATAATAAATAAAATCTCACAAATTATAGTGTCGGGTAATATGTAATCCCTATCTATCCTGTCACCCCATTAAAAAAACAGCACCTCATAAATCGAGATGCTGCCCGTAACTCATAAATTATTTTTTCTTAATTGTAATTGTCCAAGAAGCTTCGCCTAATTGCTCGTAGTTTGTTACTTCATGGCCGTCTTCTGCTGCCCAGCGCGGAATTGATTCCGTGCCTTGAGTACAATCGAATTGTACTTCCAGCTCATCACCTGTGTTTAACTCTTTAATTGCTTCTTTTGCTTCGATCAACGGAAACGGACAAACCATTCCTAATACTTCTAATGTTTTTTTCATTTAAATTCTCTCCTTAAGCACGCGCTGTTGCACGTTTTTTTGATGGACGCACAAATACGAAGTACGATGCTGTCCAAGTACCCAAAATCATGAATAGTAAAGCAACCCAACCTGACCAAGTCATCATTGATGTCATTACAAGACCGTTCCCGATTGAACAGCCGCCTGCAAGACTTGCGCCGAACCCCATTAAAATACCGCCGGCAGAGCTTCGGACAACTGTTTTTGTATCTGGTGTACGTAATCGGAATTCACCGCTCATTTTAGCAGCGAAGTAAGAACCGAATAAAATACCCATTACAAGGAATACTCCCCAATTAATGATGTCTAAGTCCCCAGTTACTAAAAACTGTAGAATATTTGCTGAAGGTGTTGTAATCCCTAAACCGAAAATACGTCCTGATGCCGCACTTAACGGCCAAGCCAATGTTGCGATCAAACCGATTAAAGTTGCTGTCACATAAGGATTCCAGCGTTTTTCGAATAAAATATGTGCCAAGCCTGTTTTCTTAGGTTTCAAGCCTGGAATTTTCACACGTGGTTTGCGTAATTCACGGTAAACAATGAACGCCACCAATGCAACAAATGGAATGACTAAAAACCAGACATTAATGCCAAATGTATCGGCAATTGAATCAGTACCTACTACCGGTGTACGTGCATCAACTGTAAATTGTGCTAATGGACCTGACTTCATAATAGCTGCCATCAACATGTAAAATGCTAATGCTATCCAGCTTCCGATTAAGCCTTCACCTGCACGATACCAAGTACCTGTAGCACAACCGCCTGCAAAAATAATCCCGATACCGAAAATAAATGCGCCTGCAATCGTTGCCCATAATGGGAACTGACCTGCTGTATATTCAAACGCCCCTGCCTCAATTAGTAGGAATACACCTACCGCTTGAACTGCAATGGCTACTAGTAAAGCATAAAACATACGATTATCTTTAGCGATGTACATATCACGGAAACCGCCTGTTAAACAGAAACGTCCACGTTGCATCACAAAGCCTAAAAGAGCACCACAAAGGATACCCGTAATTGCCATTTGCAACAAAATAATTCCTCCTATTATTAAAACCAAGTTTATCAATAGGGATATAATATAATATTTTACTACTATAATACAAGTATTTTGTTTAAGATTAAGATAATCGTATAAATTTAGTTGGTTTTATGGTTTAAAGGACGAAAATGAATGTATTTTATTGAAATCCTACAGAGTAAAATTTATTTTCAGCAAATTTACTTTCCTAATATTACAAATTATACTTTTATCAGTTCATACTAGCCCGTACATTTTCAGGAATCATTACGACTTCTGTTTTCAAATCGATAGAACCAAAATTTTCATCGATGCATTCCTCCCAGTATTCCAAATACTTTTTATCAATCCAATGGGTAGAATCATCTACATCCACCCCACCGCTTCCTTGTACCGAATACCAGTATAAATATTCTTCACCATTCAAATGTTCGTGGAAAATCGTTTCCACAAACATTTTCTCTCCCTCAAGTGTTACAAGTACATCTTCCATATGATCATTTAAAAAATCCATCCATTCTTTTACTTTAGAAGTTTTCCCGGCTTTTACACGATATCGTGTCAGCTCTACCTTCATTGAAAGACCCCCTATCATTTCACCCAGTACTCTGAACCATCGTCACTCCGCTCCATAAAGCCATACTCAATCAGATGACGGCGCAGTGATACAAAATCATCGTGGACAGTCTTTAAAATTTCATTTACTTCTTTTTCATGGTAGTGCTTGCCTGCATCAAAACGATTTAAAATATGCTGGAGGATAATGATCTTTTTCTTTTCCTTACTAGGAATTGTTTCAACCCCCGCATCCAACCCGTTTTTAAAATAGGTAGTCAATACTTTTTCTCGTTCCTTCTGTTCAATACTATAACGTTCGTCCACTTGTCTCGCCCCTTTATGTATTTGATAATGTTCAGGGTTTTTCATTAGCTGCATGAGAGCAACAAAAATTTTCGCCTGTTTTTCCTTTTCGCGAAATTTAAAGCGGTGCTGGCGAACTGTTGATACACTCGATACACTCGATACATTGCTATCATTTACAATTTCCTGATCGGTTTTGCCTTCGAAAAAATGCTGCAACATTTCAATTTGAACATCTGATAACCCGCTTACTTTTTTATCTAAAGCAAGCAATGCGTGAAATGGTGAAATATGTACCAGCTCAATGTGTTTTTTAATCATGCCATTCGCTGTCAGAAAACGATTGTTATATGGAAAGACTTCATCTAAATGATAGGACTGTTTACAAAACAAACATTGATACCTTTCCTGTTTCATTTCATATCCTTTTATAAGTACTTTCGTTGAAATATTTTGAATTTCCAAAAAATATCACCTCTATAACATTTATAATATACGTTACTATATTTGTAAACATTTTTATTTTATGTTTACTATTTTGGGCCATTCTGATTTTATAATTTTCTCCAGAGAACAACAGGATCTTCTATAGGAGTTGTTTCCTCTAGAATTAGGGGGTTGAATTTCCGAACAATCTATGGCATACTACTAATAATTTACTGGAAAGGAAGATGAATGGCTGATGGATAAGTAATTCTATTTTACACGTAAAAATGTATACGCATTTTCACATAAAATAGGATTAGTCTGCCCATTTATACTCCTTTAGCGAACTTAAAGGCTTATTTACGTATGATTACTAATCCTTCTGACACTTTCAGAAGGATTTTTTATATATAAATATTCTTTGTGAATGCGTATACTTTCAAATCAAAATTTGGAGGTATGCTATATGCCAATAGAATTGAAAAACGTATCATTTAGCTATGATTTACTCGAAGAACCATTATTTAAAAATATAAACATAACGATCGATAATACTTGGAAGCTTGGTCTAATAGGACGTAATGGTCGCGGAAAAACAACTTTACTTCATTTACTGCAAAATAAATTACCATATAGCGGAACAGTAATAAGTGATGAAGAATTTCATTATTTTCCCTTTGCCATTCGTGATCCAAAGGTTACTACGTATTATGCGATTAATGAGGTCATGCCCGTTGAGTTATGGAAGCTCGAGCGGGAATGCCAGCTTTTGTCGCTTGACTCATCGTTGTTATGGATGCCTTTTGAACAATTGTCGGGCGGCGAACAAACAAAAGTAATGCTTGCTGCTGTCTTCGGTGAAGAAAACCGTTTTCTTCTGCTTGACGAACCTACGAATCACCTCGATCTGAAAGGCCGGTCCATCGTTGCAAACTATTTAAAAAAGAAAAAATGCTTTATCGTTGTCAGTCATGACCGTCAATTTATCGATGAAGTTGTCACACATATTTTGGCGATTGAAAAAAATCAAATTAGCGTATACAAAGGAAACTTTTCAGTTTATGAACAGCAGAAGAAGCTACAGGACGAGTTTGAACTCGAGCAAAATCGCTCATTAAACGCTGAAATCAACCGCCTGCAAAAAACGGCTCGCGAAAAGTCTAACTGGGCCGCGCAACGTGAAAAGCCTTCAGGAAATGATCCATTCGGAAATGCAATTGCAAAGCGCATGAATAAACGAGCAAAAGCAATTGAAAAACGCACACAGGAAAAAATTGAGGATAAAACGAAGCTGCTGAAAAATATTGAAACAATAAGCGATTTGACGATTAACTGCCAATTGAAGCATCGGAATCCTGTACTTCGCGTGAAAAACCTTACGTTGGGCTACAATGATCGACCTCTGTTCCAACCTATTTCATTTGAAATTTTCCAAGGGGAGCAAGTTGCCATTGTCGGTCCGAATGGCAGTGGTAAAACATCACTTGTTCAATATTTACAGGGTACATTTCCTGGTACTGTAGACGGCGAAATGATTATGCCACAAGGGTTGAGCACAAGTGTTATCCGCCAAAATTATGAGGATAATCAAGGGATGTTAAAAGACTTTGCCTTTGAGCAGCAAATCGACTACACATTATTTTTAAACAATTTGCGTATTTTCGGATTTAACCGTGATGTTTTTCAAGTACCAATTGAAAAGATGAGCATGGGTCAGCAAAAGAAAGTCGAATTTTCAAAGTCGCTCGGACTCGAAGCAGAATTTTATATTTGGGATGAACCGCTGAACTATTTAGATGTTTTTAACCATCAACAGATTGAAAAAATGATTGCTCAATTTAAACCAACTTTGTTATTTGTGGAGCATGATGCCACATTTGTAAAAAACACAGCAACGAAAGTTATTGAGCTCCTTCCTTATCGTTAAATTAAAAAAGGAACATTCCTTCATTTTTTTGAGAGAATGTTCCTTTTCCTGTTATAAACAAAACAAATCATATTCCTTTGACAGGTGCATCAAAAACTCGATACCCGCTACACTATTGCCGACTTGATCAATGGCTGGTCCATAAATGCCAATTCCAATCGGACCTTGCAGTTGTTCTATTTCACCATTACGGACTACGGCAATGATTGCACCGGATACACCGCTTTTTGCCGGCAACCCTACAAACGCTGCAAATTTTCCGGATGCATTGTACATGCCGCATGTGAGCATTAAAGCTTTTGCAATATTAATTACCTCTTTATTGCAGCAAGCTTCACTATCTTTTCCATTAGTCGCAAAATAAAATGCCATTTTCGCTAAGTCGGTCACATCTACTGAAATCGAGCAAAGCTGTAAATAGACTTGGAGAGCTTCCTCAACATCAGATTTCAGGAAACCGTTCGCCTGTAATATATAGGCGATTGCCCGATTATAATCAGCTGACTGGTATTCCGAAAAATAGATTTCATTATTAATATGCACTTTCTTTCCGATCATGCGTTCTAAATAAGTCGTCACAGATTTCACTTTTTCGAACATTGTCTCACCCGGAAGTAACGAAGCAATTGTTATCGCCCCTGCATTGATCATCGGGTTAAAAGGCTTATTATTATGCCCTTCCAATCGCACAATTGAGTTAAATGAGTCTCCTGTCGGCTCCACATCAACATAATGCATGATTTCCTCAATACCGTGATGATTTGCAGCAACCATAAAACTGATTACTTTCACGACACTTTGAAGTGTAAAAGTTTCTGTACAATCACCTAATTCAATTTCCTGTTCTGCACTTAGTAAACTCACCGCAAACAAATCGCTATTTGCTGCAGCAAGTGCTGGTATATATGAGGCGACCTTACCACCTGCTGTCATTTGCTTTGCCTGATCATAAATTTTTTGTAATTTGTTCATTGGACACTAGTTGCCGTAACTAGCTGCTCACCTCCTCATTTTCTATCATATACTCTACATTTATTATTTCCTTTTTTCTGCTCGAATATATTGTATAATTTTAACATATACCCGAAACTATAAATTAGCAAAGATAGGTGATTATATGTTTCATCCATTACAACGTGGAGATAAGATCGGCATTTTCTCATCTTCTGTACCGGCAACTACTACCGCAAAGTTGCGATACAGTCGCGGTAAAGAATTTTTGGAGGAAAAAGGATTTCAAATTATCGAGGGAAATCTTACAGGTAAACAAGATGGATATCGGTCAGGACGCCAAAGGAACGTGCTGAAGAATTTAATCAGCTACTAAGAGATCCATCAATTAAAATGATCATGTCCTCAATCGGCGGTACGAATTCGAATAGCCTTCTCCCCTATATAGATTACGATGCGTTTAAAAATGACCCGAAAATTGTGGTCGGCTACTCTGATACTACTGCAATTTTATTGGCTCTTTTTGCCAAAACGAATATTCCTACATTTTACGGTCCGGCACTCATCCCTTCGTTCGGAGAATTTGAGCCGCTTGTCCATGAAACATACAATTATTTTGACCGCTATTTTTGTCAACCAAGCGTTCCGTACTCGATTCCAATGCCACGAATTTGGTCAGATGAAATGATTAACTGGCTAGATTATGAGAAGCCAAAAACACTCTACTCAAATAAATGGATCAGTGTTCATGAAGGTGTTGTTGAAGGACGTTTAATAGGCGGCAATAATAATACAATGTACGGTTTCATCGGGACAGCTTATTTTCCTGTTATTAATACCGGTGATATATTACTCATTGAGGATTCATTGAAGTGTGCGTCAACTGTAGAAAAGAATTTTGCGATGTTGAAATTGCACGGGATATTCGACAAAGTTGGCGGTATTATCCTTGGAAAACACGAGCTCTTTGATGATGAAGGGACAGGCAAGCTGCCGCTTGACCTGTTATTGGAACAGCTGGATGATAAAATTATTCCTATTCTTGCCGATATCGACTGTGCCCATACCCACCCGATGTTCCCTTTGGCGATCGGCAAAAAAATCCGTCTGGATACGATCAACCAATCAATTACTTGTATTGAACATTGGCTTTAGCTATTAAGAAAATGTAATTGTACGAAAACTTCATCGACATTAAAAAGGCTAATGAAGTAATTAATTCAATAGCCTTTTATTGTATGTATCTATTATCCTAAAACTAAAAAAGAAAGCTACATCCTTTTCATCGCTTCATACTGTGTTGCCTGGTTGCGTCCATTTCGCTTTGATTCATAGAGTGCATCATCCGCATGTTCAAAAACAGAGCTCTCAGTATCACCCTTTTTAAATGTTGTACAGCCGATACTTACCGTTAACCGACCAACTGATGGCCATATTGTTTTCTCAAACTGTTTAATCAACTGTTGGGCAATTTCAAACGCTTTCTCTTCATCTGTTTGGCCTAACAGTAAAATAAATTCTTCGCCCCCAAATCGTGCAGGAATATCCTGGTCACGAGCAGCTGTTTTCAATAGAACTCCTAATTGTGCTAAAACCAAATCTCCTATTGCATGTCCATATATATCATTCACCTGTTTGAAATGGTCAATATCCATTACGAGCAAGGAAAATGGAATTCCATGTTTATCAAACTGCTCAATATGGATTTGAAGCTTTTGCTGAAAAAAACGGCGATTGCCAATACCGGTTAAGTTGTCTGTATTGGAAATATACTGTAGTTCTTCGTTCAGTTGAATTAATTGCTGCTGTTTCTCTTCAATTTTTTTATTAATTCGCTGCAAATGTTCATGGGCGGTTGTTTTTTCGTTATATGCTTCTTCCAATAATAGTTTCGCTTGTCGAACTTCACGCTCATATTCAATTCGCTTGTTCATTGGCATCATGACAATATCGACAAAATTCTTACCTTCCTTATTTACTTGTTTTGCATTGACTAAACATGGCATTGTTTGTCCAACAGCATTCTGTATATTAATAAAAAGTTCATCTACAAATTGATACATTGCCATATTAGGATAAAAATACGAATGGAAAATTAATTTACTACTGGATGAAAACAACTTTTCAAGATGTTGTCCATATAACTCTTCAAGCCTGTAATTTGTCCATTGCAAAAATGTTTCATTTACATCAATAATTGTATATTGCTCGTTTGTAACAATATATCCACAAGGCAATTGAGCTAGACGTCTCTCCATCAATGCATACGCCCCTATTCTTATTTTATATAGTTTAATATGATTTCTGCTGTTAATTTCGGGTCGTTTAAATGTGGATAATGACCTCTAGTATCTAATATTACCAATTCATTGTTCGGAATATGAGCGCTTAAATAATAGCCTACGTCAATCGGTACAATACTATCATTCGCGCATTGCAGGATTAATATAGGAATTTGCGTCTCCCCTAATCGATATCGTGAATCACTAAAGAAAGTGACTTCTGCAAACTGTCTCGCAATACTTGAATTCGTTGATACAAATGTTTCTTCAAGTCTCTTTGTTAATGGTGCATCACTTGATTGATCCATTGCAATTGGGGCCATATAGCTTGCCCAACCTTCAAAGTTCATTTCCATTGTTACAAGCAGTTCATCAATTTCACTTCGATCAAATCCCCCTTTATAATCTCCATCATTCAAATAATAAGGGGAAGGGCCTATCATAATAAGCTTTGAAAAGTATTGCGGCATTTTTATAGCAGCGAGCATACCGATCATCGAACTTACAGAGTGACCAATAAAAATAATATTTTTAAGATCGTATGCCTCAATAATGTCAATGACATCCTGTACATAACCATCTAAGCTATTATATTTCACCCTATCATATGCCGTTATATCGGAGTTACCAGCACCTACATAATCAAAAAGAATAATTTTGTACGATTCCTCAAAATAAGAAATCAAACTTTGCCATAAAGTTTGATCACAGCCAAACCCATGCGCAAATAATAAAACTTGCTCTCCCTTACCCTTGATCGAAATATTATTTCTCTTTACAACGTTGACCAATGTGATGACCTCACTTATCAAATATCTATACTTCCTATTTTGGAACATATTTCATGAAATTTCTACTCTATTACATAAAAATCGCATTGTCAATGTGACAATGCGATGAATAGTTTTTAATATTTTATTTTTAATTTGCTGTATTTTTCATAACATAGTTTCCAATTGCCACATAAACGATCACTGTTGCTCCAATAAAAGCATACAACATTTTAAACACCGCCCCATTTGTTGATAATAATTATCATTTTCATTATATATGCTCCGAAATTTTCTGTCAATACAGTGTCTTTTAATTTTCTTCTATACATATACCGAAGCAACATGTTAATATGAATTAAAAGTCTAGGAAGGAGAAATTATTATTGAGTAATTCGACGCATATTCAAACTATCTTAAACGGGACAATCCATTCACTAAAAACTATATTACCTATGATTATAGATGTGAAATCTCCTTCCATCATAAATGAACCGTACGAACAACTTGAGATGGGTGTGCTTATAGGATTAGTTGGTGATGTTAAAGGACGCATTATCATTGACGGCACACCGGAAAGTTTTAGTGCAATCGGCTCTGCGATGTTCGGAATGCCTTTAGAAGGTGCTATGCTTGAGTCCTTTACAGGCGAACTCGGGAATATGATTGCCGGTAATTTATGTACATACACAGTCCAACATGATTTGGAACTTGATATTACGCCACCTACCGTGATGGTTGGTCATACAAAATTATACGGCTTTAAGCAAGCATTTAAAATACCTGCTACTTTAGAAGGTATCGGGGATTTAATTATTCTATATACCATTGATACTGAAGAAGAAGAGTAAATCATTTTTGCCTTTTGTTGATTCTTTCAATGAAAGGTTTTTTTATTTGAAGAAAATTACGGATATTAGAACAACCCTAATAATTATTAGAAGATTTCACTACTATCTTTGAACTTTTCATCTTCATATTAAAAAGAAATGATTCACTTATTAGAAAATCAGCATTTTATTAGAAGATTTTTCATTAAATTAGAACATCACTACTACTAAATAGAAAATAGCGCGCCCCTACAAATCCAAAAGGAAAACCCCGCTCGAAACACTCGAACGGGGTTGAACATTATTGTGGATCCACTGCTAAAATATCTGTGAAGTGTGATTTCACGCTTGCTTCTTCATTATTTAATAAAATATGAATGTCACCATGATCATTCGATGTACGAATCAGACGGCCCATTCCTTGCTGAAGACGAAGTTGCATGAATGGTAACTCAACTTCTTCAAATGGATTTTGTGCAAATGAACGTTTTGCATCAAATAATGGGTCATGCGGCGGGAATGGCAAGTCGAAAATAATGACGCGCGTTAACGCTTCTTCCGGTAAATCCAAGCCTTCCCATAAATGATACGAACATAATGTTTTCACTTCACCGTTTTGGAACTCACGGACAATTGCCGAAAGCTCACGGTCGCCTTCAAATGCGATATTTAAGCGTTCCATTAAACCAACATTAGATTTAAAGTGATTCATTGCCTGTTTTGATTTAAATAAAATTAATGTTTGTTTACCATCTTTCAAAAGCTGCTCTACTTTTGCAGTTTTTTCGGATTGCGAAAGTTCATGTAAATAAATTTTCATTACTTCTTCGTAATCAAACGGTGATGGTACACTGAAGCTTTGGTATTGTTCGATACCTAAGCTTGATGCGATATAGCTGAAATCCTTATTTACCGATAGTGTAGCCGATGAGAACACGATTGGCATTTTTTTCGAGAATAACGTTTCAGAAAGAACATCTGTAATCAGGCGCGGCATAATGACGAGCGTCTCTTCTCCATCATTATCCTCCAGCCAATCAACAGCATCGCCTTGTGCAACAAAAATACGAATTGCCGCTACATAATGCTCTAAAAACTCTTCCGCCATATTCAGCTCATATTCCGGAATCATATAGAGTTCCGATTCAAAAACGAATTCTTCCAGCAGCTGATCGACATATGCAATGACGCGCTCGCCTAAGTGGATCAGTCGCTCTGATTTCACAATACGTTTACGGTCTTCTTCTGATTTAATGACATCTTCACGCAACTGGTCAAAAAACAGTTCATGGTGATCTTGTAAATGTTCCATCGCATATAATGTACGCTCACGAACACCATCTACCATTAATCGTTCCAATAACTCTACAATCGTATACGCCTGAACTTTGTACGTTAATGCTTTTTGGGCTGCATATTCAAGTAAATGTCCTTCATCAAGCACCATCATTGAAACTTCCGGTAATAGCGGTAATTGCCCTTCACGTTCACGTGATTCCTTTGTCGCCAAATGCTCCATTAAAAAGTCTTGTGAACAAATGATAAGATCCGTCGATTTACGGTAATGTGCACGGTGTAATGTTTGGCCGCAACGATTACGTAAATCACAAACCGCACATTGCATGATTGAATTATAGTTTACTTTCTCCCAGTCTTCATCCGTCACTAACGGATAATCCGAGCGCTCCCCGTATGGCTGCACGGCAATCATACTGCCCTGTGCATATACCCCATCCGGAATTGAAAATGCAATATCATCAATCCACTCTTCTGTTTCCGTTTTTTCCGCTTCTTCAAAGCGTTTTAAACATAAATATTGGTCACGTGATTTTGCAAGACGGACATCAATATCCAGTCCTAATACATCACGAAGTTTATGAATATCGCCGCCCTCTTTTACGAGCTGGTCGATTAAAGTTTCATCTGCACAGGCAATAAGTGCCGGTTTTCCTGTATAACGTGCATAAGATACTGCCGGTAATAAGTAGGCAATTGTTTTTCCTGTTCCTACCCCAGCTTCCGCAAATAACACGTTCTTTTCTTTTAAAGCTTGCTCTATTTGGTAAGCCATGAAAATTTGTTCGTCACGGCATTCAAATCCTCGTTCAGGCAATTCGTCATACAGGACATCGCCTAACCAATCGCCTAAAGAGTCGAAGAAAGTTTTCTCTCTCGATAATTCAAAAGGTAAAGATTTTCTCAAATGGATGTTCCCCCTCAATATGAGGCGGAAGGAACGTATACAATTCCTCCCGCAAATACTAACAATTTACAATTTATATCAAAAAATTCCGTACTTATCATTATACAACGATTCACATAAAAAAGACTAATAATATGCAACAAAAAGAGCGCTCTCCGGAATGTCTTCTCGGACACGCTCTTCGTTATTAATTTTCGCGCTTAGATTTTTGACCCCAATACTGGTATAAATCTGTGCGGATGAATCCGTTAAATAATTTACGCTTTTTCGTCGCTTTTTTACCGTAATGTACTTCAAAGTCTTCCATTGATGACAGCATGTATACTGACCATGTTGGGTAGTTTTGCATAACTTGACCAAACTGGCGCAGCATTTTCTCGATTTCTTCTACTTCACCGATACGCTCACCATATGGAGGGTTTGTAACAATAACCCCGTCTGTCAGCTTCGTTGTGAAATCCGTCGCCTGCATTTGCTTGAATGTCAATAAATCGCCAAAGCCTGCTTCAAGTGCATTTTCTTGCGCAATGGCAACCATTTTATGATCGATATCTGTACCGATGATCGTTAATTCCTGATCATAATTCGCTAAAGAATCCGCTTCATCACGCGCTTTATCCCAAATATCCTGCTTCATCCACGGCCATGATTCCGAAATAAATTCACGGTTATAGCCTGGTGCGATATTTTGGCCAATCATAGCCGCTTCCAATGCAATCGTTCCCGAACCACAGAAAGGGTCTACGAACGGACGGCTTGGTGACCATTTTGAAATTTTCACTAATGCTGCTGCAAGTGTTTCTTTTAATGGTGCTTCACCTTGTGTCGTGCGGTATCCGCGTTTATGCAAGCCTACACCCGATGTATCAATCGTTAATGTTGCCATATCTTTTAAAATCGAAATTTCGATTTTAAATGTCGGGCCGGATTCATCTAAAAACCCTAAACGTTTATAGGCAAGCTTCATTCGTTCAACAATCGCTTTTTTCGTGATTGCCTGACAATCCGGTACACTGAATAATGTTGATTTGACCGATTTACCTGACACCGGGAAATTTGCATCCACCGGCAAGTATTTTTCCCATTGAACAGCTTTTACACCTTCAAATAGCTGGTCAAATGTTTTAGCCGGGAATTGGGCAACGACGATTTTCACACGGTCTGCTACACGCAACCATAGATTCGTGCGAGCAATCGCCATCTCATCGCCTTCAAAATATACTTTGCCGTTATCGACACGTGTTTCGTATCCTAGATCACGTACTTCTTCTGCTACAATTGCCTCTAGGCCCATCGCAGCTGTTGCAACTAAATTAAATTTTGTCATGCGTTTAAATCCTTCCTTGATGCTCGACTTCCCAAAATTGGATGAAGTCGATTAATTCTTCCATAGGCAAAGGTTTACTGTAGTAATACCCTTGAATATAATCACAGCCCATCGATTTAAGCAAATCGACTTGCTGGCTTGTTTCCACACCTTCAGCTACTACTTTCATTTGCAGGCGATGCGCCATTTGAATAATCGCATCGACAATTGCCTGCTTATCATCAAGCGAGCAAATATGCTGAATGAAGCTGCGGTCAATTTTCAGCACATCGAGCGGGAATCGCACTAAGTAACTTAATGAAGAATACCCTGTCCCGAAGTCGTCGATCGAAAGCTTAAAACCTAATTGCTTCAGTTTTACTAGTTTACTCACTGTCTCCTGCGCACTGTTCATCACTGTCCGCTCAGTCACTTCGATTTCAAAGCTTTGTGCCGAAGCATTATTCCGCTCTAAAATTTTTTGAACCGAATCTAAGAAGCTTTGCTGCTGGAAGTGAATGCTCGAAACATTTACTGCTATCGGTACATTTGGGTACCCGGCAGAAACAAGCTGATGATAGCCTTCACATGCAAGCTCGAAAATCATTTCGCTCAGTGGGATAATTAAACCCGATTCTTCAGCATGTTCGATAAATTCAGCAGGTGATACAAAGCCAAGTTTCTCACTGTTCCAACGTACTAATGCTTCGATTCCGATAATTTCATTGTTTTCGGTACTAACTTTCGGCTGGTAGGCAAGCGTAAATTCCCTGTTTTCAATCGCTTTACGGAGCTCACTATCAAGTGTCAGCACTCGATTCGAATCAGTTTCCAAATCGTCGAAGTAAAATGAGTAGCAATTGCGCCCATTGTCTTTTGAAAATGACATGGCCCGATCAGCACGATTCAATAGTTGTTCTGTTGTCATACCGTCCGCCGGGTAAATGCTGATTCCCATACTTGTCGATATATAAATATCCTGATCGTGAATTTTAATCGGCGTTTCAAAAACCCGGAGCACCTGCTCAGCAAATTTTGCAGCTTCTCTTGGATGTTGGATATTTGCTAATGTAATGACAAATTCATCCCCACCAAAGCGCGCTAAAATATCCTTATTTCTCACTAAAGTTTTCACGCGTTTGGATACTTCTACCAATAACTGATCACCAATGGCATGACCGAGCAAATCATTCACTTGCTTAAAGCGGTCTAAATCCATAAAAAGAACCGCATGCTGTATCGACATCACCTTGTTCTCTGTCACTTCCAGAAGTGCATTCATACGTTCAATATAGGCAAAACGATTGCACACATCTGTTAATGAATCATGAAGAGCCCTTTTTTCAAGTTCGTCTTCCACGATTTTACGTTCAGATAAATCTGTAAAAATGCCGCAGTAATTTGTAATTTTACCTGCTTCATCTTTAATTGCTAGTATTGTCAGCCATTCGGGGTATAATTCACCCGTCTTGCGTCTATTCCAAATTTCACCTTGCCACATGCCTGCCTTGCCAATTTGTTTCCACATATCAATATAAAAAGCTCTGTCATGCACGCCAGACTGCAAAATAGACGGTTTCTTCCCTTGTACCTCTTCCAATTTAAAGCCTGTAACAAACTCAAAAGCAACATTAATCGATAAAATTCTTCTATATCGATCGGTAATCATAATACCTTCCGCAATATTTTCAAAAACTCTTTCGATTAATTCTTTTGGAAACTGTGACAATGCCAGCTCTTGTATGATGGATTTATTAGACTTCAATTCGCTCAAGACATCTCACCCTTATATAAAGAACAGTTTTTATATATTCACTCCGACAGAAGGAGGTATTGTTGTATTGATTTAGTTCCCTAATTCCCCGTCATGAACCTTTATTTTTATATTTATAATAATTTTTTCTACTAAGAAAGGCTCTCCACAAAAGAATGGAGAGCCCTTTTATATGTTCAAAAAAAAGCATCAATAATCAATAAGCCATGTTTTGTTCCTAAGTACTCAAGCAGCTTGCGCCTCGTACGACTAGGTAGTAATCATCTATCTACGGCCAAGCTGACCGTCCCTCCATCCGTTCAATTCCTTCAGGAGAGTGCCCCTACCATAATTTGGGTTTCTCACTCATGGGGTTTACCTCGTTCCACCTCATAGTTTTCACTATAAGCTCCGTCACTGTGGCACTTTCAGGAAGTTTCGTCCATATCTAAAAGACTTAGGAGTTCCTTCCGCCGTCAAGAGAAATTCTCTTGCCTTACCTTATTTTTTCAGTAAGCACGAACACTACGGGCATCGCAGCACCGTGTGAGCATGGACTTTCCTCTACGACCTTAAAAGTCGCAGCGATTACTCGAATATTGATGTATGAATAAAGTATACTGCAATAATAGAAAAAAAACAATATTCCCATGAATAGTTTAACTATTCGTAAAGCTTACTCCCGAAAACATGCTTCTCCAAGTTTGAAAGTCGCTTTAAAATATCGAAGTTTGTACTATTCGCTGTTGGAGCAGGAGCTACCGCCGATTTGCGGCTTGAGTTTGCCAGCTCTTGCTTTAAGCGCTCGTTTTCCTCTTCTAAAGAAGCAATCTTTGCAGTAAATGTGTCATAATCTTCACGAATCAGATCCAAAAATTGATCCACTTCGTCAATGTTATAACCTTTCATACTCTTTTTAAATTCTTTTTCCAATATATGGTCAGCTGTTAATTTAATATCCATTATTCCTCGTCCTTCCATCACGCTACTTCTTTGATTTATTATAGCATAGGTCTGACAAATGGGACGACTACATATGTTCTAGTTGTCGAAAAATTTTTCATTATTTGTCGAAAAAATTTTTATTTCTTTTATTGGCCAAACGACTAAGCCTTTTCTGCCAATTTCTTTGCTGATTTTGCAGCTGTGATTCTTTTTGAAACGGGATTTCAGGAAGTAAATTATTCCCTATTTCCGTATAAATGTATGCCTGCTCGTAGTCTTTTAATTTATGTTCATATAGCATTGCCAGTTGTTCGTATGCCTGCAGCTGTTTTCTGACAGGGATGGCCGGAAGTGCTGTTTGGAATGATTGGATCGCTAAATCCGTTTCTCCAATCCGCTTTAATTCAAATGCCAAATAAAAATGTGCATAACCGGTATCTTTTGTTTCGAAATGTGCCGTCACTGCCTGTAGTATTTCCGTACTTGTTTGCCGCTTTTTCAAATCGCCAAACCATTTTCCGATATTCGTATACGTTGTTGCCGACTCCGTTGATATATCATCAAACAATAAATTCGTCGAATGAATATACAATGTAATCAGCGACAGTAAATCCCATTCATTATGCAACAGTACTTTCATCAGCGTTTCCGCATTCCCGCTTTTGACCGCATCAAAATATATAATCGGAGCCAAATGACCCGGTATATCCCCGATTCGGTAAAACCCAAGCTTATCCTGTTCAACTTGGGTAAGCTTCATGCGTGATAAATCGTCTTTCCAAAGTCGTTTCGTACTATGCAGCAAATCAATTTGCCGCTGTGATTTCAGCGGCGGCAAAAATTGCTGGTTCAATGTCCAGCGCACTTGAAGCTGCGGCCAGTCGAAACTTTTTCCGTTATAGGAAACAATCGTTACATTTCGCTGCCATAGCTTTGATTCAAACAGTAGTGCCGCTTCATTCGAAGGGTCCGCCAATACATATTGTGTGAGCGTAAAATCTTCATCATTTGCTTCCAGGAAACCAAGTAAAAAAATATGGGTACCCGCGCCTTTTAAACCGGTTGTTTCTGTATCAAAAAACACGATCGTTTCATCACCGCTAATGGCAAACGGATGATCCTCAGCTTGGGACTTCCAGCGCTTTAAGGAAGGAAACAATTCCCCAAGCTTGTAGTCACCGTGCTGATAATCAAATGGATAATGCACTTCCCGTTTAAAAAGCATGCCGAATTCATTTTCTACCAGTTCAAGCCCTTCCTGTTGCCATTGTTCGCTATATAAAGGCGGTTCAGGTTTGATGAATTTTGGTTTCTCTTTTTTTTGCTCCGTTTTTTTGCCTAGCAGTTTCTTCATTTGCAATAGCTTATTTTCATACGACATGTTCTCACATCATTTCGTTGATTAAAATATTTAACACTTTCATAACTTGTTTTTTGTTTTCTCCCAAACTATCCTGCGCACCAATGCATGAAGGACAACCTTGCTGACACGGACAGTTCTCCACATGCTGAGCTGTTCTTTCAAGCAGCGACAGTAAAACATCGTACACACGTTCACTTAAACCGATACCACCAGGATAACTGTCATAAATAAACAATGTCGGTTTTTCATTATGAACCGCTTTCACTTGCGGGACTACCGACACATCCGACCGGTCACAGTGAATGAATAACGGGATAAAGCTTCCCATTGCATAGGCAGCTCCTGTCAGCGCATCGGTCAGTTGTTCTTCCGTCCAGTTATTCGGCAACTCAAAGCTCATCCATGTCGCATTTGTATGCATTTCCATTGGAGGAATCGTAATCGGACCAGATCCGATATTATCATGGGTATTAAAACGGATTTTCTTAAAAATGGTCGGAATAGCTAAGATACTGACATCTCCGTAACTTACTGTCGAGTTTTTAAATGGGGCCGATTTATCTTCACTTAGCACCTTCAGCTCGACAGCCAAATTTGCATCTGTAAAGTAGTCGACATCCACTTCACGAACGAATGCCTTTTTCTCTTCCCAATCGAGCTTTTCGACCTGGAACTGAATACCTTGATGCAAATAGATGGCTTCTTCATGTAAAAGAGTCATTGCACTGTACGTATCCATTTCACCGATTACTTTCGTATTGGCAGGTGTTGAAATATCGATAATGACAACATTTTCCTGTGCAGCTGAACGCAGTGAAATTTCATGTGCCGGGAATCTGTCGCTCATCCAATGCCATTTCGTGCTTGTACGGACAAGAACACCCTCTTCTTCTAAATAGGCTAATAGTTCCTGAACTTCATATTCCCCATACGTATCTTCCATCGAAAATGGCAGTTCGAATGCCGCACATTTTAAATGCTCCATTAAAATTAACAGATTTTCCGGATTAATACGCGCTTCTTCTGGTGAACTTCCTAATAGATAACTAGGATTTTGGACAACATATTGATCCAATGCCGTTGATTGCGCAACATAAACAATGAGCGCCTCGTCCTGACGTCTTCCTGCTCTGCCCGCTTGCTGCCACGCACTCGCGATATTCCCTGGGTAGCCTGTCATAATACATGCCTGTAATTGACCGATATCAACACCCAATTCAAGTGCATTCGTACTAACGACCATCTGTATTGATCCTGTTCGTAAGCCTTTTTCGATTTCCCGCCGTTCACTCGGCAAATAACCGCCACGATATCCTTGAATCGATTCGTCCATAATTTTTTTCGATGTTAACGACTTTAAATACGTCACGAGCATTTCCACACGAACTCTTGATTTCGCAAAAATAATCGTTTGTATGCCCGCTTCAAACAAGCGCTTCGAAATATCGCGTACTTCGAGCACTGCGCTCCGTCTAACTCCAAATGTCGGATGGACGATCGGCGGGTTGTAAAAAATAAATGTCTTCTTCCCGATAGGCGCACCTGATTGTTCGATCAGCTCATGCTTACTGTTTGTCAGGCTTTCCGCCAGTTCTTTAGGGTTTTTGATTGTGGCACTCGTACAAATAAAAATCGGATTGCTTCCATAAAATTCGCAAATACGCTGAAGTCTTCTTATAACATGCGCGACATGTGAACCGAACACGCCTTTATACGTATGTAACTCATCAATGACGATATACTTCAAGTTTTCAAAAAGGGATACCCATTTCGTATGGTGCGGTAAAATGCCTGAATGCAGCATATCGGGATTTGTCATGACAATATGGCCGGCTTTCCGGATTTTTTGGCGAATGCCTGGTGCAGTATCTCCATCATATGTGTAACTCAAAATATCCTCATCCATCAGTTCAATCAATTCATTAAGATCTGATTTCTGGTCCTGTGCAAGCGCTTTTGTAGGAAACAAATAAATAGCGCGACTTGAGCGATCTTCTAAAATTTGCTGTAAAACCGGCAGATGGTAGCAATACGATTTTCCCGAAGCAGTCGGTGTAATCGCAGTAAAATGCTTTTGCTGTTGTGCATAGTCGAATGCTTGGCGCTGATGGATATAAAGCTGCTCAATACCGCGCCCATGCAATGCTTTAATGATCGATGGGTGTAAATTAGACGGAAAATCTGCATATTGGGCCTGCTTTTCATCAATCGTATGCATGGCGACAATATTTTGCTTCATTTCCTCATCATATTGCCACTCGTCGACAAGCTGCGAAATGGTTCTTTTTTTGCTAAGCATCGTCTTCACCTTCCTCAACCTTTGTTGCGAGTAGCTTTAATGTATATTGGGCAGATTGGATCGATTGAATAAACCGTTTTTTGCTCGTTCCTTTAAAGAAAGACTGTACAACAAATTGCTCCATTGCATCGGCTGCGTGGTCAATTTGTTGTACATATAAATTTTTTGGGTGCTGGCTTTTTATCCAATTTGTCGCATGCTGCTGCCATTCGTGAATACGTGTATGGACTTCATCGACATGTGGCTTGACCTCATTAAAGAAATCCGGCTCCTTGTCTAAACGTCGCATTTCATGAAAACGGTGTAAACACGCATCACATTCTTCTATTAATTGGTATGTTTCATCTATTAATTGCATAAAGAGCACCTCGAGTAATTTCATCTGTTTTAACCTTGTAGCGTAAAATATCATAGTTCGCTACAACAGCTACTTTTTTATTAATTTATTCATCTTTGCCCATTCAGGCTAAAGTATATTTGTTCTTAAGTGTATCAAATTCTCATCGTTTGTACTACTCATATGCGAACAGGCATTCTTTACTTGACTCTTTGTTTCTGCTAAGCTAACTTTTTGATAAACTGTGAGTAGATTGGTTAAATGCTCCACTTTCATTCTTAATTGTTCGCGTTCCATTTGCAATGATAATAATGTTTGTGCCATTTCTACTTGTTCGATTAAGCGTGATAATTTCGACATATAATGCCCCCTTTTCACAATGATTCTTTCTTTTTCCACGGAATCCTTGTCATGTGGCAAAAATAGTGTCCATTCGCTAAAAGAAGTTATATTTTGCATAGCTTTTACAAAATTATTAACGGGTACATTGTTTGTGATACACTATTAAAGTATTATTTCTTCCAGGAAAGAAGGTGATTCCATGGTGATTCGTTATCCAAACGGGAAACTCTATGAAAGTGCGCCAAAGATTGAGAAAAAAAAGGAATCCGCTAAATCTCAATCGGTTGCTAAAGAAAAAAATAAAAGAGCCGTCAATTACAGTAACCGTGGAAAAAGCTTAGAAGATGACCTAAATGAAACAAATATGTTTTATTTACATAGGAATATGGCAAATATACACAAGAAACCTGTTCCTATACAAATCGTCAAAGTAGATTATCCGGCTAGAAGTGCTGCTGTTATTAAAGAGGCTTATTTCCGCACCCCTTCAACGACGGATTATAATGGCGTATGGAATGGATATTACATTGACTTTGAAGCAAAAGAAACGGATAGTAAAACATCCTTTCCATTAAAAAACATTCACCCTCACCAAATGGATCATATGCATTCCGTGACAAATCAACGAGGAGTTGCGTTTTTCATTGTACGATTCAGCACGTTAAACCGTAATTTTGTCATTTCGTATCATGCTGTGGCAAAATGGTTTTCAGCAATGGATGAAGGGGGAAGAAAATCTATACCAATCGCCGTTTTTGAGCAGGATGCCATCGAAATATCCGAAGGCTATTTGCCAAGGCTCGATTACTTACAGGCGGTAAAAAAGTTAATCGCAAACAATAATGTTTGTGAAAGTGAGGAGAAACATCGTGACGGAAAATAGAAAAACACGCGAACAAATTAAGCGCGAACGTCAACAAAAAAACAAAAAATCCAGAAAACCGAAAACTTCTGCAGGGAAATGGATTAAGCGCATTGTCTTAGCAATCGTTTTAATTGGGGTAATTGGTTTCTTAAGTGGTGCCGCATTGTTTGGCTACTATGTAAGCAAAGCACCTGAACTGGATGAGGATGCATTAAAGGATCCGATTTCATCGGAATTTTATGATATAAATGGAGAACTTTTTGCAACAATTGGTGCAGAAAAACGAAATTATGTAAAATATGAAGATATTCCACAGCAAATGATTGACGCGATTATCGCAACAGAAGATGCACGATTTTTTGATCACTTCGGTGTTGACTTGTGGCGCCTTGGCGGTGCCGTACTTGCCAACTTCCGTGATGGATTTGGTGCTCAAGGTGCGAGTACAATTACACAGCAAGTTGTAAAAAACTCATTCTTTACCAATGAGAAAAAGCTGGAGCGTAAAGCGCAGGAAGCTTGGCTCGCAATTAAGCTGGAACGTCAATATAGTAAAGAAGAAATTTTTGAAATGTACTTTAATAAAATCCTAATGTCAGGTAGAATTCATGGCTTTGGTACAGCAGCAAAAGAATTTTACGGAAAAGAATTAAGTGAATTATCATTGGCTGAATATGCTCAATTAGCAGGGATGCCGCAAAGTCCGAACAATTATAACCCATACAAAAAGCCGGACCGTGCAAAAAAACGCCGTAATATCGTTTTAGGCTTAATGGTTCAGCACGGGAAAATTACCGAAGCTGAAGCGGAAAAAGCGAAAAAGGAACCTATTACTGGCGGGCTCATTCCTGAAGAAGAGCGTGTAGCAAACAGTACAACGAAATATCCTGCATTTTTGGATGTCGTTTTAGCAGAACTCGAAAAAAATGGTGATAGCGAACTGACTTCCGAAGGGATCAAAGTTTATACAACGCTAGATCCAAAAGCACAGACGATTGTAGAAGATTTGATGAACAATGACAGCAACTTCCCTACTGAAGAGATGCAGGCCGGTGTTGCAGTCATCGATACACCAACAGGTGAAATTCGTGCAATTGGCGGCGGACGCAATTATACAGGTGAATTCAACTATAACTTCGCCTACGATATGACAACCCGCCAGCCTGGTTCGACTTTAAAACCTTTAATTGATTATGGTCCTGCCATTGAATATTTAAAATGGTCGACTGGTCAAACAACGGTCGATGAAAAAATTACGTATTCCGGTTCAGATCAAGTTATCGGGAACTGGGACGGCCGCTATTTAGGTACGATGACAGTACGTGAAGCACTCTATACATCACGAAATATTCCGGCAGTGAAGACTTTCCGTGAAGTTGGTCCGGAACGTGCTAAAGAGTTTTTAGGCAATTTAGGTATTGAGTCAAGCGGATTAACAGAATCCGAGGCTTTAGGTGGAGGACGCGTCAATATTTCTCCTGTCCAAATGGCCGCTTCTTATGCAGCATTCGGCAACAACGGTACTTATAATAGTCCGCATGCCATTACTAAGATTGTTTTCCGTGATGGAAAAACATCAAAATCGTTTAAACCGGAATCCAAAAAAGCAATGAGTGATTATACCGCTTATATGGTAACGGATATTTTACGTGATGTAGTTAGTAACAAACGCAATGCCTCTGCGACACGTGCGATAGTATCAGGCGTTGATATCGCCGGTAAAACAGGTACAACAAACTATGGCTCAGATGAATTTGAAAAGTTCAATTTAAAGAGTGGCTCAGTACCGGATACATGGTTTGCCGGGTATACAACAAACTACTCAATCGCTATTTGGGGCGGTTATTCACAGCGGAAAGATGCCATTACAACATGGGAAGAGCGCTGGTTGCCACAAACATTGTTCAAATCGATCATGACGGATTTAAATCAGCATAACCCGTCGTCATCATTTAAACAGCCAAGCAGTGTCGTATCGGCTTCGATTGTTGTCGGATCGAATCCATTAAAACTGGCGAATGAATATACACCAGCTACACAAAAAGCAACAGAGCTGTTTGTTAAAGGAACCGAGCCAACTGAGTATACGCAGGAATTTGTACCTCAAAATCTAGATTCACCTACTAGTTTACAAGCGGCATACAATGAAGCAGCACAACTAGCAGATGTTTCCTGGTCACATTCATCACTTGACGGTTCCGGTGAAGATACAGATCCTGTTACATTTGAAGTATCGATGAAAGTTGATGGCGGTCCGGCAACGGTCATTTCTACGACAAGCGCAACCGCAATTCAAGTACCTAACATCGAACGAGGTAAAGAATATACATTTACAGTTACAGCCATTTCGGGTGATTTACGAAGTGATCCGGCAAGCGTTGCATTATTCGTCGAAGGCGATGCGACAACAGAGCCAGAAGATCCGAATGACTCCATTGAAGATCCGAATGAAGCAGAACAACCGGAACAGCCTGGTAACGGGAACAACAATGGGAATAACGGCAATGGCAATGGCAACAACGGGAACGGGAATGGAAACAATGGAAACGGCAATGGCAATGGAAATAACGGCAACGGCAATGGCAGCGGTAATACTGTAGAGCCGGATGAGTCCGACCCTGATCCATCAGTACCGAACCAACCAAACCCTCCTACTTCGGGCGGCGAAACAAGGCCTGAAGACTCAGAAGAAGATTAAACTAAAAAACATCAATTTTTCTCACAAGGAGAAAAATTGATGTTTTTTCTTTTTTATTTAAGTTGAAAAATAACGATTGTTCGGTTATTTTACTTTTTCATTCTCAGCCTTGCGCAGCGCTTTTTCGTTTCTTTATAAAGTTCGTCCAATTGACGATAGCATGCATATTGCCCTGGACGAGCTTTTATAAACTGCAGACGTTCCATCCCGTTGATTGGCATGAGCTCATACTCGCTTTGCACTGAAAACGGTATATCTGTAATAGAACCGTTTACAATAAACTGTTCAAAATGTTCGATTCCTTCTACCATGAATTGCAGTGCTGATCCGTCACGTCGTTCATGGGCTGCGTGAATCGTTTCACGCATTGTCTCCCATTCACCGTACCAAGCGTCCACCACTTCTTTTGAAATTGCCTCTTGTTGAACTGAAATCATCCTATTTTTACCAAACCTTTTTTCAAACGTTTTTGCCCTTCTCGACAGTCATCCAATAACGGACATGACCCGCAGCCGGGATTTTGCGCTTTACAATGATAACGGCCAAAGAAAATAATTTGATGGTGTGCACGGCTCCATCGTTCAATCGGCGTTTTTTTCATGATTGTTTCTTCTACTTCCAGCACACTGTCTTTCCAACGACAAAGCCCTAATCGCTTCGAGACACGCTCTACATGCGTATCGACAGCCATCGCAGGAATATCAAATGCAACCGACAAGACAACATTCGCTGTTTTACGGCCGACACCTGGCAATGTGACAAGATCTTCACGAGATGCCGGAACTTCCCCGCCATATTCATTTAACAGACGCGCACATAATAATTGAATATTTTTCGCTTTATTCCGGTAAAGGCCAATTGAACGAATATCATTTTGCAGTTCCTCAAGCGAAACATTTAAATAATCCTGCGGAGTTTTATATTTTTGAAATAATTGTTTCGTCACTTTATTGACGAGGACATCTGTACATTGCGCAGATAATAATGTCGCAATCGTCAACTCAAACGGATTGTCATGCACTAATTCACAATGTGCATCCGGAAACATGCGATCCATCTCATCTAAAAAGTGATTCCATTTTGCTTTTGTTAACATAAAAGTTTTGGTGTCCTCCTATTCTCGCTCCTCTAACCAATTATAGAAAGAAACTTTTTCCGTTTTCTGAACTGTTTCTTGCTGATGTACCGGTTGAATCGGTGCTGCGGCCATCGTATTTTTCCGGTATTGCTCACTATGTTTTTCAATTTGTGCGAGTGTTTTTATGTTGCGCTTCTTCCACTCGATCAAAATACGGTCAATGTAGCGTAAGTTCACTTTATCAGCAAGTACCGCTTCTTTTAATGCAGCTTTTATAATTTCAGGACTATGCTGATCCAAGTCCATCCACATACCGATTGTTTCAATTTCCATTGGAGAAAGCAGGCGTCCCAGCTCTTGTTCAAACAGCTGAAAAATTTTCGCCTCGTCCAATTTGTTGGCAGTTGAAACCTGTTGTTGTGCTTTTGATTGCAGCAGATCCAGCAGTCTTTCCCATAAAGGATAAATCGAATATTTCTCGGCAAGGCGTCCAGACTCATCAGTGCTTTGAGAAATTTCGACATATCCTTTTTGCATTAAGCGTTGAATTATTTGAGAAATAGCCGTCAATTGAAAATTTGTCCGCTGCATTAAATCATTTGGTGTCGGAAAGTCGATTCCTTCCTGTTCGAACGTTAATAAATGTAGAATGATTAATGCTTCGTCATCTTGTATATTTAGTTCGCTATAATGTTTAAAAAATAATTGTGGAATAGTAATTTGTAATTGCTCCGTCCAAACGCGGATTCGATTAAAATTTTTAGACATAGTTGAATCCCCCTTTGTGCGCTCGTAACGACAAAACGCCCGGCAAAATTCCGGACGTTTTCTCGTTGTATAAATTAAAATTAATTATGGATATAAACGGTTTAATAAACGTGGGAACGGAATAGATTCACGGATATGTTCTGTTCCGGAAATCCATGCAACTGTACGCTCTAACCCTAAACCGAAGCCTGAGTGAGGTACTGCACCTTGTTTACATAAATCTAAATACCATGCATATGCATCCATCGATAAGTTATGTTGTTCTAAACGAGATTTCATTAATTCATAATCATAAATACGTTCAGAACCACCGATAATCTCACCATAGCCTTCAGGAGCGATTAAGTCTGCACATAAAACGACATCATCGCGCTCTGGGTGTGGCTGCATGTAGAACGGTTTAATACCGATCGGGTAGCATGTGATAAATACTGGTTTGTCGTAATGGTTGGCAATTGCTGTTTCGTGTGGTGCACCGAAGTCATCACCCCACTGGATATCATCAAAGCCTTGCTCATGTAAGAACTCGATCGCTTCATCATAAGAAATACGCGGGAATGGTGCTTTCACGTTTTCAAGTTTTGATGTATCACGGCCTAGACGCTCTAAATCAAGCTTACAGTTTTTCAGTACAGATTGTACGATATGAGATACGTATTGTTCCTGTACTTCCAAGCTTTCATCATGCTCAACAAATGCCATTTCAGGCTCGATCATCCAGAATTCGATTAAGTGACGACGTGTTTTAGATTTTTCTGCTCGGAATGTAGGACCAAACGAGAATACTTTTCCTAATGCCATTGCAGCAGCTTCCATGTAAAGCTGACCAGATTGAGATAGGAATGCGTCTTCATCGAAATATTTTGTATGGAACAGCTCTGACGTACCTTCAGGTGAAGAACCTGTTAAGATTGGCGGATCCATTTTTGTAAAGCCATTTTCATTGAAAAATTCATATGTTGCGCGAATAATTTCGTTACGTACTTTCATGATTGCATGTTGTTTACGAGAACGTAACCATAAGTGACGGTTATCCATTAAAAATTCTGTACCATGCTCTTTTGGTGTAATTGGGTAGTCTTTAGCAGGACTGATTACTTCGATACCTGTAACATTTAACTCAGCACCGAAAGAAGAACGCTCGTCCGCTTTAACTTCACCAATAACATACATCGATGTTTCCTGTGTCATGCCTTTAGCTACTGCGAATAGTTCTTCGCCCACCTCTGTTTTTACAACTACACCTTGCGCAAAGCCTGAGCCATCACGTAACTGAAGGAAAGCTAATTTACCGCTAGAACGTTTGTTAGCTAACCATGTACCAATTTTTACTGTTTCGCCAATATGATTTGGCATATCTTTAATCATAATTTTTTTCATAAAGTCCTCCAAAGCTTATGTTGCAAGGACGCTTAATCTTGCCATTTTGCTTTAACAAAGGCATCGATTCGGCGAACTGCTTCTTCTAATAATTCTAAAGATGTCGCATACGATAAACGTATTGTCGCTGGTGCACCAAATCCTGAACCTGGAATGACCGCAACATTTGCTTCTGTTAATAGTGCCGATACAAAATCGTCCACTGAAGTATAGCCTGTTTTCTCGGCTGTTTCCGAAACATCCGGCAATAAGTAGAAAGCACCTTGTGGTTTTAATACTTTCACACCAGGAATTGCTGCTAATTTCGGGAAAATCGCTTCTAAACGTGATTCAAACGCTTGTCTCATCTTTTCTACTGCATCCTGCGAGCCGTTATATGCTTCAATCGTTGCATATTGTGCTGTTGTTGTTGCATTTGAAGTAGAGTGAGAAGCTAAATCCGTCATCGCTTTAATGATTGTCGCGTCACCAGCTGCATAGCCAATGCGCCATCCTGTCATAGAGTGAGATTTTGCAACACCGTTCACAACAATTGTACGTGCTTTCACTGCGTCTGAAACTTCCGCAATTGAATAATGCTCTATTCCATTGTAAACAAGCTTTTCATAAATTTCATCTGAAACGATTAAAATATCCTTTTCTTCTGCCACTTGTGCAAGCTCAGCCAATTCTTCCTTCGAATAAATCATACCAGAAGGATTGGACGGCGAGTTAATAATCACCGCTTTTGTTTTCTCTGTAATGGCATTACGTAGTTGCTGTGCTGTAATTTTAAAGTTCTGTTCCTGTGTTCCTTCCACATATACAGGAACACCGCCAGCAAGCTTCACTTGTTCAGGGTAAGATACCCAGTAAGGAATTGGGATAATTACTTCATCGCCCTCATTTAAAATAACTTGGAACAATGTATACAGAACGTGTTTTGCTCCGACACCAACGATTATCTCATTTGCTTTGTATGTAAGATTATTGTCTCGAGCCAATTTATCAATAATTGCTTTCTTTAAAGCAGGTAAACCTCCAGCCGGTGTATATTTTGTCAGTCCAGCATCCATCGATTGTTTTGCCGCATTTAAAATATTCTCCGGTGTATTAAAGTCCGGCTCCCCTGCACCTAAACCAATTACATCAATACCTTGCTCCTTTAACTCTTTCGCTTTAGCTGTAATCGCTAAAGTAGAAGATGGTGTTAAAGTTTTTACACGATTTGCCAACAATTGTTTCATGTTGCTCTCTCCTCTACAAATTCAATATGCGTTTCCACCATTGCCCATCTTCAAATAGAAGATAGACATAATTCAAGCTGCCGGATTCATTTTTATAGGTAATTTCCCATACTGGACCCGGCTCCTCGAATCCTAACTTCATATGAAGAATCTCTTTCGCAGCAGTATCTTCCTGAAAAACAGACAACGCCTTTTCTTCAGTGATGCCATCTGCTAAAAATACTTCCTGCATTGAATTCTCATCTAAACTCATCGGGACGAAGACTGCCTTTTCCTTCCCATACTCATCCACTCCGAAAACAGTGACATATGGCTTATTCCCATTGTAAACATAGGAATCATCAACAACAGCAAGTGCTTTCGTATCCAGCGCAAAACTTTCCGCCTTTTGTTCTATTTCACTAAACGGTGCATTGGCCTTCCAAAATACGAACACTGAAATAACAAGCGACAAAGATAAAATAAAGACAACCGAAAAGATAATCCAGTTTTTCATAACTGCACCTTACAATCCGATGTATTTGTATGTTGTTTAAAGTTTTGTTTCATTTTTGTCAACCTGCTTTCCTTCCTCATCGTTTTTCATTATACCAATTTCCTAAGCTTTGCACCATACTGTGTAGAGGCAGTTTTTGTATAGAAATTGGCGGTAATGACTCGATAAACTGTTGTCCGTATGATTTCGTTTCAATCCGTCGATCCAAAACGATAAATACCCCTTTATCATGGCTGGAACGAATTAATCGGCCGAATCCTTGCTTGAACCGGATAATGGCATCCGGCAGGGCCAGTTCTGTAAAGGAATTGCGCCCTTGCTGCGTTATATAATTAGCCCGCGCTTTAAACGCTGGTTCTTCCGGTGAAGAAAACGGCAGCCTTACAACAATGACCGCAGACAAACCGTCGCCCGGTACATCGACCCCTTCCCAGAAGCTGTTCGTTCCGAATAATACGGAATGATTAAACTTTTGGAAAGACTTTAATAATCGCATACGGCTTCCGGATGTCACACCTTGCGCAAAAATCATATAGTCGCTTAACAATTCACTTTCCTGTATAAGGTTGACTGTTTTACGTAGCATGTCCTGTGACGTGAATAAAACAAAGCATCTTCCATTCGTCATGCGCACTGTATTTGTAACGGCATGTGCAACCTCTTCGATATACTCAGACTGTGAAACGGCCTGAATGTCAGGCATGTCATTGACAATATACACTTCTGCCCCGTCATAATAACTCGGGTCCGCATGCAGCTTTTCAATCGGGATCATCGGATTGATCCCAAGCTGGTTCGTAATAAAACGCTCATTACTTGGTACTGTTAACGTACCGGATGTCCAGACAATGCCGCTTTTTTCACGGATCGGATCAAAAAGTTTCCTGATCGTTGATGTCACTTCAATCGGTTTTTTATAGAGCTGGATACTGCCAGGTACACTGCGCTGGTCCAATTCAAGCCAGCATGAATAGTCAGGATTTTCACTTAAAAATACATCATCCCATTCTGCCAGTTTTATTGTAAACTCATTGACGATATACTGCCATTGCTCAATTAAATATTCATGCTCCGGTGCAAGCTCTTCCACACTTGAAGTAAACTTCCGGATAAGCTCGGTCGCTTCATCCACCCATTGCTGCACAGTGAGTGAAACTTTCATTAAAACTTCACGACCTAATTTCAATTCAGAAATGAACACTTCGATTTTCTGAAGTTGCTTAGTCTGGTGATGATGCGCTTCTTTCACTCCTCGAAGCAATACCGTCATTGCCGTATCAAATGCATTGACCATTTGAATATAGCGCTTTTCCAGCTGATCAAGTGTTTGATAATTCAACAACTGTTTTTTTATTGCTACTCGACGGATCTTATAAAATAGCTGTTCATCTTCCTGTATACCAATTTGTCCAAATAAATATTTCCAATTCATATAAGTGAATATTTTTTCGTGCTGATTGATTGCAGCTTGTATAAACTGATGGGCCTCATCGATTACCCAGCCGCCTAATGAATTAAAAATCTGTTCATTGCGTACAAGATCACTGAGCAGCATCGCATGGTTTGTTACAATAATGTCCGCCTGGCGACTATTTTGAATTGCACGTGAATAAAAATCATAAAGTGGCATTGTCGTTTTCGGCAATGCGGTCTTTCGGATTTTATCAATGAGCAGCTGGCCACCACCCGACACATTCAGTTCACTTAAATCACCCGTCTCCGTTTTCGAAAGCCAGATAAGTGTTTGCAGTACTGTAAATGTCTGATCATATGAAACATCCTGTGTCTTCAGCTCTTTCTCGAATTTTTCGACGTCGATATAATGATTCATCCCTTTTAACAAGGTCATTTTAATCGGCTGGCCAAGCGCCTGTTCCAATATCGGAATATCATTTTGCATAAGCTGATCCAGCAAATGGGAAGTATACGTACTGATTCCTATTTTCTGATTTGTTTTCTTAGCATAATAAATCGACGGCACTAAATAACCCATTGTTTTTCCGATTCCCGTTGATGCTTCAATGACATGTTCCGCCTTTGCGTTGAATGCATGCCATATGCTGTCCATCATTTGAAACTGCTGCGGGCGCTCTTCAAAATCGGGAATCCCTTTTAATAATAAGGCCATCTTTTCATCTGTTGTTTGCGGGTAAACAAGTTCATCTCCATCACTTTTTGGCGTCGGTGCCATTTTGCGGATGGCTATTTTACGGTAAAAGACATGCCCTTCATCCGTTAATGCTTTATTGCGTTTAATGACAAGCGCATCAAAAAACAACTGGGACAAGTCTGTTCTCAAACGGAAAGAACGTTTATGCAATTGCTCCAAAGTAACGAGCGGCAATGTTAACAGCTCTTCCCAACAATGTTTAAGCAGGTACGCTGTCGCGAGTGCATCGTCATCCGCGCGGTGTGCACTTTGCAGCTCGATATGAAAATCATTCGCTAAATCCGATAATTTGTAGCTTAACGACATCGGGAACAAAATCTTAGTCAATTCAACCGTGTCGATTTTCTTTCCGTGCCATTTCGATATTCCGGCACGGTTAAACTCCGCCTGTAAAAAATTCAAGTCAAAATCTGTATTATGGGCTACAAATACAGCCCCTTCAAGCAGCTCATAAATATAATCCGCATGCGCTTCAAATGGTAAAGCATCTTTTACATCTTCATCTGTAATATTAGTTAAATCCTGTATAAATAACGGAATCGGTTTTCCCGGATTAATAAATTTAGAATATTTTTTAACGATTTCCCAACCTTGCATAATGACAATGGCGATTTGAATCATACGGTCGCCGCTTGCAGGGGAATGCCCTGTTGTTTCAATGTCGACAATCGCATATTTTTGACTTTCCTTCATTTTTCTTCAACTCACAGTTCAAGTAATATAACGGCATTTTATCATACTGGAGGTGATGAGGTCATGTAATTGGATAGAACGGCTGAAACGTGGAGGCGGAATGCTGCGAAAACCATCTAATAAAATTTTATTTATTCTAATAAAGCCACGATTTTCTAATATAACCGCTAACTGTTCTAAAATAAGTCCCGTTTGTGCTAATATCCTTTCCGGTTATTCGAATATCCATCCAAGTTTTCTAATATATCTTAAATGTTCTAATAAAATTTAAGGGCACCTCTACTTTATTTGGCGACAAAAAAACCTAGTGCCGCCTCAAGGACAACACTAGGTTAATATACTATGTATAGGTGTGCAGGGGCTCATCTCCCTGCACAATTCAAAAGCTTCCCAGCAAATCCGTGCTGTTGGTGGAGGCTTTTGTTGTGAAGACTAAATCTTCACCGAGGTTTTGGCACCTAAAACATAGAATACAACAATTTGAGGAATCATTCAACTAGATTAATCAATTAAATTTGAACGATTTCCGAAAATACCTTTTAACATTGGTGGTGTAACCAACGTTGTAATAATAATTACGATTACCATTGGTGTATAATCTTCCGCCGGCAGCAATCCGCTTGATAATCCCATACCCGCGAGAATCAGTGCAACTTCACCACGAGAAATCATCCCGGCACCGATACCTGTTGAAGATTTCCAGCTGAAGCCTGCCAATTTTGCACCAAGACCAGAACCGATAAGCTTCGATATAATTGCCACGATCGAGAAAATCACTAAGAACCAGATATTTTCTGTAATTCCAGCGAATGTAACGGACAATCCGATACTTACGAAGAAGAATGGCACAAATAACCCGTTTGCAATCGGTTCTACTTTATGTTCGACTGTATCTTTAAATGGAGTACGTCCAATCGCAATACCGATAAAGAACGCTCCGATAATTGTAGCAATACCAAAATAATGTTCTCCTATGTAAGCTAAAGCAAAACATGCAACAAGTGCTCCGCTTAACAGGGCCTCCGTTACCTTCAGGCGGCTAAACAGTTTTAAGAATGTCGGAATCACCCATATCATTACGACAGCCAATAGAACAAAAAAGAATACTTTTCCGCCGATTAATGCTGGAATCGAAACATCATCCCCTACAAGGAAACTCATTGCAATTGCAATTAACACAACGACGATAATATCATCCAGTACAGCAGCTCCTAGCAAAGTAGAACCTTCCTTACTCTTCAGCCAACCAATTTCACTTAATGTCTGAACCGAAATACTTACAGATGTAGCGGCTAATGTTAATCCGATGAAAATCGCCTGACCTTGTGTAAGGCCAAATGCCAATGCTAACGGATAACTCATTGCAATCGGTAAAATGACACCGCCAATTGCTACGAAAATTGCCCCCTTCATATTTGCATTTAAATCTTCCAGGTCTGTTTCCAAACCGGCTAAAAACATTAATAAAATCACCCCTATTTGACTGAATGTTTGCATAATTTCATTGTCAGTAATCCAGCCAAGCATTGCAGGACCGATAATGATACCGATCAGAATTTTACCGAGTACTGAAGGCTGGCCTAAACGTACTGATAAATGTCCTGCGAGTTTAGTAGCCAATAGTACGATAACAATTTGAAAAATAAACATAATATACCCCTTTTCCATACAAAAAGGCATGAAGGAGCCAGATTTGACTGACTCCACCATGCCTTGCTTCGTATAAGATTAGCTTTATTTTAAACAATAAAAAAAGAAAAAGCAATAACATTTTATCATTATGTGAATATTTCTTATACATAAACAAAGAGATAGATTAGAAAAAACCCGGTAAAACCTCTCGCTGAAAATACTGATTTTTTCTGAGCCATACATTTAAAATATGCCGATGTGTCAGCAGTTTTCTCCGTGAAGCATGCCTTTTTTGCGCTTCCTGCAGACTTTCGAGCAATATACGCGTTTCCGTCAGACATTGTTCCGGGTCAGTAATCACTTTTAATGCCGGACTAATAAGACCATGTTCCTGCAGTAGCGCGAGCACCTTAGCAAACTCTTGTCCCATCGCAATATAGTTTTCTTCTATATTAAAATCAATACATCGATATAATGTGTTTTCCACTTCTTTTTCTACAAGCTCCATTGACTGATTTTTCATATGTCACCTCATGTTGGAATTGTATACAACAAGTATAGTAGTATTCAGCACAATAAAAAAGAAATTGGATTGAAAAAAGCTACGGTACATCTCAACTGCACCGTAGCAACAAGTTATTTTGCATGAATCGCTTTTCCGAAAACAGAACGTGCCGCATCGCCGACGTGCTCGCTGACCGTCGGATGCGGGAAAATAAGCCTTGCCAAATCTTTTACTGATCCTCCTAATACTTTTGCCGCAAGCATAGAGTTAATCATTTCCGTCGCGCCATCACCAACGACACATGCCCCGTAAATATCACCTTCAGGACTCGCCACAAACTTCATAAAGCCCTGTGTATTTCCTTCAAGCAATGCTTTAGGGTTCGTAGGTAAATACATCTTCGTTACAATACTATCTGCAGGTGCTTCGTGTTCCAGCATGCCGAAAGTCGCAATTTCAGGATGTGTATATACACATCGCGGGATTTCCTGCTGATTGATCACTTTCGGATGCTTTCCTAAAATATAGTCTACTGCATGTACACCTTCTGCACTTGCAGAGTGGGCAAGCTGGAATCCGCCGACTAAATCACCTATCGCATAAATACCGGAAATACTCGTTTCATAGTGATTATTTACTTTAATTAAACGGCCATCCATCTGCATTTCCAGCGCTTCAGCAATTTCAGTGTTTGGTCGGCGCCCTGTAGCAAACAGTAAATTTTCAAACGGGAAATTGCCGATTGATGTTTGAACATGGTCAGCATGGATTTCTTCAAATGTAAAGTCGGTCACAAGTTCAATTCCCAGTTGTTTCATTTTTTCTTTAATAATCGGTCGTGCATCCGGTTCTTCTGTTTGCAGAATATCTTTACTATGGTTTAATACGGTTACTTTTGTTCCCATTGGCGCTAAAGCAAATGCCATTTCAATTGCAATGACCCCGCCTCCGATGATTGTTAATTGTTTCGGCAGCTCCTGGATCGAAAAAAACGTATCCGTCGTATGATAATTGGCGTTTTCAAGCCCTTTAAATGGCGGAACGAACGGACGGCTGCCTGTTGCTAAAATGACATGATCTGCTGTAAACGCCTCATTACCGATAATCACTTTTCGTTCTGCGGTCACTGTCGCCTTCCCCCGAAACATTGTGATCTGTGCATTTCCGATAAATGTTTCAATATTAGATAACAGTTCATCAACCACTTGATCTTTTCGCTGCATTAACTTCGGAAAATCAATATTAATCGTTGGTACCGTCACACCCCAATCAGTTCCGCGCCGAATTTCCTGCACCAGCTTACTATGCTCAAGCATAATTTTTGATGGAATACAGCCGACATTATAGCAGGCACCACCAACTTTATCTTTTTCGACAAGCGCTACTTTTAACCCGCTTTTTGCAGCATGGATTGCCGCTACATATCCACCAGGCCCTGCACCAATGACGGCTAAATCAAATTTTTCCATATATACCACCTCATTTTTCACATTAGCATTACAGTATGGTGAATGCAACAATTCGCCCACCGATATTCTTCCAATTCCCAATATTCACACAAATAAAAAGCAGCGAAATGCCAATCGCATTCGCCGCCCATTTATTCGTTATTTTAATACTTTAATTTCTACATTTTTACGTCCCCAATTAAGCGCGATTTTTTTTGTTTTAACAAAAACATCAATTCGGTTTCCTTTAATCGAACCGCCTGTATCACCAGCAACTGCAATTCCGTACCCTTCCACCCATACTTTCGTTCCAAGCGGGATAATCTTTGGATCAACCGCAATCAGCTTAATATCCGGATTTTTCTTCAAGTCAATTCCCGACGCCGTTTTTCCCGAACATCCTTTACAGTATGCTGTAAAAGCGCTTGCTTCAACTGTTAAAGTTTTAACAACTTCAAAGTCATCAATTGTTTCCTTTTTCTCCTTTTTTTCAACCGGAACCTTCTTATTTTGAATATGATCCGGTAATTTCAGTACGAAGCCTTCCGTTACTTCTTCTATGTCGTTAACTTCATTTAATTCAAGCAATGTATATACTGATGTGTCATAAAGATCTGCAATTTCATCCAATTCCTCACCTTTCTTCACAGTATGCGTTGCTGCAATTGCCGCGCTTGTGAAGAATAAGGCAGTGACCACAAAGAAGGCAAAGCTAAATAATAGTTTATTTTGAAACATATTAATTATTTCCCCCTGTATCTTTTGTCTATTTTGTAAAATAAAGCTAAATCCAAGTCTACACATTTAATATTTCAAAAAGATTACAAGGAGATGATATAAAAATTACAAAAATATCCTTTTTAAACCAAAAATGTAATATAAAAAAAGCTGTCATATAGGAATAATCCTTCATGACAGCTTTTCATATATAAATTTTACATAATTGTTGCTTCCGGTTCGTATTCGATTATTTCTTTAATTGTATTGTTTTCCCCCATAATCGCAACAGTCGGAGTATGTTCGGCAACTTCTTTATTATCCACATACACGTAAGAAATAATGATGACAATATCACCTTTTTGAACAAGACGAGCTGCTGCTCCATTTACGCAAATAACTCCTGTACCACGCTCTCCGGCGATAATATATGTCTCAAAGCGTGCTCCGTTGTTGTTATTGACAATATGAACTTTTTCATTCGGCAGCATTCCAACCGCATCCAAAATATCTTCATCTATTGTAATGGATCCAACATAATTCAAATCTGCCTGGGTCACTTGGGCACGGTGGATTTTACTGTTCATCATCATTCTAAACATGGATTACTTCCCCTTTTAATGAAAAAATTAAATTATCGATTAAACGTGTTTTACCAATTTGAACGGCAGCTGCAACAACGATTTGCTCTGTCCGATCATCAATTTCCTGTAAATCCGGGTAAGATAAAATCATTAAATAATCAACGTGGCCATCTGTGTTGTCATGGATGATTCTTTTTGCGAGTGCAATTGCCGATTCCACACTTCCGGATTCCAACAGCTCTCTTTTCGCCAGTTGTAGTCCCTGCTGAATTGCAGGTGCCTGTGAACGTTCTTCAGCAGACAAATAAACGTTGCGGCTTGATTTTGCCAAACCGTCCTCTTCGCGTACAACCGGAACAACACGGATTGTCACCGGGAAATTGTAATCGCGTACCATTGTTTGAATGATCGCCACTTGCTGGGCATCCTTTTGACCGAAATAAGCACGGTCCGGCTGTACTAAATTAAAGAGCTTCGCCACGACTTGCAAAACTCCGTCAAAATGACCAGGACGGGTCGCTCCGCATAAAATATGCGCCTGCCGTCCTGCACGAATAGAAATCCCTCCATTGTGTGGATACATTTCCTCTACAGACGGTGCAAATATATAATCTACCCCTACCGATTTTGCCAATTCTGTATCGCGTGGTAAATCTCTTGGGTATGATTCAAAATCTTCATTTGGACCAAATTGTGTTGGGTTGACGAATATACTCATGATAACAAGTTCATTTTCGCTGCGTGCGTTTGCAGCCAATGTTAGATGGCCTTCATGTAAATAACCCATTGTCGGGACAAGACCGATTGATTGGCGATTGTATTTTGCCATTTGAACTACTTCCCGCAACTCGGCTATTGTTGTTAATACGTTCATTATTTTACGCCTCCGTAGAGCTCGATTAGCTCTGTCTCTTTCATTGTGAAACTTTGTTGTAAGGTCGGGAATGTACCTGATTTTACAGCATTTGTATAATTCGTAATCCCCTTCGCTACCTCTTCACCGACTTGTGCGAATGCTTCAACAAATTTTGGTATATGATGTTTTCCGTATTGTAATAAATCATGGTATACAAGTACTTGCCCATCAGCTTTTACACCTGCACCGATGCCAATTGTCGGGATCGTTAAGTTATGCGAGACAACTTCCGTCAACTGATGTGGAATACATTCCAGCACGACAGCACATGCACCTGCCTGTTCAACAAGTAGAGCATCTTTTATTAATTTTTCCGCTTGCTCGGCTGTTTTGCCTTGCACTTTATAACCTCCAAGAACTCCTGCCGATTGTGGCAGCAATCCTAAATGTGCCACTACCGGGATACCCGCATCGGTTAACTTCTTAATAACAGGTACGATATCATCGGCCCCTTCTACTTTTACGGCATTTGCATTCGTTTCCTGCATCATTTTCACAGCCGTTTTCAATGTTTCGTTCACATCTCCGTGATAAGAACCAAATGGCATGTCGACGACGATGAACGTATCTGGTGCACCTCGGCGAACCGCTTTACTATGGTGAATCATATCTTCCACAGTTACACGCATTGTCGATTCATAGCCTAGTACAACCATCCCGAGGGAATCCCCGACAAGTATCATATCAACACCTGCCGCTTCGGAAAATTTCGCTGCGGGATAATCATAGGCGGTAATCATGACAATTTTTTCGCCTTGCTCTTTCATTTTTAAAAACTGTGCAGTTGTTTTCATATTCTTCCTCCTTAAGTGGAAAGAAAACAAAAATACCCTTCTATCTAAAATTAGACAGAAGGGTAGTACCATACGTAAATTCAACACATTTCATACTTTAAGTGGAAATAGAATCGAATTACCAGTATAAAATGAATTAATTTATGCGCGTTTTCTTCCGTCTCTGTCTTGTGTAGATCAAAGCAGATTTTTTTAATGTTGACTAGCAGTTGCAGGTACAGTTCTATTAAGATACTGTCCTAGAGTTACTATAACAAGTTTGGAAGAAAACGTACAGAATAAATAATTACTGTAAAAACTTTTTTTAACGAGGCCTTTACGATAAAAGTTCAATATCAGCAGAATAAATACCAATAATTTCTCCGTTCTCTTTACGAATTTCCAGGACACCGCTCTCAGTAATACTGACAGCTTCCCCTTCAACGACTTCACGGAGTGTTGTTGCTTTCACCTGTTTTCCGATTGTCCCCGAAGACTGTTCCCATAGTTGTTTAATTTGACCAAAACCGTTTTTCACGTATTCGTCACTGTATTTCTCCAATGATTCAAGCACATCGGCGACGAAATGCACACGTTCAATCGGCTCTCCTTCTTCAATCGCAATCGAAGTTGCAATCGATTGCAGCTGTTCAGGGAAATCACTCTTCTGCTGATTGACATTAATCCCAATACCAATGAGTAAAGCCTGGATACGATCAGCCTCAGCTACCATTTCAGTCAAAATTCCCGTTGTTTTTTTGCCGTTGATTAAAATATCATTCGGCCATTTGATTTCAGGTGTGAAATTTTTAAAACTCGACTTCATCGCTTCAACAATGGCCACAGCAGTAACTAAAGTAAATTGTGGGGCCTGGTGCGGGGCAACATCCGGGCGTATGATGACAGTCATCCAAATCCCTTGTCCTTCTGTCGATTCCCATTCACGCATCATGCGCCCTCGCCCTGCCTTTTGGTGCTCAGCGATAACAACCGTGCCATCCGGTGCACCCGCTCGGACAAGTTCATGCGCAACAAGCTGTGTCGACTCAACCGTTTCATAATAATGAACTTGTCGGCCATAGCGTTCCGTTGTCAAAAATTGCTGTAATTGACCCATATCCACTTTATCCGGTACAGATAACAGTTTATACCCGCGTTTTTTTACCGTTTCAAACTCATAGCCTTCCTGTTTCAATGTTTGCATATGCTTCCATATTGCTGTTCGGGAGACGTTAAGCTCATCCGCCAACACTTGGCCGGAAATCGGTTCTCCATCCGCAGTCAAAAATCGTTTCAAAATTTCATCCTTCATCGTGAAATGCATAAAACCATTCCTTTAATTGTTGTTTATCATTTTGGACTTTCCCATTTAAGACCACTTCCACTGCTGCATCAAGCGTCTGTTTAATCCAGCTGCCGCGTTTTTTCGGGGACCACTCCAACAAGTCTTTTCCTGTAATCGCAAGCTCATGCACATGCTGAATCGGCAATACGCTCTTTCGTGCCACTAATTCTTCATAACTCAATTCAAGTTTATGATTTTGCCAAATAGTAAATTGGTGGGCTGTTTTAAGAATCGTTGTATCAAAGCGCATTAGATCACCAAGGCTCATCCCACTGAGCAGGCTTTCATAAGCTTCCAACACCGTTTTCACGAAGAGCTTATCCTTATTCGAACAGCGATACTTCGTAAGGAGCGTCAATTCACTGCCGTTTACTAAACAGAAATATGCCCAGCCAACTTGTCGGTCTTCCGAATAAAAGCATGCCCAATCAGAAGAAGTAAAATCGCCATATAGAAAATTACCCAAATTCGTTTTTTCCATATATTCAATACCGAATGCAGCATGAGCAGAGATAAAAATCTTTGAAAGTTCTACTTGAATGCGCTCGATTGCAACATATTCAATCGATGCTGCTTTTTTCCGGATTGCTTCGAAAGTGTTTTCCTCGATTGAGAAGTGAAGCTGTGCAGCAAATCGGACAGCCCGCAGCATTCGGAGAGCATCTTCTTCAAAACGTTGATCAGGCTCCCCTACAGCACAAATAACTTTGCTGTCGATATGGTGGCGGCCATTGTAATAATCGATGTACTCTCCCGTTTGACTTAGGGCCATTGCATTCATTGTAAAATCCCGGCGTTTTAAATCCTCTTGTAAATTTCGAACGAACTCTACTGTATCTGGACGACGATGGTCACTGTAAGTAGACTCTGTCCGGTAAGTTGTTACTTCGATTGGTTCTCCACAGTCCAGTACAATGACCGTCCCGTGAGCGATGCCGACATCAATTGTTTGGGAAAAGATTGTTTGAATTTCTTCTGGCAATGCACTCGTTGCGATATCGACATCATTATTTTCTTTTTGCAAATAATAATCCCGCACCGCTCCTCCTACAATAAAAGCTTCAAAACCGGCATGTTCAATCTTTTTAATGACTTCCTTTGCCGCTTGCCATTGTTGCGGAATCATTCTTTTTTTCAACCACACTTTCATATATACGTTCATATTGTTCAACCATTTTTGATTCATGGAATTGTTCGCGTACCGATTGTAGTGCGGCTTCTTTGAAAGCTTTATGTCTTTTCTCATCCTGCAGCAGTTCGACCGCATAATCCGCGACAGCTTGCGTATCTCCAAGCGGAACCAAATAGCCGTTCACACCATGTTCGATCACTTCAGGAATCCCGCCTATCGCTGTACCTATGCCAGGTACACCACATGCCATAGCTTCCAATAATACAAGCCCGAACGATTCTTTTTCTGAAAGCAATAACTTTAAATCACTGATTGCAAAAAGTTCTGTAATGTTTTCCTGCTTGCCTAAAAACAATACATCATCCGTATAAGGTGAATCTTTAACAATATCTGTGACACGATGCTTTTCCGGTCCATCCCCGACTAATAATAATTTGGCCGGCATGCGCTCACGAATCTTCAGGAATGAATCGACCACGTCAGGCAGATTTTTTATTTTACGGAAATTCGAGACATGGATAATTACTTTTTCATGCGGCAAAATACCAAATTGCTCTTTTAAATTGCCGGGATCCACAGGCTTAAATACGTCCTCATCAACGAAATTATAAATCGTCTCAATCGGTTTTTTCGTATCGATCATAGCATATGTCTGCTGTTTCAATGATTCCGAAACAGTCGTTACTGCATCGGAACAATCAATGCCATACTTGATCGCCTGTGCCAATGTAGAATCTTCGCCTAAAACAGAAATATCCGTTCCGTGAAGTGTTGTGACAATGCCAAAGTTCTCGCCGCTCATATGGCGGGCCAAAACCGCACAAACCGCATGAGGAATCGCATAATGAACATGTAATAAATCAAGTTTTTCCTCTTTAACAACATCAGCCATTTTACTTGCTAATGCAATATCGTATGGTGGGTATTGAAATACCGAATAATTATTCACTTCCACCTCGTGGAAAAAAACGTTTGAATAAATTTTATTAAGTCGAAATGGCACACTTGAAGTAATAAAGTGAATTTCATGTCCTCGTTCTGCTAACATTTTGCCTAACTCTGTTGCAATTACACCCGAACCTCCCACTGTCGGGTAACATGTAATACCAATTTTTAATTTTTTCATTCGGCTCCCCATCCTTTCAACTATACGATTTTAACTTTCTTCAAAAATGAAACAAAGTAAAATTGACTGCCTTTTTATTTTCTGCGTTCTTCTAAAATGCGCCAGTCAACAAAACCTTCCTGAAGCCCTTTTAATAGAATTTCTGCTGTTCCCATATTTGTCGCAAGCGGTATATGATACAAGTCACATAACCGCACTAATGCCATGACATCCGGCTCATGTGGCTGTGCTGTCAATGGATCACGGAAGAAAAATACCATATCCATATCATTATTGGCGATCATCGCACCGATTTGCTGATCTCCCCCTAATGGACCTGAGCGAAACTTCGTAATCGGAAGTCTTGTTTCCGCTTCAATCATCGTACCCGTAGTGCCTGTCGCATATAGATCATGCTCTTTTAAAATATCGCGATACGCAATCGCAAACTGAATTAAATTATCTTTTTTCCGGTCATGTGCTATTAATGCTATTTTCATAATTATCAACCCATTTCTAAATGATGTTCTCTAATCCGTAGATTAATGTATTGGTTTTCATTACTTCTTCAATACTAAATGTAACACCGCTCATAAAGCTTCCGCGATTTAATGAATCATGACGAATCGTTAATAATTCACCTGTGCTGCCAAACAGTACTTGCTGGTGCGCAACTAAACCCGGAAGTCTTACTGAATGGATATGCATGCCGTCAAAGTTTGCGCCTCTTGCACCAGTATGTGTTTCTTTTTCTTCCGGATGCCCTTGCTTTTTCGCTTTTCGAACTTCACTGATCATTTGTGCTGTTTTAATACCAGTACCAGATGGCGCATCTAGCTTTTGATCATGATGCATTTCGATAATTTCCACATCCGGGAAATATTTTGCGGCATCTTTGGCAAACTTCATCATTAATATTGCACCAATCGCGAAATTTGGCGCAATAATACAGCCTAATTGTTTTTCTGTTGCCATTTGCTGCAGTTCTTCAAGTTGTTCGTCGGTAAAACCGGTCGTCCCTACAACTGGACGTATGTTATGTAATAATGCCTGTTTTGTTCGTTCATAAACACAAAGCGGATTTGTTAAATCTAAAAGTACATCCGGCTTTGTTTCACGCACAAGCTCAACAAAATTAGTATAAATCGGAACTTCATAATGATTCGGAAACTCTTCAAGTAAGGCTAGTGATGTACCGACCTCTTTATAATCAAGTGCTGATACAAGCTCCATTCCGTCATTATTCATGATTGTATGTACTGCTTCTGTTCCCATCTTGCCTCGTGCACCGGCAATAGCTACTCTGATTGTCATACTAAAAAAACTCCTTTTTACTGTTAGTTGCTTTTTATCCTTATTTAAATAATCTTGAGTAATAAGATGCGCCATTTTTGCGTTCATCCATATTGTTGTCAAATACGACAAAATCAAACATAATAAACAATGTAACCTTTTTTCTGCTCCAACACATATATTCTTACTCAACTGATTTTAGGGGGATTACTATGCAAGGAATAAAAATACAGAATATCATCGGAATTCTTATCGGTTCCGCAATATTCAGTTTCGGTTTTGTCCACTTCAATATGCAAAACCAACTGGGTGAAGGTGGATTTAGTGGTATTACACTTATTTTATATTTTACACTAAATTGGGACCCAGCATTAATGAATTTGTTATTAAATATTCCAATGTTTATTCTAGGATGGCGTTTACTAGGGAAAAAATCATTTATCTATACGATCATCGGTACACTTAGCGTATCGGTATTCTTAAAAATCTTCCAAATATACGAAGTCGATATGAACTTGCAGGATGATCTATTCCTTGTATCGTTGTTTGCAGGGGTATTTGTCGGGATCGGTTTAGGGATTGTGTTTCGATTCGGCGGGACAACCGGCGGGGTCGATATTTTAGCCCGACTTGCAAATAAATATCTTGGTTGGAGTATGGGTAAAACGATGTTCGGCTTTGATTTCTTTGTCATTATCCTTTCCTGGATGACATTTTTGGATGCCCGTTCGATGATGTATACATTAGTAGCCGTATATGTTGGCGGCCGTGTCATTGATTTAGTGCAGGAAGGCGCCTATTCAGCAAAAGGTGCATTTATTATTTCGGTGAAGTCCGATGAGATCGCAAACCTAATTACGAATAATATGGACCGTGGCGTAACCGTTTTTGACGGTCATGGTCATTTTACAAAAGAACACCGGGATGTTCTGTACTGTGTAATCGGACGAAATGAACTTGTCCGTCTAAAAAATATTGTCCACGGCATCGATCCGCATGCATTCGTATCCGTCATGGATGTCCGCGATGTAACTGGAGAAGGTTTCACATTGGACGATAAAAAACAGCCTCTTCATTAGGCTAAATAAGTTATCTAATCGTTTTGCCCTCTCCTACAGTATCCATTTAACGGACACAACTTAGTAAGAACATTCAATGCTTGAATAATGTTCAAACAAAAAAGTCATTTTCCCTAATGAGAAAATGACTTTTTTAATTTCTATTAGTTTAAAAATTAATCTTCCGAAGTCATGCCTGTATAAATCAGGATTAAACGTAATAGTTCCATTATTGCTACAGCTGCTGCTGCCACGTATGTCATTGCCGCTGCATTTAAAACTTTACGCGCTGAGCGTTCTTCAGTATTGTTGATAATCCCTAAAGATACGACTTCATTCATCGCACGTTTGGATGCATCGAACTCTACCGGTAATGTTACAACTTGGAACACAACACCCGCTAATAATAAAGCTATACCCAGCAACAGGAAACCTGAAGATGAAGCTAAAATACCGATTATTACAAAAATCCAAGACATATTCGATGAAATATTAGCTACCGGCACTAATTTCGAACGCAATGTTAAGAATGAATAAGCCTCCGCATGCTGTATCGCATGACCGACTTCGTGCGCTGCTACAGATGTACCGGCGATTGAAGAATTGTAGTAGTTGTCTTCAGACAAGGCAACCGTTTTAGTTGCAGGATTATAGTGGTCAGCTAAAAAACCTTGAGTCGGTACTACACGAACATCTGTTAAACCATGTTGATCTAAAATATAACGTGCTACTTGAGCACCTGTCATTCCTTTTTCAGCTGGAACTTTAGCAAACTTTTTGTAAGTACTCTTTACCTTCATTTGCGCATACAACGGTAACAGCAAAATGATGATAAAGTAAATAATATACATCACTATTATCAAACTCCCTTTCTATCTCTTTCTATGCTTTAATTTTAAAGGCTTTCTAGTCTTGTTGCAAATATTCACGCTTACGGCTTTCAAGAAAAGCAAAGACTATACATGCCATCGAAAGCCAAAAAGTGAAGTAGCCGATTTCGCTTGGATACTGGTAAATGACTCTGTAAAATGGCATTTGGCCAAATAAATAGTCGATTATATCGTTATGCAATGTCCAAATAGCCGCAACCATCACGTGCCACATTTTAAATCGGTAATTCGGTAAATACAGAACAGCCTGTACTGCCATTAAAAAATGTGAAGCAACGAGCATCCACCCGTCTGCTCCCAACTGTCCATTCTCCGCAAATGTTAGAAGATTCATCGCAACTGCCCATAATCCATATTTAATTAACGTGATAAAGGCAAGAACTTCCATTAATTTGAAGTTTTTACCGATCAGCCAACCAATAATGGCAAAACAGAAAAATAAGCTTGCAGTGGGCGAATCCGGTACGAATATATAGTAAATCGGGTCTGTTACTGCCAACTGCCCTCGATACCAGTAATAGCCGTAAACTGTACCAAGCAAGTTAATAATAAGCAGTAATGTTAAAAAGGCACGATGGTTTAATACGTACCACAATTGCATCATATATGCTTTCATTTGTTCACCTTTTTCTTCCTCATTCTTCATTATTCCTTATTATGTAGTGTGTGCAACTAAACCAAATATTGTACGTCTTTAATTATATATGTTCTTATTTGTTACGCAAGCTTTCGTTAAAAAATACAAATAAATGAAAATAAAAAAGAGAGTCAATATTCTGACTCTCCAGTGTAAAAATTATTCAGCTTCTTTTAATCCTGCGATAAATTCAGCTAAAACTTGAAGTTCTTCCTCTGTACCTGTAAATGCTCCAGCCGGCATACCGCCACGTCCATTCACAATTACTTCTTGAACTTCTTCAGCTGATAACTCATTGCCAAGAAGCATTGGCCCGGAAACCCCAGCCAAGTCTCCACCATGACAGCCGATACATGAAGCTTGAGCTTGATAGATTTCATATCCTTCGGACGTTTCATCTACTTCAACATCCGGAAGTAAGCCTAAATGTTTATCCGTAATTTCACCTTGAGCATGAACTGCTTCCCAGTTAGTAGCCTGAACAGATTCCCATGTTGTATAAATAAGTGCTGCTATTGCCAACAACATAAATGCTGTAGGTAATGGTCGTTTAAATGGTCGACGTTCAGGTGTTCTATCTAAAAATGGTACCAATGCTAATGAACCAAATGCAATACCTGGAATAACCATTGCGCCAATAACGTTATATGGACCAGACGCATAAGAGTATTTTAATAGTTGGTACATTGATAGGAAGTACCAGTCCGGTAACGGTATATACGATGCATTTGTTGGATCTGCCGGGCCTTCAAGTGGTGAAGGATGTGCGACAGTTAATAATAAATAACCGATTAAGAAAACTGCACCAACCATCCATTCTTTTAATAAGAAGTCAGGCCAGAAAGCTTCTGTTTTCCCTGGATACTCGGAATAATCTTTTGGCACGTTCGGCATACGGTTACTCGCTTTTACACGTGAATCACCTACGAACTTCATACCTTTTCCGCGTTGCATAGTGTCCCCTCCTTAAAAAATAGTACAATTAGTTTCGGATCATAGAGGTCCTGAAATACCTTGGCGGCGGATCATAATAAAGTGAACTGCCAATAGAGCAAATAGTGCTGCTGGTAAGAAGAATACATGAATAGCAAAGAAACGAGTTAAAGTTTGCGCCCCGATAATCGTAGAATCCCCAGCTAATAATATTTTTATCGTTTCACCTAAAAACGGAACAGATGCAGCAATTTCGATACCTACTTTAGTCGCGAATAACGCTTTCATATCCCATGGTAATAAATAACCTGTGAAACCTAAACCTAACATAATGGCAAAGATACCTACACCAACTAACCAGTTTAATTCACGCGGTTTTTTATAAGAACCTGTGAAGAATACACGAAGTGTATGTAAGAACATCATAACAATTACTAAAGATGCCCCCCAATGGTGCATACCACGAACGATTTCACCGAATGCTACTTCGTTTTGTAAATAGTAAACTGATTTCCAAGCATTCTCTACATCTGGTACATAATACATAGTCAAGAACATACCTGATAGAATTTGGATTACTGTAATAAAGAATGTTAATCCTCCGAAACAGTAAACGAATGCTGAAAAGTGATGGGCAGGGTTAACGTGCTCTGGCACTTCATGGTCGGCAATATCACGCCAAATAGGAGTAATATCTAAACGTTCATCGACCCAATCATAAATTTTATTTAGCACTGTGTCGTACCCCCTAACTTATTTAGTTACTGTGTGTGTTAGCGATTTTTTTCCCAAGCATTAAGAAACCATCATTTTCTGACACTTCATACATATCCAGTGGTCCAAGAGGCGGTGTACCTTTTACGTTTACGCCTGTTTTTTCATAACGTCCCGCATGACATGCACAGAAGAATTGATTTGCGTGTTCTGGATTACCTTCCCAGTTTACAGTACACCCTAAATGTTTACATACAGGTGAGATTGCGATGATTTCGTCGCCTTCTTTGTAAACCCAAGCAGCATCTGCTACTTCTGATTTGTACCAACCATCCGTCTGTTCATACGAGAAATCCACTTTGACTGGAACTTCTGTAATCTCGGCAATTTTTTTGCTTGTTTGTACAAAATCACCATCTTCTTTTGACTGAAGAATTGGGTCAATAGCAAAACGTACCATTGGCATTAACATTCCTGCCGCCATAAATCCACCTACACCAGTAATTGTATAAGTTAAAAATTGACGTCTTGTAACTCGATTCCTACTCATCCTTTTCCCCCCTCTTACTAAAAGGTCAGTCCAACGGACATATACTTTTAAAAATAGTAAATAACTAGGACATATCTATGATATATCAACTGAATAAGTTGGTCAATATAGCATTCATTTCCAAAAGTGTAGTTTGTGAACATTTAATGAAACAAATGTCGCACATATATGCTCGTTAAACCCAAATTTTCGTAAAAGTTGGGATGACTTGTTTTAACTGGTCTTCCAAAATTCTCTGTTTTACACCCTGATCCATGGACTCAAGTGGGATAGCCGGAAGCCAAATAATATTTAAATATTCTTTAAATTCAGTCCATGAATGGTCACAGGTAATAAAGACCACTGCTTTAAAACCTGCTTCCTTCAATTCTTTTTCCATTGTTGCTGGCATATTATCTGACTTGGTTCCCATCGTATATGAAAAGGGGGGCAATAATAAAAGACGACCTTTAAACTGCTGTTCTATGAAATTGGTCAACGTCATTAAATATTCTGAAGCAGAACTGCTCTGCTTTATTCCTTGATCAGAAAAATCCAATTGCACGAGCGGGACAATTGCCGTATCTATAAACTGCTTTTGTGCCTGGAACTGCTCTACATCTTTTACAATAAAGTTCATATTCTTTCCTCCTAGTACCTTTAAACTTCTGAAAATAGGAAAGAAGTAATTTTTTTAATAAAGTTCAAAATTACTTCGTATGCTTTAATGCTTGCAATAAATTAGATAACTCGAAAAAACGATCTTTATCTCCACTGTCCAGCGCTTCATCTATTTCTTTTAACAGTTGCTGTTCCTGGAATTCTAGTACACTATTTTCCAGTAAACGCTCTGCTGCTAGACGGTCTTTTTCACTAATAAAGATATCAGCAGGTACATACGGGTTTTCCTCCAGTACCGCCAAATACAGAGGATCAGGCGGTACACTCGGGAAGTTCAGCTGAAAGTAAATTGCTTCATGTGCATTGATTCGTAAATCATGAAATGCTTTTTCAGCATCGGATGTCATAATATTTTCTTTATAAAATCGGAATGGGATACTCGTTGTCTCAATTGTCGACATTACAATGGAGCGCGGGCAATAATGTGCTTCGTCAACGAAATGAACGTTTTGCAACAAGTCGTCATTACTTAATAAGTAATTTAAAATCCATACACCTTCACGTCTTTTTAACTGAAAATTTTTTAAAAACCACCTGATAAACAACTTTTTGTCATTCAGTGGTACGGAATATGTCAACATGCAATCCTCCCTTTACTCAAAGCGTTCTAATAAATCAGTCCATTGCTGTTCAGAAGGCTGTAATTGGACAAGTCGCTCGGCAATTTGTTTTGCTTCATCACGCTTGCCGTCCTCAACTAAAAACAGGAAATATTTCTCTAAAAACTCAACATCATCGTTAAATTCATTATATGCCTCTTTGTAAATTTCGTATGCTTTTTCGAACAGTTCTTCTTCATTATAAGCATTGGCTACAAATGGATATAATGCGACCCATTCGAATTCATTTTGATGCAATTGTTCATATAGTGAAATAATTTCTTCATAGCGTTGTTCCGTATTGTAAACAGACATCAATACTAAAATCGCTTCCATATATTCCGGATCCAAGGCAATGGCCTCACTTAAAAATTCTATCGCTTCCTGTTGTTTGCCATTTTTTATCGCCATTTTCCCTGCAAATAAGTAGAGGGATTTATCGTATTCGTCTCGTTTAAGACCTTCTTTAATAACTTTTAATGCACGCTCATTATCCTCGAGCATTGCATAACTTTCAGCCAGCAGTAAATACGCTGAGAAATAATCAGGGTCCAACTCTTTTAAATCTTCCAACTGTTTTATAGCTAGCTCATATTTTTCCGTCTGGAAAGCTGCATAGGCCGAGCCAAACAGCAAGTCTGCTGTAACTTCTTCTTCAAGTGCTTCCATATAATAATCCAGGGCAGTTTCATAGCCTGCACCTGCACGATAAACTTCCGCAAGACGTTGGGCTAAAATTATACCAGCAAACTTTTTATCGATTGCATAAAGCTCTTCATAAATTCGAACAGCCTCTGTAAAACGTCCTGTTTCAAATAATAATTCTGCTTTGGCAAATTGCAGTAATGGCTCATGCGGTAAAATTTGCAACGCATCATTAATTCGTTGTTCCGCCACTTCAAATAATCCCTGCATTTGATAATAGTCCGCCAATACTAACAATGCCTGAGGATATTCTGGTGCATCATCGGCGATCCCCATTAATAAATCAAGGGCATTATCCTCTTCACCTAGCTCAATTAATACGCTTGCACGATCGATTGAAATTTGCGCTTCCTCAGGAAATAAAAATTGCAGATGTTCAAATACACGGTCTGCTTCATTTAAAAATCCGTAATGCATAAGTGCTTCTGCTACTTCATATTGTGCTGCGGGTTCAGCATCCATTAAAAAAGATTCAAGAAGTCGGTTAATCTCCTCTAAATTTCCTTCTTGAATCGCTTGTAGTAATAGTTCCATGTGTAGTTCACCTTTTTCTTTTGTTCTCAATATTATGCTACATGACGAAGCAATGCATCACAAGAAAAAGAATCTGGTTGTTTTATAAAATTCCTCTTGGCAAAGTGAAAAGGAGATGTAAAAAGTGAGTTCTTTTTACATCTCCGCAAATCATTATTTTAAAATATTATTGATATGATCAAAAAAAGTTGGGTAGGAAACAGCGATACAGTCAGCATCATCCAATTCCACTTCTCCGTCCACTATAAGGGCAGCGATTGCACCCATCATTCCAATACGGTGATCACCATATGTTTTTAAGCTTCCTCCATGTAAAGATGTCGGACCTTCGATAACCATACCGTCATCTGTTGCTTCAATATTTGCGCCTAGCTTCTTTAACTCATTTACAACCGCATCAATACGGTTTGTTTCTTTCACTTTAAGTTCTTCCGCATCTTTAATGACTGTTTTACCAGCTGCCTGTGTAGCTAGCAGCGCAATAATCGGAATTTCATCGATTAGGCGAGGAATAATAGCGCCCTCCACTGTCGTTCCTTTTAGATCGGACGTTTCAATCGTAATAGTAGCAGTTGGTTCTGCCGCATTCTCGTCATCGATTGCAACCGACATTTCAGCACCCATTTTTTGAAGCACTTCCAAAATGCCGTCACGCGTCTCATTGACACCCACGTTTTTCAGAACAATTTTGCTGTTTTTCGCAATGGCACCAGCAACAAGGAAAAATGCAGCCGAGGAAATATCACCTGGTACATTTACATGTGTTCCTGTCAGTGTCTGGCCGCCTTGCAATGACACGACACCATCTTCAACAGTTACCGTTGCCCCGAACTGTCGCAGCATACGCTCTGTATGGTCACGTGAAATCTCTTCCTCACGCACAACCGTTGTACCTTCCGCACGTATACCGGCAAGTAGAATAGCTGATTTCACTTGGGCACTTGCTACAGGCATTTTGTAGTCGATCGCTTTTAACGGTCCACCTTGAATCGCGAGTGGCGTATATTGTCCATTGTCACGTCCTGCTATTTGCGCACCCATTAAACGTAAAGGGTCTGCAACGCGACGCATTGGACGCTTACCAATCGATGCATCACCTGTCATGATTGTATGTAGTTTCGTGCCGGATAACAGGCCTAGCATTAAACGCGTTGTTGTACCCGAATTTCCTGTGTAAAGCACTTCTTTCGGTTCTGTCCAACCGTCGATTCCCGGACTGTTAATCGTTACATCTGTCCCGTCAACTTCGATATCTACCCCAAGCTTTTGGAAGCAGTCAATTGTACGCAGACAATCTTCTCCTAATAAGAAGCCTCTGACAGTCGTTTTTCCTTTTGCAATGGAGCCGAACATCACCGAGCGATGCGATACCGATTTGTCACCCGGTACCGTAATATCTCCTTGTAATGACGGTTGACTGTATTGCAATGTTGTACTCATATATGAACCCCCTTTTAAGAAAATCCCATTTGTCTTTATGAAATATAAGTATCAAACTTTGCCTTGTGTGCAATGCATTGTGCGGCACGTTCACGGTCTTCGTTTGTCTGGAAACTAATGACCAAAATACCGAATACATCAACACGTGTTTCAACGATACGTATATTTGTAATACTTATATTATTTTCCGCCAATAAGCCTGTTACTTCTGAAATGACCCCTGGATAATCCGGTATATCGACATAAAGATCATACGGCATATACAAGGCACCGTTGGCAACCGGCAAACTGTCCCGGACATCACGCGCTTCACTGAAATAGTTCTCGATTGCCTTCGCATCACCTTCAGCCAATAGATCACGGACACGCTGCATTTCAGTAAGCCAATTATCAAGCTGTCCGACTAATTCCTGCTTGTTTTGCATAGTAATATCACGCCATAAAGCAGGGTTTGAGGAAGCAATACGTGTAATATCACGGAAACCGCCAGCAGCTAACGAAGAGGTCATTGGATATGTCTGTTTTTCACTATTAAGCTGATGTACTAAAGATGCCGCGATAATATGAGGGAAATGGCTGACAACCGCTGTCATATGATCATGTACCTTTGCATCGACAACGACCATTTTCCCGAGCGTAAATTTCAGCAGATCGTCCAGTGCAGCAAGTTTTTCAAGTTCTTCCCCTTCATGGGGTGTCAGCATATAGTAGGCATTTTCCAGTAAATATGGCTTTGCTGCTGTAATTCCGCTTTTATGGGAACCCGCCATTGGGTGCCCGCCGATAAAGGTAATACCCAGTTGCCGCAGCTCTAATGCTTTTTCCATTATTTTTGCTTTTGTACTGCCAGTATCTGTAATAATGACATTGCGTTTTAATTCCCACGACTTCAACTGTTCCATAAAGTCGTGTGTGACATTTACCGGTGTACCAAAAATAATTACGTCCGCCTCTTTTGCAAACTCAGCAGGATTTTTAACTACTTCATGAACGACTTGTAATGTATCCGCTAATTGTCGTGTTTGTTCATGAGCATCATAGCCGAACACTTTTGTATGTGGTGCCTTCTGCAAAGCCATCGCTACAGATCCACCAATTAACCCTAGTCCGATTACGAAGACATTTCGTGTCATGCAAGTACTCCTTGCTCATTTAAGACTTCTGCCAGTAGTTGTAAAAATCTTGTATTTTGAGCTTCTGTACCGATCGTCACGCGAATATAGCCTTCCAATCCTAATGCTGCTCCGCTTCGGATAATAAATCCGCGCTTCATCATTTCTTCAAATACAACATTACTTGGAGCTTTCACTTCAAACATGACAAAGTTCGTTTGCGAAGGGAAATAATTTAAACCGTACTGCTCGCAAAATTCAACAAACTGCTTTTTGCCGATTTCATTCGCTTCACGGCAGCTGGCAATGTATTCCTGGTCCTGTAGAGCGACCTGCGCAATTTGTTGGCTTAGAATCGTATTATTGAATGGTGCACGCACCGGATCAAGCTTCGCAATAATGTCTGCTTGGGCAATTCCGTAGCCGACACGGAAAGAAGCCAGTCCATACGCTTTTGAGAATGTACGCAATAAAATTAAGTTCGGGTAGTCACGGAAATAATGCAATGTATCTTTATAAGAGACATCGTTAATGTATTCCACATATGCTTCATCCAATACAACGAAAACATCCTTAGGCACTTTAGCCAAGAAAGCACTCAATGTTTCATCCGATACGATTGTACCTGTCGGATTGTTCGGATTACATACCCAAACAACCGATGTATTTTCATCAATTGCCTCCAGCATTGCTTCTAAATCATGGACTCCATTTTTCAATGGTACTTTACGCACTTCTGCTCCTTCAATCTCGGCATTATGCCAGTATTGAGAAAATGACAAATCTGCCATGACTGTGTTCACACCTGGATATAATAATGCACGGGTAATGATTGCGATTAAATCATCCGAACCATTCCCTAAAATGAGTTCATTCTCGGCAACGCCGTAGAAATTCGCCAATGATGTTCGTAAGCTTTGAGCATAACCGTCCGGATATATTGCATGATTGGATTCATCTTTTTGTAAAAATTGTTTTACTTTTGGTGAGCTGCCAAAGGGATTTTCATTTGAAGCAAGCTTCACGACTTCATCTAATCCGAAAAGCTTCTTAACTTCTTCGATTGGTTTTCCCGGTTGGTAAGCTTTCATTCCAAATAACTGTTGTTTCCACTTCATCCTCAACGTCTCCTCTAACTCGCAATTATTTCACTAAATCTGGTCTTAATTTTACAGCATCTTCTAAATATACATGTTGAATTTCATGCTGTGGTGTATCCGTATTTACATGTAATAATACACGGATACATAATGGCAGCGCACCCGGCACATCCATCTCATGCATGCACATAATCGGCACATACTGCCATCCTGGCATTGACCGTACCGACTTTGCAGGAAAGGCGGAATGAATATCCGGTGTTGTAGAAATTGTCACAGAGGCAATATCTTCCGGTTCAATAGTATTTTGTTTCGCAACTTCTTTCACTAGTCTTGCCGTTTCTCCCCATACGTACTCGGCTTTATCTTCAGCAATCGTAATTGCACCGCGAATTCCACGAATCATTGCTACACCTCCGCTAATAATGCTCTAAGTTGACGATCAATTTCTCTGCATTGTTCAAGTTCAACTTTTTGGACAAATGGTTGTCCGATCGTTTCAAGCAGCACGAACTGCAATTGTCCGTAGTCGGCTTTTTTATCTTTAAGTAAATATTCAATCAGTTGATCGAATGTAAATTCATGAACCGCTTCAAACGGATAGCCGTTTTCCATTGCAAAATGTAAAAAGCGCTTTGTAAACTGATGATTGACTTTACCGTATTTTTCGCTTAATAGAAGTGAATAAATAAGGCCAATCATCACAGCTTCACCATGTGCTACACGTCCATAGCCTGCAGCAGCTTCAATCGCATGCCCGTATGTATGGCCTAAGTTAAGATACTTTCTGACGGACTGTTCTGTTTCATCCTGCTCAACAATCGTAGCTTTTACTTGAATGCCATGCGCCAAATAATTTGCCAACAGATCTTCCGGAAGTTCCGTTACATGATCTCCCTCGAGCAGCTCTTCCACCCATTGTGCATCGGAAATTAAAGCATGCTTAATCACTTCCGCCATCCCTGAACGCACTTCTTTTTCGGAAAGACTATGTAAAAATTCTGTATCGAAAATTACGGCTTCAGGCTGATAAAAAGCACCGATCATATTTTTTCCTAATTCGTGATTGATGGCCGTCTTTCCGCCAACAGCTGAATCATGCGCCAAAATTGTTGTCGGCACTTGGATGAACGGAATGCCCCGCATATAAGTGGCTGCAACAAAACCGGCCAAATCACCGACTGCACCACCGCCAAATGCGATAATGAGCGATTTTCTAGTACACTTTTGCTTAAGTAAATATGTTTGCACGTCGTTATAGTTTTCAAAGCTTTTACACTTTTCCCCTGCCGGCATAACATGTACTTCGAAAGTATATGGAAAGTTCGCTTCAAAATAGCTTTGCTGTGCTGTCCAAACATTTTCATCTGTCAATAAGATGATTTTATCTGCTTTTGTAAGCAAGTCATGCTGTGCTGTCAAAGCATCACGTAATATACCTTTCCCAATCGTTACAGCGTACGAGTGTGAAGGAGTTCGAACCGGAATCTCCATATTAATACTCCTTCGTGTACTGACGCATTTCATCTAACTGCGCCTTTAATTGTGGTAATTGATCACTATGGAACTGCTCTACAATTGCGTTTGCGATTTCCCAGGCAATAACATGTTCGGCAACGATTGATGCTGCAGGTACTGCACAGCTGTCAGAACGCTCCACGCTTGCTTTAAACGGCTCCTTTGTTTCAATGTCAACACTTTGCAATGGCTTATATAATGTTGGAATTGGCTTCATCACACCGCGAACGACAATCGGCATTCCTGTCGTCATACCGCCTTCCAAACCGCCTAAACGATTTGTTGCGCGCGTATAGCCCTTTTCTTCATCCCATAAAATTTCATCATGTACTTCTGAACCTTTTTTGCGTGCCATTTCAAAACCGATTCCAAACTCAACGCCTTTAAATGCATTGATGCTCAGCATTGCAGATGCCAGTTTCGCATCCAGTTTGCGGTCGTAATGTACATAAGATCCGATACCTGCCGGCAAACCTTCCACGATGACTTCTACGACACCGCCGATTGAGTCTCCAGCTTGCTTTGCTTCATCAATGGCTGTAACCATTTTTGCTGATGCTTCAGGATCGATACAGTAACATGGATCGTTTTCAATAATTGCACGGATTTCATCTGCTGTTTTACCTTCCAACAAACTGCTGTCTGCTTTAATCCCTACAATTTCCGTAACATGAGAAACAATCGAAATTCCAAGCTCGTTTAACAATGCTTTTGCAACAGAGCCAACTGCCACACGCACTGTCGTTTCACGTGCACTTGAACGCTCCAGTACGTTACGCAGATCACGGTGACCGTATTTCATCCCTCCGACTAAATCGGCATGACCTGGACGTGGACGTGAGATTTGACGTTTAATTTCAGATGGGTCGATATCTTCCGGCAACTCTGCCGCACCCATAATTTTTGTCCAATGCTTCCAGTCATCATTTGTAACGACTAATGCGACCGGTGAGCCTAATGTTTTCCCGTGACGAACTCCTGATACAATTTCCACTGTATCTGTTTCAATCTGCATGCGACGACCACGACCGTGACCACCTTGACGACGTTTTAAATCATAATTTATTTTTTCTGCTGTTACTGGAAGTAAAGAAGGCAACCCCTCGATAATTGTTGTTAATTGTGGTCCGTGTGACTCACCTGCTGTTAAATAACGCATTAAACACTTTCTCCCTTCAACTCGCTAAAGTATGTATTTTTCACTATAACATATTTCAAATTAAATAACAGTACTGTTTCCGCCATCTGATAAGCTATTTTAGAATATTCTGAACGTTCCAACTAGAAAATGACACATTTATCAGCAAAAAGAAACAAAAATACGCTTTTCGCTCTATTATCCGAAAAGCGCATTCATATATAGCTTTTTAAAGTATATCTCAACTTAAGCTTCTACGTTCTACAGAGCATCTAATATTGTACTATTATTTTTTACGGTAAAAAAATGTATCTTCTACTTCAAAATCATATTTTGCAGGATTAAATATCTGCTCAGTTGAGCCTACAAACAAAATGCCGCCTGGACGCAATGCTTTACTGAAGTTTGCATAGATCTGATCTTTCGCTTCTTCAGTGAAATAAATCATCACGTTCCGGCAAACAATCAAATCAAAATTCGATTCATAAGGATCATTCAGTAAATTATGTTTCTTAAAATTAACCGTACGCTTAATCTCATCTTTCACTTTGTAAAACGGACCTTCTTGAACGAAGTACTTTGATTGAACAGGTTTTGGCACTTCTGCAAGAGACCGTTCCGGGTAAAGACCCAACTTCGCCTTTTGGATAACATTTTCATCCAAATCCGTTGCCAGTATATTCACTTGGGACAACGGTAAGTGGTGGGACAACACCATTGCCAAACTATACGGTTCTTCTCCAGTTGAACAAGCTGCACTCCATATTTTCGGGCGTTTGTTAGATTGAAGCAGTAAAGGGAAAATTTTATTTTGTAATACTTCCCAGCGTTTTCCGTTTCGGTAAAATTCAGAAACGTTTATCGTCATGCGATCCAAAAATTCATTCATCAGTTCACGGTCTTTTATCAATGCATTATAAAAATCAACAAAGTCCCGATATCCCTTTTTTTCATATAATGATGTTAACCGACGTTTCATTTGCGCTTCTTTATAAAGGGCTAAATCAATGCCCGTTTTGCGCTTAATGCCATCAATAAATTGTACATAATCTGACATTATTCATCTTTCCCCTCATCTAACGTATGCCTATTATAGCTGAAAATTTCAGAACCCGAAACAGATTTCGTCCATAAACGTTAATCAATGTGTCTTTCCAGCAAAAGTTGTTTCGATTGTTCAAGTTCAAGCTTCATCTTTTCCGTCTCGGAATTGTAGCTCTGCAAACGAATCTGTTCAAGTTCGGCCTCTTTCTCCAACATTCTAATTTGCAGTTTCATACTCGATCGTTTATGTGCTGTCAGAATTGCCGTTAATGCAATCAAAGCCCCTGACCCGAAAATAATACATATAATAATAATATCTTCCATACGTTTCATTACGCTCCTCTAATTATTATTTTACCTGTCTGATCGATCTGTCAATTGTGTTTCAAGCAGCAATTGCTTTGTCTGTTCCAATTCAAGCTGCATCTTCGCTGTTTCTTTATCGTAAGTTTCGAGTCTTAGTTTTTCCAGCTTGATTTCTTTATCAAGGCGTTTTAGTTCAATATTTTTATTTTTCGTGTACGTATCCGTTAAAATCCCTACTACAGCGACTATTGTAATCATTACCCAGAACATGGATGTCACCCCTTATGAATAGTTAAATTAGAAGAAAAATTATTTTTGGTTATGCTCCAACAATATCTGCTTTGAATGTTCCAATTCCAGTCTCATTTTTTTTGTTTCTTTATCGTAATTTTCAAGACGTAATTGTTCCAGCTCAATTTCTTTTGTTAATTTATTTACTTCAATCCGTTTACTTTCATTGCGTGCATCGGTGATGACTGCAATCGCCCCTACTGCCATAACTGAAATAACGGCCAAAACCCACATATACATCCCCCTAATTTCAATCAGTACTTTTTATACGTATGTATTCCAAAAATAGTTTCATTATTCCGATTTATTATACCATTAATAGTCCATCTTTTTCCTGTTCCATATAAAAAAAGCTATCACTTAAAAGTGATAGCTTTTCTGTAAGTTTAATTATTCAGCGATTCCTTCTGGGAACCATAAACCGATTTCACGCTCAGCAGAAGCTAAAGAGTCAGAACCGTGGATTACGTTGTGTGATAAAGTTACAGCGTAGTCACCGCGGATTGTACCAGGAGCTGATTCTTCTGGCTTTGTAGCACCCATCATGATACGAGATAATTGGATAACGTTTTCGCCTTCCCAAACCATACCGAATACTGGGCCTGAAGTGATGAAGTCTACTAATTCACCGAAGAAAGGACGCTCAGCGTGCTCTGCATAGTGTTTTTCAGCTAAATCACGAGTTGGTACCATTAATTTTGCTCCGCGCATTACGAAACCGCGACGCTCAAAACGATCAACGATATCTCCGATTACTTGACGTTCTACGCCGTCTGGTTTAACCATTAAAAATGTTTTTTCGATTGCCATTATAAACACTCCTTAAATTTGAGTAAAAGGTTTTACACCTACCGATAAATATTACCAAAATCCTACTCATACTGCAACAAATATTAGATTTGCCCATAAATTGGCTAGATTATTTTAAGATTTTCTCTTACCCATAAACAGCGCAATATCACGCAATTTTTTCTTCATTGGGTGCTTCGGCAATGCCTCGACCTCTTTTAAAGCCTTTTTTAAATACAAATTACTAATATGGGTTGCTTCTTTTATTGCTTCCGAATTCCGAACTAGTGCCAGCATACTTTGACGCTCTTCTTCCGTTAATCCTGCTTCTGCCACTTTCGTCAAATAAGGGGCAAGCTGCGGATCATCTTTCATCAACAATATCGGCAATGTGACATTCCCGTTCATTAAGTCACTGCCAGCCGGTTTCCCGAGCTGTTTGTCTGTCGCTGTAAAATCTAATATATCATCTACTATTTGAAAGCTCATTCCTACAAAATAACCGTAACGCTTTAAATGCCTTGCTGTTTTTTCATCGGCACCACTTACGACTGCTCCAAGTTCACAACTCGATTCAATCAGTAATGCTGTTTTACGTTTAATACGTCGGAAGTAATCTTTCAAACTTTGATCTAAACGAAACTTATCCTCAATTTGAATGACTTCACCATTTACTAGCTCAACCATTGTTTTTGCTAATATTTGATGGGCTCTTGGATTTTCTATGCTTGTTACATATTGTAATGCACGTGCAAATATAAAATTACCTGTATACATCGCCACACGGTTGTTCCACTGTGCTTTCACCGTCTCCCGGCCACGGCGCATATCCGAATTGTCAATTACATCATCATGCACCAATGAACCCATATGAATTAATTCCAGGGGGACGGCAATGTTTTTCATTCGGTCAATATTATAGTCACCAAACTTGGCACTTAGTAACGTAAATACTGGTCGAATACGTTTTCCACCAGCTTGCAGTAAATGGACTGAGGCATCATTCAATAAGTGTGAAGATGAATTCAACGCTTGTTCCAATTCGTTTTCGATGACTTCTATATCTGATTTAATATCGGCATATAGCATTTTGATTTTCATCTTTTCCACGCGTCAAAACCTACTCCCACTTTTATTTCTTCTTAAAACCCATGTGCATAGCTGCTGCCCCACCGCTATATGGTTTATATGTGACATTCTCATATCCGGCTTCCCGGAACATTTGCGCTAATTTTTTCATGCCAGGAAAATCATTGGCCGACTTTTGCAGCCAAGAATATTCTTTATAGCTTTTCGCAAAAATCTTTCCGAACAGCGGCATAATATGATTAAAGTAAAAACGGAAAAGTTGGCGGTATACCGGAATTTCGGACTGAGAAGTTTCCAGACATACAACCATTCCGCCTGGTTTAACGACCCGGTTCATTTCACGCAAAACTTGTATATAATCCGGTACATTTCGTAAGCCAAAGCCAATTGTTACATAATCAAATGTATTATCCTCAAATGGTAGTTCCATTGCATTTCCGTGAATCAGTTCAATATTCGGGATATTTTCGGTTTTCTGCTTACCGACTTTCAGCATATTTTCACTGAAATCAAGCCCTTTTACTTCCCCTTCTTCACCGACTGCCTTCGATAAAGCGATTGTCCAATCAGCTGTACCGCAGCATACGTCAAGGCATTTCGAACCTTTTTTTACTGCCATACGTTTCATCGTATCTTCACGCCATCCAACATGCATTTGGAAACTAATGACCGAGTTCATTTTATCGTAGCTCTCTGAAATGCTTTCAAACACTTCATGAACATGTTGTTCTTTCGATTTCGCCATTTTTTTCAAGACCTTTCTAAATCCACTAAAAAGTGATGTATTGCTCAATGGAATGTTTTAATTCATCTGTTAAATCAATATTCGTCAAATTTCCTCTCAATTGTCGCTCCATGTCATTTAAATGATCCTGGAAGGCTTCAATAATAGAATTCATCATAGTCAAATCAGCTGCAAACGCCTTATTTAAAAAGCTTTGCTGCCCCTTTTTCAATAAATCCAGCTCTTTTTTCAATCGAATATATGTTAAAGTTTGCTGCATCAGTTCTGTATAGGATGTGAAACCGTATACATCATAATATTGGGCAATCAATTCGCTTTCTATCGTCATTAAACTCTCAATCCACTGTTCAAGTGACCGTTTTTGGTCCTCGTAAATACGGATTTGATGCTCACAGCGCTTTACGATTCCTTCCGATAACTTATGGATTAAGAAAATATTGCCCGTTTTTGCGAGTAACTGATAATACCGACCACTATAATAATCACCGGAAAGGACAAGCAGCTGCTGTTCTTTACTCGTCGCTTCCACTTCCTTCACTTTTTCGTGCTCTGTAAGTGAAGCATGTACAATCCCGACTGTGACCGCACTTATTTGGTGTTCATCAGTCATAAGAGCGCCATTTAAAAAAGGGAGCTGAATGAAAAAAAGCTGTTCTTCCTGTAAGGTCGGTTGTCCAACATTTTGAAGTAATGCTCTATGATGAACATGCTGAAGAATATTAGATTTTAGCGTCTGAACCGATTGTGTAATAGATGTTGCATTCATAGAAATTACTCCATTTCAATGTTATAAAGCATAAGTACGATTTTTATATTTATGTGAGAATTACGATATGCTACTTTTTACTTTGTACCGTACCATGTGCAGAGTGAATTTTAGCTTTTCCGCGTATTTTCATGGCCGATGTATGTTCAGTAAATTGGGCGATCATAACTTCACCAGCATCCAGCTTTTCTGAATGGTGAAATTTTGTATCTGTCCCGCGTGTTAAACCAATAACATGTACACCATCTTCTTCTGCTTCGATAATAATATACTCTGATTGTCCCATTATACAATCTCCCCACGTGTTAATTTCTTTGTCTATAATACCATAATTGTTATTATTATTTCATTTGGATGAATGTATTCACTTCATTGCGCTTTACATCATCCTGTTCATAAATACCGCGCGCAACCGCTGTAACTGTTTTAGAACCCGGTTTTTTTAATCCGCGCATCGTCATACACATATGTTCCGCTTCCACGACAACATACACTCCTTTAGGATTCAGCATTTCCATAATTGTATCCGCTACAGTTGATGTAATGCGTTCCTGAAGTTGAGGGCGGCGTGCTACTGATTCGAGGCAGCGTCCAAGTTTGCTTAATCCTGCAACTTTTCCGTCTTTAGGTATGTAGGCGATATGGGCTGTTCCGTAAAAAGGAACTAAGTGATGTTCACACATTGAATAAAATGGAATATCTTTCACTAAAACTAGTTCTTCGTGATCTTCATGGAATACCGTACTGAAATAATCACGCGGATCTTCTTGTAAGCCACTGAACATTTCTGCATACATTTTTGAAACACGTTTTGGTGTATCCAGTAATCCTTCACGCTCTACATCTTCCCCAACTGCTTCCAAAATCATCTTTACTGCTTCTTCTATCTTTTTTAAATCGACATTTGACATGAAACAAATTCCTCCTACAAACCAAAACGTTTATTATGTACAAATCTATATCTAATTAATTTTTAATTAATTTTTATTCTATATTAAATTTTTCGCTAGTTGATAATACCTTAGCAAAAAAGGTTAAATACACTCTTGAATCGTAGCACATAAAGCTCATAAGTTCAAAACAGTTATACTATTTTTAGCATAGTTAGGTAAAAACAACTGAAATGAACAAAAGCGCTAAAGCGCCCGTTCAGCTCCGACAGACATTGGAGGGCCCGACGCAAAAGTAAACGCTTCACCACTTTTGTACGAGGGACCTAATGGTGCCGGGAGCTGGCGCTTGAGCCTAGACGTAAAAAAGAGCAGCTCTCAGTTAGACTGAGAGCTGCTCTATGTACCTCGAGAAACTGAATTATTTTACAGCGTCCTTAAGTGCTTTACCTGGCTTGAAAGCAGGTACTTTAGAAGCAGCAATTTCGATTTCCTTACCCGTTTGTGGGTTACGACCTTTACGTGCTGCACGCTCACGAACTTCAAAGTTACCAAAACCGATTAATTGTACTTTGTCACCCTTTGCAAGAGCATCTTGAATTGTATCAAATACAGCTTCAACTGCTTTAGAAGCGTCTTTTTTAGAAAGACCTGCAGCTTCAGCAACAGAGTTTACTAATTCTGTTTTATTCACACCATTCACCTCCTCTCAAAGGGTCATGAATCTAAATCCTGTAAAAAGATTAACATACAGAAAACCGCGACGCAACTGAATTCCTTCATGTTTTGTATATATTTCAACATTTTTTGAAAAAAAACTAAAATTACAGGACAATTCACCTATAAAAGTGAACGGTCCTGTAATCGTTGGTACTTCCTATTCAATTAGTATGTTAGATAATAAACGTGATTAAACCTCTTTCGCCTTCGTTTATTAATCTTTCCAGCATGAGGCGCATTCTATTTTTCGCATGTGTCGGAACACTTTTCATTTTGAAACGGATACTTTCCGTCAGTACTTCATGAAGCGGTGTCCCAAACAATTGCGTTTGCCATAATGCCTGGCGGTCAAATTCATACGCATGCTGTAAGTCTTTCAGCAAGTGCTGACTGTGGAATTCAGATCCGATTAATGGTGAGAATTCCGCTTCCATATCAATTCGGATAATGTGATAAGAAGGGGCTTTCGCCTTCATACGAACACCATAGAAATTATTTTGCTCGATCAGCTCCGGCTCGCTCGGATCAAATTCATCCATCGCAGGCAGTGTGACACCATAGCCGTGTTCCTTCGCTTGTTCAATCGCATCGCGGAATCTTCGCTGTGCTGCTTTTGCCTCTGAAGCTTCCTTAATAAATAGGAGCCACTCTTTCTTTGTATCGACTGGTTTTTCAAGAAACTCGGTACACGTTTCCTTATAGTAATCATTGTGAATGTTGACACGTAATGTCGCAATCCCCTGTCCAGCATCAATATTTTCAACGGTGCAACTTTCTACAAAATCTATTTCGCGAAGCAGTTGACTTGCAGCTTCCACATCACGGATTTTCATTGCATCATCTTGTAATTGCGCCGTCGCAAATGCCAATGTTTCATTTAAATGGTGAGTATCATCTAAAACATCCAACCAATCCGGTTTTTCCACTTGAATTTCATTCACATTAAATTCAAATAATGCTTCTTGCAAAATGAGCATTACGTCATTCAACTGCATATGTTGAATGGCTGTCGGAATAACAGGAACATCATATTTTTGTGCCAGGGCATTTTGTAAGTGCAGTGTTTCAGCTGAATGCGGTGTCGTACTATTGAGCACAATGACAAAAGGCTTTCCGATCTCTGTAAGCTGCTCAATAATTTGCTGCTCCGCTTTTTCTACCGCTGCTCGCGACATGCCATTTACAGTTCCGTCTGTTGTTACAACAATTCCGATATTGGCATGGTCCCGAATAACTTTGTCGGTACCAATTTTAGCAGCCTCCTGAAACGCTATCGCTTCATTATGCCAAGGTGTTTGCACAAACTTCGGTCCTGACTCATCTTCATAGCCTTTTGCTCCATCAATTACATAACCTACACAATCTACCAATCTAACACGAAACGGTATTGCACTTTCCCCAAAGGCAACCGTAGTTCCCTGTGCTGGGACAAACTTTGGCTCAGCCGTCATAATTGTTGGTCCAGGTGAGCTTTGAGGAAGTTCATCCATTGCCCGCATACGGTCCTCGGCATTTTCGATATTAGGTAAAATCACGCCTTCCATTACCTTCTTAACAAACGTGGATTTCCCTACCCTAACAGGTCCTACAACGCCGATATAAAGATCACCATTCGTACGTTCTGCCAATTGCTGAAAAATATGCTCGCTAATTGTATTGCCTCCTTTATATACCGTAATCTTCTCCAATTAGAAGTATTCATTATCAAAACACTATATGTACTGACATTTTTAAATATGAAAAAGGTGTGCAGAAAGATTTAACTTTTTACACACCTTTTTTAGTTTAATTTTCTTTTTTGGTTGGATCATACATAATGACAGGCTCATTGTTCTCATCTACCGTATATGGCAATGAGTAAGCAGGGACAACCGGAAAGTTTTCCACCAATATTTCGCGAATGTCATCACCCGGTTCTGCTGTAATATTATTGTCTTTCATATAATTATATAAATCAATCGAATAATCGACATATAAATCCCCTTCAGCAGATACGACAATCGGGAGCTGATTGTTCGAATAAGGACTTTGTACAGTTATATCTTCCTTATAGCCAATATTCTCAAAATTAACCGTGTAGACGTGCTCCACTATTTTATCTTTGAATTGTGGATATGTTGTTCCTTTGAAACGGATATTAATCTCACGAATACGTTCCGGTGTTCGTAAATCGACGAGCTTTACAGTTGGATTTTCTTCCGGATCCCAAATGATATATTGGAAAATACCGCCCTTCTCATAGGAATTTGCCGGCGGTGAGCCGATATATTTTGGGATAAGCTTTTCAAAATCGATTAAGTATTTAATGAAGATATCTGTATCCTGGTCACGTGTTTTAATCGGAAGAACCCCTGTATCTTCGCGATATTCATTGACCGCACGCTGTACGCCGGCAAGCATATCGACATCCGGCCTTAAACTGGACTGGTCAAAATTTGTCGGTGAGCCGCAGCCGGTCAACACTAAAATGACCAACGATAAAAGAACAAACCATTTTGATGATTTCATATTATGTATTTCCCCCTATATTAGTTCGGCCATGTAAGTATGACAAGTACCATTAACAATGTGCCGATAAAAAACATGACATAAGCTACTAATTTCAATAAAAATGACAAAACCATATTATGTACCCACTTACGGACTGCTGTAATAATGAGAATTGATACTAACAGTAAACCAATCGAATAAAAAGAAATCCACATAACATCTAACGCATGCATGCTCGCTAATGGGCCACGTGCAGAATTTAAGAGTAAATTTGATAGTGGATGCATGAGCTGCAAAGTAAGTTGCACTATTAAAACCGCCTTTCTATTTATTGTTGATACCGCTAATAATTATAGCCTTTTCAGGTAAAAAAAAACAGGAGGCATACAAGTATCCCTCCTTATTTGTGACAAATTATTAAATTAATTGGAAATCCTGCAAAATATACTAGTTCAGCTCATCTCATCAATTTCACTTTTTTTCGTACGCAACATTAATGATTCGACTAATGCTCTCGGTTCCATATTATTAAACAGCACATCATATAAGGCTGATGTTATCGGCATCGAAACATCGTATTTTTTTGAGAGCTGGTATGTAGCCTTTGTCGTACGTACACCTTCGACAACCATTCCCATCTCATCCAATACTTGTTCAAGTTTCATTCCTTTACCGAGCATATTGCCTGCGCGCCAGTTTCGGGAATGGACACTCGTACATGTAACGATTAAATCACCCATACCTGTCAGTCCGGCAAACGTAAATGGATTCCCACCCATTTTTACACCGAGCCGCGTAATTTCAGCTAGACCACGTGTTATCAAGGCAGCCTTTGCGTTATCACCGAAATCCAGACCATCCGTCATCCCTGCAGCAAGCGCGATGACGTTTTTAAGTGCACCGCCAATTTCAACGCCAATTACATCATCATTCGTGTAGACACGCAAGTACTGATTCATAAATAAATCCTGCACTTTTTCCGCAGCTTCTAAATTTTCGCAAGCAGCCGTTACGGTTGTCGGATGTTTTAAAACGACTTCTTCCGCGTGTGAAGGACCTGATAAAACTACGATATCACTTACTGCATTGTCAGCAAGGCTTTCCTTCATCAGCTCTGAAATACGCATTAATGTATCCGGTTCAATTCCTTTAGAAACATGGACAAATAATGCTTTCTCAGTTAAGTAGCCCGAAATCTTACCGCAAACTTCCCGAATCCCTTTTGTCGGTACTGCCATTACAATAGTAGAACCGTGTTTTGCAGCCTCTTCTAAATTTGAAGTCGCCTTTAAGTTACTTGGCAAAATTGTATTCGGCAAATATTTTTTATTTGTATGCTGTTCATTAATTTCAGCTGCCTGATCTTCGCGATGCGACCAAATTAACGTATTATGACCATTTTCAGCTAAAACAATGGCCAGTGCCGTTCCCCAGGAACCTGCTCCTAAAACTACTACATTTTCCATTAAATAACCCCCAATTTCACTTAAAGTCAGTTGAAAATTTATCCTTCAAGTCAAACCCTATTATGAACAAAAACGCTAGTTCATTTTCATAAACTAGCGTTCTTTTTATTGATTTAGTCACGAGCACGTGTAATTAGGCGTATTGGAGTTCCTTCAAAGTCGAAAGTCTCTCGAATACGGTTTTCTAAAAAGCGCTCGTATGAGAAGTGCATCATTTCCGGTTCATTTACGAATACAACAAATGTAGGCGGTTTAATCGCTACTTGTGTTGCATAGTAAATACGTAAACGCTTGCCTTTATCTGTTGGTGCCGGATTACGTGCGATTGAATCTTCAATTACTTCATTTAAAATTGATGATTGAATACGCATTGCATGGTTTTCACTCACACGCTTGATGATCGGTAAAATATTGTGGACACGCTGTTTCGTTTTTGCTGAAACGAAAATAATCGGTGCGTAATCTAAAAACAGGAAATGCTCACGAATTTGCTCTGTAAAGAGATTCATCGTTTTCTCGTCTTTTTCAATCGCATCCCATTTGTTTACAACAATAATGACTGCTTTACCAGCTTCATGTGCATAGCCAGCGATTTTTTTATCCTGTTCCTGGATACCTTCATCAGCATTCAGAACAACTAAAACAACATCTGAACGTTCGATTGCGCGCAGTGCACGAAGTACCGAATACTTTTCTGTTGATTCATAGACTTTCCCTTTTTTACGCATTCCTGCAGTATCAATGATGACATAATCTTGTCCATCATATGAGTACGGAGAGTCAATTGCATCACGAGTCGTTCCTTGAATTTCACTTACAATAACTCGATCCTGACCTAAAAAGGCATTCACAAGAGATGATTTCCCAACATTCGGGCGTCCAATTAAAGAGAATTTAATTGTATCATCATCATATTGTTCTTCATCCGGCTGCGGGAAATGTTTGGCACATTCATCCAATAAATCCCCTAAACCTAAACCGTGTGAACCTGAAATCGGCCAAGGCTCACCGAAGCCCAATGAATAGAAGTCATAAATCATATGACGCATATCCGGGTTATCGATTTTATTAATTGCCAAGACAACCGGTTTTTTAGTTTTATATAAAATTCTTGCTACTTGTTCATCTGCAGCTGTAACACCTTCACGTCCATTAGTCATAAAAATAATAACGTCCGCCTCATCAATAGCGATTTCCGCTTGCTGACGAATTTGCTCTAAAAACGGCTCGTCTCCAATTTCAATACCACCAGTGTCGATAATATTAAATTCATGTGCTAGCCAATCAGCCGAACTATAAATACGGTCACGTGTTACACCTGGGATATCTTCCACGATCGATACACGTTCTCCAACAATTCGGTTAAAAATTGTCGATTTACCTACGTTCGGACGTCCTACGATGGCGATTACTGGTTTTGTCATCTGTACTTCATCCTTCCAAACTCTTGTCTTTCCGTATTATACACGAATTTGACTATTATATCATTTTTTCGCAACATTCAAAATCGATTTCGATTTATCGTCAAACTTTTCGCACGGTGTGATTTTCTATAATAGTTAGAGATTATCTAATATAATTTTATTTGTTCTAATAAGTATGCGGTTTTCTAATATAGTTCCCAAAAGTGCTAAAATGAATGCCATTTGTTCAAATATTGATTACAGTTCTTCTAAAATCTAACTATCTTTTTCTAGTAAACTACAAAATTGTCCTAATAAAGTCACACACCCCGAAGACAACAACTTCCCGAAAAGCAAAAAAAACCGCCCACATAAGCAATGCTTACATTGGCGGTTTTCGTGTTATTATTTTTTAAATCCTTTTAGCTGATCACCGATAACATCGCTGAATGAGAAGCCTTTAGTTTCTTCAGGCAGCTCGTAATCGAAGTCCTCGTCGCTCGCTGAATCTTCCTGCAATGCTTTAATGCTTAGTGCAAGGCGTTTTTCCGCTTCATTTACCTCAAGTACTTTTACTTCCACCTCTTGGCCGTCTTTTAAGACTTCATGTGGTGTCGTAATATGCTTGTGGGAAATTTGAGAAATATGGACAAGACCTTCTACACCAGGGAATACTTCTACAAACGCACCGAATGTAACAAGACGTTTTACAGTACCCGTTAAGATTGCGCCTTTAGAAGCCTTTTCTTCAATGTCTGTCCACGGACCAGGCAGCGTATCTTTGATTGATAATGAAACACGCTCATTCGGAATATCGACTGAAAGTACTTTTACAGTGACAGATTGTCCTTCCTGTAATACCGTTGAAATATCTTCAACATGTTCATGCGCTACTTGTGAAATGTGGACTAATCCATCGATGCCGCCCAAATCAATGAACGCACCGAATTTCGCCAAGCGCTGAACAGTACCTTCCAGCATATCACCCTGATGGATGTTTTGAATCACTTGTTGCTTTTTCGACGCTTTTTCTTCATCTAGTACTGCACGATGAGATAAAATAAGTCGGCCTTTTTCTTTATCTAACTCTGTAATTTTTAAACGTAATGTTTTGCCTTTGTAATCCTCAAAATCTTCAACAAAATAATCTTCAACGAGTGAAGCCGGAACGAAACCGCGCACGCCTAAATCGACGACAAGTCCGCCTTTCACAACATCTTTTACTTCTGCTTCGAATACTTCACCAGATTCGAATTTTGCTTTTAATTCATCCCACGCGTGTAGTGCATCTACTTTGCGTTTTGATAATACAAAATTCTCTTCTTCAACTTTCGTAATCATAAGCTCTAGCTGATCGCCAACTGAAACTATATCAGAAGCTTTTTCAATGTGTAAGCTTGAAAGTTCGCTAATAGGTATAATCCCGTCGAAAGGTGCCCCCTCGATCGAAACCGTTACTGACTTCTCTTCAACCTGTTCAGCAACACCTTTCACAATATCTCCTTCTTGAAATTTTTGGTTTGACCCTAAATTCATTTCCTCAGACATATGTAGCCCTCCTTCGCGTATTCCACTTTTATTTTATTCGATAATTTCTACAAAGACAAAAAATAACCCTTTATTTTCAGAAATTTCGTACGTTAGCTTCATTTTGCACTAGCGTTTACTGCATCTTTTGCTGCGCTAATTTCAAAATTTCCTGCGCTGCTTCATCAATTGATAAATGCGTCGTATCTAAAAATAAAGCATCTTCTGCTTGGATGAGCGGTGAAGCTTCACGTTCACTATCAAGCTTGTCCCGCAGTGCAATTTCCTTCTGTAAGGATTCGATTGTTGAAGGAATACCGCGGCGTTCATTATCCAGGAAGCGTCGATGTGCACGTTCTTCGACTGTGGCAGACATGTAAATTTTAAGCTCTGCATCTTTTAATACATGTGTTGCAATATCACGTCCATCCATGACAACTCCGCCGTCCGCAGCCAGCTTTTGCTGCATCGCTACGAGAATTTCACGAATATTTGCATGCGCCGCAACTTCTGAAACATTTGCCGTAACTTCATTTGAACGTATAGCCTGTGACACATCTTGTCCATCCACAAAAACGAGTTGTCCCTGCTCCGACGGTTTCAATGTAATCGCCGTTTCTTGCAGCATTTTTTCAATTGCTTCTGCGTCATGTAATTGTATGTTTTCTTTCATCGCTTTATACGTCACTGCCCGATACATTGCACCTGTGTCGATATATGTAAATCGAAGTGCTTCGGCTACAATTTTTGCAATGGTACTTTTCCCCGCACCTGCAGGACCATCAATTGCAATTTGAATTTTTTTCATCATAATTAACTCCCTACTTTCCGTTGCTATTGTATCATAACCGAAAAAATTTTTACCTTCTTTACGCTATATTTTTTTGAAAAAAAGCTGCCCCTCCATACAATCTGGACCGTCTCCCATCACATTCGTTTTACTTATTTAAAACAGGCTGGCACATAATGCAAAAATGCCATTTTTCTCCGGAGAAAAATGGCATTTTTTTGCTGTGCGTAAAAATTAATTTCCATTCCGGGACGCTTTGCGCTGGCGTGAGGCCAACAGGATGTTGGTCACAAAAGCGTTGCCACAGGAAGTGGCGTTCTTAGCTTTTGTTCCTAGTCTCAGGCATCACGCAATTCCCGCTGGAGTCGCCCTTCATTCCAATCAATTTTACAAAATATCCGTTTTCTATTTAAGTGTTCTTTCAATTCAAAGTTCTAGCCAATCCCGCTTATAATTCATTCATTTCTTTTTTGCGGATCATTACTTGTCGTTCGAAGCAGAATCGGACAATCTGCTGCTTATCATAATCATCCGTATCCGTGAAATTCAATGATGCCATCGTCATTTCATTACGTTCGAACGTGTTCACGACTCTCGCATCTGTTTCGACATAGCGAATTTCACCATTTACAAATGGCAGGACGACGAAAGCTTTAACTGTATCGCCCTCAGTAAAATTAACAGGTGACTTAATATGAATTAATGTTCCCCCTGCGCTAATGTCTTCGGCCGCAAACTGAAATTTCTGTCCGTCATGTTCTATCGCAATATCTACAGGTGTTTCCACACGAACATATTCGCGTCGCTGGATTTTAATAAATTCTTCAGCAGGTGGACACGCAAGCAGAATCATCTGAACATTGCCGCCTTTACGTCCTAAAACTTCTGTATTAAAGCAGTAACTTTCTTTTTTTTCGGTACTGAATGTTGCTCGGAATTGTGCACCATCTATTAAAAAAGCGATTTTTTTAGTTGCCGTATTAATTGGATAATCGATAAAAATCATATTGTCTTGTCGATCGACAACTCGACATTTAAATTTTTCGGCCCTTTCCGTATAGGTTGGCTCCAGCGTTAGTTGCGTTCCAATTTTAAGTTCCATTTGCCTCTCCCCATAAGAAATTATTGATACTTTATTATCTCATGGGAATGTAAATATAGCTATATTTTTACAATTAACTTTACTGGACCTTGCACCAGATACATGCAACTAAAACACTTTTTCATTTTTAATTACTTCATGTGTTTCCGCATCAATTACAACACGATACGTATCCTGTGTCTTATTGTCGAGCCTTGCAATGACTTCATAACATTTACGAAGTTCCAGATTTCCATTGCCTGTATAAATTTTTTGCACTTGTTCAACACCTACATGATCTGCAAAAAATTTATCCCAATCTATCTGTACTTCGCTTTGCTCTTTAATTTTCTCTTCCTGAATATATTCCATTGCGTTGACACCTAAAATCTCAGCGTTATCTTTCGCAATTTTCACTTGAATACTATCCGGGTAAATTAATGCTTCATCATCTCCATACACTCGCGTAAACACGAGATGCCATGCTTCGTGATTTTCTCGTGACTCTGAAAGCTTCACATCAGTGTATCCCACTTTATTCATAAAGCTTTTTGCAGTGTTCAAAATCTCCTCATGTGAACGTGCATCCTTTTTAACCGGCCGTTCTAGCAGGAACGAAAGAAGGTGACCGCCATTTTCTGTTATGTCAGCATAACCGATTTTTGAACCGTGGATAAATTGAATATGATAGAACGGATATGGTGCATCATCACTGCTTTTCGTAACCGTTACAATCGAATCATCGATATTCGGGAAAAAGTTTTTGAATTTTTGAATAGCTTCGTTTTTCGTAATTTTTTTATCTTTTAAATGCTGTAATTCCCGCTTTTTCTCATAGTCCGATTCACTCGCCGTTAATGGAAAATCGGTTTCATTATATGTTTTTAATTGTTTCGATACGTTCATAAATGGCGAATCTTTAAGATTGGTCGTATGATTCGTTGACCATTTTTTTAAATTTCCATCATTTTCATAAAATGCAACAGTGGCAATATTCCATTCCTCTGCGAATGCATGTAAATTGGAAGCTACCGTTCCCATTTTGTTGCGCCAATTTTCGTAGTCTCCTGTAGCGGCCGCTTGTTTTGCATTATCACCAATTCTTCCTAAATAACGCATCCATTCATTTTGTACTTCTGCCTGGATCGGTAAGTTGGCGACAGTTTTTCTTAAATCACTGCTCATCCGCCATATGGAATCCAACTCATTATTTAGAGCTTTTTCATCCTGAAAGAGTAAAGATTGTTCTACCGTTGTATGCAATACCGATAATTTTTCAGTGGCTGCCGAAAGGTCCCTTGATTGGGTAGCATAAACAGCTCGCTCCAAATCCTTATTTTGTGTAAATAGATCAAAGGAAACAAAGGCTAATATGACGACAAATAAACCTAATAAATATGCAAATTTTTTCATGTTTTACCCCCGCCTATAAGCAGAAAATATGCTCACCAATTTGTTTGATTTGAGGTCTAGACCAAATCCAATCACTTGTCGCTGTAACAGGATTAAAATAATACAAAGCATTCTCGGATGGGTCCCAGCCGTTAATTGCATCCAATACAGCCTGTTTGGCACGTTCATTTGGTGTAAGCCAAATCTGGCCGTCCGCAACTGCTGTGAAAGCTAACGGTTGAAAAATAATTTCCGAAATCGTATCCGGAAATTCCGGTGATTCCAGACGATTCAAAATTACGGCTGCAACTGCAACTTGTCCTTCATACGGCTCGCCTCGTGCTTCCCCGTATACTGCATTCGCTAAAATTTGCAAGTCCTGATCTGTGTAGCCTGGCGGAAGCTGCATGGAGGTTGTATCATTTGCACTTTTACCGCCATTCCCGCCTTTTTTCACCTGATTTTCCAACGCTATTCCGCCATAATACGTAAAACTGTTCCCTGCATTGATTTGTTTATGAACCCATACTTTATCAAAATCCGAATTATTCTCGAGCTTTTCCTTCGTCGCTCTTCCGGCAATTCCGTCTACAGGTAGCCCGTACTGCTCCTGGAAATTACGAAGCGCCCAATACGTTCCATAACCAAATTTTCCGTCAATTTTTCCATTATAGTAACTTAAGTATTGAAGTCGTGCCTGTAACTCAATTACATCGTCACCAAATGCACCCCGTTGCACATCCTGACCTGAAAATGCAAATGTATGACTTACAAAACTACTTGATATAATGAATACGAACAAGACGATTTTTTTCACTGACATTTCCACTCCTTTTTCAGTAGGATGGAGAAAATTGAAAAGTTTATACATTGTAAAGTTGCTTTTTTATGTCTATAGAGAATATTCTCATCACTTATTTTGAGTTTGCTAATCCGTTTTTCACATAGAAAAAGGTTTGCTACAAAAATATTTGTAACAAACCTTTTATAAATGATTGCTGCGGGATAAGTGCTCAATTAGATGTTCGTGTGCCTGCTTTACTTTGCGCAATGCAAACGTCCATAAAAACAACATAAACGGCAGCATCACATACATAAAGTATTCTTCTAACATTAAAATTGAATTATACATAATATGAAGTCCTACAGGGGCTAAGAGTGCAAGCGCGATATATTTCTTCTGTATTTCGTTACTTGAAAACTTCCCTTTACCGTAATAGTAACCCATTACTACACCGAACAGTGCATGACTTGATACCGGCAATAACGCACGCATAAAAGCTTGATCAATTCCGAAAGATAATAGATAGAGGACGTTTTCCACAGTAGCAAATCCTAATGAAACAGCTGCACCATACAAAATACCATCATACGGATCATCAAACTCAATATGACGTAAAATTACCGCTAAAATAATGAGCCATTTCACGAATTCTTCTATCGAACTGGTAAAAACAGCATTGATAAAGAAAGGATTCGAAAATGTCTGTTCTTCTTTTATTACGAACTGTATAAATAAAACGGGGAATGTAATAACCCCACCATATATGAATGAATGCATTAGTGTACGCCGTGGTTCGGTATCCATCTCATTGCGTAAATAAAAGTAGCTTAAAAGGGCTAAACCCGGCGCAATCGCTGCTGATAAAAGTATAAACATCATGCCGGCTCCTTTCGATTCTTGACTCCTAATTAGTATAGCACTATTTTTTTCACAACAGTGTAGCATACCCAATATTTGTCTAGAAAATATAAAAACTCGGCTAATTTCCTGCCGAGTTTTTATGATTAATGCATAAATGTATCAAAATCCGTATTACCGTTAGCAATCATCAACAGGAGCTTTAGACGCGCTTTCTTTGGATCAAAGTCTCCGCCCATAATGACACCGGTATCTTTCAAGTAATTCGCACTACTGTAATAATCGTATGTTGGGAAAACACGTCCCTCTTCAGTCGATGTTGTTAGTACAACTTTCGTTCCTTTTTGACAAAGCTTTTCGATCGCATCCATCATTTTCGGAGCAACTTGTCCTCGGCCGGCACCGACTAGCACCACACCTTCAACATTTGCTTCATAGAGGGCATCCAAAATAATAGAACTTGCTCCTAAATAGGCAAATACTATTTCAACAGCAGGATAGCTTTCTTTTGTTTCGTATACTTCTTTATGGGTTGGCTTCTGATAAATGATGACCTCGTCATTATCGATAAAGCCAAGCATCCCATAGCCGATTGAACCAAAGCCGTTAATGCTTGAAGAATGCATTTTTTTTACGTATTTGGAATGAATGATTTTTTCATTAAAGACAACGCACACCCCTATATTTTTTGCCTCTTCATTCGAAGCAACCAATAAGGAATTGCGCAGATTGGAATAAACATCTGTACCAATATCGCCAGGTGACTTTTGGGAACCTGTTACAATAACCGGACGTTCGTCATGAATTGTCAGCTCTAAAAAGTAGGCCGTCTCCTCTAAACTGTCCGTACCATGTGTAATGACAATTCCGCTTACCGTTTGATCTTTAAATACATTTTTGACCGTTTGATTCAATAGATTTAAATTTTCGAATGTCATATGCATCGATGGAATCTGATATAAATCAATCAATTCAATATCCATCTCATTTTCAAGCTGGCACATCGATAAAATGGCTTGCCCATCCAGCTTGCCGGACTCCAGTTTGTTTTTCTTATTGCGTGTACTCGCAATCGTTCCACCTGTCGTAATCAGCACTACTTTTTTCTTCACAACATTCACCCCTTATGTAGTTTGACGAGCAATTTTCTGAGCAATCATGTTCCCATGAAAGCGGCCGTTTTCAATAAAGATCTCATTTGCATTATTTCCTGCTGCAATGACACCGGCAATAAATAAATTTTCTACATTTGTTTCCATTGTTTCAGGATTAAATGTCGGTCTTCCTGTTTGTTCATCAATCTCTACGCCCATTTCACGGATGAAGCGATGATCAGGGTGATAACCGGTCATTGCAAATACGACATCATTGGCAATTGTTTCTTGTTTGCCCTCGATTTCCACAATGACTTCGTTTTCTTTAATTTCTTTTACTTCTGTATTAAAGTGCATTGTAATTTCACCTTCTCGGACAAGCCCTAAAAATTCCGGTAATACCCATGGCTTAATGCTCGGGGAATAATCATTGCCCCGATAGATGACTGTCACATGTGCGCCTGCTTTATTGAGCTCCAATGCTGCATCAATTGCAGAGTTTTTACCGCCGATTACAAGTACATTTAAATCGAAGAACGGGTGTCCTTCTTTAAAATAATGATGGACTTTCGGTAAGCTTTCCCCCGGTATCTTCAAATAGTTCGGATGATCGTAATAGCCAGTTGCAATAACTACATACGGTGTTTCATAGCTGTCTTTATCTGTCTGTACATGAAATAAACCGTCCGTCTTTTTAACACTTTCCACTGTTTCAAAACGATTTACGTGAAGTTTTTTCGCCTTCACCACTTCACGATAATAGACGAGCGCCTGATTGCGTTTCGGTTTTCGCTGCTCAATAATAAACGGCACATCACCGATAGCCAACTTTTCACTCGTACTAAAAAAAGTCTGATGTGTCGGGTAATTGTAAATCGCATTGACAATATTACCTTTTTCGATAATGATTGGCGACAATCCGAGATTTTGTAGTTCAATCGCTGCAGCTAATCCACAAGGACCTCCACCAACAATGATTGCTTCTACCTTTTGCATACTAACATCTCCTTATTCCAATTCCTGTAAAACATTATTTACTCATTTCAATTCATCTTGTTCAAATTTAATTGTAATAAAATGACTTTCCGGCTTAGCGGAGAGGCGCAACGGGACAAGAGTCGTACCATACCCGTTACTGACAAGTTCATACCGGTTTTTGATTTTTTTAAAATATCCGTGCGGCTGCAGTCCAAATTTCCCAAGGCGGATTTGCCCGCCATGTAAATGTGCCCCAATACTGAGCAGTGGCTGAAACTGCTTATGTACTTTGCCGAACAACTCCGGATTATGTGCAATGAAAACGGTGTTCTTTTCTTCGCATTGCTCGATTGCACGCTGGATGTTCTCCTCCCCTGGACGATATGAAACCGCGCTGACTGACATATCATTTTTGCTTTCGAGCTTGATTGACCCATTCTCTATAATATGGATTTGATGGTCTTTCAGTAGTTGACGCAGCTTTTGTTCACCGAATTCGACATCATTATTCCCCCATATAAAATAGGTAGGGCCAAGTTTTTTAAGCATACGTATATTATGAAGCACTGTGTCTTCAGAAGTCCGACGATCAACAAAATCTCCCCCTATGAGGACAGCTTGTATATTTTGATCAATCGAATCAATCATCGCCTCATTAATTTTGCGCGCATGCGTATCCGATATAAAAAATAGATGGATTGTTTCACTATCGCCATTTGCTTTCACTTCATGTGACCGGATATTATTTTCATGCGCTTCCTTATACATATAGAGAAGCACTGAAATACAGGCGATTCCGATAATACTTATTATGACCATACACGGTCCTCCAATTCAAAAAAGACTAATTATACAATAGCCTGATTTAATGTTTTATTAACCATTAATTTAACGTAGTGTTATTAAGTTTTCTAAAATAATAAATTTCTTTCATAAAGAAAAAGACGAGAGCCGGAACGGTTCGTCTTTTTACTAGTCGTTATACAGGATAGAAAAAATTATGGAACAATTACTAAAACTTGCCCTGTCGCAATACTGTCGGATGATAAATTGTTGGCAGCTTTTATTTTATTAACATATTCAGGACCACCATTACCGTAGTACTTTAATGCAATGCGGTATAAATTGTCAGTCGATTGTACAGTATGCGTTTTTTGCTGTGCTTGAGCAGCTTTTTTCTTCGCTTCCTGCTCTTTCGCTTTAGCCGCCGCTGCCTTCTGTGCTTGTTCCGCCTTTTTTATTTCCGCTGCTTCTTTTTCAGCTTTTTCTTTTGCGATTTTTGCTTCCGCCTTTTTCGCTTCTTCAGCAGCTTTTTCCGCTTTAGCTTTAGCCTCATCCACTTCGGCCGTATTGTCATCATTTGTTTCTTCTTTTTCTTCGTCATCGTTAGTAGCAGATGGCTGTGTTTTCGGATCCTGTTTTTGAATCTCCACTACTAAGTCGTCCTTCTTATCCGCATTTACGTTTTCACTTGCAGATGTATTCGGTTCATAGATCAACCACACATAAGCTAAAATAACTAATGGAATAAAAATTAAGACAACTGTTAAAACCGTCATAATCGGGTTTGTTTGTTTTTTTCCGTTTTTCTTTCGATGTCGGCTAACACGTGACATTTTTGTACCTGACTCGTTATGTAGGTCAATCTCTTGACGATGCTCCTCTACCTTCTCCCGGTAATCTTCTTTTGTCATGGCCTGCACCCCTCCAACTACTAAAAATTATAACTTTATTATGACCAATTTCTACATAAAAGTAAACGGTTCGATAGTAGATTAAGAGTTTATTAACAATATTTTCTTGAGACGGTGTTGCCAATTTGTCATTTTAATCATAGTTTTTGAAATATCTCTCTCTTCAACAAGTTGAGACAGGTCGATCCCACAGTTGGAACAACAATTTTCCTGCTGCTCTGTTAATTGCTGACCAAAGTACTGAACTACTTGCTTTCGCATACAATCCGAATGTTCAATAAGCTTTAATACAAGTCGGACTTCTTCAAATTTCTTAATCTGTAAATTCAGCATCCGGCTCTTTACTTCCTCGGCTGATTCACGTGCCAGCCAATAACTTAAAACACGGAAAACCACTTCTGACATTTCTCCGTTTGCAAGTAATGACTGCGGCTGCTCCCCGGCTGCTATCACTTCTGCGAATCGGTCAACATGTATATTTTTAGGCAAATCTTCTGAAGCGATAAACTTTGCAAATTGCTCATCACCATCACAATATAACAAAAAGGCTACAGCTTTCTTGCCATCGCGACCTGCCCGCCCAATTTCCTGCATATAATTCGACAACGTTGCAGGCATTGTTTCATGAATGACTTGACGGACGTTCTCTTTATGGACACCCATACCAAATGCATTTGTCGCAACAATCCATTCAAGCTGACCCGCTAAAAATTGCTGCTGTATAAACTGGCGGTCCTGCGCTTCCTTCCCGGCATGATAAGCAGCCGCCGAAATATTTTGCTGTAGAAGCTGTAAACTGATCGCCTCTGCTTTTGACCGGGATTGTGTATAAATTATGCCCGGGCCGGCTGTATTTTTAACATGTTCAATAATCCATTCCATCTTTTCCTCACGCTCTGAGAACAGTTTTTTTACTAGATGAATATTTTCCCTGTTTACATCATGCATATAGTGAAAAGGTGAATTCATTTTTAAATAAGACTGGATATCTGCCAAAACCGTATCTGTTGCTGTCGCTGATAACGCAAGGATTGGCGGACGCTTCGATTCCGATAATATTTCGCCAATCCGTAAATAGTCCGGACGAAAATCAAATCCCCACTGTGAAATGCAATGTGCTTCATCCGCAACAATTAATGAAAGTTCCATTCCTTGGATTCTCGCCTTTACTTGAGGCTGCAACAGCATTTCAGGAGATACGAAAATAAATCGGTATTCTTCCAAATAGTGTAGGGCATACCTTTTCTGGTCTGGAGTTAAAAAGGAATTCAATGCCACAACCCGCTTTTCCCCCATTTGCTTTAACTGATCGACCTGGTCTTGCATGAGCGATAAAAGCGGCGACACAATAAGGACCGGTTTTTGAAATAAATAGCCCGGCAGCTGGTAACAAAGGGATTTCCCCATCCCGGTTGGTAAAATGGCAACAACATCTTTACCAGCAATAATATTGTTAATGATCTCTTCTTGTCCTGGACGGAATGCATCATAGCCGAAATATCGCTTTAAGGCACTTTGTAAATTCATGTTGGTGTCGCTCCTTTCGCCAGCGTTAGCCGAAGTTGGAAATAGCTTAGCTGCGGCAGTAGTTCCTTCAACGTTTTTAATCGTTTCGTGTCATAACCTTCAACTGCAGCCAGAATTTGTTTCTGTTCTTCACTTGTTACAAATGGCTCAATCGAAAAGTTCGGTTCATTCATTGCAAGTTCGACAATATGATCTTCAATCGTACTCATTTTCAATCGACGAATATGACTGATTTCTTCCAATGTTCTCCCCGCTCTATATAACTGGGCGGTTGAGTTTGTCGAAGCAGTCAACACTACTTCTACACGTATATTTTGCATAATTTCATTTAATATCGGGTATTGTGTTTTTTCACGGTACAATTCGTTCAACCAAGTATGCAATGCGCTTATGTAGTGCAGTTGAACATCCATTTCCTGCATATTATAGCCAAATGCAAGTTGCTGCCAAGTAAATCCCGGTTCATTATAGCCGGTTAATCGATACATGAGTATATCTTTCATGTTTTCTTCAATTGCAATTTCGGATAAGCTTGCCGTCATTTCTGTGTAAATTGCTTGTTGCAGCAAGCCGTTCTGATAATGGTGACGCACTAAAAATTGACGTACCCATTGCTGTGTCTGTTCATTTCTTTCTATCGGTATAAATGCTTTTTTATGATGGAGCTGATGTGACAGACTTTGAATAATAAGCGAAAGCCTGCCGAAAAACATATGTTCATTGCCACGGTAATGCCAGCCATCAAAAGAAAGAGGCAAAGGTTGTGAAGCAAGCTGTTTTCCTTTGTCCGTCATTGTATAAAAACCGTTTTCCTCTATTATAATAATACTCTTGGCAAACATGAGATCAATTTGCTCATCAAATTTATGACGAGCTAGTTTTGGGAGCAGACCAAAATAGGAATATAAATTAAAGAGTCCTACATCATGAATTGTCTGTCCTGACCGCTTCCCTTTCAATAAATGATAGGCTGCGGAAACAGTGCGTTCCTGTTGAAAAGTATGTAAAATTTTTAAAAGAATTTGTTGGATTAGCATATCAAATCCCTCATTTTCGTAGTATTAGGTTGAAAAGTGCCGAAAACACCATTAGAATAAGTAAGAGCTTTATGGAAACGAACGGATAAAGGAGAGGTAACAATGCCAAAATATACTATCGTAGATAAAGATACTTGTATCGCATGTGGCGCTTGTGGCGCTGCTGCACCGGATATTTATGATTATGATGATGAAGGAATCGCTTTCGTTATTTTAGATGATAACATGGGTACTGCTGAAGTTCCAGAAGATCTACTAGAAGATATGCAAGATGCATTTGAAGGCTGTCCAACTGACTCAATTAAAGTTGCAGATGAAACATTTGACGGCGACTCATTAAAATTCGAATAGTATACAAACATACGAAACGATTCCTTTCAAGGGTCGTTTTTTATTTTGCTCTTTTTTCTCATTGCGAATCTATAATCGAGATGTTATAGTTAATATTAGTAGTAGGTACTAATATTAACTAATCATTTTAGGGGTGTCGTTATGGATTTATTGCAATTAAAAGGGAAAAATATTGTCGTAATGGGTGTTGCCAATGAGCGCAGTATTGCTTGGGGCATCGCGAAACGACTATTTGATGTCGGAGCAAATGTAATTTTCACATATCGTAAAGAACGTTCAAAAGGAAAAATCGAAAAACTATTAACAAATTACGAAGAGCACAATGCAACAGTGATAGAATGTGACGTAAACAGCGACGAAAGTATTGAAAAAGCATTCAATCAAATCGGTGAGCAATTTAAAGTAATTCATGGAATTATCCACTCTGTTGCCTTCGCACATGCCGAAGATCTGCACAACCGATTCGTCGAAACAACACGCGATGGCTATGCCTTTGCACAAGATACGAGTGCCTATTCGCTGATCGCTGTAACAAAAGCTGCAAAACCTTATATGACAGAAGGCGGTTCTATCGTAACGATGTCTTATTTAGGTGCACAGCGTGTTCTTGACGGCTACAATGTAATGGGCGTTGCGAAAGCAGCACTGGAAGCTTCAATGCGCTATTTGGCAGCCGATGTCGGTGCGGATAATATTCGTGTTAATGCGATTTCTGCCGGAGCAATCCGTACATTGGCAGCAAAAGGTGTTCCTAGCTTCAATCAGATCCTGCACAAAATCGAAGAAACTTCTCCGCTAAAACGCAACACAAATCAGGAAGAAGTAGCTGACATGACAATTGTGATGTTAAGCCACCTATCCCGCGGTGTGACAGGCGAAACGATTTATATCGATAGCGGTTATAATATTATGGGTTAATCTAAAGCGAATTCACTACCTCCCTTGTGAATTCGCTTTTTTATATGTTAAAATACTGGAAAATACTGTTTGTGGAGGGTTATTCAGTGAAAAAGTATATTTCAGGATTATTAATGGGAGCTGTTTTAATAGGCGGTTTCTCACTTTCGGCAATAGAAGCAGAAGCAGCTACAAAAGCAGTTGCTTATAAAAATTGCACTGATTTAAATAAGGTATATAAAGGCGGCGTTGCGAAAGATGCCAAAACTACGAACAAAGGCGGGAAAACAAAATATAAACCTTTCGTATCAGCTGAGCTTTACAAATTAAATGCGAAAAGCGATCGCGATAAAGACGGGATTGCTTGCGAAAAATAGGAGAAGTGAATTATATGAAGATTCTCGCTCACCGTGGTTACAGTGCCAACTACCCTGAAAATACGATGATCGCTTTTCAGGAAGCTGCAAAGATGGACATTTGGGGAGTTGAATTTGATGTCCATTTAACAAAGGACAACCAGTTAGTCGTTATTCATGATGAATCAATTGACCGTACTTCTACAGGTAAAGGCTATGTGAAGGATATGACACTGGAAGAGTTGCGAGCATTCGACTATGGCTCATGGTTTGCTCCGGAGTTTGCAGGTCAAAAAATACCTACATTAGCGGAAACTTTGGCTATTTTTAAATCAACCCCCTTTCAAATTAATATCGAGATAAAGTCTGATATTTTTGAATACCCCGGGATTGAAGCGCTCATTGCAAATGAAATTCATGCTTTTAATTTAGAAGACCGTGTCATTATTTCTTCATTCAATCATGAAAGCATTACGCGTTTCCAGCAAATCATGCCAAATGTGAAAACCGCGCTGCTATTCGCTTCGCTTATTGTAAACATAGAGGAATATGTAAAGAAGTTTGGCGCTGATGCTATACATATCCCCTACTACTACGGGATGCGCTCCATTGTTCAGCAAGCAATTAAGAACGGCATGATCGTCAGAACTTATACAGTAAATGATGCAGCAATAGCCCGGCAAATGGAATCACTTGGTATGGATGCCGTGTTTTCCGATGTAGTAAACCTATAAAGATGCTAAAAAACTGTTTCAGAAGAACTCTTTTGAAACAGTTTTTTATGTAATATTTGGACAATTGTTAGAAAAACGCTTTCAAAGAGCTAAAATTTGTTAAGTTCATTTTATCGTCAAACTTTAAAAGTTTTACCCGTTTTCACCCCCATTCCCTTTGAAGTCAGACGTCTGTTTACTGTATATTAAGAGTAACAACAAACAGATTCGGAGATGGAATTATGAATACAGAAATTTTATCATTTGTAGAGAAAATGGAAGCAGCTGTACTAAACGATTTAGTTACAACAGACTCTTCTGATTTATATGAAATTGCAGTTGAAATGATCGCTGAGCATAAAGATGCTTACAAAAATATTTGCCAAGCTTATGAAGTCGTTAAGCATAACTTAGTAGGATAAAATATTTTAAAGTAACGAACCATTAATATTACAGGGTTTCTCTAATTCTTGGTTGTATTTTTGGTTTCTATTTTAACATTTTTAAATATTGTTAAGCGGGGTACAACTGGGGTACATATTCTTTTGTACCCCAAAACAGAAAAAGCATCAGGGCAGGTGCTTTTATAAATGTATACAAAAATAAAAATAAGCCTTCCGCAGATTATTGTGGAAGGCTTTTTCTTTAACGCATTGCATATGGTCTGACTCGATGCTTAATTCCATTAATTTTTACTTCCTTTACTGTGTTTAAATTAATTGCATGCTCTGAATCAGAGAAATAGATGAACGTCCCGTATTCAAAAATATACATTTTAGCTAGAGAAATATGTAGTGCACTTTCAAATTCCACGACTTGCTTATTTTTTAATTTAAATTGGTATTTATACACATTACTCACCTCCATATTACCAATCAATTTACAATAGGAAAGGGATAAAAGGAAGGGAATGTCCGAAACTTTCTTTTTCAGGGTATTTTCGCAAAATTCGACAAGGATTATTTTCTATCAGCAGGTGTGAGATACTTCATTCCTAATACACGTTTCATCTCTTCACTCACCCATTTCCTCAGGGCAATGTTACTGTAACTTCTCGTTTCATCATATCCCCTAAACAATATAAAGTAATAGGTTATAAAGTCATCAGATTTTTGTTTCTCAATTTTACATCCTTTCTTATATAAAAAGTCCCTTAACTTTTTAAATTCCTGAAAGGTCTCATTAATTTTGGATTCGTACCAGGCGTTGAATACGTCTTTCATTTTCAGTTGCGATAAGTGATCTCTATCGCGTTCGAGTGTTTTTAAAAACATTTCCAGCACAATGTACCGGTGAATATCGTCGCTCAGCTCTATAAAGGCCTTATGCATTTAAACCACTCGCTTTACTGATTACTGGATATACCGCTAAAATATTTTCTATTTTAAACGTTCGTTTGGCATGTCGAGTAAAACAGTATGCTTGCACTGTATCGCCTGCAATTTTTATTACTTTGATACGACGTTTAGTGATTTTATCGTCTTTTGCTATGTACATAATATCTATGATTTGGTTGTGCTGCATGGCTTTGATCAGTTTCTCTCTCATTTTAATTTCCTCCCATGGAGTAATTGATTAATCATTACATCTAATTCTATACACGAACACTAGTTTGTATACATAATAGAGCAAACGTTCGTTTTATAGCAACATATAATTTTTGGAAATAAAAAAACTCCGCAAATTAATTCGCGGAGGTTTTTTAGTGGAAATAAAATAAATGGTAAACCACTAACATAAGCAAGACATTTCTTAAATACCATTATTTCAACCATAAAATTTCAACATGTAATATGATTTTATGCATAGACTAAGTTCCATATATCCCATATGTGGAGATTAAATGTGGTGTAGGTGTGTATTTTATTAAAATATATAATAAAATAAAGGGTAGCATTTTAACTACCCTTTACTTTTTTCAGTCTATTTCCATACCCTTTTGATGTCTGATATACGCTTTCTTCATCAGATATTCCATTTGTGCTTGATATTTTTTTATTTCTGACAAGTCATTACTCATCTTTACTGATTTTTTAATGTCTCTAATTTTGTTTCGATCTTGAGGAGTAAGATATTTTTCTGGATTAAATTTGACTTTTCGTTTTTCATTAATAGGTCTTTCAGCAAAAGTTACCATAAAATAAACAGCTCCTTCCTTTATTTTATTATATCGCTTCTAATCAATTTTGTCACTGCGAATATCAGATTCATTATTATTTTGCCCTAAATTAATTTTTTCATTCTCTTCTAGGATTGTTGATAGTATTGATTCCTGTTCTTCTTCATCCATTGCAAGGTCTGATTCATTGAATACAACTTCCTTATTGATATCGTCTTCGTCACCATAACGATTAAAGAAACTTTCCTTAAATTCCGGAACTCCAAACATTCTTTTTTCTTCAACAGCTTCAACCAATGCATTTCTTTTTAGATAAGTTACACCACTTAAACCAGCGATGAAACCTAAAACCGAAACTTGACCAATTGTACCACTTGGATTTAAAAGGTTAACAGATAGCCACCCTGCGAGCCCTCCTAACCAAATATAAAGAGAACCCTTACCATTTAATTTTTTGGTATCATATTCTCCATCCGCTTTACCAATAAAATATGAAGCTAAACCTCCAATTAATCCAAATATAAATGGAAATATTAATTGTAGAAAAATATTAAATTCTTGTTTTTCGAAACACCAGATTATGTAACTCCAAATTTTCTCTTGATTATAATGAGATTGAGCAGAACTTCCTAAAAAGATTGAAAGTCCAGCAAATATAATACCAAGGAAAAAAAAGAGAATATTTCTTATATCTTTCAATAAAATCCCCCTGAATATATAATATTTAACAATATTTTAGAACTATTATAACATAGGGTAGAATATATAAATCATTTTATTTAAGGTCATACCGAAACAAGGACGTTAATTGTTGCTATAAAAAAGGGGGGACATAATCAACCTTCTAACCTGATTGTTGAACTCAATTTAATTTCGTTATTATTGGCAAAATAAAAAAGCCCATTACCAATAAGGTAATAGGCTTTATTTTATTCGAAAGTACGATTTATAATAGCTGCTTGGTAACTCAACAATTGCACATCAGTATATTGATTAATTTTAGCGTCTTTATGAACTTCCGCATTGATAATACCTTTATCACGCGCTTTTCTAAGCAATATTCTAATTTCTTTACGTCCTGTTTCAGTTAACATAATTTCATTATCTCCCGTCGGATTAGTATTTTCTGTTGGTGGCTTCGGCGTTATCGTAGTAACTCCAAAGTAATTGTTAATCCCTACATACGTTAATTGTGCTTGTTTTTCTATTTCAAAGGCTATAATTTTTTCATCCTCAATATTACTGATAAAGCCGTATTCGATTAACAACGCCGGCATACTCGTTAAGCGTAAAACTGCAAAGTTAGCACGTTTCAATCCACGATCACGCAATCCGAACCCTTTTGCAATTGTGATATGCACATGTTGCTGCAGCTTGATTGAATTTGCACTAACATTTCCGTTGAAAATAAATGATTCAAAACCATTTGCTTTTTTGTTTACTGCGCTATTGTCATGCAGAGAAAAAAAGACATCTGCTCCCCAGTCGTTAGCCATCTTGGCTCTGTCATAAAGTGTCACGAAAACATTTGTGCGTCTTGATAGCTTAACCTCGTAGCCCTGAGCCTTTAGTTTCTTTTCAAGTGTAATAGCTACTGCTAATACGTTTTCTGCTTCCTTTGAGTTAGCGCCAATTGCACCTGGGTCATGTCCACCGTGCCCAGGGTCGATAAATATTTTTTTTTTACTCATCTGTAAACACCTCATTTTCAGGTGCATGATAGCACTCTTTGCACATTGGTTCGCCGTTGAACTTTTCTAATGGTTCGATTTCTTTTCCGCATACGATACATTCCATTATTTATCCCCCTTTGTCACTTTAGTTAAATCGAACAACCCACATGCAGACAATCCAGCAATCGTACCCGCTATAACCATTGTGTAATAATCGTAAACGCTAAATGGCGCAACAATAATTGCCACAAAAATACCGACTACAATAGATGTAATCGGCAAGTAGCGCGTAGCAATATTTATAGTTCGTTTGACCACCTCAATAAACGCTGTGACTAAAATTGTGATTGATGCTGCAATGATGAATAATGTTGTTAAATCCATTTTTCATCCCTCCTATGTTGTTAATAATCTTTCGACGATAAGATAAAGTAATCCCCCCGCCATAATAAGCTTCCCGACTAATTCCCAACCTTTTTCACTATTAGTTTTCTTGAGAGCTTGTTTTGACAAGTTAATTTCATGAGTACGATTTCTTTCCGACTCTTTACTTTCATCACGAGCTTTTATAAGTTCCCATTGATTCTTCAAGGTATCACGGACAAAGTCTTGTTGTGATTGGCTACTTTGTAAAATGGTTGACTTTATTTCAGAATTTTGTATAACTAAATTGCTCATTTGACCTGCTAACATATCTAATTTCTCTGTTTGTTTTTTGTCGTTCTCTTCTAATTTACTGTAACTAGATTTTAATTCTTCAATACTTTTTTCGTGCGCTTCGATAAGTTGCTCATGTGTCGAAATAAGCTTCCCGTGTTCGTCGATGAGCTTTCCGTGTTTAGTTACTGTTTCAAACATTGATGGTCCACCGCCCTTTTCTTCTGGCATTGTCCCCTTACCCCCAATTCATGTGTGATATATAATTACTAAAAAACATACTCTGTGAGACGCATCGAGAATCTACTTTGTGAGTAGTTGCCCATCTCGAATCGTCTGGTAAAGCAATATAAAAGCCCTCCACAAATGTGGAAGGCTTGAACCATATAATTATTCTATTTTGAATGCATCTGCCAAATTACCTAAAACTTCTAATATAGCAACTGTAATTGTGGTATAAATAATTCTATCGCTAAATAAATTTCTGGCCATTTCTTTAATACTTTCATCTGCTGATGATGTAATAGTTGCAGCATTTAATACAAAATCTAAATAAATAAAGAATGCCAATAATGCATATCCTCCGGCTTTAAATAAACTAATTAATCTTAATATAATCATATACAACTCTCCAATTAGAAAATTTTTCTATATTAGATTAGTATATTTGAATGATTCCAGCAATAATATTTTGCAATATTACATAAGTCATAGAAAAAACACTAGCCGATTGACTGCGTTTCTTCAGCAGATAAAAATACTTTTCTTGAAAATATCAAATCATCAATCAATACAAATTCCTCTTTATTGGCGCTCTGCTCAATATCATCTAAGGCTTTGTCATAATCATCGACATTCAAATTGAACATGGTATTAGCTACGAAAACACCTAAATTATGTTCAGCAGGATTGAGTTCTTCTGCATAACGGATAGCAAAGATTTTGCCTTTATTCAGCACCTTTTGTCCGATGCGTGCAACGATTGTTGTATTTGAATTAAGGAGCTTTTTCAACTTTTCTAAATCCGTCTCACCGTTGATCCCCACTAATACATTTTCGTTTGTGTATAAGTATATTTTCTTCATTTGTACCCTCCTAAAGTAATGTTATGAAACCTTGGTCAGCGCCCCAAAGCCTTACATATAAACGCTTAGATGTTGAGCTATAACCAAACCCAAGCCCCATCGTGTCACTAAATGCAAAGTCTTGATACGTATAACCATCTAATGTGCCTGCATCTATCCCGTCTAAACCTGTAACGTAAGCTCCTCTAAAATCAACATTTCCGGAAAATGATGTATCACCCCATAAGGAAATGTCATTTGACTGGATCGTTAAGCTATCACCATTACTATAGATTTCCGAGAAGAAATTGAATGTAATCGATTTATAGCTTGTATCGCCTGGATAGCCTAACTCTAAATTGTTACCAACCATTACATTTTGCGTCGTTTGAATATCACCTGAGAAAATAGCACCTTGCCCAAAGATTTGACCTACAAAGTCAATGCGATCAGCTTCAATTAAAATGGCCGTAGCTGTCTGATTAATTCTGGAGGCAATTTCATTTCCGTTGTAATCGGTATACGATACCTTTTGAATAATTTCAAAAGCCGTTTGAGTAATAGAGCTTTCTGCATTACTGATACGATTCCCATACGTATCTAAGGTGCTCTGCTGACTGCTAACGGTCGATTGTATCTGATCGGCTTTAATATCAACTCGGGCAATCGAAGTATTTAACTGCTCAACCTCAAGCGTGATACGCCCCTCAGTTTGGGTAATGGCACTACGATATTCGTCTTTCGCTTTCTCTATTACTTTGTTTGTTTCGTCGATCTGCTCCTGCTGCTCGACCAATATATCAATGGAAGACTGAATTAACGCATTGCCGAATACAACACTCTCAGTAATAAGTTCTCCATTGCGTAATACCTTCGTTTGCTTTAATATTCGCGTCTGCATTTCAATACCCAGTGGCTCATAGATCAACCAGATACGCTCACCTATGGCCCGATTAGTCAGCTCAGGTATTTTTGACTCAATAGCTAAGTCCGGAACGTCTTTCAGTGAGTTTTTAATATAATTCAACAATGAAGTACGATCCTTGAAGCGATCGTCACGAATCGGTGGAGCTTCTTTAAATCCATAAACACCAACATTTGGCGAAGTATAATCTACCTCTAAACCATCTGCTCCGAATCCTTTAATGTACGTATAAAGATTATTTGTGTCCTCAATCAATACAACATCGCTTACATTGTGTTTATATTGATACTGGTAATCTTCATCAGGACCGATTTCTTTGGCAAAATGTAATCGGTTATTCGGCAAAATCTGATACTCACACGCATGGTATTTACAGATTTTATTAACGAGTGAAACGACATTATCATTGCCGAAATCAGTAATATAATTTGTAATATTGGCAATGGCACTATCTACCGTAAACGTCCATCCGGTGCCGGCTAAGACGAAATTAAGATGATTATTCAAAGTATGGCTGCCACTAAAAATACCATGCCGCTGTGTTTTCGATTGTTCGAAAAATATAGATAGTGCTGTAATGTTTTTGCTATAAGCGCTATCCCGGTACTGTTTAACTTTAAAGTCGTTGCCATCCACTGTAATTACCGTTTCTGATTTCAACAGGTCATAGCCGGGGTTGTTGTCGCCAAGAAAACAAGAAGACGACACTGTAAAAGTGCCGTCTACCGATTGCTCCAATTTAAAATCGGTGCCGATATTGATTAAAGGCTCAACTTGCGAGCCATCTAAACTAGTGACGTAAAACAAGTTATCACCTTCTTTTTAATTATAATCCCTAACTGCGTACTGCTTGATTATTCTTCCTTACAAATAACTTCTTATCCCGCAATTTCATAAACGGCTGCTCATAGTATTTATATAATAAATATGAAAACACATAAGTGAGTACCAAAGAAACACTTAGCAATAAAATGCTCCATTTAATTGAATTTGTATTGTATTGATTTAAGATAATAAACAATTCATAGTGAACTAGGTAAACAGCATAGCTTGTTACACTTGAGAATTCAATAAATTTTGTTCCTTTTAATTTAGAAAAATCCGTTTTCTCTAAGGCTACAATTAAAATCCCAAAAAATAACGAAACAAAGCTAAATAAGAAAGTTCGTCCAAAGAATGAAGAGTTAATAATTTCTTTCCCTGCTTCTAATTCAATTACATAATAATATCCACATAGTAATAGTCCTATTATTGATATTGAATAAAGGTAAGAAATTTTAAGCGAATCATAAAAGCGTTTGTAATACACACTTATTCCAGCTATTAAAACACCTGTTAAAATGCTATCTAATCTTAAGAAAATTTGCTTTCGCACTCCATAATCCCAAGTCGGATTGTTAACTATTACTTCATAAATTCGGAGACCATTAAAGAATGCTAATAATAATAGGGTTACTCCTAAAAATAGGATCCCTTTATTTTTCACCTTTGCAAAAGAGAAGATAATCAAAAATATGAATGGAACTGTTAAATAAAACCATTCTTCAATTGCAAGGCTCCATGATACTGGGAAAAACCCTAGACTAACTTCACCGAAGTTCTGTAGGAAAACTAAATTTGACCAATGGAATTGCTTACCTACTAAAATCAAAATAATTACCATTAAAAAATATAAAGGTAACGTTCTATACCAACGTCTTTTATAAAATGTTAATAGGTTTGATAAAGACGGTTTTTCAACTACTTGCTTAATTATAATTCTACCTATTAAAAACCCGCTTAATACAAAAAATATTTCGACCCCTAAAAAACCATTAAATGATAGCCATTGTACATCTGCATATTGACCAAAAAACATTCTGCTATGACTTATGAGTACCATGATTATTGCTATGCTTCTAGCTATATCTAATCCTATATTTCGCATGATTAATACTCCTTTAAAAACCCTTTAATACAGTTATTATATAGGAGTTTTAATAAAAATGGGTTATTAATCTAAAATAGGATAGCTAATACCATCTAATGAGACCCAACCGATATTCGCGAGATTCAGGATATTTTGTAAATTTAAATTTCCAATATCGTTTGCACTACTTATAGAGTTCCTTCCGACAATAGGTATTCTTAATATGCCTTTATCAGTCAGCGCCATAACATTAATACTATACTTAGGGCTATACTGTTTTGGTATTCGAAACATCGGTGTAGCGCCATCATAAGCATTAGTGTTAGTTAAATTTTTTGCCATACCCGAAAGATAAACTATCCCTTTTGAAACAGTAATTCGAGGTGGTCTATCGTATGCAAGGTCAAATGGTTCCCAACCATTCATTAAGTTAATTTTAAATGTATCTTCTTTCTGATAGGGTAATGTTTCCGAAAAAATGTTTCCTCTGTTTAAAGCTTTAGTAATAACAATGGCATTATTCGGTCTATCATTCCAAAAATAGTAATCACCATATTTCGCCATCCCTTGACCACAACCTATAGAAGGCGGTTCAATTTTCTCTTCAAATGCGAAAGTTGTCCCATTGAAGCTGAATTTTCTTAACTCTGCAAAAGGGGTCGAGCTATCGTTAGAATTATGCCCATGCAAATTAGCATAAAAATAACCGTCTTCCCATAGAGAGCCTTGATATCCTCCATGATGCGCAACATCCGTAGGTAGTGCAAACTCTTTTATTAATTTAAAGGTTAAGTCGTATTGACGTACAACAAATACATCGTGATAAACAACCCAGTAAAAGTTGTTATGCTTTGTAACAGATTCCGCTGTATTCCCTCCTATTTCATATGTTGATACGATTGATAAATCTATTGGATTGTATTTAATAATCCTACTAATTAGCGGGTTACCATTACTGTTAATGTTGTAAGCTGTAACGAATATAAATTCATCTATCACATTCGCATCACCAAATGACATGAATTTCCCCTGTGGGTCTAGCCCGGTATATGCATTTCTTTTTTCAGATACAAACTTTCCATCTAAGGTATAAACTGAGATAATATTCTCTAATTCGAAATTTTCGTTACGATCCGTAAAAACATAAATTAAATTATTATGAACCGCAACTCCTTGCCACCCTCTATAATCATTTTTTAATGGAATTTTTAATACAGATGAACTAAGATCCATTTGGGAATTAATCTTTTCTTCGACAGTAGTTCCATCGTTCATAAAAGTAACATCTGCCGTATTATGAGGATAATAAGCGTTCCCTTCATGATCTTCAATTCTAACTTTATTTTCAGTCATTATTAAACCCTCCTATTAAACCTTTTTGAGGAATAATCTCACATCGGTTGCCGTGGCAAGTGTAGTACCAAATTTAACGCTATCACCGTCTGTTCCCGGATCACCCTTATCACCTTTGTCCCCTTTAGCACCGGTTGCTCCTCGAATATTCCCTCTTACAGTCCAGACAGTTGCTCCGGTTTTTTCACGAATGTCATATGTTGCAGTATTAAGATGCATATCTCCTACAACACCCAGACTAGTTGCTGGCACTGCACTAGTAATGTGCCACGTCTTTCCGTCAGCTCCATTTACCCCTGCTGTTCCTGTGTCACCTTTATCTCCCTTTAGTCCAGTAGCTCCCGTTGCACCTTTAATATTTCCACGTATTGTCCAGATACTTGCACCTGTTTTTTCGCTTACATCAAATGTAGTTGTATTCAGATGCATATCTCCAACCGTGCCGAGAGCCGTCGCTGGTGTAGTCGTAGATGTATGCCATGTTTTTCCGTCTGCACCCTTTGCTCCAGCAGTTCCTGTATCCCCTTTTAATAGACCTGCATCAAGTTTTTGTTGAAATGTTTGACCATCTGCAAAGGAAACAGCATCGGCAGACGTTAATACATCTACTTCTTCAATAACTGCTCCTGTTACTTCGTCCAATAATTGCACTCGAACTTTACTTAAATTTGCCACGATAAATCACTCCTCCACGATTTTTAACCCCATTGTTGGACTCGCTTTAATATTTCCGTCAGGAACAACGTGTGCACTATCGGTTACTATCCAATAAAACGTATCACTTTCCCTGTCGGCTATTGGTATATCCGTTTCCGTAATTACCGTATTATTTGTAGGTACTGTCACATTTCCTTCTGGGTCTGGAGTGAATCCATTAACACTCGAGACAGCCCCGGTACCATCTACACCTTTTCGGGCAAGAATAATCCAATCGCTATTATCAATTGCCGGATTAATTGGCGGTGTTGATGTAACGCCATCCTTTCTAGCTTGATAGGTATTTCCTCCGTGCGTTACTACATTATTTCGATTATACGTGCCAGAAACCCACGTAATTGCACCGCCCCAACCTTCAATAGCCTCCGCTGCATTATTAGCTCGACTTGCTGCATTATCTGCATCTGTCTTGGCTTGTTGGGCATCATTTGTAGCCTGATTCGCATTATCCGTGGCAGTATCGGCAGCAGTAGTTGCTTGAGTTGCATCTGTAACGATCTGATTTAACGATGTTTGTAATTGCTCTAAATCCGTCTGTAAAGTTGTCATTTCGCCGATTAATTGAGTTGCGTCTGTAGTTGCTTGATTAGCCGCCTCTGCAGCATTGGTTGCGTTTGTTGTGGCAGTTAACATATCGACAATTTCCTGTTGTGCATCGGATAATGCTGTTTGTAAATCTTCTAATGTAGCTTCTGAACTATTAATTGCATTCATAATACGTTGGATTAATTCATCGACATCATTGTCTCCGGTCAGAATATTAATTTGACGTTGTAAATTACTGAATCGACGTAAAATATCTGCAAATGTATCATTTAAGTTTTTGCGCCGTTCGCGATCGATTGGTGAGTCAACGTTATATAAATTCTCCATTTTATCACCCCTATTTGTATAAAAATCTAAAATTAAAAGCGACACTTTGAATAGTGTCGCCTGTGACTGTAAAGTTATTATTTCCGACTGCTAAAGTAAGCAGTTTATGATTGGTACTTTTAAAGGCACTGACACCGTTTTTAAGCGTTCGCACCCCTTTGATAACCAAAGTATCAGCGCTAGTCAAAGGACCGTTAAATCGATACGTCTCGCCCGTTGTATTATTAACAATTTGCAAGTGACTTGCTGCAGTCGCTTTGATAATAATTTCAAGCTCATTTTCTCTCGGATCAATTGGGGCATTCCCTAAATTTCTAACGGTAAATTCATTAGAACTAAAAGTATACTGTAGTTCCTCGTCCCAATTAATCGTCCCGTCCCATGCCCAGACATCTGCATCCCATTCTTTTACTGAGCTGGTGGTCGCAATTGATTCTGCGTATTTATTGACACATAGCCATTTCAAACTGTAATTTCCTCTTTTATTTCTCCTGCCTAATGTAAAACTTCCGTCAGAACGAACATGCCAACGCCTGCTCGGTACCTTTGTATCGATTACATAGAACGGTTCCGCATTTGTGAACAGTGCAAATACATCTGCCCTAAATAAAGCGTAGTCTGTTAAATCCGTACCGCTGATCTGCAGCTCACAATTGATATAACGGGGACCGTAACTGGCATCTGTTATAACATATCCGCCGCCTGCTACGTCCTGTACAGTATTTTGTACATTTAAGGATTCAGGCTCAAAATCCACAACCCGAATCCCTAACTCCCGCAAGTTATAGCGAGTGCCATCTTGCTTAATGAGTATTAACGTCATTTATCGCACCCCCCTGACCATGCTTCTAATCGCTAAATTGTTGCCTTGATTAACTGAAACCGCCTCAAACGTTACATCCGCAATTTTTCGTCCGTCCAATAAAATCGGCGCCGGTTGTATTGCTATTTGTGGTGGATCTGCTTGTGTCTGGCCGTAATTATAAATATTTGAAATATTGCTTGTTGAAGTTGAAGGCATATCCAAACCTAGATTTAATTTCGCGTTTCGCAATGGATTGACTATATTTAAATCCGGCTTTAAATACTCACCCATTTGAGCAGCCGCTTTCAGTAATGCCGATTCATTCTTATCAACACCGATTGTAAAGCCTTTTGCCATATTGCCGGCGACAAAATCACGCATCCAACGGCTCGGACTATGAATATCTAGTGCTTTTTGAATGGTGCTCTTAACCGTTTCAGCAATTGCTTTCGCTTTCTTTGCCAATGCCGGCTGCATACTGGATAGACCATCTAATAAACCTTGTCCTGCATTTTTCCCGACTTGGTGTAGCGTTTTAAATTGCTTTTCTGTACCACCGATAACATCCTTGATTGCTTTCTGCCAATCTGTATTTAATTGTGTTAATTCGACATTAGCTGCATCGCGCAATGCCTGTATGTTAGCTTCCGTTTCCTGTTTCAACGGCTCTAATTCTTTAATAGCTGATTCTCTAGCAATTCTGGATTTTTGTTGATACAGGTTCTGATAATTTTTTAGTTCTTTATCGGTCATGGAATTTAAAGCACGCAATTGTTCGATTGCTTTCGGTCCCATTGACTCGAGTTCGTCAATTAAACCTGAAGATAGCTTACGTTTCCGCAATGCCTCTAATTGAATAGCCCAATCTTGCAGCGACATCACTTGGTCACGTAGGTTTAAAGTTAAATCCAATTTAGATACGGGATCTTCTTTCGTTACCGCATCAAATAAACCGTAATAACCTAAGATTGTTTGGTAACGACTCTCAAGCGCATCGTTGTATTTCTGATTTAAATCTTGTTCACCTTTAATCAAATCATCATTTATTTTTTGAGCCTTTGATAAATATTCGGTATTTTTTGAAGTAATAGCATCATTGATTCGGTTTACATTCTCTCGGTAAGACTGACGCAATGTTACGAATTGCTCTGAGCCTGTCTTGAACTGTTTATAAGCTGCACGCCAATACTCAGCTTCTTCGATTAAGCTAAGCTCGTTTAATTTCTTCTTTCCCTCAATAAACTGCTGAATCGCTTCAAGCTTTTGTTTGGAAAGTTCTGCTTCCTTTTTAGCAATGTCTGAAGAAGCTTTTGTATTAATTTCAGTTAATTTTTTATGCATATCGGATTCAAGCTGCTGAATCTTTTTCGCATCTGCTTTTTTCATGTTGCTACGTTTGGTTGCATGATCCTTTTGGATTTTCGTACGTTCTTTTTCAGCTTCAGCACCAATCTTCACTACTTCAGCAGTATTCTTTTTAATGACATTATTAATAACTTTCGTTAAATCAGAAGCCGCTTTTTCATTCGACTTCTTAGTGGATTCTATCCCTTTAACTAAACCCTGCCCTACAAACTTACCGATTTCTGTTGTTTTCTTTGAAGGGGAGTGAGTGTCAAAACCGGTTCTACCAGTGAACGTATTTAATACGGAATCTGCTACCCCTTTTACTGCACCGACCACTTTACCTGGTACGGATTTAATACCATTAATTAATCCATTGACTATATCATTACCGATTTGTAGCATTTTGGACGGCAAATCTTTAATAACATTAATTACCTGAGTGCTTAGCTCTTTAAATCGAGTGACAACCGATGTTCGTAAATTAGTTATTGTCGATGTGAATTTGGTCGCTAAATTTTTAACGAAGTTTAGTAGCTTTCCGACCCATGAACTGATAGTGCTGGCAACGGTATTCGCTGAGTTTTTAAATACCCCGACAACTGTAGTCCACTTCGTCTTGATTACATTAATAAAGGTTTTTGCTAAATTCGTTATGAGTGTACGAATGCCTCCAACAAATGAAAGAGACATCAATCCCATAATTAAGTCAATAGAACCCGAGAAAGTCTGCTTTATTCCCTCCCACATACTGCTGAAATCGCCCGTTAACAAGTTACTGAATATTTTCACCACGCCCATAATTACATTCAGGGCACCAGTGACCACATTTTTTATTGCATTCCAGATATATTCGACAACAAAAAGTATTGCAGGTAATACAAAATCAAAGACCGCTTTCGCACCTTGTAAAAAGCTAGTTACGGCTTGTACAATTTGCTCACCATTCTCTGACCAATAACTTTTTAATTTTGATAACTGATCTTGGACAAATGGGACAACAACATTCAGTGCGTTTTGAATATGTGTTACTACAAAATTAAAAGCTGTTTGTACTGTATTTAGAATCGTTTCTCCATGAGCTTCCCATATAGCCTGTAAAGTTGAAAGCCCTTGGTCAAAGTACTCTCTTATAGTGGTAACTACATCTGAAACAACCGTTTTTATTCGTTCAAACGCTGCCACAAACGGAGCAGCATCAAAATTTTGTATAACACCCGTTAATAGCTTAATGCCTTGGATAGCCGGTTCAAGTAAAGGTGCGCCCAGTAGTGCTTTTAGGTTCTCCCATGCTTGATTAAGGTTTCCTAATTGGTTTTCAAGGCTGTCTGATTCTCGGGTTGCCTGTCCTGTGGCGCCGGCCATGTTCTGCATAGCAAGCGCATATTCAAGACGTGTTGCTTGTTTAGTCGCTTCATCAAGGCTGGCCCACTCTTTTGTAGCGCCGATTAGCCCCTCTTTAACCGCATAACTAGCCATTTGTGTTTCACTGGCAAATAACCCGATCGCTTCTCCACCTTCATAGTTCCCCTTGATGAAGGAGTTAAGTGCTGCGTTCGCGTCATTAAATGACATGTCATAAAAAGCAGCAGCATCCGCTACGGCTGTAACTGCCTTTTCTGCCTCAACCATTGCCGTATTTGTATCTAAGCCCAACCCTTTAAACATCGAAGTCATTTGCGTAAATGCTGGCTTGATACGGTCAGGCATCATACCAAAGTTCTCACCTAATGTATTAATGGTTGTTTGAGCTTGTTTTTGTAAGTCACCGAAAACTTGTCCGAACTGAGCATTCATTGCCTGTGCACCTGCAGCCGCCTGTACTAATGGAGCCGCTAAACCTCCGACTGCTGCACCTACCCCCACAATAGCCGTAGCACCAACTGCTGCAACGGAAGCCAGTGTTTTAAAGCCACTTCCTAAGCTTTTTAACTTACTGGAACCCGCTTTATCCAGCCCATCAAATTCTTTTCCTATGTCTGCTACGCCTTTTGCGACGGAGCCATCATCAAGCAAGACATCAATTACAATTGACCCATCTGACGCCAAAAAGACCACCTCCCATTTGCTAACCGCTCATGGGACTCAGTGGTCCTCTATTTTTCGACTTTATTTATGGTGTTGCATCGTGTGCATTTGATTTCTGCTTTGCCCTCTAGCATGCCGAGCTTACGATTACATTTAATGCATCTGACTTCTTTCATTCGCTCACCGCCTTATTTTTAAGCGCATAAGCTTTCTTAAGTTTTTCTACCTCTGCCCGTTGCTTACTGCTACCTTTTCCAGTCGGTAATGGCATCTGGCGTATTTCGATTACCTTTTTAAATTTGGTGTTATCGCTCAAACCAGCAAGCAACGCTCTGAATTTATACCAATGCAGTAATCCTTGCTGCTCGATTAAGTCAATACCGTAATCCTGCATAAAGCTCGCATAAATGTATTCGGCATCCTGCTGCAGATCATATAACTGTTCTGATTCTTCCTCCGCTTGCCTCGGCATTGGATTACCAAGTAAATCATATTCGAGGTCCTTGTCAGCATCATTACCGATTAAGGATTGGTAGGCTTCAAAGAAAATCTTCGCCTGTTCATCAATCGGCATGTCTAAAGGGTCGTCAAACAGCATTTGGATACCGAGTAATATCTGCAGCTCGTCTGATAAATCCTTGTCATTCAACATTTCAGTAAGGTTTAGTATATTATCGAACGACATATCAACTTTGTACTTTTTCCCGTTGACTTCAATGGATTCAACGAGTTCCTCATTCAGTTTGAACATACGGATCACTTCTTACGTTTTTTCTGTTTCTTTTGCTTCTGCTTTAGATAATGCTCGGCTTTTTCTTGCTGTGTAAATTTATTGCCTGTCGCCTGCAGCTCAGCTGTTAATGAGTAGCACAATTCCTCTAAGATGTTGATGCATTGCATGACTGATGATGTTTGTTCATAAATTTTGTCAAATGATGATGGACCCAGTAAAAATTCAAAGCCACGTTTTAAAGCCTTTTTCGTTGCTTTAATATCATTACCTTTGATCTTTGATAAATCTTCCGTGAAAGTCTCAGCTGCTTCAGCTAACTTTGCTAACCCATCGTCTGATGTATCAAAAGTAAATTTTAATTCCCCAATTTCAACTGGTATTCCTGCTTGTGTTGTATTAATTTTGATTACCATGTGTAATCCTCCTTATGTTAAGTAATTAAAAAGGAGCGCTACTGTGCGCCCCTTTCGTTGGTTATCCTGTTGGTTGTTCTACTGTTGAAGCAACTGTAATTGTCGGTTTGTTCTCCCAACCGATTGTAAATGTAATTGGCGCATAGTCCGCTGCTTCTCCACCTGCTACAACAACGTTTGAAATAGTAGCCAGACCTTCTAAAACTGTCCCGTCTGTTCGTTCTTGTTTGTACATTACGCGACGACCGTCCCCTGTTTCAAACTCTTTTTCATAAACAAGTAAGTGTGCCGGATCATCTAAATCCAATTGCCCTTCAACATCATAGGCTTTTCGAACAGTCACTACATCCGTTGTAGGCGTGCCGTCCCCATCATAGTAGGCAAAATCCTCTGTTGTTTCGTCTGATGCATCATTTACCGCTGTAATACGGTGAGCAAGACGTTTGTAATCTGGTGCTACGTCGCCCTCTGTAAGTTCTGCGATAAAATGTCTCGTTAAGGCGTTTTTGTTACGTGCCATTATTCAACCACTCCTTTAAAAATTGTTAGTTCGGCGCTAATGGATAGCACCCATATAAAAAACCCTTGCTCGTCCTGTTGCAGGAAAGAAGGGAATGAGGTAATCACTATTTCTTGAAATTCGTATGAGTTATTGGATGAGGGTAAGTCCATCAAGTTCTCTAGTTTTTTAGACAAGGCATTCAAAGCGTTCATGCAGACGTCCTGACGCTTGCTTTTGACGTTTATTTGCACTTGATAAGCCTTTTCCCTATCACCGTTCATAAAGACCACCTGTGCCCCACCCGGCATCGCCATGATGCTCATACTTTCGTCAACTTTTAATAAACCAATTTGACTTGTTAACGGTTCATTTGGTGCGCTTCCCGTTAACATTTGACTATTGATGAATTGATTCAGTTTCAATAAGAAATCCAGTTCCATTTATTTCATCGCCGCCTTTGCAACGCGCTTCCAACTTTCCAGATGAATCGCCTTTGCCTTTTGGTCCCATTTCGGGCCAGTTCCTGGTGTCGTATAGTTCACCATCTGATTGTAATAATGACGGCGAGCATACGGAACATGCCAAATAATCGATTTCCCATCAATAGCAATACTAGATTGATTCCGCAAATCACCACTTAGCATCGGCGCATAACGGTTAGCATCTGCATAGACCTGATTAACAAAGGCACGCTGCCCCTTTTGTGTCATGTCATTCATTCGCACACCAACACCGGTGAGCTTCTTTGTCACCTTAATTCTCGCCATTACAACACCTCCAGCTCGTAGTGGTGAACATCGGCGCTAAAAGGTTGATAACATGGTATGACCTTTTGAACAACAAGCTCCCGGCTATTGAAAATAACGAGTGATTGCTCTTCAATATTCAAAAACGGTGTGCTATTGACCGCATCGATAAATATTACACCATTCGCTACGATTCTACTTTGTGTGCCGTCACGACTAAAGACGGTTGTTTCATCGATGCGTACTCGCTCAATCGTTACCGGATTGCCATAAGTTGCACTTCCAAAATCATCTTTGCCATTATAAGCCCGATAAACAATGGTATGAGGCAACATGATCTTTGGTATCGGTGGTGCTCGCATATTAACAACACCTCACGCCGCTATATAATAAACCAGTATATTGTAAGTACATCAGTGCATCAGTTGATAAGATGTTTTTCTCTACATTAGCGCCAGCCTTTCCAGAAATCGATGTACGCCCAATTGTGACGGATTGAATACTAGACAAGCCATGAGCTGTATTCGTCCCCATATCGTCAAAATAATCGATTTGAGCAGTAACCGCTTTTTTAAATTGCTCCCTACGATACGGGACATCCATATTAATATCATTGAAACGATAAAAAGCGCGAGTAACGCTATCAATCACCTCACTCGCTTTCTGTAATAATTTCGGGAATGCTTCTTCAGTTACAGAAGCATTTCCCCAAAATTTATATTCTTCATAAGTGAGGTAAGGCATTACTCCTCACCCTTTTCATCTACACGCTCTAGGAAATCGCCTGTCCATTTCTCTAAGTTTTTCATGGCTTCATTTGCTCGTTTTACCGTCATTTCAATAACTTCACCGGCCGTATATACTGTGCCTGTTTCAATATCCTCGAATCGTTGTAATACTTTATACTTTGCCATTTAAAACACTCCTTTCATTATCCTGCCGGAACTTCCGCCGGACCTGTGACTTTTACAACTGCTTTCTTATTGTCATTCGGAATAAATTCGCCGGCTTTACCAGCACCTTGTAATGCTACGCCGTCGAAGTCCTCAGATTCGATTGTTCGAGCTGTGTTAATGCCGGTAAACGCTTTTGCCACACCATCAATAAAGACATAAGCCACCTCGCCAGTTTGAGCAAGTGATTCCGGCAGCTCTTGAATTTCAAAGCCTTTGAAACGGTATACTTCGTTATCATCGATATTTGTACGAGAGTTTTTACCTGTCGTCATTAATGGATGGTCAACGATCGCATTGTATAAGGAAGGCGTAACAACAGCCACTTTGTTTCCTACTGCCTCTATGTTGATGTAGTATGCAGCTAAACGATTGAATAGCGCTAACACTGCATCATTCGAATAAACTTCTAATGCTTCCGTTTTGCCTGCAACAGAAGAAATGAATGCACCATGATGTCGGTTAAATTCATTTACTTTCATTTGCGCTTGTAAATCTAAACGGTCTGCAATCGCTGCGTTAAAGTCGTTGTTTACCGTGTGACGGTCAATCCCTTCATGGAATTTCCAATCCCACGTATACGGTACGTCAGTATCTACGTAAATAATTTCTGTACGTGCACCGAATCGTGTAGAATTACCAGTACCTGAGCCAAACGCGACATCTGGATCAGTGTTATATGTGCCGACTACAACCGGAATATCTGATGTCTTAACAGAAAAGGCAGTCGCATTGTTTGAAATGCTGTCCAAGGCTTGTAACCCGCCTGTGAAGAAGCGTCCGAAATACGCTTGCTTACGGAATACTGCAGTCATTAACTCTCTGAATTGTTTTTGATAAATGCGCACAGGCTGGTCGTTGTTATCCCCCGCAGCAAAGAATTGTAATGACGGTAATTGAATGAATAACTCTTGCTTTTTAATTTCCATGGATAAAATCCCTCCGATTATTTATTATATTTTGCTAATTTAGCAGCAAACGGATCATCTGTGCCGTTGCCTGCCGGTGGTGTATGCTGACCACCGCTAAACGATGGTTTGTTCTGTTGCTGTTCTTGCTGTGCTTTAAAGTGTGGGTACTTTTCGATTGTTTGCTTGATAGCCTCGTCAATCGTAATCTCGTCAGTAACCTTTGTTTTGGCAAGTACAATTAAATCCTCCAAAGCTTCAGGGTCAGCGCCCACTTTAACTGCCGCTAATTGGGCTGCTAAAGTTTCTTTTTCAGCTTTATAAACCTCTAAATCTTTGCTTGCTTGCTCTAACGCATCAGCTTGCTTTTGAGCTTCTGTTTTCTGGCTGTCTTGCCAATCTTTAAATTTTGCAAGCCCATCTTTCGCGTTTTTGAAATCGTCAAAGCCTACTGACTTTAAAAAGTTTTCTTGTGCTGCTTTCTTTTCTTTCGCAATAAGATTATTCAGTTCCTCTTGCGTAAAGGTTTTCTGTTCTGCCGGTGGATCCTTTGGTGGATCTTGTGGAGCAGGATTATCCCCTCCGTCTGCTGGTGGATTATCGCCGCCATCAGCGAAGTATTGTAAATCCGTTAATGGTAAAAACGGTTTGAAAATTTTGTTTTGTTCTAACATCTAAAAGCCCTCCAATAATGGATAATGTACTTACGTTTCTTTATGGCGTCTAACGTATAAAAGACATAATAAAAAGCCGTATTGCTACGACTACAGAACTTCTTTCTCTTTAACGAAATATGCGTACTTAGATTTTTTCCCATCTTCTTCAGCTTTTTCACGCTTATTATAAACACCTTTTAGTTCAACGTTTTCTGCGAAACCTCCAGTAGTCATTAAGTAGAGTAAATATACTTTTTTCATGTAATCACCCTCTCCTTATCGTATCGTCTTGTTAAACCATGCTCTGCCACAAATTCAGCAACCTTGCCCTGACGTTCCCTTACTTTCTTTTTAAATTTAGCAACTGTTTCCTCGTCCTCTGTCACCATTGCTATATTTAAAGCACGCTTTGCTTCTCTGACTTGGCGCTCATAATAACGCTGCTGCTGAGTGAGTTTATATTCTTCATTAGCTTTCGTTTCATCGACCTGCATCTGATTGTTTTCGTTAATACCTTCAACATATGGGTACAAAATGTGCCGGCAATTGATTCCTCGAATACCGTCCGGCTTTCCGTAACCGAAATCGTAAATACTCGGATATTCCGGATCACTTGAAGGATTGCTCATGGAACAAATGCCACCTTGTATTTTTGCGCATGCTGGCCGAGCGTTGCTGTAGCTATTCACTAGCACCAAATCCACACCATACTCTTCCATACGGCTCAAACGTAAATCGTTGTACGTTCGGTTCACTGTAGACCTGAGCACCGTGTCAACATAGTGCTCCAAATGCCAAGTACGTCCTGCCTTATCAACAAAGCCCGTTTCAATGCCCTTCTGCTGCCACTTAATCACCGTTTCCGTAACAACTTGATTAATCGTCTTATTACCGGCTAAAACCTGTGCTGTCGTTTCCTCAACGATTTTACGGTACATTCGAGTGACTGTTCCTTCGCCGTAATTGGTGGTAATGAGCGTTTGATTGACGAAATTATCAATCTCGCGAAAGGTTTGTTTTACATATGATTCGAGCACGTTGTCAAGATTACTAGGCAAAGGCTTTTGCTCGTATTTCGCTTTAGCCAACTGTTGTTCAATGCTCTCAATAGAGCTGTAACCGACATCTTGAAATATATCTTCAATCATTTTAGTAGCAAGCCCTGTTTTTTCAGCCAATGCTTTAATGGTTTCTTGATTGAGCATGCGTAACTGCTGCATCTTCTCAATTTGCCATTCCAAAACGTAATCTTTACCTTGCTCAGGTGGTGCTTTTAATCGATTGGCAATTTGTCGAAAGAGTTCATCCTCTAAAGCTACGTAAATATCACTGATCTGTGAGGTGTATTCGTTAAATTGATAAGGGGTAATGACTGGACCTGCCATTTAATCACTCCCTTTGCCCAAATAAAACGGATTCTTTTTGAAGTTGCTCTAATGACGGTTGCCCGGACAATTCTTCTTTTTGAATTTCCTCAATTAATAGAATTGCTTCTTCCTCGGTCAAGCCATGAATTTTCATAATCGCCTTAACTCGTGACTGTAAACGTGAACCGACAAGTAAAATCTGCTCATTTATATCTGCAAGTCTATCTTGGGCAATAGAATCATCAAAAGTAACAGTCACATCATATTCAGCTGGTGATGTATATAACTCATATAATTCAGCGACAACGCCAATACACTCAATTAAATCGGTAATTCCTTGCTCAACAACATTCTCATGAGATTGCTTGGTACGGAAAGTTTTACTATTCTCTGATACAACCTCGGTAGCCGTTTTCATGCTTTTGCCATCAAACGTAAAGGCACCTGGACTAAATCCTATCTGCATTGCCAGGATATTTAAAAAAGCGTTGATAGCTGCAATGTGCTCGTCAACGCGTAATTCAACTGATATGTCATGTATTTTGTCACTGTCCATATTGCCATCACTAAATGCTTCATATGTTTCGTCAGATGGATCAAAATAACGGTGAAGCTTTTGCGTCTGCGGATCCAAAACCGTTTTGACCATGTGAGAAGGAACTAAAATCCGTTTCTTCCCTAATCTAAATTCACGAATGAAGGAATCGAATGTAATGTCAATTGCTCTTAACGTGTCGTAGGAGTTTGCATAAACCGAAACACCAAGTGGAACAGTACTATCAATATTATTTGCAATAGCCGGTTGGAAATAAGCGAACAACGGACGCTCAACGTTCTTAATACGTGTTTCTGCTTCTAAATCCGTAAACAGTACAGTCAACGACACTTTCGTTCCTAAATCAACGCCTGTCTCACTCTCATACAATTCATTTTTAATTACATACTCATTGCCCTCGAATGTATGCCATTCCAGATGGGTATACGTTTTGTTCTGCTTTTTAATTTCCGAAACAAAAACACCCTCCGTAATGTTGGAATTGGTCCAACTAATCGGAAGGAAACAGTCTGCTGTCACGTATGATAATTTAATTTGCCCGTCTTTAACATATGGCTTAATGGCCATGCCACCCTGAGCAAACATAAATTCTAAATACTGTTGGAAGTTGCCGTTAAATTTATTGTCTTTAAATACATCTTCAATAAATGTATTAAAGCCATCATCCGATACACTAATATTGCACCGTTCATTAAAGATTAATGAGGCCATTTCATTACTGATTACTTTTGGCATGCCCAGTGTAGCCATTCTACGATTATTTACTTGCTTTTCGATTGTACGATAGATCAAGTCATGCATCTCCGGCAGATAGCCTTTATGCATCTCACGCCATTTAATAATATGATTGTAAAAGTCCTCGGGTAGCGACACCTTTTTATGATCCGTCACACTTTCCAATTGCTTAATCAGTTTCAATTTCACACCTACTTTCCGTATAAAGCCTTTAATTCCTTCAAACATGGTTTCACCACCTAAACTCTAACGTATCTTTTAAAGAAATAATTGTGAGCATATCTGCATTCATCCAAAGCATGGTTATAATCATCAATAGGCTCGCCGTTATCCAAACGGACATACATACCAATTTCTTTGAAGAAGTCGTAATGATCGTACTCGCTGTCCGTTTCAACTACAAAGAATTGTTCATCAGCAATCGAGTTTTGCAATCGTTCAATTCCAACCTCTTTGCCTTTCGATTTCTTTTCTACATCCTTTGCATTGTTATCAGCTTTACTCGTTTGAATGCCAACTTCCCTCAGTTCTTCTCGTAACGATAAACAAGCTGGGTCAACAAAGAATTCCGAGTAGCGCATTTCAAATTTGTTCACACACCATTCTACAAACCTTTTAAGTTCTTTCGCATAAGTAGACATAGCTTTTATTTGGCCCGTATCTGCTCCGCTGTGATAATAGTTAGCTACCCGTAGCAATCGAAACTTACTTTCAAACTGCACAACAATATTGCAACTGCATGAGGTCGCATCAGATTGCCCGCCATCAGCTACAAAGAACATTTCATATACTTTCCCTCGAATAGCAGGTAAAACGTTATCCTGCATGCTGAACATCGAATAGATGACGCCTTGTGGCATTACTCGTTTACCTTCCCAGTCACGCTCAAGCAAGTATGGATTTTTGGATAATACTTTGTAAATCTCCTGCTTACGTTCTTCTGTGATAATCGGGTTATCGTGAATTGTCCAATGCATCCAGCGTGTATTCTGAACTTCGAATACCTCTTTAATTACTGGATGATGTGGAGCCGGAGGATTAAGGTCTGCTAAATGGTAACGGTCTAATGCAGCAAATGTACGGCGAAAACATTCTTGTATCATCTGCATATTGAGTAAGTTAATCTCACAAAAAACAACGCTGCCTAATGACATACCTGTAATAGCGCCGACACTGTTTGATTTACCGCCGCCCTTGTAATACACCTTTTTAACGCCATTTGGTGTATGTATTTCTAGGTGTGAGCCGTGTTCATCATGCTTGATACTACATAACGGCCCAAAGATATGCATAAGCCCTGTGCCATCGCCATCAATAAACAGTCGATAAGCTTGTTCCTGGTTGTATGCAACAATGAGATGGTTTGTATCGCGTGTCCAAGTTAAATAATCAGAATAGCGGAAATGACCGGCTGTTGTTTTGCCTGAACGTGGCGTACCTTCCAGCACATCAAACGTAAAATCATATGGACGAAAGATTGCTTCAAGTTGCTTGGCACTAAATTTAATATCAAGCTTCGCCATTCGATTCACCACGCTTCATTTCTTCGTATTGCTTGCGCCCTTCTAATAAAGCATCCAGTAAACTTGTGTCCTTCTTATCACCACGTAGTTTAGCTGCACGCATTTGGGCAAAGTCTGTTTCAGCTTTGAGTTTCTCAGCTTGTAGCTGTTGCAAAGGTGTATCTCGCCACTGATCCGGTTTCCGGTTTTTAAGCCAGAAAATTTGTGCTGTCGTGTCAGGCTGCACTTCTTTCGTAACAACCTTAGTGACAACCAAACGGCCCGAACCGTCTTCAACCATCTCTCTTGTCACTTCCTCGTATTGATAGCCTAATGCACGTTTAAGCAAAGCATTTTCAACTTGACGATCAATGACTTCCTTGCCCCTTTTTAAGGTGTCCGATATGTCCGAAAACTTCTTTTTCCACTCATTTAAAGTAGATCGTGTAATTCCCATGTTTTTTGCTATCTGTTCATCTATTAAGCCATCTCTAGCCCAGCCTTCAATTTTTAATAATCCTTCCGGTGTGAGCCATTCTTTGTACTTCCCCTTCGCTCCACCTTTATTAACTTTCCCAATGGCATCACCTCATTATGCTAATTGCTTTGTAAATATAAAAAAGCCACGCTCGAATGAACGCGACCAGTATGTATATTTATTTTTTACTAATCAATTCCGCTTCTTTAATAGTAATTGTTATTTGAATAATCTTTTGAAGCTTATTTAACTTTATATATTTTCTTGTATAGCTTAAAGACAATATAAATATTAACAAAATAAAAGAAAATATTAGGCCTATAATCCAATACATAAATGATAAGCCATCAGGAACAAACTCTAATTTGCCTTGACTAATTATAAATGATAGTAAGGCCACGTAAAATGCCACCATAACAGCACAGATTATTGATATTAGTGAAATAATAGAATTTATATTATTTGTTGTGTTTGAATGAATCACATTATTTGACTCATTATCGCTTTTAACTGTTTCAAGCATTGTATTTAATTCTTCTACCGAGAAATTATCAACATACTTTTTAACAAAATTCTTCATAGTAAGGGTATCATAATAATCTCGATTAAGAGCAGGTTTAAAATACTTAAATATTTCTTTACTGCTATACAATAGCCTAATTTCTCTTTGCACTAGTAGCACTCCTTTAATCACAAAACACTAACGAAAACGTTTTTATAGATCTTAAATTATTACTTTTACTATAAGATGCCCAAACTAATCAATTGCTCTCGTCTACGTTTAGCATCTTCTTCACTTGCGACAAATCTATATACATTTCCATTGAATGAATATAGTTCACCAATACAATATCCTCTCTCTATGGCATTAAATCGTTTATTTTTATCACCTGTGTCAGCTTGCAAAACTCTTGCAGTTTCTTGGATTGTTTCACAATGACATAACATTACGCCATTTTTATAAATAGTAATTGGCACTAGCATAATATCATCCTCCATATATTCTTTATATTATATGGAAAGATATTGAATGAGCAAACGGTATTTACAATATTCCCAAAAGTACTTATTTACTATTTTGGAATAACATCTAAATTATAGGATAACTGTTTTTAGTATCACGACTCTCTGGCTCTTAATGGTATATCATGCTTTTCTGCGAGCTTTGCTAATGTAATTTTTGTTGTTTCATATTCCAGTTTAATTTTCTCCCAGCTAATCATACTGCATCAACACCACCTCCGAAACCTAAAAATAAAAAGTCACTCTCTATTGAAAGTGACTAGTATGTTTATTTTTCAAATTCTAGATATCCTTTAATCCCTAATCATTTTCAAGAAACCGTTGCCCCCTCTACACCTTGTAAGAAATCCGCTATTCTTGGGTCTTTTCTCATATATTCAAGAATTGGCCACTCCCTTAACTCTTCGATACTGAATGAATCAGGGTTTCTTTCTAGAACACTATAAAAATCATCTGCGCTTTCTAACAAAGATAATTTACAAAGTTGGTATTGTATTTGTAATCCTGAAACATCATAATTCTTAATAGTTTCACAAATCCCTTCAAAATTTCCAAGTTCTTTTTCGCATAGCCATATATTCATTTGAGTACTTATCTTTTCTGCGTTTGTTTCGGTCTTTGGTAATAAAAATTCAAAAATAAATTTTGCAAATTCCCAATCCTGTTCTTTCATAACATTATATCCCTGTTTAAATATGAAATCGGAAGCTTCATTTAATTCTTGTTTATCAAATGCATTCCATCCCTCTAACAATAATATAGTTCCGAATATTTTGACATTCTGAACCGCCTTATTTAAATAAGGTTCCGAAATAGAAATTGTCTTACCTTTACTAACTTCTTCTGAATACTCCTTAGCAACTTTTTTTAAATATACGTTATTTACAATTCCATCATTATGCACAAATAAGTTCCTTCTACAATAAGCTTCATTAATTTGTTCAATAAACAATTCAATATTCTCTAAATTAACGCCCGCCTTATTTAAATAAATAATCCAACTTTTAAATCCACCATGCATAATATCTAAAATTTCATTTTCAATTAAATGATCTAATGCTTCATCTATACTTTCAAAATCTCTAAGATCTTTGTACTTAATAGATTTTTCACCAGGATTAAATGCATTCGGATATTTAGATAATCGCATTTTCATTAATTTCGAAACTAAATTTTCAAAATAAATCATTAAACTTGTCAACGAGTTTCTATTTATTAATTCTCTTTGTCTCATCATCAAATCAGATATTTTTATTAATTCTTGTATATTTTTGTCCATTTCAGAATTAGATATATCTATTGAAACACTATTTTCTTTACTTTCATTAATAGAAATATTTACACCTTTATCTGCAAATTTTTCATTTATTATTTGTATATCAAAATCTTCTTTTTTTATAGATTGCGGTATAGTTATCAATTCTTTTAAAACTTCAGCTGCCACTCTCGTATTTTCATCTTTTTTTAGACTGCCTTCATTAAAACTAATTTTCACCAAATCTTTTTGAGCCTTAATAAAAAGTTCCAAAGCTTTTATATTTTGTTGGAAATTATGGAATTCACTTTTTAAGTTCAACATTATAACCACCTTTATCCTTATTAACAATACATCTCCAAATATACTATATATTTGTCGAATTTTAAAGGTATATTATACTATTTCTGTTAATAACTTATAATCTATTTTTCATAATTTCCTAACATACTAAAAGAGCACTCATCTATTAGGTGCTCTTTTTTGATATAATACTTAATACTTAATACTTAATGCTTAATGCTTAATACTTAAAATATTTTAATAATATAGCCTCTCATTTTTATAGTAAAAAATAAGTGCTCTTATATATAGGGTATTCGTATGGCAAAATCAGCTAACAAAATCAAAAATATCTGTTTGTGTACCTTTTTGGATATTTTGATTAATTTTTGTGCGAGCTCTTTTGTAATAACTCTGCACCGTGCTCTTGCTAATATCTAGCATTCTAGCAACCTTACTAAATGGTAGGCACTCGGCTTCAATTGCAACAAATACTGCTTTTTCATCTGAAGTTAATCCTTTTAATGCACTATTAACCTTTTTTTTGTTTTCCTCAGCTTTTCTCAAGTCGGCTTTAAATCGCTGTTCGTCCTGATGTGATTCAATATAGTTCTGTAAGTTGGACATGCTATCCAACATTTCATAGTCGTTATTGGCATAAGCCATATACGTCTGCATATGGTACGGATCCATTGGAAATGCGTCCGCTCGAGTTGATGCCCGATACTCTGCAGGGTCATAACCTGTTTCCATCCATTCAATTGCCTGTTTCACTTCCTGGTACATACTGCCACTTGTTACGCCCTCAGACTTCATTTCCTTCAACAACTGCTTGTATTCCTCTAATAACTCCGGAAAATACATAAGATTGCCCCCCTTATGCTATAATTGGTGTGTCACCCATATATAGCAAGAGGGGAACCGTAGCGACTGTACTCGTTACGGTTTTTAATTTGTTTATACAAGAACATACCTATAATGAAATTGTATAATTTTGCTGACTTGAGGTGATAACTCAAATCTTTTTTATGTGCTTTTTACTAAGCGATTTGTTTGATATTAAGTAGTAAATAAAAAACTACTAGCCTCTTTTTGTAATAAATGGTATATTAATTATGGCATGGCGGAACTGGCAGACGCGCTAGATTGAAACTCTAGAGGTCTAAGGACCGTGCGGGTTCGATTCCCGCTGCCCAAATCACCCTCAGACTGTAAAGTTTGAGGTTTTTTGTTTTATAACGGATTTTTTGCAAAATGCTTATCAAACTAAATCCCATGGCTCCACTTTTTTTGTTCAATTAATAAATAAACCGATCCACTAGATATACAATATAATCTATCAATCTACAAAGTCGCTTTTTCATCAAAACGACTCCAAATAATGCAGCGTGTACCCATCCTTACTTTTGACCTCGGTTGCCATTGTTTCGAATTCTTTCAATGCAATCGATTTACGTCCACCACTTTGACCACGTTCCCAAGCCCATTTAAGCGTTTCGAACGGTAACATGAAGTATTTATCCTGTTTGCTAAAATAAACGATTAGGAACGCAACTGCGCCTTTTTCTGACCATGATTTCAGCAAGTTATATTGATGATCTTCTAAATTCGCTAACGGAAAATTTGTACCTGATGTTTGCTTAACATCAAAAATAATTGCAGTGCCCTTATAAATGCCGCAGTAATCCACCCATAGAGCTTTTTCTTTACGACCTTTTACTGTTCGGCCATAATCCTCTGTTATTTTTACAGGTGTTGGAATTTTATTAATATCTGCAACACCTGCGTTCCGATATTTGTTATTTGCCATATCGATGATGCGCTCCAAAAACGCACCTCGATTGGCATATGATTTATTTTTTCGAATCATTTTTACCACCTTTTTTCTATAAATGTGAAACTTTTATTCTAGTAATACGTATTAATTACAAAATAAGGAAAGGATGATGGTTTTGGATTTACAAGATGCTTTATTAGAAGGCATTATGCTTGCTATTTCAACTTTAGGCTCCCTCTTTACAATGGAAAATCTAATAACAGTTGCTCCAGTTTTATTATTCGCGGTTTTTATAATTATAATTGGCATAGTTTTAGGCTTTGCATACGAAATGGTTAAGTCTTTTTTTCGTACAGGCATTGGACAACTTGTTCTCCTGCTAGGTTTAGGTGTAGTAGCTGCGAACGTCTGGATATTCTAGACGTTCATGCTATTCCGCTACACCCCCAACAACTGCGCATAAGCAGCTTCATATTCTCGAGCAAACAGTTCTAGCTCATTCACTGGCTTATACATTGGCACAACCTTGCAACGCTTGGCTATCTCTTTATAGATATCTCTCTGTACTTCTTCATGCGCTACAACACTAAATACTGACTGGGTCATGAGCTGTCCCGATGTAAACAATGATTGATCCGTATAAACTGCGAAATTCATATATCGCATTGTGTTATGGAATATCCCCTCATTATTCATTTCAAGCTGTACTGGCTCAATTGATTGAATTACATTCCCACGGTATTCAAACTGAATGCCACCTGCTGGAATTTCGATGACTTTATGACCTTGATTCTCGATTATTCGGTCTATTTTAAAGAATGCTAGATTCATAATTATTCCCTCCCCTTACGCCACCTGCTGCATTGGCTCTTTACCATTCACCATCTGCACACTCGGCATTAATTTGTTATAAAAATCCCCATCTGTCGTATGGCGCTTGTACATGTTCATTACGTCCTGCTCGTTATAGCAAATTGTTTTAAATGACGCTTCATCTTTACCTGGCTCTCTCCAGAAAATAACTGCTAAAGGTGTTGGTCCACCGTATCCGATTAATGTTGGTTTCATCGTAAGCCCTCCTCGGCCATCTTTTGTATTTTCGCCATTGCTGAATTAAATGGTGCGTACTCTCCTGAGAAATCTTTGACTGCGTTTAATACTTCCTCCAGCTGCTCGATCCGCTGTTTCGAATCCTCAATAATTTCATGAATTGCCTCGTTCAGTTGTGGTTCGACTGTATGAATACCGTTGTTGTAAATGGTATAGGCTGAGTGTATGTTCACTTCCAATCCCCCTTTGCCTTAAAATAAGTGTACTTAAAAATTTAATCGTTCTATACGCTTGTCGTTAGCTGTTTTAAATGTAATGGTCTGTAAATTGGTCATCATGCGACTAATTACTTTGCGGTCATAAATTTCATTTAATCGCTGGCTAGTTAAATTGGTTGTAATGATAGTGCTTTTCATCTGCCTGCCATTCATAACGGCTCTTAATATTTTGGATGTGTAATCGGATGCACGTTTTTTTGTGTCTATATCGCCCGTCTCTGCCCCTAAATCATCTAGGACAAGAAAATCTACCCTAGTGCATAAATCGATGAAATACGTCTCTGTATAGATGGAATCTGGGTTATCAAATGACGCTCTAATTTTCCGTAGCATTTCGTCAATATCTATGAATAAGCAACTTACTTCCAAACTATTGAGAGCTTTTAAAATACTCATAGCCAGATGTGATTTACCGACTCCAGTAATCTGCGACTGGATCCATAAATTAAATTGCTCACCACGCTGATAACTTTCGACAAATTGGAACGCACGCTGTTTGTTGGAACGTTCCTCGCCACCTGAGTCTATGAAGCTATCAAAAGTAGCCCGCCGAATCGATTCGTCTTGTACCAAGCTCCTGCTACCTAACACGTTGTATTTAATACGCTGTTGGCTTTGTTCAATTTCCTGCTGCACCTTTTTTTCGAAGCGCTCGTTTTCAGCATCTAACTGACAACGTGGACAAACTGATTGACCATTTATAATCATGTAAGCAATGTCATGCTGATCACAACGCTTAGAATCCCACATCAACCCCAAACGTATCTTTGAAACTGTTTCCATTGCTTGCTGGTCGGATATCATCTTTTCGCACCACCTTTATTTTTTGATATTGCTCATAAGTTGTAATGCCATCTGAGCGCCAAGTATTTAATATGCCGTTAATATAATTCAGTGAAACAACTTGTCGACTGACTGATATATTCATAGCCTCAGCGATTAAATTAATATCGCGATATTCGTCTAGCATTCTACTTAACTGTTGGGCCTGTTGATAATTAGATTGTTGGTAAATAACTACGTTTTCAAAATGCTGTTTGATTTTTAAATAATTCATATCGATTAAGGAAGAAGGAGAAGAAATCTCTCTTTCTTTTTCAGTACTTTGTATATTAGTATTTGGTGTATTAGTATTTAGTTTATTAGTACTTAGTAGTTGCGGGTTTTCCGTTAATGGTTTTTCCGTAGACGGATTATCCGTAACCGGTTTTCCCGTTGGTGGTTTTACCTCCTGCGGTACTTCATACACCACGGTAACGTAATCAAATGTGCCATCTTCATTTCGCTCACGAATCTTTTTGACATAGCCGAATTTTTGAAGCTCTTTTAAACCTGCAAGGAACGAATCGCGCCCATCTTTTGCCCATTTCTGAAGCTCTTCGTTATAAAACACCCAATCATCTGGACGAGTTAACATGAAAACATGTATGCCCTTCGCCTTCCATGAAAGGCGCTCATCGTGTACTGATGTATTATTGATCGTTGTATAATCTCGGTTTTTCTCCACACGGATGATAGTTTTAGCCATTGCCCTAGCCCTCCTAGTTAAATCTAATCTCTCGTTCTATCAAACAGCCATAGCGCCCCTCGGCTGTTCCTTTAATCTCGCCGACTACTTTCCAGCCTCTTTCCGCTTTAAAATGGATGCGACGCATAAGCATATACATACTGTTGGCGTAAATTATTTCACGATTCATTTTTGATTGAGTCATTGCCCTGACCCTCCTTATAAAAGATTGGGGCACTAAGCCCCTTGCTCCATCTTTTGCTGTGCCTGTTGTTGTGCAGCTGCCACTTGCATCATCCCAATAGCTTCTTTAATGACATTGTCCGTTTTTTCGTTTTCAGCAAGCCACATGATATATTGGTTATCTTCTCGCCATAATTGCTTAAGAGTTTTTCCTTTGTGTTTGCCAAAGGATAATGCAATTGCTCCTGCCTCTTTTGCATCTTTAGGCATCGGAACGGATGAACGTTGACCGCCACCGTTACTGCCACGACTTGAATAATCGTACGTATTGCCACTTGCTCCGTTTGCATCATCATCTTTTTCGGTAGCGATACCCAACATTGCCGATAAGCTATAGCGTTTCATGTAGGTGATCTGACCACCGAAATCTTGCATGCCACCTGCTGCATGGAATTTTAAAGGAAAAGACTTAACCCATTCACCTGAGGAGTGTAAAAATGTTGTTTCTACACAAGCCAGTAAGCCGTTCGGCGAAACTTCCGTATAACTGTTTTGCATAATCGCAATACCGTTTTCTTTAAAAACCTTTCGAGCTGTTTCGAATATGCCGTTCAAATCCGTATAATCGAATGAGTAGCTACCACCACTTTTTGTCTGTACCTTTACAGTCGTATTGTGTTTAGGTGTCTCTAACTCGGCCCATGATTTGGCTAATGCTGCTGAAACCTCTGCATTTTTTTCTGAAAAAATCATTAGTCACTCACCTCTACTTTGAAGGAGACTGATTCCGGTTTTACTGCTACACCTGGCACGACTTGTCCATCTGCATCAACTACCACTAATTCGCCGTCAGATTCAACCACACTGAGCGTTTTCTTCAACTCTGCCCATTTGAGCTTTTCCTTCGTTTCAACCTCTACAATGTCAAGCTTGTTAGTTTTGGCATACTTGATTAATTCCAATTCATCCACCTTCTCAGGCTGTGCTTTACTTGTTGTAGATTTTGCTACGCCATATGGTGTTTTGATGGACTTGGCTTTTGAGTCAGTTGCCAAAACCGATGCATGATATTCGCTAATTTTGTGAGAGAAGAACGCTAAATCATCTTGATATGCAGCACTTTCTTTTTTCTCCCATTCTGCAATACGCTCACGTTCGGCATCCGCCAGCTGTTTCACTTCATTTAATTTCGCTTGAATAGCGCTCATTTTTCGAAACGCCCAGTTCAAACCGTTAAGATCAGTAATAACGAATACTTTTCGCTCTTCCTGTTTTTGTTCATCAAGTTCGAATAATTCTTGTTCCTGTAATTTGTTCATATTAAAGTCCTCCTGCTAGGTTGTATTTGAAAAAATTAAGCCCATGAGATAAACTAGAATAAATTAAATGGTCATGGGCCTAATCCTACCGCTGCTCGTAACAGCGGTTTTTTTATGCAATAATTGGGTAATTATCGTGATAAACTTCTATTAATGTGATTAGCTGCTCGTAACAGCTCACGCTTAATCTGTTATCATCTAAAAACTCTTGCACTTCCTCGATATGCACGAAAACTTCGTGTTCACCTTCATTAAAAACGTAATACTCCTCGCCTTTAAATATTCGGCGACCTTTCCAATCTACTGGGCTTTCAAAAGAATCGTATAAACCACTGAACGTTTTACCGATACCGCTGTACGTTGTGTTTTCAACTTCGAACATTTACACTGCCTCCCATCTTGATTTATAAGGAACGTACATCCATTTGCTGCTTGGATCTAAGTTGTCTAAACCTTTGATTGATTCACCATCAAAGTGAATTTCCTGCCCCAGCTCGTTAATGAACACATCTCCTTCGATATAAGAGCCAAAATCAAAACCTCTGATAATTTCCCAAACCTTGTATGATTCTTTCATTTATTTCACCTGCTTCCCGATGGAATCCCATCAATCAACCCTCAATTTCTCTAGGAGGAGAACGGCTAACCAACCGATTGAGGATTGCTTGACAAGAGCGAGCGATGGGCTCGCAATGCCTGTAAATATCTGATATAATAATTAGTGTAAATATTGAGGTAATTTAGCAAGCCGTTGATTGTGCTACCAATCAGCGGTTTTTTTGCGCTAAATAATACATAGCTTGTAAGCGTTGTTTGACTGTCATGATTCGCCACACTCTCGGTTTAATCCGCATGCTCTTCCCTCCTAAAATATTGAAAATCGAATGAAAGCTGGTACTAAAGATAAAACTTGTGTCATATTTGCAAAAATATCTGTACCAAATAAAATGGCTGCTGCTTGGACTTCACTGTTTGTTACTCGTGCCCAGTTTCTAAAAGTTTCGATGTCCATCAACTTGCTGTTACTTTCAAACTTACTGATGCATGATCTGCTTCTATTTAATAAGTCTGCTAACTCCTGTTGTGTGTAGCCTGCTTTTTCACGAAATCCCTTCAATATTTTTCCGTATTCCATTCTGATTTCTCCCCCGTGTTCCAAAATCGAACATGCACTATGATGTTCCAACTGAGAACACAAATTTTTATATGTTTGTTTTATAATTAACTTAAGCAAGATAACTTGCTATTGAGCTATTGCCCTAGCTCTTCTAGAAAGGCCGATTGCCCTCGGTTAACTTTGGAGATTGATTGCCCTCAATCTCCACCTACTTTTTAAAGCACCTGCCCGTGCAATAATTTTTAATTCCATTCATCCATAATTATTTTTTGTATTACTTTCGCTGTTGGCTCCGCAAGCCACACGCGTTTCCCCCGGAAGCCACGTTGTCTCTGAAATTCTCTTACACGAGGATCAGAGAGGATGTGTTCTTCCAAAAAAGCTTTTTGAAAAGTTGTCGCTTTTACAATGTCCTCGATATCCCAAAAGAGAATTGATGGACGTACAGTATCTTGAATGAGTTTTTGAAGTTCATCTTGTACGCTTTCTTTTGTAATACCTGACATTTCAAAAAGAGTTTGAATCAATGCATGCTCTGTCTGAGGGATCATGCTACTTCCTCCAATCTAAATACGCTGAACAAGCTCCTTACTTTAATCAACTAAACGGAAATTTTTTGTCTGTTACATGCTTCAATTTCTATTTCTAAAGCAGCGCTCGGACGCCATTTTGAAATGAAGTAAAGAGCTTCATCAAATTTTGCTTTTGGTAACTCGCCATAACGTGGCAGTTGGAAATAGGTATTAAATTCTTTCCAAATAGAACGAAAAGTTTTACTACTTAACGCTTTATAAGCTTTAGTATCAAAGCCTCCAAGCGCATCAATCGCTTTGCCTTTAGCAGCTGATTGAATAGCCTTTTGCTGAATGCCGTCAATACGCATAGAACCCTTTAAATAAGTTACATCCTCTTTAATACCTTTGATTTCTTGGTAGTTTTTAAGGGATTGTTGCAAAGCCAATTCAACTGGATCATTCGGTAATTGTTGCTGGATATGGTGCTCCATCTCGTTAAAACGATCGATGTATTTAACCGCAAACTGCGTACCCTTTTCACCTGTCATTCGTGTGCCGTAGAGCTCACAACCCTTTTTCGTTAAAAGGAAACTAGGTAATTCTTTGTTTTGGCTATTTGTGTATGAAGATTCGATAAAATAGGACTGGGGTAAAATCCCCTCTCCTAATTGAGTCCTGATACGGCGTAAATCCTTCAATACTTCGTTATGGTCACGACCGACCATTTCAGCAACTTCTAAGCTGCTAATGTTTCGTGGAAATTGATTCATGTAAAAACCCCCTAAGCTAGTTTTCCAAGACACAATACGTGTCTTTTTTCTTCAAAAAAAATTAAGTCTACTGTTGTGTTATAGTAATCTGCAATTTTTTTTGCTAATGGCAACGATGGAGTTCGATCTCCCCTTTCAATCGCTCCTAGCATTTGAGGTGTTATACCTAAATTAGTAGCTACATCAGTACGCCCTTTATTCCCTCGTAACTCAATTAAAAGTGTGCGAACTTTATTAGTATTTTTCACTATGTCACCTCCAAAAGAAACGTTTTGTTTCTAAATTAAATTCATCTTATCAGAAACATTTTGTTTCTGTCAACCACTTTTAGAAACTTTTTGTTTCCTTTTGTAGTTTCATATGGAAACACATAGTTTCTATCTATATAATCAATATGAAAGAGGTGATAGTTATGTTTTCTGAACGTTTAAAAAATTTAAGGAAAGCCAAAAAGTTAAGTCAATACGAATTAGCGGAAAGATTGGGATTCTCAAGAGGAAAATTGGCTAATTATGAACAGGGAACTCGTGAGCCCGACTTTGAAACTCTTGAGATCATAGCAAATTTCTTTGATGTTTCCACTGACTACCTTTTGGGAGTTACTAGTGGGCAATCGCAAGATAAAGACAAGCTCGACATTGCGAAGCGTCTAAAACAATTCGAAGCCGACCTCGAAAATTCGAATGGCCTTGCTTTTGATGGTGAGCCAATGAGCGATGAAGCAAAGGAATCATTACTGGAATCAATGGAATTATTGTTTAGACAAACGCAGCGGATTAACAAGAAATACACACCTAAGAAATACCGTGAGGATGAATAATATTAGGGGGGTATTTTTATGATTTGGTTAAAAAATGTGGATGATTTTATTAAATATGAAGAATGGTTTTTTAAAGAAACTTTAAAAACTTATCGGGAAAGAGTAATGGAATATTACAAAGATGATTTCCACGAAAATAACAGTTCTTTTCCGTTTATGTCACCGGTAAAAGTTGTGGCTCTTTTCCGTGATTACGATATTAATATTTACTATCTTCATTCATCTAATAGTAAAGACGAATTCATTTCTAAAGTAGATGGATTTAAAACTTACGAAGAGTATAAAGTGATTGAAGATCTGCCTGAACATATTAAAAGAGCGAGATTGTTGGAAATTGCTGGAATTGATAATTATATTGAAAAATTATATTCTTGGTATGGCGAAACTGATGAGCCTGAACCGAGTTATAATTTGGACGCTGCTAAGTATCGTGGTAGAAATCTAGCCGATAAACATTTCCAAGAAATCGATAGAATAGGTTATTCTTTGACATCTATTAACGTACGCAAATATTTATCATTGATAGATAACGAACAATTTAAGTACGAAATTCAAGAAGCGCTAAAAGCTTATGACCATAAATTATACCTTGCTTCGACTGTAACTGCAGCGGTGTCTCTGGAAACGTTACTTCAAATTACTATAGTTTCAAGGTTAGGGAAAAATCGTTTACCACAAAACTTCCGAGATAAACACACGTTAAACTACGCAAATATACTTTTAGAAAATGGAATTATTAATGAAAGGCTAAATCACCGAATACGAGCGTTAAATGAATTGCGTAGAGCAAGTGCACATAGTAAATCAGGCGTTATTACTGAATGGGATGCAGAACAATATTTAATTGGAATTTTCGAATTAATTTCTTTTATCTCGAATGATTGAAGTTAAATTTTAGTGTAGTTCCTCTTCTTCTGAAATCATTTCCCATTCAAATTATAAATATTTCAATGCAGACATCAGTATTGATACTTCTTATTGATTTACCGTTATTTGATGAATTTCATTAATCATTTTCTTCACTCCTAGATATATTTAGTATCAGTATATATTAATGTTTATAAAGAAACGAAGTGATTGCATGTGGATAAAAGAAAAAACCAATCAGTTAAAACAGAAATATAACACTGAATGCCCATATGAATTAGCAAGTTACTTAAAAATCCATGTGATGGAACATAATTTACACCCTGATATAAATGGTTATTACAAATACGATCGACGTAATCAATATATTGTAATCAACCATAACCTGGATCTTAATCAGCAACGGATTGTTTGTGCGCATGAACTGGGCCATGCTGTACTGCATCCTAAAGTAAATACACCTTTTATGAACAATAATACTTATTTATCTGTAAGCAAAATCGAACTCGAAGCCAATCGCTTTGCAGCTGAACTATTAATCCCGGATGATAGTTTTGAAGAAAAGGAGACTATCTATGACATAGCTTCTATACATAATGTACCGATTGAATTAGTCGAGCTGAAATGTAGGAAGTTTTTTTAATACCCTTCCAAGAACATATATTCCCCTTTAAAGGAGGTGATGTTAATCGATTGCCAACATTAAGCTAAAGCACCTGCCCGTGCATAAAGAATGGGGTAATCAAATGGCAAGAGAAAATTACATTAAAACAAAAAAAGATTGTATCTACTATTACAAAGACTCTAAGGGTAAGAAGAAATACGCTTTTCGCTTTAAATATTACCATAATGGGAAACGACCTGAGAAAAGTGAGCGAGGATTTGAAACAATCGAAGACTGCGAACGCGCTTTAATTAAAGTGAAAGCACAAATTTTAAATGATAATCATGAAATTTTAAAAAATGACAACATGACAGTAAAGGCTTTAATGGAGAATTATGCAACAGCTAAACAGAATTCCTGGAAACCTACTACTTACAAAAGTAGTTTGAATGCAATTAAACGGCATATTAATCCGCATATCGGAAACTTGAAGCTAAAACAAGTAACCAATGGTGTCTTGCAAACGAATATTGTAGACCCCATGATTAATGCCGGTTACAAAGCTACTTCAATTGAATCCATGTATCGCACATTAAATTCAGCATTTAATTATGCCATCGCCGAGGAATGGTTAGATCGCAAACGTTTTACATCTGTCAATATAAAGCATGCAGAACCAAAAAAGAAGAGGCAGCCTCTGAGTGTGATGGATTTGGAAAAACTATTACTAATTTCAAAAGAAAACAGCTCTATCCCACAATACACGGCCATTATAATTTTAGCGCTCACTGGCATGAGAAAAGGAGAATTGTTTGCATTAACTACAAATGATATTGACTTTGACAATAAAACAATCTCCATCACTAAAACTCGTGACTCCTTAGGGACACGTTCCCCTAAGACTCAAAATAGTATCCGTACTATCCCATTGACTGACGAATTAGCCAAGTGCATCAAAAAGTACTTATTATGGTTTGAACCGGTCATGTGGTACAATCGCGATGCTAATCCTGAGAAATATTTAATTGTGCATCCAAATGGTATGCCGGTTGCTCGTGACTACATTAATCGTGCTTTAACTCGACTGTGTACAGATTATAAGCTGCCGCATATTTCGCCACACTATTTACGCCACACATATGCTTCAATTTTAGCGGCACAAAATACACCTTTTCCAACGATCGCTGCATTGTTGGGAGATACAGTGGAGACAGTTACTTCAACTTATGCCCACTCGTTCGAAAACGAGGAAATTCTCGCTTCGAAAATGCTCAATGATTTAGTTCGTGTAAATTAAGTTTTTCTGCTTTTTAAGCTCATTTTGGGGTACATTTTGGGGTACAATTGTTTTTTTAGGCTACAAACCTTAATAAATCAAGGTTTTGAGTCTGAATTAGGCTTATGAAGTCGTTAAGCATAACTTAGTCGGATAAACTTTAAAAAATAAGCAAAATTAATAGCAGTTCAAATTTACTTCCCCATAAATTTGAACTGCTTTATTTTTTTGTCTAAAAATACCCAAAAAAGAGGAATCCTAATGAAAGGATCCCTCTTTTATAGTTACATCATTAAAATTAAAGTTTTACGATGTTTGTAGCTTGTGGTCCACGTTGACCGTCTTCTACTGAAAACTCAACTTTTTGACCTTCTTCAAGAGTTTTGAAACCGTCGCCTTGAATAGCTGAGAAGTGAGCGAATACGTCAGAACCGCCTTCAACTTCGATGAAACCGAAACCTTTTTCTGAGTTAAACCATTTTACTGTACCTTGTGTCATAATAAATGACCTCCAATTAATTAAATTTAATAAGATCGCAATTCTTCAAAAAGAAAAAAATTCACATATTACAAAAAGTACCAACTAAACCACGAAATACTTTTTGTAATAGGTGAATTTAATGTCTTATAACTATCTCATTGACCTTAGTATATAGCAAAAAATCGGTTTTGTCTACTATAAACTCAACTTTATCTGCCTTAACAATTATTTATGGGTAGATGCATATTTTCAATAACTAGCCACATTAGCTAACTAAAAATTATTTACTTACTTTTTGTAATCGTTTTGTTTGCAATTGTATTTTAGCGTTGGTTATTATAGGAGATGTATTACATAGAACTAGGAGGATTTTTTTATGGTATTACAAGCAAAAGAATTTCGAACAGCGGAACACGACATTTCTGACGTATTTTTAAATCGTTGGTCACCGCGCGCTTATGCAGACACACCTGTTGCAGAAGATGTATTAAACCGTTTATTTGAAGCAGCTCGTTGGGCTCCTTCAGCAGGCAATAACCAACCTTGGCGTTTTATCGTAGCGAAAACAGAAGAGGATTTAGCAAAATTCCACCCTGTTTTAATGGAAGGTAATTTAGTATGGGCAAAACGTGCACCTGTTTTAGTATTAGTCGTTTCTGACAATACAAAAGGTTCACATGAGTTTGATGCAGGGACAGCATGGGGCTTCTTGTCGCTTCAGGCAGCTAAGGAAGGTTTAATCACACATCCAATGAGCGGTATTCATAAAGATGTGGCAAAAGAGACGTTTAACATTCCGGATACATTTGATGTGCATTTAGCAATAGCAATTGGTTACAAAGGCGACAAAGAAATGCTGTCTCCTGAATTACAGGCACGTGAAACACCATCAGGTCGACGTCCGTTAAACGAAATTGTTTTTGAAGGTTCTTTTAAATAAGATTTATACTATATTAAAGTAACCGCATGAAGGAAGTATTCTTTCGTGCGGTTTTTCAGTTATCTTCATTTCCAAATTATCGGATTTAAATTTTCAGGAGCGGCTTTTTGAGCATTTCCAGCAGCAGTTCATATTCTTTATCCCCGATCGTGTCCCTTACCATCTTTTCTATTTCAAGCTCCATCTTTTTGCTTTCATTAAAAATAACGATTCCCTTCTCGGTCAAATGTGCCATCTTTTGAACTTTCGAGCCTTTTATTAATTCGGTCGTAATTAATTTTTTTTCTTGTAAGGAAGTCACAAATTTATGAACCCCCTGCTTTGAAATGTCTAACTGTTTTACTAATTCGGGTACCGTTACGTAGCCCTCATATATGTTTTTCAGTACAAACCATTCGGAACTCGTTATATGAAGGTCATTATTTTCATTCCACATAATTTCTGCCTTTTGGCGTAATTGTTTATGTTGGCGATACAATAATTCGATAAAGTCAATCATTGCTTCTCCCCCCTTTTTTCTGTCAACATAATTCTTAAATAGTCTCAAGCATCATACTAAAGCTAATATATTAATTCAAGTTCATAATACTAATAGGATATTCAAGTCAACTTAGTTGACTTGAACGGTAATTTACTTTATTATTAAATGTATAACTTTTTCCGGAGGCGTATATATGTATAAAATTGGTGACTTAACGTTTTATAAATCCCATGGTATTTGCCAGATTGAGGGTATTATAGAACAAAACTTCACAGGAGAACCTATGCTTTACTATGTTATGCAATCAAAAATCAGACCGGGAGTAACACTATATCATCCAGTTGAGAGTAAAAACTCACAACTTGAAAAATTATTGAGCTATGATGAAGCAGTTCAAATTATGGATTGTTTTTCGAATGAACCAAGCGAATGGAATGACCGCAGTACAAACCGCCAAAGAAATCACGCAGAAATCTTAGGTGCGAATAATCATTTAGAAGCTGCCCAATTAATGAATACACTCCTACGAAAAGATTTGGAATTACAAAAAGAAGAGAAAAAAATCACATCTCAAGACTCCCAAATTTTACAGCAACTCTCAACAATTATATTAGATGTCTTGGAAATTGCGCTTAAAAAGCCAAAAGAAGAAATTGAAAAAGAAATTTACAAAAGAGTTCAAGGTCCTACTAACTAATTTATAAAAATAGCTTTATTTTATTAACGAGTTGAAGTAAATCCCGTTTACTTCAACATTACTCGTTACTGGTTGACTTACCACTTTATACATATTAATTACATTCAAATAAGGCGTTTGCTATTCTATTTCAGTAGCAAGCGTCTTATTTTTTTGTCATTTATCAAACTTTTCATTCTAATGATGAATTGTTTTTCGTTTTTCAAAGTCAGGTGATGTATAGTATTTTTTTCAATTAAAAATGAATTAAAACACTTTAGTTGCTCATACTACCGTTGTATGAAATTCACCTAATTTTGAAAGGAAGTGTAATGATGGGAATATTAACGGGTAACCCAAAAGACGAACCGTTACATTATGGAGAAGTTTTTAACATTTGGACAAGTTTGGCTGCAGGTTACAGTATGATTGCAGGGTATCAGACTTTTTATAATCATGCCGGTGACCAGGACTTGAAAAAAATAATTGAAGACTTTATCCAATTTGCAAGAGATGAAGTTAAGCAATTAGAAAAAATTCTTAAATTAAATGGAGTTGGACTTCCTCCTGCACCACCAGAACGTCCTGAAGCACGAATCGAAAATATCCCGCCAGGAGCAAGATTCAATGATCCTGAAATAAGTGCAGCATTATCTGTAGATGTCGCTGCCGGTTTAGTTGCTTGCAGTCAGGCTATGGGTATGACAATGCGAGAAGATATCGGAATGATGTATGGTCAATTCCATACGGCTAAGGCACAGCTTGGAGCAAAGCTATTGCGCCTAAACAAATCAAAAGGCTGGCTCATCCCTCCACCATTGCATCTGCACCATCCATTGCATTGATGAAGTATTGAATCCCTTAATAATTATTTGTCATTTTATATTGCACTACGATACAATCCCCCATTCATCATATAAACAATAACGCCATTTCTTTAATAGGAAATGGCGTTTTGATTTTATATAGTGCTCCCTTAATAACCAAAAGTTATATCAGAATAAAAAATAAGTATTTTTCATAATAAAAAAATCCATGTATATTTTACTTGTGCAAAAGATTGTTTGTCTCTGCATAAATAACCTAATTTAAATTCGTTTCACTCTCGAATTTAAGTTACGATTTTGTAATTCAGGACTTTTACTCAGTCTTATCATTGGATTTTACAGCCTCCAACTTTAAAATTCAAAGCCATCAAATTTCTTGGAGGAAATTTGGACGAATTATAGTTTATTAAGTTCTGCTCAACGAATGACTTCTAAACTATTACAATACATTGTTCGACAAAACAATCAACTCCCCCTAATAAAATGTCCCCGTCTATGTTCAATAGGCGGGGAATTCGTCTTTTAAAGGGTTATTTATGTGTACTCTCAAAATAATTATAACAATGCTGAATAAATGCTTTAGAAATGGCTGTAGTATACGTATATTTATGTTTTAATAATCCAATTGTCCGAGTAAATTCTCCATTTTCAATTCGGATATGCCTGATTTTATCATCATACATACTCATCGACGTTTCAGGTGTAAAGGCAGCACCACGACCATTCTTTACAAGCTGAAGTATCGTCGTCGCTTCCTCTACTTCCACTTGGTATTCAGGTGTATAACCGTTCTCCCGACAAAAATCATCCGTCAGCTGCCGAAAACGGTATTCAGCAGTCAGACCAATGAATGGTAAAGAACGCAATTCGGAAAGGTTAACCGACTCCAATTCAGCTTCCGGGTATGTCGAAGGTACCGTTAAAAATATTTCCTCGTTGAACAAAGGAAGCCATTCCACATTCGGGTGATTCAACTTTTCCGTTGTGATACACAAATCAAATTTTCCATATTCGATAAATTGTTCAAGATTATCCTTCGATAGTGGCACTTGCTTATATTTAATGGATGGATAAAAATTTAAAAATTCATTTAATATATTCGTAAATGTATATGGTAACGTTGTAACAATGGACAATTCCCCATTGCCCTGCTCACGAAATTCACGTAAACCTCGCTCCAGATCCAGGATTTCCGCAAAAATTCGTTCCGCTCGTTTAAATAAAAATTCACCATTTGAATTAAGTGTAATGCGTTTGCCGTTACGGTAAAAAAGATCCATCTCCAATTCTTCCTCCAGCTGCGCAATTGCCTTACTTAATGCCGGTTGTGAAATTAAAAGTTCTTTTGCGGCATGTGACATATTTTGTACTTTCGCTGTTTCATAAAAATAGCGCAGTTTCACTAAATCCATTCAAATTGCCTCCTCTAAATAACTTTAAGTTATATCAACATAAGAAATAAGTATTTTTAATTATATGTACCATAAGTTTAAGATATAAATTGCGCGCAAGCAATTATTAAAAAATTGATTTAAGGAGAGATCTACTATGCGATTACAAAATAAAGTTGCCATAATTACAGGTGCAGCATCAGGAATGGGTCAAGGCGAAGCAATTCGTTTTGCTAAAGAAGGGGCAAAAGTCGTTGTTGCAGACTTAAACCTGGAAGGGGCAAAAGCTGTTGCAGAAGAGATTAAAGCAGCTGGCGGCGAAGCAATCGCTGTACCGGTAAATGTCATGAAAACAGAAGACATTTTAAACTGCATTAAAGTGACAGAAGAAACATTCGGTCCAGTTGATGTACTAGTAAACAATGCAGGTGTATTCGACAAGTATCAAAAATCGCTTGAAACTACATTAGATCAATGGAAATTTTTAATTGATATTAATTTAACAAGCATGTTCGAATTCTGTAACGCTATATTACCAAGCATGATTGAGCGTCAAACTGGTGCAATCGTAAATATTTGTTCAGTTGCCGGTTTAGTTGCAGGTAAAGGTGGAGCAGCATATACAGCTTCTAAACATGGTGCAATCGGTTACACAAAACATTTATCTAGCGAATACGCTCGCTACGGTATAAAAATCAATGCAATTTGCCCGGGTACAATTGAAACACCTTTAGTAAAAGACGTTTTAGCTGGTCTTTCTAAAGAAGCTGTACCGACACGTACATTTGGTCAAGTTGAAGAAGTAGCAGACTTAGCTGTATTTTTAGCATCTGATGAAGCGAAATTTATGAGCGGTACTGCGGTAACAATTGATGGCGGTTTCACAATTCAATAAATGATTTTACAAAAATGAAGAGGAGAAGCAATTCACTTGCTTCTCTTATACATCAAAGGAGATAGCATGAAAAAACAAGGAAAAATGCACTATGCATGGTGGATCATGATCGCAAGTGCTGCGATTTATGCGGCAAGTGTCGGGATCATCGTAAGCTGTGCTGGTCTATTATATCGCGCTGTTGCACAAGATTTCGGTGTTGGTGTATCTGATATTAGTTTGTATACATCAATTATGTATTTAACGGTAACAATTTTCTTACCGTTCGCTGGGAAGTTTCTAAATAAATTCGATGTTCGTTATATTTTAACAATAGCTGGTATTATAAATGCACTCGCATTCGGATTAATGGGCTTCTATACATCTGCCTGGAATTTCTACATCTCAGGTGTAGCACTTGGTATCGGTAGTACATTCTTAATTTATGGAACGATTCCATTACTAATCAACAATTGGTTTAAAGCAAAAGCCGGTACGGCATTAGGTTTTGCAATGGCTTTCATGGGTATTGGTGGTGCGATTTTCGCTCAAATCACTGGTGCGTTAATCGAATCAATCGGCTGGCGTCCAACATACATGATTTTAGGTGTATGTATTGCCCTATTAATTTTGCCGTTTACATTATTCGTTATTCGTTCAAAACCCGAAGATATGAACAAACAGCCTTATGGTGCTGAAGAAACAACAAATAAAGATGCTGTACAAGCACAACCTGAAACTGGGGTAATGAAGAAAGTTGCCATCAAAACAATACCATTCTATTTAATTTTAGGATTTACAGGTTTATTTGGTTTAGCATCTACAGTTGGCTTCCATGTACCAAACTTTATCCAGTCAGTTGGTTTCTCTGCTGCAATGGCCGCTACAGGTGTTACATGTGTGACGATCGGCCAAACGGGCGGGAAGTTCTTAATCGGTGCGGTTAACGATAAATTTGGCGTTAAATTAGCGTTATTGACAGGTATCGGCAGTGGTATTTTAGGTACGATTGCGCTACTGTTCTCTGATTCATTCGGCATCGGTATGATGTATTTAGGTGCATTATTATTCGGTATCGGTTTCTCAGGGTCTACCCTTTTACCTCCAATGGTTATTCGTGAAGTATTTGGCGGTAGAGACTATGCATCCATTTATACTACAATCATGTCTGCTTCAACATTAGGTGTTGCAGTCGGTACTACTTTATTCAGTTATATTTTCGATACAACTGGTTCTTACTACATCGTATTTATTACGGTAATTACGTTATTCGTAGTTGTTATTTCTTCAAGTATCTTCTCATTGAACTGGAAGAAAAAATTAAATGTTTAAAAAGTAAAATTTATACTCTTTTATAACTTACAAGCATACCATTCAAACTTGTTGTTCGTTATAAATAAAGCCTTCGTCAAAATTGATTGACGAAGGCTTTTTATTATATAACTTCATGATAGTAAAGGGCATATAAATCATTCAATGTCACTTTGCCAAATGCAAAGTCCATTATATTGTTATCCACCAAAAATTCAGTTAGATTGCTTAACAGCATCGGTTCCGAACTAGGGAGATGCAGCAGTGTCATATCCGTAACGAGTGTTTGCTGCTCGATTAGCGGATATTTCTCCTTTAGGAGCGCTTTTACGGACTCCTCCATATTTTTTACCCGTACTGTTTTAATTTTCGCCTGACTGAACCCTTCAATGATTTCATTTGTATCGACCAGCTTCCCTTCATTAAACAGGAAAATCCGGTCCGCATATTTTTCCAGATTATCAAGCAAGTGCGAAGCGATAATGATCATTTTCCCCTCAGCCTTTTTCTTCATTAAAATCCTAGAAATCACTTCAATATTATTCGGATCAAGTCCGTTCATTACTTCGTCCATCATCATAATGTCTGTATTCGCCACAATTTGCATCGCAAAACAAAGCCGCTGACGCATGCCGAGTGAATAAGTCCCAGTTTTCTTATTTACATAATGGCCCATATTCAGCGCTTCAATTGTTTCGTCGATCAGTTTCGGATCAGACTTCCACATCGTTGCGAACATTTTTAAATGGGCACGTCCGCTTAAATGATTATATAAATCGCTTTGATCCGGCATCATCGACACAAACTTGTGGATTTTTACCTCACTGGATTTATTTGAATAGCTAAGATTATCGTTAAATGATACTTTTCCGCTTGTTGGCGGCAAATAGTTCATAATGACATTCATCAAAGTGGATTTACCGGTTCCGTTCGGTGCAACTAGCCCGATCATTTCGCCTTGTTCAAACTTGATCGAAATATCGTTTAGCACTTTTTTATCAGCAAACTGAACGGTAATATTTTCAATAGCAATCATTCGTTGTCCCCCCTATTTTACAAGCTTGAAACGTTTAATAAGTGAAATGAGCAACACAATCACCAATAGAATAACCGCGCATATTGTCAATAATAGCAGGCCGTATTGATAATCTACATTCTCACTTCCTAAATAATAGTTCTGATAACCAGATACAACTTTTCCGACATGGATATACGTAGTAGGAACTTTTTCCACTTCCCAAAAATATCCGATACCGCGGCTTATATAAAACTTTTCGCCAAAAATGGCCAATAGTCCGACTGCCAAATTCACCATTTCTTGGCGGAACAGTACACTGCATAAAATTACAACATTGATTATGACAATGAACCATACAATCAGTAATGATAAAGACCGACCCAAAAACATGCCTAATGTCATCATATTAGCTAAACTCTCATTCCCCCATTGCAAGAAATTAAAAGCATACTCGGGTGATGGCAGTTTAAGATGGCCGAAACCTGATTGAGCCCCGATTATCATAAAACCAATAAGTAAAGGTACAAATAATGTGATACTGCCGATAAAAGCAACACCTATTTTTACGAGCAGCTTCTTCCAGTCCGCAATCGGAAAGCCTTTCAGCACAGACGGGTGACGACGATCCTTCGTCACAATATCGATCGCCAGTAATAAGGTACAAATAATTAATATTAAAGGAAGCGGACCTTTCAGAAGTCGCTCAAACGTCTGCAATGCCGTACGCTGTTCAAAAACACCAATCGACAATTCGTAATTAGCCTCATTAAAAGCACCGTACCGGAAATGTTGATCCATCGCATTTAAAGCACCTTCAACATTTGCAAATTCCCTGTCTGCCACATAATATCGGTCATTATAGAAAAGGTTTTCATTATAAAATGTCAAATAGTTCATTTGAATATACCAGTCGCTTGTTACTTCCGCATACTTTTTCAGATCATTTGCGTCAAGGGCATCCATTCTTGCCTTATCCAGCGGGTTGATATCAGCAAAATCATAATATGCTCTAACTGATGTCGGATGTATTTCCCTTAAATCCCTCTTACTTAAATCATCAATAAATTCCTGACGCGTTAAATAGCGGGCTTCAATTTCCTCCCTGTCGACCTTTTCAATAGGATCATAGGCAGGTGCAATCTTAAACGCATAAAATATCGCAGCAAATGCCAGCAGAAAATAGACCGCCAAGTTTTTCTTATTCGTAAAAAACTGTTTCAGTTCAAATTTAAAATATCCGTACATTTCTTTCCCCCCTAGGCCCTTTTAATTTTTCCTGTAGAGAAGAATGTTTTAATGACGAATAACATGATTAAAATACAAATACTCATAATCAGTAATCCGATATTCATCGTTACATCCACAGGACGCACTAAATCCAACGGCATTCCATTTAAAATTTCATTGAAGTTCATGAAATGGAACGGATTGTACGGGAACACACTAATAATTAAAGGGAAAATAATCGGTAAAAAGAATAGAATCAAATGAACAAACAATGTCAAATACATATTTTTCAGCAGTACATTTAAAATAATGGACAAAAGCATTACAAATATCGAAATGACAAACATATAGACAATGCAAAGTACAATATAGTACACACTTGAAATTAATGTCGGCTCTCCGAAATAGACGGCCACTTGTTCAGAGCCTTCACCCAATCCATTGAATAACAAGGGTGAAGCACTAATAAAGATGAGCGCAATAAATGCGACAACATACAAAAAGGCAATGATACATTTGGATATTACATATTGGTCAAATCGGACCGGGTAACCTTTAATAATGCTTGAATGCTCAAAATCATCCAGTAAAATCGAACTCGTATAGAAACTCATAAATATGTACCAGCCAACACCTACTAAACTAAAGAAATACAACAAAAACGGTATGTAATGAGATAGATCGCTAATCGTATTTTTGCCCGATTCGTACATCACTTTAAAATATAAGTAATTCATTGAATTTTGAAACTTTGTAGGCAGCAAATCCTTCACTTTTTCGTACTCTTCCATATCAAAAGCTTGTTGCCGCAACTCAGCAATACGATAGGAAGCCTCATAATACATCGGATAGTTTTCTACAGTTAATGAAGCAATTTGTAAGGCCACGGCACTTTTCTGCTGTGTCAGATTTTTAAATAAATCACTGCCATCCCCGTCCCTTGAGGCATCCTGAACTTGGAACTTGGATAATACAGCACGCGAACTATAGTAGTCGCCTCTTTTTTCATTGAGCTGATCCCCTACTGACTCTGCCTTAATAAAAAACATACATCCAAACACAATAACGATCACTGCGAGTAACGCAACAATATTTTTTCGGTTAGAGCGTTCGATGAGAAATCCAACTTTTAATGCCTGCAACATATGTAATCCCCTCCCCCTTCTATATATCGACATTGAAAACGGTTACAAACCTAAATTTCGATTTATTGGGTACTTTATTAGAATAATCTATCAATTAATAATTTACAAACTAAAAGGTAAATTTTCAAAAAACAGGAAAATAAACGCTTTAAATCAACACTTTAATTTAACTATTTCGTTTCATAATTGAAGTCAATATGAGATGAAATTATTTTTGTATAATACACCTATTTTTTACAAATTTATGAACTTTATATTTCTACCACGATTCGACACTTTATTATTTCTTAATAGGATACGATGAATAAGCGCTATTATATTTAATTCGAAAATATAAAACAGCGTAATATTTCAGAAAGGAACATAAATTTAGCAATGAAATTTTTATTTTTCAAAAAAATATTTAGACTAAGATTGAGAATAAGAATTGAATCTAAAAGAAAAGACATGTACAAAAAAGCAAATGATCTAGGATTCACACACCCTGAAGTAGTACATTGCAGTCAAGAATTAGATGAATTACTTAATAAGTATTCAGATACTGCTGCGTAAAATAGAGAGAATACATAAATAATGTTGTTCAGGTTCGTAATATGGATCTGCCATATTTATGTTTTATTAATGAAAAGCGTTGGAGCATAAGCCCCAACGCTTTCTTTTTAATATATTTTCATTTAGTGGTGCGTCCTCGTAGTGCAGGTTTTGTACCTATATACTGTTTACCAGATATTAAATCCCCTCTGTGTTCATCAATACTATTCGCCAGCCATCCGGGTCCGCAAAAGTCACACCTTTTTCTTCCCAATACGGATTTTCAGGCGGCACCTCGTGGTAGCCCATACTAGCGAGTCGAGACTTCACTGCTTGAATTTGTTCGGTATCAGGCATATAAAATACGAGCAAATTATCTTCCGTTGGTGCAGGACATGGACTTCCATCAATATGTTCAGTAAATTCCAGATGATACGATGCATCCGGTAAACCAATCATAATACCAGTGTACCCTCGATGTCCTTTAAAGCCGCCAAGTTTTTTAAGACCAAGACCTTCACAATAAAAACGTTCAATCTGTTCTATTTGATCAGTTGGCCGTGCGATACGAAATTGTGCTACATGTAATGTTTCTGTCCACTGTTTCATTTACATCCCTCCTTACCACATTTTAGAGAGAAAAGGAGAAAAAAACTCTACAACATTAGGATGAAATAAAAATCTTAAATATTGTTTAATGAAAAAAGCGTTGGAGCCTACAGCCCCAACGCTTTCTTCTTAGTACATCTTCATATATTGGTCGCGTTCCCACTGGTGTACAGATGTGCGGAACATATCAAACTCCACTTCTTTTGCTTCTTTGAAGTTTGCATAAATATGTTCACCTAATGCATCAATGATTACTTCATCTTTCGCTAAAGTAGCTAATGCTGCATCCAATGAACCTGGTAAACTTGCAATACCATAAGCTGCACGCTCTTCAGCATTCATCACGTAAATGTTACGGTCAACCGGTGCTGGTGGCTCGATTTTATTTTTCACGCCATCCAATCCTGCAGCCAAAATAACAGCCATTGCTAAGTACGGGTTTGCAGATGGGTCAACTGATCTTAATTCAATACGAGTTGACAGACCACGAGATTCCGGAATACGTACTAATGGTGAACGGTTTTTTGGTGACCATGCCACATAACAAGGTGCTTCATAGCCTGGTACTAAACGTTTGTATGAGTTGACAGTCGGATTCGTCACCGCTGTAAATCCTTGAACGTGCTTTAATACACCTGCTAAGAAATGTTTCGCTGTTTTTGATAACTGTAAGTCTTCCCCTTCATCCCAAAACGCATTTTTGCTTCCTTGGAATAACGATAAGTTGAAGTGCATTCCTGAACCGTTCACACCGAATAAAGGTTTTGGCATAAATGTCGCATGTAAGCCATGTTTACGCGCAATTGTTTTTACTACTAATTTGAACGTTTGAATGTTATCGCATGCTTCCACCGCGTTTGCATATTTGAAGTCAATTTCGTGTTGACCCGGAGCTACTTCATGGTGTGATGCTTCAATTTCAAAGCCCATCTCCTCAAGTTCCAATACGATATCGCGACGGCAGTTTTCCCCTAAATCTGTTGGTGCCAAGTCGAAGTATCCACCATCATCATTTAGTTCTAATGTCGGGTTGCCTTTTTCATCTAATTTAAATAAGAAGAATTCTGGTTCAGGTCCTAAGTTAAAACTTGTAAAACCTAATTCCTCCATTTCTTTTAACATTCTTTTTAGGTTAGAGCGCGGATCCCCTTCAAAAGGAGAGCCGTCCGGACGTGCGATGTCACAAATTAATCGGGCAACTTTTCCCTTTTCTGCAGTCCATGGGAAAATCATGAAAGTATCTAAATCCGGACGCAAATACATGTCAGATTCTTCAATACGCACGAAACCTTCAATTGAAGAACCGTCAAACATCATTTTGTTATCCAGCGCTTTATCTAACTGACTTACCGGAATTTCAACGTTTTTGATTGTTCCTAAAATATCGGTAAATTGCAGACGAATAAATTTAACATTTTTATCGGCTACAATTTTTTTAATGCTTTCTTTCGTTGCTTTGCTTGTTCCATTCACCATTACATTTGCCATACTTCAACACTCTCCTTTTTAGTTGGTCCTACTCAGTTTTATATTGAAAGAAACGCGATAAATCGCCTTGACGTAGCGATGTTTTTTGCATGCGCTGCGCCTGCAGCATTTCTTCACGCAATATAGTCCGCAATTCTGTATCTGTCACGCGTACCACGTCAGGTTTCTTTACATACTCTTTCGATCTCATTGCAAATACCTTTTTGACACCCGCCATATTAATGCCCTGGTCGAGTAGCTCTCTTATTTCCAGCAATGCATCAATATCATCAAGAGAAAACATCCTTCGATTCCCTTCTGATCTGGCAGGGACGATTAATTCATGTTCTTCATAATAACGAATTTGTCTAGCCGTTAATTCCGTCAATTGCATAACCATGCTAATCGGCAGTAACGGCATCGCTCTTCGAAACTCTCGACTCATTATCTCGCCTCCCTCTTCTTACCATTTACTTTAAATCAATGTAATGTTCTTTGTCAATCTAATGTTATAAAAACTAACATATCGTTTTTAGAATAATTTAATCGCATAATTCGAACATTTTAATTCCACAAAAAGAACCGTACGCCAAGAACAGCAATTAGCATACGGTCACCGAAGTTTCATTCTTTTTTATGTGAGCTTTCCTCTATTTTTAAAAGTTGTTTACATTTAAGTTAGTTCCACCTGATTATTACAATCCATGTCACAGTCATAATTAAAACACAAATATATTTCAAAATTATGGACTTTATTGAAATAATTATAAGATATTAATATATAATGGATATATGTGATATGGCATACTAAAAAATGCTTAACTACTCTTACAAATAATAGAAATTTCCCGTTACCCGGAAGCTTATCCGTCTTTCCTGCCGGTCACTTACTTTGTTTCTAATTCATTAGCTGCACGAAAACAGCTGCCGAATTAAGATAAAGTCTTTTGCAAATTATGCATGACACATATGAATATTTGCTTAGGACAAGGAGGATATTTAGTATGAAAAAGAAGTTTTACACATTTGCAGTTGCTTCATTAGCAATGACAGCAGCAACAGTAGCCCCTGCTTCAGCTGCCGTAAATTTCACAGATGTTGCTGAAAACAACATACATTTTAAGGCGATTACAGAATTGCATGCAGCCGAAATTATTAGTGGTTATCCAGATGGAACATTTAAACCCGCGCAGAATGTGACACGTGGACAGGCAGCTAAAATTATTGCCGGTGCACTTGGTCTTGATACGGAAAATGTGGTCAATCCTAAGTTCACCGATATTCCGGCATCACATCAGTACTACGGTTCTATCGCAGCATTGACTGCACTCGATGCAATTAAAGTGTATGAAGATAACACTTTCAAGCCAAATGAAACAATTACGCGTGGGGAATTTGCTTATATGCTCGCTAAAGCATTGGATTTAAAAGCTGAAGGCGACAGCCCTTTTCATGATGTGACTGGGGATAATGAATACGCTTATGTCGTTACAGCTTTATATGAATACGGTATAGCAAAAGGCATAAGTGATACGGAATTTGGCGCAGAGAAATCGATAACACGCGGTCAACTAGCAACATTCATTTTCAATGTAGTGAACGAATTCACAGAAAATGATACAGAAGCGTCTTCAACGGATTCAGCGCTATTAAAAACCATTTTCACAAAGGCAATCGAAAAACAACAAGCTACAACTAGCATGAAAGCAAAAATGACAATGACGCAATCGATGGATATCCAAGATGGGGAAGAACGTATAAAAATCGATACTAACGGAAAAATGGATATGTCAATTGTCAATAAACCTATGCAGTTCTTCATTGAAGGAACAATGTCTATGGTCGAGCCAACAACAGGCGAATCGATTGATATGCCTTTAAAAATGTATATGACAGAAAAAGATGGCATGTATATGTATGAAGGCACGTCAGAAACTTGGATTAATTATCCTGCCGACATGTTCGAAGAAATATTAACGCAAGCTGGCGCACAAATTAATGCTGCTGATCAATTAGAAATGTTGCAGAAATTTGCAACCGATTTCAATATCAAAGAAACGGATGGGTATTATACATTAAATTTGAAAGGTACTGGAGATAACTTTACCGCTCTTATACAAGAACAAATGTCTGCCATGAACTTAGGTTTGGACGAGGAAGTACTGGCCGATATGAAAAATTTAAAATACGATAATTTTTCTTATGAAATCAAAATTAATAAGGAAACATTTGATATAGAAGAAATGGTAATGGACTTCGGATTCGGCATGAACCTGGAAGGTGTTGTAATGAATATAAAAAGTAAATCAACTATGAAATATTCAGATTTTAATACAGTACCAACAATAACAATCCCTGCCGAAGCTCTGGAAAACGCAAAATCTTTGGAGGATTTAATTGAATCAGAAATAGGAAATAAATAATTCCCAAAATTCCCATAAAAGCTGTCAGGAAAAAGCATTGTTTTTCCCGATAGCTTTTTTTTGAAAAAAATGGGGCAATGAAAAGTAATATCGCTATTATTCATGTATAATTGTTACCGTATATTGAGGGGGAATTTTATGTCAAAGCAACACATAGCAAAGTCAATCGGACAAAAAATCATCGTTATTATTGGCGGTTTAATCGCTGCTTACGGATTAGAAGCAGTATTAATACCAAATAACGTATCGGATGGTGGAATCACGGGGATTAGTATTGTCATCTCTCAGCTAACACCAGTATCATTAGGCCTGCTGATCGCCATACTAAACATTCCGTTTATTTACTTAGGATATAAACAGATTGGAAAAACCTTCGCAATCAACTCCGTTATCGGTATCGCATCATTAGCAATTGGTACTTCGCTTATGCACCATGTTCCAACTATTATTACTGGCGATGCATTGCTTATTACAGTTGTAGGAGGAATTATTTTAGGTATTGGTATGGGGTTAGCGCTTCGTAATGGTGGTGCTCTTGATGGGATAGACATGCTTGCAGTGTTACTATCGAGAAAATTGCCTTTCGGTACAAGTGATCTCATTTTGTTTTTAAACTTTTTCGTTTTCATCATTGTATCGTTTGTATTCGGCTTTAAAGGTGCTTTGTTATCAGCAATTGCTTATTATATCGCATCAAAAGTTATCTTGATTGTTGAAGAAGGACTTAGTGGCTCTAAAACATATAAAATCATTACAAAAGAGCCGCTTAAAATGGTCGAAACAATTCGAGATCGTTTAGGAAGAAGCGCGACTTTCAGTACAGTATACGGTGCATACTCCCATCAGGAATTTCAAGAAATTACGTGTGTAATCAACCGGATGGAAGAAAGTAAGATAAAGGGTATTATCCGAGAAATCGATCCGAATGCCTTTGTGACAGTATACGAAGTAGTCGAAGTTAAAGGTGGAAGCTTTAAAAAGCAAAATATCCACTAAAACAGAAAATGGTTGTGTAAAAGGAAATTTTCCTTTTACACAACCATTTTTTAATCCGTATTGATTTCATTCGTGCGTTTCGGAATACATAATCCGATAACCGCTCCTACTAACGCCGGAACAATCCACCCTAAACCAATGGAATAGAGCGGTAGGTAATCTGCGTAAAAAGCTGAAATAGAAGACAGCACACTCACTTCAAATGCCGGCACACTTCCGATTAACGCATTGTACCCATCAATTATACTAATAAAGAATACGAGTAAAATTGCCCCTGCAAATACAGTCCTTTTGTAGTGAAATAGCGGTCCTAGAAGCGCCAGTATTATTAACACTATTGCCAGAGGGTAAAGGAACATCAACACTGGAATTGCATATGTAATAATATTTGTTAAACCAAAGTTCGCAATGATAAATGAAACAACACATAATAGGACTACAAATGTTTTATAGCTGATTTTCGGAAACACTTCATGGAAAAACTCACTGCATGAAGTAATGAGCCCAATACTCGTTTTTAAACATGCAAGTACAATAATAATCGCCAACAAAATTGCTCCGTATGAGCCGAAATAATGATCGGCAACCGCAGCAAAAATTTGACCGCCATTGTCAAATGTACCAATCGCCGTTATACTCGATGCTCCCATGTAAGCAATCAGACCGTAAATCAGCATCATTAATGCCATTGCGAAAATACCTGATTTCCAAGTCGCTTTTGCAATTTCTTTCTTATCTGTAATCCCTGTCCGCTTTATCGCATGGATGACAACAATACCAAATGCAAGCGAAGCAAGTGCATCCATCGTATTATAGCCTTCTTTAAAACCTGTCATAAACGCCTCGTTAATATAAGTTCCAGCAGGCTCAACGAATTTCCCCATTGGAGAAAACAGACTAATACCGATTAGCACAAATAAAAATACTAAAAATGCCGGTGTTAAGTACTTCCCTATAATGTCCATGATCTTCGCCGGATTTAGTGAAAAATAAAAAACGATCGCGAAGAAAATAAAACTGAATACCGCAAGCCACAATGTCGCCTGTGAAGGATCGATAAACGGTTCAAATCCAACAACAAACGGTACTGTTGCTGTACGCGGAATTGCAAAAAACGGCCCAATCGTTAAGTATAAAGCCAATGCAAAAAACAATCCAAACATTGGATGTACTTTACTTGCCAAATCGCGCAATCCATTACTTCCCGACAATCCGATTGCCAGAATTCCTAAAAACGGCAAACCAATTGCCGTAACTAAAAAGCCAATTAGCGCAAACCAATAGTTTGTCCCTGCCAATTGCCCCATTTGAATCGGAAATATTAAATTTCCTGCTCCAAAAAACATCCCAAACAGCATCGTTCCGATTACTGCATAGGTTGAAAATGGTATTTTCTTGTCCATCATATTCTCTCCCAAGATGTCATTTCATGGTGTTTTAATGAAACGTCCTAATTTTCTTAACAATGTACAATATCATATCAGCCCTATAACAGAATGACAATAGTAAGAGTAAATATAAAAGGAGCGATGTCATAAAGTTAACACTTTTATGACATCGCTCCATAATTTATTATTTAATTAAGCTAAATATTGTCTGCGCTGATTTTCAATCCATACACGCATTGAACGGTAAAGCATCGTCACGACCACAAACATCATAATTCCTTTAACAATATTAAACGGTAAAATACCTAACACGATTGTTTCGTACATATTATATTCGAAGCCTAGTAAGTACGTGTACAGCGGTAAGAACGCCACGTAGTTTAATGCCGCCATTCCAAGTGACATTACAACTGTAGAAACAACTAAGCCTGTCATTAACCCTTTTGCAGAAGGGAATTTTTTATAAATATAGTAAGCTGGTAAAATGAATAATACACCTGTAGCGAAGTTAGCCATATGACCTACCGGAATTCCTTCAGGAGCCCCTGTGTAAATCCAGTCAAGCACATTTTTAACAAGTTCAACTAGGATACCTGCAACAGGTCCCATCGTAATTGCCGCAATCAATGCTGGCACATCACTGAAATCAATTTGTAAAAACACCGGGAACCATGGTAGTGGGAAGTTTAACAACATTAGCACAAATGAAACCCCACTCAGCATTGCGATTGTTACGAATGATCGTAACTTTAAACTTCTTTTTTGCATATAAATCTCTCCTCTTTGCTGATTCCATCTCGCAAGAAGAAAGGACGAATCAAATCATTCCATGAAAAAACCCTTATGCTAAACTAGAGCATAAGGGAGAAATAGGCACACTTAAATAAAGGGTCTATCTGTGCATTTGCAGCAATTCCTGTTTTTTGTACACGAAAAATATTCCGTTTACAAATAAGGAATTAGAAATAAGTACTGCAAAGCACGGCATTTTCAAAAAATGACGACCGTACCTTCACCTTCTCCCATCCAGACTATACTGTCGGCTTTGGAATTGCACCAAATCCTGCACACAAAAGTGGCTCGCGGGCTCGAAAAGTTCGACATAACTTCCTCCAAGTAAATGGTCAGAAGTTATAACTTTTATTACCGCCGGTCGGGAGTTACACCCTGCCCCGAAGATGAATCAATATGAAATTATGTAGCAATTACCTTGCTATAACTATTATTATATATAAAAAAAAGGAATTGTAAAGCCCATTGCTTACAATTCCTAGTAAAATTATTTGAATTATTGAAATTCATAATGAATACGGTTCGCCGCAACCGGCTTATCTACCGGTTTTGTGAAGTCATAACCGCCCCATTGTTCCTGTACGATATTTTCAAATTTCACCTGTTTATCAAAACTTGCTGCTGTCATTATTAATCCTTCAATCATTCGCATTCCTTGAGCTGGTTCATAATTGTCCAAGTTTAAAGGTTCTTCAAATGTAATTCTTACAATCGACTTAGCGTATTCAACTTTTAAATATACACCCGGCAATATAACCGTTCTGTATATATCATTCGCTTCCACCGTCATATTTTTGATTGCTTCTTGCACATCTTTAAAGCTCATTCGGAAATTGGGACTTAAATATACCGCCCCATTCCGCATCTGATACATAAAATAATTATATTGAGCGTTCTCATCATTTAATAAAAACGGTTCTTTTACGTCGCCAACATGGTCAAAGTAAATTGGTTTTCCGGCCGTATTTTGTATTTCCACTTCCATATATGCATCTCTGAAAGTGTCGACAAGGGAACCGAGATAATTTGATAAGGAAGCAGTTCCCGCATCATATTGGTGATCTTCCGGCAACATATGAACAAGCCTGTTCCCTTCCTCACGCAATTTGCCCTTGTAAGGATGGTATTCATTAAAGCCTAGCGACTGTTCGTCAAGCAACGGACTGAATGTGTTATAAAGTTCCAGCTTCGTCGGATTTTCTGTACCCGTTTTTTCGGCAACAATTTCATTTGGAATCAATATGCTTACAGGTACACTTTCTGCATCATCCCCTGCAAGACCAATTGCAAATAATGTGTTTTCCTCTAGCTCGCTTTCATAAACTAATGTTTGCTCCGGTTGAGCTTCCGTCGAAAAACTATTAATCATGGAGCGTTGTGTAGATGCATCTTCCTTCGCACTCATTGTCATACTTTCTTCCGATTCCGGAGTGGCAAGATCGAATGTTTCATTCTGCATAGTAACCGATTCATTATTGCCTATAAATTGCGCGCTGATTAAAACAATAATAAATATTGATGCAATCGAGACGAATAATGGCGCCCAACGTATACCCTTTTGATTGTTTTGCTCTATGTGAGGCGGATCTTCATTAAATGCTCCTTCATCCATTAAACGATTAAATACCTCATCTTTTGAACGATGATCAGTTACTTTCGGTGCTTTTTTCAGAAAAAGTTCAATCTCTTTTTCATCCCAATGCTCCTTTTTCATAATGGATTCGCCTCCCTTCCTTCTTGCGCTTCCAATAGCAGCCGCAGATTCTTTAAAGCACGGTGCTGTGTCGTTTTAACTTTTCCGGTCGTCCATCCTAATATCTCCGCTGTTTCCTGAATTGAAAGTTCTTGAATATACCGCATAATAATCACCATTTTCTGATCACCTGAACATTCCTCCAATGCAACCAGTAATTGATGGAGCTGGTCATTTAATTCGGTGAATTGTTCAGGTGAAGGGATTGGGCTTACGAGTTGCTCTGTCTCCCAATCAAAAGCTGTAAATGCATGTTTATCTCGAACTTGTTTTTTTCTGAAATAGTCAATCGCCACATTTTTTGCTATAGAGAACAGCCAAGTTTTTTCCGAGCTTTTCCCTTCGAATCGCTCGTATGATTTTAATACACGAACGTATACTTCGTGGGCAAGATCCTCAGCTGCGGTACGATTTTTCACTAAGTAAAATAAGAAATTAAAAACATCCTGATGATACGTATCGTATAATCGATGGAAAATGGATTGCTGCACCCATCCCACCTCCATTCACGTAATTTGTCGTTTTCGAAACAGAAAAGTTACAGTAATCATCCTTTTACGAACGAATTAGTCTATTAAAAAGAAAAGTTTATCACTTTGAACGATTCAAAATGATAAACTTTTTTATACTCATAATTCCATTACCCCACTTTTTTAAGATAATGGCAAGTAAAATGTAAAGGTTGTTCCTTGCTTTTCCACACTATCAACAGAGATTCTGCCGTTATGTGCTTCCACAATGTTTTTCGTAATGGCCAAGCCTAAGCCCGTTCCGCCTTTCGAACGAGTACGTGCTTTATCTGCTTTGTAGAACCGTTCGAATACATATGGCAAATCATCTTGCGGAATACCCTGCCCTGTATCCCTAATTTGAATTTTTGCATAGTTTTGCTCATTTGCCATAGAAACAGTTACCGATCCATCGGCTGGTGTATGGCGAATCGCATTGTCGATCAAGTTCGTTAATACTTGTTCGATACGGTCCTCATCAATCGAAATAAGCGTTTCATCCGAAAAGTCAGTTTCAATCTGCAGTTGCACATGCTTTTCTTTCGCTGTTTGGTCAAACTTATGTGTCATCCGTTCAATAACCGCTACTAATGGCACGTCTTCCTTATACAGACTCATATGTCCTGATTCCATCCGCGCCAAGTCAAGTAAATCTGTTACGAGACGACTCATACGCTGTGATTCATCGTAAATTATCCGGATCATATCAATACGTTCTTCCTCTGTTGTCACAACCCCATCAATAATCGCCTCAGAATAGCCTTGTAGCATCGCGATTGGTGTCCGGAGCTCATGTGAAACATTGGCAATGAAATCCGATTTCAGTTTTTCCAGTTTCGTTTCCTCGGTTTTATCGCGTATAACAGCGACTGCACCACGAATGGAATCTCTGCTGTACAAAGGACTAATCGTTATACTGTAATAGGATTTACCCATTTCAAACTCTTCGTCCAGCTGATCCTCGAAATTCAACACATGGTCAAGCATTTGATAAAGTTCATCCGGTATCGGCTTTGAGCTATCCAATCCTTTTTCGACGAACCATTTTTGCAGTAGTCGCTCTGCAGGAGGATTGCTCACTAAAATCGTCTTATCGCGATTAAATGTAATAACAGAATCGGTCATCGATGTTAAAATGCTCGATAATTGTTCTTTTTCCTGGTTGATCACTTCCAAATGATGCTTCAATTGACGGCCCATCTGGTTAAAGGCGACGGCAAGCTGACCAATTTCATCATTTTGCTTCGTTTCAATTTTTGAATCGAAACGCCCCTTTGCCAATTCAAATGCATGCTCTCTCATTTTACGCAATGGAAGCGTTATCTTAGAAGAAAGGAAAAATGCAAAAATTGTCGTCAATATAAATGCAATAGCCGCAGCTAACACAACAATTTTCGTCGTTTCATTACTAGTCTGGTGTAAAGCGTCGGGGTTTTTGTAAATAAAGACGGCCCCATGTAGATCTTCAACACTTTTAAGCGGGAAGCCTAATACAATATAATTGGAGCTGTTCGCTTCTTCTCGATTCGAAGGTAGCGTCAGTTCCTTTACTATCGGCTCTGATGATGCATATACTTCTTCAAATGCTTTGCTGCTTATAATTTTTTGCTGAATTTCTTCTTTATTGATGCCTTCTTGTCTTGCATACAATATTTCATCTGAACTTTTGGCGATAAGTACGTTTGTCGTTTCCGTCAATAACTCCGAAATGATTGCAAACTGCTTATCATCGATCTCTTCTTCATCGATAATACTCGCAATGGCTGCGGCTGTTTGCCTTAATGAAACCTCGGACTGTTCGTTATGATAGTTTTCAAGAAACTCCAACATGAAAATTGTAAAAATAAACAGGACAAATGAAACGAGAAGCAAAATGGTTACCCATAGCTTCCCGACAATACTTGTTGCTATTCTAATCATTTACGACCTCGAATTTATAGCCTACTCCCCAAACCGTAACAATCATTTTTGCTGCATTTTCAGAGACACGGTTCAGCTTTTCACGCAGGCGCTTTACATGTGTATCAACTGTGCGCAGGTCACCAAAGAAATCATAATGCCATACTTCTTTTAATAATTGCTCACGGTCGAATACTTTATCGGGTGACTTCGCCAAAAAGTATAATAATTCATATTCTTTCGGTGTTAAATTTACTTCCGTTCCATCTGCTGTCACACGATGTGCATCATGGTCGATTGTTAAATGCGGGAACACAACTAAATCTTTAGAAGATGAAGCATTTGAAACAGGTGAAAATACTGCTGAGCGTCGTAATATTGCTTTTACACGTAATACGACTTCTCGCGGACTAAATGGTTTCACAATATAATCATCCGCACCAAGTTCAAATCCTTGTACACGGTTTGCTTCTTCACCTTTTGCCGTCAACAATATAATAGGCGTTGTTTTCTTTTCGCGCAGTTCAGCACAAACTTCCAAACCATCTTTTTCAGGCATCATAATATCCAACAAAATACAATGATAATCTTTTTCAAGTGCCATCGAAAGTGCTTGTTCTCCATTTTCCGCTTCTTCTACTGTATAGCCCTCACGCTCTAAATACATTTTTAACAAACGACGAATTCGATCCTCGTCGTCCACAATTAACACAGAAATATTTTCAGACACTGGTGTTGCCCCTTTCAAAACTCTATTTCTCTTCTCTATTGTACCTTTTTAGCGAACGATTGAAAAGAAAAGCCCAATCATTCTGATTGAACTTTTCTAACTTTATGACAGTTTATTAATTATTTTGCTTAGAATTGGAAACTATCAAAATTGCTTTAAAAATAGTGTAAAAAGCAAATTGTTGTCACATTATGCATAAGAGTGCAATCCAGCGATAACTAGATTAACTACGACTAAATTGAATAAAATAATAAGGAAACCGATTACCGTAAGCCATGCACTCTTTCTTCCTTCCCAACCTTTTGAGAGGCGAAGGTGTAAAAATGCTGCATAAAACAGCCATGTAATAAGTGCCCATACTTCTTTTGGATCCCAGCCCCAAAATCGGCCCCATGCTTCCTGTGCCCAAATCATCGCAAAAATAAGCGCGCCTAATGTGAAAATCGGAAAAGCAATCAAGATTGAACGGTAGGCGATTTCGTCCATCAGCGTCGAGTTCACCCGTTTTACTAATGGCTGGAACATTTTCGCTATCTTTCTTCTAAAGATCAGTCGAATCAATATATAAATGATTGTACCGAATAGAACAGACCAGAAAACAGTTGTTAGCTTTCGTGCATCAATCAATGCAGGCAACTCAAATAATGGTGTCATACGGTCTTCAGACAGTTCCACATATTCATTCATACCGAAAACAGCCGGCATCAAATACGTAGATGTATTGACTTGATCCAATGTATCAACGTATTCATACTTTGCTTCATAACCCATGGCGTTGAATGTAACCGTTGCTGCAACAAATCCTACGACTAGTACACAGCAGAACATGACTGTTTCCAGCCAAAAGCTTTCTTTTGAGCGCTCGTCCATATTCACATTTCTGAGCAAGTAAATAAGTCCGGCTACCGCACTAATCCCAAAAATCGATTGCCCTAGTGCTGCAGTCGTAACATGTATCGTCAGCCAATGACTTTGCAGTGAAGGTACTAAAGGACTTACCTCTGTCGGGAACATAGAGGCAAAGGCAATTATCAATAATGCAATTGGTAAAGCAACAACACCTAATGCCGCAACTTTATACGTAATGTAAATGACGATAAACGATAGTACTATGAACATACCGAATGCTGTAGTAAATTCAAACATATTACTAACCGGTGCATGTCCTGTATACGCCCAACGCGTAATGAAATAACCTAACTGTGCAACAAAACCGATAATTGTAACAACAAGGGCAATTTTACCGTATTTATCCGCCCGTGTTGCTGCTGTGTCATTTTTCACTTTAATTGCGCCTGCAAATAAAAATGTACCAACTAAGTAAGAAATGAATGCAGCATACAGTAAATAACCGCTTAAATCGATTAAACTCATAAGGTTTTACCATCCTTTTCTGTTTCAACATGTTCATTGTTTTCTATTTCCTGTTGATCTACGTATTGCGGTAAATGAGCATGCTTCGTTAATGCATCTAAATCTTTTTTCATACTAAACCAGTTTTTATTCGTATGTGCCGCCAGACGTATTGTTCCATCCGCCAACTGTTCAATCCATATACGGCGATGATTCCAATAGGAACCGATTGCAACACCAATCATAAAGATAATACCCCCTACGATTAGAATAGGGATTGTCCGATCATAACGGATCGTTAAACCAGACATATGGCGTGTTTCCACATTCGAAAACTTCATTTTATAAATATTGTCACCTTCAGGCTCAAGTGTTTGCTGAATCGCAACAAAGCTTGTTTCTCCTTCAGGTGTTTCAGGAGTAATCATTTTAAAAATAAATGCCGGATTATTCGGTGTTTGGGACACAGTTTGCGGTACACCTTCTTTAAAACCTGAAAAGTCCGGATAAAAACCCATTAATTCGACTTGTGCGCCATTTTCGAGCGTATACACTTCCTGCGGGTTCGTTAAATCAATGCTAATTTGACCAAGCGATTCTTCCGATTCCTTATTCGTTAAATCAAACACCATTGTTTTAATCTCATTTAAACGGAAATCCATCTGATAAAATGCATAGCCCTCATGCTTCAGCGGATGGTTTACCTGAATTCCGTATTTCGTTACTTCTTCCAGGTTTTCCGCCTGTCCCGGCACACTGTTTTCTTTCTGTTTATACAATGTCACGTCTGTCTGGAAGTTTTTCGCAACTACATTGACCCCTTGTTTGATCTGCTCGCCCTGGGGAACATTGTCGTAAGTTTCAAGAATAAATTTGTCATTCTTCAGAAAGTACCCGTCCATACCCGGTACTGCACGTGTCTCGCCTTCACGAAGCCACATCGATTCATCCACGTACATGCCCGGTACTAGATGGAGCATGACCCCAATCAGAAAGACAATTAATCCAACATGGTTTACGTAAGCACCATAGCGGGAAAAACGCCCGCGTTCCGCTAAAATGGAATCATTTTCACGACGCACATTGTATTTTAAATTTTTTAAAGATTGTTCAACGAGCTGGAGCGTTTGTTCAGGCGTTTCACTTGGTTTCCCTTCACCGATAATTCGCTGACGCTTCATAAAGTTTGTATGTCGTTTGACTCGTTGATTTTTTAAAGATTTATGTAATGGAATTCCTCTATCAATACTTGCAATAATAATGGACACACCTAACATTAATACAAGTAATTGGAACCATAGGGATGAATAAAGATCCGATAAACCTAACGCGTAGTATATTTCACCGAACCATCCATAAACATCTGAATAGTACTTTTCCTTCTCCGGGTCTGTTGCTACGCTTATGTAAAACTCCTGAGGCAGTATTGTACCAATTGATGCTGCTATTAAATTGATAATAATGAGCGTAATTCCGACTTTTACACTTGAGAAAAAATTCCAAACCTTATCAATAACTGACTTGTTATAAGTTTTTGAACGAATGGCTGTCCCTTCGTACCGCATATCTGCAATTTTTTTGCTTTTTTCCTCTGCGGATAATGGAGAACCGCATTTTTGGCAGAGTGTTGTACCTTCAGGATTTTCATGCCCGCATTCACAAAGTAGTTTATTCATTGCGTAAAAACTCCTATTCCGGCTTTATTGACCCCATATATTGCACAATTTCTCCTTCGGTCATTTCTCCAGTAATAATACGGTCTATTGTACCGTCGGGTTTAATGAAAATTGATGTAGGCAGGGGTCCAATATTATAGGCAGTGAAAACACTTTTCGTTTTATCGATCGCAACCGGGAACGTCATCCCCATATTCGCCACATATTTTTTTACTTCGAATTCAGACTGTGCGAAGTTAACGGCAATAATTTGAACATCCTGGCCCTTAAATTCCGCATATTGACGAGTCATTGCAGGGAATTCGCGTTCACACGGCTCACACCATGTACCCCAGAAATTCAGTACGACACCCTTTCCCTCGTAGTCTTTCAATCTATGCTTTTCACCATGCAAATCTACTACTTCAAAATCAGGCGCCTGTGCCCCGGCTTGTACAATATTAATTTTATCTTTCGTTACGGCAGCGTAAACTGTATATCCGATTGCGATTGCTAAAATGGTTAAAATGATACCGCGAGTCACAGAACGTTGTTTCTTTTTTTCCAAAATAAAAAACCCCCTTCCACTTCAGCAACTACTGTTGCCTATTATAGCAAATTATTACAAAATTTAAATTCTTTTCTTTCAGAATGATTTATGAATTTCTTAAACTATTAATTGTTATACTCAATTTTTCCTGTTTCAGCTAATACACGTAGTAGTTTTACTTCATGTTTTGTCAGCTGACGGTATTCGCCTGGGCTAAGTCCAGTTAAATCTAAAAATGCAAAGCGCTCACGTTTTAATTTCACGACAGGTGTACCGATTGCTTCAAACATACGACGGACTTGACGATTTCGCCCTTCATGAATGGTAATCTCACAAATCGCTTTACCAGCGTTCTCATCAAAGCTTGTCATACTAACTTTTGCAGGAGCCGTTTTTCCGTCTTCCAGCTTAATTCCGTTTTGTAGTTTCATTAAACCTTGTTTTGTTGGAATCCCTTTAACACGTGCAATATATGTTTTATCGATTTTGAATTTCGGATGTGTCATTAAGTTTGAAAACTCACCGTCATTCGTTAAAAGCAATAATCCAGTCGTATCATAATCTAAACGACCTACCGGGAAAATACGTTGGTGAACATGCTTTTTAAAAATATCAGTTACTGTTTTTCGACCTTTATCATCAGTTACTGCTGAAATATAGGCACGTGGTTTATATAGCAGGAAATAAACTTTATCTTCTTTTTCCAGTTTTACGCCTTCAACTTCAATCGTGTCCGAGTTGGATACTTTTGTACCAAGCTCTTTAACTACGACTCCATTTACTTTTACTTTACCTTCTACGATTAATTGCTCTGCTTTACGTCGTGATGCAACGCCTGCATAGGCAATCACTTTTTGTAATCTTTCCATAAGTTCACCTCATTGATTGATAAACTGCAAAGACGCATACTTCTTCAGCATTCGTCCCTGCACTTTTCATTTACTGCTCTGTTAATTATTAAATACTATTGCTGTAATCCACAAATACGAGCGAAAATAAATCCTTAACGAATAAAAATTATGTCATACTTTTAGAACTTAATCAATTACGCTCTGGCGTAATTGCGTCTGGATTCGGCTTTGAGGCCCACAGGATGTGGGTCAGTCAGCCGTTGTCGCATGATGCGATGCTTTTAAGCTGACTTGATTTTAAGAACTCTTTTTCGAATCCATGACATCTCCGGGGGCTTAACTTCAATCCTGAAGTTAAAGTATTTCACTTTTTGGATTATTTTACTTTAACGAGTTTTGATGATACGAGCGATTCATCTGCGTATAAAAGCCAAACCCCTCGATCCGACCCTTTCAGCCGTGAAACTTTAACAATATGCTCAAAATTCGGTCGTTCTTTCTTATGAAGCAGCATTTGGAACGGTTCATCTAACTCGATTGCCAACCCGTTCGCATTATATTTCCCTTTTTTCACAATCGTTTTATGTTCAAAATTATTGTCGACAAAATCCGCCAAGTTCCGGTGGATATTCCAATCATTTCCTTCGTTAATAGTAACGACAACAAATGATTTTTGTTCCCGTTCAAAATAAGTTGCCAATGTTCTTCCAGCCACTTTTGTATAGCCTGTTTTCCCTGCAACGGCTCCTATCTTCTCATGCATAAGCCGGTGTTTATTTCTCCACTGCCTGCCATCCGAAAAATTTTGAGTAGATGCAATTTTTCTGAACTGTGGATTCATCATCGCAATTTGCAGCATCTTTGCCGTATCGTAGGCAGAGGATAAATGGGCTTCATTGTGTAGCCCTGTAGGATTTGTAAAAGTTGTTTCATTCAATTGATAAAGCTCTGCCTTCTCGTTCATAAGCTGAACAAAGCCCTCTACAGATCCTCCAATATGTTCCGCCAGCGCAGTAGCGGCATCATTTCCTGATTGCATCATTAAACCATGAAGCAAGTAATCAATCGTATACGTCTCGTTTTCCAATAAATAAATTGATGAGCCTTCAACAAGCGAGGCTTCCTTCGAAATGACAACTTCATCGGTAAGCTCACTATTTTCTAAAACAACCAGGGCCGTCCAGATTTTTGTCAGGCTGGCAATCGGCAGGCGTGCATGTTCATTCACACCCATTAATGTCCGTCCATTTTCCGCATCGATAACAACATAGCTATTATACGCCGCCTGAATTTGTGACGAACTACTCAAAAATACGAACAATACAACAATAGAAACAAACCACTTTTTCAACAGGCCACTCCTTTAGTTTTGGTTAAATGTTTCCTGGAACTTCGTTAAAAATAAATCAGTCGGCTGATCATCTTCCTGATCGACTTCTTCCGGTAAAGGCGGCAATTCTTTAATATTTTTTAAGCCAAAATAATTTAGGAACTCTTTTGTCGTACCATATAAGATTGCCCGTCCTGTTCCTTCCGCCCTGCCAACTTCCTGTACGAGCGCCCTAGAAACGAGTGTCGTAATCGGGCGTTCGCTTTTCACCCCTCGCAGATCTTCCACTTCCGCGCGCGTGATCGGCTGCTTATACGCTATAATTGCCAGAACCTCTAATGAAGCTGCGGTTAATACTTGATTTGTCGGGTTTTCAATTAATTTTTTCAATGTGTCCGTCACTTCCGGTTTTGTTGTTAACTGATATGTACCGGCAAGCTGTTTTAATGTAATTCCCCGCATTTCCTCCTCATTGTAATGAGACAGGAGCTCGCTTAATCCCGCTTCAATATCCATTGGTTCTACTTCTATATATTGTGCAAGTTGTTTAACGGTCATACCTTCATCACCAGCTACGAATAATAGTGCCTCAATTCGGCTCAGTAAGTTGTTCGAATTCATCATTGATCTCCTCTTTTGTCAGTAATACAGATAAATCATCGAAGTTATTTTGCTGTTCGACAAAAATCACTTGGCGCTTCATTAATTCCAGTAATGTTAAAAACGTCAATACAAGCATTGGCTTATCCTCTGCTTCAAACAATTGCGAGAACATCACTCTTCCGCCTGCATTTTTTAAAATGTTCACAACGGAACGCATTTGTTCCTTCACTGAAATTTCCTGTCTTGCGATACGCGTTGACAATGGTTTTTTCAACTGTTTACGACGCATCAGTTTTTGGAACGCACTTAACATATCGTAAACATTTACATTTTGATCAAAAAGCGCTAATTGTTCTTCCGGCATAAATTCCGACAAATCTGCCGGCGCTTTCGTGAACACTTGCCCGCGTTCTGTTTCCAATTCCTGAAGTTGAACAGCTGCTTCTTTATACTTTTTATATTCGATTAAACGTGCAACAAGCTCTTCCCGTGGATCGACCTCATCTATTTCGAGCTCCTCTGCATCGATTTCATTTTCATTAATCGGAATGAGCATACGGCTTTTAATCGCCAATAATGTTGCGGCCATTACTAAATACTCGCTTGCTTCATTCAGTTCCAATGTTTGCATCGCATGGATGTGATCAATATACTGTTCCGTTAATTCCGCCATTGGAATATCATATATATCAATTTCCAAACGATGAATTAAATGCAATAATAAATCTAGTGGCCCGCTAAAGGCGTCTAGTTTCACTTCGTAAGACATAAAATACCACCTATCGTTAATCGGAAATTATCATTAGCATCTAATTCGCTATGATTAATTTTACGTTTTGCTAGTTACTTTATTCGTCAAAATTCAACAAAATATAGCAGAACCTATCTAATTAGTATAGAGGAAAGGGGACAACAATGCATCCTTTGTTTCATCCACTATTTATCGATTATTGCGCCTATTTTAATGGCAATAATGACTATTTTGAATGCCATGAAGTTTTAGAAGAATATTGGAAAGAAATTGCACCAAAAGAAAAACTCCATCCGTTAGTAGGCTATGTCCAGCTTGCGACAGGTATGTACCACTTCCGGCGGGCAAATGTTACTGGCGCTGCACGCATAATGGAGAAAGCCATTGTTAACTTTGAGCTGAATCATAATAGTCAATTTTTCGAGTTTATCGATGTAAGACAACTGCTTCGTCTAATGAAAAACCAACTTCGAAAAATGCAGGAAAATGAACCATTCGCACACTTTACACTGCCTATTACAGATCGACAGCTGCAAGAATTGGTACAGGAAAGAATAAAGTCGATTCCTCTAATGGATTCACACTTTATTTTCAATAAACATATGCTTCGGGACCGGACTGAAATACTTGAAGCTAGAGAATTAAAAAAAAGAAGTCGACAGTAAATTAGTCGACTTCTTTTAATATAGGTATACATTTCTGGACAAATGCACTTGTATCTTCATTCGCTTGAATATGCTCATACCCCATATTCCGCAGTTCATGTAACATCTTTAATGCGACACCTTCACCCCGATACGATGGGATGACTGTAATATGTTGGACGATTGCAGCATCTTTTTCTTCTGCAATCCCAATAGCCCCTACATATTCTTCGCCATTTTTCCATAAGAAAAGTGTCCAATTTTCATTTTGATCATAATGTTGAATGGTTTCCATTAAGCGTTTAATATCTTTTTCCTGTGGCATTAACGAAATTAATCCCATTGCAATTTTTTCAAGTGCTTTTTTATATCGAACTAACATTTTACATTCCCTCAATTCTACCATTGCACATCCTATCAAAAGATCGACCGAAATGCAATAACACAATTTTCCAACGTTCAGTTTGAAAATTTGTAAATTAGCGGACTAATAATGTAAATAAACAAGAGCGACCAAATCACAATTCCAATTAATAGACCGAAACCCCATTTAGCTTGTTTTGATAATTTCAACGGCTATTCACCCTTTGTAAATGTTAACGGCAAATCATTTGTCACTAAATCTTCATAGCTTTCACGTTTAATCGCTAATTGGTGCTCTCCATTTTCAACGAACACAACTGCCGGTCTTGGAACACGGTTATAGTTTGATGCCATCGAATAACCGTATGCCCCTGTACAGAACATCGCTAAAATATCACCGGTATGTGCATTTTGTAATGACGCATCAATAATTAACTTATCTCCTGACTCACATAGCTTACCTGCAACAGTGTATGTACTTGTTTTTGGATCATTTGCTTTATTGGCAATTATCGCTTCATATTTTGCATCGTAAAGTGCTGGACGGATATTATCGCTCATCCCGCCATCAACAGCAATATATTCACGCACATTTGGTACTGTTTTCTGAGAACCGATTGTGTACAGTGATGTACCAGCATCTCCAACTAAAGAGCGGCCTGGCTCTATCCAAATTTCCGGCATTGCCAAATTAAGTTTTTTACTTTCATCCTGCACTGTTCGAATCATGTCCGCAACATATTCATGAGGTTCTAAAGGCTTGTCCTCTTCTGTATAACGGATTCCGAAGCCACCGCCAAGATTCAGTACCTGTGCAATAAAACCGTGCTGTTCCTTCCATGCACCCATTTTTTGCATTACTTTACCTGCTGCCAAACTAAAGCCTTCTGTTTCAAAAATTTGAGAGCCGATGTGGCAATGTAAACCTAATAGTTCGATATGTTCATCGTTTACTACTTGCTTAAATGCCTCATCAGCTTGTCCATTATTTAAGTCAAAGCCAAATTTAGAATCTGCTTGACCTGTTGTAATAAAATCATGAGTATGTGCTTCAACACCTGGTGTTACACGTAATAAAATTTTCATTTGCTGATTTTTCTGCTGTGCAATTTCTTTAATTAACGAAATCTCGTAAAAGTTATCGACTACAATACAACCGATCCCCGTTTCAAAGGCCAATTCAAGTTCGGCAACCGATTTATTATTGCCATGGAAATGGATGCGATCTGCCGGGAATCCAGCTTTAATCGCTGTATAAAGTTCTCCTCCTGATACAACATCCAGCGACAGGTTTTCCTGCGCAGCTAACTGATATGCCGCAACACAGGCAAATGCTTTAGATGCATAAGCAACCTGCGCTTTTACACCTAATTGTTCAAATGTATCGATAAAGCCGCGTGAACGTTTACGAATTAACGCTGTATCATAAACGAATAACGGTGTCCCGTATTGTTTTGCCAATTCAATTGTATCTACTCCGCCAATTGTTAAATGGCCGAGTTCATTAATTTGCTGTGTTCCATATAAATGCATCGTATTCTCCCCTGACTTTAGCTAATCCTCGCTAATATTCTCAAAAATCACAAAATATTATATGAGAACTTTAACATAGGTGTCAAAGTGATGCAATTCATGTTTATACACGTTTTCGCTTTTTTGCGTTCACTATAAATGGTCTTGGAGCATCCTCCGACATAGGTGTCCGAATAATGACACGTGCGAACGCCTTTGGGAAAAACGGAACAAGAGGCCATAAATACGGAACATTCATCGGCTTTAATGAGCATAAGTACGTAAAAATCAGGAATCCGCCAATAAAGAATCCATTGATACCAAATAACGCCGTCGCACTTAACAACATCAAACGGAAAACTTTCACTGAAATACTCAATTCGTAGTTCGGAATAGCAAATGTAAAAATTGCGGTAATCGCGGTATATAAAACAATTTCACTTGAAAATAGTCCAACGTCAATCGCAATTTGTCCGATGATAATACCGGCGATTAAACCCATTGCAGTCGATAACGGTGTCGGTGTATGAATCGCAGCAATTCGCAAATATTCAATTCCGATATCCGCAATTAATATTTGCAGGAATATAGGAATTTCACCACTTTCATTTATCCCGATAAATGCTAACTTATCGGGGAGTAACTCTGGATGTGTAACGAGTAAATACCAAAAAGGAAGTAAAAGAAAACTTAAAATAACCGCTCCAAAACGAAGAAACCGCATCATCGTACCGACTAACGGCGCCTGGCGATATTCTTCCGCATGCTGCAGCAAATGGAACATGGTGACAGGAATAAGCATTACAGAAGGCGATGTATCGACCATTATCGCAATATGCCCCTCTAAAATATGGGCAGCTACAATGTCAGGCCGCTCCGTATAACGCACAAAAGGCAACGGGTGATATTTCTGTTTAAACAGCCATTCCTCCAGCGATTTGTCACTCATCGTTAACCCATCATGCCTAATTTGCTGAAGTCGTTCAACAAGCCAGTTAAGATGCTTATCATTGACTAAATCACTCATATAGGAAAGAACGACATCTGTTTGACTATAGGTCGTTACATGGTGCATTTGAAATCGCAGCTTTTCACTTCGAATTCGTCGACGAACTAACGCCGTGTTCAAAATAATATTTTCGGCAAAACCATCGCGCGAACCACGAATAACCTTTTCATTATCCGGCTCTTCCGGATTCCGACCCGGATAATTCCGGAATTCCGCCAAATAACAATAACCGCTCTTCGTTACAAAGCCTACCCGGCCACTTAATACGCCGAGCATAAAGTCATCAATCGATTTTGCTAAATCTACCCCATAATAATTGAAGTGGGCGTGAAAATAGTCCTGTTCATCCAGAATTTCTTCTTCCTCATTGTCACGCTGTAATTCCGAAAGAATTTCTGTCAAACTGTCTCCATTTACGAGCCCGCTCACATATACCGTTAATGTCGGCAAATTTTTGATCATAATTTCTTTAATACATAAATCAAAATTTTTATCTGGTTCAAATTGTGAATTAAAAAATCCTTCTGCAATTTTCATTGATGTAAAAAGCTGATTTGTCATTTTTTCACCGCTTATTCATATTTAGTCTAATGCACCATGGAGTAATTGCGGGTCACTTAACTTATCTGCTTAATGTAGACTGATCCATCCATGATTTCAACTGGGCTAGTATTTTCTTTTCCAATCGTGATACTTGTACTTGTGAGATACCGAGACGATCGGCAATTTCCGTTTGGGTTAAATCCAGATAATAGCGGAAATAAATAATCGATTGTTCCCGTTTCCCTAGTCTCTTCAACATGTCTTTCAATGGCACATAATCAAATGCAAGCTCAGACTTATCGTCACGCATCTGATCCATTAATGTAATGGAATCTCCATCATTTTCAAAGAGCTGATCATGCAAACTTGCCGGATCACGCATTGCATCAGTTGCCAATAAAATATCTTCTTGTGAAACTTGCAATATTTCAGCCAATTCTGCAACAGATGGAGGTTTTTCATTCGTTTTTAAATAGTCATCAGTCGCATGACGAATTTTGTAATTCAATTCCCTGATAGAACGACTTACCTTTACCATGCCGTCATCTCTTAAAAAACGTTGAATCTCCCCAATTATCATCGGCACTGCATATGTGGAAAATTTCACTTCATAGGACAAGTCGAATTTATCAACCGATTTCATTAAGCCAATACAGCCAATTTGAAACAAATCTTCCAGTTCAACACCTCTTGACGCAAAGCGTTGAACGATAGACCAAACAAGTCTAGTATTTCCTTCAATCATCGTTTTTCTCGCAACTTGATCGCCTTGTTGTGACTTTGCGATTAGTTCACGCATATAAGCTTGCGTTAATAACGTTTCAGATGACTGCTCGATGTTCCCCATCCCCTTATTTCGTTATGTCACGAGTGTCCCTATTGGCAAAATTTGTTTTGTGAATGTTACGACTGTGCCTTTTCCTAGTACGGATTCTACTTGCAGGAAATCCGAAAAACTTTCCATGATTGTAAAGCCCATTCCGGAACGTTCTAGCTCCGGCTTCGTTGTAAATAATGGCTCACGTGCTTGTTCGATATCTTCAATTCCGCAACCTTCATCTTTAATTGTCACACTTACTTCTGAACCGTAACGAACCGCATAAACCGTAATGATGCCATGCGGATTATCGGCATAACCATGAATAATGGCATTCGATACAGCTTCTGATACGATTGTTTTACATTCCGATAGCTCTTCAATTGTCGGATCGAGTTGTGCCATAAAGCTTGTAACGGCAATACGTGCCAACCCTTCATTTTCACTGCGCGCCAAAAAAGTTAGCGTCATTTCGTTATCCATTGACAATCCCCCTCGCTGTGTGAAATAACTTGCTGTTCAGATGCAAATTGTATGAGATTTCCTAAACCGGAATACTGGAATATTTTTTGCATCGTTTTTGACGGATTTAACAAAATTGTTTGTCCATCGACAGCTCGGAGTTCTCGCATTCTGCCAAGCACTAACCCAATTCCGGAACTGTCCATAAAATGCAAATGCTCTAAATTCCAAACGAGTAATTTTACATTTCCTTGTAAAATAGCTTTCGATATATGTGTTCTCACTTTTTCTGTCTCATGATGATCCAGTTCGCCAAATAGTTGGACAATCAATACATCATTTGGATACATCGTTAAATTAAAGTTCACCTACATCGCCTCCTTCTTGCATGCAAATTCGGCAAGTTGAGAAATAATCCTATCTAGCTGACAAAACTAGTGCTCATTCGTTAAAAGTAGTGCTCGTGCGACAACTAAAATCAGTATAGGTAGCGCGGTCTATTTTTAATCATTCCTAACATGAAAAAAGAGACTGAACAGAAAGTTTTACCTTTCCATTCAGTCTCTTATTCTTTGTTCTTTTTTTTACTTTTATACATGTTATATTGTTGCTTCGGTCAATTTTTTCTGTGCCTGCACTTCATGCTCCGATAGTGGGATGCCATTTGCTAGCAATTGGCATTCTTTAAACGCATAGTGCGTGCATCCAATACATTTATTTAACTCGATATACTGGCATGCCGCTGATATTGCGTCACTTGTCGTATGATAAAAATGTTCCGCTTCCATTAAATCATATAACCCGCTTCGCTTTAGCATCTGCTCTAATCCCGGCTGAACATTTGTTACGAAAACTTTACCGCCATATGACTTTATATGTTGAAGGATATTGCGGAAATACTCTTCCCCTGTCGAATCGATATACGGTACCTTTCGCATTCGAAGGATAAACACTTTCGGACGTTCCTGTATTGTATTCAGCAGCGTCTGTTCAAACTTTTCAGCAGCACCGAAAAATAGAGGACCTTCTATTGTATAAATACTGATTTGTGGACAATCATGAAAATCCGATACAATCTGAGGCTGCAACTTTCCGTTCGCTCTCTCCATATTCGGCAGCACTTTGGAAACAGTCAGGCTATCGCTCATACTTTTCGCAAAAAGAATCACCGCTAAAATGAGTCCAGCCATTACAGCAACCGTTAAGCTCATAAATACAGTCAATAAAAATGTAATACATAGAACAAGCGAATCTCCGGATTTCAATTTTAGAATGTGTACGAAATGGTGACGTTCGCTCATATTCCATGCGACCATCATGAGTACAGGTGCTAAACTCGCAAGTGGAATATGTACCGCTAATGGCGCGAGCAATAATAACGTGATTAAAACGAAGATACCATGGATTACCCCTGACATTGGCGAAACAGCACCGGATTTAATATTAGTAGCCGTTCGTGCAATTGCACCAGTAGCAGGTATTCCTCCAAAAAACGGTGTCACAATATTGGCAACCCCTTGCCCGATCAGTTCCCGGTTACTGTTATGCTTGCTGTTCGTCATGCCGTCTGCAACAACCGCCGATAGCAGCGATTCAATTCCGCCTAGCATTGCAATGACAAACGCTGGCCCGATGAGCATGTATATACGTTCAAATGTTATTTCCGGTATGTGGAACTGAGGAAGTGTATTCGGTATTGCACCATATGTGGAGCCAATTGTCGCAACATTTCCTTGTAAAAAAAGCACCGTTACAACGGACGACACAAGAATTCCAATAAGGGCACCGGGCACTTTCGGTAAAACTTTCGGTGCCATAAGTATTAATGTGAAACTAATAATTGCAACGAGTAAACTATAAAAATTAACGCTTTCAATATTGGAAGCAATTTCAAGAACATTCATATGAAACTTCTCATGCTGCTCCATATTTGTTAACCCTAAAAAATTTCCGATTTGTCCGGTAAAAATAATGACGGCAATCCCTGCTGTAAAACCGACTGTAACGGGCCTCGGGATAAATTTAATCAGGGACCCCAGCCTGAAAATCCCCATCAGCAGCAGCATAACCCCCGCCATTAAACCTGCGATGAGCAAGTTTTCATACCCGTAAACGAGCACAACTCCAAGCAAAATCGGAACGAATGCACCTGTCGGACCGCCAATTTGGAATTTTGAACCTCCTAGTAAGGAAATTAAAATACCTGCGATGATTGCTGTGTAAATTCCGTATTCCGGTTTGACCCCTGAGGCAATGGCAAAACTCATCGCCAACGGTACAGCAATAATCCCGACAATCGTCCCAGATAATAAATCCTTTTTGAAATGGGCGAATGAATAGCCTTCAAATCTTCCAGACCACTTAACTTTCATATTATCCCTTCTTCTTATAAATATTCATAAAACAGAATTTTTATTACATTAAGCAGTAATACACTTCCTAGTGTAACATATTCTTAAAATATTTAAAGAACAAAAAAAGTCTTCCGCAATCCATTCTTGATTGCGGAAGACTCCTAATTATTATTATTGTGTAATAATTGCTTCGATTAATTTTGGTGATTCGACTTTTTCAGCAGAAATGTATACATGTGCATAAATCTTTTCTAATACTGCGTCGACATTTTCTGTATTAGCATGGATTGTCATTAGCGATTCGCCTACTTCGACTTGATCGCCTACTTTTTTATGAAGGACAAGCCCTACCGCTAAGTCAATTTCAGATTCCTTCGTTGCACGACCTGCACCAAGAAGCATTGCAGCTGTTCCGATATCATCCGCTTCAATTTTTGAGACATAGCCAGCCTGTTTTGCCGGTACATCAAATTTGAATTTCGCCTGAGGTAAACGAGATGGGTCATCAACGACTGAAGCATCTCCGCCTTGTGCAGCGATGAATTTTTTCAGTACTTCCAATGCTGCCCCGTTATCTACAACTTCCTCCAGCATTTTTCGAGCCTCTTCGATTGTTTTTGCTTTGCCGCCAACAACAACCATTTGAGATCCTAATGTATAGCAAAGTTCATTTAAATCAGCCGGACCTTTACCTTTTAATGTATCGATTGCTTCTTGAACTTCAAGAGCATTTCCGATTGCATATCCTAAAGGCTGACTCATATCCGAAATAATTGCCATTGTTTTACGGCCAACGTTATTTCCGATTTTCACCATCGCTTCAGCAAGTTTAATTGAATCTTCAATCGTTTTCATAAATGCGCCGTCACCTGTTTTAACATCAAGAACAATGGCATCTGCACCTGCAGCAATTTTCTTAGACATAATAGAGCCGGCAATTAGCGGAATGCTTGAAACTGTTCCTGTAACATCACGTAGCGCATATAGCTTTTTATCCGCTGGTGTTAAGTTGCCCGATTGACCGATAACAGCCATGCCGATTTCATTTACTTGTTTTGAAAACTCCTCACTTGTTAATTCAACGTGGAAACCTTCAATCGCTTCAAGCTTGTCAATCGTACCGCCTGTGTGCCCTAAACCACGACCACTCATTTTTGCTACCGGAACACCGACAGCTGCTACCATTGCAGCTAACGGCAATGTCGTTGTATCGCCAACTCCGCCTGTTGAGTGTTTGTCCACTTTTACGCCTGCAATTGAAGAAAGGTCAATCTGGTCACCTGATTCAACCATCGCCATTGTTAAATCCGCGCGTTCGCGATCTGTCATATCCTTAAAGTAAATTGCCATACATAACGCACTTGCCTGATAATCAGGGATTGTGCCATCTGTATATCCTTCTACAAAGAAACGAATTTCAGCTGTTGTCAATTCTTCGCCGTTACGTTTTTTTTCAATAATATCTACCATTCTCATGTGGAAAATCCCCCTTATTTCAGCTCTGATAAAAAGCTTTTTCCGAATTGCGGTGTTGCAATATTAAAATTATCTGCAATTGTTGCAGCAATATCCGCAAATGTCTCACGTAACTGCAATTCTGATCCTGCTGTAAAGCGCGGTGAGTAAACAATTAACGGTACGTATTCACGTGTATGGTCTGTACCTGGGAATGTCGGATCGTTCCCGTGGTCTGCCGTAATAATCAGCAAATCATCGTCTGATAACGCTTCCATAACTTCCGGTAAACGACGATCAAATTCTTCCAATGCTTGACCATAGCCAATCGGATCACGTCGGTGTCCAAAGTTTGCATCAAAGTCCACTAAGTTCAGGAAGCTGATACCATGGAAATCACGACGAACAACTTCCGCCATTTTGTCCATGCCATCCGTGTTGTCTTTCGTACGAATCGCTTCCGTTACCCCGTCACCATTAAAGATGTCCGAAATTTTACCGATCGCAATGACATCAAGATTTGCGTCCTTCATTTCAGCCATTGTCGTGCGTCCAAATGGCGTCAATGCATAATCATGACGGTTTGATGTGCGTGTAAAGTTACCTGGTTCGCCAACGAACGGACGGGCAATAACACGACCTACTAAAAATTCAGCATCCAATGTTAATTCACGTGCAATTTCACAAATTTTATAAAGTTCTTCTACTGGAATAACTTCTTCATGTGCTGCAATTTGCATAACCGGGTCTGCCGATGTATACACAATAATTGCACCTGTTTCCATATGTTCCGGACCATAATCGTCAATGACAGCGGTTCCACTGTAAGGTAAATTACAAAGTACTTTGCGGCCAGTTGCTTCTTCTAGCTTAGAAATCAGTTCTGCGGGAAAGCCTTCCGGGTATACTTTAAACGGAGTATCGATGTTCAGTCCCATGATCTCCCAGTGACCTGTCATTGTATCTTTACCAACAGATGCTTCTTGCATCATACCGTAAAATGCAGCAGGTTTTTCAGTTTTATTAATGCCTTGAAGTTCACGGATATTAGATAAACCCATTTTCTCCATATTCGGCATATTTAAGCCATTCATTTTTTCTGCGATATGTCCTAATGTATTTGAGCCAGCATCGCCAAATTTATCGGCATCCGGTGCTTCACCGATACCAACAGAATCCATTACAATTACATGTACTTTCTTAAACGGTTGCATAATGCTTTCAACTCCTCTTCTTCCATTCTATTTTACATAAAACGTCTAAACAAAGTAAAGGTCAGACATCCGATTTCAAAAGATTTATTTTTAATAGAAAAAAGTTAAGCACCCCATTAGTCTTACGCGATTATGCTGATTTTAAGCACGCGGATGGAATTGTTTATAAACTTCCGATAAACGAGTTTTACTTACATGTGTATAAATTTGTGTCGTTGAAATATCTGCATGTCCTAAAAGCTCCTGTACTGCACGCAAATCGGCACCATTTTCAATCAGATGTGTCGCAAAGGAATGGCGCAGAACATGCGGTGTAATTTCTTTGGAAATGCCAGCTTCTGCTGCATGTTCCTTAATGATTTTCCAGCAGCCTTGTCTCGTGAATCTTTTCCCTCTCTGCGTAATGAAAAACGCATCATTTTTAGGTGCATTGCCTAAAAGTTGAGGTCTCGCCTGCTCCAAATAATTTACACATGCAGAAATCGCACTTCTCCCAAGCGGTATAATACGTTCTTTTCCGCCTTTACCAAATACACGGACGAATCCCATTGTCATATGGACATCCTCCAAGTTCAGTTCAATCAGTTCACTTATACGCATTCCGGAACCGTACATCATTTCCAAAATGGCAATATCCCGAGTTCCCTGTGGTTTTTCGACAGATGGTGCTGTCAAAAGTGCATCAATTTCTTCTATTGATAATACTTTTGGTAAAGACAGTTCTTTTTTAGGCATTTCCAAATGAACGGTAGGATCTTGATTCGTCACTTTTTCCCTCAATAAAAACTGATGAAATGAACGGATCGATGAAATCTGTCTCGATATCGTCTTCGATGATTTTCCTACAGACCTTAAGCTGTCCAAATAAAGCAAAATATGTTCGCGCATAACTTTATCTAATTCCATGATCTGCTGCTCATGATGGATGTGACGGGCATATGCGACTAAATCACGCTTATAGGATTGTAATGTATTATCAGATAGCTGACGTTCGACTTTAATAAAATGTAGATAATCTTCTATTGAATCATTTAAAGCTTGCATATTAATCGCCCCTCTTGCATTCTATACATTTATATTACCATTTTCGTACAATTGAAGTGACGTTTTATCCTTCGTTCATTCATTTTTTCAATGCCGCTCAGCATCTCCATATGATAGCATCCCATTTACAAAACGTACTATATACGGTATTCTTGAAAGTAAAACGTGACAGATTGGGGTGATAATTTGGGATCGACAAACTAAAAATCGGAGAGCTTGCTGCAGCAACTGGCGTGACAAAACGAACTATTGATTATTATACGAATTTGGGCCTTCTAAAAGTTGAACGTTCGGCATCCAATTATCGCTACTATGATAAAGAGATGATTGAACGTATACACTGGATTGAAGAGCAAAAGAAGCTTGGCAAGTGCCTTGAAGAAATTCACCGCTCGCTTGGCCCTTCAAAAGATGAACCCGAAGAAATCGATGTTCAGGATATTCGATTGCAAATGCGCAAACTTGAACATGATGTAACGGTATTAATGGAACACTTAGATGACAAAGAGCGGCAGAAACTCCGCAAAAAAGTTTCGCCTGAAAGTGTTGCTCTCATGCAATCACTATTATTAATTTTAAATAACTAGGAGGTGAACGTTCTACTTCGTGAGTAGGACGCTCGTTTGACCACAATCATTAACTTAATTATTTTCTCGGTTTTAATCGCTTTTACGGCCTTTTTCGTTGCAACGGAATTTGCGATCGTAAAAGTACGTCAATCCCGTATTGACCAACTTGTAGCTGAAGGTAAAGCCGGTTCCATTTCAGCTAAAAATGTAACAACCCACCTTGATGAATATTTATCTGCCTGTCAATTAGGTATTACGGTAACAGCCCTGGGAATCGGGATGGTCGGTGAATCCACATTTGAGTTTATACTTCACCCGCTATTCGAATCTATGGGAATTGGCACAGAATATATTCATTGGTTTACATTAGGTGGCGCATTCTTTTTAGCGACTTTCTTCCACGTTGTAGTAGGTGAACTTGCACCTAAAACGATTGCTATTCAAAGAGCAGAAGCGATTACTCTGGCATTCGCGAAGCCTATTCAATTATTCTATAAACTTATGTTCCCGTTAATTTGGCTATTAAATGGTTCAGCACGTTTATTATTGAAATTGTTCGGGATGCGACCAGCGAGCGAACATGAACTCTCTCATACGGAAGAGGAATTGCGCCTGCTTCTATCCGAGAGCTATAAATCCGGTGAGATCAATGTCAACGAATTAAAATATGTAAACAATGTGTTTGAATTCGATGATAAAATCGCCCGCGAAATTATGGTTCCCCGTACAGATATTATCGGCTTTGATGTGACTGCAACGTTCGAAGAAGTTTTAACACAAGTTTCAGAGGAACGCTATACACGCTACCCGGTTTACGATGGGGACCGCGATAATATATTAGGTTTTTTAAATATTAAAGACTTTTTAACACTTGGCATGAATAACCGGATCGATCCGGCAACATTTAAATTGGAAGACTATATTAATCCGGTCGTTCGCACAATTGAAACAACACCAATTCAAAGTTTGCTTCAAATTATGCAGAAAAAGCGTATTCATATTGCGATCCTGCTTGATGAATACGGCGGAACGAGCGGTATGATTACCGTTGAAGATATTCTGGAAGAGCTTGTCGGTGAAATTCGCGATGAGTTTGACGATGATGAAGTTTCAGATATTCGTAAAATCGGTGAAGACCATTATTTAGTCTATTCAAAAGTATTGCTTGAAGATATTTCTAAATTGCTGTTTCTTGATATTGAAGATCCGAATGTTGATACAATCGGGGGCTGGTACTTCACAAACATGCCGGACCTGAATATTGAAGATACATTTATTTTTGAAAACTATGCGTTTAAAATCCATGAAATTGACGGCCATCAGCTGCAATTTTTAGAAATCAAAAAAATGCATGATCTTATAGAACAGTAGCCGTCTAAACAAGATAATTCTCATCTGTATGCACGTTCTCCTGAAAGCTGAATTACGACTGTATGAATCTCTTAACGTTTTAATTGTATGAGTTCGGGAATAACATAAGTATTCAAACAAAGGAGAGTGTATATATATGGCAATTATCAAATCAGTAGAAAACGGTGTGCAAGCAAAATCAGTAATCGAATCATTTATTACAGAGGGCTATGAACGCGATCATATTCATGTTTTCGCAAACAGCAATAAACGTGCGGAAGATATTGCTGACTTTTTCGATGTTGATGCGAGCAAAACTCCTGGAACAACAGAAAATGATAAAGGCTTCTTGGCATCAATTAAAAATTTCTTCCAAAGTACTCCGGAAGATCTTCACCATCAGCTTGCTGACATTGGTGTAGGCGAAAATGAACATGCAACTGCAAAGAATGATCTGGATGCAGGTAAGATCCTAATTGTTGCTCATCATCCGGGGAAATAAATAAAAATTGTAAAACTCTATTTCTCTCAACTGAGGGAAATAGAGTTTTTTTGTGCAATGCTCGCTAATAATTGCCCGGCAATAACAAAATAGGGCACAAAAAAAGAACAGCAAAATATGCTGTCCCTTTTTTTGATTATAGATTATGCATTGCTGTCTCCAGAGTTGTCATTATTATCATGACAACGCCAGCAGATGCCATGGAATGTAAGACGGTGATCTTTGATTATAAAGTTCCAACGTTTCTCCACAATTTCTTCTACATCTTCTAGTAAATCTTCTTGAATTTCATCTACTGCGCCACATTCGATACAAACTAGATGATGATGGAAATGCTTTGCGCCCTCTTGACGTAAATCATAACGGGACACCCCATCACCAAAATTTATTTTATCGACAATTTTCAGCTCTGTTAAAAGCTCCAATGTACGGTATACAGTAGCTAGTCCAATCTCTGGTGCCTTTTCTTTTACTAATAAGTAAACATCCTCAGCACTTAAATGATCTTCCTCATGCTCCAGTAAAACCGCTACTGTTGCTTCTCGCTGTGGCGTCAGCTTATAGCTCGCACTATGCAGTTGCTTTTTAATTCGATCAATACGGCTCTCCATATGTGACGCCCTCCTAAACTCTTTTCATTATACCAAATGAGTAAATCTCATTACAAGACAATGATTATTTAAATAAATAAGTAATTGCTAAATTTTCGACTGCAAAAACAATTATCATCACGACTATCAGGAACATAATCTTTTTCCATGGCATCACCGTTTTCAAGGCTCGTCTACTCGTAGTTTTAGTAGTTATTTGATAGAGCATAATTAATAATACACAATATATTAACTGAAATGGAAACCACCAAAATGCATAGAGTTTAATAGATTCATGCTGTACTAGTAAATAAACCGAGCTAAAGCCTAAAAACGTTACTTTTATTGCAATAAAAATAAGGCCTATACGCGGCAAATATTTATGTGTCGAAAAGAATAATACAATACTTAAGGCAACTATGAAAGGAACTACACTCCAAAGCAATTCTGGTTTTTCCATTTGGAGCAGTCTACGATCACTATATTTAATAATTTGCTGCACTTGTCCAATATCGAATAACTGATAACAAACTACACCACAAATGAAACATACGACGATCATCGAAGTATATTGAATATATAGATATTTACGCATTTGGACGCCTCCTTGTCCATACAACTTATGCACATAAATTGTCCTTATGCGTAAACAATTATTGATTTAATTTCATTTTAATTTTCAGCCATAAAATCGCAAAAGCCGTTTTGGCATCGTAAATACGGCCGTCCGCAACCATCGCTTCTGCTTCTTCCAGTGATACTTCCATTAACTCCACAAATTCATCTTCGTCTAATTCAGCAGGAATGTCTAATTTTTTTAACTTTTCTGCTACGTAAATATGAATAATTTCATCCGCAAAACCCGGTGAAGTAGCGAAAGCCTGAATAAATTCGAAATGATCAGACGTATACCCTGTCTCTTCCTCCAATTCGCGGCGGGCCGTTACAATTGGCTCCTCCCCTTTTTCCAGCTTACCGGCAGGGATTTCTATAATGGAACGTTCAAGAGCTTTACGGTACTGCTCAACAAGTAAAATTTTATTGTTGTCTGTGATGGCAATTACTGCAACTGCTCCTGGATGATTAATAATTTCACGTTTCCCTGTTTCACCATTCGGTAGCGATACATCGTCTACTTTTAATGAAATAACCTTCCCTGAATAGATGGGTTGGGATTGAATTGTTTTCTCTTCAAATTTTTTCATGACCATGCCTCCACTTGTTCTCTTGCTTATATTCATTGTACCATTAGTAAGAGCTTTTCTAAAATATTGAACCAGGGAGGAATTCACATGAAAAAACGACAATTAGGTACAAGCAATCTTCATATTTCTGAAATTAGTTTAGGCTGTATGTCATTACCTCCAAATCCAGCAGAAGCAGAAGAGGTCATTCATGCGGCAATTGACGCGGGCATTAATTATTATGATACCGCCGATCTGTATAATCAGGGAGACAACGAAAAGGTTGTTGGCGCGGCACTGAAGCAACACCGCAACAATATTTACCTGGCATCTAAAGTCGGGAATCGTTGGGAAGAAGGAAAAGAAGGTTGGAGCTGGGATACATCCGCAAATTATATTAATAAGGCGGTACGTGACAGCCTGCAACGACTACAGACAGATTACTTGGATCTTTACCAGTTACATGGCGGTACGACCGAAGATAATTGGGGGGAAATTACCGACACATTTGAAAGTTTGAAAAAAGAAGGACTTATCCGCGAATATGGCATTTCCTCCATCCGACCGAATGTTTTCATGCCATATTTACAAAACAGTAATGCAATCAGCAATATGATGCAGTTTAATATTTTTGATGAACGGGCAAGCGAATTTTTTGAACCGATTCAACAGACAGGAGCTTCTATCGTAACACGCGGATCGATTGCAAAAGGTTTGCTGACGAATGAATGGCGCACACGCTTAAAGTCCTTTATGAGCTATGATGAAGCGGCAGCAAAAGATGTGCTGCAAAAAATTGAACAGCAATTCGGTGATGTTCATGCAACTGCCCTCGCTTTCAATTTACAATACCCAGCGGTTGCTTCAACTGTTATTGGGGCGCGTACAGTTGCGCAACTGCAGCAAAATCTGGATGCTTACGAAAAAGCGCAATCAATACAAAATATTTCAGAGATCGACAGCTGGACAAAAACCGACCGTTACACTGAGCATAGATGAAAAAATGGATTGTTCTCGTCATCATCGGGATAATCGTTGTGATGGTAATGTCCAATATGAGCTATGAACAGCAAACGATTGTTCCGGCGTTAAAAGATCTATTAAAAGACAAACCTTTTGAAGCATGGTTAAGTCAGTTTGAAATTCCTTATTGGGGAAAAATTATATCGGTCGAAACACGAGGCTATTTTCAATTTCTTGAGTTTCTTATCCGGAAAGCAACTCATTTCTTCGGATACGGTTTATTAGCGGTTATATTCTATACTTTATACCGAAAACTGAAATGGCACTTCCCAATAGTTCTTGCCTTTGTTACAGCCATAATAATCGCAAGCCTTGATGAATACCGCCAAAGTATGATACCAGGTCGCAGCGGCCTCGTAGAAGATGTCGTGCTTGATGCATGTGGTGCGTTCACATTGTTAGTGGTTGCAAAACTTATTATTGTTGTATTTAAAAAAGATAGCACACAAAAATAGTGTGCTATCTTTTCATATTTATTAAGCTTCTTTATAATCCGTTTTGGATTACTGTTAAAATTTCGAACCTTTGTCGCCGTATTGATTTAACAGTTCTTCAAAGCTCATATTTTTTTCTCGTTGTTTGCGTTCGAATGCTGCTTTCGCCAGACGCTCTTCTTCTTTCGCCTTTTCGTCTGCCACCATTTCCTGCTTCGCTGCCTTTAGCTTGGCCAATACATCGCCGCCTAACTGATCGGCCAATGTTGCTGCCTTATCTTTTGGAAGCTCAAATTCATTCGTCGTTCTTTGCTGTTTCTTTTTTGCCATCATTCTCACCTACAATTAATTTTAGCGTTGTACAATTGTTGCAACACCTTGCCCGCCACCAATACATAATGTTGCAAGACCTAATTTTGCATCCTGTTTTTGCATTTCATGTAACAATGTTACCAAAATGCGTGTACCGCTTGCCCCGATTGGGTGACCAAGTGCAATTGCCCCGCCATTTACATTTAGTTTATCATGATTGAACGCCAATTCGCGATCAACTGCAATCGCCTGAGCAGCAAATGCTTCATTCGCTTCAATTAAATCCATGTCATCCAATGTTACATTCGCTTTCGCCAAGGCTTTTTTCACTGCAGTTACCGGTCCGATACCCATTACAGATGGATCAACCCCTGCGCTGGCATTTGCGACGATTGTAGCAAGTGGTGTAAGGCCTAATTCAAAAGCACGCTGCTTTGACATAACGACAACTGCTGCAGCTCCGTCATTAATACCCGAAGCATTTCCAGCAGTAACCGAACCATCTTTCTTGAAAGCAGGACGTAATCCATTTAATTTCTCTGCTGTTGTTCCATGTTTTACATATTCATCTTGTGAAAAAATAACCGGCTCCCCTTTACGTTGAGGAATTTCTACAGGGACAATTTCTTCAGCGAATTTATTTGCGGAAATTGCTTCCGATGCACGGGCTTGAGAACGTGCTGCAAATTCATCCTGTTCCTGACGAGAAATGTCATATTGATCACATAGGTTTTCTGCAGTTACCCCCATATGGTAATCATTAAATGCGCACCATAAGCCATCCTGAATTAATGTATCGATAATCTTTTGATCTCCCATGCGGAAACCTTCTCTTGCATTTCGCATAATATAAGGTGCTTGACTCATATTTTCAAAGCCTCCAGCGACAACAACTTCCGCATCCCCGGCAATGATTGCCTGTACTGCTAAATGAACGGCCTTTAGGCCTGAACCACATACTTTATTAATTGTCATCGCTGGAACTGTGTATGGTAAACCAGCTTGTATACTTGCCTGTCTTGCCGGGTTTTGACCTAAACCTGCTGCAAGAACATTCCCCATAATAACTTCATCAACTGTTGATGGATCTAATTGAACACGATTCAAGGCTTCTTTTATTACGATACTCCCTAAAGTCGGAGCCGAAATATCTTTTAATGCTCCCTGAAAAGCACCAATTGGCGTACGTACTGCACTTACTATTACAACTTCTGTCATGAATATATCCCCCTTTATTGTGAATGGTCCCTTTGTGAGCAAATATAATCAATTACGCCTTGGCGTAATTGCGTCAGGATTCGGCTTTAGGTCCACACGATGTGGGTCAGTCATTGTCGCACGATGCTACGTTATTTGGCTGACTTCATTTTTAGAACTCATTGCCGAATCTTTGTCATCCGCTGAAATTAATTACTTGCTTACAAAGATTTTATCAAATATTTCGCATTTTTCACACAAAAGTTTCCAATAATAAATAGATACATATTAGTTGATTTATCCCAAAAATTCATCGAATATTAAATTAATTAAGGAGTGATTTTCATGAAAAAACGTACCCTGTTTTTATCTGGCAGTATTGTAACAACCCTGCTGGCAGCTGCTACAACGATCACTGGTGTCGTGATGACAAATCACATTATGTATATAAAGAAAAAGGACGATGCTTTCATCCGCGAGCGCGAAATTGCGGCAAAACGCTTTGATGAAGCATGGTATGAAGGCTGTCCGAAAGAAATTTTATTGATCGATTCTCCAAATGGCTATAAAATAAGCGGCATCTATTTAAAACCTTTGGAAACGAAAAATACAGTCATCATCTGTCATGGCGTCACTGAAAATAAAATTAACTCGATGCGCTATGCCCGAATGTTTGAACGGCTTGGTTTTAATGCATTTGTATACGATCACCGCCGTCACGGAGAATCCCAAGGGAAAACAACAAGCTATGGCCATTATGAAAAATACGATTTACAGGCAGTAGTTGAGACAATCCGAAATATGACCGGGGAAGATGCCCTGCTCGGTATTCACGGGGAATCAATGGGCGCGGCAACGACACTGCTCTATGCAGGAACGTTAGCAGATAATGCGGATTTCTATGTTTCCGACTGTGCTTTCTCGAATTTCCCCGAGCTATTGAAACAAATTTTTGAAAGTGTTGTACCGATTGATTCGAAATATACACTTCCTTTCGCCGACTTTTTCATGCGAATCCGCGATGGCTATTCCGTAAAAGAAGTGATGCCGATTGATGCTGTAAAACAAATTCAAAAGCCCGTCCTCTTTATTCACAGTACACCGGATGATTTCATTCCTTCCTCAATGACCGAAGAACTGTACGAACAAAAACCGGAACCTAAAATGCTGAAACTGTTTGAAAAAGGAGAGCATGCGAAATCATTCAACGATAACCAGGGTGACTATGAGCAAACGGTAGCCAAGTTCCTGCATGATTATGTACCGGCATACCGCAATATAACGGATTCTTTAATATAAAAGAAATACGCACTTTCTGTTCATTTCATTGAACAGGAAGTGCTTTTTGGTTTGATGTCGGGAATAAAAATGCCCCCAATTTAATGGGGGCACTGCACATTCTTATTAATCATTAAAAACGATATGCCATTCACCGCGTTTGGCTAAGAATTCTTTTGCCAACTGTTGCGCGCCTTCTAAACTGTGACTTGCCGCCCAACCGCATTGAACTTCATTGCAGGCAGGAACAGAAGTCGCCGCCAACACATCCTGAACGGTCTTTTCTAAAATCCCCAGCACACCTTCGTAGTCATCATAGTTCATAAAGGAGACATAAAAGCCTGTTTGACAGCCCATTGGCGAGATATCGACAACCGCGTCACTATGATTGCGAATACGGTCTGCCATTAAATGTTCCAGTGAATGAAGTGCCGGCATTTCCATATGCTCTTTATTCGGCTGCTTAAAGCGGATATCGTATTTCGTCACGACATCGCCCTTCGCCCCTTCTTTTGTACCCGCTAAACGTACATACGGTGCGACCACTATTGTATGGTCTAAATCAAAGCTCTCTACATTCGTTTTCTCTGTTGCCATTTTTTCGTCCCTCCAATACTTACAATCTATATAAGGATAGACTAGATTATTGTTCTTTTCAACGAAATATTCTGAATTTTGTTTTACAGAAAATAAAAACTACCTTCTTCACTCAATAGAATGCAAAAGGTAGTCCAACTTTTTATTATTTATCTTGGAATTTGTTCATTTGTGCCATCATTTGACGCACTTGTTTTTCAGACGGTTTACGTCCCATTTGTGCCATCATCACGCGAATCATTTGTTCATTAATTGGCGGGTTTTCTTTTAAATACTTCATCATATATTGACGAGCTGCGTAGAACCCAATTGCCACGCCCCCGATAAGAGCTACGACGATAAGTGTAATTCCTAACCATAAAGCCATTTTGTCCAACCTCCTCCACTACTTATGTACCGAGAAAAACTCTCCATCAAGCATTATACAATAAAAGTTATTACGTTTCTATATATTTTAACTTCTCCTGACAGAAGTTAAGCCATACAAATAGCTGTCTGAGTCCATCTCAGCCTTGAGACCTAGATGAAAATACAGTAACAGGTCGTTATCGGATTTTTAAATCCACTGTAACATGAACATATCAACGACAAGGAGGAACACATAATGAAAAAGTTTTTCTTATATTCAGCGGCTTTTATCACAGCGATCATCGCACTTTGCCTGCTCGCACCAGTAGCCGGCTTATTAATCTCAGGAGCGCTTCTGGCAGCAGGTCTTCACTATTACACAGAAAGTAAATCTACTTTCGGAAAAGTCATGAGCCTGGTTGTCGCTTTAGCCGGTTTAGTAAGTGCCTTATCAAACATCCCAGGCTTTATCGGTTTAGCTGCAATCGGTGGATTGTTTTATCTATACAAAGCACGTAAAAATGAAAAGCTTGAATTTTTACCAGGCAAAAAAGAGGAAGAAGATCCATTTACAAACTTTGAACGTGAATGGGCAAATTTAAACAAATAGGAGCGATGGACAATGAGAAATTTATTGACAAAATTTAAATATTCAATACAGGCGGATTTACATGATATGTTTGACAAAAAGGTCGATAAAAACCCGATTAAAATGCTGAACCACTATATTCGTGAAGCAGAAAAACAAACGGAAGAAACAGGAAAATTACTTGCACGTCAGGCACAGCTGAAAAAAGAGCTGGAACTGCAGCTTTCACAAACAATCGAAATGCTTGAGAAGCGTGAAAAACAGCTTTTATTGGCTCAGTCAACTGAAGAGTCTGAACTGATTGCGTTTGCACAGGAAGAAGTAACGGCTTACACTGCCAGAAAGCATGCCCTTCTTTCAAGCATTGATGCTGCGAATACTGAATACTTTGCACTGGAACGCAAATTCGAAACGATGAAACATAAAATCAAAGACATGAAAGTGCGCCAACTACAGCTGATGGGCAAAGAAAATGTCGTGCGTGCCAACCACCAGATGGATAAAGTTCTCACTTCGGACAATGCCGGTAATTTCGATGAACTATCAACTTATATTGATGAATTATCTCAAAATATTGAGCGTAAATATGAAGTAACCTCTTTTGAAGCTCGATTGGCACAGCTTGAAAAAGAACAAAAGCTCATAGAACAACCAAAATAATGATATAATGCGTAAAGGAGAAGGCATCGTGCTTTCTCCATTTTGCACGTTATAGGGGGAGGCACTATGCCGAAAATTACATCTGATCAGCTTGCAATTATCACGATTAGTATGGCACTTGTCGTATTGATCGAATTGACACTTTTCAATAACGGCACCGTGTTTTTACTGATTTTAGGTGCACTGTTTCTCTTTTTCAGCTTTAAAAAGAAGAAACGTTACTTATTATGGACGGGACTCGTTCTATTATTCTTTGCTATTATTAATATTTGGACACTGCGCCTATTAATCATTGGTGTTCTTGTCTTTCTTTTATACCAATACTTAACGAAAAAAGAGCAAGTGATGGAAATCAAAAGCCACTTTGCCAATACATCAAATCAAAATCAGTTGATCGGAACAACTAGTGCTCCGACAGAAAGCTATCATTGGAAAGATGTTCATATTCAACGCTTTATCGGCGATATTACAATCGATACGACCGAAACTATTTTACCAAACGGGAAATCGATTATTGTTATCCATCAATCTTTAGGTAAAGTACGGGTTATTGTACCTTATGAAGTGACGATTCAGCTCCATTACTCCACTATATACGGAGAAGCAGCATACCTGCACTATGCGCCAAAGCAGTGTATTAATGAACAGCTCCATTTTGAGGATGGAGAAATGGATGCAAAACGTGTCCTAGTACTTTATGTGACATCTTGGATTGGCGATGTGGAGGTGCAGCGCGGATGATTGCATTTATAATACGATTTTTTATATTGATGATGGTTTTTGCGACATTTGCTCTGAATATTTTTGTTTTCCTGCTCGGTCAGCCCCAGGAAGAGACTTGGCGTTTTTTATGGGAAAGCGATGAGTATTCAATACCGATTGTCGCTGTTATCGCCATTACCGCAACAACGACCAGCTTCTTTATTTCTTTATGGATATCGATATCATTAAAAATAAAAGAAAATCAGATGACCCGCATCGTGAAAAAAGTAGCAGAGCCAGATTTTGCACAAAAATTCAAGAAAGCAAATGGTTCCTTAAAAAAGGCCTTGCGCGAAACGAACGAATTAATTGAAACACAGCGGACATCTTTACAGCGACTTTCCAATGAAAAGGTGGAAACAAATGACGCCATCGTCCAGGAGCGGCTTCTCGCAGAACGTCAGCGTCTTGCACGGGAACTGCATGATTCTGTTTCCCAGCAGCTGTTTGCGGCATCCATGCTTCTCTCCGCGCTTACAGAACAGCGTCAAGATGATCTTGCACAAAAGCAGCTGGGGCAGGTGGAAAAAATCGTCCAGCAGGCACAGCTCGAAATGCGCGCCCTTCTCCTTCACTTGCGTCCTGTTGCTTTGCATAATAAAAGCTTGGCAGAAGGTTTAGAAGATCTAATTGTAGAATTACAGGAAAAAGTGTATTTCAATATTGATTACCAGATCGAGGAAATCGGATTATCGAAAGCGGAGGAAGATCATTTATTCCGTATTGCCCAAGAAGCTTTATCAAATACTTTACGGCATGCAAAAGCAACAGAAGTCGAGCTGTTATTAATCGCACGTGATCAGCTTGCGATTTTGCGCATTCAGGATAATGGCCTTGGCTTTAATTTGGAGGGAGATAAAACGACTTCGTACGGGCTGCGCAATATTGCTGAACGCGCTGTCGAAATTGGCTGTACGTATAAGATTGTCTCTGTACCGGATGAAGGAACAATTGTCGAAGTGAAAGTTCCGCTTAAAAAGGAGGAACAAATGAATGATTAAAGTTGTCATAGTAGATGATCACGAAATGGTTCGAATCGGTGTTGCTGCCTATTTATCGGCACAACCCGATATCGAAGTCATCGGCGAAGCAACAAACGGCGAGGAAGCGATTGAAACAGTGCTTTCGCTAAAGCCGGATATTGTGCTGATGGATAATGTGATGCCGATAAAAACGGGTGCTGAAGCGACTGCCGAAATTCTGGCACAATGGCCGCAAGCAAAAGTTATGATTGTCACGAGCTTTATCGATGACGATAAATTATACCCGGCACTTGAAGCAGGGGCTGTCAGCTATATACTGAAAACGAGCAATGCCAAACAAATTGCTGACGCGATCCGGAAAACGATGGCCGGGGAAACCGTTCTGGAGCCGGAAGCAACGACACGGGTAATGGCACGTATGCGCGGTACCGCCCCTGCCCTGCATAACCATTTAACAGACCGGGAAATGGAAGTACTGTTATGTATGGCTCGCGGCCTTGCCAATCAGGAGATCGCGGAAGAGCTGTTTATCGCATTAAAAACAGTGAAAACCCATGTCAGCAACATTTTAAGTAAACTTGAAGTGCAGGACCGCACACAGGCTGTCGTCTATGCATTTCAAAATGGCTTAGTAAAGTAAGGAGAATTATTCATGACATTTACGTACGAAAACTTCGCAAAAGACGGGACACTCACATTACTGGATCCCCTGTTCACCCTATTGCTGATTTTCTCAGCTTTGTTCATCATCGTGCTGCTGCGCTTTGCGATCAATCCTAAGATCATGCTATTTATTGGCGCGCTGATTATTTTATTAAGTGCACAATTGCAGTCGATTACAGGAATTTTGGCAGATGAATTGAATTTATCCAGCTCCTCGAAAAACTTTTACATTTTTATAGCGATCGTTGTGATTTGGGTTGCGTTAATCGTGTTTGCGTTTGTGAAGGAGAAAAAGAAGAAAAAGTAAGGAATGTGAATAGCTGAGGCTGTCCTGAAAGTTTGTAGATAACTTTGGGATGGCTTTTTTTGGGGTTGGGGTTGTTATGGAGTATGTCCGGCTTTGATTTATTAGAACTTTTTTCGGTTTATTAGAAAATCTAAGGGACTTTTTAAAACTTCCGGCAAGAATATTAGAACTTTTCCGCCCTGCAGCCACTCCCTCCCACAAAAAAAGCCCACGCCCCGCTTCCCTCAAAGCGTTCGTGAGCCCATATTATTTCATGTCATTCAATATAATAAACAGTGATTTTTTCGCGTCGAGCAATTGTACATGTGCCTGCCCTTGCTGTTCTGCGCTTTCCGCTTCATAAAAAGCTGCCAGTGCTTCTTCAATTTGTTTATAAGAATCAAATAGGTTCGCATCATCCACTTTTTTATTGCCGAAAATATCAATGAACATGCTTAGCTGATATTGAAAGTTTTTATCGTACATCGTCAGCACATGCTTATTGTCATCGATCTGCACTTCATCGTTCAAAATATATGTTTGGAAATCAACTAAATCCGTATACGCTTTTTCCAGCTCTACCGCATATTGACCCTCTTTGTCTTTCCCTTTATTCCAGTCCAGAATCTGAATAAAAATGAGTAAAAATAGAATAATCGTTAAGTATATCGAAATACCTTTCCAAGATAAAAACTTCATGCTTTTTCCTCCATTTAACGGTGCTTCATTAATTGAAAAGATATTCTTTCAAATTTTCCAATGTTGAATCGATGCCTGAACGCAGTGATACTTGATCTTCGCGGCTCGTCTCGATTGCTTTCTCAATTGCAATTAAAGCATTTTCCAAAAACGGCTCGGCATTTAAATCTTTGTACAACTGTGTTAAAACGAGCGCCTTATTCCAGTACCATCTTGAGTTATCCGAATCCATGTCGATCGCCCGCTCAATATAGACCATCACATCAAACGGAGACCAGTTAAAGCGGTTCATCGTCTGCCCTGCAATCCCGTAATACAATGCCTTATTTGGATGATGCTTCACCGCTTCCATAAAGCAGTGCACACTTTCATCATAATGATGCGACATTAAAAAAAGGTGTCCCTGTACATAAAACGACTGTGCTTTCCGTTCAGCATCCGCTGTCCGTGCATCATGTTCAAGCTGTTTCACTTTTTCCGAAAACTGTTGTTCATCTTTGATCGCCCGTAGTTGTTCAACTTCATCATTTTCCGGATAGCTTTCATTAGCACGTTCGACACTCTGCGAAATTTGTTCTGTCGGCTTCGGGAATTTTTCATACTCATATTTTTCAAAGATCTTTAGGAATTGCGTTGCCTGTTCTTCATTTTCTCCGCCCTGTAATTGGCGTTTCGCTTCTTCATAGCATTTTAAAAACTGTCCATCATAAAAATACTGCACCATGTTCGACATTAAAAACACCTTTCTGTTTTTCATTCACAATTTATTAAAGCATAACCTATATGTATTTCAACCAATAGTATGTATAGCATAAAGGTGCCCTAACGAATACATTAGGACACCCCTTAACACTATTTTGAGATTGTGCCTGCTACTTCGGCGATTACGATTTCTGAACCTAGCATTGGAGATTCGCCTTGGTGGCCTCCGCCTTCACCTTGAGATGGACGTTTGTGTGATTGTTTGAATGCATCACTTTCACGCCATACTGCAAAGCTTTCTTTTGAATCCCAGTACATCACAACGCTCATTTCGTCATATTCCTCAAATTGTGTAGAAACTAGTACTTCCACTTTTTGGAAACCTTCGAATTCTTGTAATGGTCCTGGTTGTACAAATTGTGGGGCCATTTTTTCGGCAAAACCTTTTTTTACTTTGATACGGTTTGTTACTGTTATCATAATTACCAACTCCTATAATTTAGCATAAACTGCCTATATATTTATTTAATCACTTTCAGAACTGTTGCGCAATAATTCACGCTATAATAAGGAAAATGAAATATTAAAGGAAGTTTTCTCAATGAAATTTACTATTATTGCGACAAGCGATATCCATGGACATACCGAACGCTTTTCACAGCTTGCGCAAATGATTTCCGCAAGGCAGCCCGCACTGTTAATCGATAACGGGGATTTTTTGCACGGGAGTCATTTAAGCTATTATTACGATTATATTGTCCAAAAACAGCACCCGCAAATCGAACTTGCAAACACACTCGGCTATGATGTTGCAGTTTTCGGCAATCATGAATTCAACTATTCTCCCGAAAAAATCCAAGCGATCCGCAACGCCTCGAATTTCCCATGGATTGCCGCCAATATTCCAGGGTTTGCCGAACCGTATTTCATTAAAGAAATAAACGGGTTGCGCATTGCTGTCATAGGAGTTGTGACACATTTCACAAAAAACTGGGATGAATGTGGATCAACAAAGTATCTGGATTTCGAAAACGCATTTGAAAGTGCGAAAAACACTGTAAAATATGTTCGCGATGTGGAACAGGTACAGCTTGTCATTTTAAGCTATCACGGCGGGTTTGAACGGGATCTTCATAGCGGTCACCTAATAGATCAGGAACAAGGTGAAAATGAAGGCTATCGCATGCTTCATGAAATAGGAGGCATTGATCTTTTCATTACCGGGCATCAGCATTTGGAAATTGCCACAGTGCACAACGGTGTCGCTGTCGTGCAACCCGGGGCAAATGCACATTACTTTGCGCAAATTGATGTCACTGTAGAACACGGTACATTTTCTTTTGAACCGTCTATCATCCACGTGGACCCCACATCAAAAATGCAGTCTTTTCCCGAATTTGATGCGTGGAAAAAACAACAAATCGGAACAGCAAATCAAGCGTTGACTTATGAGGACTTTTTTACGCCCCGTACAAAAATGACCGCATATACACAATTGCTTCATGATATGCAGCTCCATTACACGGGTGCCCAAATTTCGGTTATCGAACTGCCCTACCATACACAAGGTGGCTTTCCTGAAAAAGTAACCCGTGAACATGTTTTACATAATCTTCCCCGATCGAACCGGCTGCTCGTCATCAAAATGAACGGAGCTGAAATCCGCCGGGCGATTGAACAAAGTGCAGCTGTCTTTGCGCTGAATGATAAAGGGGAAATCGATTTTAGTATGACCGTGCACTATCCGGAGCCGCAGCCGTATATTTATGATTTGTGGGGTGGCATTGATTACGTAATTGATTTGCGTCAACAAACAGGTCAACGTGTCACGAAGCTAACGTTTGAAGGTAAACCCATTCAGGATAATGAGATCTTTGAAGTTGCCGTCAATAGTTACCGTGCAACAGGTGCGCACCAAATGCAGATGTTTAAAAAACCGCCTGTTCGTGAAGCAGCTAAATTCATCCCCGATTTAATGATGGAATACATAGAACAAAACAGGCCTCTTACCGTCCAAGTCAAAAATGATTTTCAAATGAAATAGTCTCTAGCAGGATGTATGTCAACCACTTGAATTGGCATACATTTTATTTTTCGGAAAATATTAAATTTTTATGAAACTTTTTTCCATTTCATCCGTAAATTTATTAAATAGCATTAAGGAGGTGGCAACTTGTTTGGTTATTCCATTGAAACCATTTATTTAATCATCTTAATCGTTATTGGGTGTTGCACTGTTCTTTACTTATTTTTTGCAGATGTTGCGGATGTCTCCATCGATGGATCACCATTTTTTGACCCAGCTGTAATCCTTTCGTTTATTACGTTTACTTCGGCTGCGGGCTATTTGCTGGAACAGTTTACCGGCTTTACAAGTTTCATCACATTCATCATCGCTCTTATAATTGCGAGTTTATTGACAGCACTTCTTTATTTTTTCCTACTCGTTCCTTTACGTTCTGCGGAAGTATCTCTTGCCTATACAGAAGAATCGCTAGAAGGTCAGGTCGGAAAAGTGATTGTACCTGTTCCTCTTGAAGGCTTTGGGGAGATGGTGATTGAAACGGCAAACGGCATTATATCAAAGCGTGCAGCAAGTTTTCATCAAGTGGAGATTCCATACGACACGCAAGTTTTAATTATTGAGATACGTGATGGTACAGCAATGGTCGCGATTTATGAGAAAGAAGAACTTCAATTTTAGAAACAGGGAGGAATTTTTATGTCAAGTTTGGCAGGTATATCAGGTATTTTAATAGCAGTCGGGGTAGTTGTATTTCTAATTGTCGCTCTTGTAGCCGTCTATATTATGAAATATCGTACAGCCGGTCCGGATGAAGCATTAATCGTAACAGGTAGTTATTTAGGAAGTAAAAATGTACATACCGATGATTCAGGAAACCGCATTAAAATTATTCGCGGTGGTGGTACATTTGTATTCCCGGTTTTCCAGCAGGCGAAACCACTTAGTCTACTTTCAAGCAAACTGGAAGTAACAACTCCGGAAGTCTATACTGAGCAAGGTGTTCCTGTTATGGCTGACGGAACAGCAATCATCAAAATCGGTGGTTCAATTTCAGAAATCGCAACTGCTGCCGAGCAATTCTTAGGAAAAGATAAACAGGAACGCGAAAGTGAAGCTCGCGAAGTACTGGAAGGTCACTTACGTTCGATTTTAGGATCGATGACAGTTGAAGAAATTTATAAAAACCGTGATAAGTTCTCGCAGGAAGTACAACGTGTCGCATCTCAGGATTTAGCGAAAATGGGATTGATCATTGTATCATTTACAATTAAAGATGTTCGTGATAAAAACGGCTATTTGGATTCTCTAGGTAAGCCTCGAATCGCTCAAGTGAAACGTGATGCCGATATCGCAACTGCTGAAGCAGACAAAGAAACACGTATTAAACGTGCTCAGGCAGCTCAGGAAGCGCAACAGGCTGAATTAGAGCGTGCTACTGAAATTGCGGAAGCGGAGAAAAATAATCAGTTAAAAGTGGCTGAATACCGCCGTGAGCAGGATATCGCAAAAGCCCGTGCCGACCAGGCGTACGAATTGGAATCTGCACGTGCTAAACAGGAAGTAACAGAACAGGAAATGCAAGTACGAATTATTGAACGTCAAAAGCAGATCGAATTAGAAGAAAAAGAAATTCTGCGTCGTGAAAAGCAATATGATTCAGAAGTAAAGAAAAAAGCAGATGCGGATCGTTATGCAATTGAACAAAACGCAGAAGCACAAAAACGTAAAGAGCTTGCGCAGGCAGATGCGGAGAAATACCGTATTGAAGCACAGGCTCAAGCTGAAGCAGAACGCATTCGTTTAGATGGTCTGGCGAAAGCAGATGCAGAGCGTGCACAAGGTACAGCTGAGGCTGAGATTATCCGTCTACGCGGTCTTGCGGAAGCAGAAGCAAAAGAGAAAATTGCAGAAGCGTTTGAACAATACGGTCAGGCGGCTGTCCTTGATATGATTGTTAAAATGTTACCGGAATACGCAAAACAAGTTGCTAGCCCGCTTTCAAATATCGATAAGATTACAGTTGTTGATACAGGTGGCGGTGCAAACGGCGGTGCTGGTAAAGTGACGGGTTATGCGACTGATTTAATGGCCGGCTTACAGGAAACATTAAAAGCCTCTTCCGGTATTGATGTTAAAGAACTAATTGAAACATATGTCGGAAAAAATGCATTTGAAAAATCGGCAATAATTCCTCGGGAAGACTTTTCACGCGTTGAAGAAATCCTTGAAAAATAATTAGTTCAATAAAAAATACAGCATTCTTCCAAAACGGAAAATGCTGTATTTTCTTTTTATTAAATTTTAACCGTCCAGCCAAATGTATCTGCAACTTTACCGTATTGGATGCCTGTTAATGTATCGTAAAGCATTTGCGTTACTTCACCGATCTGGCCGTTGTTGACAGAAATGATTTCATCCAGCCATTTCAGCTCCCCTACCGGCGAAATTACAGCTGCTGTTCCTGTACCGAATGCCTCTTCCAATGTGCCGTTTTTAGCCGCTTCTACAACCTCTTCAAAGGCAATTGCACGCTCTTCAATCGGAATATTTTTTGATTTTAAAACTTCAATCATCGAATCGCGAGTAATCCCTGGTAGAATACTGCCGTTTAATGCAGGTGTAATAACTTTTCCTGAAATTTTAAAGAAGATGTTCATACTGCCGACTTCTTCTACGTATTTATTTTCCTTACCGTCCAGCCATAATGTTTGAGAATAGCCTTGTTGTGCAGCAATTTCTGAACCTTTTAAGCTCGACGCATAGTTGCCGGCTGTTTTCGCTTCACCCGTACCGCCAACTACGGCACGTACGTATTGCTGTTCTACTAATATTTTAACCGGGTTAATGCCTTCTTTATAATAAGACCCAACCGGTGACATAATAATCATAAATTTATAGCTTTTCGCAGGATTTACTCCTAAATAGCTTTCTGTCGCAATAATAAATGGTCGAATATAAAGAGATGTACCTGGAGATGTCGGAACCCATTCGCGATCTACACGAAGTAATTCTTTTAATGCTTCTAATGCAAAATCCTCGTCAATCGGAGGAATGCAAAGGCGTGCATTGGAAGAATTTAATCGTTGGAAGTTACGGTCCGGGCGGAATAACTGGACTTCACCATCTTCTGTCATATATGCTTTCAAACCTTCAAATACCGCTTGTCCATAATGGAATACCATCGCAGCAGGACTTAATGTAATCGGAGCATATGGTGTAATTGTCGCATTATGCCATCCTTTTCCATCTTCATAATCCATAACAAACATATGGTCAGTAAAAATTTTACCAAAACCAAGCTGTTCTGCAGGTGTTTTTTGTTTTCTATTTGTTGATAACTCAGTTGTAATTTGGTATGTTGTCATAATTTCAGGCTCCTTAACTAATTTAAGTTGATACACTCTATCATACCACGTTATTTTTAGAAAATTTAGTATTTTTTAATTTCCGTCAAAAAATATTTTTTTCTAGCAGTTCCATTAGTTTTCGAGCAAATTTCTTACAATCATTTTTTAGCTTTTACAAGTTTACTAACAGGTGCTGTCATGTTAGTTTTGAAAATTTCTTCATGCTCTTTTTTCACAGCAACTAACACCGCACATGATGGACCTGCAGAGCTGGTTAAATCGACATGAGCTGTAAAATTTTCTCCGGCAAAACGTATTATTTCTGCCCCGATTCCTTTAGAACCTGTTGGCCATATTGCTTGAATCATACCGTTGACCAGTCCTTCATATAACTCATCTAACTGGGCTATTTTGTGGGGATTTTCTATCACCTCATTTCCGACAAGCGGTTCGCCGACAACATAGAACTCGCAATGGTTCGTATTTCGTGCGAATTGCTTTTTCCCAAGCATCGTGAGTGAGACAGCTGACTGAAGCGACTGAAAATTCGTTTCACTCGAGCCCATTAAAGAAGGCATCTCCAGCCCCATTTCGGAAAATGCCTTTTTAAAACCTTGCTCATATTCTGTCCAGATATCATCGCCTGAAAAGTTGGCCATTAATAACTGTACCGGTATTGCACCCGCGCAAAGTTGCTCTAAAATAGCCGTACGAGCGGTAAAATAAGCGGTAATTTCATTTGGGACATGTACAATATCGTGTTCTTTTGTGCCGATACAACCCGAATTATCAATCGATACGACTAACCCGTTAACTTCAATCGCATTTCTCATACATTAACCCCTACCCGCTGCACCACCGTTTTCAATACAGGCATGACAAGTATCGCGATAAGACAGTTCACAGCTGTAGCAATTGTTAATGAGGCAATCGAGCCGATGTAAAATGCCGGAGAAATAATAAAATAAAACGGAATTGGTGCAATGACCCCATTTGCGATTATTACAAAGATCCATTTTAAAATACGTTGGCCTTTTTGATGCATAATCGCAAAAATCGCAACGATAATAAACATTTCCGCTGCAATTAAAAGATGTAAAACGCCTAGCGGAAAGCCGGATGTGAGACCTGTCGCGATATGTCCGAGTGCTCCTGCCGCGCCGGCAAAAACTGGCGGTAGAAAGATTGCGCTAATAAGAGCCGGGGCAGAATCGAGTGCAGCTGTTCCGACTATTCCTACCGGCACTTTAATAAAACTCCCAATCACACAAATTGCCGCAATCAATGCTGTTAAAATAATTAAACGTAATTTAGTTTTGTCCATGAGAATCTCCTTTTAAAATTTGTGGAATGCCGTACCATACACGAACAACTGTATGTGCTTCATAACAAAGCTTCTGATAAAGCCGTCCGCATGTATCTCTTAATTGCCGTGCTTCTTTTTCAAGCGGTACAACGCCGCGGCTCGTATCTGTACAAATACAAAACAGTTCTGCCCGCTCTGCAATTTGTATAATCTGTTCGAAAATTTGCTGGGCAGCCTTTTCTTCCGGTTCATGAAGAAGTGGTAAAATCATTTGTTCAAAATTACTTATTATGTAGCGCTCGTTTTCATTTATATTTTCAAGTTTTGGCAAGTGGCCTTCACAAACAATCAGTTCTTTTGCAGGTAACTGTTCAATCAATTTTTCTGCATATTTTCGTTTACCGTTATGTGCGCCTCCGAGTATAACGTACATCTCGCACCTCCTATGAGTTCATCTACCGAATCCCAGCCAAGTGTATAAATCGTACGATGATTGGCCACTGTTTGCTGAAAAGTTTGCTCCTTCATTCCGTATATGGCAAGTAATAATCGAATTACTCCTCCGTGTACGATGAACGTATATTCCTTCTTTTCATTTACAATCTTATGAAAGCCATCCAATACTCGCTGCTTGAATTGGAAAAATGTTTCTCCGTTCGGTATCGGGTTTTCAAGCGGATCATCAATCCAAGCCCGGTATGTTTCATTATGCTGTAATTGTTCATATGTACACATTTCAAAGTCCCCAAAATGCAGCTCACGCAAATATTGAGAAGCGATAAATTCAGCATTCGGAAAATAACATTGTGCAGTCTCATGACATCTTCGCAAATCGCTCCCATATACAATACCAGGCTGTAGATCGATCTCAGCCTCCACTTTTTTCAGTATCGGTTCATCTGTCCAGCCAATATATTTCCGTTCTGTATTTGCTTTCGTTTTTTCGTGCCTGATTAAATGCACAGTAATATTGTTAGCCATAGTACAACCTCCAACCCTTCACCGAGTGCACCGAGCAAATCACCTGTTACACCGCCAAAATGTTTCTTTGACCAAATCCGGTAAATAAATACGGCGAACAGCATCACGACCACTAAAATAAACAAGCTGAAAACGCCAATGTATAACCAGCACACAAATGCCAGGATACTTTGAACGCCGATTAAAACAGCAAGCTTATTTTGAATGACGATCCCTTTAAAATAAGCAGCGAGTCCCTTTTCCTTTGCCGGCTGCATCGTTACAAAATATAGCAGCATCCCCATTCTTGCTATAAAGGGAATGAAGATTAAAAACGGCACAATCGCCAATTGACCATGCAACAGCATTTCGTAAATAACGCCGATTTTTAATACGAGTAAGCAAAAAACACTAATAACCCCAAAAGCGCCTGTACGTGGATCATCTAATATTTCCAGCCGTTTCTCTTTTTCTCCGTAGGAAAAGAACGCATCGCTCATATCAATCCACCCGTCTAAATGCAGCCCCCCGGTCAGGACGATCAACCCGATAACAATCAAAATCGCCAACAGCAGCTCCGAAATTTCACTATAGCGAGATAGTATCAATACACCACTACTAATTATGGCTCCAATCAGCAATCCGACAATCGGCAAAAATCCATACATCCATGTAACAGATTTCGAATTCATATCCAGCTGTTTCTTAATCGGCACTGCCGAAAAAAACTGCCACGCTAATAAAAAACCGCTCCAACTATTTTTCAACTTGTTTCCTCCTTACTTCCACCGCTGTACAAGCTGAAATTGTACTTCATATGCTTCATCACTATTTTGGACAATCCATTGATGTAACTCACCCAACAATTTACGATATAAATTTACCTCATCATATTGTGAAGGCAATTCATCCAGCACTTCATTTGATACAACTATTATTGTAGCACCTTGCTTCCGCCAAGTTAGCAATTGCTTTTGCAGCGATTCGATACAATTATCGATATATTCGCTATTTTCATTTTTTTGTTCATATGTATACATTACATTCGAAAGCCATGTTGTCACACATTCAAAAAGCACAACTGCCTCGTTGGAAAGCTGCCCTATCGCTACCGGAACTTTGACTTGCATTTCCACTGTGTTCCAGTTGATGTTCTGAGTTTCACGGTCCTGCTGATGGCGGATTATCCGTTTTTTCATTTCATCATCAAAGGATACGCCTGTCGCGACATAGTAGAGCGTCTTTTTCTCACCTAATTGCCTTGCGTATTTCTCTGCAAAAGCACTTTTACCGCTGCGTACACCACCGGTTATAAAAATCAATGGTATCCCTCCTTAAACATTGTAAAAAGAACATGCCTAAACTAAGGCATGCCCTTCTATTCTATACTTATTTAAACAGTTCCGGATATACTGATTGTGCCATAATTTCAACTGCTTCACCAATACGCGGTCCAGGACGGGACATAATATCTCCATCGACTAAATAAACTGCCTGTTCTGTGACTGCCTGTATTTTATCCCAGCCTGTCCGTCCTAGAATCTCATCAATTGCATTTTCCATATATGTTGCTGGCGTAATAATAATTTCTGGATTACGAGTGATGACATCTTCTTCCGTTACACTAATCCAGCTCGACTGATCAGCAAAAATATTTTCAACATTCGCATGGTTCATTATTTCCTGCTGGAACGTGCTGCTGCCGGTAGTCCAAAGAGCCGGAGCTGGTGACACTTCATAATATGCTTTTTTCTTCGTATCAAGTGTCGCTGTTTTTTCCTGTACTGTATCAATTTGTTCCTTAATGTCGGCTACAACTTCTTCCCCTTTATGTTCGACACCCATTACTTCCGACAGCTGGATAATATCCGAATATACATCATCAAATGTCTCCGCAGAAGCAATTACAAACACTTTAAGACCTGCATCTTCCAATTGGGTAATTTGTGCTTCCTCCCCGATTGTGTACGCTACAACGACATCCGGATCTAATTCCAGAATTCGCTCTGCATTGATGACTGTAGAAGTCGACACTCGTTCAATTTTTTGTGCTGCTTCCGGATATGTATCATATTCTGTTGCGCCGATAATTTGTTCACCGACACCCAGCTCAAACAAAATCTCTGTATTGCTTGGTTGCAGAGAAATAATTGTTTCCGGTACTTCATCGAATATCACTTCAACACCACGGTCATCTATAACCGTGTAGGGTACTCCATTATTTTTCGATTCAGCCTGCTCTTCTTTTTCTGCTTTGCCACCTGTTTTTTCCTCATCTGATCCACATGCTGCCAGTAATAATGTTGCTGCTAAAGCAACGACCCACTTGTTATTAAATTTCATTTGTTGTAACTCCTTTTTTCTTTTTCGATGGATAGGATTTTGAGATAAATGGAATTTCCTCTTGTTGATGCTGCTGATTCATATAGACCGCCATGACAAAAAATACATTAGCAAGCAGCCCTAGAAAATCAAACAGAATTTCATCCACTTCTCTTTCCTCGCTCACTTTATGTAATGCCCTGTAAGACTTTTTCGCCTCACTGCGGCAAATATGCAGTCTTGCTGCACTTTCGATTCCTTGTGGCAGTACAAACTGCTGAATCGCTTCTCCAACTTCACTTACATAAAAATCGTATCGATTGCTTAGCCATTGCAAATCCTCAGATGTAATGGCCAATTTGCCGCGGACCGAACCATTTGCATGATAGGCTAATGGTTGAATCCTCCTCAAATCCTCCAAGACGACTTGACCGGATGCATCATCGACTAATGTCGGAAAAACGGTACCGATTCGTGTTGTTAAAGAATCAGTGCGGATTTCATAATCGACACAGCTTTGCTTTTCCCGCATAAACGGATAGCAGGAAAAACGGATATCCTTTTTCATAAAAATTCTCCTCACTTCATGTAATGCCTCACCGAAAATATTGAGTGTACGAAAAAAAGCCACCCATGAGAAAATGGATGGCTTCAAAAATCAAACAAGAATGCAAAATGTTGCTTATTCAATCAGTGACTGCCGTACATTCTCTTTAATTCCGAAGAGGGATGTTACGATAAGAAAAAGATTGGTCTCCTGGCTCTGCGTTTCACTTTACTCATAAGTACCTTCCCGCTATATTAGCAGTGGTCTCACACTTATTTTCATCAACGCTTACAGTTACGGATATAGCTTCGGATTTGCACCGAATTCCCATTTATGCATAATGCATCTTTTTCCTGCAAATTTATTCAATTTGTCTTAATCACTTTAGCATATAAAAAAGATTATGCAAATAAATATTTACTACAGCTACCTACAAACATTCCGGACATTTCCCGTAAATCTCAAATTTATGGGCCTCCACAGCATAACCCGGCAGTTTTTCACCGAGCATTTCCATCGGGCAAACAGACAGTTCTTTTACTTTCCCGCAATCACGGCAAATAAAATGGTGGTGATGGTGATCCGACTCACAATGCATACGGAAATTACGCTCACCGTTTAATTCTGTTTCTTCTAAAATATCAAGCTCCACAAAAGTAGCCAAGTTACGGTAAATTGTATCGAAACTCATTCCAGGGAAATCTTTTTTTAATACCGATAACAAATCACGGGCAGTCAAATATTTTTCTGTAGCTGCAAACATACCCAAAATCAACTCTCGTTTATCCGTCTTTTTATAGCCATTTTCCTTTAATATTTCCCACGCGCGCGCTGCATTCACAGTACTTTTTCCCCTTCCGATTTAATAGTTAATTTCAACACAATCTTCTTAATTAAAATTACTGACAGCAAGATTAAAATGGATGTGACAACAATTGTTCCACCTGGTGCCAAGTTTAAGTAAAAGGCAGAAACGAGTCCAATTACTACGGCCAGCTCTCCAAATACAATCGCTAAAATGATTGCTTCTTTAAAGCCGCGAGCTAATCGCATCGCTGCTGCTACCGGTAATGTCATTAAGCTTGAAACAAGCAAAATTCCGACAATACGCATACTTGCTGCGATTACGAGTGCGACAACAACCATAAAGATTAGATGAATCCATTTCGCGGGTAAACCGCTCGCTTTCGCATATTCTTCATCGAAAGACAATACGAAAAGTTCTTTAAAAAATAGTATTAAAAATAATACAACTATGACTGCAATTGCCAGTACAACATATAAATCCTGGCGTGATACAGCCGATACAGAGCCGAATAAATAACTCATTAAATCCGCATTAAATCCGCTTGCAAGTGAAATAAAAATGGCACTCACACCGATTCCACCCGACATAATAATCGGAATCGCAAGTTCTTCATAATGTTTATATAGTCTACGTAATCGTTCAATTAAAATCGAACCACTTACAGATGCGACAATCCCTAGATAAATCGGGTTCAGCAATGCCAGCGCTGCAAACGATTGGCTCAAATACAGGCTCCCTGCAATCCCCGCCAAAGTGACATGCGACAGTGCATCTGCAATAAGCGATAAACGTCTTACTACGATAAATACACCTAATAGTGGTGCGATTACTCCAATAACTAGCCCTGAGAAAAAGGCGTTTTGTAAAAATTCATAGTTTAATATAGCTTCAATCATAACGGCCTGCTCCTCTTAATGAATCTTTCGAACAGAGTGGCCGTTCCAGCTAGCAATCTGTTCTTCCGAAATCGTATCAAAATCATTTTTGTATCCGTGAAAATGGATCGACTGATTTAAGCATGCGACATGACTGACACGATCCGAAACCGTGTCCACATCGTGTGTAACTAAAATCATTGTCATATTGTGATGCTTATTTAAATGTGCGAGCATATCATAGAATGCCTGCACATTTTCGCGGTCAATTCCGACTGTCGGTTCATCCAAAATAAGGAGCTTCGGATCGGACACTAATGCACGTGCGATGAAAACACGCTGCTGCTGCCCTCCGGAAAGCTGACCAATATTCCGTTTTAGAAATTTCTCCATGCCGACATCTTTTAGAGCACCTTTCACTAGAAAGTCCGCATCTTTTGGATAGCGTTTAAAGAGCCCGACCTTTTGCGATAAACCGCTTTTCACGACTTCTTCGACCGTTGCAGGGAACCCCGAGTTAAAGGCATTGGATTTCTGCGAAACATAGCCAATCCATTCGCGGTGTTTAAAATGGTTTGCTTGTTCGCCAAATAATTTAATTTCCCCTGACATGGGCTTTAACAGTCCTAAAATTAATTTCAAAAGTGTCGATTTTCCGGAACCGTTTTGACCGATTAACGCCAAAAAGTCGCCTTCATTGACACGTAGCGAAATATTTTTCAATGCTTGTGTGTATTCATATTGAAAGGAAACATCCTTCAATTCAATCAATGGTTTTTTCATTTCGTTCGCTTCTTTCTAATTCAAAATCATTACGATTTACATCATGTTAGTATAATGCAGATTTTTGTTCATGTAAAGGGAATAAACTTGAAAGGATGAAGACAATTCAAATGCTACAATGGTTTGATAACTTAAAAGGAATGAATGACAGCCAGCTGCAGGATTTTGCAAAACAACAGGGGCTTGAATTGAGCATTGAAGAAGTTCAGAAGCTGCAAAAAATTTTGAAGCATGCCAATATAAGCTGGGCTCTTACCGGCGTTCCAAAAGAGGTTTTACAAAAAATTCATAAGCTGCTTGGGGATAAACGCTATAAAAAATTGATGAAGCTAGTCGGATTGTAAAAATTTATGTAATATGAAAAAGAAAAGCAACAGTTGTACTGTTGCTTTTCTTACTATTTGATAATGAATTTAACTTAAAGCACTTTATCTGCCAGCTCCACGTTTTCAACACATACTTCGAGTGCCAGTTCAATGGCAGCCGTCAAATCACGCATTGACCAGCCTGGAATTCGGCCATGCTCAATCGCCAGCTCAAACGATGCAGGGATGTGGATAAATCCTGTTGCTCGTATCGCTTCATTCTTAGCAGCATAGTACAAGCCTTCATACATAATATTATTGCATAAATATGTTCCGGCTGAATTCGATATGACTGTCGGATAAACTGCAGAATTTAATCGGTTGACAATTTTGCGAATCGGCAATGTCGACAAATACGCAACGTCCCCATCTTCTTTAATCGGTGCATCTTCAAATGCATTTCCCGCATTGTCCTTTTCCCCGTCTTTTACATTCAATGCAACCCGTTCCGGAGAAATTTTCGTAATGCCTGCAGCTAATCCCAATGAAACGATTATCGTCGGTTTTACTTCTTCGACCAGTGCCATAAACTGTTCCGGTGCTTTTGCAAAGTCCACAGATAATACACGGCCAACAATTTCAAACTGACCGATAGATTTTCCGTTCAGTGCCTGCACGACTTCCATTGTAGGGTTAATCGGATTTGATAAAAACGGTTCAAATCCTGTTAATAGTAATTTCTCCATCTGTTTTGCCCCTCTATAAGTTCTTTACAAGCGCTGCCATAGTACGGTCAATATATACTGTGCCATTCGATTTGTTTTCCAGTAAAATCGAGAAAATATATTGTTTTCCGCTTTGGCCTTTCATATATCCCGATAAAGTATATACATTCGGGATATAGCCCGTTTTCGCATAAATTCTATTTTGCAACGCACTGCTTGTTAAACGGCTTTTTAGTGTTCCGCCAATCATGCGATCTTTATTGCCGGCGACTGGCAACGAATCAAAAAATGTACCGAAATACGGTTCTTTTTGAACTTTGTAAAGAAGCTGTGAAAGACCGTTTGATGTTACACGGTTAGAATTGGATAGTCCCGAGCCATCTGCAAAACGCCAGTTATTCACAGGAATATTCATTGATGCACTGTATTTCTTCAGTAAAGTGATTCCTTTATTTGTACTGCCTTCCCCTAGTTGCTGCTTGCCCATTGCTTTTACAAGAATATCGGCAATACTGTTATTGCTCAGCTTCATAAATGCCGGGAAAATGGCTGCCAACGTACGTGATTCATTTGTATGGAGCAATGTTGCTTTTTGGGGAACTTTCCCTAATTCTACTTTCGAACTCTTCACAAACTTTAAACCTGTTCCTTGCAGCGTCTGTTTAATTGCCTGCATTGTATTTTTCGACGGGTCCTGCAATGTTACCCATTCCTTTTTGCTGCTCCCTTGTGGAAGGTTCCCGGAAATAATAATGCGGTTTGTGTTGTAGGCACGTTTGATTGATATCGTATTGCGATTTCCTTTACTTACTGTTTTTGCTTGATTGGAAATGACCATACCGCTTAAATTCGGTTCAATCGAATAGCTCGGTTTAGCCCCAACTTTACCAGGATTTGCAGTAATGATAACTGTACTCGCATCAAAGTCATTGTTTTGTGACATTGTGATTGCAGAAGTACGTGCACCGAAGTAATACGTCTCATCCGACTTTAGAACACCCGGTGGTAATGTACTTCCCGAAAATGCGGTATCATCACCGATTAAGTGACCATTGATTGTACGTATACCATTGCGCTTCAAGACTTTGGCAAACTCCAAAAAATCATCTTTTTTCAATGTCGGATCGCCACTGCCCTTTATGTATACATTTCCATTTAACGTATCGTTGACAATAATGCCGTCGATATAAAAATTCGTTTTAAAACGATAGTCCTCTCCTAAAATCGACAATGCGGCAGCACCTGACACTAACTTCATATTCGAAGCTGGTCGCATCAGCTTGTCCCCGTTTTGCGAGTAAACGATTTTCCCGCTCTCCGCGTCACGTATCGTCACCGCTGCATTACTTTTCCCTAAATGCGTTGTAACCGCACCATTGACCGATGCGAAACTTTGGATAGGCAATGAAAAGAATAATGCTAATAAAATGACGAGCTGAAATATTTTTTTCATTAACTGGTTCCTCCTTTTGAATATTGCTAATTTACAGTTAACTCATTATAACAAATTATGTCATAAAAAACGCAAAAAAACATACTTTGCATCAAATTTGTGCCAAGTATGTTTTTCTTATTCTTATTATTCGCGCATTGCATCAATTAATGCGGGTTGGAATTCACTATTACGAAGCATCGCAATTTCGTGTAAATATGGCGCTTTTTTGTTCTTAGCATCCGGACCGACAAATGGTGTTTCCAATATTTTCGGTAAATGCATTAACTGTGGATGATGGACAATATAGTGCATCGCATCAAAACCGATTTCACCAAAACCGATATTTTCATGACGGTCTTTCGCAGCGCCGCACACATTTTTCGAATCATTGACGTGCAGTACTTTTAAACGGTCCAACCCGATAATTTTGTCGAAATCATTTAACACACCGTCAAAGTCATTGACAATATCGTAGCCGGCATCATGGATATGACAAGTGTCCATACAAATCGACAGGCGCTCATTGTTTGTTACACCATCGATAATACGTGCCAACTCTTCAAATGTACGACCGATTTCAGTGCCTTTGCCTGCCATTGTTTCGAGTGCAATCTGTACAGGGTAGTCCTGTGTCAGCACTTCATTTAAACCTTCTACAATACGCTCAATACCCGCATCAACGCCTGCACCGACATGGGCACCCGGATGCAGCACGATTTGAGTTGCTTCCAATGCAGCGGTACGTTTAATTTCTTCCTGCAAAAAGTTTACGCCAAGCTCAAAGGTTTCCGGCTTTGTCGTATTCCCTAAATTAATAATATAAGGTGCATGAACAACAATGTTCGATAGGCCGTTTTCTTTCATATGGAGCAGGCCCTTCATAATATTCAGCTCTTCAATCGGCTTTCTGCGCGTATTTTGAGGTGCGCCTGTATAGATCATAAAAGTATTGGCACCATAGCTTAAAGCTTCTTCACTGGCACCTAGCAGCATTTTTTTTCCGCTCATTGAAACATGTGAACCTAATAACATTCTACTTTCCTCCATTTAACAAACAAACAGGCTGCGTAGAAATATCTTTCTAAGCAGCCCCTTGCAAAATTATCTATTGTTGCGGCGCGCTTTAATACGGCGTTCGCGTTTTTTCACTTTTTCCATTTCCCACTTCATATTACGTTTATAGCCTGGTTTAACTTTCTTCGGCTTACGTACTAGGGCTTTGGCTTTAGCATCAATCTCATCTTCTTTACGCTCACCTTTACGGTTTGCACGTTGGTGACGATCTTTTAACTCAGACCATTCGCCATTTTTAATATCTTTTTGTACAAATGGGATTCCCATTTTTTCGATGCGTACAACTGCATCCTCATCTTCCGGCTGGTATAACGTAATCGCTGTTCCTTTTGAGCCGGCACGTGCTGTACGTCCAACACGGTGAATGAAGAACTCAAGATCTTCCGGGATTTCGTAATTGATGACATGCGAAATTCCTTGAATATCAATACCACGCGCAGCTAAATCTGTTGCTACGATATATTGGAACTCAAGATCACGTACTTGCTTCATCATTTTTTTACGGTCACGAGGACTTAAATCACCGTGGATTTGTCCTGCACGGATACCTTGTTCTGCTAAAAATCCTGCTACAGCTTCTGCATTTTTACGTGTGTTACAGAAAATAACAGCAAGGAATGGATTGATTCCCTTAATCACTTCAAGTAAACGCGTATTGCGTGCTTTCGAACGAACAGGTACTAATACAAAATCAATACCTTCCGCTACCGGGCGTTTGTCATTCATATGAATATGGACTGGTGAATCCATGTATTTCTTTAAGAATGGTTTTAATTTTTCCGGAATTGTCGCTGAGAAAACGAACATTTCAAGCTTTTCAGGCATATGCGACGCAAAGCCGTCAATATCCTCAATGAAGCCCATGTCAAATGCCAGATCTGCTTCATCGACAACTAAAATCGGCGCAGTGTGAACGAGCAATGCATTTTCTTTAACTAAATCTTTAATACGACCAGGTGTACCTACAACGATTTGCGGCTGTGTTTTTAAACGGTCGATTGTACGTTGTTTGTCCGTACCACCGATAAATAATTTTGTTGAAATTTCCGTTCCTTCAACAAGCTGGTTTAACGCATCAAAAATTTGTTGTGCCAGTTCACGTGTCGGCGATGTAATAACTGCCTGTACTTCTTGTTTTTCTTCTACGATACGCTCCACGATTGGCAATAAAAAACTATGTGTTTTTCCTGTACCTGTATGAGCTTGTCCGATTGCACTCTTACCTTTTAATACGAGTGGAATCATTTCTTTTTGAATGGGTGTCGGCTCTGTAAATCCAAGCTTTGCAATGGCGTCCTGCAAAAATGGCTTGAATTGATAATCAGTATATTTTGACATTCACGTACCTCCTTACATCTTTCCTATTGTACCATAATTCGTACATTTAAGTGACCATCTGCATATCATAACGGTAAATAGTTTCAACGTCAAACAGTTGGGACGAATTTATGAAAGAAAATTGAAATATCATGTCGATTTTTAGAAAGGAGTTTAATATGCGCCCACCTTATTACTTTCCACCTCAAGGAATGATGAATCAGATGCCGGTTGCACCACGTTTTCCAATGTATGCACCATACATGATGCGAGGCCCAAGTCCAGGGGGAGGTCCGATTCCCGGAATAGGTTCTATTCCTGGAGCTGGTCAGTTTATGGACCAAATGCCGATTCCGCCTCAAGCACCCGTGCAAGGTGCAGCAGGTGTACCGAAGCTCGAAGGATTTTTATCAGGAGCAAACTCTTTATTTAATAATGCCCAAAAGTTCACACCTTATATTCAGCAGGCAGCTCCAATGTTTAAAAATCTGCCCGCTTTATGGCGTTTATATAAAGGATTTAAGGATACATCGGACCCACTGGAGTCTTCTACTGTTTCAATGCCGCAGGAACGACCAAGAGAGAGAGATAGAATGAGAGAAAGAGGAAATCCGCGAGGCAATCGTCGAGAAGAAGAGCCAGTTCAGGAGAAAATTACAACAAAACCTTCATTACCAAAAATATTTCAGCCTCCTTTTGAATAACACCAGAAAAAGCTACCCCAAGCAAATGAGTGCAGATTCGTCATTTCTAATACGAGTCCTCTCTTATGCATAATGGAGTAGCTTTCTATTTGTTGACCATGTATGCTTTACCGATCAATCCAATCCTTAACTCTCTTTTATGAAGACATAATGCTGCCGCCATTCACATGGATGCATTGGCCAGTAATATATGTTCCGTCTTGGGATGCCAACAACACATATGCCCCAGCAAGCTCACTTGGCTGACCTGGGCGTTTTAATGGCGTTTCTGTACCGAATTCTGCTACTTGCTCTGCATCAAATGTAGAAGGAATTAACGGTGTCCAAATCGGTCCTGGTGCGACCATATTTACACGGATCCCTTGATCGGCTATGTTTTGCGCTAAACTTCTGACAAAGCCTACAATCGCCCCTTTCGTTGATGTATAATCAATTAAAATCGAATGGCCGCGGTAGGCATTGACAGATGTTGTACATATAATGGAATCTCCTTGTCCCAAATGCGGAACGGCTTCCTTACATAAATAAAAAATACCATCCATATTTGTACGGAATGTTTTGTCCCATTGTTCGACCGTAATATCTAAAAATGAATCGACAGGATATTGTACCGCAGCATTATTAACGACAATATTAATTTGCTGGAAATGGTCAAGTGCTGTCTTTACAAGTTTTTTACTTGTTTCATAATCACCGATATCCCCTTCAACTAGAACGGCCTGAACGCCCTCTTTTTCAACCAATTGTTTCGTTTCTTCTGCATCGGATTGCTCTTTTTCCAAATAGTTTATGACAAGATTTGCCCCTTCTTTTGCGTAGGCAATGGCAACGGCTCGGCCAATTCCTGAATCACCGCCTGTAATAATTGCTACTTTTCCTTTTAACTTATCGCTTCCCGTATATTCATAAGGCTGTGTTGGCAATGGATTCATCTTACTTTCGATTCCGGGTTGTGATGGTTGAGTTTGTGCGGGTGTACCACCAACTTGTTTATTTTCAACGTTTGTCATGAATGAAACACTCCTCTATTGAAATTTTGTTATAAAGTTTTAGTGAAGAGTTTTCATTTTCTGTTCACTTAAAACTATTTTTCAACTTATGTAATGTTTTTTCCCCGCATAGACTTTTTAAAACAAGACTGAATTTTCTTCCAGCTCATTTTCAACATATTGTAAAAGCTTATCCGTATTTTCCGCTTTAATAAGTTCACCATTTACAATCGCAAACAAATGACATTCGCAAATTTCACAGTTTGAAGTACAACCGGATTCCGTTATTTCTATGTCTTCGCGCTCTAACAGCACATCATACACATCCGCTGCACCGAGCGATAAATTTGTTATGCAAAACTCCACCTGATTTTTTAACGCTACCGTTTTATTCCTCTTAAAAAAAGAAAACGCCATCCCATTTCCCCACTTTACGTTTTATTTATTTCTGCTATTATAGCAAACGTTCGCAAAATTCTGTACTTGCGCTATCATTTCGATATATCGCGCCATTTCCGTCGAATTTACTAGAGATTTCAGTAAGCGAACTTTGAATAAAGCATACACGTCCTATATAATGAAATTACAGGGCTTTGAAAGGAGTTACGTATAAATGAAAGTTGTAAAAATTAATCCGCGTGGATACTGCTATGGGGTAGTAGACGCTATGGTCATTGCACGCAATGCCGCACTTGATCCGACATTACCAAGACCAATCTACATTTTAGGTATGATTGTACACAATAAACATGTTACAGATGCTTTTGAACAAGATGGCATCATTACGCTTGATGGCGAAAACCGCAAAGAAATAATCGAACAGGTAGAGCAAGGCACAGTGATTTTCACAGCACACGGTGTATCACCTGAAATTCGTGAAATCGCAAAACGTAAAGGACTCGTATCAATTGACGCGACTTGCCCGGACGTTACGGTGACACATGACTTAATCCGCGAAAAAACTGCAGAAGGCTACGATATTATTTATATCGGCAAAAAGGGACATCCTGAACCGGAAGGCGCTATCGGTGTTGCACCAGATCACGTTCATCTTGTTCAATCGATGAAAGATATTGATAATCTTTCTTTTGAAAATGAAAAAATTCTCGTAACAAACCAAACGACGATGAGCCAATGGGATGTTGCCTTCCTGATGGATAGTTTAAAAGAAAAATTCCCGCATGTCGAAGTGCATAAAGAAATTTGCCTTGCGACACAGGTTCGTCAAGAAGCAGTTGCTGAACAGGCCGGTGCTTCCGACTTATTAATCGTTGTTGGCGATCCAAAATCGAACAACTCGAACCGTTTAACACAAGTATCGGTAGAAATTGCCGGAACACCATCTTACCGCATCTCGGATATTTCAGAGCTGCAAATTGAATGGCTTGAAAACGTTGAAACTGTAGCAGTAACTGCAGGTGCTTCAACACCGACACCTATCGTTAAGGAAGTCATTGCATTCCTAGAAAAGTTTGATAAAAACGATCCAGCAACACATGAAATCGTACGTTCCGTAACATTGGATAAAATTTTACCGAAAATTAAAGCACCAAAACCTGTTGAAAAAATTATGCCTTACTAATCGTAAAAAAATCATCATTTCCACTAGGGGAATGATGATTTTTTAATAAATTCCGGGCTTACCTATTCCTTAATAAAATATTGATTGATCGGTCTCCCAACACTGCCATATTGGATATCTACCTGAATTAGATGATTTTTCTCCATAAAATCTAAATAGCGCCGCGCAGTTACACGAGCTACACCGATGCCTGTTGCAACATCATCTGCTGAGGCACCACCTGAAGACTGTTTTAGAAAAACCAATACTTTATCCATTGTGGCACGGTTAAAGCCTTTAGGAAGCTCTTGAGCTATCATGTGGGGTGGATTTTGCCCTTCCTTTTGGACCTTCATTTGACCGATTATTTCATCTAACTCTGCTTGAGTCACATCGCCTGCTGCATGCATTTTCTCTTTAAATTGACGATAATGAATTAACGTTTGCTCGATCCTTTCAAATGTAAATGGCTTCATAATGTAATCAAAAACACCTAAGTGCAATATTTGCTGAATTGTTTGAACATCATTTGCCGCTGTTACCGAAATACAATCCACATTTATATTTTTCTGACGAATTTGGCGCAATGTTTCAATTCCATCTTGCTCCGGCATAAATATATCCATTACAACTAAATCCGGCAATAGCTCTAATATTTTTTCGATTCCTTTAATACCGTTTGATGCCATATCGATGACTTTAAATCCTTCCACCCGTTCGATAAATTGCCGATTTACTTCACGCACCATTGGATCATCTTCTACTAATAATACTTGAATGGTCTTCACTAGTAAGCCCCTTTCTTAATACTCGAATGTCAGGATGAATGTAGTGCCTTTATTTACTTCACTCGATATTTCAATTGCGCCATTCCCTTTTTTCACAATTTCATTAACCAAATATAAACCAATGCCCCTGTTTTCATTATCCTTTGTTGAAAATCCACTTTCGAAAATCTGTTCTAAATTTTCTTCTGAAATTCCGATACCATTATCTGTAACCATAATTGCCAGTATACCATCGTTATCATCAATGGAAATTACTACTTCTTTATGATTTCGTTCTACCACCGTAAGCGCATCAAAAGCATTCTCGATCAAATTACCGAATAACAATACAAAATCATGATGGTCCAATAATTCCGGAAACCTTGTCAGCTGGCTCTCCTCATCAATCGTCACTTCAATTCCTAGTTCATTTCCTCGACTTATTTTACTAAGCAATAGACCTGAAATATTTTCATTATAAATACGCTCATTCAGAAACTTCGTCACTTGATCATGTTGCATTTTCACTTGAGATAAGTAATCAAGCGCCTGCTTATTATGACCAAGCTGCAAAAGTCCTGCGATTGTATGTAGCTTATTTTTATACTCATGCGTTTGAATACGTAAAGCTTGTACAAATGCTTTGACGCCTGTTAATTCTTCGGCAAGTTGTTTAAATTCTGTTAAATCCTTAAAAACTGCTACCGCCCCGACTGTTTTCCCTTTTACAAAAATCGGGATACGATTACTTAAAATACTATGATTGTTTACGTAAATTTCTTGGTTATATACAGCAAGCCCACTCTCGACAATTTCAGGTAACCTTGTGTCAGGCAGTACATCAAAAATATTTTTTCCAATATATTTTTCAGGATTACCACCCACACCTAAAATACGGCCTGCCTTTTGATTGAAAATCGTAATCACCATATTGTTATCTACTGCAATAATTCCTTCATGCATTGCATTAAACGTTTCAGTCCGCTCGACATACACTTTTGCAATTTCAATTGGTTCCAGCCCGAACATTTGACGTTTTATATGCCGCCCTAATAAATGTGCACCCCAAATACTAAAAAGGAAAGACAATAGAACTGCCAAAATAATTTCATTTGTATTTTCAGCAAGAATATTCCAAAATGTTGGCAATGCAAATCCTACGACGACAACCCCTACTTGTTTTTTTTGCTCGTTTAAAATTGGTACAAATGCCCGAATTGTCTTGCCTTGTTCTCCAATTGCTTTTGAAATATAATAATTTTCATTAAATGCAGCATGCATATCCGATGAGTTACTTTTTTTACCTAGTTGGTTCGGAGATGGATGCGATAATTTAATACGATCCATATTCATGACAACAATATATTCCGCTTTATTAATAATTTTGATATCGTGAACAATTTGGGTAATCATCGTTTGTGCCAATTGTAAATCCTGCTCTTCAAGCTGCTTTTGAATTTCCGGCAAATCGGAAATGGTCCGGGCAATCAGCATAGCACGGCTACCTACCGTTTCTTCATGTTCCCGTGTTAGATTGCTTAACAATAATATTCCTGCTACGAAAAAGGAGAATGCAATAATGAAAAAGGTAAGCAGTACAATTTTTCCGTTCATTGTTAATTGTTTAATTTTCATTTTGTCCCTCCTTTTTTGCTATATAATATAACAAACTTCGAAGTGTGTGGAGATTTTCTACAACATTCAAAAAATTTCAATGTAAATGAGGGAATCCTAATGCGCCTTTATATCATAACTGCTATCGTTGCTGCTTTACTGTTAATCGTTACTATTTCCTACCGTTTCGACTTGTGGAATACAAAAGACTTACCTTACGATGACGAGCAAGTTGGGCTAGATGACCAAATTGTAATTAACTTTAGTCACGTTGTAGCTGAAAATACACCAAAAGGGCTTGCGGTTAATATGTTTGCTGAACTAGTTAAAGAAAAATCGGATGGCGAAATCATTGTGCAAACTTATCCTAACGGTATTTTATACAATGATGAAAACGAATTAGCCGCCTTACAAAAGGGTGATATTCAAATGATTGCACCTACGATTTCAAAAATCACGGAAGCACTTCCAACATGGCAAGTTCTTGACCTGCCGTTTATTTTTGAAAATGACGAACAAGTATATGAAATACTGCATGGCGATCTTAGTGATTCCTTACTGCAAGAGCTAGACAGCATTAATGTACATGGTTTGACATTCTGGCATAACGGCTTTAAACAGATGGCTTCCAATACAACACCACTCCTTGAGGTTGATCAGTTTAAAGATCTCAAAATCCGTATCATGCCAAGTGATATACTAAAAGAACAGTTTTTATTATTAAAAGCAAAGCCGATTTTAAAAACTTTCAATGATTTATACATCGCGATTCAAAATAACGAAATCATTGCCCAAGAAAATACACTTTCAAATTTATATTCAAAGGGCTATTATTCAATGCAACCGAATATTACCTTGTCGAATCACGGCATACTTGCCTATAGTGTAATGATGAACGCTGATTTTTGGGAATCGCTTACTGACGACCAGCAAAAAATAATTCAAGATTCACTTGATGAAATGCAGCGCTGGCAACATGATCAGGCAGTCGCATTGAATGCAGAAAACTACCAGCAGCTAAAAGCAGACGAGAATATTCAGTTTTACACTATTTCAGAACAGCAACGTAAACAATGGATGGAAGCATTACAGCCTATTTATAGCTCCTATGAAAAAATAAGTAATAAAGATTTCCTGACACAGCTTCGTGAAGAAATTCAGGATATAAATAATTGAACAAAATAAACAATATTCGACTACTTATGAAAATAAGTAGTTTTTCTTTTTGTTATAGTACAAAAACTTCAAGTCTTATAACAGTATTATAACAAAGCAAACCCTTGCTATATCAATATTTCAGATCATTGCAGTAAAAATTGACCAAAATGAACGATATGTTTTTTATCAACAAAATAAATATTCCGAATAATCCTACGTTATTATTGCAAATGTAAACGTTATCATAGATAAATCAGAGGGGGAAGCGAAATTGAAATTACTAAAAAATCTAACAGTCCAAGTAATTATCGCCATCATTCTTGGCGTTATCGTCGGTGCATTTTGGCCAGAGTTCGGCGCAAGCCTTAAAATTTTAGCTGACTTATTTATTAAATTAATTAAAATGTTAATCGCTCCAATTATCTTCTTAACGGTTGTTATTGGTATTGGTGGCATGGGTGATATGAAAAAGGTTGGTAAAATCGGTGGTAAGGCATTACTTTACTTCGAAATTGTATCAACAATCGCTCTTGCAATTGGTATTATGGTAGCTGTTGTCATAAATGCTGGGGCTGGAATCGATACATCTAAAGCGGGAGAAACAGATATTTCGAAATATACAACTGCTGCTGAAGAAAATAGTGAAGCTGGTTTGAGCGGATTCATTTACGATATTATTCCTGAAAATTTTGTCGGTGCATTAGCTGAGGGTGCTTTACTTCCGACTTTATTTGCTGCTGTACTATTCGGTATTGCTGCAGCATCTTTAGGCGAAAAAACACGTCCTGTAATAACATTTTTTGAACAAGTATCTGAAATTTTCTTCAAAATCGTTGGGATTGTAATGAAATTCTCTCCTATCGGTGCGTTCGGTGCAATGGCTTACACAATTGGTAATTTCGGTTTAGGTTCTTTAAAATCCCTTGGTCTTTTAATGGCCGCAGTATATATTACAATGTTCCTGTTTGTTATAGTCGTGCTAGGCTTAATTGCGAAATACTTTAACTTCAACATTTTCCGCTTCATTGCCTATATTAAAGAAGAAATTTTTATCGTAATCGGTACATCTTCTTCTGAATCGGCTTTACCAGCTATGATGCGAAAGTTAGAAAACTACGGTTGCGGGAAGCAAGTAGTAGGTTTAGTAGTACCTACCGGGTATTCCTTTAACTTGGACGGAACATCTATTTACTTATCGATGGCAGCATTATTCATCGCACAAGCATATGGTGTTGATTTATCTTGGTTAGAAATTATCACACTTCTTGGGGTATTAATGATTACTTCAAAAGGGGCTGCCGGTGTAACGGGTTCGGGATTCATTACATTAGCTGCAACATTAGCTGCATTCCCGATGGTACCACTTGAAGGAATTGCATTATTAATCGGCGTTGACCGCTTCATGTCTGAAGCTCGTGCTGTAACAAATATTATTGGTAATGGTGTAGCATGTGTCGTAGTGGCAAAATCCGAAAATGACTTTGACGAGGAAATGGCTGCAAAGGCGATTCCTGTACGTAACTAGAAATTTCAATAATAAGGCGAAAACTCTTAAGTAAAAGCCCATTTTTCTAACACTCGAGAAAAATGGGCTTTTTGATTTTCACATTAAATAAACTGGAACGGCTCTGTATTGATTTTTGACTGAATAAATTCAACAGGTAATTTTTGATCCGCACATAAAGAAGCCATTTTTTCTGCAACACCTTTAATCATGACCTTTTCGACATGGTGACCCGGATCAATTATGCTCAATCCATCCACTTCTGCATCCTGTGCCATATGGAAGCCGATATCTCCTGTTACAAATACATCCGCCCCTGCATATTTTGCAGTGCGAATATATTTATTGCCGTCTCCTCCGACAACTGCAACCTTCTGGACAATACGATCCAAAGGTCCAACTGCGCGCAGACAAGGCACGTCCAGCTGCACTTTCACAAATTCAGCAAATTCCCGTAATGTCATCGGTTGTTTTAACTTACCGATTCGGCCAAGTCCTTGTTCATTCGTGTCAACATCCATCGTAAACAGATCATATGCAGGCTCTTCGTACGGGTGGTTGTTTAGCATAGCTTTTAATATTTTATTTTTCATCGATCTCGGGAACACGACTTCCACCTTTTCCTCTTCCTCGATGTGAAGCTCACCGATTTCCCCTACAGCCGGGTCTGCTCCTTCTGTAGCACGGAAACGGCCTTTACCTTGCAATGTATAGCTGCACGCCTCATAGTGGCCTAAACGACCCGCTCCGGCTTTAGCCAGTACATCACGCAAAGCATCTGCATCATCGACAGGAACGAATACGGCTAGCTTCATCATTTTTTCTTCGAAGGTAACCTCCAGAATTTTACGATCTTCCAGTTTTAGTGCATCTGCAAGTAAATCATTGACTCCGCCCGGTGCTACGTCAAGATTCGTATGCGCTGCATAGACTGCAATATCATTTTTCAGGCACTTTTCATACAGTGCCCCTTTCGGATTATCTGTACGCAAGTTCGAGAGCTTCATGAAAATAGGCGGATGATGTGCAATAATAAGCTCACAGCCGTTGTCGATCGCCTCATCAACGACTTCATTTGTCACGTCCAGTGTTACAAGCACTTTTGAAATCGGTTTATTTAATGTACCAATGGCCAATCCGATCGGGTCATTCGGCATGCATGCATATTTTTTAGGTGACCATGATTCAAATAGTTGGATAATCTCGTTGCCATTTACGGATTTCACGCAATCGCCTCCTGTACCATTTTAATGTAACGTGTAAGTTGTTCATACTTTTCCTGATTTTCAGGTGTTTTTTCCGCTTCTGAAATCGCATGTTGAACACGTTGCCAATTTGCGATTTCACGTGACCATTTTTCAATGAAAACAGGTACTTTCGTTTCCATCAGCTTTGGCCCAAGCAATGTTTGCGCTTCGTTTAATTTCATTTCCCCGCGCTGTAATACAAGGACTTCGTAAATTTTTCCGTCCTCTTCTAAAATGACCTCATCCTGGATTGCCCAGCCATTTGCCATTGCCCATTCACGGATCGCTTTTGCATGAATATTCGGCTGTAAAATTAAACGTGTTACCGTTTTTAAAGCTTGTGGATGTTTTTCTAATATGGACACAATTAGTGGTCCGCCCATCCCTGCAATTGTAACAGCTGTAATTTCATCCGCTTCTTCAACAGCAGCCAGCCCATCTGCCATGCGTACTGTAATTTTATCTGTTAAGCCTTCAGTGCGAACTTGTTTTACGGCTGATTCATAAGGTCCTTTTACAACCTCTCCTGCTACTGCACGCGCAGCAATTCCTTTATGCACTAAATAACATGGTAAATAGGCATGGTCACTTCCGATATCCGCTACAATGGCTCCTGTCGGAACAAATGAAGCGACCGTTTCAAGTCGTTTTGAAAGTTTTTGTGCGTTCATATTTATATATCCTCTTTTCTATATCACAAACTACCCCTATTATATAGAACTTTTACATAAACGTCTCTTTCCAGAATACAAAAAAGTGCAGAACAGGATCACTCCATTTCTGCACTTGGCTATTCATTATAAACCTGAAATATATTCAGCTACTGCATCTGCTTCCGCTTCATTTTTAAGAATTGGTGGCATCATGCCGTTTTCCGAACCATTTAATGCGTAATCTTTAATATGCTCAGCATCTAATCCAACGATTGAAGGACCTCCACCACCAGTTAAATCACCACCGTGGCACGAAATACAGTTCTTTTGAGCAATATCTTCACCATTTAATTCAGCAGTTTCCCCTGAATGTTCGCCGTCCGCACTGTTTTTATCAGCTGCACCCTCAAATGACATGAAGAAAATTAGTCCGATACCGAATGCCATGATAAGTACGTAAGGAATAAGTGGATTGTTTCTCATTGCGTTCCCCTCCCTCATTAAATATTCTATTTCATGCTAGACTTTTGCCTAGTAAACAATATTAATTGTACTTGATTCTATAGAAAACTGAAAGACTTAATGAACAAGTTTTACTAGCTTTGTAACAATTTTACCAATTTACAATTTCTATCATAATATATGTCTTGCAATTACCATTTTCTGTACTTCAGACGTTCCTTCACCGATTTCCAACAATTTCGCATCACGTAAAAAGCGCTCTACTTCATATTCTTTCATATAACCGTAGCCGCCATGAATTTGAATTGCTTCATCGCAAACTTCCATTGCCATCTCGGAAGCATAGTATTTTGCGATAGCAGCTTCTTTTCCGAATGGACGCCCCTGATCTTTCAGCCATGCCGCTTTATATACAAATGTCCGCGCTAATTGTATTTTTACCTCCATATCAGCCAATTTAAACTGTGTTGCCTGAAACTCCGCCAGTGCCTTTCCGAATTGCTTGCGTTCTTTTGCATATTGAACCGCTTTATTTAATGCGCCCTGTGCGATTCCGACAGCCATTGCCGCAATACCGATCCGGCCGCCATCCAGCGTCGTTAAAAACTGTTTAAAGCCATTTCCCCGGACCCCAAGCAAGTTTTCTTCCGGTACCTGGACATTTTCTAAAATCAATTCTGTTGTATTCGAAGCATTTAAGCCCATCTTTTCGTATTCCGACTTGATCGTAAATCCTTTTGCATCAGTTGGGACAATAATCGCGCTAATTTCTTTTTTGTTTCCATCCCGATTTGTGATTGCTGTTAACGCTAAATGTTTGGCATAACTTGCATTTGTAATAAAAACTTTCGACCCGTTAATGACAAATTCTCCATTATCCAACACAGCGGTCGTTTCTGTACCACCTGCATCAGAACCGGCATTAGGCTCTGTTAAACCGAATGCACCGAATGATTCACCCGTACAGATCGGCGTTAAGTATTTTTCCTTCTGCGCCTCCGTACCGAATAAATGCAATGGCGCACCGCCTAATGAAATATGAGCCGAATATGTAATTCCTGTCGAAGCACATGTACGGCTCAACTCTTCTGTAACAATTGCAAAGCTGATTGTATCTGCACCCGCCCCGCCATATTGTTCAGGAAACGGCAGACCCATAATTCCCATATTGGAAAGTTCTTTAAAAATTTCTACAGGAAAGGCTTTCGTTTTATCACGCTCGACCGCTCCTGGTGCCACTACTTCATCCGAAAACTCACGTATCATCTTTTGTAACATCGCTTGCTCTGTTGTTAAATCAAAATGCATACCATTCATCCTCTCAGCCTATTTCACTTCAACTCTATTGTAATCTAAAAATATGTATTTTTACAGAAAATATATGTATTTTACAGAGTATTTTGTAAAATAGACACAAAAAAGCTATGCATAGAAGTTCCAAAACTTCCGCATAGCTTCAAAGAATAGTATAAGGTATATGTATGATTTTGAACTTCCTATAGAAAATAAATCCATGCACTAATGATGGCAATCAAACCAAGAATGCCTGAAATCGTAAAATAAATGATCTTCAGCATGATGCCGCTTAAAAGCCAAAAGACACAGTTTACAATAAGGATGATATAAAGCATTTCGTTGTTGCCGGCGAAATACGTTGTACTCACTTTCAATGTCACACCTAAAATGGATAAAGCGGTCGCCAGCTGCAACATCACTGCCATTAGATGATTTCTTTTTGCAAAATAGATAGCCCCGATCAGAGAGCCTGCTGCAAATACAGCGGCAACTGCAATGACAACCCATTCGAACTGCATCGTAAACAGCAGCAATAAAATAACCATTGCAATGATCGGGAAAAACATCGATACATTGCGGTTTCTGCGTTTTTCGACATTTATGACGGCATTTTTGGATTTCCCTGCAATCTCTTCTTGATGGTTTCCTTCCGAATAAAGGGTCATCAAAAAGTCGCAATAATGTTCCGGTAACATTTTATTTTGTTTCCAGAACGTAATTTCATTCATAATAATTTGTTTTTTAGGATTTGACATCATTTCGCTCCAAATCTGTTTTTATATGCTCTATCATATTGTAAATAATTCCTACATGAACAACATCGGTAAAAAGCAATACCATTATTCTCGGAAAATAGTAATTACCTGCAATAGTTACACAAAAAAAGATGAAGAGTAATATACTCATTCATCTTTTCCCTGTTTAGCTTATTCTAAGAAATCTTTTAAGCGTTTTGAGCGAGATGGATGACGCAGTTTACGTAATGCTTTCGCCTCGATTTGACGAATACGTTCACGTGTAACGCCAAACACTTTACCTACTTCTTCCAAAGTGCGCGTACGGCCATCATCTAAACCGAAACGTAAACGCAATACGTTTTCTTCACGGTCTGTTAATGTATCCAGCACGTCTTCCAACTGCTCCTTCAATAACTCATATGCTGCGTGATCAGAAGGAGATTGTGCTTCCGAGTCTTCAATGAAATCACCTAAATGCGAATCATCTTCTTCCCCAATTGGTGTTTCCAATGATACAGGCTCTTGGGCAATTTTTAAAATTTCACGAACTTTTTCAGGTGTTAAATCCATTTCCTCCCCAATTTCCTCCGGAGAAGGTTCACGACCTAAATCCTGAAGAAGCTGACGTTGTACACGGATTAATTTGTTGATTGTTTCAACCATGTGTACCGGAATACGGATAGTACGTGCCTGGTCGGCAATCGCACGTGTAATCGCTTGACGAATCCACCAAGTTGCATAAGTCGAGAACTTGAACCCTTTACGGTGGTCGAATTTTTCAACCGCTTTGATCAGACCCATGTTTCCTTCCTGAATAAGATCCAGGAACAGCATTCCACGGCCTACATAGCGTTTTGCAATCGAAACTACAAGACGTAAGTTAGCTTCGGCCAGACGTTTACGTGCTTCTTCGTCACCTTGTTCGATACGTTCCGCTAAACGGATTTCCTGGTCTGCAGAAAGTAAATCCACGCGTCCGATTTCTTTTAAATACATACGTACCGGGTCATTAATTTTAACGCCAGGAGGAACACTTAAATCATTTAAGTCGAAAGCTTCTTCGCTTGATTCTTGCTTAGATAATGCTTCTTCTTCAAATTCTTCTTTTCCTTCAACTGTTACATCATTTTTTTCGATTTCATCGGCAAAGTTGAAAATCTCTTCATTCTCCAGTTCAAAAAATGCTAATGTTTCAGAGATTTCCTTCATTGACATTTCGCCAACCTGTTTTGCTTTAGCTAAAAGTTGCTTTTTTACCTGCTCTAATGAAACCCCGTTTACTACCGTATCTTTTGAATGTTTTGACTTGTCCGCCATAAACCTTCCTCCTTCTAAAAACAAATCGCGTTAAACGCCCATTTTTATCTTTCTATTTAAGTTAATTATTTGTTGGGCAATCTCAAGTGCTCGTCTATGCTCATGCATTTTTTCTGCTTCTTTTTGATCGTGCTTTAATTGTTCAATCTTTAGTTCTAATCGGCGTTTTTCGATTTGCTTTAAACAATCTATTATTTCCGCTTCACCATTATCAGGGTCACGTTCAAGTAACGCAGCATCCATCACAATTTTTCGTAAATCATGATCATCCAACACTTCGACGAATCGATGGAAATCAGCCATTTCATATTCTTCATAAAAACCAATTAAACGAACAAATACGGATAAATATTCCTCATGAATGAAAGGTTCGTTATTTCCCTCTCTGAGAACTTTATTCACAATATTTACATCATGCAACATATGGGCTAAAAGTATACTTTCCGCACGGTCTGTTGCATCTTTTTTCCGCTCCCTTTGGAGTAGAGGTGTTGGTTCTTCCACCATTTTCTGATCGCGTTTCTGCTCTTTTACATTATCCGCGACCATTTTTCTTAATTGGGTACTGATCGCCTCTTGGGAAATATTTGTTTCATTTGCCAATTGACGAATGTATAAATCACGTTCAGTTGGAGAAGTATTATTTTTTAATGTTTCCAGAACTTCTTGAATGTATTGAAGTGTGTCATTTTCAAATTGAAAATTTTTGCCGCGTTTCGCATGCATCATCATAAATGCAATATAAGCGTGCGGCTTTTCTATTATTTGATTTTTAAATGCCTCTTGTCCGTGTGTACGAATGTATTCGTCCGGATCAAGTTTATCTGGTAAAACAGCGACCTCAACTTTAATCTGTTCTTGATGAAGCATTTGTGCAGCACGCTTGGCAGCCTCAAATCCAGCATTATCACCATCATAGCAAATCGTAATTTGCTGAACTAAGCGTTTGAGCTTTGTAATATGCTGGGGCGTAAGAGACGTACCCATCGTTGCTACAGCATTGTATATACCTGCTTGATTAGCTGCTAAAACATCAATAAAGCCTTCCATTAAAATTACTTGTCTTGATTTACGGATAGATGCCCGCGCCTTATCCAAATTATAAAGTACTTGACTTTTATGGAAGATCGGCGTTTCAGGACTATTTAAGTACTTAGCATCTTCGCCATCGGAATTTAAAATCCTTCCTGAAAATGCAATTGTTTTTCCATTTTCATCTCGGATCGGAAACATAATACGTCCCCGGAAACGGTCAAAGTAGCTGTCGTCACTATCTTTACGAATGATCAGACCGCTTTCGGCCATTTCTTCAGGATCATAACCTTTTCGCTCAAGTAAGATTGACAGCGTGTCCCAATTCGGTAACGCCCATCCTATCTGATGTGTTTCGATTTGCTCACGTGTAAATCCTCTTTCAAGCAAATAATTTAATGCAGGTTCGCCATCTTCTGTATTCATTAAAATATGATGATAAAACTCCACTGCAAACGTATGAGCCTCTCGCATTTGCTGCTCTTTTTTTGAAATGGGTGAATTCGACATCGATTGATCGGTCGACAATTCCATTTCAAGCGGGATTCCCGCACGTTGACTTAGTTTAATGAGTGCATCCGGAAACGACAGATGTTCCATATCCATTACAAAGGTAATGGCGTTTCCTCCTGCCCCACAGCCAAAACAGTGAAATATCTGTTTATCGCTGGATACGGAAAAAGAGGGTGTTTGCTCACCATGAAATGGACATAATCCAAAATAGTTGCGCCCTCTTTTCGTTAACTGCATATAATCGCTAATGACATCGACTATATCGGACTGCGAGCGAATTTGTTCAATCACATGTTCGGGTATTTTTCCAGCCACATTATCACCATCTACAGTATTCGAGATAAATTACAAATATCCTCTAAAATACGACAAAATTTCTTATACAAATTTGTAATTACCCTATAATAATTATTTTTACCACAATTTTATTATTATAAAACAAAAAGACTATTGTTGCTATATAATTTCAAAAAAATAATCAGAATATAACTAAAAATGTCGAAATTTAGCGATATATGCAAGCTTATTCTGTAACAAAAGTATTGTTCACTTAGTTTCTTAAAAATCTTAAATATTATTCCACCAAAAAAACCTCCTCTTCCTTTTTGAAGAGGCGGCTATAGTTGCTATCTACAATCAAGCTCTAGCATATCAATAATTTTATGCGCTGTTTCTTCGACAGCACGATTTGTAACATCTATCGTTCGACAACCTATTTTATCAACAATACTATAAAAATAGCTAATTTCCTGCTCAATTCTAGTATGTTGTGCATAAAATGCATTTTCCGTTAAACCCAATGTTATTAAACGCTCTTTTCGAATATTGTTGAGCTTTTCCGGTGTAATGACCAATCCAAAACATTTTTTCGGATCGATTTGCATTAATTCCGCTGGGGGTTCCACTTCCGGAACGAGCGGCACATTCGCCACTTTATACCGTTTATGAGCTAAATATTGCGATAATGGGGTTTTAGACGTTCTTGATACACCGACTAAAACAATGTCCGCCAGCAAAATACCGCGCGGATCCTGCCCGTCATCATATTTAACAGCAAATTCGATCGCTTCAATTTTTTTGAAATAATCATCATCCAATTGATGGACAAGCCCCGGCTTTTGCAACGGCATTTCATCAAATGAAGTTTCGATCAAGTCGAGCATCGATCCCAATAAGTCGATTGCATGAACCTTATATTCACTTGCGATTTTTTGAAGTGCTTGTCTCATCTGCTTTTCAACAAGTGTAAAGACAATCGTTGCCTCATTTGCGATAGCAATTTGGACAATTTTCTCCAACACATCCACATTGGCAATATGCGGAAACTTTCGAATCCTTACTTTTTCGAAATTTGGCCGAAACTGGCTTACTACCGCTTTCACAGCAGCTTCTCCAGTTTCACCGACCGAATCTGACACAACAAATATAGTCAATTTTTTCATAAGATCACCTATAAATCATGCGTTTCTGCTAACGAAATAAACGCACGTGTAATATTCGTCTTCGTTAACCGTCCGGTAATGACCAATCCCCGCTCTGTTTCTTCAACAACCGGCATGGAATCGATCTCTCGTTCTATTAACTTTTTGGCCGCCACGATTAATGAATCCGAATTAACACAATAGGCAATATTCGGCATTCTCGTCATAATTATATGCACAGGCATTTTATTTAAATCCTGTGTTCCTATACTCGAACGCAGTAAATCTTTTCGAGACAGCACACCTTGTAATATTTCATCTTTATCAATAACGAAAAGTGTTCCGACATCCTCGGAAAACATATGGATAATCGCATCATAGACTGTCATATCATCCGGAACGACTACCGGGATCGACTGAAAATCCTTTACTTTTAAATTCAGCATTGATTCCGTAAAGGCAGCCGTTGTCTTTTTACCTGCATAGAAGTAGCCGACACGTGGGCGCGCATCTAAAAATCCAGCCATCGTTAGTATAGCTAGATCAGGTCTCAATGTAGCGCGCGTTAATCCAAGGCGCTCAGCGATATGTTCGCCCGTAATAGGGCCATTTTCTTTTACAATTTGCAAGATTACATCTTGACGTTTATTGAGTTCGATTGGACTCACCCGCTTCAAATAATGTTATACTTTATCCTTAATTATTATATACTATTCCCTTCTATATTGCGAAGAAAACAAACCCATGCTACAATATTAGCGAACAACTCACTTGTTGTTTTGAATATTAATATGTAAGCGATGAAGGGATTAATAAGTATCAATTCTAACATAAGCGAGTAGGGATAGTGCAAGCCTACAATGAATTGAGAAACGGCGCCCCTGAGCTATTTTTATAAAAGAGGTTTTTATTTATTTAAAAACAAGCGGGGTGGAACCGCGGGTACATCGTCTTGATGCACTCGTCCCCGGGCAGAGCTTTTGTGCCCGGAGACGGGTGCTTTTATTTTTTTCATTAACGAACAGGAGGTTTTTTTCATGGCAGAAAAATCAATGGAGACAATTGTATCATTAGCAAAACACCGCGGATTCGTATTTCCCGGATCTGATATTTACGGTGGTTTAGCAAACACTTGGGATTACGGTCCACTTGGTGTAGAACTTAAAAACAACGTAAAAAAAGCTTGGTGGCTGAAATTCGTTCAGGAATCTGAACACAACGTAGGTTTGGATGCTGCGATTTTAATGAATCCAAAAGCATGGGTTGCATCTGGTCACGTAGGTAACTTTAATGACCCGATGATCGACTGTAAATCATGTAAAGCGCGTCACCGTGCAGATAAATTGATTGAAGATGCTTCTTTAACAAAAACAGGCAAAGAAATTATCGTTGACGGTATGACTTTCGATCAAATGAAAGAAAAAATGGAAGAGCTTGAAGTAGCTTGTCCAGACTGCGGAAAAATCGATTTCACAGATATCCGCCAATTCAACTTAATGTTCAAAACGCACCAAGGTGTAACTGAATCTTCATCAAATGAAATTTACCTGCGCCCAGAAACTGCACAAGGTATTTTCGTAAACTTTAAAAATGTTCAGCGTTCAATGCGTAAAAAGACACCATTCGGTATCGCACAGATTGGTAAATCTTTCCGTAACGAAATCACACCTGGTAACTTTACATTCCGTACACGTGAATTCGAGCAAATGGAACTAGAATTCTTCTGTAAACCAGGTGAAGACCTTGAGTGGCACTCATATTGGAAAGAGTTCTGCAAAAACTGGCTTCTTGCATTAGGTATGAAAGAAGATTCAATGCGTTTACGTGACCATGAAGATGATGAGCTTTCACACTATTCAAATGCGACAACGGATATTGAATTCCGCTTCCCATTCGGCTGGGGCGAACTATGGGGTATCGCAGACCGTACAGATTATGACTTAAAGCAGCATATGGAACATTCAGGTGAAGATTTCACTTACATCGATCCTGTCTCAAATGAGCGCTATGTACCATACTGCATCGAGCCATCATTAGGTGCAGACCGTGTAACATTGGCATTCTTATGCGATGCTTATGAAGAAGAGCAATTAGAAGGCGACGATACTCGTACAGTATTACGCTTCCACCCTGCTCTAGCTCCATTCAAAGCAGCTGTATTGCCACTATCTAAAAAATTATCAGAAGAAGCTGGCGACGTATGGGCTGATTTACGTAAAGCATTCCCGGTTGATTACGATGAGTCACAATCTATCGGTAAACGTTACCGCCGTCAGGACGAAATCGGTACACCATTCTGTATCACGTACGATTTCGATTCAAAAGAAGACGGTCAAGTAACAGTACGTCACCGTGATTCAATGGAACAGATCCGTATGCCAATCGCGGAAGTAAAAGCTTACATCGAGAAGCATTTACAATTCTAAAATCTATAAGACACTTTCTGTTCGATTTGAGCAGAAAGTGTTTTTTCTTTTTACAGGATTGAAATATAAAATCTTATCTACAGTTATTTATCCGCTAGCCCCCTCTCTCAAGCATTGAATAATCCAAAGGTTCATTCACTAAAGTTTAAGCACCTTTTTTCACATTACCTTGTATTAAAAAAAGCCCTTCAATTTTTAGATTATTCAAATAATTAAATTTAAAATAAGTTATAATCAAAGATAGTAATAGATGGAGGGGATTTTATGTTTTTTCAGGTAAAGGACAAAACCGACACACCTTTAGACACATTTGATAAAATTTCACATCTTGTAAAAGCTATACTTCAATTTGAATGCCCGGAACACCGCGCACAACATCACATCCTCTACACGGCGAATATGAAACTTGAAACTTATCGTGAAGCACAGTTATTTTACAGAAAGTTTGACGATCCGAGCAACGCACTTGGTCGTTTAAGCCGTGAAGCTTATGAGCTGGCAAATAAAAAATACAATCAATTGTTTACAATTATCCGGGGCTATATGCATTTAAGCGATGATAATAAACGTAGCCATTTTAATCATCACTTCCGCTTTTCCAAAGAAAAAATAGAGAATATGTTCACTCTTTTTGAACACATGCATCATCATCAATACTTAAAGCTTGAAGAAGAGTTTTATGAACGGTTAAAAGAAGATATCATCCCATTACTGACACAATTCGAGTGACTTGCTGAAACCTTTTCCGTTATGGAACGTAAAATAAGGAGCATGTCCATTGGGAGGGCGATTCATGGAAACTCAACAGCAGCTAGAAAATCACCTATTAACAATTCAACTTTGGGAAAAAGATCAAAGCGGTTTATGGTTTTGGGAAAAAATCGGCCGCATCCCTTTTAAAATACTCGATAAATTAACACCGAAATTCATTCAAGAGAAAATTTCCGTTTTAATTGACGAACTGGTGAGCTATGTTCAAACTGGCGGAAAATATTTAGTAAGCGAAAAATCGATGATGCGTCATATTCAAAAACATACGCTGCATTCGGTTTCCACATTGGAGGATATTGGACAAATGCCAATTGAAGATATGGTGGAACTGAGTGAAAAGCTGCAGAAAAACCGTGCAAAGGTTGCAACCGTACAAGGAGCATCTACCGGCTTTGGAGGAGTGTTTACATTGGCACTCGATATCCCCGTCATTCTAGGGATTGCGCTAAAAACATTGCAGGAAATCGCGATGATTCATGGCTATGATCCAAATGAAAAAGCCGAGCGTATTTTCATCGTGAAATGTCTGCAGTTTGCTTCTTCTGATGTTGTCGGCAAAGAAGCGATATTAAATGAACTGGCACAACATTATGAAAAACCTAACGCTGCAGAAAATATGGTTTCACAGCTACAAGGCTGGCAGGAAGTCTTCTTTACGTACCGAGACAATTTTGGTATGAAAAAGCTCTTTCAAATGATTCCTGTAGCAGGTATGATTTTCGGTGCCTTTATTAATAAATCGATGATTGAAGATATTGCCGAGGCAGGTATGATGCTATATCGCAAGCGAAGAGTGCTGGAACGGATGAATGAACTGGCAAACAGCTAAATGCCCAAAAAAATAGCCCAGGATTTTAGTATCACCTAAATCCTGTGGCTCTTTTTATTTGTGTACGGCTTTTTTATTTAATTCGTGCATTTCTTGTAAACCTTTATAAAACGGATAAAGCTTTTGCAATTGTGATTCGTCAATACTATCGTTCGCTAAATTATTTAAATATAATAATGACTCGTCAATTCGTTTCTGAATTTCACTTCGGTTATTCGTCGTTGCCCCATGTCCTGGCACCATAACTTCAACTTCTTTATCCGATATAATCGTTTGTACCTTTTGGATCGTTGCAAAATAGGCTTCATAATCCTCGATAAAAGGAAACTCGACATTCGATAAATAATCCCCCGCCAGTAAAATACCGAACGGCTCCACCACTGTAAATAACCCATCTGCCGTATGCCCTGGCGATAAGTAAAAGCTACACGTTATATCCTGCAGCTCAAGTGTTTGCCCATCTTCTTTTATAACAATGTCTATGTGAGGATAAATAATAGGATAATCTCTTTCAATATAGTACTGAGCATCAAACTGAAGGATTTGCTCCAATACTTCTTCTTTATTTATTCGCTTAACAAAAGCTTCACTGGCAATTGTTGTTGCATTCGGAAAAGCACCTGCTGCAATAATATGATCATAATCACTATGTGTATAAATAATATATAATTTCCGATCTTCAATAATCGACTCGATATAGGCTTTTATTTCGGCAATTTCGTTCGGCAGCCAGTTAGGGTCGGTTACGATTAAGGCCTGCTTTGTTTTAATTACCGCTGATGTCGTTTGATACAAAACACTTTGAAAAACGGTTAGTTGTTCATTTTCAAATTGGCGCAATATTTTCCCTCCTTAATAGAAGAAAGCGAGTCTGCGCACTTTCGACTCGCTTTATTTCCTAGGCAATAATTTTATTCTTCTTCCTTCTTTTCACGCTGCAGTAACGGTGTACGCTCCAGTTGTTCGATGAAGTTGCGTGATTTCAGACGGATCCCTGTTTGCTCTTCATAAATTGTCGTTACAATTTTTTTAATAAATTGCTTCGTTTGCGGTTTTAATTCCAGCTTGCCGACTTGCTCAATCGGCACCGTATAAAACATGCGAATCAGCTTGAGCTGCGTTGGTGATAACCGAATAATATACGGGTCCAAATGGAAGCATCGATGACATATAAATCCGCCTTGTGTAAATGAAAATGCAAATTCCCCATCAACGGCCCCACACCCTGCACATGCATGCAAAATCGGCTGGATACCTGCAAACGGAAGCATTTTCCAATCTACAAACAATGTAATTGCTTCAGGATCATACCCTTCTTCAATTGCATTCAATGCCTGAATTAATATATCAAAAGCATAAGGTTCCGGTCTGCCTTCTTCAACGAGGCGATCCACTATTTCCACGATGTAGCTTGCATAAGCTGTTGCCACAATATCTGTTTGAATATGACGCATCGAATTGAAATGTTCCCCTTGCTGCAATGTCCCCATGCCTGATGTTCGCTGGACTAAAAACGAGCCATGCATAAAAGTTTGTGTTACACCTGCTAAACGACTCGTCGGTTTTTTCGCTCCACGTGCCATACACGCGACTTTACCTGCTTCACGTGTCATAAGTGTCACGATTTTATTGGATTCACCATAAGCACGCGCCTTTAAAACGATGCCTTCCCATTTATGTAGCATCTGTTGCACATCCTTCTATTTCTTTCATATCTCTATTATACCGTACTATTGCTAGAAAAGTTTAATAAACGGTTACATGTTGTCCCATGATTTTCTTTACCCACTGCAGATTTTTTATAGAGCGCTGTTCCACATCTTTTAATGGATAGACCCGATAAATACCGTCTGCATCTTTTAATACAGAAGTGGCATAAAGCTCAGGTTCATCTATTGTAATCAGGTCGCCTTCCTTTGTAATTTCAAGGCTCGCGATTCCGCCAATCATTGTGTTCGGTATTGTTATAATTGTTGAAAAGAAATTACCAAGCGAATAAAAAATATGCGTCTCCTGCCCCTGTTCATTAATCAGCTTGTCATATGGCTGCAATACATGCGGATGGGTCCCGAAAATAATATCGACTCCGGCTTTATTTAATATATTGGCATAATATTTTTGATTGTCATTCGCTTCGTAAACGTATTCAGATCCCCAATGCATCGATACAGCTACTACATCGACCGATTGTTTTAATTCCTCGACATCCGCTTTTATATTTGCTTCATCAATATAATTTATGAGAAATGGCGATTCCTGTGGCAAATAAAGGCCATTTGTTCCGTATGTGTAGGCAAGCAGTCCAATTTTTATCGATCCGATTTCCATGATGCGTTGTGTAGATCTGTCGTCTTCATTTTTATAAGCCCCTACATAAGGCATATGGTAGTCTTCAAGATTGTTAAAGACGGTACGCATACCATTTTCCCCTTGATCGATAATATGGTTATTGGCGATTGTGACTAAATCGACTCCTGTATGCTGGATATCCCGAATAATATGGGCTGGACTTGAAAATAGCGGATACCCGCTTAATGGATACTCATTGCCGACAGGTGGAGATTCCTGATTGGCAATCAGAAAATCATAGCTTTGCATCTTCGGCATCACCGCTGCAAAAGATGAAGTATAATCATCATATTTCGCAAGTCTTAAATGCAGCAAAATATCCCCGGTCATTGCAAGTCGAATCGATTCTTTAGCGTCCTGTTGCTTTGGTTCACTAATGGGTTCGCTTTTATCATTTATATCATTCTCTATCTTAATTTGTGATGAATTTGGCTCTTCAATATTCATTTGCCCTTCTGCGACCAAAATTGTTTGATCTTGGTCAACGGTCGCAATGACAATAAATAATAAAGCGAGCGATATCGCCCAAAGTGTCAGTAAAAATTTATTTAAACTATTCATTGTGTTCACCTTCTGACTTCTGTTAAATATTCCCTTACTAAATGGTAGCAGAACATTGGCCATAATCAAGAATAAAATCATTTTCGTCCTGAGAGGGCGGGATTTATTCACCAGGTTTGGGGGAAGTGTAGAACATTTTGAGGGGAAAGTAGAAAGTTTTGGGGCGAATGTAGAACATTTTTTATGAAATGTGGAACAAAGCTGTTGTAATGTAAAACTTATTTAATTTATTCGCCAATTTAGCTGAGTATGTAGAACATTTCGTCGGAAAAGTAGAATACTTCCAGATGCATGTAGAACTTCTCATCGATAATGTGGAACAAAGCTGCGGAAATGTAGAACCCATTCATTTTATCCGCCAATTCATCAGAGTATGTAGAACGTTTCGAGGGCAAAGTAGAAATTTTTGGTCCGAATGTAGAACTCTTCACCGTCAATGTGGAACAAAACGTCTGAAAAGTAGAACTCCATATAAAAACACACCGATTTTTCATCGGTGTGTCTGCTGCTATCTATTAATACTCGTCTTCTCTAAATCCGAAATCGCGTAAATGCGTTTGCTTGTTACGCCAATCTTTTTGAACTTTTACCCAAAGCTCTAAGTATACTTTTGAGCCTAGTAGCATTTCAATATCCTGGCGGGCACGTGAGCCGACTTCTTTTAAAAGGGCGCCGCGTTTACCGATAACAATTCCTTTTTGTGAATCGCGTTCTACCATGATAGTCGCCTGTACATGAATCATATTCTCTTTTTCTTCATGTGGCTTAATTCGCTCAATAACAACCGCAATTGAATGAGGAATCTCTTCACGTGTTAAGTGCAATACCTTTTCACGGATTAATTCAGAAATAATGAAGCGTTCCGGGTGATCCGTCACTTGATCTGCCGGGTAATATTGAGGCCCTTCAGGTAAATACTTTTCGATTGTTGTTAATAAGTTTTCTACATTGTTGCCTTGTAATGCTGAAATTGGAATAATTTCTGCAAAGTCGAACTTATCTTTATACGAATCAATGATTTTTACCAGTTCATCCGGATGTACTAAATCAATTTTATTGATGATTAAAAATACCGGTGTTTGATTGCCTTGCAATAACTCGATGATAAATTCGTCACCTTTACCGATTGCTTGTTCAGCGTTAACCATAAACATAATTACATCCACTTCGCGCAATGCGTTGCGCGAAGTTTTCAGCATAAATTCGCCTAATTTATGTTTTGGCTTATGAATCCCCGGTGTATCGATGAAAATTGTTTGAGAGTTTTGTTGTGTTAAAACACCTTGTACTTTATTACGTGTCGTTTGTGGTTTATCAGACATAATTGCAATTTTCTGGCCGATCACTCGGTTTAAAAATGTTGATTTGCCCACATTAGGACGACCTACAATCGAGACAAAGCCCGATTTGTATCCTTTATTTTCCTGCATTTTTCATATCCTCCGTATTAAATGCACCCGGGATCAGCTCACCTACTGTTGTTTGTTGAACGTCACCATTCATATTTGTTAAGTAGACGGGCATATCCGGAGCACAAAATTCACTCATTACTTGTCGACAAGCTCCGCATGGGGAACATGGACCCGGTGTGTCTGCTACGACCGCCAGCGCTTTAAATTTCATATTGCCTTCTGACACTGCTTTGAAAAACGCCGTACGTTCAGCACAGTTTGTCATGCTGTAACCTGCATTCTCGATATTGCAGCCATTGTACACTGTACCATCCTCAGCTAATAAAGCCGCACCTACTTTAAATTTCGAGTAAGGTACATAAGCAAATTCACGTGCAATTTTAGATTGATCCATTAATTGTTCCATGTTCATCTTTGGTTCCCCCAAAACATTATTTTTAAAACCATTTTGGTAAAAATATGAGTAGTCCGATTATAACACTTGCGAGCGCAAAAACAAGTACGGCACCTGCCGCAACATCCTTTGCCTGCTTGGCTAGCGGATGAATTTCCGGTGATGCCAAGTCGACCACACGCTCGATTGCCGTATTGATCAACTCGGTTCCGATGACAAAAGCTATGACTAAAATGATGATACACCATTCAACGATCGATAGCCCTGTCAGTAAACCAGCGATCAGGACAATCACTGCACTCACTAAGTGAAATCTGAAATTCTGTTCGTGTACTGCCGTAACTAGTCCTTCCATTGCATAACGAAAAGAACGAAAAAATTTACGGACGTTCATTCATATCACGACCTAGGCCGTATGACTGTAAAATCTCATCTTGTTTCCCGAACATGACTTTTTCATCTTCAGGTGTCATATGATCATAGCCTAACAGGTGTAAAAAGCCATGGACAGCCAAGAAGCCGAGCTCACGTTCAAACGTATGACCATACTCTGCTGCCTGTTCACGTGTACGGTCTGTCGAGATGATAATGTCTCCTAAAACGCGTGGAATCCCTTCACCGATAATTTGCAGTTCCCCTTCACCCATTTCTTCCAATGCAAAAGAAATAACATCAGTAGGCTGGTCTTTATCACGGTATTCACGGTTAATTTCATGGATCGCTTCATTCGTCACAAACGTAACTGACACTTCCGAGCCGTCCTCGATACCTTCCTGCTCCGCTGCATGCTGGAGTAATTTTTCCACTAATTCCAAGTGGGATTGTTGTACTTCATTTGTTTCATCTAAAAAATCAATTAATAACATGTTGTTCCCTCCTACTATTCCTTTGGATATTCAATACGCGAGTGGAACGTTCCATTCAATGTTTCACATAATACGTCTTCTATCTTTTTCAGTTCTTTTAGCGAAATATCACATTCATCAAACTGGTCATCCTGTACACGATCCTGAATAATCGATTGCACAAGCTTCTGTATTTTCTCTGCATTTGGCTGCTGCATCGAACGGACTGCCGCTTCCACACTGTCCGCAATACTGATAATCGCGGCCTCTTTCGTCTGTGGCTTTGGACCCGGGTATCGGAATACACTTTCGTCCAATTCTTTCCCTTCTTCCCTAGCCTTAAACAAAAAGAATTTCAATGTGCTTGTCCCATGATGCTGTAGACAAATATCGATGATTTCCTGAGGCATTTTATGCTTTTTCAAGAGCTCTGCCCCATCCGTAGTATGCGCAATAATAATTTCCGCACTACTTTCGGGTGCCATCGTATCATGAGGGTTTGTCCCCATTTGGTTTTCAATGAAAAATAGAGGTCTTCGCGTTTTCCCTACATCATGATAATAGCAACCGACTCTTGCCAGCAAGCCATCAGCTCCGATTGCTTCACATGCCGCTTCAGCCAGATTCGCCACCATTATACTATGGTGATACGTACCGGGTGTTTCCGTCAAAATTTTCTTTAACAGCGGGTGATTCGGATTCGATAATTCGATCAGACGCACGACCGATAAAAGTCCGAAAGCCGATTCGAAATATGGTAGCAGTCCCATCATTAAAGCACCGGATAACAATCCCGAAATAATGGCTGCAGCAACGTAAAATGCGACTTCCTTCATTCCGTAACCTGACTGTCCCATTAGAATATAAAATGTGATAAACACTATGTTTACAAGCGTTACAATACCAACCGCCTGCAAAATGTCTGTCCGTTTTTCCAGGCTGCGCATGAAAATAATCGATGAAAATCCCCCAAATAAAATGTAAAGCGCTGTATCCATCTGTAAAATACCTGATAATCCTTCATGAAAGATGATCCCTGCAGATGCAGCTGTAATGATCGTCACAATACTTGCGGTACGGTCATTGGCCAGCACGCGGACAAGCATTGTCGCTAACGCTGACGGGAAAATGAAGGCAATCAACAGATCGAAATTCGTTGAAATCAGCGCGATCAGTTTCATCATAATTAGTGCAATTGCATACACAATGATTGTAACGAGCAGTTCATTGCGTTTTGAAGCAATGTCTTTTTCAGATCGATCAAACAGGACGAAAAGGAAAGACATTTGCAGTAAAATCAAAATGATTAACCCGGCAATCGGTTTAATCGATTCCTCACTGTCCAGCATCCCTAACAATTCAAGCTGGCGGTAAATTTCGCGTGTAATGACTTCGCCTTCCTGGACGATGATCTGTCCTTGCAAAATACGTGTCGGCTCAACCGCTTCCTTTGCCTGCTGTTTGGCAATCGCTGTTTTTTCGTCATCGAGTACTTCAGTTTCAACGATAGCTGCACGACCAATGACAATCGCCAAACTCATTAACCCTTCAGAAATTGAAGGCTGCTGACGGATTTTACTTTCCAGTTCATTTCGGTATGGCAGCAAGCTATCCTTACGAAGCGGATAATTTAAGTTCACTTCAACCAATGTCGCTAATGCATCACGTGTAGTTTCAAGATTTGCTTGTGATGCACTTAATACATTCAGCAACTGTGCATCTGATAAAATCAGATTTTGCTGGTTATCAAAAATATCTTTTAACGCTGAACGCAGCATTTTTATTTGATCAGCTTGAGGTATTTCTTCCTCTGCCTTTGCAATCTCATCCTTCACATCTAATGCAATATCAAAAATGGTTGTCACAAAAGTTGCACGCTGACTAGGTACCTCATCTTTATATATGTATACAGGATCTACGGCTTTCTCCGCATTTTCCCTTTCTATTTCTGTCTTTACCGTATCTTCCACTGTTTTAGATGAACGAATGGTTTCCGGTGCTAATTCAGTTAGCTGGATATCATATGTAACGCCACGAACATTATCAATCATCAGGAAAAACTGAAGAAGGGCAGTAGCTGCAAGTATAATGATTAATAGTGCGCGAAAGCTGATTAGTTGGATGAGCTTGTTAAATCTTTCTATGATCATGCACCTCCCTTTGTTTCTATGTACATTTTATCAAATTTATATGTTTGGTGTTACGAAAAGTACGTATGTTTTTCAAATAAATGTCTTTCTACCGATTAACGTTGCCATCAATTCCTCCTTTTAGTTTATATACGTAAATTTTTCCAATAGGTTTCATGCTAATTTACTCAATAAAAAAACTTTCAACCTTACAATAAAAGTTGAAAGTTCCTTTTTTATAATTCCTGCTCCGTGTAAGCCTGTATTACTCTCGCTACTAATGGGTGACGGACTACGTCACCTTGCTCAAGTATTTGGAAGTGGATATCTTTTACATAGCGTAATGTACGCTCTGCAATAATCAGACCGGATTCCGTGTTTTTAGGTAAATCAATTTGTGTTTTATCACCTGTAATGACCATTTTCGAGCCAAAACCTAAACGTGTTAAGAACATTTTCATTTGCTGATGCGTTGTGTTTTGGGCTTCGTCTAAAATGACGAACGCATCATCCAATGTACGGCCGCGCATATATGCTAACGGCGCGATTTCTATCGTCCCGCGCTCAATTAGGCGCTGCGTCTGTTCCTGTCCATAAATATCATGTAAGGCATCATAAAGCGGACGTAAATAAGGATCGACTTTTTCCTTCAAATCCCCCGGTAAAAATCCTAATGACTCTCCTGCTTCAACGGCAGGCCGTGTTAAAATAATACGTTTTACATGACCATTTTTTAATGCCTGTGTAGCCATCACAACCGCTAAATACGTTTTACCGGTTCCGGCTGGTCCAATTCCGAAAATCAGGTCTTTATGACGGATTGCCCGGATGTATTCGCGCTGTCCGATTGTTTTTGCACGTATCGGCTTGCCTTTTGTATTACGCGCAATTTCTTCATCATATAACTCCGCATAATACTCTATCGTGCCTTTACTGGCCATTTCAATGGCTGTTGATACATCACGCTGATCGATATTAATATTTTTCCGAATTACTTTCAATAACGCTTCTAAAACTGCATATGCTTGATTTTTCTTTTCTAAATCATCGCCTGCAATTTGTATTACTTCCCCACGCGTAATAATTTGTACGCTATAAGTTTCTTCAATCAATGTTATATTTGCATCTGACATTCCTAAAAGCATTACAGCTTCATTCGGATTGTCGATTTGGAGCTCAACATATTTTTCTGACATACTCATTCTCCTTGGTGAATTGGATGTGGTTGTGCGATATTTTCATTAATTAAATACAAGACTTTCCCTTTAACTGTATCATCATCACTGTTGACGTGCAAAAGTTTTTCTGCTTTAATGGCGGTTTCAAGCGGTAATGAAGAAATCATCTTTTCATGCAATAATGGCATGATAATTGTTTCTACATCCTTTTCACTTATCTTTTCCTTTTTTTTATGAAACATTCGATAAGGCTTATAAGTCACAACAGACTTCAAAGGTTCAATAGACATTTGTTCTATCGCTGTCCCGATCTTCTCCCAGTTTACGTCATATTTCCAGCCATGGTCATCCAATACTTCCATTTCGATTGTTTTAGGAACGGAAAACGATGTTTCAAGCCAGTAATCAACAAACACTTCGCCTTCAGCACCAATAACGATTTCTTTTTCACCATGCTGCAACACACCTGAAACGAGAATATCTCCCTTGTGTACCGTCATATTTTCTTCAACTTGACGAACACCGCGCTCAATTTGGAAATGAGTGACGACACCGCTGTTGTTCGCAACTAAATGCTGGTTCTTGTTCACTTTTGGAACCGGCTCAATCTTTGGCGCCAATTGCGGATTTATCGTAATTTTACTTCCATTTTTCATAATATGTACCCATGAAAACTCCCGAAACTCCTTCATCATCGTCTGTCGGATTTCATTATCGGATAAAAATGTTTTTTTCGGTACAGGAAACTCCACACCCATTTCCTTTTGTAAATAGAGTGCTACTTCATCTTCCAGTTCAATCGTGGCGGCATCAACTTCGACTTGCCATACAAACCGGGATAGTATGATCGGCAGGATGATTAACATGATGATACCAATCGCCGTAACCATATCTTTTTGCAGAATTCTCTCTGGCTCGCTGTAACGGATTGTAATTTTTACTTTCGCTTTTTTTCTTAGTCTGCGCAATAAAGACAAATTACTATGCGCCACTTGGAAAGTTATTTCGCTCTGTTTAAAAGTTAAATGAAAAACTCGGATTTTATGCTCTTTCATCAGCATAATAAAAGTGCTCGCTTCTTTAGATTGCTTTAGTTTGATTGTTATTAGCTTTTTATAGGATTTACTCATTTTGCATTCCGCTCAATCGTAAGCTTCTGCAGATTTTTACATTGAATTAAAAAACCTTCTTCGAATAAATGCTGGACTTCCACTTCCCCCGCATGAACGTACATCGTAAAATCTTTCGTCGTGCAGTTATACTCAGTCGGGGTTACATCACCTATTGTATAGGAACCATCATAGCGGATATCCATAAAAGAGGTGATTTGCAATTTATTGTTTTTAGGAAATAAATTTTTCAATAAAAGCCTCCTTTTTACGTCACTATATGCTTAGAAAAAAGAAGGCATGTATAGATTATTTAATCCCGCTTTAACGGGTAGTAATTTATGTTCCTCGATTGTGCTGCTCTAGAGGCAAGACTACCAACTATAGCTTAAAGCATAGGTGATCGACTACTACCCGTAAAAGCCCCGATTGGTTAAACTAACAATCAATTGGAGCTAAAGCCCCAATTGATTGAAGTTTCACTTTATCGGAATTTCCCAGTTCGCAAAGTCTCCTAACGCATCACCGGAACTTTCACTTTCCGGCTCCTTAAATGCTGCTGGAACTTTTAAATTCAGAGATTTATTTTCATCGTATACATTCTGAGGTATTAAATAAGTCACATTAAAAGTCGTTTCCATTTGAGGGTTCACCATAATTTGTTCGTTCTCAACAGAAGACGACAACTGCTCTATATCTTCCTGCTCTGATGTTTGAATTGTAAAATCCGGCGTATAGTAAACAATTTGGCTGTACTCATTTTCAATATTGCCGTTAATTTCAAGCTTTAATTCTCCCGGCTCTGCGGATACCTTTTGAATTTTATAGTCGAGCTTTAAAGTGACACCTTCCATATTATGTGTCAATGACTCCTCACTTTCGTATACAGTAGCGGTTTCATCTGCCTCCGAAATTGATTCTTCCACTTCCTTACCGCATGCAGCAAGTACTAAAATAAGTATTAAAAATAACATCCATCTTTTTTTCATGTCTGTTTCCCCCTCTCATAATAGATATACCCGTTTCCTTAAAAATTTAGTTGCATGTTTTCATAAAGTCCGTTGATTTCCATTATTGGCGTGGACGCTTTCCGCTGGCACGGCTCGAGCCTGCAGTCTCTCACTTGGTGCTCCTGTCGCTTCGCTTTCGTCGCAAAATAAATTTTGCTGTTCCCGCAGGAAGCTTGCTCGTAGCGAAAGGCGCTAGACGTCAGCGGATTTTTTCACAGTGTGAAAGGTGAAACCGACAGCATGAACCCTGCCACCGTCCATTCCAATCAACTCCTGTTCCACCATTAAATATCACCATTTCATTATATCCTATGTAAAAAAACTACCTATTCCCACATTACGTTGAAATAGGTAGTCTCTTATTATTTTCTTCTTGCTTTAGGTGGGCCCAGAACTTCTGTCATAATAATGGCCTGCATTAAATCACGTTTGCTCGATGGCACGACTTGGAAGGCTTCTGCTTCTTTTTTGGCCATCGCAACAATTGGACGCTCCTTTAATGAACGAGGATTATGGATCTTTTCAGTTACTGGTTCCACAATAGAGCGAGCAGCTTCAACAGGTTTTTCTACTTGTTTAGGAAGCTCGCGTTCTACTCTTTGACTTACCGGTTTTACTTTTTCATTCAGCTGGCCGAATACTTCATTCGCAAAGTCCTCCAATGATTTCGGACGTCTTTGCTCTGTTCGGCGCTCAACTTCCTGTTTTCGAGGAGCAGGTTGACTGCTAAATGGCGGCATCTGATTTGATTCTTTTTTTTGCTGTTGTTCTTTACCTTTACCTAATAAAGAACTGACAATAAAGACAATCACCATAATGATAAGTCCTTCCATTTAGTGCTCACTCCCTTCCTCGATTATTTGTTTTTCGGATCTTTGTTGTTGTCGTCATTCGAAACTTTTGAGATTGAATCACGCATTGATGTGTCCGCCTGAATATTTTTGTAGTTCATGTAATCCATAATACCGAAGTTGCCAGAACGTAGCGCTTCTGCAAGAGCCATTGGAACTTCCGCCTCTGCTTCTACTACTTTCGCTTTCATTTCCTGAACTTTTGCAATCATCTCTTGCTCGCTTGCTACAGCCATTGCACGACGCTCTTCGGCTTTAGCCTGAGCGATGTTTTTATCTGCCTGCGCTTGCTCGATTTGAAGCTCGGCACCGATGTTTTTACCGATATCAACGTCCGCAATATCGATCGATAGAATTTCGAATGCTGTACCAGAGTCTAAACCTTTAGATAAAACCGTTTGAGAAATTAAATCCGGGTTTTCCAGTACTTTTGAATGTGATTCACTAGAACCTAGTGTCGATACGATACCTTCACCAACACGGGCAACGATTGTTTCTTCACCAGCACCACCGACTAAGCGGTCCAGGTTTGCACGTACTGTAATACGCGCTTTTGCTTTTACTTCAATCCCGTTCATCGCAACACCGGCAATAAATGGTGTTTCAATAACTTTAGGGTTAACCGACATTTGTACCGCTTCTAATACGTCACGGCCAGCTAAATCGATTGCTGCTGCACGTTCAAATGTTAATTCAATATTCGCTCGATGTGCCGCGATTAATGCGTTGACAACGCGGTCTACGTTACCACCTGCTAAATAGTGTGATTCCAATTGGTTAATTGTTACTTCTAAACCGGCTTTATGAGCCTTAATTAACGGATTCACGATACGGGACGGAATTACTCGACGTAAACGCATTCCGACTAATGTGAAAATACTTACTCTTACACCTGCTGCTAGTGCACTAATCCATAGTGCAACCGGAACAAATGTGAAAAATACTGCCAGGATAATAAATGCAATGACTAATCCGACAATTAATGTAATTGTTCCTGCATCTGCCAACATATTCATACTTATTCTCCACCTCTTCCAATAAATTCTCTTACGACAATACGAGAGCCTTCTACTTTCACTACTTCAACTGTTTTACCAGCATCAATATAGCCGCCCTGTGTTACAACATCCAGACGGTCCTGATCAACAATAACGGTCCCTGATGGTCGCAACGGCGTAATAGCCTGCCCTGTCTTGCCTATTAATTCAATTCGGTTTTTGTTTGAAACATAACCTTCTTCCGTCGTCGTTGCATCTCTCAGCACGAGACGGTTGAACATATGCAACTTTTTCCCGAAGAATTTCATAAGTATCACCATTCCTATACCTGCAATTATCATTGCGATTAAAATCGAATAAGCCATATGAACAAAGCTTTCCCCTGCAAAAAGCAAACTTCCTATCATTAAAGCGCCACCGATAATACCTATTATTCCACCTGGTACAAATAGCTCGGCAATGAGTAAAATAAGTCCGATTACAAAAATGATGACTGTTTCATATCCGGCAAAACCTGCAATCGTATGTCCAAAGAAGAACATTCCTAACGAAGCAAGCCCCATTGTCCCTGCAACACCAAAGCCTGGTGAATACAGCTCAACAACTAATCCGATACTTGCAATCGACAGTAAAATAGGAACGATAATCGGATTTGTAATAAAGCGCGCCAGCTTTTCAGCAAATGTCTGCTCAATTTTCACTACTTCGCTGCCATCAAGGTTGGTTTTTTCAAGCAGGTCCGTTATCGAAGCAACAGTGCCTTCCGAGTACTTAACTTTTTCCGCATCTTTCGCAGTTAGTGTTAGAAGCTTTCCTTTCGGGGCTCTTAGGTCAGGCAGATCATAATCGTTTCTGACCATTGCCTTCGCATATTTAGGGTCCCTTCCGGAGTTTTCCGCAGCAGATGACATTTTAGCAAGCCAATCGCTTTCCGCCTTTTCTCCCGCTGTATTACCGGAAGAATCGATAACCGCCGCAGCACCCATTGTTGCATTAGGTGTCATATAAATTTCAGCTGCATGTAAAGCGATGTATGCACCAGCAGACAGCGCATCTGAATTAATGAATGCAATAATCGGTATATCAATTTCATCCATCAGCCTGCCGATTTCCGAAGCCGCAGTAACAAATCCGCCCGGTGTATGCATATTGAGAATAATCGCTTCTGCGTTATTATCTTTTGCTTCATCGAATCCACGCTTTAAATGCTCCACCAAACCTTTTTCAATTTCATTATTGATGGAGATTTCATACACTTTACCATCTGCAAATGCCGTTAAAGAAGGAAACATTAATACGAATGATATGACCATCAGAAAAATCCAACTAATCCCTTTCGTTCGTCTCAATTTTATCACCCCTTTAGCTAAGTTATGTACAGTTAATTCTACGGATGAGATGAAGAAAAGTTTCAAGATTTTTTATAAAACTTGAAAAAACTTACTTCACTATTATTTGCTAACATATACCAAGTATACGGTACAAGTTGCAGATTATTAAAACTTTCTCGAAAACGCTTTCTTTTTCTTCTCTATTATGGGTGATTTTGCGAATAAATACAAATACCCCGCAGTTATATAAATAACTGCGGGGTATATCATTTGTCTGCTCAGTTAAATCTGAAAATTGCGTGTTATGAACGTAGGGTTTTTACAGGGAAAATTACCACTTACGTTTACGTGCAGCTTCTGATTTCTTTTTACGTTTAACGCTAGGTTTTTCGTAGAACTCGCGCTTTCTAACTTCCTGAATTGTACCTGATTTTGATACAGTACGTTTGAAGCGACGAAGAGCATCTTCAAGCGATTCGTTTTTGCGAACGACAGTTTTTGACATCTCTCTTTCCCTCCCTCCGAACACACGTCAGTACATGCTAACATTTAGTTAATGTGTACTAAAGTAGTATAGCGTATCCTTAAAAAAGAGTCAACAAAAACTATCGAATTAGTAATTAGAATCTGATTTTAGACCATTCATGATAGCAACACCAGAAGAAGCACCAATACGAGTAGCGCCATTTTCAATCATAAGTTGCATATCTTCTAAGCTACGAACACCGCCAGAAGCTTTTACTCCAAGATCAGGACCAACTGTTTTACGCATTAATGCGATATCTTCAGCTGTCGCTCCGCCTGTAGAGAATCCAGTAGAAGTTTTAACGAAATCTGCTCCTGCTTCAACAGAAAGTTCGCAAGCTTTTACTTTTTCTTCATCCGTTAATAGGCAAGTTTCAATAATTACTTTTACTAATGTACCATTTGCAGCATCTACTACTGCTTTGATGTCATCACGAACTAAATCGTAGTTGCCGTCTTTTAGAGCACCGATATTAATAACCATATCAATTTCGCCAGCACCATTTGCAATCGCGTCTTTTGTTTCGAATGCTTTTACTGCAGATGTTGTAGCACCTAACGGGAAGCCGATTACTGTACATACCTTAACTTCTGTACCAGCTAATTGCTCTGCACTGAATTTCACCCATGTAGGGTTTACACATACTGAAGCAAATCCGTATTGCTTTGCTTCTGCACAAATTTTTTCTACTTGATCTTTTGTAGATTCAGCTTTTAATAAAGTATGATCAATCATTACTGCATAATTTCGAGTCATTTCTCATTACTCCTTTTACTAAACATTAGTTGTCCGTACATCTATAGTTTAGCATGTATTTTAATTGACGCAAATTATCAGACAACTTAAATTATTCGTCTGAATAGGCGAATTTTGTACGAATAATTTTTCTGTCCAAAGGTTCACCGGCATCTGTGACATACTGAATATTTAACTCAGGATTATGACGATGGACTAACTGGTACGTTAAAATATTTTTAATTAAATGCTCCTGTGCCAAATCAAACGCTTCTTGCCCTAAAAGAGAATCGTCCGATAATACAATTTCCCAATTCGAATAGTTTTCATTTGCATCGATATGCGTAATTCCATCTTCTGTACTTTTCTCACTTGTTTCTTTGTACTGCTCCAGGAATTGTTCTGTTTGGTGCGCAATTTCAGATAGCTGTTGCTTGTTCATTCCCAAAGAAACGACACCATTTGGCTGAATTGTTTTATAAACATCCGATGCTTTGTACTCAATATTTAGCGAGCCGTAATGTCTTGCTACTTCTGTAGGAATATTGACTTCCACCATAGCCGATTCACTTTCTACTGTTGGTTCTTCCTTTTTCTCCGTGCAACCATATAAAATAAATAGAATTGCAGCAAACATCCATATTTTCTTCATATAAATTGCTCACCTTCTTTGCTTGTAATCGGGATAAACATTATGTTCCGAATAATAGTGTTGGCTTGTCTTCCTCATAATATACTTAAACTTCCATCAGTTTACGACTAACTTTTTGTAAATTAATATGCTGCATAAAAGTACACGATGTTTCGCCCGATTAAGAAAACTTGCGCACACTATTTTCTCTACCCTATTTTATTGGAAGTAAAAAAGAGCCGGCTAATTTAGTGCCTGCTTCTTAGCCGTTATTCTTCGTTACGGCGGACGCTTTCCTGTGGGCACGAGGCCAACACGAAGTTGGTCACAAAAGCGTTGCCACAGGACGTGGCGTTCTTAGCTTTTGTTCCTTATCTCAGGCGTCGTACTTATCCCCAAGGAGTCGCCGCTTTCACTCCGAACAACTAGTTAACCTTTTATATCAAGTAAATTCGTCTAAAACAAAAAGAAGGATTGCACAGTGCAATCCCTCTTTTTTTGTAAAACATACTATTAAATTGCCTGACCTTCCAATACGCGAACGAATTGTCCTTCGTTGTACGGGTAGCCTGCTTTCGTAATTTTAACTTTTACAAGTTGGCCGACCATTTCTTCAGTGCCTTCAAAAATTACTTTTAAGTAGTTCGTTGTATAGCCGACGTATAAGTTTTCATTGTCGCCATCTTTAAAGCGTTCTTCCGGAATAACTTCCAGTACTTCCCCTTCAAAACGGGAAGAGTATTCTTTTGCAAGCTGATCATTCAGTGCAATCAAACGGTGAACGCGTTCATTTTTAATTTCTTCCTCAATTTGATCGTCCATTCTCGCTGCAGGTGTACCTGTACGTTGAGAGTACGGGAATACATGAAGCTCAGAGAATTTGTGGTCACGGATAAAGTTATATGTTTCCATAAACTCTTCTTCCGTTTCACCCGGGAAACCTACGATTACGTCAGAAGTAACCGCCAAGTCAGGTAAAGCGATTTTCAGCTTTTCCAGACGCTCTGCGAAAAACTCCATCGTATATTTACGACGCATACGTTTTAATACCGTATCTGAACCCGATTGAATCGGAATGTGCAAATGGTTTACGACAATTTCAGAGTTTTGCAGTACTTCAATCACTTCATCTGTTAATTGAGATGCTTCGATTGAAGAAATACGTAAACGTTTCAAGCCTTTTACCTGTGCTTCCAAGTCACGTAACAGCTGCGCTAAGTTATAGTCTTTGAAGTCTTGTCCGTATCCGCCTGTGTGGATACCTGTTAGGACGATTTCCAAATAACCCGCATCAACAAGCTGTTGAGCCTGACGAATAACTTCTTCCGGATCACGTGAACGCATTAAGCCGCGCGCCCAAGGAATGATACAGAACGTACAGAAGTTATTACAGCCTTCCTGGATTTTCAGCGAGGCACGAGTACGGTCTGTAAATGCCGGTACATCCAATTCCTCATACACACGGTTTTTCATAATATTACGTACCGCATTGATTGGCTGGCGCTCATTGCGATATTGATCGATATATCCAAGCATTTTCTCGCGGTCCTGAGTACCAACAACGATATCGACCCCTGGGATTGCCATAATTTCAGCCGGTGATGTTTGTGCATAACAGCCTGTTACACAAATAACCGCATCCGGATTTTGACGGATAGCACGGCGAATCACTTGACGTGATTTTTTATCGCCAGTGTTCGTTACTGTACAAGTATTAATAACATAAACGTCCGCCTGATGATCGAACTCAGTACGCTCGTATCCTTGCTCTTTAAATAGCTGCCAAATTGCTTCTGTTTCATAGTGGTTTACTTTACACCCTAATGTATGTAGAGATACGGTTTTCGTACGTTCGTAACTCATAATTTATATCATCCTTTCAAGGTTAGCACTTATCTATTTTACTCCGGTGAATTGCCTCTTTTAAGTCGACCGGTAGCATGCTCTTCATTCACTTAATGAAGAAAAATATCAACGTGTTTTATAATAGCACAAATCGCTTTACAAAGCCTATTTTTTTAACTACTTGTTAAATTACTGGATTCTTCCGTTGGTACTAGTTAGAACGGATATGTTCTTCATTGTCTGATACCTGTTGCAGTATCGCCTGTCCATCCGGTAAACCCATCAGTGATAAAGCAGCCTGTTTTCGAACATTGCTGTTTGGATCAAGCATTAACTTTTTTAGATAAGTGTATGAATCGTCCTCTTTGACAAAACGTAAAATTTCCGCCAGCAATAGACGCTCTTCCCAATGTGTTGAATCGGCAAATTCTTCATAATGCTTCACATGCGAAATTTCGCCATACGATGAAATTGCTCTTAATGCACGAAGACGAATTCCCCCACATTCGGAAGTCAGTAACTGTTCAAATAATGAAAGGTAGGAAGGGTCCAAGTTCCTGTTCAGGCATGAGAACTCCAGGAACGCTAATTTCAGCTGCATCGGCAATTCTTCAAAATGATCTTTAAAGTAGTCACAATAACTATCCTCAATATTCGATAGCAACAAATGGTACTCGTTATCATAAAAAGTCAATCTCGGCTTGTACATATGCGCCAAAAATAAATTTCTATTATATTTCGCTGCAACCTTTAACATTAATAAATATTCTTCCATAGACCCTGTACGATTGTCTTTTAGTCGGCGTTCGATTAACGGCACTAAAAATTCCAGGTCCAGAATCAGTGTGCGCTGCAAAGCACGTAAACGGATAGCTTCATCACGGCTCGTCAATTGCTTTGTATAATAGTTTTTCATATTTAATGCAGCATATGTTGAAGCCCTCTCCAGGATCTCTTCTTTATTCATCGATGTAACATACGAAACAAAAATAGAATCAACTGCCGCCAGCTCATCCTTTGTAGTTGAATGATTCCGAAGAGGTTTGTTTAAAACTAAATAATTATACCAGTCCCTCTCATTTTGCTGAATATAGTTATTTATTTTATTGAAAGAGTGTTTCTTCCTGTTCTTTCGATAAATTGCAAAAAAGTAAATACATAATAGAATAAAAAGCATTACACTACAGATAATTAAGATCCCTGTTAAAATTTCTTCAATTTTCATTAGTATCGCGACCCTCTCAATCTGTTTTCCATGTTAATTACTAATATATCACCTTTTTTCATTATGTTTATACATCCAATTTTTTCTCCTGTCTCCAATATAGTATTTATAATTGAAATTTGCTCCATTTTCTGTCCATTTAAGTAATTTAAATATAAAAACGCGGATTAATATGTATACATTTTCTATTAGAAAACGGGCGGATAACTCCCCTTCTTCCAATAATAAAGAGTAAACAGCCAAAATAGACGGAGATTTTCCGCCTATCGACTTAGTCTATTATATTAAATATCATTTGTTTTCTTTTGCAATCCAGATCGCGTTAAGCTTCCCCAATCGTTTTTCCCCCGAATAAAATACCAGAATCCTTGAAGGCGGAAAATAACCATTAACGGACGTAACCAGAACACTTCCGATAATGAATACAATAATAGTTTCACCGAATCACGGATACGCGGATAAGTGCCCATACTCCATGCTTCCAGCAAAATAGAAAACATCGAAATGACGGTACTGTAAATTAAAAACAGGACAAATAAAGTAAGAGCCGATTCCAAATATATGTTCCCAATTACAAATGATAAAATGACATATATATATCCCAATAGTTCAACAATCGGGCCGATTAATTCAATAAATACAAAATACGGAACAGATATGAGACCGATTTGTTTGTATTTCGGATTGAGCAGCATCCCACGGTTCAGCATAAGACTGCTTAACAGCCCCTGATGCCATCGTCTCCGCTGTGTTTTTAAATCCTTTAGATTATCCGGGGCCTCTGTCCAGCATACCGGATCGGGAATAAATTCAATCGATTTTTTTATTTTATTCTTCAGTAAATAGTTGTGCAGCCGGACGACCAGTTCCATATCTTCGCCGATCGTATTCTTATTGTAGCCACCGACTTTTATTGTATATTCTTTCGAAAAGACACTAAACGCACCGGAAATAATTAATAATAAATTAAAACGGCTCAGCGCAATTCTTCCCATATAAAAAGCACGTAAATATTCAATAATCTGCATGACGACAATCGGATTATTCGGGACAACCGATTTCAGAACACTGCCGTACTCGATCTCCGAACCGTTTGCTATACGTACACTTCCACCTGCAGCAATGACTTTCCCGTTGGATGAGACAATCGGCTTCATCACCTGCAGCAATGATTTAGTGGATAAAATTGAATCACCGTCAATCGAGCAAAAATAAGGAAATCTTGATACATTTATGCCTGCGTTTAACGCATCGGCCTTCCCTCCATTTTCCTTGTCCACCAAAACAATATTATAATGGAGTTTTGAATGATAAATGCCCCTTACCTTCGCTGATGGCAACTGATTTTGCACGGTCCGGAAAACAGGCTCCATATGAAAAGCGTCAATCACTGTCTGCAATGTCGAATCTTTCGAACCATCGTTGACAATTACGATTTCGTATTGCGGGTATTCAAGGGTCAATAACGATTGAACCGTACTGATAATACCGATTTCCTCATTATAAGCAGGAACAATGATTGATACAGGCTTTGAGTAAACAGCATTCAAATTTACCTTGCCTTCCAAATGTTTATCCAGATTCCTGTCTTTTCTCAGCTGAAAAAAAGCAAAGATCAGCATTAATGTATAGATCAAAATAACAAATAACATATATATAAAGATTAATGAACTGAACACTTCGTTAAACCAATAAAGTATTGTTTCTGAATTCATGTATCATCACCCTAACTTCATGACTTCCCTTGCTATATCCGCCGCATACAAATCTTTTTTACTATCGATTATTTGCTGCAATATTACTTGTCCCTTTGGCATATTCAATAATGATAAGGCCGCCTGTTTACGTACTTGCCAATTCGAATCGGCTATTAGCAGCTCAAGAGCTTGATAGGATTTCTCCTCTTTTACAAACCGCAATATTTTCGCCATCATCAGCCTCTCCTCCCAGCTGGCAGAATCAACAAAGCGCTCATACAGCTGCAGATTCGAAATCATTCCGAATGAGGCAATCGCTTTTAGAACCCGGATTCTTAACTCCTGATTGTCCGATATTAACAAACGCTCATAGAAAGAGAGAGAATCATTACTTACATTTGTGCTTAAACTCAGATAATCAAGAAGAGCAAGTTTCAGCACGATTGGCAAGGCATCAAAATGATTTGTGAAATAGTCGATATACCCTTCATCAATCGTCGATAACAAAAGTTTATATTCATAGTCATTCAACGGTAATTTCGGTTGATAAACATGGGCATAAAACAAATTCCGATTATATTTCGCGACTACCCGCAACATTAGTAAATATTCTTCCATCTCATAATCACGTTTGTGTTTTAAATGCTGCTCAATAATCGGTACTAAAAAATCCAGTTCCAGCAATAATGTACGCTGCAAAGCATTCAGACGGACCGATCGATCACGGCTTCTTATTTGCTCGATATAGTAATCCTGCATATTCAATGAAGCGTATTCGGAAACTTTCTTGTGAATCGTCTCATTGTTGAGTGTAGTCAAATAAGAAACAAACAAATGATCAATTGCCTTCATTGTAATATTATTTTCCGGCCGGTGATCCAGCGGTTTATCATAAATAAGATAGTTATACCACTCTGTTTTATATTGTTCGAAATATACATTCATCTTTTCATTGATCCGATTTCTTTCCATCCCTTTATATACTAAATACATAAATATACAGAAAATAATAATCAGCATGATGATGCCGACTATGACCGACCCGATTAAAAATTGACGATCAATCATATTAACGCGACCTTCTCAAATGATTTTTGATGCGGATCTCAAATATTTTCAAGTTAAAGGGACGGACAAAGTAAGCATCAGCACCATTTTCAAGGCAGTAAAGCTGGGCTTCTTCAGAATTACGAGTTGATATAAATAAAATCAAATACTTTTGATCATTAGGTAAACTGCGCAGAAAATGCAATACCTCAAAACCATTTTTCCTTGGTAATATATCATTCAGCACGACAATATGAGGATGCTCACTTCGGTACCAGTCTGATTCCATAAATTCAAGTCCGTCATTAAACACCCGGACCTCCAAATCCTGTTCAGCGGTTTCCAGATTATGAAACAGATTCGAAAAGATCGATTGTGTAATATGATCATTTTCGATTATGCTTACTTTCATCTTGATTCGCTCTTTTTCCATAAAATGAGGAATAGCTATCATTTGTGTCTCTGAAAAATCCAGGCTCTTCATCTTTTTCTCGCCAGTATCCAGTACTTCTTCAAGGGGATGAGAAGAATTTGCAATTTCTGCAATTACAGCTACAAGCGGCATTTTTAATGGTGACATCGCAGTTTGAAGCCGACCAAGAAATGATTTGGATTCCATTACTTTGCTGATTGTCAGTACCAAAATGACATATTGTTTTGACTGATGGGCAAACACAAAATCTGATTTTCTTAAATTTTCTTTTACTACCTGATAGAAATCTTCGTAACTCACAGCAGCTTCCTCTGAATATTTCACGAAAACAAACGTAAAATGAATTCCCTTTTTTCTTATATAAGCTTGCTGCAAATCATAGAGTTTCTTTAACCCTTGAAAATTTCCAATCCTATTACTAAACTGACTCGTCGTTACTTCCACCTGTACTTCACCCCTATTCACGCAGATAATCTGATCATTGCTGTTCACGATTCATTGAATATTTAAGAATTTTTCCTGCAAAATATAATACGATTCCTTCAAACGTTCCTTATATTCCGGAAGAGTCCAGCCTTCCCATGTATAGCTTTTCAGGTCTGACTTATTTGCCGGGACACTCAGTTTCGCTTCATCATTTTCGATCATCAATAGCCCAACTTCAATCCCTTCTGTAATTTCCCTAGTCATCTCCTCATTCGCATACAAATCAGCCCATACTTCCCGACGGCTAGGATCGGTAAAGTTCAGCAATAGCCACGGAATACGGATTTCCACAACACCAGCCGCTTCATTGACTTCATAATCGGCAAGCGAATCATAATCCGGGCTTTCCGGATTGCCGTTTCCTTTCCTCAGCTTTCCAGTCTCGTATTTTTCGAATGGATAGGTCTCATCGAGTATTGGAATCGTCAGCTGTTTATTCAGTGCATACTCAATAGGGTTAAATTGCCCGCTGTTTTTTTGAGTTACACCTTCAAATGGAACTTGCTCCAAACGTTCACCATATAGTTTCTGAAACAGATCATAGTACGCATCCACTTCCAATCTGCTGTTTTCCTCATCTTTAATCGCGAGTACAAAATCCGCTTCGTTTAACAGCGGATAACCTTTATACGACGAATTCCCTTGGTTTTTTACTGTACTGAAGTAAATCAATGGATAATAATCATTTGAAAACTCCACATTTTTTGCATCTAGCCGTAAATATAAATACCGTTCATCAGAATCCATAAACATGTTCAGCTGTTTAGTTTCATACACCGCTTTTTTACCTGACCAGTCCGATGTATCCCCATCTACTTTTATTTTCAATGTATCAAAGCTGAGCAGTCCGAATTGCTGTTCATTCGTTTGCGCATTTGACCAAAATGGCCGTTGATCCGGATTATCGAGATCCATCGTATTCCACGTCCTTTTGAACCATTCATCCTGCCAGGAGAATACTAAACCACCAAGCATGCCTTCGTGCAGAATATCTTCATAGAGACTGACTAAATATTCCCCTTGCTGACGCTCTGTCACAAATCCCTGATTCCATCCAAACGGATTTTTATGGGTCAATCCGCGCGAAGCCGGGATGCCGAATTCCGATATTAGAATCGGCAATCTGTGCGCTTTCTTCAGTTCATTCAAATACGCTGCATAGTTGTTTGGCTTGCCGCGATGGTCGATATACTGCAAATACTCAGGGGTAAAGTTCATAAAATCAGGGTAATACGGATACACATGATAATTTGCAAATTGACCAACTTGCTGAATTTCGTTTTTTTCATATATAACATTCGGATTTACCGACGCCATATCTTCCTCTTCACTCGGTTCATACGGATGGTCGAGTAAATCAGTCGTTACCCAATTCGTAAAGCTGAATGGACGCATCCAACTGTATTGCTCTATTTCGTACTTGGCGGCATACTCCATTTGTTCCGCAAGCCATATTTCAAATGGTGACGCGTCTTTTGTCGCAAAATACCGGCCGTCGAATTGAGACTTGCCTTTATATTTTTCATTCACAGATTGAACTGCCTGCGGATACCATTCGATACCGATCATCCACCCTATTACATACGGAGCTACATTGGCAGTATAGCTCCCCGATGCATGACCAGGCTGATGTTCAATTTCTGCATTGCCGTGAAGAATATCGATAATATTTTTCATTTCCTTTTGGAACTTCTCCGTCGGTTCACCATATACATCCAACTGCTCAATTACCGGTTCTTCTTCGAGCCATACCCCATGGAACAAGTAAATCGGTTGTTCATGCGATTCATTATATTCGAGCAACGCTTCATAGAATGCAGGTGGATGAATTGTGTAAATTCGAATAGCGTTTGCATGCATTTCACCGATTGCCTTAAGCCATCCTGAATAATCTTCCTTATTTATGCCAGCTTCACCCGGGAATAGACCCGGTTTTGCCATCCCGATATTTACCCCTTTAATCGTCATTTTCTGCCATACGCCGTTTTGCAACACTTCATATTTATCGTTCAATATCCGGGCATTATAGGCAACCCCCTGCTCATAGACCGGTTCAACCGATTTTTTGGCTATTTGTTTTGAGTTCGGGGAATTCACGTTAACATCATCTCTTTCTGAAACGGATTGATTATTCATTAGATAAATCGCGAGCGGAACCGAAATGAGAAGCAGTAATCCAAGTAAAATCAACTTTTTCTTCAACAACGCCACCTGCCATTATTCAAAATAATTTAAAAGGGAAAGAATTACTTTATTGTTTCTCTTCCCCTTAAACACGGAGGAGAAACAGAAAATGGCTGATAGAAAAGGAAAACACCCATTTCTATAAGAAATGAGTGTTAGCTATTATTAGTTATTAATATATTTTTCGAAAACATCTCCGAAATCTTTTTTCACAAATGATTTCTTTTGCTCCAGCAGCCAGCTATGTGAAAATGCTGTGATTTCCTTAAATGCATCAGCTGGTGAAACACCCTCATTACCCGCGCGGCCGATTGCAGAGGCAGCTAAATTCAAGCTTTGTTTTGCCGCATCCATGCTGAATGTATTCGCCTTCTGTTCAAGGGAAATGGCATGAAGCGCTTTGTATAGATCTTTAATTTCCGTTAAGTGTTTTTTATGAATATCAATGCTTAACGGCATATTTCCGATCACAAATTTAATTTCCACATCCAAATCAATTGTTCCGGCCGTTTCCAGCAGCACTTCTTCAATCGCAAAATGTTCGTAGTCATAGCGGCGTAGCATACGTTTTTTACTGATTGCATTTGCCCCGTCCACATGGATTAATGCATAGTTGGTGAAGCAATACTCATCCGCTTTTGTTTTGATCAGAAAATAGATTTGTTCATCCACTTCATTAAAAATAAAATCATCTGCATCTGTTTTGTCAAAGTCCTGTCTTGAAATCACTACCCCGATATCTGATAACCCTAATGCATCCGATGCTAATTTTTTGAACATTGTATTGCCTCCTTTAATTGAATAGTTATTATACGTTTCCATTTAATTAAAAGTTTCATTACATTACAATCCTTAGTCAGACATTTGTTTGAATGGCTGCAGGCTGATGCTTTAATTGGGATTGTTTCTTTCTATACAGTTCCACTTTCGGCAGTGGTTTAACCGGGAGTAACGTCTGTTTATCCTGCTGTAAAATGCCGTTTGCTGTAATTCGGGCTGATTCCAGAATAATCGGCAAGCCACTGCCCGGGTGTGTACCACCACCAACTAACCAGCAATGATCGAGCTCTTCAAATTTATTGCGCGGGCGGAATACAAGCATTTGCGATAATTGGTGCCCTAAATTGAACGTTGCCCCTTTATATACATGAATATCGCGTTCCCAGTCAGCTGGTGTAATCATGCGCTCCTCTTCGATATATTCCCACATATCCTTAACACCCAGTTTATCCGCTACCATATTTAAAATCATATCCCGGAAAGGACCTGCCTTTTCCGACCAGTCGATACCGCTCATATTATTCGGTACCGGAACTAAAATGTATAATGTCGACTTCCCTTTTGGTGCAACCGTTTCATCCGTAACGACGGCATTTTGAATGTAAATCGAAGGATCCTCAGACATCAATTTCGTTTTTGTAATTTCCTCTACATTTTTTCGGTAATCTTTCGCAAACCAAATTGTATGATGCGGTAAATCAAATCGTTTATTGACACCTAAATACAGCATGAACGTTGAACAAGAGTATTGTTTTTTCTCAAGTTTTTCAGGTGTATATTTTTTTAACAGGCCCGGCTCAACAAGATTTGTCATCGCATGCGCAAAATCTCCGTTAATGATGACTTCATCCACTTCGATTTCCTGACCATCTTCCAGCAGTAAACCCGTCACTTTTCTGCCATTTGTTTTTAATTTTTTCACACCGTTATTGAGAAGGATTTTCCCACCTGATTCCATCACAACTTTTGCCATCGCTTCCGTCAGCTTATTAATACCACCTTTAATGTGGTAGACACCGTACGCATGTTCAATATACGAAAGAATCGAAAACGCGCCAGGACTTTCCCATGGAGACATCCCTAAATATTTTGCCTGGAATGTAAAAGCGAGCTGTAATTCCTCTTCGTTATAAAACTTCGACAGCGTATCAACAAGGGAATTTCCTACTTCCAATTCTTTGAACGCTTTCATCACTTTCGGGTTGAACAAATCTGTCAGCTTATTCATCGGAGCCTGCAGCACAGGGGCAAGCACTTCAAGTTTCTTTTGTGTCTGCTCCATATAACGTTCATAGCTCCCCTCATTTCCAGGGAAAAGCTCGTTGATTTGACGAATCATTTCATCTGCATCACGTGTCATATTAACTTTTTTGTTATGGTAGATTAATTGATACATAGGATTCAAATCAATCAAATCCACATAGTCGTGAATATCGCGACCTGTTAATTCAAAAATCTCTTCTGCAATGTACAACATATTTAAAAACGTCGGGCCCATATCAAATTTATAATCACCAAGCTTAATTTCGCTTGTTCGACCACCTACATAAGCCTGCTTTTCATAAATCGTTACTTCATAACCTTTATGCGCCAATAACATGGCGACCGCTAATCCACCAGGACCTGCCCCTACCACTGCAATTTTTTTCATTTATAGTTCCTCCCTGTTTCGATTCGATATTGTACAATGTTTCATTAGCGTAAAATAATTTGTATAACGTTTAGAGGTTTCCTTTAATCTTTTCGGTGTTAATATTAATGAAACTCTATATTAAAGCTGTTTATAATAAAATTTTATCAATAGATGCCGTTTTATGTTATACAAACATTATACATATTTACTTTTCATTATACAAGGGGGAAATACATTTAATTTGAGATAGTTTATAAGTAGTGGGGGGCCTGTTTACAAAACAAAAAGCCTTAATTTCTCTTTGCGAGAGAAATTAAGGCTTGCTACTTTTTATAGGTCTGTTAATTCAAACCCAATCCATTATTCAAATTCATAAGAAATTGCAGCCAACGCATACAATGGCGCCGTCTCTGCTCGTAAAATACGCGGCCCAAGTGACATTGTCTGTGCACCGGCTTCAAGCAGTGATGCCGATTCATTGCGGGAAATGCCGCCCTCAGGACCGAAAATGCACAGGATGCGCGGCGTTTTATCCGCATTTAACGATTGCAGCTTTTGCTTAAATGTCGTACGTGTCGCCAACTTCGCATCCTCTTCATCTGCAATATATACAGCATCATAGTTAGAGAATGTTTGTACAAGCTGTTTGAAACTGATTGGTTGTACAACATTCGGGACATATGTACGATGCGATTGCTCAGCCGCTTCCTGAGCGATTTTTTGAAGGCGTTCCTGGTTTTTCTTCGCTTTTTTATCATCCCATTTTACAATTGAACGTTCCGCAGCAAACGGGATTAATGCATGCATACCGAGCTCTGTCGCCTTTTGTGCAATCAGTTCCAGCTTATCGCCTTTTGGCAGGCCACATGCAATATCGACTTTAACCGGCATTTCCGGCGAAGGGATTGTCGTACCTGTTTTTTTCGCATATACATCCTGGTCCAGCTCGGTAATTTCACAAACATACGCTACATTATCATGTACAACAATGATTTCTTCTCCCACCGTCATGCGCATTACTTTTGAAATATGGCGCGCGTTTTCTCCGGAAATGATAAATTGGTCCATTTCATTATCCACTGTATCTACAAAATATCTTTGCATTGTCTTCACTCCTTGTTGATAACGTAAAAATCGAACATTTTGCCCATTAGCAAAATGTTCGATTTTCGATTAAACGATTTAATTAAGGACGACGTGAAATAATCGCTACCCAATCTTCCATCATTAATACTTCTTCAATGACAAATCCGGCTTTTTCAAGAGCTGCTTTTACATCATCTTTCTTCGCCCCGATAATGCCCGATGTAACATAAATACCGCCTGGTTTTACAATTGAAAATGCATCATCCGTAAATGACATAATGATTTCCGCTAAAATATTCGCTACAACAATATCAGCCGGTTCTTTTACTGTGTCCAAAAGATTACCGTGGAATACTTCAACAATATCACTCGTTTTATTCAATTCAACGTTTTCACGTGCTGCATTTACTGCCACTTCATCTAAGTCCAATGCATGAACACTTTTCGCTCCAAGCATGGCAGCACCAATTGACAGTACGCCAGATCCTGTACCAACATCGACAACTGTGTGGTCATGCTGTACAACTTTTTCAAGCGCCTGCAAACACATAACTGTTGTAGGGTGTGTTCCTGTTCCGAACGCCATTCCTGGATCCAGTTCAATGATCAGCTCATCCGTTGATACTGGTTTGTAGTCTTCCCAAGTCGGTACAATTGTGAAGCGTTCTGAAATTTTTACCGGATGGTAGTATTGCTTCCACGCCGTTGACCAATCTTCTTCATCAACTTCACAAAGTGTTAATACATTTTCACCAATATTAATATCAAAGTTTACAAGGTTTGCGATTGCAAGCTTAATTTCTTCGATTGTTTCCGCTAAAAAACTTGAAGCCGATAAATATGCTTTTACAATGACACCTGTTTTCGGAAAATCTTCAGGATTCAGTGCATAAATTTCACCAAATTTATCGATTCTCTCTTTGTCTAATTCCTTTGAATCTTCAATTACTACACCGCTTGCACCAGCTTCGTGTAAAATGTTCGTCACTGCATCAACAGCTTCATGCGTTGTTAAAATCGAAAGTTCTGTCCATTTCACTTGCAATACACTCCTTAGTCGCCTTTAATTTTTTTCTTAATTTTGTCGAACAGGGAGCTTCCGTGTTCTTCCGGAATGTCTCCACTAATTTCTGCAAATTCACGTAACAATTGTTTTTGTTTTTCCGTTAGTTTCGTCGGTATTACAACGTTTACGATGACATACTGGTTCCCCATGCCATAGCCGTGTACATTTTTTACGCCTTTATCTTTCAGGCGGAATTGCGCACCGGATTGTGTACCTGCAGGAATTTTCAGCTTCACTTTCCCGTGAATTGTCGGTACTTCGATTTCATCACCTAATGCTGCTTGCGGGATAGTTAATTTTAATTCATATAAAATATCGTCGCCGTCACGTTCGAAATATTCATGCTTACGAACATTGAAAATAATGTATAAATCGCCGGCAGGACCATTGTTGAATCCTGCTTCACCTTGACCTGCTACACGTAATTGTTGGCCATCATCCACACCTGCCGGGATCGTGATTTTGATTTTTTTCTTCTTCGTAATTGTACCAGTACCGCGACATGGCGAACATTTTTCCACAATGATTTTACCTTGACCACGACATGATGGACAAGAACGTTTGTTTACCATACGGCCAAACGGTGTGTCGACCGCCTGGTTAATTTGGCCCGCACCATTACATTGTGAACATGTTTGTGGCTGCGTACCTGGTTTTGCACCAGAGCCGTTACATGTATCACATGTTTCTTCTTTTGGAATTTCAATTTCTGTTTCTTTTCCGAATACTGCTTCTTCGAAAGAAATGTTCATACGGAACTGAAGATCGTCGCCTTTACGTGGGGCGTTTGGATCTTGGCGTCGACCGCCACCGAAGAACGAACTGAAGATGTCCTCAAAACCGCCGAATCCAGCGCCGCCGCCGAATCCGCCGCCACCAAATCCTGCATTTGGATCTTCGTGGCCGAATTGGTCATAGCGAGCACGTTTTTGGTCGTCTGACAGCACTTCATATGCTTCTGCGACTTCTTTGAACTTTTCGTCCGCGCCCTCTTCCTTGTTTAAATCAGGGTGATACTGTTTTGATAATTTACGATACGCTTTTTTTATTTCATCTTTGCTTGCACCTTTGCTCAGGCCAAGTACTTCATAGTAATCGCGCTTACTCATTGTTCACTCTCCGCTCTTTTTACATAACGTCTATTTTAACATGTTGAAAAATTGATGTATAGCTTTTGCTTTGGTACTTTTTTATAGGAATATAAAGTGTGGGCCATCTAATATAGTCCCGTTCTTTTTATTACGTGGAAGTTATAAGGTGCCTTTTCCTTCATAAGCCCGTTGTGCTGCGTTACGGGACACAAATACTAGTACATACACTATATCAATATAAAGTGTACGTTTTTTTATATTGTCCAGTGCTTTCCATTTCGGGTCGGACGCTTTCCGCGGGCACGGCCTGAGCCTGTAGTCTCAGGCGTCGTGCTGTTCCCGCAGGAGTCGCCTCCCCTTCATTCCAAGCACTTCCCGGTTAGTATTAAATTTCGTATTCTAACTAAATTGAGCTACATTCTGGTTCGAACTTCTACTTTCCCGGTGAATTGTTCTATTTTTCATTGAAGAACTTCCACTTTAGCCCCTGAACTTTCTACTTTCGCTTCCATAAGTTCTACTTTTTCAACTAATTCTTCTAATAAAATTCGAACTCCCGCGAACCACGGGCGATGCTTCCTATTCCGCCTTGCCTCGCCCACTCTCCCGAATAAAAATGGGGCTTATGACAAACTTAAAAGCCAAAGCCGCAAGCGGTCTTTGGCTTTTATGTGGAAATCAGAAAGAATTATTTATTGTCTTTGTCGTCTTTTACTTCTTCAAAGTCAGCGTCTACGATACCGTCGTCTTTTTGACCAGCGTCTGCTGCGCCTTCGAAGCCTTCAGCGCTGCCTTGTGCTTGAGCTGCTGCTGCCGCTTGCTCGTAAACCTTCATTACTAATGGTTGTAATACGCCTTCTAATTTTTCTTTAGAAGCTTTGATGCCTTCAAGCTCGCCTTTTTCTAAAGCTGCTTTTAACTCGTCGCGTGCATCTTCAACAGATTTCTTTTCGTCTTCTGTGATTTGCTCGCCTAAGTCTGTGATTGTTTTATCCACTTGGAATACTAATTGATCTGCTTCGTTGCGAAGATCTGCTTCTTCTTTACGTTTCGCATCTGCTTCAGCGTTTGCTTCTGCATCTTTCACCATACGCTCGATTTCTTCTTCTGATAAACCTGAATCAGATTGGATCACGATTGTTTGTTCTTTTTGTGTACCTAAGTCTTTCGCTTTAACTGATACGATACCGTTCGCATCAATATCGAATGTTACTTCGATTTGTGGAATACCACGTGGTGCTGGTGGAATATCAGATAATTGGAAGCGACCAAGTGTTTTGTTGTCTGCAGCCATTGAACGTTCACCTTGTAATACGTGAATGTCTACTGCCGGCTGGTTGTCTGCAGCTGTTGAGAACACTTGAGATTTAGATGTCGGGATAGTCGTGTTACGATCGATCAGTTTCGTCATAACGCCGCCCATTGTTTCGATACCTAATGATAATGGTGTTACGTCTAATAATAATACGCCTTGTACGTCACCAGCTAATACGCCACCTTGTACAGCAGCACCCATTGCTACTACTTCGTCAGGGTTTACGCCTTTATGCGGCTCATGACCAGTTGCTTTTTTGATTGCTTCTACTACTGCAGGAATACGAGTAGAACCACCAACTAAGATTACTTTATCTAATTCAGAAGCAGAAAGACCTGCATCTGTTAATGCTTGACGAGTTGGAACGATTGTACGCTCAACTAAGTCTTTTGTTAAATCATCGAATTTCGCACGTGATAATGACATTTCTAAGTGAAGTGGGCCATCAGCACCAGCTGTGATAAATGGTAATGAAATTTGAGTAGAAGTTACGCCTGATAAGTCTTTTTTCGCTTTTTCAGCTGCATCTTTTAAACGTTGCATTGCCATTTTGTCTTTTGATAAATCTACCGAGTTTTCTTTTTTGAATTCTTCAACTAAATAAGCGATGATTTTGTCGTCGAAATCGTCACCACCAAGTTTGTTGTCACCTGCTGTTGCTAATACTTCGAATACGCCGTCAGCTAATTCAAGGATCGATACGTCGAATGTACCGCCACCTAAGTCGAATACTAGAATTTTTTGGTCAACGTCTTGTTGATCTAAACCGTAAGCTAAAGCTGCAGCTGTTGGTTCGTTGATGATACGTTCTACTTCTAAACCAGCGATTTTACCAGCGTCTTTAGTTGCCTGACGTTGAGCATCGTTGAAGTAAGCAGGAACTGTAATAACAGCTTTTGTTACTTTTTCGCCCAAGTAGTCTTCAGCATAGCCTTTTAAGTATTGTAAAATCATTGCAGATACTTCTTGTGGAGTGTACTCTGTATCTTCCACTTTAACTTTTTCGTTCGTACCCATTTTTGATTTAATTGAAATAATTGTGTTCGGGTTTGTTACAGCTTGGCGTTTTGCTACTTCACCAACTTGTTTTTCTCCATTTTTGAATGCTACTACAGATGGAGATGTACGGTTACCTTCCGGGTTTGGAATTACTTTTGGTTCTCCGCCTTCTAATACAGATACACAAGAGTTTGTTGTTCCTAAGTCAATACCGATAATTTTACTCATAATTTAATTTTCCTCCTAATAGTAAAAAACAAAATGTGTTTGATATGAAAATCTAAATTTTAAATATATAGATAGTACCGAAAAGCACTAAATTACTCGTTTACAGATACCATCGACGGACGCAGTACACGGTCCTTTAACTGATACCCTTTTTGCAGTTCGCGTAAAATGACGCCTGTTTCCTTTTCACTGTCCTGCTCCTGCATTACAGCTTGGTGGAAGTTCGGATCAAAGCTTTCGCCTTCTGCCGGAATGATTGTAAGACCTTCTTTTTGCGTTGCAGCAAGTAACTGGTCATATACCATCTGTACACCTTTGTATAATGAAGCCGCTTCTTCTGTCGTCACTTCTACTTGCAGTGCACGGTCTAAATTGTCCAGCACCGGTAAAAGTTCAGTTAATAAGCTTTGTGCACGGTATTTCTCAGCTGCTTCACGGTCTAAACGGTTGCGTCGTGTTAAGTTATCGTAATCTGCACGCAAACGCAAGTAACGCGTATCCTCTTCAGCAAGTTTCGCTTCAAGTTCAGCGATTTTCTGATCTTTTTCATCTACTGCGTTTTCTTCTGTTTCAGTAGTTTCAGCTGTTTCCACTACTTCTTCCGTAGTTTCTTCTTGCTGCAATTCTTCATTGTTTTTTGTTTCTGACACTTCTTTTCCTCCTCGAGTATCAATCATTTATGAATTCAGCGGTTATGTATAACATTACGACCGCTGATTCAATGGCTTTACTGCTTTTTATCGAAAAACGCTCTGGACAGACTGTTTGTCATAACATCCAATAATGTGACAACACGTCGGTAATCCATGCGCGTCGGACCGATAATGGCGATCGCCCCCTGCTGTTCTTCCCCTACAAGGAAGGAAGCGGTGATGACACTGCAGTTTTCCATCGCTAAATGATTGTTTTCTGAACCTATTCGGATTTGAATACCATTTTTCTGTTCATTGAATAAAGTTTGAACTTGGCTTTCCTTGTCGATCAGATCCATCAGCATTCGCATTTTTTCTAAGTCATGGAACTCCGGCTGATTCAACATGTTGGATTTACCACCGTAATAAACTTTATTTTCGTGATGGTTTGAAGTAATGGATAACAATGACCGGACAATCGAATCGGATGCATGAATATGAGACTTCAATACCGATATTGCCTCAGTTTGAAGCTTTATCGGAAGTTCATATAGTGGTACACCGACTAGGCGGTCATTCAAAATATTAACCATCTTTTCAATATCATGCGGGTTAAAACCCGGTGGTAACGTTAGTGTGCGATTTTCTACATGACCGTTATCTGTGATGATAATAGCCACCGCTGTCTGTTCTGTTAACGGTACAATCTGAAATTTTCTGACACGATGTTTTTGAACATCCGGACCGAGTAAAATGGTCGTGTATGTCGTCAATTCCGATAATATATTTGCGGATTCTTTTATAATTTGTTCTGCTTCAACAATCTGCTTTTTAAAGAGTGACTGGATTTGCGCTACTTCGCCACTCGTAATGATTTGAGGCTGAAGCAAATGGTCGACATAAAAGCGATACCCTTTTTCAGAAGGGACCCTGCCTGAAGAAGTATGCGTTTTTTCTAAAAAACCTAACTCCTCCAAATCTGCCATTTCATTACGTATTGTAGCAGCACTATACGTAATACCTTCTTTTTTGGATAGTTGACGCGAACCAACAGGCTGTGCTGACATCACAAATTCGTCTACGATTACTTGCAATAGTTGTAACTGCCGATTTGTTAACATCTTTCTCACCTCTGTTAGCACTCGATTAAGAGGAGTGCTAATATATTTATAAATTAGCAAATCTCTATATTGATGTCAATGAATTCGTCCGTTTTTTTTAACTTTTTTCAAGCACCGCTGCAAAAAAATTATTCCCCTACTAAAAACCGCTGAAATACTTCATTGCCGATAAAACGGCCTTTTCTTGTTAAACGGATCCCTTCAGAGTCAATTTCAATAAGTTGCTCTTCCCGTAATTGATCGATTATTTCCTTATATATAGAAAGCATCGGCTGACCGAATTTCTTTTCAAATTCTTCATGTGTCACGCCGTCAGATTTTCTTAACCCTAAGAACATCTGCTCTTCCAGCTTTTCATCACCTGTCACATCATGCTCATGCAATAAAGGACGTTCCCCTGCCATCACCGTTTCAATATATTTTTTGATCGGTGCGACATTCGAATAGCGTATTCCTTCCAAGTAACCGTGAGCACCAGCGCCAAATCCTGCGTATTCGTCATTATCCCAATAGATTTTATTATGTGTTGACTCATAGCCTTCATTCGCAAAATTGCTAATTTCGTACTGCTGGAGTCCATGCGCTTCCATCGTATCCATCAAAACACCATACATGTCCGCTTCAAGATCTTCTGTCGGCAAATGAAGCTTCCCTTTCGCATACTGAATATAAAAGATCGTTTTAGGCTCTACAATAAGCGAGTACGCCGAATAATGCGGCAGTTTCAATGCCAAAGCCTTTTCAAGCGTCTCTTGCCATTGCTCCATCGTCTGGCCAGGCAGACCATACATTAAATCAATACTTATATTTTTAAATCCAACATTTTTTGCGTTTTGGATCGTTTCATATACATGTTCATTCGAATGGGTACGGCCAATTTTCTTAAGCAGTGACTGGTCGAATGATTGGACGCCCATACTTAAACGATTGACGCCTCCATTATAAAGTGCCTGCAATTTATCGATTGTCAGTTCATCCGGATTTGCTTCACTACTAAACTCTTTTACGGATGACATCGGAATATGTTTCGTAATGAGCGATAATAATTTTTCTATTTGCTGTGCAGACAATGCAGTCGGGGTACCGCCACCAAGGAAAATCGTTTCGATATTCGTGAATGCTTCCGGCATTTGCGCAACCGTCATTTCCATTTCCCGGCCAAGCGCTTCAATATATTCATCAACTGGCTGATTTTTAAAAAATACTTTATTAAAATCGCAGTAATTACAAATTTGATGACAAAAAGGAATGTGAATATATACACCTCTAGCCATTTAAATCACTTCCTTATTCTAGTTGTTCTCCTTTATTGTAGCCTTTATCCACTAAAATACAAATACGGACCCTCGGAAAAGAGACAACAAAAAAAGCTTTGCTAAATGAAGATTCATTCAACAAAGCTGGATTAATTTATTAAATAGAAAATACAGGCTCTTCTTTATTCATTAACATTACCAAATCAATAGCTGTCATTTCAGGCAGCTTTGCACAAAATTGCTTTGCTTCTTCAGCAGTATCGAACTGGAAGGCATCCAATTCTTTTGTTATTTCATATTGATCATCCAATAGTTGGATCATATAAAGGCGTACAGTTGGATGGCAACGCTTTGTTGCATCAAAGTTTTCCCCTGCAATGACAATACCTGTATCCGCTGAAGTTTTGCTAACGATCGTTTCGATGATATGTAGCTCATCCTGGACAAACCACTTCGGTTCGATTAGTTGAATTTGACTGTTCATAAAAAATACATCCCCTTATTTAATATATTTATCTAATGACAAAACTAATTGATCACAGCAATTATTAAGTATTTGCCAAGTTGAACATAACACTCTGCCCTTTTACAAACATTCAGAAAATTGAAGTCTGTATTGAAATGAAATGGTAAGATACAAATATTTTTTACTAACTATTCTCTCTATATAATTTCATATTAACCAATAAAATACGCTATTTTTATACCAATATTCTACTACAGTCAATAATTTATTAAAAGCTACATTCTTAAAAATATTCTTAATATTAAATCAATGACTATAGGTGTATTGTATTATGGAATAAATTTACATATCATTCATTAATATGACTTCTTGATTAAAGATACCAGTTTTCATGATAAATTTCATCAGTTTTCAGAAAATAATTACAAATTTTATCGTATTTTTATCTTTTCTTGTAAATTACTTATAAATATTACAGTAATATATCAAAAATTAAAATGCTTTCGACAAAAACTGTCAAAATCAGCGTAATCAGATTTGAAACCGTTTGACTGCATGTGTTAACGAACGCATATTTTTTGCAATGCTTTGAATTTCTTCATAAATTTCTGACGTTGAATTTTTCTGTATGTCAATTTGCTCCTGAATCTGGTGCATCGAAACGAGATTTTCCTCGGAGCGGTTGCTTAACTCCATCGAACTTTGTGCAACATCATGGGTATGACTGGAAATTTCATTCATAATAGTAGAAACTTGCTCCATTTGCGGACCGATCTGTTGTACTTGCATCGTAATTTCCCTGAACTTGGCCGCGCTTTGTTCCGTTGTCGTGACCCCCGTATCAACACTTCTCATCGCATTTTCCATATTGTTCGTCGCTTCGAGAGTTCCTTGCTGAATTTTTGTAACGATTGTTGCAATGGATTTTGTGAACTCCTGCGATTGTTCCGCTAGTTTACGCACTTCTTGGGCCACAACGGCAAAACCTCGTCCATGTTCCCCTGCTCTTGCTGCTTCAATGGAGGCATTTAGTGCAAGCAGATTCGTCTGGTCGGCAATCGAGTGAATCATCGTCACAGCTCTTGAAACATGCTGTGTCTGTTCATTGAGCTGGGTAATTGTATTGCTTGCTGTTTGCATCGCCTGTTCCACATCCTGCATCTGCATCAGATTTTGCCCGACGATCGATTCACCGTCTTCAGCCTGGGCGATCGTTTCCTTTATATAATGGTCAACATAATGCATGCGCTCGGTTATTTCGTCAATCCCGGCAGCCACCTGCTGTACAGATGCTGCGTTATCCGCTAATCGGGTCGCTGCATATTGCAGTGATCCTGTCATGTCATCAGAGCTTGCGGCAATACGCATTGCCCCTGTTGTAATCTTCTCGGCATTTGTTTGAAGCTCGTTATTCGCTTCTGTCGCCGATTCTGTATTTTTCCGGACTGATTTTAAAAGCTCCTTCATATCCCCAATCATTAAATTGTAGTATTTCGTTGTTTCCCCCAGCTCATCGCGAGCCGAGTATGTCGCGTACTTCGTTAAATCCCCTTGCTGCACAAGTTTAAATAGCTGTTTCAGCTCGCGGGTCGGCTTATTGATCGAACGAATCGCCTGAATGCCGAAAAACAGTACAAGCAGCATTAAAATCATCGAGATCGATAATAAAAGACTGTAGCCGAATTTTATATCATTTTCATGACTGGCTAATTGTGCGGATGCCCGCTCGATTATGTATGCATCAATTTCCTCAAAGAGATCGATGGATGGGTTACTTGCCAACTGCTTCATATAAAACTCCATTTTGGAATCAAAAGCGTCTAATCGCTCCATGGACTGTGTGGGGATTTCATTCGTTTGTAGATACTGTTGTTCGAATTCCTGCATCATATGTAATGTCATGAGCTTTTCTTCATATAAAGCCTGCGCTTCCCTTTCCATTTTCCTCAAGTAATCCATACTAAATACGGTTAAAATGATATTCGAGCAAATACAAATGATTATTAATACGGCAAGCCGGTCTTTAAATTTAATCGCATTCCGAAAGCGCACGTTACACTACCTCATTTATCTATGTATTTTGATTTAGTATAAAGGGGCTGTGTAAATAGATTTATGTAAATATGTTAATTTGTTGTAAAATTCTATCATTTCCGAGGCACAAATCCATCCATAACCTGAAAAAATAATCGGAAAAATTTAATCGCCGTTTTTTTCATTATTTTAGACAATTACACCGATTTATTCGTCAAATCATCTGAAAATAGCTTGCAGTACATCGCCGGACTATTTATTAGCCAATTGTTTATCCATATTCGCCAACTGGAACCGGATTATCGTCACATCACTTTACTTATTCATACTTCCCCAAGATAATCTCCAATTCAATATATATTAGCGAAATAAAATGTTTATTCGCCAACTCCCGCCCACAACAAAAAAAACTATACAAGCCGGAAATCCCAGCCTGTATAGCCCTATAAACTATTTACATAAATTCCTTAGTCAGCTGATCAAATTGTTCTGCTGATAAGCTAATATCGATATCTGTTAACGGCAGCTCTGAATAGCCTTTAATTTTTTCCTGATACGAAGTTGTTTCAGTATCCTGATAAATAATACCTGTTACAAGACCTTCATGGCGCATTACTGTTTGCATCGCCAATTCGCGGTTAGATGAATCATAGCCTTCGATGTCAGCAAGCTTTGTTAAATTCTCTTTGAACCAGTCGTACGTATTTACTTTGTTGTACGTTACACATGGCGAGAAAACGTTGATGAACGAGAAGCCTTTATGGTTCAGGCCGGCTTCGATCATCGCTGTCAGTTCTTTAATATCTGTTGAGAAGCCTTGTGCCACAAATGTCGCACCTGCTGTTAACGCTACTTCTAATGGTTTTAATGATGGCTCAATCGCTCCGCCCGGTGTTGATTTCGTAATAAAACCAGCAGCAGAACGTGGAGACGTTTGGCCTTTTGTTAATCCGTAAATTTGGTTATCCATTACTACATACGTAATGTCGATGTTACGGCGGATTGCATGGATTGTGTGACCCATACCGATTGCGAAGCCGTCACCGTCACCACCTGAAGCGATAACTTTCAGGTCTTTGTTCGCCATTTTAAGGCCTTGTGCGATCGGTAATGCACGACCGTGAATACCGTGGAAGCCGTATGAGTTAATATAGCCTGAAATACGACCAGAACAGCCGATTCCTGAAATAACTGCCAATTCGCTTGGTTCATAGCCTACGTTTGCTGCTGCACGCTGAATCGCCGCTTGTACGGAGAAATCACCACAGCCTGGACACCAGTTAGGTTTTACGGAATTTCGGAAATCTTTAAATGTTGCCATGATTAAATTTCCTCCTTCACTAAGTTTGTTAATTCACGTGGTAAGAATGGTGTACCATCGTATTTTAAAATCGATTTAGTCTTCGCGTGACCACCGATATTCATTTTCATAACATTTGCAAGCTGACCTGTCGCATTGTTTTCAACGACAATCACTTTTTTCGCTTTATCCATTAATGCACTCATCTCTTCTGCAGGGAATGGATGGATTAGCTTAATATGTGCGTGGTTCACTTTTACGCCTTCAGAGTTCAGCTTTTCCTGAACTTCTTCTATTGCTCCGCGCGTTGAGTTGAAGCCTACAAGCAATACGTCCGCGTCTTCATGTGGTGCGTTCACGTATATCGGATTTTCAAAGCGGACATGCTGTAATTTACGCATACGCTTATCCATTTGCGTGCGACGGTTGCCCGTTGCTTCAGATGGCTTCCCTGTTTCATCATGCTCTACACCCGTTACGTGGTGAATACCGCCTTTTGTACCTGGCAGGACACGTGGAGAAACGCCGTCTTCTGTATTTTCATAACGCTTGAAGTAATCTTTTGATTCTACATCTTCAACCGCTTCGACAATTTTGCCGCGGCGAATTTCAATTTTACTGTAATCAAATGGACCAACCGACTGCTTACCTAATGATAACTGCAAGTCTGTCATCACGATAACAGGTAATTGTAATTCTTCGGCAATGTTAAACGCCTGGATCGTATCGTAAAACGCCTCTTCCATTGTAGAAGGCGCAATAACGACTTTCGGGATTTCACCATGCGTACCGTAAAGCATCGCCATTAAATCCGACTGTTCCTGCTTTGTTGGTAAACCTGTAGATGGACCACCGCGCTGTGTATCGAAAATAACAAGCGGCTGTTCCGTCATACCTGAAAGACCGATTGCTTCCATCATTAATGAAAGACCCGGACCAGCTGATGCTGTGAATGCACGCACACCACCGTAGTTTGCACCGATTGCCATTGTTGCTGCAGCAATCTCGTCTTCTGTTTGAATAACCGCTCCACCTACTAATGGAAGCTTCTTAATCATATATTCCATAATTTCAGATGCTGGTGTAATCGGATATGCTGCCATGAAACGAGAGCCGGCTGCCAATGCACCTAATGCCGCTGCATCGTTACCGATCATGAACATACGGCGTTTTCCGTCTGCAGGCGCAATTTCCCATGTGCCAACACGGTCACCGATTTGCTCTGAAATCGCTTGACGACCGCGTTCAATCGCTTCAATATTTTTTGCTACGACTTCTTCACCTTTACGTCCGAAAATTTCATTTACAACACTTTGGAAAACTGACTCATCCAAGTTTAAAAGCGCTGCCGTTGCACCAATCGCCACCATGTTTTTCATTAGAGACGTACCAAGCTCAGCCGCAATTTCCGTAAATGGCACCGCGTATAATGGTGCGACACTGTCTTCCGGGTTCTTCGGATCAAATTTTGCATCCGCTAAAATGATACTGCTTGGTGTTAATTCTTTATAGTTCACGTCGATCGTTTCCTGGTCAAACGCGACTAGTATATCTAAGTCGTCCGCAATTGCGCGTACTTCTGTCGGACGAACCGTAATTTTATTATTCGTATGGCCACCTTTAATACGAGAAGAGAAATGACGGTAACCGTATAGGAAATACCCTAGACGATTCATTGCCATTGAGAAGATTTCACCTGTACTCTCAATCCCTTCACCTTGCTGCCCACCGACTTTCCATGAAAGCTGATGTAACATATCAACATCTCCTTAAAGTTTCTGTATTTATAAATAAAGCGTATAAGATGCTTTATCGAGCAGCTGCCGATTGCACAGCCTTGTAGAAATCAATTACGCTAATGCGTAATTGCATCCGAATTCGGTTTTGTGCTTGCACAAAAAAATTCCTTATCGAATTCGTGATATCCGCCGGTGCTTAACTTCTTTCAGTGAATTAGTATTTCACTTAAAAGGTAAACACTTGCTTTTATCCTGCCTCTTATAAATATAAGAAGACTTCTACTGAAAGAAGTTATTTTTCCTACATTAGTTTAACATGAAGTTTTCGTCTCTACTATTGCAAATGTCATATCGAGTTAAAAAATCAGACCTTTGACGGAAAGTTCTGTACACAAATTGTTTTGATGTAATTTTAGATTTCTATTCCCTTAAATTTATATGGGAAATCTTTAATTGGAGGACGATTGATTATGTAAAAGGGTTGCGTTCTAGAAGAAGCGATTTGCTGTTCCAGTATATGGGTGATAATTTAATTTTCTCTTAAAAGTGGAAGTGACGAATATCTGTTCACTATTGACGATTATGTACTGAAAAGTGACGATTAATTGTCCGGAACTGACGAATAAGTACACGCATTAGAAGATTATTCTTATCAAAATGACGATTAAATTCTTTAAGCGTACTAATTGGCGATAATTTAAATTCCTTCTATTTAAATATACCCCGCAAACAAAAATACACCCGCTTAGCCCAGTTTGGGTGCTAAGCGAGTGTATGGGTCTTCATGAATTAACGAGTTCTTTTTTCAACGAGTAGTTTTAATGCCGTACGATCTTCTCCTGCAATGATAATGTCCGCGAAAGCCGGTGCACAAATTAAATCTGTGCCGCTTGGGGCTACAAACCCTCGAGCGATTGCTACTGCTTTAATTGCCTGGTTTAACGCACCTGCACCTACCGCCTGCATTTCAGCAAACCCTTGCTCTCGTATAACCGCAACGAGTGCTCCTGCAACAGAATTAGGATTAGAACGAGATGATACTTTTAATGAATCCACAGCTATTTCCTCCTCATCTAGTACTGCTTTATCTTTTTTTCAGGCTGTTTTTATTGCCTGTACGTCATTGTATGCGCTTCAATGACCAATTAGAATCCGATTTTTGCAACTACCGTAAGAAATTATTCAGTTTATTCAGCATAACGATAACCATCATAATAATTATAATGATCTTTTGTTTTGTAGTTGTTCAACACGACACCCAAAATCTTTGTGTGCGAAGCCGCCAACAGCGTCTGTGCTTTTTTCGCCGCACGTTTATCGATTACACCGGTATTTAAAATCATAATGGCACCGTCGCATTTATTCGCCAGTATCTGCGCGTCAGTCACCGATAATAACGGCGGTGAATCGATAATGATGATGTCATACCGATTCTTAACCTCTTGAAGCAATGCATCCAATCCTTGAGATGAAAGCAGTTCAGCAGGATTTGGCGGGATAGGGCCACTTGTTATGACATCAAGCCCTACAATAAATGTTTCCTGAATCGCCTCATGCAGTTCCGATCTTCTGGCCAGGACATTTGAGAGACCTACTTTGTTGAATGTTTTAAATGTATGATGAAGCGTCGGCTTACGCAAATCGGCATCAATTATGAGTACCTTTTTGTCTTCCTGAGCAAATACAACACCAAGATTCGCCGCGTTCGTTGATTTCCCTTCCCCCGGAGTAGAAGACGTTATTAAAATCGTTTTTAACGGCTCATCCGGCATAGAAAATCTAATATTTGTACGGATCGTACGGAACTGCTCGATAACATGGGATTTCGTTTCAGTAAAAGTGACAAGCTTCCTTGCTGCATTTACATTTTGCAGAACATTTTTCTTTTTTCTCAGACTCAGCCTCACCATTTAACCTCTCCTCGCTTTTCGGGGAATTAATGAAAATCTCTTTTGATTTTCTTCTTTAATCAAATCAACCATACCGATCACCGGTAATTCCAGATAATCTTCCACATCGCGCTCACTTTTGATCGACATATCCAAATACTCAATGAGGAATGTCAAACCTATACCAAGCATGACACCAATAACAGCGCCAATTGCGATATTCATCATCTTATTCGGCTTTACCGGCGACGGATTTTCGCTTAATTTCGCTGCGGATAAAATGGAGATATTATCGATGCTCATTAACTGTGGAATGTTCTCTTTAAACACTTCCGCTACCGTATTCGATATGTCCACAGCTACTGCCGGATTCGGGTCCTCCACACGGATATTGACGACTTTTGAATCCGTTTTACTAAACACCGATATTTGCTGTGCCAGCTGCCCTGTCGTTTTGTCCAAATCAAGGCTTTCCAGTACTGGAGTTAAGATGACCGGACTTGTAATAATGACTTGATACGTATTAATTAAACTTAAATCGGTATTAGTACTTTGCAATGAATATACTTGATCGGCATTGCCTTTTTGATTCACTAAAATCTGCGTTTGCGCATCATAGATCGGGGTAATCGCATAAAAACTGATACCAGCTGCCACTGCACATCCAATTACTGTTAGAGCAATAATTAATACAAGCCGCTTTTTAATGATTTTTATTATTTCCTGTAGACTGATTGTTTCTCCCAATGGTTTTCCCCCTCAACTGCTTCTATATATAATTCAGGCACTCGTTTCCTGCACACTGATCACATCTTGATTCCACTTCGCATTTGCAATTTTAATCAGTTTCGTCTTTAATTCAGACGACCGACTCTCATCAATGTCTTTCAGTAAAGCAATCAGCAACTGCCCTTCAATACTACTCGCTTTGCCGACATGAATTTTCGGGTAAATATGCTCTTCCTGAATCTCTTCTGCGTTCAATAATTCCTCGTACATTTTTTCACCCGGTCGAATTCCGGAAAATTCAATTTCAATTTCCTCTTCCGAAAAACCGGATAGACGAATCAGGTTTTTGGCCAGGTCTACAATTTTCATTGGTTCTCCCATGTCGAGGACGAATACTTCTCCGCCTCGAGCAAGTGCTCCCGCCTGCAGTACGAGTCTGGACGCTTCCGGAATCGTCATAAAATAGCGGGTCATATCAGGATGAGTAACTGTAACAGGTCCGCCTGCCGCAATTTGCGCTTTAAACCTTGGAATAACACTGCCTCTTGATCCAAGAACATTACCAAAACGAACAGCAGCAAAATTTGTATCGCTGTATGTTGCTAGATTTTGAATGATGATTTCGGCGATACGCTTTGTCGCACCCATTACATTCGGCGGGTTGACCGCTTTATCGGTTGATATCATGACAAAATTGGGAACACCGAATGCATGGGCTGCCTCGGCTATATTTTTAGTACCGAAAATATTGTTTTTTACCGCTTCCCGAGGGTTACTTTCCATCATCGGTACATGCTTATGAGCTGCCGCATGATAAATAATATCCGGTTCCAACTCTTTAATGACTTCGAAAATCCGCTCCCTGTCCTGCACATCCGCAATGACCGGAATAAATTCTATATCCTTGTATTCAGTCTTTTCAGATAATTCTAGGTGGATTTTATAGATGGAGTTTTCTCCATGCCCAAGCATGATGATTTGTTTCGGATGAAAGTGAGCGGTTTGCCGGCAAATTTCCGAACCAATCGATCCCCCCGCACCTGTAATAAGAATCTTTTTATTCGTTAAATTATTCGAGAGCGCCACCATATCCAATTTAACTTCTTCCCGGCCGAGCAAGTCTTCGATTTTAATCTCCTGCATATCGTTAACTGAAACTTTACCGGTCATTACATCTTCAATTTTCGGCATGATTTTAATCGTTGCTTTTGTTTCACCTAAGCGATGATAAATTTCACGGATTTCTTTTTTACTTAAGGAAGGGATGGCTAAAATAATTTCCTGGATTCCCTTCGTCTGTACAAGTTGCGGGATATCCTTTGTTGTTCCGCATACATTTACGTCCAGCAGTTTTAAATGCTGTTTATTCAGGTCATCATCCACAATTGCGACTACGTGAAATTCTGATGGATTTCGCTTCAGACTTCGCAGCAGCATTGTCCCCGCCTCACCAGCACCGACAATTAATACCCGTTTTAAATCAGCAGTTGGTTTGTGGGAAGACCAGTCATGAGCAACCCTCAGCAAAAAACGCGAACCGCCGATTAATAAAATATGTAGCAGCCAAGTAACAGCCATCACACGAAAATAAATATCCTGTTTAATGACATACTGCATGGCACTAGCTGCTAGAACAGAAATCGTAACGGCATAGCCGATTATAAGCAGCTCTTTAACCGATGCCAAACTCCATAGCCTGTTGTACAAATGGAAAAAATGGGCCGTAATATGGTGACTGATCAGCAGTGTAACGGCAGTTAAAACAATGACTGTATCCGAATAGACCGTTAATGATGGATGCAGTAAAAAATAACTGATGAAAATGGCCGACACGACAATTAATGAATCCACAATGGAAAATGTCGTGTATCTTGCAGTGTAGCTCAATCAAAATCCTCCCCCGACTAGACAATACAATGTTTAATAATTAGTGTCCGAAATGCTTAGCAGCTTTGGACATTGGGTACTAAAGACTACCAATCCTTTAAATTGCTATTAAAATCTCACTTATGATTCTAAATTACTCTCACAATCTCCTCCCTTGTACAAATGACGTAAAAAGGAACTATATAATTCCACCTTATATTTAACTTTTTACATCATTACCCAAATATATAGTTATTTTATCATACCATAAATTATTCCAAACTATTCACTTTCCCTAAAAAAAGAAAGTAAAACCTCGTTTTCGACAAAGTTTTACTTTCTTTTAATTTATTTTTTTCTTTTTAAATATTGAGCGAGATGATCAGCGATACGATGCAAAATATAATCACGATGATAATCCCCCATTTCCATCGCTCTTTCATCATGGGCTCCCTTCGTTCAATAGTTCATGTACCTTTATACATATTCATAAAGACGGGGAGCTATTCATGGATTTTATTAATTTCTTGGTAATAAAGTTGTTAACGTTCGCTTACTTTATATCTAGAGTTGGTTTTTCTGTTTTCCGAACGAGCCTTGCCGGTTTTTCCAATCAAACCGAGAAGCGTCGCCACAGTAATTCCCGTCGCAGCCCCTGCCCAATCGATAAAAATGTCTTTAAATTGAGCGCCTCTTCCGTCAACGAACAACTGATGATATTCATCGGTCACTGCATAGATCATACATACAGCCAGTGCAATTACTGCGCTGGTCGAACGCTTTAAACTCGTTAATTTTAGTGCCAACAGTGCAAAAATACCGAGGAAGAAGTAAATAATAAAATGCGCATTTTTCCGGACAATATGATCTACTTGTCCCTCATTTACGTTTTCAAGTGGCGTCACTTTTTCAGCAATATCTATCATTTGTTTAGTAATCGTTTTACTTAAACCGCCCGATTCATATGCTGGTTGTTGTGAAAAGTAAAAAATGAGCACCATCCACAATACAACAATCAGCCAGGCAATCAGTTTTCTCATTTTTGTTTTCACCTCTTTTAAGAAAAATAATTTCGGTCAGAATATTAAGTCTCTATAATTATTTCCACATGTTTTCCATTTTATTCTAATTTCATTACGAATGCTATTGTCTATTCTTAAATATTCAACAGATTTTACAGGTTAGTGGATAGGGATGCAAATATAATCCTCACTACGATTGACTTTATCCTCAATCAGAATCGTTAATCCTCAATTTCAATTATAATATCCTCAATTACTTTTTATAATCCTCACTTCTTTTATAGTCCGTTGATTTCCATTTCGGGCGGACGCTTTCCGCGGGCGCGGCTCTACACGAGCGTCTCTCCCTCGCGCTTTTCCCGCAGGAAGCTTGCTTGTAGCGAAAGGCGCTAGCCGTCAGCTACACTGCCGCCCTCCATTCCAATCAACTCCCGGTTAGCAAAAATTACGTTCATTTAATTATTTTAGTAATAAATTTTGAAGTACCAAAAAAACACCTATCACTAAATACAACAGGCGCTTACCTTTTGTATAAGGAATAGGTGTCATTATTTACTTAAGTTGAAACGGGTTATCCTCATTTATAAGTACACGTTCCTGGCGAATTGCTTTACCTGTTTTGTCATCAATTTCTACAAAGAAGGCACTTAATACAGCGCGACCCTTTTTCGGTACTTCATAGCGTGCAGGCATGTTTGTCAGGAACTTATAAATAACATTGTCTTTCCCCATACCTAAAATCTCATCGTATGGACCTGTCATACCGACGTCAGTAATATACGCTGTGCCACCCGGGTAAATACGGTTGTCCGCTGTCTGCACATGTGTGTGCGTTCCTACAACAACAGATGCTTTACCATCCAAATGCCAACTTAATGCGATTTTTTCGCTCGTTGCTTCTGCATGGAAATCGACAAATACGATTGGCGACGTTTTTTTCGCTTCCTCGACCATTTCCACAGCCATCGCAAATGGGTCTTCATGCGGCGGTAAAAATACGCGACCGTGCAAATTAATAACCGAAATCGTCACACCGTTTTTCGACACTTGTGTCACGCCGCGCCCTGGTGCATCTTTCGAAAAGTTTGCTGGACGCACTAAATAATCTGCATCATCGATAAAATCAAAAATGTCTTTGTTGTCCCACGTATGGTTGCCCATCGTAATGACATCAACACCCATTTGCAGTAAATCATTGTAGATTGCACGTGTAATACCGCGCCCTGCTGCAGCATTTTCACCATTTGCAATAACAACATCCAAATTATATTTTTTCTTTAAGCGAGGCAAATACTGCTCTACTGCATCGCGACCGATTGAACCGACGATATCACCAATAAATAATACTTTCATTATTAAAAACCACTCTTTCTGTTCTTCAACATCTAATCATTTTATCACTTTTTATACATTGGACGCAAAAAAACTGCTACAAAATGAATTGTAACAGACTAATACGCTAACATTTTGAGTTTTCATGCCAATTCCAAGCATCTTCAATCATTTCATTTAAATTTTGTTCTGTATGCCATCTAAGCTCCGGTTGTACGTTTTTTGAACTAACCTCAGACAAATCATACATCCTAAATGATGGCTTCTCCCGCTCCAACGCTTCAAGTACTAAAACATGTGCATTTGCAACATCGCTCACATTATTAAAACCACGGTTGCCTGGCTCATCAATCGCAGCTTCAAGATTTCCACTAACCGAAGCCTGTACACTAGTGCTCTTACAATAACGGAGAACGCTCCCATTCATATCATAGGCTTTCGTATAAACTTCAAGCATCTGTTCAATCATACATTTCTGCCCTTGTAAAAGCTCATGCTCTTCTGAACATGCCATAACGGCTGAAGAAAGCATTATATTTCTCACTCTGCATGCCCGCATGACTTTCAATAAGGCTAATGTACCACCGACATTATTTTCATAGTAATATTCAGGATTCCCCATTGCCTCGTTGACTGAGTCCGATGCCGCAAAATGGATTACAGTATGAACCGGAAATAATGTAAATATTTGTGTTAACCGTTGCTGATCCGATAGTTCGCCTTCAATAAAAATCGCCCGCTCATCGACTGCACCGCGGTGTCCTGTGGATAAATTATCATACACAACGACCGGCCCTTTTTCCAGTAATAAATTTACGACATGGCTTCCAACAAAGCCCGCTCCACCAACGACTAATATCACAAATATTCCCCCTTATCGAGCTTCGAATTTTACTTCTACAGTTACGAGTATATATACTCTTTTAAGCCTTTACTTTATGAACCAACCGGAAAAATGTCGGGTAGACCCTCATTTTCACTAACGGTTTCATCATGCGCAGATTCCACGGAAGCTGAGAAAAGTTTTTGCTTTCCCGGATAATTTGACGCTCCAGCGATTTCACTTGTCGTGTGTTTGACGTCGTTAACAATACATGATGATACCGATGAATATATAGACGTAAATTTAGCCCCTCAATCACATTGCGGTATTGCCTTTTATCAAAAAATTGCTTTAGCTGAGCATAAGTTTGCGCATGTGAATGGGCAATCGACGGACTATAATTTTTCATCAGCATATCCTCATATTGCACAAAGTTGTACTGCGGGTCATTTACAATGGCAATCTTTTTCGCAAAAGATAAGTACTGCGCGATAAAACCGACATCCTCAAAAAATGGATGATTATCAAAATATAATCGCTCCCCCATAATGATGGAACGTAAAAAAAGTTTATTCCAAGGTACGATATACGCTTCATTGTGCTTTGTGAGATAATAATTAACTGGGTTCGGTTTTGTTAACAGCGCTTCATTTACTTTCACCTGTTTTTTGCGTTCCGTTTCCGGCCAGTATTTCGAATAGCCGCACAGTACGAGATCCGCATGTTTCTGCACTGCACGCTGCACAAGCTTCTCGTACATCGAACTTTCCACAAAATCATGCCCATCCACAAATGCAACATATTTCCCTGCTGCTTCCTGCATCCCATAATTGCGCGCTTCACTTAACGTAAGGTTTTGCGCATTAAATAAATTGAAACGTTCATCTTCACTTACGAATTCTTCACAAATAAGAGCCGTTCCTTTAGAAACACCATTATTCATAATAAGCACTTCGATTTCTTTCAATGTTTGCTGCTGCAGGCTTTTCAGACATTCTCTTATCGAATATTCAACATTATGTGTTGCCACAATAATAGACACAATCGGTATCATGGAAATCCTCCTAAACAGTTAAAGTGATTAATATTTGGAACGGGCTACAGAAACCGGATGCCTCGACTTCTCAATATCCAAATCAAGCCATTGTCCAAGCTTCAAATTGTCATCATCTTGGAGTTGGTTATTTAAACAAGCGTCCGGTGTAAATGTAAAATTGTTAAAGTAAACTTTCTCATCTACTACCTTTAAATCGATCCGTACGTACGTAAACGGCTTACTCAGCTTTTTTGCAATGGCGAGCAGTTCGTCCAGTTGTGCGGGCTTTACTTTTCCTTCATCAAACGGATACTTTTTCTTTATATAATTTGTATTGAACCAATCCGGTGTTAACATGAGTGTCTGCTCTTTCGGTGTAAAACGGTGGAAAGTAGTTTCGATAATCTTCGGCACCCCATGGAAACAATGAATGTTGTATTCTTGTACATCTTCGCCATTCGATGATTCGATTAAACGTTCGATAATAATTCTAGGAATGATTGATGCATAGTGAGGCTCCGCATATTTCAGCGAGTAATCCGTTGCCATCATTTCCGCTAACTGCTGCCTTGTCTCCCGGTAATCCATTTCTCGTTTGTTCTCGCATACAATTGTCATGCCATCGCCATGCGAGCATTTCAAAACAAATTTTCTCGGCAATTGTTCGAAAATAATATCCTCTATTTCATCAAAAATACCGATCAGCGGCGGCAGTAAATAGTTGTAGCCGACTGTGATCATATATTCGCGCGCCTTCACTTTATCTGTAAATCTTCTTTTAAATTCAACATCTTCAAATAGTTTGAGCCACATTAATTTTTCATTAAAGGTTTTTGGGTTTTCCAGGTTTAAACGAGTTTTGAATCTGTTCCAGTATAATAATTTACTTGCGGCAATTGGGGATAACTTTACGACTTGTGTGAATGCATAGCGCTTTGCATGTAAAGGGATTTGCATAAATGAATCACAGCTCCTTCTATTATTTTTTCACATTACTAATTGATTATGATTAAGGTAAGTTAGTGAAGTTTTAGCTGTGAATAATAGAGTAGGAATGGTAGTGGTTTTAAGTGAAATATGTTTGATACAGTTGGATTAGATAGACTGATTGACGGTTTTTTGATTCTCAACTTTTTTGCATTAAAATAGATTCTATAAATATCTTTCTAATAGTATAGTCTCGAAACATCTAATATATACCTAGTATTCAAGTTTTTTCTTCTATTAAAATGCAAAAAGGCATTTAGGATATAACCATTCTAAATGCCTTGTATCTCAATTCTTTTTAAACAAGGATTGTACTAGCCCTGCATTTCTAAAGGTATGTTAAATATCAATAAGTAGCTTATAAAAAAGAAAAGCGATTGCAGTTGGATAAACTCACTCTACATGCTTGGCTTTCCTTTTTATAGACAATATAGCCAATCGTCATAAAATGTATGTTGCTTAAAATTAATATTTTGATTAAACCAGAAAAATAAAAACATTCAAATCGATTTTACTTTAAACATTTTTATTGTATATTTATGGTAAAATTAGATTCTAAATAAATTATGGAACTTTAAGGGGGACATAAATGCTTGACTGGCTAGAAGCATTATTAGAGGGAACTGATACGGTCGATACTTTGGATTTAAATTTTGATTTTGATGCTGATTTCATACCTGATTCATTTGATCCGTTTATTGATGCTGATTTTAATGGATTTGAAGATTCAAATTTGTCAACTTTGGATTTAAACGCAAACGGTATTAATGATTTTTTAGAGTTAAATATGAGTTTAGATCATGACTTTTTCCCAGATTACGCTGACCCGTTAATTGATGCTAATTTAAATGCAATCAGTGATTTTTCTGATCCGTTTATTGATTTGGACGATAATGGATTTTTTGATAACGGGTATCACACATATTTTTCGTATATAACAGAGAAATTTAATTCAAATTTAAGTGGGGTAAAGATATGGGAAATAATGCAGAGGGAATCATTGAATTAGCTTTAGATAAAAATGTTCTTGGTGATATATTTGTTGAAGCAACAGAGATGTTAACCAAAGAGCATATGTACCAATGTATAGAGAAAACAAAACATCGTTATCTAAATGAACCTATAAGATTTAGTGATTTGATACCTATTTTGGAATCTCTAAAAAATATCTTAAATAACGAAAATGCATATACGATATATTCATACTTTTATAATTATCTTTATCAGCAAGTAGAATCGTTAAATTTATTTAGCTCTCCAGAGATAAATGATCATGAAAAGTTTTTAAAGAATGCTGAATTAATTATATCTGAAGTTATAGCTCAAGAAAATTATCGTAAAAATAAAGAGGTTTTAAATGGAATTTATAATATATTGAAAGATGAATCTGTTTACAGAGTTATGAAATCTTTCTATTTAACGAGAAGTTTTGAAACTGAGATGCTGAAAGCTATAATTTCAAACTTGACTATTATTAATGAGGATGAATTTATAAAAACAGGATATAGATTGGTGGAGGAATCTAAAGAGGGAGTTGCTACCTCTAATTTTACAAATGAAGAGCTAGAAAAATTTTTACGATTTTTTACTTATGAATCAAACTTCCCTTCACTGGTATCTCATTTAAATTCAATCGAAAAAAATGGATATATTACATATCAAGCGTATGTATCCCACTTCAAGAAGTTGTTTTTTATGTATGTTAAAGGGATCATTAATATTAGCGGTTATTTTAAACCTGTAATATTAGCACGAAGTAATAGTAAAGAATTTGTATCGGATCATGTTTCTTTTTTTGAATCACTTTCTACGGCTTTACATCCAAGTCATATAAGAATACTTTATTCAAATTTAAGTGGTTTTACTATGGAGTTAATGAAATCTTGTATAATTCAATACTTGATTTATGAACCATTTATAGTTATGGAGAATATTGAAAAAAGTAATCAATTTTCTCATATGCAAAGAAAAAAAGTATATGTTCAATTAGAGGCACAAAGAGATGATTTAATAAAAAAATTAGATAGATTATTTTTGTTGAATAATATTGGTATTTATAAAAATTTATATGATAAATTTTATGATAAATCAACTGAGAAATTCAATCAAAACATAATCGCTTATTTCAGAAACAATGATAGGAAAATAGAAAAATATTCTTTTAAGAATCATTTTAAAAAAGGTCTTTTTGGAGCAGTAATAGGTGCTCCTATTGGAAGTGTTTTACACATGGTTAAAGAAGAAGTTGCAAGAAAAGAATCCAGGAAAGAACTTTCGCACATTGTCGATTCCCAAAAAAAATTTATGGATAGTTTAAGCTCTTATGAAGAGGCACTTATCAAAGAATATGAATTATTTTTTGATAAATTGATGGACCTTGTTGAACCATATATTAAAAATGTATTTTATCATTATCAACCAACTAGAATTTTAGGACTTGATTTATTTGAGGAACATCTTTTTTCACTAGTAGAATTATTTAAAAATTCTTCAGTTCATATAAAGATTCTAGAAGAATTTATGCCTTATATGAATTATGAAGAATATGAATCTAAGCAGTTTAAACAAAATTAATTTCTTTGTAAAGTGTGGATTTCACGTAAGAATTTCTTACAGAAAAGAAAATTGATAAAAAAAAGCGCTCAGACGAATCGAGATGGAGGAATACCCACTAACCTCTTAAAAAAAATTCTCAGCGCTTTTAAATTTTATAGAATTGTTTTTTTAATGTTTACCCCCTACTTTTCACAAGCTCAGCCATCCTTATCTCCATCGTGCAGGCTTTGTAACCGCTAAAATAAACTGGTTCTTACCCAAATTTGGTGAGGCTATTTTCATTATTTTTCGGGTATAGCATTAGAAAAGGACTGATGTTTATGTTGATTCCTTGGCATGCACCGAAAAACAATTATCTTTACAATTTATGCAACAAGTAAAACGGCGATTATATTACCTGCAATTAACGAAATCCTATGCATTTTGTCTGTCCTACGGCACTCAAAGTACACATTTGCATTGCCCTATTCTCGATTTTTGTTTGATTTTTCATCTAAAACCAGATTTACTTGAAAAACGAATGCAATATCGTTTTGAATGATATTGTAAAATAATGATACTTTAATATATACATACATCCGTACTTATTCACCAAAAGTGTGTAAGAACCAATTGGGGTTGACGGTTCTTTGGTATACACCATATTTTTTAGGACGTATTAGTGTTTCCAAACCAACATAATTATAGATAGTTCGCTACATTGGTAAGGTTTTCATACTAACTGAAAACATCGTACTAATATCCTGAATAGAATATATGAAAATGACTTTTTAGGCATATAAAAACTCCCCATTTATTAAACAGATTTTATTTTTCCATCTGTCTAACTAATAGGGAGCAGTCTTTCTAATTGCCTTTTTATTTATAGTAAAACTTAATTAAAATTTAATTCTTATGATACCGTTTTGACAACTTTTGCTGGAGCACCTACAGCTACGCTATTTGGTGGAATATCAGATATAACCACTGAATTAGCTCCGATAGTAGAATTATTTCCTATTGTTATTCCACCTAGTATACATGCTCCTGCTCCAACAATGACATTTTCGCCAATTATTGGGTTTGCTCTAATACCACTTCTACCACCTATTGTTACATTTTGCAATATTTTTGTATTTTCCCCTATAGTTGTATCATGACCGATAACTACACCAAGACCTTTATGTGCAAATGTAACTGTAGAATGAATATCTGCAGTGTAAGGAATTTCACAAGAAAATATTATTCTTGTAAATCTATTAAATATTCTAGGGATAAAAGGAATTTTCTTTTGATAAAACCATCTTGCAATATTATGTGTAAATAAATTGGACATCATTTACCTCCTAAGAGTGTTTACTAATATCTTAATTTCTGAAATACTTATTATTAATAACTCTTTGATTTTAATATCTTTTAGTCTCATAAAGTAAATTAAAAATGCTATACCACAAATAGAATATGAAATAACAGAAGAAATAGCTGCTCCATACATTCCATAAATCGGAATAACTAGGAAATTTGCAATAGAATTAATTAATACACTAATAAATAATGTGGAAAAATAAAACCATCTTTTTCCTTCAGCCAAAAGTGCTACCCCGATCATTTTATAAAAAACCATACTTATGGCTCCCAATGATAAGATTAATGTAACTTCATATGCCTCGACAAATTCAGCACCATATAATATGTTTATTGCAAATTTTCCAAAAAACATAAACATTAAGATTATAAATATTACTGAAACAATGGATAGTTTGATTGAAAGTAAAATTGATTTAACAGCAGAGTTGCGTGCAACTCTTGATACTAAAACTTCTTTAAATGAATCAGGGATAAGCCAAATATAAATTATTATACCTGCTGCGGTTGCATATAAGCCAAGTTCATATGATGTACCTAAATTTTTCAAGAATATAATATCAACACTATAATTAAGTGTTATCAATAGTGATGTAAGCATGGGTAGCCAACTAAATTTAATTACTTCTCTCATAAAAATGAAGCTTGTTTTTTGAGGACTTGGAATTGTCTTCATATAATATAGATATAAAAAAACTGAGATAATATTTAGCCCAACTGTTATTAATACGGGGAAAAGTAAATTAGAATCGGCAAACAAAAACAATATTAAAAACGAGAGCATTTTTATTGTATTATTAAACATTTGCAGTAGAATACCAAGACGTATATTTTCTACGGCGATTGCACTAGACATTTGTTGTTTCACTACACTAAAAGGCATTAAAATACAAATATAAATTAATAATAGATAATTGCTAAATATAAAGCAAAATATTATTGCAAATATACTGTATACGATTAATTGAAAGAAATAAAAGTTTACAAAGTCCTTGAAAATATTACCTGACTTTTTACGAAAAAAAAATGAATATGATTGATTAAATCCTAATCCGAAAATAATTGTTAAAATAGATACAATTTCTATTAGATATGCATATTCACCTCTGTAAACAACTCCTAGATATCTGGTTAAGAAAATTGATGAAATTAGCCCTATAAACATTGAATAAACTTTATTTATCAAGTTTAATGAATAATCATTCTTAAGTAACTTAGAAATCATTATATTATTTTCTCCTCATAACCATATAAATCAATCATAAATTTAGATATATCTTCAGAATTATCGTAATTATTTTTACAATTTTCTATTAAATTATTCCGTAGGGTATTATCATTAATTATTTTTTCAATTTCCCTAGAAATCTCAATTCCACTCATTCCACAAATCAATCCTGTTATACCGTCCTCAATTTGTTCGGCTACAGTATCATAATTTGTAACAACAATAGGTTTTCCCACATACTTTGCTTCATCTACAGCATTCGATTTACCTTCAGTTCTTGAGGGATGAACAAAAATATCTGCATCATTAATAAATGATAATGTGTTTAACTGAAATCCAAGAAGAATAAATGAATTTTTTATACCACTTTCATCAATCAATTTTTCAACCTCAGCCCTAAACTTTCCATCACCTAATATGAACCACTTTAACTTATAACCTTTTTCAATTAAAATTCTGCAAGCCTCAATTGCCATCTCTATTCCTTTTAATGGATCCAACCTTGTTACTGTAATAATTTTTATTTCTCCATTTTTAACCTTCATAATTTCTTCGTCATAAGCTAACTTTTTATAAAATTCTATAGGTATATCGTTATATAAAACTTTAACTTTATCTTTCATAAAAGGATACATGTCAATAAATATTTGTGCACATTCTACTGAAACTGAAAGTGCACCTTCTAAATTTCGGAAATATTCCGCATCGATATTAGTATTTCTGTTTAAAATTCTTGTATCACTTCTTATCCAATGGAACTTCTTTTTTGCATTAACCAAGTCTACTGTAAAATAAGTTGACATTCCTAATATCCCAAAGGCAAGATCATAATTTCCAGTTATTTTAGGTAAGTCATCTTTATACTTTTCCCAAAATTTTTGTCGCTCTTGATTCATATTTTTTCTAAATAATAGATGAACAATTATTGCTCTGAGAGCACTTAAAAACATTTTCAACTTTCCCTTTTTAATAAAAACCTTTAAATATTTATAAGTTTTATCACTTGGAATTGTTGCTGCAGTTATCAATTCACCAACATTTTTAATTTTCACTTTACTATTAAATTGATTTTTTAAATGTCCTTCCGGCTTTAAAACATAAACATCTACATCAAACAAATTATAGTCTAACCTATCTAAAAGTGCTAATAAGCTTTTTTGGGGACCTCCAATACTTAAATTACTTATGACAAATAGCAATTTAATTTTTTTCATTTAACTTCACCACATATCATTTTTTATTTTATATTTATAGTATTTATATTCGAGTTTCATCCATTTTTAATAATCTTTTTTTGTTTTCTAATAAAACGATATTCTATTACACGAATTAATAGATATGGTATAAAAACATACCTCAAAAAAAATGCAACAATATAGTTAAATGAACCTCTTGCTCCCATTGCAAAAAGTAAAAAGCACAGGATACTTAGTCCTATCATCAAAGGAATATCCTTTTCATTTTTCGCACGTAATGATAATATTTTGGCAATAAAGAAACCAAATACACCCATAAAAAGAACCCCTACCCAGCCAAAATTAAGATAAGATTCTGCAAAAGGCGTAAACCCTGGGCCGTATGACATTGAAAGGTACTCCATTAGCCATCCGGCAGGACTTGTGTAAACTTTATCTATTTCTGCTAAAAACCCTAATCTCATAAAACTTGGAATTAGTAATAAAAATGAAGCAAAATAAGAACCCCCTACTAAATATTTTTCGTATAAAGGTACTATCTCCATTATTTTTGCAAGCGGCCAAATTGTAGCCCCCAAATTTGTTAATGTACTTACAAATATATTGTTTTCCAACAATATTGTTACAATATTTATGTCATTATTCATCGTCGCGAAATGTCTAAAACTACCAATTATAGGAACCAATGACATTAAAATGATTACTAAAATAATAGTTTGTAGAGATTTTTGCTTACCTTTTCTCAAGAAAATTAAATATAACATATATGCCGTTAATATAAATACAATCCCGTCTCCTCGATCTCCAGATAATAATCTAATAAAGGCTATAAATACTAAAAATATTATCGCTAGCTTTTTTTGATATTCTTTCCCACCAGTTACAATTAGTATTATTCCAGTAAAAATATAGTACTTCAAGCCTGTAAATAAGTTATTTAAACGTATACCTTCTTGATAATAAGCGCTATATCCTGATGTTGATACTATCATAAATGAATAAATCAGTTCAGTCATATATGGAAAGAAACCTATAATAAAAAAGACAACTCCTACGGTAAAAAGAATTTTGTTTGGCTTTTCCTCAATGCTACTAATGTATTTTTTATATAAATTATTTTTCCTAATTCCAAATATAACTCCTAATTGGTATATGGAATATCCTAATATGATATATAAAATTGCATATTGTAAGACTCCATGATCTAATCTATCAAAAATATTAAAACCCTCTATTTTAATACCAAGAGAATATAAAATTAAATGACCGCTTGAAAACATAAATAGAAAACAACTAAATAACACTACCGGATTGACATATGTACCAACAATAGATTTTAGTAACCTAATCTGGATTATAAAAGCAAGCGTGTTAAACCAACATAATATTCCTATATTCAATTGAGATTGCTGATTAGCAGAATAAAAAAAACACAATACACATAAAAATAAAATTACAGTTATAATAATTTGTATGTGTAAAGGGTTTATTTTCATTTGTTTATTGTTCATAAATAACTCTCCTTATGGAGAAATTCCCCCTAGTGTCTGCAAATTTTTATTGGACACTTAAAAATAATCTTTCTTCTTAAATGATTTTAAATAATCTCAATAAACGTTGTAAAATACAAATTCACAAAATATAATTCACTTAATTAAAAGTTAAAGGATAAAATCATCTTAACTTCTTCCACTTATGATATAGTATCAAGCCAGGGAAATAAGTAATTGTTAGTAAGAACGGTCTTTTTACCATCTTTATTACTTGTAAAAATGATTTATTAGCTATCTTGGTATATGGCCAAATAGAGATAGCATACTTTATTTGCGTTAAAAGAGTACTTTTAGGTTGAATCATTAGCATAGAATAATGGATCATACCCATGGGATTTCTAAGTCTCAATTCTCTCCCACTCTTTGTTAATCCCCCTTCCAAATATTCAGCAACACCAATTACCTTTGGGGAAAATACCATTTTATATTCTTTTGACATTTCCATTTGTAGTACAGTTGGTCCTACATATTTTTCATTTGGATATTCTGGGTATCTATATTTATTGATAGCTTTATTTAGATAACAAACACAACCATCATTTAATTTATATTTTTTATTATATTGGTATCTTGACATTATCATATCATTATCTATTGTTTTACCGCTTGGTTTCAATAACTTTCCACTAGGTGTTTCATAGTAAAAAAAGAATGCTCCTATTTCTTTATTATTATTATATTTTATTAAATATTCTTCTATAGTCTCAACTGCTGTTGGTAATAAATAATCATCGCTATCAACAACAACATAAACCTCAGCATAATTAAATATTTCAAAACCTGTGTTCAGAGCTTTAGCCTTACCTCCATTAATCTGATAATGATATTCGATACTGACAATATTTTCTTTCATAATTTCTTTAACATAGGTTTCAGTTTTATCCTGGCTTCCATCATCAATTATTACCCAGTCAAAACTTTTGGTAGTTTGCTGCTTTAAACTTTTGTAAAGTTTGGGAAGATTAGAAACTCGATTATAGGAAGGTGTGAGTATAACAATTTTATTCATTATTATCCTCCTTTTTTTATTAATATTTAAAATCTATCTTTTAATTTTTTTGCTGGTACACCACCAACTATCCAATTCTCAGGTACATTTTTAGTTACAACTGCATTTGCAGCAATTACACTCCCATATGCAACATTTGTTCCTGCTAGTATCGTAACCTTTGCACCAATCCAAACATTATCTTCAATTTTTGTAAAATAGGAGGCCACATCTTGATCTTTAATTGGCATAAATTTATCCTCATACAAGTGTGTAGTTGACATAATCGAAGCTCCATGAGCTATAGATACATCATTACCTATTTCAATTCCACCTGTTGCATCAATATAACATAAAGGGTGAATACTGACATTCTGACCTAAAGATAAATTCTTCAAATTAAACAAATATACATTCGGATGAATACTGACATTGTCTCCGCATTCTTTTACTAAAGATTTTAAAAAAACATATCTAATAGCTAATCCTTTTGTTCCTTGCATCATCCGAAATCCATTAAATAATTTTAGCCTAACTCTATAAGGTAATATAAAAATTATTCTCACAAAAATTTTTAATAAAGACTTGTATTTATTAAATTTATGTCGCCCTCTGTTCATAAGCCTCACCTCAAGTTATTTCTATACCAGTCAATTGCAGCCAAGATTCCTCTTTTAAAACTCCACTCAGGATTATATTCTATTTTTTCTTTGGCCAAAGAAATATCTGCATTACTGTGCTTAATATCGCCTAAACGATCAGGTCCAAATTGGGGTTGTATATCCTTTACCAATGCATTAGATAATTGATTGTAAATATCGATTAAGTACTCTCTCCCCCCAAAAGCTATGTTATAAGCCTGCCCTGCAGCTTCACTAGGAGCTAAACATGCTTTTAAATTGGCTTCAATTACATTTTCAATATAAGTAAAATCTCTACTCTGTTTTCCATCACCATTAATAATCGGTTGCTCATCATTTAATAATTGTTTAATAAATTTCGGAATCACAGCAGCATATGCACCTTCAGGATTTTGCCTTCTACCAAATACATTGAAATAACGTAAACCATATGTATCTAGGCCATATAATTTAGTATATAATTTACCGTATTCTTCATTTATCTTTTTCGTAAGGGCATAAGGTGATAAAACATTCCCCTCTCTTCCCTCCCTTTTGGGAAGATTAGGTTCATCGCCATATACCGAAGAACTTGAAGCATAAACAAATTTCTTTACACCACATTGTCTAGCAGCCTCCATCATATTTAAAGTACCTTTAATATTTACTTCTTCATAAAATAATGGCATTTCAATACTCCTTGGTACGCTCCCCCATGCAGCTTGATTCAAAACAAAATCGATACCTTCACAAGCTTTCATACATGTTTCTAAATCACGAATATCACCTTCTAAAAATTCATAGTTAGGATGATTTAAAAATTCTTCTACATTTTCTTTTTTTCCAGTTGAAAAGTTATCTAGACCCCTCACCTTATAACCTAAATCCAAAATAGCCTCTACTAAATTAGAACCTATAAATCCAGCAGAGCCCGTAACTAAAAATTTACTTCCTATTGGAAATTTAATATCTTTATACCCCATTTTAAAACCTCCAATATGAAAAGCCATTTACTTCTGCTTCTTTTCTATCAAATATTCCTTTAAGGTCCATTAATACAAAATCACTTACCATTGATGTTGCAGCTACTTCCATCGTTTCCTCTGTATCTAGTAACACTTTTTTACTAAACATATTTTTTATATTTTCTAATTGAATTAATTTAAACTCTTCATGGGGTACAGCAAATATTATTGCATCCATATCTTTTATATCTTCTGTTTTGCAAAGTTTAATTTTATATTCACGCCATAAATCTTCTTCATCAGCATGAGGATCTACAACTTTAACATCTATACCGTAATCTTCTAACTCTCTAATTACATCCACAACTTTAGTATTCCTTACGTCTGGACAGTTTTCTTTAAATGTAACACCAAAAATAGCAACTTGAGCACCATTTATTTGCTTGTTTGCTTTAATCATTTTCTTAACTGTATTCTCAGCAACATATTTACCCATATCATCATTAATTTTTCTTCCTGAAAGAATTATTTGAGAATGATAACCTATTTCTTCAGCTTTATATGTTAAATAATATGGATCTACTCCTATACAATGCCCTCCCACTAAACCTGGAGAAAAATTAAGGAAATTCCATTTAGTACCCGCAGCTTCCAAAACAGATTTTGTATCAATATTCATTTTGTTAAATATAATAGACAATTCATTCATGAATGCGATATTAATATCACGCTGTGAATTTTCTATAACTTTTGCAGCTTCCGCAACTTTAATATTTGCAGCTTTATATACTCCTGCTTCAACAACTAGTTCGTATACTTTTGCAATAGTATTTAGAGAATCCTCATCTTGACCTGCAACAACTTTAATAATTGTTTCTAAACGATGAACTTTATCTCCTGGGTTAATTCTTTCTGGAGAATAGCCAACTTTAAAATCTATTCCACAAGTTAAGCCCGATTCTTTCTCTAGTATTGGAATACAAATATCTTCTGTTACTCCAGGATATACAGTAGATTCAAAAACAACGATTGAGCCTTTAGTCAAATTTCTACCTAATGTACGGCTAGCAGACTCTATTGGAGATAAATCAGGTGTATGGTCTGTTTTTACAGGTGTGGGAACCGCTACAATATGAAACTTTGCTTCTCTTAATTTTAATTCATCAGATGTAAATTCTACTGTTGTATTTTTAATTACATCATTTCCAACTTCTTTTGTAGGATCTATTCCTTTTTTATAAAGTTCAACTTTGGGCTCACTAACATCAAAACCTATAACATCAACTTTTTTAGCAAAGGCTACGGCAATTGGCATACCTACATAACCAAGGCCAATTAAGGATATTTTTTCTTCTTTATTAACTAGTTTTTCGTAAAGGTTCATTATGATTCTCCTCAATAATAGCTATTTTAATTTCATCCAAGTATGTTTTCACTACAATATTCCTGTCAAATTCTCTTTCCATTTTCCTGCGTCCTGCAATACCCATTTCTTTTTTTTTCTCGTAAGATAAGTTTATGAATTTTAATATTGCTTCAACTATACTATCAACATTTTTAACCTCAAAACCAATACCTGTTACGCCATCATCAAATGTTTCTATACATCCCGGTACTTTCGAGGCCAAAACTGGTCGCCCTGTAGAAGCAGATTCTAGAAGTACATTCGCTAACCCTTCATGATGTGAGGGGAGTATAATTGCATGGGCTCCATTTATAAAAGAATGTATGTCTTTTTGCTGTCCATGATATTTTATAATATCTAATTTTTGTAAATCATTTAATTTTCGCGTGTAGTTTTCTTCCATACCGCCAACTAAGTGAAATTGGATGTTTGGATGATGACCTTTTATTCTTTCCGCAGCTTCAAGTAACTCGTCAATTCCTTTCGCTTTCATAATACGCCCTATGAATAAAAGACAAATATTTCGATTTTTTATAGGATACTCTTCAAATACATGTTGTTCTAAATTTACCCCTGATCCTGGGATTAATCTAGAATTCTTATTAACAATTCTATTCTCTTTAAAGAAAATCTGATTTGTTTTGTTTTGAAAAAATACTGTTGAAGCCTTTTTTAATCCCCATTTATAGAGTGTTAATGTAATTTTTTGTATAATACCCTTCTTTTCTAATGACGTTCCAAGCCCTGTGATATTAGTAATATACGGTGTTTTAGTTATTGAACAAGCAATTCCACCATACACATTTGGTTTAATCGTATATGTTAAGACAATATTTGGCCTTATCTTTCTAAGTATCTTTATATAATTTAAAAGTAGCTTAAAATCTTTAATTGGGTTTGTTCCTCTTCTCTCAATCTGGGTATCAATAAACTTACATCCTATTTTTTCTAATTTGGGTACATAATCATCATTAGGTAATGATATATAAACTTCGTGTTGCTGTTTAATTAATTCTTCTAATAATTCTCTTCTAAAATTATATAAACCCATTCCAAAATTCGCTAATACAAGTATCTTCATAGTTATAATCTCCTAACGGGTACACCTACATAAACACCTTGTTCAGTAATATCCTTAACAACCACTGCACCTGCACCTATTTTACATTCCTCAGTGATACTTATATTATTACTAATTACACTCCCTACCCCTAACCATGAACCACGACCAACACTTACCGACCCAGCCAAATTGGCACCAGGTGATATATGAACAAAATCTTCAATTGTATTATCATGATCGATTGTTGAACCGGTATTTATTATGCAACCGTTACCAATTGTAGTACAACAGTTAACTACAGCACCTGCCATAATAGCAGTACCAATTCCAATTACTACCTCTGAACCTATTACTGTATTTGGATGAATTAATGTAGGTATGCTTACCCCTACTATTTCAAGCATCTCATGAAGTTTTTGTCTTATACCATTATTTCCAATACCTACAAATATTTCGAACTCATCTTTATATTTATAGATATCATTTGTTACCCCGATAACTTCTAGACCCATAGAAGAGATAACTTTTTTATCATCATCCAAAAAAGCAACTTCCTGCCACTTGTCCATTTTCAGTGCAATATCAGCCACTACTTTGCCATGACCACTCGCACCAATTATTAGAAGTTTGTTTTTCATAAGTCCATTCTTCTTTCTTTATTAGTTCCTTTAAAGGGCTCCATAGTTGCAGCTGTTTCGGAGCTAATACCTTCCCTTACAAAAACTTTTTTAATGGTCATTAAAATTATTTTCCAATCTTCTATAAAAGCGCCATTGTCTACATATTTAACATCAAGATTAAATTTTTCTTCCCAACTTATCGCATTTCTGCCACTTATCTGAGCTAAACCAGATAGACCCGGTCTTACTTCATGACGTCTTTTTTGATGATTATTGTACAATGGCAAATACTGAACTAATAAAGGTCTTGGTCCAATAATTGACATATCCCCTTTTAGAATATTAAACAATTCGGGCAGTTCATCTAAAGATGTTGACCTTAAAAACTTACCGAACTTTGTAAGTCGTATTTGGTCTGGGAGCAATTCACCATTTTTATCTCTTTCATTAGTCATCGTTCTAAATTTATACATCATGAAAATTTTTTCATTTAGCCCTGGTCGCTGCTGCTTAAATAATATAGGACTTCCTAATTTAGTTCTTACTAGGATAGCTACTACTATTAATATAGGGCTCAAAACAATAATCGCAATTAGTGATAATAGGAAATCCATCGGTCTTTTAAAAAATCTCCTATAAATTCCACCTTTAGGATTCTTCATTATTTTAACCACAATCCTTTAATAATGTTTACTACTCTGTCTAAATCTTCATCTGTCATTTTAGAATCAGAAGGCAAGCAAATTCCATACTCAAATAATTGTTCACAAACCCCTTCGCCTACAAAATTGTATTTTTCAAATACCGGCTGCATATGCATAGGTTTCCATACAGGACGTGACTCAATATTTTCCGCTTCTAAAGCTAGCATAATATCTAATGGCTTTACTTTACCTTTTACAGTCATAGCACTTAACCAGTAATTAGGTGCATCCCACTCGTTATCCGGCAGAAACTCTATACCTTCAAGTTCACTCAATTCACGCTTGTAATATTCATAAATATAGTTTTTCTTTGCGACACGGTCATCCAGTACCTTTAACTGTCCCCGACCGATACCTGCTACGACATTACTCATCCGGTAGTTATACCCTACTTCGCTATGCTGATAATGTCTTGCATTATCGCGTGATTGAGTTGCCCAGAAACGTGCTTTTGCTATTTTTTCCTCATCATTTGAAACGAGCATACCACCACCTGATGTTGTGATGATTTTATTTCCGTTAAATGAATAAATACCGTAATGTCCAAAAGTACCGGTTTGCTGTCCTTTGTAATAAGTACCTAACGACTCCGCTGCATCTTCAATAACTACAACATTATGCTTATTACAAATCCCCATGATTCGATCCATATCTGCAGATAAACCATATAAATGTACAACAATCACTGCTTTTACTTCCGGATATTTTTCAAATGCTGCTTCTAATGCTTTTGGACACATATTCCAAGTTTTGTAGTCACTATCGATGAATACAGGTGTTGCTTTTTCATACATAATCGGGTTTGCTGTTGCAGAAAATGTTAAAGACTGACAGAAAACAATATCTCCTTCACCCACTCCTGCCGCTTTTAATGCTAAATGAATCGCTGCAGTTCCTGATGTTAAAGCAGCTGCTGCTTTAGAGCCTACTTTAGCCGCTAACTCCTGTTCAAACTCATTAACGTTTGTCCCTAATGGCGCAATCCAATTTGTATCGAATGCTTCTTTAACATATTGTTGTTCATAACCTTCATCACTCATATGTGGCGATGATAAATATATTCTTTCAGCCATTGTCCAAAACTTCCTCCCAAAATTAATTCACTCAATTACTATATAAAAACTTCTGTTATCCACTTACTAGGATATCATTCCGTAGCCGCTACATCCGCATGTGAATCAGCGATAACATCCCACCGACCATTTGCAACATCAATGACTTTTTCTTTTGTTTGTGAAATATTCTGATATTCAAGCTCTGCTAAAAACATTTCAAGTTGGTTAGAGGTCATGCAGTTCGCTTTCCCCACATGAATTTTCGGATACACATGCTCCTCCTGTATTTCATCCGGACTTAGCAGTTCCTCATACATCTTCTCTCCTGGTCGAATGCCTGAATACTCAATACCGATCTCATCTTCCTTAAAACCGGATAGACGGATTAGATTTTTTGCCAAGTCTGTAATGTAAACGGGTTCACCCATATCAAGAACAAACACTTCTCCACCGCGCGCAAGTGATCCCGCTTGTAAAACAAGACGGCTTGCTTCAGGTATTGTCATGAAATAACGCGTCATTTCCGGATGGGTTACGGTAACCGGACCGCCTGCAGCAATCTGCGCTTTAAACCTTGGGACTACTGATCCTCGAGATCCTAAAACATTACCGAACCTTACTGCCGCAAATGTCGTCTTACTTTGTGTAGCCAAGTTTTGAACGATCATTTCCGCAATACGTTTAGTCGAGCCCATCACATTCGGAGGGTTGACTGCTTTATCTGTTGAGACCAGTACGAAGCGGTCAACACCGGCTTTATGAGCAGCATCTGCCACATTTTTAGTACCGAACACATTATTTTTTATCGCTTCTATTGGATTAGCCTCCATGAGCGGTACATGCTTATGTGCTGCCGCATGATAAATCGCATCCGGTTTATACGTTTGAATCACTTCAAAAATACGCTCGCGATCTTGTACATCTGCGATAACCGGAATGATTTCAATATCCAAATCTTTATATTGTTCTGTCAGTTCCATATGGATTAAATAAATCGAGTTTTCACCATGACCGAGTAATAACAATTTCTTCGGTTGGAATTTCATCACCTGTCGGCAAATTTCCGAGCCGATCGAACCGCCGGCACCTGTTACTAAAATAACTTTATCGGTAATACCTTCAGAAATTGCCAGCATATCAAGCTTCACTTCATCACGGCCAAGCAAGTCTTCAATATTCACTTCCTGCATATCGTTTACAGTCACTTTACCTGTCAGCACATCTTCAATTTTCGGCATAATTTTAACGTTTGCACTAGTAGTTGAACAGCGCTCGAATAATGCTTTCATTTCGCTTTTTGGTAAAGACGGAACTGCTAAAATAATTTCTTGGACATCTTTATTTTCTACAATTTTTTTAATTTCCTTTGTAGTACCTAGTACGCGGTAATCTACAAGTGTTAAATGTTTTTTATTTGGATCATCATCAACATAGCCAACGATCTGATATTCGGAATATTCATTACGGCTTATATTGCGTGCTAGAATCGTTCCTGCCTGACCGGCACCTACGATTAACACGCGAATTGCTTCACCTTCAAATTTTATTTTTCTTTTTTCATGTAAAAGCCTTAATAAAAAGCGTGAACCGCCGATCATAATAATATGGAGCAGCCACGTGATCATCAGTACGCGGAAATAAATGTCTCCATTAATTAGCTGCTGCATAATCATCGCCATCACTACGGAAATTGTTACAGCAATTCCGATAATAATCAGTTCTTTCACCGATGCAACCGACCAGATGCGGCTATACAACTTATAAATGTTAGCGACAATATGATGTGCGATTAATAGCGTAATCGCACTGATAAATAACGTTTTATTTGTATACACCTCAACAGTCGGGTGCAGCAGCCAATAACTGATATATATTGCAGTTAATACAATGATAGAGTCGAGTATAAAAAATACTGCATATCTTCTTCGATAGTTCATTTTTCCCATAACCTTTCTATATGCTATTTCTTCAGAAAATAGACCACCATTTTTTAGAACTTATTTCCTGAGGTTCATATAAGATAAAATTCTTATTTTCAATGATCCTTGCATTATTTTCTAAAAGCATATCCACTGCATCTAACTGTTTCTTTTTTTCCAAATATATAAGCCCTTCATCAAATAGAAATGGGCGAGTTGTCAAATTATGCACATCTGAACCATACGTATGGACCAAATTTGCTTTCACTAAGTAAAGTGAAAGTTTTTGAATGTTTTTTCCGAAATGCCCCGCAAGACTTCCGGCCGTAATTTGCGCCATTGCGCCTTCCCTTACCAGCTCTTCCAGCTTATATGGTCGTTCTGCAATTGTTTTATTTCGTTCGGGATGGGCAATGATCGGTATAATCCCCTTCGCTTGAAGGGTGATAATCAGTTCTTTTGTGTATTTCGGTATTGTGCTGGATGGTAGTTCAAGCAGCAAATAATTGGAGTTTGCGAGAGTCAAAGCTTCCTTTGTCTCTACTAAAGAGACAATGTTTTCGACTAAACGGACTTCTTGACCTGGATGGATTTTTAATGGAATATTATTGAGCTGAAGCTGTTCCTGTAAAACAGCCATCTGCTCGGTTACTTGTTTAGCTGTAACATTGTATTGTGGATGAAAACTATGTGAAGTTGAAATGATTTCTGTAATGCCTTCGTCTACGGCTTTTTGTAGCATACTCAGTGTTTCATATAAATCTCCGGGTCCGTCATCGACTCCAAACAATATATGGCTATGTATATCTATCAATGTAATGCCCCTCTTCTAGATGTTAGTTTCGAGGGGCGTGTGTTTATTCTACAGCCCCGTAGTATTGGTAATAATAATGATTTTTATCGATTGCATAATTATTCAATACTGCTCCGATAATGTTTGCTTTTGAAGCTAGCAGCATTTCTTTCGCTTTTATCACATTTTCTTTCTCTGCTTTTCCTGAGTTGATTACTAATATCGTACCTTCGCACTTATTCGATAGAATTTGTGCATCTGTCACCGATAATACAGGCGGTGCATCGAAAATGACCATATCATATTTCTCTTTTACCGTTTCAATAAATTGGTCCATCGTTTTCGATGCAATCAGTTCAGCAGGATTTGGCGGAATCGGACCGCTCGTTATTAAAGAAAGCCCTTCGATTTGTGTTTCATGGACAACTTCTTCAACTGTATCCTGGCGTATTAGAACTGTTGATAAGCCTCCGACATTTCTTACACCAAATGTGTGGTGGGTTGTCGGTTTACGCATATCCCCGTCAACTAAGAGTACTTTCTTTCCTGATTGTGCATATACAACAGCAATATTCGAAGCATTTGTCGACTTTCCTTCTCCCGGTGTGGATGACGTAACGACAAGTGTTTTTAAATCTTTGTCCGGCATCGAGAAGTTGATATTTGTACGTACTGTTTTGAATTGTTCCGAAACGATGGATTTTGGATTCGAATCAGTAATAAGTTTTCTTGCTAATGTAGTTGGCTGTGATTTTTTTCGTTTAAACTTGTTGAACATATCCTCACACCCTCACTTTTCGGTCAATTAATGTTTTTTTTTGTTTTCGGTGTCTAGAAGCTCGTCTTGCTTCCTCTTTCCGCATTTCTTCCTGGTTTATTATACTAATAACACCAATAATTGGCAATCCTATTATTTCTTCCACGTCCTGCTCTGTTTTTACAGTTGTATCAAGGTATTCCAGTAAAAAGGCTAAACCTACCCCTACCATTAATCCAATTACAAGCGCAATAGCTATGTTTAGCATTTTATTCGGCTTGATCGGTGTCGGGTTGTCCGAATATTGTGCTGGAGCCAGTATATTAACGTTATCGATATTCATCAGTTTTGGAACTTCTTCTTTAAATACTTCTACAACCTGATTGGCCATATCGGCTGCCACATTATAGTTTTCATCTTGTACACTTACATTTAATACTTGCGAGTTATTCGCATTTGTCACGGAAATCTTTGATGCCATCTGACCAGGAGTTAACGGCAAGTCCAAGTTTTCTACTACAATGGATAAAATCGCTGGACTTTTAATAATTTCATTGTATGTATTAATTAATTGTAAGTTGGACTGAATATCTTGTGACGTCATTTGCTGTGTCATGTCTTCTTTTTTTTGATTGACCAGTACTTGTGTGTTTGCCTGATAAATCGGCGTCAGTAAAAAGTAGCTAACAATTGCTGCTACAATCCCTGCAAAAATAGTAAGCGAAAGAATAAGAGCAGCCCGCTTTTTTAATGTCTTGAATATATCTTGTAAGCTTATTGTCTCTTCCAAAAGTGTTACGCTCCTTTATAATAACTTCTAAGATTATACATGAGTTGCTACCATTATTACATAGGATCCTCATATAATTGATAAATATTTGATAAACGCAGTATATTTTACATTTTTGTAAAAAATTTTAGATATTTGTAATGAATAGGTAATTAGCTATTGAATTATAAAAGGTTTGCAAAACGCTTATACGTACTGCAAACCTTTAAAGGCTAACGGAAGCTTAGTGCTTTGTCCATCATTTCAGAACGCAGAGATTCTTTCATTGCATTGTAGTCTTCCTTAAAGCTCTGAGCATAAGATTTATCAAAACCATTTTTTTGCAGGTCTTTTTCCACTAAACCTACTACTACATTTACTGTAGAATCAGTAGCAGATTCGATTCCATTTGCTGCACCCATATATTTTTTATAGAAATATCCGTAACTGATTGATTCTCCATTACTCTTTTTCGTAGAGTATTCATTTGCTGCCTGACTGATCAACGAATTGATACGAGCTCGTGATTGATTTTCAAGACTTTTGAATGTCCCCTCGTATTTCGATTTAATTGAGGCAACTGTTACTTTTTCAGCTGGTTTATTTGATCCGGCTGTGTTCGTGTTTGTATTCGGGTTTGCGTTTGAATTTGATCCTGTTGTACCTGTATTCGAACTAGAATTTGAGCTAGCAGATGTTCCAGTTTGTCCGGAATTCGAATTTGACGAACCATTTCCATTATTCGTAGTACCGGTTTCTGTACCTTCTTCATCATCTTGTGTAGAGTCAGAATTTTCATTAGTACTAGAAGTTTGGGCAGACGCAGTTGTCACGCCGTTGTTTTGGGAATCCGATGTTTTGTTTTCGACAATATTCCCTTCTTTATCGACAACAATCACCGTTCCATCCGGCAATTCGACATTATACGTCTCTTCGATTAAAGCATCTACTTCAGGATCTGCTATGTCATAGGACTTGAATTTCAATTCGTAAACAATATATCCACCAATACATAACACAATCACTGCCAGAGCAATAAATATATACTTCAGCTTTTTCATCAGTTGTAGGCTCCTTTGCAGTTTTTTGGCTTATCCTCAATCTAAAGGATAACGACCGGTACCTTATTACCCCTTATTTTCAATTATAAACCAAATTCCTTTTTTTAATGAAATTCCCCAGAACTTTCGCTCTAGGGAATTTTGTTGTTTATTTTATTGAACAGTGCCTTCTTCTAAAGTAATAGATACTGGAGTTGAAGAGCCGTCTTTAAATGTTAATGTAATGTTACCTGAATAAGAGCTTTTGCTTAATGCGTCCCAAATTGGTAAGTTACCACCTAAATTGTTTACATTTGCAGCTTCCTGTCCGTTAATACCAAGTGCAACTGCCAAATCAATCGCGATTGCTTCTAAATCCAACGGGCTATTTTGAGTATAAATTCCTCCACCGATTGTTACTGAATCTAGTAATGCTGTTGTTCCCAGACCCATAAAGTTACTAATAATATCATTAGACACAGTTGCTAATTGAGTTTTATTAATACTTGGAGAAGCAGTAATTGTTACAGCAGTATCATTTGAAACGATACTATCAACACCGGCAACTGATAGTCCGTTTAATTTTGCATTTAAACTAGAGATATATTCTTGTTTTTGTTGCTCAGTAATAACTGGTGGTGTAGGTGGTGTAGAACCTCCACCGCCGCCTCCAACTGGTGGTGTTACTGGAGGAGTTACTGGTGGTGTTACAACTGTACCATCAGATTCTACTACTTTAACATTCGCTAATTGAGATTTTACTGCTTCATAGTTTGTTACAACATCAGCTAAAGTTTTGCCCTTTTCAAGAACTACAGTAGTAAGGGTTGTACCTTCACCGATTGTAATTTTGCCGTCGCCTTTTACTTCAAGTGTAGTAACTGCAGTGTTATTTAATGTAACAGCTGCATCATCAGCTACTACTAAATTAGCAATCTCACCGCCTGAAATTGTTACAGAGCTGTTTGCTGGAAGCTCAAGGTTATCAGCTTTAACATTTACTAATGTAAGTGATTTAGCTGCAGCTTCAATTTTAGCAATCTTGAATCCTTTTGGATTAAAGCTTGTATTGTCTTTTACTAATTTTAACGTTTTGATGCCTACGATTTTACCTTTACCTTTTGCAAATACTGGTGTTGTAGATGCTACTGTCTCAGGTGCGTATTCAACAACAAGTGTTACAACAGAATCTTGTAATGCTGCAGCGTTGTCTGCATTAAATACAGCTGCTAATTCTGTTGAAACTTCGAAATCTTCATTTCCAATTTTCACTGTGTTCCCAACTACTGAACCTACAGTAAATACGCCTTCTTCAACTGTTGGCGTGCCTGGTGCTGGTGTAGCTGCTGCTTTTTCAGCGCGCACTACGAAAGATGATAATTGAGCGCGTGTTACATTTGATTTTGCATCAAAGAACGTTGGTGTTTTACCAGTTGTTACGTTGTTAGCATATAATGCAGCAATATGTTCTTTATATTGAGAATTTTGTACGTCTGTAAATGGAAGCGCTTCGTCATTTGAAGCTAATTTAAATGCGTTGTCAATAATTTTAGCCATTTGACCGCGTGTTAGCATATCGTTCGCACGGTATGTACCGTCTTCGAAACCGTTAATAATGCCCGCATTTGCTAATGCTGCAATTGCACCGTAGTTTGAGTTTTTCGTAGAAATATCTTTGAAGTTAGGGTTTTTAACGTTTTTAGTGTCTAGACCGATGATTTCTGCAATAATGTGTGCTGCGTTACCGCGTTTGATTGAATCTCCCGGACGGAATGTACCGTCTTCATAACCGCGGATAATACCGCGCTCCGCTAGATTCATGATGTTTTCATAGTGCGAGTTTGTTTCTTTTACGTCTTTGAAGCTGATTGCCGCCTGCGCTTGTGGTGCTACTGCTACAACTGCACCAGCTGCTAGAGTGGTAGTTAATGCTACATTGAACAATTTTTTATAAGATTGTTTTTTCATGTATAAACCTCCATTTTTTTATCAAGATATGCCGATTATATCATAGCGATTTGAAAGGTGGAAATATTTGCACAATTTTCTTTTTAAATAATAATATAATACTATTTATAATACTCTAAAATAATTTAATTACAATAAGAATTTAGCATTTAAATAGCATTAAGAAATATTTTATAAGAATAAATCACTATGTAACGAACTGACTAATTGTACAATTAGAATGAAGAAATTGGACACAATTTACATATCTAAGGAAAATCTCCGCTTAATTAACCAACTCTTCGTCTAAATTGGGCACCTCACTTCTTTTATATCGCCTAAATTTCCCATAATAAAACAATATTCTTGAAACCCTCTAAGAGAAATACAAAAAGACACCCCTTTCCCTCACAGAGAAAATTGGGTGTCTTTTATTCTAAAGTTTAAGGATTTTCAATTGTTAGTAAGTTAATTACTTCGCATACTCCACTGAACGTGTTTCACGAATAACTGTCACTTTAATGTGACCTGGGTAATCGAGTTCTTCTTCAATACGTTTGCGGATATCTCGTGCTAAACGATGTGATGCAAGATCATCGATTTTTTCAGGTTGTACGATGATACGTACTTCACGACCTGCTTGAATCGCGAATGATTTTTCAACGCCGTCATAGCTTTCCGAAATTTCTTCCAGCTTTTCAAGGCGGCGAATATAGTTTTCCAGTGTTTCACTGCGGGCACCTGGACGAGCTGCTGATAATGCATCGGCTGCTGCTACAAGTACGGCGATAACTGAAGTTGCTTCTGTGTCACCGTGATGGGAAGCAATTGAGTTAATAACAACTGGGTGTTCTTTATACTTCGTTGCCAGTTCCACACCGATTTCAACGTGGCTTCCTTCGACTTCATGGTCAATTGCTTTACCGATATCATGCAGTAAACCTGCACGACGCGCCAATGTTACATCTTCGCCTAGTTCAGCAGCAAGTAATCCTGCTAAGTGGGCTACTTCGATTGAGTGTTTCAATACATTTTGACCATAGCTTGTACGGTATTTCATACGACCAAGGATTTTCATTAAATCCGGATGCAGGTTATGAATACCTACTTCGAATGTTGTTTGCTCACCAGTTTCGCGGATTTGCTCATCCACTTCACGGCGAGATTTTTCAACCATTTCTTCGATACGTGCCGGGTGAATACGACCATCTTGAACTAGTTTTTCCAATGCGAGACGAGCTGTTTCACGGCGGATCGGATCAAAGCCGGATAAAATAACTGCTTCAGGTGTATCATCAATAATTAAATCGATACCTGTAAGCGTTTCTAATGTACGGATGTTACGGCCTTCACGACCAATGATACGGCCTTTCATCTCATCATTCGGCAGATTTACAACGGACACTGTTGTTTCTGCAACATGGTCAGCTGCAAAGCGTTGTAATGCAAGTGATAAAATTTCTCGAGCCTTTTTGTCTGATTCTTCTTTTGCACGCAATTCCGATTCTTTCGTCATTACAGCGATATCTGTAGAAAGTTCGTTTTCAACTTCCTTCAAGATAACCTCTTTCGCTTCTTCGCGCGTAAGAGCTGCAATGCGCTCAAGCTCAGTTTTTTGACTTGCAACAAGTTGTTCTACTTTGCTTTCCATCTGTTCAATATGCTGTTGTCTGCTAGCTAGAGCTTCTTCTTTACGCTCTAAGCTTATCTCTCTTTTGTTCAGAGTATCATCTTTGCGGTCAAGGTTTTCTTCTCTTTGCAATAAACGGTTCTCTTGTTTCTGAAGCTCTCCACGACGGTCACGAATGTCATTTTCCGCTTCAGTTCGAAATTTGTGAGTTTCATCCTTTGCTTCAAGCAGTGCTTCCTTTTTAAGTGCATCTGCTTCACGTTTCGCGTCTTCCACGATTTGCTCGGCAACATGCTTTGCACCAGTCACTTTTGATTCATTCACGTTTTTCATGTAGAAATAGATAACAGCGACACCGACAGCGAATCCTAGCAAAGCAGGGAGTATCATTTCCATATCGTTTCCCTCCTATGCCTATATATGTCTGATGTTCTCTTAGTTGGCACAATATATCTGAATTGTTCAAACATACCGCCTATTCATTTCAAAATTTAGAAATTATACATTTTAATTGTATAGTTCAAAATAAGGTATGTCAAGAATAGCCATGGTTTAAGGGGTTTTTTATATTTTTTGGTTGAGTTGGTTTGGTGGTGGTGATAGGGTTTAGTGTATCCTAAAATTTTCTAAATAAGGTTTGGTGTTATTGGAGAGAGCTTGTGGACCCTGTGGTTTAGTATAACCTAATTTTACCAAAATATATCCAGCTGAGGCGCTGCTGGCGGCCGGAAGTTCTAATAAATCTTAAAATGTTCTAATATATTTTTATTTGTTCTAATAAACTTTTGATTCCCTAATATATCCTGCACTTCTTCTAATAAGTGTTCCCGATCTTTAAATATCCTCTTCAAATCTTCTAATATCACTCAGAGTTCTTCTAATAAACCGCATATTTGTTCTAATAAAATCCCTGGCATACCCCATCAGCAATACTTTGAACAAAATCCATACCCCCAACAAAAACAAAAACCCAAGCAAATTACTCCGCTTGGGTCTGTAACATTATTCTTTTTCTTTTTCGTCTTCGAATAATTCTAGTTCGTCCAGTTCTTCTTCGCCTGTTGTATCATTGGCGCCGATTGTGTAGCCTAGTTCGCCGATACCGAAGTGTTGACGGATTTTTTCTGTTACTTCTTCTTTCATTGCAGGGTTTTCTTTGAAGAATTGTTTTACATTTTCACGACCTTGGCCGATTCGTTCGCTGTTGTAAGAATACCAAGAACCGCTTTTTTGGATGATGTCCAGTTCTGCACCGATGTCGACGATTTCGCCTTCTTTTGAAATCCCTTCACCGTACATAATATCAACTTCCGCTGTACGGAATGGTGGCGCTACTTTATTTTTTACAACTTTGATTTTCGTTTTGTTCCCGATAATTTCTGTTCCCTGCTTAATCGCTTCACCGCGACGTACTTCTAAACGGATAGAAGAGTAGAATTTAAGAGCACGTCCACCTGTTGTTGTTTCCGGGTTACCGAACATAACACCGATTTTTTCACGAACTTGGTTGATGAAAATAGCAAGCGTATTCGATTTGTTAATAACACCTGATAATTTACGTAATGCCTGAGACATTAAACGCGCTTGAAGACCCATGTGCGAGTCACCCATTTCGCCTTCGATCTCTGCTTTTGGTACTAATGCTGCTACAGAGTCGATTACGATAATATCGATCGCACCAGAACGTACTAATGCTTCCGCGATTTCAAGTGCTTGTTCACCTGTATCCGGCTGTGATAATAATAATTCGTCAATGTTAACGCCTAATTTTTGTGCATATACCGGGTCAAGTGCGTGCTCAGCATCGATAAACGCTGCCGTACCGCCGTTTGCCTGAATTTCTGCGATGGCATGTAATGTAACTGTTGTTTTACCAGATGATTCCGGTCCGTAAACTTCTACAATACGTCCGCGCGGGTAGCCGCCTATACCTAATGCTGCATCAATTGCGATAGAGCCTGATGAAGTTGTCTCCATATGACGGTTTGAGTTTTCACCCAGTTTCATGACAGAACCTTTACCGAATTGTTTTTCTATTTGTTTTAACGCCATATCTAATGCTGCTTTACGATCGCTCAAACTATTTCCTCCTTAAGAAAAAGCTTTATTTAACTTATGTCTCTATTATACTTGCTAATGAGATAACATTCAAGAAAAAAGCGAACATATTTTCGCATTTTATTTGAATGTTTCTAAATGCCTTTAAATCAGTGATCAAATCGCCTTTACCAAAAGAAACCGACAATTAAATCAGCTTTTTGTACCCTTGATTCGCCAATTCCCTCATTAAATAGCTGAACGTAAACTTCACCGCGCGAATCCGGTTTGTATTTCTTGAGCCGGTTAATTGCAGTCGGTACGTTAATGGCTCTCTGTCACCGATCTTAATACCGACCCAGATCGATCCTGCAGGCTGTCCGTCATGATCCCCCGGTCCAGCTGCCCCCGTCAGTCCAACTCCAATATCTGTACCGAACTTTTCGCGGACTTGTGTCGCCATTGCTGCAGCACATTCACTGCTGACGATTCCGTATTCATCCAGCAGTTCACCGGAAATACCGAGATGTTTGATCTTCGCTTCTTTCGTATATGTTACGACACCGCCGATTAATGCGGACCCCACACCCGGAACTTCTGCCAGCTCCGACTGGAACAGACCGGCCGTTAAACTTTCGGCAGCGGAAACCGTTAACTCATTCTCCAGAAGCATTTGTACAAGCTTGAAGCCTAATGATTCATCATTTACACCGTAATAGTATTCCCCGACAATATCGAGAATTTCACGTTTCTTCAATTCAATCAAACGGAATGCCTGTGGTTCATTCTGAGCTTTTGCAGTAATACGCAGTGTTACTTCACCGTCTGAAGCAAGCGGGGCAACAGTTGGATTTGTCTGTTCCTCCAAAATATGCTGTATGCGGGTTTCCAGATCTGCTTCACCGATACCGTAAAAGCGCAGTACATGCGATAAAATAACCCCACCGTCATGTAGAAGTGCTGCCAATTTTGGTTTCGTTTCATATTGGAACATCGGCTCAAGTTCTTTTGGCGGACCCGGCAGTAAAATATAAATACGGTCGTTTTCCTTCAAAAACATCCCCGGTGCCATGCCATGCTGGTTCAGCAATACATCACAGCCATCCAGTACAAGTGCCTGTTTCCGGTTATTTTCCGTCATTGGTCGTCTTTGCTTCGAGAAGAACTCTTCAATTGCAAACAGCGCCGTTTCATCAAATACTAATGTACGATTCAAATGTTTCGCAATTGCTTCTTTCGTTAAATCATCCTTCGTCGGACCTAAACCACCTGAGAAGATAATTACATCCGCGCGCTGTTCCGCAATTTTGATTGCCTCTAAAAGCCGCGCCTCGTTATCTCCCACAACTGTATGATAATACACATTAATGCCAAGTTCCGAAAGCTGGCTCGAAATAAATTTCGCGTTCGTGTTGGCGATTTGTCCTAATAATAATTCTGATCCTACCGCTATAATTTCTGCATTCATTCCTAAAACCCCCTATAGATCAATTTCACCTTGGCGTAATGGAGTCCAGATTTTTTGAGTATACGCTCTAGCGTATACTCAAAAGTACCTTTAGAAAATCTGTGACATCTGCCAGAGGCTTTTTTTACAGCAGTTGTTTTGGCAACTGCTGTAAAAATAAAGAAAAACTAGATTAGAAAAACATTCCTCGCGTTCACGAGTCTTGTTCTATCTTTTATGGATACTTATTACTATTACCTATCCTAAAAGAAATTCTAACCTAGTTTTAGAAATTTTATTTATTTTGAATCCAATAATGCACGGCGGTTTATATAGAAATAATCCCACCCAGACCATACTGTAAAGAACAATGCTACATAAAGCATAATCATATCAAAAGGTATGCCAACTAATGTAAAAATCGTATTGTGTAAAATTAATGCAGAAATCGCCACGATTTGGGCCCAAGTTTTAATTTTACCAAGCTGGTTCGCCGCTACGACTTCCCCTTGTCCTGCTAAAATCAGTCGAAGTCCCGTTACCGCGAACTCACGCGAAATAATGATAATGACAATCCAGGCAGGTGCCAGGTCGATTTCCACCAATAAAATAAAGGCAGCAGAAACGAGCAGCTTATCTGCAAGCGGGTCCAAAAACTTCCCTAAGTTCGTCACTAAATTATATTTGCGGGCATAGTAGCCATCTACCCAGTCCGTTGCCGAAGCGAAAATGAAAATCAGTGCCCCTACAAAATAGTTCACTTGCATTTCCGCGCCAAACAGCGTCATATTTCCCCAACCGAAATCAAACATCATTACAATCACAAATAGTGGGATTAATAAAATGCGCGAGACTGTAATCTTATTTGGAATGTTCATTTGTTAACACCTTTCGTCTAAAGAAAAGAGCCATCTTTTAAGATGACTACTCTCCTTGTCCTTCATTCACTAATTTTAAAATCACGTTTTGAGAAACCATATCTTGTGCGTAAGCTAATTCTACATCATTTACGTAAACTTTTGCCACTTTTGAGTTTCCTAAGCGAATACGTGCATAACCGTTTGCCGTTGAATCATGTTCTACTACTTCTCCAGCTTTGTAGACACGTGCGCTTACTTGCTCTTGGCGGTTTTCATTACGAATACCAACCCATGTATCACCTGCTACTTCAACACGAATCTTCAAACTGTCTGTACCTGATACTTCAAATGTTGAATCTTCGCCTTGTACAACACCTTCACTGATGGTTTGAGCTACTTCAGGCTCGTCTGTGACAGGTTCTTCAGGCTCAACATTTTCTTCAGTGTCATCTTCTGTGTTTTCTTCGTTGTCTTCAACAGGTTTTATTGGTGTTGAATTCGGATTTTGTTCGTATTCGATCGGTTCAATCTCCTCTTCTCCTCCATCCGGCGTACTGCCCGTTTTTTGGAAGTATAGAGTTGTAATAACGATAATAATGACAATCGCAAACAATGCAACGATCAGTTTCGGCATTGCTTCCATCATCTTATTGCTCGATGTCGCTTTCATATTGCGGCGACTCGGACTTTGTGTGAATGATTGGGCGACTTCTTCTTTTTGCATTTCCGGAATATCTTTTCGATACTCAGTTAATACTTCATCCGCATCTAATCCAACTGCTTCGGCATACTGCTTAATGAAGGCACGTACATAGAAAGAACCAGGCATAATTGTATAGTTGCCTTCTTCGATTCCTATTAGATAACGTTTTTGGATTTTCGTGATATTTTGCAAATCATCTAGACTATAACCTCTAGCTAATCTCGCCTCTTTCAAGCGAGCTCCTAGTTCCGTCAAAAAAAACACCTACTTTTAATATATTCAAATAAAGATGGCACTAAGCCCTCTTATTTACTAAAAACCAAACCCGCCAAAATGGTCTGTACTCGATAACATATTATTCTTTTCGATAATTTCATATGTTATTTCCTCATTCGGTTCATGGCGCAATTCGATAATATAGTCAAAATCTTCTATTTTATATGATGAATGCTGTACGAACAGATCTGGATGCTCAATGACTTTAATCGTCGGCATACCCATGATTTCCCGAACTAACTGCTGGTGGCGTTCATCCGTCGAGCGACGTGTCACGGCACCATCCAATATAAAAATATTATTCCCATTAAACTCATCACCCATTAACGCATTGCGGACAGTTTGTTTAATCATAGTAGAAGAGATGAAAATCCATTTTTTATTCGCGCACACGCTTGCAGCAACGATTGATTCTGTTTTTCCTACACGCGGCATTCCACGGATCCCAATTAATTTATGCCCTTCCTTTTTAAATAATTCGGCCATAAAATCAACTAAAATTCCTAATTCGTCACGTACGAACCGGAATGTATTTTTTTCATCCGCATCTTTCGGTATATAATGTCCATGCCGAACAGCCAATCGATCACGCAGCTTTGGCTCACGAAATCTTGTTACATTAATATTTTCCATTGTTGAGACGATTGAAATAAAACGCTGGATAGATTCTTCGTTCTCTGTAGACAACAGCATTCCTCGATGCTCCTCATCCACACCGTTAATCGAGACAATATTAACGCGAAGCATTCCTAACAGCGATGCAATATCTCCTAATAAACCTGGTCGATTCACTTGAATTTCATATTCAAAATACCATTCGCCCATTTTGTATCTGTCCCCTCATAATAGAAACGTATTTATTTCTTACAAGTTCCATCATAGCGGATTTTCTACCTATTGAAAAGTTAGAAAGCCACGTTTTTGTTAGTTTTCTTGAAATAATTTTTGAAAAAACACGTTCTAGAAGTATCAATGGTGGACAATCGTGCATTTACAGTTGGAGATTGGTACTAATAGAAAATCATGCAAGGAAAATTTGTTGAAAAGAAGGAGGATTTTTTGGACATTCTTATTAAGTGTTAATCCCCAATATGTATGGAATAATCATCAACTTAAGGGGCTTATTCGCCACTTTATTGTGATTAATCGTCAATCACGAGTAGTTAATCGCCATTTCAAAGAGCTTATTCCCACTTTTGCATCCATAAAAAAATGCCGCTCACTAATGCAGTGAGTGACATTTTTTCCGTAAAACTAATTAGTGTGTTGTTTTGTTTTGAACGAGCTTCATAATGCAGCTTGCAATCGCTTGCTTTTCGTCCTTTTCGGCAACAGACCATAAATCTGATAATACGCGCTCTTGCTCGTTTTGTGGGTCAACGTTTTTCGCAAGATACTCGCCAATCTGAACTGCGGCTTTCTCAATCATTTTATTAGGCATGCCGCTTTCTTTTGCATCAGATACTTGTTTACCTAAGAAGCTTGTCCATTGTTCCCAGTTTTGTAATAGTCCCATTTGCTTTCCCTCCTCTCGCACAAATAGTATGTGCGGATATCGGGAAATTATATGTACCAGCCGCCATTAACTCGAATTATTTGTCCTGTTACATAATCGGCGCGTCCGCTCAAATAAAAAGCCGCCATATTCGCAATATCAAGCGCTTCGCCAAATGATTGCAAAGGAATTTGGCTTTCGATCATTTCGCGCTCCACGGCATCAAACTTTTCATTCATTTTTGTATTGATAATTCCAGGTGCAATCGCGTTAACACGAATGCCGCTAAATGCCGCTTCCTGCGAGTACGCTTTCACGAAGCTGTGCTGGGCGCCTTTTACAGCGGAGTAGGCTACTTCTCCAGCTGCACCGACATCACCCCAGATTGAACCAATGACAAGCACATAGCTGACTTTGTTCGTTCGTAATTTACCCGCAAGCAGCGCCGTCGTACGCATCGGATTTTGTACATGGACGTGCCAGAGTTTCGTCATTTCCTCGGCTGATGTGTTTTCCAGTAAATCATAGAATGCATGGCCGTTAGCATAAACGATTGCCTGTAATGAAAAAATTTGGGCGGCAATTTGCTCCGCCCCGGTGTCAATGCTGAAATCGGCTTTTACTGGGATAAACTCCTGATCCGGAAAGTTCTCGGTAAACACTTGAAGCATACTGTCAATGACAGTATGCCCAGTATGATAATGCAGATAGAGTGACCAGCCATCCTGTGCTAATTGCTGGCAAATCGCTTGCCCAATCGCACCGGAAGCACCGCAAACTAATGCAAACTTCTTCATTTTTGATCGCGCCCGCTAACTGGCATAATTGTAAACACCGTTTGTTGCTCTTCACCTTGAATTGTTTTAAACGCTTTTTCGATATCTTCCACTGTAATTGTTTCCAGTACCGGTACAACATCGAATAAATTCATATCGTTGAATTTGTAACGTGTAAACTGGTTGGCGATAAATTCGATGGAATTCAGTGCACGCAGGAAGAAACCGATTTTTTTACGTTTAATACGTTCTACATCTTCAGAAGTAAATAAGTTTCCTTGCTCTGTTTCTGCCAGCTTTTCTTTAATCAATTTGGCAAGCTGTTCCGGCTGTTCCGAATCCGAGCCGATCAGTGCAAATCCATAGCCGTTTTCCAATGAGAAATCATAGCCGTATGATTCATCGATTAAGCCTTTTTCATACACGTCTGTATAGAATGATGAAGCACGGCCGAATAAACATTCAACCCCGATTTGTACAGCAAGCTCATGCTTCAGCATTTCTTCGCCGCTTAAACCAACTTGCTTCGCTTTTAAACCAACATACACTTTTGGCTTTTGCACATCCATATGAAGCACGCGCTCTTTTTCCGCTACATTTGTTGATTCTTCATCAAATAAGCGTTTTAAGTCTGTCGGCTCCTGGAATGTCTTTTTGTTTTGGTTATCTTCAATAAATGCCATCATTTCAACAGGGTCTACTGCACCAATTACGAACAATAGCATGTTTGATGGGTGGTAAAACGTGTTGTAGCACGTATATAAATGCTCGGCTGTAATTCCGTCAATAGAATCGATCGTGCCGGCAATATCAATTTTCACCGGGTGGTTATGGTACATATTTTCAATCGCACCAAAATATAAACGCCAATCCGGCTGATCATCGTACATCGTAATTTCCTGTCCGATAATGCCTTTTTCTTTATTTACCGTTTCTTCCGTGAAGTACGGCTCCTGTACGAAATTCAGTAATGTTTCCGTACTTTTATAAATATGGTCCGTTGCAGAGAACAAGTACGCTGTGCGGGTAAATGATGTGAATGCATTTGCCTGAGCGCCTACTTCACTGAACTTTTGGAATACATCCCCGTCTTCTTTTTCGAACATTTTATGCTCTAAAAAGTGGGCAATCCCGTCCGGAACTGTAATCGGCTCTGTTTCTCCGATCGGTACGAATGTACGGTCAATCGAACCATACTTCGTTGTAAATGTCACAAATGTTTTTGAAAAACCTTTTTTCGGCAAAATGTATACGTCTAATCCATTGTTTAGTTGCTTGTAATATAATGTTTCATCTAGTTGCTGGAATTCAATTGTTTCCATGGATTACTCCCCCTTACCGCATAAGAAATACGTTGCTTCTAATTTAATATCCTGTGCCACTTTTTGCACATCTTCTTTTGACACAGATTGCCAGCGTGCAGTCCACGTATCCATAGTAAACGGTTCGTCTAATACTTTGTATTGGTCAAAAATTTCAATTTGGCCACGAGGTGAATCCAATGCTTCTTTTAACTGGTTAATAAGCATTGCCTTCGTTTGCGCCAATTCCAAATCGGTAATTTCACCATTTTGCATCACTTTTAATTGTTCGGCAATTAATTTGCGTGCCTTTTCTTCATTTGCCGGCTCAATACCTGACACGACAAACAGTAATCCGTATTGTGAAGAATAGGAGCTTGATGCATAATAAGCTAAACTTTCTTTTTCACGGACATTCATAAATAATTTTGAATGGGCATAACCGCCAAAGATTCCGTTGAAAATTTGCATTTTAGGGAAATCTTCATCGCCGAATCGTACTGGTGTCGAGTAGCCGATATGCAGTTTCCCTTGTTTCATATCCTGCGTTTCTTTCGTATATGGTTCGACATTTGCAGGAGCTGTATTTTCTTGTGTCTTTTGTAGTACATTGCGGTCTGCAAATGAAAATGCTGCTTTTAACTTTTCGGTCATTTCTTCTACATTAATATCACCGACAACGTAAATATCAATGACATCATTTGCTAGCATATCTTCATATGTTTTTGTCAATGATTGTGGTGTAATTGCTTTTACGGCTTCGATATTACCGTTTGCAGAAATTGATGCTGCACTGTTTGGACGGATAATTTCTGTTAAACGTTTTTGTGCGTAGCGTGACTTATCATCGAAAATTGATTGGATTCGTTGGATGACCATTTCTTTTTCACGGTTGACAATTGATTCTTTAAATACACCGTTTTCGAAGTTCGGTTTGAAGATCGCTTCCTGGATCAGGTCGATTGCTTCATTTAATACATTGCCATGCGATAAATATTGGTCGTTTACTGTTTCGACATTTAATAATACTGTATGTTCCTGACCGCGCTTTGCTGTGTCAAAATACAATACTGTGCCGAACAGGTCATCTAAATAGCTGCGGTAACTTGCCGATGTTGGAAATTTCTCGTTGCTGTGCTGCAGAACATTCGATAATACTGTACGCTGTGCCGCTGTTTCTTCATTTAATGGCGCTCTCCATTTTATCGAAAAGTTCACCGTTTTGAATTGGGCGGTTTGTCGTATATGAAGCGAAACACCTTTCGCAATTTCTGTTGTTAAAAACAAAAAAACTCCTCCTGACTACCTCGTGAATATAAATATAAATGCTTCTTCTCTACTATACATGTGTTGCCTTGATTTGTGCAAAGTTATTATCCGTACTAAGTATTCCCTAATTCGTGACAATTATGAATGAAAATTGTGAACGAGTGAAAATAAAAAATATTTCTTTTTCAAATAAAATTTCTTTACGCTTTCTGCGTTTCTTAATGGGGGCCGTTGTGCTGCGTTGCGGGAGGCCAACACGATGTTGGTCACGAATGCGTTGTCACACGATGTGACGCTCTTAGCATTCGTTCCTTTATTCCTGGGGGCGTGGCTCCAACTAACTTGATGTATGCCTCTACGGCGGCATACATCAAGTGGATTTTCCGCGCACGCTTAATCCCCAAGGAGTCGGCCCCTCCACTCCGCACAACTATGGTTCTGTATGAAGTTTGGGCTGCTTATTTAATTTGAGGCAAGGTACGGTGAATTTTATTCCCTTTAAATTCAAAGTTCACGCTTTAACGCAACTTGGCTAATAAAAACTTTACGGTCTACCTATTCTACTTTTCATTGAATAGTTTCTACCTTAAAAGTTGAACTTTCTACTTCTCCCTCTAGACGTTCCACTTTTCCCAGCTAATTAGCTAATAAGTTCCACGCTTTCTACTTTACTTGCGATTCATTCTACTTTTCCCTAAATAGTTTCCACTTTAGTCGCAAAACTTTCTACTTTTCTTTGAATAGTTTCTACATTAGCCGGAGAACTTTCTACTTTCTCTTTAATATGTTCTACTTTCACCCGTAACTCGGCTAATAAATTCCACGCTTTCTACTTTACCGGCGAATCGTTCTACTTTTACATAAACAGTTTTCACTTTAGCCTGAAAACTTTCTACTTTACCTTCAAGATGTTCTACTTTCCTCCGCAATTCGGTTAATAAATCAACGCCCTCCCACTCAATCAACACCAAAAAACCGCCTGTACAAATCCACTTTGTACAGACGGTTCTATAATTAGCGTTTTCCTTTGATGTATGGAACGCCTGATGCTTTTGGTGCTACTGCTTTTCCTACGAAGCCTGCTAATGCCAGGATTGTCAGAACGTATGGCAGGACTTGCAGGATTACTGGTGGGATCAACTGAATGTATGGGATGTTCCCGCCACCGATACTTAATGTTTGTGCCAAGCCGAAGAATAGTGCGGCACCTAATGTTCCGATCGGATGCCATTTACCGAAGATCATTGCGGCGATGGCGATGAAACCTTGTCCGGCTACTGTTGATGCAGAGAAGTCACTTGATGATGTCATTGCTAATGATGCACCACCGACACCTGCTAACGCACCGGAAATCATAACGCCGATATAGCGCATTTTCGCTACGTTAATACCCATTGTATCAGTTGCCATCGGGTGTTCCCCAACTGCGCGGATACGTAAACCGAATGGCATTTTGTAAAGTACGAACCATGCACCGATTGCCACGATGAACGCGATAATCGTTGTTGAATACACGTTGTGGAACAGCAATGGTCCTAAAAATGGTATATCGGATAAATACGGTATTTCAAAACGTTGTAATGGTGCTTGAACCATATCTGTTTGACCTTTACCGTAAATCAGTTTTACTAAGAAAACTGTAATTGCTGCAGCTAGCATGTTTAGTGCAACACCTGTTACCGTTTGGTCTGCACGGAATGTTACTGCTGCGATCGCAATGATTAGCGAGAAAATTGCTCCTGCTAATAATGAAGCAAGTAACGCAAGCCAAATTACATTTCTGCCAAAATCATCATAGTATTCTAAGTTGATATAAATACCTGTAAATGCACCGACAATCATTAACCCTTCAACACCAAGACCGATTACCCCTGCACGCTCCGAGAATAGAGCCCCGATACCTGTTAAAATAAGCGGTGTTGCGTATAAAAGGGCAGAAGGGACGATAAAGTATAACACTTCTAAAAAGCTCATGTTACTTGCCCTCCTTTTTCTTTCCGAATTTCTGTAAACCAACACGTAAAATGTAGCCTGAAGCTACGAATAAAATAATTACTGCAATAATGATCGATACGATTTCTTCCGGAATACCTGCTTCGTTCGGCATGTTTAATGATCCGTATTTCAGGGAACCGAATAATGAAGCCCCGAAGAATACACCGATCGGATTGTTTGCACCTAGTAATGCTACGGCAATCCCGTCGAATCCGATACCTGAAGCCGCTGCTTTAATCGATGCGTTTTGGTATGTTCCCAATGCTTCCATCGCACCGCCCAGACCGGCGAATACACCGGAAATTGTCATTGCTAAAATGATGTTGCGGTTTACGTTCATACCCGCATATTCAGCAGCGTTTTTATTGAACCCTACTGCTTTCAACTCATAACCGCGAGTTGTTTTTTCTAAAATAAACCACATAACAACTACCATGATCAGTGCCACGATAATCCCTAAGTGAAGACTTGAATTATCCGTAATTTCACGTAACCACTGATTACGTAATGTAGCTGACTCTAATACTGTCGGCGTTTTGAATCCGCCGTCTGACAATGATTTAATCGCTGCATTTGTTAAATATAATGCTGTGTAGTTTAACATAATCGAAGCAATTACTTCATGTACTTGAAGTCTTGCTTTCAGGAAACCGACGATAAATGCCCAGAATGCACCAGCTGCAGCAGCCGCTAGTAATGCTAATGGCAAGTGGATAATACGTGGTAATCCTTCAATTGCATAACCGACATATGCCGCTGCAAGCCACCCCATTAATAGCTGACCTTCAACACCGATGTTGAATAATCCTGTACGGAAGGCAAATGCTACTGCAAGACCTGCTAAAATATAAGGTGTAATTTGACGGATCGTATTACCGATAGAATAAGAATCTCCGAAAATACCATTCCATAGTGCTGTATACCCATCGATTGCATCATAGCCGCTGACAACCATGATGATACCACCAACGAGTAATCCTAAAACTACCGAGATGAGTGGAACGAGCAGATTCACAACTCGATTTGACATTATTCGTTCCCCTCCTTAACTGCCTTTGCTTTACGTTTTTCACCGGCCATTAATAAGCCCAGCTCTTGTTCAGATGTTTCTTTCGGATAGACCGTATCCACGATTGTCCCATCGTAAATTACGGCAATGCGGTCAGAAACGTTCATAACTTCATCTAATTCAAATGAAATCAATAATACGGCTTTCCCTTTATCACGTTGCTCGATTAAACGAGAGTGAATAAATTCAATTGCCCCTACGTCCAATCCACGAGTAGGAAGTGCTGCAATCAGCAGATCCGGATCACGGTCAACTTCACGTCCGATAATGGCCTTCTGCTGGTTACCGCCTGAAAGCGCTCGTGCTGGCGTCATTTCGCCCTGGCCTGTACGAACATCATACTCTTCAATGATTTGGCGTGCTTTTTCATTTATCTTCTTATAGTCCATAATAACGCCTTTAGAAATTGGCGATTTGTAGTAAGTTTGTAGTGCGATATTGTGCCCAATAGGGAAATCCAGGACTAGCCCGTGTTTGTGACGGTCCTGAGGAATATGTCCTACACCTGTTTCCGTAATTTCACGCGGTTTTAAACCTGTAATATCTTTGCCGCCTAAAGTTACTTTACCGCTCTTGATTTTGCGCAGTCCTGTAATTGCTTCGATTAATTCTGATTGACCATTTCCGTCAATCCCTGCAATACCAACGATTTCACCACGGCGAATCGATAAATTCAGACCTTTTACTTTTTCGACATTCCGGTAATCCGTTACAACAAGGTTTTCGACTTTGAAGATTTCTTCAGTAGGGTTTGCTTCCCCTTTTTCTGTTTTGAATTCTACTTGTCGACCAACCATTAATTCCGCAAGCTGATCCGGATTGGTTTCAGCTGTTACTACCGTTCCAACCCCTTCACCTTTACGGATAATTGTTACACGGTCAGATACTTCCATAATTTCTTTCAGCTTGTGCGTAATGATGATAATCGACTTGCCTTCTTTAATCAGAAGTTTTAAGATTGCCATTAATTCCGTAATCTCTTGCGGTGTTAATGATGCAGTCGGCTCGTCAAAAATTAAGATTTCCGCACCGCGGTATAGTGTTTTTAAAATTTCTACACGCTGTTGCATTCCGACAGAAATATCTTCAATTTTCGCATATGGATCCACATCCAAGTTGTATTTCTTCGATAATGCAGCGATATCTTTTGCAGCATCTTTAATATTGATAGCTCCCAGTTTCGTAGGTTCGCTACCTAAAATGATATTTTCCGTAACCGTAAAGTTTTCCACAAGCATAAAGTGCTGGTGCACCATTCCGATTCCTAAATCATTTGCTTTGTTCGGATCTGTAATTTTTACTGATTCTCCGCGTACTTTAATTTCTCCGGCTTCTGGTTGATATAGACCGAAAAGTACATTCATTAAAGTCGATTTACCTGCACCGTTTTCTCCTAGTAGTGCATGAATTTCGCCTTTTTTTAACTGGAGGGTGATATTGTTGTTTGCTACGAAATTACCGAACTCTTTGCGGATCCCTAGCATTTCAATCACGTATTCCACTAGACTCACTCCCTTAGGCTATTTATCTTTAAAAGTATTTTTATAAAATTAACACATGAAAGATTTTTGTAAAAATCTTTCATCTATTAATTTTTCAGACGAATTCTACACTAAATAAGTCCCTTGTCTTACAATTCTATGAAAATATAACGCTTACATTTCTTTTAATACTAAATTTACCGAATATTTAAAACAGACCTTTACATTAGAAAATCATCATAGGGGAATAATTCCCCTATGATGACTACCATTAAGAATTATTATTTATCTTTAGGTTTTTCTTCTGAAACTTTAATTTCGCCAGAAGCAATCTTCTCTTTATATTCTTCTACTTTATCCATTACTTCTTGAGGAATTGCACCACGAGAATCTGCTAAGCCAACACCATCTTCAGCTAAACCGTAAACAGTAGTTGTACCACCTGGGAACTCACCGTTTTTCGCTTTAGTAGCGATATCCACTACCGCGTTGTTAACACCTTTTAACATAGAAGTTAAAGTGATGTTAGTAGAGTCATCAACTTGACCTTCTGCATATTGGTCAGCGTCAACACCGATTACCCATACGTTAGCATCTTTATCTTTTGCTTTACGCTCTTTAGCTTCTGAGAATACACCGTTACCAGTACCACCAGCAGCGTGGAAAATAATATCTACGCCAGAAGAGTACATTGAGTTCGCAGCGATTTTACCTTTAGATGCATCATCGAATACACCTGTGTAGTTTACTTGGATTTCGATGTCCGGGTTAACAGCTTTTGCACCCTCGATGAAACCAGCGTGGAAGCGGTTAATTACTGGGATATCTGTACCACCTACGAAACCGATTTTGCCTGATTCAGACATTGAAGCTGCAACAACACCAGCTAAGAAAGCGCCTTCTTGCTCTTTGAACAGGATGTTTGCTACGTTATCAGCTTCTACTTCAGCATCGATTAATGCTAACTGTGCATCTGGATTGTCATTAGCGATCTCTTCAATTGCATCACCCATCATGAAACCAACACCGAAAACTAAATCGAAGTCACGACGTAATAAGTTGTTTAAGTTTGTGTTGTAGTCAGCATCTGATTGAGATTGTAAGTAGTCGAAACCACCGTCACCTTTAGATAGGCCGTTGTCAGCACCGAATTGTTGAACACCTTCCCAAGCTGATTGGTTGAATGATTTGTCGTCTACGCCACCAACGTCTGTAACCATTGCGATTGAGAAATCGCCAGAACCTGAGTCAGTGCTTGTTTCAGAACCAGATTTAGAATCATTGTTTGAAGTGTCTTTTGAATCAGTTGACTCTTCGTCAGTTCCGCATGCCGCCAAAATTGCACCAGTTGCTACTACAGAAGAAATTAATAAACCAAATTTACGCTTTTTCATTAATGAGTCCCCCTCAAAGGTAATTGATATTAGCAGGAATTAAATAATAGAAATTATTGTTCTACACCCGTTTACGTACTACATGGAAGCTGAATTTGTCAGCTCTGAAATAATTTTTTGAATAAAGAACAACACGATCATTTTCATCATAGTGAAGTTGCTTTAATACAAGCAATGCTGTTTCCGGCCCACATTTCAATATCGGTGATACTTCATCGTGGAAGCCTACTGGATCAATATATGTCACTGCATATGCGACACGGATAGATCCGGTTTGCTCTAAAGCCGAGAAAATCGAAACGTTTTGATTACTTATAAATTCATTTGGCAGTAAATTGGCCGGTACTTTGTCTACACAGTAAACAACCGGTTCATTGTCTGCCGTTCTTACACGTTCAATCGTGATAACATTGTCATCAATGTCAGCTTGGAAACGTTCCACATCATCTTCCGTGGCTTTTTCTTCCTTCGCACTGATAAAGATTGTGCCTGGATTCATACCAGCGTTTTCAATCATAGAAGATACACTCGATAAATGCTCAATGCCTGATGTAAAGACCGGCTTTGGATTGACGAATGTACCAACACCATGACGACGGATAATAACGTTTTCTTCTTCCAAAAGTCGCAGTGCTTCACGAAGCGTTGCACGACTTACACCCAATGTTTTTGAAAGTTCGAATTCTGAGGGTAATTTTTCGTTCTCACGATAGGTCCCTTTATCTATATCTGACTTCAAACGATCAATAACTTGTAAGTATAAATGACGATGATCTGCTTTAATTGTCAATTAGTATCACCACCATAACATAGAGATCAGACATCTGATGTACAACATTCCTACTAATTCGTGAATAATATAACACTTTAAACGAAAAAAGAAAACATATTTCTTTAAATGTGTCATGTTAATGTGAAAAATTAGCGAATTTATTTCAAAACTTATAGAAAAGAATATATTCCGAAAAGTGCGACAATGTCAAGGTTTTCCTAGTTAAAATCGATTTCCTAGAACCTGACGTGGTTTACTTCCTTCTGGTGGTCCGACAACCCCGCGCTGCTCCATTTGATCGACAATCCGGGCTGCACGTGAATACCCGATTCTAAATCGGCGCTGCAGTAAAGATACGGAAGCTGTTTGCATTTCCAATACGAGTTGTACGGCATCGTCATACAAGTCGTCCGTTTCGTCCATCACGTCAACGATTGGTTCATCAGTCGGAATCATCGCCTCCTCATATTGAGCTTTTTGCTGCTCAATGACACTATTAATAATTCTTTCGACTTCATGATCACTTACAAATGCACCTTGCACACGAACTGGTTTAGATGCTCCTGCCGGTAAATACAGCATATCACCGCGGCCAAGTAATCTTTCGGCACCGCCCATATCCAAGATTGTGCGGGAATCGACAGACGACGACACGGCAAATGCAATACGTGAAGGAATATTCGCTTTGATGATGCCGGTAATAACATCAACAGACGGTCTTTGTGTTGCGATAATGAGGTGAATCCCTGCTGCACGTGCCATTTGGGCAAGTCGTGTAATCGCATCCTCCACTTCACTCGACGCAACCATCATTAAGTCCGCCAACTCGTCGACAATTACGACAATATACGGAAGCTTCGGCTGTTTCTCCATTGCCTCTTCATTGCTTAAATCGATATATTCGTTATATCCTTCAATATTCCTTGTACCGGAATGTGAAAACAGGTCATAGCGTCGTTCCATTTCCGACACAACTTTCTGCAATGCCTGGGCCGCTTTACGCGGATCTGTTACAACTGGTGCCAATAAATGCGGAATACCGTTGTACACACTTAGCTCCACCATTTTCGGATCGATCATCATCATTTTTACTTCACTCGGTTTTGCGCGCATCAATAGTGACACAATAATACCATTGATACATACACTTTTACCGCTCCCTGTTGAACCGGCAACTAATAAGTGTGGCATTTTGTTTAATTCTGCCGCAATCGCCTGGCCTGTTACATCGCGTCCCAAACTTACCAGCAATTTGGCTCCGACTTTTACCTGCTCATTTGCTTCAAGCACTTCACGTAACGTTACGACTGCCACTTCACTGTTCGGTACTTCGATCCCGACAGCCGATTTCCCGGGAATCGGTGCTTCAATACGAATATCTTTTGCTGCAAGGGCAAGTGCCAAGTCATCTTGAAGGCTGACAATTTTACTTACTTTTACACCTGTGTCCGGCATTACTTCATATTTTGTCACTGCAGGACCTAAATGAACTTGTGTCACTTTCGCTTTTACACCAAAACTTAAAAATGTTTGTTCCAGTTTCTTTGCATTTGTTTGAATAACCGAATATTCGCCGCTTTGATCATGTTCGGGCGGCGGGTTCAGCTGCTGCATTGACGGCAAAATGTAGGTTTGGTCCGTTTCGGATGTTACGGCCATAATCGGCTCACTTATTTTTTCCTCCACTTCGTTTTCGATACCTTTTTGCTGTTCCTGTTTTACTTGCTCCACAAAATTCGAAATGATCGGCTCATGATGTGTTGGCGTTGCTGTCGTAATAATCAGGTCTTCCAAATCAGCCGCTTCCTCTTCGATCATCGGTTCGGTTCTAGAACGACGCTGCTTCTGCTGAGGTTCAGGTTTTGGCTTACTTCTTGTGCTGCGTTTCGTTCTTTTGAACTTTCCCTTAAGTGTAGGGGCCTTCTCTACTAATATTGGCACGAGTGCTTTTCCGGTAATTAAAATTATCCCGATGGCCAATAATACAAATGCGGCAATTTTTGCTCCGGATGCATCAAATAATACATGGAACAGGCTGAATAATAATCCGCCGATCATACCGCCACCGAGCGCATTGCTGCGGTTTACGATTCCATCTGTGCTGATGAGTATTCTCCATGTTTCCTTTAATACGGAATTTGACAACAGTGTGTTTGTTGCAAGCATCTGTTCGAATAACAAGCTATGACTGAAAATCGTCAAGCTGGCACCGACAAACAACACACCGTATACGACACGGGTATTAAATGGGACACCCCGGCGTTTGACCATTAACATCCCAGCGACTAAAAAGCATAGTAATGGGATGATAAAATGCAGATTGCCGAAGAAAAACATGGCGATTGAATGGAGCATTCTTCCAACAAGTCCGAACTCCAGAAATTCGATAATGGCTAATGCAATCAGCAATAATCCGATAATTTCATATGCGAGCGGATGGAGCTCCTCTTTCGTTTTTGGCTTTAGCGTCGGTTTTGCCTTTGCTTTTGTTTTAGTACTTTTCTTTTTATCCAATCTTTGTTCACCTACTTAAAAATTGTTCCTTAATATTAGACGCCAAAGTTGCTATATAGGCTTCCGGGTTGTGGTGATGCGTTATATTTAATCAATTGACTTAGTTTGTGCTGAATGGAATAGTTATTACTGCTATGTACCGAAAAATCAGTTTTTTTCAAATAAACTTTAGTTTTTACCGCAATTATCCAGCATTCTCTAATACTAGTAACAAGGTACATCCCACTCCGGAAAATTAGTTAGAAAAAGGGCTTTCTCACGCTTAATGTAAGAAAACCCTTTTTGATTATAGATATGGGAGCAATGATCGTTGTCTCCCCTTCAAATTAATACTCCATAATGATCGGAATGATCATTGGACGACGTTTTGTTTTTTGGAATAAATACTGATTTAATGTGTCGCGAATTTCTTGCTTAATGTTTGTCCATTCGAACGTTTCTTTGCCGACATACTTCTCGATCACTTCGCGTGCGATTTCAGAAGCTTCTTCCATTAACTGTTCTGACTCGCGAACGTATACGAAACCGCGCGATAAAATTTCGGGACCTGAAGCAATTTTCTTCTGTGCACGGTTCAATGTCACAACGACAATGAAAATACCGTCTTGGGAAAGCAGTTTACGGTCGCGTAAAACGATATTACCTACATCGCCTACACCGATTCCGTCGATCAGTACATTCCCTGCTTGTACACGCCCTGTCATGCGCACTTTGCCGTTTTTATACTCGACAATATCGCCTTTATCTGCGATGAAGATTTGTGATTTTTGCAAGCCCACTTGTTGTGCAAGTTTCGAGTGCGCAATTAACATGCGGTACTCCCCTTGAACCGGAATAAAGTATTTCGGCTTCATAAAGTTCAGCATCAGTTTTAAATCTTCCGCGCTGCCGTGGCCGGAAACATGGACTTTTTTGTTTGAAGTCATGACATGTGCGCCAGCTTTAGCCAATTGGTTCATCGTGTTATACATTTGCACTTCCATGCTTGGTGATGGTGTAAATGTAATCAAGACTGTATCTGTATTTCTGATTTTAATGTCACGGTGGTGTTTTCGCACAATTTTATCTAGTGCATCAAGTGGTTCACCTTTGTTGCCCGTTGCCATAATAATAATTTCGTCATCATGATATTTATGAATTTCGTTTACTGGTACAAGTGTTGACTCATCGATTTCCAAATAGCCTAGGTTCACACCGATATCGACCATTTTTTCTAACGATTTTCCGACTACCGCGACTTTACGGTGCGATGCGGCAGCTTGTCTAAATACTTGCTGAATACGAATAAAGTTTGATGCATATAATGCTACGATAATTCGACCTGGTGCCGAATGGAACGTTTTTTGCAATTCTTCCGCAATCACGGCTTCACTTGTTGTATAGCCTGGGCGTTCTGCTTCCATTGATTCTGATAAAAGCATGAATACGCCTTCTTCACCGAGCATCGCCATTTTTGCCAAATCCGGCTTGAACTTGCCTGTTGCCGACTGGTCAAATTTGAATTCGCCCGTGTGAACGATAGCGCCTTCAGATGTATGGAACACAATACCTAATGAATCTGGAATACTATGTGTTGTATGGAAGAATGTCACATAAGTAGAATTGAAGTTCATGCGACTATTGCTCGATACTTCAAAGAATTTCACTTGGTAAGGTGCTGGCAATTCTTTTAAATGCTCCTTCGCCAATGCGATCGTTAACTTTGAACCATATACCGGTGCTTTAATTTTCTTTAATACATACGCAATCGATCCAATTGCATCTTCATGTCCATGTGTAAGGAAAATACCTTTTACGCGCTCTTTATTTTCCTCTAAATACGTGATATCTGGAATGACGATATCAATTCCAAGCATTTCGTCTTCTGGGAACATGAGCCCACTGTCTACTACGAAAAGCTCTTCATCGATTTCTATTACATACATTGATTTTCCGATTTCGCCAACTCCACCTAATGGAATGACACGGATAAGTTCATTTTTTGATTTTGTCACTTTATTTCCTCCTAAATTGTTCCGAACAGCAACCACTTAAAGTTCATTATACGGTGAGAATGACGTTAGTACAAATAAAAAAGTGATTTTCTTTTTTTACGGAACTGCGGGCAAATTAAAATCGCAACCGTTTTACAGAATGCCGAAATTTTAATCCTCCGTTTTATTTGGATAATCCTCAGTTGGTAGCCGATCATCCTCAAGCCCCGCCTCATAATCCTCAGTTGCTGACCATTCTTCCTCACTTCATCCGCTATCTTCCTCATACTGACTAAAAATAAAAAAACAGTCACCCGCTTCTCATCGGAAGGTGTGACTGTTTATGTGTTAGTTCACTTGTAATGCGCGGAAACTTTTTGCTTTTTCCTGATACGTATCCCAAATTTCATCAAATGCTGCCTTTTCTTCCGGTAGCATTTCCATCATCGGCATCCGTACATCAAGTGTATCAAAGCCTAATTTTGTCATCGCGTATTTAATTGGAGATGGATTCGGTTGTGCAAATAACGCACGAACGAGCGGCAATAATGCACGGTGAATTTGTGCAGCTTCCTGATGGCGGCCTTCTTCAAATGCGCGAACCATTTGCTGCATATCTTTTCCTACTACATGTGAAGCGACAGAAATAATGCCGCGTCCGCCGATTGCAAGCAGTGGTAATGTTAACCCGTCATCCCCTGAATATACATAGAAATCCGGATCGACATTTTCAATGATGTCGCCCATCTGATCCAGGTTACCGCTTGCTTCTTTAATGCATGTAATATTCGGTACGTCTTTGCTGATCGCAATCGTTGTTTCAGCTAAAATATTGGCACCTGTACGACCAGGGACATTATATAGCATGACAGGGAGTTTTGTTTCTTTTGCGATTGTTTTAAAGTGCGCATACATGCCGCGCTGGTTTGGCTTATTATAATATGGAGTTACGAGCATGATTCCGTTTGCCCCATTTTCCTCTGCTTTATGAGTCATCATAATCGAGTAGGCTGTTTCGTTATCACCTGTACCTGCAATAACAGGGATGCGTCCTGCCACTTTTTCGACTGTAAAGCGCACGACCTCGATTTTTTCCTCAGTTGACATTGTCGGGTTTTCCGAAGTTGTTCCACAAGCAATAATTGAATCCGTACCATTTTCAATTAAATGATCAATAATTCGTTCTAACTCAGGATAATTAATCGTACCGTCCTTTTTAAACGGCGTAATCATCGCTGTACCAATACGTCCGAAATCCATAACTAATAATCCTCCCCTTATAGTAAGTGATCCTCTAGCATAGCTTCTGCAATTTGAATAGAGTTGAGTGCAGCCCCTTTTAATAAATTATCTGACACAATCCATAAGTGGAATCCTTTTTTGTTGTCTAAATCTTGGCGAATACGTCCAACATATGTCGGTTCTTCATTTTCCGCAAAAATCGGCATCGGGTAAAGCTGTTCGCGAATGTCATCTTGCAGAACAATGCCCTGCGCCCCAGTTAATGCGTCAAATATTTGCTGTACTGTTGCTTCTTGCTCCAGTTCGATATAAACCGATTCTGAGTGGCCTGAAACAACCGGAACACGTACACATGTTGCAGCGACTTTTAGCTCAGGTGCTTCCATAATCTTTTTCGTTTCATTGATCATTTTCATTTCTTCATATGTAAAGCCATTGTCCGTAAACTTATCAATTTGCGGAATGACGTTACGTGCGATAGGATAATGTTTTTTATCTGATTTAACCGGTAAAACTTTCGCTTCAACATTTTTCCCTGCATCCCACTGTGCACTTTGCTCACGCAGCTCTTCAATTGCTGCCACACCAGAACCGGATACCGCTTGATATGTCGATACAATAACTTTTGTTAAGCCGAATTTTTCACGGATTGGCTGTAATGCTGCAACCATTTGAATTGTCGAACAGTTAGGATTTGCGATAATCCCTTTTGGAATCGTTTTTAATGCATGGCGATTTACTTCCGGTACAACAAGCGGTACCTCTGGATCCATACGGAAATGGCTTGTGTTATCAATAACAATCGCTCCACGCTTTGCTGCTTCAGGTGCCAGTACTTCAGATACAGCTCCGCCTGCTGAAAATAATGCTAGATCGACCCCTTCAAAGCTTTCCGGTTTCGCTTCTTCTATCGTATAGTTTTCACCATTGAATTCAATTTGTTTTCCCGCTGAACGAGCAGAAGCTAAAAACTTGATAGATGCAATTGGAAATTTGCGCTCAATCAGCTTCTCCATCATTTTTGAACCTACAGCTCCTGTTGCCCCAACTACGGCAACATTCAATTTCTTTGTCATGTCTCATCTCTCCTAAAAATATCGGTATGTATATAATGTTGGATATTGTATCATATATTATTAGAATTGTGTGAGATAATTTGATTATTTAAAATATTGTATAAATATCGGCTGGATCTGTTTTTTATGAGCGAGCGTATATGCTACAGTATCGAGCATTTTTGTGAAATCCGCTATGAGTGACGTCGGTTTTTTAATAGGATCGTCCTGACCGAATGGAATGAAGAAAATGTTTTTCGCATTCATTAATTTCATTAAATTCATTCCGTTTAACCCAAGCGCATCATTCGTTGAAATACCAAGTACTACAGGTGAACCATTTCGAAGTGTCGCCTTTGCTGCCATCAGTACGGCATTGTCTGTTGCGGCATTCGCAAATTTACTGATCGAGTTCCCTGTCATCGGTGCGATTACCATGCAGTCTAATGGATTACTCGGTCCAAACGGCTCCGCTTCCGCAATGGAACTGACAACCTTTTCCCCAGAGAATTCTTCGATTTTCGCAATCCATTCTTCACCCGTTCCAAATCGTGTAGCTGCATGTAATACAGAAGGCGTTATAATCGGTACAACGGTTGCACCGGCTTCACGAAATTGAGTAATTTTCGGTATGACATCTTCATACGTACAATGTGATGCGGTAATTCCTAAACCAATGCGTTTTCCCTCAAGCATTTGCTTCCTCCTTTCGTAATTCTAGTATCGTTTCGTATAATAAGTTTGCTGCAGCTTGCGGAAAGTATTTCCCAGGTAATGCAGGTAGCAGCTCATATTGAGATAATTTGATATCGTTCAAACACCCCGGGCTTGATGCGACATCATAAATCGGACGGATCATCCATGATTCAAAATCCTTTGTCAGCCATTTTGTCGGGATCGTATTAATCATAAAATCCGCTTCCATACTATTTTTCTCAGTTAATTCAATACCAGTATAGCCATATGCAAGGGCCTCGGCTTTTTGCGTTTCCGAACGAACGGCGATGATGACCTTTGCATTGAGACGTGTTAAAAACAGGGCAAGCATTTTTGCTACACGTCCAAACCCTGTAATCATAATTGTTTTATACTGCACATTTACCTTTTCTTTATACAAATGCGCTAGAAAGCCTTCTGCAGTAAGTGCGGCATTTTTCCAGATGAATGTTTCATCTTCCAAATAATAATGCAAGCACTTGTTTTCAAGAATTTGTTTCCATTGATCTGTCAATTTCCCCGAAAAAAATCGTGCCTGACGTATACCTAAAAGCTCCTCCACTTGAATCGATAAAGGGTGGATCGGCAACACAATTTCTGTCGGGTGCAGCTCCAACGCCACTTTGTTCAGTGCTTCATCCCAAACAGTCGTATTTTTGTAATACACCGTGCGATCATTTGTAGATAACTGCTTCGCCAAAAACTTCATCCGCTCGTCTGTACCGATCACAAGCCAGCGTTCAGTCATCATCGGCATGCTTTAATGTCGAAGTTGTTTTTTGAAATAATATTCGGTCTTCACCAATTAAAATAATTTCACTCCAGGGAATATATTTTACCATCCCTGCCTTTTTCTTTTGGAACGGCATCTTTACCATTTGTGCCGGCATTTCAAAGCCTGTGATTTTTCCTGTTTTGGCATCAAAAATACATTCGGTCTCAGCTAAAAATCCATATCGAACGCCGTTTGCCATTTCAATGAGTTCTTTTTCAGCGAGCTCTGATAAAAGCATTGTATCCCTCCTCTTGTAAGAGCCTACATTACTATATGCATCAACATGGGCAGAAGTGAAATGGTTCAACATTTAAGTTTGAAGCTATTCGCGGGTAACGAATCATACAGCACTCGTTCGGAAAAATAATGGCAGTAATTAACCTTATTTAAAAATTCATCACATTAAAATTTAGTTTCTATAATTTTCAGTAGACATAATCTGCCATATCTGTATATACTGTATATACACAGTCTAAACATGTGAGGTGAAATGATTGATTATCAAATTGAGCAATAATAGTGAAAAGCCTATTTATGAACAAATTACAGATCAGTTAAAACAGGCCATTTTGACAGGCACACTGTTAACAGGTGATTCCCTACCTTCTATTAGGGCATTGGCGAAAGAATTGAAAATCAGTGTTATGACAACGAAGAGGGCATATGCAGATTTGGAACGGGATGGCTTTATCGTCACGATTGCCGGTAAAGGTAGCTATGTGTCGGAACGCAATCAGGATTTCCTGCGTGAGGAGCTGATCCGCCAAATTGAAGTGCATTTCACGAAAGTGGTATCCATCGCGAAAACTGCCAATGTGCCGAAAGAGGAACTGCATGACTTACTCGATTTACTATTGGAGGAATGATGATGAACGCAATTGAAGTAAAAAATGTTTCGAAGCAATTCAAAAAATTTCGTTTAAGAAATATTTCGTTCACGGTTGAGAGCGGAACGATTGCAGGCTTTATCGGGCAAAACGGGGCCGGAAAATCGACGACAATCAAACTCATTTTAAATTTGCTGAAAAAAATTGACGGCGATATTTTTTTATTCGGAAAAGATCATGTTGAACATGAAGTGGAGTTAAAGGCGCAAATCGGGGTTGTATTTGATGAACTGCATGTACCCGAAAGCTATACACCGAAGGAGCTCGATGTCCTGTACGGAAATGTGTATCCTACTTGGGACCGTCCTTATTTTTATCAATTGCTGGATCAGCTGGATGTGCCGAAGTATGACAAAATCAAAACAATGTCTAAAGGAGCAAAAATGAAGCTCGCCCTTTCACTTGCACTAGGACACCGGCCGAAACTTTTGCTGCTTGATGAACCGACGAGCGGTCTTGATCCGATCGTGCGCGATGAAGTGCTCGGAATGCTACAAAATTTTATGGAACAAGAAGATCATGCCATTTTATTTTCATCGCATATTACAACAGATTTAGAGAAAATTGCAGATACGATAACATTTATCCATGATGGCGAAATTTTGTTCAGTGAGAATAAAGATGACCTGTTGTACGGTTACGGAATTTGGAAAGGATCTCATGAAGAAGCGAAAGTTATACCGAACCATTCGATTATCGGCAAACGGGATTATGTATTTGGAATTGAGTACTTGGTCATGCGTGAATTCGTGAATCCGGTTATTGAACTGCAAAAACCGACGATTGATGATCTGATGCTTTTTTTCGTAAAGGGGCGGAAAAAATGAAACAGATGCTTTTTCGTTTTTACGGACAGCAATTGTCTGCATGGATTTTGTTTACACCACTTGTGGCATCAATTATCGCTCTTCCTTTATTATTTGAAGGTGCCGAATCGGCTGCGTACTTTATTCTGTCCATCAGTATAACAGCGCTCTGTGCCGTTTATTTGGATCAACGTGAGAGCCAGCTCGTCATGACAAGTTTGTTTCCGATTTCCAAAAAGACATTTTTCATTGTGGACCTCTCATTTTTAGGACGTTACACACTGTATTATATCCTTTATACAATTGTAGCATCGACTGCTATTCAAACATTACTCGAACAGCAACTTGTTTTGCCTTCTGTCAAACAGCTATTAGTAAGCTTTGGCATCAGCTTTTTTATTATCGCTTTTTTCCTGCTGTTTCGGCGTATCAGATTCGGATACTTTTTAAACCTTTCCATCATCTTTCTTCCATTGGCGTTCACACAATTTTTGTCATTCTTTGAAAACCTAACAACTTTAATGAGCACCGTATTATTCTTTGTGTTATTAGTTGTTCTCATCATCGCAGCAAGCATCACTTACTTTCGTGAAAACAGGAGGGATGTCTCATGATTGCACTGCTTAAAATGCATTTTTATCTATCGCGAAAACTATTTATCACTGTTTTTTTATTTATTGTAGGGATGATCGCGATTCTGTGGATTATTTTGAAAGAAATTAATTTTGGTTTTATGGTTTTCTATTTTATGTTGCTCTCGCCGTCATTAGGTATGAGCTACTTGATCGAAAATCACTTTATAAAACGATTCCGGGTAATGCCGATTGATCCAAGGGACTTTGTAAAAAGCTTATTTGTTTTCAGTTTGCTGCTCTTGCTTATCATTACGATTCCTATCGGGATTTATCAAACATATTTATATTTGGATAATCAAATCGGGGCAATTGAATTATCATTACTTTCAATCGCTTTTGCTGCAGGAATTGCTTCGGTCGGCTCGATGGTGAAAAATTATTTAAGCAATCCGACAAAAGGTACGAAAAGCATATCAATAGGAACAATGCTGGGCTACTTTTTTATCTTTACGTTAGTTCATTTACTAATCTTATTTATATTCAGTATTATGAATATTGAACTAATGGGGGCACCGATTGTTTCGATTATTGGTTTTATAATCTATTATCAATATTATAAATCGGCTGCAATAAAATTTCAGGCAGCCGAATTTTAAAAGGACAGCGCATGCTAACTACTAGCACGCGCTGTCCTTTTTTCGTTATTCGTTTTCCGGTCCGATAATCGCAATTGCCGGTTCGGATAATAAAATTTGTGTAATTAACTCATCGATCGTTTCCATCGAAATCGCATCAATCTTTGCCAGTACTTCATCTACTGAGCGGTGATTTTGGTGGATCAGTTCATTGACCCCGTTACGGTTCATAAAGTCTTCCGTTCCTTCAAGCCCTAGAACAAAGCCGCCTTTTAACTGCTCCTTCGCATTTTCAAGCTCAGTTTCTGTTACCCCTCCTGCCACAAGGTCAAATAACGTCTGGTCAATCTGCTGCTTTAATGCATCCAAGTTTTGTTTCGATGCCGACGCATAAATCGTAAACGTCCCAACATCTTCATAGCTTGACTGGTAGCTGAATACAGAATACGCCAAGCCGCGTTCCTCTCGCACTTCCTGGAACAGGCGTGAACTCATATTGCCGCCGATAATATTATTTAACGCAATGAAGCTGTACATTTTCGGATCTTTTACCGCAATGGCCGGGAATGAAATTGCAATATGCGCCTGTTCGGTATCGCGCATTTTTTCAACTTCACCTGGTGTAAATACCGGATAAGACGGTTTGGAAACAATTGACTCAGCACTTGCTTCATAGTTTCCGAATAGTGCTTCCACTTTTTCCAGTAAACTTTCTTCAATATTCCCTGCAATCGAAATGACAACATTTTGAGGGCCGTAATGTTTCGCCATATACCCCCGAATCATCTCTTCATCAAATGTCGATAGCGTTACCGGTGTACCTAAAATCGGACGGCCTAGCGCATCATCCGGGAACATGACACCCCATAATTTTTCATGGACATCATCTGCGGGATCGTCTTCACTCATGTAGATTTCTTCAAGAACAACTTGGCGTTCACGTTCAATTTCTTCTTTTGCAAATAATGAGTTAAAAAACATATCGGCCAGAATATCGATTGCGAGCTCCCCATGATGGTCCAGCACTTTCGCAAAATAGCATGTATGTTCCTTCGAAGTGAAGGCATTAATCTCGCCGCCGATACGGTCGAACTCTTCCGCGATTTGGCGGGCTGTACGGTTTTTCGTTCCTTTGAAAAGCATATGCTCGATGAAATGGGTAATCCCATTTTCTTCTTTTGTTTCGTAGCGTGAGCCTGCGTTGACCCAAATACCGACCGATAATGACCGGACATGCGGCATTTGCTCTGTGACAATGCGTACGCCATTTTTTGCTGTAATTACTTGTACCATAAATTTCTGCTACTAAAAACACTATCAAAAATATTTGCTTGACAATGCTAGATGTTTTCTTGTTTCTATGTGTTCCGCCTCGCAACTAGCTCGCTACTACGGTTTGTATAACACTCCACAAGCGTCAATTCCGATGTAGCCCACCGTACATATATGAAAATTAGTTAAGTTAATACTTCATATTGTGTTGCGTATTTCAGATTTAAACTAGCATTAAAGTCTCGGTCCATCTCGATATGGCAGGCATCGCAGGTAAATGTTCTTTCTGATAAACTTAACTTTACCTTCTTCACACCGCAGCACGAGCATAACTTAGACGATGGATAAGAGCGGCTTACTTGTCTTAGCTCGATGCCATGCTCCTTGCATTTTGCAATCAACCACTCCTTGAACGCATAGAAATTTTGTTGTGCTACTGCTTTCGATAAATGGCGATTTTTCATCATACCTTTGACGTTTAAATCTTCAATTGTGATATACGCTGGCTTGGCTTTCACCAGTTGATTCACGACAAAACGAATGTATTCTCTCCGAATATTCGTCAATCTAGCATGCAGTTCTCGCAATCGGATTAATTGCTTTTGCCTGTTTTTAGCGCAGAATTCACCTACCCTTCTATTTTTATTTTGTTCATAGCTACGACTAAGCTTGCGCTGTTGTCGCTTTAACTGTTTTTCAAGCTTTTTTATCTTCGGTTTTTTATTGATGTTCGGAAACACATCATGATGACTACACACCGCAAATTCCTTCAGCCCCATATCCACACCGATTCCATCATGTTTTGAAATATGAACGATTTGTGGTGAAACAATTTCACATAACACTGAAATATAATAACGATTGCCTTGCTGTGAAATCGTACAGCTTTTGACAACCATGCCGGTCGGAATGTAGCCATATTCCTTCAAGCGCACCCACCCAATTGTCGGTACTTTGATACGATGACGCTCTACTAACAAATCCGTTTTGTTGTTTTTCGGGAAGTACGCTTTTACATGCTGGTCTTTCTTTTTCTTAAAGCGTGGAAATTTCGCAATGCCTTTAAAGAAATTTTTAAATGCGCGATCACCATTCATAATGGCTTGTTTAACTGCTTTGCTCGACACATCTTTAATCCAATAATAATCCTGCTGTTTCACGTACACATTGTTAAGCCATTTTGAAAAATCATAGCCCGACAAATGCTTGCCTGTTTCCTTAAAGTGGTTTTGTGCTGTCGCAAGATACAAGTTGTAGACATAACGACATGTGCCAATCGTTTGATTAATTTTTTGTTGTTGTATTTTAGAAAGAATAATTTCGGTTTTAAAAGCTTTTTTCATAGCTCATCATCCTTGATTTTCTTCTTCTATTTTCTTAAATTGAAATTAAGTACCTCTATTTGGAACTCTGGTTTAAATAATCGTCTTACCTACTTTATTTTTACGATTCCCCATATATTCTTCATATTAGTATGTTTATATTATCTTCTTCTTTTAGGATTTCGATAAACAATTAATTTTCCAACTCTGTCCTAGCGTTAAAGCGTAACAACAGATACGCCCAACATATAGGCAAATTCCTTTGGTTTATAAATCTTTTCCATGAACACATTTTATAACATATGATTACTTGTGATAATATTTTTGATAACAGTTTGCTTTCTCCTTTATTTGGGCTAATAAAATATAAATATGATTTAAAAAACCGTAGTATTCCAATTTGGGCCAACAGGATGCTGGTCACGAATGCGTTGTCAAATGATGTAACGCTTTAGGCGTTCGTTCCTCCATATATTATTTAAAAAAGAGGCTGTACAATAGTGTACAACCTCCCTTTTTATCTTGTTTGCAACGCTTGTTTCAATTATTTCCCTTGTTCCGCGCGCTCTTTTTCTTCTTTGATAACTACTTTACGTGATAAGTTTACGCGACCTTGTTTATCGATTTCGATACATTTCACAAGTAATTCATCGCCTAGTTTTAATACGTCTTCTACTTCTTTCGTACGTTCTTCCTGAATTTCCGAAATGTGCAGTAAGCCGTCTTTACCTGGGAAGATTTCACAGAATGCACCGAATTTTTCAATGCGTTTTACTGTTGATAAGTAGTACTCGCCTACTTTAGCTTCGCGTACGATTGATTCGATCATTTCTTTAGCACGGTTAATCATTGCTTCATCAGCTGAAGCGATGTAGATTGTACCGTCTTGTTCTGTATCAATTTTAACGCCTGTTTCATCAATAATTTTATTGATGACTTTACCACCCGGTCCGATTACATCGCGGATTTTGTCAGGATTAATTTTGATTGAAACAATTTTTGGTGCGTATTGTGATAATGAAGTGCGAGACGCTGAAATCGTTGACATCATATGCTCTAAAATGTGCATACGGCCGATTTTCGCCTGAGTTAATGCTTCTTCTAAAATATCACGAGACAGACCATCAATTTTAATGTCCATTTGAAGTGCTGTTACACCTTTAGCTGTACCTGCCACTTTAAAGTCCATGTCGCCAAGGTGGTCTTCCATACCTTGGATATCTGATAATACTGTATAGTGCTCGCCTTTTTTAACAAGACCCATTGCAATACCTGCAACTGGTGCTTTAATTGGCACACCTGCAGCCATAAGTGCCATTGTTGATGCACAAATTGATGCTTGAGAAGTAGAACCATTTGATTCCAATACTTCCGATACGCAACGGATTGCATACGGGAATTCCTCTTCTGTTGGCATTACCGCTAAAATTGCACGCTCACCTAATGCACCGTGACCGATTTCACGGCGGCCCGGGCTACCGTAACGACCTGTTTCCCCAACTGAGAATTGTGGGAAGTTGTAGTGGTGCATCCAGCGTTTTGACTCTTCAATACCTAAGCCGTCAATAATTTGAACGTCGCCTAAAGCACCTAAAGTACAAATTGATAATGCTTGCGTTTGTCCACGTGTGAATAATGCGGAACCGTGTGCACGTGGCAATAAATCAACTTCAGAAGAAAGCGGACGGATTTCATCTTGCTTACGACCATCCGGACGAACTTTATCTTCTGTAATTAAACGACGCACTTCATCTTTTACCATTTTATCTAAAATAGCATTCACTTGTTTCATCGTAGCTTCGTCAGCTTCTTGGGCTTCATAAGCTTCGATCACACGTGTTTTTACTGCTGTAATATTTTCTTGGCGTAATTGCTTGTCCACCGTTTGGATTGCTGTATTCATATCAGCTTCACATTCAGCTTTGATCGCTGCTGTTAAGTCTGCATCTAATTCATATAATGTTACTTCAAGTTTTTCTTTACCCACTTCAGCAACAATTTGCTCTTGGAAGGCAATTAACTTTTTAATTTCTTCATGACCGAACATAATCGCTTCAAGCATAATATCTTCAGTTACTTCTAAAGCACCTGCTTCTACCATGTTAACCGCGTCTTTGTTACCTGCTACTGTTAGGTGAACAGTCGATTTTGCTGATTGTTCTACAGTCGGGTTCACAACGAATTCTCCGTCGATATATCCTACATGTACACCTGCAATCGGTCCGTCGAATGGAATATCAGATATTGCTAATGATAATGAAGAACCAAACATTGCCGCTACATCAGCAGGGCAGTTTGAATCATTCGACATAACCATTAAAATTGATTGTACTTCGTTACGGAAACCATCCGGGAACATTGGACGGATTGGACGGTCAATTAGACGGGAAGTTAATACTGCCGCTTCTGATGGACGTCCTTCACGTTTAATGAAACCACCAGGGATTTTACCTGCTGCATATAGACGTTCTTCAAAGTTAACTGTTAACGGGAAGAAATCTAATGCTTTTGGTTGTTTTGACATTGTTGCCGTAGCTAGAACTGCTGTTTCGCCGTAGCGGATCATTGCAGCACCATTTGCTTGTTTTGCTAGCTGTCCTACTTCTACTACTAGTGGACGGCCTGCCCATTCATACGAAAAGACCTTTTTTTCGTTCATTAAATGAACCCCTTTCTTATTGAAACACTCTACGTATCATATTATGTACCATAGTTAGTGTATCAAAAAAGCGTTTTCTATGCTAAATTTTTTGATCTAAATATCGATAAATTTAATAAAATATTTTTGGCTTTCCAGCAATGGTTTAACTTCTTTCAACAGGCGTGTTGACACCTGCTCAAAGAAGTTAAACATCGCACCATTGATTCGGAAAGCTGACTCATTTTCAAACATAATAAAAAGCGGGAAAAATCCCGCTTTTTATTGTCAGATTAACGACGTATTAGCGACGTAATCCAAGTTTAGTAATTAATTCACGGTAACGAGCTACGTCGTTTTCACGTAAATATTTTAATAAATGACGACGTTTACCTACCATTTTAAGAAGACCACGTTGAGAGTGGAAGTCTTTCTTGTGAGTAGCTAAGTGAGCGTTTAATGCGTTAATTTCTGCAGTTAATACAGCTACTTGTACTTCTGGAGAACCAGTGTCTGTTTCGTGTACGCGGTACTCAGCGATAATTTCGTTTTTACGTTCTTGTGTAATTGCCATTTTAAATGACCTCCTGATAAATAAGATATCCCCACTAGCAGAGCAGTCGCTGGAGTTGCGAAAAGCCGAGCTAAGGTTCATACGAGAATTTCGTACTAGTGAATAGTACCATAATTGTTTATAGATGCGCAACTATTTAGCGTAGTTGTTCAAAATAGGCGATTGCTTGCTGTTTATCTAATTCAATTTGCTCAATTAACGCTTCGATACCATTAAATTTCCGTTCGCTGCGAATGCGTTTATACCAGCCGACAACGACCTCTTCACCGTAAATATTTTTATTGAAATTTAAAATATGCACTTCAATCGACAGCAGCTTTTCTTCCGGGTTGTTGAATGTCGGTTTATAGCCTACATTACAAACCCCGTCATACCATTTATTTTGCACTAAAATTTTCACTGCATACACACCGGTTGCCGGTATATAGCAGCCTTCCATCGCCTGAACGTTTGCTGTCGGAAAGCCCATTGTCCGTCCGCGCTTATCTCCGTGCACGACGATTCCCGGCACTTCAAATGCGCGGCCTAATAGATTACGAGCCTGCTCCATTTCCCCGTCCTGTAATGCTTGGCGAATACGTGTTGAGCTGATTTTTTCGACTGCATCCTGCTGTTTTTCGATTGCCGTCACACCATAACGCCCGTTCGACAGTTGCTCCATCAGCTCCATATTGCCTTTGCCGTATGCGCCAAATGAGAAATCAAAGCCTGCCGTTACATGCTGGACATTTAAATCTACGATAAAATACTTAATGAACTCTTCCGGTGTAAGCTTTGCAAAGTCTGATGTAAAGTTTACAACAAATACTGTATCGATATTTAATTTTTTTAATGTATCTAATTTTTGTGGTAGTGGCGTAATGTAAAACACTTTTTCATTACGTCTGCCTAGTACAATCGATGGATGTGGATCAAAAGTCATCACGGCACTTTTAATATTAAGCTGCTCGGCTTTTTGCTTTGCCGCTTCAATGACCGCCTGATGTCCTTTATGTACCCCATCAAAAAATCCGATTGCTAATGAGTACGCCTCTTTTTCTATTTCCTGTGCTAATTGATGGGGGTATTTCAAATGAATAACGTTCATCTTGGGCCTCCTAATTAATTTCGGGAAACATCTTATCCGGCTTCATTTGCCCGGTCTTTGTCGGATGGGCGATGTAAACCGCAAATGCTCGTCCCTCTACACCATAAACAATTTTATCATGTTCCGTTAATAAAGTATGCATCGGGAGAACTTGCCCATTGAAAATTTGCTTTTCAATGTCTTCCGTAATTTCAATGTATGGATAATCGGATAATGCATATTCAACAGGCAACAGAAACTTCTCCTGCTCCCCTGCTTCCATCATTTCCGCGATTTCGGCTAATGTAAAGCAATTGTCTTTAGTAAATGTGCCTGATGCTGTTCGTACAAGTTCATGCATATGTGCAGGACAGCCTAATGCTTCACCGATCTGAACAGCTAATGTGCGAATATACGTCCCTTTTGAACATTTGATGCGAATCGAGAACTTCACTTCTTCCCCCTCGAACGTTTGTGCATCATCCAATAATTCCAGCTCGTAAATTGTAATTTTACGTGTTGGGCGCTCGACTGTTTGGCCGGCTCTTGCATACTCATAAAGCTTTCTCCCGTTCACTTTTACCGCAGAAAACATCGGAGGCGTTTGTTCAATTTCGCCTGTCAGCGTTTGGAGTGCTTGTAAAATTTCTTCACGAGTAAACGATTTGAAATCTGTATTTTGCTCGACTGTTTCGCCTTCCGCATCTTCTGTTGTTGTCGTGCGTCCGATCGATACGACTGCTTCATACGTTTTGCCGGCATCTGTTAAATATTCGGCGATGCGTGTTGCCTGGCCGATACAGATTGGCAGGACGCCTTCTACACCTGGATCAAGTGTCCCGGTATGGCCTACTTTTTTCGTCTTTAATATTTTTCGTAATTTAAATACACAGTCATGACTTGTCATGCCGCGCTCTTTCCATAATGGCAAAATACCGTTCATTGTTTTGCTCCTTTGTTTGAAATAGGGATTTCGATATTTAATAGATTCTTTGATATAAGCTTCAGCTATAGTTGGTACTTTTCATACGATCCGTTCTGCTTCGCTACGGGAGGCCAACAGGACGTTGGTCACGAATGCGTTGTTACACGACGTAACGGTTTTAGCATTCGTTCAAATATTCCTGGGGGCGTGGCTCCAACTAACTTTATAGCTACCTCTTACGGCGGCAGCGATAAAGTGGATTTTCCGCGCACGCTGATCCCCTAGGAGTCGCCCCCCTTCGCTTCGCGTCACTCTACCTTAGCATAAAGTTTATTTCCTTAACAAAACTTCAGTATTCAACAATTCCGTTAAAGAATTTTCAAAAGCAAAAAAGTCTGCCTGCATAGTTATGCAGTGCAGACTTCTTAGTTTTATTTATCTTCGTTTAGGCCACGTAGTAAAGCATCGATTTTGTTTCCGTATTCGATTGCTGTATCGAATTCGAATGCCAGTTCAGGCGTACGGCGTAAGCGAATACGTGAACCCACTTCAGAACGGATGAAACCGGATGCTTTTTCTAACGCTTGCAATGTTTCCGCACGTTCGCGGTCATTGCCTAACGATGTAATATAAACAGTTGCTTGCTGTAAGTCTCCTGTTACTGCTACATCAGTAACCGTAACGAAGCCTACACGCGGATCTTTGATTTTGCGCGCAATGATTTCAGTAATTTCTTTTTTCATTTGCTCAGCAACTCGATTAGAACGTAGAGACATAAATGTCACCTCATTTAAATTGCGTAATTAATAGTACAGTTTACCACGATAAGTGGACTTTATAAATATTCACGATAAAAATCCAGCTGTTCCCATTGCGGATTTGACTGCAGATAATGGACGGCCCGCATAAGCTCGCGTTCAGCTGCTTCTTTGGAAGAAGCAACTGCGACAAGCGCAAGCTTTGTACGCTGCCATACATCCTGATGGTCAATTTCAGCAACGGAAACGTTGAATTTTTGTTTCGTACGCGTCACCATCCGTTGTAGGACGGCGCGCTTTTCTTTTAATGAGTGGGCAGTCTGAATCATGAATTCAATTTCTGCGTATACAATCATTATTTACGAACGATTTCTTCCATTACGAAGGCTTCGATAATGTCGCCTTCTTTAATGTCGTTGTAGTTTTTAATCGTAATACCACACTCATATCCTTTTGCAACTTCTTTTGCATCATCTTTGAAGCGTTTTAGTGAATCCAGTTCACCTTCGAACACAACAACGTTTTCGCGGATTACACGTACGCCGGCATCGCGAACGATTTTACCTTCGATAACGTATGAACCTGCAATTGTACCCACTTTAGATACTTTAATTGTTTGACGAACTTCCGCTTGACCAACGATTTTCTCTTCGAACTCTGGATCAAGCATCCCTTTCATCGCGTGTTCAATTTCTTCGATTACTTTATAGATGATACGGTGTAGACGAATATCTACGCCTTCTTCATCAGCAGCACGTTTTGCATTTGTATCAGGACGTACGTTGAATCCGATAACGATTGCATTTGATGCAGCAGCAAGAGAGATATCCGATTCTGTAATTGCACCTGCACCAGTGTGGATGATTTTAACGTTAACGCCTTCAACATCAATTTTCATTAATGAAGAAGCCATTGCTTCCACTGTACCTTGTACGTCTGCTTTAACGATTAAGTTTAGCTCTTTCATTTCGCCTTGGCTCATTTGTTCGAATAAGTTATCAAGTGTTACACGTTGTTTTTCTGAACGTGACGCTTGGATTGCAGTCATTGAACGAGATTCACCAACTTGACGAGCTGTTTTTTCGTCTTCGAATACTACGAAACGGTCGCCCGCTTGTGGTACTTCGCTTAAACCTGTAATTTCAACTGGCATAGAAGGGCCAGCTGTTTTAATACGACGGCCAAGATCGTTGACCATTGCACGTACACGACCATATGCATGACCGACTACGATTGGGTCACCAATACGTAATGTACCATCTTGAACTAAAAGTGTTGCAACTGCACCACGGCCTTTATCAAGCTGTGCTTCAATTACTGTACCGATTGCTGAACGAGTCGGATTCGCTTTTAATTCGCCTACTTCAGAAACTAATAAAATCATTTCCAGAAGTTGGTCAATACCTTCACCTTTCAGTGCTGAAATTGGTACGAAGATTGTATCTCCACCCCATGCTTCAGGAACTAATCCGTGCTCAGTTAACTCTTGTTGTACACGGTCAGGATTGGCAGATGGTTTATCCATTTTGTTGATTGCTACGATAATTGGTACTTCTGCAGCTTTTGCGTGGTTGATTGCTTCAACTGTTTGAGGCATTACACCGTCATCTGCTGCAACTACGATAATTGCGATATCTGTAATTGATGCACCACGCGCACGCATTGTTGTGAATGCCGCGTGACCAGGAGTATCAAGGAATGAAATTTTCTTCCCGTTAACTTCTACTTGGTATGCACCGATATGCTGAGTAATACCGCCTGCTTCACCCGCTGTAACTTTCGTTTTACGAATTGAGTCAAGCAATGATGTTTTACCGTGGTCAACGTGTCCCATAATTGTTACAACTGGTGGACGCTCTTCTAATGCGTTCTCGTCAACTTCCACGATAGTATCATCGAAGTACGTATCTAAATCTGTTTTATCGATACGGATTTCTTCTTCTACTTCTACCCCGTAGTCTGCACAGATTAACTCAATTGCATCCTTATCAAGTTCTTGGTTAATTGTTGCCATTACGCCAAGCATGAATAATTTTTTAATAATTTCCGATGGCTCACGGTGTAATTTTTTTGCAAGTTCTGCAACTGATAAACTTTCATAGAAAGTAATTTTTTCCGGTAATTCCTTTTGCACCATTGGTTGTGGTGCCGGGCGATGCGTACGACGTTTACCACCATTGATACCTGGTTTTCTACGTTGTTGATAGCCGCCTTTGTTTTGAGTGTTGCCACCCTTGTTTGGCGTATTTCCGCCTCTATTTGGCGTGTTGCCGCCTTTATTATTACTAGTGTTTGGTGTTGTGCCGCTTTTGCGGTTATTATTGTTATTTTGTGTCATATTTCGATTTTGGTTACCTTTTTCATTTCTTATTTTTTCGCCTTGTTGCGATTTTGGTTGCCCTTGGGCGTTTGAAGCTTTGTTCGGTTGTTGGTTATTTGAAGCAGATTGTGGACGATCCTGCTTTTGACCTTGCTGCACTTTCTTCTGCCCTTGTTCACCGCGTTTTGGTGTAACATTTACAGCTTTGGCAGGTGTCTTTGCAGGAGAATCTTTCGTTGGTTCCACTGCTTGCTTAAAGACAGAATTTAGTTTTGAGACCGCCTGCTCATCGATAACCGCCATATGATTTTTCACCGGCAGATTATGTTTTGCAAGCACCTCAATAACTTCCTTACTTGTTTTATTTACCTTTTTCGCATATTCATGAACTCTTACTTTGCTCATCTGCTCACCCCCGATTAATTTTCGTTGAGTAGACTAGACATTTTTTTAGCAAATCCGCTATCTGTAATAGCAATCGCTACACGGGCTTCCTTCCCGGTAGCATGTCCAAGATCATATCGATCTCCGAAAACATAATACTCAACTTTATAAAACGTACATTTATCCTGAATCTTTTTGCTCGTATTTGCCGAAGCATCCGAAGCTAAAAAGACAAGTTTTGCATTGCCGTTGCGAATTTCTTTTACGACAAGCTCTTCTCCGGATATTGTTTTTCGTGCACGTGCTGCTAAACCTAATAGCTGTAGCAATGCCGGGTTTGTCATAAAATCGACTCCCGGCGGATTAGCGTTAGCAGCTCCTCATACACCTCATCCGGCACTTTTGCATCAAGCTGGCGATCTAAAATATTCTTTTTACGCGCCATTTCAACAGCATCTTCCGTTTTAGAAACATATGCTCCACGACCGGATTTTTTTCCTGTAATATCAACAGTCACTTCGCCCTCTTTTGAACGAACGACGCGAATCATTGATTTTTTCGGAAGCATCTCGCCTGTTGCAACACATTTGCGTAAAGGAATTTTTTTATTAACGACCATATTGCTTACCCTCCTTGCAAAATCATTCCAAATGATGGCTTACTCTTCGTCATCACCATATAAATCAAATTGTACTTCTTCTGCATCTTCACGTGGAACGAATGTGCTCGTTTCAGAAGGATAAATTCCTAATTCGCGTGCATCTGTTTCACTCTTGATGTCGATTTTCCAGCCCGTTAATTTTGCTGCTAAACGAGCATTTTGTCCGCGCTTACCAATCGCTAGTGATAATTGGTAATCCGGTACGACAACTGTTGTTGACTTTTCTTCTTCATTTACTTGAACGTCCAGAACTTTTGAAGGGCTTAGTGCGTTTGCAACGAATACAACCGGATCTTCTGACCATTCTACGATATCGATCTTTTCACCGTTTAATTCGTTTACAATAGTTTGCACACGTGCACCTTTAGCTCCAACACATGAACCTACAGGATCTACTTCTTCATTATGTGCATATACAGAGATTTTTGAACGGTCTCCCGCTTCACGCGCGATTGATTTGATTTCTACAGTGCCATCATAAATTTCTGGAACTTCCATTTCAAACAGACGGCGCAATAATCCAGGATGTGTACGAGATACGATTACTTGTGGACCACGTGTTGTGCGTTCAACTTTTGTAATGTAAACACGGATGCGTGTAGTTGGCTTATAAACTTCACCTTGAATTTGTTCGTTAACAGGTAATGCCGCTTCCACTTTACCGATTGACACATAAATATTACGTGCATCTTGACGCTCGATTACACCTGTTACGATGTCATCTTCACGGTCTACATACTCTTCATAAATTAAACCGCGCTCTGCCTCACGAACACGTTGCGTTACAACTTGCTTAGCAGTCTGTGCCGCGATACGTCCGAAGTTACGTGGTGTTACTTCTTCTTCTACGACGTCACCAATTTCATAAGCTGCATTAATGAATTTCGCGTCTTCCAATGCGATTTCCAGACGATCGTCTTCTACTTCTTCTACTACGTCTTTACGAGAATAAACAACCATTGAACCTGTATTTAGGTTAAGATCCACGCGAACGTTTTGCGCTTGGTTGAAGTTACGTTTGTACGCAGTTACTAAAGCCGCCTCAATCGCCTCAATTAATACATCTCTTGAAATACCTTTCTGCTCTTCAAGGGCAGTTAGGGCATCTAGTAATTCACTACTCATTTTTGTTTTCACTCCTAAATTTGCTTATCTGAAAAATCGATAGCAAGACGCGCTTGCGCAATTTTTTCTTTTTCAATTTGTACTGTAACTTTACGTGTTTTAATACGGAATTCGATTTCTAAAAACTCATCTGTATATGCGCGTAAATAACCATAGAATTCTTTTAAATCCTTAACTGGTTCATAAGTTTTCACATAAATATATTTGCCGATTGCTTTTTCAAAGTCCTGTTGTTTCTTTAACGGACGTTCCGCTCCTGGTGAAGAAACCTCTAAGTAATAGTTTTGCTCGATTGGATCATTTTCATCCAACTTCTCGCTTAAACGTTCACTCACTTGTGCACATTGTAAAATATCAATGCCGCCTTCTGGTGTGTCAACATAAATACGAAGGAACCAGTCGCGTCCTTCTTTCACGAACTCGATATCAACTAATTCCAAATCAAGCTCTTCCACGATCGGTGTCACTAGCTCTTCAATGATCGACGTAACTTTGCTCATCGTATCCTCCCTAACGTCTTTGTTTGTTTTAAATCTTCTTAGTATTGGTTAAACAAAAGACGAGTTTTCATTGAAAAAAATGGAGACATTTACATCTAAATGCAATTGCGTCCAGATTTTTTTGAGGCCCACAGGACGTGGGTCAGCCAGTCATCGCCGTAAGATACGACGTTTTAGACGGACTTCATTTTTTCATTTTAAATTTGTGATATTCGCCAAAGGTTCAACTCCATTGAACAAATGATCTGAACACTTGCTCATCGAAATTAAATAGTTGTGTAAACAACAGAAAAGAGCGGGAAACCCCACTCTTTTGCTGGTGAACTATCAACAAATTATTACATTTAGCATAGCACAAAGGCTATCCTAATGCAAATTTTGCCTATTAACACATAGAATTAACAACAATTAAGAGAATATGCATCTGTAAATACAAAATCCTCTCTTTTAGCCAATCCATACATTAGAATAATGACAGCTGGTTGGCATCCGGCATTCCTTCCAGACATCCAAGCTCATCCATATACTCGATTAATGTCTTCGATACACGGCCGCGCTGCTGTAGATCTTCCTTCGATAAAAACTCTCCGTTTTTACGTGCTTCAACAATTTGTTTCGCTACGTTTGTACCAAGGCCAGGAATGGCATCAAATGGCGGAATCAATGAGTTTCCTTCAATAATGAACTCACTCGCCTGTGAACGGTATAAATCTACCTTTTTGAAGCTCATGCCGCGTTCACACATTTCAAGTGCCAGTTCCATAACCGTCAGTAAACTTTTCTCTTTTGGCGCTGCATCGAGCCCCTTCATGTTGATCTCATCGATTTTTTTGCGAATCATGACAGAACCTTGCGTCATCGCAATTAAATCAAAGTCCGATGCACGTACAGTGAAGTAAGCTGCATAGTAAAGAATCGGATGATGTACCTTGAACCATGCGATACGCACGGCCATTAATACATACGCTGCGGCATGGGCTTTCGGGAACATGTACTTAATCTTTTTACAAGAATCGATATACCATTCCGGCACTTTCTTCGCACGCATTTCCGCTTCCATTTCATCTGTTAAGCCTTTACCTTTACGAACAGACTCCATAATTTTAAAGGCAAACGACGGTTCCAAATCCTGATAAATTAAATAAACCATAATATCGTCACGACAGCCGATTACTTCTTTTAATACACAAGTGCCGTCTTTGATCAGTTCCTGTGCATTTCCAAGCCATACGTCTGTACCGTGTGATAGTCCTGAAATCTGAACAAGTTCACTGAATGTTGACGGTTTTGTTTCTTCTAGCATTTGGCGTACGAATTTTGTCCCGAACTCAGGAATTCCGAGCGTTCCCGTTTTCGTGCCAATTTGCTTTTCCGTTACACCTAGTGATTCCGTTGAACTGAAAATCTTCATAACAATCGGATCGTCTGTCGGGATTGTTTTCGGATCAATTCCGGATAAATCCTGAAGCATACGAATTACGGTCGGATCATCGTGTCCAAGTATATCGAGCTTTAAAATATTATCGTGAATCGAGTGGAAGTCGAAATGGGTTGTTTTCCATTCCGAATCCTGGGCATCCGCCGGGAACTGTACTGGCGAGAAGTCGTAAATATCCATATAATCCGGAACTACGATAATGCCCCCTGGGTGTTGTCCGGTTGTACGTTTTACCCCTGTACATCCTTGCACAAGGCGGTCCACTTCCGCATTTCGGTAAGTGATGCCATTGTCGCTTCCGTACCCTTTTACATAACCATATGCCGTCTTTTCAGCGACGGTACCAATTGTTCCGGCACGGAATACATAATCTTCACCGAACAGCACTTTCGTATAGTTATGCGCCTGTGGCTGATATTCACCTGAGAAGTTCAAATCAATATCGGGCACCTTGTCTCCCTTGAATCCCAGGAACGTTTCGAACGGGATATCCTGGCCGTCTTTTTTGTACGGAGCACCGCATTCCGAGCATTGTTTGTTTGGTAGGTCATAGCCTGATGCAACCGAACCATCCGCGATAAACTCGGAATGCTTGCACTTTGGACAAACATAATGCGGCGGCAGCGGGTTTACTTCGGTAATTTCCATAAATGTCGCGACGAGGGATGACCCTACAGAACCACGCGAACCTACTAAGTAACCGTCAGCAAGCGATTTTTTAACGAGCTTTGCGGAAATCAGGTAAATTACTCCGAACCCGTGCCCCAAAATCGATTTCAGTTCCTTATCAATACGTGCCTGGACAATTTCCGGTAAATTTTCGCCGTAAATACTATGTGCCATTTCATAAGTCAGATTCGTTACTTCATCATCCGAGCCTTCAATCTTCGGTGTATATAAGTCGTCCTTGATCGGTTTTACATCGCCAATCATATCGGCGACAAGCTGCGTATTTGTCACAACGATTTCCTTTGCTAAATCCGGGCCTAAAAAGTCGAATTCCTTCAGCATTTCATCCGTTGTACGGAAATGGACTTTCGGTAAAGGATTACGATTTAACGGGTTTGCCCCACCCATTGATCCAACAAGGATTTGACGGAATTTTGCATCGGTTTCATGCAAGTAGTGGACATTTCCCGTTGCTACGACCGGTAAGTTCAGCTTTTTGCCAAGCTTTACGATACGGCGGATAATGTCTTCCAATGCCCATTCATCATGGACTGTACCGCCATCCACTAATGGAGAATAAACCGGTTTCGGCATTACTTCCAAATAATCATAGAATTTTGCGATACGCTCGGCTTCTTCCTGCGTTTTATTCATCATTGTTTCAAATAACTCACCATTCGAGCAGCCTGAGCCTACGATTAAACCTTGTCGTAGTTTTTGCAAATCAGATCGACGAATACGTGGCACACGGTAAAATGTTTCCGTATGCGAAATTGAAATCAACTTAAACAGATTTTTCAGTCCGGCATCATCGACCGCCAAAATTGTACAGTGACTTGGGCGTGACTGTTTATATCCTTCTGCACCGCCGACATGGTCATTCATTTCAATCAGGTTTTTAATACCTAAATCGGCAGCCTGTTTCAATAAATGCAGGAATAGCTCTCCTGTTGCTTCGGTATCATAAATTGCCCGGTGATGCTGGGTTAGTTCGATATTGTATTTTTTCGTTAATGTTTTCAAGTTATGCGATTTTTGCCCTGGGTTTACAAGACGGGAAAGCTCGACCGTATCAATCCCCGGGTGGCGAACTTCTATTCCGGCATTTTTGTATGCAACATATAAGAAACCTAAGTCAAACGCTGCATTATGCGCGACAACAACCCCATCGCCGATAAAGTCATGGAATTCACGAATGACATCACTCAGCTCTGGTGCATTGACAAGCATATCATCAGTAATATGAGTCAGCTCGATAATTTTTGCTGTTAATTTACGGTGCGGGTTTGAGAATCGTTCAAATGTATCAATAACTTGACCATTCTTAATTTTGACGGCCGCCAGCTCGATAATCGTGTCATACACGTTCGAGAAGCCGGTCGTCTCTACGTCAAATACGATATACGTTGCATCTTCAAGGTCAACATCAATCGGATCGTAAACAATTGGTTTTCCGTCATCAACTAAGTTTGCTTCCACGCCGTAAATGACTTTAATGCCATTTTTCTTACCGGCAGCATACGCTTCAGGGAATGCCTGAACAACAGCATGGTCGGTTACCGCAATCGCAGGATGTCCCCATTTGGCTGCTTGTGCTACTAGTTTATCGACAGATGTCATCGCATCCATTTGACTCATCGGTGTATGCAGGTGAAGCTCAACTCGCTTTTCGCCTTCCGGAGCATGGTCTTTTTTAGGTTCACGCTTGATTTCGTTGATGTCTTTTACCATCATGACTAAATCGCGGGCAAATGTATCAAGCTGAATCGATCCGCGTACACGCACCCACATCCCTTTGCTCATCTGCTTCATCTTCACGACGTCCTCGTCACCGTTTGAGAACATTTTGACCATTAGTGAGTCGGTGTAGTCGGAAATTTTAAATTCAAGCAATGAACGACCGCTTCGAAGTTCTTTAATATCACATGCAAAAATAAACCCTTCCAGTACAATCGAGCGTTCTTCTTCCAGTACTGTGCGGATTTCGACCGGATCCGGATTTTTAATGAGTGCACCAATCTGGAATGGTGTATCTCCATTGGAAACAGCACCAGGATTGGCCGCTTTCTCCTTTTCGCGTGTTGCAAAATCGGCCATCGCCTGTTTAGACAGTCGCTCTTCCTCTTCCCTGCGCTGCTGGTAAAACGCTTCTTGCTGTGCGATAAATTCATCATTTTCCTCTACAAGCTGGAACTCAAGCGGGATATGCGGGAAGCCGAATGTTTTGTACGATTCAGCAATTTTATCTGTATATTTCGCTTTTAATGATAAGTACTCGACTTCAAGCATCGATGTTACGACAAGCTTATGACCTGTCCATTTCGGTGTTTGCTTCGATAAATTTGCACGCAATAGTGGCGACATTTCATCCAATTGCTCCACTACTACTTGCCAATAATCTAAAATATGCTGCTCATTAACTACCGGATTATGCGATTCAATCGTCAGTAACACATTGGCTATAGGAGAAAACTTCTCGACCATCCGCATTCTCAGCAATTGATACACTTGGTAAGGCAATATATTTTCAATTTTTATTTTAAAGTCCCAAATACGTTTCTTTTTATGAACCGTTACACGTTCGAGTGTTCCATTTTCAAAAAAGGACATATAGACATCATCAGTCAATTCAAGCTGCTGTAACAATAGTAGGAATTTTTGTCTTCCTTCCTGTTTTGACAATTGTTTCACCCTTTCATCATGCTGTTTCCATTGTAAGGTGAGGGATTTCATCGGACATGAACAAATACTCCACTTTATTTAAAATAAGCGGAATTAATACCGTTATTCATCCAAGCCAACCCAATACATAAAAAATGGCCCCTTCACTTCCAATGAAAAAGAAAAGAAAGTACATAAAAAATTGTACTTTCCCGTTCTCTCTATCTTAATCGTTACTAGTTTTGGCGGAAATATTCGTTTAAGCGATCGACTACTTCTTCTTTCGCCCATTCTGCAGATTCGCCTGTTGAACGGAATTTCACTTCCACAAGACCTTCTGAAGCTTTTTTACCTACTGTAATACGAACAGGTAATCCGATTAAATCTGCATCTGCAAATTTTACGCCGGCACGTTCTGCACGGTCATCATATAACACTTCATAGCGGTATGATTTCAGTACACCATAAAGCTCGTCCGCTAATTGAACTTGTGCTTCGTCTTTTGCATTGATTGGTACTAGCTGCAAGTCATATGGCGCTAATTGTGCAGGCCATACAAATCCGTTTTCATCCTGGAAATGTTCAGCTACTGCAGCAAGTATACGGGAAACCCCGATACCATAGCATCCCATAATATATGGTTGTGCTTTACCTTGCTCATCAAGGAATGTTGCATTTAGTTTTTCTGAATATGTTGTACCTAATTTGAAAATATGTCCAACTTCAATTCCTTCAGCAAACTTAATGATACCTTGACCGTCCGGAGATGGGTCACCTTGCTGGATGAAACGGATGTCTTCATAAGAGCTGATCGCGAAGTCGCGCTCCGGATTAACATTTAATAAGTGGAATCCATCTTCGTTTGCACCTGCAACACCGTTACGGATTGATTTGATTGCGTTATCCGCAATAACTTTTACATTTACCGGCAATTTCACAGGACCGATTGAACCTGGTGTACAGCCTAGTAATTCTTTAATAGCTGCATCTTCTGCCAATTCAACAGATGTAGCACCTAATGCATTTTTTAATTTAATATCGTTAATTTCGTGGTCACCGCGCGCTAAAACAACAACCAATTCACCATCAATATCAAAAACTAGCGATTTGATCACATTTGAAGGTTCCACATTTAAAAACGCCGATACTTCTTCAATTGTTTTTTGGTCTGGTGTTTCAATCTTTTCGATGTCTTTCAATGGTGTTGTCGGTGCTGTATATTCTACAACAACCTCTGCCATTTCGATGTTTGCCGCATAATCCGATGTATCCGAATAAGCGATTGTATCTTCCCCGATTTCAGAAAGCACCATAAATTCGTGCGTACCTTTACCGCCAATTGTACCTGCATCCGCAATTACAGCACGGAAGTTCAGTCCAAGACGCGTGAAGATGTTTGAATATGCACGGTACATATCATCGTATGTTGCATCAAGTGATTCACGTGATGAGTGGAAAGAATAAGCATCTTTCATAATGAATTCGCGACCGCGCAGTAAGCCAAAGCGTGGACGTTTTTCATCACGGAATTTGCTTTGAATTTGGTAAAGTGTTAACGGTAATTTTTTATATGATTTAATTTCATCACGCACCAAAGTTGTAATCACTTCTTCATGAGTAGCACCTAGAGCGAAGTCACGGTCATGACGGTCTTTTAAACGCATAAGCTCTGGACCGTATGCTTCCCAGCGACCTGATTCCTGCCATAGCTCTGCTGGTTGCAATGCAGGCATTAATAACTCGATTGAATTGATTGCTTCCATTTCCTCACGGATGATCTGTTCGATTTTTGATAATACTCTGCGCGCTAATGGTAAGTACGAATATACTCCGGCTGCATTTTGTCGGATAAATCCGGCACGCATAAGCATACGATGCGATTTCACGTCGGCATCGGATGGATTTTCCCTTAAAGTAGGGATAAACGTTTTGGTCTGTTTCATAAATAGTGCCACCTTTTTTATTTAAATTGCTACTTCTATAATACTAATCAAATTTAGCTTTGAACGCTAGTATTATTCATACAAAACGCTCAAAGCTGCCATTTTAAAACGTATTTTGTTTAAAAGAGATTCTACATCTGACATGGGGTTGATTTCCATTACGGGTCGGACGCTTTCCGCGGGCAAGAATTAGAGTCAAACTTGTTTGTCTCTAATTCTTTGCGCCGAGGATGGCGGCAATTTATTGCGGCCACCGCAGAAGCAACGACTTGATGAATGAGAAGGCATAAATAAGTCGCCTCCCCTTCATTCCAATCAACGTGCTTACCATTTAGTAAAATCATCTTAATTAATATTTAGAAGAAGAATCGCTGGATATCATTCCATGTTACGACGACCATTAAGATCATCAGCAGGAGTATTCCGACGAAGTGAACCATACCTTCTTTTTGACGGTCGATTGGTTTTCCTCTTACTGCTTCCACAGCGAAGAAAAGTAAACGGCCACCATCAAGTGCTGGTAATGGTAACAAGTTCATAATCCCTAAGTTGACGCTCAGCATTGCCGCAAAGTATAGAATATTATATAAACCGAACGTTACAACCGTTTCAGTTGTTTTATAAATTCCTACCGGGCCTGATAATGCATCAATTGAGAATTGGCCGGTAATCAGTTTTCCGACAAGTGTTCCGATCGTAATAATCATGTTATACGTTTCTTCCACACCATACACTACGGCTTGTAATGGATTTTTTTCAATGGAACGCATCACACCGATTTGTCCGTAATCCGGACCACCTTCCTGCTCTACAGCTTTTGGTGTAAGTTCAATTACTTCATTACCCGTTTCACGTTCGACTTCGAATGTTACGGCTTTGTTCGGGTTCTTGAAAATTTGTTCTGATAATTCTTCCCAAGTTGAAATCGGCTGTCCGTTCACCTTGACTACTTTATCGCCATCGACCAATCCGGCACTGCTCGCAACAGAATTGTCCATAACTTCGGCAATAATCGGTTCCTCAGAAGGAATCCCTTGAATAAGCCCGATAATCAGGAAGATGAAAAACGCTAAAATAAAATTGAATAATGGACCAGCGAAAATCGCCATTGCACGAGCACCAACGGATTTTGAATTAAATTGGCGATCAAGCGGCGCAATCATCTGCTCCGTACCATTTTCAACGACGCTTGCTGTACGTGATACGTTGTAGCGAATGAACTGATCATCTTCATCATAACCTTCAATCCAAAGTTCACGTTCTAAGTCCGCACGCTCTACTTCTAAAAAGATGACGTTTTGGTAATGTGTTTTTTGGTTGAGAATGATTTTTTCTACAATATTTTCTTCATTCGTTATTAAAGCTACGCGGTAACCAGGCTGCAGTTCTACCGTATCGGTATCTTCGCCGGCCATTCTTACATAACCGCCAATTGGTAATAATCGTAGCGTATAGACTGTTTCACCTTTCGTCATCCCAAAAATCTTCGGTCCCATACCAATCGCAAATTCTCGCACCATAATGCCTGCTTTCTTTGCAAATAAGAAGTGACCTAGCTCATGGAAAAAAACGAGTGAGCCAAAAATTAAAATAAAGGCTATAACTGTTTGCATAATCTCCCACCTTCATTGGAACTGAGCCGAATATTATTTCGCTCAATCTTTTCTAGCAATCAAGCTCTGAAAAAAGGCACCGCTTGTACAAAAAGGAGGATGTCCGCCTTTTCGTTCTTCACGTCCGTTTTTCACACTTCACTATTTTACCATGCTTGCGACGGTTTTTCTCGTTTCACTGTCTACATGTAAAATAGTTGCTAAATCTGGCAAAGCGATATTGTTATGACTATTCATAATACGCTCAATACATTCTTCAATTTCTAAAAAAGTAATTTTTTCTTGTAAAAACAATGCAACGGCTGCTTCGTTTGCCGCATTCATTGCCGTTAAGATTGTCCCGCCCATTCTTCCTGCATCATAAGCAAGCTTTAATGCGCGGAAACGGTCAAAATCAACTTCCTTAAAATGAAGCTGTCCAATTTGGGCCAAATTTAAACGTTGGCCATTTGCAAGTGGTAAACGGTCCGGGTAGCTAAGCGCATATTGAATCGGTACACGCATATCCGGTGTTCCGAGCTGTGCGATGACACTTGTATCCTCATATTCCACCATCGAGTGAATGATGCTTTCACGGTGCAGCAATACGTCGATGTTGTCATAAGGCATATCAAACAGTACATGTGCCTCAATTACTTCAAGCCCTTTATTCATCATTGTTGCCGAGTCAATCGTAATTTTGGCTCCCATTGACCAGTTCGGATGATTCAGAGCATCTTTTACTGTTACACCTACTAGCTCATCCCTTGTTCTATCACGGAATGAACCACCTGATGCCGTTAAAATAATACGCTCGATACGCTTTTTGTTTTCACCGTTCATCGATTGGAAAATAGCTGAATGCTCACTGTCTACCGGTAAGATTGGGGCATTGTATTTTTTCGCTTCAGCCATTACTAGATGGCCTGCTGTTACAAGTGTTTCTTTGTTAGCAATGGCAATCGTTTTCCCCATACGGATCGCAGCAAGTGTCGATTCCAGTCCAACGCTGCCTAATACTGCATTGATAAGCACTGTCGAATCCGGATGTGTCGCTACTTCGACCAATCCTTTATCGCCATATGTAAAGGAAACATGTGGGAACTCTTTTTGTAAAGTGCCTGCCGCTTCCTCAGTTTGCATTGAAACTAATTCTGGTTGAAGTTTTTTTATAATTTCGCGGGACTTTTCAATATTTTGTCCGGCTGAAAATGCAACAAGCTTAAATTCATTCGGATTCGCAAGTAAAATATCAAAGGTTTGCCATCCGATGGAACCTGTTGCACCTAATAAACTAATTTTTTTCACAATGATACGTCCCTTCTATGTCCTAGGAAAAGAAATGTAAAAAATGCAATAATGGTACGACAAATAATAAACTGTCAAAACGATCCAATATGCCACCGTGTCCTGGGAGAATATTGCCTGAATCCTTTACACCAAAATGACGTTTAATAGCTGATTCGACTAAATCACCCATTTGTCCAATGATCGATGCAATTATTGTCACAACGATTAATTGCAGCCAGCTTGAAGCAAAAGGATAGATGAGCTGCATGGCAATTGCGAAAATAACTGCAATAACAATCCCGCCAATAAAACCTTCCACTGTTTTCTTAGGTGAAATTTCCGGCCATAATTTATTTTTCCCTAACTTACGTCCTACAAAATAGGCACCGGAATCTGTTGTCCAAACGACTAACAATACAAAGACGACATATTCCAATCCGATAAAACGTGTTTCGATAAAATAGTGGAATCCCAGTCCGACATAAAATGCCCCTAGCAATATAAAACCAATTTCATCAAACGTCATTTTATTTTTTACAAGTACAATATAAATCAACAACAATGTCGCAATTCCGTACACGATCATCAAAATTGAATCATATTGAAAAAAATCAACGATATTCCGTGACCAATCATTTGGTACAACCAAAACTAATAATGCAAGTGTACCAATAATACCTGGAACAGATGCAATTGAAATTTCTTTCATTTTCAGCAATTCATAGAAACCAATGACTGCGATGATACTCATTAAAACCGCAAATGGCGTTCCTCCATAAATTACGAATGGAATAAATAATGCTGCAGCAATTACTCCGGTAATGATGCGTTGTTTCAATTTGTTCCTTCTCCTTTCAGCCCTCCATAACGGCGGTTACGGTTTTGATACACAGAGATTGCCTCTTTTAAACAGGCTTCATCAAAATCAGGCCAATGCGTATCAGTGAACCAAAATTCCGTATAGGCAAGCTGCCATAGCATAAAGTTACTTATGCGCACTTCACCACTCGTGCGAATTAATAAATCAGGTTCAGGTAAATGAGCCGTCATTACATACTGGGAAATATGTTGTTCATTTAATTCATCAATTGTAAGATTTCCTGCTTCTACTTCTTTCAGAAGCTGTTGCATCGCCATTACAATTTCAGCACGCCCACCGTAATTCATCGCAAAGTTTAATACTAATCCTGTATTCCCTGCAGTCGCTTCCATCGCCTTTCTTAAAGCGGATTGTGTATAGTCTGGCAATGAATCCATCACACCAATCATTTCTACTTTAATATTTAGCTCCATCAGCTCCGGTAAAAAGGAATTTAAAAATTGCTCTGGTAAACGCATTAAAAATTCTACTTCTGATTTAGGACGCTTCCAGTTTTCCGTTGAAAACGCATAGAGCGTCAATACTTTTACTCCTAAATCACAAGCGCAACGTGTTATTTTTCGAACGTTTTTCATTCCTTCATGATGCCCTGCAACTCGTGGCATTGAACGTTTTTTCGCCCAACGTCCATTTCCGTCCATAATAATTGCAATATGGGTAGGGATATCCTCTCCCTTAACTAAGTCCACATTTTCACTACCGAATGATTGTTCTTTATTTGTATTTTTCCCAAAAAGTTTTTTAAACATAGTTAATACCCCCAACTGCACAGATCGGACTGCTTCCCTTTTTATCATATCAAAAAAGGGATAGCCTGTCCTTTTTATATAATGAACTTCTTTACTATCTTAAAGAATAATTGTGCTTCTTTTAATCTTTCATATGTATTTTTTCCACAATTTATACTTTCAATTAGGGGGAACGGGTTCATGTGCATGTTTTTTTGCTACAGCTATATTTCCCTAACAAATTTAAAATTTAATCTATTATTGTAAAAAAAACGTCCTTATTAGCAGGACGTTTTAATCCATGTAAAGTTCATACATCGTCAGAAAAAGATTTCGCGCTAATGTAATCCACCAGCGCGAAGCAAATTAAAATTAAACTGTTAAAATTTCTTTTTCTTTTTCTTTCACTAACTCCTCGATTTTAACGATTGAGTTGTCTGTTAGTTTTTGGATGTCATCGTTGAAGCCGCGTAGTTCGTCTTCTGTGATTTCACCGTTCTTTTCTAATTTTTTCAGGTCATCGTTTGCATCACGGCGCACGTTACGTACAGCAACTTTTGCGTCTTCTGATTCTTTTTTCACCTGTTTTACTAATTCTTTACGGCGCTCTTCAGTTAATGCCGGTACTGCTAAACGAATAACATTTCCGTCATTTGTCGGTGTGATGCCGATATCTGAACGCATGATTGCTTTTTCGATTTCGCCTAAGATTGATTTATCATATGGCTGGATAACTAATAGGCGTGCTTCCGGTACAGAAATACCTGCCATTTGGTTGATCGGTGTCGGAGTACCATAGTAGTCCACCGTAATACGATCCAATAGTGAAGCATTTGCTACACCTGCACGAATTGAAGCTAATTCACGTGAGAAAGCATTAATTGATTTTGTCATTTTTTCTTTTGCTTGATTCAATACTTGTTGTGTCATTACGCATCTCTCCTAACAACTGTTCCAATTTTTTCGCCTAATGCGGCACGTTTAATATTACCTGGTTCTGATAAGTTGAAAACGACAAGCTTAATATCATTATCCATACATAATGTCGAAGCTGTAGAATCCATTACTTGTAAACCTTGTTGAATAACGTCTAAATACGTAAGTGTGTCATACTTAACTGCTTCAGAATCTAATTTTGGATCTGCAGAATAAACGCCATCCACATTATTTTTCGCCATTAAAATTGCATCTGCATTAATTTCTGCGGCACGTAAAGCTGCTGTCGTATCTGTCGAGAAGTATGGGTTACCTGTTCCTGCAGCAAAAATTACGACACGTGCTTTTTCCAAATGACGAACTGCTTTACGTCGAATATATGGCTCTGCCACTTGTGTCATAACGATCGATGATTGAACACGTGTAGGAACACCCAGATTTTCCAGTGAATCTTGTAATGCAAGTGCATTCATCACTGTTCCTAACATGCCCATATAATCTGCATTGGCACGTTCCATTCCCATTTCAGCGCCGATTTTCCCGCGCCAAATGTTGCCTCCGCCGACAACTAATGCGACCTCTACACCTAAGTCGATAACATCTTTAATTTCTGCAGCGATCGATTTAATAACATCCGGTGAGAAACCGAAGCCTAATTCTCCAGCTAATGCTTCCCCGCTAAGTTTAATAACTACTCGTTTGTACTCTGACACACCCATAGTAGACCTCCGTTACTCATTTATTTAAAAGGAAATACGATTGTGTTTTCTATGTATCGTACTTCGCTTCATTCAAAAATAGATTTCTTTAAAAATAGGGAACACGCAAATGGTGCTCCCTACTGTTTGCTTAAATTAATGTTAATTTAAGTTGTAATTTAATTAGTTACCTTTAACTTGGTTCATTACTTCTTCAGCGAAGTTATCTTCACGCTTTTCGATACCTTCACCAACAGCATAACGAGTGAAGCTTGTTACAGTAGCATTTAATGAGTTTACGAAGTCGCGTACTTTTTGATCTGAGTTCTTAACGAAAGCTTGGTCTAATAAGCATACGTCTTCGAAGTATTTACCAAGACGGCCTTCTACCATTTTCGCTACGATGTTTTCTGGTTTACCTTCGTTTAACGCTTGCTCAGTTAATACTTTGCGCTCACGTTCTACTTCGTCAGCAGAAACTTCGTCACGAGAAATGTAAGTTGGGTTGATTGCAGCGATATGCATAGCGATATCTTTTGCAGCAGCAGCGTCAGTAGAACCTTCAAGAACTACTAATACACCAATACGTCCGCCCATGTGTAAGTAAGAACCGAATGCATCTGCATCAGTTTTTGTTTTGATTTCGAAACGACGTAATGAGATTTTTTCACCGATTGTAGCAGTAGCTGTAGAAATTTGGTCAGCGATTTTCACGCCGTCTTTTTCTAATTCTAAAGCAGCTTCTACTGATTCTGGTTTAGCAGATAATAATTGCTCTGCTAAAGAAGAAACTAAAATTTGGAACTTGTCGTTTTTCGCAACGAAGTCAGTTTCAGCGTTTACTTCTAAAAGAATCGCTTCATTACCGTTTTCTAAAATGTAAGTTGTACCTTCAGCAGCGATACGGTCAGCTTTTTTGCCAGCAGCAGCTAAACCTTTTTCACGTAGGAAATCGATTGCAGCATCGATGTCACCTTCTGTTGATACTAATGCTTTTTTACAGTCCATCATACCTGCGCCTGTTTTTTCGCGTAATTCTTTTACTAATTGTGCAGTAATGTTTGCCATGTTGAGTTTCCTCCTAAATATAATGAAAAATTTATTTACACTATTTCATACTTTAAGCGATAAATCGCTATTTTTCAACGATTCATACATCTTCAAATTCATTTCTCAAAAAAAGGTGATAAGGGGTTCATCCACTTATCACCTTTTTTAACAGTGAATTACTCAGCTGTAGCTTCTTCTACTGCAGGAGCTTCTTCTTCACCTTGTTTAGCTTCTAATAAAGCGTCAGCCATTTTAGCAGTTAATAATTTAACCGCGCGGATAGCATCGTCGTTTGCAGGGATTACGTAATCAATTTCATCTGGATCACAGTTAGTGTCTACGATACCAACTAGAGGGATGTTTAATTTGATTGCTTCTGCAACTGCGATACGCTCTTTACGAGGGTCTACAACGAACATTACGTCCGGAATAGCTTTCATATCACGGATACCGCCTAAGAATTTAACTAAGCGCTCGTGCTCTTTTTTAAGTTGGATTACTTCTTTTTTAGGAAGTACAGCGAAAGTACCGTCTTCTTCCATTTTCTCGATATCTTTCATACGTTTAACACGTTTTTGAATAGTACCGAAGTTTGTTAAAGTACCACCTAACCAACGTTGGTTGATGTAGTAGTTACCAGAACGTTCAGCTTCTTCTTTGATCGCTTCTTGTGCTTGTTTTTTCGTACCTACGAATAAAACTTTACCACCGTCTTGACCAACTTGACGCATGAAATCGTATGCTTCTTCTAATTTTTTAACCGTTTTTTGTAAATCGATAATGTAAATACCGTTACGCTCTACGAAGATATATTTCTTCATTTTTGGGTTCCAACGGCGAGTTTGGTGACCGAAATGTACACCAGCTTCTAGTAATTGTTTCATTGAAATTACTGACATGAGTGTTTCCTCCTAATATGTTTGGTTTTTTTCCTCCGTATTTTTCATCTGCAACAAGCTACCCGTAGACTTACGAGCACCACTTACTACATCAAAATACGTGTGTATTGTTAACACCGCTTGTAACTATATCATAATGGCCTTTCAAGTGCAACTACTTTACGCATGAAACTTTACGAGGAGTTCAATTTCCGTTTTTCCGCGTCCCATCATTCTCGCAATTTCTTCGATTGTTTTCCCGTTGCGATAATGATTAATTACTTGCTGTTCAAATGTCAGGTTTTGCTCTTGGACGGCATTGTCATCAGAAAGTGGTTCAGCTTTTACTAATGCTGCATCGTTCTTTTCTTCAACATGCTGCTGTGTCTTTTGCTTTTGATAGGCACTTGCTGCTTGCTTGACCGGTACGAATTTGCGCGGTTCCAGTTCCTGTTCTTTTACCGGCTGCTCTTTTAAAGTCAATGAAGTCTCTTCTTTACGGGATTGTGCCGTCTTTTGAGCAACATTCGGTTTTTTCAATTCACTGATTAACCGGTCATTCTCTTCTTTCATCTCCATTAAATATACACTAATCGCATTGTCCATTTCATTAATCAGTTCATTTTGGCGCTTTTCTAAATTCTGAAACTTAGAAAGCTTACTATATAAAAGAACAATAACAAAAATCGTAATCATTTGGATAAGAAATAAGGTAATTATAACTGCGATCATAGATGACTGCTCCTAGCCACTAAAGTCAAAAAGATTCCCTTTAAACGGGTGCTGCACTTTTTGATCTAGCTGTTCCTTATTTTTCTTGTTTTCCTGCATTGGCTCTTGCCCGCTTTGGGAAGCCTTTTCCTGTTCCTCATCATTGACTGCGTTCAGATGCTCTGTTTCATTGACGGATAATTGTTTGCGTTCCAGTTCCCTGTTCAATGCTTCATTTGCATGCATTTGCTGCAGGATTGTATTTTGTTGACGCTGATCCGCCAATTTCCCTGCCTCAAATGTTTTAGGAATTGCAATCTGCAATTCCAGGCCCTTTAAGCTCATAACGCCGCCTCCTTACGTATTGATCATTTCCGAAGACAATAATTTACGTAATTTAAACAATGCTTTTGAGTGGATTTGCGAAATTCTTGATGTCGACAGTTCCAGTATTTCACCGATTTCGGTTAATGTTAATTCTTCCGAGTAAAATAAACTGATGACAAGTTGCTCTTTTTCATTCAGCTTTTTAATATTTTCAGCCAAATCGCCCAGTAGCTCTACATGAACGGTTTGCTGCTCGGGTGTTTTCGTATTGTCATCACGGATAACAAAGGACTTGCCTTCCGATTCTTCCTGGTCCAGCTGCTCATTGATGGACAGCACATTCGAGAAAAAGTGTTCCTGGAAAGTTTGGTATACTTCTTCGACCGGCAAATTCATATGTGCTGCAACTTCTTCCGGTGTCGCATGTCGCATCAGCTTTTGCTCAAGGGATTCGATTTGCGATTCAAGCTTTTTTGCTTTTTCACGTGCCGATCTCGGGAGCCAGTCCTCTTTACGTAAACCATCAAGAATAGCACCACGTACACGGAATGAGGCATACGTATCAAATTTTAAATCTCGGTTTATATCAAATTTATTTAACGCATCAAACAGCCCCATCATCCCAAGACTCATTAAGTCGTCTCTGGAAATGTTTTTCGGAAGCCCGACAGCGATACGCTGTACATGATACGATACGAGTGGTTTAAACTTCTTTATTAATAAATCGCCTGCTTCGGGATCACGGTTCTTTGTCCAACGAACCCATAATGATTGTTCGTCTCTATGCCTTTGTTCTGTCAAACATACCCACCCCTTTATTTGAAAAGTAACATTCTTTGAGTTAATTATACCAAAAAGCCTTTTAATATACATTTAATCCAGTCATTCGACACAGGATTTCCTTATATTCCGCTAAATAAAAAAGAGCCGGATATACGACTCTTTTACCGTGTAAGGGATTCATCGCTTTGAAGCATCGAACGAACGACTTGTGCAATTTCTTCCGTATTCTCATCTTCAACTTCCATTGTTGTATGATCGCTTTGCGGAACAGTTTGTGTTTTATCCGTCTCTTTCGCAACTACAGGCAGTTCCTCTTCTGTTTGTGACAAAACAGGTGCTTCCGGTGTATAAAATACATACCCAAGGAAGTAACGGATAAGAAACATTAAACTAAATGCAATGACAGAAATGACCAAAGCGGCGCCAATCGTCGGCAGTGGCATCGCATACGGATTTTGAATTCCAGCGATAAAATATACAGCGAATGAAAGTAGTGCTGCCCAAAAATTATAAAATATTGAACCAAACATTAAATTTCACTCACTCCTTTATTGACGGTACGTACCTGAAGCATGCATGTATCAGGGTTAAACTCGATAGTACGACCGCTGTTGCCGCCCGTATCTTCAGCGATAAGCGGTATGCCCAGTTCTTTTAACTGTGCTTTTACAGCTTCCACATTTCTTGGCCCAATTCTCATTGAATCTTTATCTGCAGTAAATTGGAACATTTGCGCACCACCCGCAATTTTCGCCTTCAACTTAAAGCGTTGCGCCCCTTCTTGTTTTAAAAGATCGACTAAAGCGGCAATTCCCGTATCGGCAAATTTTGCGACATTCATTGTTGCCGTTCGATTTAAACTGGAGTCCGGCAGCATGACATGGACCATACCTGCAACTTTTTTGGAATCATCGTAAATGACCGCACCTACACAAGAACCTAATCCCGACGTACGAATCGTTTTAGGAACTTTCACGATATCCATTTGCGCAATGCCTACTTTAATCACTTCGTTTGAATGGGTAACTATCATGTCGTGGGCACTCCTAATGCTTTAAAAATGGCTTCAAATGAATCAGGTTCTGGTAACAGGAAGAACTGTCCTTTTACCGCTTCATCATCTGACATGACTTCTTCATATATGGATGTGTTAATGACGATGACCGTATCACTTACTTGTGATAGTTCAATAAGTCCGATACTAATAATTGCGCCAAACATATCGACACTTAATCCAGGTACTGTCGGAAAGATTTTAAGACCTGTAAAATCCGATAATGCGGATAAATAAGAGCCGGATAAAATATTGCCCATTTCCTGCATTGCCGATAAGCCAATTTCCGAATATGGCGGTGTGTGAAAATCAAAAGATTCGTCATGAATGAGACTTCGAATAAATCGGTTTGCCTGTTCAATCGGCAAAATGAAAAACATGCTTCCTTGTGCATCCCCTTCAATACGAAGATAAATGCCGACGACAGCATTTTCCGATCCGCCAGCGAGCTCCATCATTTCATTAAACGAGGCCATTTTCACGTCGGGTACACGCATATCGATCTTTTTTCCCAATAAATTCGATAATGCCGTAGCCGCATGTGCAGCACCAATATTTCCGATTTCCTTTAAAACATCTAAATGGAGCAACGTAATTTTTTCATTAAAGCTCATTTTCAATCCCTACTTTAATAGATTCCAGGCAAGCGAGGCTCACCCGGAAAATTATTCATTGAAATTAATCTATCGGATTTAATACTTTATCTAAGTGAAGTAAAATTAATAAGCGGTTTTCCAATTTTGCGACACCTGCGATAAAATCTTCTTCTAATGAGCCAACCACTTCAGGCTGCTGTTCAATGGAAGATGCATCAATGTCCAAAACATCATTCGCTGAATCTACAATAAAACCGACTTCCATCGTTTCCAGTGCAATAATAATAATTCGGGTTGTTTCTTCGTTACCTGAAACCGGCAAGTCGAAACGTTCACGTAAATCGATGACAGGTGTTACAACACCCCGAAGATTAATGACACCTTTTACATAACGTTCTGTTTTCGGTACACGAGTAATATGCATTAACTTTTCAATTCCCTTTACGTGCGAAACAGGAATAGCATATTCTTTATCTGCTAATTGAAACACAATTACTTTCAAGTTTTTTTGCTCTGTTGCATTCGTCATTCTTCACACCTCTTATCCTTTTACTTCATCAGTGCGTTACAGTCTACAATTAACGCCACTTTTCCGTTTCCTAATATCGTTGCACCCGAGATTGCAAAAATATTTGTTAAGTAGTTACCTAATGATTTCAATACAATTTCCTGCTGACCGATAAAGGAATCGACTACTAAACCAGCTAATTTATCACCTTTACGGACAATTACAACTGAATGGAGGCCATCATCATTTTGTACAGCGCGCGGTACTTCAAAAATTTCTTCCAGGAATACAAGCGGTACAACTTTACCACGGAAATCGATTACTTTTTGATTATGTGCGTTTAATATGTCTGATTGACGGATAATCGATGTTTCAATAATAGACGATAACGGAATTGCATAAATTTCATTTTCAATTTCTACGAGCATGACTGAAATAATCGACAGTGTCAGCGGTAATTGAATTGAGAAAACAGAGCCGACATTTTGAGTCGATTCAATCGAAATATTGCCGCCTAATGATTCGATTGTTGTTTTAACAACATCTAAACCGACACCACGGCCCGATACATCCGAAATGACGTCGGCTGTTGAGAAACCGGATGCCATAATTAACTCGTTAACCTGTTTGTCTGTCATCGTTAACGATTGTTCTTTTGTAACAATTCCTTTAGACAGCGCTTTTGCTAATACTTTATCGCGGTTGATCCCTGCTCCATCATCTTCAATCTCGATGAATACATAGTTTCCACTATGATAAGCACGAAGTTCTACTGTTCCTTCTTCCGGTTTACCTTTTGCACGGCGTACTTCCGGACTTTCGATCCCATGATCAACAGAGTTGCGGATCAGGTGAACTAACGGATCTCCGATTTCATCAATTACTGTACGGTCTAGCTCTGTTTCTGCACCGACAATATTAAGTTCGATTTTTTTGTTTAAATCACGCGACAATTGGCGTACCATTTTCGGGAAACGGTTAAATACTGTATCTACAGGAACCATGCGCATCGTTAAAACGATATTTTGCAGATCACCCATTGTACGGCTCATACGTTCAACTGTCTCATTTAGTTCTCCATGATTTACATCACCGGCGATCGATAAAAGACGGCCGCGATCAATTGCAAGCTCTTCAAATAAGTTCATCAATATATCAAGGCGCTCAATATTCACACGAATCGTCTTACTCGATGCATGCCCGGATTTACTAGTATTGTTTTTAGCTGCCGCTGTTTTTGGCTGTTCCTCAGATACAGCAGTTTCAGTTTCCTGTACTGCAGGCTGTGGCAGTGCTTCTTCTGCAGGTACTTCAGTTGCCGTAGTTTTTGTAACAAACATATCTCGGTCTATTTTATTGACCACTACACGATCAACTTCTGATACTTTCATCAGCATCTTTTGCAAATCTTCAGCTGACTCTTTCGAAATAAAGGCAACGTGGAATACACTATCAAACTGTTCTTCTTCCAATTTATCTACTGTCGGCGAAGATTTGATGACATCTCCGTTTTTCTCCAGTATTTCGAATACCATGAATACACGAGCTGCTTTTAATAAACAATCTTCACGTAAAGCCACTGTAATTTCATATGCATTGAATTCTTGTTCAGATGATTGCAGAATGACCGTTTTTTCAAAATCATCATAGGTTAATTTCAATTCCAATGCTTCAGCTGGCTGTTCGATTTCGTTGGCTACCATTGCTGCAGCAACTTCCTGGCCTGAAATTGGTTCTTCTGAAACGGCAGTTGCCGGTTCACCTGCTTCAATACGCTTAAGCTTTTCCACTGTCGCTTGCACATTGCGTTTTCCGTCACCACCATCTGCAATGTCGTATACCATTTCTTCTAAATGATCCACAGATTCAAATACAACATCCAAAATCTCTGCGTTCACTTTAATTTTACTGTTGCGGATCGCATCCAGAATATTTTCCATTTTATGTGTTAAGTCGGCTAAATCTTCAAAGCCCATTGTTGCTGCCATACCTTTTAAAGTATGTGCCGAACGGAAAATCTCTCCGACAATCGTTAAATCTTCCGGATTTTTTTCCAATTCCAATAAGTGTTCGCTGCACGCTTGTAAATGCTCTTTACTTTCTTCAATGAACATTTCCAAATATTGATTTAATTCCATTTAGAGGGCACCCCTTTTTAAGGCATATATTTCATAATTGTTTGGGCAATATCATCAACATCCGCCACTTCATCTACAAGCTGCGTTTCCACGGCAGCTTTTGGCATTCCATATACGATACATGTTTCTGCTGACTCGGCAATAGCCGTGACATTCCCTGTTTTCTTTAGTGAGACTAGTCCTTTTGATCCGTCATAGCCCATTCCCGTCATAATAACGGCAATTTTATCGAACTCCGAGTACTGGCTGACGTCTTCAAACATGACGTCTACAGACGGGCGATGGCCTGCTCTTGGCGGTTCCTGATCATCAAGTACAACTGCAAATGATGATCCGATTTTTCTTAATTTAAGATGATAGCCACCCGGCGCAATATAGGCTGTTCCCTTTTGCAGCAGGTCGCCTTGTTCTGCTTCTTTTACATGAATTTCGCTCAACTGATCGAGTCTTGCTGCCAACGATTTTGTAAAGCCTGCAGGCATATGCTGCACGATTAAAATTGGTGCACCCACATTAGCGGGAATTTTCGTAATGACTTCCTGTAAAGCTCTAGGACCACCAGTTGAAGTCCCGATTAAAATGATTTTCTTCGAAGTTTTGCTCCACTCCGTCTGTTTAATCGGCACATCGATGTTGACAGTCGGCTTTGTCAAACTTCTTAATTTTGATTCTTCCTTGTCGAAAGGATGACGGATCGCTTGACTTGCGACTGTCGATTTACGGAATGGTTTTTTCAATTTTGAAACTGTTACTTTAGATGCCTCTTCCACTTTTCGTACAAGTTCATCCTTAATTTTATGTAAATCCAATGAAATGGAACCGCTTGGTTTAGCAACAAAATCGACTGCTCCGTACTCCATTGCCATTAATGTATTTTCTGCTCCGCGCTTTGTCGTACTTGAAAGCATGATGACAGGTAATGGATACTTCTGCATAATTTCTTTTAACGCTTCCATCCCATTCATTTCCGGCATTTCCACGTCCATTGTCACGACATCGGGTTTAAGCTGCTCGATTTTTTTAATGGCGTCTTTCCCATTGCGTGCAGCCCCGATGACTTCAATATGCAGATGGTCTGAAAAAAAATCGCTTATTAGCTTCCGCATAAAGGCGGAATCATCAACAACCAGCAGTTTGGTTTTCTGTAAGTTGCTCATTTACTCACGCCCTCTCGAAAAGATGCTTTTTAATTTTGATATAAATTTCATAGACTCGTTTGTTGCATGCACTTCTTTCATTACTGCCTGCGTTGTTAAAAATTGCTCAACAACTTTTTTCATCGTTTTTGTAATTGGGGCATCAGGATACAGCACTGTAAATAAGGCTTGCTGACGTACCGCTTGACGCACAACAGGATCTTCCGGCAGCGACCCTAAAATTGATACTTCCTTCTCTAAAAAACGCTGCATCACTGTTTTTAGACGCTGTGTCGTATCTTGCCCTTCCTCAACTGTATATGCACGATTGCCTAACAGATAAAACTTCTTCATTGGATCTTTTAGATGGATAAATTTCATCATAGAATAAGCATCCATAATGGACGTCGGTTCAGCTGTAGAAATAACGATAATTTCTTCAATGGATGTTAATAGATCGAGCGACCAATCAACAACACCTGCTCCCATATCAAATAAGACAAAATCATAATTTTTCTGCAATGTTTCAAAAGCCGTGATTAGACGGGCAAAAACATCTGAAGACCACTCCATTAACGACGACATACCTGAACCGCCGGAAATATAGCTTACCCCCTCGTTTGTTTCGCATAAAACATCTTCAAGCGGTACTTGACCATCGAGGTAATCTTTTAAACTATATTTCACGGAGCTTCCTATGAGAATGTGTACATTGCCCATGCCAATATCCATATCTAAAACGACTACCTTTTTCCCTTTTTTTGATAAAAGGGTAGCGAAGTTTGTCGTAAAATTACTTTTTCCTACTCCGCCTTTTCCACTGACAACTGCAATTGATCGCCCTGGCTTATGTTCACTTTCCAGCATTTTCTGGCGTAGTTTTTCAGCTTGGTCTTTCATCCGTATTCTCCTCGAAGAAAAGTTCTAGTAAATTATCACTATTTGGTTGTTCAATATCTTCTGGTACTTCTTGACCATTTGTATAATAAGCTAGTCCTTTATTATATTTAATCATTAAATTAAACATAGTGCCAATAGAATTTGTTTCATCAAGCTTCGTAAAGATAAATTTTTCAATGTGCAAGTTCGTAAATTGTTCAATAATTGCTTCTAAGTCTTTTTGCTTAGACGTTAAAGATAAAACTAAGTAGGATTCTACTTGTTCGCTAAATTGTATTAATGATTTTAAATCATCTACATATTTCGCTTCTTTATAGTTTCTTCCGGCCGTATCAATAAAAATTAAATCCAAATGATCAAACTTTTTGATCGCCTCAGCATAATCTGTTGCATTATAAACAACTTCAACAGGTGCCTGCAGCAATGCAGCATACGTTTTCAATTGTTCGATTGCGGCGATACGATACGTGTCTGTTGTAATAAAGCCGATTTTCTTTTTCTTTTCAAGGACAGCGCGTGCTGCCATTTTCGCAATCGTTGTCGTTTTTCCAACACCTGTTGGACCTAACACATTAATGTATTTTTTCTCATATGAAATTCCGCTGATCGGCAAGTCATACAATTCTTTTCTTAAATAGTCTTTGGCAACTTCCTGCATATCGTTCCATATGATTTGCTTGCCATGCTCGTTATAATACATAAAAAGCTCATCACTGATTTTTGTGATAAGCTCCTCTCCAAGTTCCTGCTCACGTAGAAAGTCGATAAATGGTAAGAGTTCATCAGGATATTGAGATTGTACCGACATACGTTGCATCGATTGCATCATCGATTTTAAATCTGCAATTTCTTTGATCAGGTTATCAGGCAAGCCGGCAGAATCGCCTTGCGGAACTTTTTTATGTTGTTCCACAGACGAAGCTGCTTCGCGGATCCCTTGCTCTTTCAATTGCGGCGCAAATGTCGGAATGTCTTCTAAAGACGGCAATGAAGGTTTCTTTTCCACCTGGTCATATCCTGCCACGACTTCATAGCTTTTATTTTTTACTAATCCAAAAAACTTTTTCGTCACGACGACTTTCGAATTCAGAATAACTGCATCTTCCCCTAAATCGGCGCGAATTTGTTTCATTGCCTCAGCAATGGAAGGTGCATTGTATTTTTTCATCTTCATTCAACATTCACCACCCCTACACTTTGAATTTCAACGGCTGCATCCAATTCGTTATATGAAAGAATCGGTACTTGCGGGAAATAACGTTCTGTTAATTGTCTTATATACAGACGCACAGCTGGCGAACATAAAATAATTGGCGACTGTTCCGTATAGGAAACACGCTCCACTTCTTTTGCAATAGCTTCCAATACGAATTGCGACTGCTGCGGATCCATTGCTAAATAATTTCCATGGTCTGTTTGCTGAATGCTGTCAGCTACGAGTTTTTCCACTTTTGCAGATACTGTGATAACTTTCAATGCTTGTTGGCCGTTAATAAATTGAGATGTAATTTGTCTAGCCAATGCCTGTCTCACATATTCTGTTAAAATATCGGGATCACTAGTAAGCTTTGCATAATCTGCTAATGTTTCGAATATAATCGGCAAATTACGTATTGAAACATTTTCACGCAATAGTTTTGCCAATACTTTTTGTACTTCCCCTATTGATAATGGTGTCGGAATTAGATCGTCCACTAAAATCGCATGGGTTTCGCGTAAATGATCGATCAGTTGCTTCGTCTCTTGACGGCCAAGCAGATCGTGGGCATTTGCACGGATAATTTCGGTTAAATGTGTAGAAACAACACTTGGCGGATCGACAACTGTATAGCCGAACATTTCGGCATCCTCTTTTACTGCTTCTGTGATCCATTTTGCAGGCAATCCAAATGATGGCTCGATTGTATCAATACCATCGATTGAATTATCATCCCCTGGGCTCATTGCCAAATAATGATCCAGCAATAATTCTCCTCGTGCCATTTCATTTCCCTTTATTTTAATCCGGTACTCATTTGGCTGCAGTTGGATATTGTCACGAATACGGACAATCGGTATGACAATCCCAAGCTCCAATGCAAGCTGACGGCGGATCATAACTACTCGGTCCAGTAAATCCCCACCTTGAGCTGCATCCACTAACGGAATTAATCCGTAGCCAAATTCAAACTCAATTGGATCGACATTTAATAAATTAATAACATTTTCCGGACTTTTCATCGTATCCGAAGCAACTTCCTCTTCGAATTCCATAATTTCTTCCGGCGTTTCTTCCTTTTTACGATCCATTAAGAATGCGCCAACCGCTAATGCTACTGCAATCGGAATTGTAATCCAGTCTGGAATCGGTGTGAATAACCCGAGCAGGAGAATTGTACCGGCAGCTACATATAGAAGCTTGGATTGTGCAAATAACTGGGCTGTAATATCTGAACCAAGATTTCCTTTTGAAGCGGCACGTGTTACAACAATACCTGTTGCAGTCGAAATTAATAATGCCGGGATTTGCGATACAAGTCCGTCACCGACTGTCAGCATCGAATATTTCGATGCGGCTTCACTAAAGCTCAGCTCCATCTGAAGCATACCGATAATCATACCGAAGAGTAAGTTAATACCAACCATAATGATTGAGGCGATCGCATCCCCTTTAACGAATTTCGTCGCACCATCCATCGCTCCGTAGAAGTCTGCTTCTCCGGATACTTTTTCACGGCGTTCGCGTGCTTCCTTTTCCGAAATCATTCCGGCGTTTAAATCTGCATCAATACTCATTTGTTTACCAGGCATCGCATCCAAAGTAAAACGCGCAGCAACTTCCGCAACACGTTCCGAACCTTTAGTAATAACGATAAACTGGATAATAACTAATAATAAGAAAATAACTAAACCTACTAAAATATTACCGCCTGTTACGAAATTACCAAATGTCTCTACTACTTTACCTGCGTCACCTTCCGCTAAAATAGCACGTGTCGTAGATACAGACAATGCCAGACGGAACAGCGTTAATAATAGAATGACAGTCGGGAAAATCGAGAAATCGAGCGCTTCCTTCATATTCATTGAAGTTAATAATACGAGTAGTGCCAATGTAATATTGATAATAATTAAAAAACTGAGTAGCCAATGTGGAAGAGGGATAATGAGCATCGCTACAACCATAATCACTGCAGCTAAAACCCCTAAGTCGCGTATTTGCATTGTTGTCCCTCCTGAAATCTATGTCAAATTTTGCGTTTGATCCGGTATACATATGCAAGAACTTCGGCAACAGCTTTGAAAAACTCTTCCGGTACAGCCTGGCCGATTTCAACCTGGTCATACATCGCACGGGCAAGCGGACGATTTTCTACCATAATGACATCATGTTCTTTTGCAATAAGTTTAATTTTCTGTGCGACAAAATCGGTCCCTTTTGCTACAACTTTTGGCGCATCCATCATATCTTCATCGTATTTTAATGCAATGGCAAAATGGGTCGGGTTTGTAATGACAACATCTGCAGCAGGTACATCCTGCATCATTCTGCGCATTGCCATTTCCCGTTGACGCTGTTTAATTTTCGACTTGATCAGCGGGTCGCCTTCTGCATTTTTATGCTCATCTTTAACATCCTGTTTCGACATCTTCAATTGCTTTTCATACTCATGCCGTTCATAAATGTAGTCAAACAATGCAATGAATACGAGCATAATCGAAGCGGCAATTCCCATGATTGCCGACAAGTATGCTACTGTGGCCAAAATTTGTGCCGGACTATGTAAAGCAAGCGATAATACATCTTCCAAATATATAATAATGACAACGGTAGTTACGGTCCCGATTAACGTTACTTTCAATAATGATTTAATTAAATTGACAATCGCTCGTACAGAAATAATCTTTTTGATCCCTTTAATCGGATCCATTTTTTTCAAATCTATTTTTAGTGTCTCTGTTGTAAAAAGTAAGCCAAACTGAAAAAAGTTAGCTCCAATACCTGCAATAATGGCAATGACCATAATCGGCAGAACGATAATTGCCATTTCTTTAATGGATTCAACATACATATCCATTACGGTTTCAGCGTTCAGCGTTTCTATTAACATATTGCGGTTAAGTGCTTGTAGTAAAAAATCTCTCATTCCTTCGTACATGAATGGTGCAAAGAAAAGTAAAAAGAAAAATGACAATAGCAGTAATACGGCGGCTGTGACATCCTGACTTTTTAATACTTGTCCTTTTTTACGTGAATCCTGCCGCTTTTTCGGTGTTGCTTTTTCCGTTTTTTCACCTGCAAAAAACTGAAGGTCAACGTTGATCAATAGCTTTTTATCCATGTTAGCCACCACCTAAAATAACCATTAAGTCACGTAAAGAAATAATCATAAATTCAATTAGCTCCTTCATAACTCCTACTAATACACCCATTGTCACCATCAATACTAGAAACCCTACTGCAATTTTAATCGGGAATCCGATTACAAATATATTCATTTGCGGTACCGTTTTCCCTGTAATACCTAACGCTAACGTTACTAAAAATAATGTTGCAACTATTGGAGCTGACATTTGAAATGCTATGGCAAAAACAGAAACAAATATTTTTATAATAAACAGTGGGGTCCCTTCTTCACCGAAATTCGGGAAAAACTGATCCATCGGCATAAACTGATAACTATAAAAAATCCCATCTAAAATTAGATGATGACCATTTATTGAAAGCAATACTAAAAGCATTAAAAAGTTTAAAAACTGCCCCATTAGCGGAGACTGGGCACCTGTTTGCGGATCGATAATATTCGCCATCGCAAACCCCATCTGGAAATCGATAAATCCGCCCGCTATTTGAACAGCGGAAACGATAATCATCGCAGCCAATCCTAGCATCAGCCCGATAATTGCCTCTTTTAAAACGAGCAGCAAATAGAAAGCATTAATTTCAAACGGTTCAATATTAAACGTATAATACATCATCCACGCCAAAGCGACAGCCAATACAATGCGCACTTGCGGGGGGATTGTACGATATGAAAATAAAGGGATGGAGACGAAAAATGCAGAAACACGTACTAAAATTAATAGCAATATTGACAAATTCGGTAGTAATTCCGTCATTTTCTCACCCAATATACCGAACTAGGTTATTTAAAATGTCGTGAAAGTAGTCCGTCATCTTGCTGATCATAAACGGACCAAAAAAAATAATCGCCACTAATACCGCTACGATTTTAGGTACGAACGCCAATGTTTGTTCTTGAATGGAAGTTGTCGCCTGAAATATACTGACTATTAAACCGCTGACAAGTGCGATTAATAGTAAAGGTCCCGAAACTATCAATATCGTGAATACTGCATTCTCTGCAATTGCAATGACCATTTCCTGTGTCACTTTATATCATCCCCTAAAAACTTTGAAGTAAAGATTTCATCACTAAATACCAACCATCGACGAGTACAAATAATAAGATTTTAAATGGCAGTGAAATCATTACTGGAGGCAGCATCATCATCCCCATTGACATCAGTGTACTTGCGACTACCATATCAATAACTAAAAACGGAATGAAGATCATAAAGCCCATTTGAAAAGCTGTCTTAATTTCACTTAACGCAAATGCGGGTACGAGCAGCGTCATCGGAATTTCCTCGATGGAATCCGGATACTCTGCCTGATTATATTCGATAAAAAGTTCTAAATCTTTTTGCCTTGTGTGCTGAGACATAAATTGTTTGAACGGAATCGTCGCCCGTTCATATGCCTCTTCCAAATTAATTTCTTCATCAAAGAGCGGCTGTAATGCCTGCTCGTTTACTTGCTGGAATGTCGGAGCCATAATAAAGAACGTTAAAAACAATGCCAACCCGATAATTACCTGGTTGGGAGGCATTTGGTTCGTGGCAAGGGCTGTCCTAGTAAACGACAGAACAATGACGATACGCGCAAATGAAGTCATTAATATTAATAGACTCGGCGCTAACGATAGTACAGTTAACAGGAATAACAGCGTAACGGACGTGGATACATTCCCCGGATCACTTTCAGAAAACACGGAAAGAATTTCGTTCATCGATCATCACGCTCCTGTTCTTTCCACCGCTCAAGCTCGTCACTTCGTTGCTGCTTGATTTTACCGATTTTTTCATTGAACAAATCATTGAATTTAGGGCTTTCCGAAATATCCTGAGGGCGCTTTTTTTGTGAAAATTTATTAATTAATTGAGCTATATATGGTGAAGTATTCACCATGCTCTGCTTAGTTTCAATTTGATTTAGTAAATGGTCGATTTCTTCTTCGGATTCAATTTCCTTCAGAAGCTGAATGTTATCGCCGACACCAACTACATAAACTCGTTTACCAATTAGTAATAATTGTACAGACTTTTGCTGTCCTACAGACAAGCCACCGATATTTTTAATAACGGCATTTTGTTGATAGTTGAAGTTACGCTTATTTAAATACTTTAAAATGAACAATAATAGCCCTATGACGAAGACAAGTGCTATTAAAACTTTAAGATAATCCCAAAATCCAATACTAACGGATGCCGAGTCAGTTTGTTCTGCGTCGGCATCCGGAGTACTCTCATCTGAAATTTTTTCTTCTGAACATACTTCAGGGTTTTCATTACAGTTTTCGTATACGTTACTTACCATCGCAAAAGTTCCATTTGAGATTGGTGTAAATAATGCCGTCATCAATACAATTCCAACAGCGATCCAAAATCGAAATGATTTTTTTGCTTTCATCAGATCAACCTAAAGCTTTTTGAATCGCTTCGATTACGCGATCAGCTTGGAAAGGCTTTACGATAAAGTCTTTTGCACCTGCTTGAATCGCATCGATAACCATAGCTTGTTGGCCCATTGCTGAACACATAATAACTACCGCGCTCGGATCCGTGCCTTTAATTTCTTTTAATGCTGCAATGCCATCCATTTCAGGCATTGTAATATCCATTGTTACTAAATCCGGACGTAATTCATTGTACTTTTCAACCGCTTGAATTCCGTCAGCTGCTTCTCCTACTACTTCAAAACCATTCTTCGTTAAAATATCCTTGATCATCATGCGCATGAATGCTGCATCGTCAACAATTAAAATCCTTTTAGACATAATCTAATTCCTCCAATTAAAACTATCTAATATTGTTCAAGCGATCTGCCTGACTTAAAATATCTGTGATGCGAACACCGAAGTTCTCATCAATTACTACAACTTCACCTTTTGCAATTAACCGACTGTTTACTAAAATATCTACAGGTTCACCTGCAAGCTTATCTAATTCAATAATCGATCCGCTCGATAGTTCAAGTATTTCTTTTACTGAACGTTTAGTACGTCCCAGCTCAACTGTTACTTGCAATGGAATATCAAGCAGCATATTTAAATTGCGCGCTTCTGCCTGTGTAATATTTGGCGATTCGAAGCTTGCAAATTGAGCTTGCTGTACATTTGCCGGTGGTGCTGTATAAGCAGGCTGCTGATAAACTGGCTGTTCATATACAGATTGCTGTTGCTGATACGCTTGCTGCTGCATCGGTTGCTCATGCATTGGCTGCTGATAGACCGGCTGTTGTACTGGCTGCTCATAAACTGGCTGCTGAACCGGTTGTTCAAACACAGGTTGCTGTGCAGTCGGTTGTTGTGCCTGCTGCGTTGGTTGCTGTTGTGTCGGCTGAACTGGTGTAGGCTCCACTGTTGTTGTTGCAGTAAGAGGCTCATCAGTTTCTCCCATTAATGACTTTACTATCTTTTTACTAAACTTTAAAGGTAGTAATTGCATTAAATTCGAATCGATCAATTCACCGATACGCAATCTGAATGAAATTTTCACTAATAATTCATCTGTTGGGATCGTTTCCGTACCCTCATCTTGTGAAATATTCAGTAAATCAATTGTCGGCGGTGAAATATCAACCTTTTGGTTAAATACTGTTGACATGGATGTGGCAGCTGAGCCCATCATTTGATTCATCGCTTCTTGAACAGCACTTAACTGAATTTCACTTAATTCTGGTCTTGGATTAACTCCATCGCCACCCAGCATTAGATCTGCAATAATTGCAGCATCCGATTGTTTAATTACGAGAAGATTCATTCCTGAAAGACCCGTTGTATACTCTACTTGTACAGCAACATACGGATGAGGGAATTCCTGTTCTAAACGGTTACGATTAATCATTGAAATACTAGGTGTTGTTATATCTACTTTTTGACCTAGTAATGAAGATAATGCAGTAGCAGAACTGCCGAATGAGATATTACCTACCTCACCTAATGCATCAATTTCTATCGGAGTTAAGTGATCCTCAACTTTAATTTCTTTTTCCGGATTTGCTGTATTTGCAGAAAAATCCTCCAGCGTTTCGCCCCTTAATAGAGCCTCAATTTCTTCTTGGGAGAGCATTTCATCACTCATCTTCGTCTCCTCCTTTCAAAGGGTCGATAATTTGAACAGCCATTTTATTATTCAATTTCCCTGGCTGAACGGTAAATTTCGGTAAACTGCCGACTTTCAGTGTTAACGGATTTTCAATTTTTTGATTTAACGGAATGACATCACCGACAGCCATTGTCAGGAAATCTTCAATTGTGATGTCTGCCGTTCCTAACTCTGCAATAACCGGTAATTTTGCCTGTTTCACACGTGTTTCAAGCATTTTTGTTTGCTCCGGTGAAATTTCTTTCGTATTTGTCTGCATCCAATAGCGAACAGATAAATTCGGAACGATCGGTTCTAGTACAACATGCGGAATACAAATATTGATCATCCCTGTCGTTTCCCCGATAATTGTATTAAACGAAATGACAACAACCGTTTCATTTGGTGAAATCATTTGTAAAAACTGCGGGTTTACTTCCAATTCCACAAGCATCGGATCGATTTCAGCAACGTTCTCCCATGCTTCACGTAAATTATCAAAAGAACGTTCAAATAAATTTGTCATGATTTTCGTTTCGATTTCAGTTAAATTGTCGACATTGCTATGACTTCCCCCTGCTCCGCCCATCAATCGATCGAGCATCGAATAGGCAATGTTCGGGTTGATTTCCATTAAAATATTGCCATCTAAAGGCGGGACCTCAAATACATTGATTAATGTCATGTTTGGGATAGAACGAACAAATTCTTCAAACGGAATTTGGTCCACGGATGCAACTGTTATTTGAACATAGCTTCTTAACTGTGCAGAAAAGAATGTTGTTAACAGTCGCGCAAAGTTTTCATGTATACGGGTCAAACTTCGGATTTGGTCTTTTGAGAAGCGCAGAGCCCGCTTAAAGTCATATACTTTAACTTTTCGTGTTTCATCTTCTTTTTTTATGTCTTCTGCAGACATCTCTCCGGTCGATATCGCCGATAAAAGCGCATCAATTTCGGATTGCGACATTATATCTCCTGCCATTTGCCCACCTCCATTTCAAAAATTAAAATTGTGTAGTACTGATGATTACTGAAGTACGTATGAAGTAATATACACTTGCGTAACTTCCCCTTCTTGCATTAACTCATTTACTTGAGATTTAATTGCATCCTGGAATGTAATTTTCCCTTGCTTGCCTTCTAAAGCTTTCTCTTCCATTTCAGAAAGTTCTTGGATCACGATATTTTTTACTTGGAAGTCTCGTTTAAACAACTCTTCACCAGCTTTTTTATCTGATGCCTGAATTTTTAATGTAATTCGAACAAAACTTCCATCTGCCAAGTTCGTCGTAATCTCAGGAATGTCTACCGATGACTCAATGATTTCATCAATCGTTGGACCATCTGGCTTCTCTTTGTCGAGCTGTGTCAATAACACAACTACAATAACACCGAATAATGTAATCGTCACTAATATAATTAGCATAATTGTTAATAGTTTATTATTCTTCATCTTCTTCACCTCTAAGGTGCGGGTTAGATAAAACTTGGACATTCTGATAAAATGTCCTCACTTTTTGCCGTACCTGTTCTTCAGTCTCTAACACAATGAATTTACGTCCAGTTGTCAGCGTAATTTGTGTGTCCGGAAATGCTTCAACTGTTTCTATGTATAAAGCATTTAAAGTAAATGCTTTACCATTAAGGCGAGTCACCTCAATCATTAAAATAGGGCCGGACCTGCACTTGAGAGCCGGCCCGGCCCCCCTCTTCTATAATAAATTTAAACTATCGTTTTAAGTTAACAAGCTCTTGTAAAATTTCATCTGACGTTGTAATAATACGAGAGTTCGCCTGGAACCCGCGCTGCGCAACAATCATCTCCGTGAATTCTTCCGAAAGATCTACGTTGGACATTTCCATGAAGCCTGAGTTGATTGAACCGATACCAGCTACTGTACCTACTTGAACATAACGATCCCCCGAGTTGGCTGTATCACGGAAATAGTTTGAACCTGTTTTTTCTAAACCAGACGCATTAGCAAATTTCGACATTAGTAATTGCCCTGCATACATTAAGTCTCCTTTATAGTCGACATAACTTACAGAACCATCTTGACCAATGCTCATACTTTGAGCTGTTGTAGGAATACGGATAGTACCTAACTCACCATTATCAGGCGTAATTACACCTTCCAAATCTAAATTAGCTCCGTCATCTCCAGATACATTATAGCGGTCATCAAAAAGGACACCCTCGTCTCCATTCGCATCAACAGAATAATTATCTGCTCGAACACCGACTAAATATTTTCCATCTCCATTTACCAAATAACCATTGCGATCCATGTAGAAATTGCCGGCACGCGTGTATAGAACATTAGAAAATGCTTCCTCGCCCACTTCTTGAATAATACCATCAGCATCTGGTGCCGTACCATCAGCAACCATAAAGAATCCATCACCTGAAATTGCTAAATCCAAAGTACGACCAGTCGTTTGCATAGACCCTGCATTGTGAATAGTATCGATAGCAGCAAGTTGCGATCCTAATCCAACCTGAATCGTATTTACACCACCGCGAGTTGCTGAAGGTGCAGATGCTCCTGCCTGTGTTTGTGAAATTAAATCTTTAAAAATAGTACGTTCTTTCTTGTAGCCGTACGTATTAACATTTGAAATATTATTCCCAATCACGTCTAATTTTGTCTGAAAGTTTTTTAAACCTGAAATCCCTGAATACATTGAACGTAACATGAAATGTCGTTCTCCCTTCGTTTTTCAAATCTGTTTTTTAGTTCAGTCGTATCGATCATTCAACGACTGTAGGCTTCCTTACTTCTGAAGGTCCGGCCTATATAAGAATTGTTCCATCAATATTGGTAAATAGTTGCTGTTTTGCTTCATTACGATCCAACGCCGTAATAACCGTCGCATTTTTTGCACTTACAATTAAGGCTGCCTGATCTAACAGGACTAACGGCTGCTTCACACCTTTATTTTTTGCCTCAAATACTTTTTTGGAGATTTGCTGCCATTCACGATCTGTTATAGAAATATTTCGTTCATTCAACCGTTCTGAAGCATGCTTGCTTATTTTTAATTCATCACCGGTCGCCTGTTTTAAATGGTCCATAAAGGACTGCTTTGAAACTTGCTCAGTACTTTGCTTTACCATCGGCTTTATCGGTGGATGGTAAGGGATATGTTGAATATTGACTCTGTTCATCAGCCCCACCTCTTATTCTGTTACATTTTCATTTTGGGTTGTTTGAGAACTCACTGTAAATTGGTCTTTCGTTAAACGAGAACCATCATTTAAAATGTATTCGATATTCACATTATTTGTTTTAATCGCTTCAATAATTGCCTCAACGACTTGGTCACCATTTGTATATTGAACCGTCTGTCCGATCAGCTGGCTCGCTTCTGCTAATGGATTTCCTGCTGGAACTGTCGGCTCTGTTGCACTCGTACTACCAAGAATCGATGAAATATTGCCTGGTTTAATTTCCTTGCCGTCAGCCAGTACAAACACGGCCTCACCATCAACAAATTTTAATTCCTTAATAGCGCCTGTTCCTTCGTTGTAGATCGGCTTGTTGTCCGCGTCCACTTTGTCTGTAATTTCATGCCATTTCACTTCTTTGCCGACAAATGTTGAATAGTTCATTAACTGTGATTGGTTCTGTGATTCAAGTAAATTTTCCATCGCCTTTGTCATATTTTGCATTTGCTCAAGTGAAGAAAATTGTGCCATTTGTGAAATGAATTCCTTATCATCCATCGGGCTTGTCGGATCCTGGTTTTGCAATTGGGTAATTAATATTTTTAAAAACGCATCTTTTCCAAGCGCCCCGTTATCTTGTTTATCTGTTACTTTGAAATTCGCATTATTCGCCTGTAAAAAATAATCATTTGAAATTGTGTTTGCCACTTACTCTACCTCCTCACTTAATAGATCTTTAAACGATAGATTTTCTTCTTCTAGCGTATCTTCGTTATTGTCCTGTTTTTCTTCTCCATCTTTTTGACGGAAGAAGTTATTAAAGAAATTTTGATCACGCGCATTTCGATCTGCATCCTGTAAAGACTGTGCAACATCGATTCGTTCCATTTGAATATTTTGAGAGACGAAACCGGCTTTTAACTGGTTAATGTTATTTTCCAGTAACTCTTTCCCCATTGCTGTCGTTGCCAATAATCGGGCAGTCATTACCCCATCTTTTTGAACTAATTCAATTCGTATTTGACCGAGGTTTTCCGGAAACAGTTTCAGGAATAATTTCATATTACCTGGCTGTCCTGAAAGCTGGCTGCGATTGATCAAGTTTTGAATTTCTTTTATTAATGCATCCGACTGTGCCGGCTTTTCAGCGGGTAATGTAACAGTCACTGTTTTTGTATGTGTCACTTGCTGCTGTAAATGACCTGCTGTTTGTGTATCCGTTTCAACTTTAACGGTCGTCTGTTGACCTTGCTGTATTACTTGTTGGAAAGTCGTAGTTTTTGAAGTACTCTGCTCTGTTCCTGCTAATTTCTGAGCTTCATTTGCCAATGTCAGCAATGCATCTTTTAAACTGGCTAATTGAACTTCCTGTTGATAGACCGTATCAACTTTACTTCCGGCTAGTTGAGCTAACTTTAACAGCTGGACAATTTGCTGCAATTCTTTTGGTTGCACATTGTTTTGCTCAGGCTTCTGTACAGCTGCCATTACTTCATTTAAAATATGCGGTGCCTGCTCTATTAGAGACCAAACATCCGTAATTTCCTGCTTTGTGTCCCCTAATAACTGTTCAATAATTTGACTCAACTCTTCTTTTGTCATGCCTAAAAGTTCCGTCAAGTTATCTAAAGTCATTAGTTCGTCTAGCGCAACCGGTGTACTTTCTTCACCTACTAGTGCAAATAGCCCCGACTCATCCATTTTCACACCTAATTGTTCGAGTAAACTTTCGAGTGAGTCCTCTTCTAAAATTTCAGAAATACTTTCAGCAAGCGGAGGTTCTGATAATTCTGCTTGCTTAGCAGTTGGAGCAGACGACTTGGAAATCATCGAATTGTACACACTTCCAAATACTTTTGAATCTGGCTTTGGCGTTTTTACTGTGTTTGGCTGGAAATCTTGCTTCGGCATTTTTACTGTTTGTAACATTGCTATATTCATTTACTACACCTCCCTCCATTCAAGGACTATTGCTGTGATAAAAGCTCTGTATAGCGGGCAGCATCTGCCGGCGCCATTTTTGCGAAAATAGCTGATAATGTATCGGGTTTCATCTCCGACATAATACGTACGCTTTCCGTGTCACTCATTTCAACTAATATAGGTGCTGCTTTTCTTGCAGACATTTTTTCGAAAGTAGACAGAATTTCTTTGAACTCTTTTTTCGTCTCTTCCTGATTGCGCTGCAATTTTTCAATTTCAAACAGCAATCGTTCCTGCTCAATTAAAAGCTCTTCCTTTTCAGTCGCTGATGCGTCAATTTGTGATTGCAGCTGGGAAATTTGCGCTTCCTTTTCCTGAATTTCCGCTTGCAGCTCCACTACCTTTTGTTCATTTAATGAGCTATTTTCTACTACTTCCTCTTTTTCATCCGAGCTGATAAACGGGATTTTTCCAATTGCCTCATCCGCCATTTTAAACACGTTATATTCCGTCATAGATGTAATAATCAATAAAATTGCGATAAGAAACATGAACGGGATTAAAAATAGGTAGAAAAACTTTTTGAAAAAACCTGGAGATTGGCTTTCCAATTCCATTTCTTCCACTTGTTCCATCGTATTTTTTATTTTTTTTGCCACGGAATCACCTGATTTCCTTCTTGTAATACGCAATTGTTGAAAGCTCATCCAGCTGTATTGCTTCTATATGAAGTTGATCTTCTATGAATCTTTCATAATCTCTTTCACGCATTTTTTCATATTTACGTACTTCCAAACTTTTTTCCAATAACTTTTGCTCATGCCAATTCATTTTTGCACGCGCCTGCATTACTTTTTGCTGTGCATCCTCAATTGTTTTTTCCATACTATCGATAAATTTCGAATAATGGTTGATTTCATCGATGGAAGACCCAATTTTTAACCGTTCCTGCTGATACTCGATTAAATCTTCTTTTTTCTTTAACAGGTCATACAGCTTTGTAGCAATTTCCTCAAACACTTGCACCGATTCTTTAAAAGCCAGTTCCGATTCCGTTTTTTCCTGATCTTTAACAACAAGAATTTTTTCAAAACGATAATTGTATTTCATAATTAACGGGCACCACCATTCGATAAAGCGATAATTTCATTGACAGTTTGTTCGATCGAAATTTTATCTTTATATCCTTGCTTTAAAAATTCTGTAATGAGCGGCTCATACATAATCGCCTCATCAATTTCCTTCGATGTCCCGCGTTTATATGCCCCGATATTGATCAGGTCCTCTGATTTTGAATAGCTGTAGTATAATTCCCGCAAACGGCTTGCTGCACGAACATGATCAGGCTGTGCAATATGGTTCATCAAACGACTTACGCTTTTTAATACATTAATTGCCGGATACTGTCCTTTGTTGGCTAGATTCCGGTCCAGTACAATATGCCCGTCCAAAATCCCCCGTACCGCATCTGCAATTGGTTCGTTCATATCGTCACCGTCTACAAGCACTGTATAAAATGCGGTAATGGTCCCATTTATATTCGTACCTGACCGTTCTAACAATGTTGGTAATATTGCAAAAACGGATGGTGTGTAACCTCTTGTCGCAGGCGGTTCACCGATTGCCAGTCCAATTTCACGCTGTGCCATCGCAACTCGGGTTACGGAATCCATCATTAACATAACGTTCTTCCCGCGGTCCCTGAAATATTCTGCAATGGCTGTTGCGGTAAATGCCGCTTTAATTCGCATTAATGCAGGCTGATCACTAGTAGCCGCTACGACAACCGACCGTTGTAAACCTTCCGGACCTAAATCCCGTTCGATAAACTCCCTTACTTCACGTCCCCGTTCCCCTACAAGAGCAATAACATTAATATCCGCTTCCGTGTTTCGGGCAATCATACCAAGCAATGTACTTTTACCGACGCCCGATCCTGCAAATATACCGACACGCTGACCACTGCCAACTGTAAGCATTCCGTCAATCGCCTTTACTCCGACCTCTAACTGTTCGTTAATGGGCGGGCGATTTAAAGGATTTGGCGGCTCTTTTTCCGTTGGGACTGTCGTTAATCCTTTTGGCAATGGTTGCCCATCAAACGGGTTGCCCATTGCGTCAAGTACTTTCCCAATCAGTTCAGGGCCAACTTTCACTTCCAGCGGTGAACCTGTCCCCTCTACAAGACAGCCGATCGAAATTTCCTTCAACGAAGAGTATGGCATTAAAATCACGATTTCATCTTTAAACCCTACGACTTCTGCCAGCATAACTTGCGGACCGTTTTTCGATGTTTGGATATGGATTTTACATACGTCCCCGATGGAACTTTCAGGACCTTGGGACTCAATCATCAAGCCGACAACTCTCGTCACTCTACCATACTTTTTAAATGTATTAAGATTAGGAATTTGTTCAACTAATTGAGCCATTTTCATCCTTATCATTCCTTACTTTCGATTAGTTCGTATAACTGTCTGCGGAGCTCCTGCAATTGTTCGTCAATTGAAACAACGATGCGGCCATGATTTGTCTCGATATAACTTTCCGAATCTAGTAAATCTTCATTGACAAATACCATAAATGGAACATTTACCGGGAACATTTCCGCTAATTCTTTTAACTGTTCTGTCACAATCGGATGATATTTCGGTGAAACATATAACTTAATTTCTTTCATTTCCCGTGCTTCTTTTAAACCCCGTCGTACAATGGAGACAAATATTTCATCGTCACGGTCAAGTGTTGTATGAATGATGCGTTCTGCAGCTGTTAATGCAAGATCCAAAAGGACTGCCTCCTGGGACTCAATATAAGATGCTGCATTTTTCTCCGCATTTGACATCGTCTCATTTGCCGCTTGTAATGACTGCTGCATCGCTGCATTTGCCTTTTGTACGCCATCCTCATACCCTTGTGCAAAACCACCGTCATAAGCTTCCTGTTGAAGAATAATTTTTTCTTCTTCCCATGATTGCTTTAACGCTTCAATTGCCGCAAGCTGCTCTGTTCGATATTGCTCGAATTGGGCTTTTTGCTGTTCGATTTCATAATTTGCCTGTTCCCGCATTTGCTGACGTTCAGCTTCAATATATATTGATTTTTGTTGTGACAATTCCTCTGTACGTTCATCGTCCGTTTTCCCATAATGAATCGGCTCGAAGAAATTTTGAAGTTTAATTTCTACAATTGATGACTCTTCGGGTTGCTGTGCATTTGTTGAACGGATGATTTTAGACAATTACATCATCTCCTCCGCCACGTGCGATAATAATTTCACCTGCATCTTCTAAACGTCGGATAACTGCTACAATTCGAGACTGTGCTTCTTCTACATCACGTAAGCGCACAGGACCCATAATATCCATTTCTTCTCGGAATGTATCCGCCATACGTTGTGACATATTGCGGAAAATAATTTCTTTTACCTCTTCTGAAGAGACTTTCATCGATAATAATAAGTCTTCGTTTTCACAGTCACGAATAACACGCTGGATTGAACGATTATCGAGTGTAACGATATCTTCAAACACAAACATGCGCTTTTTAATTTCTTCGGCAAGTTCAGGATCTTGAATTTCAAGTGCATCCAGAATCGTTTTCTCAGTTTGTCGGTCCACACCATTCAATACTTCCACGACCGCATCTACACCGCCTGTTTCTGTGTAATCCTGTGTCACAGTAGATGATAGTTTTCGCTCTAATACGGACTCAATTTCGCTAATGACTTCCGGAGACGTCGATTCCATAATTGCAATACGCTTCGCAATATCCGCTTGTACTTCCTGTGGTAACGAAGATAGAATAACCCCTGCTTGCCCTGGTTCTAAATAAGATAGAATAAGAGCAATTGTTTGAGGATGTTCATTTTGGATAAAGTTGAAAATTTGTGCCGGATCTGCTTTTCTAGCAAAATCAAATGGTCTTACTTGTAAGGAAGAGGTTAAACGATTTAATATCGCCTGTGCCTGTTCAGCACCTAATGCTTTTTCCAGTACCGTCTTCGCATAACCTATACCGCCTTGCGTAATATAGTCCTGCGCGAGTGCAATCTGATGAAATTCTTCTATAATTTCTTCTTTGACTGTCGATTCCACCCTTTTCACACTCGAAATTTCCAGTGTCAGACGTTCAATTTCCTCTTCACTTAAATGCTTATATACAGAAGCCGAAACTTCCGGTCCTAGAGAAATTAACAGTAAAGCAGCCTTTTGCTTTCCTGATAGATCTTTATCTTTCTTGGACACAGCGGAACCTCCTATTAGTCTTCAGCAATCCAGCTACGCAATAATTTCGCAAAATCTTCCGGCTTATCTTTGGCCATTTTTTCTAATTGCTTACGGCGTACAGTCGCTTCAGTTTCTTTTTCTTCGGAAATATCTTCTATTTCAATTAACTGCTGTTGCTGTTCTAAAATTTCCAGCTCTTCTTCATCTTGCTTACGTCGGCGTGCACGAAGAACATTAATGACAAGTAATATAATTGCAACAACTAATATACCGCCAATTACCCATACCCACCAAGGAATTACCGATTGCGGCTGATCTTCCGCTGTATCATTTCCTTGGAATTGCTGTACAGACACGACAATACGATTTGCAATATCTTCGTCTGTCAGGTTACCGGCAGCTTCTTGATCAATCGATGTACGGACAATTGTCGATAAAATTTGTTCAATATCGGTACGAACACCTTGATCGAACCCTTCTTCTGCATTTGGAGGATCTACCATTACTTGAATACCTAAATTACGAATTTTGTAAGGACTTTCCTGGATTTCACGGCGGATACGGTTAACATCATTGTTAATCGTCTCTTCTACTCGTTCATAATCGCCATCACCGTTTGTTCCTTCTACATAATCTACAAAGTTATCAGTTACACTTCCGGCTTCAGTAGTACCTTCTGCAGCTCCTGCAGCACCGCCTGTGTATGTTTCTGTAATACGTTGGGCACTTATTTCAATACCCTCCATATTTTCCTCATCAACAGGTCGGATTAAATTTTCTTCGCGATTTTCTTTTTTAAAGTCAATATCAGCCGATACATTTACTACGACTTTATCCTGACCGATTAACGTACCTAGCATTTGCTGCACTTGGCGCTGCAAATCACGCTCAATCGTTTTCTTCACTTCCATTTGTCCAGTAACTGAATCGATTCCGCCGCCACCGCTTTCCGCTGAAGCGAGATCATAATACTCAGAATACTGATTCATGATCGTGATATTTTCTTTAGGTAAATTCGGAATACTCATCGATACTAAATTAAATAATCCTTTAATTTGATCGTCCGAGAATTTGTGTCCAGGTGCTGTATCCAACACAATTGCAGCCTGTGCTTCACCTTTGGCATCTTTAAGAAAGACACCTTCTTCAGGTAAAGTAATCATGACACTCGCATCTTTGACTCCTTCAAACTTACGAACTAAATTCGCCAGATCCGTTTCGATCGTCGCTTGCTTAATTACGTTAAATTCATTGTCGGTCATCCCAAAGCCTGCGTTAGAAGTAAAAAAAGACGTGTCAATTTCCCCAGAATCAGGATAACCCTGGGCTGCTAATGACACTTGTAAGTCCTGTACTTGATTTTCCGGCACTAATATTACTGTCCCGCCGTTTGCAACTTCGTATTTTACACCTTGGGAAGTAAGCACTTCCGTAATTCTCCCAACTTCAGCTTGTGACATTTCCGGAAATAACGGAGCCATTGTCGTACGCGTTGAGAAATACGTAATTACCGCTGCAATTGCAATGACAGCAGCAAACGCACCGATTAATGCACCTTTTTGGTTTTTAGTGCGACTTTTCCAGAAACCGGTTGAGTCGCTTTTAATTTTTGTAAGTCGTTCATTCATTATGAATCCTCCGCTTAAAGTGAATGCCCAACAATTATTCAGTCGTTTTTCAAATCATTACACACTCATACGCATAATTTCTTGATAAGCTTCCACAGCTTTATTACGAACTTCAATTGTTGTGTTTAAAGTAACACTTGCTTTTTGAGCAGCAATCATCACTTCAAATAAATCAACATCTCCACCGTTAATTAATTTTTGTGTCATTGTATCTGATGTTTTTTGATGTTCATTGACACTTGCAATCGCTTCTTTTAATGTGTCTGCAAATTGCTGTTGTGCATTTGCAGGAGTCAGTTGATTCTGAACATTTACTTCATTCACTGATTGTGCAGGGGACATGAATGTTACTGGATTAATCGCCATTTAAATATCATCCTTTCCCGATTTCTAATGCTTTTGTTAACATGTTCTTGTTTGCATTAAAAGCAGTAATATTCGCTTCATAAGAGCGGCTTGCTGAAATGAGATCAACCATTTCCTTTAATACGTCAACATTCGACATTTGAACATATCCTTCTGCATTCGCATCGGGATGTGATGGATCATAAACTAATTTAAAAGGGGTTTCTGTATCTTCTTTAATAGAACTTACTTTAACACCGTTACCAACACCGTCTTTTTCCGATTTTCCAATCGCCATATTTAAAAAGTTGGAAAATTGACCTTGCTGCTCTTTTAATGTGACAGATTTTTTTCGGTATGGCTCCCATTCACCATTTACCTGCTTCGCTCGCGTTGTATCGACATTAGCAATGTTAGAGGAAATTACATCCATTCGTAATCGCTGTGACGTTAATGCAGAAGCTGTCGTATTCATGCTATGAAAAATGGACATTACTACCTTCCTCCTTTTACAACATTATTCAATGTTGAAAATTTACTGCTGACACGATCTATAAGCGCATTATAATAAATTGTATTTTCAGCCAGCTTTGCTTGTTCAGCATCCATATTTACAGCATTTCCATTTGCTCTGCTGCGGAAGTTTTCATTCGAATACACACCGCTGCTCCCAATATTAATTTCAAAATCATAATGCCTCGCATCTGTGCGATACGCAGGAATCGTTGCTTGCTTTGCATCATTTAATACGTCTTTGAAGCTAACTTCTTTAGTTTTATAATTCGGTGTATCAACATTCGCTATGTTTTGTGTAATTGCTTTATTTTTCAAAGTTGCATAGGAAAGTCCCTTTTCCAGGCTACTTATTGTCCCGCCAAATAAATCCAAAATTCTCACCTCATTCATATTTCGCTAAAATTTGCGCACAAAAACTTAATAATACAATTGTAATTAGATTAAACCTTAGTGTCTATCGACTTTTGACCCTTTCGAATAGTCAAAAAGGGCTATTTTTACTTGTAAAAATTAACAGTTATCAATATATTAGTCCAAATATTTTTCGACATTAAATTTCATAAGACTATTAAGACCTATATATATACTTTATCTAACAGAAATTTAATATATAAATCTTAACCTCAATATTTTTAGTTTACTGAAATACTATTTATTTCCTTAAACATCATACATTAAATCCCTTTGTATTAGTATTTATATAATTACATTTCATAATTTTGTAACAAATCGTTTGTCATACAAATTTTATCACCATTTAGGTATAAAAGATATTTATTTATTTTAGGCGACAACGACGATATACCTAATTATACAATTAATTAAAAAAAATTTCTCGTTTAGAGTATTTTTATTCGACAATTTTCTTCGTTTCCTTAAAAAAAATAAAAAAACAGCAAGGAGAAAAATCCTCCTTGCTGTGCATGAATATGATTTATTTCATTTTAATTTCTGCTAAAGCGTTCAGGAACTTATCGTTTAATACTTTAATATATGTTCCTTTCATACCTAATGAACGTGATTCAATTACACCAGCAGACTCCAGTTTACGTAATGCGTTTACGATAACCGAACGTGTAATACCAACACGGTCAGCAATTTTCGAAGCAACTAGTAAACCTTCGTTACCATCTAATTCTTCGAAGATATGCTCGATTGCTTCAAGCTCAGAATAAGATAATGAATTAATCGCCATTTGGACAACTGCTTTTGAACGTGCTTCTTCTTCAATTTCTTCTGATTTTTCACGTAAAATTTCCATACCTACTACTGTAGCACCGTATTCAGCTAAAATAAGATCATCATCTTCAAACTGATCACTAATACGCGCTAACATTAATGTACCTAAACGCTCACCGCCACCGATAATCGGTACAATAGTAGTTAAACCAGATGCAAATAGGTCTTTATTTTCCACTGGGAATGCAGTGTGCTCATTGTTAACATCTAAGTTTGAAGATGTTTCTGTAATATTGAATAAGTTTTGTGTATATTCTTCAGGGAATTGGCGCTCTTCGAACATTTTCTTAATACGCTCATTCTCGATTTGTTGGTGAATTGAAATGCCAAGCAATTTACCTTTACGGCTTACGATAAATACGTTACTTTCGATAATATCACCTAAAGTATTAGCCATCTCTTTAAAGTTAACTGGTTTACCAGCAGATGCTTGTAACATTGCATTGATTTTTCGTGTTTTTGTTAATAAATTCATTTCTGTTTCCTCCTACGGAACGTTTTAATTCACTTAATATTCTAAAGGTTTTTACAATTTAAAGATACTAATTCAACTTGTACTTAAAGAATAAATTGCGATAAATCTTTGTTTTTTACTATATTCGCCAATTTTTGATCGACATAGTTCGGTGTAATGTCGATATGTGCCGGCGCAATTTCCGATGCTTCATAGGAAAGCTCCTCAAGCAATCGTTCTAAAATTGTGTGCAGTCGGCGTGCACCGATGTTATCCGTCTCCTGATTTACTTCTGTTGCAATTTCCGCTATGCGTTCAATCGCTTCGTCCGTAAAGTTCAGCGTAACACCTTCTGTTTCAAGCAATGCTTTATATTGCAATATTAACGATTGATCTGGTTCTTTCAAAATACGAACAAAATCATCCTTCGTCAATTTTTCAAGTTCAACACGAATCGGGAATCGCCCTTGCAATTCAGGAATAAGATCGCTCGGTTTTGATATATGGAAAGCACCTGCTGCAATAAAGAGCATATAGTCAGTTTTAACAGTGCCGTATTTTGTCGTAACTGTGGATCCTTCCACAATCGGTAATATGTCACGCTGAACGCCTTCGCGGGAAACTTCTGCCGATGAAGAACCTTTGCTTGCAATTTTATCGATTTCATCAATAAAAATAATGCCGGCCTGCTCTGCCCGTTGAATTGCTTCACTAGACAACGCATCTGTATCGATCAGCTTATTTGCTTCTTCTTGCGTTAATAAACGACGCGCATCCTTTACTTGGACTTTGCGCTTTTTCGTCTTTTTCGGCATTAAATTAGAAAGCATATCTTGCATACCGTTTGCATTATCCATATTCATACCTGGCATTGCATCAAAAAGAGATGGAGTATTTTCGGTTACTTCTATTGTTACCCATTGCTCTTCTAATTTTCCGTCTTTTAAATCTTGGGCAATTTGCGCGCGTCGTGTACGAATTTCCGGTTCATCCTGGTTAGCAGTTTCTTCTTGAGACGACTCTTTTTGACCGAATAGCATTTCAAAAGGATTTTGCGTAAGCTTTTCTCTTACTTTTGAAGGTACAAGTAATTTAACAAGTACATCATTTGCATTGCGCTCTGCCTGATCCTTTACTCTTTCGAACATTTCGTCTTTCACAAGGCGACGAGAAGCTTCTACCAAATCGCGCACCATTGACTCGACATCACGCCCAACATAACCAACTTCCGTGAACTTTGTCGCTTCCACTTTAATAAACGGAGCATTTGTCAGTTTTGCAATTCTGCGTGCAATTTCTGTTTTACCTACACCAGTAGGTCCAATCATTAAAATATTTTTCGGAATTACTTCTGTTTTTAATTCTTCGCTTAATAAAGAGCGGCGGTACCGGTTACGCAGCGCAACTGCAACTGCACGTTTTGCTGTTTCCTGACCAACAATATGACGGTTTAATTGTTCCGTAATTTGTCTTGGTGTTAAATTGATCGAAGTCATTATAATACCTCCAAGATAATATTATGGTTTGTAAACACACAAATATCCGCAGCGGTCGTCAGCGCAGCCTCTGCAATTTCTTTTGCCGATAAATGATCGCCCGCATGTTTTTTTAATGCTCTGCCAGCTGATAATGCATAGTTCCCACCTGAACCAATTGCTAAAATGCCATCATCCGGCTCAATTACTTCACCTGTCCCTGAGACAAGAAGCAATGTTGATTTATCCATTACAAGCAGCATCGCTTCCAATTGACGGAGCATTTTATCCCCACGCCATTGCTTTGCTACTTCTACTGCAGCCCTTTGCAGGTTACCATTATATTCATTCAGTTTTGCCTCAAACATTTCGAATAATGTAAAAGCATCCGCAACAGAACCTGCGAAACCTGCCAGTACTTTCCCATTAAACAGACGTCTGACCTTACGTGCCGTATGCTTCATTACAACTGCATTTCCCAATGTTACTTGACCATCCCCGGCCATTGCACATTCACCGTTGTGGTGAATAGCGAAAATCGTTGTCGCATGAATTTGACCCATTCTTTATTTCCTCCTTAACTATGCTCGCGGATGACTATTCATATATGTCTTTCTTAAAGCTTCCTTCGTTACATGAGTATAAATTTGAGTTGAAGATAAATTAGCGTGCCCAAGTAGTTCCTGGACTGTACGCATATCTGCCCCATTATTCAATAAATGCGTAGCAAATGTGTGTCGCAACATATGTGGATAAATTTTCGTATGCATACTGGCATTTTCAATCATCTCACTTAATATATAACGCACACCACGGGTAGTAAGTTCGCCACCGCGCATATTGACAAAAACTTTCTGATGATTTTCCTTCTTCATTAATGTCGGACGTACTCGATCTATATAACGTATAAGTGCATCATGCGCATATTGACCGAACGGAATAATCCGCTCTTTTCGTCCTTTCCCCATTACGCGGACGATATTGTAATGAAAATCGATATCTGTCAGTTCAAGACTGACACACTCGCTTACACGCATTCCAGTCGCATAAAGAAGTTCCAACAGTGCCATATTACGAATTTGAATCGGCTCATCGCCTTCATTTTTCTCGAATAGTTCCTTCAATTCTTCTTCATAAAAAAAGCTCGGTAATCGCTCTTCCTTTTTCGGATGATAAAGTGAACGAAACGGAGCATCATCAATATTCTGTTCTCGATTTAAAAAACGGAAAAAAGAACGGATCGATGAGATTTTCCTGGAAATTGAAGTCCTTGCTTTTTGTTCATCATAAAGCTTTGTTACATATAGACGTGCATGGATATACTCAACTTCTGTAATTTTTTGTATACCTTCAGCATGCAAAAATGCAAAAAATTCTTCTAAATCAGAAGTATATTCGCGGACAGTATGTAGGGAAAAGTTTTTTTCTAGTTGCACGTAGCGAATAAATTGGTCAAGCTGACTTTGCAAGTTTTCATCCATCGTGTATACCCCCTGTTATTACAAAAGAGAAATGATGTTGTATGAATAAATATGTTTATTTTCCTACTAAAAAAACACACATATTGACACTATACCTATTGTGAATACTTTTCAAGTAAAATTTGCTGGAGTTATTCAACTTCTTTGTATTATTCGACAAATTTCGCAATATCATGTCAAGTAATACTTATTTTTATAGCCATTTATAACAATAATCACCGCAAAATTAAAAGCCCCTAAAGTATAACAGTCTTTAAGGGCTTTCCGCAATTAAATTGCCTGATTATTAATAAAATTCCGAATTGATTCTAATGCACGGTTAGCATGGCGTTCAGCACGCTCCGGCTTTGATTTGACGCGCTCGCCAAGTTCAGGGAAAATTCCGAAATTCACGTTCATCGGCTGGAAATTTTTCGCATCTGTATGTGTAATGTATCGAGCCATTGCACCTAATGCTGTTTCATGAGGGAAGTAAAGCAATTCTTGACCTAAAGCCATACGTGCTGCATTAATCCCAGCAATCAGACCACTTCCGGCTGATTCTACATAACCTTCAACACCTGTCATTTGACCTGCGAAGAAAAGGTTCGGACGTGCTTTCAACTGATATGTCTGTGTCAGCACTTTTGGTGAATTGATAAATGTATTACGGTGCATTACGCCGTAGCGTACAATTTCCAAGTTCTCTAAACCAGGAATCATCGAGAATACACGCTTTTGTTCTGGCCATTTTAAATGTGTTTGGAAACCTACTAAATTATAAAGTGTTCCCGCTGCATCATCTTGTCGTAACTGAACAACAGCATATGGACGTTTATCCGTTTTCGGATCTTCCAGACCAACCGGCTTCATCGGTCCAAATGTCATTGTCTTTTCGCCGCGTGCTGCCATTACTTCAATTGGCATACACCCTTCGAAATACTTTTCTTTTTCGAATTCTTTTAAAGGTGCACATTCCGCTGTTATAAGTGCTTCACGGAAAGCATTGAATTCTTCTTTTGTCATCGGACAGTTCAAGTATGCCGCTTCACCTTTGTCATAACGTGATTTCAAGTATACTTTATCCATATTGATTGAATCTTTTTCAATGATCGGCGCTGCCGCATCATAGAAGTACAAATAGTCTTCTCCTGTAAGGCCCTGAATTTGTTTTGCCAACGCTTCAGAAGTTAATGGACCTGTTGCGATTACTGTAATGCCTTCCGGAATTTCAGTTACCTCTTCATTGATTACCTCGATTAATGGGTGGTTTTTCACTTTTTCTGTTACGATACCAGCAAATTCATGACGGTCTACTGCTAAAGCACCGCCTGCAGGTACAGAGCTATTGTCTGCAGCTGCAATAATAACAGAGTCCAATTTACGCATTTCTTCTTTAATTACACCAACAGCATTTGTCAGTCCGTTTGCACGTAAAGAGTTTGAGCATACTAGCTCAGCGAATTTATCTGTATGATGTGCTGGTGTTTGCTTTACTGGGCGCATTTCATATAAACGTACGTTCACACCGCGCTTCGCAATTTGCCAAGCTGCTTCTGAACCGGCTAAACCTGCACCAATTACATTTACTACTTGTTGTGTCATTTTTGTTACCTCTTCATTTTATTGTGACGGTGTTTCTTCATAATCACATTCACTGTTTGTACACTGAATTTGAACACCTTTTTTCAATTTCTTCTCCACTAATAATGCACTACATTTCGGACAAGGTCTACTAATCGGCTTATCCCATGATACGAAGTCACATTCCGGATACTGATTGCATCCGTAAAAAATGCGCTTTGTTTTGGATTTACGCTCAACAATTTCACCTGTCTCACATGAAGGACATTTAACATCGATCGGTTTTACAATCGCTTTTGTGTTGCGGCAATCCGGGAAGTTTGAACAAGCCATAAATTTACCGTAACGTCCAAGCTTGAATACCATTGGCGCACCGCATTTTTCGCAGTCTTCTCCAGCTGGCTCATCTTTAATTTCGATTTTTTCCATTACTTCATCCGCATATTTCACCCGTGGTTCAAAGTCTTTGTAAAATTCATCGATGACATTTACCCATTGTGTAATGCCTTCTTCAATTTCATCAAGATTGTGCTCCATCTGTGCGGTAAATTCAATGTTGATGATTTCCGGGAAAAATTCCAATGTTGCCTGATGAACGATTTCTCCGAGTTCAGTCGGCACAAAGCGTTTCGCATCTAGCTGCACATAACCGCGCTTTTGGATAGTATCCAGTGTTGGGGCATATGTCGATGGACGGCCTATGCCTAACTCTTCCAATGTCTTTACTAGACGCGCTTCTGAATAGCGAGGAGGTGGCTGAGTGAAGTGCTGCTTCGGTTCGATTTCAAGCGACTTTACTTTATCTCCGATTTCCATTTCAGGTAAAAGCTTATTTGTTTCTTCTTCCTGATCGTCTGTGCCTTCAATATAAAGCTTCATAAACCCGGCAAATTTCACTTGAGAACCATTCGCACGGAATAATACATCATTGTTTTGCAAATCAACTGTCACGGTATCAAGTACAGCTGGTGCCATTTGACTTGCGATAAAGCGCTCCCAAATTAAACGATACAATCGCAGCTGGTCACGGCTTAAAATAGCTTTGAGCTCCTCTGGTGTACGCATTGCACTCGTTGGGCGAATCGCTTCATGGGCATCTTGTGCATTTGCCTTCGCTTTCGCCTGCTTTTGCTCTCCGGCAATGAAATCTTTGCCGTATTTTGTTTCGATATATGACTTAGCCTCTGTTTTTGCTGTATCAGAAATACGCGTTGAATCGGTACGCATATACGTAATTAATCCGACAGCACCCTCTTTTTTGCTTAGCTCAATACCTTCATAAAGCTGCTGTGCAAGCATCATTGTCTTCTTAGCGCGGAAGTTTAACTTACGTGCAGCTTCCTGTTGAAGTGAAGAAGTCGTGAAAGCCGGAGACGCATTGCGTTTCCGTTCTTTTTTTACAACATTCATCACTTCAAACTCTGAGCCTTTTACACCTTTTAAAATATCTTTTACTTGTTGTTCATTTGTTAATTTAATTTTTTCTTTGCCGTTTCCGTAATAAAAGGCATCGAATTGCTTTTTGTTTTTCTCGAAGCTTGCTTCGATCGACCAGTATTCTTCCGGCTCGAAGTTTTTAATTTCATTTTCACGGTCAATAATCAAACGCAATGAAACAGATTGTACACGTCCTGCCGACAAGCCCTTCTTAACCTTTTTCCAAAGGATCGGACTAATATTGTAGCCTACTAGACGGTCTAAAATACGACGTGCTTGCTGTGCATCGACTAAATCCATATTAATTGGACGCGGGTGCTTGAAGCTCTCTAAAATTGCTTCTTTCGTAATCTCGTTAAATACGACCCGGCAATCTGAATTAATATCAACGTTTAAAGCAGTGGCTAAATGCCAGGCAATTGCTTCCCCTTCACGGTCTGGATCGGCTGCGAGATAAATCTTTTTCACTTTTTTTGCCGCTGTTTTCAGTTCCTGAAGTACAGGACCTTTACCGCGAATCGTAATATATTTTGGATCATAGTTATTTTCGGTATCGATTCCCATTTGACTACGTGGTAAATCACGTACATGTCCAATCGAAGCTTTTACTTTGTATTTTTTTCCTAAATATCGTTCAATTGTTTTCGCCTTTGCAGGTGATTCAACAATTACTAAATAATCTGCCATCTGTTGTCCTCCTTATAGAGGTATAGTTATTTTTCTTATATTCACTCACATGAAGCTGTCCATGTTTGTCAAAGCTTTTCCTGTTGCAAAATGTATAACAGATTGGCTAATATTGCAACTTTTTTTCAACGTGATTTTGAAAACAATTGGATTTCCTCTAAGATTTGAAAGCCATCCCACACTGGAATTGCGCCTTCTTTTATTAATTTATTTGTCCCTCTTGACTGCTCGCTAAAAATATTTCCCGGCACTGCAAAAACATCTTTTCCTTGTTCAAGAGCAAGCTCCGTTGTTATAAGTGTTCCGCTTTTCAGTGCGGCTTCCGTAACGACCAGCGCTTCGCTCAATCCGCTAATAATACGATTTCGTGCAGGGAAATGCCATTTTTGCACACCGACATAGGGTGGATATTCTGTTACAAGTAAATGCTCATGTGCCATAAATGCATTTAGCTCTTTATTTTGAGGCGGATAACTATGGAAAAAGCCATGGCCTAAAACACCTATTGTCTTTCCACCATATCGGATTGTTGCTTCATGTGCAAGTCGGTCTGCTCCTTTTGCAAGACCGCTCACTATAACATATTGCTCACGAATTAGCGGGGGAACAATGAAATTCAACGCGTCCTCACTATAGCTAGTCGCTGCCCTTGAACCGATGACCGCAAGCATTTTCGGTCTGTTCAGTAACTGAATATCACCTTTAGCATAAATAACAGCAGGTGCATCGAACAGTTGTTTTAAGCGTTCCGGATATAAAGGATTCGTATAGGGAATGGCCGTTATATTATGTTGGCCATAATAAGTTGCCATCGACCTTGGTATGAGCTCTTTATAATATTTTATGAGCTGTGAGGCTTTTTCTTCTTTTATATTTAGCTGGACCGCTAAAAATTTTGGCGAAATATGCAATATTTCGTCGAAATCATCTGTAATTTTCATAAAATTTCGGACTTTTTTCCAGGAGAGGGGAAGAATATAATGCAGTTTCAATAATTGTTCATTTATTGGGTTGGTCATTTCGACACTCCTTTTTAATAGAAGAAATTCAGATGACCGCAGTTTTTAATTGTGAGGTAAGCATTGTGTAAAACATAGTGTAGCCAATGAATTCGGGCTCATAACCCGTTTATGGAACCTAATATATGGAGACATATGAAAAAGATGTAGCGAGGCGACCGCTACATCTTCCATTTTAATGTGTTTTACAAGCTTCGTACAAGCCTTTTTCTTGGATTACTTTAATCAGTGTTTCACCGATTACAGAAGGCGTCGGAGCTACTTCAATACCCGCTGCATTCATTGCTTTGATTTTCTCTGCAGCTGTTCCTTTACCGCCGGAAATAATGGCACCTGCGTGACCCATACGCTTTCCTGGAGGAGCTGTTTGGCCACCGATAAAGCCTACTACCGGTTTATTCATGTTTTCCTGGATCCATTCAGCAGCTTCTTCTTCCGCTGTACCACCAATTTCACCAATCATGACAACCGCATAAGTTTCCGGGTCTTCATTGAATGCTTTTAAGCAATCGATAAAGTTTGTCCCATTTACCGGGTCTCCCCCGATTCCTACCGCCGTTGTTTGACCAATACCTGCCTGAGTCAGTTGGTGTACCGCTTCATAAGTTAATGTACCAGAACGTGAAACTACGCCTACATGTCCTTTTGTATGAATGTAGCCTGGCATGATACCGATTTTACACTCATCAGCAGTAATAACACCCGGACAGTTTGGACCAACTAAACGTGTTTTCTTGCCTTCCATATAGCGCTTTACTTTAACCATATCAAGTACCGGAATATGTTCAGTAATACAAATCGTCATATCCAAATCCGAATCAACTGCTTCAATAATAGCATCAGCCGCAAATGGTGCCGGTACGTAAATAACAGATACATTTGCACCTGTCGCATCGACTGCTTCTTGTACTGTATTGAATACAGGAACACCTTCGATTTCAAGGCCACCTTTACCTGGTGTTACCCCTGCAACGATTTTCGTTCCGTATTCAAGCATTTGTTTTGTATGGAAAAGGGCTGTTTCCCCAGTAATCCCTTGTACGATTACTTTTGTCTCTTGATTAATGAACACACTCATGCCGTTACCCCGCCTTCAGCTTCAACTAATTTCACGATTTTTTGTGCGCCGTCCGCCATTGAGTCAGCTGCCACAATGTTTAAACCAGATTCATTTAACATCTTTTTACCTAGCTCTACGTTAGTCCCTTCCAAACGTACTACTAATGGAACTGCCAAACCGACTTCTTTTGCAGCCGTGATAACACCACTTGCAATGATGTCGCACTTCATGATTCCACCAAAAATGTTAACGAAAATTCCTTTTACATTTTTGTCTGATAAAATAATTTTAAAAGCTTCTGTTACTTTTTCAGCTGTTGCACCGCCCCCAACGTCAAGGAAGTTTGCGGGTGATCCGCCGTAGTAACTAATCGTATCCATCGTCGCCATAGCAAGACCTGCACCATTTACCATACAGCCGATATTGCCGTCTAACGAAATATAACTTAAATCATATTTAGATGCTTCAATTTCTTTTGGATCTTCTTCATCGAAATCGCGTAATTCTACGATATCTTTATGACGATATAAAGCGTTTGCATCAAAGTTGAATTTTGCATCAAGCGCCACTACCTGGTCATCACCAGTTACAACTAGCGGGTTGATTTCTACTGTAGATGCATCTTTATCGATAAATGCTTTGTAAATACCAAGCATTAACCCTACTGCTTTATTTACTAGCTTAGCAGGGATATTCATATTGAATGCCATACGACGCGCCTGGAAAGCATTTAATCCTGTAACCGGGTCAATCACTTCTTTGAAGATTTTTTCCGGATTAGTCTCGGCTACCTCTTCGATATCCATACCACCTTCTTCAGAACCCATCATTACTACACTAGAAGTTGCACGGTCTAATACTAAACTTAAGTAATACTCTTTTTTAATGTCCGAACCTTCTTCTATATAAAGACGTTTTACTTCTTTACCGTCTGGACCTGTTTGGTGAGTTACTAAAATTTTGCCTAACAATTCTTTAGAGAAAGAGCGAACTTCATCGAGGTTTTTTGCAATTTTAACGCCCCCCGCTTTACCGCGGCCCCCTGCATGAATTTGTGCTTTTACTACTGTTACGTTTGATCCAAGCTCTTTTGCTGCTTTTACTGCTTCGTCTGGTGAAAACGCGACACTTCCTCTTGGAACCGCTACACCGTATTGTCTTAATATCTCTTTCCCTTGATACTCATGGATATTCATGATACATCCTCCCATCGGACATTTGGAAATTATTCTACTAACATAATCTATTTTATACAATTATTCAGACAATGTCTATATTTGTCACACAAGCAATTTTTAGTTTGCTTTATGTCAAAATATTCTTTGTATAGATATTTTCTAATTTTCCGAAAGATATACTCTACATAAAAATAATAAAATACCGGTTATTTATTTTTAGAAGTTAACTTCTGCTTTTCGTCCAAATGATAAATAAAGGCAAAAACTTCGGCCACTGCTTGGTAAAGTTCTTCCGGGATGGATGTGTTCAAATCAAGCTGGCCCAACAGTTCCACCAAGTTGGGGTCTTCATAAACAGGTACTTCATGCATTGCTGCTTTTTCTAATATATTTTCCGCAATTTTCCCTTTTCCTTTCGCGACAACTGTCGGACCACTGCTTTTCTGCGGATCATAGGAAAGGGCGATCGCTTCTTTTCGTATATATTTTTTTTCGGTCATACGCGGATATCTACCCCTCCTTGCTCGTCTTCTTGCTGATTTGACAGTTTTGTGACAGTTTTTCCTGCTTGTTCTCCAAAAGGTTTGATAAACAGTCCGGATAATGTATAGTCTTTTTCCAGCAACCCTGCCTTTAACGTTCCTTTCAGGGAAGTCGCCAACGAATCTAAATTTGGCATATCATTATATATATTAATTGTGACGACACGGTTTTGTACTTGCATATCGATTACAGTCTGCTGCAATGTTTCCATATTTAAATAAAATAGAATGCGGGCAAAATTGGCATCAATTTTACCATCATCTTTCATACGACCATTCCATTGCAATGTGGCATCCATTTTCTTGCCGAAGAAATCCAACGGCACTTGCATGACAAGCTGATGCTGATGTCCGTTTTCCCCTGAATTGAGCTGCATCCCATTTAGTCTGGCCATCACCATTTCAGCGGCATCCTTTATTGCAACCGGTGTTTGGACATCTTGAAGTAGCGCTAATAATTGCGGCTTTATTTGTTGGGCAATTGCCTGTATATCCCCTGCCTTATTCGCCAGCGCCGCCTCATAGCTGACGCCAAGCCCTTTTAAGACAGTCTTTATTGCCTGTTCCATCGCACGACTATCAACCGCAGCCTGTACTTGACCTTCTGCTTGTGTGAGCGCACTTTGCATCACAGGCTGCGGACTGTCAGCCGTCACTTTCACTAAATTGCGCAACAGCTGATCGGCAATCGGTAAATTTGTCTCTGGCTTCAGTAACGTGAGCAATTGATCCTTCGCGGACAGCCCTTGATCATTTTGCATAAATAATCGCGTCGTTACATTTTCACTGTATGCGTTTGTCAGTTGCTGCCGTAGTTGATTTACTAATACTTCCACAGCTGGCTTTGAAGCCGGAATCTGTTCAAAACGTGACAGTAATTGCTGTAGTTGCTGCTTTTGCGTTGACGTTAATAAGCTTTCATTATTAATCCATGCTTTTACTTGCTCTAACATCGGTTTTATTTGTTCAGGGTTCGTTTGCCCGAGCTGCTGCAGCATTTGGCCCGCCCCTTTTAACAGCGGTGTTGCAGCAGCCTGTAATGGATTCATCGTCTGTTGGTTTCCTTGCTGATTTACCGTTTGCCAATTTTGCAAAGTTGCATTTTGCGGTAAAATACCCGCTTCTTTTAATACCGTCAGCGATTGAAGTTTCGATGCAATCGATGAATTATTATCCAGTAAATTTTGAGTCGCCCTTGCAAGGAGGATACCGCCTGTTTCATTGTTCAACGGCTTTGCCAGCTGGTCAATTTGCTGTAATAGCGATGATTTGATCGTTTCATTCCCTCCAGATTGAGATGCCAAGAGCTGCGCCAAATTGGCTAAATTTGCCGACATGCCATCTGTTTTGATTCCTTGAGTCAATGCTTGAAATACGGTATTTGTAAAAGGCATTTTCAGCTCCACCATTCGCTGCAGTGCGTGAAGTGCATTATTCTTATCTACTCCTGCAGGCAAGTTTTTCATCCAGCTTTCCGCGGCTATGAGCTGTTCTTTTGCAAGGGGTAACTGGGCTTTCATAAAATGCGAAAGTACTTGCTGCATTTCACTCGATTTCGGCAAATTCATTGTTTCAAGCAGCTGGGACATCTGCTGGCCGGCTGTCATTGATTGCGACATCGGTCCAGTTACTACTTTTAATTCTGTTTGCGGATTTGTCGCTGTCACCTGAAAAAAATGTGCATCGCCTAGCTTTAAAGGTACTTCCAGCTTTGCCATGAGCTTTTGATTGCCCACTTGGACTTCTGCCATCTGATTTGGGTAGAGCTGCTTAATCGTCCCGTGAAATACCTGATCCTGTCTTAACGATAATGGCTGGTTTGCTGTTACTTGCTGCGAAGTATTAGTTTGGATTGCATTAAACGATGAGAAGTTCATGCCGTTACTCCCTTCTTTGAAGCATTGATTTAATCGGTTCAAATGTTTTTCGATGATGTTCTGTCGGTCCATATTGGGCAATTGCTTCCAAGTGCTGCTTTGTTCCGTACCCGGCATGCTGCGCAAAACCGTATTGCGGATATTCGCAATCCAGCTTTTCCATATAGTCATCACGTGCCGTTTTCGCTAAAATAGATGCTGCTGCGATTGACAGGCTGCGTGCATCCCCCTTTATGATGGATGCTTGCGGAATCGACGTCGAAAGTGTCATCGCATCAGCCAATATGAAGTTCGGTTTGACTTCAAGTGTTTCGATACTTTTTAACATTGACTGGCGTGTTGCTTCATATATATTAAGGCGATCGATTTCTTCGGCACTTTGAAAATGAACAGAATAATATAATGCATGTTTTTTAATCCGTTCAGCAAACTGATTACGTTTTTCTTTTGATAATTGTTTGGAATCGTTTACGCCAATCAGTTCCTGGCAATAATTCGGCAATATAACGGCCGCGGTTACGACAGGTCCCGCGAGTGGTCCGCGGCCTGCTTCGTCTGTGCCTGCAATATAGGCATTTTCATATGGTAAATAGCTTGCGTCAAATTGCAGTTTTTCATTATGTGCTTGTTGGAGTGCTTCTATCTTTTCCAGGCGTTTTTGAAATTGCATCCATGCTTTTTGGACGCCTGCCCGTTCATCCTTTACTATATAATCCATCCATGGCTCGATTTGTGCTGCTGTTTTTAATGCTTCTGTAATCTCTTTAATTGTTTTCATATAAAGTCCTCAAATCTATCAATCTTCTTGTTATATCGTCTACTTTTCTTATTATAAAAGAAAAAACCTTTCTCAAATAAATGAAAAAGGTTTTGACTGTCTATTATTCCACTTTATTCGTTGCTTTCTTGCTTTTTCTGGCGGTTTAGCGCGGCAGTTTTTTTCCGGCGCTCTTCATTTTCCAGCGCAATCGCTTCTTCCAATTGCTCTTTTTCAAGTTGCTCGGAAACAAAATCAAATGTGAGTTTCCCAAGATTCTGTTCACGAATGTCGCGTACAACTAATACGGACACTTGATCATAGTCAATCTCTCCGCCTTGTCCAAATACACGGCGTAACTTTCCAATTGCATCAAATGTTTCGACAAGTTCTTCGGATACTGCTGAAATTTTATAGCGTTCTTCCATGCGTGTTGGATAGTGAGTTTCTAAAAAACGTAAGCCGTATACAGCCAAGTCTTCCATATTCATAATTGTATCTTTAATCGCACCAGTCAAAGCAAGCTTATAGCCGACTTCCTGATCTTCAAACTTCGGCCATAAAATACCCGGAGTATCCAGAAGTTCAATTTCCTTACCGACTTTAATCCATTGCTGTGCTTTTGTAACACCCGGCATATTTCCTGTTTTCGCAAGGTTTTTCTTCGCTAAACGGTTGATTAAAGTTGATTTCCCGACATTCGGAATACCTACAATCATTGCGCGGATGGCACGGGGCTTCATTCCTTTTGATTTCATGCGCTCCCATTTATCCGCCAAAATCTCCTGTGCGGCCTTTGTAACCGCCTGTAAGCCTTTCCCTTCCAACGAGTTAATCGCTACTGCTTTAAAGCCTCTGTCGGCGAAATATTGAATCCAGCGGCGTGTTTCCTGCTCATCGGCCATATCTTGTTTATTTAAAACGAGCAGGCGCGGTTTTTGATGAATGACTTCATCGATCATCGGATTACGTGAAGATAATGGTAAACGCGCATCGACAAGCTCAAAAATGATATCGACAAGCTTTAAACTTTCCGATACTTGACGGCGCGCCTTTGCCATATGTCCTGGAAACCATTGAATTGTCATAATGTATAACCTCCTGTAAATTACATACTTCTATTCTCAACAAAAAAATGAGGAGTTTAAACTGCCCCCTCATTTTAGACAATATTTAATATTTATTGCGATAAATGATCCTTCATCAAATATGGGGTTGATTTCCATTACAGGGCAGACGCTTTCCGCGGGCAAGAATTAGAGTCAAACTTGTTTGTCTCTAGTTCTTTGCGCCGAGGATGGCTGCAATTTAATGCGACCACCGCAGAAGCAACGACTTGATAAATGAGAAAGCGAAATCAATTCGCCTCCCCTCCATTCTAATCAACCGCTATGACATTTAGTTAAGTCATCCTCATCTATTGATGAAAATCCGATAAATTTTACTTTACGATTTCAATTTCGTTTAACGGCCAGAAAATGATGTTCGTATTGCCGATAATTTCTTTCTGTTCGACGATTCCAATATGGCGGCTGTCTTTACTGAAGCGACGGTTATCGCCCATTACGAATACGTAGCCTTCCGGAATTACGTCCAGTGACGGATCGATATCTTTCAGCGAGAAGTCACCTGTTAAGTTGCCTTCGCTAATTTCGGCCTTATAAGCGTCCAAATACGGTTCGTCGATCGGTTCACCATTAATGTATAATTGATCATCCTTATATTCTACAAAGTCCCCTGGAACACCGATGACACGTTTAATATAGTCCTTTTGTTCAGGTGCGTGGAATACGACAATGTCAAAACGGTCGGGTTCGCCGATTTTATAGCTGAATTTGTTGACGATCATACGATCTCCATTTTCAAGGGTAGGCATCATTGAATCCCCGTCTACTACAATCGGTGTAAATAAAAAGTAACGAATAAATGCGGCAATCGCAAACGCAATCAGTAGAGCTTTCGTCCATTCCCAAAGCTCATTTTTTTCTTTTTCAGTTTTTTCCACGTAGCTATCCCCCTTGCTCATCACATTTATTGTATACGAAATATGTATATCAAGCAAAAATCTAATCTAAATTATTACATCATATTATCTATAGTTTATTGTCAAAATCACATGTTAATACACATTTTTTTACTTAAAGAAAGAAAGGGACTTGTATATACAAGCCCCCTCCTAAAAAGTTCTTATCGAATTTCTTTAATACGAGCAGCTTTACCACGTAAGTTACGTAGGTAGTAAAGTTTAGCACGACGTACTTTACCTTTACGTACTACTTCTAACTTAGCGATTTTTGGAGTGTGTACTGGGAAAGTACGCTCTACACCAACACCGTAAGAAATTTTACGTACTGTGAAAGTTTCGCTAATTCCGCCACCACGACGTTTAATAACTACACCTTCGAATAATTGGATACGCTCACGAGTACCCTCAACGATTTTAACGTGTACCTTAACTGTGTCACCTGGTTTGAATGTAGGTAAGTCTGAACGTAATTGATCTTTAGTGATCTCTGTAATAATGTTTGACATTGTTTTCTCTCCTTAGACAGATGCTCATGCACGCTAATTTAAGCCACAGCGGAACACCGTAATTCAGTGCTTACATTGAAGCACAAAATGAATCTTACCATAATTGTTTTAGGCTTGCAAGTAGTTTTGCTTTACATTTCATTCTTAATTTTTTCGATTATTTTCATTTGCTTGTCCGTTAATTCAAGTGCGTCCAATAAATCCGGTCTGCGCTCCAACGTACGCTTGAATGACTGTTCCTCACGCCACGCATCTATTTTCGCGTGATTACCTGATAGCAATATATCAGGCACTTTCATTCCTCTAAAGTCAGATGGGCGCGTATAATGAGGGTGCTCTAATAATCCTGTTGAAAATGAATCCTGAATATGTGAATCTTCCTGTCCCAGTACACCCGGCAACAAACGTACAACCGCATCGATTACCGTCATCGCAGGTAGCTCGCCTCCTGTTAGAACAAAGTCGCCAATCGAAATCTCATCTGTTACTAGATACTCCCGAATCCGCTCATCATATCCTTCATAATGCCCGCAAAGGAATACTAAATCTTCTTCCTTTGAAAGCTCCTCTGCCTTCTTCTGCGTAAAGCGCTCGCCTTGTGGGCACATGAGAATAACACGTGGCTTGCGGCCTTCTGTAATGGCTTCCACCGCATTGAACATCGGTTCCGGCTTTAATACCATTCCCGCTCCGCCGCCGTACGGGTAATCATCCACTTGTTTGTGCTTGTTTTCACTGTACTCCCGGATATCGGTTACCGCTAGCTCAACGGCACCTTTTTCCTGAGCCTTTTTTAAAATCGATGACCCAAACACACCCGTGAACATATCAGGAAATAAACTTAATACGTGAATCTTCATTCCAACAAACCTTCCATTACGTGAATAACGATTTTCTTTTCATCGACATCAATATCTTTTACGATATCCTCAATGTAAGGAATGTAGTGTTTCTTACCATTTTGCGCTTTAACTTCCCATACATCGTTTGCGCCCGTTTCTAAAATATCGGTAACAACGCCGATCAGTTCGCCCTCTTCTGAAAACACTTCACAATCTTTAATTTCAAAGTGATAGTATTCATTATCTTCAAGCTCATCTTCCGCTAATTGATCCATCGACACTTTTAATAGGCCTTCTTTAAATGGTTCCACTAAATTAATGTTTTCCATTCCTTCAAATGTCACCAAGATAAAGTTTTTATGCCGTCTTGATGAACTGATCGTTACCCAAGTCGGTTTTTTATCATCTTTTTTGAATGCTGCTAGTTTTGATCCTACCGCAAAACGTTCTTCTTCAAAGTCCGTTGTCGATAAGATTCGCAGCTCTCCACGAATACCATGTGTATTTACAATACGTCCTACATTAAACCATTCCATGTATATTCCACCTTTTATAATAATTTGTTACCACATAACTTTTATATACACCGTTGTTTGGAGTGAAGGCGGCGAAGTAACATTCAAATGCCTTTTGATTTGAATGTTACTTTGCGACGAAAGCGGAGCGACAGGAGCACATGCACAATCCTTCTATGGCAACCGCAATAAACTCCTACCGTAACGGAAAACAACATTATCATAACAAAAAAAGAAGGGTTAGCAAAATGCCACCCTTCTTTTACTAATCCAATATATCGACATACGTCTTTTTCTTCTGGTGGCCGCCCGCTGCTGAGTACACAATCGTACGAATTGCCTTCGCAACACGTCCTTGCTTGCCTATTACTTTCCCTCGATCCTCTGGATGAACAAAAAGCTTATAAACAACTCGATTTGAAGTTTCGTCCGTCTCAATACGAACGTCTTCAGGATAATCGACTAACGGTTTCACAATTGCTTCAATCAGCTGCTGCATAATGCCACCTCCGAATTAATCATTGAATTATTTGCTGTATTTAGCGTTATGGAATTTTTCCATGATACCTTGTTCTGAGAACAGGTTACGTACAGTATCAGATGGTTTTGCACCATCAGTTAACCATTTAAGAGCTTTTTCTTCATCGATTTGTACTGTAGCTGGAACTGTAAGTGGGTTGTAAGTACCTACTGTTTCGATTTGACGGCCGTCACGTGGTGAACGAGCGTCTGCAACTACGATACGATAGAAAGGAGATTTTTTAGCTCCCATACGTTTTAAGCGAATTTTAACTGCCATTTTTATAGCACCTCCGAATAAGTTTCACACAAGATATTATATTAGCAATGTCTTGATGGTTTGTAAAGTGTTTTTTCTTAACACCTAATTTTTTATTTAAATAATGAATCAAAACCAGGCATTTTCATCTTCTTTTTACCTTTACCTTGAGCCATGCCTGTCATCTGTTTCATCATTTTTTTCATTTCTTCAAACTGCTTCAATAAGCGGTTTACTTCCTGAATTGACGTCCCTGAACCTGTAGCAATACGCTTTTTGCGGCTCGCCGAAATGATTTCCGGGTTTGTCTTTTCATTTGGTGTCATCGAATAGATAATCGCTTCAATGCGTCCCATCTGCTTTTCGTCGACTTTGACATTGTCAAGGCCTTTCATCTTGTTTGCACCTGGAATCATTTTCAATAATTCATCAAGTGGTCCCATTTTCTTCACAGCTTGAAGTTGTTCGATAAAGTCATCAAACGTAAAGCTCTGTGTCATGAACTTTTCTTCCAGCTCTTTTGCCTTTTCCATATCAACGTTGGCCTGTGCTTTTTCGATCAGTGAAAGTACATCACCCATCCCTAAAATACGTGATGCCATACGCTCAGGATGGAATGGTTCCAACGCATCCATTTTTTCGCCCATACCGACAAATTTAATCGGTTTCTCAGTAACAGAGCGAATCGACAGTGCCGCACCACCACGAGTATCGCCGTCTAATTTTGTTAAGACAACGCCCGTAATGCCGACTGTTTCATTAAAGCTCTGTGCAACATTTACAGCATCTTGACCAGTCATTGCATCAACAACTAAAAATACTTCATCCGGCTCTTTTAAACCGCGAATGTCTTTCAGTTCCTGCATCAGCTCTTCATCAATATGAAGACGACCAGCTGTATCGATTAATACAACGTCCAAATGCTCTTCTTTTGCATGCTCGATTGCCTGACGTGCAATTTCAACAGGTGAAACATCTGTACCTAGTGAGAATACTGGCAGAGATAACTGTTTGCCTATTGTCTGTAATTGCTGAACAGCGGCTGGACGGTAAATATCTGCTGCTACTAATAATGGTTTTTTATTATACTTTTTACGTAATACATTCGCCAACTTACCTGTAGTCGTCGTTTTACCTGCACCTTGTAAACCAACCATCATAATGACAGTCGGAGGACGGTTGCTGAATTTAATCGGGCTTTGTTCGCCACCCATTAAATTCTTCAATTCATCCTGGACAATTTTAATGACTTGCTGACCAGGTGTTAATGATTTCATGACGTCGACGCCGACTGCACGCTCACTAACTTTTTTAACGAATTCTTTTACTACCTTTAAGTTTACGTCCGCTTCGATTAAGGCAAATCGGACTTCACGCATCATTTCTTTAACGTCTTGTTCCGTTACTTTACCTTTACCTTTAATCTTTTGGATCGTACCTTGGAGTCGCTCTGCTAAACCTTCAAAAGCCAACTCGTTCGCCCCCTAATCCGATTCCTTCAGTTGTTCAACCAATGCCAGTTTCGCCTCTGTCGTAGAAGCCTCATCCATGATCGCATTCGTCAATTGTTTTAACACGATTTGACGTTGTTGAAACTTTTCGAATAAATTTAGTTTTTCTTCATATTCTTCAAGCATCGCCTCAGTACGGCGAATATTATCGTAAACAGCTTGGCGTGAAATACTATAACTTTCGGCAATTTCTCCTAACGAGTGATCGTCCAAGTAATACAGTTCCATGTAGCTACGCTGTTTATCAGTTAATAACGCTTGATAAAAGTCGAAGAGAAAGTTCATGCGTGTTGTTTTTTCAAGTAGCATTTTTATCTCTCCAATCATAATTTGTCTATCTTATCATAATCTTGTGGGCAGTTACTGTCAAGGTAATCCCCTTGTCCGTATGGATAACCTTTTTCTTTCCATCGATAAGCAAATTTAAAAAATGACGACACTCCCTCAAGAAAAAGGAAGCATCGCCATTTCTTATATAATAGGAAGATTACTATAAAGCGAAGATACTTTTACAGCGTTACACCTGTTTTAAAAATAGCCATTTCTTTAAAATTCATTCGTTCATGATTTAATGGCTCACCACTTGCAACAGCAATAATGTATTGAATAAATTCTTCCAGTACCGCATCTTCATCAACGTCATCTTCTAATATTTGCCCTGCGTTAAAATCAATCCAATGCTTTTTTTGCTCATAAATAGCACTGTTTGTTGAAATTTTCATCGTAGGTACAAATGAGCCGAATGGCGTACCACGACCTGTAGTAAACAGTACTAATTGACAGCCGGCTGATGCAAGTGCTGTACATGCTACAAGATCATTCCCAGGTGCACTCAATAAATTCAACCCGCGTTTTTTTAAACGTTCGCCGTATTTCAAAACGTCTACAATCTCAGCACTGCCCGCTTTTTGCGTACAACCTAACGACTTGTCTTCCAGCGTTGTAATCCCGCCTGCTTTATTTCCTGGTGAAGGATTTTCATAAATCGGCTGATTGTAGTCGATGAAGTATTGTTTAAAGTCATTAATAAGCGAAACAATCTTTTCAAATGTTTCTTCATCTTGTGCACGGTTCATTAAAATCGTTTCCGCTCCGAACATTTCCGGAACTTCCGTCAGCACCGTTGTGCCGCCCTGTGATACTAAAAAGTCGGAGAAACGGCCTAGAAGCGGATTCGCCGTGATACCCGATAAGCCGTCTGAACCGCCACATTTTAGTCCGATACGCAATTCACTAATCGGAATATCTTCTCGGCGGTCATTGCGGACTGCTTCATGAAGTTCCACGAGTGCTTCTACACTTGCTTCAACTTCATCATCAACTTGCTGAGACACGACAAATTTCACACGGGAAGTATCGTAATCACCTAGTTCCTGCTTCATCTCTTCAATTGTATTATTCTCGCAACCAAGTCCTAATACAAGCACCGCTGCAGCATTCGGATGATTAATTGCATCCAGTAAAATAGTACGTGTATTTTCATGGTCGTCGCCTAATTGCGAACAGCCAAAATTATGCTTTAATACGAGTGTCGATTCAAAAGGCGCAATACTTCCTACGCGTTGCTCAAACTCCCGAATAATCATATCCGCAATACCATTCACACATCCGACTGAAGGAATAATCCACAGCTCATTCCGTATACCAGCTTCACCATTGCTGCGTCGATACCCTTTAAATGTTAAATTACGCTGCGGGTAGTTTAATGTAATATCTTTCTTGTCGTAATTATAGTTAATGATGTCCTGCAAATTTGTTTTCACATTATGCGTGTGGACAACAGTTCCTTTTGCAATATCTTCAGTAGCATGTCCAATCGGATAGCCATATTTTATAATATGTTCCCCTTTTTCAATGTTACGTGTGGCAATTTTATGGCCTCTAGTAACTTCCTGTGCCAAATTAATCTGCTCTTGGCCGATGGAAAATGGCTCTCCCGCTTCAAACGCACGTAAAGCGACCGCAACATTATCAGATGGATGAATTACAATCGTTTCTTTCATAATCCCATTACCTCCTCTTCCAATTCCGCAATAAACTGTGCTGTTTGTTGTTCTTTAAATGCCGCAATTGCCTGCCCGACAAATTGTTCAAGTTGTGGAATCGTGGTTAAATCTATTCCCCAAAGATTTTCATTACGCAATACAGCCTCTAATGAGTTTGCCGTAATTTGCTCAATCGCTTCCGGAGCATCTTGCGGCGAAAATACTGCCGGTGTCTGATATAGGTAAATCCAGGCAGCCAATGATGTTGTTAAATGTTTCGGAAGTGTTTCATATTGCTTATAATACGCCAGTAAAGATGGGATATTTCTAGTTTTAAACTTGGCGATTGCATTGAGTGCAATACTTTTTACGTAATGTGCAATAAAAGGATTTTCAAAGCGCTCTAAAACCGCTTGTTGATATATGATTAACTGTTCTTTGTCACCATTAATGGTAGGTATCACTTCCTGGGCAAGTAAGCGTTGAACAAACGGTCTTAATCCAGGGTGTTCCATCACTTGCCCGACTGTATCTATATTCATCAAAATAGCAAGCGGTGTTAATGCGGAGTGTGCACCATTGAGCATTTTCACTTTGCGCTCCCGGTAATAACTCAATTCTTCTACAAGCTTTACTTCAAATTTATTATTAACTAACGGAAAAGAATGAAGCGCTTCCTCATTTTCTATTACCCAAATATAATACGGTTCTGCCGAGACAAGTAATTTGTCAACATACCCAAGCTTCATCGATAATTCTTCATGTTGGCTTTTCGGGAATCCCGGTACGATACGGTCAACAAGTGTGTTGCAAAACGTATTGGCATTTGTTACCCAATCGATGAAGCTCTGCCCTAGGTTCCATGCATTTGCATAGCTTACAATCCCATTTTTTAAAGCGGTACCGTTCTGTTCAATTAATTCACACGGCAGGAAAATCAGCCCTTTTGACGGGTCTCCGCCGAATGTTTCATAGCGTTTCCATAAAAAATGAGTCACATTCGCTACAAAATTTGTTGATGGCTGTTTATCAAATGGAAGCTCTTCATAAACAATCCCCGCTTCGGTAGTATTGGATACAACATATTGGAGGTCTTCTGAAACCGCGAGCTTCATATATTCTTCGTATTGCTTTTGCAGTGATATGCTCCGTGTTACACTTTCAATCACTTGTTCATAGTTGACTCGCTTACCATTTTGAATTCCTTGCGTAACAAGTGTGTATAGGCCGTCTTGCGCATTGATTATTTCTGACGTACTTCCTGATGTTGACTGGACAATAACAATTCCTAAATCCTGTTGCTGCTGTAAATTCGCTTCATGTACAAGCCAATCAACAAAAGCACGGAGAAAATTCCCCGTGCCAAATTGGACAATACGCTCTACGACAGCTGTTTTTCGAGTATACACTTCGTTTGATAACTGTTGCATGCTTCATCCACCCCATTTAAAAGTTAAAGTAATTTTTTGCATTGTAATAGCAAATATCCTGTACTACCTTTCCAAGAAGCTCATAATCTTCAGGGAATTCTCCATTTTCAACCCATCCGCCAATAAGATCACATACTAAGCGTCTAAAATATTCGTGGCGCGTATAAGACAGGAAACTGCGTGAATCCGTCAGCATACCGATAAAGCGGCTGAATACCCCGATGCTCGCAAGTGCTTTCATCTGATCAAGCATTCCTTCTTTTTGATCATTAAACCACCAAGCTGTACCGAATTGAATTTTCCCCGGCACTTTTTCCTGGAAGCTTCCGATTATACTGGCAATAACGTAATAGTCTTTCGGATTTAATGAATAAATAATCGTTTTCGGTAATGCATCTTCAAGTGCAAGTGCATCCAGTAAACGTGTCAGCGGTACTGCGATTGGACCGTCATTAATGCTGTCATAGCCTGTATCCGGCCCTAATTCATTAAACTGACGTGTATTGTTGTTGCGGTGTGCGGAAATATGATATTGCATCGCCCAATTATATGAAGCGTATTGCTTTCCTAAAAAGATAAGCAATGCTGTTTTATATTTCGCTTCATCTTCCAGCGATACTTGTCCACCCGCAAGCCCCTTTTCAAAAATAGCACTCACTTCTTGTTCTGTCGCTTCCGCATAATAAATCGTATCCAATGCATGGTCTGATACTTTACCGCCGACTTCATCAAAAAATTGAATACGTTTTGCAAGAGCTTCTTTCAATTGTTCATAAGACTCAATTGTTTCACCGACTACTTCCGATAATGATCCAATCCAGTCCGCAAATGTCGGCTTATTGATTTCCAATGCTTTATCCGGTCTGAAACTTGGCAGTACTTTCACGTTAAACAGCTCATCTTTTTGAAGTGCGATATGATATTCAAGTGAATCAATCGGATCATCTGTTGTGCAGATTACTTCTACTTTTGAGTCTATAATTAACTGACGTGCTGTTTTTTGAGGTAGTTGTTCATTTACATTATCCCAAATAGCGCGTGCTGTTTTTTCATTTAATAGAGTTTCTTCATTAAAGAATCGGCGAAGCTCTAGATGTGTCCACTGATATAAAGGGTTTCCAATTGTATACGGAACGGTTTTTGCCCATGCTTCAAAACGCTCATAATCAGCCGCATCACCCGTTACTAGATGCTCCGGAACCCCATTTGCCCGCATCGCACGCCATTTATAATGGTCACCGTACAGCCAAGCCTCTGTTATATTTTTGAATTGCTTATCCTCATAAATTTCCTGAGGACTTAAATGACAGTGGTAATCAATAATCGGTAAATCTTTTGCATAATCGAAATACAACTTCTCAGCTACTTTATTATTCAATAAAAACGAATCACCTAAAAATGTTTTTGTCATATTCTAGTCCCCTTACTTTAATAGTAGTTCCGGAAGTTTTAACGTAATATCTGGAACAAACGTTATTAATAGTAGTATAACAATCATTGCGCCATAAAATGGAAGCATTCCCTTTGTTGCTTTTTCGATCGGTATTTTACCGATGGCACATCCGACAAACAGACACGTACCAACCGGCGGTGTTACAAGACCAATCGCTAAGTTCAGAATTAATACAACACCGAATTGAACCGGATCCATACCTGCTTCGATTGCTACCGGCAATAAAATTGGTGTCGCAATTAAAATTAACGGTGCCATGTCCATAAACATACCTAATACTAATAAAATGACATTAATAATTAATAATGTAACAAAATCGTTCGGTGAAACAGCCAATAACGTTTCTGTAACCATTGCAGGTACTTTTAAAAATGCAAGCAGCCAGCCGAATGCTGAAGAAGCTGCAATTAAAAACAGTACCATCGACAATGTTTTTACAGTACGTTTCAGAATGTTCCCCATCGCCGAAATCGGCACATCTTTATAAACGAAAAATGAAATAATAAACGCATATAATGCACCGATTGCCGCAGATTCTGTCGCTGTGAAAATACCGGATAAAATACCCCCGATAATAATAACCGCTGTAAACAATCCTAATAAACCTTCGCGTACAATTTTAGGTACCTCTTCACGCTTAATCGGTTCACCTTTTGGATAATTACGCTTTACTGCAATCGCATATGCAAAAATCATTAAAATTAAGCCTAATGCAATACCCGGAACGATTCCTCCCATAAACAATGCACCAACCGATACACCACCGGCAGCAGTAGAATAAATAATCATATTATGACTTGGTGGAATTAAAACGCCTTGTGCAGCACTTGAAATAGTGACCGCAACAGAATATTCCGCATCATACTTTTGCTTTTTCATCATTGGGATTAATACAGAACCAATTGATGATACGTCCGCTACAGCAGAACCCGAAATACCGCCAAAAAATGTTGAAGATAAAACGTTTACCATCGCCAAGCCCCCGCGCACTTTCCCGACAATAACGTTCGCCAAATTAATTAAACGGCGTGAAATACCGCCTTCATTCATAATTTCCCCGGCTAAAATGAAAAATGGAATCGCTATAAGCGAAAAACTGTTCAATCCGCTTACCATTCGCTGTACAATTGCCGCTAAATCAATCCCTAAATAAATCGTAGTGACAAAAGACGAAACCGCCAGACATAGTGCAACCGGTACACGTAAAAGTAATAACACTACAAATACTGCAAGTAATATTGCAATCCCCATTATTTAGCCGCCTCCATCGCTTCTTTGGCATCGTCATCAAAATCTTCATGAATCGCATCTTTAAAGAACATTTCAATCCCGTAAATGAATGTTAAAATACCACTGACAGGAATCGCACTGTATAAAATACTTTGCGGCAATCTTGTACCGGCCATTAATGAGCCATGCATTAAAAATGTAAAACGGAAGCCGTAATAGATAAAAATGATACTCATTGCAACTACCAATACTTTAGTGATGAGATCGATTTTCTTTTGAATGCTCTTTGGCATCAAACCTACAAATACCCCTACCCCAATATGTAAGTTGTCTCTAAATCCGATTGCAATTCCAATAAAGGCAATCCAAATTAATAAAAGCAATGCCAATTCTTCCGTCCATCTCGGTGTGAAGTCTAAAAAGTTACGTGTAAATATTTGATAGATGATGATCAGTGTCATCGCAATAACCATCGTTCCTAAAATATAATCTAGGCTGCGGTCTAAAATACTTTTTGCCTTTTTTATAGTAGCCACTCGATAGCCCTCCCCTTTATTTTACTTAACCAATGATTGAATCTTCTCTAAATTTTCTTTAAACTGTTGCCCGTATTTTGCGTAGATTGGTTCAACTGCTTCTTGCCAAGGTGTCACATCATCGATGACTGTAACTGTATTACCGGCATTTCGCGCTTCAAGTAAAGACTTTTCTTCCAGTGCTGCCCACGCTTCTCGTTGCACGACTTGTGATTCCAATGCTGCTTCCTTAAAGATTTCCTTATCTTCTTCGGATAACGTATCCCAGAAAGCTTTCGAAGCTGTCAAAACTTCCGGTACACCAGAATGTCCGTCCATCGTTATGTATTTAGCCACTTCAAAATGATTTGTCGTGTAATAACTTGGGAAGTTGTTTTCAGCACCATCAATTACCCCTGTTTGAATTGCCGAATATACCTCACCATAAGACATTGCTGTGGCAGAAGCTCCTAATGCCTCAACCATGTCAATATTTAAACTTGATTGCTGTACTCTTATTTTTAGTCCTTCTAAATCTTCCGGTGATTTTATTTCGCGAACCGCATTATAGAAGTGGCGGTTGCCTGAATCGTAAAAAGCCAACCCTTGTAAATTCGATTCGCTTAATCCATTTAATAATGTCTCGCCGATTTCACCATTCAATACTTCCCACTTATGCTCATCATCCGAAAATAAGTATGGTAACGATAAAACACCTAATGAGTCCGAAAATTCCATTAAAGGACTGCCATTAATCCGTGCCAGTTCAATCGCCCCTACCTGCATTAATTCAATGGCACTCTTTTCGTCACCAAGCTGACCTCCTGTGTAAACTTCCACTTTGTAACGTCCATCTGTTTTTTCTTCAATCAATCTCGCAAATTCATAATCGCCGACGGAAGTAGGATAATCATCTACCTGGTTCTCGGCTAAAATGATTGTTCGAGCTTCTTCAGAAGAATTACAAGCAGTTAAAAATATTGTTAATGCAAGTAATAGCATTAAAACCCCTTTTGTTTTCATCATTTCTCCCCCTTGTATGCGGTTACATTTAACTAAAACGTTTTAGTAAAACGTTTTATTAAAAAATAATAAATTATCTTCAATACATTTGCAAGGATAATTCTTAATTTTTAGAATATTATTCTTAAAAAATATTTTGTATAATATAAGAGGACCTGTTCTTAATACAGTTCCTCAATCGTTATGAATCCTATACTAAAATCGGATCAAACCGGTATGAGGATAATAATTCTTCTGTGTAGCCGCTTTTTTTGATTTGCAGGAACAAATGAACCGCTTGTTTCGCCATTTCTTCTGTTGGCTGTTCAATCGTTGTCAATTTTGTAGACATAAATTTAGCTAATGGCATTTCATCAATTACAGCAATACCGATCTTCCCCAAAAGATCTGGAGCATGTTCTTTTAAGTAATGTAAAATTGCGAGCAGCATACGGTCATTTCCGGCTATGATTCCATCCAGGTTGACTTCTGTAAGCAACCGATTGAATTTTTCCGGCAAGTTTTCCGTTGAAGTGGCGATTACTTGATGTTCTCCGTATGCTACCCCCCTCTTTTTCATCGCTTGGCGGAAACCTTCCAACCTTTCAAGACGAGGCGTAATATTTTGTTCAATCGAGCCTGCCACAATTGCTAAATTTTCATAGCCCTTATTCATCAGTTCCCCAACTGCGAGCTCGATTGCTTTTTCATTATTCAGTAGAACACTTGGTATTTTCACGTCGGCAATCATACGATCTAAAAAGACAACCGGTATATTACTGTTATACAAATAGTCGTACAAGTCTTTGTTATTGCCTGTAGGAAAAAGAATAAATCCTTCTACTTGCTTTGCGAGCAGCAAATCAATATGTTCACGCTCCAATTTCGGGTTATCATTTGCGTTGCACACAATGACCTGAAAGCCGTGCTGCTGAAAATGACGCTCTAAATGATGGACGATATGTGTAGTAAACGTGTACATAATATTAGCGACAATAATCCCAATTGTTTGTGTCCCTTTGTTTTTCAGGCTTCGTGCTAAAATATTTGGCCGGTAGTGCAGTTTTTCAACGGCTAACTGGATTTTTGCCCGTGTTTCAACACTCATATACTCGTAGCGCTGATTCATAAATTGTGAAACGGTACTGACCGAAACATTTGCTTCCTTAGCAACGTCGGCTATTGTTACTTTTTTCATTTTTATCTCCTTTTGTTAATAAATGTTTACTAAAACGTTTTGGTAAAGTTTATCATGTCAAAATATAATTTGAAAAGCAACCCCTCAATTCAGAATTAAAAGAAAAATCAGTCAATTGAATCATTTTTCCATTAAAAAAGCAATTCGTAAAAATTATACGAATTGCTTTTTTAATATAATTTTAAAGTGAAAGTAATCGTTACTCTTCTGCTTTTTCCAGTTCTTTTTCCAGTCCTTCGGCAAATAAACCATATACATAACGTTCTGCATCGAATGGTTGCAGATCATCCATTTTTTCACCAAGTCCTACAAATTTCACAGGGATGTGCAGTTTATTGCGAATAGCCAATACGATACCGCCTTTTGCCGTACCATCCAGTTTTGTTAAAACGATACCTGTTACATTTGTCGCCTCTTTGAACATTTGAGCCTGAACAAGCGCATTTTGGCCTGTTGTCGCATCCAATGCAAGAAGTACTTCATGTGGTGCATTCGGAATTTCACGCGAAATTACACGATGCACTTTTTCAAGTTCGTTCATTAAGTTGACTTTGTTTTGCAGACGGCCGGCTGTATCACAAATTAAAATATCGACACCGCGGTTTTTAGCTGCACGAATAGCATCATACATTACTGCTGCAGGGTCGGAACCTTCTGATTGTGCAATAACTTCTACACCGACACGTTCGCCCCATACTTGCAGCTGCTCAATGGCACCGGCACGGAATGTGTCTCCCGCTGCCAACATCACAGATTTTCCTTCAGATTTTAAACGGTGGGCCAATTTACCGATTGTCGTAGTCTTTCCGACACCATTAACACCAACAAATAAAATAACCGTTAAATCTCCGCTCTGCTGAATATTTAATTCTGTTAAATTTTCTTCACCAGATTCATAAATTTCAACAAGCTTTTCGGAAATGATCGCCTGAATTCCGTTTGTATCTTTAATGTTTTGACGCTGTACTTCAAAACGTAATTTATCCATTAATTCCATCACTGTTTCAAAGCCGACATCCGCTTGCAGCAGGACATCTTCCAGCTCTTCAAAGAAATCTTCATCCACTTTACGATAACGTGCAACTAAATCGTTTACTTTAGAAGTGAAAGAATTACGTGTTTTTTCCAATCCCGCTTTAAACTTCTGGGTAATCGACCACGCAGACTGCTTTTGAGGTTGCTCTTCAACATCTGTATCCGATTGATTAGAAATCTCTTCTTCAACAGGTTGCACTTCTTCAATTGGCGGCTGCTCAACTGTTTCTTCCTGCTCTTTTTCAACAGCTTGTTCAGTTCCAGGAATTTCTTCCTCTACCGCTTCGATTAGTTGATTTTCTTCTTGCTCTTGTTCGTCAAGCGGTAACAAATCTACCTGTTGATCTTGTTGTTCTTGTTGTTCTTGTTGTTCTTGTTGTTCTTGCTGTTCACTGCTACCTGCCAGTTTTTCTTTCAGTCGCTTAAAAAAACTCATTTTCCGCCACTCCCTTGCGCTACTAATTCAGCATGTTCTTCCAGTTTTACCGATACAAGTTTCGATACACCCGACTCTTGCATTGTAATACCATACAGAACATCTGCCCCTTCCATCGTGCCTTTACGGTGTGTAATGACGATGAATTGAGTATGCTCACTAAATTTACGTAAATATTCACTATAACGCACAACATTCGATTCATCCAATGCTGCTTCAACCTCATCCAATATACAGAATGGTACAGGTCGTGTATTTAAAATCGCAAACAATAAAGCAATAGCCGTTAATGCACGTTCTCCGCCAGAAAGCAGACTTAAGCTTTGCAGTTTTTTCCCTGGTGGTTGGGCAATAATTTCAATGCCCGTTTCTAACATATTATTAGGATCCAACAGCACCAGGTCCGCCGTACCGCCGCCAAACAGCTCTCTGAACGAAATGACGAATTGCTTACGGATCTGCTTAAATGTTTCACTGAAGCGTTCTGTCATTTCTTCATCCATCTCGCCGATTGCTTTGTGCAGCGTATCTTTTGCAGCAACTAAATCTTCTCGTTGTTCACTTAAAAATGTATAGCGTTCCTGAACACGTTCATATTCCTCAATCGAAGTTAAATTGACTGGACCAAGTTCTTCGATCGATTGCTTCAACAGCTTCACTTTCCGTCGAACATGTTCTTCGTCTTCAATGCTGATTGCTTCTTCCTGAGCAGATAAAACATCTAATTCATATTGCTCGAGCAATTGCTCTTGCAGACTATTCATTTCAAATTCAATTCGGCTGCATTTCAGCTCGAGTGCACGCAATGCATCAACATAGCTTTTATGTACTCGCTGTATTTCCTGCAGGTGAATTTCATTTTCCGTAACTTGCTCATGCAAAGTAGAACGCAGTGTACGGTTCTTTTGAATAATTTCTGTCAGTACGTCTTTTTTCTCCGTCCATTCGACAATTGTTTGGGCCAATTCTTCTGCGGATGGCCCATTTAAGCCATCTTCAGATTCTACCCAGTCGATTTCCCGGGAAATTTTTTCGACATTTGCCTGTGCTTTAGACAAATTCAGTTCAATTCCTGCAATCGAAGCTTGTACTTGTGTTAATTGCTCTTGGGCAACTGCAAGCTCAGATCGTTGTTGGGCTAACTGTTCACGCAACACATCTTTTTGCGTTTCACTTTGTGCCTTAGCGAGTGTCAGTTCATCAACCGTTTGCTGGATTTCCTGTAATTCTTTACTTAATTCAGTCAATCGTGATTGTGCAGCTGACTGCTGTTCGTTTAATGACTCTTTACGTGTCGATAATGAAGTTTGCTCCGACTGTGTAATTGTTACTGTTGTCTGTAAGTTCTTCACAATCATATCGAGTTCCATAAGCTTCGAACGATGAATTTGCTCTTGCTCACGCATTGATTCACCTTGCAGCTTCATCTCTTCCAATGAGTGTCGTAATGTTGCAATCTGTTCTTTCTTCGTCGCTACCGTTTGCTCGGCAGAATGGATTGTTGATTCCATTTCTCCCAATGTCGATACGAGTTTGTCGAGTTCCGCTTTACGCGAGAACAATGAACTTTGCTGCTTTAAGGCACCACCAGTTAAAGAACCACCAGCATTCACGATGTCCCCTTCAAGGGTAACAACACGGTACTTAAATCCGCATAAACGGGCAATTTGGCTCGCACCTTCCAAAGAAGATGCTACTAATACATTACCTAAAAGGTTTTCAATAATTGTCGTATTTTCCTGTGCATAATTTACTAGTTCATATGCCATTGCAACATATGCTGGATGTGATTGAATATCACTTAATTGCTGTGCATGAATTTTCCGTGAACGCATTACTGTTTTCGGTAAAAATGTTGCACGGCCTGCACGTTTTTGCTTCAACCAGCCAATTGCTTTTTGGGCATGTTGTTCATTTTCAGTCACAATATGCTGTGAAGCTGCACCTAATGCAGTTTCAATAGCCTGCGAGTATTTCGCCTCGACTTGAATCAGCTCGGCTACCGCACCTTCGATTCCTTGCAGTTCTTTACGATCTCGGGCTAAAAGGACTTCCTTAACACCATGGAAGAAGCCTGAAAAATCAGCCTCAAGTTCAGCCAATGTCTCTTTACGCGCTTTTAATTGCTGATGATGCTGATAAGCCTTATACAATAATGCTTGCTTTTCATCTAAATCGGCAGTCGCTGATTTTAACTGAAGCTGCATGACATCAAAATGATTAAGTTGTTCTTTCACAGACAGTTCCGCCTGTTCAAGTGCACGTTCTGTCACTTCTTTTGCAATGAGTGCTTCAGTCAGTTCTTTTTGAATTTCAGATGAACGACCCGTCATTCGCTCAACAGTTGCCTGTTCCTGCGAAAGTTGTTGATCGATATGCTTTAATTCATTTTTAACGGTCGCTTCTTCGTTAAGCAAGTTAATGTACGTATTTTTTGCATCTTCAATTTCTTGTTCGATTTCCGAAGCAGAGCGTGTTAAAGCTTGCTCGACCTGCTTTAGCGTCGAACGAATTTCGGTAACGATTTTTTGCTTTTCTGTAAACTGACCGCGTTTTTCCCGTTCAGCTTCTTGCAAATCTTTTACCGTATTGGCTGCTTCCGTTAAGCTTTCACGTAATTGTTGAATTTGTTTTTCTGCATTTGAACGCTTTTCGTTAAATAACGCTTTACGGCCTTCCCATCGCTCTACTTCCGCGCTCGCCTCGACAAGCTGTTCTTGAGAACTGTCCAGCACTTCGTCAATCGCTTTTAACTCCGTACGCATTTTGCGCAATTGTTGTTCAACTGTCGCAATTTCAGTTGCATGTTCTTTTTCGGTTGCTGTTAATTTCCGCTGTTCTTCAGTATAGCCTTGCAATACTTTCCCGTTTGCACGGATATCATGAACCATTAATGCTATATCAAAATCTTTCAGTTCTTCGGTCATTCGCACATAATCTTTCGCGCTGGACGCCTGAATTTTCAATGGCTCCAGACGCTGGTCGATTTCATGCAAAATATCGAGAACCCGATTTAGATTTTCATCTGTTTCTACAAGCTTATGCTCCGCTTTCTTCTTGCGCTGCTTATATTTTAAAACACCTGCAGCCTCTTCGAAAATACTGCGGCGGTCATCTGGACGGCTGTTTAAAATTTCATCAACTCGCCCTTGCGAAATAATGGAAAAGGCTTCTTTCCCAAGCCCCGAATCCATAAACAAGTCTGTAATATCCTTCAGACGACATTGCTGGTTATTCAGTAAATATTCACTTTCGCCTGAACGATAAACACGTCTCGTCACACTTACCTCTGTATAAGGTATTGCTACTAGTTCATCTGAATTATCTAAAACGAGTGTAACTTCAGCAAAGTTCAGTGCTCTTCTTGATTCACTTCCTGCAAAAATAACGTCTTCCATTTTGGCTCCACGCAGACTTTTGGCAGACTGCTCTCCTAATACCCACCGGATTGCATCTGTTACATTACTTTTCCCACTACCATTTGGTCCTACAACTGCTGTAACACCAGGTACAAAATCAATCCCGATACGTTCGGCAAATGATTTAAAGCCTACTACTTCGAGTCTTTTAAGGAACATGTTATTCCTCCTCTTGCTTTGACTGCTTAAGCATCAGCATGGCACTTTGTGCTGCTTGCTGCTCAGCCTCTTTCTTTGATTTTCCACGGCCAATACCTAACTCCTGGCTGTTTAACAATACACGTGAAACGAATGTTCGATTATGTGCTGGACCTTTTTCATCAACAATTTCATAATGTAAAAGGCCGTTATTTGTTTGTTGAATAATTTCTTGTAATTGACTTTTAAAATCCATCACATGCGAAAAAGCACCGACTTCAACTTTAGGGAATACGACACGTTCTAAAAATGCGACAACTACTTCTAGACCTTGATCTAAATAAAGGGCTCCGACAAATGATTCAAATACGTCAGCAAGTAATGCCGGACGTTCGCGACCACCTGTTAATTCTTCACCTTTACCTAATAAAACGAATTGTCCGAAGTTTAGTTCATTCGCAAAAACAACTAGTGATGGCTCACAAACGATTGATGCACGTAATTTCGTAAGTTCCCCTTCGCTCATATTCGGAAATTTTTCAAATAAATATTTTGATACAGATAACTCTAATACAGCGTCCCCTAAAAATTCTAATCGCTCGTTGTCCGTAAATAATTTGCGGCGATGCTCATTCACATAAGATGAATGGGTAAATGCTTGATATAATAAATCTTTATTCTGGAAATGAATGTTCATTTCGTTTTCTAAAACTTGGAATTGCTCTTTTACTTTTTCAGGGAGCACACCGGGTTTCTGGTTGTTCCCTTTTTTTCTATAGGTCATGTACTTTCTGCCTTCCTTCTAGTTTCTATCGTTTAGTTTACCTTGTTCTATAGCATTGTGCAAAGGGTATCAGTCAAATTCCTATCAAATTTCGTTTTATTTGTTCAGTCAACTAGAAACTGCTATTTAACGCAATTTTCAGACGCGAAAAAGGCTGTACAAAAGTCGTTGTGACTTCGTACAGCCCTGTGTTTTATAAATGAATTAGCTAATTTTGCTTTCGATGTATGAAATTGCATTACCAACTGTTGCAATTTTTTCTGCATCTTCATCAGAAATTTCCATATCGAACTCATCTTCAAGTTCCATTACTAACTCAACAACATCTAATGAATCTGCACCTAAATCCTCACGGAATGATGCTTCTAATTTCACTTCGCTTTCGTCAACGCCTAAACGGTCAACGACTACTTTTGAAACACGCTCAAATACTGTAGACAAATCAGTCACCTCCCCTCAATGAATCTAACCTGTTGATTTCCGTTCCTGGTATACTTGACCCCCAGCTATCATCAACTTAATTGCTTATATTTCAATAATATTAAGCCATTACCATGCCGCCGTCTATTTGGAGCGTTTGGCCTGTAATGTAGTTGGAACTGTCTGATGCGAAAAATACGACAGCTTTTGCGATATCTTCCGGTTGGCCTAGTTTTGCCAATGGAATCTGTTTAAGCATACCTTCTTTTAAATCTTCCGGTAAGCCTTCTGTCATTTCCGTTGTAATAAAGCCTGGTGCAATGGCATTGACTAAAATATTACGTGATGCAAGTTCCTGTGCAGTTGTTTTCGTCAGACCGATCACACCCGCTTTTGCCGCTACGTAGTTTGCCTGTCCGGCATTTCCGGCAACCCCAACGATTGAAGAAATATTAATAATTCGTCCTGCACGCTGTTTCATCATTTGACGCGTAACAGCTTTTGTACAAAGGAAAACACCTTTTAAATTCGTATTGATGACATCATCCCATTCGTCATCTTTCATACGCATTAATAGGTTATCGCGCGTGATGCCCGCATTGTTCACTAAAATATCAATTGAACCGTACGTATCAAGCGCTGATTTCATCAAATTCTGTACAGAATCTGAATCTGCCACATTTGCCTGTACGGCAATTGCTTCGCCGCCATTTGCTTTAATTTCTTCTACAACTTCCTGTGCCTTTTGCTCGCTCCCGCTATAATTGACAACGACTTTTGCACCTTCACTTGCCAATTGTAATGCGATCGCGCGACCAATGCCACGAGATGCCCCTGTTACGACAGCACATTTCCCTGTTAAACCCATTGTTTCCACTCCTTTGATGCCTCAACAACTTGTGTCAAACTCGTCTCATCATATACACAGTATGTTTGTACATTGCGGTCGATTTTTTTCACTAAGCCTGATAATACTTTTCCAGGTCCGCATTCAATAAAGACCGTTACCCCTTCAGCAATAAGCTTTTCAATGTTTTGCTGCCACTGTACAGAGCTTGTTACTTGGGCAACCATTTCTTCTTTAATTGCTTCAACCGTTGTTAAAAGCTCTGAAGTCACATTGCTCACTACCGGAATTTTTGGTTCCTGTAATGGTAAATTTGCTACTGTATCTCTTAAATTATGTGCCGCTTTCTGCATTAATGAACTATGGAAGGGACCGCTTACGACTAAAGGTAAAGCTCGTTTTGCTCCTGCTTCCTTCGCTCTTTTACATGCTTCGTCAACACCTTGTTTCGTCCCTGAAATCACAATCTGGCCCGGACAGTTAAAGTTCGCTACTTGAACGACTTCTCCTTCAGCGGATACTTGTTGGCAAATGGCGTCTAGTTTTTCTCCGTCTAACGCCAATATAGCTGCCATTGCTCCTTGACCTGCAGGTACTGCCTCGTCCATAAATAAACCCCTTCTATGAACCGTTTGAACTGCATCCTCAAAATCAATTACTCCTGAAATGACAAATGCACTGTATTCTCCTAATGAATGTCCCGCAGTATATTGCGGCGCAATACCAGCTTCAATCAGCTTATTTGCGATCATCACCCCTGATGTCAATAAAGCTGGCTGAGCATGATATGTCAGTGTTAATGTTTCTTGTGGACCTTTTAACATATAGTCCGACAATGGAAGGTTCAACACTTCGTTTGCTCGTTCATAATACTGTTTGCTTACTTCATCATTCGCAACAAACTCCGCACCCATCCCTACAGTTTGTGAACCTTGTCCTGGAAAAATAAAAGCAATTTTTGTCATTTGATAATCCCCTTTGTGAAAAAGCTTATTCTGGTTTTGGCAATTGATCAATTTTTTTGGCAATTGTTTCGCATACTTTATGCTCTACCATAATTGTCGCTTGGCGAATTGCACTGTAAATCGCACGTGCATTCGACGAACCATGCGCTTTAATAACAGGTGCCTTCAGACCAAATAAAGCCGCTCCGCCATATTCTGTATAATCCATTTTATCTTTTAACTGTTTTAAATCATTTTTTACTAATGCTGCAGCAATTTTCGTTTTTGTCGTGGCAAATAATGCATCCTTCAACATTTTGAAAACCGTACCTGCTGTACCTTCAATTGTTTTCAGCACCATATTGCCTGTAAACCCATCCGTTACGACAACATCAGCGACCCCATTCAGTAATTCGCGTGCTTCTACATTGCCTTCAAAGTTAAAATCCGCTTCTTTCAGTAAAGTGAATGCCGCTTTCGTTAATTCATTACCTTTTTTATCTTCAGTTCCGATATTTAATAAACCAATACGAGGTGCCTTTTGACCGCGTACCTGCTTCACATAGATATCACCCATAATTGCGTACTGTAATAAGTTTTCAGGTTTTGCATCTGCATTTGCCCCTAAATCAAGCATAAGGAAGCCATCACCATTCATCGTCGGTAATGTCGTTGCCAATGCAGGACGCGCTACCCCATCAATACGCCCTACTTTGAAAAGTCCGCCTGCCATTAAAGCACCAGTATTTCCTGCAGATAAACAAGCGTCCGCCTTTCCTTCAGCAACCGCATCCAGCATACGAGCCATTGAAGAATCCTTTTTGCGGCGTACTGCGCGTGCCGGGTCATCCTCTGCCTCTACAACTTCACTACAATGAACAACCGTTAGGCGATCGTGATTTTTTAAATACGGTGCCATTTTTTGTTCATCGCCATATAAATCAATTGTTAATTTCGGAAAATCTTCAAGGGCCATGAAGACACCTTCCACGATTGCCTGTGGTGCGTTATCTCCACCCATACCATCTACTGCTATTTTCATGTTGTTTCTTCACCTTTCATCCGATACATTTCAAACTCTCCCTTGAAAACTATTTCATTATCAACAGAAGAAGTCACTTCGATAAATGTACGGTTTTTATCAGGGTTTTTCCCTTTTACAACTGCCTTCGTTACGACGCGGTTTCCTGCTCGAACCGGTTTCACGAAAGCTACATTTGATTTTACAGTAAGGGCAAGCTCATCATCAATTACTGCTACCGCCAAAGAATTAGCCTGTGCAAATAAATGGTGACCGCGCGCTATGCCGTTGCGCTGAAATACATGCTCTTCTCCAACATCAAATATTGAAATTGCCCGATTATCCAGCTCTATATCAATAATTTCACCGATGACTTCATCAAGTGGCAATGATTTTACTTCATCATATTTTTTAGCAGCAACATCTTTAATACGTTCACGCAATTCCGGAATAGCGAGTTCCATGCGATCCAATCGAATTGTTTGAACGCTCACATTAAATTCAGCTGCTAATTGTTCATCTGTCACGAAAGGATTGTCTGCGATCTGTTCAGTCAATAACGACTGTCGCTCTTTTTTGGAACGCTTCATCGTATTTGTTACCTACCTTTAATTTTCTAAAAGATTAGTATTAGCACTTGGTACTAATATCAATATACATGTATAAAAAAAAGAACGCAACAACTTTTTGTCGCGTTCCTAAAATCTTATGCTTCAAGGCTTAGCTGCCACAGCACACCAAACTTATCTGTTACTTGCCCATAGCACTTGCTCCAAAAGGTCTCCTGTAACTCCATTACGACCTTTCCGCCTTCTCTTAAACCATCGAAAATATATCGGATTTCCTGCTCGTCTTTTGACGTATAGGCAATGCTGATATTGTCCCCTACCGTCACTTGCGGAGAGCCCGGATACGTATCGGAAAACATCATTTGACCTTCCTGCAGTTCAATTTGAGCATTCATTACCAAATCTTTTGCTTCCGGTGGAATAGGGCGCTCAGGATTTGGCGGTAATTCTCCAAAAGTTGAAATCGTTACACTTTTGGCATTAAACAGTTCTGCATATAACACCACTGCCTCTTTTGCTTGTCCATTTAACACGAAATACGGATACAGGTTTCCCATCTTATAACCTCTTTTCAGCATTTTTAAGTAGCCTAAATAGTTTTCCACCAATTACAGGTTCTAATCGTTTAATCAATTCGTTCTCCTTGCAGAACGCCAGAAGCCGTTAAATCTTCTCGTAAAAATTCATATTCCGGATCTTGCCAAAATGCTTCATCATAGAGCATTTTCTCGGCATCCTGTCTTGCCGTTTCAAGTGCCCGGTAATCATGGACAAGGTCGGCCAATTTAAATTCCGGCAATCCGCTTTGTCGTTTCCCGAAGAAATCGCCTGATCCGCGCAGCTCCAAATCTTTTTCGGCCAGGCGGAAACCGTCATTCGTCTCGGTCATACTCATCATACGTTCTTTTCCTTCATCTGTTTTCGGATCGGCAATCAGTACACAATAGGATTGATGTTCTCCACGGCCGACACGACCGCGCAGCTGGTGAAGCTGTGCTAAACCAAAACGCTCGGCATCATAAATTGTCATGAATGTTGCGTTTGGAACGTTTACCCCAACTTCGACAACAGTTGTCGATACAAGCACATGAATTTCCCCATCACTAAATGCTCGCATGACCGCATCTTTTTCGTCAGAATGCAGTCGGCCATGCATCAGGCCGATTTCAAAACGGGTGCCGAAATACGCCTTCAATTGTTCGTAGGCTTCCACTGCATTTTGCACATCCAGTTTATCGGACTCTTCGATTAACGGAGCAATGACATACGCTTGGCGGCCTGCTTCAAGTTCTTGCGTCATGCGCATCAATACACTGTTCAGCTGTTCTTTCTTCAGCCAATGTGTTTCAATCTCTTTCCGTCCTGCAGGCAATTCATCAATAATCGAGACATCCATTTCACCAAAAGCTGTAATGGCTAATGTACGCGGAATAGGTGTTGCGGTCATGAATAGCACATCCGGATTTTCACCTTTTTCACGCAGTACTCGACGTTGTTCTACACCAAAACGATGCTGTTCATCTGTAATGACAAATCCCAGCTTCTTGAATTCAACATCCGGCTGAATGAGTGCATGTGTCCCAATGAGAATATCGATTTCTCCTGCTGCCAGCTGCGCCAATAATTCACGGCGCGCCTTTGTTTTTGTGGAGCCCGATAATAAAGCTATCCTGACGCCGATCGGATCAAACCACATATGCAAGTTTTCCGCATGCTGTTCTGCTAAAATTTCAGTCGGTGCCATTAAAGCCCCCTGATACCCAGCCGTTACAGCTGCATATAGGCCGATTGCCGCCACGACCGTCTTCCCTGAACCAACATCCCCTTGAAGTAGGCGGTTCATACGTTGCGGCAGCAATAAATCTTTGCAAATTTCATTGACAACCCGCTTTTGTGCACCTGTTAACTCATACGGCAGAGTCGAAATAAATTCCTTTAATTTTTCCAGATCAAAGCGAACGGAAATCCCTTTTTCATTTTCCTTATTCGCTTTTCTCAATGCTTGAATACGCAGCTGGAACTGCAGTAATTCTTCGTATACGAAGCGGCGTCGCGCCTGTTTTGCATGGTCTGCACTTTGCGGAAAGTGTACCCCTTCAAGCGCATCTTGAATGTTAACTAACTGATAGCTCTCTCGCAGATAATTCGGCAATGTTTCAGGCAGTTGTTCCATTACGGTATCCAACGCCTGGCGCATATATTTACGGAAGCGCTTTTGCTGAATATTCCCTTTCAAACTATAAACAGGCTCAAAATCAACTTGTTCTGTCTTCGGCCCGAATGTCACGGACGATCCGACAATAACTTGACGTCCGCGATCCCATTTTCCGGTAACCGTAATTATGCCGCCAGTTGAAATTTTTTGCCGCAAATAATTTTGATTGAAAAACACAACTTTAATTAAATGTCTTCCTGCAAGAGCTGTAAATTGTAATCGGGATTTATTTTTCCCTAAAAATAATACGGTCGGTTCACTTTCGACACGTGCTTCAATCGTCACACGCTCATTATGCGGTGTTTCAGTTAGATCTTTTAATCGAAAATCTTCATGGCGGTATGGAAATGTCCAAATCAAGTCATGGATTGTCTCGATGCCAATTTTCATTAAATTTTCGGCTGTTTCTTTTCCGATTCCCTTTAATTGTGAAACTGGCTCATGAATCATTGTCGACACTTCCTTTACGAATTTTTTATAATTTAACAATATCATAAAATGGGTGCATATGTTCCCTCACAAACTAAAAAAAGAACACAAAAATTTGTGTTCTTTTTTAGTTATTTAGTACTTTAAGATTTCTATATTCAATTTCATCAGTTTCTGAACTGATAGTTAGTTACTGCCTACACGTGATTTTAGTAGGCTTTTCAGGTCTCCGCCTTCAAAGATTGCATGGGTAATGGCTTTGCCTGTTGGTGTTGCAGCTAAACCGCCCCGCGCCGTTTCTTTCAAGTTCGGGCTCATCGCCTGACCGATTCGGTACATTGCGCCGATAACCTCATCACATGGAATGCGGCTTGTCACTCCTGCTAATGCCATATCCGCTGCGACTAATGAGTTGGATGCACCCATTGCATTACGTTTCACACAAGGTACTTCCACCAAGCCTGCAACCGGATCACAAACTAATCCGAGCATATTTTTCAGCGTGATTGCAAATGCTTCCGAACTTTGCTGCGCTGTTCCGCCAGCCATTTCTACAATCGCTGCTGCTGCCATTGCCGATGCACTGCCGACTTCCGCCTGACAGCCGCCTTCCGCACCTGAAATTGATGCATTGTTCGCAACGATAAATCCAAACGCTCCCGATGTGAATAAATAGCGAATCATTTGTTCACGTGTCGGATTTAATTTATTCTGAACTGCAAATAATGTCCCCGGAACTACTCCCGCTGAACCTGCAGTTGGAGTCGCACAAATTGTACCCATTGCCGCGTTCACTTCATTTGTTGCAACAGCTTTGCTGACAGCATCAAGTAAAAGGTCTCCGGCTAATGTATTACCTTTTTTAATATAATTTTGAATGAGTACAGCATCGCCACCAGTTAAACCTGTTACGGATTGTACACCTTTTAGGCCGCGCTCTACTGCTTCTTCCATAATCGTTAAGTTGCGGTCCATCTGTGTAAAGATTTCTTCACGCGAGCGACCTGTAATTAACATTTCCTGCTCGATCATCAATTCAGAAATAAGCTTTCCTTCTCTTTCGGCTAACTCCACTAACTCACGAACACTGCGGAATAAAACATCCATATTTGTCACTCCTTAGTTATTAATTTTCGATACTTTCGTAATATGTGGAATGTATGAAATTTGCTCTAATAGACGCTGATCAATGTTTTGATCGACTTCTATTACCATTAAAGCGGTTAAACCACGTTCAATACGCGATACTTCCATATGTCCAATATTAACATCATGCATGGCTAGACAGTTCGCCACGTTTGCAATACAGCCTGCACGGTCATCATGCACAACTAAAATTGCCGGCATCCCGCCTGTCAGACGCAGCTTAAATCCATTCACTTCACTAATTTCAATTTTACCTCCGCCGATCGAAATGCCTTCAACGCTCATTTCTGATTCGTCATCACCCATTAAAATCCGCGCAGTATTTGGATGCTCTTTATTAGCTGTTTCCGGAATAAACTCAAACTGTAGACCTGCCTTTTCTGCTTCCGCAAAAGAAGTTTTAATCCGTTCATCATCCGTATCATAATCTAGTAATCCACCGACAATCGCCACATCTGTACCATGGCCGCGGTATGTTTCGGCAAAAGAACCGTATAAATAAATTTTCGCCCATTTCGGCTGACGTCCAAACAAGTCGCGTGCAACACGTCCAATTCGTGCTGCCCCTGCTGTATGTGAAGAGGACGGACCAATCATAACAGGTCCAATAATATCAAAAACCGATGTAAATTTCATAAAGTTATCCCCCCATATTCTTTCATACTTTCATTTACTCCTAGTGTACTCATTTTCTCTGCAATTAACAAACTTCTTGTTGTAAAAACAGAATAATAACCAAATTGAGGATTATCCTCCATAAGTTTACGCTGGCATGTAAGCAGTAAGGAAATATGCTAGAATTATTCCCCCTTAACTAATCCAATATAGGAAACACTACCGATACCGATTAAAAACCCATGCCACTCTGCTTAAACATAATGAAAGCAGTGCATACATGAGTGTACACACTGCTTTCACTATTGATTTTATTCTACAGATAAAATGAACGGATACAGGGATTGCTTACCTTCAACTATTTCCACTTCAGCATCCGGATAATTTTCTTCGATAAAGTTTTGTAATTCATCGGCTTGTTCTGCTGTCGCATCTTCACCATAAATGATTGTGATGATTTCTGAATCTTCATCCATTAATCCTTCAAGCACTTTTTTCGCTGCGTCCATCATTTCAGGAGTGGATAAAATAATTTTACCTTCAGCTAATGCCATATAATCATCTTTGCGAATTTCAACACCGTCGATCGATGTATCACGTACTGCAAAAGTTACTTGACCTGTCTTCACATGTGCAAAGCCTTGTGTCATGTTTGCCTTATTCGTTTCAACCGACTCAGCAGGATTGAATGCTAAAATAGCTGCCATTCCTTGAGGGATCGTTTTTGTCGGCACAACCGCTGCTTCAATATCCAGAAGTTCAGCTGCTTGCTCTGCCGCCATAATGATATTTTTGTTGTTCGGTAAAATTAGTACACGCTCTGCCCCAATTTCTTTTACAGCTTTTACGATATCTTCTGTAGAAGGGTTCATCGTCTGTCCGCCTTCAATTACATAAGAAGCACCGATCGAGCGTAGAAGATTGGATACACCTTCACCCATTGCAATCGTTACAATCGCATATGGCACTTTGGTTTTTTGCTGTTTCGCAGGTGCTTGTGGAGCATCGTTGACAATCGCAGAATGCTGTTCACGCATATTGTCTACTTTAATTTTAATTAAGCTACCATATTTTTGACCCGCTGCAAGTACGGCACCTGGAGTTTCCGAGTGTATATGTACTTTTGCAATTTCATCGTCCGAGATTACCAGTAGTGAATCGCCCATCGGATTCAATTCTTGGCGGAACTGCTCTTCATCAAATGGTGATTTATCTTCCTCTAAACGCACCATGATTTCTGTACAGTATCCAAATTCAATGTCAGATGTGTCCATGAAGTCTTGTACACGGTGATGTTCTGCATTAATTAAATCGTCCAGTGAAGATTCATTTTTTTCCGGTAGTGGCTCGCCTTTCATAGAAGCAAGGAAACCTTCATAAACGAACAGCAATCCTTGGCCGCCGCTATCAACAACGCCCACTTCTTTTAATACAGGTAAAAGATCCGGCGTACGGTTTAATGATTGTTTTGCTTCCTCGATGAATGCTTCCATCAGGACAATCATATCTTCTTCTGTTTCAGCAACTTCCACACCTTTTGCTGCTGCTTCACGAGCGACCGTTAGGATTGTCCCTTCCACTGGTTTCATAACGGCTTTATAGGCAGTATCTACACCAGCCTGAAATGCATTCGCTAAGCTTTTCGCATCGATTTCAGCTTCTTTTTCAATCGCTTTACCGAACCCGCGGAATAACTGCGATAAAATTACGCCCGAATTTCCGCGTGCGCCCATTAGTAAGCCTTTTGATAAAGCCTGAGCTGTTTTACCGATATGTGCACTTACATTGGCTTCTGTTTCATCTGCACCAGATGTCATTGATAAATTCATATTTGTCCCTGTATCACCATCCGGCACAGGGAATACATTTAGCGAATCTACATAAGCTGCATTTTGGTATAGGTGATGTGCACCCATTTGTACCATTTCAGCAAATTTAATTCCGTCTAAAGACTTCATTCGATTCATTTCCTCCTCTTACACATTCGCAACACGAACGCCTTGAACAAAAATATTAACTGATTTAACGCTCATACCTAATGTTTTATTTACTGTATATTTTACTTTGGATTGTACTTGATAAGCGATTTCAGAAATTTTCGTACCATAGCTTACAATAATGTACATATCAATATGTAAGTCATCACCTTCTTGGCGAATGAGCACACCTTTTGCAAAATTCTCTTTTCGTAAAATATCTGTTAAACCATCACGAATTTGATGTTTTGATGCCATGCCTACAATGCCATAGCATTCAATCGCTGCTCCACCAGCAATTTGAGCAATAACATCATTGGATATATCAATATGACCGAATTCGTTATTTAATTCTACTGACATAGTGAATGCCCCCTTGGCTCTATTTGACTAATTTATATTGTACTACACAAAAGTTGATTATAAAAGAAAACGTTCATCTACGTCTAGCCTGAAGTCGTTTTTTAAACTTTCTATTTATTAGGCTTCTCTATATTTTTAAACGGAACAACATCATACTATAATAATTTTTTAGCACAATCTAATTAGAGTATTCGACAATTTCCGGTTGTTATACAAAGAACCATTTATGAAGCGTATCACTTAGCTATATTTCGAAAAAAATTCGATATGATTATGCAAAATGGAGATTTTCGCCGGTAGTTGGCTGATTAAATCACCGTCAACATTCAGCGGAAGCGCTTCATTCGCGCTAATATACATTTCATGCGCATTCAATTTAATAATATTGTCGTCGTCCTCATAATTGCCTGTCAGCAGGTTTTTAGCTGTGCCTACCACTTGTAGTGTGTTCGTACTTTTAATAATAAATCCGTGCAAAAGTCCGTCTGATTTGTCGGCATCTTCATTCAGGTGGCGGAAGCTTCCGACTGAATCGGTCAATACACAGATGAAGAGCATCATATTTTCTTTATATGTTTGTCCATCTGCCTTAACTTCCATTTCGTAAGAGTCATTTTGAATAGCCGCTTTCACACCTTCAAATAAATAAGCGAGCGAACCAAGTGACGTTTTTTGTTCCACCGTTACATCGCCGACTGCTTCTGCCAACAATCCAATCGCAATGACATTCGTGAAGTAATGATCATTCACTTTTCCGATATCAGCTTTTGTTGTTTTTCCGCCAAGTAACGCTATCGCTTCATCCGGATCAAGCGAGATGTCCAATGCACGGGCAAAATCGTTGACTGTACCCAATGGGACGATTCCTACAACAGGGCGGTGAGGCTGCTCTGCAATGCCATTGATTCCTTCATTTAATGTACCGTCTCCGCCGACTAAAATAACCGCATCATATTTTTCTTCGCACGCCATTTTAGCGAAGCGGGTTGCATCCTTTTCCCCTGCTGTTTCATTCACAACAACTTCATAATTATGTAATTGTCCAATAATTTTCTTTTCGTACTCACTTGCATTTTCTTTTCCTGAAGAAGGATTGATGATAACCATACATTTTTTCATAACTGATTCCCCCAAGTAATTAGTTTATATAGTACGTTACCTTTTCCAGAAAGTTTTTAATCTTGATTAAGCAAAATGGGGTGTAAAGGTTTTTTTCTTGAAAGGTTATGCAAAATGTCTTGCACTCATTGACTCTGTATGTTAAATTATTATGGTATGTGAAATAACGAACTGAAATAAAGATTTCAGATTCAGCTGTAAGGAGGAATTTTACAATGCCAAAACAATGCGTAATTACTGGCCGTAAAGCTCGTACAGGCAACAACCGTTCACACGCTATGAACGCTAACAAACGTAGTTGGGGTGCTAACCTTCAAAAAGTTCGTATCTTAGTTGACGGTAAGCCAAAACGTGTATGGGTTTCTGCTCGTGCTTTAAAATCAGGTAAAATCGAGCGCGTATAATCGCGTATAGAGTATCAGCAATGCTGGTACTCTATTTTTTTGCGTAAAAAGCCAGAAAAAATACAGCCCATAATCGCTATGAGCTGTAGCCAGGATCTTTATTTTTCTTTTTTATCTCTACGAAACAACTTCACGCAGCCTCTTGCCACACCGCTTAACCACTTAGGCATTTGGAATGTATATACTTTCAGCGTTGTTCCTCCTTAATCTTTACTCTTTATCATTAAACATATGCCTTCCTTAAATGAAATAGACCCTGTACCTTTTATTTCATTGCTTGTGAAACGCGTTGTCCCCTGCTCAATCACTTCATCTGTCGTTTCATATTTAACCCCTCGCAACGTAACGTTTTGAAGAGTTTTTCCATAGGCAAAAAACGATACATAAGTATAATGATCTTCTTTCAGAATATGTGTACCCGGCAGTAAAAATTGAATGATATTATGAGAATTAATGATTTTAAAAGTAATATGAGGATACTGCTGCTGCATAAGAAAAACTGATCTTAGAGTCGCTTCGTAATGATCCAAGCGCCCGCCTGTAACACCCGTTAAAAAAACTTCCTGTGGCTCATATGTAAGTGCCTTCAGCAAGGCTAAGTCTGTATCCGTCTCATCTTTTTCCGCCTGAAACTGTTCAACATGGTCTACAACTTCGGAAATCCGCGCAAATTCCTCCGCTGTAATAGAATCAAAATCACCGACAATGCTGTGTGGATGTATGCCTTTGTCCACTAAATATAATGCGCCCCGGTCGACTCCAATCCATATATCCGGTGTTAAAGAAAAGGCGACCTCATGAACGGGGCCGCCTGAGCAGATTGCTACAATCACTGAATTGCCGCTAATCCTGCTTGTTTAATTTCCTGTAAAGCTTGTGCGCGATCTTCTTTACTGTAAATAGCTGAACCCGCAACAAAAATCGTTGCACCTGCTTTTGCACAAGGTACGATTGTTTCAGCGTTAATTCCGCCATCAATTTCAATTTCGATATTCAGGCCACGTTCTTTAATGATTTTCGATAATGCTTCCACTTTAGGCACAACCGATTCAATGAACTTTTGCCCGCCAAAGCCTGGGTTAACCGTCATAAACAGCACCATATCAACATCTTCCAAAATATGCTGAATCGTTTCAATCGGCGTATGCGGATTTAATACAACACCCGGTTTAACACCAAATGAACGAATTAACTGGATTGTACGGTGCAAATGGCGGCATGCTTCAACATGTACTGTAATGTAGTCTGCACCTGCTTTTGCAAATTGTTCAATATACTGATCCGGATTTTCAATCATTAAATGTACGTCCATCGGTAATGTAGAAAGGGGGCGAATTGCTTCTAATGCAATCGCACCAAATGAAATATTTGGTACGAAATGGCCGTCCATTACATCGATATGAATCAATTCCGCTCCTGCGGCTTCTACTTCTTTTACCTCTTGTCCCAGCTTTGCAAAGTCTGCTGCTAAAATTGATGGTGCAATTTTAATCATGTCTAATACCTCGGCTTTCGGTCAATAATTTCTTGTAAAATTTGTTCATAATGTTCATAGCGGTACGTACGGATTTCACCGGTTTCTACCGCCTGTTTTACAGCACATTTCGGTTCCTTTATATGCAGGCAGCCACGGAACTTACAATTCTCGCTAATACGTTCGAACTCTGGTAAACAGGATGTCAGCTCTTCTTTTTCTATCATTTCAAAATCAAAAGAACTAAAGCCTGGTGTGTCCGCCAATAGTCCGCCGCATACTTCAATCAGCTCAACGTGGCGAGTTGTATGTTTCCCGCGCCCTAAACTTTTTGAAATGATACCTGTTTTTAAGTCAAGCTCAGGAAGCAATGTATTTAATAATGTTGACTTCCCTACACCTGACTGTCCAGCAAGCACCGATGTTTTTTCCTGCAAGTATGGTTCAATTTTCTCCAGCAATGTCGGATCATCAATGTATGTTTCGATAATGTCATAGCCGATTTTCTTATAGTCGTCAATGTATGTTTGTAAATGTGCACGTTCGGCATCATTCAATAGATCCATCTTCGTCAAAATAATGATCGGCTGCACATGGAACGACTCGAGAACGACTAAAAAACGGTCGAGCAGTACTGTATTAAAATCCGGTTCTTTTGCGGAAAACACTAGTAAGGCCTGATCCACATTTGCAATCGGCGGCCGAACGAGCTCATTATGGCGTTCCAGAATTTTATCGATTGAACCATCCGATTCGCCATCATAAGAATATTCCACAAAATCGCCGACAAGTGGAGATTCTCCGCGATTACGGAAAATCCCTCGAGCGCGACATTGAATTAAATCACCGTCTTTTTCAACATAATAATAACCGCTTAATGCTTTTCGAATTTGGGCTTGCGCCATCCAATTCCTCCTTATTCCGCCAATTCTTCATAAGTAATTGTTTTATTTTCAATTACATTGTTATCCCGTACAATTTGGTAGGCTGCTTTGTCCCCTTCAACAATAACCAGCTTAATTGTATATAAAGTATCTTCAGTTATTGTTATCGTTTCTACAGGCTCTGCCATTGTACGTGTTTTGTCCTGAATGTAAATGGAGACTTCTTGTTCCATCCCTTCCTCTAAAGGCTCGTACGGAATTTCAATTGTATTTGTATAGAATTTTTCCTGTTTTGCTTTTGGCCCTTTTGAGATGACGACATTGATTGTGCCGCCTTTTTCAAGCTTTGTGCCTGCTTTTGGTGTTTGACTGATTACTTCACCGGCCGGTTTATCCGAATGTTCTTCACCTGTTACATTCACTTTAAAACCTGAGCTTTTTTCATATTCTGAACGGTTTGCTTCGTTAAATGCCTTTAAGTCACGCACCGTTACTTGCTCTTGCCCTCTGCTAACCGTTAAAACAACATCCGTCTCATTGACGTGAATTTCCTCTCCGGCTTCAGGTGTTTGAGCGATAATTTCGCCTGCTGGATGCTCAGAAGAATATTCCTCTTTGAAATCATAGTCGTTAAATTCTTCTAACGCATCCATTACCTCATCCCGCTGCTTGCCGATGAAATCTTCCATCTTTGTCATTTCCTTACCGATGCTGACGATTAAATCAACCGTAGTACCTTTCTCACGTTCCCGACCTGCTTGCGGATTCGTTTCGATGATATTTCCGGATTCAATCTCTTCATTGTTGCGTTCTTCTTGTTCTCCTATAACGAAGCCTTGCTCTTCTAAAATTCGAATCGCTTCTTCAACCGTCATATCTGTCACATCTTCTACGACTACTCTATTTGGAGTCAGGAGAACAGCAGCTACTACTGCACCAATTGTTAAAAGAACTAATAGCCCAACGATTAGCGGCCATTTTTTCTTTTTCTTTTTTTGTTTTGGCGTTTTTTGCGGCTTCGGTTCTTCCTCTGATGGCGGTTTTGAATCAATCCGGACTGTTTGTTCCGTTATACCGGTAGATGGCTCTTGCACCAGGATAGGTACGGGTTTGGGATCTTTTATAATCGGGATCAGCTTTGTCGCCCCGTCATCTACCGGCGGCATAAATTTAGGTTCATTCACGCGTTGTAATGATAAGCATGTATTTAAATCTTCTTCCATTTCTTCTGCATTGCTGTAGCGGTGGTTTTGATCTTTTGCTGTTGCCTTTAAAACAATATTTTCCACACTTTGCGGAATGCTTGCATCGAATTCACGTACTGAAGGTGTTTCCGACTGCAGATGTTTTAATGCAATGGATACAGCAGATTCTCCCGAAAATGGCAATTCTCCTGTTAACAGCTCATAAAAGACAATCCCAAGTGCATATAGATCCGACTTCATCGTTGCTAAACCGCCGCGCGCCTGCTCCGGGGATAAATAATGGACAGTTCCGATGACTGAGTTCGTTTGAGTGAAGCTTGTTGCTCCAAGTGATGTTGCAATCCCGAAATCAGTAATTTTCACATTGCCTTCTTCGTCCATCAATATATTTTGTGGCTTTATATCTCGATGAATTATGCCGTTTTCATGTGCATGGGCAATCGCCGATGTTAGCTGCTTCATAATATGGACACTTCGCGCTGCAGATAAAGGTGAAAACTCTTGTATGTATTGTTTTAATGTTTTCCCTTTAATGTATTCCATGACAATATAGTGCATATCCCCATCTTCGCCAACATCATAGATGCTTACGATATTAGGATTAGTCAAACTTGTTGCAGACAATGCTTCACGCTGGAAACGACGGTGCAATTCTTCTTCATTTGATAAATCATAACGCAATATTTTGATTGCGACGTCACGACTTAAAATAATGTCGTGTGCCAAATATACATTTGACATCCCGCCACCGCCAATTAATTTTAAAATTTTATAACGGCCACTTATATGTTTTCCTACTAGCATTGTTACACCTCCTGCACCGTTGTCATTAAGATAAGGGAAATATTATCTTCTCCGCCACGATCATTTGCAATCTGAACTAATTTTTTTCCTTTTTCCTGAATGGAAGCCGTTGCTGTAATAATTTCGCCCATTTCCTCTGTAGACAGTTTATTACTTAACCCATCAGAACAAATGAGTAAAAAGGCCTCATTTGATAAAGTGATTTCATAAAAATCAGGTTCAATCGATATTTCTGTACCGAGTGCTTTTAAAATAAAGTTCCGTTGAGGATGATTTTGTGCCTCTTCTTCACTAATTTCTCCATTTTCCAATAAAATATTTACATAAGAATGATCTCTCGTTACTAACTTTACTGTTTCGTTTGTAATATGGTATACACGACTATCGCCGACATGGCTTATCGTGCAATCATTCTTGTCAAGCAACACAGCAATCATTGTCGTTCCCATACCTTGACAATTTTCATGTGTTAATGAATAATGATATATTTTTTGATTAATATGTGACACCGCATTACGCAACCATTCCAGCTTTAACTGTTTTGTTGCAAAACTTTCTGCATTTTCTTCTTTAAAGAGTGCATGCATTTCGGTAATAACCATTTCACTCGCTACATCACCAGCATTATGACCACCCATACCATCTGCTAAAATCGCAAGCTTAAAATGATCGGGGCGCTCAAAAAACGCGGCCCGATCTTCATTTATTTTTCGCTTTAACCCAATATCACTTTCCACTGTAAAGTTCACTATAGTCCACCTACTTTGTTTCGTGTGATCGTTCCTGTGCACGTAACTGGCCACATGCAGCTGCAATATCTGCACCTTGCTCACGGCGGATTGTTACGTTAATCCCCTGCTCCTTAAGCGTTCTTTCAAAAGCAAAAATTTTACTGCGTGATGTACGAATATAATCACGCTCCGGCACGTAGTTAATCGGAATTAAGTTGACATGACATTTAATATTTTTAATCAGCTTCGCCAGTTCCATCGCTACTTCTTCTGTATCATTTTGCCCTGACATTAAACCGTATTCAAATGTGACACGACGTCCTGTTTTCTTCGTATAGTATTTTACTGCTTCCATCAATTCTTCTAATTTATATGCTTTAGCAATCGGCATTAATTTCTGACGGGCCTCTTGGTTCGGTGCGTGTAGAGAAACCGCAAAGTTAATTTGCATACCTTCATCTGCGAATTCGTAAATTTTCGGCACGATTCCTGAAGTCGAAACCGTAATATGGCGGGCACCGATATTTAATCCTTTGTCATCATTCATAATTTTAAGGAAGTTCATCATTGCATCATAGTTATCAAAAGGCTCACCAATACCCATAATTACGATTGATGATACGCGCTCTTCTGTTTCATCAAGCTGTTGTTGTACTTTTACGACCTGCTCAACAATTTCTCCTGCCATTAAATGACGCTTCAACCCACCTAATGTAGATGCACAGAATGTACAACCGATACGGCAGCCTACTTGTGTCGTTACACAAATTGAATTTCCGTAATCATGTCGCATCAATACCGTTTCAATTGAATAGCCGTCCTGCAGCTGGAATAAAAACTTGATTGTACCGTCTTTTGATTCCTGCTTAATAATTGTTGAAAGTGTCGTTAATGCAAACTCGGCTTCCAGCTTTTCACGCAATGATTTCGGTAAGTTTGACATTTCTTCAAACGTTTGGACACGTTTTTCATAAAGCCATTCATATATTTGCGCTGCACGGAAAGCCTTTTCTCCATTTGCTGTTAGCCATTCCTTCATTTCATCTAAACGTAAAGAATAGATTGAAGGTTTTAACTGTGGCTTTTCCTTTTTCACACGTCGTACCGGCTTATCTGCTGTTTCTTCCACTAAATCCTGAATTCGTTCATCAAATTGTTTTAATTGTTCTTGCTCCATTAGTTAATTGGACGCTCCTTTTTTTACGAATGCAGCTACGAAAAATCCGTCACTGCCTATATCTTGCGGGAATACTTGCAGCATCCCGTCCTGTTGCTTCGCTTCTAGTTGTGTTGGTAAATTTTCAATCGGCACCAAGTTCATTTCAGGGTGCTCTTTTAAGAAGGCTTGTACCGTACCTTCATTTTCACTGCGGTCTACTGTGCATGTTGAATACACTAATCGTCCGTCTTGTTTTAATAGCTGGACTGCATTATTTAAAATCGAAAGCTGAATTGTTTGCAGGCTCTCTAAATCTTCTTCTCGCTTTGTATATTTAATATCCGGCTTGCGTCGCATTACGCCCAAACCTGAGCAAGGTGCGTCAACCAGAATGGCATCATAGCCTTCCTTTTGTAGGAAGCCAGCTGCTTTTCTTCCGTCAAGCGGAGCTGTTTCGATAATATTCAATCCTAGACGCGCAACATTCTCTTCGATTAAATCCAATTTCTTCGGATGAAGATCGGTCGCTAAAATTGAACCTTCGTTTTTCATAACTTCAGCAAGATGCGTTGTTTTCCCTCCTGGTGCTGCACACATATCAAGTACTTTCATACCTGGCTGCGGATTCAGCACTTTTGCCGGCAGCATCGAGCTTTCATCCTGAATCGTAATAAGCCCATTTCGGAACGCTCCCGTACGTGCAGCCTGCCCGCTTTCAAGATGCAGACATTCAGGTATATACTCACTGCGGCGCGCTTTTACACCTTCACGTTCAAGCGTTGTCAATACTTGTTCAACAGTTGCTTTCGTCGTGTTGACACGTACTGTCTGCAATGGTGCAATATTATTTTCAAGCAGCATTTCACGTGTTTTATCATAGCCGTAGCTTTCAACCCATCGATCGACCAGCCATTGCGGATGGCTCGTTTCGATTGCCAGACGCTCATTTGCATCTTCTATTAAATCGGTTGAACGAACACCTTCACGTAAAATTGATCGTAAAATACCATTTACCATTGAGGCAATCCCTTTATGGCCTCGTCGTTTTGCAATTTCCACTGCTTCATTGACAGCGGCGTGTGCTGGAATACGTGTTAAATACTGCATTTGATAGAGCGACATACGCAACAGCCAGCGTACCCAAATATCCACTTTTCCGCGAATAAATGGCTCCAGATAATAATCCAGTGTCAGTTTATGCTGCAATGTTCCATATGTGAGCTCTGTTAACAGGCCACGGTCTTTCGCATCGATTTTATATTTCTCAATTGTTTGGTGTAATAATAAATTGCTGTATGCCTGGCTTTTATCGACCGTCAATAAAATCGTTAAAGCGGCATCCCGAACATTACCGTCCCAAATCACTTGTTTCTTTTTACTCATTCAAAACGGTCCCCAATCTGTAATTTCGAGCCCGTACCACGTAAAAACTCTTCTGCTGTCATGCGTTTCTTCCCTGCTGGTTGTACATCATACAGCGCCAATGTACTGCCATCACCTGTCGCTACTTCAAAATGATCTTTTTCAATTTTCACGACTTCTCCAGGTGCAGCGTTTGTTGAAGTTTCGCCAACCTTTGCCGCCCAGATTTTAAAGTTAGCCCCTTCAAATGTCGTATAGGCAACAGGCCAAGGGTGTAATCCGCGCACTTGATTATACAATGCACGCGCTACATTATTCCAATCAATCAACTCCTGTTCGCGGCTAATATTGCGCGCAAATGTTACGAGTGATTCATCCTGTGGAATGCGGGAATTTGTCCCGTCGATAATCGATGGCATTGTTTCTTTTAATAGTTCACGACCAACGGCACTTAATTTATCAAACATTGTGCCCGTATTATCCGTATCTTCAATAGCAATTTCCCGTTGCGAAATAATATCCCCGGCATCCAGTTTTTCCGCCATATACATAATCGTTACGCCTGTTGTTGCCTGTCCATCAATAATTGCCTGATGAATTGGTGCACCGCCTCGGTAAGCAGGTAATAATGACGCATGGACATTAATGCAACCTAATCGCGGTGCATCAAGCAGTTCTTTCGGCAAAATTTGTCCAAAAGCCGCTGTTACGACAAGGTCAGCATTTAATGCCAAAATTTCTTCCAGCTCCTGTGAACCGCGTAGCTTTTCAGGCTGAATAACATGTAAGCCTAATTGTAGTGCTTCCTCTTTTACAGGCGGCGGCGTTAGTACTTTTTTACGACCAACTGGACGGTCCGGCTGTGTCACAACCGCTGCGATGTCATAGCCTTCTTCATGAAGCATACGCAAAATTGGTGCTGAAAAGGCAGGTGTTCCCATAAATACGATTTTTGTCATCGATTATTCCTCCTCAGCGTCCGCGTAAAGCTCTTCTAATTCTTCCTCTGTTAATACACGCGTCATTTTCGAATCAAATAAAACACCGTCTAAATGATCGATTTCATGCAAAATACAACGTGCTTCAAAGTCTTCAGCTTCAAGTTCATAAATACGTCCTTCACGGTCAGATGCTTCGATTTTAACGTAAGTTGGACGCTTGACCATTCCAAACAGGTCCGGGAAACTTAAACAGCCTTCTACATCTTCTTCTTCACCACGTGTTTCAATTACGATCGGGTTGATCATTTCTAAAATATCTTCGCCTAATTCTACGATTGCTACACGTAAATCAACATTAATTTGAGGTGCAGCAATGCCTACACCATCATTTTCTACCATCGTGTCATATAAATCATCTAAAAGTTGAATGATATTTTCATCGATCACTTCAACTTCTCGCGTTTTTTGTGATAATACATTCGCTGGGTTTTTCACAACTTCTTTAATTGCCATTTTAATACCTCTTTCTATATGCATTAGATCATTGTCGGATCTAAATCAACTGTTAGCACTATGCCTTTTTTAATCCATTCCGATCGATACAGTTTTATAAGCTGTAAAAGAACCGGAATTAAATTTGGCTCTACTTTATATTTTATCAAACATTGATAACGATATCTATTTTGGAGACGAGCGATACTGGCTGTTGTCGGTCCGATAACGGAAACTTTAAATGATAAATTGGAACGCAAATACTCCGCGACACGTCCTGCATATTCTGCAGCAAACATGACGTCTTCATGAGAAACTTGAATAAGCGCAATATAATAATAAGGCGGATATCCGGCAATATGCCTAGCATGCATTTCACGTTCATAAAACGGTGTATAATGCTGATCTTTAGACAGTTGGATCGCATAATGCTCCGGTGTATACGTTTGGATATATACTTCACCAAGCTTATTATGGCGTCCTGCTCGTCCACTAACTTGCGTCATAAGCTGGAATGTTTTTTCCGCAGCCCGGTAATCCGGTAAATGAAGCGATGTATCGGCACTCAATACGCCGACTAATGTAATATTCGGGAAATCAAGTCCTTTTGCAATCATTTGCGTACCGAGCAGAATATCCGCTTCGCCTCGACCGAACGCATCGAGCATTTTTTCATGTGCCCCTTTTTGTTTGGTCGTATCGACATCCATCCGCATGACACGCGCTTCCGGAAACAGCTTATAAATTTCTTCTTCCACCTTTTGTGTACCGGTACCGAAATAACGAATGTTTTCACTTAAGCATTCCGGACATGTTTCCGGAATATATTCGTCGTGACCGCAATAATGGCATTTCAGCTTTTCCTGATAGCGGTGATACGTTAACGAAATATCACAGTTAGGACATTGCACTGTTGTTCCGCAATCCCTGCATAATACAAACGATGAATAGCCGCGGCGATTTAAAAACAGCACGGTCTGCTCTTTTTTATCTAGACGGTCCCTTAATGCCTCCATTAGCGGTTCAGAAAACATCGAGCGGTTTCCTGCCTGAAGCTGTTCCCGCATATCGATAATCTGAACAGACGGCAATGGCTGATTTTTTGCCCGCTGTGACAATGTCAGCAATGTATATACACCTTTTTTCGCACGTGCAAACGATTCTAATGCAGGTGTCGCACTCCCTAATATAACAGGACAATTATAATAATTTCCGCGCCATATCGCGACATCCCGTGCATGGTAGCGGGGGGAATCTTCCTGCTTGTATGTTGACTCATGTTCTTCATCCAATATAAGCAAACCGAGATTTTTAAACGGTGCAAAAACAGCTGACCGTGCACCCACGACTACCTTAACTTTCCCTTGCTGCACTTTCCGCCATTCATCATATTTTTCACCGACCGACAATCCGCTATGCATGACCGCTACTTCATTACCGAAACGCGATTTGAAACGCTCTGTCATTTGCGGTGTCAATGATATTTCAGGTACGAGTACAATCGCTTCTTTGCCGTCTGCGATTGTACGCTGGATCGCCTGCAAATACACTTCTGTTTTCCCGCTGCCTGTAATGCCGTGAAGCAGAAAAGTCTCTTGACGCTTATCATCTATCGCTTCCGTAATTTTTTTCAGTGCCACGTCTTGCTCATCTGTCAATTGTAAGAAGTCTGTTTTCACGACTTCCTTTGTAAACGGATCGCGGTAAACTTCTTCTTGTATATACGCTGCTGCCCCTTTATCAATGACACTGTTTAATACACTGCTTGTCACTTGAACAGCTTCATAAATTTGTTCCGGTAAAACGACGGCTCCCGCATGCTCCTGCATCCATTCCATTAATGCCAGCTGCTTCGGTGCCCGTTTCCCCATTTGTCCGATAACTTCTTCTATTTGTTCACGGGAATATATTTGCACTTTGCGTACTTGTTTTACTTGGCCTTTTTGTTTCACTTCATTTTCAATATTGAGAAGGCCGTCTTTTACTGCCCGTTTTACTGGTTTTAATAAGTTTGCCTTTTCAAATTGGGCTAAATTCACTTTTTCAGTTTTCTCGAAGTAAGGCTGCAGCATTTCAGGTAATTGCGGAATTTCGCCTAGCAGGACAGCAAACTTCTCATACTTGGCCCGCAAAGCACCCGGCAGCATTACTTGTAATGCATCAATTTCATAACAGATTGTTTGATGCTTCAGCCATTTTGCCAAGCTCAGCATTTCCTCCGTTAAAATAGATTCCAAATCGAGTATTTCCGAAATCGGCTTTATTTTTTCAACCGGAACGTCTGATTCAGTTGTAATGCCGACGACAAATCCAAGCACATTGCGCGGTCCGAATGGCACTTTGACACGACATCCTATATCTATCAGCTCTTCCCAATCTTCCGGTATTAAATAATCGAAAGGACGGTCAACCGGATATGCGGAAACATCGACGATTACTTGTGCAAATCTCATTGTCCATCGCTTCCTGATTGCTCACGGAAATGCCTTTCTACGAGTGCCGTAATTTTTTCCGGCTCTTCCAGACGCCCTTTCCCTATATAGCCGCATGCCAAAAATCCTTCAGACGGTTCGATAAAGCGGATGCCATCTTCATGAAGTTGTGCAATATTCCGTAAAACGGCCGGATGTTCATACATATGTACATTCATAGCCGGTGCCACCCATACAGGTGCAGTCGTTGCAAGTAAGGTTGTTGTCACCATATCATCCGCCATACCATGTGCCATTTTCGCAATCATATTGGCTGTTGCAGGAGCTACGATAACTAAATCGGCCCAATCTGCCAAATCAATATGGGCAATAACATTGGAATCTTTTTCATCGAAAGTATCAAAAAACACGTCGTTTTTAGACATCACTTGGAAGCTCAAAGGGGTAACGAACTTTTGTGCAGAAGCTGTCATAATCACTTTTACGTTAAAGCCTGCCTGAGACAGTTTGCTTACTAACGCTACCGCTTTATATACAGCAATTCCACCCGACACACACAATAGTATATTGTTTTTTTTCATTATTTTACCGTCCTTTCAAAGGATAAGCTCCCAAAGAAAAATTCTTAGGGAGCTTCTACTCAGGGAGTATTCTTTTAGTAAATTACCAACTAGATTTCGTCTTCGTAAACAGTTGAAGCGTCTTGTTGAACTTTGCGAAGCTTTCCGGCAGCTACTTCTTCCAATGCTTTTCCTACTGGTTTGTAAGAAACGTATGAGCTTAAGTGCTCGCCGCCCTCTTCTTGCATTTGGCGCGCACGTTTTGAAGCTAAGCTCACTAAAGAATACTTAGAATCAATTTGTTTTTTTAACTTATCTACTGATGGATATAACATGGTTTCATTCTCCTCTCAACATTGACAAATAGCGTTTTTCCACACGTTCACGGCGGCAGTGCTCTGCTACTATGATAGCATTTATTTTATCACATGCATTTTGAACTTGGTCGTTTTCTACAACATAATCATATAAACTCATCATTTCGACTTCTTCACGAGCAGTAGCGATACGACGGGCGATTACATCTTCTGTTTCCGTACCACGCCCAACTAAACGTTGTTCCAATTCGGAAATGCTTGGTGGTGCTAAAAAAATAAACAACGCATCTGGTGCTTTTTCACGAATTTGTGCTGCTCCTTGTACTTCAATTTCCAAAAATACATCGCGTCCTGCTTCTAGCGTTTCGTGTACATATGCAAGTGGCGTACCGTAATAATTGCCGACAAATTCTGCATGTTCCAGTAAGCCTCCTTGCTCGATTAACGCTTCGAATTCCTCACGTGTTCTAAAGAAATAGTCTACACCATCTTCTTCTCCTTCGCGAGGATTACGTGTTGTCATTGAAATCGAATATTCGTAATTCGTATCCGGCTGTGAAAAGAGCTCTTTTCGAACTGTCCCTTTACCCACACCTGATGGACCAGATAAAACAATTAATAATCCACGTTGTTTTTTCATAAGTAACTCCTTTATATCATTCAATATTTTGAACTTGTTCACGCATTTTTTCTAAAATCGTCTTCGCCTGCACGACTGCTGCTGAACATTGGGTAGACTGATTTTTTGAACCGATTGTATTAATTTCCCGGTTCATTTCCTGCATAATGAAATCAAGCTTGCGTCCAATCGCAATGTTTTCAGTTAACGTTTCGGATAACTGATTAAAATGACTCTCTAAACGGTCAAGCTCTTCTGTAATATCAATCCGCTCTGCAAAGATCGCAACTTCTGTAAGTAAACGATCGTCCAATGAATGACCGCTTGCCACTTCTTCTAAACGGCCCGTTAAACGTTCACGATATTTTTCAACTGCGAGCGGTGCAAATTGCCGAATTTCAGCAATTTGCGCTTCCAAATCCGCTTTATACTGCAGCATCACTTGCTGCAATCCTTGCCCTTCACGATCACGCATCGCAATGAGGTTTTGGATTGCTTCTGCCAAAGCATTTTTAACAGCATCGATAATCTCATCCTGCATGAACTCAATTTTTTCAACTTGCAACACTTGGTCCAAACTTACAATTTCCTGCATTGTCCACTTTTCCTCCATCGGAACTGTTTGTGACAACTCCTTTTTTGCTTGGAGAAAAGCATTGAGCAGTGACCAATTGATTTGAATCGTCTGTTCAGTGTCATGGAGCTCCTTCAGAAAAATGATAACATCTATTTTCCCACGAGAAACTGCATCCGACAACATTTTTTTTGCTACTACTTCAGATTCCATCCATTCTTTTGGAAACTTTGTATTAATTTCTAAAAAACGATGATTCACAGCACGAATTTCAACAGTGAGTTGAAAGTGTTTCGTTGTTGTGACCCCCCTGCCGAATCCGGTCATACTACGTACCAAGGTTCGTCACATCCTTCTTTACTTAATTGTTTCAATTATAGCATATGTGTTATCAATTTTGCGTTAACGTCTATTATCCAAATATATATTTTATCATAGTTAGGATGTAATAAAATACTTTTTATTTTATGTAAAAAGGAAAGAATTGGCTTTCTATAATTAGGGAGTTGATTTCCATTCCGGGGCGGACGCTTTCCGCGGGCGTGGCCTGTGCCTGTAGTCTCAGGCGTCAGTGCTCCTGACGCTGCGCTTTCGTCGCAAAATAAATTTCGCTGCTCCCGCTGGAGTCGCCACCCCTCCATTCCAATCAACAGGCTTTAATCATATTTCCCTCATATAAATAATACGCTTCCTTAATATATAGTAATTTACGATAACTACAGGTTTAAACGAAAAAATGGTATGATTAAACAATCAAAAAGACTTATTTAATGAAAGAGGCATAAAGATGGCATTTGACGGACTATTTACTCGTTCGATGAGCAAGGAACTACAAAGCCTGACTTCCGGACGTATTACAAAAATTTATCAGCCGAATGCACTTGAAGTTGTATTGCAAATTCGTGCAGCAGGCCAAAACAGTAAACTATTATTTTCTATCCACCCTTCCTATTCCCGCGTTCACATAACAGATCAGTCGATTGAAAATCCGGCTGACCCGCCAATGTTTTGTATGCTGTTACGCAAACATATTGAAGGAGGCTTTATTTCATCTGTTGTTCAGGACGGCTTTGAACGGGTAATCACTTTTGAAATCGACAGTAAAAATGAAATCGGCGATGCCGTAAAGCGAAAACTCGTCATCGAAATTATGGGGCGTCATAGTAACTTGCTGTTAATCGATGCTCAAAATGATGTCATTATTGACAGCATCAAACATTTGCCGCCATCGATGAACAGCTATCGGACTGTTTTACCAGGTCAGCAATATATCGCACCGCCACAACAACAAAAAATTGCACTGACAAGTTTATCCGATGTAGAGTTGAAAGAGGTTTTTTCAAAACAACCAACTACTAAAGATATTGTCGAACAATTTGCCGGTTTCTCTCCTTTGCATGCAAACGAGTTACTGTACCGCATTACGAAAAATGATGCGGTAACAGCATGCAGACAGCTGATGAACGAAATTGCAACGAGCGCTAACCCGACCTATGTTGAGCAGGAAGGGAAAATCTATTTCTCGCCAACAGCGCTAACTCATTTATCAGGCGCTGTTACGAATTATGAAACACTTGGCGAACTGCTTGACCGTGTATTTTTCGCCCGTGCAAAACGGGACCGGGTGAAACAGCAAGCCGGTGATCTCGAACGCTGGCTGCAAAATGAATTGAATAAATTAAAACTGAAACAAAAAAAGCTGCAAAAAGATTATGAACGTGCTCAAAATCTGGAGCAGTTCCAACTTTACGGTGAGCTTTTAATGGCTAATCTCTATAATTTCGAAAAAGGCGCTGAATACGTCGACGTTGAAAACTATTACAGCGAAAACGCCGAAACAGTTAGAATACCGATTAGCCCGAGAAAAACACCAATCGAAAATGCGCAAAGCTATTACACGAAGTACAATAAAGCGAAGACAGCGTTAATTATGATTGAGGAACAGAAGCATAAAGCAACGGAAGACATCAACTATTTGGAAATGCTTACACAGCAAGTGCAGCAAGCTTCCACTAAAGATATTGAAGAGATCCGTGAAGAGCTGGCAGAACAAGGATTACTTCGAATCCGCCAGGCAAAGCGTAAAAAGAAACCGACAAAACCTGAACCCGAAAAATTTGTATCATCTTCTGGTATTTTAATTTCGGTCGGCAAAAATAATAAGCAAAATGATTATTTGACATTCAAAATTGGAAAACGCAACGAAGTATGGCTGCATACGAAAGATATTCCGGGATCACATGTTGTCATCCATTCGGAAAACCCGGATGAACAAACATTAACGGAAGCCGCTGTATTGAGTGCTTATTTTTCTAAAGCACGCGACTCTTCGTCTGTACCGGTAGACTATACGGAAATTCGCCATGTGAAAAAACCGAATGGCGCAAAACCAGGGTTTGTTATTTATTTTGAACAAAAAACACTTTATGTCACACCGGATGAAGCGATTGTTATGCAGCTGAAAAAGTAAACAAGGAAAAAACCGCTTAGAAATTTTCTAAGCGGTTCTTTTTGTTAATAATTATTTAATTGGTGCGTCAGCCGTTAATTCCAGTAGGTGTAAATTGTCCATAGTATCATTAGCATAATCAACATTGTAGTTTTTCACACGTTTGTTAATTGGAATGATTTCTGTACGGAAGTATGTCGGAATTGTTGTTGCTTGTTCGAACATATACTCTTCCCACTTACGGAATGCATCCGCACGGTATTCTGCATCAACCGCTTCTTTAGAATCGATATCAACTAATAATGCTTGTAATTCCGGTGTTACGAAACGGCTGTAGTTGAATGAAGCTCCTTCACCGTATAATCCAAGTGGAGATGGGTTTGTACCAGTACCCCATGCAGCCATGAACATATCGATTTCTGGATCATCCGCTTTTACTTTGTCGTAGAAACTGTTGAATTCGATTAAACGACCAGTAGTTAACTGTACATCTAAACCAACATCTTTCCAGTTTTGACGGTAGTATTCAACGATCGCTTCGTCAGTATCAGAACCTGACATACCTGCCATACGGATTTCGAATTTTTCACCATTTTTATCTTCACGGATTCCGTCACCGTCAACGTCTTTGTATCCAGCTTCATCTAATAATGCTTTTGCTTTTTCAGGATCATAGTTGAATCCTTCTAAAGAATTATCATGGAATGAAGCGAATGCTGGTGGAATTAATGAAGTTGCACGTGAACGTAAACCTTGGTAGAAACGCTCACCAACTTGCTCGATATCCATTGCGTATGCGATTGCTTTACGTAAGTTAGCATCATTCATTTTTGCATTTTCATCTGTAACGTTTACACTTGCAGCTGCATCCCATTTACCTAGCTTGAAGCCAAGGTAAGAGTATGCTAACTCCGGACGAGCTAATACTGTTAAGTTTTCAAGATCTTTAACGCCATCATATTGGTTTGTCGGATATGCAGATGCCATATCGTATTTACCTGTACGTAATGCTTCACCAATAGAAGATGAAGGAACTACTTGTAATACTACTTTGTCTAACTTCGGTTGACCTCTCCAGTAGTGCTCGTTCGCTACGAACTGAACAGATTCACCGTCAACTAATTTATCTAATTTAAACGGTCCTAAAGTTACAGGAGATTTACGTACCGCATCTGAAGAGATTAAGTCCTTAACAGGAATATCCTTCAATACATGTTTTGGTACTGCATAACCCCATAAACCATCACCTAAAGAGTAGATAGCCGGAGAAACTTTAGTCATAGAAATTTCAACTGTTTTGTCATCGATCTTTTTAATACCAGAGATTGTATCTGCAGTACCTGCTTTATATTCAGCAGCACCGATGATGTTTTTGAAGTCATCATCATAACGGATACCTGTATAGTCAGGGTGACCGATAATTTCGTAAGCATAAATGATATCTTCAACAGTCATTGGCTGACCATCAGACCATTTCACTTCGTCAGGCTGGATAGTGATTGTTACTTTGTTGTTATCTGCATCTACATCTAACTTCGCAATCCCTTTATCCGTTACAAGGAAGTCACCATCTGTTTCGAAAATTTCGTTTGTCATGAAGCCTAAAATATCTGCATCATAACCATCTTCATATAATTCATATGAGAATACTCCTTGGAAAGGAGAATCTGTTACTAAAGCGAATTGTAATGTACCGCCTTCGATTGCATCTCCATCATTTGTAACTTCTGATGGTAATGTTGGAGATTCTGCAGTAGAAGAACCGCCTTCATTTGTTTTTTCTTCTGTTTGTTTCCCATCATTTTCAGCTGGTTTTTCAGTTGACGTTTCGTCATCTCCTCCACAAGCTGCTAATACTAATGCCGTAGCAAATACTGATGACAGCATTAAACCTTTCTTTTTCTTCATCTGTTTTTCCTCCCTTATTATCCTAAACGTTGTTTTGCGTCAGCTGCGCGTCGTAACGCTTGACCAACATAATTTATACCAAGCATCATTACTAAGATTAATATTGATGCAGGCAACCATACCCACCATTTACTCGATAAAATTATCGGGTTCATAGCATAACTTACTAAAGTTCCTAAACTTGGTGTTGACGGTGGTAAACCGAAACCTAAGAATGAAAGACCAGTTTCAATCCCTACATTTCCCGCAAAGCTTAATGTCACTTCGACAATTAAGATCGAGCTTAAGTTTGGCAATAACCCTTTAAACATGATCGCAAAATCACTTGTACCCATTGTTTTAGAAGCACTAATGTAATCGCGTCGTGCTTCAGAAAGTGCTTTAGATCGCACAAGTCTGGCCGTCGACATCCACTGAAATGCTGCAATAATTAAAATTAAGTCTAATATCCCGTATGATGGAATGATTGTTACGACTACGATGATAATCATTGTAGTTGGTAGAGTGATAAAGAAATCAATAATACGCATGAAGAAATTATCGATGAAACCACCGTAATATCCCATAATAATACCAAGCATAATACCGAGAACATTTGCAATAACCGTAACCGCAATTGCGATTAAAATTGAATTCTTCGCTCCGATAATGAGCTGGCCAAGCATGTCCCGACCGGCTTCATCGGCCCCAAGAATATACCCTCGGACACCTGGTTCAGTAAAGCGATCCAATAATTGAATTTTCATTACTTCAGTTTGATCAATTGTAAAGAATGCCATAATCATAATCGCAATCATTAACAGAATACTTCCTATTAATGAGAACATTGCTAATTTATCTTTTTTAAACTCTCGCCATATTACTTGAAAACCAGTTGGTGGAGAGCTTTGAGATTCTAATTTTTCTAATGTCTGTTCATTTTTGTTTTCCATGATTAAAATCACCTCTCCTTAGTCATTATTAATTGATTGATTAGTCTATGCGAATTCGCGGATCCACTATACTTAAGATAATATCGGATAATAGACTACCTAATAATGCTAAGAAGCCGTATAACATTACTAATGCCGTTATTACACTGTAGTCACGACTTGAAATGGATTCGACAAACAATTTACCCATTCCCGGATAAGCGAATACAGTTTCAATGAAAATCGATCCACCGAGTAAACCGGTAATCGTGAATCCTAAGAACGCCGCAATCGGTAACAAAGAGTTACGGAAGATATGACGTGAATATACTTTCTTCATCGGTATCCCTTTACTGCGTGCTGTTTTAACATAATCCATTGTTTTTGCATCAATAATTTCCGAACGTAAATATTGAATGACACCCGTCGTACCTAGCAGTGCATAGCTGGCTGCAGGTAACAATAAATGGTAGAATTTACTCCAATAATAACTCCAGGTTCCTGGATCTACCCCTATTTCCACCGTACCACTTGTCGGGAACCACATTAGCCGGTATCCGAAAATGAATACGAAAATTAAATACAGTACGAATGCAGGTATTGCATAAGAGATAAAGCTGTAAAGTACAATAGACTTATCTAAAAATGAATCGTGGTAACGTCCAGCCAGTACTCCTAGAGGAATCGCCAGCACATAAAGGAAAATTACACTAAGCAATGAAAGTAATAAAGTGTTCATAGCACGATCCCCAATAATATCTGCAACCGGCTTTTTAAATGTATAACTTTGACCGAAGTCACCTTGTGCTGCATTTGTTATCCAGTTATAGTACTGTACATACCATGGATCATAAAAACCTGCTTTAACACGTAATTCTTCAATAACATTCGGATCTGTTTCAGGAGTAATTAATCCTGTAAATGGATCCCCTGGCATTTGTTTCGCTAATATGAAAATTAGGAGACTTAAAATAAATAGCTGCGGAATCATTATTAATACACGGCGAACTATCGTTTTCCACATACTATACACGCTCCTTTTCATCTTCAGACATTGCTACTCGATGTGAGTCTGAAATCGATTTTAAAGGATATACTTTTCCATCCTTATCGTAATATTTATGTTGTTCCTGGCGATATGCTGCTTCAACTTGCTGACGTTCAAGCTTACGTTCAATTCGAGTTTCAGGCTCAATATCAGGAATTGCAGAAAGCAGACGATTTGTATAAATATGCTGCGGATTTGTGTAAATATCTTCACGCTTACCTGTTTCTACGAATCTACCTTTATACATAATAGAAATGTGGTCACACATATGGCGAACAACACCTAAATCGTGAGAGATGAATAAATAACTAATTCCATATTGCTCTTGAATATCCTTCATAAAGTTTAAAACTTGTGCCTGTACGGATAAATCAAGTGCCGAAACGGGCTCATCAGCAATAATCATTTTTGGGTTACATGCAACAGCACGGGCAATCCCTAAACGTTGCTTTTGTCCACCAGAAAATTCGTGCGGATATTTAAGTAGTACGTCCTCTGACATCCCTACAATTGCCAGTAGCTCATTAATACGTTTGCGCTCTTCTTGCGGAGACAACTTCAGGAAATTACGAATTGGCTCTGCTAAAATATCTAATACACGTTTACGCGGGTTCATACTGGAATGCGAATCCTGGAATATCATCTGGATATCTCGGTTATAGGCTGAATCACGTTTACGGCGTGCATTTGTTACATCTTCACCTTCGTACAGGATACGGCCTGATGTGATTTTCTCCAATCCGATAATCGCTTTACCGGTTGTTGATTTACCTGAGCCTGATTCACCTACAAGACCGTAAGTTTTTCCTCGGTCAAATTCCATCGTTACACCATCTACTGCGTAAACATGGTCAACTACTGTGTTAAAAAATCCACCTCGGATCGGATAGTGAACTTTTAAATCTTCTACTTGCATGAAACTCATTGATTTACGCTCCCTTCCTCATCCTCAAAATGGAATTCTTTCCAGCAAGTACAGCGTACAAGATGGCCAGGAGCAACTTCATGAAGCTGTGGATTTGCTTCATGTGCTGATTGCGGAATCCACGGGATACGTGATGAGAAACGGCAGCCTTGGCGTGGTAACTTCATTAAAGAAGGAACCATCCCCTGAATTATTTCTAATTTTTCATTCTCACTGTTTGTTTGAGGAATTGATTTCAGTAAAGACCTTGTATACGGGTGCTTCGGATTTCTGAATAATTCCACAACAGGTGCTTCCTCTATTACTTCTCCGGCATACATTACAGCTACTCGGTCCGCTACTTCAGCAACAACCCCTAAGTCATGTGTAATTAAAATAATACCTGATTGAATTTCATCTTGTAGTGACTTTAATAAGTCTAAAATTTGCGCTTGGATTGTTACATCAAGCGCTGTTGTCGGTTCATCCGCAATAATAATTGCAGGCTTTCCTGATAATGCGATCGCGATCATAACACGCTGACGCATACCACCCGATAACTGATGCGGGAATTGACTTGCAACACGTTGCATATTCGCAATCCCTACTTGATCCAGTAATTCAATAACACGTTTTTCACGTTGTTCTTTAGTTAATTTTGTATGATAAATTAACCCTTCTTCAATTTGCTCTCCGATACGCATTAATGGGTTTAATGCAGAAAGTGGATCTTGGAAAATGAAGCCGATGTCATTTCCTCTTAACTTATTAAACTGTTCATCTGTCAATTTAACTAAGTTTTGATTGTTGTAAAGTATTTCACCTTCAACTTTTGTAGTAACTGAATTGTGCAACCCGACTATTGATGTTGCCAAAGTACTTTTCCCGCAACCTGATTCACCAACAATTGCTAAAATCTCATTTTTGCGAAGCGTTAACGAAACATTGTCTACAGCTGGGTAGTATGTATCTTTAATTCGGAAACTCGTACGTAAATTTCGGATTTCTAATAATTCATTCGTAGACATTAAATAACCGCTCCTTTCTCCTTAAACATACATTCGACTCTGCTAAACTCGCTCTATATTAAATTTTTCCAAATAGATTAAAATACCCTTTTCAAAAAAATTTAAACCTTGCTAATACTCAGTCTTTTTAAAATATTAATAATTTGTTAATTTTTTGTACTACACCGTAAATTATCCATAAAATATATTTACATGTCAATTATTAAACTTTCTAACTATTCTAATTTAACATTTTAAATTTATCAATAGCAAACTATTCTTTTAAGTTTAAATTTTCCGATAATTTACTATAAAAAATAACGCTTTATGATTATAATTATGTCTTTTCAACATAAAAACAACTAGAAATACTTTTTTATGCGGTTTAATAAAATTTAAATTCATTAAACTTCATTATTGAAAAAACTGATAATTTGCATAATGGAATTATATAACTATAACAAAAACGTGTAAAGTATAATTTTGATAACTTCACACGTTTTCGAATATTTTTAATATTTTTTTATTTTAGATTTCCCGTTTTTAAGTCTTGATGCCACTTTTTCAGGAATGGAATATCATCTTCCTGAATAGCAGCTGCTTCTTTTGCTGCAGCGATTAAGTAATCGAAATTTGTTAAAGAAACAAATTTAACGCCAGCTTCATCAAATACCTTATCTGCTTTAGGCAGATTATATGTATACACACATACTACCCCTAATACTTCACAACCTGCATTACGTAACGCTTCAACAGCAGTAATGGAAGAACCTCCTGTTGAGATGATATCCTCAATTACGACTACTTTTTGACCTTTGGCATATTTTCCTTCAATCTGGTTTCCGCGCCCATGCTCTTTTGCTTTTGAACGCACATACACCATTGGCAATTGCAAAATATCCGCAACCCAGGCAGCATGAGGAATTCCCGCAGTAGCAGTACCCGCAACTACTTCACAGTCAGAAAAATGCTCGTTGATTAATGATGATAGTCCATTGGCAATCTGTTTGCGAATAACAGGATCCGAAATTGTTAAACGTGTATCGCAGTAAATTGGTGACTGAATTCCTGAAGCCCATGTAAATAAATCGGTTGGATTTAATTCCACTGCTCCTACTTTTAGCATTGCATGTGCAATTTCGTTTTGTAATGACATTTTAGTTAGCCTCCCATAAGTTACAAACTTCTTGATACGCTTTTACCGGATTGACAGCACCAGTAATGGCACGACCTACAACAATTAGTGATGAACCGTCCTTTTTAGCTCCATCCGGTGTTGCAATACGCTGTTGATCATGTGCTTCCCCACCAAGCATACGAATCCCCGGTGTCACCCGTAAAAAGTCATCACCGCATGCTTCACGGATTGCCTGTGCCTCATGAACAGAACAGACTACACCTTGAAGACCAGCTTGTTTTGTCAGCTGCGCATATTGTAAAACGGATTCATTTAAAGATAAGGCAATTTTTTGCTCATCTTGCATTTGCTGTTCTGTCGTAGACGTCAGTTGTGTAACGGCAATTAATGCTGCTCTTTTAGCCCCGGCTGGTGTACCGGCCTCCAAACCTTCTAATGCACCTTCCATCATCGTACGGCCACCTGCTGCATGGACATTCACTAAATCCACACCAAGCCCCGCTAAGCCTTTCATCGCTGATTTCACAGTGTTCGGGATGTCATGAAGTTTTAAATCTAAAAATATATCATGCCCTTGTTCTTTTACTTTCCTTACAATATTAGGACCTTCCTGCATATACAGTTCCATTCCAATTTTAACGAAAAGTTTCGCTTCGAATTGTGCTAAAAAGCTCATAACGTCTTTTTCACCGGGAAAATCTAAAGCAATAATAGGTTTTGTATTCATATTAACGGTGGCTCCTTCCGATAATTCCTGAAATATGGTCCACATTTAATGTGTCCAGCAAGTCCGGTAATTCTTCAATGATTGTCGGGCATACGAAATGATCAACAAAGTTTGCTGTCCCGACTGCTACAGCTGATGCACCAGCGGACATAAAGTCTATTACATCCTGTGCACAAGTTACCCCGCCCATGCCGATTATCGGAATGTTTACTGCTTTATAAACGTCATACACCATACGTATCGCTACCGGTTTTATGGCTGGACCTGATAAGCCACCTGTCCCGTTTGCAATGACAGGTTTCCCTGTACGCTCGTCCAAACGCATTCCCACAAGTGTGTTAATCATCGTTATACCATCCGCACCACCTGCTTCAACCGCTTTGGCAATGTCTACGATATTTGTCACGTTCGGAGATAGTTTTACATATACAGGTACACTTGAAACCGCCTTTACAGCAGCAGTTAACTGTCTGGCTGTTTCCGGATCCGTCCCGAACTGTATGCCGCCGCATTTTACATTCGGACAAGAAATATTCAATTCTAACGCTTTTACGTTAGATGCCTTTGAAATACGCTCTGCTACTTCCACATAATCCGCAACTTCTGTTCCGGCAACATTGGCAATAACCGGGACATCATAGCTTTCCAAAAACTTCAGCTCTTCTGCCATTACCTTTTCAATCCCTGGATTTTGCAGACCGATTGCATTAAGCATACCAGCTGATGTTTCGGCTACACGCGGTGTCGGATTTCCTTTACGCGTTTCCACTGTTGTTGCTTTAATCATGATGGCACCAAGCTTTGACAAGTTATAAAGCTGGGCATATTCGCGCCCAAAGCCAAAGCAGCCTGACGCAGGCATAATTGGATTTTTTAAGTCCAAACCTGGCAATTGTAAGTTTAAACGGCTCATAATGCCACAACTCCTTTCGGGAATACTGGCCCATCCGAGCACACTTTAACATAATCTTTTCCGTAACCTTCAGTCGTATCGCATACACATGCAAAGCACGCACCGATACCGCAGCCCATCCGTTCCTCAAAGGATAGGTACCCCTCTTTTTCAGGGTAATAGCCTTCTAAAGCACGCAGCATCGGCAATGGACCACATGAATAAAGCAGATCGAACTCAGGTTTTACTTCATCAAATACCGTTGTAACAAACCCTTTAGTTCCCTTCGTTCCGTCTACTGTTGCATAGTACGTATCGCCTAAAGCGTTGAACTGTTCCTCGTAGAAGCATACATCCTCTGATTGGAAGCCTAGTACATGGATCGTTTTCACGCCGCGCGCATTCAGTTGTTTCGCTAATTCATGGAGCGGCGGGACACCTATTCCCCCACCTACTAAAAGCGCTGTCTGGCCGGGTTTTGCCGCGTCAACAGGAAACCCGTTCCCTAACGGACCTAATACATCCACGATTTCATTTTCACGGTTTGTTGCCAGAAATTTTGTGCCGCGACCTTCAGCACGGTAAATCATCGTGAATTCATTTTTTTCTTTATCTACATTGGCAATACTGATTGGTCGACGCAACAAGGGCTCGAATGTATTTGACACCTTTACATGAACAAACTGGCCAGGCGACATGTCCTGAACCAGTTGTCCTTGTAGTGTCAATTCGAAAATGTTCGTCGCAATTTGCTTTTGTGCTACAACTGTCATTTTCTCTTGACGAATCATTTTAGTGTACTACCTCCGCTTTCGGCATTTCTTCTGCTGTAAATGTCATTGATTCAATTACGCGCAGCATTGCTTCTGCTGTGTCTAATGAAGTCAGACATGGTACGCCGTTTTCTACCGATTCACGGCGAATACGGAAGCCATCACGTGCCGGCTGTTTCCCTTTTGTTAATGTATTGACTACTAATTGGGCTTCACCGTTTTGAATCATATCAATCAATGTTTTGCCTTTACCCCCGATTTTTTCAACAACATCTGTTTTAATACCATTTGCTTCAAATGTTTTTGCTGTACCTTCTGTTGCTACGATGCGGTAGCCTACTGTTGAGAAGCGTTTCGCCAGGCTGATTGCTTCCTGTTTATCTTTATCAGATACAGTGAACAGGATGGTACCATGTGTTTTAATTTCCATGCCTGCTGCCACGAAGCCTTTATATAATGCTTTTTCATATGTTGCGTCTTTCCCCATTACTTCCCCTGTAGATTTCATTTCAGGTCCTAATGTAATGTCGACACGGCGTAATTTGGCGAATGAGAATACCGGTACTTTTACGAATACCCCTTGCTGTTCTTTTGCCAGTCCTGTTGGGTAGCCTTGTTCAATAATCGATTGACCAAGGATCGCTTTTGTTGCGATATTTGCCATTGGGATGTTTGTAATTTTACTTAAAAACGGTACAGTACGGCTTGAGCGAGGATTTACTTCGATTACATAAATTTCGCCTTTGCTCATTACATATTGGATATTCATTAAGCCGACAATACCAAGGCCTTTTGCCAGGCGAGTCGTATAGTCTACTAATGTTTCTTTCTGAGCATCTGTTAACTTTTGTGGTGGATATACACTGATTGAGTCACCTGAGTGCACACCTGCTCGTTCAACATGTTCCATAATCCCTGGAATTAATACATTCTCACCGTCGCAAATGGCATCGACTTCAATTTCCTGTCCCGTTAAGTAACGGTCTACTAATACAGGGTGATCCGGTGATGCTTCAACCGCGTTTGTCATATAGTGAGCAAGTTCTTCCATGTTATAGACGATTTCCATTGCACGGCCGCCTAGTACATATGATGGGCGAACTAATACAGGGAAACCTAAACCTTCCGCAATTTTCATCGCACCTTCAGCTGATGTTGCTGTATCGCCAGGAGGCTGCGGAATTTTCAGTTCTTGTAATGCCGCTTCAAATTTATTACGGTTTTCAGCACGGTCGATATCTTCAAGTGATGTCCCTAAAATTTTCACACCGTTTGCTTCAAGCTTATCCGCTAAATTGATTGCTGTTTGTCCGCCGAACTGTACAACTACACCGATTGGCTGCTCCAGATCGATAATATGCATCACATCTTCAATTGTTAATGGCTCGAAGTATAATTTATCCGAAATCGAGAAGTCAGTTGAAACCGTTTCTGGATTTGAGTTAATGATGATTGCTTCATAGCCTGCTTCCTGAATTGCCCATACAGAGTGAACTGTTGCATAGTCGAACTCAACCCCTTGACCGATACGGATCGGACCTGAGCCAAGTACTACTACAGAAGGTTTGTCAGTACGGATGGACTCATTTTCATCCTCATATGTGCCATAGAAGTATGGTGTATTCGATTCGAATTCTGCCGCACATGTATCAACCATTTTATATACTGGAATAATTCCATGCTCTTTACGGAAATCATAAACCGCTTGCTCTTCCATTCCCCAAAGCTGTGCAATTTTTTTATCCGCAAAGCCTAATCGTTTCGCTGTGCGTAAAATTTCCTGATTGCCAATGTTTTCTGCCAATGTTGTTTCCATATCTACAATTTTTTTCAGCTTCGTTAAGAAGAACATATCAATCGCAGACCATTCATGGATTTTTTCCACTGTCACACCACGGCGAATTGCTTCACCGATAAAGAATAGACGTTCATCCCCTGCTTTTTTAATACGCTTTTCAATCCATGCATCAGTTAAATCATCCGCATTTTTCATTTCAATATGCACATGGCCTGTTTCCAATGAACGAACAGCCTTTAAAATCGCTTCTTCAAATGTACGACCAAGTGCCATTACTTCCCCAGTCGCTTTCATTTGTGTACCAAGGTTACGTTTTGCTGATTCAAACTTATCAAATGGCCAACGTGGAATTTTTGCGACAATGTAGTCAAGTGCCGGTTCGAAGCAAGCGAATGTTGAACCTGTAACAGGATTTTTAATCTCATCCAATGTAAGTCCTACTGCGATTTTTGCTGCAAGCTTTGCAATCGGATAGCCTGTCGCTTTTGATGCTAATGCAGATGAACGCGATACACGCGGGTTTACTTCAATTACATAGTACTGGAATGAGTAAGGATCCAATGCCAGCTGAACGTTACAGCCACCTTCGATTTTTAATGCGCGAATAATATCGAGTGAAATGTTTCGCAGCATTTGGTTTTCACGATCCGATAATGTTTGTGTTGGTGCAACAACAATCGAGTCACCTGTATGGATACCGACCGGGTCAAAGTTTTCCATATTACATACAACGATTGCATTATCCGCCGCATCACGCATTACTTCGTATTCAATCTCTTTAAAGCCTGCGATTGATTTTTCCAGTAAACATTGTGTTACAGGAGAATATTTTAAACCAGACGTTACAATTTCCTGTAAGTCCTGATCGTTATAGCAAATTCCGCCGCCTGTTCCGCCAAGTGTAAATGCCGGACGGACAATTACCGGATAACCAATTTTTGCAACGAATGCTTTTGCTTCTTCCATGTTATGAATAATATCTGACTCTGGAACCGGTGCACCAAGTTCATACATTAAGTTACGGAACAAGTCACGGTCCTCCGCTTTATGAATCGCATCCAGTTTCGTACCTAGAATTTCAATTCCTAGTTCATCTAAAATGCCGGATTCATCAAGCTCGATTGCCATATTTAATCCTGTTTGACCACCTAATGTAGATAGAATGGCATCCGGACGCTCTTTACGTAAAATACGCGATACAAATTCAAGGCTGATTGGCTCGATGTATACCTTGTCTGCGATTTCAGTATCTGTCATAATTGTCGCCGGGTTCGAGTTAATTAAAATTACTTTATAGCCCTCTTCTTTTAATGAAAGACATGCTTGTGTCCCTGCATAGTCAAATTCCGCTGCTTGACCGATTACGATCGGACCTGAGCCGATTACTAAAATTGTATTTATATCTGTACGTTTAGGCATATTGGTTCTCCTTTGCTGCTTCAATTTCCATCATTTCGATAAATTCGTCAAATAGGTAGTTTGAATCTTCAGGACCTGGTGATGCTTCCGGGTGATACTGCACAGTGAAAATCGGATATTTCTTATGGCGTACCCCTTCACAAGTCCCATCATTTAAAGCGACATGCGTTAACTCTAGATCAGTATCTTTTAATGACTCGATATCAATTGCATAGCCATGGTTTTGGCTCGTTAAATCCGTGCGACCAGTACGCAGATTTTTTACCGGGTGATTTCCGCCTCGGTGACCGAATGGCAATTTAAATGATTTCGCGCCACAAGCTAGTGAAAACAGCTGGTGCCCTAGACAAATACCGAAGATTGGCACTTTTCCGATTAGTCCTTTAATTGTTTCGATTCCTTCTGCTACATCTTCCGGGTTCCCTGGACCATTTGAAAGCATGATGCCATCCGGATGCATTGCTAAAATTTGTTCGGCAGTCGTATTGTAAGGTACGACCAGTACATCACAGTCACGCTTATTCAGTTCGCGTAAAATTCCGTGCTTCATTCCAAAGTCGATCAGTACAACACGTTTTCCACGTCCTGGAGACGGGTATGCCGCTTTTGGCGATACTTCGCGGACATGGTGTGTAATATACGGTGTTTCCTGTAATTGAGCTACGATCTGTGCGATATCTACTTCGGCATCTGCTTCAGTTAAAATCGCTCGTACAGCTCCTTTTGTACGAATAATGCGCGTTAATTTTCTTGTATCGATTCCTTCTATGCCAGGAATATCTTGCGCTGCCAAGTAATCCCCCAATGACATGTCCGAGCGCCAGTTTGATGGCTGCTCTGCCAATTCACGCACTACAAAACCGCGGATTGCAGGAGTAATTGCTTCAAAGTCATCACGGTTAATGCCGTAATTTCCGACTAACGGGTATGTTAAAGTAACAATTTGCCCGTAAAATGATGGGTCTGAAATAGTTTCCTGGTAGCCTGTCATCCCTGTAGTAAATACAACTTCTCCTTGACTTGCTTTATCACTTCCAAATGCAGTACCTGTAAATACAGTGCCATCTTCTAAAATTAGTAAACGCTTCTTCATTATTCTGCCTCCTGATATACAATATTGCCTTCAAACATCGTTACTACCGGCCACCCTTTTGCTGTCCATCCGTTAAATGGTGTATTGCGTCCTTTAGAAACAAACCCCTCTGCATCGATTGCCTGTTCCTTATCCAAATCGATTAGTACAAGATCCGCTGAAGCGCCTACTTCCAATGTTCCGTATGGAAGATCGAAAATTTGGGCTGCTTTTACACTCATCCAGTCGACTAATTGCTTTAATGTCCATTTCCCTGTCGCTACAAAATTTGTATACAATAATGGGAATGCTGTCTCAAAACCAACAATACCAAATGGTGCCCCAACCATACCGCAGCATTTTTCCTCTTCTGTGTGCGGTGCATGATCTGTCGCGATACAGTCAATCGTACCGTCCAGCAGTGCTGCATGCAGTGAGTCTTTATCGTCTGCAGCTCGTAATGGCGGGTTCATCTTCCAGTTCGCATCATCTGATGGAATGTCCATTTCTTCTAATAATAAGTGGTGTGGACAAACTTCCGCAGTCACTTTAATTCCTGCTGCTTTTGCATCTCTTACAGCACGTACGGATTCTTTCGTCGATACGTGGCATACATGGTAACGTGCACCAGCCGCTTCAGCCAGCAGTACATCTCGTGCAATTTGTACTGACTCGCAAATAGAAGGAATCCCTGGTAATCCAAGTTCTTTATTGCGTTTTCCTTCATGCATAACCCCATCGTAAATAAGTGAATTATCTTCACAGTGTGCAACAACAACCGCATCGATTTTTGCTGCCTGCTGCATTTGCTCATACATAGTCGACGCTAGCTGGATACCGATTCCGTCATCCGAGAAAGCGACTGCACCTTGTTCTTTTAACTCTTGCATATTCGTGCGTACTTCACCTGAAATGTCTTTTGTTAATGAACCATATGGTAATACTCGAATTACTGCACTTTCTTTGATCAATCCGTTAATGAGCTGCATGTTTTCTACCGAATCCGGTACCGGCTTCGTATTTGGCATCGCACAAATTGTTGTAAAACCGCCTTTTGCTGCAGATGCCGAGCCTGTTGCAATTGTTTCTTTATGTTCAAAGCCAGGCTCACGTAAATGTGTATGTACATCGACAAAACCTGGTGATGCGAAATGGCCTTTACCATCAATCAGCTTAGCGCCAGCTGGAATGTCTCCATTAATCGAAGCGATTTTGCCGTTTTCTATTACAATAGTAGATACTACTAATTCGCCTTCCTCATTGAGTAGCTTCACATTTTGTATAACTGTAGTCATATTGATCTCTTCCTTTCAAAATCGTTTCTAAAATGGCCATTCGTGTAAATACACCGTTTCGCACTTGTTCAAAAATGCGGGAACGACTGCATTCAACAAGGGCATCCGCAATTTCCACATCGCGGTTTACCGGTGCCGGGTGCATAATGATAGCCCGCTCTTTCATTCGCTGTTCACGTTCAATTGTTAAGCCATACTCTGCATGGTAGCTTTCTTTTGAAAAGTTTTTACTTACGGAGTGACGTTCATGCTGGATACGCAGCAGCATGATGACATCGCTGTCTTCCAGTACTTCATCCCAGCTATGTGCCGCTTCGAAATTGCCTGCCCATGCTGGCGGACAAAGGAATCGAACATTTGCCCCTAAACGAGTAAGTGCAGTCGCATTTGATTTTGCAACACGGCTATGTGAAATATCACCGACGATTGTAATATTCAAATCTTCGAATCGCCCGAATTCTTTTTGAATCGTATATAAATCCAGCAGTGACTGGGAAGGATGCTGGCCTGCGCCGTCTCCTGCATTGATCACCGCACACCCGATACCTTCTAGAAGTTCGTTGTAATATTCATCTTCCTTATCCCGAATAACGACTGCATCGATTCCGATCATTTCCAATGTTTTGACTGTATCGTACAGCGTTTCTCCCTTTGTTGTGCTCGAGAACTCCGCATCAAACGGAATAACTGTACATCCTAGTCGACGCTCTGCCATTTCAAAGCTCGTTTTTGTACGTGTACTTGGCTCAAAGAAAAGGTTTGCTACATGAAATTCACGTTGTAACACAGGTTTTTCTCCATCTTCGAAATGCTGTGCTCGATTTAAAATCATCATTATTTCTTCATTTGACAAATGTTCCATCGATAATAAGTTTTTCATGTGAGTACCTCCACTTATATCAATTACGCCCCGGCGCAAATGCTAGCTTGATATTATTTTATTACATTATGAATATTTAATCTACTTTTTGTTTAAATATACAATATCTCGTCATAAATAAGCCTCGCTATCATCATTAGCGAGGCTTGGAGGGTGTGACAAGGTAAGGCATCATCCTGTTGATGAACCTTTCATGCATGTCATACCCTTCCTTGCCTCTCTGGACAATCTTTAAAAGGTATATTATTTTAGTCTTCTGTTTCGTAAATATCTTTTTCTGTAACTTCACGACCTGGCAATACAAGATTCAAGATGACACCGATGATTGATGCTAATGCCATTCCTTCAATCGCAAAGGTTTCTGTAAAGCGCATTGCTGCCCCGCCAATTCCGACTACCAATATTACGGATGCAATGACCATGTTTCGGTTATTTCCGAAGTCTACTTTGCTTTCCACTAACATACGTAAACCACTTGCTGCAATAATCCCGAATAACAGGATTGATATACCGCCAAGTACTGCTGTCGGGATTGTTTCAATCAGTGCCATCAGCTGACCTGAGAACGATACGACGATGGCAACAACCGCTGCCCCTAAAATGACATACACTGAATATACACGTGTGATCGCAAGAACCCCGATATTTTCGCCGTATGTTGTTTTTGGCGGACCACCGATCAGCGCTGAAGCAAATGTTCCAAGACCGTCACCTAACAGCGAACGATGTAAGCCCGGGTCCTTAATATAGTTGCGGTTTACAACTTTCCCCAATACTAGCTGGTGACCAATATGTTCTGAAATCGTTACAATGACAATCGGCACCATCCCGATAAAAATTGCTCCTGTAAGTTGGAACTCGTAGTTTACACCAGGGATTAAAAAGTCCGGCAATGCGAAGAACTTCGCATTGTGTACTGCCGTGAAGTCAACGATTCCAATAATGACTGAATATACATAGCCGACTACAATTCCCATTAAAATCGGCATTGCGCTTAAAATATTTTTAAAGAATACGTTGAAAATAATCGCCGTAGCTAATGTTACTAATGCTGCCGAGAAGTGAAGCCCGCTATATTCGCCGTCCACATTCATCGCCATATCTACTGCCGTGCCTGATAATCCTAATCCGATTACGATGATTACCGGTGCAACGACAATCGGCGGCAAAATGTTCATCAGCCATTTATAGCCTGTTTTCCAGATTAATAATGCTACGATTGCATAAACAATCCCGACCATCATTGCCCCGATCATTGCATTTCCAGGGTTGATGGAAACACCTGCTTCTGTTAAGCCTGCCACTAATATAATCGGAGAGATAAAGGCAAATGATGAACCTAAGTAAGCCGGTACTTTAAACTGTGTGATAATCAAAAAGATAATTGTCGCAATTCCGCTTGTTAAAAGCGCAATGGATGGGCTTAACCCGACTAATTTTGGTACTAAAATTGTTGATCCGAACATGGCAAACATGTGCTGGAAACTAAATGTAATCAGCTGCCCTACTGTAGGTTTTTCATGAATATCCAATACTGCTTTCGTCATGATGTTCTCTCCCTGTATTCACTTATTCCTCAAATTTATGAATTGTTACAATATCTTCTTTGTCTGTTTCTACTAGATTGACGACAATGCGTTCAACGCTTGATGTCGGGATATTTTTCCCTACATAATCAGCACGTATCGGCAATTCGCGATGGCCCCGGTCAACGAGAACCCCAAGCTGGATTTGTGCCGGTCTGCCTAAGTCCATAATGGCATCCAATGCTGCACGAACTGTTCTTCCTGTATAAAGAACATCATCGATCAGTACAACTTTCTGATCCTTTACTTGGTGCTCAATATCGACTTGCTTAACTTGTGCCTGATCGTGCTTAGGTGTTAAATCATCTCGGTACAATGTAATATCAAGCTCTCCTGTGCGAATCGCTTTTCCTTCAATCGTTTCGATTCTTTCCGCAAGCCGTCTTGCCAAATAGGCACCGCGTGTTTTAATCCCGACTAAAATCACTTCATCAATGCCTTTGTTACGTTCAATAATTTCGTGTGCAATTCGTGTAATCGCACGGTTCATCGATGGTCCATCAAGTAATACTGTAAAGTTTTCCATGTTTTTTTCTCCTTTCGTTTTTTCCGTGTTCACAGGGTATGATCAATGTAAGTTTCAAACAAAAAACCCCCTAGAAAGTTCTAGAGGGTTTGAAAAGTCATGTTGAAAAACTGCACACGGGTATTTTTGCGCACAAAAATTCCGTTGCTTCACATTATCCCTTCTCAGCCTCTCTGGACTGCCATTAAAGGTGAACAATATTCAGATTGATTTGATTTGCCGTGACTACCTGCTTGCTCTCGTCAAGTTCTGTAGCTCACTGTTGTCAGTATAGGCTTGATTATTTTATAAGTCAATAAACTTTGTGAAGGTCAGACAACTGAAAATTAATGTTTGAGGAGTTTGAATTTATTACGAGGTGAGGATTTTCTACTAAGTGTGGTGAATGTTCTAATATAATTTGAAATCTTCTAATAAAAATCCGATCTTCTAATATAATGGCGAATTGTTCAAATAAGTGTTCTAAATTTTCTAATAAATCTTTTCAATGTGCTAATATTTCCAAAGCTTTTTTCTAATATCCGTAGATATATTCTAATAAATTCAGTTTAGGCTACCTGAATGCTTCTACATACAGATAATAGCATCTCAAATCGACCCCCTTGCCACCCGTTTTCTAATAAAAGCTCTACATCTTCTAATATCGCCGCAGTAAGTTCTAATATCTGTTTCAAAAATTCTAATAAAAGCCGGGGCAATGCTTCCCAACCTAAAAAAACAGCCTCCCCCAAAAAAGGAGACGGCTGTTCGCGATTACCCGCGTAATTCTTCTAATAATTGTTTGAAATCTTCCGGTAGTGGTGATTCAAACTCTAAATATTCTTTCGTTACAGGGTGAATAAATCCTAATACACCTGCATGTAATACTTGGCCGCCGAAATCGATAGTTTTTCTTGGACCGTATTTTGGATCGCCTGCTAACGGGAAGCCGATGTAATTCATATGCACACGGATTTGGTGAGTACGTCCTGTTTCAAGACGGCACTCCACTAAAGTAAACTCACCGAAACGCTCGATTACTTGGAAATGTGTAACCGCATGCTTGCCCTTATCGACAACTGCCTGCTTTTGACGGTCTTTTTGGTCACGGCCGATTGGTGCATCAATTGTTCCTTTTTCATGCGCAATATGACCATGTACTAAAGCCGTATATTTACGTGTTACCGACTTCTCAACAAGCTGATTAACAAGACTTTCATGAGCAACATCATTTTTTGCAACCATTAATAAACCGGACGTATCCTTATCAATACGGTGTACAATACCTGGACGTGCTACACCGTTGATGCCTGATAAGTCTTTACAATGATGCATTAAACCATTTACTAATGTGCCTGAAGTATGGCCTGGTGCCGGGTGAACTACCATTCCACGCGGTTTATTCACAACTAATACGTCGGCATCTTCGTAAACGATTTCCAAATTTAAATCTTCTGGAATGATTTCCAAATCTTCTACTTCCGGAATCGTTACTTCAATAACGTCCCCTTGCTTTACTTTATATTTTGGTTTTACGGTTGCACCGTTTACTAAAATACGTTCTGCATCCAGCCAGTTACTAATTTGCGAACGTGACCAAGATTCTTCCATTTGTGAAAGCGCCTTATCGATACGTTCCCCTGCAAATTCTTCTATTGTTAATGTGACTACTGTCATTATTTCACCTTTTTCTTATCCTTTTTTTCTTCTAGTATGATCGTAATGAAAAGCATTACAACAGCAATTGTTAAAGCTGCGTCTGCGATATTGAAGATTGGGAAATGATAATTGATTACCGGTATAAAAACATCGACAAAATCAACTACTTCTCCTCGGAATAAACGGTCAATAAAGTTACCGACCGCACCACCTAATAACAACATTAAACTTACATGAAATAGTGGCTTACCCTTTGCTTCTGTATGATTAAAATAAATAATTGCGATAATGACAGCAACTGTTACGAGTGAGAACAACCACATTTGTCCTTCCAACATGCCCCATGCCGCACCACGATTACGATGCGATAAGATGCCAAACCAAGGATCCCACACACTGATGCGTTCCCCTAATTCCATATTTTTAACAATGAGCCACTTTGTCCATTGATCCAAAATGACTGCAATTATTGCGATTCCGTAATATTTATACACAGCAAATCCTCCGTTTACGATATATCTTACCTATTTTAACATAATATCAGACCATCTGATATTTTTAATGTGTGAAAAGTGACAATAAAAGCAGCAGCTTCTACTTTTTAGGTAAAAGATCTACTTTTCATGCTAAAGATTCTACTTTCGGTGATCAAGCTTCTACATTCGAATCCATATTAGCTATTAAAAGAGCAGCTACTACATTTAATTATGAAAAAAGCTTGTTTAGTCACATTCAACTAAACAAGCTCAAAACCCTCTAAACCTTCAACCAAAAAATAATCGCAATCCTGCCATTGTCAACACTCCGGCAATAACTGTTTTCGATAGACTTTTGGTAAGTAAAGCAATAAATAACGTAGGAATAAACGCCATCACATTAAGCCAATGAACCGTAACGATTGCTTCTTCTTTCTCGAAGAAGCCTTCTATTACGAGGGCGGACAATATACAGACAGGTATGTAGGCAAGCCAGCGCAGCACGATTTTCGGCATCTTCATATTTTTCACTAATATAAACGGTAATATTCTAGGAATCCACGTTACTAGGGCGCAGCCTAAAATTAGTAATACCATCGCTACCGAGGTTGTCATTTTTCCAATGCCACCCCAATCGTTGCAACAATTACGGTTGATAACAGGACAGCTAAATGCCCGGGCATAAAGTAAAGCATCCCGTACATGCTGATAACCATAATGAGGATTAGTTTTATGTAATGCATTAATTTTTCTTTTGGAATGCTCGCAAGTGTCAGAACAAGCAGTGCGACAAACATTGCCACCAAAGCATAGTCCAATCCCCACTTTTCCGGGTCCGGCAGCCATTGCCCGATAACGCCGCCTATCGTACATGCCGCAATCCAAGTTGTATAGGCCGTTATGTTTAAGCCATCCATCCACTTCCCGCCAAGACGTCCTTCTTTTCCGGCACTAACGACGGAAACACCAAATGTTTCATCTGTCAGCAATGTCCCGAACCCGATATTACGCAGCATGGAATACTTTGTGAAATACGGGGCAATAGTCAAAGACATAAGCAAGTGCCGTAAATTGACGATAAAAATGGTAGCAATGACCGCCGTTACAGGGGCACCGGCTAAATACAGGCCACAAAAGATAAACTGGGCGGATCCTGCATATACAAGTACCGAAAGTAAAAATACTTCCAATACCGAAATTCCCGAAGCAATTCCGACAACACCAAATGCAAGACCGATACTAATATAGCCGAGCAATGTCGGCACACAGTCTTTTACCCCCTGCAGAAACGTATCAGGAGTTAATAACTTCTGTTCGATTCGTTCCAAAATGTACAACTCCTAAATAATTTATTTTTTCAAAAAATAAAAAAGGTATAAAGGAACGCCATTGCCAAAATGGCAATAGCGTTCCGGATTTTTATACGTAATAGTTTTCTACAACATCTGCACAACGTTTACATAATGTAGGGTGATTTTCGCTTGCGCCTACTGTTTCTGAAATTGTCCAGCAACGCTCACATTTTTCACCGTCAGCTTTTTCAACAACTAACGCTGTTTTATCAAGTACCAACGCTTCTGCAGGTGCATTTTCCTTACTGCCTGCGATAACGAATTGAGATACAATTGAAAGCTGTGCAAAATCGATGTTTGCATCATTCAATAGCTCGACTGTTTCACTATCTGCATAAACCGAAATTTTTGCTTCCAGTGATTTACCGATTGTTTTTGCATTACGCGCTTCTTCCAATGCTTTTAACACTTCATTGCGTACTGCGATTACTTTTACCCACTTCGTACGTAGTTCTGCAAAGTTTGCCTGTTCTACTACTTCAGGGAAATCTGTTAATTGGACAGATTGTGGCTTGCGATCGAATTCGATGTAGCTCCATAACTCTTCAGTCGTATGTGGAATAATTGGCGTTAATAGTTTTACTAGTGCCATTAATGTATCATACATAACTGTTTGCATTGCACGACGGTCTTTATTATCTGTTCCTTCGATATATACAACATCCTTTGCGATATCCAAGTAGAATGAAGAAAGCTCGATAGCTACAAAGTTATTTACAGTTGTGTATACAGTTGAGAAGTCATAACGGTCATAAGCTTCACGGATTGTCTTTACAACATCCTGTAAGCGCATGTACATATACTGATCCATTTCACGTAATTCTTCATAAGCTACACGGTCAGTTGTTTCGTTAAAGTCAGTCACATTTCCGTGCAGGAAGCGCAATGTATTACGCACTTTACGGTATGTTTCAGAAACTTGCTTCAACATATCCATTGAAATTCGAACATCGCCTGTATAGTCGACAGATGCTACCCACATACGAATGATGTCGGCACCGTATTGGTTCATTACTTTAATCGGGTCAATCGTGTTGCCAAGTGATTTAGACATTTTGCGTCCTTCGCCATCCAATACGAAACCATGTGTTAATAAACCTTTATATGGTGCATGCCCATTAATCGCAACTGATGTGATTAATGATGAGTTGAACCAGCCGCGGTGTTGGTCAGAACCTTCAAGATAAAGGTCAGCAGGATATTTCAGTCCGCGCTCTGCTAAAACACCTTGGTGAGATGACCCTGAGTCGAACCATACGTCCATAATGTCGTTTTCTTTTGTAAACTTGCCGTTCGGGCTGCCTTCATGTGTAAAACCTTCTGGAAGCAAGTCTTTTGCTTCACGCTGGAACCAAATATTTGAACCGTGTTCACGGAATAATTTTGAGATATGCGCGATTGTTTCTGGTGTGATAATCGGTGTTTCATCTTCCGCATAGAAAATCGGAATTGGCACACCCCATGCACGCTGACGAGAAATTACCCAGTCACCGCGGTCGCGAATCATATTGTAAAGACGTGTTTCTCCCCATGCCGGTGTAAATTCTGTCGCTTTTACGGCATCTAATAATTCATCACGGAACATTTCAACAGATGCAAACCATTGTGGTGTTGCACGGTAAATTACCGGTTTTTTCGTACGCCAGTCATGCGGGTATGAGTGTGTAAATTTAGAAACATGCAATAAAGCATTTTCTTCTTTTAATTTTTCAATAACAACCGGATTTGCTTTTTCGTAGAATAATCCTTCAAAACCAGGTGCTTCATTTGTATAGCAGCCACCGTTATCTACTGGTGATAAAATGTCAAGACCATAGCGTTTCCCGATCTGATAGTCGTCTTCACCGTGGCCCGGTGCTGTGTGTACACAACCCGTACCAGCATCAGCAGTTACGTGGTCACCAACCATTACTAATGAATCACGCTTGTAAATAGGATGTTCTGCAACGATCATATCAAGCTGTTCACCTTGTACTTCCTGAACGATTTGAACATCTTCCCAGCCAAATGTTGCTGATAACTTTTCAAGTAAATCTTTTGCTACGATATATTTGCTGCCGTTTGTTTCAACGACAACATAAGTGAATTCAGGGTTAACTGAAATCCCTAAGTTTGCTGGAATTGTCCATGGCGTTGTTGTCCAGATGACAAATTTGGCATCTGCCGGTACTACGCCTTTGCTGTCTTTAATGCCGAATGCAACATAAATTGAATACGATTCTACATCTTTATATTCGATTTCCGCTTCTGCCAAAGCAGATTCAGAAGACGGTGACCAATACACCGGTTTTAGACCTTTATAAATATAGCCCTTCTCCGCCATTTTCCCGAATACTTCAATTTGGCGTGCTTCGAATTCAGGTTTTAATGTGATATACGGATTTTCCCAGTCACCACGTACACCTAGGCGACGGAATTGGCTTTTTTGGTTTTCGATTTGTTCATAAGCGTATTTTTCACAAAGCTCACGGAATTCTGCAACCGACATTTCTTTACGCTTAACACCTTTATTTGTTAATGCCTGCTCGATTGGCAAACCGTGTGTATCCCAACCTGGAATATATGGAACATGGAAACCTGACATTGATTTTTGGCGGTTAATCATATCTTTGATAACTTTGTTTAATGCGTGACCAATATGGATGTCTCCGTTTGCATATGGAGGGCCATCATGCAACAAGTAGTGAGGACGATCTTGTGTACGCTCCAGCACTAATTTGTTAATATCCATTTCATCCCATTGTGCTTGAACTTGCGGTTCCTTTGTTGGTAAACCGCCGCGCATAGGGAAGTCGGTTTTCGGCATTAATAACGTGTCTTTATACTCTACCATTGTAAATTCCTCCTAGTGATCTTATCGAGTGTTGATTTCTAATCCGGGTCGGGGGCCAACACAATGTTGCTCACGAATGCATTGTCACAGGACGTGACGATTTTAGCATTCATTCAATTTTCCCCTAAATTCTAATCAACAGCTTTTAGCTAATAATGTAGCGTTCTAAATTACTCATGTTTTTTAATGCTCTTAAGGATTTGGTAGCTTTTTAAATAACAAAAAAGCCCCTCCATCCCTGTAAAAAGGGACGAGGAGCATTAGTCTCGTGGTACCACCCTAAATTCGCTAAATAAAATTAGCCTCATTAGACACTGTAACGTCGTGTGCTACGAAATAACTTACTCGAATTTCAGTTATTTAGCTCAGGAGTGATTTTCGATTTAACTTGCTTTGTTCGAGCTCTCACCATCCTCGAATCGCTATACCACAATGTTAAATTTACTGTCTCCGTCAAAGCCTGATGCAAGTGCATCCTATTCATTATTTTTCAGTATATGAAAAGGCTGTATAAAATGTCAAGTACCGTTGACTAATACACGGCATTTTCGTCATTTTGGTTCTCTTCTTTGATTTCTTTACGATTGTTTTCCTGAATTTCCGTTAAGTCAACGTCATATTCCAGTAATTGATCCCAATCCCCTGTATTCAGTAAATCAAGCTGTGCTTCCACTAACATTTTAAATCTGTTGCGGAATACTTTTGACTGTTTTTTCAATTCGTCAATCTCAATCGTCACTTTTCTCGCTTTTGCCAATGCGTCATTTACAATACGATCTGCATTTTTTTCAGCTTCTTTAACGATGAGCTTTGCTTCTTTTTCGGAATTGCGACGAACTTCGCCAGCTGCCTCTTGAGCAACAACAATTGATTTCTGTAATGTGTCTTCCAATGAATTGTAATGATTCATCTGTTCCGACATCATTTTAATCTTTTCTTCGAGCTCTTTTTTCTCGCGTAAAACAATTTCATAATCTTTTATAATCTGATCTAAAAATTCATTTACTTCGTCTTCTGCATAACCACGGAACCCACGTGTAAACTCCTTATTATGTATATCAAGAGGTGATAATGGCATATCGTTCTACTCTCCTTTTTTACGTACATTCTTACAAGTATTATAAACGTTTCTTTAGGGAATAACATCATGTTTTCCTAAAAAACAGTTGAAAATTATACTTTTTGCTCTAAACGTCCTACTTGTAATCGAATCTTATCTTTTTTTGTCCGTCCTTCTGTCAGGATGACTTTTAACCGCCCATATCCTCTTGCTGAAATAATGTCGCCTTCCTGCAATTCAAAGGCCACAGCTTCCCTGACAGTCCAGTTAACTTTTACTTTTCCGGCATTGATTAAACTTTGTGATTTTTGGCGGGAGATATTAACGATTGTTGCTAAAACCACATCAAGGCGCATTGAAGAAACCGTATGCGAGCTTTCGACCCATTGCTCCTCATTTTGGATATACGGTGTAGTGGCATCCATTTCCTCGGCACTTACTTTCACTTTGCCGATACTCGTTAAATGCATCCGTACATAATCCGCGATTTCCGATGCAATGGCAAATTGGACCGTATTATCGGCAAGCCGAATATCCCCAAACTTGCTCCGGTCTAAGCCAATCGATAATAAGGCCCCTAACACATCAGGATGGCGCAGCTGAATAAATTTTGTCGGGTAATTCAGTGAATATACAGCAATTTGAAAATCGGTTTCTGCCGGCTCATAATACGAAGGGGCTATCAGCATTCGTTTACGTTCCGCCTCTTCAAATATACCTTCAGTGAACACATGGAGATCATCTGATTGCTGAACGATGGACTCTACGATAAAACGCTGTCTCGGATCTAAAAAATCGGTCAATTTTGGAGCATAGCGATCCTCTACTTCACGCTGCCATCCAATAACTTGCTCAATGAAAGGTTGTTCATCTTTACGAAAATGTTGGATTAAATGCTCCATCATAATTCCTACTTTCTTTTAAACTGTGTTACTAATTTTTCCACTTTCTGATTAAATTAAACTTTTAATTTATGTATACAGCATGCATTCAGCCAATTTAAAACCTTTTCCAGTTGAATGTTGCCCCATTTCAATCCGATAACCGCGAAACAACCGGAAATAAAGAAAACTCCTACAATGGCAGGAGTTCAATTAGATTATAAGAAAAATGCTAGGACGCCATAGACGCCTCGCTCGATAAATACTAACGCGAATAAACCGACAATTGGTGAAATATCAATCATCCCAATCGGTGGAATAAATTTGCGGAAGAATCCTAAATACGGTTCACATACTGTTTCCAGGAAACGACCAACAGCCGATTCTTGCAATGCCGGAACCCAAGACATTAATATGTATCCAATCAGCATAAAACGGTAAACAAGAAATGCTGTTGATACAATTGAAAATATAATCATATTTTTACCTCACAAAATTTAATTACTCGAACGTTAAATTAGAAATTTCTCCTGATACTTCTACATTTTCTGGTGTACATAAGAAAATATCATTTCCAATACGCTGAATATCTCCACCTAAAGCATACACTGTTCCGCTCAGAAAATCGATTATTCGCTTCCCTTGATCTCGGTCGATGCGCTGTAAATTAACAACGGTAGCACGTTTATTTTTCAAATGTTCTGCGATATCCTGCGCCTCTGCATACACGCGTGGTTCTAATAATACTAATTTGGAATTCTTCGATGAAGACGCAGCTTGAAGGCTCACAACATTGTTATGATTTTGCATCACGACTTCATTGCGTGGTGGTTGCTGTTGCATTTTACGCTCCTTCTTCATTCGGTTTTGAATGAGTTGTGGTTGCTGCTTTTGTCCATAATCCTGGTAAAATTGCTGTGGTTCATTTTGAACTGCTTTTGGTGCTTGTTTTTGCACTGTTTGCGTTTGGGCAGGAGCATAATCTTCTTCTATTTCTTCTAAATAAAAGAACTTGTCAAAAATATTTTTAATGCTCATATTAATCCTCCTTAGCCAACAAGAGCTGTTCCAATTCTAACAAATGTTGCCCCTTCTTCAACTGCAATTTCGTAGTCATTTGACATGCCCATCGATAATTCAGTACAAGGTACATTTGGAATGTTCAATTGTGACACTTCTTGTTGCAATTGTTTTAACTGTTTAAACACTTGTCTAATCATCGGTTCATCTTCAGTAAAAGGAGCCATTGTCATTAAACCTACTACTTCAATTTTTGAAAATTGCTCAAGCTGCTTTACAAAATCCAGCGCTTGTTCTTTCGTTAAGCCATGTTTCGATTCTTCACCGGAAACATTTACTTGCAAGAAACATTTCACTCGTTTTGTTGCTCTTTTTTCAATTTCTTCTGCCAGGCTTAATCGATCAAGAGAATGTAAATAATCAATCTGATCAATTACTTGCTTTACTTTTCTCGTCTGTATTGAACCTATATAGTGCCAGGAAACAGCTGAGTTAATCGAATCCAGCTTATTTAATAAGCCTTCAGGACGGTTTTCTCCTAAATGGACAAGACCCGCTTCAATTGCCTCTTCTGTCCGGTTGACATCTACTTCTTTCGTTACAGCAATAATCTGGACTGCCTGTTCAGCATTGACACGTTGTTTTGCAATTTCTATTTGATGTTGAATCTGTTTTAAATTTTCTATGATTTTCGTCACTTTTTTCCCAACTTTACAACAATAGTTTCTCTCATTGTATCAAGTGATAGTTTAATTTTCAATGAATAGCGTGAACTATTCATCCGGTGATTTCACTAAGATGACATCTTTTCCGACTGTGAGTATATTACTAAAGAGAATTTTCTTAACTAACTCTTCCCCTTGAAATAAATGGTAAAACTTTTTTGGCGGGGAAATTATAAATGCAGTAATGGCTCCTTCTTTTTCATCCACCTCCGCATCTACAATATAACCGATAAATTTTCCGCTTGTTGCCTCAATGATTTCCTTTTCCTGAACGGATGAAAATCGCATTCCTCCATCCTCTCTGTATCATTAATTTACTTTTACCTCATTATAAGTATTCAAACATTGTGAAATTATGATGAAAGGGACAGCCCTACGTGTTGGACAGTCCCTCAGAATTTCTATCTAATTAACGGAAATCCCGCTTCATCAATTCTACCGCACTCTTTTCCAATCTTGATATTTGCGCTTGTGAAATACCTAAAGACTGGGCAATTTCCGTTTGAGTTTCTCCTAGGAAAAAGCGCTTTTCTATAATCATTTTTTGTCTGCTATTTAGCTTTTTCATACTTTCTTGCAATGAAATCGAGCCGACCCAATGCTCTTCTGTCACTTTATCTTTAATTTGGTCAATCATAAAGATCGCATCGCCACCATCGGAATAAATCGGTTCCTGCAGTGACATCGGGTCTTGAATTGCATCAAGAGCAAACAATACATCTTCCTTTTTCATCTCAATTGCCTGTGCCAATTGCTCGATTGTGGGTTCTGTTAAATGTTCCGCAATAAATTGTTCCTTCGCTTTCATCGCTTTATACGCAATATCACGCAATGAACGAGAAACACGCAGTGCATGATGATCGCGCAGGTGTCTGCGGATTTCTCCCATAATCATCGGTACAGCATATGTTGAAAATCGAACATTATGCTTCAAATCAAAATTATCAATTGCTTTTAATAAACCAATACATCCTACTTGGAATAAATCATCTGCCTGTTCGCCACGATAAGCGTATCGGCCGACAATACTGAGCACTAAGCGTAAATTGCAGAAAACAAGCTGCTCCCGAACAATCCATTCTCCTTGCTGTAATCGTATAAATAAATCTTTCATTTCATCTGGCTTCAGTACTGGTAATGTAGATGTATCCACACCACACAATTCCACTTTTGTACGCATCCAACTTCACCTTCCGAACTTGATTGTCTTTTGTCTTTTCAATCATTTTGTCCGAAATGGTCATCGCTATGCGCGCCAAATTTAACCATCTTATGCAATTGGTTCGTTCAAGAATTCACGTAAATCCATAATAATTTTTTTCTCCAATCTTGAAATATAAGATTGTGAAATACCTAAATGGTCCGCTACTTCCTTTTGCGTCATTTCTTCTTTTCCGTTTAGGCCAAAACGACATTCCATAATATATTTTTCACGAGGTGTCAGCTGATTAATGGCATTAAACATATGCTGACGCTCAATTTTACGTTCTACATCAAGTGTTATAATATGTTCTTCTGTCCCTAATATATCTGAAAGTAATAGTTCATTGCCGTCTGCATCCGCATTTAACGGTTCATCAAAGGAAACTTCGCCTTTCATGCGGCTCGTCTTTCGTAAATGCATCAATATTTCATTTTCGATACAGCGCGATGCATACGTCGCTAATTTAATGTTTTTATCCAAATTAAATGTTTCAATCGCTTTAATAAGGCCAATGGAACCGATGCTGATTAAATCCTCAATCGGCGTGCTTGTATTATCAAAACGTCTTGCAATATAAACGACTAAACGTAAATTTCTTTCAATTAACATATCTCTGGCATGCAAGTCACCATTCATAAATGCTTCGACTACGACAACTTCTTCTTCTCTAGTTAATGGAATAGGCAATGAATCATGTCCCCCTATATAGTATGTCCCTTTTTTTCTTCTAAAGTAGCTTAGTATGTTTAAAATTATCGATTGAATTTTTTTAAGCAATATCGATCCTCCCTTATGAATTCGTTAGGACAAACACATGTGCAATCATTTGTGCATTTTGCGGAAAGCGCGCATCATTTTTCGTAAATACAACATAGTGATTTGGATACGTCTTGTTCTGAATGACAATTGTGGCGCGAAAGGCCGGTACGAGTAATGTGCCTTTTTGAACCGTTGTAATAGGAACAATACGTATTCTTTTCTGTATTTCCTTAGAAAACATTGTCAGTGAGTAAGGCTCCTGCTCATTCCATTTGAGCAGGCATTCACTAAATTCTTCTGGTAACATCGATTGAACTGTTTTAAACGAAATAAAATGGACCGGTGCCTGACTTAAAGGTTCAGTGCATTCATTTCCGGTATCGATATATGTGACGAGCTCCATTTGTTGTTCGAACAGTTCCACTTTGCTTGTCGTTACATACCGACTTTGTGCAACATTCTGCAGTTTTTGAAACCAGCCTTGTTTCATCACTGTCAAACTAATACATACTATGCCGAAACATAAAAAAATATAAACGAAAAACGGAGATGCAAGCAAAAATGGTTGTAATGCTGTTATTAACCCACCTGCGAGCAAAGTAGCGACAACAATCCACTTCCCTTGCTCGTAAAATATTTTCCATTTAAATGAAAAGGCAATGCCTAATAGTACGATGAAACTTACAAGCAACATGAATATGTTTCCCATAAATAAAACAGCGATCAGCGCACTACAAAAGGCCCCTAATAGTAATCTCCAAATTGGAATGATGGTATATGTTATTGTTGCGGTAAATTTTAGTAGTACGAGATTCATTAAAAAATTCATTAAAAGAATCCACTCTGCATACATGTATTGTCCTCCTGTAAATAAGATTATCAAACCCCCCCAGAGTTTTTTGTCTAACTGTTGCATAAATTTGGAAGAATCGTATGACATATTGTTACGACATTCAAATCCAATCGACAAAAAGTTGGGAGCAGGAAAGTTAAAGAATCATAGGGGCATAGGGGGAGGTATTAATGTGATGGTGGGAATCTGTGAATCTACTTTTTCTTGCCTATACATGCATAGCCACGCTACTTTTCACAACATCTCTTAAACTAAAAAAAACGATTATTCACATATACATGTAAATAACCGTTTTTCATATAATTGAAGTTTGTACTATTAGCGATTGCGACGATTGCGTAAAAATGTCGGAATATCCAATGCATCGTCCTGCTGATAGTTTGTTTGTTGCGTATGACGTGGCGCTTCTTGCTGCACCGGATCTTGCTGGCGTACAGGCTGCTGTTGTTGCGGTTGATTTGTGCTTGTTGCAGCTTGTTGACGAGCACCGATTGACGGACGCACAGGCTGCGGCTTTTGGATAATAAAGTCATCAGAGAAACCTGTTGCAATTACCGTTACGATAATTTCATCGTTTAAGTTATCGTTAATTACAGAACCGAAGATCATATTTACTTCTTCATCTGAAGCGAGCTGTACAATATCGGCAGCTTCCTGAACTTCAAATAAACTTAAGTTCGTTCCGCCTGTAATATTCATAATGACACCTTTTGCTCCATCGATTGATGTTTCAAGTAATGGAGAAGAAATTGCTTTTTTAGCAGCTTCTACTGCGCGGTTTTCACCAGCAGCAATCCCGATACCCATTAATGCAGAACCTTTATCGGACATAATTGTTTTTACATCGGCAAAGTCCAGGTTAATTAAACCAGGTGTTGCGATTAAATCTGAAATACCTTGTACACCTTGACGCAATACATTGTCCGCTTCACGGAACGCTTCCAGCATTGGTGTTGATTTATCAACAATTTGCAGTAATTTATCGTTTGGAATGACGATTAATGTATCAACTGCTTCTTTCATTGAAGTAATACCGCCGATTGCCTGAGTTTGGCGTTTACGGCCTTCAAATGTAAACGGACGTGTTACAACACCTACTGTCAATGCACCTAAGTCACGTGCGATTGATGCGATTACCGGTGCTGCACCCGTACCAGTACCACCGCCCATACCGGCAGTTACGAATACCATATCAGCACCACGTAATACTTCTTCCAATTGTTCGCGACTTTCCTCAGCAGCTTTTTTTCCTACTTCCGGGTTTGCCCCTGCACCTAGTCCACGTGTTAATTTACCGCCAATTTGTAGTTTATACTCAGCTTTTGACAGATTTAAAGCTTGCGCATCTGTATTTACAGCGATAAAGTCTACACCTTGTACACCATGTTCAATCATGCGGTTTACGGCATTGTTACCGCCTCCGCCAACGCCGATTACTTTAATAACGGCTAATTGTTCAACATCCGTTTCAAATTCTAACATACTCTTCTCCTCCTAATTGTTCACGTCATTCATTTTCGTATTAATCGAAAAATTTGTTTAATAAGTTTTTCGCGCGATCAATCACACTTACTTTATTTGCGCTATCTACTCTCTCCGGCACATTTGATTGTTTTTTAGAAGGAGTTGGTTGAGTAGGATAAGGTGCTGCATATGAAGAAGCTGGTACCGGCTCGCTTCTTCCGTAAAATTCGTCTTCTGCATGTGCATAACGAATTAAACCTACTGACGTTGTAAAGGCCGGTTCACGTACACCGATGTAATCAGGTGTATAAATGCGAACACGCGTTAACATTACTTGTCGCGCCAGCTGAGCAATTCCTTCAAGCTGTGCTACCCCGCCAGAAATGACGACACCACCCGGTAAATCCTGTACCCCCATACGTGCTAATTCATCCAATACTAATTCAAATAACTCTTCTAAACGTACTCCGATAATTTCCGAGATGAAGCGTTGACTGTATTGATCTGTTGTATCAGTACCAACAACAGGAACATCAAACGTTTGTTCATCGGAAGCATCATCGTAAAAGGCATGTCCATACTGCTTTTTGATTTTTTCGGCTTGTTCTGTCGGTGTTTTTAATACAATCGATAAATCTTTCGTAATATGATCTCCACCTACCGCAATAACAGCTGTATTTGTCAGCAGTCCGTCTTGGAATACCGCAACAGTTGTCGATCCGCCGCCTAAATCGATATAAGCAGTTCCTTGATTTTTCTCATCTTCCGTCAGCGCAAAATTCCCTGCTGCTAATGGTTGTAGATAAATTTCGCGAATTTGCAAGCCTGCACGTTCTACACATCTTAAAACATTATGTACAAGCGTCTTGGATGTCGTAATCATTGTCGCATCCATCTCTAAACGAATGCCAATCATACCACGCGGGTCTTTAATCTCATCTAGGTTGTCTACGATAAATTGTTTCGGAATCAAATTTACTAACTCTCGCTCTGGTGGAATCGACATTACCTGTGCAGAGTCTATTACTCTAGCTAAATCATCGTCCGTGATTTCCCGGTCTTCACCGTTTACCGCTACAACCCCTTTAACAGGCTGTAGAACTGTCTGGTTTGCAGGAACTCCAAGCACCACTTCTTCTATATTAATACCAGTCATTCGCTCTGCTTGATCTACAGCTTTTTTTATGGACTGTACAGTTGCATCTATATCAACTATTGCACCTTTTCTTATCCCTGTTGATTTCACATGACCTACACCAATTACGTGCAATTGATCACCGTTCATTTCTCCGATCAGGACCTTTATTGAAGATGATCCAATATCGAGAGAAACATAAATTTCTTGATGATTCAACTTTCTGCACCTCCTTCGATTACTCCTATAGTTCATTCTATTGTAAATTTCGTTGATTGTCTAAGTAAAACGATAAATTGTAATGATATTTTAACGTGATTGTTAAGAGTTTTCCTCCTTTTTCAATCTTCTGTTCTCATATTTTGTCAATAATAACCGACGAATGACTGCGATATTCTGAAACAGTCGAACTCCGAATGCAAAAATAGCGGCTAAATAAAGATCGACACCTATATGAACACCGAGAAAAGCCAATCCTGCTGCTAAAATTATATTAAAGAAAAAACCGGAAATAAATACTTTGTCATCGTAAACTTGTTGCATTAATGCACGGATACCGCCGACCATTGTATCGAGAGCCGCCAGTACAGCAATGGATAAATAGTTTTCATAAACAGATGGAATTTGAATATCTGTTAAAATCCCTAATACCACACCTAATATAAGACCTAAAAGTGGTAACCACATATTCGCATCCCCTTCTACTTTTCTGATAAATACTTAATTTTTTGTACAGGCGCAACTGAATCAATTTGTATATTCTGCTCTGCTTCATGAATCGTCAATACTAGATTATCAATATAAAACTCATTCTGGAACGTAGATGCCAGCAAATGGTTTTTCATCTTTTCGGCTTGCTCATACGTAAATGTAATGATGTTTATTTCGATATCCGTATTTTGAATCGGCTCGCTATTGATCGTCGTTTTCCCATTAATATCTCGAATGGCTGAATTGTAGCTTAAACGTTTGCCATCGATTTCAATTGCCCGGGCATTATAGCGATTTAAATCATTTATAAGCCGAATTAACAGTTCAGGAGATACAGGTTTTATTTCATAGCCTAAGCCCATTAATTCAGGTGAAGAGCCAACTGATAACGTTAACCCCGGTCCTTCAACCGGAAGGATCCCTGCACGTTCTTTAAGTTGATCAACAGTTTGCTGCAATAGTATTTCCGGATTATCAAATTCTGCATCCTCGTATTTATTGACAGTTTCGGTTAATTCGCTTATTGCTCTCAACAGTTCGGAATGCTGCTCCTGTTCCGCAAATAATTGCTGGCGAATTTCCCAAACATCGACTGTATTTCTTTCGGCCGGATTTTGAATAGTGTTGTACTGCACTGCGAGCATAAAGCCGATGATAAACGAGATAATTGTAATATTGCGGTACATTTTTTTCGTCATCATCCTCCCTCCGATCTTATGCCTTATTCATCGCTGACTGTATGCATTTCTATTAGGTCATCTTTTTCCAAAGTAACAACAATTTGTTCATTTAATAATTGGTCAAATACTCCCCCTGCCAATTCTAACGAAGAAACAAGTACATCCTGATTACCTACCGCCTCGATTACAAATGGTGCTGGGTACTGTTGTCCATCAATTGTAATGACCGGACCATTGCAGGCAATGTAAGAATTCGGTTTTAAACGTTGCCCATTAATCGAAATTGCCTCGGCACCTGCAATTTTTAGTTCATTTAATACTTTAAATATGTGACTTTCGTGCACAATATACTCATTCGGGTTAGTAGAATTTGGATTATAATTCCCATCTTGCAGTGTTATTTTGATCCCTTGTCCCATTCCATCTGTTATTCCTAGTAAAAGTCGCAATTGCTCAGCATCCTGCCGATTCTGTTCATATTGCGTTTCGTTCGAAGAGAACTGCTTTTCATACGTTCGAATTTTCTCCTCTAATTGGGCCAACTCATCTGCAAGCTCTTTGTTTCGTTCCTGTTTTTCAATCAAATCTTCCATGTACCGGTTTTCCTGTTCAAACTGAGGAGAGGCAGAACTTAATGTACGCTTGTCCTTTGATAAATTATAGGAAAAGCCGATAATAAATCCTGTGATCACGCATACAATGAGTATAGCGCCATACTTTTTTGAAAATAAAGTTGAACTTTTCCTCGGCTGCCTTCTGTTATCATTCTGGCTCTTCTTCATTTTGTTCTTCCAGTTGCCCCCCTTCATCAGTTCCCGCATTTTCTGTTTCATCTGTAGTTTCTTCAGTGTCTTCTTTTATTAATGAATACTCTCCTGAAAAAGGTCGGTAATATGAACCGACTTCAATATCTACAATTCCTTTTTCAGAAACGTCCTCGCTTTCAATTTGCGCAATGATCGATGGATAGTAATTTAACTTTTCTGCTAAAGTATTCGCATCTGCGCGTACTTCATAGCCATCATTCATAAATAGCGTAATTGAATACGGGTCCGCTTCTGTAGGATTTGCATTAATTTGTGAAATGAGCGACAGTACTTCCGGTTTTAGATTCGCAAGTTCCTTTAACAGCTTTTTTCGAAGTGACTCATTTTCAAAGTCCCGAAAAATCGGGGCATCGATCGGAACAATTTCATTGGATTCTTCAAAAACAATGCCATTATCAAGCATAGGGTAAAATTCCCCGTCTTGTGAAATATAGGCTACTTTTTGCCATTCCTCTATTGTAATTTGAACTTCATTCAGGAATTTTCTTTCGACATTTACGGATTTTACCCATTCGTGCTGAGCAATTGCCTGCTCCACTTCCGAAATTTTAAAGCCCCATAACGAATCATCAATTTTTAAATTTGACTGTTCGATATAGTACGTATCTTCCTTAAGGGCTGCCCCTTTAATATCAATCTTTTTTATATCACTATAAGGTAATTGAAAATAAAGAAGGATGATAATGATAAAAAGAAAAATCGTCACTAGTGCTAAAAATTTAAAATTTGTACGGCGTCTTCTGCGTTTTTTCATAGCTGGTACTCGTTCTGTAATATCGATTACTTTTTCCATTATCCTTACTCCTTCCTTCTTTCATAAGAGAAATTTAAAATAAGCGCTACTGTTACCCAGACAACAACAAGCGATGTTCCGCCATAGCTTATAAATGGCAGTGTTACACCTGTTACAGGCAGTAAATTAATAACTACCCCTATGTTCAGCGCTGCCTGTACAGCAATCATCGTTGTAAGCCCGCATATTGCATAAAAATGAAATACATGCTTACATTGTAATGCCAAGCGATATCCAAGAATTAAAAAGCACGCAAAAATAAGCAGCAGTCCCATTCCACCGACAAGGCCGATTTCTTCTAAAATAATTGCAAATATAAAATCGTTCTGCGGTTCCGGTAAGTATAAATACTTTTGTCTACTTTTTAATAATCCATGTCCAAACAAGCCTGCCGGACCTATCGCAAATAAAGATTGTACAGCTTGGAAGCCGCTTCCTAACGGGTCTGCCCAAGGATTGATAAACGCTTCGATCCGTTTAAGACGATATGGAGCCGCGATAATTAACCCGGCAAGGCCCCCTATACCTAAAGTGATGAGGACAACATATAAGCGCAACGGATATTGTGCAATAAAAAATATAATTAAAACAACTACAACTAAAATAAAGACAGCACCGAAATCAGGCTGAAGCATAATTAAGGCTGCCGGAAGGATCAATATGAGAAAATGCTTCAATTGAACAATGCGCTCATACGATTTCCGCTGTGTTAATAATGCACTAATATAAATAATTGTCGTTACTTTCGCAATTTCAGCCGGTTGTATCGTTAAAGGACCGACTCCAATCCAACTTTGAGAACCATTTCGGACAATCCCGATACCCGGAATAAGAACAGCAACAAGTAAGCCAAGCGAGATGATATAAAAAATCTTCCACACTTTCGGTTGCTGTAGAAACTCCCAGTTCATAATGGCTGCACAAATGATAAGTGCAACGACGAAATAAATGGACTGCTTCAGGTAAAACGGGGTTTGTCCATCATAGTGAACATTCCCCCAATATGTACCTGCAGAATAAATAAAGAGAATACCAATAAGCGACAATACAATCGCAGTGATCATAAAATACTGTTGATTTTTTTGCGACAGTGTAACTATCCTTTCCTATGAAAGTTTCATAACACGATCTATAAATAAGTCGCCCCGAATTTCAAAGCTCGCATGTTGATCCCAGCTTGCACATGCCGGTGACAGTAAAATGATGTCACCTTCTTCAGACATTTTTGCTCCGTAACCGACTGCATCTTCTACATCAATTGCACGCACAATATTCGTAATGCCACATGATTTTGCAAATTCGATAAAGCGAAGTGCAGTCTCGCCAAACGCGACAACTGCTTTTACACGTGTCATTTCTTTACGAAGCTCTTCAAATGAATGCCCACGGTCTAATCCGCCGGCCAATAATACAATCGGTTGCTCAAATGCAGCCAAGGCACTTTTCGTTGCCAGTACATTTGTTGCTTTTGAATCATTATAAATTTTACGTCCTTGCCATTCACGGACAAACTGCGTACGGTGACGTACCCCTGCAAATGTTGATAAAACTTCTTCAATTGCTTCAACAGGACATTGCTGCAGTAGCGCTGCTGCTACAGCACATAAAATGTTTTCTAAATTATGCTCGCCCGGCAATACAATATTATCACGTTTTAAGATCACATCGCCTTGCCAATAAATGTTTTCTTTATCAGCACTGATTCCTTGTTTTGCATGACCTTTTGTCGTAAATGGAACGAGTTGGGCATTTGATTTTTGGGCATATTTCGCCACAACTTCCTGATCCGCATTATAAATAAAATAATCTTCAGCTGTCTGGTTGCGTGTGACCCTAAATTTAGCCTCAGCATATTCTTCAAATGTCCCATGGTAATCTAGATGGGCTTCATAAAGATTTGTCAAAATTGCAATATGTGGTCTGAATTCACGTGTTCCCATTAACTGAAACGATGATAATTCGGTAACGATGACCTCATCTGCTTTTGCTTCTGCTGCAACACCACAAGCAACGGTTCCAATATTCCCGGCGATTAATGGTTTTAAACGGCCTACTTTCAGCATTTCGTAAAGTAATGTTGTCGTTGTTGTTTTACCATTCGAACCGGTAATACCGATAAATGGCGCTTCACTTACTAAATAGGCAAGTTCCATTTCTGTAATAACAGGCAGACCTTTTGTTATCGCATCGGCAACGATCGGATTTGTGTATGGAATCCCAGGGTTTTTTACGATAAGCTCAAAACCTTCATCAAGCAAATCTTCTGGATGTCGTCCACAAATTACGGTAATTCCTTTCGACAAAAGCTCCTGCGCTTCAGGATTTGCATCAAATGGCTTTGCATCATTGACTGTTACAAATGCACCTAACCGATGCAAAAGTTCAGCAGCCGCAACACCACTTTTCGCCAATCCTAAAACGAGTACTTTTTTAGCTTTTAATCCTTCATATTCCATCATAATAACGCCTCCGCTAATACTGCTATAAGTGCTACGATACACCCTGTTGACCAAAATACTAGTACGACTTTCCATTCTGACCAGCCAGATAATTCAAAATGGTGATGAATCGGACTCATTTTGAATATACGCTTTTTACGGAGTTTATAGCTACCTACTTGTAAAATAACGGATAATGTTTCAATAACAAATACGAGACCGATTAACAGTAACAACAATTCTTGTTTTACCAGTACCGAAATCATTGCCAATGCACCGCCAAGCGCAAGGGAACCTGTATCTCCCATAAACACTTTTGCTGGGTTTGCATTAAAAATCAGAAATCCAAGTAATGCACCAGTTACAGCAAATGCAAATAAGGCGATATCGGCTTGCTCGTTAAATAATGCAATGACACCGAATGCTGCAAAAGCGATTGAAGCCGTTCCTGATACGAGCCCATCCAAACCATCTGTTAAATTGACTGCATTTGAAAAACCTACTAGCCAGAAAATTAAAAACCCAACATAAAGAATTCCTAAATCAATCGATACATCGGTATACGGAATCCCTACAGATGTATCAAATGAACCTAGACGTAATAGTAAGAATGCCGCAATTGCAATTGCGATTTGACCAATTAATTTTTGAAGAGAAGTCAATCCTAAATTACGTTTAAATATAACTTTTAGCCCATCATCTAAAAAGCCAATTACGCCAAATCCAACTAAAACAAGTAATAATACAATCGTTTGTGTTGTAAACAAGTCGAAAATCATTGCTACGATAATTGTCGAAATAATAATGGCTAACAAGAAAATTAAACCACCCATTGTAGGTGTACCCGCTTTTTTCATATGTGATTGAGGGCCTTCTTCACGTATACTTTGCCCGAATTTTAATCGGCGTAAAAGAGGGATTCCTACTGGTGCTAAAATGACCGTTACTAAAAATGATGAAAAGAGTATGGTCAATGTTGTTGATAATGTCATAATATATCTCCTTTAAAACTTCTGTCTGAATATGGTGGAACGTTTGATTTTCAACGATTACGACCTTAAGATATTATTGTGAAAAAACGTCCTTCACTATAATAGTTGTTTTAGTTGCATTTTGAAAGATGGAATTTCAATTTAATTTCCTAAATATAAATGGACACTACCACTTTGGAGAATGAGACTATCAGCTGATGGGACTTGCTGAATTACTTTTTCGCCTTCTCCGTGCCATTCAATCTTATAAGGATATAAATGTGGAATTACTTCTTCTTTTGTCATTCCAATAAAGTTTGGTGTACGCTCCGTCAATTCATCGCCCCAAACGTAATTCCGTTCTATTTGATCTTTTTGCTTTTCGATATTGTACAGCGGTGCTGCATCTTCAATAATGCGGCCTACAATCGGTGCAGCGATAACACTTCCGAATTGCAAAGAACTTTTCGGATTGTCAATCGCAACATAAACGATAATTTCCGGATCATTGGCCGGCGCAAAACCGATGAACGATACAATATAGTCTCCGTCCTTATAGCGTCCGTTTTCCACCTTTTGTGCTGTCCCTGTTTTGCCCCCAATGCGTAAGCCGTCTCGAAATGCCTGGCGACCAGAACCTTTTGCAACTACAAGCTCCAGAGCATGACGCACTTTTTCCGATGTCTCTTCACTGATAACCTGCACTTTCGCTTCCGGATTTTGCTCCATAATGACTTCGTTTGTTTTGGAATCCAGTATTTTCGAAACCGTATACGGTGTATATAATGTACCACCATTAATTGCTGCTGAGACCGCCTGCATCTGCTGAATCGGCGTAACGGAAACACCCTGACCAAACGAGGTCGTAGCATGCTCTACCGGACCAAATGCTTCTTTTGAAAATAATATGCCTGTTGATTCACCGGAAATATTCGAACCCGTTTTTTTCCCAAATCCGAATTTGTGAATATACTCAAGCAACTTTGTTGAACCAACTCGTTGTCCTAGTTCTACAAATCCAGGGTTACAGGAATTTTGTACAACTTCGTAAAAAGTCTGATCTTTATGTCCTTCACGTTTCCAACAGCGCAATCGTGCCCCCTCGACCATTGTATAGCCATGATCATGAAAATGTTCTTCCTCCATGTTGACTACACCTTCTTCAATAGCAGCACTGAGCGTAATAATTTTAAATGTTGAACCCGGCTCATAAGACATAAATACAGGAAGATTACGGTTATATATACTTGGCTCTACTTCCGAAAATTTCGTCGGATCGTATGTCGGGAATGATGCAAGCGCCAGTATTTCACCACTATTTGGATTCATGGCAATGGCCAATGCCTGATCTGCATCATACTCCAGCATCGCCTGCGATAATTCACGTTCGACAATTTTCTGAAGCTTTAAATCAATTGTCAGCTGAATTGTCGCACCGTCTTTTCCGTCTTTCCATTCATCATCCACATGCTCCAATGCATTCCCTTTTGCATCAGTAAATAACCGAATAGCTGCATCCGAACTTTTTAATAATTCATCATATTCGTATTCGATTCCTGCCAAACCTTGGTTATCTGCACCTGTAAACCCTAAAAAGCGTGCGAGCAAATTACCGTGCGGATAAGATCTTACATAATCGACACCACTGTATAAACCCGGAATTTGGAGCTGCTGAATTTTTTCCGCTTCCTCATAAGTGATGTTTTTAGCTTCCGGAGCAAGTTTTACCAGGGATACCCGTTGCTGCAGTCTTTCCAATATTTTGGCTCGATCCTTATTGAGCACGTTTGCAATGGCATCTGCTGCTTGTTCTTTATCTTCGTTTTGTGAAGGCATGAAGTACAAAGTCGGGGCAAGTTTATTCGTTACAATTACTTCATTGTTTCGGTCAGTAATTTCGCCTCGCTGTGTATGGAACGGAATTTCCCTGTCCCAGTTTTCTTTTGCCTTTGTCGAAAGCTCATCATACTGAATAATTTGAACGGATACTAATTTAACAAAAATCGCCACGCCGTATAGTACAAGTGCGATGGCGATCCATGTTAAACGTTTTTTAGATTTTGTAGTTACCCATTTCATAATATGACACCTCACCTAAAACAACGTATGTTAAAGATGAAGTTTGTATTCAAATCTCACTAATCTTGTGGAAGTTCTTCACTAAATTCTTCGTCTTCCTCTTCTTCAAGCTCCATATCCTTTGCCGGAGGGGTCAAATGCTTCTCCTCAGGGGTTTTTAGCTTGACGACGATCGGTGAATCATCTGTTATCGGCGTCCCTTGAGAAACACTTTGGCTTTCAACATAACCTTCCCCGACAATTTCAATCGGCAGTTTTGATAGTGACTTATAAACAAGTAAATTACGTAGTGACCAATCACTAAACGATGGTAATGTAATTTCTCCATCTGTCTTTAAGAAAACGATGCTCCCACTTGTTAATGATGCATCTGCTGCAGGGAACTGTTCTGTAATTTCTCCATCTTGACCAATTATTACAGGAACCAGCCCTTCTGCTTCCAGTTGAGTCATGACCGTATCTGTCTGCTTCCCTACATAATCCTCAATTTTTGTTGTTTCAACTTCCGCTACGTCTGACGGATTGATATTCATATACTTCAAACTGTTCAATACAACCGAATTGAAAACTTGTGAAACTGGGTCAGAACCTATTTCGGTTGCACCTAGTTTTGGCTTTGCAACGGCAATAAATACCGCCAGTTGCGGATCTTCTACAGGTGCCATTCCTAAAAATGAATAAAGGAATTCATTTTTCCCCCAGTCATAACCGATACCATTTGCTTTCGGCATTTGGGCAGTCCCTGTTTTCCCCGCTACTTTATAACCTTCAATTTGGAAACGCTTCGCATTCCCTGCTTCACCGTATATAGTCGAAGCTAAAACTTCACGTGTTTTCTGTGCTGTCTCTGCCGAAATTGGTTCACCTTTTATAGTAGGTTTTGAATCTACTACAATCTCACCTGTGTTCGGATTGACAATTTTATCAATTACGTATGGCTGCATCATTTTCCCGTCATTTGCAACTGCCGTTACCCCTTGAATTAACTGAATCGGTGTAACAGTCGAACCTTGACCGAATGTTGTCGTATATTTTTCTAAAGGATAGCGTGAGTTAATAATGCCGCTCGCTTCATTTGGTAAGTCAATACCTGTTTTTTGGCCGAAACCAAAATCCTTTAAATAGCTCTCATACGTTTCCCATCCCATAATATCAAGCAAGTTCGTCATTGCTGTATTCGAAGAACGCTGAATGCCTTCTAAATAGGAAATTCTCCCCCAGCCGTGTGTATTATGGTCACGTACCGTGTTTTTATAAACTTTGTACTGGCCTGACTGGTATTCGGCATTCGGATGCCAATTCCCTGAATCGATTGCGGCTGCAACCGTAAATGTTTTAAATGTGGAACCCGGTTCAATCGTATTTTCCACAACATCATTTAGCCAGTTGCCATCTAACCCTGCACGCGTGTCAGGATTGAACGTTGGCCGTTGTGACATCGCCAAAATCTCTCCTGTTTTTGGGTTCGCAACGACAGCAACCATTGACTGCGGATTATATTTGTCGTTAACACGTGTCATTGCTTCTTCCAGGAAGTTTTGGATTGTTTTATCGATTGTTAAATAAATATCGTTTCCATCCTGTGCTTCCTGTATAACTTTATCACTGCTTGGCAATAAATAGTTACGTGCATCACGCTGGTAGGTTAACTTACCGTCGGTTCCTGTTAACTGCTTATCATAAATATATTCAAGCCCCATTTTCCCGACAACCGAAGAATTTCCGTCATCATCGGTTTCACGCAATGCAAAACCTATAAGATGAGAGGCAAAGGCGCCGTTCGGATAATAGCGTTTTTTGTCGCTATATAATAGAATGCCAGGCAGATCAAGCTCTTCAATCTTCTTTTTCACTTCATGACTGATGCCGCGCCCTGCCAGTCCAAACTCGACTTGATATAAATCTTTGGAAGGGTTTAGTCTTTCATAAATTTTTTCTTCTTCCATCGGAAGGTATTGCGCCAATAATTTTGCTGTTTTTGCTTTATCGACGACATGCCTTGGATTTTTTTTATTTTCTGTTGCCGATTCTTTAATTACCGCTACAAGACGGTAGCTTAATGTATCTTCGGCAATCACATTTTCATTGCGGTCCAGAATCTTCCCACGATCTGCAGATAACACATATCCAGTTTCGTACCTTGATAATGCTTCTTCTTCCAATTCATGCCCTTTTACCATTCCTGTCGCCTGGATTGTTGCAAAACGCCAATATAATAGTAAAAAGAGCCCTCCAAAGAATATAAACATTAGAAAGGCTCCTATCTGGTAACGAAATCTTCTCTTTTTCATTCTCCCGGCACTACTTTCACATTTTTCTCATTTAGTGTTAATCCGAGTTCTTTCGCTTTTTCCCAAATACGTTGGTGAGTGGAGCGTTCACTTACTTGTACTTTTAAATCTGTATTATTATTATTGACTTCAGTTATGTCGCGTTCGATTTTTTGGATTTCCATACTGAGCGTTTGGATTTCTCCTTGAGTATGTAATATGGAAATAGCGAAAGATGCTACTACGATTGCAAGTACTAGGAACAAAAACTTTTCCTGTGCCGAAAAATACTTTGGTTTGCGTTTTTTCGGCTGGACCGGCAGTCTTTGTTCCTGCTGCTGATGTTGAGGTAGTTCTGGCTGTTGTTGTATATAAGTTTGTCTTGCTCTTACTGCCATTTTTTACCCACGTCCTTTATCGTTAATTTTTTCAGCGATGCGCAATTTTGCTGAACGTGAACGATTATTCGCAGCTAACTCCTCGTCTGATGGTAAAATCGGTTTTCTTGTCACTAATTTAAGTATTGGTTTCATATGCTCTGGAATAACCGGTAATCCTGGCGGTAAATCCGGCAATGATGAAGCCTCTTTAAAAAGTGTTTTTGTTAAGCGGTCTTCTAATGAGTGGAATGTAATCACACTTATACGACCACCAATTTTCAATAAATCGATTGCATCTACTAAAGAATCTTCCGCTGCACCTAATTCATCATTTACAGCAATTCGAATAGCCTGAAAGATTCGTTTTGCAGGATGTCCACCTTTGCGACGTGCTGGGGCTGGAATACCATCTTTTATAAGCTCTACTAATTGACCCGTCGTTTCGACAGGAGCAATTTCACGGGCTTGTTCAATTTTGCGCGCAACTTGTTTCGAAAATTTTTCTTCTCCGTAACGGAAGAATATACGAACAAGATTTTCGTATGACCATTCATTCACAACATGATATGCGCTCAGTTCTGCAGTCTGATCCATTCGCATATCGAGCGGTGCATCATGGTGGTAACTAAATCCGCGTTCAGGTGTATCAAGTTGTGGTGATGAAACACCTAAATCATATAAAATCCCATCTACTTGATGAATGTTCAGTTTGTGTAATTCTTCTTTTAAATAGCGGAAATTTGAGTGTACGAATATAATGCGATCCAAATAATCGGCTAATCGTACTTTTGCATTTTCAATAGCCGTTGTATCTTGGTCAAAGCAAATTAAACGGCCTTTTTCTGACAATTGTTGTACAAGGTACTCACTATGGCCTGCACCACCTAATGTGCAGTCTACATAAATACCATCCGGATTGATGTTCAACCCATCAACAGTTTCTTGCAATAATACAGTTGTATGATCGAACATAGTTTGAAGCACCTCTTAATATTAATTCAATTACGTGTCGGTACTATTACACCCGGATTAAAAGTTCATGTCGGTTCTGTAATAGTGACCATTGGTTTAAATTTTTCAAGTTCTACTAATTTTAAAAATCAAAGCCAATCAGATTTTCTGCGATTTCATCAAATGATTCTGCCGATTGCTCGAAGTATTGCTGCCAAGATTCTTTCGCCCAAATTTCAATTTTGCTCGATACACCTAATATCACGCATTCTTTTTCAAGATTAGCGTATCCAATCAGTGTAGACGGAATATTAATTCGGCCTTGCTTGTCCACTTCTACTTCTGTTGCCCCCGAAAAAAAGAATCGCGCAAATGCACGTGCATCTTTTTTGGTCATCGGTAAATCCTTTAATTTATCTTCGAGTTTTCGCCATTCATCCATAGGATATCCAAAAATGCATTGATCTAGCCCGCGAGTTATTACAAAGTGTTCTCCAAGTGATTCTCGAAACTTTGCTGGGACAATCATACGGCCTTTTGCATCGATAGAATGTTGATATTCTCCCATGAACATGCTACTCACCCCACTTTAATAAATAATGTACCACATCCCCCCACTTTCTACCACCAAATTCCTTGCTTCTCATAACAATAAATCGAAATTACGTAAATGAGCATATTCTCACACATACGTTCGGTGCCAAAAGACACAAAAAAGAGTTATCTGCATATGAGATAACTCTTGTTTTTTATAAGGTAATAAGTTGGTGTTTCATGGAAATACTCATAGGTAACTCTAATAAATCATCAATCAGCTTTTCCCCATAGGTATTTAGAAATAAATAAGGGTTGTACAAGCGCTCCTGGTAACTATGATTTGGATACAATAGCGACTGGATCGTTTTGTATTGGCGAATTGCAACTTCATGCTTTTCTATATTTTGCTGTTCCAGTTTCGAGCGTAAATATTGGAATTGACGTTCATGGTAATTTTTATTCTTCTCCAATAAATCTTCTACATGATAGTTACCATGCTGCAGATAGCTCGTCAGCTGTTCATACTGCTCTTCCATCTGTTTTTGCATTTGCTCAATTGCGCGCGTTACTTGTTCGTCTTTCACACTTTCCACAAATTGCGTTAAATGATCATCAACCTTGCCTGTCAGCACATCCGTTACAGACAGCTCTTTTTGTTCCATTAATGCATCAACTTGACGTGTTACAAGCGTAATGCTGAGCCTTGGTGCAAATATCGGCATTTGCAGTTGCAACGTATCAAATGCAGGTTTTAATGTAGCCCAATAAGCAAGTTCACCAGGACCGCCAACAAAAGCCAGTACCGGTAGAGCCATTTCCTGCATTAATGGTCGGGTAACAACATTATTACTTAAACATTCAGGAGACTCATTCGCAATAGCCACTAATTCCTCTTTTGAAAAATTCGCATGGGCTGAGCCATTTTTAAAATGGTCGCCCCTGCGCTCCAGCAGAAACCGCTCGCCTTCTTTAATGTAAAATAAATTCGCATTTTGCTCCGTAGCCTCGATAGGCATTGCATAGCCTTTCTCGGCAAGCTTTCTTTCCTGCGCTACAACACCTGTTGCAATCGATTCGTTGTTTTCAATCAATTGTACAAAATAGTTTTTTTGATATTGTCTAAATGGCCCATATGTTGCATCCAGCATTAATAAGCCGTGCTTTTTAAATAAATCTTTCATCAGCAGCGTAAAGAAATCTGTAAATGTTTCGCTATTTTCTGCATGATTCAAAACATTGTTCAGTAAGTCTGCTGTATGTTCTGTTTCACCAAAATCTTTAAATACATTTAAAATAAACTGTTGTAGCGCTTCTTTATTCAATTCTGTAGTCGAAGCCATTTTCTTCAGCTTAGAACGTTCACTGTATCCTCGTTTTTTCACTTCGCCGTTCGCCATTGTGTACGTATGATTGATCTCTTCTATGTCGTGATCTTCACCCGCAATCCAAAACATTGGAACGACCGGTGCATTTAGTATTTCTCTTTGTTGTTCCGCCAGCAGAATAACTGTAATCGCTTTATGAACAGAATAGAGAGGTCCTGTCAGCAAACCAGCTTGCTGACCACCTACTACAACTACAGCACCTTGTTCAAGTTCATCTAAATGATGCGCCGTTTTTTCCGAGATGCCATACTGCTCCATATAACTGCGTATAATTTGAGCAAGCTCTTTCGAACGATATGAACGATTTTTTAAATAGGCAAAGCGTTGATCAAAAGCTCCCTCATTATATTTATATTCAAAAAACGAATGGATATCGGCATTCTCCGACCAATAGTCCGCTAATAGCTTATTCGTTACTGGTGAATTTATTTGTTCTAGCTCCATGAAAATTCTCCTCTACTTCTCTTTACTCAATTTTGAAAATTACCTTTATCACTGCGTTGCTTTATTTTTCTCCGGATACTAGTTTACAGTAAAAGAAAAGTCTAGCCACCTAATCAACCATCATAAACATCATAACTGAATGGGTAATTCCAACGATCCAAATTATAAAATAAGTGATGCTGAACAATAAAAAGTAAAAGCGCCAAACTTTTTTCAGTAATGGCTTTACTTCAATTTCTTTTTTCGTTCGCCAATCAACATATGTAAAAACAATCGCAATTACGAGTACGATAATTAGCATCGGCATTAATATACCAATATTCCATAGTCCTTGTAACGCAATTGGTATCGAAAAAAACAAAAGAAATGTTGTAATATCCGCCGCCATGCCAATCGCCTTATGTTTTTTTATTCGAAGCTTACGGCATATGAGCAGCACAGTGATAAAAGCAATAATCGGACATACAATAATTGCTGCCACCAAATATTGAAAAAATAATATCACAGTTGTTCACCGCTCTCTTCAAATGCTTTCACTAGATGATAAAGTGTTTGTAACACAGGTAATTCTTTCTCATTTTGCTCCGCTTTTTTTAAAATCGCTCCCGCTATCGTATCAATTTCGGTTTTGCGATTTGCGAGACGATCCGCCAGCATAGACGATGTATTTTCTGCAGTTCTTTCACAAAGTGCAACAACTTGTTCAAATTGGAACGATTCTTTAAATTGCGGAAATGCCGTCATGAGTTCGTTATATAAATTATTCAATAATTGCAATGTATAGCTATGCGTTATTAGCTGTCCATTTTTCACTTGCAAAATCGCGGTTAACGGATTGATAAAACAATTCAGCAGTGCTTTCTCCATCAGCATCGTTTCGGCATCCTGTTCAAATACAATCGGCAGTCCGGACGATGAAAGTTCGTTCAGGAAATCAAACTTGCTGTGATCCCCTTTTGCTACAGCAACTTTCATCAAACCTTCCCCTTTATGGGCGACATGATTCTGCGACAGTTTAAGAGCCCCGAATTGAACCGAGCTAAATGCAATATGGGCTTTAGTTAATGCAAGAGCTTCCTCATAATGCGCTAAACCATTCTGCAAAAATAATAACGGAATAGATTCCTTTACATGCTCCATACTTGCATACACTTCATAAAGTTGTCCATATTTTACAGCTACAATGATTAAATTCGCATCATTTGAAAGTGCCGAAATATATTTAACGTTGACGGTCGTAACAGATTGATTCAAATTTGTTCTAGCAATCTGAATGTCCTTAAATACAGTTTCCTCTGCAGGTTTCCCGACAATGTACACATCCATATTCTTTTCAGCAAAATAGCTTGCTACTAATAAACCAACTGCACCTGCACCAATGATTTCAATTCGCATTATATTATACCTCAAATTTATTTCGAATTAAAAAGGTCTGCCTTCAAGACAGACCTTTAGCTAAATTTATTATACTGGATATACCGGATGTTTTCGATATGGTAAAACAATTTGTTTCGAATTATAGTAATTAAAGCGTTGAATTAATGTATGTCGCAGTTGATTTGGTGCGACAATATCATCAATTACCATTTCGGAAGCCAATTTGTATAAATCGATTTCTTCTTTGTATTCTTCGATTTTTTGTTTCACAAACTGCATTCGCTCTTTCGGATCTTCAATCGCCTCAATTTTATTTGAATAAACAGCATTTACAGCCGCTTCCGGACCCATTACTGCAATTTGGGCAGTTGGTAATGCAATGACTGCATCCGGTTCAAATGCCGGTCCGCACATCGCATAAAGGCCAGCTCCATACGCTTTACGAACGATAACTGAAATTTTCGGTACTGTTGCTGAACTCATCGCCGAAATAAATTTCGCACCATGTCGAATAATGCCCGCCTTTTCTACTTTTGTACCGATCATAAAGCCCGGTACATCCGCTAAAAATAAAAGCGGAATCGAGAATGCATCACAAAGCGTAATAAACTTCGCCGCTTTGTCGGCAGAATCGATAAACAATACGCCACCTTTTACTTTCGGCTGATTGGCAATAATTCCTACAACTTGCCCATCAATGCGGGCTAGCCCTGTTATCAGTTCGGAAGCAAAAAGCTTTTTAATTTCAAAGAAGCTGTCTTCATCAATCAGCTTTTCGATACATTCATACATATCAAATGGTGCATTTTGATTTTCCGGAATAATCTCTTCCAGCGTTCTCCCGCTTTTCGGTGCCTTCGTTTCATCAATCGGCGGGAATTCTGCAAAGTTTGCAGGGAAATAACTGATATAACGTCTCGCCTCACGTATTGCCTCTTCTTCGTTTGCAGCCAATACATCTCCACAGCCGCTAACGGTACAGTGCATACGCGCTCCACCCATTTCTTCGAGCGAAACTTTTTCACCGATTACTTTTTCAGCCATTCTCGGTGATCCTAAGTACATTGAAGCATTTCCGTCCACCATTATAACGATGTCACAAAAGGCCGGAATATAGGCTCCTCCTGCAGCAGATGGACCGAATAAAATACATATTTGAGGAATCATTCCGCTCATACGTACTTGATTATGGAAAATCCGGCCTGCCCCTCGTCGCCCAGGGAACATTTCAAGCTGATCTGTAATGCGCGCCCCTGCAGAATCGACTAAGTAAAGCATTGGTACTTGCATCTTTTCCGCTGTTTCTTGAATACGGATTATTTTTTCAACTGTTCGCGAACCCCATGACCCAGCTTTGATAGTAGAGTCATTTGCCATAACGCAAACGGTTTGACCATCAATTTGCCCAATAGCTGTTACAACGCCATCTGCAGGCAAATCTCCGGCCTCACAATTTGCAAAACGGGCATCTTCCTCATAAATTCCATCATCAAATAATTGTTTCAAGCGATCCCGGACAAAAAGTTTATTCGTTTCTTTTAACTTTTCGTGATATTTTGGTTGCCCGCCCGCGTAGATTTCTTCTATTTTTTGCTGTAAGTGCTCGTTATAAGTAGGCTGTGTCATTATCTTTCCTCCATCACTTAAGCTAATTCTACTAAAATATCATTCTCTTCAACAAAATCTCCTTCAGCAACAGTAATTTTTGCTACTGTCCCATCCGCTTCTGCCTCGTGCGGGATTTCCATTTTCATCGATTCCAAAATGATGAGTGTTTGCCCTTTTGTCACACTGTCCCCTTCTTTAACACTTACCTCAAATACTGTCCCTGCCATCTGTGCTTTTACTTCTGCCATGCAAAAGGCCCCCTTGTTAGAAGATATTTGCGCTACTCGCGCTATGTTTCTACTTCTATTGTAAGTAGCCTTAAAATTAATTACAATTATTTTCTCGAAAAATTATTTTATTTCTATTTATAGTTATTTTTTCTTTAACTCGGTTTCCCTTTCGTTAAGGCTACGCCTTGTTGTAACCACTTCGCAATTTTGTCGTACTCTGATTGTAATTCCGAATATTTCATTTCTAGTTCGTTATAAGCTTCTGTCAATTCTTCAAAACTAGATAACGCCAACTTTAAGTGACTGCGCATCAACTGCTTCGGGCGCTTTCTGACGCTGTTCAAAACCTGTCCATACTGCGCCCGCAATGTTTTATTCCAGCGAAAGCCGCAAGCTTGCTTCGTCCGGTTTAATTCCTGTGCTGCCTGCTCAAAAGCTTCTAGTTGTGTACGTCCGTTTTGAACTGTTTGAATCACAATTTCAGCTAACTTTTCATCATCTGCAATTGTCCATTGATCTTTCCTTCTTTTTTGCTCCACAGTTGCACCACCTCATATTTTTTACTACTATATGCCATGATGAACAAAATAGACTTAAAAACAAAAAAAGTTACGAGAAAAATAGTTTTCATCGTAACTAGGGGAAGTTGATTTTCAGTGCGGTTCAGTGGCCAACACGATGTTGGTCACAAATACGCTATTACAGAAAGGAACGATTTTAGTATTCACTCCATCTCCCTTCATTCCCATCAACAGTCTTCATATAAATTATTAGCAAAGCAATCTGTTAACGGATTACTTTTTCTTCTCGAGGAAATTCTGTACTGCTTTGTGGTGGGCTTCGGATTCCCAAAGCTTTGCACATAGTCCGATTTCTTCCATCACTCGCTCGTACATATTGCGCTCACGCCATTTTCTTAATTCAATTTCTTTATACGCCTGGTGGACAGAAGGATGGATTTTTGCCATATGCTCAATGAATTCCTCAAGAGCCTGCTCTTTCGTTCCTTCAATATAGACACGCATCGCCCAACCAATTTCATATAACGTTTGCGCGTCATATGGTTTTGCATCTACGAGCATTTTTAATGCACGGTCATGGCGCAGACCACGTTCAAACAAATAAGTTCCTCCACCCCATCCAGACGTAATCGCCAGTGTCCCTTGGATGAATCCGGCTTTTGCATGTGAGGAAATCAGGCGAAAATCGCAAGCTGTTGCAATTTCACAACCCCCTCCTACAGCCGTTCCGTTTATTAAAGCAATTGTCGGTACAGGCAATGTCGCTAAATCATATAAAATATTCCCCATTTTACTCAGCATGCCAAACGCTTCTTCTTCCGTTTCCAAACTATGAAACTCTGACAAGTCCCCGCCCGAACAAAACGATTTATCCCCGGCACCTGTAATAACTAAGAAGCGCACATCATTATGTTCTTTTATGTATGTAATAACTTCCTTTAAACCATCCATCACCGCGTAGTTTATAGCATTTCTTTTTTCTTCGCGATTAATCGTAAATGTTAGAATCCCATCTTCATTCTGAATTAAGTAATCCACTTGCCCATCCCCTTTAGTAGTTATTTCGATATATCAAACTATTCTAATAATAGTTGAGCGCTATTGTTTTGACAATGCTTCTATGTAAAAACAGAAAAAAGACTAGTTAAGAGCCATGGTCTCTTAACTAGTCTTTATATAGCGCAAATACTGAATTATTTCGCTACTACTTCTTTACCTTTGTATTGTCCGCAAGCTTTGCAAACACGGTGAGATAGTTTAGCTTCTCCACAGTTTGGGCAAGCTACCATACCAGGTACAGATAGTTTGAAATGCGTACGACGCTTTCTTTTTGCAGTTTTAGAAGTTCTTCTAAATGGTACAGCCATTGATGGCACCTCCTTACAGATATTTATTCATCTGTTTGATCAAAATACTTAGCTAAAGCAGCCAGTCTTGGATCCAATTTTGGTTCGTCAACTTCCTTAGCATTTTCTACATCTTCATCCGTTGAATAGTCCCAGCCTTTACCGCCTTGCACTTGTCCTTCGGTATTCTCTTTGAATACTTGCAACGGTACTTCCAGAAGAATTAATTCCTCCAGGACTGGTTTCATATCAACAACGTCACCATCAACATAATGGATTTCGCTCTCAACATCCCCGCGATTTCTTTCATCGGTCCAACTGAAAACTTCTACCGTTTCAATGTTCACAGGATATTCAACATCTTCCCACGTGCGTGCACATGGAAGCGTCAACGTAGTGCTAATCGTTAATTGACAAGTCATTTGCGATGCACCAAAAGTACAAAGCCCTTTTACATGAACGGGTGAAACGTTACGTATATCGGTGTTACGATTTTTTACTTCATCCAACTGAACAACTGTATCAATCGGCATTCCGTCTTTTCGAAACTTTGATAATTGATGAATTGACCATTTCATTCGTTAATCACCTCGAGACAACACTGTTTATTATATAGCCCATAAAAAAAGATGTCAAGATAATTTCTTGTCACTATTACAAAACGTGCTTATAATCAAATTAATTCTAACATATTGCATAGATACATTCATTTCGAACGTATTGATGCGAACAAAAAACTATTTTAGCGTAAGGGGGAAGTTTATGCAAGCCGTCGGTATAGTTGTTGAATATAATCCATTTCACAATGGCCATCTGCATCACGTAAATGAAGCAAAACGCACAACCAACAGTGATGTTGCGGTTGCTGTTATGAGCGGTCAATTTTTACAGCGAGGAGAGCCCGCACTCGTCGACAAATGGCATCGGACAAAGATGGCACTCGCAAGCGGAGTTGACGTCGTAATCGAACTTCCTTATATTTTCAGCACCGCTCAGGCAACAGGTTTTGCTTCAGGTGCTGTACAACTATTGGAAGCAATGCAATGCACGACATTAGCATTTGGGAGCGAACAAGGAAGCATCACACCGTTTCTCAACACTTATCACTTAATTGAAAGTAACCGTACACTCTATAACTCCATTATTAAAGAAACAATTCAGCAAGGCAAAAGCTATCCGCAAGCTCTTTTTACGGCATATGAACAGCTTAAACAACTTTCCCCGAATGCATACATTGATTTAGGGCAACCAAATAATATACTAGGCTTCCATTACGTCGAAGCAATGGAGAAGCTACAGACGGTTATGAGACCTGCTACCATTCAGCGAATTGCTGCAGGATATCATGACGCGATAGATACAGACAGCGAAATTGCCAGCGCTACCGGGATACGTCAGGCATTGTTCAGCGGTAAGTCTCTCGAGCAGGTTACACAATATTTACCCGAGCCAAGTATTGATCAACTTGGACAATGGCAGGCAGAACATGGTCGTTTTGCAAGCTGGGAAGGCTTTTGGCCGCTTTTACAGTATGCTATTTTAAGACATACCCCACAGCAGTTAAAACTGTATGCAGACGTATCAGAAGGGCTTGAAAACTCACTCATAAAATATGCAAGAACGAGTTCGGACTTTGAGGAATTTATGAACGCATTGAAATCGAAGCGCTATACATGGACAAGACTCCAGCGAATGCTGACACATATTTATACAGGCGTCACGAAAGAGCAGTTGCATGCCTATTCAAGCCCTACATATATTCGGATATTGGGCATGACATCTGCAGGGCAACAATATATTTCAAGTATTAAAAAGTGCCTTTCCCTGCCGCTCATCAGCCGAGTTGCAGCTGTCAGTGATCCTATATTGGCCATCGATCTGCACGCTACGCAAATGTACCAATTAGGCATACAGCAATTTTCAAATAAAAAAATAGACGAAGATTATAAAACTCCGCCTATTCGCTATTAATTTTTCGGTTGTAGTTGATTTAGATAATTCAGAGCATCGTCTATTGTTTTAACAGGAATGACTTTCATGTCGGAATCAATGGCTTTTGCTGTTTGGGCTGCCACCTCATAATTTGAAGTAATGCTTGGGTTATACTCAAGCATTTCTTTTGTAATTTCGTCATCCGGTGCAAAGAAAATATCAACGCCTTCCTTATCCGCAGAAACAACTTTTTTCTCAATACCGCCAATTCGACCTACCGTTCCATCCTCCAGCATTTCACCGGTACCTGCAATTTCATAGCCTTTTGTTAAATCTTCATCGATTAGCTGATTTAACAGCTCTAATGTAAACATTAATCCGGCAGACGGTCCGCCAATATCTTCTGTTTTGACGGTAACTTTCGGATCGGTTTTGATTGACTTACTTTCTGAATAGGTAATACCGATACCAATACGCCCTTCAGAACCGGGTATTTCTTTAATCTCCAGCGTTTCGTCAATAAGTTTATCCTCACGTTTTACAACTAGATTAATCGTATCTCCCTTTACTTTCGGCGTAATGAGAGTAAGAAACGTTTCCAAACTATCAATACGCTCATTATCCACTTCCACAATTTCATCTCCCGGCTTTAAATGTCCGTCTGCAGCACCATCTGCAAGCACATTCAATACATAGAGTCCTTTGTACGTCACTTGATAATCAAGCCCTGCGCGATTGAACGCTACATACGTTGCGTTAAACTGGGAGTCCGTCATATATTTCAATTGCCGAACATTATACTCTTCGTCATCCTCTTCCTCTTGGCGTACATCTGTTAATTTTACAATATCATAATAATCCGCAACAGCTGCCATTGCATAAGTTAACGGAGTTGCCTGCCCCATTGCAACGGTCGTCATATAAAATGAACCTTCATCATCCCGGTCCCCATTTTGTATCGCCAAAAATTCGCTTACATTATATGTACCACCCGGTTTTGTAATATAATAATCCAACCTATAGAAAGACAAACCCATTAATATAATTAGAAACAGACCAAATGCTATTTTCCCTTTATTCCCCATTTTTTAGACTCCTCTATAATTAATCGATTTCGCATTGGCGTAATTGTATCAGGACTAATTTCTGTCAGCTACCAAATTATAAGACGGTTTTATGTCAAAATTCGTTCCTTAAAAATTACATGCCGATTAGTTGAAATACTAATTTAAACTTCAATTGCATACAATTAGTGTAGCATTTGAACGAGCGAATGACAAAATATTGAAAAGGATGAAAAATATTTGGACAATCCTTTTATGTATCACATTAATTAGTTTATTATTATTTTTCCCGGAAATGACACATGTAGGTGCAGACATTGGTGTATCGCTATTTATGGAAGCTTTATTTCCATATTTACTGCCGTATTTAGTATTGACAACATGGCTTTTAAAATTGACGCATTCTTATAATAATTCACCCTTTATCGTTTTTTTACAAACTTATGGAATTAGTGCAATCGGAGGGTATCCTACAGGTGCTGCTACAATTACGCAACTCGTGAAACGTAATTCAATCACAAAGCAGCAAGCCGCCTATTTGCTCGGCATTTGCCATTGTCCAAGCCCGCTTTTTTTATTCGGCTTTGTCGGAAGCGATTTATTAAACTCTACAACATTCAGCTGGCAATATTTAATTTTATTACATAGCTTTTCATTTATTTTACTGATTGCCGTATATAAATTTTCTCCTCCGCTTTCAAAAGAAGTGCATAGAACACCTAAAGACCCGACACCATTTACGTCAAGTATCAAGGAAAGTGCCCCTACAATATTAATTGTGGCAACAACGATCATTTTTTTTACGACGATTTACCAAGTGTTTCTACATAGTGTCGAAATGGTTTTTAAATCAATTCCTACCTATTTAGAAATTGGAATTGCCAGCTTTCTTGAAGTGACGAACGGGTTACATTTGCTTCACCAGCAACTATATGGCGACATGCTCATATTTTTCACTGTCGTATTTTTGACAACTCAGAGTTTAAGTATTCACCTGCAAGTAATCGTAATTGCCCGATCTGCCAATATTGCGATTCGGCCATATATTTTCACACGTGTTGTTTACAGCATCGTCATTCCAATATTATTTTTCCTGCTGTTTTTGTAGAATAAGTATTTTAATGAAGTCCGTTAATTACCGTTACGGCCAGACGCTTTGTTACGGGTACAGTTCCAGTGTGAATACAGAAAAGAGCTTCTGTGTAAGGGCGTTATCCTTCACAGAAGCTCTTCTTTATTTGGCAAATTTTTCGTTTAGTGCTTTTTCAACATGAGCTGGTACGAGTTCACTTACTTTTCCGCCGTATTTGGCTACTTCTTTAACGATGCTTGAACTTAAGAATGAATACTGATTTTTTGACATGATGAAAAATGTTTCAATATTTTCATCAAGCACTCGGTTCATCGAAGTAATCTGCATTTCATATTCAAAGTCGGAAACTGCGCGTAAACCACGTACAATGGCTTTCGCTTTCTTTTCACGGGCATAATCGATCAGCAGTCCCGAAGAAGTTTCGATTTGAATATTCGGCAAATCTTTTGTCACTTCTTTAATTAAGGCTGTTCGCTCTTCAATTGTAAACAATGGTTTTTTAGCTGAGTTATTTAATACTGCGACATATACTGTGTCAAAAACATCGGCTGCCCGACGAATGATATCAATATGACCATTCGTAATCGGATCAAAACTTCCAGGTACTACTGCGATTTTTTCTGTCAAACGGTTTCTCCCTCTTCCTCTTCATGACGATAAATTGAAATGATCGTACTGCCGTATTCTTCTTGTCTTACTAGGTTAAAGCGGCCGTAGTTTTCCGGCAATGTGACTTCAGTTGAATGTTCGCACATAATAATTGCGTCATCCGCCAGCTTCCCGCCTTCAACAAGTGTTTCGACTAAATCATAATATTCTTTTTTGTGATAAGGCGGATCCAGAAATAAATAGTCAATGACAATATCTCTTTTTAATAAAGCCTTCACCGCACGCGTCGCATCTGTCCGGAAAAGTTCAGATACATCCCCATAACGGCATTTTTTTATATTTTCCTGAAGCACTTGAAAAGCACGGGCATCTTTCTCGATAAACAGCGCATGATTTGCACCGCGACTTAGTGTTTCGATCCCTAGCCCGCCACTCCCGGCAAATAAATCAACCGCCAAACCACCATTAAAGAATGGCCCAATCATATTAAAAATGGATTCCTTTACTTTATCTGTTGTCGGTCGTGTTGTATTTCCTGTAATCGCCTTTAAAGGCATCCCTTTTCTATCTCCTGCAACAACGCGCATGATTTTCACCAAACTTTCCTACTACATCGTGTTCGTAATTTTTTTAAGGAGCCGAAATATTAATTCGGTCTTCCGTCTTTTCAATTTCAACTATAAACAAACGCTTTAACCATGATTCTTCAATGAAATATTGGCCCGCAACTTGTTTAACCGGTAAAGATGCCGTATCATAGCGTCGCTGATTAAATACATAAAAACCAGGTTCATTTGGGAATCTGAATTCACGCGTTTCACTTACTGCATAATACCCATGTTTTCCTATACTTACATCATAACCGATCGATTCCAGCAGCAAATCTGCCCCGTACAATACTTCGCCATCCTTTAATACAACTTGAACGGCAGGCTGCTTTTCCGAATTGACGTAAAGATTCCGTGAGTCATTATATAAAAACGGATAGGACTTTTCTGATTGTGCATTCATTGAAATATATTTCGTAGAAGCTCCCAATACTTCAGACAGCTCCTTGTCGAGCAGTTCTCCACTGATCTTTTTACCTTCCAATGCCCGTAAACGTTCTCGCCAATCCGTCAGTTGCACATCCGTTAGTTGGGCTGTAATTGTTGCAGTGACTTCTTTTGTTTTCTCGCCACCAAATACCGTACCCGTCAAAAATGATGCCATTAATTCTTTCAGCCAATACGGACTGTCACCAAAATCATAGGATTCTTCCAGTTGTGAAATCAGGACATTCCGCTGCACTTTCGCCACCGTTACATTAGGCACAAAAAGCATACGGAACCCATCGATCCCATCTATATTTGTACCGTTAATGATTGCAAGATGTTCATCGCTTAAAAAGTTGACTTTTTCAAGCTTTTCATAAAATGCTGTTTTTAATGGGGTTCTTGAATAAATGGAAACAACGCCCGCTTCATTTTGCAGCGCAAAGTCCCCATCTTGCCAAAACAGATCTTTCACCGCGCCTTCCCCACTAAACATTGAATAGTTGACAAGTGACAAATTTTGCTCACCGATTAACGGCAAACCTGTTACCCACTGCCCTTTCACTTCTTTTTCAGTGGAAATATGCACCGTAGAGAACTGAACATCACCGTTTTTTAATGTAGCAAAGACATTTTTCATAAGCTTACGAGACTGTAAGCCGTTCTTTAATGGAATGACATAGGAAATCGATTGTGCCCGTGTTTCTCCGGCTTCAAACTTATTGGAATCTTCACTTAAACGTGCACAGCTATGTTCATTTTCTATAAAACAATCAGGATTAATGGATGCTTTCGGCCATTCAATCGTCAGTTCCTCATTCGGCAAATTTTTGAAATGCTGGCGAATGTCCAAGCTTTCGCCATGATACACGATTTCAATTTCCTGAGAATAACGATAGCCTTTTTCAGTCGAGTCCACTTTATCCGAATAAACTTGGAACTGCATAAAAAGTATAGTTCCGATTAGTATCGTTAAAAATGAAAAAATACTAACGGCAATTTTCAAGTGCCTGACCTCCTGCATCATGTTACTATTATAAAGAAAGGATGTGCTAAAAAAAATGATTCAACAATTTATCGAACTCGGTCAAGGCTATGGCGATATATATGAGCTTTGCGAACTGGTAAAAACAAATGAGCATCGATTCCATAATGCATTTATTTTCACTGCAACTCATGATGGCAATTCAGTCGCTTCAATAGCCGTGGCTTTTAAACCATCAGGTGAAAGCAAATTCATGCCAATATATATTTGCCGCGAAGGGATTCCATATAGCGAGGAAAAACTGTCAAAGCGAATTGAGATATTTAAACAAACGATTCAAGATGTTAAGCAGCAAGAAAACATTCTTGAAATTAAACACTCATCTGTTTTTTCGGAAAAAAATCAATATTATCAATACTTAATTGGTATTTTGAGATTAAATCGTTACATACCACCGATGCAATAAGTAAAAATTATAAACCTATTTTATAATCATACTCTTTTGCTTTATCCGGCTTTGCATTTTCAAATTCATTTTTAACAAATGGACGGTACGATTCAACAACGTCTTTCACAAATGGAAGGCGTTGTATTTTATTTTTCAATGTTTCGATCTCGTCTCGATTACAATAAATCACAACATATTTTAATCTCCTGGAGATGAAATTTACGTGACCATACTTTCTTAACGACTTCGCATGTTTTAATTGATGAACGTATATAATTAAACCTTGTCTTTCATTCATGGAAAACTCCCCGTTTCTTCATAAAAAAATTTATATTCAGCTAAATCATGCAACAAATTCCTGTAAATTTCCTCAGTTTCATGCCGTCTTTTTCACTAAAAGCATACCAAATGTGCAAATTGTTAGCAACAGAGTTTAGACAGTTCCACTTCTTTTCCGTTATAATGGAAAATAGTAGAGTGAGATATACACTTCATACTATTTTAAGCTTTCAAAACTCATTTATTGCACATAGCTTTCAACGAAACAATGTACGGTTAGAGGAGGACGAATTTAATGGGTAAGAAAACAAAAGTAGCTTTAGCAATCGCGGCGGCTAGTGCGGCGGCATGGGCAGGAACAAAAGCGATTTCAAAGCCGCAAAAACGTGAATCAAAAGAAGCATTACAATTTGAACGTCCAATTATTATCGCACAACATGGAGGCGCGGGTCTGGCACCTGAACATTCGTTACTTGCTTTTGAACGAGCAGCGGAAATCGGTGTGGATGGCTTTACAGTAAGTGTCCGCCTTTCAAAAGATGAAGAAATTATCGCTTTTCATGATGCAACGGTAGACCGCACAACAAATGGCTCTGGCTTTATTAAAGACTTTACATTTGAACAATTAAAAGAACTCAATATCGGCTATAACTTTGAAGATTTAGAAGGTGCTTTCCCTTACAGAGAACAGCATATACTGGCCGTGACATTACGCCAATTAATCGAAACTTATCCAGATAAACTATTTATCGTAAACATTCAAGATAGCCCAGACACATATGAAGGTAGTTTAATGCCTTCTAAACTATGGCGTTTAATCGAAGAATTGAATATTCAATACCAGGTCATCGTTACAAGTCCGTATAGCGAACAAATCGACCGCTTCAACTTATATGCACAAAACCGTATCGCTCTTGGTGCCGGTGAAGGCGACATTAAAAAGGCGATGACTTCATTCACAAGTCAATTCGGTCATTTGTATCACCCAAAAGTAGATTTGTTCATCGTTCCATTAAAACAAGGTGTTTTCAATTATGATTCACCGCGCTTTGTTAAGTTTTTATCGGAACTTAATGTACCGACGATTTACAGCGACATTGATGATCTCGTAACAATGAACCGTGTCATCCGACAAGGGGCAATGGGAATCGTGACCAACCGTCCGGATATCGCAGAAGTACTCATTCAAAAAGTATCGCAATAACAAGAAAAGCTCCCGAAATTTTTCGGGAGCTTTTTTATTACATTAAGCTGAACACGAACAACCGCCGCCTGTACCGCATCCGCTGCCACAAGAAGAGCTGCTTGCAAAAAACGGGTTGCTTACCGGAACTTTTACAGCTTCCGAAACAGAATGGCCGATGAGCAGGCTGATTTCATCAAGTAAATCCTGAAATTCATTCTCCGCCACCTTAAGTGCCGCAATTTGTTCATTCATATCGATCAGACGCTTTTCTGTTCGAATTTTTTTCATAATTATATTGTAATCAGGATGATATTTGCCAAAGCGTTGTACATCCTCATATTGGTCTTTTAATCGTTGAAAGGCCATAATTTGTGCGCTTAATTCCGCATCCTCGTAGACTGCCTTTTTCGCAAGACGAAGGTTTTCGGCTTGCTCAGAGGAAAGGATCATCGCATTTAATTCATCGACCTCATCTAAAATAAAAACCCAATCAGAAGTCATGAGCATTGTTTATTCCTCCAATCTCACTTTATCATAACAGAATTGAAGGGAAAATCAATGATTGTTCAACCGACGTTTTTCCAATTGCCTTACCATCTCCCGAACAAATACTAAATCGGAAAAGTATTTTTGTTTGTCTCCAATTTGCTGTGTTTTTTCATGACCTTTTCCTAGCAGTACGATTGTATCGCCTTCTTCCGCATAATTAAGTGCATGTTCAATCGCTTCTTTTCGGTTGAGACACTCAATATACTCCTGTGAAGAAGAAAAGCCTTCACGAATCTGCTTATTGATCTGTTGCGGACTTTCACTGCGCGCATTATCTGTCGTTAAAATAATATAATCCGCATATATCGATGCGATCATTCCCATTTTCGGTCGTTTTGCCTTGTCTCGGTTACCACCGCAGCTAAACATGACAATTAGCCTGCGCTTTGTATGTTTTTTTAATGTTTGCAAAATCATTTTCATCGCATCCGGTGTATGGGCATAATCGACAACGATCGATAAGCCTAACTGATTTTGCACATGCTCAAACCGCCCTTCAGGCAATTCTAAATTCCCGATTGCTTTGCATATGTTAATTAACGGAAAATCAAGCTGTGCAACACAGCTTATCGCTGCAAGCACATTGCTGCATTGATAATCCCCCACTAACGGTATGTTCACTATATGCTTCTCTTTCTTATGCTGAATACAACAAGTTGTTGATGCTGGTCCGTCAACTAGCGTTTGGAAAAAGTAGTCGACATGGCTCCCCTTGCCGAAAAAAATACGCTTGCCTTTCGTCGCCAAACCTATGGAACGACAAACACTGTCATCACTGTTTATAATATTTTTTTTCGCCAAGGTCGATAAAATCTGTTTGGATAGTTTGTAGCGTTCAAAACTACCATGGTCTTCAATGTGATCTTCTGTCACATTCAAGAAAATACCGATATCAATATCACAATGATCCAGACGGTGCTTTTCCAGACCAATGGACGAAGCTTCCAGAACAACGTAAGGTACATCAAGACGGATTGCTTCTTTAAACAAAAATTGAATATTTTTCGCCTGTAATGTTGTCAATGCTTCCATTTCCGGATAACATTTTTCCTGGTCGATAAAAACACCGTTCGTACCGATTACCATAGTGCGCTTATCTAACTGGTTTAGAATTTGTCCGATAAAATGCGTAACAGTTGTTTTGCCGTTTGTGCCTGTTACCGCAATCACGGTCAATGCTTCTGCGGGGAAATTATAAATTTTTGCACTCGCATAGGCGATAAAACTCAAACAATTCGGTACCCAAATAATCGGTACAGGTAAATCGGCTTCATTAAAGTAATTTTCATCATCTACTACAATTGCTGCTGCGCCCTTCTCCAAAGCGCTATCAATATACGAAATACCACTCGACTTATTTCCCTTCCTGGCGATAAAAGCATCTCCAGGCAAAATAAGATTCGCATCGTCTTCCACTCGTTTTATTTCCACTCTAATGGAGCCCTTCATAGTGCACGGCCAATCTTTAATCAATTCTCCAATTTGCACGGTTTCACTCCTTACCATACTTTATGAAGACAAAAAAAAAACGCTACATATCGCAACGTTTAATTTTTATTTATTTTTATTTTTGTTTCACATACAGCTGTGTATAGTAATTCATAAATGCTCCAGAACCGATATGCGTAAATTCTTCATCCGTAAGCAATGTGCGATGTTCTTTCGAGTTCATCCAGCCGTGAATCACCTCAATGGCATCTTTATAATTTGTTGCCACATTGACACCATGCTGCTCATAACCCTGCTGCATTTCATTCAACTGGTCTTCAATCTTATATTCATCATCTGTCACTTGAGAATCCATCATCCCTATAAACATACGTTCACTATTATAATCCGCCAAGGAAGCGAGCGTATCTGATGGGAGTAAAGCAGGCAATCCAAATTGCACACGCAAGGAGTTTGCCAAATCCGTCAATTGTCTCCGGTTCGCCAAATTAATATCAATTTGCATATAGCTGGAAGGGGTACTTGCTTCAAAGAGCTCTCCTATAAATTGCATTTCATACGGCTTATGTAATACGAGTGTTTCCCCATCGAGAAAACGGACACTGTATAATTGATTCGTTTCATGATCAATGTATAATTGCACATACAGATTATCATATTTTACTAGAATGCGATCATGTAAATCTTGTTCATTCATTGCAAATATATAAATATTCTCCTCGAGTTCAACTGTTATTTCCTGCCCCAATACTGTCGTACGATAAATATCGTCCAATGGCTCACCGATTACAAACGGTGTGATATCAAATTCACCATTATTTGTATAAATCTGATTTACTCGATCTTCCTTCATACCGACCATTAACAGCCCATTGTCTGTCTCGTAAATCCACCATTCGTACCCATATTCCGTTGGATCGATTCGCTTCGGAGTACTATATGTTTCCAATACTTCCTTCGATGTTTTCCCTATTAGTGTAGAAATACCGGTAGCTGGTCGCGGAAGAAACTGTTCAGTCGGCATGGAAGGTTCCAGTTCGACTACAGGTTTCGTAATGCTTGGCGGGCCTTCCAATAATTCGGTTTGAGAGGATTCTTCATTTGAATAATAAAGAACAATCCCGATGCAAGTTGCAATAATTAATATGCGAAATAAAACTTTCATTAAAATCCTCCACCATTATTTTGGGTAGTATAATTATACCAATTTTGGACACTATGACACAATGTTGTCATTGCATCGATTACCATTTTGTTCTATTATTAGAATTGACCGTAAACTTATGTACGATAGGCAAAGGGAGGATAAAGAAATGTATTTTGAAAACACACAACTCGAACATGTTAAAGTTGATCAAGAAGTTTTAACGACAGTAATGGGCAAATTCGGTTTAGAGTGCCACGGTGCATGGGACTATGACCGAATGACATTTGACCGCTGCTATGATGTACGTGAAGGTCGTTTTTATTTACGTGTTTTTTGTAATGCAGTATCGGGTGATGTAGGTGCACATAATGCAACTTTAAATATCAACAAACCTGCAATTGGAAAATACTATTATCCACACGGTGTTGAATACACAGATGAGGTATTCCCGGGACATCTTGTAAAAGAGTGTGAAAAAGTACTGGCAGATGTTCGCAGAGAGCTATCAGCATACGGTATTTAATCCCTTTAAAAGCTGGCAACCCAACCCAGCTTTTTTTATTTGCCAAAAAAGCTCCCTATATCTAAATATAGGAAGCCTTCAAATTTAAAATCCTAAAATTGCTTTAAAGACAGACGTCGTTTCGCCGCCTTCATAAATAACATAAAGCAGTGAATATACAATAACCCCAGTAATCGCTACGAAGAACCAAATAATACTTGTAATCGCACCAATTTTGCGGTGTAATTTCAGCTTTGATTTAAGACCCGAAATTATACTAGTCAGACCGAATACTGCCCCAACTGTTGCTAATGTAATATGGAAAACTAAAAAGACTGTGTAATATATTTTTAGCTCATCCGGTCCACCGAAGGCCGTATTACCAATGAACACAGTTCGTGATACATAAATGATAAAGAATGCCAGTGCCGAAACACCCGCTGCCAACATTACTTTTCTATGTGCTTCCACATTTTTCTTCGCGATCAATACCCAGCCAATTGCTACGAGCACTGCACTAAGGACAATAAACGTCGTGCTTATAGTGGGTAATATAGGTAAATTCATTTTCAAATCTCCATTCTTACTTAATCTATCAATATGAACAACATTACTATGTTGATTGCTCCATTTGTACACAGTTTAACATCTTATTAGTACTGTGTTCTATTTTGAAACTCTTTTAAAGCATTATCTGTAATTTCCTGCTGATTTGAACGCTCTGTATTCCACCACTTACGGAAAATTTTAAATAAGATAACGCCAAATATAATTTCCTGAATAATTTTCATCAATACTCCGCCAACCTGCTGATCGCTCAATAAATCCATACTTGAGAACAACTCCGGACCAGATAATGTAAGTCCTGATAATGTAGAGGAAGGAACACATAATTCCATCGCCTTCAGCCACATGTCACTATCACTGTATGTACCGTACATTGGGCTCGAAGCAAATATAATAAGCGCACAGGCTGGTGTTATTAACACTGCATTCGAGGCAATATACGCCAATTTAGTCATATTCTTCATTTCATGCTGTCCATCAACATTATTCAATAATGGCCAGTACATAAAAATAGCTGAAATAAACAAAATCGCTGTATAAGCCAGGTGGTATATTTCGTTTAATTTAATCGTGTCAAATACAGATGGTAAATGATATACCGAAAATAAGCCAATAAAGACGATAATCGAAACGAGCGGTTTTGTAAAAATTTTAAAAATTGTCCGCATAACAGGTGCTTCCACAACGACTTTCCAAACCCACCAAGGAATTCCTTTAATAAAGAATATCGGCACTAATAATAATAAAAATGCCATTTGCGTCATATGCATCGTAAACATAATATGACCAAGCAAATCAATTGGAGATCCTTTAATTATATAAAAAGAAATAATTCCCAGTACAAAATAAGCTGCTTCACTTTTCTTTAACGGTTCACTCAATTTAAACTTATCTCGCCATGTAACAGTCAGTAAAAAATAGAAAGCTGTTACAAATAGTAAACACCCGAATAAATATGGGCTCCATAATGCTTGAAAACCGAATATACTTATTGGCATATGACCATGCTCCTTTAAACATCAGTAAGTTTATTATAGATGGCAATTTCTCCAACATCAATGAAAGAACTATGACAATTGCTTGAATCAAACATGTATTTTACATATAGGTTAGACCGTACATTATTTAATATGAAGCTAAGTCAACCTTCCCATCTAATTAAGAAGGTTAATTTCCATGGTGGGTGGACGCTTTCCGTGGGCATTGGGACTCGTCCCTATTAAGTAGATTTTCCGCTAGGCGCTTGTGTCTTTTGCTTTCGTCATAAATTTAAATTTGCTGATTCTCAGGAGTCTGCACCTTCCGCTCAAACTCCCAAATTTCTTATGTAACTATATAGCTCACTTTGCAAACATACCTATAAACAAAAAACGTCCCCAGCATTTGCTAAGGACGTCAATTGTTATGCGTTTAATTCCCCCACCAAATAATTGTCGTAAACGCCAGGAAGAACGTGAACGCGATGAAGGCTGCACTCCAGATGAAGAACTCAATTACACCAACCATATGTGTTGTGCGATCTTCCAAGTGCATAAAAGCATAAAGTTGCAGTACTACTTGTACTCCAGCCAATAATAAAATAATCGGAATGATAAATGTTGGAGCAAAGTCAGCCAGTACAGCGGCAAATGCGATAAAAGTCAAGAAAATCATGATCGCAAAGTTTACTACTTGTTTACGCATATGCGCTTTGGCATGTTCTCTGTCATATTCGAATTGTGCCTGAGTACGTACTTCTACATGAGTTTCGTGTCCCATTTTATCCAACCACTCCCATCAGATAGACTACTGTGAAAATGAATACCCATACAACGTCAATGAAGTGCCAATACAGTGAAGCTGCAAAGAACTTCGGTGCGTTGTATAGGTTCAATCCACGGCTACTATTGCGGATGATTAATCCCGTAATCCAAACTAAACCGATAATAACATGCAAACCGTGCATCCCTACGAGCGTAAAGAACGCAGAAGAGAACGCCGATTGTGTATAACCAAACCCGATGTGTATATAGTGCTGGAATTCATAGATTTCCAATGCAAGGAAGCCTAACCCTAATAAAACTGTAATCCCCATCCATGTACGAACACCGGAATAGTTAAAGTTTCTCATATGGTACATCGCATATACAGAAGTTAATGAAGATGTTAATAATAACATTGTCATTACAAACGCCAACGGTAATTCATAAAGTTCCTTTGCCGAGAATTCCATCCCTGCCGGACCGCTATCTTTAAGCGCGATATATGTAGCAAATACACTCGCGAATAATACTGTATCCGATGCCAGGAAAATCCAAAGTCCAACTAACTTGTTTTTCCCTTCTAAAGTAGCTTGTTCAGGGTGTTTCGGCCAAGTTTGTGGAGTAAATTTTTGATTAAGATCCATTACTTGTTACCCCCTTTATTACCTGTTGCACGGTAGTGAGCTAAATCCGCTTCCACCTGTTCAATTTCAGAAACTGTTACGTGGAATCCTAAATCGTCTTTGAACGATCGGATGATCATACATGCAATTGTTAATCCTAGACCACCAATAATCAATGCTAAAGAAATGGCAGGTGTTGTTCCTGTCGCTGTACCAGCCTGAACTTGATCTCCCCATGGGCTGTATAGAGCACCAAATGCGGCAATCATCATTCCGATTGACATAATAAATGGCAGAATTGAATTATTTGGCATATGGATTTCACCTAACGGCTCAGCATAAACCATACCTTCTTTGTTGCCTTCTTCTTTTTCAATCCAATAAGGATCATAACCACGAATTAGTGGTGTTTGTTTAAAGTTATAGAATGGCAGCGGTGTTTCAAGCGCCCACTCAAGTGAACGACCATCGCCCCAGTAATCACGGCGGTTAACCGGTTCTGATTTAATCGATAATATTGCATCAATTACTAATAATACTACCCCGATTCCCATCATAATAGCACCGATTGACGAGATAAAGTTGAAAAAATCCCAACCTTGACCTTCCATGTAAGTGAATACACGACGTGGCATACCCATTAATCCTAAGAAATGCTGGATGAAGAACGTTAAGTGGAATCCGATAAAGAACATCCAGAAAGTAATCATTCCCAGTTTAGGATTTAATGCACGGTTAAACATAATTGGCCAGTAGAAATGCGCTGAACCGAATAAACCTGTTACGATACCACCTACGATTACGTAGTGGAAGTGCGCTACGATAAAGTATGAATCATGCAGCTGATAGTCAAGTGGTGCAGTTGCCTGCATTACCCCTGTAACCCCACCAGCAACGAATGAAGGAATAAATCCAAGTGCATACAGCATCGGTACCGTTACTTTAATCGAACCACCCCAAATTGTAAGGATCCAGTTGAAGACTTTCATCCCAGTCGGAACAGCGATCGCCATTGTAGCAACAGCGAAAATGGCGTTCGCAGTAGCACCTAAACCAACTGTGAACATGTGGTGGGCCCATACCATGAACCCTAAGAAACCGATTAAAATTGTAGCGAATACCATTGATGAGTATCCGAATAAACGTTTACGAGCGAAAACCGGAATGATTTCCGAGAATAAACCGAATGCCGGCAGTACTAAGATGTATACTTCAGGGTGACCGAAAATCCAGAATAAGTGCTCCCAAATAATTGTATTACCACCCATTGTATGATCAAAGAAGTTTGCCCCAAACATACGGTCAACTAACATTAAGAACAATCCGCCAGTAAGTGGAGGGAATGCGAATAAAATTAGTGAACTTGCTACTAAAGTCGTCCAAGTGAATAAAGGCATACGCATGAACGTCATACCAGGTGCTCGCATCGTAATGATTGTTACGATGAAGTTAATACCTGAAATTAACGTACCTGCACCCGAAATTTGCAGACCAAGAATATAGAAGTCAATACCGTGGCCCGGTGAATATAAAGATAATGATGCATAAGAAGTCCAACCTGCATCAGGTGCTCCACCTAAAAAGAATGAAAGGTGAAGGAATACTGCACCAATAAAGAATAGCCAAAATCCTAATGAGTTTAAGAACGGGAATGCAACGTCACGCGCTCCAATTTGAAGTGGTACGACCGCATTCATAAAGGCAAATATTATTGGTGTTGCTGCTAAGAATAGCATCGTTGTGCCGTGCATTGTTAATAGTTCGTTAAATAGGCCTGCAGAAATGAATGTACTTTCAGGGAACATTAATTGGATACGCATCAGTAACGCTTCAAATCCTGCAATTGCGAAGAACAGAGTACCGGCTGCTAAATACATGATTGCGATCTTTTTATGATCGACCGTTGTTAAATAGTCCCATACATGTGCTCCAAAGCCCTTTTTCTGTGTAACAGAGCTCACACCTTTAACCTCCTTCAATGTTTCTCTCTAATGTAAATATTACTTTTCAACTGATAATGACATTAAATAGTCAGCAATTGCTTGTGCTTCTTCTTCTGTCACAAGTTTATCCGGCATCGTATTTCCTGGTTTGTATTTAGAAGGTTCATAAATCCAGTCTGCCGTATTTTCTACTGTATGTTCCATGTAACCAGCAACGCGGTTACGGTCGCCGAAAGTTGTTAAGTTAGGACCTAATCCATTGCCTGCAACTCCGGACACTGCGTGACATCCTAAGCAAGAGTTGGCAAATGTTGCTTCACCTAAATTAGATGACTCTTTATCTGCTGTGGCACCTTCAGTAGCCTGCATTGCTGTAACCCATGCGTTGAATGCTTCCGGCTCAAGTGCTTTTACTTTGAAGTCCATTAAAGCATGTGAAGGACCGCATAACTCCGCACATTTACCATAGAATACGCCTTCACCATCGTTTAAACCGGCTGATTCTCTATCAAACTGTAAATAGAATTTGTTAATGCCATCAACGTTTGTATCCATCTTTCCGCCAATAGCCGGAATCCAGAATGAGTGCTTTACATCAGATGCGATTAAGTTGAAGTATACTTTTTCATCAGTTGGAACAACCAGTTCCTGTGCTGTAATAATTCCTTGGTTTGGATATTCAAATTCCCACCAGTATAACTTTGCCGTAACATTTACTGTAAGTGCAGTATTGTTACCGCTTTCGTCTACTTCGTCCATTGCAGCAACATTCGAAAATTTATACGTATAGTGCAGCGTTGGAACAGCTAAGACTAATAATAAAATAATTGGAATAACTGTCCAAATCACCTCTAAAGTATGGCTGCCTTCCACTTGCTTTGGCATATGGTCTTCGCCAACTTTTGAACGGCGGAATTTAAAGAAAGCAACTAAATAAATTGTCGATACGACAATAACGACTAATGCCATAATAGCTATGGATAAATATAAGATGTTTAATTGCTCTTTACCGACTTGACCAGATGGACGAAGCGTCGAGATATACTCTTCACCACATGCTGAAAGGAATACTGTCATTACTGTTAATAACGAGAATAAACGCCATTTTTTAAGCCCTTTCATCATAGCTTAATAAACCCCTCTTTCTTTGTTGTATTTTCATGTGTAACCATGACTGCGGTTATGTCTATGTGAATTCTTGTACAGTGCAATACTGTACTGGAAAGAATCCCGATCTTTTAGCCGCCCACTATTTGCTGCTTCCCTTTATATTCAAATATTGATTAGTCTCCTGTTCTTCTAATCGTGTTAAGTCAAATACAGATTCGATTGGAAAAATTCTAATATATTTGAGTAAAGTTTCACTTAAATGATACGGTTCAGAAATTTATAAGTCCTCACATGCTGACAGCAGTCACTGCTATCGGTTACAAAAACCCGCTTACGCAATAGTAGGATTTTGAAATTACTGAGACATTTTTACTTATATCCCATTTTACTACTAAATTCTAGTTTATACTATTTTGCTAGAAAAATAAGCAAAATATCTAGAAAACTTCGATTCTTCTTTAAGCCTTCAGTAATGTGAAGTACAGATTCCTATCTTTATAAGTGCAAGAAAACTTAAAGAGTAATTGTGCTAAAAATATCTATAGTTCGACGGGGTTTTGGCAAAAAGGTCCAATAACTTACTTCTCCTTTCAAATTTGTAAGCATATTCCGTTACCATAACTATATCTAAATTTGGATAGGATTTCTAGACGTTTCATGAAATTTCAAACTACTTCACGACAAACTTGACGAAACATGCAGAAATCTTTATCAACAACTATATAGTAATGTATTTTTTGCCAATATTTGTGAATACAAGAAGACGAATTTATGAACAATTTGTGAAAAAATGGTTGCGTTTACAACCTAATCCCTATTATGGTTGTATTTTTCAGTTATTTTCGCTATTATCTAAAATTAGAGACGCTCTTTGTAGCGAAGCGAAAATTAAAGTAGGTGAGCTCATTTTATGCATCAAAAATATTACAAATTTCTAAAATGGTTTGCTGTTTTGTCTACCCTCGGCATGTTGCTCATCCTTCAAGGTGGAGCACTTGTTACAAAGACTGATAGCGGTTTGGGCTGTGGAAGAAACTGGCCGGACTGCAACGGTTCATTAATACCGAAAGAAATTACAACAGAAGTATTAATTGAATTTTCTCACCGTCTTGTAACAGGATCAGTATCCATTTTTATCCTAATTCTTGTTATTTGGACATGGCGCTCACTAGGCCATATTCGTGAAGTTAAGCTTTTAGGGTTTTTAGCACTGTTCTTCCTTGCTCTTCAGGCACTTATTGGGGCTGCCCAAGTATTATGGGGACAAGGTGACTTTATTTTAGCGTTACATTTCGGGATTTCATTAATCTCATTTGCGGCTGTACTGCTGCTTACCTTGATTGTATTTGAAGTCGACAAAAAGTTTGATGCCGATCGATTGTACATGAGCAGGAAATTAAAAATACATACTATTTGCGTTACTTTATATTCATATATAGTTGTTTATAGCGGGGCTCTTGTACGTCATACCGATGCTAGTCTAGTCTGTCCAGATTGGCCGTTCTGCCGTAACGATCAACCAATGACGATGCCGTACAATATGTATGAGTGGGTTCAGATGGGGCACCGTTTTGCAGTGTTAATCTTCGTGATTTGGATTGCTTATATTGCTATCCATGTTATCAGAAACTACAAAAACCAGCGGATTATTTTCTGGGGCTGGACAATCGCTCTTTCACTTGTAATTTTACAAGTGATTGCCGGCATGCTTGTAGTCCTGTTAAAACTTCACTTATTCGTTTCATTAATGCACTCGTTATTAATTACACTTCTATTCGGTTTATTATGTTATTTGATTATGCTAGTTTCAAGGTCGAAATAAATTAATTAGGTTTATAGTTACTAGAAAAGGGAGAATGCACTTAGCACTCTCCCTTTTGTTGTTCCACTGTAAAGCTCACGTCGATAAAGTAAATATAAAATAAGGAGCCGGAAATTTTAAATTAAAAATTTCCGGCTCTTTTCATTTAGACTCGGTTACTTATCCTATTCTAATTCAATAAGCAGATCGCCTGTTGAAATTGCATCTCCTGCTTTTGCATAGATTTCTTTTACAATACCGTCTTTTGGCGCTTGGACTGTTGTTTCCATTTTCATCGCTTCAGTAATTAATAAGTGCTCGCCACGTTTTACTGTGCTTCCTTTATTAACAACGACTTTTAGAACAGTACCCGGCATTGTTGCACCGATTTGGTTCGGGTTTGACGGATCGGCTTTCAGTGCAATGCTGCCGTCTACTTCTACCGTTAAGTCTTGAATTACCAGTTCACGAGATTGGCCATTCAGTTCAAAATAAATAATGCGTGTTCCATCATGCTGCGGTTCGCCGATTGATACAAGCTTAACAATCAGTGTCTTTCCTTTTTCGATTTCTACTTCAATTTCTTCACCAATTTTCAATCCATAGAAGAATGTAGGCGTATCGAGTACAGAAACATCGCCGAATGCATTCACAGCATCAGTATATTGCTCAAATACTTTCGGGTAAAGCGCATATGCGAGAACGTCTTGTTTAGACGGTGCTCGTCCACACTTTTCAGTTAATTCTGCTGTCAGCTGATCGAAATCAACCGGCGGCAACAATTCTCCAGGACGAACTGTAATAGGCGTACGATCCTTTAATACAACTTTCTGAATTTCCACCGGGAATCCGCCATGCGGCTGTCCTAAATAACCTTGGAAAAATTCAATAACAGATTCAGGGAAATCAATCGTTTGTCCACGCTCAACAATATTATCTTCCGTTAAATCATTTTGTACCATGAATAACGCCATATCCCCTACTACCTTTGATGACGGTGTTACTTTTACAATATCACCGAACATTAGATTTACACGGGAATACATTGTCTTCACTTCATCCCAACGGTCGCCTAAACCGACTGCTTTTGCTTGCTGCTGCAGGTTACTGTATTGACCGCCCGGCATTTCGTGTACATAAATTTCAGAATGTGGTGCATTCATGCCGCTTTCGAAATCAACATAATATTTGCGAACATCTTCCCAGTAGTAAGACAATTTTTCCAGGCTATCGATATCTGCCCGTACAGTACGCTCAGAGCCCTTCATTGCATAGTACAATGAATTGGCGCTTGGCTGTGATGTTAAACCGGCCATTGAACCTAGTGCTGTATCAATAATATCAACACCTGCTTCAATTGCCTTCGCATATAAGTAAATGCCGTTTCCGCTCGTATCATGTGTATGCAGGTGGATTGGCAAACTAGTCGCATCTTTAAGCTCGGAAATAAGTCGATATGCAGCTTGTGGTTTAAGCAGTCCCGCCATATCTTTAATTGCTAAAATATGAGCGCCCGTCGCTTCTAGTTCACGTGCCATATCTTTGTAGTACTGAACCGTATATTTCGCGCGGCTGTCATCTAAAATATCGCCTGTGTAACAGATTGCCGCTTCCGCTACTTTTCCGCTATTACGCACTTCATCGATTGCTACTTCCATTCCTTTAATCCAGTTAAGCGAGTCGAAAATTCGGAAAACGTCCACACCTGAAGATGCAGATTCCTGAATGAACTCACGAATCAGATTATCCGGATAGTTCGTATAACCTACCGCATTCGCTCCGCGTAACAACATTTGAAACAGAACATTCGGAATTTTCTTTCTAAGTTTTTCCAAACGGTCCCAAGGATTTTCGCTTAAGAAACGGTACGCAACATCAAATGTTGCCCCACCCCACATTTCAAGTGAGAAATAGTCATGCATTAGACGAGATGTTTCGTCTGCAATTTCAAGCATATCCTGCGTACGCACACGCGTTGCAAGCAATGATTGATGGGCATCACGGAATGTCGTGTCTGTCAGTAAAACATCTTCTTGCTCTTTAATCCATTTCACAAGTCCGTCTGCACCTCGTGCATCAAGAATTTGTTTTGTACCTTCTGGTGAAGGAATTAGAATATCTACTTTTGGCTTATCAGGCTGTACAAAAATCGGCTTTGTACGTTTTTCAACACCCGGGAATCCATTTAATGTGACATTTCCAATATAGTTTAATAGTTTTGTTCCACGGTCTTTACGTTCCGGGAATTCAAACAATTCCGGTGTCGTATCAATAAAGCTCGTATCAAACTCACCTTTTATAAATTTTTCATGTATTACAACATTACCCAAAAACGGGATATTCGTTTTCACACCTCGAATACGGAACTCACGTAAGTTACGGTCCATCTTTGCCGCTGCTTCTTCAAACGTCATTCCCCATGTCGAAATTTTTACAAGCAAGGAATCATAGTATGGTGTTACAACAGCGCCCTGGAAACCATTTCCTGCGTCCAGACGAACACCAAAACCGCCACTTGAACGGTATACCATCAGTTTCCCTGTATCCGGCATAAAGTCATTTGCAGGATCTTCCGTTGTTACTCGAGACTGAATCGCGTAACCGAACAGCGGAATTTTGTCCTGTACAGGAATTCCGACCTCTTTCGAATGAAGGTCAAGCCCTTCTGCTACTTTAATTTGTGCATGCACAATATCAAGTCCGGTAATCATTTCTGTAATCGTATGTTCAACTTGAATACGCGGATTTACTTCAATGAAATAAAACTGATTGTCTGCAACTAAAAATTCTACAGTACCTGCATTAATATAGCCGACATTTTTCATCAACTTAACAGCTGCATCACAAATCTCATTGCGGAGCTGTTCAGAAATAGAATTTGAAGGTGCAATTTCCACTACCTTTTGGTGACGTCGTTGAATTGAACAGTCACGTTCATATAGATGCACAATATTACCGTGTGTATCTCCGATAATTTGAACTTCAATATGCTTCGGCTTAATAATCGCCTTCTCCACATATACTTCGTCCGAGCCAAATGCCGCTTTTGCTTCAGATTTTGCACGATCATAAGCCGATTGCAGTTCTTCTTTGGAATTTACTAAACGCATTCCACGTCCGCCACCACCAAGAGCCGCTTTAATCATAATCGGGAAGCCGTATGTTTCACTGAACTGTTCTACTTCCTCCAAGTTTACTACAGGACCGTCTGTACCCGGAATAACCGGAATTTGCGCAGAAACTGCCTGTTCACGCGCTTTAACTTTATCGCCAAACATATTAAGATGCTTAGAAGTCGGTCCAATAAATTGAATACCTTCTTCTTCACAACGGCGCGCGAAATCAACATTTTCCGATAAAAAACCGTAACCAGGATGAATCGCATCCACATTTGCCTCTTTCGCAATCTTAATGATGCCTTCAATATCCAAATAAGCATCAATCGGTTTTTTACCTACGCCAACGATATATGCCTCGTCTGCTTTATAGCGGTGATAAGATCCGCTATCTTCACGAGAATAAATTGCCACTGTTTTAATATGTAACTCATTACAGGCGCGTAAAATACGGATTGCAATTTCGCCTCGGTTTGCAACTAAAATCTTTTGAATCGACTTCATTTCTCCTTAACCCCCAATTACTTTCTTTTTTCCAATTTGTGATGTGTGGATACATTAATAAGTATCCCCATTGCCACTGAGAGCAATAATATAGAAGTACCGCCATAGCTTATAAAAGGTAACGTTACTCCGGTTAACGGGATAAGTCCCGATAATCCACCTAAATTAATAAAAGTCTGTAATCCTATCCATGTAGAAATGCCCGCCGCTAACATTCGTGCAAGCGGATCTTTTGTTGACATCGCGATATAATAACCGCGCATCACAATAAAGCCTAAACCAAGAATAACAATTGATACACCAAAAATCCCTAACTCTTCGGCAATGATTGCCATAATGAAATCGGTTTGCGGTTCCGGTACATACCCCAGCTTTTGAATCGACTGCCCGAGCCCCCGACCTTCCAAACCTCCTGCTCCGATTGCATAATATCCGTTGACTACATGATAACCGGAATTAAGCGGATCACTGAAAGGGTCTATAAAGGAAGTAATACGGCCTCTTCGACTTGCGTTAAAAACCGTGTCCCATTTAAAGATTAAAATCCCGATTATTCCGACAACCCCTAAAGCCGAAAGCAGTCCAAAAATTCTGCCGAGCGTCTTACCTCTAAGTCCGCTCGTAATTACAACAACAAGTGCAATGGCTACAATAATAACTAGTGCACCGAGATCGGTTTCAAAACCGACAACAAGTACGATAAATAACCACATGCCCAACGGATACGACACATCATCAAATGTTAACAGCTGCATCGAACCCCGGTTCATACTTTTACGGTAAAAAGTTCCCGCAAAGAAAATAATAATAAAGAGTTTGGCAAATTCTGACGGCTGGAAATTCATAAGGCCGAACAGGCTGATCCAACTTCTGGAACCATTAACATTTTTGCCGGCTATTAAAAGCCATAACTCTAGTATAAACATAATTGCCAGCAAAAGACCTAATATAGATTTATTGGATAATCTTTTATATGGCGTAATGACAGCGACCGTAAACAAAATCAGCGCTAAAATTATATTGACGAGCTGCCGATTGTAATAAAAGTTCGGATTTGCATCATATTGAATAATAGAAACCCAAATACTCGAACTGTAGATCATGACAAGTCCAAATAACATTAACAAAATGTAAACGAACATCAACCCATAATCAAAATTGCGAAAATAATTTTTAAAATATTGTTTCATGTTATAAACCTCATCTTTGAAAAAAAAACTCAAACCGCAATGTAGCGTTTGAGTTTTCTTTTATTTGTCTGTATACGCATCATGTAATAAAGAAAGCTCTTTCTCTAACGAATCAAGAATTTGCTTGCCTTTTTCACGTTCGATCAGCCCGAGTCTCGCGGCAAATTCAATTTCACGCGATAAACCAAACATTTGTGTATCTAAAACTTCTTCATATAACGGACAAGATGGCATTGTCAGATTATCCATTTGTACGCGAATTAATCGAGCAATTTTATCTGCATCCGCAGTTAACAGCTCTAATGCTTTTTCCTGAAAGGAAGCTTGTGCTTTCGTATCCATGAGGACGCCCCCATCTATGATATTTCTTCGATTCTATCTTAGTAAAGTGTATCTTTTTACATTCAAAAATGCAAGTGTCTTTGTATGTTTTGCATTCAATTCAATTATATTTCTTTCTATGAGGAATCGCGTTATAATTATGAAGGAACATAGTGAAGGGGGACTTACAAATGACCGAAACAATCATTCCAATTAAAGGCGCGGTTAAATTTGAACTAACATTAGATCCTACTGTATGGATTTTTGATGATCGTAAACTGGATCTGAATACATATTTTGTTTCAGAAAAAGTTGAAGAAAATAACGAAAAATATTTACGTGACATGGGTGCACACTGGTCGCGTGAAATTATGGAAGGTGCAGTATTTCCGCCTACATTGAAAACAGAACGTAAATTTGACCGTAAAGGCATGATGACGGGCACATTCGGAATGGAAATCAAACCATTTTTGAAAAATGCCGAACTTGCTGATGGAGCAAATGAAGTTGTTTTTGAATGTACAACAGACGAGGAATTTGCATTTCCATTACAGCAGGCTGAAAGTTTCATTTTTAAATTCAGCCAAGAAGGAAAGCCACTTTTAGAAGATGGACCAGTACATGTGCTATTTGCTGATGGTTCAAATGTTGAAAATCCAATAAAAAATGTGCGTGCGATTCGTATTCAATAGGAGGATTTCGTCATGCGTGTAAAATGTGTCATTTGCGATACACTACATGAACTACCAAACGATTTACCTTTAGCAAAAAAATTACGCAATCGTCCAATCCATACGTTTATGTGCCCAACATGTTCGGAACGTATTTCCGAGAACACCCGTAAACGAATAGCAACAGGAAAATTCCGCTTTTTCCGAACATCATCGAAATTTGATGAAGAATTTTAAAATGCGACGGGCTCATAAAGAGCTCGTCGCATTTTTATTAATATTCAAAAGACTGTTCGTGGAATTTAAAGTCGACAAAGCTTTTTCCATTGATTTTGCTTAACTGGAAGAAGTTTAATACTTCTGTTTTTACCCCTTCAAAAACACGCTCTTCATCAACAACATACGCTTCAACAGTCACTGGTATTTCGCCGAATTGTGCTTTTACAGCATCTGCAATTTGCTGTGATGTTGCTTCTGAAACTTCAGCGTCCACTAATAAGTGCACAGTAGCTTTTTCCGCTTTCACATTTTCAAGTGCTGTCTGTTCTTCCAAGCCTTCCTGGAAGACATTCGACATAACTAATATCTCTTCCCCAACGATTGGTTGAATCAGTTCATTCACCTGCATGTTTACATTTTCACCAAAATATTCGCCAAAATATTTACCGTCTTTTACTTCAAAATCATACACTATTTTTGATGTTTCAGACTGGACCGTCACTTCAAAATCATCACCGATTGCAGGTGCCGTAGATTTTGTAACGACAAATTGATCGTTATAAATTTCACTTAATTCCGCTGCTGCATTATCTTCATTTTTCGCCGATAATACTGCAGGTATAAAAATAACGCAAGATATAATAATTAGCGCTAATCCAACAATGATAAAAATTTGCTTTTTAGTAAAGTTCATTTTTTCTACTCCATTTTAGTTATTATCCCCAGTAATGAATTATAACGCTCCGAATAAAGTGTTTTCAATTAAACCGACTTAAAAAAGAAGGGAATGTGTCCAAATTAACACATCCCCCTCTCTATTAACTTAGCTGTTTCGCTTCTTCTCGTTTTTCACGCCATAAACGTGATTTATAAATGATCAGAATTAACGCAGCTACAATTAAACCTTCAATCATCGGTAAAAATAGAGCTAAAAACGTTAACACCATACACCCTATAAACAGGAAAGTATAGATGATGACATTTCTGCCGAATGAAAGCTTTTTTGCAAAACCAAGTTTGTATACAATTGCCGACATAAGGAATACAAGAACGAATGTTGCATAGCCAGCTATTTCGTAGCTCGGTAAATTTTCGTATAAATATCTTGTAATTCCAGACATACGATTAAACACGTAATCACTTTCATTTGTAGATACCGTTGCCAGTAATACTAAATTTAAATAGCTACCAAACACAGCCGTAATATTCAACATCACTCAACCTTTCCTTAATGACGCCAATTAAGCTTCTAACTCAGCGTTCTTTTTCTTTTTAGCAACACGTTCACGTTCACCTTTATCAAGAATCTGTTTACGTAAACGGATTGATTCTGGAGTTACTTCTAAATACTCGTCATCACCTAAGTATTCTAATGCTTCTTCAAGTGATAAAATACGAGGTTTTTTAATAACATTCGTTTGGTCTTTATTCGCTGAACGGATATTTGTTTTTTGTTTTTGTTTTGTAATGTTAACAGTAATATCAGCATCACGTGTATTTTCACCAACAATCATACCTTCGTATACTTCAGTACCTGGCTCGATGAATAATGTACCACGGTCTTCTACTCCCATCATACCGTAAGTTGTAGCTTTACCGTTTTCCATAGATACTAATACACCTTGGTGACGGCCGCCAACTTTACCTGCTACTACTGGAGCGTAGTGATCGAATGTATGGTTCATCATACCGAAACCTTTTGTAATTGACATGAACTCAGTTGTATAACCGATTAAACCACGTGCTGGTACGTTAAAGATTAAACGTACTTGTCCAGAACCGTTGTTAATCATATCTAGCATTTCACCTTTACGAGTACCGATTGATTCAATAATAGAACCTACTGAATCTTCAGGTACATCGATTTGTACGCGCTCGATCGGCTCAGATTTAACGCCATCGATGTTACGGATGATTACTTGTGGTTTAGAAACTTGTAATTCATAACCTTCACGACGCATATTTTCGATTAAGATCGATAAGTGAAGCTCACCACGACCAGAAACTGTCCATGCATCCGGTGATTCTGTATCTTCTACACGTAAAGATACGTCTGTTTGTAATTGTGCAAGTAAACGCTCTTCAATTTTACGAGAAGTTACCCATTTCCCTTCGCGACCTGCGAATGGTGAGTTGTTTACTAAGAATGTCATTTGTAATGTTGGCTCATCAATACGTAATGGTGTTAACGCTTCTTGGTGGTCAACTGGACAAACTGTTTCACCTACGTTGATATCTTCCATTCCTGAAACCGCGATTAAGTCACCAGCTATTGCTGTTTCGATTTCTTCACGCTTAAGACCGAAGAAACCAAAGATTTTTGTTACACGGAAGTTTTTCACTGTACCGTCTAATTTCATTAGAGAAACTTGTTGACCTACTGAAATTTTACCGCGGAATACACGACCGATACCGATACGACCAACGAAGTCATTATAGTCAAGTAATGCTACTTGGAATTGTAATGGATCTTCTGAGTTATCAATTGGTGCTGGGATTGCTTCAATGATTTTCTCGAATAGGCAAGTCATGTTTTCTTCTTGATTTGCTGGGTCTGGATCTAAAGATGCTGTACCATTTACACCAGAAGCATAAACAACTGGGAATTCTAATTGATCTTCATCTGCACCTAGCTCGATTAATAATTCTAAAACTTCATCTACTACTTCCAGTGGACGAGCTGAATCTTTATCTACTTTGTTTACTACAACGATTGGTGTTAAACGTTGTTCCAATGCTTTCTTTAATACAAAACGTGTTTGAGGCATACAACCCTCATACGCATCGACAACTAAACAAACGCCATCCACCATTTTTAAGATACGTTCTACTTCTCCACCGAAGTCTGCGTGTCCAGGCGTATCAAGGATGTTGATACGAGTACCGTTATAATCTACTGCAGTATTTTTTGCTAAAATCGTAATTCCACGTTCGCGCTCTATGTCACCAGAGTCCATTGCACGTTCTTCAACACGTTCGTTTGAACGGAAAGTCCCTGATTGTTTTAATAATTGGTCTACTAACGTTGTTTTACCATGGTCAACGTGAGCAATAATTGCGATATTACGAATATCTTGACGTAAATTTGTCATTATTCCACTCCATATTCTTTTTTCAATTGTTTAACTGTGATATTATAGCACATGAAAGATTAAATGTCTTTTCACAATAATTAATTACATTTATTGTCACATATAAAAAGTATATGGAGGTATGAACGATGAATAAAGCAAAATTTGTAATGTTTATTTACGCATTAGCTGCGATTCTTTCAATGATTAGTATTGGTTTTGCATTTTCACTTGTTTTCATGACAGGGCCAAAATATGAAACAACAGGCTGGATCGGTGTTATTTTAGGTGTTATCGTTATGTGTGGAATTTTCGGTATGGCATTTAAGACAAAACGTAAATTCCGAGATCAAGGTTTACTATAGAAATAAAAACTTCGGTGACATAATCCAAAACCCCCATCTTTCTCTGCGAGAAAAATGGGGGTTTTTTGCTGTACTTCAAAATTGATTTCCATTCCTGGACGCTTTCCGCGGGCGTGACGCCTATAGTCTCAGGCGTCACGTTATTCCCGCTGGAGGTCCAATTAATTTCTACTTCTGTCATACCTACTTATTTATTTTTTTCTTCAATATATTTATTCAAAATTAACTGATGAATAGAAGGGTTGGCGATTAGGAATGTATCTTTCGATAAATAATCGAAATCTTTGCCTTCTAAGTTTGTCGCAATGGCCCCTACTTCTTTTGCAATAATGACTCCCCCGCCAATATCCCAAGGTGCAAGGCGCATGGACATATAGGCATCCAGCTTCCCGCTTACAACAAAGGCGATTTCCATAGCAGCCGAACCGTAAGAACGTGTACCGCGCACCGTACGAACAAGTTCGATAATTTTTTCATGATTGATGCGACTATTCGGCGTAACCCAGTTTGCATTGATGCCGATTACCGCCTCTTCGATTTTCACCGGCTGCAATCTACGCAGGGGAGAATCATTATACCATGCCCCTACACCTGCAATTGCATTAAATAAATCTTCCCTCATTACATCAAATATGTAACCTAGTACCCCGATACCATCAACATAAATACCGATTGTAATCATGAAATGACGATGCTGCTTCACAAAATTCATCGTGCCGTCAATCGGATCAATAATCCATACAACACCTTCCAGATTTTCAACCTTTTCGCCCATTCCTTCTTCACCTAAAATACGATGGTCCGGATTAAATGCCTTTATTTTTTCAATAAAAAATAATTCCGTTTCCCGATCTATATTCGTTACTAAATCATTGGGATTCGACTTTGTTTCGATTTCAATATTATAGGAAAATGCTGCTCGAATATTTTTTCCTGCTTCAAAAATAATTTCTTTTGCAAATTCATCCAGTTTTCTTATATCCATCGTTCATCCACCTTCCGACAACAATCGCTAGTTTATATATATGTAAAAATGTTGAGCATTTCTAAAGTATCCTTATTATAACAAAAAATCACTTGCTTTCTTACGTCGGCAAGTGATTTTTTATTTTGGAAAAGTTTTTTTGTTACGCATATGCATGTAAACCCTTTAATTCCTCTTGAATTTCTGTTAATCGTTTTTTAGATTTATCAATTTCAGATTGATTTTTGTCATTCATCGCCGCATAGAGTGTTGCTAGTTCATAATCCATTTCCAACATTAAAATCTCTTCGTATTGCTTTTCAATATCAACTTTGCGTATAATCTTAATCATCTGTTTCATAATAAATCACTTCCTCATCATAATTTTTCAGACTTTAACCAAACTGGATAATATGAGTAATTCATTAAGACTTCTAGCCTCACCCTTAATGTTTTCCATTGGTATAAAGTTTCTATTACAAGATTTTTTCCCAAAAAATTAATAAAATAAACATTAAATCGAAAGGAATTATAAAAATGAGTATTGTCAAATGGACTAAAGCAGACTTCCAAGTATTTGATATTGACGGTCTAGATGAACGTATGGAAGCTTTAACAACAATTATCCGACCGAAGTTTAATGAACTATCAGAAACGTTTACAGGGTATTTCAGTGCACAAACAGGTGAAGAGTTTTTCGGTCATGTTGCGAAACATGCCCGCCGTACTGTAAACCCGCCAAAAGATTCCTGGGTTGCATTTGCTCCTTATAAGCGTGGTTATAAAGCTCTGCCGCATTTCCAGATTGGGTTATGGGGTACGCACCTTTTCATCGTTGTTGCAGTGATTTATGAAGCGCCGAAAAAAGAGGAAATGGCACAGCGCTTACTGAAAAATATGCAAGTGATTAAAGATTTATCCGATGATTACGTACTTTCCGGCGATCATATGCAACCAGATACGATCTCTTTAAAAGAAGCGCGCACCGAAAAGCTTGAACAGCTCCTTATACGCCTGCGTGATGTAAAAAAAGGAGAATTTCTTGTTGGGCGTCGTATACCTGCAGATGAAGCAATTAAAATGTCTGCAGAACAATTTCTGCAATTGGCTGAACAAACATTTGATGAGCTTCTCCCTGTTTATGAAGTCATCAAAGGTTAATTGCATCCATTTATTATTAATATGTACAAAAGACTGCTAAACATTCCAACAATTTAAAAATAATTTAAAAATTCTTAAAATTAAACTAAAAGCAGCATTTTCCTCGTGGAGAAAAATGCTGCTCTTTACTGTACAGAAGATACATTTTTTTATATGCCTTGCCTTATCCAAGAACTTCTTCTGTCACAGCTTCGTTTTTATTACATTCTCACAATTTGCCCGTCCGCTAATTCTTTTGCAAGCTTTACGACACGGTATGGTACATAAGAGCTTGCCTGTTCGAATTCACGGCAGATTGTTTTTTCTTCCGCCTGGGAAGGTACAATTTCTTTAAATCGTTTGTAGCGTGCCATGACTAGTTCACGCTTTGCCCCTTTTTCGTAAGCCATTTCCACCACTTCAAAAAAGCGTACGACATCGACCATTTCATCGGTTGTCCAGTCCGTCGATAACGGGTATGAATATTCCATAGTTATTACCTGCCTTTAATTATTACTGACCCCATTTTAAACGGATTTTTTCCGCTTGTACAACCATACGCTGAATTAATTCTTCAGCTGTCGGTACATCTTGAATTAATCCCGTTACTTGACCCGCCCAGCCGTAACCTTTTGTCGCATCGCCACCGTAAATGAAATTTTTGTTTGCTTCACCGCTAATATATGATTTCAGCGCTTCATATGTAGGCGTTTTTTGCTCTACTTCTAAAATCTCATCTGTAAATGCATTGCGGATTACTCGGGCAGGTGCACCGATCGAGCGTTTAATAATCGTCGTATCCGTTTCTTCACTTTCAATCAGTGCCTGTTTATATGCTAGAGAAGCGTGTACACATTCTTTTGTCGCAATAAAGCGTGTCCCCATTTCAATTCCTTCCGCCCCTAATGCATGTGCTGCCATCCATCCTCGACCATCTCCAATTCCCCCTGAAGCGATAACCGGAATCGATACACTATCGACTACTTGCGGTACGAGCACCATTGTTCCGACATCATCTCTTCCTAAATGGCCACCGCCTTCTTGTCCAACTACCATAACTGCATCCGCTCCCAGCTGTTCAGCTTTCTGAGCTTGTCGTTTCGCAGCAACGAGTACAAGTTTTTTACATGATGCATCTTTTAATATTTCGAATATCGGTGCAGGATTTCCCCCAGTAATTGTTACTACAGGTACATCCATTTCACCAGCCACCTCGATCATCTTTTCGTATCCTTTTCCATGCATTCCTATCGCAAAGTTTACTCCAAATGGCCGATCTGTCATTTCTCTCACTTTTTTTATTTCTTCTTTTAACGCTTCCGGTGACGGCAAGCTCATTGCGGTAATCTGTCCTAGGGCTCCTGCATTTGAAACCGCTGCAGCAAGCTCCGAGTAGGCCAGGTATGCTAATCCCCCCTGAATAATCGGGTATTGAATTTGTAGTAAATCAGTTACTTTTGTTTGCCATTTCATTGTTATTCCTCCTAAAATAATAACTGTCAATTCAGTTGATTAAAATATTTATATAGTCAGCAACTTTAATAGGTGCTATAATTCATTTGTTTTTAAAAAATACTATATAGTGAGGTGGTACCTGCGTTGTCACAGTTAGAGACTCCTTTGTTTGATGCATTACTTAAGCATCGCAACAGACACCCTATCCAGTTTCATATCCCAGGCCATAAAAAAGGGCAAGGTATGGATCCAGCTTACAGAGAATTTGTAGGCGACAACGTTTTATCAATTGATTTAATTAATATTGCTCCACTAGATGATTTACACGCTCCTAAAGGTGTGATTATGCAAGCACAAAACCTTGCTGCTGAAGCCTTTGGTGCTGACCATACATTTTTTTCCGTGCAAGGTACTAGTGGCGCCATTATGACGATGATTATGACTGTCGTTGGCCCAGGCGATAAAATTATAGTACCGCGGAATGTACATAAATCGATTATGTCAGCGATTGTTTTTGCAGGTGCTATCCCTATTTTTATCCATCCGGAAGTTGACAGTGAGCTCGGCATTTCTCATGGTATTTCACCAGAGTCCGTTGAGCGCGCATTGACGACATATCCAGATGCGAAAGCCGTACTTGTCATCAACCCGACATATTTCGGTTTTGTAGCAGATTTAAAACGCATTGTCGAAATTGTACATGCACGTAATATTCCAGTAATTGTGGATGAAGCTCATGGCGTTCATATTAAATTCCATGATGAGTTGCCGTTATCTGCAATGCAGGCCGGCGCGGATATGGCTGCTACGAGCACACATAAGCTTGGCGGCTCCATGACAGGCAGTTCTGTCTTAAACGTCAGAGAAGGCCTTGTAACAGCCAAAAGAGTACAGGCTGTATTCTCCATGCTAACAACGACATCGACTTCCTATCCCTTACTGGCGTCTTTAGATACGGCACGTCGCCAGCTTGCTGTCCATGGATATGATTTATTGGACGAAGCAATCCGTTTGGCAAAAGATGCCCGTAAACGCATTAATGCAATTCCGCATCTACATTGTGTAGGACGTGAAAAACTCGGAACTTCGGCTACATTTGATATGGATCCGTTAAAGCTGTTAATTTGCGTTAAAGATTTAGGCATTACCGGCCATGTTGCAGAAGAATGGTTACGTCATAACGCTAACTTAGAAGTAGAGTTGTCCGATCTATACAATATTTTATGCTTAGTAACAATTGGAGATTCGAAAAAAGAAATTAATTTACTTGTCAATGCTTTGACACGTATGTCGAAAAACTTCGAATCGGAAGCATCGATTACTGAAACAAATGTTCAAATACCTGAAATTCCCGCTCTTGCCATGACGCCGCGTGATGCATTTTATGCACAAACGGAAAGTATTCCTCTTGCACAGGCAGAAGGATATATTTGCGCAGAATTTATAATGGTGTACCCACCGGGCATTCCAATATTTATTCCCGGGGAAATAATTACGCAAAGCAATATCGATTTTATTAAGATGAATATTGAAGCAGGTCTCCCTGTTCAAGGACCTGAAGACAGTACATTAAAAAATATTCGTGTTATTAAAGAGCGGAAAGCGATTTATTAATATTTCTGACAGACAGCTAAATGCTGTCTGTCTTTTTTAAAATAAATAAATCGATATAAGCGGAATAATAAAGGCCCCTACAACCGCACTAAGCCCCATAGATAGTGAGCCAATCGATAAATCTTCTTCACTATACTCCTTTAATTTTGTCAATCCGACACCATGCGAGGCACTTCCCATAGCGACTCCTCGACTGATCGCCGTATCAATTTTAAATAATTTAAAAAGTACCGGACCTAATATGGCACCAGTAAACCCTGCCACCATTACCATTACAGCAGTCAGCGGCGGTATCCCGCCAACAATATCACTTACTTGCATTGCAATAGGTGTTGTTAATGATTTCGGTAATGAAGTGAGGATAAAATCTTTGCTTGACCCGAAAAGTAAAAGTAATGCTACAACGCTAATTAGACCCGCGAGCATTGCGACAATGATGCTCGTAATAATCGAGTATTTGTATTTAAATATAAGTTCCCGCTGGTTGTATAAAGGAAATGCCAACGCTACGACTGCAGGACCGAGCATTTTGGATATCCATTGACCTCCTTCCATGTATGTTTCATAGGGAATATTAAAAACTAGTAAAATAATGACTGTAATACAAGTCGCCGTTAAAATAGGCAATAATAATGGGTGGCCAACCTTCAAGTACAGCCTGTTCAGTAATATAAAAAGAAGAACAGTGCTACTTATGATGAATAGAATTAGCAGTAGATGCAGCAATACTCTCTTCCTCCCTCATTTTGCGTTCCTTTCTTTCTATCAATTTACTTATTTTCCCCGTAACGACAAGCGCAAAAATTGTACTGATAATAACAGCTAAAACAAAAAGCCCTCCTGATAGCGTGAGCAGTTCCGGATAATTAATGACTGCCACTGTTGAAGGAATAAAAAACAATGTTAAAAATGTTAGCATAAAACTGGCACCGTTTTGTATGTATTTCACATTTAAAATTTTAAAGTAAAGAGCAAGCCATAATATAACTAACCCGATAATACTTCCAGGTATAATAATACCGGTAACCGAAACGATAAATTCTCCAATGAGATAAAACAAAATGATAATACCAATTTGAGCAATAGTACGAATAATCTCCACCAGCTAAACCCCTTTACACAGTTTTACCCACATCTGCATTATCAGGTAGTAACTCTCCAGCCTCTAAACGGAAATAGGTCGAAAAGGATAGGTGAGAGATCAACTACCCGTAAAAGCCCGATTGGTTCTTGCCAACACGATGTGGGTCACACAAGCGTTGTCACAGGAAGTGACGGTTTTAACTTGTGTTCCTTCTAATCATAGGGATGCCCCACTGATAGAAGTTTTACTTTATTGTACGTCCATTAGAAATTTCTGTCTATTTTATTTTCCTACTATAATTTGGTTCATTACTTTGTATTTAAGAAAACATGAAAAGCTACCTTGTTTAAATGTATACAAGATAGCCTCAGTCAGTTATATTCATTTAAAATGTACTTAATCATCAAACTACTCCTAATAATTGAAAGGTCGTTATCATTAATTTTTCATTTTAGCTTTTTGTTTTAGCTGTACATCCATTAGTGATCCTAAAACACTTCTTAAAGCAAAAATCAGTTCATGTGCCGTTGCATTTTCATCAATAGCCTCTTTTGCAAATTGCATTGTCTGATTTATTTGATCGACAGATTGATCTGTCATTTCATTGAATGGAAATTGGTTTATATTGAATAGAATAGCCTGCAATGTCCCCCGTAAAACGGATTCGGCATTTTGGATCGAATTTTCCCTGTTAATATATTTATATGGATAATGTGATTCCATTATTAAATGGCTTGATTGAAGTTTCCCTGCCGCTGTAATCAGCCCGTCATAAGCTTGCGCTATATCAGTAGACCTAATATTGATAGCATCGAATATAGCGTGCCGTAACAACTCATAAGAGTCTATTGTAAAATCTTCATTTTGCACTTCAAGCAGTTTCCTTACTAATATATCTAGTGCAATTGTTGCAAAACGATCTGTCTGGCACTCATGCTTTTCTTCTTTTAACTCCAGTAATAATACAACTGTCGATGATATCCATTCACTTTGCAGTTTCTTTTTTTCACTTGAATAATTCATATCGTGACAACTCCCTTAATCAATGAAATCCTACAAGCAGTCCATCCCCAATAATTAGAGCTTATTTCACAATTGTGCCGAATTTCATTTAGTTTGTTTGCTCTACTTTTTTATTTTTCAAATGAATCTTTTAGTTATATATAACCATTTTTTACAATTTAAAAACATCCCTTATAATGGAGGGGAAACTTTTCTCTTCCATTATAATGCAATTTTTCTTTTTCATGAGTTGTCCCTTAGTTATTCATAACCACAAAAAAACACTGCCCATTTTAAATGGACAGTGTAAATTTTAATTTAATTATTTAGTTACAATATGGATTGGATTGCCTAGTAAAACTTCAGCAGCTTCCATTGTAATTTCACCTAAAGTTGGGTGTGCGTGGATAGTTAATGCGATATCTTCTGCAGTCATACCGCCTTCAATAGCAGTTGCCATTTCTGCGATCATATCAGAAGCACCAACACCAACGATTTGAGCACCAACTAATAAGCCGTCTTCTTTACGCGCTACTAGTTTCACGAAACCTTCCGTTTCGTTTAATGCTAAAGCACGACCGTTTGCAGCGAATGGGAATTTAGCAGCTTTCACTTCTAAACCTTCCGCTTTTGCTTGCTCTTCAGAGTAGCCTACAGTTGCCATTTCTGGATCTGTGAAGCATACTGCTGGAATTGCTAAGTAATCAACTTCTGATGGTTCACCAGCGATTGCTTCTGCAGCAACTTTACCTTCATAAGAAGCTTTGTGAGCAAGTTGTGGACCTGCAACGATATCACCGATTGCATAGATGTTCGATACTGAAGTACGACTTTGTTTGTCTACTTCCAATAATCCGCGTTCTGCGAATTTAATACCTACTTCTTCTAAGCCCATTTCATCCGTATTCGGACGACGACCAACAGTTACTAATACGTAATCTGCTTCAACAGTTTTTTCTTCGCCACCCGCTTCATAAGTAACAACTACGCCATTTTCGTTTTCTTCTACGCCTTTAGCAGATGCGTTTACTACAACTTCAACGCCCTTTTTCTTAAGACCTTTTTTAACGATTTGCGTCATTTGTTTTTCGAAACCAGCTAAAATATCTTTACCACCTTCGATAATTGTTACTTGAGAACCTAAGTTAGCATAAGCTGAACCAAGCTCTGTACCAATGTAACCGCCACCGATAACTACTAATTTACCTGGTACTTCAGGGAAAGACAATGCACCAGTTGAGCTTACTACACGTTTTGTAAACTTAAATGTTGGGATTTCGATTGGACGAGATCCTGTTGCTAAAATAGCATTTTTAAATGTATAAGTTTGAGCATTGTCGCCGTCGATAACACGTACAGTGTTTGCATCCACGAAGTATGCTTCACCTTTTACGATGTCTACTTTGTTTCCTTTTAATAAGCCTTCAACGCCGCCTACTAATTTTTTAACAACGCCGTCTTTAAATGCTTGTGCTTTAGACCAGTCTAATTTCACTTCAGATGCTGTAACACCCATATCATCTGAATGTTGGGCATTTTCAAAGCGGTGACCTACAGAAATTAAAGCTTTTGAAGGGATACAACCTACATTTAAACATACCCCGCCTAATGCTCCACGTTCAACGATTGTTACTTTTTGACCTGTTTGTGCTGCACGAATTGCTGCTACATAACCACCAGGGCCAGAACCTACTACAAGAGTATCTAGTTCGATTGGAAAATCTCCTACTACCATTTTTTTACGCCTCCATTAATAATAGTTGCGGCTCACTTAATAAACGTTTTAAATGATTTAAAGCGTTTTGTGCAGTCGCTCCATCGATCATTCGATGATCAAAGCTCAATGATAATGCTAACACATGTGCTGCTACAATTTCACCATTTTTTATTACTGGTTTTTCTGAAATACGGCCAATTCCTAAGATTGCCACTTCAGGATGGTTAATTACTGGTGTGAACCATTGTCCACCAGCTGAACCGATATTTGTAATCGACATTGACGCACCTTTCATTTCATGCGTTGCTAACTTACCATCACGTGCTTTTACAGCCAATTCATTAATTTCCTGTGATAAGCTAAATACAGACTTACGATCAGCATGCTTAATTACTGGAACTAATAAACCTTTTTCTGTATCAGCCGCAATACCAATATTATAATAATGTTTTTGAATAATTTCTTGTGTCGCATCATCCAGCGAACGGTTGAAATCAGGATATTTACGTAAAGTCGAGATTAAAGCCTTCACAACGTACGGTAAATACGTTAATTTAACACCTTGTTCTGCTGCAATATCTTTGAATTGTTTGCGGTGTGCAACAAGTTCTGTTACGTCCACTTCATCCATTAACGTTACGTGCGGAGCCGTATGTTTAGAATGAACCATCGCTTTGGCGATCGCTTTGCGGATACCGCTCATTTTTTCGCGTGTTTCAGGGAACTCGCCTTCAAGTGCGACAGGAGCAGCTTGTTTTGTTTCTGCTTGTGGCTGTTGTGTCTCTTTTACTTCTTCTGTTTCAGAAGCCGACTGTTGACCTCCGTTTAGGAAGCTCTCAATATCTTCTTTTAACACACGGCCGTTTTTGCCTGTGCCTGAAACTTGCTGAATCTCGACACCTTTTTCACGAGCATACTTACGAACAGAAGGCATTGCGATAATGCGTTTGCCTGAAGTTTCTGTTTCAGATGGCGATGCAGCTTTTTCTGTTTCAGCAGGAGCTTCCGGCTGAGCAACGTCTGCACTTTTATGTGATTTAGTTTCTTCTTTTTTCACATTTTGGCCAGCCTCAGCAGTAGACTGTACTTGTGCTTCTGTTTTGTTTGATTCATTCGATTCGTGGTGGTCATCACCTTTTAGTTTTAAATCTTCATAGCCTGGTGCATCAAAGCGGATTAAGGCATCCCCGACAATCGCAACCGTTCCTTCTTCTACATAGATTTCTTCTACTGTACCATCAACTGGTGACGGAATTTCAACGACTGCTTTATCATTTTGAACTTCTGCTAAAATATCGTCTTCTTTTACTTGATCGCCAGGTTTAACGAACCACTTGACGATTTCACCTTCATGAATACCTTCTCCGATATCTGGTAAACGAAACGTAAATGCCATTTATCTCACCCTCAATTCTTAGAATGTTAAGACTTTCTTTGCAGTTTCCATTACATCTTTATACGTAGGTAACCATACACCTTCCGCTTGCGGGAATGAATAGATTGTATCTGGTGCAGCAACACGTAATACTGGCGCTTCCAATGATAGAATCGCACGTTCTGTAATTTCTGCGACTACATTTGCCGCAATACCTGCTTGCTTTTGCGCTTCCTGAACAACAATTGCGCGGCCTGTTTTTTCAACAGACGCAATAATTGTTTCGATATCTAACGGCTGAATTGTACGTAAATCGATTACTTCTACTGAGTATCCTTCTTTTTCCAATTCTTCTGCCGCTTTTAGACTTTCGTGAACCATTAAGCCGTAAGCTATGATAGAAAGGTCTTTTCCTTCACGCTTTACATCTGCTTTACCCAATTCAATTGTATATGACTCTTCCGGAACTTCTTCACGGAATGAACGGTATAGTTTTAAATGCTCTAAGAAAATAACCGGATTATCATCACGAATCGAAGCAATCATTAAACCTTTTGCATCATATGGTGTTGAGGGAATAACAACTTTTAATCCTGGTGATTGAGCCATCAACCCTTCTAAAGAATCCGAGTGCATTTCAGGCGTATGAACACCACCGCCAAATGGAGAGCGGATTGTTACTGGTGCATTATACGTACCACCTGAACGGTATCTCATACGAGCCAATTGCCCGCTGATAGAATCCATTACTTCGAATACGAAGCCGAAAAATTGAATTTCAGGTACTGGACGATATCCAGTTAACGCTAAACCAATTGCTAAACCACCGATTCCTGATTCTGCAAGTGGCGTATCAAATACACGATCAACGCCGAATTCTTTTTGAAGACCTTCAGTTGCACGGAATACCCCGCCGTTTACACCAACGTCTTCACCGAATACTAAAACGTTCTCGTCATTTTTTAATTCGCAACGTAATGCATCTGTAATTGCTTGAATCATTGTCATTTGTGCCATGGCTTATTTCGACTCCTTCTCTTTATAAATCGCATACTGTTCTTTTAAGTTCGCCGGCATTTCTCCAGCGTACATATTTTCCATTAATTCAGTAACTTTTTGTTTTGGTGCTTGGTCTGCTTGTTTAATAGCATCTTTAATCTCTTCTTTAGCACGCTCAATTACTGCTTCTTCTTTTTGTTCATCCCATAAACCTTTACCTTCAAGGAATGTGCGGAAGCGTACTAATGGATCTTTCGCAGCCCATTCGTTGTCGATATCCGTTGTACGGTAACGTGTCGGGTCATCCCCCGCCATCGTATGTGGCCCATAACGGTAACACATTGTTTCGATTAATGTTGGTCCTTCACCACGAACTGCACGGTCACGCGCATCCTTTGTCGCTGCATATACTGCTAATGGGTCCATTCCGTCTACTAATACACATGGAATACCTGCCGCTACACCTTTTTGTGCAATTGTTTTAGCAGATGTCTGTAATTCACGCGGTGTTGAAATTGCATATTGGTTGTTTTGTACGATGAAGATCGCCGGTGATTTGAATGCACCTGCAAAGTTAATTCCTTCGTAGAAATCACCTTGTGATGAACCACCATCACCTGTATAAGTAATCGCAACTGTTTTTGAACCACGTTTTTGTAAACCAAGTGCTACACCAGCAGTTTGGATATATTGTGCACCGATAATAATTTGTGGTGCCAATACATTAACGCCTTCCGGTACTTGGTTACCAATGAAGTGACCGCGGCTGAATAAAAATGCCTTCCATAACGGTAAACCGTGCATAACGATTTGTGGAACATCACGATAGCCCGGCAAAATCCAGTCTTCTTTTTCCAAAGCATAATGTGATGCAAGTTGTGAAGCTTCCTGACCCGCAGTCGGTGCATAGAAACCAAGACGTCCTTGACGGTTTAACGATATCGAACGTTGATCTAAAATACGTACGTAAACCATACGTTCCATCAATTCAACTAATTGCTCGTCCGTTAAATCCGGCATTGCCGCTTCATTTACTATTTCACCCTGCTCGTTTAGAATTTGGAACATCTCAAACTTACTTTCAATTTCCTGTAACGTTCCAGCTGGGTCCAATTGATTCTTCATTTTTTCTGCCATTGTTTACATCCCCTTTGAACTGTATTAAAAAAAATTCATTTTTTACTAGTACAACGTTTCTATAACCCGAGTATAAAGAATAAAATTCTATCGGTCAATCATTGTTTATCATCTTAATTAAAGATTTTTCCTCACATCTAACGAAACTGATACAGTTACATTACCTGTATTACACCGGAATCACCTCTGTACTATAATAGAAAAAACATCCAATAAATTTTATTATTTAATTTATAACACCGCACGATTTATTCATTCCCTTATAATGAATTGTTAAATCTGAAATTATGATAAATTTCTTTTGGAAAAGGTTTTTTCTTACTTCGATTCCGGAGAGTCGTGTATACTTACACATATAAGTTTGAACTGAAAGGAAGTTTCACATGATTTTAATGGAACATATTATCCGTGAAGGACACCCTACTTTACGTACCCGCGCGGAGGAAGTTACTTTTCCGTTATCTGCAGAAGATCGACAACTCGCAGATGATATGCTGCAATATTTAATTAATAGCCAAAATCCTGAAATTGCTGAAAAATATAATTTACGCGGTGGCATCGGCTTAGCTGCAAACCAGGTAAACAGTTTAAAACGTATGTTTGCACTGCATTTGGAAGATGAAAAAGGCGAACAGATCAGTTTTGTCGCAGTTAACCCTAAAATTGTAAGCCATTCTGTTGAACAGACTTATATAACAAGTGGCGAAGGCTGCTTATCTGTAGACCGTGCCGTGCCTGGCTATGTTTATCGCTATGCACGTATCACTGTGAAGTTTATGACAGTAGACGGAGAAGAAAAGAAAATGCGTTTATCAGGACTTCCTGCAATCGCGTTCCAGCACGAACTTGATCATTTAAACGGAGTCATGTTTTACGATCGAATCGATGAAAAAGACCCGTTTGTCCAATTAGAAAACAGCATTCCATTTGGAAGAGACTAACTTCTGCGGAACCCATTTTCGTTATTAGCGAAATTGGGTTCTTTTTTTGATCAGTTACTATAGAAGAAAGTCATTTTAGCTTTTGAATGTTCTAATAAAATCGTAAATGTTCTAATATCCTTTTAAATGTTCTAATAAAAATGAGATTTTCTAATATAACTGTCCATTCTAAAATGGCCGTGCGATGTTCTAAAACCCTTGCCATTCCTTCTAATATCGACATCCAATTTTCTAATAAACATTAACATTGTTCAAATAAAGCAAATTCCCATTTGACAAACAAAAAACGCTGTGAAAAATATATTTTCACAACGCTTTTCCTAACCTAACTATATCAACTTCAACTTCTTCATCGCGTCAGCCAAGCCGTCATTGTCCACATGCCCCGTAATCATTGAAGCCACTTCCTTTGCCCGTTCATGACCATTTTCCATCGCAACACTATAGCCAAATTCCGAAAGCATTTCAATATCGTTTAATCCATCGCCAAATGTAATAACATCCTCTACCGGAAAATTAATATGTTCCAGCAATTTTCGAATGCCATTTGCCTTTGAACCACCATCTGGCAGCACATCACAAGAGAAAGGATGCCAGCGGATAAATTGCACTTGCGGGAATTGATGCTCATAAATAGGCTGATCTTTTTCTTCTATAAATACAAGTGTTTGATAAACCGGTGTATGCAAATAGTATTGAGGATCAATTTGCGGATACGGATATTGAAGTGTTGCTAAACTGCTTTCCACACTTTCATAGTCGCTTTCGCTAGCGATCATTTCCTTTTCATTCAGGAAAACTAACGGATGGTTTCGCTGTGCGCCAAATTCCAGAATTTCTGTTAAAGTTTCGTTGGCGATTTGATCTGTATAAACGACTTCACCTTGATAAACGACATATTGCCCGTTAAATGTCACATATGTATCGATTTTAAGCTCTTCCAGTATATCTTTTATCATAAATGGAGCACGTCCTGTTGCAATCGCAATTTCATGACCGTTTTCGCGCGCCTTGAATATCGCTTCCTTCGCTGAAGCAGGTAAGTTTTTATCTGAATTGTATAGAGTACCGTCTACATCAAAAAATAATATTTTCTTCAATTTATAACGCTCCTTTATTTTTGTAGGCCCTTTACAAAAATCTGAATATTTAGTATAATGAGTTTGAGGAGTGATGACCTATGTTAAAACGTCTCAAAAAGAAATGGCGAAAACGATTAAATGGCATCCTCGGAAAAAAATTAATTGCCTAACACTTCATTTAGAGTGGTACGCCCGATTACAGGACGTGCCATTTTTTTTATTCGTGGCCACTTTACTGTTCACGAAATTTGAAGGGCTTTTCTTTATTTTAAAGGAGTCCCGTGATAATATAAAGGAAATGCATTTTTCTACAAGTTAGAAGTGCAGTAATAATGTTCGTACTTAAAGGAGAGTAACTATGATTTACAAAGTCTATTATCAAGAAAACATTTCTGAGATTCCAGTTCGCGAAAACACAAAAACACTTTATTTAGAGGCGTCATCTGAACGTGAAGTACGTCACTATTTAAAAGACCGTAACTACAATATCGAACTTGTTCAACTTCTAGAAGGCAACTATTTAGAATATGAACAAAATAGCCCGAATTTCCGTCTGGAGAACGCTTAATTGTTATGAAATTCGTTAAGAATGATCAAGCGGCTGTATTCGCACTCGGCGGACTGGGCGAAATCGGCAAAAACACATATGCAGTACAATTCCAAGATGAAATCATACTAATAGATGCAGGTATTAAATTCCCTGAAGACGATTTGCTTGGCATTGACTATGTAATTCCAGACTATACGTATTTAGTTCGAAACGTAGACAAAATCAAAGGCTTATTTATAACACATGGTCACGAAGATCATATCGGTGGTATTCCTTATTTATTACGTCAAGTTAATATTCCTGTATACGGCGGAAAACTTGCACTAGGTCTACTTCGCAACAAATTAGAAGAGCATGGCTTATTACGTACAACAAAACTGATTGAATTTAAAGAGAATGATGTCATTAAATTCCGTAAAACAGCTGTTAGCTTCTTCCGTACAACACATAGTATTCCAGATGCATATGGTATTGTCATCAAGACACCACCGGGTAATATTGTGCATACTGGTGACTTTAAGTTTGACTTTACTCCAGTAGGCGAGCCTGCTAACTTGACGAAAATGGCAGAAATCGGCCGTGATGGCGTCCTTTGTTTACTATCGGATAGTACAAATGCCGAAAAGCCTGATTTTACAATGTCTGAACGTACAGTCGGGAAAAGCATTGACGAAATTTTCCGTAAAGTTGACGGACGTATTATTTTTGCAACATTCGCTTCGAATATCCACCGTTTACAACAGGCAACTGACGCAGCTGTGAAATATGGTCGTAAAGTTGCTGTGTTCGGTCGTTCAATGGATAATGCGATTACAATCGGCCGTGAATTAGGCTATATTACAGCACCTAAAGAAACATTTGTTGATATACAAAGCTTAAACCGTTTACCTGCAAATGAAGTGATGATTTTATGTACCGGTTCTCAAGGTGAACCAATGGCTGCATTATCACGTATTGCTAACGGTACACACCGTCAGATTCAAATCCAGCCTGGTGATACAGTTGTATTCTCATCTTCTCCGGTTCCTGGTAACACGATGAGCGTAAACAAAATCATCAACTTATTATTCCGCGCTGGTGCTGAAGTTATCCATGGCGCATTAAATAATATCCATACTTCAGGTCACGGTTCTCAACAAGAACAAAAGCTTATGCTTCGTTTAATGAAACCGAAATTCTTTATGCCGATTCATGGTGAATATCGCATGTTGAAAATTCATACTGAATTAGCTGAAGCTTGTGAAGTTCCATTGGAAAACTCATTCGTTATGGAAAATGGTGATGTTCTTGCATTAAGTGCAAATGAAGCACATGTGGCAGGACGCATTCCTTCAGGCGATGTGTATATCGATGGTAATGGAATTGGGGATATCGGCAATATCGTATTACGCGATCGACGAATTCTTTCAGAAGAAGGTTTAGTCATCGTAGTCGTAAGTGTCGATATGGCTAAAAACAAAATTGTTTCTGGTCCGGATATTATTTCTCGCGGATTTGTGTATATGCGTGAATCAGGCATGATGATCAATGAAGCACAAAAAATGCTGAACCATCATTTAAACAGCACGATTCAGGAAAAAGATACACAATGGAATGATTTGAAAAATGAAATTACCGATGTATTAGGCCCATATTTATATGAAAAAACGAAACGTCGTCCAATGATTTTACCGATCATTATGGAAGTATAAAACGGGACTAGTCCTCAATATAAAAAATCCATCATTTTGCTTTCGCAAGATGATGGATTTTTAGTTATATCCAAATTTATTATCGTCAACAACGGTCTAACTTACTTCTGAATAACCTTCTTCACAAATCGGTTAATATCGACATCCGCACCGATAATGAGCAGGACATCCCCTACTTGAATGCGTTCGGTTGCATTTGGGGAAATCATGATTTCATCACCGCGTGTAATGCCGACGATGTTCAAACCGTATTTTGCCCGTACATCCAGCTCGATTAACGATTGGCCGGCGATGCTTTCATTTGCTTTAATTTCCATGATTGAATGTTCACCTGAAATCTCCAAGTAATCAAGAACACTGTTTGACATCATGTTATTAGCGATTCGGATACCCATATCACGTTCAGGATGCACAACAAAATCCGCACCGATTTTCAGCAATACTTTTTCATGGTAGTCGTTTTGCGCCTTTACTGTAATTTGCGGAACGCCGAGCTCTTTCAAAATAAGCGTCGTTAAAATACTCGATTGGATATCTTCTCCAATCGCTACAATAACATGTTCGAAATTCCATAAACCTAGTGATTTGATCGTTTCCTCTTCTGTCGTATCCGCTACTACAGCCTGTGTTGCAATACGGGCATATTCATCGACACGTTCACTATCTGTATCGATTGCCATTACATTGGCTCCCTGTTTAACGAGTTCACGTACGATACTTCCCCCAAAACGTCCCAGCCCTATTACTACGAATTCTTTTTTCATACTATTCTCCTCCGAACATCCAGTTGCAACTAGTTTAACGTATCAAAACAGCTGTTGTCATTAAATTATACGTTCTATTTTCTGTTGCAGTAATTTTAATGCAAAATAGCCCGCCTTAAAAAAGCGTAATTGCTGCTGTTGATCAAATATATAGTAAGCAGGTACGAATTTGTTTCCAAACCTGTCGCTTATTTTTAGTTCATTATCAAGGTAAACAGGGTATATTAATTCCAATTGCTTTATTTTCTCTTTTACAAGGGCTTCCGAATAATCCGACTCTTCTCTTGGCATATGAATCGCATGAACCGCTAACCGATCCCCAAATATCCGCTCCAATTCCTTCAAGTTTTTGATGGAATGGGCACATTCCGAACAGCTCATTGACCAGAAATAAACCAATGTTGCTTTAGCATTTTCTTCGTAAGTATTCTCCCGATTTAATATTTTCGTCGCGCCACTTAGCGATGGCATTATTGTTCGAATTCTCATTTATATTCACCTCGTTGTAACATATGTAATGACGGATTTTTCGGTACCATTCAAATGCCCCAATACGTATATCAATATATTTGGACAATACCCTTGAAAATACATATTTATTAGGTATAATTATTATTGCTTTCGTAAACTTAAAGTAATGTAAAAGTAAACTTCCTTACTCAAGGTTTATAAACAGTAAACTATTGAGCGAAAAATATAAGGGGTGTGACTATATGCAAATTGGTTCAAAAATTAAAGCCCTTCGTATAAAAAAAGGGCTTACCCAGGAAGAGCTTGGGGAACGTACTGATTTAACGAAAGGTTATATTTCGCAATTGGAGCGAGACTTAAATTCCCCTTCCATTGAAACATTGTTTAACTTACTGGAAGTTCTCGGGTGTACACCGCGAGACTTTTTTGATGATACGCAAGAAAATGAAAAAATTGTTTTCACAAAAGATGATCAAACATGCTTTATTGATCAGGATAAAAAATATGAAATCGAGTGGCTTATTCCTACTTCAAATGAAAAGGAAATGGAGCCTGTTTTCATTACATTGCAAAAAGATGCAGAATTTAAAGCATTTGAGCCGTCACTGGCAGAGACGTTCATCTATGTTCAAAACGGACGGATTCGAGTCGTTTTGGGCAATGATGAATACATAGCAAGTGAAGGTGATGCCGTATATTACGAAGCATCTTCCAACCATCAAATTTTCAATGCGCACAGTGGCATAACAAAATTGCTCCTTGTCGCGACACAATCATATTTATAAATTAGGAGGATGCAAAATGGATAACACAATTATTCGCTTTGAAAATGTCACAAAATCATATGATGACGGAACAGTAGTATTAAAAAATATTAACTTTGAATTGGAACGAGGTAAGTTCTATACATTACTCGGACCATCCGGATGCGGGAAAACAACGATTTTACGTATTATTGCCGGGTTTACCGATGCATCTACGGGTGATGTTTTCTTCAACGGAAAACGGATTAACGATGTGCCTGCAAATGAACGCCAAGTAAACACAGTATTTCAGGATTACGCGCTCTTCCCCCACTTGAATGTTTTTGAAAATGTAGCATTTGGCTTAAGAATCAAAAAAGTAAAAGAAGCTGAAGTGAAAGAACGTGTACAGGAAGCATTGAAGTTCGTTAACTTGGCAGGCTACGGCAGCCGGGAAATTTCGGAAATGTCTGGTGGTCAGCGTCAGCGTGTTGCGATTGCCCGTGCGATTGTCAATGATCCGGATGTAATTTTACTCGATGAGCCTTTATCTGCACTTGATTTAAAATTACGTACAGAAATGCAGTATGAGCTTCGCGAACTGCAGCAGCGTCTTGGCAAAACATTTATATTTGTTACGCATGATCAGGAAGAAGCGCTTGCGATGAGTGATGAAATATTTGTTCTTTCTCAAGGTGAAATTAAACAATCCGGTACACCTGTTGATATTTATGATGAGCCAATCAACCGTTTTGTTGCAGACTTTATCGGTGAATCCAATATTGTGGACGGCATCATGATTGAAGATTACCGTGTGAAATTTGCCGGAAAAGAGTTTGAATGTGTCGATGCCGGGATGAAGAAGAACGAAAAAATCGATATCGTTATTCGTCCGGAAGACCTGGAAATTACTACACCCGAAAATGGCAAGCTAATCGTAACAGTAGATACACAGCTGTTCCGCGGCGTGCACTACGAATTATCGACATATGATAAAGACGGCAATGAATGGCTTGTTCATTCATTGAAAAAAGCGGAAGTTGGAGCGGAAATCGGATTGGACTTTGATCCGGAAGCAATCCACGTAATGCGTTTAAACGAAACGGAAGAAGATTTTGATAAACGTCTGGAAGCGTATGGGGATGAAGAACATGAATAAAGCAGCTAAAGGACCTTTAATCCCCTACGTATTTTGGATAATTTTATTCGTTATCGCACCAATTGCGTTAATCGTCTATTATTCTGTTCTTGATTTGAACGGGAACTTTACATTGGCCAACTATGCGAAGTTCTTTACACCGGTTTATTTGAAAATGACATTGAGCAGTTTCTGGTATGCGTTTTTAATTACATTATTCACATTATTATTTGCCTACCCTACTGCCTACTTACTGACAAAAACGAAGCATAAACAGCTATGGCTTATGCTGATCATTATCCCTTCTTGGATTAACCTGCTGTTAAAAACATACGCATTTATCGGCATTTTCGGTTTATACGGTCCGATCAATGCACTGATCGAAGTATTTGGTTTTGATCCAAAGCAAATTTTATTTACAGACTTTAGTTTCGTATTTGTATCGGTCTATATTTTCATTCCGTTTATGATTATTCCGATTTTCAACTCATTAGACAAAATGAATTCTTCACTTATTTATGCTTCACGTGACTTAGGGGCAAATGCATGGACAACTTTCCGCCGTGTCATTTTCCCGCTGACAATCGACGGCGTAAAATCAGGTATTCAAGTAACGTTCATTCCGGCATTATCACTGTTCATGATTACACGTTTAATCGCCGGCAACCAGGTCATTACTTTAGGTACGGCGATCGAGCAGCAATTCCTCGTTTCCCAAAACTGGGGTATGGGTTCGACAATTGCCGTGTTCTTAATTTTATTCATGGTGCTTACAATGCTGTTTACTAGACAAAAATCTAAAGGAGGACGTGTCTGATGAAAAAGTTGTCCGCTATGTCGAAAGTATATTTACTTTTCGTATTCGCGATCCTTTACGCACCAATATTTTATTTAATTTTCTACTCCTTTAACAGTGGCGGCAACATGAATAACTTCGAGTCATTCACCCTTGAGCACTATGCGGCTGTATTTGAAGATTCAAGATTAATTATCATTTTGCTGAACACAGTACTCGTTGCCCTTTTATCAGGTTTAATCGCAACGATTATCGGAACGCTAGGGGCAATCGGTATTGTTTCATTGAAAGACAAAAAGATGCGCAATACATTGCTTTCGTTAAATAATGTATTAATTGTTTCACCTGATGTTGTAATCGGTGCAAGCTTCTTAATTTTATTTACGATGATCGGTGTAAAACTAGGGTTCGCTTCAGTACTTGTATCGCATGTAGCGTTCAGTGTACCGATCGTTGTTCTTATGGTTTTACCGAAATTGTTTGAAATGAATACTTCCCTAATCGATGCTGCACGAGACTTAGGTGCTACTAAACGCGATGTATTGACACGTGTTATTTTACCTTATATTTCACCAGGGATATTCGCCGGTTTCTTCATGGCATTGACGTATTCACTAGATGACTTTGCAGTTACATTTTTCGTAACAGGAAATGGCTTCAGCACATTATCTGTTGAAATTTACTCAATGGCCCGTGCCGGTATTTCATTAACAATCAATGCTATTTCAGGATTAGTATTTGCTGTAACGGTATTAATCGTTATCGGATACTACTTTATTAACAAACGTTCAAAATCAGTAGCAACGGGGGGACAACGATGAGAGAATTAATTCAAGCAACGGCTGCCATTGTCATTGTATGTGCCCTGCTGTTTTTTACAGTTGACCGTATGCAATCAGCTGGTTCTGCAGGAAGTAAAGATACTTTAACGGTTTATAACTGGGGGGAATATATCGACCCGGAATTAATCGATAAGTTTGAAGACGAAACTGGAATTAAGGTAACATATGAAACATTTGATTCAAATGAAGCGATGTTGACGAAAGTACAGCAAGGCGGTTCTGCCTATGATATTGCGGTCCCTTCTGAATATACAATCGAATCGATGAAGGAAGATGACCTGCTCATTCCGATTGATCACGGTTTAGTGCCCAATCTGAAAAATATTAATGCAGACTTTATGGATCTGCCGTTCGATCCGGGCAATGAATACTCCATTCCTTATTTCTGGGGAACAGTTGGGGTTGTCTATAACCCGAATTTAATCGAAGACCATTTAACATTCGAAACTTGGGAAGACTTATGGGATCCTTCATTAAAACGAAAAGTATTTCTGGTTGATGGTTCACGTGAAGTAGTCGGAATGGGACTGAACTCAATCGGCGAATCGCTTAATGTGAAAGATGAAGATTTATTGCGTGAAGCGACAGATCACTTAATTGACCTTTCGCCAAATATTAAGGCAATTATCGGTGATGAAATTACACCGCTTATGATAAATAATGAAGCATCTGTAGCATTAACATTCTCCGGTCAGGCCGCAGATATGATGTGGGAAAATGAAGAATTGGAGTTTGCCGTACCGCAAGAAGGCTCCAACTTATGGTTTGATAATATGGTCATTCCAAAAACTTCACAAAATATTGAAGGTGCCCATAAATTTATTAACTTTATGCTTGATCCTGAAAATGCTGCGCAAAACGCGGACTATGTCGGCTATTCAACACCGAATGAAGCAGCATGGGAACTCATGGACGAGGAAGTTATTAACGACGAACGTTTCTATCCGTCACATGACCAGCGTGAAACATTGGAAGTTTATGAAAACCTTGGCCTTGAATGGTTAGGTAAATATAACGAATACTTCCTTGAATTTAAGATGAGTTTGAGATAGAACAAAAGCGTGACCAAAATTTTTGGTCACGCTTTTTTATAGCTTATGTATGATTCGCTTATCGAGTTGATTGTTTCGTTCATCCCACATTGTATGAATTTCAAATGTCCCTGGCTCAAAGAATAAATCGAAGCGCACTTGAATGTCTTCCTGCATCGGGTAATTCCTGGCTTCGCTTATTTTTACCCACTCCAGCTCCCCTTCATTGCAGGAGCCTAAAACTTCGCCTGTAAAATGATCCGTCCAATAGTTATAAATAATAAAATGATCGTGCAGTTCCGGATTTGTATAATGGGAGATTCCTTTAAATACTAAAGACTGTACATCCAGTCCTGTCTCTTCTTTTACTTCCCGGATTGCCCCTTCAGCAAAGCCTTCAGGAAAGTCCACTTTACCACCTGGTGGAATATAGCCTTTGAAATGATCATGCTGGCGATTGAGCAATAACACACGATCCTCTTTTTGTATCATTACAACAGTCCAAAATTTATAATTCATCTATACCTCCCCTTTCAAATGCCGCTAATTCCAGACATGATATATGGTATTACTGATTTAATATAGGTTTCCGGTTCAACTTTTTCACCGCTTCTTTTCCACTCCACAGAAGCTCCGTATATCCCCCAGCTCAACATGAGTGCTGTAAGCTTTAATGCTTGCATATCTTCATTGGCACGCTGTTTAAGGAGCATTTGATAGAAAATAATTTCAAGCTGTTCCCTGATAATTCGAGCAATCGTATCTTCATACCCCCGATGGCAGCGTGTAGATAGTGACATTTGGAAATCTGTAATAGCCTTGAAAATGCTGCATACCACTTCTTCATTTAGTTCACTGCTTTTGTACGTCTCACAGTCTAAATTAACTAATAATACTTCCGATAATGATTTATCCAAAAGATCGTAAATATCTTCAAAATGATAATAGAAAGTTGCACGGTTAATCATCGCCTCAGCTGTAATATCCTTCACCGTTATATCCTTAAATTCCTTCTGACTTGAAAGTTCTATAAAAGCATCCATTATTAGTTTACGTGTACGACGTATTCTAGGATCTACTTTTACTTCCTTCATTATTATCCCTCCTATTTTTTATACAGATTTTCGAATGTGTTGAATATACAACATATCGCCCGAACTATCGGTACTCAATGTATTTAACATATTTTACAATTCAATTATAGAACAAAGATATCACTTAAGGGAGGAATTGACATTGAAAAATAATAATATGGTTTGTGATTTAGTAACTGGGGTTTGTGGTGTGGCTGAGGAAAATGAATTGGAACTAATTGATTTTAACAAACAGGAAAAATCAGTGGACCTTTATTATGTTACAGATCCTATTTGTTCGCATTGCTGGGCAATTGAACCTGTAATTGGACGTTTTTTAAAACAGTATGGAAAGCATTTCAACTTCCATGCAGTAATGGGTGGCTTGCTGGAAAAATGGCATGACGGACCTATTGATCCTGCAAACGGAATATATAAGCCAGCTGACGTAGCAGGACATTGGCGGGAAGTAGGTCAGTATTCAAGAATGCCGATTGATGGTTCTTTAATGGTGGATAATCCTGTTCAATCATCTTATCCTCCATCTCATGTTTTCAAAGTACTCCAAAAGTATTATAGCGAAAATATTGCATCCGAATATTTACGTCGTGCAAGAGAAGCCCTTTTTGTTTTTAACGAGAATATTTCTGAACGATCTGTTTTAGTGGAACTTGTCAATCAGCTAGGACTTGATGGCGAATCAATTGTAAGTGAAGCAGAGCAACCAATCGGACAACAATTATTAAATGAAGATTTCGACCTTGTGAAAACTCTCGGAGTTAGAGGTTTCCCAACGATCGTCATAGTGAACAAGGAAAATAAAGGTTTCAAAATTGTTGGTGGTCAGCCGTTACAGGCCTATATTGACGGTTTAAAACAAGTTATTGATACCGAGGAACTTCAACCAACAGAACGACCATCCTTACCTACACTTCTAAAAACGGAAAAGTTAATTTTTTCTAAAGAAATTGAAGTGATGTACGATCTGGAAAAATCGGTTGTTCAATCTTTTATTAATCAGCAACTTTCATCAAACGAATACACGTTGCATGAAATTCTCGGTGAATCCTATATCGTAACGAAATAATGTTCATTAAATACTGAATTTTAATGTACCCCTTACACAAAAGTATTATGTGTAAGGGGTATACTTTTTAGCATAAATACCCGATAGTTCATGACTTCTATCAGCTGCATGCAAATAGATCTTAGTAACAATTTCTTTTTTTAGATATGATATGATTAAATGCAATTTTGAAATTATTAGAGTATGATATTTAGTATAAATATATATTTCTAGTATCGAAATACCTAAACAGGAAGGCTGGCATTATATGACAGAGAAATCCAATAAGTTAGCGCTTTATTTATTAATGTTTAATATGTTCATTACAATGGGCGGTATCGGGATTATTGTTCCTGTTATGCCTTCCTATTTACAAGTATTTGGTGTCGGTGGGCAGGTGCTGGGCTTCTTAGTTGCAGGCTTCGCACTCGCACAGTTCTTATTTTCTCCGATTGCAGGAGACTTATCGGACCGTCACGGACGAAAAATGTTTATTATTTGTGGGCTAATTGTCTATGGTTCTGCACAAATATTATTCGGTCTCGCTTCGGAAGTATGGATATTGTTTTTAGCGAGATTTTTAAGCGGAACAGGTGCGGCATTTATTATGGCTCCGATAATGGCATTTGTAGCTGATATTACGACATATGAAGAACGTGGAAAAGGGATGGGCATGATCGGTGCTGCGATGTCTTTAGGCTTTATGGTCGGTCCGGGTATCGGCGGATTTCTAGCTGAAGTCAACCTGACGTTTCCTTTCTATTTAGCGGGGGTTGTAGCATATATTGCAGCCATTTTATCTGCCATTTACTTACCTAATATAAAAAATGTTCGTGAGGTTATCGCACCAAGGGAAAAATTAGCAAGGCAATTGGCCAAGTCCGTGAAGACATCTTATTTTGTCTTTTTAATCATCGTCTTTACATTCAGTTTTGGTATTTCCAATTTCCAAGCAACTTTAACACTTTATTTAGACCATAAATTCGGTTATTCTCCATCAGAAATCGCCATAATTTTAACAGTCGGAGGGTTTGCGGGTGTAGTGCTGCAAATGTTTGTCGTGAACAAATTGTTTAAACGCTTCGGGGAAATGAAGGTTATTTTAGTCAACTTATTGTTGGCGGCCGCAATGATGCTGCTCGTTATTTACATTAGTGGCTTCTTCATCATTTTAGTTGTCGCTACACTGTTCTCGATTGCCACAACATTTATACGTCCTGCAGTAAATACACTCATTTCTAAGCTTGCTGGTAATGAACAAGGCTTTGCTGCCGGTATGAACAATGCTTATATGAGTCTTGGCAATATGTTCGGTCCAGCGCTTGCCGGTGTCCTGTTCGATTGGAACCCGAATTCGCCATACATTTTAGGTACCTTTGTGCTTGTCGGCTGTTTCACGCTTGCCTATTTATGGACAGTCAAAAAAGCGCCTCATTTAATGAGAGCTGCTTCTTAAAAATCAAAAAGGGCTATCCAAAATTAAATTGGATAGCCCTTTTTATATGTTAAACAAGCTGGCGGATAAATTGTTCGACGAAGCGGCAATTTAGAGGAATGAGCGATTCGTCCGGTGCCATTTTAGCATGGTGGAGTCCGTAGTTTGAATCGGCTCCTGTCCAGAACATCGCACCTGGCAAATCCTTGATGAAATAACCGAAGTCTTCACCTGTCATTGCAGCAGGACATTCATAAGCGGTTGTCCCTTCAAACTGTTCGGCAAACTCCAGCAAGGCATTGGCACAGTTTGCATCATTGTTTACTTCATAATACATTGAGCCGTAATCAATAGCGATAGCGCATTCAAATGCGGCTTCAATTCCTTTGCATATTGCTTCAATACGACGTTTCACTTCTGCCATTGCCTGTGCATTCAATGTTCGAATTGTTCCTTCAAGACGCGCATTTTCTGCAATGACATTCTGAACTGTACCAGAAGTCATTTTCCCGATCGTAATGACTGCACTATCCATTGGATTGACATTCCTGCTAATAATTGTTTGCAGCTGCATCACTAAATTGGCTGCCGAAATGGTCATATCCCTTGTTTTATGCGGATAGGCTGCATGGCCGCCAATCCCTTTCAAATCAATAAACAGCTCGGAAGTATTGGCAAACAGAAGCCCTGGTCTCGTTGCAATCGTACCTACCGGATATTCCGGAGCGATATGTAAAGCATAGATTTCATCTGCAACAAGATGAGGCTGTTCTGCTTTTAGCCATTCCAGCATCGGTTCTGCCCCGCCTGGACCTTCCTCAGCAGGCTGGAAATATACAACGACATTTTGAACAGGCGGCTGTTTTGAAAACGCCTCGACAAGTCCAAGCGCAATAGACATATGACAATCATGACCGCAAGCATGCATAAATCCGGCATACTCCGACTCAAACGGGAGTCCCGTTTCTTCTTGTACAGGAAGTGCATCTATATCTGTACGCCAACCAATCAGCTTTGACGGGTTTGTTCCTTGGATAAATACAACAATTCCTGTTTTCCACGTTGTTATTTGCAAATGCTGCTGATCTAGGTTTGAAATAAATTGGAGTAAATAGCTCTGTGTTTTAAATTCATTAAAGCCTACTTCAGGAATTTTATGTAGGTCTCGTCTTACTTCAATAAGATGCCTCATGTCGTTCCCGCCTTTTTATAAATTACGCAGTGAATCGATAATTTCTGTTTTCGACTTTGTTTTTTCATCCAATACTTTGATTTGACGAGCTGGTACGCCTGCAACGACTGTGAATGGCTCAACGTCTTTAATAACGATTGCTCCAGCTGCTACTACTGCACCTTTACCGATGCGAACACCTTCCAATACTACGGCATTTGCGCCGATGACAACATCATCTTCTACAACAACCGGTAACGCACTCGGTGGTTCTACTACCCCTGCAAGAACAGTTCCTGCACCAATATGGCAGTTTGCTCCTACTGTTGCACGACCACCTAGTACCGCGCCCATATCAATCATTGATTTTGCACCGATTTCTGCACCAATATTAATAATGGCACCCATCATAATTACTGCATTGTCACCGATTGTAACTTGATCACGGATAATTGCACCTGGTTCAATTCGTGCATTTATTTTTTTCGTATCTAAAAGCGGTACACCTGAATTACGACGATCGCTTTCTACTACATAGTCTTCGATAAGATCTGCATATTTTTTTAGTGATGCTTCAATTTCAAACCATTCGCCAAACACTACCGCATTATTTCCTTCACCAAACACTTTGCTTTCGGTACCAAATGATAAATCCGCAACACCAATTCCCTTTACATAAACTTTTACTGGTGTTACCTTTTTTGCTTCTGAAATAAAATCAATAATTTGTTGTGCATTTAATTTTTCCATATGACACCTCGCTGCGTGTTAGATTTTTTAACATGAATAATTGTACTAAATTTTCAGTAATATTAAAACTATTTTTTTAGCTGGTTTCACTTGGATAATCGTACAGGCAGCGTGCATGGTCTTGTACTAAGTCGACAAAAGCTTCCACTTGGCGTAGTTCGAATGTTGATTCATATCCGATCAGCCATGTATCGCGAGTTAATCCATCGTCTCCTCCATTATTAGACAAAGGAATTTTATGAACTTTTTCTTCACCGTTCAATGTAATTGAAGGCAAAATTGCATAGCCGATACCATTTAGTGCCATCTGCTTGCACGTTTCAATTTGATCCACAATGATTTGATGTTTTGGATTGTAGTTGAAATGACGTTGCCACCATTGCTGAATTTCCTGGTAATAATTCGAATCGCTTTTAAATTGAATAAATGGGCGATCGGATGTCAATATATCTTCCATATCCTGAATTTCCTTATCTACTAAATACATCGTATCGCGGAACAAATGAATTTTTTTCCCTTTCCATTCTGCCTGTCCACGGACAATGCCAATATGTGCTTCCCCATCATAAAGAGCTTTTATGATTTCAGAGCTCCATCCAGTAATTAACGAAATTTTCGTATCCGGATATTTCGTTACATAGTCTTTTAATACTTTTGGCAGCCAATTTTGACCGACAATTGAAGCACAGGCAATTTTTAATGTACCGTGCACTTTTGTATTCAACGAGTGAATCGTTTCAAAAATTTCCTCCCGCTTTATAATCAAATCATTCGAATACTGAATGACCAGTTCTCCCGCAGGCGTTGGAGTTAATCCTTTTTGGGAACGAATAAATATTTGAACGCCCCATTCTTTTTCAATTGATTGAAGTCGCTGTGACAGTGCTGGTTGCGTTAAAAAAAGGCGCTCTGCCGCTTTTCGCATATTTCTCTCTTCTGCCAACACTTTAATAATCTCTGCTTCTGTTGCTGTCACTGACAACCCTTCCTTTCCGAACAAACGGTTAAAAAACGACAAAATCCCTTTAGGACTTTGTCGACTTTTATTTTAAGCGTTGTGCTGGTAAATATATTTCTTTAATTGTTTTAAAATAATTCTTCGGGTCATAATACCGACAAATGTGCCTTCTTCATCGACTACACATAAAAAGGCGTGGTTAATTACTAGATCGAGTGCACGTTGGAATGTATCGGTAATTTTTAAATATACAACTTCCTGATTCATGACCTCATCCACACGAATGTCTGCTAATCTATCATATTCAATTCGCTCTAATCCTAAAATAGACTCCGTTATCATTTTGGTACTTAATAATCCTTTTAAACGATACTTTACATCCAGAACCGGAATAGAAGAATACCCCGTTTTTGTTAAAACTAATAATGCATGTTCAGCGTTATTTCCACTTTGTACATGGGCAACCTTCTCAGATGAAATAATAAAATCTTTTATAGGCATATCTAGTAAAGCTCTGTTATTTGTTGAAATCATGACATTCTACTCCTTTATCCCGCTAATAACGGGCAGCACCATACTAAAACAAACTGAAAACTTACTGCCGTTATTCTTTGCCCTGTCTTTCGACAAAACAGTTTCTCTAATCTCTATCATACCATATGGATCATTTTTATGACTATGAAAGGCGCCTATGATTACAAAAGAAAAAGCATAATAAGACGAGAAGATTCGTCCCATTATGCATTAATTTCAGTAACCCCTTGCCCAATAATAGAAGATAATGATACCTGTAAATGTTCCAAAAACTGCATACGATAAAATAATCGGGTTGAGCAGAAAAGGATGCTTCTGAATTTCTTCAGGCACTTCCGAATCACGTTCCTGACCGCTGCCCTCGATATTATGTCCAACACGTACCGTTAAATAATAGCCTATAAAACATAATATGATGACAACGAAAATCGTTGGATAAAGCCATATTCCGATTGCAATCGCCTCCTTTTAACAGTTAGCGATAGTATGCAGCAACAATTTGGAATTTATTCTTTTATGATATCAATTGAAAAAGTTAAAACGGATGCTGATTTAGCCATTGCCCACCATCTAGAGTAATGCATTCTCCGTTTAAATAGCTTGCCTTATCCGATAGCATAAATACCGCTAGATCGGCTATTTCCTCAGGCGTGCCAAGACGCTTTAATGGAACAGAATCCAATGTACGTTTCGCTTGTTCTTCCGATTCCCATAGTTTGTCTGCCCCGCCTGTACGCTCAATTGGCCCTGGTGCAATGGCATTTACGCGAATCCCATATTGGCCGCCCCATTCGACCGCAAGCGATCGTGTCAATGAGAGCACCCCGGCTTTTGCAGCAGCCGAGTGAATGACGCCAGCTCCTGCACCCCAAGCATATGTAGCCACCATATTGATAATCGACCCCTTTATGCCATTTTCAATCCAATAGCGACCAATTGCAGAAGTACAATAAAATGATCCATTCAACACAATATCAATAACGGCCTTCCATCCATTCGGCGATAATTTTTCTGCATGCACTAAAAAGTTTCCTGCCGCATTGTTCACTAAGCCGTCTACTTGTCCAAATTTTTCTGCAGCAAATGCAACCATTGCCTGTGCATGTTCCGGTTCGCGAACATCCATTTGAAATGTTTCGATAGAAGAACCAAATTCCACTATTTCCTTCTTTGCATTGGCTAAACGCTCCAAGTCACGCCCGGTAATCACAACATTTGCCCCTTCTTTCACGAAATGCTTTGCCATTCCGAGCCCCATCCCGCTAGAGCCGCCTGTAATTATAATCGTCTTGCCTTGTAACATTTTATCCATCCCCTTCGTCTATAAAATGAACAGTCATTCATAAATAGAGTTTACTATAATAGAGGAGAAATAAATACTAAAATATAAAATTTTCTGTTTTGTTCGATAATTCCCTGGAATTATAATCTAATTTCTTATTTAAGGTATATAGGAGAATTCTGATTTTCTAATATATTGTCTAATTGTCTAATATAAATTTATTTGTGCTAATAAAATTGCGAAGTTCTAATATATCTTCAACATGTTCTAAAATGTATTTGCTTTGCTCTAATTTCGCCTTCAGTTGTTCTAATAAATCCCCTGCCCCACTCCCAGACAAATTTAAAAAGCTATGAACATTTCGTCCATAGCTTAATCTCTTCTACTATTCTTCCATAATCGGACCGAGTGATTCGGCTAGAAAGATTTCCTGACTGTTAATTCGGACATCACTTTGATGGCCCTCTTTATAGTGGTATTTCCCATTTGAATCCTGAATGCGTACTTTTTGATTATCTTTAATTTGGAGCAGCATAATGCGCTGAATCCGGTATTTTATTTCTGGTGAATAGATCGGAAACAGAATTTCCACTCGTTTAATCATATTCCGTGTCATCATATCTGCAGAAGATAAATATAGATTATCCTCCCCATTATGATGGAACCAGAAAATCCTGGAGTGCTCAAGGAAACGGCCAACGATGCTCAAAACGGTTATATTAACGGAAATTCCCGGGATGCCTGGACGCAGACAGCAAATACCGCGAATAATCAGCTCGATTTTTACACCTGCAATCGACGCCTCATAAAGCTTCATCATTAAATCCTTATCGGTTAAAGAATTCATTTTTGCCCGTATAAACCCGTTTCCATATTTTTTATGTAATGCAATTTCCTTATCGATTAAATCAAGGAATTCATCACGAATATCAAAAGGCGCGACGACAATATGATGGAATTCAGGTTTGTCAGTATAACCGCTTAAATAATTGAAGAAGTTTGTCGCATCAATTCCAAATTCCTTATGCGATGTAATAATCCCCATATCCGTATAGATTTTTGCTGTAGCATCATTGTAATTGCCCGTCCCTAAATGAACAAAGCGTTCAATTTTCCCGTTGCGTCGACGGACAACAAGTGTAATTTTTGAATGTGTTTTTAAATTGTTCATTCCATAAATAACAAGGCATCCTGCTTGTTCAAGCTGTTTCGCCCAATGCACATTATTTTCTTCGTCAAAACGTGCTTTTAACTCTACTAAAACTGTCACCTGTTTACCGTTTTCTGCAGCCTGCTTTAAAGCTTGAATAATCGGCGAATTACCACTTACCCTATACAGCGTTTGCTTAATTGCCAAAACGCTCGGATCTTCTGCTGCTTCTGCGATAAAATCAACAATCGGTCCAAATGATTCGTATGGATGATGGAAAAATATATCCTGGGTTAACGCTTTTTCAAAAATATTTTCGTCCGACTGTAAATCATGAGGAGGCTGCGGAATAAAACTTTCATACTCCAGATGTTCCCGTCCTACCGAAATCTCTTTTACAAAACTGAACATTGCCGTTAAGTCGAGCGGCCCATCAATTTTGAAAACATCGGACTCTCCCAGTTCAAATTCTTCCAGTAAATAATCCAGCACATCATCATTCATTTCACCGTCACGTACTTCCAAACGTGAACCGACGCCCCATTTACGCTTTTTCAGTTCCTTTTCTATTTCCACTAACAGGTCCTGTGCGCCTTCCTCATGGATGGTCAAATCTGCATTTCGTGTTAACCGGAATGCTTGGGTCGATTTCACTTTATACCCTAAAAATAAACGGTCGATATTACTTGAAATGACATCTTCCAATAATACAAACAACGTCTTATTGCCATTTGACGGTATTTTAATAAAACGATTCAATACGGATGGTACTTGAACAATTGCTACTTTATCCATATGGTTTTCCGAATCCTCACTGCTGTTTTCCAGCATGACAAATAAGTTGAGTGTACGTCCCAACAATGTGGGAAACGGACGATAGGCGTCGACCGCAACAGGTGTTAGGACAGGAAATATCGTTTCTTCAAAAAATTCATTGATATAACTTTTTTCTTGCGCATTCAGCATTTTCAAATCAAGAATATGCACATCTTCTTTCGGTAAAAGTTCATGCACTAAATGGCGGTACACTTCCGTTTGGCGTCTTACCAACGCTTGCGTACGTTCAGCAATTTTAGCAAGCTGTTCTTTCGGAGTTAAACCCGACTTATTTTCAGGCTTATGATACCCTGCGCGAATTTGGTCTTGCAAACCCGCAACCCTGACCATGAAAAATTCATCCAAATTGGAACTGAAAATTGCCAAAAATTTCATCCGTTCCAACAACGGATTATTTGTATCTTCAGCTTCTTCCAATACTCGTTCATTAAATGCGAGCCAGCTCAGTTCACGGTTGTTGTAATACTGTGGCTTAGCAATTTCCTCATGCTCGATGCTGAAATCCGGACTATTTTCAAAGTCTTCATGCTCCGGATCAAAAAGCGGATCCTTTTCCATATTCATTGTCATATCAACCCTGCCTTTCTTCCTTGAAATTAAGTTTTACATCGCCTTTGAAAACACGTTCGATATGCTTTTTCTGTTTTTCCGCCTGAGCCATTTCAGCTATTGCCCGTTCAGAAGTCAGTACTTCTATGTGAAATTGGTTGTTCACCTTTTCAATTGCAATGTTTTTAACGACATTGCGCTTCGTCATGTTCAAGGCGTATACAAATTTCAAAATTGCGCCAAAATCGCGCAGCTTTTTAAATTCTTCTTTTGAAATCCAGGAATCGAACGGACGTGCAAAACGTAAAAAGTAATCACGGTTTTTATAAGATGCCAGCAATGCCAGTCTAACCCGATTAATATGGGACATGCCTGGTATTGATTGATTGGAGATCAAATAAAATGTATGCTGGCTGGAGGAATCCAGCTCGATATATTCTCCGATTCCATAAACTTTTGCGGCTTTCTTTATTAGCTGTAAATCTACTTCACTATATTCAAATAGCTTTAAATTAATACAGCCTCGGTATAATTGTTCTGTCAAAAATTCCAGTGTTTTTACTTCCTCTTCCGTACGCCCATAGGCTAATGCAAGCTGCCGGCCACTTTCTTCAAAAACATTGTATTTGTCATATGCTTGAGGATTCCCTTGCAAAACACGGCTAATAATGAGACCTTCCCGCAACCCTTTTTTACTGACCTGGAAAGAATTCGAATTTACAGTAGACAGGAGCGCCATAAAAACCTCCAATGCAGGAACAATAATATCCGCCCGGTCTGAAGAAAGACCATCTAGCTGCCTTAAATTATCGTACGAAAATTCTGTTAAATAGTCGCGCAGTTGTTGTAGATCGCTCACATTCGTTTCATATTGATGTACACCAGACAGTGGATAGCCAATTTTCTGCTGATGAACTTGGGCAATATTACGTGCACTCCCCCCAATTGCAATAACCGGTAATCCTACATCAACTATCCATTTCAATGAGCTAAATTGTTCTTTTACAAACGCTCGCAGCTTCTCACGCTCGCTTTTATTAATCATCGTTCCGCTTACAAACTTTTGCTTTAAAGAAACAGTACCAAATGGAAAGCTGATCGTTTTTTGGAGCTTTTTATTGATGAATAACGTAATTTCCGTCGAACCACCGCCAATATCAATCGTCACTGCAGATGGAGTATCCATTGAATGGGCAACTGCAACAAATCCGTAGTAGGCTTCTTCTTCTTCGGTTAAAATATCAATCAGAATACCCGTTTCTTCTTTCATACGGGTAATAATTACATCATTATTGATCGCCTGACGTACTGCAGCAGTAGCAGCCGCTTTTACGTCTGTTACCTGATAATCCGCCAATATTAAACGGAACGATTTTAACGTCTCAGCCAATAACTGAATGCCCTCTTCGGACATTTCCCCATTTGGCAATAAATATGTGCGCAGGCGGGCTACGGTTTTAATATTTCCGAATTCCTTTAGCCCTTCGTTTTTATTATAGGAGTATAGTACAAGTCGAATCGTGTTAGAACCAATATCAATAATGGCTGTCTTGATTTTTTTCATAATACGCTTCACTTCCTTCTGAATACCTTTGTATTCTTTTACCCTCTTTATTAGCGACTTCAAAAAGAGTTGCTACTTAAAATATTTTCAATTAATTTCCTTTTTAGTTTACAAAAAAGCCGGAATAACTTTTTCAAGTATCCGGCTTTCTCATTATTTTATACATTTTAAAACAATGCATCAATTATTAGATAATTTTTTTACAGAATTAACTTATCCATGCGTAAAATCAGCTCTGCAATTTCCGGTTTCGAAATTTGCTCTTCCGCTCCTACCTGTTCGCCTTTATGGCGTAAATCATCGGTAATCAGACTTGAGAAAATAATGACCGGCAGCTTTTTCAGATCAGGATGTGATTTAATTTTCTTCGTTAAATGGTGTCCGTCCATTTGTGGCATCTCAATATCTGTAACAACTAGCTGTACATGTTTTTCAATTTGTTTGTCTGCCTTCGCCAACGCTTCCAAATATTCGTATGCATCACGCCCGTTTTCGAAAAACTCCGTATTCACATAGCCTGCTTCATTCATCGTATCGAATAACAGTTTACGCAATAACGGTGAATCTTCTGCAATAATGACTTTCTTTTCAGTGCGTTCACGCTTGCCAAGTTTCTTAACAGCATCGACACTAATACTAGATTCAGGATTAATGTCAACCATGATTCGTTCAAAGTCCAGTAGTAAAATCATTTCATCTTGAGACTTGATTACGCCAATTACCTGAGATGCTCCACCTTGATACATATCCGAAGGTTTTTCAATCTGATCCCAGGAAATACGGTGAATTTGAGTAACATTATCAACATGGAATACAACACGTTGCTTATTAAATTCTGCCACAATATATTTTTGCTGTGGGTTTCGGTTTTCTGTAGGTATGCCTAAAACTTTTAACATATCAACAACCGGCAATACTTCCCCACGCAATTGAATTATGCCTTCAACATGTGGATGTACATGCGGAATAAATGTCACTGGTATTGGCTGAATAATTTCTTTTACTTTTATTACATTTATACCGAACTTATTATTCGCCACCTCAAATTCAACAATTTCAAGCTCATTTGTTCCACTTTCTAGTAAAATCCCTTTATGATTTTCCACTACATGTCTCTCCTTCCAAACTGCCACGCTTACAATAACCCAATTGTATCATAAGAACTATTTAACTACTATCTATTATTATGCCCTTTGTACTCATTCATAATACTTGATTAATGCTTGTGTCCCATTGTCCCCATAGCCTTCTGCAAGTAACTGATCGTACATAGATTTCGCCAAGGTTAAGCCTGGTAATTGGAGATTCATGCGCTCTGCTTCATCAAGCGCAATCTTCATATCTTTAATAATATGTTTAATGTAAAAGCCCGGCTCTAGATTCCCCTTCAACATACGCGGGGCAAGATTTGATAGAGACCATGATCCTGCTGCCCCTGCTGTTATCGAACGAAGAACTTCTTCCATCGTTAGTCCTGCTTTTAATCCGTAGGCAATTGATTCACACACACCAATCATGCCGGATGCGATCGCAATCTGATTACACATTTTCGTATGTTGCCCGCTGCCTGCAACACCTTGGTAAACAATATTTTGTCCAAACAGTTCGAAAATCGGCTGCAGTTTTTCAAATATATCTTTGTCGCCACCCACCATAAGCGATAATGTACCATTTTTTGCACCAACGTCTCCTCCTGATACGGGGGCATCAAGGCTATGCATTCCACGTCCGCTAGCTTCGTGATAAAGTTTTTTTGCAAGCGTCGGTTCGGATGTCGTCATATCAATGACAATCGCCCCTTGTTTCGCAGCAGAGAAAATGCCGTTCTCACCAATATAAACTTCTTCTACATCTTTTGGATAACCAACCATGGTAAAGATAATCTCCTGCTCTTTACTTGCTTCTGCCGGTGTTTCCGCCCATTTCGCGCCAGCAGCAAGAAGATCTGCAGCTTTGCTTTTTGTTCTTGTAAAAATTGTCACTTCATGACCCGCATTCAGCAAATGCATGACAATGCTTGCCCCCATTACACCAGTACCGATAAACCCTATTTTTTTTGATTCCATATGTATGCCCCTTTAGTATTTTCTTTTATTTTAACAAAATCAGAGAGAACTTCAATGTCAGTGTATTTCAATAATTCAAAATCAAATATATTCATCTTTACTAATTAGGATAATTTTATACATGGATACGTTCATCATTTTGAGAGTTTTTGTCAGAAGTATTTAAAGGTTTGTATGAATAAATTAGATATTCGTGCATATATAAAAAAAGAGAGCAGTAGCGTTGGTCCGCTTCTACTCTAAAGGGGGAAATGAGAATGTTGCTGTGTTCAAAATTACTCTTCCCTTCTCATCACTGTTTTAAACATAAACTTTATAAATATTTTTAATTTAATGTTTATAAAACAGATGTGCACTTCTCGATTGATTAAAAGCATTCATTAGATTGTCTACTTGGACGCTTAGCTGGAGCGTTTTGTCACTTCGTAAACCATTTTCTAAACCTGATTGAATCATTTGTTTACGCTTTTCTTCAATTGCCAAAAGTAGTGCCTCATTCGAGATAGGTCTACCCAATTTATTTCCTCCTTTTTGTCATTTGCCATTATTATACCCATTTTGTAATCTTCTTACAAAATAATCTATTTTCAAAATTCGACACTTGTTATGATCTTGAATTTTCGGAAAATGTATAAACTACATCCCCACCTTGTTTCGCCTCACCACGGAAGTTTTTAAATTGTTCATCTTTAATAAGATGTTCGCGAAACTGAAGAAATTCCTCTTTTTTTATAATTACAGATTGTAATTCACCATTACGCAACTGATCGATAATACTTTTATAGTCTGTCATATGGATCCCTCTTTCCATTTTTATATGTATAAACCCAATATATCAGACTCTTAATCGAAAATATATTCCAAATAAACCCTAGTAAATTAATAAAATTATTCAAACTAATTGAATTTTGTAGTATAATTTCAAGCAAACTGTTAATTAGTAGTCGATGAAGGGACTGACTGTGTATGAAAATTGCGGAAGTTGGAAATATAATCGAGTTTAAAGACGGCTTAAAAGGAGTCGTTGAAAAAGTGAATGAGAATTCCGTTATCGTTGATATAACGATTATGGATAATTTTCATGATTTAGAAATGGAAGAAAAAACAGTTGTTAATCACAAACGGTATAAAATATTAGCTAATAACGAATAATTTAATGCAAATTACCCTTTTTAACATTGAGATGATGATAAAAAGGGTAATTTTTGTTACGATACGTAAGGGGAGGTTGAAGCAATTGAAAAACCGAAAACAAATCATTACACTCCTTCTGGCATTAGTTTTTATTTTCAGCATGATGTTTTTTACATTTTATGAAAAATCGATTTTTTGGTATTTATATGCCTTTACATTACTAGTTGGAATTGCAATCAGCTTAGTGGCGGGTAAATTTGAAGACCGAATCCCAACATGGCAATATTTGATTTACGGTATTGGGTACGGGACAATTACGTATGGTATTGTAAAACTCGGTTACATATTAATGCCTTATCTCGATAAAAGCGCAGCAAAGGATATAACGAAATTTTTGGATGTATATGGTCCTCAAAATATTTTCCATTACTTAATGCTAATTTTTATCGTAGCCGTTGGGGAAGAAATGTTTTGGCGAGGCTATGTTCAGCAGCAATTAAAACAGTTCACATCGCCTTTCTGGGCTGTCGTAATCACTTCAATGTTATTTTCACTGTCTCTAGCTATTAGCGGGTTCCTTCCAGGTGCTCTTGCAGCTATTATCGCTGGTATGCTTTGGGGAGCTTTATATGAATGGAAAAAAAGTTTACCATTAATTATCGTTACCCATATTGTCTTTGTTTTACTATTATTTTTAGTTTTACCATTATTCTGATACAATTAAAGCAGAAACTTATCTTTCTAAATTCCGTCTATACATGTAAAAGGGGGATCCATATGAAGAAAAAAATTTATCAAGTCGGGGCCGTAGTTATTTTATCTGCATTTTTGGCAGCTTGTAATACGGATACAGACGAGCCTACAACATCAAATGCAGCAAAAGAAGAACCAACCGAAACAGAACAAGTGCAAAACGAAGAACAGCAAGAAACAAACGAGACGGACGAGACAATCGAATCGGATGACTCTTCTACAGACCAAAAAGAAGAAGCTACTGAGACATCAGAAGAAACAAAAGCTGAACAAGAAGATAAAGCTGATAATACTACATTGACATACATTTCAAATGGCCAGCCGTTTGAAGAAAAAGTAGTAACTTCAACAAGTGATGAAATGAATTACACGATTCAGCATTTAGAAAACTATACACTTACTTCAGAAGAGCCAGGTGTCGATAGTTTATTAAATAATGCTGATGAAGCTACGTCAATGCAGATTGAAGTTGTAAAAAAAGAAGATGTAACTTTTGATCAGTTAAAGGAATCTGCAAAAGAAACAATTTCTGCCATTGCACCTGAAAGCACGAAAGATCTGGATTTAGCTTCAACTTTGTCGGAACGTGAGGAAATTTTAAATATTGTTGGATATGAAGCTTTATTAGAGGATGAAAAGGTTGTAAAAGTTGTAATTGAACGTGAAAACTTGTTTGTTACGTTAACAATTTACGATAATGTCCAAGCGGACTTAACAGACGCCTTTTTACAAATGGGCTTAACAATTCAATAATCCCCAAAAAGGACGCCCGTAAATTAGGGGCGTCCTTTTCTTGTTTAATAGGATAGGTCTTTGATAGATAATCCTAATTTTTTTAATAGCTCAATTGCCGTCTGTTTTTCTTCAACCGATAACGCTCCTAAAAGTTCATGAATTTTCTGTTCATGCTGAGGAAACAGCTTGTCCATAAACTCGGAACCAGGATCGGTAATTTCCGCGTATGTGACGCGACGATCGGTTGGACACGAAACACGTGCTAAAAAATTCCGTTTTTCCAACTTATCAACTACGTAAGTAATCGACCCGCTCGCTAATAAAATTTTGTTCCCGATTTGCTGCAGGGGCTGACGACCTTTATGATATAAAAGTTCTAAAACCGCGAATTCTGTAGGATTCAAACCATTTGCTTGTATAAATTGATTCGTAGCTTCACTTATCGCTTTATGCGCTCTTGATAAAACGATAAATAATTTTAACGATTGCTTTACTTCCTCTGAAGCCATAAAAACCATCCTCTATTTTAAATAATCAATTACGCTGTGCGCAATTGCGTAGAATTTAAGGAGACCCACTGGATGGGACTGTCAGCTGTTGTCCGTAATGCGACAACTATAGGCAAACTTCCTCTTTAAATTCCCTTTAATAATCTGTGACATCTGCAAGAAGCATGGCCAACGTTGAGATAAGTACTCAGTCGGAAGCAGTGCTCTTACAATGAATTCTTCAGATTTCAGCTATTGTTTGCGAAATCTGCTAATTGAAGATGTACATATTATAGCGATGGATTGGAAGTTTTGTCAAAATCACTTCGAAATTGCCGCCATTCTAGCCACTCTCATTGAATAAGAAGGAGAAGAATTTAAATATTCAATTTCATTTCGCAAATCAAAATCAATTAAAAACTTAGATCCTGCACCTTGCTCACTTTCAATGTGGAGAGTCCCATTATGCTCTTTAATGACAGCTTGTACAAGCATTAATCCCAATCCAGATCCTGTTTCTTTTGTCGTATAAAAAGGATTTAACGCATTTTCAATATCGACCGCATTCATCCCTTTTCCACTATCCTCAACTGATAGCTGAAGAGTATTTTTGCCTCGGTAAAGTAAACGTACGACAATGTAATTATTCGTATCCATAGCTTCGATTGCATTTTTCAGCAAGTTCATAATCATTTGCATCAGGCGATTAAAGTCCCCATTCATCCGATATTCTACTTTTTCGTCATATTCAAATAAAATCATAGCATTTGTTTTCAATGCTAGAGGCTGCATACGCTGAATTGACTGGTCTACAACTTCCTTCACATCAACCATTTGTAATACTTGTTTCTTTGGTTTAGAAATATTCAGAAGGTCTCCAAGCAAATCATCCATCCGCTTCAATTCGGATTCGAGAATTTTAAAGTAAGGATATTCCTGCTCATTTAAGCTGCTTTTAATCATCTGAATAAAACCTTGGATTGATGTCATTGGGTTCCGTATTTCATGGGCAATCGATGCAATATTTTGACCAATAAACGATAAAGATTGCTGATGCTCAATTCTTTTTAACAGCATCATCTCTTCTGTTTGATCAATAATTGTTGTGACTAATATTCCTAAATTTTCATCTACTTTGCTAATAAAATTCAGATAGACTGTATTTCCATCTTCAGTTTTTCTCATAACAAAAATACTGGCCATTTCCCTGTTTGAAATCTTCTTATAATATTGAGTGATGACTTGGGAATCGTACTGGCAATCTTCAAATAGATAGTCATAGCTTCTATTTTCTATTTGAGCTGCTTTTCGATCAAGTAAATGTAATGCCATTGCATTACCTGATATAATCTTTCCGTTCAACATCGTCAATATTACACCTTGTGCCATTCCATCTATTAAATTTTGAAACATAAGTGTGTTGCTCTTTTCTTCAAATGAAATGACATTGGAAGGTTTTACATTTAATCGAGTAAAGATTAGTTGTTTATGCTCTAGATAATGACCCCAAACTTGTACCGGTATTTTTTGATGGTATTTATTTATTAATGTAAAAGTAGCAGTAGATGTTGAATTTTCATTTACAGAACTTATAAATCGCTCCCACTCACCACTAAGTTTATCCGCACTTTCCCAAAAGCGCGCTGGTAAATGAACAGATTGCAATATTTCTTCCGCCTTACTATTCATAAATTCAATTTTACCTTGGCGGTTCAATATAATGATTTTTTCATTGGATTGTTGAAAAAGCTCTTTTAACATATAATTCAATTGGCCTTCCACTACACATATTACCCCCCAATTTCAAATATTATAGAATTTTCAGAATTGTATACTTACCGTATATTATTTCACATTACTATTTGGAATAAAATGGGCATATTCTCCCATATTGTTTGTATCTCTTTACACTGCTACAATAGACTTTATGAAGAGGAGAATAAAATTATGAAAATTATATTAAGTACACTCAACGCAAAATATATTCATACTAATTTAGCGATACGCTATTTAAAAGCAGCTGCACTGCCTGAATTCGACTGTGAGCTTGCTGAATATACAATTAAAGACCCGGCTTTCAACATTGTATCCGACCTTTTCCAAAAGAAACCGGATGTTGTCGGATTCAGCTGTTATATTTGGAATATTAATGAGACGATTGCAGTAATCCGTATGCTAAAAACGGTATTACCGAATGTCAAAATTGTATTAGGCGGTCCGGAAGTTTCCTATGATGTCCATGAATGGATTCGCAAACATGAAGAAATTGACTATATCATTATGGGTGAAGGTGAAGTCTCATTTAAAGAAATGCTTCGCCACTTCAATGGTGAGATTCCACTTGAAAAAGTGCCGGGCATTTGCTATTTAGAAGAAGGCAAATTAAAAATCCATGCACAGCCACCGAAAATCGATTTACGAGAAATTGCCTCCCCTTTCCGATTTGAAGAAGATTTACCTCATGTAGGGAAGCGGATTCAATATATCGAAACGAGTCGTGGCTGTCCGTTTAGCTGTCAATTCTGTTTATCTTCTATTGAAGTAGGGGTTCGTTATTTCAACCGCGAGAAGATTAAAGAAGATATTCGCTACTTAATGAATAACGGAGCAAAAACGATTAAATTCGTAGACCGTACCTTTAATATTAGTCGCAGCTACGCGATGGAAATGTTCCAGTTTTTAATTGATGAACATCAGCCAGGTGTCGTATTCCAATTCGAAATCACGGCGGACATTATGCGTCCTGAAGTCATCCAATTTTTAAATGACAATGCACCTAAAGGGCTGTTCCGTTTTGAAATCGGTGTCCAGTCAACTAATGACTTAACGAACGACCTTGTAAAACGTCGTCAAAACTTCGAGAAGCTTACTCGTACTGTCACAATGGTAAAAGAAGGCGGGAAAATCGATCAGCATCTGGACTTAATTGCCGGATTGCCTGAAGAGGATTATGCATCATTCCGTAAAACATTTAATGATGTCTTTGCGATGCGCCCAGAAGAGCTGCAACTTGGCTTCCTGAAACTGCTTCGCGGGACAGGCTTACGATTGGAAGCCGAAAAGTACGGTTACACATATGTTGATATTTCGCCATATGAAATTTTCTCAAATAATGTATTAACTTTTGATGATATTGTCCGTATTAAACATGCGGAAGACGTACTGGAAAAGTATTGGAATGCACATCGTATGGACAATACAATTGAATATTTAGTGACAGAAGTATTCGAAACGCCATTCGACTTCTTCCAAAGCTTCGGCACATACTGGGAAACAAAAGGCTGGTCACGTATCGGCCATCAGCTTGAAGATTTATTCCGCCGTTTACTCGAGTTCCTTCAAACAGTCGAGCATGCCGACTTAGAAGTGATTACAAGCTTAATGAAGTACGACTTCCTGCAAGGTCAGCAGTTCCAGCCGCGTAAACTTTGGTGGAATGATCGCCTTTCTGAAATAGAGATGAAAGATGTCTATGCACGTATCAAAGAAAACCCTTCTCTAGTAGGTGAAGAATTTGAAGCAATGCAGATTACTGAACGCGAATTATTCAAGCACTCTTTAATTATTCCGTTCCACATCGATTTACAAAACTACGAAGTCGGTGCACCACAAAAGAAAACGGGCTATTTATTCACCTATTTCCGCAATGGACAACAGCCTTACTTCAGCACATTTAATTAATTCAAAAACGCTGCAAACTCCTAATAAAGAGTGTGCAGCGTTTTTTATGAACTGAAAACTTATTTTTTATTCGATTTAGAATCCGTCTGCTTTTTTTCCGGACTATTATTAGATTGTTCTTCTGTTAAATCATTGTCTTCACGAAGATCCAAATCATCCGGGTTTAATTCTGGCCCAACCTCTTCTTTCATGTTTTGACGGTCATTCCCTTTCTTTTTCTCCATATAGATCACCTCCATCCTATAAATTAACCATTCGGCTATTATCTATTCCGCCGAACTGGTTAAACAGAGCTGCAGCAGCCTACTCGTTTTATACCCCAAAAAAGAGGGCATAATTCAAATAAGAAGAAAGGAGTGCTATTTTTTGAAAATCTTTTTAGTTATTTCAAGCATTGTTGTTCCGCTTATTATGGTTGTTCTAAGAAAGAAGATTAGTAAGTCCGCTCTTGTTTTCAATATACTCGCTGTTATTTTTGTCATCATTTTTGGCAGTATTGCTTCTACTTCCATTTATCAGATCATTATTGATGATGCTGTATTTATGACAAAAATCCATGGTTTATTTTTAAAGGAACTCTTTTTAATTTCCGGTGCCTATATCGGAGTTTTTACTATTTACAGACTGATGATTCTCACATTGCATGAAAAATAGCTGCGCTTAAAAAGAACGCCCATTCCCTCAAAGGAAATGGACGTTTTTACGTATTGTTTTAAAATACTTACCCGATAATGATTCGTTCCTTCGGGTAATGGTACTTCTTCTTCTGTGCAGACCCGCCGATTGAATACAGGAAAGAAATGAGTCCTACACGTCCTACAAACATGAGAACCATAATGACCATTTTCCCGAATGCCGTTAAGTCCCCTGTTATGCCGAGCGACATCCCGCAAGTTCCGAACGCTGAAGTAATTTCAAATATAACTTCCATCATCGTTGCGCGGGATTCTGTAATAAACAATACCATTGCAGCGCCGAGTACCATAATAATCGCAAAAATCAGCACCGCAAACGAACGGTATACATCGATTACATGAATTTCCCGGTTAAAAATTTGAATCTCCGACTGCCCGCGGGAAAATGCGATTAAAAACAAAATGACAATCGCAAATGTCGTTGTGCGAATTCCGCCTCCAACAGAACTTGGTGACGCTCCGATAAACATTAGCGCACTCATAAAGAGCTGTGTCGCTTCGTTAAACGATGTTACGTCAAAGGTCGTTAAACCGGCCGATCTAGTGGAAACCGATTGAAACATGGCCGTAAACGCCGCCTCATGCCATCGCATCCCTTTAAACGACTGGAAGGATTCAATAATAAAAATAACAACTGAACCGAAAATAAACAAGGCAACATACGTGAATGTCGTAACCTTTGTAAATAAGCTAAAGCGAAATGCCGGATCCTTCTTCGTTAAATAGGCCTTCACTTCAATTAATACAGGAAAACCGATTGCTCCCAGGAAAATTAAAATCATACAAACAAATTGGATGAAATAATCGTGGTGAAACGGCTGCAAACTCATTCCGGTAATGTCAAAGCCTCCATTTGTTGTCGCAGAAATAGCTGCAAACAATCCATTGATCGACGCCTCTTCCCATGTCGCAAAATAACGCTTAAAATGAACCGTTAATATAAAGGCACCGGTAAATTCAATCATAAAGAGCAGCTTGGTAATTTGACGAATTAATGCAACAACACCCGATAAATTATACTGATTATGGTCAATCATGATGAGCTGACGTTCACGCATACCGATTTTCTTCCCAAACAACAGCCATAAAAACGTACCTATGGACATAATCCCGATTGCACCAAATTGCAGGATCAGCAAAATCATAGCAAGTCCAAAGCTACTGTAGGTTTCTGCAACAGTAACTGTTGTTAAACCTGTTACACTAACTGCACTAACCGCTGTAAACAGACTATCCAGAAACGATACGTGTACCCCTTCCAAATGAACCCCTGGAAGACGCAGCAGTAAAAAGGAAACTAAAATGGCAACAGAATAATAAGTGATTAAAATTTGGAAAGGCGTAATTTTCCGACTTTCGAACTTTTTTAAAGGCATAGATTGGCCTCCGATAATTAATTACATTTTTTCTAGTATAATTAATAACCTTGAAAATGAAAAGAAGATACTTCTAATAGTTGAAGTATCTCCTAAATCTTTTGTTATTCCGCTTTTGCTTTTTTGTTTTTGTACACACTTACAATATATCCGCCTACAGCAAGTCCAAGGAGCACGACCCAGAAGATGGATTTCCACAATGTCGAATGCGGGAAGTGCGGGTCGATAATGGCCAAGTTCTCATGTCCTAACGCCAATACAGCCAATTTCACACCTACCCAGCCTACAATTAAGAAGGCCGCTGTTTCCAATGTCGGATAGTCGTTTAACAGCTTAACAAACATTTGCGCAGCAAAACGCATAATGACAAGCCCTATAAAACCACCAAGGAACATAACAGCAAATGGACCGGCATTGATCCCGCCAATGTGGTAATCACTAATATGCGGTAATGTCATGGCAATAGCTACTGCTGCAAGCATTGAGTCAATCGCAAATGCAATGTCCGCAAGCTCTACTTTCAATACAGTCATCCAGAAGCCAGAGCCTTTACCTTCTTTGATATCCGATTCCTCATCCTGCTTTTTAAAGTGATTATCGTATAGATGTTTTATGGATATGAATAATAGATACGCTGCACCAAGCGCCTGAATTTCCCAGTATTTCGCTAAGAACGTAATAAGGAACAATGCGATGAACCGGAATACAAACGCTCCGAATAACCCGTAAAATAATGCCTTTTTCTGTTGTTCTTTCGGTAAATGTTTAACCATTACTGCCATTACCACTGCATTATCTGCAGCTAACAGCCCTTCAAGGAATACTAATACAAGTAAGACCCATGCGTATTCTAATAAAATTGCTTCCATGAAATTTCTCCTCCTTATTATTTACTTGTACCCAATAAATTAGGTGTTAATAATATAAATTTGAAAAAATATCCTTTTTGCCAAAAAAGAAAAGACCTCTGCCTATGTAAATAGGCAAAGGTCTTGCTAAGCACATAATGCTATCACACCCGATGGCTCCTAACCATGTAATGACGAATGTGAAGTAAGTACATTTAAATATAGCGCTTATCTAAAACGATAGGCTGCTATTTAAATCTCTTATAGCTACTCCCCTTTGACAAATGTCAATTGGATATTCAATTCAATTCTTATATTGCTATTTTACCGATAATGTCCCGAAAAATCAAACGATTCTTCTATAATTCATCAAAATTTTACATTAACGCGCGGTAAATATTTCTTTTCAGTCTATTTTTTTGCTTCCTTTTCAATCAGGCTGTAAATGATTGGTACGATAAATAACGTTAAAATTGTTGAACTCATCAACCCTCCAATAACGACAACCGCCATTGGCTGATTCATTTCTGTCCCTTCGCCAATTCCCAACGCTAATGGCACCAACCCTAAAATAGTCGTCAGAGCCGTCATTAAAATCGGTCTCATGCGATCCTGCGCGCCAATAATAATAGCATCGTAGATATTTAATCCGAGCTGTCGTTTTTGATTAATATAGTCAATGAGAACAATGCCATTATTCACGACAATCCCTACTAATATAAGGATTCCGATAATAGCTGTGACACCGAGCAATGTATTTGTTACAAACAATGAAACAGCGACACCGATAATCATTAGCGGAACGCTGAATATCATAACAAACGGCAGCTTAAATGATTCGAATTGAGCGCACATAACTAAATAAATAAGAATGACCGCCAGCAGAATAGCCAAAATCATATCTTGTTTTGCACTGTCGAATAGTTCTCGGTCACCGCCAAAAACAACTTTCGATGTTGCAGGAATGCCGTCTTCTTCAATCGCTTCATCCACTTTTCGGGAAATGCCGCTAAGGGATTCGGACGTATTGTATTTTACAAAAACTGCAACGGCCGATGCCTGATCCGATCTCCGAATAGCGGTTTGGGTTTCTTTTATTTCGACCGATGCCAGCTGTTGCAGTTCGACAAATACCCCGGCATTTGTTCGAAGCTTCATCGTTTTAAGTGCTTCTACATCTTCACGGTACGCCTTTCCGAAACCAGTGTATACTCCAAGTACTTCACCATCTTCGGCTATGATCTGTGTTGTAAATGCGCCTCGTGTCATCATATTGACGGTTTGTGCGATTTGTGCGGGCATTAACCCATATTGAAGTGCATCATCACGATTTACTTCAATTTGAATTTCCTCTTTCACTTCATCCAAATCAGTGGTTACCTCAATAACTGAATCAATCTGTGCAACACGTTGCTGAATAGAAGCGACCGTTTTTTTCAGCTGAGGCTCATTGCTGTCTGTCACACGAAATGTTAAAGAGTTCGGTGTTGATCCAGAAGAAGATGACAATGAAAACGTCACTTCTGCACGCTCTCCGATTTCCTGCTGTACTTGTTTTTCAAACTGTTCAACAAACTCAAAAATGGAGCGATCTCGTTCTGATAATTCAACAAGCTTGACTGAAATCTCCCCTTCATTTTGTTCACTAGTACCTCGGGATAAAGATTGCTGATTTCCTCCAATTAAACTGACCACTACATCAACTTCTTCATACTGTTTCGCCATCTCTTCGATTTCCGAAACAATTTGTTCTGTTTTCTCAACAGTTGCACTGTTTGGAAGCTCGACAGACAAGGACACAAACCCTTCATCTGTAGGCGGCAAAAACTCAGTACCTGTTTTATATAATGTAAATCCAGATATACCTACCAAGACGATTGTGATTGTTAAAATAAGGGCCCGTCTCTTTAAACTCCATTTAAGTGCTTTCGAATAATTTTGATACAGCCAAGATTCCTGACGCTTCTTCACTACAATTAAAGGTTTTGTACGTAAGAAACGGCTGGCTAGCATCGGAACAACTGTTAATGCCACAAATAGTGAAGCAATCAAACTAAATGAAATCGTTAACGCGAACTCTAAAAATATTTGACCGATTAACCCGCTTATAAAAATGACCGGGACAAAAACCGCAATCGTCGTGACAGTAGAAGCGGTAATTGCCAAAGCCACTTCCTTAGCTCCATTGACTGCCGCATCTTTAGGATTCTCCCCAAGCTCTAGATGGCGCTCAATATTTTCTATTACAACGATGGCATTATCCACTAGCATCCCGATTCCAAGTGCAAGGGCACCCAGTGTCATAATGTTTAAAGAAAAGTCCGCAAAGAACATTAGCACAAAAGTTACAATGACCGAAAAAGGAATCGCGATCCCAATAATAAGCGGACTTTTTATTCCGGATAAAAAGACGAATAACACAAGCATTGCAAACAGCCCGCCAAAAATAAGCGAGGAGCTAATATTACCAATCGCCAAGCGTACATAGTCCCCCTGGTCAAATAAAATGGTCGCTTCGATTCCATCATATTGGGGTTCATCTAATAATTGTCCAAGCTCCTTCTGAAAAGTTTCGGAAACATCTGCAGTATTTGCTCCAGACTCCTGCAAAACCGAAATGAGTACAGCCTGCTGGTTATTGGCCCTTGTAATTGTGTTCGTTTCCTGCTCTTTTCGTTCTACGTTTGCTATATCCTGAACTTTTATTTCTTCACCTGTTAATGGATTGACAGAAAGCACAACATTTGCTATTTCTTCCGGACTTGTAAACAAGCTGACTACTCGAGTCGTTAACAACTGATTCTCTTTTGTACTTAGCTCTGCACCCGGCATTGAAATATTACTCGCCTGGATAATTTGCATAACATCATTTTGCGTTAAATTATTTTGCTCAAGCTTCTGCGCATCAAGCTCAATCTGTACTTCTTCTACTATTTCACCAGAGACGGTTACACTGGCTACCCCTTCAGTACGTTGCAATTCCTGTTCAAGTGATTCGGCGATTTGTCGGATATCGACTTCTTCACTTTCTGCTGACAATGCCAATTGAATAATCGGAAATTGCGATGGATCAAACTTCAAAAAACTTGGCCTTCCTGCATCTTCAGGAAGTGGGACAAGATCAATACGCTGTAAGATATCCGTTTGAACATCATCCATATTCGTTGACCAATCAAATTCCAATATAATCAAGTTGGAGCTTTCCAGCGATGTCGACTGCACTCGTTTAATCCCCGGTAATGTCGCCAGGGAAGCTTCAAGCGGCTTTGTCACTTTTTCGTTTACTTCTATCGGACTTGCACCCGGATAGCTTGTCACAACAACTCCAATCGGCGGATTTAAATCGGGTATTAACGTAACTGGTATTTTAAATAATGAAACTGCGCCGAGTATTAGCACGAAAATCATTGAAACAATTGTAAAAACCGGGCGTTTTATAGAAAACTTGCTTATATTCATCGGTGGAAAGTCCTTTCATTTTGTCTTTATATTAATTAAAATTCGTGTAGAGCTATCTTTTTCCCTTTTATCATTTGACAAAAACTTACGTTACTACAGCAAAATGTTACAAAAAATCATACAAGGTAGGCAGGTTTTAGCAGTTTTTATTGTAAAATTCAGTGATTTTTTTTGCTGGATTGTCATGCCTACTACATTAGCTACGGGGGTCCATTTATGTGTTTAATTGCATTTTCCTATAAAGTCCATCCATCATATTCACTCATCATCGTTGCAAATCGTGACGAATTTTATGACCGTCCGACAGCAGCCGCCCATTTTTGGGAAGATGAACCTGATATATTAGCTGGACGAGATTTACGACAACAAGGAAGTTGGATGGGTGTGTCGAAAAATGGTCGTTTTGCTGCCATCACAAATTACCGTGATCCGCGTCTTCCTGAAACCGGCCAATTGTCACGTGGAGAAATTGTACGGTTATTTTTAACTTCTACGGAATCGACAGACTCATTTATCCAGTCACTCCGTTCAAAAAGAGATTTGTACGGCGGCTTCAATGTTTTGCTTTATGACGGCGAAGATATGCATCATTACAATAATATTTACGATGAACACCGCATTGTAGAAAGCGGAATTCACGGTGTAAGTAATGCTACTATCAATACACCATGGCCAAAAGTAAATTCGGCAAAGAGTGTACTGGAAAATACATTCGAAAACGAGGCAATCGAAGTGAATACCTTAATTTCGCTATTGGCAAATGACGAAATCGCACAAGATGAAGTATTGCCAAATACTGGTGTAGGTATCCATCTGGAACGGTCTTTATCCGCTCAATTTGTAAAACTTCCTAATTACGGCACTCGCTGCTCAACAGCCATTGTTTTCCACAATAAAGGGGAGATTGATTTTCTTGAGCGGACATATGAGGACGGGAAATATAAATTCGACCGGGCTTACCGTATAGATGCGGGAGAGTGAGTGAATTTCAGCGAGCTGAGGCCGGGGAGGAGTTCTACTTTTCAGGTGAATCGTTCTACTTTTCACCTGAAATATTCTCCTTTTAAAGGCTGGCGTTCTACTTTATATCGCAAGTATTCTAATATCCGGCCTCGGTTCTCTTTTCTCAAGCTTTTGTTCCACATTCGGGGTGAATCGTTCCACTTTCAACGTAAAACATTCTCCTTTTCTCTCTTTACTTCCTACATTTAAATCGGAAATTTCTGATAAATTTCCGGTATCTACTATCACTATATATTAAAGCACAATAAACCCCGGCGATTTTCCTTCACAGAAAATCACCGGGGCTTATAAATATCAGATTATAACAAGCTGTATAAATGAATATTTTCGTTTTTCTCAGAGAACCAGCGCATCGCAAATTCGTTTTCGAATAAGAATACTCTATTATCGAAACGGTCTTTAACAAGCATAGAACGTTGAGAATGCATTGAATCTTTCACATCTTCTTCGTTTTCAATCCAACGTGCAATCTTGCTGCCAATCGGCTGCATAATTACATCTACATTGTATTCGTTAATCATTCGGTGCTGGAATACTTCAAACTGTAATTGACCAACCGCACCAAGGATTACTTCTTCAGTATGCAGAGTTTTGAAGTACTGAATTGCGCCTTCTTGAACTAATTGCAGAACGCCTTTTTGGAATTGCTTCCCTTTCATTACGTTTTTCGCCGAAACTTTCATGAAAATTTCAGGTGTGAATTGAGGTAATTTTTCAAAGTTGAATGTTTTCTTACCGCCGACTACTGTATCCCCAATTTGATACGTACCTGTATCATAAAGACCGATAATGTCACCGGCAACCGCTTCATTTACTGTTTCACGATCATCTGCAAGGAATTGTGTTGACTGTGTCACTTTGAAAGATTTACCTGTACGTGAAAGTGTCATGTTCATACCACGCTCAAATTTACCCGATACAATACGCACGAATGCAATACGGTCGCGGTGTGCCGGGTTCATATTCGCTTGAATTTTAAAAATGAAACCAGAAAATTCGCCATGGTCTACAGGATCGATAAATTGCTCCTCTTCCGTAATACGAGGCTGAGGAATCGGTGCAAATTTTAAATACGTATCAAGGAATGTTTGAACACCGAAGTTCGTTAATGCCGAACCGAAGAATACCGGTGTCAATTCACCACGTGCAATTTTATCTTCCGAATACTCATTGCCAGCTTCATTCAGAAGTTCGATATCGTCAATAGCCTGTGAATAATACGATGTTTTTTTCATATCGTTATCAATGGCTAAATGCCCTTCTTCATCAAGTGGTAAGTAGCGGTCGCCTTCTTCTACACGGAATTGCTCGATACGTTTGTTGTAACGATCGTAAATTCCTAGGAACTCTTTCCCCATACCGATCGGCCAGTTCATTGGATATGCATTAATACCAAGCACTTCTTCCAATTCTTCAATAAGCTCTAGTGGCTCTTTCCCTTGACGGTCCAATTTGTTGATAAAAGTAAAAATCGGAATACCGCGCATTTTACAAACTTTGAATAGCTTTAATGTTTGGGCCTCAATCCCTTTAGCCGCATCGACTACCATGACAGCCGAGTCTACAGCCATTAACGTACGGTACGTATCTTCCGAGAAGTCTTGGTGTCCCGGTGTATCCAGAATGTTTACACGGCAGCCTGAATAATCGAACTGCATAACAGAAGAGGTAACCGAAATCCCACGTTGTTTCTCGATTTCCATCCAGTCAGATGTCGCAAACTTTCCTGACTTCTTTCCTTTTACTGTTCCTGCGTCACGAATCGCACCACCGAATAATAGTAGTTTTTCTGTAATCGTCGTTTTACCAGCATCCGGGTGACTGATGATGGCGAATGTACGACGCGATAATATATCTTGTTCTAAAGTCATTAATTTCGTCTCCTTTTTTCATACTTTCTTATTTTAAAAGACAACAGTCATTTGTTACAACCTTTTTTACTTTGGCGTGCTCATTTTACGTAATCTCCGAAATATTTTGAAGAGCATAAAGCCGATTACAATGGCGATTGCATTTAATAATACATCATCGACATCAATACTACGACCAATAAAATATTGTGTCCCTTCAATAAATAATGGGATGGCAAATGCAACGATATGCATGATGCGCCATCCTCTGTACTTTTTCCATAATAGCGGAATAAAGAAGCCAAAAGGAATAAACAGGACAATATTGCCTGCCAAATTATAAAATGCGATATTTGCCAATGGTCCATTCAATTGGTCATAATACAGCAAAATTGTTTGTAATGGGGTAAAATTGCTGCGCACATATGCGGTCGAAGTATCAAAAATGATCTGTCCATTCGAGATTTGGAAGTTAGGGATAATCGTTTGTGAAAAAATACTGACACTGTAAAAGAAGAATACGAGCATCACCAATTCACGCCTCGCATTTTTTGTTTTATTTTTTATATAGAACATTCGCAATATGCAATAAATCGGGAAGCTCACAGTGCAATATGCAATCATACTAAGTAAAAATGAATGGATCATCTTTGTCACCTCCAAAAAAATCCACCGCTAACGCTTTTACGTTAACACGGTGGATTTGAAAAAATTATTGCATAATCTATACAAATTTTAACTTTCCAGCTTCAATCGCAATTTTCGCATCACTATGCGGATATTTCGTATTTTCGATAATTTGGTAGTCCTCATGACCTTTTCCTGCGAAAATAATAATATCACCAGGATTTGCTACGCTTACTGCATGTCTAACAGCTTCCGCACGGTCACCGATACAGGCATAATTTTTATGTTTCATACCTTTCGCCAAATCACCCGTAATACTGTCAAATTCCTCATAGCGCGGATCATCCGTCGTCAGGACAACATAATCTGCAACAGATGCTTTTTCTGCCATCGTCGGACGTTTCGTTTTATCGCGTCCGCCACCTGTACCAACAAGGAAAATCAATTTATTTTCCGGTTTTTTATATGGCATTGCCGCATTGATCGCCTTTTCAATTGCATCCGGTGTATGTGCATAGTCGATGAACATTTGAATCGGTAAATCTGAATCTACTTTCTCCATACGCCCTTTCACCGGCGGCAGCATTTCAATTTGTTCAATAATGACATCAATCGGGAAACCGCGAGCATAAAATACGGCTGTTGCTGCAAGGACATTGTAAATATTGAATTCACCTAGTAAATGCATTGATACCGGGAATGTACCCTCCGGTGTTTCCATATCAAATTGCGTCATTCCATTTTCATAATTGCAGTTTACTGCACGGAAAATCGCATTATTGTGCAATCCATAAGTCCAAATTGGATATGGTGTCATTTCCGCATAGCGCTCAGACCATGGATCATCAGCATTTAAAACGACATGCTTGTTCTTCTCCAAGTCTTGTCCAAGTTGAGAAAACAGCAAACCTTTTGTGTTGCCGTAGTTTTCCATCGTACCGTGGAAATCTAAATGGTCATGCGTTAAATTCGTAAATACCGCCACATCATAATCAACACCTGCTAAACGGCCTAACGCTAAACCATGTGACGAAACCTCCATCACCATTGCACGGCAGCCCTCGCTTTTAGCACGGAAAATCATCTGTTGTGTATTTAATGAATCACTTGTCGTATTTGCCGATTCATATAGCACTCCATTTAAATTGAAGCCGATTGTTCCCGACAATGCCGATTTTTCGCCAAGTCCGATTAATATATTGTGGATAATTCCAGATACACTTGTTTTCCCGTTTGTACCTGTTACTCCAATCATCATAATATCCTTCGATGGATAATCAAAAAACTTTGCCGCTAAAATTCCAAGTGTACGAGTCGTATTTTTTACGATTATTTGTGCAATTTCTCCATCTAATTGTAATAGACGTTCCGTAACGATTACAGTTGCACCTGCATCAACTGCCTTTTGAGCATAGTCATGCCCGTCCACCGTAAAACCTTTTATACAAATAAATAAACTGTTTGGCTGTACACTGCGCGAGTCAATCGCAATATCGGTAATCAGTTTCGGTAATTGACCTACAACTTTTTTTTGCATCAGTGTACTTAAAAGTTCTTCTGCATACATAATTCTTTCCCCCACAATTGCAATATAATTGCGAATGATAATTTTCTTCTATGTACTAATCATCATACTGTGCATAGAATGAAATTTCCACGCTTTTCATTAACTGTAATGTATCCGTATAAATAAACATGTTTGCAATACAAGGACTTTGGACATATAATACATAAGTTCATTTTTCTCGCTATTGACACAATATACAGGATTTAAGAACTAAAATTATATTAAAATAAAGATTCCACTTTGTTCCCTTATTTAATTTATTTATACGATATATATATCATATCAAAATTCGCCATTTATCGACATCATGAATTACTGTATCATTATAGTTAATATTACTTATCCGAGGTGTTTTATGCAGCAACATGAAATTCTGAATAAGCGAAATTTGCTTATGGTTATTACTTATTTTTTCTCAACGCTTATTTTTACTACTGTCATTGTTACACAGCTGTTCAAGCATCCTTATTCATTTTTAGTTATTAGCATTGGAAGTTGCATTATACTCATTGCTTTGTATTATTTAAAAACGCCTCCAAAAGTACTTCAAATTATTTTGATTTGTACATGGCATATAATCGTATTCCTATTCAACTATCAAAATGTAAATATAATTTCGTTTTATACTTTTATCTGGGTTATAGCGATTTTAACAATTTACCGTTCATATATTATTTCCATCATCAACATAGTACTAGTCTTCATTGAAATTTTTATATTAAATAAATTATCAATGATACCCTATCACAGTTTTAAATCTGAAGATCATCTTTTACTCTTCAGCTTTCTAATTGCTGTCTGCATTATGAGTATTGGTCAAAGCTTTTTAATAAAACAGATTTGGTTAAAGCTTGAGAAAAATGCAATCGACCGTGAATATTATCTGAATTCCAAACATGCATACTTACATTTGTTTTTCGAACAGGCTAATGATGCAATTGCTGTCTTCGATTTGGAGGACCGTGTTATTGCAGTCAATCCTGCATTTGAGAAATTGTATGGTTGGTCTAAGGAGGAAGCATTAGGGCGTGTTTTACCGCTCATTCCCCCAGAAAATGAGGAAGAGTCAAAGCAAAGGAAAGTAGATTTGATGCTCGGAAAAAAATATCGTCTGCATGAAACGACCGATATGAGAAAAGACGGCACTTTTTTTGATGCACAAATTTCATTGTCGCCTATTTTAAGTCCGCATGGTGACATTATCGGATCGTCTGTCATTTCGCGAGACATATCCTATATTAAAGAAAATGAAAATCTGATTTTACAATCGGAAAAGTTAAAGCTTGTCGGCGAGCTTGCTGCGGGTGTAGCCCATGAAATCCGCAATCCGATGACGGTCATTTCCGGCTATGTACAAATGATGAATGAAGATCCTGATTCACCTTACTATGAGTATACAAAGCTCATTCAAAATGAAACAGAGCGAATCGAATTAATTTTATCGGAGTTTCTTGTATTATCTAAACCTCAAGCAAACCAATATGCCCCAATTAATTTGGCGGAAGCTTTATCGGAAGTCGTCCAGTTTCTTCAATATGAGTTCCAGTCAAAAGCGATTTCCTTGAAAATTATTAATGAATTTTTGAACATTACAATTTTAGGAAATAAAAATCAACTAAAGCAAGTATTTATAAATTTATTTAAAAACGCGATTGAAGCGATTATTGAAGATGGTTCTATTACATTACAAGTATGCAAAAGTAAAGATGAGAAGGATATTTATATCCAAATTATTGATACTGGATGCGGTATTCCACAAAATGTACTGAATCGGATATTTGAGCCTTTCTATACGACGAAAACAAATGGAACAGGGCTCGGCATGATGATTATCCATAAAATTGTACAAGATCATCAAGGGACCATCCAAATTAAAAGTAAACAGCATGTCGGTACTGAAATATTATTAACATTTCCGATCATGACAGAATAATAGAAGAAGAAGGCTTTCCTGAGTTTCACTGTTCGGGAAAGCCTTCTTTTTTCTTATTTCATAATTGTTCGAACAAGCTTTACTTTTTGTTTATACGGGGGATATAGTAAACTATTTGCCAGTTTATTAGAACGGTGCATAATCGATTTCGGGTGTGTGAAGTTTTCGAAACTTGCTTTCCCGTGGTATGCTTTCACACCTGAAGGTCCTACTCCGCCAAACGGTAAATGAGTATTGCCGACATGTGTAATAACATCATTTATACAGCCTCCGCCAAACGGAAGCTCTTCTAGAAAGTATGCGATGGCTTTTTCATTTTCCGAGAACAAATAGGCACTTAATGGTTTTGGCAATTGACGAATTTCATGAATTGCTCTTGGTAAATTTTCATATGTCATAACCGGTAAAATTGGTCCAAACAGCTCGTCTTCCATGGAAGGTCGATTCCACGTAATATTTTCCAGCACGGTCGGTTCCATATATAAATCTTCACGGTCTGTCCGGCCACCAAATGTGACAGTATCCCGTTCATTATCTAAAATAGTCTGTAGACGGTCGAATTGGCGTTCATTAATAATACGCCCGTAGTCCGGACTTTGCTGTGGATCATCACCGTAAAATTCTTTAATTGCTTTCTTAAGAAGTCGCGTAAACTTTTTCGCAACGCTTGTATGGACAAGAACATAATCTGGCGCCACACATGTTTGGCCTGTATTATTGAATTTCCCCCATACAATCCGCTTCGCCGCTACATCCAAATCTGCTGTGTGGTCGACAATTGCCGGACTCTTTCCACCCAATTCCAATGCAATCGGTGTAAGACGTTCTGCTGCTGCTTTTGCAACAACCTTTCCAACCGCCACACTTCCCGTAAAGAATATATAATCAAAAGATGCGTGAATTAATGCTGTTACTTCATCCTTTTCACCTTCTACAACACGTACATATTCAGGAGAGAATACTTCTCCCAGAATTTTCTTCACAATAAATGCTGTATTTTCGGCAGATTCCGATGGTTTTACGATTGCTGTATTTCCTCCGATAATCGCCCCGATCAATGGCTCCATAATCAATTGGAATGGATAGTTGAATGGTCCAATAATTAATGTCACTCCATATGGTTCACGTACAACATAGCTTTTTGCGGGCTGGAAATGAAGCGGAGTTTTGACAGGCTGTGGTTCCATCCAGCTATTTATATTTTTTAAAAAATAGGAAATACTATCATAAACAATACCGATTTCAGTTGTGAATGCTTCAAACTCGCTTTTTCTTAAATCCAATGCTAAAGCTTCTATTACTTGTTCTTCATATTTTTTTATTGTTTCTTTTAATTTTACAAGCTGTTCTTTACGAAATTCCACATCTTTTGTAGCGCCCGTAAAATAAAAAGCGCGTTGATTCTCAATCATTTGTTCAACATCATTTGCAGTAAAATTCATTTTTTTCATCCTTCCCGAAATTAATATCCGTGACCTATACAAAACTCCAGCTTCATTCGTCAATGGCTAAGGAAAATAATCATTTTTATTGAATGAAGATAAATGTATGCATAAATTATAGCTGTTCACACATATTAACTATAGTAATAACTACTACAAAGTTTTAAAAATATCCTGCTAAAAAAAGGAGGCTTCATGATTAAATTGTCTTAATTCTTAAAGAAATGTTTATAAATTAAGGCATATGGGAATTTCATAATTAAATTAATAATCGAACATAATAAGTAATGTAAAACAATCGTACAAGGAGGCTATATAAAATGATTATTACTGAAACTTGGTGGGGCGAGATTTTTTCCGGGCCATTATCTATTGGATTAAACGAACAGAAAGTTAAACAACTTGAGGATGAATCATTTTTATACTTTGACGAATTTGTTGCTACTATTCCTAATGAAGAACAAAATACTTAATTTTTAAAAGGACTGTCACAATTGACAGTCCTTTTTAGTATTTTTTTGTGGCATAATGACTATATAATAGTGATTATGACGCTAAGTTCATAGGAGGTTATCCTTATTTTAAATAAATTACTGAAATCTATGTTAATCGCCTTACTTATTTTTGTTTGCGCCGTTTCAGTACAATATATTATAAAAATGAAGAATTCCGATCAGGAAGAAACAATCATTGAAGCAAAAGCATCGATGACTCAGGAGCAATTAAAAACTCACACTATGCTGATGTTGACTGAAATCGTGCTGAAACAGTTTGTTGAAAATATAATGCTGAATATCGAAATTATACCGGTTGATGAGAAACAAAATGTTATCGTCTCACTAAGGGCATCAGAATTTCTTAGTGAAACAACATTGCTGAAAGATAGTTATAACTTACTTAACGAAATCCAGCACGTGGAAGAGATAAATAATATTACATTAAAATGGTTTGTGCCTGTAAAAAATAAAGATACGGAAATTCTAACTGTCACTTTTGATGATGAGGCACTAGTTACTTTCAATGAAATTTCGTATAAAGACATTCCCCAGTCAGCCACACAATATATAAAGCATGAGCATTTGGATTAAAAATCCTTAATATAAAAAGCGGTTCAAACTTTACATAATGTAAATTTTGAACCGCCTTATTTTTATGTCTGTTTATCCCGTTATTTAATCGAATCATTCATTTGCTGTAATGCCTTTTCGACATTTTTTACTGCTGTAATGAGTTCCTGCTCTTGTTTTGTCGTAAAGAGAGTATAGTTTACGTAATCTTCCTTTCCCACTTCGTAGTACGCTACAATTTCATTTAATGCTGTAATTGCTTTTGATGCAGCATCCGCACTTTCAGTTGAAACACGTGGTACAAAAACTTCCATTAAATCTTCGGCTGCTTCTGTTTGTGCTTTCACTGCATATACTTCATTTCCTGCAATGCTCGGTGAAGTAAGTCTGGTATTGGTCATATCCTGAAACATAGTTACAGCTGAAGCAAGTACATTATTTTCCGTCACATCAATTGTCGCAAAATCAGCTTGAAGTGATTTTACATTTGCAACAAGTTCATCAGCTATTTTTTCATAACCTGCTGTCTTCTTTTCAGCAAATAATCCATATGCTATACGTTGAAAGCCTGCTGTGTCCGTTTCTTTTCCTTCAACAATGTCACCGTTTACTTTTTCGTCAAGCTCCTGGAAACTCGGAGTTAGCGGCTGTAGTCTTTCATAATACATCGTTACTAACGGATACAGCTTCTGTGCGTCTTCCAGCTTACCTTCTTTAATAGCAATTGCTAAAAGCTCAGTATCTGTTACAAAGCTGTCCATTTGCCCTGCTGAAAGCGATTTAAACTGCTCTGCTTCTGCACTGACATCAATCGTTGTTTCCTGCTGTTCTACAGGCTCTGCTATTTTTTCTTCTTCTTTTTGCCCACATGCTGCCAATACAGAAACAGCAAGTAAAGCAGTCATTAATTTTTTACTGTTTTTCATCATAATTCACCTCTTATTTTCTAGTTCGACTACTTTTGCATGAACGACGAAACGCTCTTTGTCATTTTGGGATGTCGTGCATGTCGACAATGTAACGATTTTATCGGTAGCCGTTACGTGAACTGGCAAATTTATATCGGAACGTCGCTGAACTTCCTCTAAAAACTGCGTATACGTGTAGTCTGTAAATTGTGTTTCGATATAATAAAAGTCGGTCGTTGTTTCATAGGCGGCAAACACATGCAATGCATAGCGCTTGTCATTTGTTTCATAGTAAAAAACAGGATGGGCTTCTGCATATGCCTGCTCGCTAAACTTAGGCAAATCTCCGAACATCGTACCATTGCGTAAAACATGCCCGTAAAAAATCGTATGCCGGTCTTCCATTACCTCATTTCGAAAATCGGCAAATATGCTCCCGCCGCGACTTTTCTCGTCCGAATAATTATGAGTTAAGTAAAATTCGTTATTATCCCTTTGCAGAACAGGATTATTAAGACGGGTATCCTCCAGTGTGAGCCAGCCGATAATATGATCGTTTTGCTGTTGAAGTGCGGCAAGCTCACTTTGTTCGACAATTTGCTGAGCATTTTCAAGCTCTTTTTCCACTTTCTCATAGCTAAAAAAATAACGGATAATAATCCCTGCACAAATAATCATCACGATGCCGCTTAAAATTTGAACAATTTTACGCATATTAAATACTTAACGGCATCATATATAACCCGAGCTGTTCATCTTCATGAAACACGGAATTGACCCCGTATACGTCCTTAATTACTTCTTTTGTAATAACATCTCGTGGTGCACCTTCAGCGATAATTGTACCGGCTTTCATCAAAATAATGTGTTCGCTGTAACGAATCGCCTGATTAATGTCGTGTAGCACCATAACAATCGTCAAGCCGTACTGTTCATTCAGCTGCTTTACGAGCTCCAGCAGTTCCAGCTGATAGTATATATCCAAGTACGTTGTCGGCTCGTCCAAGCACAGTATTTCAGACTTTTGTGCAAGTGCCATTGCAATCCATACACGCTGGCGTTCCCCACCGGATAGTGCCGATAAATCATTATGCCGTTTTTCAAGCAGGTTCGTACAAGTAAGCGCCCATGTAACTGCCTCCTCATCCTCTTCCGCTCTCTTTTTGAATAATGAAGTATGCGGCATCCGTCCGTACATAACAAGCTTCTCCACCGTCAAATCTGATGGAATATTGTTTTGCTGATATACAATCGCCAATTTCTTCGCAAACTCTTTCGGCTTATATTCCACCAAGTCCCGATTTTCGAGCATCGCCTGACCTTCGAGCGGTTTGTTGTTTCGTGACATGACACTTAGCAAGGTGGATTTTCCGCAGCCATTCGGTCCTATAATTGTCGTCACTTTCCCTTTTGGAATAGCAGTCGATACTGCATTTAAATGACGGGTCGTCCCGTCATGGGAAACGACTACTTGTTTAATTTCCATATTGGTTGTCACTCTTTTCTAAGTAGGAATATGAGGAATGGTCCTCCGATAATGGCCATAATCGTTGATGCCGGTACTTCCATCGGGCTGAACATTGTACGTCCAAGTGTATCGGCCAATAATATAATAAATGCGCCCAGTAGTGCCGTAAACGGAATTAACACTTTATGATCAAAACCGACAAGTCGACGTGCGATATGCGGCACTAAAATTCCGACAAATGAAATGACCCCTGCCACTACAACAGATGAAGCTGCTAACATTACAGCAACCGTCGCAATGAGTATGCGTGCACCTGTTACATTAAAACCGACACTTTTTGCGGTTTTATCAGATAACACGAGCACATTACATGAAGCGTATAAAATAAAAGCAAGAAGTAAACCAATAGAACCATATGTAACAATCAGCGTTACATCATCCCAAGTTTTTAAGGAAAGATTTGATGTAATCGCACCTGTTGCCGAAGCACCAAAGCTGATCATCGCTTCTGTAAGCCCAGAGAACATGGCATTGATCGCAATCCCGACCAAAATTAACTTTAATGGATTCAGCCCTGACTTCCAGGAAAGCAGGAAAACAAAGAAACATGCGAGCGCTCCTCCGATAAATGCTGCTAGTGGTGTGAAGAAAAATAGTGTCGGTACAAAGCTTACGATAAATAATTTTGTAAATGCAGCCCCCGCGGATATTCCGATGAACCCGGCATCCGCTAATGGATTTCGCATAATTGCCTGCAATAAAACACCGGCAACCGATAAAGCCGCTCCGGCAAATATCGCTACGATGATTCTTGGGAAACGCAAATCTTTAATCGCTGCCATATCCGCATTATCGGCATTGAAGAAATTCGTGATAAAGTCGATAAACGACATCTTTATACTTCCTGTTGTCGCTGCGTAAATGATTGTTATAACAAGCAATACAGTGACAGCGATAAAGCTAAAAATTTTTTTGGTCACAGAAAACATCCTTTATATGATGAAAAGCAAAACCTCCCTCAAGACTTTGCTTTTCCAACATTGTTATTGATAACGAGAACGGGGAGTTTATGTCCCGCATATCCTCTTCTCCCTTCTTAAGTCTAGAAGGCAGAGGTCTTATGGATAAAATATTTCTACTAACTCATTGAGAGCTTCCGGTACATTCAATGCGGCTGTCGTCCCAAATAGTTCTTCTTCTAAATCATATACTTGTCCATTTTTGACAGCATTAAAATGTTTCCAAACATCATTTTCGGCAAATTCCTCATCAAACATTTCAATAACTTCAGCCGGCATACCGTGCGATAAACGTAAAATAATGTCAGGGTTTGATGAATATAAATGTTCTGTATTGGATGGCAAGTATTCTGCATCCTGACCAGCCATAACGTTTTCACCGCCTGCAAGACGTACTAAATCACCTGCATATGAATTTTCCGTCGCCACTAAATAACTGCCAGGCACTCCAAGTAAAATGAGTACTCGAGGCTTTTCTTCATTACTTGCTGCAACCTCTACCGCATCAATTTCTGCCTGTAATTCATCATTTAAAGCTTTTGCCTCGTTCACACGGTTGTAGCGTTCACCAATTGCTGTAATTTCGCCTATCATCGATCCAATACTTGTTAAATCAACAAAATCGACCGGAATTTTCAATTGCTCAAATTTATCCTTTAAATCGTATTCCAATGTTGACGCGGACAGCACTTCAGTAGGATTGAGCGATTTAATAATTTCCGCATCCGGATCCATCGCATTCCCGATATTCGGCAGATCGTCAAATCGTGCCGGTAAATCCTTCACCGTATCCGGAATTGCGACCGCATCAAGATCCAGCCGGTCCAGAATTTGTGCAATGACTACTGTTCCAGCGATAATACGATGCTCCTCTTCAACAACCGGGGCCTGTTCTGATGCAGTGTTAACATCTCCGTTAGTGGATGACGCTGCTTTCTGTTCACTATTTCCGCATCCCGCAAGTACCGCCATACTCAATGCGAGTCCGATTAACCACTTCTTCATTTATTTTCCTCCTAGCTGTTTAAACTGAAGTAAAATTTCATCCCGTACTAGATGGAAGTTTAGTTCAATTTAAGCGTAGCGTATTAACTGTCGTTGCTTAAAAATAGGATTGGGGCTGTATTAAAAGCCTCAGCTTTTAACACACCCCTACCTAAAATAGTATTAGCAATGGCTGTTTGTTATAAGCCATTCACATTACATTAAATTATTTATTTAAACCGTCAACAACAGTTAATGTATTGTTTAAGATTTTTGCCATTTGAGAACGTGTTAATTTGTTTTCCGGATTGAATTTCCCTTCAAAACCAGAAATAATACCTAATTTATTTAATTCAGAAATTGCTTTTGATGCTTCAACTTCTTTTGGCATATCAGAGAATTTTGCTGCTTCTCCTGATGCTTTATAGCCGTTTTTCTCTAATAGACGGTAAATCATTAAAGCCGCTTGTTTACGAGTTATATCTTGTCCAGGTGCAAATGTAGTAGCTGTTTTACCGTTAATAATACCGTAACCGTTTAATGCATTGATTGCTGTTTTTGTTTCAGCATCATATTTTGCGATATCAGAGAAATTCGCTTTTGCTGGTACATCCAATTTTAATGCACGGTTTAGCATTAATGCGAATTGAGAGCGTTTCAAGTTGTTTCCAGGGTTGAACTTATCTGCAGCTTTGAAAATCCCTTTGTTATAAAGGTTAATGATCGCATCTTTGTTACCGTTGTTTGCAATATCTTTAAATGGAACAGTTGTTGAGTTCTTATCGCTAAACTTCATTTGGAAGTCATGTGCAGTTTCATATAATACATTCCCATTAAGAACTACTTTTAAATCTGCTGTTGCTGTATAGATTTTTTCTAAATCTTTAACTGATAACGTGTAGATTTTTACTGTATTATTGCCAACTTTTTCTTCTGACTTTAATGCAACTGTTGCGCCCTCAACATCGAAGCCTAATAAGTGTTGACCTTCAGGGAATGTTAATTCTACATCATAGCCCCCTTCAGTTGTTGTCACTGTTACCTCATCGTCTAAATATTTATTATGCATAATAGACAATTCCTGAGTTCCGTTCTTTAATGCTGTAACATCCATTTTTACAGATTCAACAGGCGCAGGTTTTACTTCAGCTTTTGGTAACTCCAGGTCAGCTGTTTCGATAGCGAAACCGAAGTCATACCATTTATCCATCTTCGCTGCAGGAACAACAACATGTACACCTGCTTCATGTAATTCACTAATTGAAGGAATTTCTACTGTATAAACGCCATCTTTTTCGGTTGCTTCTTTACCCGCAATTTTAAATCCAGCTACCATTTCTTTTGAAGTTGCCGCTACAGATACTTCTACAGAATATTTGCCGTCTTTTACGATTAATTTCGCTTTAGGTGTGAAGTGGTTCGTAATTGCTTTGTAGTTACCTACTTTTTCTGAATTATATGCATCCCAAACAATATCGTAAGTACCATCCGCCACCGACTCAAAAGTTTTACCAGGTGTATATACTTTCTCTTCTTTCACTTCTTCAACTGGCTTTGTTGTTTCCGTTACTTCTTTAATTGATTTTGCGTCAGGTGTTAACGTCACTTTATAATCAACCGGATCTTTACCAACGAAAGTAATTGTCATATTTAGAGTAGCTTCTACAGGAGTATAATCTGCAGTTACTGGAATGTTAATGTGTTTTTTACCATTATATTCAGCCATTGCAGGTTGTCCTGCCACTGTTACGCTATTTACCATTGCTAGTACCGCATCTGATAATTCAATATTGATAAATTTTTGACCATTACGCTCAACTAATTCACCTGAAGTTGGGATAAAACGTTTTAGTGCATCTTCCGCGTCAACTTTGAAGTCAATAGTTTTAGTTGCTGTAGAAATTGCCGCTTCTGTTGCCTTCGTTTCTGTAGTTGTATCAGCAGATACTGCCATTGCTGGTACGATAGCTGATGTAGCAAGTAATGATGCTAATACTGCTTTAGTTGCTTTTGATTTGTTAGCCATTCTTTATTTCCCCTATCTGTCTATATAGTTTTTGTTTTCTTAGTGCGAATGAATACAACGGCAGCTATGAAAAATAAAATAATCGCCATTAACGGTAATTCATCGCTCGTCTCTGGATTTTCTACTACCTCAGAATCTTCAGCTTGCTTCGTTTCAGACGCAATTTCTTCATCAGATTTTGTTGAATCATCTGTCTTTGTTATTTCTGTTGTCGCTTGCTGATCGGATGAACCTGTATTCTGCTTTTCAGTTGATGGTGCTGGTGTATTTGAAGAAGTATTACTTCCTGACGACTTTGTCTGTGTTTCCTTAGGTGCCGGAGCTGTTTTTGCCGGTTCCTGCTTTACTGTTTCTTTAGGTTCCTCGACTTTTGCTTCAGGTAACCCCCCGCTATTAAATACAAAATCTACACTATAGCTATGATGGTAATCGATATCATCAATGTCGATTTTCATCGCTATAGTCACTAAATTTGCATTGGAAACAGGAAATTGCACTGTGCGCTGGTCTGCACTTGAGCTGATTACTTTCGCACCACCCGGAGGATTAAACTGTGTAACCCAGCTACTGTTTTTAATCGTAAGCTGCATTGTCATTTTTCCGTTGTTTACAATTAATTTGGCTGGCTTTAAAAAATAGTCATTCGCCATAGATGCCGAATTGCTCCCGGGTTTATTTACTTGATAACTAACATCATATGTACCATCAGCAATTGCTGCAGATGAATTATTCGGTAAAGTAAACGCTACCAAAAAAAGAGCAGCAAAAAATATGAAGAAACTTTTTCTCACACCATTTCTCCTCCTTTTCTATAAATTATTCCAATTCCTAATAGAGAATATTTCTCAATACCACTATATAGCATGCCATAAAATTACCTGTTTCTCAATTGATGATATTCTCATTTATAATAAATTTACTTCTTTTGATGGCAAACTTCATTAATTTGTCGTTTTTGCAACGTAACAAAATATTACATTTCATATATTTCCAATAAAAAGGCAATGCGTTGGAATGGGAGGTATGCCCTGTAGGAAATATAAATATCAAGGGATTCGGGCGATTTCCATTAATAGAAATCGCTTAATAGTTTATCCGAAACATGTTGAATAATTTTAGTATTACCATTATTAATTGTTTTTTATTGCTTGTACTGCTGCACGAATGCCCAGCAAATAGCTTTCTTTGCCAAAACCAGAGATTTGACCTGTCACTATATCCGCAAACACAGATTTTTCACGGAAACTTTCACGTGCATGGATATTGGACATATGTATTTCAACGGTTGGACCTGTAAAAATATCTAAAGCATCTCGAATTGCATAACTGTAGTGGGTCCAGGCACCAGCATTTAGAACAATACCGTCAACTCCGGAAAGGAACGCTTCGTGAATTTTCTCCACAAATTCACCTTCGTGGTTTGTCTGGAAAGTCTCTACTTCAACATTTAGCTCGTTCGCCAGTTCCTGAATCGTTTGATTAATTTCCTCTAAAGTAATCTTTCCATAATGTTCAGGATCGCGTTTTCCGAACATGTTGTGGTTAACACCGTGCAACATTAAAATTTTTGTCATCATTCTTCCCCCTTAAAATAAATATACTTTCGAAAGATATAAGTAATTTAAATCCTAAAGATTCTTGCCATACCATCATACCAATCCCATCGTTTTATATACAACCTGCTTCTTCAACATGAGCTAAAAGAGAAACAAAATCTTCCTTTATGAGGCAAAACGTAATAAACCGAACTTGAAAAGTTATTTTCAAGTCCGGTTTATTAACAAATTTTTAGTTGTATCAGAATTACTTGCTTACTTCTTCCGGATGGAACCCGTCACGCTGTAAATAATTGTCATGAGCCCAAATGTTCAGCTCTTTCTTTTCAGCTTGTTGCTGAATTTCCAAAAGCTCATCTTCCAGAGTATCGTTCGGTTTATTGACATAACGCACTGCTGCCAGACCTTCACTTAATAAAATTTCATGTAAACTAACACCGTCTACAAAAGCATATGCCAATAATCGGTCATATTTATCTGTCTCGGGGCCTTTATCGAATAAAAGTTGAACGGATTCCGCCTGTTCCATCAGTTCGATCGTACGTTCCTTTGCCTCTTCTGCGTATGGCATAGGTTCGCCTTTGTTATAGTTCATTTCAGGAGTGTCAATCATAAGAAGACGTACACGCTCTTTTTTACCATCTATTTCGACATTGAATGTATCGCCATCATTGGCATTCAAATATTTCACGTCGATTAATTGATTGCCTGTTTTGTCCATCGCAACATCAGTTGTAAGTTTGTATTCTGTATTTTGTTCCGTAATGGCAGGGGAAGTTGTTTGCTCTGTATCTTTTTTAGGTTCGCTAAATGCTAAGTATAAACCTACTGCAATAATAATAGTACCGCTCGTAATTAGTGTTTTTACATCTTTTAATTTCATCGTTTATATTAAAATCCTTTCTAAATGTCCGTGTTTGACTTAGGATTTGGTCCTAATTCTACCGGAGGAATATCTGCGAATGTGCCGCCTTCTTCTTCTAAATCGCGCATACGGTGTGCCAATCGTGAAGCTGCACAAGCTGCGATGCTCCCGACTAGATCATCTAAAAATGTATTTACCGATTCGCCCGCTTTTGTATCAAGCTTTTCAATGATCCCGATTTTTTGCTTATCCAAATGACCGAAAGTTGTTACAGCAATACTTCCATACGTAAATACTGACCCTAATGCCAAAGTTTCATCAACACCAAACAATCCTTCATCTGCCTCGATAATTGCTTGAAGCGGTGCCGACAGCAGTCTTTTTTCTGCCAGTTCGTCAAGCTCAATTCCTACTAGTACAGCATGTTGCACTTCACGTTTATTTAATACACGAACAACCGATTGAATACAGTGTTCGATTGTTAAGCCTTCATTATATGGTGATTGCATCGTAAACACGATTTCAGCAATATCTTCAATTGTTACATGACGTCGTTCCAACGCGTTATACGTAGCTTTTGTCACTTCGTCTGAATGTACACGAATATTTTTATTATGCATAAGAAATCCTCACTTCAGTTTATTTTAAGCACTCATTTTTCCCGCATTAACGGATAGTAAAAATACCAGTAAAAATACCAGTAAAAATCAGCTTCCAGTATTAGCTTGTGTTCCTGCTAACCAGGGGATGGAAAAACTCCCCACTGATTTAGGTTTCACTTTATGGCTTTCTTTATATATTACACCTTTATTTTACTATATGATACAATTTTACATACATCAAAATACAGGGGTGACAACATTGGAGAGAGGCACAGTAAAAGATGTTACTTTTTTTAGCAATGCATTAAACGAAGAGTTAGAATTACTAATTTATATTCCAGCAAATTATTCACCATTATATGAATATAACATTTTAATCGCATCCGATGGTAAAGACTATTTTCAGCTAGGGGGCATTCCGCGTCTTGCAGATGAACTGATCGATGGCTATTTAATTGAAAATACAATTATTGTTGGTGTGCCATACAAAAATTATGAAGATCGAAAGAGAAAATATACACCAGCAGGGGATCAATTTGAAGCGTATATGCGATTTTTGGCACATGAGCTCGTGCCTTATTTAGATGATGAATTTTCAACTACACAAGTCGGCGGTGGGCGTGCATTAATAGGTGATTCTATGGCTGCAACCATTTCATTAATGACTGCATTCCATTATCCAAATATTTTCGGTAAAGCTATTTTACAATCACCTTATGTAGATGAGCTTGTATTGCAGGCTGTTAAAGATGCGAAAAATGTCAATATTCTTTCGTTGTACCATATTATCGGCCTCCAGGAAGATCAAGTGGCATTAAAGGATGGTACGGTAAAAGATCTGTTAACACCGAACCGTGAGCTGCATCAAATGTTCGTTCAACATGGTATTGATACATTCTATGAAGAATTCAATGGAAATCATACATGGACTTACTGGAAACCTGATCTAAAACGTGCACTAATTGAAATTTTCGGATAATACGGTATGCTGGAAATGTTTATTCACAAATTTTTCTGTTATAATTAAAACAATTACGCCTTGGTGTGGCTGTATCTAGATTTTTTTATGCCATTTACAGGACGTCTCACAATCATTTAGCACGGTGCTATATGAAATTATTTATATTATTTTTAGGGGGTAATGAATTTGAAATACGGTATTGTTGCTTTTCCATCTAAAAAATTACAAGATTTAGCGAACACTTATCGCAAACGCTATGACCCGCATTATGCTTTAATCACACCTCATCTTACGCTGAAGGATGCGTTTGATGCGGGTGAATCTGAAATCGGAGAAATCTCCAAGCATTTGCAGGAAGTGGCATCAAGGTTTGCACCTTTACAAATTCATGCCTCTCGAATCAGTTCATTTTACCCGACGACGAATGCCATTTACTTCCGAATTGAGCCAACACCACAGTTGGAAAATATTCAAAAACTAATTCAGGAAAAGATCAACTTGGGTGCGCCAAAGCATGTGTTTATGCCGCATATTACAATTGCACAAAAAATGAGCGCTTCGGAGCATGATGATATTTATGGTCAGTTGCGTATGGTTGGAGTAGATGAAAAAGATTCGATCGATCGTTTCCACTTGCTTTACCAATTGGAAGACGGCTCATGGACAACTTATGAAACATACAAATTGACTGGAGCTGAGTAATACGTGTTTGAAGTAAAACTAGTTACAACTGAAGAAGATCGCGAACATGCATTTGCGCTACGTAAAGAAGTGTTCGTTAAAGAGCAAGGAGTTCCACTAAGTCTGGAATTAGATGAATACGATGAGAAAGCCATTCATTTCTTAGTAAATGAAGGTGAAAGTTCAATTGCTACAGCACGGCTTCGAGAAGTAGAACCGAAAGTAGGAAAAGTGGAACGCGTTTGCGTTTTGAACAACTATCGCGGTAAACGACTTGGTGCATTAATTATGGAAGCTGTTGAACAATACGCAAAGAATGCAGCTTTTGAAAAGCTTAAATTGAATGCCCAAAGCTATGCAGTTCCTTTCTATGAAAAACTGGAATACACTGTCACTTCCCCGGAATTTATGGATGCTGGCATTCCGCATCGCGCTATGGAGAAGATAATCTAATTCTTTTAATCTCATAAAAGTAGAAAAACATCCATTTTCCGCCGAAGAAAATGGATGTTTTTCGTATTGTTACGCCACTTTTTTAAGTTCCGACTTACTTCATCATTTTCTCGATTTTCGAAAAATCCAAGGATTTACCGTCTTGAATGATTGATTGGACAATTTTGTCTTCAAGTTCACTCGTAATCGGTTTATTTGCAAGACGGCTCACTTTTTTAACGATTTTTCGAACTTGTTTTTCATCCGAGAAATCTGCATACGTTAATGCATTTGCAAGCGTCATAATTTCATCGAAATCAACGCCGGTTTTGCGCTCCACTTTTTTAAAAAACGAACGATCCATAATGTTTACTTACCTCCCTTAAATAAATGCGCTACCAACGATAATAAGTAAAATAAAGAGTACAACGATCAATACGAATGTCATACTGTTATTACCGCCATAGCCTGGGGAACAACCATAATCACAACCACCTTGTTGCCAACCTTGCTGCTGCCAACCATATCCAGACATACTTATACCCCCCTTTCTATTTTGTAGTGTATGCAAACACTCAAAAAAAAGGAGGGTATTCGTCTAATCTACTTTTCCTTTAGGCTTAAATATTAATGCCGCGATAAAGCCAAACAATATCGCAGCGCTAATTCCAGAGCTTGTCACCTCGAACATACCTGTCAAGAGGCCAATCCAGCCGTGCTTTTCAGCTTCAGCCATTGCTCCATGTGTCAATGAGTTTCCAAATGAAGTAATTGGAATTGTCGCACCGGCACCGGCGAAGTTTATTAAGGCTTCATATAAATTAAGTCCATCTAAAATTGCTCCTACTACAACTAAAATGGATAAAGTATGACCAGGTGTCAGCTTTCCTACATCCATTAATAACTGACCAATTACACAAATTAATCCACCAACGACAAATGCCACTAAAAATGTAAAGCCGATTGTACTCACCCCATCCCGATTTCAATTGCATGTGCTGTGCACGGAATTGACTCACCTTGTTGAAAAGAAAGCGGCGATAAAAGTGCACCTGTTGCCACTAATAATGCGCGCTTGTAACGACCACTTTTAAATTGTTCCATCATATAGCCGCTATAGACTGCAGCAGAACAACCCGCACCACTCGCACCTGCCAAAAATGCTGTATCTTCACCGTAAAATTCTGCACCGGCATCACGGAATCTTGATAAATCTTCCTTTTTCACACCACTTTGGGCAAACATCGCAATTAAAATTTTCAATCCGATTTTCCCTAAATCACCTGTCATTATGACATCGTAATCCTCTATTGTTTGCGAACGCTTTTTTAAATGTGCCTGAATCGTATCAAATGCTGCCGGTGCCATTGCTCCACCCATATGAAATGGATCTGTTGCTCCGTAATCAATTACTTTTCCGATTGTTGCGGCTTCTACATATGGAAGTTTCGGCTGATGCTTACCAACTAATACAAATCCTGCTGCTGTTACAGTCCACTGAGCAGTTGCAGGTTTTTGACCTCCATAATCAACCGGATAGCGAAACTGGCGTTCGACCGAGTTATGCTGGCTTGAAGCACCTGCAATGGAAAAATCGCTGGCACCCAGTTCTGTCAATAAAGAAGCTATAACTATAGAAGAGACAGATGTTGCACAGGCAGAAAAAAGACCGATAAACGAAACAGCCAGTTCCCGTGCCGCAAAGTTTGTGGGTGTCATTTGATTAACTAAGTCTCCGCCCAGTAAATAATCAATATCCAAATTATTTAAATTCGATTTTTTTAATATTGTCTGACATGCATCTGAAATGAGAACGGCATTCCCTTTTTCATTCGAATCTTTTTGCAACCGTTCATCGGTTGATATTTTGTCAAAATACGTTTGAAAGACACTCCGTTTTTCCAAAGGCCCTACTACAACACCTGAAGAAAGAATGGATGGCTTTGACTGAAAAACAATTACCACGCCGCGACACCTACCGATACTAGTATTAATTTAATCAAGGTTACAAAAAAGGCCGAGACTACTCCAAATAAAATAACCGAGCCGGCAAGCTTGAACATGTTACTGCCGACACCTAATACAAGTCCTTCCGATTTCCCTTCAATTGCTGCAGAAACAACAGCATTACCGAACCCCGTTACCGGAACTGCACTTCCAGCTCCCGCAAATTGGCCTAGTCTACGATATTGTCCGAACCCAGTCAGAAGCATGGCGATAAACACCATTGTTGCCACTGTTGGGTTACCTACAGTTTTTTCCGTAAAATCAAAAAACATCATATAAAAAAAGGAAATCGCTTGTCCTACACAACAAATGACACCGCCAACAACAAATGCTTTTAAACAATTGATGGCAAGAGGCGTTTTCGGTGTAATTTGATCTTTTAATGTATTGTATTGTTGCTCTTTCAAGTTACGTTTCCTCCTTAGCAAGCTTTTTTAATGCATGCAATTCTTTCAGCATTTTTTTCTGGTCTTTTTCTTCCATTAATTTAGTCGATTCCCAAAACATTTTAAAATCTGCGGAAACATTGACTTTACTATCGGAAAATTTATCTTCCAACTTCTTTTTCCAATCTTGCTCAATTTTTTCGCGGTTCCATTTTTTCAACGGTTTTAATTGCATTGCGACAAATAATTCATCTTCAATTACTAACAGATTCGCTTGTTCAATTGCATCATCTTCCTTTAAAAGCTTTTTTATTTCCTGCTGATTCTGTACATTATCTGTCAGCTCATACGTCACAACTTTCTCACGGTCATTGCAGCCTGCAAGAATTAAAAGCAAACTCAATGTCATAAGTGCTTTCCACATAGCAGTCCCCCCTTTTGTCCATTTTTCTCCAAGTATAACCTGTCGTATTTTGAATTATTCATCGCCCAAAGAAGTTTGGTGAAACCTGTTCATTAGCCCGATTCTTTTGAGAACCGGTTCATATTATTAGTAAGAGTTAAGTAAACCGGAGGTGAAAAAATAATGGGTTGTGGAAGAGGTAATAATGATGTAGGTGGAGCAGGTGAACATCACCAATCACGTGGTTGTGTTTGTGAGGTTGTCCGTGCGATTTTAGAAATTCAAAATGCAGCAGTACAGGATGAATGCAGTCGCTGTACAACAAACTGTTTCCTAGAGCCGCTTGGTGGAATTGTTAACCCGGCTCGTAACAATGTCGACACACGTGTATTTACTTTATTAAACAAGGATGGTTCTCCATTCTTCGCTACATTCACTACAGCAGATGGCCATGATTGTCCTTGTGTATCGATTTATTTCCGTGTTGAAGATGTATTTGATGGCTGCTGTGCAACATTACGTGTTCTTGTACCACAAGATGACAAAGAACATACAGTTGATTTACTAAATGATCACGGAACAGGTATTGATTTCCGTCAAGTATGTAAAGTAACACAATTTGAAGCTTCAGACAGCTGTATCACAGTTGATTTAGATTGCTTCTGTGCTGTTCAATGTATCGATGATGTAGACCTTGGCATTTGTGACTAATTCATATGAAAAACACATCTCGCGCATATAGCGCGAGATGCTGTATTTTCTTTCATGAAAGAACTAAAAAAGAGGAGCCATTAATTTGGCTCCTCCTTTTTATAACGTATTATGAATTAACACAATCTCATTAGCTTTTATCCAGCGTTTTGTATCTTGGCAATTCAGCAATACTTGACTACCACTTATTTTATCAATTGATCCGTGTATTTTTTCACCTGATTGCAAAATAAATACCAATAACCTTGGCTCTTTCGCCGGTTTCGAAAAATAATGGAGCTGTCGTGCAATAAGGGCATTTTCAATTTTTTCAGTAGTAGGTCGTACATAAATTGATGTACTTTCTTCCTCTATTTCGACTCGTTTTTCTTGTATATAAACCGGACTTGCAATAAAAAGTAATGGGTGAATTTCCACATTCCACATCCTTTTTCATACAATATGCAAAGTCTTTTCAAATCGTGACTTACAGAATCCGGCTAATAAACGTCGATGCTAGGCCAAGATAAATAATAATACTTGTGACGTCATTCAACGTTGTAATAAAAGGTCCTGATGCAACTGCAGGGTCAACACCCAGCTTATGCATTAAAATTGGAATAAACGATCCAGCCAGTGTCGCGACAATAATCGAGCAGCAAATCGATGCCCCAACAAGCAGACCGATTATCAATGTACCTTTCCAGAAGAATATGATTCCGACAACTATGGCACCACTTACCACTCCCATAATAAGCCCTGTACTTAATTCCCGCAGGATCAGCCTGAATTTACTTTTCCCGCCAATATCACCTGTTGCAATCCCTCGTATCGCTACAGCCAATGCCTGGGTGCCACTATTACCGGATGTACCTGAAATAAGCGGAATAAATGTTGCAAGCAAGGCGACTTTGTCGAGTGTTGCTTCAAATATCCCCATAAGTCCCGATGTCAGCATACCTAAGAACAGTAAAATAATGAGCCATGGCAAACGCTTTCCTGCCGCCCGTAAAGGACCTGCATCATTATCATCCATATCCGCGATACCTGCCAGCTTGGAATAGTCGTCCTCTGCTTCTTCTTCAATAACGTCGATAATATCATCGACCGTAATAATCCCTTGAAGTTCACGGCTCTCGTTGACAACAGGAATTGCCAATAAGTCGTAGTCCTTTATCAAGTTCGCGACATTTTCCTGGTCATCCGTCACTTTTACAGCTAGGACACGTTCACTCATGATGTCTCGGACATACAAATCCCCTTCTGCAACAATCAGTTCCCTTAAAGACATGACACCAAGTAATCGATGTTCCTGATCCACTACAAAAATATAATAAATCGTTTCGGCGGTTTGGGCTTCCTGCCGCAGCACTCGCATTGCCTCACGAACCGTTGCGCTTTCAACGACCGATACATATTCTGTCGTCATAATGGCACCGGCTGTATATTCTTCGTAGCCTAAAAGCTCATTAATTTCATCGACGGTTTCTTCATCCATCATATCCAAGTAATTTTCCCGTTGCTGGGTATCCAATTCATTGAGGATATCTACCGCATTATCGGTATACATGAAGCCGAACATGGCCGCACCGTATGATGGATCCATCTCATCTAAGTAAGTTTTATATTCATCGTCTTCAATTTCAGTTGTTTCAAAAATGATGGCCATTTCCTGAGGAGACAAGTAACGATAAATAATTTGCCGTATATCCGGGCCCACCTCTTCGTAAAACTGTGCTTGATCATATGGATGGAGTACAAGGAAATGTTCACGGAACGACTCGATGTTTTCTTCATCAAGCAGCATTCGTAAAAACGCTTCATCGTACTGGACTTCATCATTTTTTTCCTCTATCATGCTTGCCCCCTCCTTTCGACTTTTCATAACGAGTTATTTTATGATTAATTGCTATCCCTCGTCAAGGCTAATTACGTTTTACCATAACTTTTTCGTATCACGTAAATTCCTTCTCAACAGTATATTCCCAATTTCCCTAAAAATAAAAGATGCCAATGAAATCTTGGCATCTTGCATTAGTTAATCAATGTAGAAATCTCTTCTGGCAACTTGCTTTCAAAGTGTACTCTTTCTTTCGTTAACGGGTGTTCAAATTCAATGTAGCGGCAATGGAGTGCCTGGCGGTTAATTAATGTATGATTACCTCCATATAATTCATCCCCTACTAATGGATGGCCAATATAAGCCATATGAACACGTATTTGATGAGTTCTTCCCGTATGGAGCTTCAGACGAATATGTGTCATATTATTTTTGCGTGTTAGCACAGTTACATCCGTATGGGCAAATTGCCCGTTTGGACGTACTTCACGCTCAATAATGCTCGTATCTTTCCGTCCGATCGGAGCAATGATGGATTGCTGAGCTTGTTCAATGATACCTTCTGCAACTGCTTCATATTCACGGTGAATTTGTCCCTTTTTTTGCTGTTCACTCATTAAATGATGGATATGACGATGCTTCGCTATAAGCATCAACCCGGATGTATCGCGGTCAAGTCTTGTCACGATATGAACAGTGGAAGCAAGCTGCTGCTGTTCAAAATAGCCATATACAAGGTTTGCAAGCGAATTATTCGGGTGTTCCCGGGAAGGAATCGAACTCATGAAGGCCGGTTTGTCGACAAGAAGCACTGCCTCGTCCTCATACACAACAGCTAATTCTCCTTGTACGGGAATCAGTCCTTCACTTGCTTCTTCTACCGGGAAAATAATCGTCACAACATCGCCTTCTGCCAAACGATGCCGCACATTTCTTTCTTCTCCGTTAACCAAAAGTGCCCCACCATCAAATTTAATGGCGGTTAATGCACGCTTTGAAATGCCCCAGTGAGCAATTGCATCTCGCAAAAGCTCCTGATCGACCGTATTGATAAATTGTAATTGAAATCGTTTATCCATATACCCTCATTCTATTCATTCGAGATAAATGAATCGTGCACACGTTCCCAAAACGGGAATGGTCTGAAACGTGCAAACCGCACTTTTTCATTTGCCACATTAAAAGTAATCGATTTTACATCGGTTTCCGTCATGCTAATATGATCGACCGTCATATTAAATTGCTGCTCATGTACGGGTTTTAATACACAGTTATGGTGTGCCGGCAATACTAAAGAAGATCCGACCGTCCGGAAAACGCGGTTATTGATCGATGCCATTTCTGTTATTTGCAAAGCCTGCAATGTCGGGTGAATAATCGCTCCGCCCAGCGCCTTATTGTATGCTGTACTGCCCGACGGTGTCGAAATACATAAGCCGTCTCCACGGAAGCGCTCAAAATGCTCGCCGTTCAGTTCCACATCCATTACAAGCGTTACGTCCGGCGATTTAATCGTTGCTTCATTCAGCGCAAGAAACGTACTGGATTCGGAATGCTGGCGATGAACCTGCACTTCCAATAACGGATATTCCACGACATTGTATTCCTTTTTGGCAATCGACAATACTAACTTTTCTAGCTCTGAAGGTTTCCAATCGGCATAAAAGCCTAAATGGCCTGTATGGATCCCGACAAATGCTGTTTTATCCAAACGGTGCAAATAGCGGTGGAAAGCATGCAATAATGTTCCATCGCCGCCAATCGAAAGAACAATTTCCGGCTCTTGTTCATCAAATTGTAAACCGAAATCAATTAAATAAGATTTTGCGAGCTCCATCAATTCATTTGATTGGTCATCTCTGCGTGATTGTATTGAAAACTTCATTATTTGTCACGCTCCTCTTTGTCAGTTGACTTATGGATAGCTGTATTCGTTGCTTCTTTCACTTCACTGAAATATGCCTGTGCCTCTTGAATTTCACTTCTAATTGAGGACATTTCTTCATCTAATCGGAATGCTGCTTCAGCTGCGCTTTGCAGTCGATTTTTTATTTCTTCAGGGAAAATCCCTTTATACTTGTAGTTCATGGAATGTTCAATTGATGCCCAGAAGTTCATCGCTAATGTACGAATTTGTATTTCTGCCACAACTACGATGCGACCTTGAATCGTTTCTACCGGATACTCAATAATCATATGGTGTGAACGATAGCCACTCGGTTTACTATGTGTAATATAATCTTTTTCCTCGATAACTTTCATATCATTACGCTGACGGATCAGTTCGGTTACTGTTGCTATATCATCAACGAACTGACACATAATCCGTACACCGGCGATATCTTGCAATTCATTTCCTAAACGCGCAGTCGGTTCGAATGGTATCCCTTTATCAAGCGATTTGTCATATATACTAGCAAGTGGTTTTACACGACCTGTCACAAATTCAATCGGCGAATTGGCACTCATAATACCAAATTGCGAACGCATTCCTTTTAATTTTATTTTAAGTTCATCCACAGCTTGTCGATATGGACTCAAAAATACTTCCCACTGCCCCAATTTAAAAACCCCCCAACTAGAAATAGTTCATACCTGTCACACTATTTCATCAACACGTTGTTTCAAACAATTATACTTCTTGTAGACGAGAAATACACATTTCACACCTAAATCACGTGAAATGACCGTTTTTCTTGTGATAATTAAGTTTATTACTATTTATTCAAGAATTCGGCAAATGCCTTTTCGATATTATCAACAAATTGATCTCCATAGTTGCTGTTGCCTTCAATATTATAAAGCAATCCTTGTAATTCATCAGCAAATTGTTGAAGCGGCAGCAGACCATCTTCCACTTTCAAGTATGTTTTTTGCTCTGCCAATAACATTTGTAATAGTTGCGGCCATACATTTTTTGAAAAGCTAATATAACTGTATGCCTCATTTTCTTCTATGATATAAAGAAACGCCTCATTATCCGAATCGACGATCACTTGCCCTGTCGATTGCAATTGGCTAAGTTGTTTCTTTTCATTTAAAATAAAATAGATTTCATTATGTACTACTTCAACATGATCAATTAAATATACGTTTCGCAATGAATTAATCTCCTTTTTCTTTTCATCACCGGAAAATGTCGGATGATAAAATTGATGATTCATCTACCCTTCACATTTTACCATAGGACACTCATTTGGTGCAGAAACGTTTAATTCTTTCAGCCATTGGATTTAATTGAAAACTATTACTAAAAAGGACGATGAAAATGACACAGCAAATTGAAATAGAATTCAAGAATATACTAACAAAGTCACAGTATGAACAGCTTCTTGAAACATTCTCCATAAAAAGCGAACAAATTATTCGTCAAGTTAACCATTACTTTGATACAAAAGAAAACCATCTAAAACAAATTCACAGCGCTCTTCGAATTCGTGTCGTGGAAGATTCGATTGAATTTACGTTAAAAGAAAAAGCTTCCAAACACCAGCATCTAGAAACGACAGATTATTTAGCACGTGAGGAAGCAGATCGTATGCTGGCCGGTGATGGAGTGCCCCCGTATTCTGTAAGCGAAAGACTGGCGTTATTTAATATTCCGGTTGGCGATTTGCACTGTTACGGTACATTGACGACCGACCGTGTGGAAATCCCATATAAAGGTGGTTTGCTCGTGTTTGACCATTCTTTCTATTTGCACTGCGACGATTATGAGGTAGAATATGAGACACATGATGAAGCAGTCGGAAAAGAAATTTTCTCCGAATTTTTGGCACATCATGAAATTGAGCCACAGCCTGCGCAAAAGAAAATTGTGCGCTTTATGACGGCTTTAAACAATCAGAAAGGCTAGGTGCTGTGATGGATATTTCATCAATGAAAACATTGCTTGAACTTCAGGCAATGCAGAATTTAAATACATCCAATCAGTCAAGCGCAAGTGTATTATCATCATCTACGTCGACTTTATTTTCCGATTTAATGAGCGACATTTTAGGCGGACAATCTTTATCAAGTTCGCTAACTGGACTTGGTGATGTGAGCACTTTCCAGCAGTTAACGGATTCCGAACAAACTTCTAATTCGCAGCAGCAAAACTCGGCTGCTCAAAACTATATCGCAACATTTTTGTTGAATAATTCAACTAACTTAACGAATTTACCGGGTACATTCAACAGCCTTTCAGCAAGTAATGAAACATCCACAATTGAACAGTATATGACGGATTTTACAAGAAAGACCGATGTAGCAAATTTCTTTGCCGGTGCTGAAACTTATCAAGCAGAAATTGCTGCTGCCGCTAAGAAATACAATTTACCTGAAAAACTGATTACTTCCGTTATTAAACAGGAGTCGAACTTTAAAGCATCTGCCACTAGTGCTGCCGGTGCATCCGGTTTAATGCAGCTCATGCCTGCAACTGCGCGCTATTTAGGGGTGTCTGATCGTTTTGACCCTGCCCAAAATATTATGGGTGGCGCAAAATATTTACGCCAAATGCTCGACCAGTTTGATAATAATGTGGAAACAGCGCTTGCTGCGTACAATGCAGGTCCTGGAAATGTAAAAAAATACGGAGGTATCCCTCCTTTCCAAGAAACTCAAAACTATGTCAAAAAAATAATGAACTATATGAATGTGTAAATTATTTATAAATAGCGGTGAACTTGTCGTGAAAATTTGAAGACGAAAGCCAAAAGGGATTTTGAGATTTTATTGTTTATGCTCCTGAAATGCTGTATTTTGGATTAGTTGGAAAATCGTTGTGAACACCTATTAAATCAATAATTCCACCGTTCTGATAATAGATGTGAAACGCCCTTCAAATTTTTTGGCAGGGCACTTTATTTGTTAAAATGGCCCTACGTTGCTAGAATGATTGTATCGCCTAAATGAAATTTACATTACTTACATGACATTCATATTTCATATACTGGCAAAGAAAGACACAAAGGAGTATAACTAATGAATCGAAAATATACGATTCCTTATGAGGAACTCGGTGCTGAAAAGCTTTCTGAATTAATTAACGCGTTCTACTCTCGAGTGGCGAAGCATCCTTTATTAATTCCTATTTTTCCTGAAGATCTGACGGAAACAATTCGTAAACAAATACAATTCCAAACGCAGTATCTTGGGGGGCCTAACCTTTTCTCTGAAGAACATGGTCATCCAATGATGCGTGCTAGACATATGCATTTTAAAATTACACCCGATCGTGCCCAGGCATGGCTTGAATGTATGGCAGAGGCGATGGACGAAGTGGGCTTGGACGGGAAATTCCGTGAAGTTTACTATAAGCGTCTCGTAATGACTGCTCACCATATGGTCAACGCCCCAAATGATGAGGAGGGATTTGAGTGAATAATATCCAACTTTTACAGCAACCTGTTGCACCATCCACATGTAATAAACCGATTGAGCTTTACATTTTTATTGACCCCCTTTGCGAAAAAGCATTATCTCTTCAAACGACAATGCGTAAACTGCAAGTAGAATATGGTCATTACTTTACATGTCGATATGTCCTTAGTACGGAACTCTCTGCTCTCAACAGCATGACGAGCCGGATGAAAGGCTGTGTTTCCGGAGCGGAATTGGATATTACACATCCAGCATTACCTTCAATTGCAATTAAAGCGGCTGAACTTCAAGGAAAGCGAGCAGGTTTCCGCTATTTAAACAAAGTTCAGGAAGTAGCGACACTTAATACACGCAATATCAATTCCCATGCGACGTTAATTGAAATCGCACAGCAAGTTAACCTGGATATGGATGAGTTCGTGTCCGACTTTGGTTCAAAAGAAGCAGCTCGCGCCTTCCAATGTGATTTATACTTAACACGTGAAATGGAAGTTGAAGAAATTCCAAGCATCGTATTTTTCAATGAGTGCATTGAAGATGAAGGCCTGAAAGTAAGCGGTTCTTATAATTATGAAGTTTACGAGCATATTTTAGCAGAATTGCTAGGAGAAGAATTAATTCGCCAACCGGTTCCCGCATTAGACGAGTTATTCGATCGATTCAGCACCCTTACAACAGCTGAAGTAGCCGAAATCTACTCAATCAATGAACAACTGGCAGAACGTGAATTAAAGAAACGTATGCTACAGCAAAAAGTAGAACGCATCATGACCGACGAAATTACACTATGGCGTGCAAAAGAACGCACGACCTACTAAATAATTTATAAAACGCACTTATACAATATTTTCACCAGCTATGCATTCATGCAGGCTGGTTTTTTTATGTTTTTCTGCAGGATATTTGAAATTCAATAAGTACAATAGAGTTTTTTGATGATATGAGGATAGACATAGGTAAATTTGCCCCTGTGTTCGTTCAGGCCATCGTGAAAGGAGAACTTGCTAGCCTAAGTCAGGTGGAATGCGGAAGCAATTGTGAGGGATTTAGAGGCGTTTTGGATGAAGTGCAGTAATCTTTATTTTATTCGCCGTTTGGATTGGAAAAGTAGAATGTTCTCCTTGGAATGTGGAAAAGTTCGAATGAAATGTAGAAAGTATTTCTGTTTATGTAGAACACTCCTCCTTTATTTACCTTTTCGATCGAGAAAGGAGAATCGTCCGAGGTGAATGGAGAACATTTGCCCTGAAATGTGGAAAGTTTCAAGCTTAAGTAGATTGCTCCGTCTATATTCGCCTTTTGGATTGGAAAAGTAGAATCTTTTGAGGTGAAAGTAGAATGTTGCTCCTAGTATGTAGAAACTTTTCATCGGAATGTAGAACACTTGCCTGATTAAGTAGAACGCCCTCCCCCATTAAACCCGAATACACGAATAATGGAGAACAAAAACAAAAGAGGCGCCTTATTCTCGAGAAATAAGACGCCTCTTTTTCACAAAGGGGATGGGAGAAATGTTCACGTTCAAACAAAGGGGTGTATGTTTGTTATGTGATTTATTTCACGAGTATTACTCTATCATGGAATAATATTTCTTGCAATGTATCTTTCACAATTTCACAAATTCGTCATATAGTAAGCGTTTCCAAGCGAAGTAATGAGGTTTAAAGTAAAATGTCATAAATTCTTCTTTAATTATCTGCCTTAAACGCCGATATATCAACACTCAGAAAGCCTTTTCTTCTAACTATAACCGTTAAAAAATCCTCATCAAACTTTACCCAAACAAAGTAAATTTCCATTTTTTCAAGCAAAAAACGCACCTGAAACAGATGCGTTTTCACAAACTATTAATTATTCAATAATAATTTTTCAAGCTCTTCTAGCTTCTCTTCGAATACTTTACATGCCAATGCGATCGGTTCCGGAGATTCCATATCTACACCTGCAGCTTTTAATACTTCAATCGGGAAGTCCGAGCAGCCTGCTTTCAGGAAGTTGTTAATATAACGCTCAACTGCCGGTTCGCCTTCTTCTAAAATTTGTTTAGATAATGCTGTTGCGGCTGATTGACCTGTTGCATACTGATATACGTAATAGTTGTAGTAGAAGTGTGGAATACGCGCCCATTCCAGACCGATTTCTTCGTCTACTGTCATTGCATCACCAAAGTATTGTTTGTTTAAATCGTAATAAATCGATGTTAATTTTTCCGATGTGATCGATTCGCCTTTTGCATCTAATTCGTGAATCATATGCTCAAACTCAGCGAACATTGTTTGACGGAATACCGTACCGCGGAAACCATCCAGCCATTGATTTAATAAATAGATTTTCTGCTTATCATCATCCAATGTTTTCATTAAGTGATCAAATAATAGTTCTTCGTTACACGTTGAAGCCACTTCCGCAACGAAAATCGAGTAATCTGCATATTGATACGGCTGGTTGGCACGTGAATAATAACTGTGCATCGAGTGGCCGAATTCATGTGCCAATGTATAAAGGTTATTCACATTATTTTGCCAGTTCATTAAAACATACGGATTTGTACCGAACGTTCCAGAAGAGTAGGCACCGCTGCGTTTCCCTTTGTTTTCAAGCACGTCTACCCAACGGCTTTCCAGACCTTTTTGGACGATTTCCTGATATTCTTTACCAAGTGGTGCAAAGCTATCTACCATCGTTTTCTTTGCTTCGTCATATGTTACTTCCATTTTCACTTCTTTAACAAGCGGTGTAAACAGATCGTACATATGCAGCTCATCTACACCAAGTACTTTTTTGCGAAGCTCTACATAACGGTGTAATGCCGGTAAGTAATCATGGATTGTTGAAACAAGCTGGTCATACACTTTTTCAGGGATGAAGTTATTGCTTAATGCTGCATGGCGCGCAGAATTGTAATTACGAACTTTTGCATTAGCATTATGCGCTTTTACATTCCCAGCTAAAGTTGTCGCAAATGTATTTTTATATTGGCCGTAAGTTTTGTAAACGGCTTTAAATGCTGCCTCACGTACTTCACGATTGTCGCTTTCAAGCATTGTAATATAGTTACCGTGCGTAATTTGTACTTCTTCTCCATCTTCCCCTATAATTTTCGGGAATTCCAAATCCGCGTTGTTTAAAGCGCTGAATGTTTTGCCAGCTGTCGATGTCACTTCAGAAAATTGTGCCAGCAACTCTTCCTTTTCAGCAGATAAAATATGAGGACGGCCCAAGTTTAGTTCTTTTAGGCTTTGTTCATATAGTGAAAGTGGTTCATAACTTTCCACATAGCTGTTTAAAGTCGCTTCATCCAATGCCAAAATTTCAGGTGTAATAAATGACCACGCTGCTCCTGCATTTGTAAGAACAGAGCGAATACGACCATCAAGATCCTGGTATTTACTATTCGTCGTATCCTGATCATGCTTCAAATGAGAATATACATATAACTTGCTCAGACGCTCGTATAATGCATCGCTAAACTGCAATGTATTGTATAAGCTTTCCGCGCTATCTGCTACTTTCCCTTTATAATCCGAAGCTTTTTTTGATAATTGTTCCACTTCTTTCAGTTCAGCTTCCCAAGCTTCATCGGATTCAAAAATTGTTGTTAAATCCCATGTTAATTGCTCAGGTACTTCTTCACGCGTTAAAATTTGCTTTGCCATTTATTTGCCTCCTACTATTCCGATATTCGAAATTATAAATCTATTTAAACAATTTCAACATCCAAATGCAACCAATTCGTCGTACAGAACATTAAAAAGTTGTTCCTCGGCGATATTCTCACCCAGTTGCTCAATATTGAGATGTCTTAAAATTGCTAAATAGTGTTCCACCGCCGCTTTTCGCTCATCCGTCAACTTCAATTGACTCCATTTGAAAAAATAAGGAATTGCATGTACATTCATCGTTTTGGGAGTGAGCGCATGGTAGTCCATAAAATGAAAAAGCCCTACTTGCCATTCTATACAAAATTGATTAAAAGCATGCGTATTGTAAACAGGAATCCCTAAAAAAATCGGGAACTCCGTCATCGTTAGCCTTAATTCATAAATTGAACGGAAAAATTGATCGTTTACCCCTTTTTTGCTTAATAAAAGACGGGGATGGATATAGTATTCTCGATATTTCCTGTAGTTTTTCAGGAGCAGATGAAATTGGGATTTTGATACTTTTTCAGGAACCAACAGCGGAAAACGTTGTTGACTAAGGGGCAATGGCTTAACAACAGCGAAATACTGCCATTTATGAAGATGAATTAAATTGCTAATATAGTAGAAGGTTTTGCTTTTTACATCATAGGTGATGAGGAATTTCTGTTCTTTATACTGTTGCATAAATTGGGAATGTGTATGATTGATTGAAACTTTTACGATACCGGTACCTTTGAATTTATCGGGAGTATGCAAAATCCAGATCGGCGTTATTTTAGCTTGCAAATAGCCTCTAGTACGCTGTTGAAAAGATGGATGCGCGATTGGACTGCACTGAAATTCGATTGCATATTGATGATTTTTTATTGTGATGAGAATATCCGGTCGCTGTTGAAGCTGCGGCAAATACGGTTCCAGGACGGGACGTAGCTGAAGGCTCGTAAAAAGTTCAAAGAGGTGTTGTTTCCCAAGGAGATGTTCAGCAGATTCCCCTTCAGAAAACAAGGAATCACATTCACTATTTTTTTCATGTGCAAAGTGGGGAATTCTTATTTGTCCAGCCTTTAATAAAAGCTGTTCTTTACATTGAGGGCAGAAAAAGGACTGCTGCTTTTTTATTCTTTGTAATTCATCCAGCGGTAGTTTCGACGTTAAATGGAATAATTGCTGTTGTTCGGTCATTGCGACCAGCATTTGCTTCCACTCCTTTTTAACCATCTTAATGAAATGCATATTCATTTTCAACTTGTAAATAGTAACTATTGGAAACTGGTTTTTTCAATGGATTTCTACTTTTATTGATTACCGTCCCCCCTTTATAGACGAACTTTCCACTTTTCCGTCACAAGGTTCTACTATCTCGATGCCCTATTCTGCTTCACACGCACTATATTCAACTTTCCTCAACCAATATTCTACTTTTGCTGCTCTATATTCTACTTCCTTCAACCAGATATCCCCCAGCACAAACACAAAAAAGCCACCTGAAATCAGGTGACTTTCGTAAACTGCTGTCCTAATCAAAATACGTAATGATTGTTTCGAAGCAGTCTTCAGCAATGATTGTTTCCCCGTACTCTTCAAGGCGGTGCGCTGTAATTTTGGAAGCAGCTAAATATTCAGTACATAAAGCGATGATATTTCTCGCTTCCTGGCTTTCCAAATCTTTCAAATCTACATATAAATAGTAGTAATCCTCCCATTTATACAACACAGATTCTAATCCTAATGGTGCTGCGCGTTTTGCAAGAGGTACTAGTTCGTCAATATCTTTAAATCGGAATCGGGCATTTTCAAGCGATTGTTCTTCTTCTTTTGCAGCTTTGCCAATCGCATTGAAGATCGATTCTTCCATTTCATTTAATTGATCTGATATATGAAGGTCATCTTCAAAGTTGCCTGTCATTGAAGAAGTTTCGGAGTCATTACCTACAGACGCGCGTGTAACAACGACTTCCAATCCACTTTCTGAAGCGTTAATATGAATCCAAATTGGACCATCTAAATCGAAATAATCATCTGTATTTATTTCACCAATGATATCCCAGAAAAGCTCTTCACCTTTTGCGCGATTGTACCATATTTCTTCACGAGTATAACCGCGGTCCTCGATATCACTATACGTAATAAATAATTTTAGCGTATTTTCATTAATGCGTTCGATGTCCATTAGACCTCAACCCCCTTCACAGTCATTGTATAGAACGTCGCTTTATTTCCAAGTGGCATACAATATGGCGTTCTATTGCATCGGAACTGAGATACTTTTAAATATTAGAAGTATCTATAACTCTATTGTATGATGGAATGGATTAAAATGAAAAGGAAAAACATTATTCAGGATAAATAATTTGAATAATTGAAATTGTATTGCACCACTCCATTTAAATCAAGTAATTAAGGTGTCTTTCTAATATGTTCTAAAATAAAAAAAAGATGCTACAATTGCACAATATGCATCCGTAACATCATGAGCGGTCTATTTAGTTAACCATGCGTTGGGCTTCTTGCAACTGGTATGCTCGTACTTTACGAGGCAGGAATCGACGAATTTCATCTTCGTTATAACCAACTTGCAGACGTTTTTCATCTAAAATAATCGGACGACGTAATAGTCCCGGATATTCCTGAATAAGCTCATATAATCGTTGTAACGGCAATGTTTCAACATCGACATTCAACTTCTGGAAAATTTTCGAACGCGTTGAGATAATTTCATCTGTACCATCTTCTGTCATTCGTAAAATCTCTTTGATTTCACTAATTGTAAGTGGCTCGGAAAAAATGTTACGTTCTGTATATGGGATATCATGTTCCTCTAACCATGCTTTTGCTTTTCGACATGAAGTACAACTTGGTGAAGTAAATAATGTTACTAACATTGGCTCACTCCCTCTCTAATTGATTTCAATTCAATTGCTAGATGTTGCTTCCTGTTATTAAAGAAGCACAAATGTATAAGTAAAACTCAATTTAGAATTAATTTAATTTAAGATTCTGTTCCCATTATACATGAATAACCCATGTTTGAATATACAATGTCAACAAATAATTCAACTTACGTAATAAATTTTATTACGTATTTCTCTCTAATAGGCACACTTTCTATAATTTTGTGCCATAACAAATTTTACCCGTATAATAGAAAAATAAAACGTCCTGATTTTCGATATTTTTTCTCATTTAACAAAATGTAATTGAGAAAAAAATCAGAAAATACAATGTCATTTCATATAATACAATCATCTATTTACTACTATTTCCATTTTCACTTCGTTTTATTCCTGTTTCTTTAAAATAAAACGATTGCTTTCTTTTCAATGGTTAAGTTATAATCCTTTCAAGATTATAAAAAACGATGACGAAGAGTAGTACATTTAATGAGAATGCCTAGAGAGTCTGTGGTTGGTGTAAACAGATCATTCGTTAAATGGAATGGACTTCCGAGTTAGCTTGATGAACGTTTCTATTAGTAGTCCAGCTCGTCGCCTTCACGTTACGAAGCAAAGTGGCCGATTAAGGCAAGCTGGGTGGTACCGCGGATTTTAACATCATTCGTCCCTTCTATTTTCGAATAGAGGACGCATGATGTTTTTTTATTTTCATTTGATTTTAAGGAGGAACACCCAATGAAAACAATCTTTTCAGGTGTACAACCAACAGGAACTATTACTTTAGGGAACTATATCGGAGCGATTAAACAATTCCCTGCTTTACAGGAAAACAACAACGCCATTTATTGCATCGTGGATCAGCATGCAATTACTGTGCCACAGGATCGCCTGGAGTTGCGTAAAAATATCCGCTCTTTGGCAGCTATGTATATTGCATGTGGCATTGATCCGAAAAAATCGATTTTATTTATTCAGTCAGAAGTCCCTGCCCACGCCCAAGCCGGCTGGATGCTGCAATGCGTCGCTTCAATAGGTGAATTAGAACGTATGACACAGTTCAAAGACAAATCAACAGGTAAAGAGTCTGTTTCTGCCGCACTATTAACATACCCGCCGTTAATGGCTGCCGATATTCTTCTTTACAATACAGACATCGTACCAGTAGGCGAAGACCAAAAGCAGCATATTGAATTAACACGCGATTTAGCTGAGCGTTTCAATAAGCGCTACAATGACGTATTAACGATTCCTGATATTCAGTTGCCGAAAGAAGGCGCGCGTATCAAATCATTGCAAGAGCCGACTAAAAAGATGTCCAAATCGGATACGAACTCAAAAGCGACGATTCGCCTGCTTGATACAGCAAAAGAAATCGAGAAGAAAATCAAATCTGCTGTAACGGATTCTGAGGGAATCGTTAAATTTGATATTGAAAACAAACCAGGTGTATCAAACTTGCTTATTATTGAATCTGCCTTATCCGGAACAGCAATTGCAGATTTAGAAGCAAAGTATGAAGGCAAAGGCTATGGTGATTTTAAAGCTGGAGTAGCACAGGCTGTTATTGACCACTTAACACCAATTCAAGAACGCTATTATGCACTGATTGACTCACCTGAACTTGATGAAATTTTGGATGAGGGTGCAGTAAAAGCGAATGCCATTGCCTCTAAAACACTCAAGAAAATGGAGAACGCGATGGGCTTAGGCCGTAAACGACGCTAAACATCCCGCCAATAGCAACAAGCAGCATATACAACTCTGCTCCGTGTACAATGTACATTAATACAGCATGCCATGAATAACCGAGCGTGCGGTAATTCAAGTATAAAATCATATTACTGATCGACATGACACTGAGCCCATAAAAAAATAAAAAAAGTACGAAACGTGTCAAAACACCATCCTTCGTACAACTATACGAAAAACGAACGTGCGATAGAAGAAGCACGTTCGTTTTTTGTCATTTTATTAATCTGTAAATTTTTTAAATAATAAACAAGCATTATGTCCGCCGAAACCGAGTGAATTGCTTAACGCATATTCAACTTCCGCTTTTCGTGCGGCATTTGGTACATAATCCAAATCACATTCCGGATCCGGCTCGTGTAAATTCATTGTCGGCGGCAAAATACCTTCCTTCAACGCAAGTACCGTAAAGATTGCCTCAATACCGCCTGCTGCACCTAATAAATGGCCTGTCATACTTTTCGTTGAGCTCATCGCTAATTTATAGGCATGGTCACCAAAAACAGTCTTAACTGCCTGTGTTTCAAATAAGTCATTATATGGTGTACTCGTACCGTGTGCGTTAATGTAACCAACTTGGTCAGGCGATACTTGTGCATCATCGATTGCCATTTGCATCGCACGTGCTGCACCTTCACCGTTTGGAGCCGGTGCTGTAATATGATGGGCATCCCCAGTTGAACCATATCCAACAACTTCACCGTAAATTTTCGCACCGCGCGCTTTTGCATGTTCATACTCTTCCAAAATTAAAATCCCTGCGCCTTCACCAATAACGAAGCCGTCACGGTTTTTATCGAATGGACGTGATGCAGTTGCCGTGTCCGGATTTAACGATAACGCTGTGTTTGCAACGAAGCCGGCAACCGCCATTGTTACGATTGGTGCCTCTGCCCCGCCTGTAATCATGACATCCGCATCTCCACGTTCGATTACTTTGAACGCATCCCCAATCGAGTTTGTTCCTGATGCACAAGCCGTTACAGAACAAGAGTTTACTCCTTTTGCCCCTAGATAAATCGATACTTGTCCAGATGCCATATCCGGAATCATCATCGGTACGAAGAATGGACTTACACGGCGAACACCGCGCTCCTGGAATGTTAGAAACTGCTGTTCATGTGTTTCCATTCCGCCGATTCCAGAACCGATCCAAACACCTACGCGCGGTGCCATTTCTTCGGTAATCGTCAAGTTGGCATCTTTTGCAGCCATCATTGAAGCAGCGACCGCATAATGTGTAAAGCGGTCCATTTTACGTGCTTCTTTCTTTTCAATATATTCTTCTATATTAAAATCTCTTACTTCAGCGGCTACAGAGACTGGAAATTTGCTCACATCTACACGTGTTAATGGTCCAATACCAGACTTGCCTGCAATTACATTTTCCCATGCTTGCTCTGCACTGTTTCCTACTGGCGATACTGCACCGATTCCTGTAACAACAACTCTTCTTTTCTCCATTATTTAACACCCTTTTCTAAGTTAAATTCTTTTCCCTATTTAAAGGTTGATTTCATTTCGGGTCTTTGGCCAATACGATGTCGGTGACGATTTTAGTATTCGTTCCATCCTCCCCAACATTCCAATCAACGTGCTTATTTACCCCACTTTAATGCAAGTGCTCCCCATGTAAGGCCACCGCCGAAACCTACTAAAACAACGATATCATCATCTTTGATTTTTCCTGATTCCAAATCTTCAACGATTGAAATACCGATTGAAGCGGCTGATGTATTGCCGTATTTTTGGATTGTTTTCGACATTTTTTCCTCTGGTAAGTCAAGACGCTCTCTCGCGGCTTCCATAATGCGGATGTTCGCTTGATGCGGTACCAAATAATCGACATCTTCCTTCGTCAGGCCTGCCTTTTCGATTACATTTACTGCTGATTCGCCCATTTGACGAACTGCAAATTTAAATACTTCACGACCATTCATCGCAATATGGTTTTTAGGATTTAAATAAAGATGCTTTCCGCCTGTTCCGTCAGCTCCAAGTTCGAACGCAAGAATTCCGCGGCCTTCCGAAACTTTGCCGAGAACAGCCGCACTTGCACCATCGCCAAATAGGACAGCTGTGTTGCGGTCATCCCAATCCACAATTTTCGACAGTTTTTCAACACCTACTACTAATACATATTCATAATTATTGCTCTCAATAAATTGTTTTGCAATAGCCGTTCCATAAATAAATCCTGAGCATGCAGCGGACACATCCATTGCGCCACATCCCGATATTCCAAGTCGTTCTTGAATTTGACACGCTACACTCGGGAAATTCTGATCCTGTGTAACCGTCGCAACAACGATTAGACCAATTTGATCTGGTGTTATACCTGCATTTTCAATAGCTTGCACTGCTGCTTTATATGCTAAATCCGATGTTTCTTCATTCTCAGCGATAAAACGGTTTTCAATACCTGTCCGAGAACGAATCCACTCATCTGATGTATCTAAAACTTTTTCAAAATCCTTATTTGCTATAGCTTTTTCCGGAACATATTTCCCCATCCCTATAATACCGGCATTCATATAATAGCCCCCTTGTTTTCTCATAAATCAAAAAATATAACTAATTATTAGTAGTTGGTACTAATTATAGAACATAATTATTTTTAACACAATTAAAATTTCCGGAAAAAGAGGGATTGGGGATTTATTCTTGTTTTTTCTTTCAATTAAAATGGCTATACTAATTGATAAAACATCTGGATGAAAATTGAATAACGGACAGCAGTATTCGTTCATTTCTTACGTTTAAACTTTTAAAGAGCGAATGTAAAAAACGTTCCATTATTAGACAAACAACTTCGAGCTAATCTTCTCTTTTTCCGTGTTAATTCCTACTTGAAAAAGCAATAAAAACAAGCATTTATGACAACTTGAAGAATAATTTGATTCGCCCTTTTAATTTGATGAATGCTTGTGGTATGATATTGAAGATGTAATTTCACAATAACGTTATAAATAAGTTCAATGAGGTGAATTTGATGCAATATATCATTACGTTCTTTTGGTCATTCTTATTAGTTTCAATGCTAAACTATGTAGTAAGTTCTGTATTAAGTGTAGATTTTAACTTCATGAATGGCGTAATCGTATCATTAGTATTCAGCGTATTAGTTATTATTATCGCTGCAATCATTCCAAACGAATCAACTCCAGAAGCAGAAGCAGAGCATCATTAATAGATAACAAGGGGCTGTCCGGTAAAACTACTGGACAGCCCCTTGTTATTTACACCCACTTTTGTGGGGGGCGCTGACTTTATTAGATAAATTCAATACATATTAGAACTTTTATACTTGATATTAGAAAAGTCGCCACGTTTATTTGAACAGTAGCACCTCTTATTAGCACAAGTGACATTTATATTAGAATTTCCGGCTTTTATTAAAACTTTTTCATTTATATTAGAACTTTAACCATCCTTATTAGAACATTTCAAACCACCAAAAAAAGCTTGTACGTATTCACGCACAAGCTGTCTTCAAACTTAATTTAATTTTATTACTAACTCTCCGTTTTCCAATGCAATCGATAAACTTCCACCTGCTGTGACTTCCCCTTTTAACAGTTCACGGGCAACAATCGTCTCCAAATGGCGTTGGACAAAGCGTTTGAGCGGACGTGCACCAAATTGCGGGTCAATCCCGTGCTTCACAATCCAGTCCACAACTTCCCCATCAACAGACAGCGTAATTTCCTGTTCTGCGACCCGATCTTGAAGCTGCTTTACATATTTCCAGGCAATCTTATGGAAGTGCTCATTCGATAATGCATGGAACATAATAATATCGTCCATCCGGTTTAACAGCTCCGGCTTAAAGTGCTGGCGTAATGCTGCTTGAACAAGCTGTTCCGCTTCTTCTGATGCTTCCAGTAAAAACTGTGAGCCGATATTCGATGTCAAGATGATAACGGTATTCGTAAAATTGACAATCCGTCCTTGGCTATCGGTAATGCGGCCATCATCAAGTACTTGCAGTAAAATATTCGCGACATCCGGATGCGCCTTTTCGATTTCATCCAGCAGTACTACAGCATACGGATTGCGGCGTACCGCTTCTGTCAGCTGACCACCTTCTTCGTAGCCAATATAGCCTGGAGGAGCTCCGACAAGTCTGGATACAGAATGCTTCTCCATATACTCGCTCATATCAATACGGATGAAATGGTCTTCCGAATCGAAAAGTTGTGCGGCCAATGCTTTGGCCAATTCCGTTTTTCCGACACCGGTTGGCCCAAGGAACAGGAAGCTTCCAATCGGCTTATTCGGGTCTTTAATACCGGAACGCGCACGCCAAACTGCTTCCGTTACATAAGTTACCGCATCGTCCTGACCGACTACCCTTTCATGCAATGTATCTTTTAAACGGAGCAGTTTATCGCGTTCACCTTCAACAAGCTTCGTTACCGGAATCCCTGTCCAGCGTGAAATAATTTTAGCGATTTCTTCTTCAGTCACTTCTTCACGCAGCATCCGGTTACCTTCCGACTGTTTCAACTGCAGTTCCAGTTCGGCGATTTCCTTTTCAAGCTGTGGTATTTTACTGTACTGAAGCTCACTTGCCCGTGCTAAATTACTGCCTGAAATAAATAAATCGTCGCGCTCGGCTTCCATTTTTTTCAGTTCATCTTTTTTATCGCGTACAATCTGTAAACCGTTTTTCTCGAGTTCCCACTGTTCCTTCATTGACTTTATTGAAACTTCCAATGTATCAATTTCATCTGTAATTATTTCAAGACGTTTTTTACTTGCATCATCTTTTTCTTTTTTCAGTGCCTGCTGCTCAATTTTCAGCTGTGTGAGGCGGCGCATTAACTGATCCAGTTCCTGTGGCATTGAATCGATTTCTATGCGGATCATCGCACATGCCTCATCGACAAGATCAATTGCTTTATCCGGTAAAAAGCGGTCTGTAATATAACGGTTCGCCAGTTGGGCCGCTGCAATAATCGCGCGGTCATGAATGCGGACACCACGGTGATGTTCTTCAAAACGGTCTTTTATTCCACGTAAAATGGAAACCGTATCTTCAATAGAAGGTTCTCTCACCATTACTTGCTGGAAGCGGCGTTCCAATGCAGGATCTTTCTCGATATACATACGGTATTCATCCAATGTTGTTGCTCCAATACAATGCAGTTCACCACGTGCAAGCATTGGTTTCAGCATATTTCCTGCATCCATTGCTCCGTCCGCTTTGCCTGCACCGACAATTGTATGGATCTCATCGATGAATAAAATAATACGTCCATCTGATTCTTTCACTTGCTTTAATACCGATTTCAGCCGCTCTTCAAACTGCCCGCGATACGATGCACCGGCAATTAGTGCACTCATATCCAATTCATAAAGCTCCGCATCTTTTAATCCTTCCGGAACATCCTGTCTTACGATACGCTGTGCCAGCCCTTCGACAATCGCTGTTTTACCAACACCTGGCTCACCGATGAGGACCGGATTGTTTTTTGTTTTACGTGACAGAATACGAATGACGTTCCGGATTTCCTCATCTCGTCCAATAACCGGATCCATCTTACCGTTTTTTACTTGTTCAATTAAGTTTCGTCCAAATTGCTCTAATGGAGGACGATTATCTTGTGTTTGGTTAAATTGCATAAAGTGCACCCTTTCATTTAGTTTGACCTTTTTTGATTAATTTAATTATAAGTCAAAGTTGGTCAAACAACAAATAATTAAGCTCTGTTTCCTTCGCAAAGATCCTAATAAAAAACGATCACTTTGCCTATACGCAAAATGACCGAATTTCAATTCATTTATTCACTTATTAATTAACGAATGCCTAATGCCATTTTTGCATAGCGGGACATATTGTCTTTAGACCATGCCGGTTGCCATACGATATCTACTTTTACTTCTTTTACTTCCGGTAATTCGCTAAGTGCAGTTGTTACTTGGTCAACGATAACTGGAGCAAGCGGACAGCCCATTGATGTTAATGTCATCGTAACGATTGCTAAGCCCTCATCTGTTAAATCTACTTCATATACTAAGCCTAAGTTGACGATATCAATGCCTAACTCAGGGTCAATTACGTTTTCCAATGCACCTAACATACTTTCTTTCATATCGTGATCAATTGCCATTTTAAATTTCCCCTTTCGCCATGGTGTTAATGTTAATCATAGCAGAACGCATGATTTATGCCAAACAATGCGCCATAAATTGCGTGACTTGCAAAATTCCGTTTCTCGATACCGCATGCCCAGCTTTTCGTTCTGCCAAATAAGTAATATGTTCCGCTTTTTTTTCTTTTTCCAGTTGTTCAACATAATCTCGGCTCATATGATAAGGAACGACCGTATCGCGCTCACCATGCCAGAAAATAATCGGTTTGTTTGCCCATAATTCCTCATGCTGCTCCATATCAAATTTTTGCAGCATTTGAAGCAAGCCTGTTTGCTGTTCTTCAGACAACGGAAATGTTACGCCTTTTTGCTTTAGATCCTCTACTTGATGGAGGGCCAGTTTCGTATAGCTTGTTGTACCCATACAAATACCTGCCGTTTCAATCCATGGATAGATCGCTAAACAGCCTGAAGTGACGATTCCGCCCATTGAAGTTCCGGCAATCCCAACCTTGTTTCCTGCCAAGTTTTTCAGCTTCAATTCTCCATAAATAGTATGTACTTCTTCCACTGACTTTAATACAATTTTCCAGAAGTTAAAGTTCATCTGGTCTTCCGTCAATTGATTCGAGCGCTCACCATGCATTAACGCATCCGGTAGTATAACGCGTACACCCTGTTGCACAAACTGATAAGCGTAATGTAAATTATGTTCCTTTGCGCTTAAAAAACCATGAAGAAAAATAACGACCGGTGTTTGCTCATCCATCGTTTCATCATATACATGCAGTAATGGAATGGACTTCCATTGTTCTTTGTCAACTATCAAATTTCTCACCTCTTTGTTTACATTAGCAAAAATTGGTCAATGTTTCAAAACTTTGACGAATGCTATTTTTGCACGTTACAATTATACCCAGGCTAAAGGAGGCTTACTCTTATGAACGAACATTTAATTGTATTAGATTTAGACGGCACTTTATTGACGGACGAGAAAAAAATTTCTGCGCTGACAAAGGAAACTTTGTTAAAAGCAAAAGAAGCAGGTCATCAGGTGATGATCGCGACAGGACGTCCGTATCGTGCGAGTCAGCTTTATTACCAGGAGCTGAGTTTAACAACTCCGATTGTCAATTTCAACGGAGCCCTCATCCACCACCCTAAAAATCCGATGTGGAAAACGATTCATACAACAGTCAATTTAAGTGTAGTCCATGATGTTGTAGAATCTGTTCATAAATATGAATACGACAACTTAATCGCCGAAGTAATGGATGACGTGTATCTCCATCGTGAAGATGAAGGTGTGCTTCAGTTGCTGCATATGGGCAACCCGAATATTCTAACAGGCGATCTGAAAAATACATTAAAAGAAGACCCGACAAGTTTGCTTATTCAAGCCGATGATGTAAATACACCGATTATCCGCAAACATTTGCAGGATGTTCACGCTGAACTGATCGAGCACCGACGTTGGGGAGCTCCATTCCCGATTATTGAAATTGTCCATAAAGGGTTAAGTAAAGCAGTAGGCATCGACTATATTGCAAAAGAAATGGGCATTCCCCGTGAACGCATCATTGCATTTGGCGATGAGGACAACGACTTGGAAATGATTGAATACGCAGGCGTTGGCGTTGCGATGAGTAACGGTATCGACGACTTGAAAACAATCGCCAATGAAATTACGCTATCGAACAACGAAGACGGCATAGGGAAATTTTTGCAGGACCGATTAAAACTATAATAAAATATAAACAGCCTGGAAAAGCATGTTGTCTGCTTCTCCAGGCTGTTTTATTTAGTGCGCTGAATTCTCGGCACGGCGTTTTTTTCCGCGCTTCATAATCACAACCATAAATGCTGTGTATAAAACAACGACCAATCCAAGTGCCACAATATAAGAGGTGTTAATGCCACGTGCTTCAATTACTTGGTACACTTCGACCATTTCACGGTCTAAAATAATCGCATAGTTGCCGTCCTTATTTTCACGGATGATTTCACTGTTGAACATTCCGCGAACTTCTTTTCCTTCACCCAGCTCAGCCACAGGAATATGCACTCGTTTTGTTTTACTACTATTATTAATGACAACGATCCATGTTTCTTCATCGGATTTGCGTTCAAATACAACATAGCCGTCTTTATTTTCTAGCCATTTAAATTCTCCGTTTCGCAAAGTATCGGAATCATTTCTTAATGACTGGAGCTTCCCGACATAATCGGCTAATTCCGAGTCTGTTTTAAAATTGTAGTACTGGTGTGCTTCAACACCCGCTTCCCCATTCATCGCAATTTCAGATCCATATTGTACGATTGGCACACCTGGAAGTAAAAGCGTGCTCGCAATGGAAATTTTACTGCGTGTCGGTGGATACATACCTTCCTCTGTTGCCGCCAATGTGAAGCGGTTCGACCAGATAGTATCGGTCATCGATAATACCGGAGTCCCTGAAAGCATTTCCTCGATATGAGGCTCCAGTACTGTCGTATTTAAATCAACATTTTTAAATGCATTCGTAAAGTTGGCCGCAGTATCACTGTAAAATTTCGCGTCAAAATCTGCATCACTTTCTGCATTCGCAATAACATAGGCACCTGCTGCTTTTAACTGTTCAATAAAGCGATTTAAAAAAGCAGTATCGGCTTGTTCAATATTCGTCAGTCGAACCCCGTCTAGTTTATATGTATTTACAAATTGTACAGCACTGTTGATGAGCTCATTCTGTACTTCTTCATTCGTTAAGTCCCACTGTATTTTCCCATCATTTTCAGATGCCACAAATCCTTGTTTTTCAGCAAGTTCATGGTTTGGACTAACATTGGAAATCGGGAAATCAACCATCATTTTGATTTCACGTTTTTGATACGCCTCGACCATGTTTTTAAATTCCTCTGCTGTTCCAAAACGGTGGTCGAACATTGTATAGCTCGTAGGCATCGACCCATCATATTTTTCAGTCTCAAATACAGAGCCAATTGACAGTATCGTATAGCCCATATTTGCAACATAATCGATTTTCTTCAGCAATCCATTGAAATCCCCGCCAGCAAACATCGTCGGGTCTTGCGCATTTACTGTATCATCATCATTTTTACCGGTACCATTAAAGAAACGGTCCACTAAAACATCATATATACTTTCATCTGCAATTGTACGCTCTTCCGCATTTGCAACAGCAGCAACTGACAATGAAGTCGAAAGCAGCACACCCGCAGCTAATGTACGAAACCATTTATTAAATCCCATTCATTTCCCTCTCTTTCATATACAGTCCATCGTCATTTTACCAAAAAAGGTATAAATGTAGCTAGCTTAAATAGTTATTTATAGGAAATTCAACAAATACGTGTCAGAAATGTGTATAGAGTGTTTAATATGGTTAGGTATTGACGGCGCGTTGTGTTTTATTAGAAGGTTTCAGGTGGAATCTGGAACGTTGAGGGGGATGAAGTAGAACAACCTGAATCTAATGTGGAACAATTTACTCTAAAAGTAGAACGAATCTTGGCGAATGTAGAAACTGCTGGGATATTAGAACCTTGTAGGTGAAATGTAGAACGTTGAGTCAGGAAAGTAGAACACTGACGACCTAATATAGAACGTCTCTCCTCAAAAGTTGAACGTATGCATCTGAATGTAGAACACCCGGAGATATTAGAACTTTCAGGTTGTAATGTGGAAAGAGGAAACCAAAAAGTAGAACACCTCTCCCCTAATGTAGAACAAAACACTATAAAAGTAGAACGAATCCCCTTAAAAGTAGAATCCTCCCTTCTCCATACAAAAAAGCGTGTAAAAAGCCACCTCCACTTTTTACACGCTTCAATCTTTATTAGAAGTTTACACCGATACCCATGCTTAAGCCTAAGTATAATGTGATTAATAGAACGATACCGAATAGTACCCAGAACATATTGACAGATTTGCCTTTGCTTTTGCGTACTAATACCATTTCCATAAAGCCGATTACTAAAATACCAAATAACACTTTCATATCATAGTTCATGCCGCTTTCAGTAATCTTATCGCGCCATTCCAGGAATAAAGACAACCCTGTTACGATTACTAAAATATACATTACACGTAAGATCATGTGTACTGCTTTCATCTTTTTGCCGGATAATGCAGCGATAAAGAATAATATTAATGCTATTACCCAAGTCGTGATGTGCATATGCGTCGTACTAGTTAAGAAATCCACGAATTTTCCACCTCTTCTATTTATTCTCTACAGGCAATATCCTACCATGTAAAGCCCTATAAATTCAATTGAATCTGCCAAGTGTTCTATGAGTTGTCATAAAAAAACGAAACTTTTCCGCAAAAAAGCAGTAGATTTTCCTTCCACCAGAAAATCTACTGCCTATTAAAAGCGAATCTAGCAATCTGCAGCTATGAATATCCTAATTTAATTAAGCAAATCGGTTTGCTAAAGTCCCGATTCCTTCAATTGCGATTTTCACTTCATCGCCTGCTTTTAAAAATTGAGGCGGGTTCATCCCTTTTCCGACTCCGGCAGGCGTACCTGTTAAAATAACATCACCTGGCTCTAACGTTACATATTTTGAAACTGTCTCAATAATTTCGGAAACAGAGAACAACATATCTTTCGTCGATCCATTTTGGCGTACTTCACCATTTACTTTCGTCACAATCGATAAAGTATGCGGATCAGGAATTTCATCTTTTGTTACTAAATACGGCCCCATTGGACAGCTGCCTTCCAAGCTCTTGCCTAAGAAGAACTGTTTATGCTTCTCCTGTGCATCACGGGCTGTAAGATCATTGGCAATTGTATAGCCGAACACATAGTCAAATGCCATTGCTTTTGGAACATTTTTTCCGCGCTTGCCGATTACAACAGCCAACTCTCCTTCATAATCAAGAGAATCCGTCACCTCTGCATGCACAGGTAATGTTGATTCATCCGGGGCAATTGCAGTTGGTGACTTTGTGAAGACAACGATATGTTCCGGTGCCTTTTCTGCACCCATTTCACGGGCATGATCACTGTAATTTTTACCAACACATAAAATATTTTTCGGTGTACGAGGAACTGGCGACAGCCACTCAATATCAGAATAAGCCAGTTTGAACTGAGCTCCACCTTCATGATTCTGAGCTGCCTCTACTAATTTACGAACTTGCTCAACAAATTCATAGCCATGTGCAATCCCGTCAATAATTGTTTTCGGAAAGTCTTTTAGTACATTAAGTTGGTTTTGGATTTCGATAACATCCCAAACTGCCTCTTCTTTTTTTACTTTTGGGCCAAACTTTACTTGTTCGTTTACTTTAAATGATAACAATTTCATAACGTGGAGCACTCCTTCTGTTTTTTTACATCATACATTAAAATATAAACAATTGCCTTACTTTTCTGACAAAAAGGGGCTTAATTCGTAAAACTAAGCTTTCGGTGCATCTTTGTTCACGTTTTACGTTCTGCAGGTTTGCCGTAAGTAAATCTTTTCAGTAATGCTTCAATCGGTCCTTGTTTATATTTCGAGAAATAGATTTCCGCAAATAGTACTTGGATAACGAAAATTCCGACCGCCATATAAATCCCCATTTGCACATCCACTTTTCCGTATAAACCGAAGCCCCAATTGTAGAACAGCACCGTACAAATAACGGACTGCATCAGGTAAAGCGTGAGAGACATACGGCCAGCCTTTGCAATCGGCGTCAGCAGTTTTACTATGACCGGTAATTGTGTCAGCAATGTTATGGCTGCCATATAGCCAATCGCAAGCAGCGGTCCGCCGATATAAACTTGCAAGTATTCATTGCCCAATGTTTGGTCACCTGATATCGGCAAGCTCTTCATATAAAGTCCGCCGCCTATACCAGCAACAGCCAAAATGATCCAAACTATGATTTTTTCTTTTGCTCGCTCGATCATACGCCATTTTGCAAGTGCTGCGCCAAACAGCATATAAGGTAATATTGTAAATAAAGACGAAATCCACATCATGACACTCATCTGAATCGATAAATCATCAAGACGCTGCATAAATGCATCCGTCCAGTTCCCGATACCATATGCTGTTAAGGCACTTTGCATTGCTTCAATATCGACAGGGAAACTATCCATTGATGCCGAAAAAAAACCTGCCGCGACATATAAACTTAAATTAAAACCATGATACAAAGCATTCACCGCAACCGCCACAAGCAGGAGCCATTTTGCCTTAATACGAATTAGCGCGATTAAAAATACTCCGCAAAATGCGTACGTGGCCAAAATATCGCCCCACCAAATGACAATCGCATGCAACATTCCAATGCAAAATAATAAAATTAGACGCTTTGGCGCAAATCGGTAAAAATCTGCGCCCGACTCATTTGCTTTTACAAATTGCATTGCTAATCCATACCCGAACAGCATAGAAAATAACGGATAAAAGCTGCTTTGTACATAAATATCCAAAAGCTGTTGGAGTATTATATCCTGAACTTCATTAAACCAGCTGCTCAAATCGGTTATATGCGGCATCGGTAAATAAAACCCAAACATATTAACTAATAAAATGCCGAGTAAACTTACCCCGCGCAATATATCGAGTGTTGCAACACGCTCGTTCGTACCTACTGGGCGAAAATCCACCGTCCATCCCCCTAATCTATTTTCACTTCTTGTCCAATACTGTATAAATATAAAATGCGTTCGTTTATTTGAATACGCTTAATTGATTGGACAGCATGCTGATAATAGTTTAATTGAATTTGGTACGACTTTGTCATTTTTTGTTTAATTTTCTCAAAATCGCCTAATAAATACTGTTCGATATAGTCCGTTTTATAATCCAGAAGTACCCAATTACCCTGTTCATCTTCAAAAATACAGTCGATGACCCCCTGTACAATTTGGGCATCCCCTTCCTGATCTTTCAAACTAAGGGTAAACGGTTCTTCTCTTAGTACTTGCTTCGCCTTTTTAAAACGCTCACCGACTTCTGTTTGGAAAAAGGCAAATACTTTTTCCGCTGAAACTGCATCAGCTTCAATTTGCTGCAACAGCTTACGTTTTACAAGCGATTGGATATAACTTTCCGTCTCTTCCATCGTTGTAAACCCTTGTTGCGGGATATGCTGCATAACGGCATGGACAGCTGTACCGACTTCGGTTGCCGAAAGCTTGCGTTCTTTTTTCCCTTTCAGCATAAAGCTTGGTACATCGGTTTTTACATAGCGCTTCGCTTCCATATTGTAAAGCTGCTCTTCTTCCATCCGCTGCAAACTTTCAAGACGCTTCTGCTCCGATACCGACGTTTTTGATTTCTTCGTAACCGCATTTGCATATGGATACGGTGTCGTGAAACGTTTCGCCAGCAGCTGAACCATATCTTCATTCACTGCCTGTTCAACCACTACATGCTCCTCCGTTTCCGCTTCATTGGCAAGCAAGTAGTCACGATTTGGAATGATGCGTACAGTCCATTCTTTCGTTGTTGCCGCTTCATTCGAATAGCCGTAATCGGCAAACAGGAAATCATTATGACGTGCAACAGCTGGACCGACCCAGCTTAAATAGCTGTTCGCTTTTGAACGAATGTATGCAGGGAGCACTGTATCCTCCAATTCCTGATAAAATGCCCATTCTTCCTTCTGCTTTTCCCAATCTTTAATCGAGCCGACTAAAATGAGACGCTCTTTTGCACGGGTCATCGCCACATATAAGACGCGCATTTCTTCTGCCTTCATCTTCGCAAGCTTTTTCTCCTTCACATATAAATGCGGTAAAGAAGTCGAAATAATATTTAAATCCGGATTCACCGATTTAATTGCCAACCCGAAATCCTGATCGAAAATATAGCGGCTGCCTAAATCTTTCGTATTGAATGTACGGCTCATGCCCGCTACAAATACGACTGGATATTCTAATCCTTTTGATTTATGGATTGTGAGCAATGTGACGACATCGTCTGCTTCACTCGTCGACTTCGCAATTCCTAAATCATCTCCACGTGAACTCATCCGGTCGATAAATCGCAGGAAGCGGAATAATCCGCGGAATGAAGATTTTTCATAGCTTAATGCACGGTCATGCAGTGCCCGTAAGTTCGCCTGGCGCTGCTTGCCGTTCGCCATTGCACCGACCATTTCATAATAATTCGTATCTAAATACACTTGCCATACTAAATCGGCCAATGCCCCGTGACGGGAGAACTGGCGCCATTTTTGATGCATCGTAAAGAACTTATCAAGCTTAGCCTCTGTTTCGATTGGCATGTCACCCGCTGCTTCTTCTTTATACTGCTTCAATGCCTCATAAAAAGGTACTTTCCCGTTAATTAAACGGATTTTCGCCAGTTCGTTTTCCGTTAAACCGATAAACGGTGCACGCAGTACAGAAGCGAGCGGTATATCCTGATACGGGTTGTCGATGACTTTTAATGTGTTGATCATAATCATCACTTCAAGAGATTCAAAATAACCGCCGTCCGTTTCGGCATAGAGCGGCAGGCCGGCCAATTTGAATTCCTCTGCAAACGTCGTATACCATGTGCGAGAACGCATCAATACGACAATATCGCGGTAGCTGACAGGGCGCATCGATTTCGTTTTCGGATTGTACACTTGTCCGCCATGATCGACTAAATCACGGATGCGCTGGATAATGTAGCGTGCTTCCTGCTGTGCCGCGCTGATGCTTTCTTCCTCGGAACCATCTTCACTTCCCGGAATGATTTGTGCTTTCGAATCCCCTTCCAGTAAAACTAATTCAATCGGTACTTGTTGCTCATCATAGCTCGCCCCGAATTTAAGTTTTGCCTGTTCATCGTACGCAATTTCGCCAACTTCTTCGTCCATTATTTGCCCAAATACATAGTTCGTACCTTCCAGAACTTCCGAACGACTGCGGAAATTGGCATTCAAATCAATTTTCATCCCTGTTCCGGACGGGTTCTCTTCAAAGCGCTTATATTTATCAAGGAAAAGACGTGGCTCTGCAAGACGAAACGCGTAGATTGATTGCTTTACATCACCGACCATAAACATATTCCCGTCCTGCTCACCGCCGTTTTTCACAAGCTGCAAAATTGTTTCCTGCAGGAAATTGACATCCTGATATTCATCAACAAGCACTTCTTTGAAACGCTTCTGGAAATTCAATGCCACATCAGATGGCTGGGGTGGTGTTGACGTGCTTTCTTCATCTGTCAAAATTTCGAGTGCATAATGCTCCAAATCTGAAAAATCAAGCAGGCCGCGCTCTTGCTTCGCCTTTTTAAACGCTTCACTGTATTCAATCGTCAGTTTTACGAGCGTTTCCAAAATTGGCTTCGTCGCCGCCATTTCCTGGACATACAACTTCGGATGACGCGCAAAAAATGTTTCCTTTAAATCCGTCAGCATTTCTTTTGCCGTATCACGATGATTTTTCGCTAACGCATAATATTGCTTATCTTCCTCGGTATCCTTTTTCGTCAACGGCTTGATGCGTCCAAACTCGACTGCAGGGATCAGCTCATATGCCTGTTCCCATGAGCCTCCCTCCATTGCTTCAAGTACATGCTTAACCCCTGTATATTCAGCTTCAAACAATGGCTTGTTTTTCTCTAAAACAGGTGTAACAGACACGATTTGCAACCCTTTTTCAAGACGAGTGGCGATTTCTTTCAGGCTTCCGATAATAAACGGTCGGACTTCCTGCGCAATAACCAGGTCATCAATAGGACTTTCCGGATCAATATCGTATTTCTCCGGCAATGCGCGCAGCCATTCATACGGGTTTGGCTGTACACGCGATACTTTATACATTTCTTGCAGCAACAGTTCAATCGCCTGGTCACTGCGGTCAGATGCAAAGCTGTCGACTAATGTGTAAAGTTCCTCTTTTGTGAACAAAGTTTCCATATCGCCCCGGTATGCCTTTTCAAGCACATCCATCAGCACATCATCCTGCAATAACGAAGCTTCCTCTGTACTTGCCAGACGGAAACCCGGGTCCAAATCAATGGTGTATGCAAATTCACGGCAAATTGATAAACAGAATGAATGCAGCGTGGAGATTTGCGCTTTGTTCAATAAACTTAACTGACGGCGCAGAAATTGGTTGCTCGGATTTTGGGCAAGCTCCTTTTCGAGCGCTTCTGCCATACGGTTGCGCATTTCCGCAGCCGAGGCATTTGTAAACGTTACGACGAGCAGCTCATCAACATCTATGCGCTTGTCTTCAGGCGCTAATATCTTTTGGATCAGTCGCTCGATCAATACGGCCGTTTTTCCTGAACCGGCCGCTGCGGATACTAATATGTCATGACCGGATGCGTAGATGGCTTTCCACTGCACATCTGTCCATTGAACATCACTCGGCTTCTCTGGAATTGTCATCTGCACATACCACCTTTTTAATATTTTCAAATACTTCCTGTTCCGGCTGTTTCTTGATTTCATTAAAGCTGTTGCCTGTTTCCGACTGGTCGAACTGGCAAACCGACTTAAAACTGCAATACGTACAAGCTTTTTGATTGCCCAGGCTGTACGGCTTAATTTCTGTATTACCACGGTAAATTTCATTGCCCGCCTGACGGAATTTATAGTGTACAAATTCCTGCAGGTTTTCCATCTGGTCTTGTTCGATCACTTTTGAGGAACGGCTGTTAAATTCAGGGTTCTCTCCGCTTTTAAACGCTGCCGGTACGATAATGGATGTTTTACTCGGCTCAAGTGACTTGTCCATCAGTTGCGCCACTTCCACATCCTTTACCATATAGCCGCTTAACTTGAACTTCTCCTGACGTAAACTTTCCACGCGATCATACTGCTCATAATCTTCTGTAGGAATTAGCGGATTATGCACATGCAGATAGAACATCCCAGCCGCCTGGACAATGATATTCTCCAGCTCCGATAAGTCCTGGATGAACTTTCCTTCACGTGCGATAATCGGAATATTTTTCATCGCTACATCTAAATATGTCAACAGCTGCAGCGAAATCCCGTTATATACTTCGGTAAAATCAAGCTTGCGACCGCTAGATTTATAATCAATAACACGCAAATACAGATTTTCCGCATCTTTATATGCATCAATACGGTCAATTTGCCCGCGTACATACATTTTCCGGTTATGTTCCAGATCGATTTTCAATGCTTCCAGCGGGTTGCGGTCATCCTGTTCCGTATTTTTGTCGTCGCGCTTCCCAAACGGCTTTTCATGGGCAATCGCTTTAAACTTCGACAGCTCACTTTGATTAATGAGCGCATAAATTGTACGTGCCACGATTTTCACAAGTTTCGTTTTAATATATTCAAAGCGGTGACTGCTTTTTAAAATACTGTACGAGAAATAATCCGCCAGTTTTGAAATGGTTTCATCCGCCTTTTTATAGCACGCTACATATGTCGTAAGCGGGATCGATGGCTCTTTCTCGGATAAAATTGTCCGGATTGCCTCATGGAACAGATCGCCCATCGCGAATGTTTCCAGCTTGAATTCCGTACGCTCCTGCAGTTTCAGTCCATAGGATGCAAAATGTGAATATGGACAGCTGTAAAAGCGCTCAATACGCGATACACTTGCCAAAAAGTCTTCCCCGTACAATGCTGTCGCTACGTCTTCCGTTAGCGGTTCTGCTTCATTCGTCGTATACAAAGGTTTTTCCACGATATTCAGTACATCTTTCCATCGCTGTTCCCGTTCATAAAATGCTTTTAACGCCGCCCATTCTTCGGTAAGCGGACGTCGCTCGTGCTGTGCCTGCTTCAGCTGGGTCATTAAGAAGCCGATTGCCGGTGACGGATGCTGTAAATAATTGAGCACATTATCTTTTTGGAGTTCATCAAGTGGGTCCATTGCAATTTGCCGATGTGGCAGTGTGCGAACCGTTTTTTCCTCGGGAGTACCCTGGTTTTCGGTAATCTCAAACATGCTGTGCAGGCGGTTAATATAAAGCGATGGAAGCTTGCTTTTACTTTCCTCGTCTGCATTTGCATACGTAATATATAAATATTGTGTCGATGAAGAAATCGCCCGGTAAAATAGGAAACTTTCCTGCAGAAGCCTGCTTTTTATACCCGGGGCCAATTCCACATCGATTTTCTCAAATGTTTCACGCTCGTCATCAGACAGCAGTCCTCCCGCTTCCATACGCATCGGGTATACTCCGTCGTTAACACCGATTACGAAAATTGCCTTTTTATTGTCAAAACGTGCAAACTCGACAGTCGAAACAGTCACTTCATCCAATGTCGGCGGGACACTTGCAAACTCAATTGTTTCAAAGCCTTCATCCAAAATTTGCGCTACTTCTTCCAACGGCATAATTTTATCACCGAACATAAGGTCAAATTGCTCCAAAATATGGATCCAGCCATTCCAAGCCTGTTCATGCTCCAATGACTGATGGAGTGAATCGGCCTGCTCTTCCTGTTCCTGCATTTTTAGCAGCTTCTTATAAATATCAAGCCGCTCCATAAACTCATACAGTGCCACTACAATTTCACGGCCTGTTTTTTTGCCTTTCAACCGGTTCTGCAATGCCAGTACCGGCTCCCGGATTAAGTCACGGACGGATTTTAAAAGTTGCTCATGCTCCAGCTCGTCCTCTGTCTGAACGGCATTTACTTTTTCCAGTGATTTAAAACGGCGATAATGCCATACTTCATCTTTCATCCAGCGGTCATGGACAATTCCTTTTGCGATGACGAAGTTTTCTAAAATATCCGCTCTGTCACGCATTGCGACTAAATTGGCTCCGTAAGGGAAAAACAAATCGGTTTTAATACTTCTGAAAACCGGCTCGTATTTCCAGTTTGTCGTAATAATCTCCAGTACGGATCGACTGAATTCGATAAGCGGATGGTAAAGCATCGCACGCTTCTCATTTGAGAAAAACGGAATTTCGTATTGGGTAAAGGTCGTTCCAATAATCGCATCATATACATCCGCCTGGCGGTACATTATCCCGATATCTTTATAGCGAAGCCCCTTTTCCAGAACGAGCTGTTTAATTTCCTGGGCAATACCTTGCACTTCTGCGCGCGGGTTTACACCTTCCAATATTTTCGTATGTCCCGTTGATTCGACTGGTGTATCCGTAATTTTGTCGAAGCAATGTTCAATATGCAGTAAATCCCGATTTGTCGCACGGTAGTTTACTTCTAAATGAACACGCGCCTCCTCTTCAATATCAATTCCTCGTTCGAAACGTAATTTTTGCAGCTCATTCTTTATTTTGTCGTACGTCACCGCAGCTCTGTAAAATACCGATCCTTCGAGTACATCCATTTCTGGGTTTTCCATCGGGAGAACAATTGTGACACGCTTTGCATAAATAAGAAGCTCTTTTAAAATGGCAAATTCCTGTCCGTTAAATGAAACAAACCCATCCAAATAGATGTGGGTATCGCGCAAGCTTTCCATTTTCGGAATGCGCTCAATTAACAGCGGAAAATAGCCATCGCCATCAATATATTCAGTCCCGATTCGCTCATGCAACTGCTTTAAAATAATATTCAGATCATGCAATTTATGAAGCAGTACTTCACTTGCACCGTTTAATTTTAATGATTCGATTAGCGGGTCAATTGTTTCCACATCGATATGATATTGACTGAATTCCTTTAAAATCTGCTCGACTTCCTTCGTAAAACCAGGTTTACCTGCCGCTCGTTTAAATAGTAGGAATTCTTCCTGATGTTCTTCCAAAATACGTCGCAACAGCATGCGGTACCCTGTGCCGTCAATGCGTTCGTGGGCGATACCGCCTTCATTTTGCAGCACAAACCAGGCAAGCCGTTTGAATGTCATTACCTGTGCACGCATCATTCCTTCAATGTCATAATTCGTCGTCAGCTCATATTCCGCTGTAAACGACATTTGGTCAGGAACTAATAAAAAAATTGGATGTCCAAATATATTTGTTTTTAAATCTTCAACAATCTCACGGTGAATCAATGTTGTTTTTCCCGTGCCTGCCCGTCCTGATATAACTCGTAACGTCACAAATCCCACCTCACTTTTATTTCTTTCTTCTATTATAATATAAGAATACATGTTCGCGCATTAATTGCAATCATACAAAAAAGCCCTGTCTTTTCACAATTTGTTAAAAGACAAGACTCGTAGAATTTATTTATGTTTTCGTAGCTTTCCAATCTCTCGCAAATCTCTTTCCACACGCTTATTTAAAATATGTTCAATCAATTTTCCGATTCCCCAAATGATTAAAATAATGACAGCTGAAATAATAAGTTTTACAGGAGAGGTTAAAATATCACGCAAATCACTGCCTAAATAGCTAATTAAAAAGATTAAAATGGGTTTTGAAATAAGGAGTGTCAAAAAATAATACTTCTTTTTAATATTGGATAAACCCGCAACAGTATTGACAACAACAACAGGTGTAAACGGCAGGCACAGCAGCACAAACAATGGGGTAAATCCTCTAATATCCACCCAGTTAATCAGTTTTTTTACTTGTTTCTGTTCTTTAATCCGGCGGAAGAGACGGTACTTTCCGAACATGCGAATCATGAGGAAGAACATGTATGATCCTGCTACCGTTCCAAGCCAAGACAGTAAAAATCCCCAAAATAAACCGTATGCTGCGGCATTGGCAATAATTATTACGAACAGCGGCAATATCGGTATAAATGATTCTAAAAATGTTAATAAAATTCCGAAAAAAGGACCTAATAACTTATATTTCTCTACAATTGTTTCTAAATTATCGATTGTCAGCCAATCTAACATAAATCAATCACCCCTACCAAAAACGATAAAAATTCCTGAAGTTATCCAATGCTGTCTAGTACAATTTAATCTTAACATAATTTGTTTATACCCGTTTCAGCCAAAAAAAAGAACCTCGTATTACCGAGATTCTTTTGAAATTAACTAACAACTAATAACCCGATTTTGTGATTATCATCACGATGGACAACATGCTGGGCAAGACGCAATTCGCCTGAATGATCAAGCACTTCCAAACGACAATGGGCAGCATTGATCTGCAATGCTTTATACAAATCTTCTTCTGTAAAAACATCTTGTCCATTTACACGCTTAATAATCTCACCTGCAACAAGTCCCATTTTCTCTGCAGGAGAATCCGGTAAAATGCCGGCAATCATCACACCTTTATCACTCCGTACAACAGCATAACTATTGCGGTCTTCTGAACGACTATAATGAATGCCGATAATTGTGCGTGAAATCGCACCTAATGCTAATGCAGCAGCACCAAGTACCGGCAGAAAATATGCAGCCAATCCGACGATCAGCACAAATTGCCCGATCATAATAATTGAACGTCCCATTTGAGGATAAACATTCATCGGCAGCTTTTGACGCACCATTTGCTGGAATCCGATAATAAACGGGAAAACGATGATCGAAAACTGTTCTGCTCCGACCGTAAACTGTGGCCAATAAGGCGCAAAATTTTGAATGCCTTCACCTGGAATAATCGTAAAGACAGGCAAAATCCAAAGCTGTTTACTAAAATAGCCTATTCCATTTAATCCACGCTTTGTTTTCTCAACAATCGGTGAAGCAAAACGGGCACCATACCGGCGAATTAAAATTCCTTCTGCCATCAGCAAGAGTCCTGTCATAATCGGAACGGTCATAACAAGATCGTCCGTAACATTTCTCCCTGCCAATTCAATAGTTCCGATTGTATATGACCAATCTTGCCATTGCATCCAAACGATTCCGCAAAAAGCAACCGCCATAACAATTGCCGGCGATAATAATTGATACATATAAATGATCAAACCTACGAAACTTACAATAAATACAATTGTCAATAATTCGAGTGATACTGTTAAGCCTATTACAAGACTAAATAAGGAAATAATAACGGACAGCATAAAGCCCATCGCAAGCATATTTTTCAGCTCGGACCAGCCACCTAGTATCCGTCGGTTAAAATACCTTCGTTCGCGCTTCACTCGGCGATATCCTAAATAAACTGCGGAAATGATGGCGATATAAAACAAAGGATTTATAAAAAATCGGCCAATCCCTTTTAAAATTTCAATCAAAACTGTTCCATCCATATTCTCACCTACCGTACGAATAATTGTACCAAATCCTTTACGGAATGCGTAGTCCCATTTGTACCGGAAATGAAATAAAGGCATGGTGGAAGATTCGGAGATTTATGGAGGAGGTAAATAAGGTGGAATTTTTTCAGATCGCTTTTAAATAAAATGTTAATCAAATAAAAAAAGCCCATTTCGTTAAGAAACGAGCTTTCAATATCTTTTCCACTATCCCTTATTCAAACTGATGCATAATATAACTAATCGCCATCTGCAGCTGCATGTCGTTAACTTTCGACTGTTTGAATGTTTGCAGTTCTTTCGTTAATTCATTGAAAAATACTTCATCCATATAGCTTCCTTCTGCAATATCATGCTTGTGTCTGAAGCTTTCTACTTCCTGTGCTGTATCCTTATCAAAGAATCCATCTGTCCGGCTGATAGCGTAGCCCAGCTCACTTAAAATACGCTGGCTGTAGGCAATTTCTTCACTGTATTCTCCCTCTTCATAGCGCCCTTTCAGTATTTTTGTTTCCACACTGTAAAGAGGATGCTGTGTCACTTCGACATCCGGCTCTATTCCTACATCATGGATCCACTTTTTAGAAGGGGTAAGCCATTTGTTCGTTGATAACTTTACTTCTCCGCCGTTTTGAAGATCCCATGTTTGTTGGACCGTTCCTTTACCGAAGCTTGTCACTCCAATAATGACCGAACGTTTCCAGTCCTGTAGGGCACCTGCAAACACTTCACTGGCTGATGCGCTTCCTTCATTTTGGATAAGAGTTAAAGGCGTGTCACGCAACCAATTTGCGTAAGGCTGGAACTGTTCCACTTTCTTTGTTTTCAGTGGCTCTGTTACACCATCATGATTTTGCATATACGCAAAGATTTTTTCTTTTTGCTCGAACATGCTCATCATTTGGGCAACACTATGTAAATAGCCACCTGGATTGTCCCGCACATCAATAATTAAACCTTCCACTTCCTCCTTAATTACCTCATCAAGAGCCTCTTTCCATTCGTCTGCTGTTTTTTCACCAAAAAGATTGATCGTTATATAGCCAAGTTTTCTCCCTTCTACTTCGAGAACTTCTGCTTCCACCGTATCATTTTTCAAACGTTCTCTTTTCATGACTAACTTTAAATGCTGATCCATTTCCGGTCGATAAATGACAAGCTCCACAGCTTCCCCTTCCTTACCATACATCAGCTTACGAACTTCCCCCATAGATTTTCCGTCAAGTCGCACTTCATTAATTTGTATAAGCTCATCCAATGGTCGAATACCCGCTTTTTCTGCAGGCGATGCTTTAATAGGAGCTACGACGATAATCTTACCATTTGCTTCTGCCAATTCCACACCAATGCCGATTCGTTCACTTGCGAGCGTCTGTTTATGTAATGCTGCTTCTTGCTCCGAATAATAAGTACTGTAGGGGTCATTTATTGCATTTGCCATCCCTCGCAGTGCACCTTCCACCAATTTTTCAGAGTTGACATCATAAACTGATTCGCTCGTAATTAACTCATGCAGTTCATTGACTACCGCAAAACCCGCCTGTTCCTCTTTTGGCTGCGCATTGATTTTCATAACACCATAAACAATTACACCGATACACACCATTACAACAATTAATAAAAAAATCCGACTTTTCCGCACGAATTCTCCTCCGTTCCATAAAATTTATGAAGCGAATGAAAGAATCATACTTATAAAGTCGAATTTAAACGTCACAAAATGAAGATATTTAAGATGGCGGTCTGCGCATTCTCCAAGCTTAATCTAGTTGCATGACATTTTCACGCAATGCATCCAAATCCAGCGGGCCAATGATTTGCTTTTGTATTTTCCCTTCTGTATCAATCATGTACGTTGTCGGCATTGTTATAATTTCATATTGATAGGCGACTGCTTCTGTTTGTTCCAGTACGATAGGGAATGTGATCTCATAGCTTTTTAAAAACTGCTCCACACGCTCCAGTTTTTCGTTTGCATACGTCATATTGACACCGACAATTTCCACATTGTCTTCTTCACGGTATTTTTCGTAGTATTTTTGCATATGCGGCATTTCAGCTTCGCAAGGCGGACACCACGTTGCCCAGAAATTCAGCACGACCCGCTTTCCTCTCAGCTCAGAAAGTGTCAGTGGCTCGCCTTGTAAATTATATAATGTAAAATCCGGTGCAAACTGACCTTTTTCGAGGCCCACTTCTTCGCCCAGTTCAACTTCTTTTCCTATTGCATTTTCGTTGATTGCCGTACTTTGATTGATTTCAGCTTTTATGTAAGTGCCAAGCATTGTGATGACAAGCACTAAAATAATACCGATTCCAATATTTTTTTTCATCAACATCACCCCACTATTTCTTCCTCTTAGTACATTATCATAAGTTTCAGGTAATTATTCAAACTGAAAAACTTCTTTTGAATCGTCATTGATTTATTAATCTAATGAATCATTTAAAAACCTATATAAATTTTATTTTACCAAATGTGATTATTTATTATAAAAAACGGGTATTTAAAATATACATATTTTGTTCTGAATACATAGTCTTAATACAATAGTCCCGTAATCATCAATGGAAGCCTATTAGACAGTTGAATTTTTGAATTTTTATATGTACATATACTTAATAAATAACAGGCATATTAATTCGTTTTATTGCAGAGTTTTTTATCAATACTATTTGTATACAGGTCGTATCGTTAAATCAAGAATTTAAAGGGGGATTTTATGAATAATGATAATAAAATAAATAAATTTAAACAATTTTTTTCTAAGAGTGAGTCTATCCAAAATTATGCTAATATCAAAACGGAAAATAATGAGCTGTTAAATTACTTTACATCTATTGTAGATAATCATCCTGACTTTATTTTTATCTTTTCAAATAATGCAGAAATAGTCACTTCAGATAATAAAAGAGTAAGTTCTTTTTTTGGAAAAACGGTAAATACATTAAAGGATTTCCAAACTGTTTTAACTGAACCTACATTTAAAATTTTATCGGATGTTTTCAAACAAACATTAAGTGGCAATTCCGAAAAGTGCATGATTGAAATAAAAAATAATAACAATCAAAAATCAAGGCTAGCCCTAACTTTAATCCCTATAACAATTGATCAAGTAGTAGAGGGAGTTTATTTAAGCGCTATTGATGTTTCGGATCAGATTATTTTAACGGAACAGTTGGAATCACATAAAAATCATTTAAAGCATGCCCAGCAGATTGCAAAAATAGGAAGCTGGGAGTATTTAATTGAAAACGATCATTTATTTTGTTCAGAAAACTTTTATCATATCTTTGGACTAGAACCTGATATATATATGCATATGGGTGATCCTTATATGTTAGTTCATCCAGATGATTACGAACATGCCTATCAAAAAATTAATGAAGCAATTAAATTTGGAAAAAACTATACAAATCAATTTAGGATTTATCACGGTAAGACTAACGAGATAAAGTTTATTAAAGTTCGTGCTGAAGTATTATTTGAGGATCAAAAACCTTATAAAATTATCGGTGTTATTAGGGATATAACTCAGCAAATAGAACTGGAGAATCAAATAGTAAAACAAAACGAAAACTACAAAAAAATCTTCAATAATCTTTCCTCGGGTATTTGGGTTCGCGATGCCAGTGACGGGAGTTTTGTATTTGCCTCTAAAGGATTGGAAACTATAGTCGATATTCCAATCTCTAAATTGTACGATAATCCGGATACTTGGTATGAAATGGTCCATCCAAATTCTGTTTCCCAACTAGATAGTGCGATAAAAAAAGTAGAGGCTGGAGAAAGTTTACAAACTATATACCAATTTATTAGTGGAAGCGGCAAAATTAAATGGCTTTTGGAAGAAGTGGTCCCGGAAATCAATATACACGGGGAAATTTCATATGTTTTTGGACTAATTACAGATATTACTCAAGAAATGGAACTGAAAGCACAACTAGATTATTTAGCAAATTACGATGCACTAACAGGACTTCCCAATCAGAAATCACTCTTTGAACAACTCGATAATATGTGTAAATATGATGAAGGTTTTGCAGTTCTCTGTTTAGATTTAGATCGCTTTAATATTATTAACGGTTCATTAGGCTATTCAATCGGTGACCAGGCATTGAAGTTTATTGCCAATAACTTTGGCAAACTGTTGCCGAAAGACGGCTATTTAGCACGTTTAAGCAGTAACGATTTCATAATGATTTTTAAAAATTATGACGACAAAGAAAACGTGTACGAGTTAGCCAAAAACATTATCAATAAAATTTGCGAGCCTTTTATCATTCAAGGCTATGAAATAAATATTTCTACCAGTATTGGCATTACCTTTTTCCCAGAGGAAGGTAAAGAGAAAAATGTTTTATTGGAAAATGCACATACAGCCCTCTATCAAGCCAAAAAAGAAGGCCGAAACACCTATCAACTCTCCTCTCATTTAGCGGACATTTCTTCTTATAAAAAATATGTTTTAGGTCGAGACATGCGTAAAGCAATTATAAATGAAGAGTTTGAATTATACTTTCAGCCCCAAGTTGAACCGAAACATGGAAAACTATATGGAGCTGAAGCATTAATACGCTGGAATCATAAAGAGTGGGGTATGATTTCTCCGGGAGAATTTATTCCACTTGCGGAAGAAAACCATATGATTAATATAATTACCGATTGGGTCATTGAAAAAGTCTGTCTTTATCTATATGAGTGGAAGGAAAAAGGACTGCCCCTTAAACCGATTGCTATAAATATTCCACCAATTCGATTTATGAAAACCGATTTATTTGATTTTGTTAAAGCTCAAATTGAGAAGTATCAAATTGAACCACAATTTCTTGAATTTGAAATTACTGAAAATACGATAGTAAATTCCGAAATAGGAACTTACTCCATTATTCAACGGCTAAAAGAGATGGGTATACGAATTGCCATTGACGATTTTGGTACAGGCTATGCCTCACTTGCTTCGATACGTCAATTTAAACCCGACACAATCAAAATAGATAAACTATTTATTCAAAATATCCATTACAAAAATGAAATTGATAATGCCATCATCTCGGCTACATTACACTTAGGGAAATTGTTGGAATTAAATATCGTTGCTGAAGGTGTAGAAGAACTTGAACAATTAAATTTCCTGAAACAAATTGATTGTGACATTATTCAAGGTTACCTATTTTCAAAACCCGTTAAAATCGATCAATTTGAAAAATTTCTAGTAAGTGGCTATTTAAAACCGCTAAAATCAAATACTACGCAAATTATTGAAGAGCGAAGAAAGTTTTTCCGACTGGAATTCCCGTTTCCTATACCGGGTAACTTATCTATAGTTGAACTGAACGGTAAACCGGTCCAATTAGGTAAAACTCCTATTTTGATTAGAAATATAAGCCTTGGCGGTTTGAATATATTATCAAATTTAAAACTTCCCATCAATATGGATATGAAATTTCATATTAGTTTCACCCTTCTGGATGAGGAATTTGAATTAAATAGCGAGTTAAGATGGATAAATGAAGAGTTTGCGGAAGTCTATTCTTACGGAGTACCCATTAAAGTGAATCAATTGACGGAAAATCGATTAGCTTCTATTATTAATAAATTAAGTACCATAATTAGGAATAATGAAAAAATTCCAAACACTGAATTTATCTATGAAGATGCCCATACTTACTTCAGAAGAAATAAATTTTAGTCCAGTTAAAACAAGGGGAACTTTTATGGAGAAATTTTATCAAGAAGTTTTAATGAACGGTATTAAAGATATGGTCTTTATTCTTAAAGTTGTAAACAATGACTTTTGTTTTCAGTTTATTAATACCGCTGCAATGAAACGTTTAAATTTGTCTAACCAGATTATTGGCTCAAGCATTATGGATATTGAACCAAAGGAAAAGGCAGTATTTTTATATAAGCAATACAGCAAAGTTGTTGAAAGTCAAAAAAGTTATACTTATGAAGATGTTTACGAAGAGAATGGTAAGAAGTATTATGCCGAAACCGATTTAAGTCCCTTTTATGATGAAAAAGGTAAAGTTGATCGAATCATAGCGGTTGTACGCGATATTACACATGAAAGAAATGCGCTTTCAGATGCAATGGAAATGATAAGTGGACTGGCTGAAAGTAATGAGCGTTATCATTCTTTATTTTTTCATAATACAGACGGCATTTTTATTTTAAATAAAATGGGTTATATTACAGATGGAAATGAAGCGACTGAACATATTACCGGTTATAAAATAAAAGAATTATTTGGAAAACCGCTTAAAGAGTTATTAGACAAAGAAGATACAGGCAACTTTGATAATTTGATAAACGAAGCACTTAAAGGAACTAATCAAAGTGGAGATTTAATCTTTAAAAATAAAAATGGCGAGCAAATTAACATCATTTTTAAAATCATCCCGCTTTTCATCGATGAGAAAATCATTGGATTATACGGAATTTTGAAAGATGTCACTGAACAGTTACAAAGCATTAACAAGCTGGAGGAAAGTGAAAAACGTTTTCGTATTATTGCAGAGAACGCCCATGACTTAATTACACTTGTTAATAAAGACGGAGAAATCACATATGTTTCCCCATCTTATAAAAATATATTAGGTTACTACCATCAGGAATATCTTAAGAAAAGTTTCCTTCATAATGTCCATACAGATGATCAAGAACGTTTAGTAGAAACTGTCCGTAATTCGATCAGTTCAGGTGAACCTTTTACTATTCAATTTAGACAAAAAAATGCTAAAGGAGATATGATTTGGTGTGAATCCATCGGAAATCCGGTGTTCAACCAAAAAAATACTTTTCAGCATCTGGTTGTACTCACTAGAGACATTACCTTAAGAAGAGAATATGAATCCAAATTGAAATATTTTGCTTATCACGATAGTTTATCAGATCTTCCAAATCGTTTATTTTTTAAAGAACAATTTGCGTTTGCAAAAGAGCAGTTTCTAACAAATAATACACCTCTTGCTCTAATACTTTTAGATATTGACCATTTCAAACTGATTAACGATACTTATGGCCATGATACAGGAGATGCGGTTATTAAAGAATTTGGTTCTCGTATTAAATCAACTATCCGTGATCATGACATGGTAGCAAGATTAGGCGGAGATGAATTTGTTATTCTACTCTCAAACATTCAAAGCTATAATGCAATAGAAATTGCAGAAAGAATCAACCACGCTATCCAGCAGCCATGGAAACTGAACGGGCATACCTTAACGGTTACAACAAGCATGGGAATCGCAACGGCATCTAGTCAATTGAATTTTACGGAATCCAGTTTAATAAAAAAAGCAGATATTGCCTTATACGAGGCTAAAGAAAGCGGGAAAAATTGCTATAAATTATATAACGGTAACTCTCCCAACCCTTCTTCGTACACAAATAAAAAGACCAAACTTTAATTTAAGTTTGGTCTTTTCTCTATGTTACAGTGAAATATAATTTAATGGGTTTACGGCGTTTGAACGACTGCCGTTCCATTCACCGACATGAATCTCAAAGTGTACATGAGGTCCTGTTGAGTTACCTGAATTCCCAAGTCGTGCAATTTGCTGACCTTTTGAAACCGATGCCCCAACACTCGTGTTAAATCCGCTTAAATGGGCATACGTTGTTGTGAATAATTGTCCTTCAATCGAGTGAGTAACCATTACTACGTTACCGTAACCATTCATCGAACCAACATACGAAACAACACCATCCGCTGCTGCAACAACCGGTGTACCGATTGAGTTGGCAATGTCAATTCCTAAGTGATTTTTACTTCCGATTGGACCAATATCACGTCTGCCGAACCCTGATGTAAAACGGCCTGCTGCAGGTCTTGTCCAATTTCCTGCCGAAACAACCGGCAAGTTTCCGGAACTTACAGCACTATTGCTACTGCTGTTTTGTTTTTTCTTTTTAGCAGCCGCAGCTTCCAATGCCTTTTGACGGGCAACTTCCGCTAATCGGCGCTGTTCTTTAAGAAACTTCTCTTCCAGCTCTTTACTTAATTCTACTTTATCATCGTATTCAGCTTTAAGTTCTGTTTTCTCAGATCTTAGTTTCGCTTCTTCTTTTTCAAGCTCTGCTACTAATTTTTTCTTTTCTTTCTTTTGTTGATTTAATGAAGCCATCAAACTTTTTAATTTCGCTTTATTCGCTTCAAGGTTTTCTTTTTTCTTCACAAGCTCCAGCTTTTGAACTTCAAGCTTTTCCTGGTCTTCTTTTTGCTCACGCATAATTTGACGGTCAGCGTCCATAAGTGTGCTTACAGCAGAAAAACGATCGATAAAGTCTACGAAACTATTTGCTCCAAGCAATACGTCAAGGTAACTTACTGTACCTGATGACTGAATCGCGCGAGCACGTTCGCGCAATAGCTCATTTCGCTGTTCGATCTTCTCTTTTAATTCTGCGATTTCATCTTCTAAAATAGAAATTTCTTCGTTTGCAATTTCAATATCCAATTCAACAACGGCAATTTTATGGTTCGTTTCATTAATTTCAGCACCAAGTTGCTCTAGTTGTGAAATGATTTTTTGCTGTCTGTTTTGGTTTGTTTGAATCTCATTTGTTTTTTGTTCAAGTGATTTATTAATGTTTTTCTTTTCTGCTTCGAGTTGACTGCGCTCTTTTTTCAGTTCATCTAATGTTGCTGCAGATGCTGCCGGTATTTGAACAAATAGCACTAGCGCAAGTATTGCTGCAATTGTTTTAAATGAACGCGTCGTTAGCTTCTTCAAAAACTTTTCCCCCTAAATGCATGGGTAAGAGTGGCTCTTTTTGTCTCAAAACGAGCCACTTCCCACTATTTTCGTCATTGTCAATTTTGCCTTGGCAATGTGTGACAGTCGCTGAAAGAAGTTATACTTTTAAAAACTTACGAACTGACATGAAACTTCCCCATATACCGATGAACATCCCGATGAAAATAATTAAACCGTTCACCTGGTACATAAGTGGTGTTACTTCTAACAATTGGAATAATTCCCCTTTTAATCGAGGTGCCAATAAATCATAAATATTGTAATAAGCAATTGTAACGGCTGCGACTGGAATAATAGATCCAATCAAACCAAGCCACATTCCTTCCAATACAAATGGAATGCGGACGAAAGAATTTGTAGCCCCTACAAGCTTCATAATTTCAATTTCATCTTTACGTGCAATAATCGTAATGCGAATTGTATTAGAGATTAAGAACATCGCTGTGAACAGCAGTCCTAAAATCAATACGAGTCCAACATTACGAGCGATTTCTAAGAAGTTAAATAGTTTTTCTACTTTACCCTCGCCATATTTTACTTCAAAAGTATTGTCTAAGCTATCAATCTGTTTTGCGACATCAGCTGTTTTCAAAGGATCGACAGCTTTGACATACAATACATTGTATAACGGGTTGTTCTGTTCGAATAAACTTAATTCATCGCCAAAATCTTTGATTAACTTGCTTAATTCTTGTTCTTTTGAAGAATATGTAACTTCCTCGACATCCGGCATATTATGAATCTCGTCAAGAAGCTGTTCTTCTGCCAGTTTCGCTTCTTCCGCTTCCGGAATAATATCGATCATGACACGAATTTCAACATCGTTTTCCAAATCGGAAGCGACTTTGTTTAAATTCATCATAATCGCTGCAAATACACCGACCAATAATAATGTGACCGTTACAGCACTGATTGAAGCGAGTGTCATCCAGCTGTTACGGCCTAATGATTTAAAACTTTCACGGAAATGACGGGCAATTGTTCTAGTTTTCATAGCCGTAGTCACCTCCGTACTCATCACGGACGATCATTCCGCCTTCAATGGCAATAACTCTTTTACGCACAGTATTTACGATTTCACGGTTATGTGTTGCCATTAAAATCGTCGTACCTTGGCGATTGATTTCCTCAAAAATATTCATAATTTCCCACGATGTTTCCGGGTCTAAATTCCCTGTAGGCTCGTCCGCAATCATCACTTTCGGACGGTTCACAATCGAGCGGGCAATTGCAACACGTTGCTGTTCTCCACCTGACAGCTCATTCGGCAGCATTCGCACTTTATGCTTTAATCCCACCAGTTCGAGTACTTCCATTACCCGTTTACGAATGACACTTGGCTGTTCTTCAATTACTTCCATCGCGAACGCTACATTTTCATATACTGTTAAGCGCGGCAATAATTTAAAGTCCTGGAAGACGACACCAAGATGACGGCGTAAATGGGGTACGCGATTATTTTTTAGCGTTCTCAAGTTAATGCCATTAATGATGACATCGCCGGAAGTCGGTTTTTCTTCACGGTACATCAATTTAATAAATGTCGATTTACCTGCTCCACTCGGGCCAACTATATACACAAATTCACCCTTTTTTATATGAACCGTAATCCCGTTTGCGGCGACGACCCCATTAGGATACTTCTTCACTACATTATTCATTTCAATCATTCACGAAACCACCTAAGCTCAATATCTAGTATTTTAAATTTTAGTCTTACCCATTATAGCATTTTCAGGCTCAAATTTTATTACATTTTCTTTTCAATGTAAGCCCCGCCTCGTTTTCAAACTCTCTGCACCGCCATGACAACATTAAAAGAAATCAATTGTCGTCAAATTTTCATAGAAATACACTTATTTTTTGGTTTTCGTAATGTATTTGTTAAAGTATGAAATGTTCTTAATATAATAAAATACTCTACACTATCTTTAATTATTCGACGTTTTCAGTGAAAACCCTTCTCATTATTTGGATTATTATGGTATTTGTGGGTGGTTTTTCAGAAACTACATTTTTCTATGTAGGAATGCGGCAGTTTGTGACTTTTAATTGGAGGTTTGGCGGAAAACAAAATTAAAAGCATCCAAATTCTTTATGAGAAGATGGATGCCTGATTTTATTAATGCGTTTGTTGTTGCTTTGAGTTTACCGAAACCCTGGTAAATCCTACGCCTATTGCAGTGTATAACGTACTAGTACTGTTCCTGTGCGAGATTCCCCTACTAATTTCAGGAGTTTCGCACCTTCCAGTTCTTTTGTGAAACGGACTGATTTTGACAGGAATTGCTCCTCTTCTTCTGTAACCAGTACATCACTTAAACCGATATCTGCTTTTCCGAAGTTTGAGAAAACCTGACCATCCAGTGCGACTGTTTTCGGAACATAAATTTCTACTGAACCTGCTAGTGCACGTGCCTTGATTTTATGCGCTTCCGCACTTGTTGTTGTGATAACAACATGTCCATTCATCGATTCAGCTTCGACTTCATTTAATTCGCCATCAACGTAAATACGTCCATTGGCTGTACCGATTTCCAAATCTTCACCTTTAATATGACGGGCTTCTACTGCACCATTGCTCGTTTGCAGTTCTGCATGATCAAATGTTGCATTTTCCAGACGGATTAAACCGTTATGCGTACGCGCTTTAACAAGCTTCGCGTCGATATGTTCGATTGAAACGCTACCTGTTAATAATTTCGCAATGACTACATCATAATGTTTTTCTGGAATAGCAACTTGTACTTTCACTTGTGCAAATTTATTTGTTGACTGAATAAATAATTTGTCATTTGTCAGCTTCGACATGTTTTCTGTTGCCTGTGCAATCGTTTCTTCCTCAGTACCTTTTAACGGTGTTTTCCCTGTCACATTCACAGTAACTAAATCATCCGTAGCACGTACAATATCGACTTTACCATTTGCGATTTCCAGCTCTACCCCTTTAACATCAGCTACAGGGTAAGCATACGTTTTTGTGAATTCTACTTTTTCTCCGAACGGTGTATCGATATCAAGCTCTTTAAACTTTGACAAAGCTGCACCGACTAATCCTGTCATGCGTGTGCTGAATTGCGATAAATCCTGCTTAATATCGCCCATAAACTCGTCCATTTTTTTATTGAATTCTTTATCGTTAAATGACTTGCCGAAAATATCTTCAAATCCTGATGTTTTACGTTTTTCTTTTTGTTCTTCAAATACTGGTTCTGCCTTATGCGGCTCTTCCTCATACTTTTTTTCTAAAACCGGTTGCTCGATTGGTGCTGCTTGTGATGGAGTGGATTCCTTTTCCGACGACAATTTTTCCAGTAATACAATCGCCTCTTCTGCCGTAATTGTACCGCTTTCAACTAATTTCAAAATGCGTTTACGTTCTTCTTGCATAAAAAAATTCCTCCCTCTGCTTCGTATATAGTTATTATACGGGGAGGGAGGACGAAAAGTTTCGTTTGCGCTCTTAGTTTTTCAATCTATTTATTTTGCGCTTCTTTAATTCTTGATTCCATACGCTCACGATCACGGTCCAGAATTGGTTTTAAGTAACGTCCTGTATAACTTTCTTTCACTTCGGCAATTTTTTCCGGTGTACCTGTCGCTAAAATTGTACCGCCACCTTCGCCGCCTTCAGGACCTAAATCAATAATATGGTCGGCAGTTTTGATAACATCAAGATTATGCTCAATAACAAGCACGGTCTCCCCGTTTTCAACTAAACGCTGCAGTACAATCAATAAACGGGAAATATCATCGGCATGCAAACCGGTCGTTGGCTCATCCAAAATATAAAATGACTTGCCGGTTGAACGACGATGCAATTCCGACGCCAATTTTACACGTTGTGCTTCACCGCCTGATAATGTTGTTGCCGGCTGACCAAGCTTCACATAACCAAGACCGACATCGACAATCGTTTGCAGTTTACGCTGGATTTTTGGCAAGTTCCCGAAAAACTCCAACGCATCTTCTACCGTCATCTCCAAAATGTCGGAAATATTTTTATCTTTATATTTTACTTCCAGTGTTTCACGGTTATAACGCTTCCCGTGACAAACTTCACACGGCACATAAACATCCGGTAAGAAGTGCATTTCGATTTTAATAATGCCATCTCCGCGGCAGGCTTCACAACGTCCGCCTTTTACATTAAACGAAAAACGTCCTTTTTTATAGCCGCGCACTTTTGCTTCATTCGTCATCGCAAAAACATCACGAATATCATCGAATACGCCAATATACGTTGCCGGGTTTGAACGCGGAGTACGGCCGATTGGCGATTGGTCCACATCGATTACTTTCTCCAGCTGTTCTAAACCTTCTATTGTTTTATGCTTACCCGGTTTCACTTTTGCCCGGTTCAGTTTTGATGCGAGCGACTTATATAAGATTTCATTTACCAATGTTGATTTCCCGGAACCCGACACACCTGTAACGGCGATGAACTGCCCTAATGGAATATCGACACTGACATTTTTCAAGTTATTTTCAGAAGCACCTTTAATCTTTATTTTTCGGCCATCTGATTTACGGCGTTCAAGCGGCAGCGGAATAAATTTCTTTCCGCTTAAATATTGGCCGGTAATCGACTCTTTGTTTTTCATTACTTGCTTTGGTGTCCCTTGCGCAATGACTTGACCACCATGTACACCGGCACCCGGACCGATATCGATTAAATGATCCGCTGCCATCATTGTATCTTCATCATGCTCTACGATAATTAATGTATTACCGAGGTCACGCATATTTACAAGTGTATTAATTAACCGGTCATTGTCACGCTGGTGCAGGCCGATTGACGGCTCGTCCAAAATATAAAGGACGCCTGTTAAACGGGAGCCGATCTGTGTCGCCAGTCGAATACGCTGTGCTTCCCCGCCGGATAATGTTCCAGCAGACCGTGCAAGCGTTAAATAATTTAAACCAACGTCCAATAAGAACTTCAGTCGTTCAATAACTTCACGAATAATTAAATTCGCAATCTGGCGTTCTTTTTCTGTTAATTCTACTGAACTAAAGAACTCATACATTTCCTGAATGGAGTGACGCGTCGCTTCCGAAATATTCTGGTCTTTAATTTTTACTGCCAGCGTTTCCTTTTTCAGACGGTGCCCTTTACAAGTAGCACAAGGCTGTTCAGTCATGTACTTTTGCATCGATTCACGAACATAGTCCGAAGAAGAATCTGTAAAGCGGCGCTCGATATTCGCGATGACACCTTCAAATTCGATATTTTTCTTATGCACACTACCATAGTCATTCGTATATTCGAATAAAATTTTCTCTTTACCCGAACCGTATAAAATTTTATCCATTTTCTCTTTAGGAATATCTTTTACCGGCACATCCATTGGAATATTGTAATGCTTGCATACAGATGCCAACAGCTGCGGGTAGTAGTTGGACGATACGGATTCCCATGGTGCAATCGCATTTTCAAGCAACGTTAAGTCCCAGTTGTGAATGACTAAGTCGATATCGGCCTTTGCCTTACTTCCCAACCCGTCACATGTAGGGCAGGCCCCGAATGGACTGTTGAATGAAAACATGCGCGGCTCCAGTTCACCAATCGAAAAGCCGCATAGCGGACATGCATGATGCTCACTGAATAACAGCTCCTCATGATCGATCACATCGACTAGAACGCGGCCATCCGCAATTCTAAGCGCTGCTTCAAGGGAATCACTTAAACGTGTTTCATTGCCTTCTTTTACGACAACACGGTCCACAACTACTTCAATTGTGTGCTTTTTATTTTTATCCAGCTCGATATTGTCATCGAGATCACGCAGTTCCCCGTTTACACGGATACGAACAAAGCCTTGTTTTTTCAAGTCTTCAAGCAGTTTTACATGCGTTCCTTTTTTCCCTTCAATAACAGGAGCAAGCAGCTGCATTTTCGTGCGCTCCGGATATTCCATCAGGCGGTCAACCATCTGTTCAACCGTCTGTGATGTAATTTCAATCCCATGTGTCGGGCAGTACGGTTTTCCGATACGCGCAAAAAGCAGGCGCAAATAATCGTAAATTTCCGTTACTGTCCCGACAGTCGAGCGAGGGTTTCGGCTCGTCGTCTTCTGGTCGATCGAAATGGCCGGTGACAAACCTTCAATTGTATCGACATCCGGCTTGTCCATCTGTCCTAAAAATTGTCGTGCATATGCAGACAATGATTCGACATAACGACGCTGCCCTTCCGCATAAATCGTATCGAATGCCAGTGATGATTTACCGGAACCTGAAAGCCCTGTCACAACGACAATTTTATCGCGTGGAATTGTGACATCAATATTTTTTAAATTATGCGCTCGTGCACCTTGTACGACAATTTCTGTATTTTTCACATTGTTCACCCTTCTGCTTTCAATTCAAATATCATGTCACGTAGTTCTGCCGCGCGTTCAAAGTCCAGCGCTTTTGCGGCTTCTTTCATTTCAACTTGCAATGTCTCAACAAGCTTCTCCAGCTCTTTTTTCGTCAGCTTTTTGCCGCCTGTCACTTTTGTAATATATGTTTCTTCCCCTTCCGCAGCTTGTGTAGCACGGATAATTTCAGGAATCTTTTTAATAATAGTTTTCGGTGTAATACCATGTTTTTCATTGTATGCCATTTGAGTTTCACGACGGCGTTTCGTTTCACCGATCGCTTTTGTCATCGAATCTGTCATATTATTGGCATACATAATGACATGTCCGTTCGAGTTACGTGCAGCACGTCCAATTGTTTGAATGAGTGAACGTTCGGAACGGAGGAATCCTTCCTTGTCCGCATCTAAAATCGCGACAAGGGATACTTCCGGAATATCAAGACCTTCCCGTAATAAGTTAATGCCGATCAGCACATCATATGTTCCTTTACGAAGCTCCCGGATAATCTCAATCCGCTCCAGCGTTTTGATTTCCGAGTGCAAGTATTCGACTTTCAAGCCCATTTCTTTTAAATAGCTCGACAAATCTTCGGACATTTTTTTCGTTAATGTCGTGACGAGTGTTCGTTCATTACGACGGATGCGCTCATGAATTTCATCGATCAGGTCATCAATCTGCCCTTCAATAGGACGGATATCAATTGTCGGATCAAGCAGCCCTGTCGGACGAATAATCTGCTCCACCATATCCGGTGTATGTTCTAATTCATATGGACCCGGTGTTGCCGACACATAAATCGCCTGGCTTACTTTTGACTGAAACTCGTCAAACATAAGCGGACGGTTATCCAATGCGGACGGGAGACGGAAGCCATGCTCGACCAGTACCCCTTTACGTGCCTGGTCTCCATTATACATACCACGTACTTGCGGTAATGTAACATGGCTTTCATCAACGACAAGCAAAAAGTCTTCCGGGAAGTAATCCAATAATGTATACGGCGTTGCCCCTGCTTCACGCAATGTCAGATGGCGCGAATAGTTTTCGATACCTGAGCAGAAGCCCATTTCCTTCATCATTTCCAAATCGTAATTTGTCCGTTGCTCCAAGCGTTGTGCTTCCAGTAAACGGTCTTCCGAACGCAGGACGGCAAGACGCTCCTCCAACTCTTTTTCGATATTTTCAATGGCAACTTTCATTTTTTCTTCGCGTGTTACGAAGTGGGATGCCGGGAAAATGGCTACATGCTGACGATCCCCTAAAATTTCGCCTGTCAGTGCATCCACTTCACGGATCCGGTCGACTTCATCACCAAAAAACTCAATACGGATACAGTGCTCATCACGTGATGCCGGGAAAATTTCGACAACATCCCCGCGTACTCGGAACGTACCGCGTGTAAAGTTAATATCATTCCGTTCATATTGAATGTCGACCAGTTTCCGAAGTAGCTGATTGCGCTCGATTTCCATCCCTGTACGGATGGAAACGACCATTTCACGATATTCCTCCGGATTACCGAGACCGTAAATACACGATACGGACGCGATAATAATGACGTCTTTCCGTTCAAATAACGCAGTCGTTGCCGAATGGCGCAATTTATCGATTTCTTCATTAATACTGGAATCCTTTTCAATGTACGTATCGGTTTGCGGTACATACGCTTCCGGCTGGAAATAGTCATAATAGCTGACGAAATACTCAACCGCATTGTCCGGGAAAAATTCTTTAAACTCACTATATAATTGGCCGGCCAGTGTTTTATTGTGTGCCATCACGAGCGTCGGTTTATTCACTTCTTTAATTACATTGGAAATCGTAAATGTTTTACCCGTACCTGTCGCCCCAAGCAAAGTCTGGTGACGCTTGCCTTCTTTAACCCCTTGTATGAGCTGTTTAATCGCTTCCGGCTGATCCCCGGCAGGCTGATAGGCGGACTTTATTGTAAAAGTTTCTGTCATATTCAGATTGTCCTTTCTGTCGCTTATATTATCTTCTATTTTAACATACCCGTTTTTAATTTACGATAAAATTGCGAACGTACATTCGAATTTAATGTAGTTGTGTGTCTTTTTGGATGGGCTGGTTTTATTAGAACTTTGGTGGCGGGTATTAGAAAAGTTTGGTGATTTATTTGAAGGTTGGGACCAGTTATTCGAAAATCTCACTTATTAGAAGAATTATCCTTTTTATTAGAAACTAACCAATTTATTAGAACTATTTTAATTTTATTGGAAACTTTCTTTCACTTATTAGAAAACAACCGGAACCCGCTGCTTGCCCATAAAAAAAAGCCACCTGAATAGGATGGCCTTTAAGAAACTGTTTCCAATAACTCTTTTAACTCTGTAGTATAGCTGTGAAATGCTTGTTCGTTCTTTTGATCTAACGATGTATCGATAAGTAGCTTTAATTGTTCAATACGTTGCATCCGCTGCAACCGACTAATAAATAAATCTAAATAAATTTCATTCAATAGCTTCTCTGCATGATGTTCAGTGGACTGCTGACTAACCGCTTTTAAAAAGTCTGTATACGAATAATATTTATCCATCGATATCACCTCGACCTCTTTTAACCATTATAAGTTAAAAATCATACAATTTGCAATATATTCTGAAAAATTATCATATGACAGAATTTTCTAAATATAATGTTGATTTTTAGCAAATTATGCAGTAGTTTAGATGTATAGTGAAAATTTAAGCAATTAAAAAAGTAGGAAAGATAGGGGATACAAAATGATTAGTAATTTAACACAAAAATCCAATTACATTATTTCTAACTCTACCTTCTGTTTGAGGTCCTATCAGCATCGAGATAAAATTCACACTGCCATTTTGGACAAGTACGGCCAATCTACATCTCCGTATAAACCTTTAAAAATTATTCGAGATACGTGTCGTCTGCATGGAAGTTCCTATGACGCCAGCAAATATCAGGCGAGAAGCTTTTTCGGAGAGAATAAACATAAGTTGCCGATAATGGTGGCCTATGATTTCGGGGATCCGTGCATTTTATTCCCGCTATTTTCGCCGTTTTCACCTCAAAATATTTGGTTATCCTTGAATCCTATTATTAATATTAGTGAAGATGGTGATAAAACGCTCGTAACTTTTGTGGATAATACTGAGATTAGTCTGGATATCAATATGAAATCATTCAACCAGCAATATGTACGCGCTGCGATGTACTATAAATATCTGCTTTTACAGCGCAATAGGATCTTATAAGAGCATCAGTTTTTTTGAAAATATTCAGCAAGAAGTAACTCACTTTGATTACGAAGGCGAATATTCGAATATCTTCTACACTCCATGATTCCCCCAAAGTAAAAATGATACTCGGTAAACAAATCATCCGTCTTGCCTCTCACTAAGCGCATCTGATGAAGTTGAAAATAGTCCTTCGTTTCTTTTAAGTCATGCTCTATTTTGATACGTACAGCATCGATTAATTGCAAATAGGGATTTTTAAATTTGAACGGACTTTGCTCCACTATTGAGTAATCCTTCCCAAGAATAATTAACAGCAATGGCAAATAAATCCCAGCCTCATAATACGGAATCGTTTTAGAAGGAATTTGCAGCATACGAATACCTCCAATTAATAAGAACGTTTGTTCGTATTAGTATTTTCACATATTTTTTAAAATCTGACAAGAGGAAAATTATTACTTAGCTTAAATTTCACTAAAAAAACCGTGCCTTAGCTTTTTACTAAGGCACGGCTTTCAATTTTTCAACCGATGATCGCTGAAAGATTTTAATATGAGATTTTTGATCGTAAATAGGCAGTAATGAACACATCGAGATCGCCATCCATTACGGCGCCTACATTCCCTGTTTCTGCACTTGTACGGTGATCTTTTACCATTGAATACGGATGGAACACATATGAACGAATTTGCGAACCCCAGCCAATTTCCTTCTGCTCACCACGAATTTCATCCAGCTGTGCCTGCTGCTTTTCAATTTCCAGCTGATACAGCTTCGATTTAAGCATTTTCATTGCTGCATCACGGTTTTTAATTTGTGAACGTTCTGACTGACATTGTACAACGACACCTGTTGGAAGATGGGTAATACGTACAGCAGAGTCGGTCGTGTTAATGTGCTGACCACCGGCACCTGTTGCACGGTACGTATCGACTTTTAAATCCTCTGTTCGAATGTCGATTTCGATTTCATCATTGAACTCCGGCATAACATCACATGAAACGAACGATGTATGACGGCGGCCTGATGAATCGAACGGTGAAATACGTACTAGACGGTGTACACCTTTTTCCGCTTTTAAATAGCCGTACGCATTATGACCTGAAATTTGTAATGTAACCGATTTGATGCCGGCTTCATCACCAGGCAAGTAGTCGATTGTCGTTACTTTAAAGCCGCGCTTCTCTGCCCAGCGTGTGTACATACGTAATAGCATTGAGCCCCAGTCCTGTGACTCAGTACCACCAGCACCTGGATGCAGTTCTAAAATGGCATTGTTTTTATCGTATGGTTCAGATAACAGCATTTGCAGTTCGAAATCTTCCATTTTTGATTGGAATTCAGTAAGTTCTTTGCCTAGTTCTTCCTGCAATTCTGTGTCTGGTTCTTCACGTAAAAGCTCGAGCGTCATTTCAAGGTTTTCCTGTGTATCGACTAATTCTTTGTATTCGTTGACAACTGCTTTAATGCCGTTGCTTTCGTTAATAATTGCCTGTGCGCCGTTCTGGTCATTCCAGAATTCCGGTTCAAGCATAAGTTCATCTAGTTCCTGGATACGAGCCTCTTTGTTTTCTAAGTCAAAGAGACCCCCTGAAGTCCGCTAGTTTTGTAGCTGTATTTTCGAGTGCATTACGCACATCTGCTAATTCCATCATATATTTTCCTCCGTATTTGGGTGTTAAAGTAAAGGCTTGTGGCTTGTGTATCCCGTTGATTTCCGTTCCGGGCGAATGCTTTCCGCGGGCACGGCTCGAGCCTGTAGTCTCGAGCGTCGTGCTGTTCCCGCAGGAGTCCTCGCCCTTCACTCCAATCAACTAGTGTCACACTAAACACCAAGTATTCACTTACAACACTATTTAATAAATATAATTTAGTAAAAAACAAACCGGGTCATTGAGCATAGTATCAATGACCTCGGTTTTATTGCTTTTATTGGCCTACGCCGTGGCATGATTTGTATTTCTTGCCGCTGCCGCATGGGCATGGGTCGTTGCGTCCGATGTTTTCGGCTTTGCGTGTTGGCAGTTTTTTCGGTTTGGCTGCGCCTTCTTCTTTCGGGTTAACAGCCTGGCCTTTTGCTACTTCTTCACGTTGCAGGTTGCTGCGGATTTCCGCTTTTAATGCGTACTTCGCCACATCTTCACGTACTGCTGCGACCATGTCCTCGAACATTGCGAAACCTTCTTGCTGGTATTCGCGTAATGGATCGTTTTGACCGTAAGCTCGTAAGTGTATCCCTTGACGTAACTGATCCATTGCATCGATATGATCAATCCATTTTGAATCGATTGAACGCAGTAAAATAACCTTTTCGAATTCGCGCATACGCTCTGGTGTCATTGCTTCTTCTTTTTCATCATAGCGAGTTGTCACTTTTTCAGAGATGAATGCAATCATTTCTTCTGGAGATTTATTTTCAAGCTGCTCTTTTGTAATATCGCCTTCATCCAGTAGATTTGCCGCGATATAGTCAACTAACGCATCCAGTGTCCAGTTTTCCTTCTCGCCTTGTGTATGAAGGGCCACTTGATTTTCGATTGCCTGAGAAATCATTGATTCAACTAATGCACGCATATTTTCCGAATCCAAAACTTCTTCACGCTCTTTGTAAATCACTTCACGTTGCTGACGAAGTACATCATCGTATTGTAATAGACGTTTACGCGCATCGAAGTTATTACCTTCAACACGTTTTTGTGCTGATTCTACTGCTTTTGAAACCATGCCTGATTGAATCGGCTGTGTATCGTCCATACCAAGTCTTGTCATCATCGACTTCATTTTATCTGATCCGAAGCGACGCATTAACTCATCTTCTAAGGAAAGATAGAATTGCGTTACCCCCGGGTTTCCTTGACGACCAGAACGACCACGAAGCTGATTATCGATACGGCGTGATTCATGACGCTCCGTACCAATTACCGCTAAACCGCCAATTTCAAGTACACCTTCACCCGGTTTAATATCTGTACCACGACCAGCCATGTTTGTCGCAATCGTAACGGCACCTTTTTGACCGGCATTTAAAATAATTTCCGCTTCACGTTCATGGTTTTTCGCATTTAAAACGTTATGTGGAATTTTAAATTTCGTTAAATATTTTGAAATGATTTCTGATGTTTCGATTGCAACCGTACCAACCAGTACCGGTTGTCCTAAACGGTGACGCTCTGCGATATCTTCCGCAACTGCTTTGAACTTGCCTTCCATCGTTGCGAAAATTAGATCAGGACGGTCATCACGGGCAATCGGCTTATTCGTAGGAATCGCTACAACCTGCATATTGTAGATGTTGCGGAATTCCTCTTCCTCTGTTTTCGCTGTACCTGTCATACCAGAAAGTTTCTCATACATACGGAAATAGTTTTGGAATGTAACGGTCGCCATTGTCATCGATTCATTTTGAATCTCAAGACCTTCTTTTGCTTCAATCGCCTGGTGTAGACCATCTGAATAGCGACGTCCTTTCATTAGACGACCAGTAAAGCCGTCAACGATTACAACTTCCCCATCCTGCACAACATAGTCGACATCATTATGCATTGATGCATGTGCTTTTAAGCTTTGGTTGATCGCATGGTTTAAGCGAACATGTGCTAAATCGAATAAGTTGTCGATGCCAAATGCACGTTCCGCCTTTTCGATCCCTTGCTCTGTAAGCGTTACGCCTTTTGTTGATTCTTCATAGTTGTAATCTTCATCCTGCTTTAACATACGGGCAAATGCATTTGACTGTACGTATAGCTGTGCAGATTTCCCTGCTTGTCCGGAAATGATTAACGGTGTACGTGCTTCATCGATTAAAATTGAGTCAACCTCATCGATTACCGCATAATAAAGCGGACGCTGTACACGGTCTTCTTTGTAAAGCACCATATTGTCACGTAAATAGTCAAAACCAAGCTCATTGTTCGTCGAATATGTAATATCCGCAGCATATGCTTCACGCTTTTCTTCTTTTGACAGGCTGTTCAGGTTCAAACCAACCGTTAGGCCTAACCAATTATATAACTCTCCCATTTCAGTCGCGTCACGGCTTGCTAAATATTCGTTGACCGTTACGACGTGAACACCTTTACCAGTAAGGGCATTTAAATAAACGGACATTGTCGACGTTAAAGTTTTACCTTCACCGGTTTTCATCTCCGCGATATTACCCTCATTTAATGCAGCCGCCCCCATAATCTGAACGCGGAACGGGAACATGCCAAGCACACGGCGAGATGCTTCACGAATTGTCGCAAATGCTTCAGGCAACAATGCGTCCACTGTTTCGCCATTTTGATAACGGTTTTTAAATTCTTCTGTTTTCGCTTTTAATGCATCATCAGACAAGCTTTCAAACTGCCCTGCCAATGCTTCTACTTTATCTGCAATCTTTTCTAAACGCTTTACTTCTTTTTTATTGAAATCAAATAATTTATTTAATATGTTTGCCATCGAATTGGTCACTTCCCAATAAATAGTCTCAAAGTATATTTTAGCATTATATATACCGGTGGTGCAAATGGACTGATGCAAAATGGTAATTTTAGGAACGATCCAACTCAAAAACGGACTGCCTATCTCAGGCAATCCGCTTGTAACTCAATCATTTAGTTTGTTTCAATTAAACCGTACTTACCGTCTTTACGTTTGTAAACGATGTTTGTGCCGTCTGTTTCTGCATCTGTGAAGATATAGAAATCATGGCCAAGCATGTTCATTTGTAGAACGGCCTCTTCCTGATCCATTGGTTTCAGATCAAATTGCTTCGTACGAACGATTGTATATTCATCCTCTGAAGATTCAGCGTTCGCTTCCATTTGGGATGTCACATTGGCAAAGTAGATACCTGTACCTTCGCGATCACGGAATTTACGGTTTACTTTTGTTTTATGTTTACGGATTTGGCGCTCAAGCTTGTCGACAATTAAGTCAACAGCCGCATACATGTCGTTATGACGCTCTTCGGCACGCAGCGTTAAATTTTTCATCGGAATCGTCACTTCTACTTTTGTTTGTTTATCATTATAAACCTTCAAATTGACGTTAGCGTTCGCGTTAAGATCTTCATTGAAATAGCGTTCTACCTTTTCAATTTTATTCTCCACGTAATCACGAATCGCTGGAGTTACCTCAATATTTTCACCACGAATGTTAAACTTTAGCATGTGAACTCCTCCTTCATTACTGCTCTTACTAATCTAATTCTACATACATCAATAAAATCCTGTTACGACTTGAAACTTTTTTCATTATTCGACAAGTTGTCCTACATATTGATAAGAAAGACACCGTATCGTTATATAGAATCAATGGTAACCAACCAATTTAATTACGTCCGACTTCTTTTTTGCGACGAACTTTTAATTCACTGACGATCAGTTCTTCAATACCTGGCTGATTTTCGAAGATCAAACCATATTGAAACTTACCGCCGTACTTCTTCTTCCATACGATGTCTCCAATGGCCTTAATCAATACTTCGTCTAAAATGAATTCCAGTTCCAACTGCACCAGGTTATTATTATTTTCACCAATTTCCCGAGAAGAAAACATTTTCATTCCATGCGGGCTCACATCGATGATTTCACAAGGGTATTTTACTACTTCTAATTGTTCCTGTTTTCCATTAATCAATTCAGTAAAATTTGCTTCGATCGGGACCCCAAAAGTAAAGCGAAATCCTTCTGTGCGTTTAAACGCCATAACTGTTCCCCCTAGCCATTCAGTGCTACAATTTATATACCCACATTATGATGCAATACACGATTAAATGTCTATGTGCTTAATTGCTAATTTAAGGAGAATTTGTGACTTCAAACTCATTACCAATGAACCAGTATTTTATTTTATTGCAATAAAAGATTGTGCAATCGATAAAAAATTGAGAAACAAAAAGAGTTTCACACATTGGGATGCTCCGTTGCGTAAAACTCTATGCTTGTTAATTGATTACATACTCTTCATTTATTTCTGCGCATTTCAACATAATTTGTTGCTCGGCTTTAGAATATAAAGGATCCTTGTAAAATTGTTTTAATAAGGCAGTCGATAAGTAATCTTTCGCCTTACTCCATTGTTTTTTCAGTTTACTGTGCGGTACAGGAACTTTTATTTCTTCGTAATTCGTTAAAACGGCAATAGAACGATTTTCCATATACGGTTTAACATCTTCGACATGATGCAATGCAAAGTACATACAATGCCCACTATTGCGCATCGCCTCTGTCGGAAACCAAATATGAACAAGCGGAGACCTGGGAATCATAATTGGGTTGACCGAATTGGACTTAAGGATCGCTTTTGCCGCTTCCTTCGCCCCTTTTAAGCTTGACCCATGTTGTTTCAGCTCCATATCCAGGAATTGCATCGGTGTAAATGGGACTTTTTTATAACCATTCGGAGTAATCATAAGCGTATAAAGATTATTGAACTGATCAAATTGAGGTTTTAGTACACACGCATCTAACAAGGAATTTCTAAACATTTTCTATACTCCTTCCAATTTATAGTTATTATTTTTAGTAAAAAGGAGTATACTAACTATATGTCGGTATACTCCGGCGCTCAAACCTCAGGTGATGTTTATGCAGGATCTTCACTTGGGGTTTTTATTTTGCCCTTTCACATACTCACTCACCCCCTTACCGGTTAACAAGATCTGGTAACCGCTTTCTTCGATGAATAAAAGTATAGAATTTTTCCAGCCAAAAACAATACCGCAATGGAACAGAATTGTGATAGATGACAAATCGATTTATTATGTATTGGGAAAACGGATGAAATTTTCGGACCCATAGGATGTAGTGGCATTTTGGGGTTTAATATTACCGTTTTCTTTTTAGTAAAAGGCGAATATTAATTTATGGATGCTGATGATCGTAGGATGATTTTAGATTAATGTAGGTTTATCGGTTATGTATGGTTAATTTAAACTAGATGTTTTCAAGTAAGATTTGCTAATTATTTACATTATACAAAATAGTACAATATAATCAATACTATTTTGACTATTTTAAATTTAATAAATAAAGAAGTCGAATTAGAGAGAAAATTTACATATGAAAAAGCCGATGCGAGAAGATTGTAGCCTTCTCACATCGGCTTCTATATTTTATACTTGTCCAGCTGTACCATACTGCTGCTGGCGTGTAATTTTGATAACTTCTTTCCATGTGTCGCGGAATTCGGTTACTAGGCCTTCGACTTCTACAATAATATTAGAGTCGTTGTTGATATTCGCTTCCATTAAACGGCGGTTCATATAGTCGTATAAAGGAATCATTTGCTTGGATACTTCAAGATCTTTATTTAAAGTCGACATCAGTTCCGAAATAATCGCCTGTGCCTTTTGAATGTTTGTGTTTTTTTCTTCGATATTTTTTTCTTCAATCGCTTTTTTAGCTCTCGTTAAAAATTTCAGGCAGCCATTGTAAAGCATTAAAGTAAGCTCACCCGGTGACGCCGTTGTCACACTGTTTTGTTTATATGCATTAAAAGCAGCTGCTGTTTGAACTGTCATCATACACACTCCTCTATAGTTAAAACGCGCATATCGGCACGTTGTTATTTCTTCTGATCGTAATACTTCCCGTCCATAACACGAACGGACGCATACGGGTTATTATACTGCACTTCGCTTTTCTTTGCTGTCTGGACATTTTTCATATCCTGTCTAATTTCACCCATGATCGATGAAAGGCGTTCCTGTATCCCTTTGTCCAGCTCTTGTAACAGCGCATGCTGCGGGTTTGTTTTGGATAGCTGAATATTTTCCTGCTGAAGAGAGGCAATCAGCTGGCCGCGCTCTTCCAGTAGCTCATCAACCGTTTTTAAAAGCGTATCGCGGTCTTCTGTTTGCGCCACTTCCCCAAGTTGCTTAAAAAGCTTTGCGGAAACTTGAAGTAATTGTTGTACTACCGCCATGATTTTGCCTCCGCTCTTTTAGTAATACTGACTCATTAATGATGCCGATTGACTGTTTGCTTTGTTGATCATCGCTTCCATCGCACCGAACTGCTTCCAGTAGCGGTCTTCAATCGATATCAATTTATCTTTCCACGCATCTAGACTTTGGTTGACATTACGCAAATATTTCCCTAATGTATATTGCGTTTCCGTCATCGAACCACGGCCTGCACGCTCATCGATTTTCTTCTCGATCGCATCCATTTCATCACGAATTTTACGCATGAAGCCACGTGTATCACTTTGGACTGTTGTACCATCTGCTTTTGTTACTGTAGCAGATTTCTCACCGCTCATAGTTAGTAACTGCACAACTGCATCCGGATCTTCCTCCAATGCTTTACGCAATTTTGTTTCATCGATTTCAAGGGTACCGCCGCTCATGTAATCTTTCGAAGTCCCGATTCCGATTGTGTACAGGGCATTGTACTTTTGATTTGTTACCGCATGGTTTGTCTGGTATACAAGACCGCGAAGTGATGAAAGACCGCTTGTAATAATTGAATCATTGCGCAATAAACCGCTTTTTGCACGTGTTTCCCAATTTTCAATATCTTTTGTATCCATTTCTTTCTTTTGTAGTTCTGTTAATGGCTGATAATCGCGGTATTTTGGCTGTTTTGTCTGATCAGTTAAATCCTTGATGAAGCCATTGTATGTTGAAACGAATTCTTTTACCTTCGTCATGATTTCGTCGACGTTTGTGGAAGATGTCATAGTGACTGGACCTTTGTCGGCTGCCGATTTAGTATTATCCACAGCTTTCTGTGCCTCTACCACTGCCGTCTGTGCATTTGTGTAAGTACTATAAAGTGCTCCCAGGGAATTTTTATCCGCCTGTGGACCGTTCATCTGCTGCTTTTCCGCTTCCACTTCCGCTGCTTTTACATGCACTTCTTTCAATGCATCTAGATTTGTAGCATTCACCGAAGCCAGTGCCTCCAGCTCCTCCTCTGACTTGCCATCGATAAGGTCCTCATAGCTTGCTGCTCCGGCAATGGCTGTTTTGGCCTCCGCCGATAATCCGCTGTATAGCTCACCGGCCTTTTCTCCGCCTACCTCAAAATCCTGTGCACTTTTCAAAGCAGCCGTCGTCTCGTCCACTTTGGTTTGAAGCGCTGCTATTTTTTCCGTAATTTTCGCCTGCATTGCTTCAACCAGGTCTTTCAGCGAATCTGCTGTGTTCGCTCCATAAATGGCATCAAGCCTATTAAGCTCCTTCGTCAGGTTATCCTCGGCAAATCCTTCCGCGTCCTCAGCAGCTGTCAACGCGCTTTTTGCAGCCGTTCCCTCGTTGAACACCGACTTTAGCGTAATATTGTAGCCATTCAGCGAAAAGGAATTTGTTGTGCGCTCCGTGGCGATACCGTTTACTTGGAATTTTGCATTTTGCCCGGGTTCTTTGACAAGCTCCGTAAGCCCCATTGCGGCAAACAGCTCTTTCCCTTTGTCATTCGTTTCCATGGCTGCTTTGCCGTCTATTTCTTGCCCGGTGTTTTTCGCTGTCAGAGATAATCGGCCCTTTTCGAACAACGCCAATACGCCCGCATTGCTGCCGTTTATTTTCGTGATGAGGTCATTGATCGTCGTATTTCCATCAATCCCGATTGAAATGGCTTCCCCGAGCTTCCCTTTGCTGTCGATGGCACTCAGCGTAAAAGACTTCGGCATTTTTGTCGGATCGTCAAACAGGGAGCTCACCTTTGAACTACCCGTTGCATTGATCGGTCCGCCGATGCCCCGCGCCGCTTTCGCCAGCTGTGAAACTCCTTCGATCGACAGTGATCCTGAAGCAGAACCAGTAGCAACCGCCGACACTAAATCTGAATTTGAGCTTGTCGCCGTTTTTGTATTTAAACTTTTTAAAATAAAATTATCGGCAATATACGTATCCAGTGTTGTCATCTTTTTATTGACGTCACGGTAGGCATCGCGCTGCCATTCGTAAATTTGCTTTTGCTGCTCGAGCTTATCCATCGGCATTCGCTCAGCAACCATTAGTTTTTCTACAATACTATCTATATCCATCCCTGATGCTAGACCGCCAATACGCATCGTTGACATATAATCTCCTCCAAACTACTTATCCATTAATTTTGCCCAGCAATATTATGGCTGGCACTAAATTTTCTTATCGACAATCATTCCTACGAGCTTTTGCATTTCATAAAAAACATCAAGCACTTTTTTGGAAGGAATTTCCCGTATAATCTCATCTGTTTCTGAATTCACGAGCTGTGCGTAATACGTATCCAATCCTTCATGGAATACAAATTTCAATTCACTGTTATTAATTGTGAAAAACTCATTTAAAGAATCGATCGCCTGCTCTAGTTTTTCTTTTGTGTCTTTTTCATCTACTGTCGGTTGATTTTGTTGTTGGGTAATTACATCCGTCTGAACAGAGCGAGGTGCTTGTCCTTCTGCCGACTGCTGTGTCGTGTTTGGCATTGAAATACTTGTTCCTTCAATTCGCATTTATACCCCTCCGGTTACTTTCCTTGTTATGTATTTTATCGGCTGGAGATTTGTTTTTTTTATGGTGGATGGACAGATGATTAAATAATTTTACTAGAGTTCATTAATTATAGAAAATTCGTAGTTGATTTTCTAATTCAGCCACATCCTTCTTCAGTTAGGAAATTATTCATTTAGCCGTTCCTTTTGGTTTTCAAAAATAAATATTTCATCTGATGCTACTTGTTCAGCTATATGTTTCATGTCATATAATTTGCCTTCAATTTGTGCAAGTAAGGCTTCACGCTTTTTTACCCACTGTAACTGGGCTTCTAAAATTGCCTGCTCTTGATTTTCATTACTCATGAGATACTTCGTTCAAACTTGTTTTCTTTACTATAACAAAAATAATCTGTAGTCTTTTATCTATCTTAAGGCAGTTTTATTTATAAAGGGTTAAAATAAAAAAGTCCCCCTACGAGACTTTTCTTTAAGGAGACTAAGGTAAATTATTATTCGAGCTATTAATATTGATTCTACTCAGTATAACCTTCCGATTTTATTTTAAAAATTGCAGAATAGAACTTGTTAATTGATTGGCTTGCGCTAGCATCGCTGTCGAAGCCTGAAGAAGCACTTGCTGATTAGTGAGTGACAAAATTTCTTTGGAAATATCGGCATCTCGAATTTGTGATTCCGCATTCGTTAAATTTATTTTATAATTGGACACATTTTTTTCGATATGTTGCAATGCATTTTGATAAGCACCGAATTTACTTCTATGTGATGAGGCTAATTGAATTGCTTCATCTATTTTAATAATAGCTTTCTGTGCCTCTGTGTACGGGTCTAATTGAAGATCATCAATACCTAATTTATGTGTTCTTGCGTCAAACAATTCAATCTTCATCGTCTGCCCTTCTACAGCACCTACTTGTAAAGACAGTGTTGCCATTTTTTCTTCCTCTATAATCGTTCCAGCAGCTCCACCGATTGATTCACCAATGACTGTACTCAGTTCATTACCCCAATTTGCATTACGTAGATCAATAGATTTTCCACCTGTTTTTGAAGACAGCTCCAGTAAATCAGTAAAATCCGAATCATGAATTCCATGTACTTGAATTCCCTTTATATTCAACTTCTGCATTGTAGAATCTTTTAAAGCATTATCGTTTCCGCTTTCATTTGTAACGAAAATAATATGCTTATTTTGTAAACCAGCCTTATTCTCTCTAAAATCATAGGAATCTGCTACTTTACTTATAGCACCCATCGTATGTTCGATGCCACCATCATTGGTAGTGGCTATTCTATTTATTTCATCACTTATTGCTTGTAAGTCACTTGTCCACTTGCTCCCTGAAAAGTCGCTCTCCGCTATAATATAATCCCGATATTCTACTATACCTACACGGAAATCCGAAACACCTTTACCTGCCACAGTTGCAACAAAATCATTAATATTATTTGCCACAGTTTGCTGAATGGGAGCCATGCTTCCTGTATTATCAATAATAAAAACAATATCTGCCGTTCCAGAACCTTGGCTCGGGAGTGTCATCTCAACAGGCGGTCTTAAAACTTTTTGGGTATTAAACTCTGTATCATTGGCAATGTCATCAATTCCTTGCTTAATTTGTTCCAGTTCCTTTTGCATTGCTTGTCGTTCTTCGGAAGTATAAGTACCATTTGAAGCTTGTACAGCTAATTCACGCATACGTTGAAGATTAGGATTGATAATTTGCCCAAGACCCGACTCAGCAGTTTGAATTAGCGAGATACCATCTTGAATATTCTTTTCTGCCATATCTAAACCGCGAATGAGTCCTCTCATCTTTTCTGATATTCCCAAACCGGCTGCATCATCAGCTGCTTGATTAATTCTATTCCCCGATGATATCTTTTCCATAGACTTTTGTAATCCGTTATTGACCTTTAGACTATTATTATATGTGTTTATAGCAGCTATATTGTGATTAATACGCAATGATGTACACCTCTAGTCAATTAATTAACAATTTGAAAAAATTATGAAGCACACGATCAGTATATCACAAAACCAAGTATAAAGGCCCTATAAAAGGGAATTAATTGGTTTAATTGTTGAATTAATGCTAGAAAATAGTTACTTCATTTTCTTTATGAGGCAGTACAAAAGAAGCTCTCTTCACTTCAAAGTGTAAAAATATTAAGTTTTTAGAAATAGATTGATTAGGGAATAATTAGCTTATAGATTAATAGATTACCCTTTTATAATATCATATAATAGAATATATGTTCCTATTCGCAATTTTTAGTGAGGTGTTATTTATGAAATTGCTTGAAACGCTTACTGATATCCAACGCAATGTTTTAATTGCTAGTATCATAGCTGATGGGAAAATTACAAAATGTTACCCGGGCACTAGACGGAAAAATAATAGCTATAGGGAACACTATGGTAAGTCGCAGGAATCTTATAGATATTGGAAGCAATCTTTGTTACCTGAAATCCTTTATATCACTCCTAAAAGTCAAACTTTACGGTCTGCATCTCTTCCTATGTTTACAAAATTATATCCATATTTTTATGACGCAACGGGCTCAAAAAAAATTCCTACCGAATTGTTAACTTATTGTACGCATCCCTTATTTTTGGCTGTTCTTTACTTGGATGATGGGTCTTTATCAATTTCCAAACGGATTAATCATAATAAGAAACTTATTTATTTAACACCTCATATTTTTCTGTATCTACAAAACTATCCAAAAGAACAGCTTGAACAATTGCAACAACATATTACTCAACGATTTCATCTCGACTTCTCAATTAATAAACGGAAAGACGGTCATGGTTCTATTTTGCGTTTTACATCTGTTGAAAAGACTTTTCATTTTTTTAAACTAATAAAACCATATGTGAAATCTTGTAATGGCATGGAATATAAACTCGATTGGGTGTGGCGTTTACAGCAAGAAACAGAATTGCTCACTAAGATATACCCCCATTATGAAGTACGCACATCAAGCCACGAACGATTCAGAAATTATAGTGACGATGAAATCGCTAAGATTATTTCTTTGGTCCATGAAAAAAAAACACAGCAATCGATCGCTTATGCCTTAGGTCGCTCGTATTGGTCAGTCGTTTATAAAATCAAAGAACTCCGAAAAAATAACTTACTATAAGTCTTCATTTTTTCTTTTGTCTATTAAAAAAAGACCCTAGCATGGCTAGAGTCTTCTTTATTATGAAAATTAACGTAATAATTGTAATACGCCTTGTGGTTGTTGGTTCGCTTGCTTTGCGACTGCAGCTTTCACGTACAGAATAGACTATATCTTCACCCTAAATCTTTAGGGGCTGGGCACTTCGAACAGCCTTTGCTGCCCTACGGATTTCATTGTCATAGCTATGCCTTAGACTGTATATCCTAGTCGTTGAACCTTCTCCAAAGTTTCCTTACAGGAGCTTGGCTGCTGATTATCCATTGTCATATCTCAATCATTTTCAGACATTCACGCCGACCGTTTCCAGTTACGTTGTAGTTGATTAAGCTTTAGGAAGTTCCAGCAATTCACCCAGTGATGCTCTTACCCGTTACCAAGTAAGACGCCCTTCTTATCATTATCTCAGTAGTTGTAAAACTCCTTGAGGCATTTGATTCGATTGAGCCAACATTGCTTGTGCTGCTTGAGAAAGAATTGAATTCTTAGTTTGTTCCATCATCTCTTTCGCCATGTCTACGTCACGTACACGAGACTCAGCAGCTGTTAAGTTTTCAGAAGAAGTGTTCAAGTTATTAATTGTGTGATCTAAGCGGTTTTGAGTAGCACCAAGTTTTGAACGCTCTTTGGAAACTGATTGAATTGCCTCATCAATTACCTTGATTGCTGTCTCAGATTGACTTTGAGTTCCCACTTGAATATTTGATACTCCTAAAGTTGTAGCACGCATATCGTCAATCGATAAATTCATTGTTTGACCATTATTAGCACCGATATGGAACGTTGCAGAACCATCAGTACGTGTGTCAGTTGCTTTTGTTCCTACTTCAAAGTTAGATAATGCATTGGATGCAGCTTCTTTTCTTTCACCTGTTGCAGATTTAACTTCGATAGAGAAACCATTGATTTGGGCTGCAGTCCCGGCTACAGCTGCTGTAATAGTAGTTACACCTGCTGCTGTAGCTGTAGATGCTACAGTTGGGTTAGCCGTAATAACGTCATTAATATCCTTTAATGTTTTCGATAAATCCGCTGCTGTATAAGTGGCAGTTTGTTGCGTACCATTTACAGACCAAGTTGCTGTTACAACATCACCAACAGCTAATCCCAGATTATTTCCATTAGCATCTACTAAAGCACTTAACGCTGTACCATCTGCCATAGCTGTACCTAAATTACCTGTGTTTGTAATTGTACCTGCTGCTGCAGTTTGAGCGCTACCTAAACTACCATTCAATAATTTCTTAGTATTAAACTCAGTTGTATTAGCGATACGATCGATTTCTTTACTTAATTGATTTACTTCATCCTGAATATTAGTACGATCTTCAGAAGTATTTGTGTCATTAGCTGATTGAACTGATAATTCACGCATACGTTGAAGGATTGAGTGTGTTTCGTTTAAAGCACCTTCAGCAGTTTGAATTAAAGAAATACCATCTTGCGCGTTTTTAGCAGCCATGTCTAAACCGCGAATTTGTCCACGCATTTTTTCAGAGATTGCTAAACCTGCTGCGTCATCTCCAGCTCGGTTGATTTTTAAACCTGAAGATAATTTCTCCATTGATTTAGATTGTCCAGCTGATGCAGCGTTCAATTGACGGTGTGTGTTAAGTGCTGCGATATTATGATTGATTCTCATTTTAATTTCCTCCTTGGAATGTTTCCGCCCACGTCCTTGTGAGCGATTGTATATTATTCGAAGAAGAGATTCTATCCGGCCGGACTAGCCTCTCTTGCTTACATTACTATTATCGTACGAAATATAGATAGTTTAATACTTTTTTAAAAATATTTTCTCGTAGATTACAATGGGTCCATTTGTGTGAAACATAAAAATACCCGCTATCTATGCGGGAAGTTTTAAACTATTTATCCTTTAATAAATCAATTGATTTTACGACTGCTTCTTTGTTCGCATCACTTATATCATCTCGTAATTCTCCACGAACAACGTCAATGGTACGAGGGGCGCGAATACCTACCTTTACATATTCACCTTTTACTTCAGTAATAACAAGCTCTACGTCATCGCCAATCCATATTGTCTCGCCGACTTTTCGTGATAATACTAGCATTGATTCACCCCACTTCTTTCGGGTTGCTTAACGGTTGATGAATAGTAAATGAACTATTATCTAAAATAACTTGCTTCGCTTTTTTGTTTCTCATATTTAAAACAATCGGTGCTTTTAAATTGATCGTCGATGAAGCTAATGTTTCTTTTAGCGTCACAATTCCTAAAACAGCGACTTCTTTTTCCTCATTTATTCGCAACGTTTCAACAGTCGCTTCGTCCAGTTCAAAGTTATAATCTTGCATTGCAATAAATGGACTCGCCACAATGAACGCAAGCCCTTTTGTATTGACCGATTGTAGCACTTGATAAATACTTTCACTAGATATCGGTAACAAGATGAATTGTCGTTCTTCCTCAAATCCAGGAATTCCATGCTGGAAATGGATAATGTCTGTTTCATTTATTTCGATGTCATCCATATATGCTGTTTGTATTTTCATCGAATTCTCCTTTAAATGGTCCAATCTATATTAAGGGATGGATATTGTAAAACATCAATCTGTGTTTTACCTTTTGTATACTCATGTATTGGTTTTTGAATTGCTACTTCTATTTTTGGTTTTTTTGGTTGCACTTGAATGTCTATATTACCAGGGTCATACTGCATTTTAACCGATTGATTCGAGGGGATAAATTTAATATTAATAGGACCAGGTCTTTTTGGTCCATAGTTTTCCTTCGCAATGGCCTGTATTGTTAGTGCACCTTGCCCTTTTCCGGCACCTAACATTAACTTCCTGCCTTCTTGCGCACGCCTTGCAATTCCATTCATTACTTCTTCACGCCCTCGATTGGCATACTCCTCTACCAATACACCTGTTTTTTTAAATCCTAAATCTGCCCAAAATTGATCTAAGTTAATATCTAGCGTAGGTTTTGTCGTACTTATTTCGAGAATTGCGGCGGGCTGTTCAATTTTTATATCTGCAGGGCGCTGCTCAATTAGCTGTTCGGCAGGAATTGTTTTCATATCCAATTGAATCTGTTGTTGCGTAATTTCCATACGTGGTATGCGCATTCAAAGACCCCCCCTCTTGAAATGTACGATTCATTGCTGTTTGTACCTGTCGCTTTGCGTTCAATATAGAACATTAGTAGATTTCATCTAACGGATGAAATCTACTAATGTTTGCTGAATAATTTTGGCACCTACTGATAGTGAGGCTTGGTGAATGGATTCAGCTGTTGCCATTTCTGTAATTGTTTTTGCATAATCTGTATCTTCATTTTTTGACATAAGCTTCGTTACATTTACTTCTTGAAGTTGTAAACGGTTTTCCATCAACTCGACACGATTCTGCTTAGCCCCTACTTCAGCACGTTTTGCTAGTACATTTTCCATTAATGAATCAAGACCTAAAATTGTTTGATTTGTTCCGTCAGTACTATTAACACCTAATTTATCACCAATTTCTTTACCCGTCGCACCTGAAGTTAATAAATCTTCAAGCTCGCCCATAAATGTGTCAATATCATTAAACAGATCGACACCTTCTGTATTAATCTGCATTTTAATACCGTCGAATACATTTACTTCAATAGGCTTTTTTAGGCCCGTTAAATCTGTACTTGACTGAATTGTTCCATCTGCTTTAAAGAGCGGGCTATTTGTATTTGTTCCGGAGAAAATATAGTTTTCTCCCACTCTGGTATTTGCCAAATCCTGAAGGTGCTGCTTGATTTGCGTAATTTCCTGATTAATCTTTTCGCGGTCATCTGATGTATTTGTACCATTTGCTGCTTGGATAACAAGCTCTTTTACTCGAATAAGCACACTACCAGCTTGGCCTAACGCTTCATCTGTAGAATCCAACCAAGAATGGGCTTGACCCATATTTCGCTGGTATTGTTCATTTTTATCTAAATCTACACGGTAGCCCATACCTTTAACTGCCACTACCGGATTGTCAGAAGGACGGTTAATTACTTTACCTGAATTCAGTTGTTCCTGGTATTTTGCCATTTTATTATAGCTTGTATTTAAGTTGCGAAGCATATTGCTCGATAACATCGATTGTGTAACACGCATTAAGGACTCTCCTTTCAAACTTTAAAGCTTACTATAATCCTGCACGGCCCATGCCATTAATGATTTTATCCAGCGTTTCATCGATTACTGTAATCATTCGCGCATTCGCATTGTAAGCTTGCTGGAATGTAATCATATTTGTCATTTCCTCGTCCAATGACACGGAGTTATGGGAAGCACGGTTATTTTCAATCTGTAAACGGATTGTTGCTGAGTTGTATTCTAATGTTGCCGCTTGCTGTCCTTTTACGCCCAGTTCACCGATTAGAGATTTGTAGAAAGTTTGGAACGTACCACCTTGCAACTCACCAATTACAGTTGATTGAAGTTTCGCAAGTTCCATAATGTTTTTATTGTTACCTTCTTCCTTAGGTGTATCTGATACAGCCAAATCTTCAGGTCGAATGCCAGATACAACTTTCATATCGCGAGCAGTGGTACCTGTAAAAAATGCTTCACCCGGATTTCCATTAAGATCAAATGCAGCATTACCTGTTCCATCCATATTTCCACTTTTATGAATATTATTAAATTTCTCAATAAACGTTGAAGCCAGCTCATCCAATTTACTTAGCATTTCTGGATAAATTCCATTTACATTACCTGCTGTATCTTCATTCCCATATGCATCAATTAAAGCGACCAGTTTCCCTTTAGATGCTTCAAGTTGATCATAGTTAATGTTCTTTTCATCTGAATCAACACTATATAAAAACGCAGGCACTTTCGGGTTGTTAATACTGTCATAATCAGGGTTAGCTTCTTTTTTAATAGAGCCTTTAATTGTGATTTGCGAAAAAGCAGAATAACCATTTGTCGCATCATCATCGACATCTCCATCAATAACTTTGCTTGGTGTACTTGCATCCATTGTGCTTAGTTCAGCAAAATTTCTGCCATGTACAAGAATAACAGGGTCACTGCCATCAGCCGGTTTAAAGCTGACCGTCATGCTTCCCTCAGCAATCGCTAATGCAGCACCTCCTGACTTCTCGTATGAAATCGACACTGGAATAATATCATTCAATTTATCTAGTAAAACGTCACGAGCATCGTAAAGGTCATTTGGCATATATCCATTCGGCTCAATTGCCTGCACTTGTTTGTTTATATCAGCAATCTGTTTTAGTAGGCTATTCACTTCGCTTGTCACAACATTAATTTCATTTCCGATATTGCCTTGGATTTGCTTAAGTTGTGTATCCATATAATTGAACGACTCAGCTAATGATTGACCTTTTGAAATCATTACCTGGCGAGCCGCCGTATCTTTCGGATCTGCTACTACATCTTCCATCGACTTCCAAAATTCTGTAAACGCTTGGTTGATTCCGAATTCTGATGGCTCTGACATAACATCTTCCATTTGGGAAATAGATTGAGTGGTTGATTGCCAATAGCCTAATTTATTTGTTTCTTGGCGATATTGACGGTCTACGAATTCATCACGAATTCGCTGTACAGAATGTGCCTGTACCCCTGTTCCGATATGCCCCGCCGATTTACCTGTATTTAAACCCGGACTTGGGAATCCCGGTGTAGTTTCCATGTTAACGCGCTGACGCGAATAGCCATCTGTATTGGCATTAGAAATATTATGTCCTGTTGTATAAAGCGCTGATTGCTGTGTGAAAAGACCGCGCTTGCTTGCTTCAAGTCCCATAAATGTTGAACGCATTGTAGGACCTCCCTTTTAAGTGTGTTATATCAAATAAAGTATCAATAAAAAACGCATGTATCGCTCCCGCAGCATGCGGAAGCTTACATGCGATTAGGCTTTAAATTCATTGAATGACCGTTTCGTTACTTCTGCATTTCCACGCACTTCCGCACCAGAATAATTAAACTGTTCGGTACGTTGCGGGCGCATTGCATCCAATGTAATGTTAATAAACTGCAGTGAATTCATAACCAATTTCTGATTTAAATCGTTTTGCATCTTTAATTGATTCAGTAAAGCGATTAATCGTTCACGCACACTGACCAATTTTTCTGTAGACTCGCTGTTTTCAGCAGCCGTTATCACATCGGCAACAGAGGGTATGTCAGTGAGAGCAATTCCTTTTGCTCGGAGGTAATCCGTTACCATCGACTGACGCTGTTGTTCAAGTGTGTTAATCGCCGCTACATGTGCCTGCTCATTTTTGATGAGCTGATCAAGCTTTTCCATATCACCTTGCTTAATGTATTCCGTTTTCGCAAGCGCTAGTTCCAGCAGACTTTTATGCATTTTCTCTAGCTTCTCCAGCGTGACGACAATCGTGGCAATTGACATGTATTTAGCGCTCCCTTGCTTGTAAAATTTCTGTTATTAGTCTCGGTAGAATTTCAGCATGTCTTCAGCAACCTGCTTTGCGTCTACTTTGTAGTTTCCAGAATCAATATCTTCCTTAATCTTTTTCACACGTTCTGCACGCTCATTTGCATAGGTCGAATTCGCTTGCATCTCTTTCGCTTTACTTGAAATTTCGATCTGGTCTGCAAATGTTTTTTGAATTTCTGCACTTTTTAATGTGCGTGCCTGTTTGTTGTAAGGATTGACCGCCTGCAAACCGATTGGATTAATCTTCATCTTTATAGACCTCCTCTCAAATTAAAAGCTTCGTCTATTTTATATTTCGACTGCTTTAGCCAATTGTTTATGCTTTATCGCAAAAAACTGGACTTATGTAGTATTTTATTATGCTCATTTTACGAAAAATAAAAACGAAGTCCTATTCAAACGACTTCGTTTTACGAATTTATTTTTTTTCAGAGAGATACGTCCCACGATTTTGACGATTCATCTCATCACGGAATTCCTGTGCTGCTTCCAAAGTACGCAATTCTGATTTCAATTCATTTTGGCACTTTTCACATAGCTTCCCTGAATTTGTTATACGTCCACAGTTATCGCATGGGTAGCCAAGGTTCGGAAACATTGCCGGATGCAGACGTCCTTTTCGAACCCATTTATAAAGCAGTTCCTGCTCAACCCCTGTCGCCTCAACTATTCGGTCTACATTTGCTGCACGGTTTTCACGCTTACGCAGAAAACGATACACCTCCTGATATTGGTCCTCTTCTTTTTGTGCACAGTTATGGCAAACTTCCCTCATACCCGTATAGTTAAAAAAACCGTTACACGTTGGGCAATTTCTTAATTCAGCCATTTTGAGCCCTCCTCATTCGTTCACTTTAAAAATGCTTTGTTCATCTTAATTACTTTATAGGTTAAATTTTTACCCATGGATTAATGTGAATCCGTCCACAGACTTGGCACCGGCTTCGAGTAATGCCTTTTTCGCATGGTTTAATGTTGTCCCTGTAGTATAAATATCGTCCACTACAAGTAAATTTTTATCTTTTATTGCAAGTGGGTTGATGACTTTAAATAGTTGCGGGGTTTTTAGACGTTCTTCTCTTGTTTTAAGTGATTGCAGCTCATTCGAAACCTTGGTTAAATGATGAGCATACGGAATATTTGCTGCTTTTAGCAATTCATCGATATGCGCGAATGTCCTTAGTCGCAAGTTTTCGGGATGCATTGGAATCGGGATTATGAGGCGGGTTTCGTATTTAAGTTGTTCATGAATGGTTTTATTGAATACGTTTGCAAGCAGTACGTCATGCAGAAACTTATAGCGATGCAAATAATCTTTCATTGCTTCATTATAATGAAATAAAGATATGACTCCCTCTTCCTGTTGCCTCTCGATTCGTTGAAAGCGTTTTTCGCATCGAGGACAAATGGTTTGAGGTAGTGTATTTAGGAACATTCCTTTCCAGCCAATACTTTGATGCAGCTCGCTATCACATAATAGGCAATTCAGGATTTGCTTAATCATGGCGGTTCATTTCCAATATTTTATTGCGTGCCTGGTCCATTTCCATCGTGATGCCATGGTGGAAAAATACGATATCACCAGTAGGGTGCTGAACATTTCGACCAACTCTTCCGCTAATTTGAATAAGCGCACTCGATGTAAAGACAGGATTTTCAGCCCCGACTACGGCAACCTGGACATTTTCAATTGTGATTCCACGCTCTAGAATAGTCGTCGTCAGTAAGCCTTTTCGTTGTTCATTGCGCAATTCCAGGACCTTTTCTTTTCGATCCGGGTCTTCGGAATGGATACTTTCAATAGTAGATTCTATTTTTTGAAACAGCGGTGTTGCTTGTTCCATTAGTTCGATTGTCGGGAAGAAGACGAGAAATGGTTCGTTTTGTTGAAGTCTTTCGTAGAGCCAGGCTTGGAGTTTTTGTGGGATTTTATTTTTCTGAAGTGCTTTTTCGTAATTCCAGAGTGACTGGAACCTCGGAACTGGTAAAGGATGACCATGAAATCTTCTTGCGATAAATGAGTATCCCCAGTTTTCTTTCTTTTGTTGTAGGAGCAATTTATTTGATGGGGTGGCTGTAACCAATGCAATCGGGGCATCCGGTTTTTTCGCTTTCAGTACTGCACGCTGCAACGCCTCATCATAAGTGTATGGAAAGGCATCCGCTTCATCGACAATCATGACATCAAATGCATGCTCGATCCGGTACAACTGATGTGTTGTTGCTAGAACAAGTTGCGCGAACTGAGTGTTAATTTCTGCGCCACCATAAAGCGCATGAATCGTAATCTTTTGGAACACTTGCTGAAAACGTGGATACAGCTCCAAGACAACATCTGTTCTTGGTGTTGCCACACAAACTCTCTTACCAGCTTTAAGTGAGTCATATATTCCTGCAAAAAGAATCTCCGTTTTTCCTGCGCCACAAACCGCATGCACAAGGTGATTCCGATTTTGTGAAATACTAAGTGCAAGTTCATCCGCAGCTTTTTTCTGGTGAGGAGTGAGGTTGCCGCTCCATACAAACTGAACTTGCGATTTCTGTTTTCGGATGTCCGTTCCTTTCCAGATAATCAACTCATCACAGCTACACATTCGCCCCATCGTAATACAGTGCCGGCAATAGTGACAGACTTTTTGACACTTCGCACAGTGAAAAGAAACAAATTTATGTGCTTGTTCATTTTGACAACGCCGGCAAATTAGTTTGGGTTTTATAATGACCGCAGGAACCGTTTCAAAATAGCCACGGTTGATATAGGTGTCGATTTTCTGCTGAGGAAATGGCGTGTGGTTGCGGGACCATATTCGACCGGTGAAGAAATTTACGATTGCCGGTTCCGGGATAAGGCCATAGTAACTGATATGGGTTGGAGAATTTGATTTGCTTGAAATACTGTAGGGTCTGAATAGCCGATAGCATTTTTTTATTGTTTTTGGCATAATCTTCACTCCTTAATTTGATTTTTATTTTTTGTAGGCTAACCATATAGAGGCTCTTCTACTTCTCATTCAAAAAATTCTACTTCCCTTCCGCCACATTCTACTTTCAACTCAAAGATTTCCACTTTCCACGCCTCGTGTTCTACTTTCCACCCCCAAACTTCTAATATCCCCGCCGCCCCACTACAAAACAAAAAACAGCCACTAACTCCCTCAGAAGTAGTGACTGTTAAGCCTAAAAAATTATTTCTTAATCCATCCCATCGCCATTGCACCTTCACCTAGATGTGTGCCGATGACCGGACCGAAGTAGCTTAGTGTGAAATCGACTGTTGGGTAAGCCGCTTCCAGAGACTTCATCCATTCACGTGCTTCGTCTTCACAATTGGCGTGAATCACTGTTGCTTGAAGAGCGCCGTGTTTTTCGACTGCTGAAGCGAGTTGCTCTTCTACTCGGCGTAATGCTTTTTTGCGTGTACGAATTTTTTCGAATGGCACGATGACTTTGTTCTTGAATGTTAAAATCGGTTTTACTTGAAGTAATCCGCCGATTAATGCTGCTGCTGCTGATAAGCGACCGCCGCGCTGCAGATGCTGTAGATCGTCTACAATAATATAATCATCCATTGTATTTTTCAGATCGTTCAAGTGCGCCATTATTCGCTCGCCTGAAGCGCCTTCCGATGCTAGTTTAGCAGCTTCTTTTACATAGAAACCTTGCAAGTAGGCGGCAACTTCCGAATCAAATGCGTGAACGTTTACGCCTTCCACCATTGCGCCCGCTTGGACAGCACCTTGGAAAGTTCCGCTGATTCCGCTTGATAAGTGAATCGTTACAATTTCATCATAATTTTTTCCTAAAGTTTCAAAAAGCTCGACAAATTTTCCGACAGACGGTTGCGTTGTTTTCGGAAACTCTGCTGCACCGCGCACTCGATCGTAAAATTCTGAAGCTGTAATATCGATTTCTTCATCGTAAAATGTTCCTTCAATGTTAACACTTAGAGGAATCATATGGACATTGTACGAATTTCGTTCTTCAAGTGTTAAATAGGCTGTACTATCTGTAACAATTGCTGTTTTCATCGCTCTCCCACTCTCCTATGTTCACTAGTTTACATGAACTCACTATAATTGTGAACGGTAATTTGCCTTTCTTATAGGGAACTCCGCACTTTCACGCCTTTATTGCTATATGAAAAAACATCTTGGCATCAATTTATGCAAGATGTTTTTACTATATATTATAGAAGTTAAGTTTTTATTCACTGCCGATATAATAGATGCTCGAAACTTTCCAACCGTCTTCCTTCTTCAATACCGTTACTTGGCGGCCAACACCGGATAGTTCTGCACCTGTATCGATTTCTTTCGTTTCTGTTGTTAAATTGGAAAATACTTGGGCTTCATCACCACTATATTTTACAATCGTAATATCTTCAGCCGTGCGTTTCACATCATATTGATTAAACACGTCGGAAACCGCTTCGATATCTTCATCATAATTAAAACCTGTCGCATTTTTTGATATTATATTTTTATAACGTTCTAAATCTTTTTCATTAAAGGCTGCAATATATTCATTAAAAGCAGATATAATATTATTTTTTTCTGCTTCCGGGACATCTGCCTCTTCCTGAATTGAATCACCCATCATTTCAAACCCTACAGTACCTTCGTCGATCGTTTTCTGCAGATTTTCAGGTGAAGCTTCTTGTTTATCCCCGCAAGCTGCCAGTACAAAAACCGCAAGTAGAGCTACCAACCATTTTTTCATCATTTTACAACCTCCCGCAAAACATTTTAGCACACAATATTGGAAAAACCCATCTCGTACAAATTAGCATGTGATGATGTTTTTTCTTATACAAATATCATTAAAGACCGATAATTTCCTTATCAACATAAAATTCGATATTCGAATTATTTGCTATCGCCTTCAAAACATTAGGACGAAACTTGTTCACAGATGTTTCATAGAATACACGGCTAAAACTATTTATTAATCGGTAATATTATGTAAAAATAAAAACAAGGATACGAAAATCGAATCCTTGTTTTAACATTTAATATGTAATTAACGTACTTCTACCCAGCCGTTTTTGATTGCTGTTACTACTGCTTGTGTACGGTCATTAACATTCATTTTTTGTAAGATACTTGATACATGGTTTTTAACCGTTTTTTCCGAGATGAATAATGTCTCCCCGATTGTACGGTTTGATTGGCCATCTGTTAATAATTGCAGCACTTCACATTCACGCTTCGTTAATAAGTGGAATGGACGGCGAATTTCTGTTTGATGGAAATTACCTTTGTTTTCGTGCTCTGATAGACGACGGAATTCCGCAACTAAATTTTTCGTTACTTTCGGGTGCAGGTAAGAACCACCGTTAGAAACAACTTTGATCGCTTCAACGATTTCATCGGCATCCATTTCTTTCAGCATATAGCCAAGTGCACCTGATTTTAATGCATGTGTTACATATGATTCATCATCATGAATCGATAAAACCATTACTTTTGCATCCGGATGTACAGCAATTAAATCAGCTGTCGCCTCTACACCGTTTCTGCCCGGCATATTAATATCCATTAATACAACATCCGGTTCGTTTTGTTCATATAAGTTTACGATATCTGTGCCGTCATCACCTTCAGCAACAACCTCGAATGTGTCTTCAAAATCTAAAATACGTTTTACCCCTTCACGGAATAATTGGTGATCGTCTACAATAATAATTTTTGTCATTTTGAAACCCCCTGGAATTCTGCTATCTTATCTCTTCATCTTTTGTCGGCAATGGAATTTTCATTAAAATAGTTGTTCCTTTACCGATGCTGCTGCTAATTTTCAAAGAACCTTTCAGCAGATCAATTCTTTCTTTCATCCCTATAATACCGAAAGATCCTTCACGAACGCTTTCTGTATCAAATCCAACTCCGTTATCTTTTACTACAACATTAATTTCGTCACATAACCATTCAAGTTTAACAATAATCAGGTTTGGTTTTCCGTGTTTCAATGCATTGTTTACACTTTCCTGCACTAAACGGAAAACAGCCACCTCATAATCTGAAGGGATTCTGCGCTCGTTATTATATGAAAGGAACTGAATCTCAACACCCGGATTATATTCCATAATCGTAGATAAATACTTTTTCAATGTCGGATCAATACCTAGGTCATCGAGTGCCATTGGACGTAAATCATAAATAATGCGGCGTACTTCGGATAAGGCGTTGCGAACGCTTATTTTCAAGTCATGAATTTCTTTTAAAGCGGCGTCGGCTCCCTTTTCTCGGAAAGTGCGGTCAATTAAATTAGAACGCATCAGCACATTCGCCATCATTTGTGCAGGCCCATCATGAATTTCACGCGATAAACGCTTTCGTTCTTCTTCCTGGGCTGCGATAATACGTATACCAAAATCCTGTTTGATCTTCGCCTGTTCAAGTGCTGCCCCGACATTTTTCAGATCGGTCGTCAAAAAGTTAATAACAACATTCACTTGGTTCACGATATGATCCGCTCTTTCAATCGTATCATAAAGTGTGCGCAGGCGTCTTTCCAAATCGTCACGCTTATCTCTTAGTTGCTTTTCACGCTCTCGGCAAAGAGAAACCTTTAATTGTAAATTACTTGTATTTTCATAAGCTGCACGTATTTGCTCTTCTGAATGATTATTGAAACTTTTACTTACAACGACTAATCGCTGTCTAGATAATTGAAGCAACTTTTCCAAGTTATCACTTTCATCTATTATAATCTTTATTTCATGACGCACAACTTCCAGCTCTTGTTGCATTTCTTCAAAGTTTCTGCGGCTTTGTTCGCTTATAATAAATACATCATCTTTCGAACTTGTAATAGTTTCCAACATTCGATTAAATATTACATCAAGCGAGGCGATGTCTATTTGATTGTTTTCTAGCACTTTTTCCCCACCTTACTTAGTCAGAATGCGAACTACTCTATCTTTTTACTTTGCAACCTACTAATATAGTACATACATATTATATCATTAGTAAATCATTTTTTAAGTTAAATTATAACCACAAATTTGAAATCAAATTGTAATATTAAGGAGAATCGATAATGAGAAATAACTACATTACAGTAAAAGGTTACGGAGAATCAGAAATCATCATATCCAAATCACGTTTTTTAACTTATGTAGAACGCGTTGAGACAGAAGAAGAGGCGATTCTCTTTATTGATAAAATAAAAAAGATGCATGCATCGGCAACCCATAACTGCTCCTGCTATATGATCGGGGAGCATGATCAGATCCAAAAAGCGAATGATGACGGGGAACCAAGCGGTACTGCAGGCGTCCCTATGTTAGAAGTACTTAAAAAACAAGGTTTAAAAGATACGGTTGTTGTCGTCACTCGCTATTTCGGCGGGATTAAACTTGGCGGTGGCGGTTTGATCCGCGCCTATAGTAAAGCAACAACAGAAGGTATTACAGCTGCTCAAGTTGTTGAGCGAAAACTGCATTATTTAATGAAAATCGGGATTGATTATGTGTGGTTAGGGAAATTAGAAAATGAGATACGCGGTTCCCACTACCCTCTTCATGATATTCAGTATGCTGAAAATGTAGAAATTTATGTACACGTTTTAAAAGAGGAAGAGCAAACTTTTATTGACTGGATCACTGAGCTGACAAACGGCCAGGCGGTCATTACAAATGAAGACGCGCTTTTTATCGAATTTCCGAAGTAATCGTGTCGAAATATTTGTCATGAGAAAGCACGATATCGTTACTTTACGACAAAAGTAGATTGTAGTATATTAGATAAGATTACAAAGTAGCTATAATATACCAGTTAATATAGTAACCTATCCCTAACCTAGAGGAGAATCTTTATGAAAACAAGGCAAAATAAAAAGAAAGGCTCATCGAAATTCAGATTGTTTCTTAAAGTTTCGATGCTTCTGACTCTTTCGCTCGTAATTTGTGCAACAGCATACGGTGTCTATTTGACGAAGCAAGCCGAACATGCTGCAGACAGTGCATATGAAGTAATCGAGAACCGAGAAATGTCGGACCAGCGAGAAGTAAAAGTTGAGCCTGCCCAAGATAATGTTTCTATTTTAATTTTAGGTGTCGATGATAGTGAAAAGCGCGATCAAGGTGCAGACAATTCCCGCACAGATGCCCTTTTGCTTGCCACTTTAAACAATAAAACAAAAACAGTTAAACTAGTAAGTATTCCACGTGATTCATATGTTTACATCCCTCATATCGGATATAACGATAAAATCAATCATGCGCATGCGCGCGGTGGAACACTTGCTTCAATTGAAACTGTAGAAGAATTATTTGATATTCCAATTGACTATTATTTACGTGTAAACTTTAATGCTTTCATCGATATTGTCGATGCATTAGGCGGCATTGAAGCAGAAGTTCCTTACGCAATGCTTGAAAAAGACGAGTTCGACCGCAATACTGTCAACTTGCAGCCAGGATTGCAAACATTGGGTGGCCGTGAAGCATTGGCCCTTGCCCGTACACGTAAACAGGACAATGATATTGAACGCGGTAAACGCCAACAGGAAATCATTCAGGCAATCGCAACTAAAGCAGCATCATTTACATCCATCTCAAAATACGATGATATTTTATCTGCTGTAGGAAACAATATGAAGACAGATATGACGTTCACTGAAATGAAATCTTTCTTCAGCTATTTAACAAACGGCATGCCTCGAATTGACACATTGACGTTGGAAGGCTATGACGACATGTCAACAGGTGTTTACTATTACAAACTTGATGAAGAAGCGCTTGCAGAAACAAGCCATATCTTAAAAAGTCATTTAGGACTTACTCCGGAATCGACAAATATTTCTGGCACAAGTTCTCAATCAAATTCAGCTTATACAACAAGAACAGATACAGATACACAATAAGATGAGCCAACCTCCGCGAGTGATGCGGAGGTTGGTTTTTTATTTGGGGTTTCTACCTATAATAAACGGGTGTTCTACTTTACCCCAGGAATTTGCTAATAAAATTGTGGGGTCTACTTTTTCGAGGATCCGTTCTACATTTGCATAGGAAGCTTCTACTTTTGCTTCTGAACTTTCTACCTTCTCTACATTCCGGTCCAGTTTTCCCCGGGAATTTGCTAATAAATTTACGAGTTCTACTTCTTCGGATATTCGTTCTACATTTCCATGAGAAGCTTCTACTTTTGCTTCTGAACTTTCTACTTTCACTTCATTCCGGTCCACTTTCCCCGCTAATCTGCTAATAAATTCTCCCGTTCTACTTTTTAGCCGGCCCGTTCCACATTTCTACGTACAGTTTCCACTTTAGCTTCTGAACTTTCTACTTTCACTTCATACCTTTTCAATTTAACCGCCAAACTTTCTACTTTCCACCTAAAATCAGCCAAAAACTCCCCAAAAATAAAAAAACAAGCAAACAGCACTAAGCCATTTACTTGTTTCGATCTTTTCACTTATTAAATATTCTTACGAGGTTGAGCAGCGGTTTATAGTTTTTGCCGGCAAGGCCGATAATTTCTACGAACAGCTCAATTGCTACTAATATAACAGCAATGAGTAAAATTGCGCCCCACACTTTTGCCATCGAGAAGATGACAGCAGCGAGACCGAACATTGCAGCCATCGCATAAATAATCGTCACGGTTTGACGATGTGAGAATCCTAAATCCAATAAACGGTGGTGTAAATGCGATTTATCCGGATCTGACCACTTTTTACCGCTACGCAAACGACGCACGATTGCGAAGAATGTATCGGAAATCGGAACTCCTAACATAATAACCGGGATAACGAACGAAATAACCGCTACGTTCTTAAATCCTAAAAGTGCGAGCACTGATATCATAAATCCTAAAAACAGTGCACCTGTGTCCCCCATGAAAATTTTCGCAGGGTGGAAGTTGAAAAACAGGAAACCGATTGTTGCAGCAGCCAAAATTGCAGCCATTGCGATAACAATACCATTCCCCATGATCATTGCCATTACAGCTAATGTCATTAAAGCAATTGTTGATACACCCGCAGCTAGTCCATCAAGACCATCGATTAAGTTAATTGCATTTGTAATACCTACAATCCAAATAATTGTGAACGGAATTCCTAACCAGCCGAATTCCAGTTCCCCACCAAACGGTAAGTTAATATTGTCAATTTGAATACCGCCGACAAATACAACAATACAGGCAGCGATCACTTGGCCAAGCAATTTAGCTTTAGCGGAAATTTCACGCATATCATCGACGATACCTGTTGCTACGATAATTGTCGCGGCAATTAAAATCGCGTATAAGTAGTCACTTTCGAAGTTCGTGACAAATTTTAAAAGTAATATCCCGATCATAAACGCACCAAAAATTGCTAAACCGCCTAATCGTGGCATAATGCGAGCATGCACTTTACGATAGTTCGGGGCATCTACAGCTCCAAGGCGAAAAGCCAATCGCTTCACAAGCGGAGTTAGTATAATTGCAGCAATAAAAGCTACGATTAAAGACACGTAAATCATGTCTCTCCTCCTTAATTTTTGTAGTATTAAGCATTACAATAAATCGCCTTTTGGAGATTCATTAAAAACTCTACATTTTTATTCACCATAAGTATAGCATGAACAAAACATAAAATATAGCTTAATTTCCTTCCACTATTTATTCACCTCACATAAATTTTACATCTATCATTCTTCTAGTATATTTCAAACCTATCAAATAATTATTAATATAATAGAAAGCTCATCCAATTTATTTATATTGTTCCTATGAATTCCCTTTTGGTCAGTAGTCTTTTTGTGCATTATTTGATAAAATAACGGAGTGTCTACTATATTAAAGTAGCCAATTTCAAAGGAGAGTAAAATAATGTTCTCAATTTTCAAACGTAATAAAGAGCAAACAAGTGCTCGAGAGCTAAAAAGATACTACAAAACGGTAGAGCAAATTAATAGCCTCGAAGCAACATATAGTCCCATGTCTGACGAAGAACTTCGAAATATGACATTTACATTTAAAGAGCGTTTAGAAAACGGAACTCAGCTAGTTGATATTATTCCTGATGCATTCGCTGTTGTCCGTGAAGCTTCTAAACGCGTATTAAACATGCGCCACTTTGATGTGCAGTTAATCGGCGGTCTAGTACTGACTGAAGGTAATATTGCCGAAATGCCGACTGGTGAAGGTAAAACACTTGTTGCCTCACTTCCTTCTTACGTTCGTGCATTGGAAGGTAAAGGTGTACACGTTATTACGGTAAACGATTACCTTGCAAAACGTGACTTCGAATTAATCGGTCAAATCCACCGTTTCCTTGGGTTAACAGTTGGATTGAATGTTCCAATGATGGAACCTGCAGATAAAAAGGAAGCGTACAATGCTGATATTACATACGGTGTTGGAACGGAATTCGGTTTCGACTATTTACGTGATAATATGGCACATACAATTGGTGATAAAGTTCAGCGACCATATCACTTTGCGATTATCGATGAAGTGGATTCTGTCTTAATTGACGAAGCGAAAACACCGTTAATCATTGCTGGTAAAATGGGTGCAAACGAAGAACTGCACCGTATTGCTGCAATGCTTGCGAAGCGTTTCAAAGCTGAAGAAGATTATGATTTCGACGATGAAACAAAAGCAACTTCATTAACAGATCAAGGTATTGAGAAAGTTGAAGCGGCATTCGGTGTCGACAACTTATACGATTTGGAACATCAAACGTTGTACCATTACGTAATTCAGGCCGTGCGTGCACACGTGATGTTTGAGCGTGATGTTGATTACATCGTTCGTGATGACAAAATCGAATTGGTCGATATGTTTACAGGCCGCATTATGGAAGGTCGTTCACTTTCTGATGGCTTACACCAGGCGATTGAAGCGAAAGAAGGCGTAACAATCACCGAGGAAAACAAAGCACAGGCACAAGTTACAATTCAAAACTATTTCCGTATGTATCCGACATTATCAGGGATGACAGGTACTGCGAAAACTCAGGAAAAAGAAATTTTAGAAGTTTACGGTATGCGTGTTATTCAAATACCCACAAACCGTCCACGTCGACGTCTGGATCAGCCGGATATCGTATTCGAACACATCGAGCAAAAATACGAATATGTGGCACAGGAAGCAGTGCGCCGTCATGAAAAAGGACAGCCGGTATTAATCGGGACAACTTCTATTTTACAATCAGAAACAGTAGCAAGTTACTTGAAAAAGCATGGCTTACAATTCCAATTATTAAATGCGAAAACAGTCGAGCAAGAGGTTGAATTAATCTCGGAAGCCGGACAAAAAAATCGTATAACTGTCGCAACAAACATGGCTGGACGTGGTACAGATATCGTCTTAGGCGAAGGCGTTGAAGATCTTGGCGGTTTATTTGTAATCGGTACTGAAAAGCACGAAAGTCGTCGTGTCGATAACCAGTTACGCGGACGTTCAGGTCGTCAAGGTGACGTAGGTGAAACTCGATTCATCCTTTCGATTGAAGACGATATGTTCAAGCGTTTCGCAAAAGATGATGTAGAGAAATTCCGCAAGAAAATGACAACTGACGAAATCGGTCTTATTCAAAACAAAGAAGTGTCAGAGCTGATTGAACGTACACAACGTATCGTTGAAGGCGCTCATTTCTCTATGCGTGAATATAATTTAAAACTGGACGATGTTATTAATGAGCAGCGTCGTATTGTCTATGATTTACGTGACAGAGTCTTGAAAAATGAAGATATTATCCCTCTATTAATTCGAATGATGTATGAAACAGTGGACTTTGCTGTTCGTGAAAATGCACCTGAGGATAAAGATGTTGCTGAGTGGGACTTCGATAAAATGGAGAAAACCGTCAATTCCTTATTTATGGAACCAATCTTAGTAAATCGTGATGAAACAAAGGTCAAAAATTTACTGGATGCAATGGATCCTCCAGTTAAGCAATTAAAAGTGGTAATCGAAAGCTTTGAGGAAAATGACCAAATTATGGCAGTTATTCCAAAGGTAATGCTAAGTTTCATCGACCATATGTGGGTAAAACATTTAGAACAAATGGCTCATTTAAAAGAAGGAATCGGTTTACGTCATTATCAGCAAGAAGATCCTATGCGTATTTATCAACGTGAAGGATTAGAACTATTCGGAAAGAACTACCAAGAACTTCGCCGCACAATTGTAGAAGAACTTGTAACATTTATGAAAAACATTACGTTAAATGTGGAGGAATAGCATATGGGTTTATTTGATTTATTTAAAAAAGGTGACAAAGTAGGGAAAGACAGTGCTGTAGATTCATCATCTGTTGTAAAAACATCTGGTGAAACTTCTAAAAAAGGTGCTGACCGTGATGTCATTACAAAATTGTCATTCCATCCAGAATGGGATGTTCCACAAGAGCAAAAGTATGTATTTAACTTCCTGGCAAATGATTTAGCACCATTAAAGCCAAATCAATTATCATTGGCAGCAATTAATATCGAACCATCACTGGCAAACGGTTCTTGGAATGTAAAGGCATTTCTCCGCTCATCATTATCTGAAGCTATTGAATTAGGCGAAATCGAATTATTAATTTTGGATAAAGATGATAACCGCATTGCTTCACATTACTTTGATTTTAAGGAACTTGGTGTCATTCCGGCAGAAAGTGCACGTCCTTGGATTTTTACCTTCCCTGCTTCTTCAATTACAGCAGACGAAGTACCTGAAGAAGGTTGGAAAATTTCATTCAACTTACTTTCATTACGCGGTCACCAATTAGACTTGGATGAAACATGGAAAAAGCAATTACCAGAAGATCAACAAGAAAAATTAGCAGAAATCGTGAAAAGCTTACCGAAATTAGGAAAAACAGAAGTAAACTTTACAGGGTTGCAAGCTAAGATGAATAATGATGGCAGCTTACACGCATCTATTTTCATCCGTAACGGTCATGATAAAGCCATTAACCTGGAACAGTTACCCCTTGAAATTATGGATGCACGCAATGTCGTAGTAGCAAAAGGTTCGTTTAAATTAGACCCTGTCTTATCAGTACAGCCTAATACGACTAAACCTTGGACATTTATCTTCCCTAAAGAATTAGTAACAGTTAAAGGTATTGACCTTTCTCGCTGGACAGCTCGCGTTCCACAATAGTTTTATATGAAAAATCAGCATTCGAAAGTCATTACTAGCTTCCGGTTGCTGTTTTTTTGTTTGAGGCAATCGTTTCTATCCGTGGTTAGCTTTTATTTGCCGATTTTTTGGGAAAAGTAGAAAGTAAAACGCCGATTCTTTATTCGCTATTCTGTCTTGAAATGTAGAATGTTTCGGATCTAATGTGGAAACTTTCACTGCCAATGTAGAACGGTTCACTTGGAATGTAGAAAGTTCCGCATAGAAAGTAGAACATCGACTTTTTATTCACCATTTAATTAGTAAATGTAGAACGTTCCAAGCCAAATGTGGAAAATTTCAGCACTAATGTAGAATAAAGCGCTCATAATGTGGATGGCGTCGAAACTTATGTAGAACATTTTTCTCAAAAAGTAGAACTCCCATACAACCTAGCTTCCCCTCTACAAAAATAGAAACCCAAACTATCATTCAGCCCCATACCCTTGCCCAAACTGCACTAAAAAATCCCCCACCCTATAAATGGTGAGAGATTGTAATTACGAATTTTGCAGTATGTAGTAGTGTGTATAAGCTATGTATTATTCTTCTTCTGGTGTGTTGTCTACATCTGAATCGTCTGCGTCTGCAACTAGGGCTTCTGCCGTTGAGAAGTTAGCGATGCGTTTAGCACCTACGTACTTTTTACCCCAGTAATATTTGTCGTTAATGCTTGTTTTAATAACACCCTTGCTTGTGGAAGCGTGGATGAATTTTCCTGAACCAATGTAAATCCCTACATGAGAGATGCGTTTGCCTGATGTGTTGAAAAATACTAAATCGCCTGGCTCAAGGTCACTTTTCTTAACTTTCGTACCTTGTGTATACATTTCTGAAGATGTGCGATTCAGTGATGTGATGCCTAGTTCTTTAAATACGTGACGTACATATCCTGAGCAGTCAAAGCCTTTTGCTGATGTGCCGCCGTATGAATAGCGAACTCCTAAATACTTTGAAGAGACTTCTTTTAACTCATCAATTGAGTAAGCTGATTCTGCAGAAGCTTCCTTTTCATTCACCGGTGCGAAGAAAATTACGAAGGCAGCTGCCAAAGTTAGTACGGTATTGCGTATTAATTTCAAGTAATCCATCGTGTTCCTCCAACCAATCAATAAATTTTCTGAAAACTTAACTGATATTAGGTTAACACGAGATTATATTTAATAACATTACATTTATGTAACAACAAAGTTACATTTACCCGCTTTCAAATAACTTCAAACATTGCCAAAGAACCTATTTTAAATAGGGATTTTAAACTATCGACCAAACAATTACCGTTATTAATTGTAATATTAACTAATATTTATAGCCTTCCTTGTAATATTTGTAACATTATCACGAATTTATGTAACAAAAAAGAACTAATAAGCGGATTTTTAACGACACTTATTAGTTCTTCAATATTTTATTTTAAATTATTAATGCGTTTATATGCGACAAAGCGCTCCGACCAATACTTTTCCCCAATATTTGAAATTGTAATCCCTTTTGAGCCAGCATGGATAAATTCATTGTTTCCTAAATAGATGCCCATATGGGAAATCGTAGGGATAAATGTATTTTTGAAAAATACTAAATCTCCCGGTACTGGTTGCGTTACTTTCGTCGTATCTTGCTCGAAATACATGAGACTGCTTTTACGATCCATTGGGACACCAACAGAATTAAATATATAGTTTACAAAGCCGCTGCAGTCAAATCCATCTATTGTCGTTCCGCCATATTTATAAGGAGTACCTAATACTGCGTTAGCCGCTTGGATAGCTTGTCCATAAAGGCTCTCTGTTTGTTGCGAAACTTTCCCTGGCAGTGCAACTTCCTTCTTTAACTGTTTTTCAATCTCTTCGTCAGCTGTTTGATTAAAATTAATTTCTGCTTCTACTGTTTTTGCAGAAGGAGCTTCAACAGCTAAGTCTTTCGTCGACTGCTGGCTAATTGTCAATTTTTGGCCAACTTTAATTGCATCAGTTTTCAAATTGTTCAACTGTTTAATACTCGCTACCGATATACTATACTTTTTAGCGATCTTTGTTAAATTATCCCCTTTAATAACAGTATGGGAAACTGCATTTTGCGGGCTTTCGACTTTTTCCTCAACAACTGAAACAGCTGTCGTTTTGGTCGTCGCTGTCGTTTTAGTTGCAACCGGTAATTTACTCACTGCACTTACTGCACTTTTTGCTGGCGCAATAACAAGTTTTTGTGCGATAAAAATGCGATCTTGAGATAGTTTGTTCCATTGTTTAAGCTGATTGATCGTCGTGTTGTGGGCTTTCGCAATTTTTGTTAACGTATCGCCATGTTTCACCGTATAGGTGGATGCTTGGGCATCTGGTGCGATGAATAGTGCAAGTGAAAACGTTGCACCTGTCAGCACTACCTTCCATTTATTATTCAATATGAAAACTCCCCCCATTTAAATGAAACTATTTTTTACTCTATTTTACTTAATTTTCAATAGAGTATACAACCCTCTTTTTATGAGAAAATTTTTCAGATAGTTATATCTATTCCCTAATATTATACTCACATATTAATATCATGTAATAGAAATTCAATAACATTTCATAGGTAGTGGTTTAGCGATAATTGTTTTCTGAAAATATGCTTGTATTTTAATAATTTTATGATAGAATTAATTTTTGTTAAAAGATTTAAATTTTTAGAAAACTTTGTATTTTCAAATTAAAGGAGTTTATCAACATGAATAGCAAGTCAAGTTTTTTTCGTGAGAATATCGCGGTAGGTTTTATGTTATTTGCATTATTTCTAGGTGCAGGTAATATCATATTCCCACCACAGTTAGGTCAAATGGCTGGGGAAAATATTGTAATATCCATGATCGGATTTTTAATAACAGGAGTCGGTTTGCCTCTACTAGGTATTATTGCCGTTGCAAAGAACGGCGGAGACCTGGAAATATTGGCTGGCCGCATTAATCCATATTTCGGTATAATTTTCACTTCGATTATTTACTTGTCGATCGGACCATTCTTTGCAATTCCGCGTACTGGCGCTGTATCTTATTCAATCGGTGTGGAACCGTTTTTAACAGAAGCAATGAAAGGTAGCTGGATTCCATTATTCATTACAACGCTTATCTTTTTCGGAATTACATTCTACTTAGCTTATAACCCGACAAAAATCGTTGACCGTGTCGGAAAAATTTTAACACCTGCTCTTTTAATCGTTATTTGTTTACTTGCGATTAAAGCCGTTATTACTCCGTTAGGTGAACCTGGTGAAGCACAGGGTCCATATATTAATAACGCTTTTGGTGAATCGTTCATTCAAGGGTACTTAACGATGGATGTACTCGCATCATTGGTTTTCGGAATTGTTATCGTTCAATCATTAGTTGCACGTGGCGTAACTGATAGAGTAAAACAAGTTAAAATTACAATTTTCGCAGGGATTGTCGCTGCAATTGGTTTAGCATTTGTTTATGTATCATTAGGTTATATTGGGGTAACAAGTACATCGGCTATCGGCTTCCATGAAGATGGCGGTACAATTATCTCTTTAGCAGCACAGCAACTATATGGACAAGCAGGTAAGATTATTTTATCTGCCGTTATCATTTTAGCTTGTTTAACAACATCTGTAGGTCTCTTATCTGCAAACGCAACATTTTTCCATAAGATTTTCCCGAAAGTTTCTTACCAAGTATACTTAGTAATTTTTGCGCTATTCAGCTTCGGTGTTTCAAACTTTGGATTATCGGATTTAATTAATCTATCATTGCCTGTTTTAGTTGCAATTTATCCGTTCGCAATCGTGCTTATGATTTTTGCACTATTCGGAAATTTATTCAACCACGCACCGAGCGTATATGGTATGGCTTTAATTTTCACAGGTATTGTTGCAATCTATGACGGAATCAAAACTGCCGGCTTTGAAATTGCAGCATACGATAAATTTTTATCAGTCTTCCCGTTTTATGAGCAAGGCATCGCATGGGTTGTACCTGCATTAGTCGGTGGTGTCATCGGCTACATCATGTATTTAGCAAAACGGAAGTAAGTTTAATTACTTTAAAGAGGGTATGTTACAAGTGTAAAAACTTGTAATATACCCTCTTTTATTGACTAAAAATAGCTTAAAATATTTTTTATCCTTACCATAAATTTGGGAAGCTTTCATGATAAAATATGGTAATATCCCTATCATGGCATTACGCATTACATTATAGAAAAATAAAATTGATGAGGTGGACTCATGCTAAAAAAACATTTATCAGCAATGCTGTTTTTCATCATGTGCCTGGCTGTTCCTTTGACGGTACTAGGTGCTCCTTTAGATGAAGCAAAACAGATTGTTAAGGAAAACTATGTAGGGAATGTTAACGGTGACATCAACCGGGCCACAAGCCTCGAGCAACTGGCAGAAATGCTTGATCCGTATTCGGCTTACTTTACGTCGGAAGAATTCGATGAGTTTATTAATGGTGTGGACCTTACTACTGTAGGTATCGGTGTGGTCATCGAAAAGGTAGAAAGCGGTATTCAAATTTCCGAGCTGATCGATGGGGGCAGTGCAAAAAATGCAGGCTTAAAAGTTGGCGATATCATAACAGAGATTGATGGAAAACCGGTTGCAGGGCTGACAATCGACCAGGCTTCTACCCGTATAAAAGGAGCAGCAAATACAACGGTTTCTATAACGGTTTTACGTGAAGATGGTACAATATTAACGAAAAAATTAACACGTAAAGCTTTCTCATTGCCTAATGTGGAAACAAAGCTTTTATACGGTAATACGGGCTACATTTCGTTGAATTCATTTTCAAACGACACGGCAAGCCTCGTATCAAAAGCCATTCGTGATTTGAAAAATCAAGGGGCAAAATCTTTTATTTTCGATTTACAAAATAACGGAGGCGGCTATGTAACAGCAGCAGAACAGCTTATCGGTATGTTCCCGAACGCCACCTATGCCTACAAGCTGAAGGAAACTTCGGGGACATCTATTGTACGTTCGATGAAGCAATCGACAACATTCCCTGAAAATACGAAAATGCTAGTAAATAGATATAGTGCAAGTTCATCGGAAATGACTGCAGCAGCCCTTGCTGATCAAAAAGCAGTTACGCTATACGGGGAAACAACTTATGGTAAAGGTTCCATGCAGGCATTTTATGAGCTTGAAGATGGAAGTTTTCTAAAATTAACAGTTGGTCATTTTTATGGTCCAAACGGCACGAAAATAAATGAAGTTGGGGTTAAACCTCATATTAAAACAGTAAGTGAACCGCTCTTTAAAGCACATTACGATACAATCGCTTCAAACTTAAAAAACTATAAAGAACTTGCTGCATTAAAGAATGTTCCATTAAACAAAACATTTACAATCAAGTTTTCTGCTAAACTGGCGAAAGAGCTTGCTTCTTCTTCCGTTGAACTAGTCGAGCTAGGTGCGGATACTGTCAAAACAACGTACAAATTATCGGGTCAACAGCTAGTTGTTACCCCTTCAAAAGAGTTAACGGCCGGTAAAGAATATGCCCTTATCATTCATCCTAAAGTAAAAAACGAAAAAGACAAAAATTTAAAAGCCGGTGTTTATTTACATGTAACAACAAAACAGTAAACATAAATGAGACGATTTGCACAATGGCAATCGTCTCATTTCAATTTTATGAATGTACTAAACTTAGTTCCGTTGCAAAGTAAATCATGCAAATCTCTTTTGCTAACTGTTCCGGATTAGATTTATTCGTCAGTAAATTTGTCAATGTTAGTCGTTCCACCGAACCAACGAGACTTTCTGCCAGAATATTAGCATCCACCAGCTTGACAACGTTAGAATCTTTTAATTGCGTGTTTAATATATGTATTAATTTCGAAACGAGCATTTCCTTTACTGCTGTTGATTGCTCTGCTTCATAAAAACCGATCTTCGTTAAGTTAGGATTTTCGATAAAATAATTGAATATATGTGTTAAACTTCCCTGAATTAGATCGATTCCAAATTTCCCGTCATTTATGTCATTTGCTGAACTAGAAAAAATATCAGTTAATTCATTGTGGAATTTCTCATTTAGATCGTTAAATAATGTTTCTTTACTTTGAAAGTATAAATAAAATGTCGGTTGTGTTAAATTTGCCGACTTCACAATATCACTGATTTTTGTTTGATGATAACCATATGTAGAAAATAGCTCAATTGCTTTTTCCAATAATAACTTTTTACTTTTTTCACCGCATGAATTTACTCGTCGTCCTCTTGCCATACTTCTCCACCCTTATCTCTATTTTAGATGTTTAGTAAATTATATATTAAATTCCAATTATTCCACTTATGATTATATAGTAAAGTTTTTTTAAAATAAAGTTTTCTGTCATATAACTAACATTTCTTATTAATATCAGAAACCAATTGACATAACTTAGCAATTATTATAAAAACATTCCCGTTAAATTGTCCCGTTATAAGGATAATGGACATAAGCGAAAAGGGAAAATTTCTCTTATTAATAATATGCTTAAATAGTATGTACTAAAAAAGGCGTATCCTATTAAATTCAAGGATACGCGCTAAATCATGTTATTTTTTTCGTAAAATCTTTCCTTTTACTTTACCTGTAATTTGCTGCAGCTCATCCATTTTGAAAACAAACAACAATACAAGATAACTGATCGATGCAACTATAAATGTAACAATTACATGAATCCATTTCTGATCAATTACAATCCATTGTGCAATCGCCCAGTTAATTGCAACAAAAATTAATCCAATAATAACTAACTTAAATAGCTGACCAACATTTTTGTCCAAAAGTTTTAACTGATATTTACTTTGCAGCACAATGACAAGCAACAGGAAGTTTACAATGGCACTGATCAATGTTCCTAAGGCAACCGCATTTGCACCCATTCCATCGATTGTCGCCATTACGACCGCTATATTTACACCGAAGACCGTTAAAATACTGAAAATCATCGGTAATACGGAATTGCCCTTTGCATAGTAGAAACGCGTAATATACGTGTTCGCGGCAAGGAAGAACATCGTTGTACTGAATACTTGCAGCAATGGCGCTGTAATCGCTGTTGATTCGGCATTGAATTCTTTATATTCAAAGACGATACGAATAACACCTTCTGCCTGGAAGTAGAAGAACACCGAAATAGGCAATACGAGTAAATATAATAAACGCATCCCGCGAACATAAAGTTGTTTTACCGACTCTGTGTCCCCTTCCCCCTCTTTTTTACTGAGTAACGGGAAAATAACGGTCGTTACAGCAGTCATTAAAATTGCCTGCGGGAACTGGGACATTTTTGTCGCGTAGTTCATCGCTGACGGAACACCGGCTTCCAGCATATTTGTGAAAAATCGCTGAATTAAAATATAAAGCTGTGCAGTCGCACCGCCAAGCATAATCGGCAACGCAACTCTCCATAACATTTTCTGATCTTCAGCCTGTTTAAAGTTCGGCTTGAAAGACATTTCTTTCACATTCCGAACCCCGAATACAAGGAACAAGAACATACAAATTGCCCCGACTAATGCCCCGATCCCCATTCCAATCGGTCCCATCGTAATAGACAATATTACCGAGACTATTAAAAATGATCCGTTATAAATAAGCACCGAAAATGCGGATAAATGGTACCGGCCCTGGACATTTAAAATACCGCTCATCCAAGTCGATAAAACTAGCATAATCGTCGAAGGCATCATCCAGTAATATAGCGAGCGCAGCATTTCATATTCCGCCTGATCCTCAACTTGAAAAAATTTCATTAATATCGGATCAGCCAACGCCATAAATAAAATGACAATGAGCGTAATCGAAACAACAATTGTTGTAAACGTTCGCTGTATATATTCAGTGATACTCGATGATGTCTTATGGTAAATGGATATAAACGCCGTCGTAAACGCTCCGCCAATGACTAAATATAAAAAGTTTGGAATTGTATAAGCATTAATAATACTATCTGAATATACAGTTGTACCAAATTCAATCCCGATATATGTTTCACGGGCAAAGCCGACCAGACGCGCTAAAATATTAATAACCGCGACGGCCCCTATTATTTTTAAAATTCCTTTCAACGCTTATCACAATCCTTTAATTACAATTACTTTATTTCGCATGTGTTGTGTAGAGCTCTTTTAAACGTACAATAATATTTTTTGCATCATGTGTATGAAGCAGCTCGGCTACACGCGCTTCATTCACTGCGATTCCGTCTTTCACTGCATTTTCAAGTGCAAGCTGAAGTAAAATCTCGTCTTTAGGAGGTACTAATACCCCCGCTCCATCCGCCAGCATATAATGCAGTCCTCCGACGTCCGACGCGATAACCGGCGTACCGCAGCTCATTGCCTCTAAAGCTACTAATCCCAGTCCTTCAATATAAGAAGGCAGTACAAAAACATCTGCCGCCTGGAAATACCTTGCCAACTCCTGCTGCGGCATCGGTTCGATAAAGTGAATTGCTGTATTGTCCTTAGCCAGTTCTTTTACTTTACTAGTAAAATTGCTGTCTTTTGTCGAACCAACACAATAAAGAGCGGCTTGCTCCGGAAGAGATTCCGATACTTTATTGAATGCACGCACAAGTTCTGTAACGCCTTTTTCCCGTATGATGTTGCCTACGAATAAAAAGTTTGTTTTATTAGGATCCATTCCCAACTCTTTTGCAAGTTGTTTTTTAGCTTCCGCTTCTTTGAAAACCGTACGATCAATCCCCATGCTCATCACCGATATTTTATCGCTTTTAACATGGAATGTTGTTTCAATCGTTGTAGCAAGCTCTTCTCCTACTGCAACGACATGATCTGCAGACTGTAAAATTTTCTCCGTAAACTCACGGATTTGCCCGCCCTTTTTGGCCATTTTATTAATATCACCACCATGTGCTGTCACAATATACGGGATATTGTGACGCTTTTTTAAATAGTAGCTGAACATCCCGCTCGGAAAAACGTAATGGCTATGTGTTAGCGAAATATTCCGCTTGTTTGCACGAAAAACGCGCATAAACTGCTGCGCCCATTTTAAATATTTCAAAATAACATTTTTCTTCCCTGTCGCGGGATTCGTATTAACTGCGAGCACTGTCTCGATTCCTTCTCGTTCCAGCTGCTCGACCTGATTTTTTACGAAAATGCCGTAAGCTAAATGTTCCTTAGATGGATACATATTGCTAATGACGAATACTTTTTTCATTACTTTTTAGCACCTTCTTTTAAAAGCTGCTCTCCTAATGCTGATTTTTCTTTAAATGACGCATTTGTACGAGCCGCTAAGTTTTGTGCACCGTTCCAATCTACTGCCATATCGTTAAAAAGCATTGCAAACTTCTCGTCTGATTCATGAAGCGAATCGATCGGCAATGAATAATTTCCAAGTCCTGCCATTTGTAAAAAGTCATTAACCTTCACATGATACGACACACCGATAATCGGCGTTTTTGCATCCGTTGCCAATATTAATGAATGAAGTCTTGTACCAATTAACACATCAAATGTGGACGTAATTTGTAAAATACGTTGTGGCGGCAAATTTTCATCTATGATTTTTGTGTTTTCCGGATGCTTCATCTTAGCTTGAATATCCTTAGTCACATCAGCATCTTGCGGATATTTCGTCGCAAAAAATGTCACATCTACATTATGCTCTTCAATTAAACGGTCCAGGTTTTTCGACATGCCATCAATATAATTTTCGTATTTTGCCTCATCGCCAGTTGGCCAATATGAAGCATTATAGTATGGGACTGCTGTAACCCCAACCGATTTTGGTTTATCACTATAATTTGTACGTTCTACTTCTAAACTAAATGCCGGGTCTCCAATAACATGAACATCACGTTTTACACCAATTGTTTTAAGCAACTGTTCTGATTGCGGATCACGCACTGAAATGTTTTGCGCATGCTTGGCCATATAGCGGATAAACCATTTCCCTAACCCTGTGTTAAGGGGACCCGCACCACAGCCGTAGACAACATAAGGTACATTATTATTTTTGGCCATCATCGCATAAGAACCATATAACGGTGCTTCACGCTTATAAAGATCCATTAAAATACCACCGCCGCCAATTACGACAAAATCAAGTTTTTTCACGACATTGGAATTCTCTTTGTATGTCTTCATGAACGTTTTCACGGCATTACCATTTTTGTAGTATAAAGGGTAACTTTGCACGGTATAACGTTCAGCAGTTTGTTTTGGATTATTACTAAATACCGTAATATTTTTTGTATCTATTTGAAATACCTTCTGCAGCTGGCGAATAATACTTAGTAAAATCGCCTCGTCTCCGTTATTATCATTTCCGTAATTTCCTACAATACCAATTTTCATTTATTCATTCATCCTTTGAATCAAGCGTTTTGAGTATGCTTGGCTTATTTCATTTTTCATTTGAAAAACACATCTGAAGTAGATGTGTTCTGCGTTATGACTCGTATTTTTAGTATAGCATAATGTCAGTTTGAAACGATATTCCCGAGGGCAAGATCACACTATTTCCCAACAAGAAAATTAACTCTAAATTTATAGTTTTTCGTTAATGAGACGGTTTGTATACAAGATTAGTTTCATTTTTACTTTTTAAAGAGGAATTTATGCAATAAATGACTTTTCGAGGTCATTTGCATGCTAGGGGATTTTCGGATAAATTGCTGTCATAGAGTTTTTGTCTCAATGCCCGAGTAGAGGTGATTTATTGTATCGATCTGAAAATTTTATGTATTTAGAAGCGCTTGTGAGCAGATTACAAACGAACGACGAAGAGTTTACTTCAATTCAGGAGGCTTATTATCGCGTTCAAGCTGGAATTGCAGGCGAATTAAAAATGCAGAGAACATTAGCAGATTATCATTTTCCTGGCCCCTATAAAATTTTTTATAACTTTGAGTGTGTAAATGAAAAGGGTTTTTCTCATCAAATTGATGCCCTTATTATAACGACAAGATTTCTCCTCGTTGTCGAAGTTAAACAAATTTCCGGTACGTTATTTTATAAACCCGCATTTCATGAATTTGCACGTCAAACCGAGGAGGGGATTATAGAAAATTTCCCAAATCCATTTGACCAGGCATACCGGCACCAGTTATTTTTATCTCATTTATTATCAAAGTGGAGAATTCAGCTGCCTGTTTTATATATTGTGGTCAACGCTAATATTAGAACGAAATTGGATTCCTCCTTAAACGGCTCTCCGATTATTCATTTAAGCGGCTTGCCAAATTTTCTAGAGAAATTATATGCAAAATATGCTGAAACAACAGTGAATTTAGATCAATTGGAAAGTAAATTACTGGCGATTTCTAGCCGGCTTCCTGTTAGAAGAAAAATAGAAAGAGATCGTATACGTGATGGCGTCCTTTGCGAAAAGTGCGAATTTCAACATGTCATGTATTATCATCACGGATTATGGATTTGCCCACACTGTGGCGAGAAAAGTAAAGAGGCTATCTTTTTAGCTTTACATCAATATCGCGTATTGATCGGGGATCGTATTACCAATCGTGAATTAAGGGCATTTGTCGGGATCGACTGTAAAGCAGTTGCTTCCAAGCTGTTGAAACGCTTAAACTTTGAACAATTCGGCAAGGGACGTGGTGTTTATTATTTAATTCCTGAAGACGTTTTAGAACGGATAAGGTAGTTTCCTTATGTATCTGTAAGTCATATTTGAATATTTCTACTTAAAGGAGGTGAGGAGTTACTTACGAAGTATACGAATGTACTTTTCTCGGGTACAGTTCTACTTTAATGGCTTGAGGTTCTCATTTGATATCAAATTGTTCTACTTTTCAAATGAATCTTTCTACTTTACCTAGTAACGTTCTACTTCCCTGGCGTGGAGATCTACTTTCACGCCAAAAATTTCTACTTTCTCCGACATCTTGGCGAATACTTACAACCGGTTCTACTTTTCGAATGAATCTTTCTACTTTACCCGAGAAACGTTCTACTTCCCTGGCGCGGAGATCTACTTTCACGCCAAAAAATTCTACTTTCTCCGACATCTTGGCGAATACTTACAACCGGTTCTACTTTTCAGATGAATCTTTCTACTTTACCCGAGAAACGTTCTACTTCCCTGGTGCGGAATTCTACTTCCGCGCCAACATCTTCTACTTTCTCCGACATCTTAGCGAATACTTACAACCGGTTCTACTTTTCGAATGAAACATTCTACTTTACCCTGTAAACATCCTACTTTCCTGGCGCGAAATTCTACTTTCCAGCCCAAGAGTTTTACTTCCGCGCCAAAATATTCTACTTCCAACCACAGCACCTGGGTCTATACTTACACTCCCATCTATAAAACCCACTCTTCGGAATAAAATCCCTCGTGCCAGTCTCACTTCACTTGCCCTTCCCCCCTCTCTTCTCCAAAGCCCTCTGCTCTCCATAAAAAAACCTTTGTAAAAGTTGCGATTCCTCGCTGCAACTTTACAAAGGTTCTCACTTATTTATTTTGTGTAATTGTACGGTATAAGAATAAGCTGAAGTGCACGCGTGATACTTCTTGACTTGGTTTGTAAGTATTATCTTCATAACCTGTCGTAATTTCATTTGCTGCTAGCGTATGAATATAATCGTATGCCCAGTGCTTTGTGCTTACATCTTTAAATTTCGTAGAAGTAGTACCCGTTAACTTATATGCTTCAACTAGGATTTTCGCCATTTGAGCACGAGTTAATGGTTTGCCCGGCTCATACTTGCCATCACCAGTACCGCTCATGATGCCTGCTTGTACAATCGCAGCAACTGCACCATAATATGTGCTCTTTGTTGATAGATCGCTGAATCCAGGGTTTGGCACATCTTTTGTCGATAAGCCTAATGCACGAGTCAGCAATACAGCCGCTTGACCACGGTTTAATGCTAATTCCGGTTTGAATGTACCATCCGGATACCCGTTGATTAAGTTATTATCAACTAAATATTGAATTTCTGTTTTATAAACATTGTTTACAGAAATATCTTTGAATAATGGTTTTTCTACCGCCTTTACAACGATTTCTTTAGAAACGGATTTTGTTCCTAATGTCGCCGTTACACGGGCAGTGCCTTCTTTACCATTTGATTTGAAAAGACCTGAGCCGGATACTGTACCAATGTTTCCATCAACAGACCATTTAATTTGCGAGTCGTTATAAATTAGTGTTTCATTATTTGACCCTGTTACATTTGCTTTTAATTGAAGTGATGCATTTGGTTCAATTGGACCTGATACTCCTGAAATAGAAAGCCCTGCCGGTGCATCCACTACATTGAAGCTAATTGTTTGTGTTGCGCCTTTATTTGAAACCGTTAGACGTTCTGAGCCAGGCGCTACAGCTGTATAGCTTAAGCCGTTAACTGTTACTATATTATTTTGCGGTGTTAACACAAAATCACTTGCATTTACTGCCAATGGATTGTAATACTCGTCCAACACATAGTTTGGTGTAAGTTTCACTGTTGCACCGACTAATAACGTACCTACTTTATCACGATTTACTTGAATATATTTAGGTGCATTTGTTGTTGGTGCTGTACTGATTGCTTCAATAATTGCAGATACGCGACGTTGTGTACCTCCAGACGGTGTATTGGCTAAAACGACAGTGTTGCTGCCGTATTTACGAATACCCATTGTTGTTGAACCGCCGCCATCTAAATTAATCGCACGGTCAAAACCAAGGCTTACTAGATAATCCGCAAACTGTGGTAAGGTCATACCTGCACTAGAGTTAATACGTCCGTCCACTGTAACTAAGTGTACTTTCTTCTTGTCTTTGCTGATTGCAATAGCTGTACGTGGTGCAACTTCTCTAGCACGTGAGCTTGATTCATTGATTGTCAGGTTTTTTTTGCCGTCCAATACTAGTAATGGACCACTTGCCATCATAAACTGTGCATCCATCCAACGATCATCAATAGCAAAGTTTACTGAAATTTCATCGCCGATTTTAATTCCACGGTATTTATCGCCCCATGCCGATCCGTTAAAAGAAAGCACGAAACCGTTACGCGGAATTTTCGTTTTTGTTTCATCATCATAACCGCGGATTGCAGTTACTTTACCTGTTAAAGTTTGTCCGAATTTCGTTGCACCGATTGTGTTGCCAGTTTCAACGATAAACTCCATACCTTTTCCGTTGTTCGGCGTCATAGAACTATGGTTTTGCGGTGTATAAACAACCGCCTCATCTGTTCCGCGCTTTACATTAAGACCATTTACTTCATTCGTTTGACCGTTATATGTAACGTTAATCTTACTATTGTAGTAAGCAATCTCTCCATATCCGTCCTTTGTAATACCGAATGCGATCGGTTGGCTGACATAGTTCGAACTTGAGTCTGAAATAACGCTTGGTGTAACGATAGTATTATATTGAGAAATTAAATATAAAGGATAGCCATCCCCCATATTGTAGAAGTTAGAGTTGATTGCCCCAACTACACGATTTCCTTCCTTCGTATGACTGTTCGCATGTTGCGTTGTTGTCATTAGTGTATTAACCGGAGTTGGTAAGCCTAACCCAATCTTTGTGAAAGAGTCTGTTAAATCTACTTCTAAATGATTAACTATACTTGTTTTAGAACCTTTATGAGTATAGTTCGAATATGTTACCCCTGTTGAAAGCGGGTATGAGTCATTTGTCGATTGTGCTGCACTTGCAAATTGCGGTGTACTGAAAATAAGTGCAAACACCATTAGCACTGCAATAAATAGAGATTTATTTGTTTTCATAATTTGTGCTTCCTAGTTAACTTGAAGCAAGTCACCTTCCTCTCTTAATGTCCTATCTCTAACCTTAACAAATTTTCGCGTGTGAGACTATTAATCTTTTGTTACATTTTACAAAATACAGGTTTTTCCTACATAAAGTTACATAAGCTTCGAGTCTTTTAATTTCAATAAAAAAGAACTATCCCCCTAAGAAGATAGTTCCTTGAATTATTCTGCTTTTTGTTTTTCGTAATCGCTAAGCTTGAGCATTGGATACATTGTGCGCATACTCGCAAATATTCCAAAGAGAATAAAGTAGAACAATACATAAACTTTTAATTCCCAAATATTATAGAAGAAGCCGGCTACACCTGTTGCGAACCATAGCCCGAATAAATATTGTCCAAAGACTGTTTTACGTTCTTTCCAGTACATCCATACCATCGCAAGAAGGAATCCGGCAAATAATAGAACGCCGACTGCTCCTGTCTCCGCAATAACCTGGATGTATTGGTTATCCGAATAGAAGTTTTTGCCTCCATAAATATCAGAACGGATACCGTACTCCTCATAAATTGGTGAGTCATATGATAAAGTAGCCGAACCACCGAATGTACCAAAGCCGGCACCTGTAATCGGATAATCTTTCAGCACTTCAAATCCTTTTTTAATATAGAACATACGACCACTTTCCTGCATAAGCTCCAACGTGTCGTCCGAAAATGTTTCCGTGAAACGATTGCTGATCCCACCTGAAATTTCCTCAGGTGCTACCGTGTTTTCCACACCTAAGTTTTGTAAAAATGATACTCCCCAGTTTACAGGGAAATAAATAAGCGCGATCGCTACAACAAATGAAATGGCAATTCTCTTCAATAACTGCCAATTACGAGATAGCAACATAAAGAACAAGACAAGCATGAAAGCAGAAATCCATGTACCACGTGAAAGTGTCAATAACAGCATTCCAAAGAATGCGACCTGTGCAATACGGAACGTCCATTTAAATTCATTGTCTTTATATGCCCAGCGCAGGAAAAATACTGCGGCAATTGCAAAGAACATGACTAATGCCAAGGAGTTTGGATTGTTCAGCATACCGTAGATACGCACGAAGTTTGTTGAAGAAAGTATTTTTTCCGTCCATACTTCCGGCATTAATAATTGACGCATCGACAGTTTTTCGACGATCCCCTGAATGAAAATAACAGCACCTGAAAATACTGTAACCCATGCCAATTTCACAAGGAAGTTTTTCGGCAATTCACTGCGGCTTAGAATGTAATACAGTAAATACATAACACCGAATGTACGTAATTGGAAGACAATTGCACCTAGTGATACACCGTTTTTGTATCCAATGATTGCACCGAAGATTAAAAAGGCGAAGAAGAAGTATTCAAATGGTTTGAAATGAAACCAAGTTTTAAATTTCTTCGTATTTAATAAAAATAAACGCAGCAATACGACGATCGTAATTAAATCGCCGATGAGTTTAAGACCAGGGTTGAGTTCAATAAAGAATGTACGGAAAATAACGTACGGTACTAAAATTACTAAACTTTGAAATGGCTTAAAAAATGCGAAGAGTACAAAGAAAATTGCTGTACTGATTTGCGCTATCGAAGGCGGAAGCAGTATGGCCGCCACAAGTACAAGAATTGCCCCAAAAATTTCGAGCCACTCTTTTTTATTCATTTTGACAGAAATGTCATTCATAGAAGTCCCAAACCCTTTCCTATATGAAGTTCTCTATTTTTAGATGAGTTTTGCTCATGTGGATTAAGACGAACTTAAGTATAATATGGTTACAATTATAATTCAATGAGAGTATAAAACACACCCTAAATTACTAGAATAATTGTCAGATCAATGGTTTTTCGGTCCTAAATAAATAGGAACCATATTTGGACAAAAAAAAGAGACAAAATTTTTGCCTCTCTTCAAATCTTCATATTCGAGAACCCCTTACTTTTCCATTTAAATAACTCCCGATGTTTTTTGATTATAACCATCAATAATAAGAAAGGAAAAATAAGGACCGTAAGTTGAGAAATATAAAATTCTACTGGCATCGTTCTAAATAGGATTAACATTGAAAACAGCTCGATTGTACTGAGCAGCATTGATAAACCAAGTATGAAAGTAAATATACCTATTTTTATTTTTTTGTAGAATTGGTTTCCGAACAAATTGTAAATATAAACACTTAATATAAAACTACCTATTAAAAAGTGCATTATATAATCTTGGAAGGGTACAGTCACATGTTCTTCATGCGGTGTATCGACGGTAATGATATCTACAGCCCATCCTAAATGGAATATGAAACAAAAAAGCGCTGTATAAAAGCTTAAAATAAGGAAAAGTGCTGTATCCACAATATATTTAATGATTTTAAAAGCCTTATTCATTTTCAAAGGTCCCCCCAACCTCCTATCTATATATCTAAATTTTACCATTAAATAGACTAGATAGATTTAAAACTTTCCGAAACAAATTCCACCTAGCCATTCATAATTACTCCTAAAAACCATAAAATATATACATCACTATTTTGGAGGTCGTAGTATTGCAAAATAACCGTAAGAAAAACAATGAACCGCCAATCGATAACAATCCATTAATTCAAGCCGCTTCACTTGAGGTGTTGGCCGGTTTATTAGCTACGTTAGCGGAAGGGATTTCAACATTTGCTTCCGCTCTTGCACTGCAGGAAGCACAACAGCAGGCCAGTAACTACAGCCAAAATAATGTGGACCTCCAGGAAGTTCATGAACAGCTTCATTACTTAACAAAGGAAGTAAAGAAAATATCGAAAGCATTAAACTTATAATTCTTAATTGTTTATTAGAAAGATAAAACAAGAAACTTTTTTAAGTTGCTTCCTTCTCATTCACTCCTATCCTTCAATCACAAAACCCCCACTTATTTTTCACATTAAATTTTTTTATGAGCTTCAATCTGGCTCACTCTTTTTTATATCTTCAACTCTTATATTACAGAGCTCTTTTTTCCCTATCTTTAAACTAGGTTTCAAAGGACTTTTTAATTACATTTATATTACAAACATCTAAAGTATTAGGATTCATCTATGATTCTCGCTCATATATTGGTAAAATATCATCATATAGGAAAGGAGCGTGAATCTGTGTTTAAAAAAATAGTTGGACTAGCATTCGCATTAGTCGTTGCTCTGTCTTTCACAACACAATCAACATCTCATGCAAATGATATAAATGGCCATCAAATGGTAAATGAATTAACATATTGGTCTAATCAAAATGTCATTCGACCAGACAGCAAAGGAAATTTCAATCCTAACCGTGCCGTTACACGTGGAGAATTTGCTTCTTATATTACCCGCGCACTTAAATTACCAGATTCGTCTACATACACTTTTAAGGATTTAAAAGCTGGTAATGAACTGACACGTGAAATCCAGGCAGCTGCCGGATCAAACATTTTAAGCGGTTATCCTGATGGCACATTCCGTCCAAACGAAAAAATTACGCGCCAGCATATGGCAGCACTTTTGGAAAAAGCATTGCGTTATTCAAACGTGCCGTTGGAAGGACAACCACTAACGTTCAAGGATAACAACAAAATTAGCGATCAGTTCAAACCGGCAGTAGCTACAAACGTTTACTACAATATTATCCGTGGGTCACATACGAAAAATGGGGTATTTTTTGAACCTCAAGGCAATGCGACAATCGCGCATGCCGCAGCATTTTTATTCCGTATGCAAACGACAATCGAAACATTTGCTGTAAAAGAAGGTGAAGAACCGACGGAAACGCCAGCTCCGAACCCTAATATTTATTATGTTGGTAAAATTTCAAATGGAGTAATAACGAAAAACTCTACTGTTTATTTTAACTACGAACAAGCAGAGTCAGCGTTAAAAAGTTCTGGTTCAAACATAATTATTAAAGGCGACAAAATCATTAAAATGTCTTCTGGTATCGCTTCAGCAGCTGATACGAAAGCAAACACTGTAACAATTTATTCAGATAAAAACTTCACGAAGTCGTTATCGTATGCTGTAGAAGGCTCTCAGTTTAAATATATTGGAAGCAATGATGAGTATGCAATCGTTCAATTAGCAGATACAAAAGGCTATGCGAAAATTGATGAAGTAACATTAACACCAACAAGCTTAATTAAAGGACAAGACTACTATTTTGCTGAAGGCGGTTACTTAACACATCGTACGTATAACCATATTACACAAAAGTATTACGGGAATTATGTAGTGAGTGAAGCACCGGCCTTTATAAAACCGGGGTCACAATATTATAGCCAAGATGGTGTAAACTTCTACTCTGATGTTCTATTAACGAAAAAAGTAGGAACACATTATCCGTATTTCCAATTCCAGTCGATTCGTCAGCCATCTAATTATACAGCTGAAGAACTGGACAATATGATTATGACATTATTAAAAGAGCGCCAGGCAATCAAAACTTCCCCTCAATATGCCAAAGCGACGATTGAATCTCGTTTAATCGGGATGGGGAAATTCCTAAAGCAGGTGGAATCACAATATCATGTCAATGCCTTATTCATTTTAGCTGCAGCAATGCATGAAGGTGATTACGGAGTAAGTAAAAATGCACTGACGAAAAACAACATTTTTGGTATTGAAGTGTTCGACACTGATCCAACATTAGGTCAAGTATATAAAAACCGTGATGATAGTGTACTTGCGTTTATTAACCGCTATGTCAATTTGAAGTACGTGCCTCAATCAGGTGCTTACGCAAAAGGTGCAGTACCGGGGAATAAAACATCCGGCATGAATGTTCACTATGCATCAGATCCATTCTGGGGCAGTAAAATTGCCGGTCATATGTATCGCATGGACAACCGCTTCGGTAAAAAAGATTACAAGCAAGCGAACTTGGCATTCGTATTATATGAAAACGGCCATCTTGTAAATGTGCGTAATGAACCAACAACATCATCGCCAATTCACTTCACTTATAAAGCGAAATATGTAGGTGAAACAGGCGTGTTCGGCTATCCTGTCGCAATCGTTGAAGAAACGAAAGGTACGGACGGCTATGTATGGTACAAAATTTTGTCAGACAATAACCCTCCTGCAAAACACGGTTGGGTACGCTCTGATTTAGTTCAATTAATTCCAGGAAATTAACTTTTAATCCAGTACTTCTACGGAAGTGCTGGTTTTTTTTAGTTTTGGCCTGGGGTTTCCGGAGTGACAGTTTATGAGAAAAGTTAGGAAGGTTTTTAGAAGATTGGGTTAGAATATTTGAACTTCGGGGTATGATATTAGAACATCTGAATGACATATTTGAAGAAATGGCTATTATATTAGAACTTGGCACTTTTATTAGAACATTTCACAGAATATTAGAACTTCTGCGGATCATATTAGAAAATCATACATAAATAAAAAACTGAGCAGCCCCCCAATCAGGAAGCCGCTCATCCAATCATTTCGTATAATATTGCACAATGCCGTTGTAAATAGACTGGGCAAAAATTTCGACATATTCGTCAGATACAAGCTTTTCTCTATCTGCAGTATTTGTAATGAAGCCGAGCTCCACTAAAACAGCAGGCATTACGTTTCCTTTAATAACAACGTAGTCTGCACGCTTTACACCGCGGTTGTACATTTTTGCATTTTTAACGATTTCATTATTAATAGCTGTTGCCAACGCTAAATCCTCTTTTTCATTTGCATTGGAAGTAACACTGTAGAATGTTTCTGTTCCATTCGCTGATTCCTTTGCTGCTGCATTTGCATGAAGGCTGATAAAAATTTCACCGTTCTCATTTTTAGCGTATCGAACACGATCCTCTAAGCTAGGATATGTATCACCAGTACGCGTCATTTTTATGATCGCACCATCTTTTTCAAGCTTCTGCTTCACTAGATTCGCAACTTTTAGAACGATTTCCTTTTCACGTGCATTACTTTTGACAGCACCAGGGTCTTTACCGCCATGACCTGGATCAAGAACAATAATACGATCTTTTACAGCAGGTCCTTTTTGATTAAGAAGTTGTAAATAAGTTTTATTAATATAACCGTTAATACCGTTATATGTGATTTTAGCCCAGCTTCCGGATACCGAATGGACTTCCACTAATGTTCCTCGCTTAATTTGCCCAAGCGAACGTGAAGTTCCTGAAGCCGACTCACGAATTTGCAAGGCATCAACTGTCGCTTTACCTACAGTATTCGTCAATAGCTGTTGCGGCGGCGTTACTGGTTGTTCGTTTTCTCCGTTATTTTCCGCAGGAGGGTTCGGTACATTATTTTCCTCTTCCACTTCCGGTTTTTCCGGTACCACTGCTGGCGGAGTTACTGGTTCTGTCTGTAATGAATCCTCGGTTTGAGACACTCGTACATAGGCAGGTAAACCATTTACTAACGTAACATACCAATTGCCAATCGTATTATAAACTGCAATTTTCTCTTTTGCTGCTATTGAACTTACACTATTTGAACCAACATCACGCTTTTCATATGCTTGAATGTTGCCCAATGCGTAAACATGTTTTTGGACTTTGTTAAGAAGCTTGCCGGATTCATCTATAAAATCTACATAATCCTTATAAACATAAGCATAGCGTCCCTCATGTGAAACCTTCAGCCAACCGTCTTTCTGGATATCAAATACGGCAAACGATGCACCTGTATTTACTTTCGCCAAAATATTCGATGCATTTGAAGAAGAGGCAGATGTACGGACATTTAAATTATTAACATTTGCTTTAACAGAAGCAATTGCTGCTGAAACATCCGGAACGTTCACCCCTTGTACTGGCAACGGTAAACGATACTTTTCGGAAGATGCACGAGCGATAAATGAAGCGAACTGCGCACGTGTTACTGAATTTTTCGGATTATATTTATCGGCCTCCATTGTAATTCCGTTAAAGTAAATCGCCGCGATATAAGGATAGTAGCCATACGTCGGTTTAATATCCTTAAAAGGAATTTCCAGCTTTTCCGTTTGAGCTGTGTTTAATTTAAATGCAATGGCCAGCACTTTACTCATTTCTTCTCGTGTTAAAGGTGTGTTCGGTCCAAATTTCCCTTTAGATTGCTCAGAGAAAAACCCTAATTCCAACGCACTTTCTACATAACCCGAAAGTTCTGTTCCCAATGTAACATCAGAAAAAGAAGACTTTTTTACAGTTAAAGGCTTGTTATTTGTGGCCACAACGACCATTTTAGCAGCTTGTCCACGGGTTACATGGGCGTTCGGTTTATAAAGAGTTTTACCATTTTCCGTATACCCTTTTATGACACCCGCATTTACTAAATAATTTATTTCATTATACGCCCCGTTTGAAGAAGGGACATCGGCAAAGCTTGTACTAGCATAGGCCGTATTCAATTGGAACATTGCCATGAAGATGATTGTCACCGTCACGACAAAATTACGCAAAGACAATGTTAAAATCCTCCCCTCTATTAGATAGTTCCCATTTTACCAAATTATTCATAAAATTAATATGTACAAAGCAAGAAACTTAATATTTTTCTAGTTTACAGGAAGTAGAATGTGATATTTTCCATATAAGAGATGAGAGATTCTGTTCTAGATGAAAGTGGTTCTAATTTTAGTCTGGAATTGGCTAATATATGTGCGCGTTCTATTTTAGGTATGAAATGTTCTACATTTTTAGCTATAGCTTCCACTTCAACTGGCAAACGTTTTACTTTTGATAGGAAAGTTTCTACCTTTATTTAGAGAACTTCTAATAAGGTTACCGCTTTCTACTTTCGATCTGAATTGTTCCACATTATGAACTGCAGCTTCCTCTTCCCCTGGCAAACGTTCTACTTTTGATGGAAAAGTTTCTACCTTCATTCGGAAATCTTCTATTTAAATTTCAGCTTTCTACTTCAGTCGAAATTATTTCCACTTTCTCTCCCCCATTGGCTATAAAGCAGCACACAGCCCAAGTCCCACAACAAAAAAGAAACACAGACAAATTTGTCTGTGTTTCAACTACTATTAGTAAGTACTTCCCTGCAAGGTGAATATCTATTGAGATATGTAGAAGTTACTAATTTTTATTCATTAAGTATTGGTATTGCCAATCTTATTATTGTAAACGGTTAATGAAAGCTGTTAAATGTTTTAACATAACGTTGTCGTTTGTACCGAATGTGCCGTCACCTTTACCTACTGTGATGCCGTTCGATGCTAAGATCGAGATGTCGCTATGTGCCCAGTGAGATGTTGGTACATCTGTGAAGTTTAAAGTATCCTGCTTCATTTTCAAGTCGAATGCCTTTACTAACACTTTTGCCATTTGAGCACGTGTTAATGGTGAAGCTGGATTGAATTTACCTTCATCACCAGTGAAAACGCCTAATTTATATAGTGCAGTTGCTGCACCTGCATATTTAGATGATGATTTAATATCTGTGAATGGTGAATTTGTATCAGATGTATCTAAACCTAATGTTTTAGCTAATTGAATTGCTACTTCACCACGAGATGCATAAACAGTGAAATCGATTGCTGAATCTTTTACTTCTTCTTTTTCAACTGAAGAAACTGCTGCAACTACTTTTTGACTTTCTCCAAAGCTTGCTACGCGTTTTGCTCCGTTATAACGCTTCGCCCAGTAAGAAGAATTTAAACTTGCTTCAGTAACGCCTGTGCTTGTACCAGCGTGAACGAATTTATTTCCTCCTAATGAGATACCAACGTGAGAAGCGGTTTTACCAGTTGTATTAAAGAATACTAAATCGCCTGGTTGTAAATCTGATTTTGAAACGGCACTACCTTGTTTATATTGAGCAGCTGCTGTACGGTTTAAGTCAAAGCCTAATTGCTTGAATACTAATTGAGTAAATCCAGAGCAATCTAACCCGCTTGCTGTTGTTCCTCCGTAAACGTATGGTACACCGATATATTTAGAAGCTGTTGCTGTTAATTCTGAAACTGATGCTGCTTGTGCTGTATTATTTGAACCCATCCCTACACCTGAAAAAATCATGAAAGTTGCAAAGATCGGTAATAAGATTTTCTTTTTCACTTTAAAATGGAACTCCCTTCAAAATAGGCCTCGCGATGAATATTCGAGGTATAACATAACGTAAAACTTGTTTGTTCATGTTTATTTAACCTAATAACAGGGTAACATATATAATTGTGATATTATTTTTCACTTGTGTAACAGTTTGCAGTATTTTGATATAAAAACAGAAAACACCGAATCTCAGCATTTACGCAGAGATTCGGTGTTTTTTATAGAATATTTATATTAATGAAATAAAACTTGTAACATTACTGTAATGTAAGGTACTAGTATTTACCAGTTCATTTACTAGAAAAATGTTGAACTACATAATATTTCCCATTTTTAGATTGCTCAATGCCGATACCCATATGTGTATATACTTCTTTTAAAATATTGTCACGATGTTTCGGTGAAGCCATCCAAGCCTTTACCGTTGTTTCCGGTGACTCGAAGTTACGGGCTAAATTTTCTCCATAGCTTGTATACTCATAATCAAATAACGTCGCTAAATCCCACGGGTTGCCGTAAAAAGGTGAATTATGTTCGAAATAATTGCGTTTTAGCATATCCTTCACTTTAATAATGGCGATCTGTGCTAATTTCTTATCTTGCATAAGTGGCGAAAGTCCTTTAGCAGCCCGTTCCTTGTTAACAAGCTCCAATATTTTTTTCTCCCACTGTTTATGATGATTCACTGTATCAATATAATCCTTTTGCAAAAAGTCATATATTACATCCAAATTTTTAACCTTTTCCTTAAACTCCATTCCGCGCATAGTGAGTGCAGCTACATGAGCACGCGTAACAAATTCATTCGGTTCAAAAGTTTTGGCAGTCTTTCCTTTTACAATTTCCACATCTGCCAGTGATTCAATATAATCTTTTGCCCAATAGTTTTTAGGCAGATCCTTAAACGATGTCTTGTTTTTCTGATCCACTTCAACCGCATAGGCAAGAGCAATCATTTTTGAAATATGTGCGCGCTTTAAAGGGGCTTCAGGATGAAACTCACTAGCGTTTTGAATAATCCCCAATTCTGCTAGTTTACAAATTTCTTTATAATAACGGTGATCTGTAGGAACATCCGTAAATTTTGGAACAAAATCAGTCGTTAGTTGTACGCCCATCGTTCTTGCAATAATACTTGCCGCCTCAGCACGAGTCGTCGTACTGTTCGGTTTGAATGTACCGTCTGTATAGCCTTCCATAAAACCTTTTTCAACTAGCTCATATATTACAGGTGCCGCCCAATACGTACTTTTCACATCGGTGAAAGTTGGAGTCGTTTTTGCATATGCCTCAGAAGATGGTGCATGTAATAAACACGCAATGATGGACCCCATAATTAAAACCCGTTTCATCAAACCCCCCCTATCAGTCCATAACTTATTATACAATGGATTAATTACTTTTCTCTTAACAGAAAAACTTGCAACTAACTTAAAAGCCACGAAATAGAAATTTTACGCCAAATTCGACAGAAATCTTTCTTATATTCTATAATTAGGCGTCTCGCTTTAATTTAAGTTTACACTAAAAAATACCCCAAAAGGCAGACTTTCCATTCTACCTTTTGGGGTACAGTAATTAAATTATAGTATTTTCAATAAAATTACAAGCCTAATTCAAAAATAGCAGCCTGCAGTTTATTGTAGTTTTTCACTAAAGTCTTTTGGTTGATAGTCAGGCGTTCGTAAGCTGTTTTCGCAGACTTCGCTCTTGAAGCATACGTTCTTAAAGATGGATCCAAATCCTCTATTTGCTTCATGACACGTTCCGCCGCTTTTAAATCTTTTTCGGCTTGCTGAAGTACCGAGTAGTTCAGTACTTGGCGCTTAGAACCGGAAGGAAGTGCTTTATATGCAGCCAATGCATTCGTAACATCTGTATCAAAATTGCTTGAAGAAGAATTCAATGAGGCAATGATTGACGTTACCTTTTGGACTTCCGTTACATCGAGTACAGCCTGCTGTAACTTGTAATAGTTTGTAATCTTCAGTTTTTCCTCTTCCGACAATTTGTCATATGCCAGCTTTGCGGCTTCCATATTTCCTTGATAGTACTTGTCGCTTGGCTTTAACCCTGCAATCAGTGTATAGACATGGATTACATTGGACAAGTTCGAATATTGGTCCATATTTGTTACGTACTCTTTTTGTTTATCGTCCAATTTTTTCAAAGCATTATTGACTGTATTAAATTGACGGCTCAAATCATTTCTTGGATCGCTTAAGCCATCAATTGCTTTAATTGCCGCTTCGATTGGTTTAATGTACTTTTCCTGCTCTTTTAATTCAAATTCGAGTGTCACACCTTTTTTGTTGGCCGAGCTTAACGATTTATAGGCTTCACGCGCTTCTTTTATTTTGGTGATAAATTCATTTGACGGTGCTGCATTTAATGCACGAATCATCGCATCTACCTTTGCGCCGCCTTCCACATTCAGTTCATGTTCCTGCAATGTCGGTAAATTAGACACTTGTACCGCTAACTCATCCGGCAGTTCGTTATATAATGCTCTCGCTGCCGCCGTCTCTTCTACAAACGTTTTGCTCGATGGCTTAATTGAATTGATTGCATTTACTACATTATAAATTGTCGTAAGATCTCCTAATAACTTTTCGCTGTTGATGAGCAGTGAACGTTCAGACATCGTTAGTTTTTCATATGCTTTTTCAGCCGATTTAAATTTCGAAATAAAAGTACGTGCATTCGATGGATCCAACGCTAATATATCACTATCCAATTTTAGTACCGGTTTTACACCACGCTCACGAGTCGTTAAGTCTTTGTAGTTCGTTACTAAACGCTGATCTGATTTAGCCAGACTATCATAGCTGTTTCGCGCATCGACTAGTTTTTGGATATAGTTCTCTGTCATAGGAACCGCTGCATCAATGAGTGCAATTACTTGCTTGGCATCGGAAACACCTTGTTCTGCAGCTGAAAGTTTCGTAATATTATGCACGAGTTCTTGTTCCGCACCAGTTAATGCTGCATATTCCGCACGAATTACCGTGACATCCGCTTCATATGTTTTTGAACCGACACGCAGTTTTTCAATACGATTGATTAAATCCGCTACTTTTAAAATATTGTCCAGCTTCGAGCCATAGTTATAAACATCTTGCTTTTGCTTATCGGTTAGCCGTTCATACGCTTTTTGAGCTGCAGATACTTTTGAAGGGTAATTACGGTCTGTATGAACAGGCAGTTTTTCAATAAGATCGATTACTTTCAATGATGCTTTGTAGTCCCGTTCAAGCCCCGTTAAAACTTTTGAGTTCCCGACATTGCGTTTTGTTGCTGAATCCAATTTTTTGTAAGCTGCCGATACTTCCGCTAAATCGGTGATGAATGCTTCACCGGATTTCGTTTGCAGTGCATCAATTCGGCTTTCCATTGAAAAAGAATCTGAAACAATCACTTCATAGTCCGTTAATTTTTTCCCGTATTCGGTAAAAAGCCTTAATTGAATATTTTCTAAATCCGTAATTGGTTCTACAGGTGCAGTATAATCCTTTAATATTTTTTCAAAATCATTTTGTAGAGTTGAAAGGCTAACTTTGAACTCAGCTGCCGTTGGGCGAATTGCATCAATTTCCAGCATCAGCTTTGCGAACGGCAACAGCTCTACTAGTTTATCTCTATTGTAAACAAGCCCTTGCATAGGCTCTGCCAGTTTATTAAAAGAAGTTTCAGCTGCCGTCGTTTTACGTGTAAAATCTTTTGCCATTACATCTATCTTGCTGATTGCCTGAATTGTATTTAATACTGCCTTGTTCGCCTTTTCGATTTCTGTTAATACTTTAATATTTTTTACTAACCGCTTGCCGTTTGCAGATAATGAATTATATTTTTCACGAGCTGCATCAATTTGCTGCAAATCAACTAATTCAGCATTTTGAAAGATAAGAATATCAGCATCCAATTTTGCCGCGCTAGATTGTTCCTCTTTTTGTAGTTGCAAATAGGACGTTAAAAATTGATGAAGCTTTTCGACATTTGCTGCTTCATTTGGAGGAATCACTTCTTTTAATGAATTCCATTCGTTTAACTTATTTTCCGCTGATACTAAATCCTCTGCATAAGTAGTACTCGTGACGTTTAAATTCACTACTTGATCGGCAATTTTTGTTATCGGTATTAAAGCTTCAAGACGAGCACGTTTATGAACAAGCTCCCGCTCTTCAATTTTGGCATACGAAGATTCCGCAGTACGCACTTTTGTGATAAATGAAGTGGCTGTTGAGCGCTTTTTCGTATCTGTCAGCTTTTCATCATCCAGATTTGCAAATACATCTGTTTTAATCGCATCGATTTGTTTATTGATCGTTGCAGCAGTTGCAGTTGATTTTTCCCATGATGTAAGGAGATCCAATAATTCTTTTAAAACATATTTGCGCTCAGTTGTTGGTAATGCATTGTACGCTGCTCTTGCATCTGCAACGATTGAGCTTTTCTCTTCATATTTTGCTGAATCAATCTTTACTATTTCAGTTTCAACTTTTTTTGCATTTTCAATTGCCGCTTGCATTTCTAGTAATTTGTCATAATTCACTACAAATCGTGTATCCAATGGATCGAGGGCATTATATAGTTTCTCTGCATTTTCCGCCTCTTCACGGAATTCTTCAGTATTTGCTGGTAACTTAGAAATTCTCGTAATTTCATTTACTACGTTTAATACATTTTCATATGGTTTTAATTCATCCGCGTTTGGTACCAGTTTTTTTTGAACATCTGTTAATTGTCCATATTCTTTAACAAGTGCATTTACTTTTGAATTAAATGTTGTTGCAGTTGGTGGGTTACCAACTAAATCTCTAATTTTATCTTCAACCGTTTGTGCCTTTTTAATATCAGCTTCTGCATTTTTTATAAATTGTTCAATCCCTGTATTACTTTCTGCCAATTGAACTTTCAATACATTTTTAAAGGCAAGATCTGTTATGTCATTAAATTCATTTCGTGCATTAGCTACAACGCTAATAAAGCTCCCCTTACTAAATGACTCCTGAGCCGTTAATGTCGTGATGGGGCTAATATAATTTTCAATAAATTGCTCAATGGCTGTCGTTTGTTCTTCAAAAGATTGTAAATGATTCAAAGATACTTCAGTCACGTATTTATTAATGAAATCCGTTTGACCGTTTTCATCGTAATACAGTAATGTTTCCAAAAACGTACCTGCATTACCGTTTACAGTTTTGCTTAACTCAGTGGCGGCATTATCCAAATTTACATTTAGATTTTCAAGTGCCTCAAGTGCTGCTTGTCTGTCTGCAACTAAGTTTTTATTTGTATTCATTAACTTTGAAATTAAAATTTTTACTTGTGCTGCATCCTGCTTAAGTTGCATGTATTTTTCTAAATATATCAGTTTAGCATTTATCAGCGGCATGATATCCGCAAATGTTTCATCATCTTTATATGTATCGTAAATTGTTCTTTCCTGAGTTAATGTCGCACTTGTGGACTCTTCATTGGCAGCTTTAAAGCTGTTCAATAATCCTTCTGCAGTAACTGAAGCTACGACATTAAACGGAGTCGGTGTTTCACTCGCTTCTGCCTCTCCAGCCTGCGCGACGATTGCCGGAGTGATCAAGAGTCCTGCCATCAGACCAACCTTCAAGTTTTTCTTCATCGTTTTATCCCTTCCTTCACGGGTCATGCTTAAATATGGTTCATAATCCTAGGTTAATTATCGGCATATTCTCACAGTTTGTTAGTTGATATATAAGGAAAAGGATTTAGGGATAGTGAGCCCAATGAATATTCGGCACTTTACATACTTTTTTCGCCTAAAGAAAATCCTTATTCGTCAAAATGCATTGTAAAGTTGCAAAGTCCGTAACTGACAACATTATTCGCCAATTATCTATTCATATTAGTCGAAATTGTGAGCTTATTAGTCATTTTCATTAGTATTTTAGTCATTCAATATCAAATAATCGGCAATTCTATATTTAATAAACTTTTTTTATATTTATCCACCATTTTCTTTAAAAACAAAAAATCACTCTATTCAATAAAGAATAGAGTGATTTTTTATTACAATGCGTCTGTATATAATTTGCCTTCCGGTAAATACTCGGACATGCCGATTTCTTCCAGACCATTTTTAATTTTGTATGTGTGACCTAAACGGTTTTTAGATAAATAATTCGCTTTCGAAATCAGCATCTCTTCAAATACCGGCAATTGTGATGGATCTACATCTTTCCAGTATTTATAAGAGTTAATCAAGTCTTCAAGCGTTAAGTGCTGATAATCGTCACCGGCAAATTCACCTTTTGGATTCACACGGTACCAAATATCACCGTTTGAACGGATCCACTTGTTCTTTTCAATTTGCAATGCACGGCTAATCGATTTGGCCGCTTCTAAATATTTAGGATCCTGGAATTCTTTATATGCCAATAATAATACATTCATGCCACCAAGTACATGGTTCATCGATGCATGTGTTGTCACCTGCTGATTCACAGGGAAGTAATCTGAAATATAATAAGCATCTTTAGCAACATTGATTACATGCCCCGCCTGTTTACGCGATGCTAAAAGGTCCGCATAATTGCGTAATGGCTCTTTATAGTTCGGCATATTAAACTCGGCCCCGGAATTATAGTAGAATAACGCAATCTGCTCATTGAAGCGTGTGTCGATAAACGGTGCAGTAATGCCAAATAAGTTTTTCAAATACGTACTCGTTACTTCTGTCTTCCAGTAAGTCGCGTCGCCTTTGAACTTATTCAAGTTAATGAACGAGTTTTTCACTAAGTTTGCAAAATAACGGTCGCCCTGTTCTTTTAATAATACAAGTGCGCGGTCTTCTTTTACCAACAATAGATTACGCCCGAACCCTTGGTAAGATTTCGGCATTGGCTCTGTAGTTGTCGCCATTTTATTGTATGGACCTTCTGCTGTGTACCAGTTGTTACGCTTCTTATAGTTAAGCGCAGTTTCAAGCATCCAGCCATTCATATTTTCATCTGTTTTAAATAAACGTTCATTTGAATTCATATACCATGTGTCAACAATATCATTGCCATTAGAAACAAGTGTATAGTAGCTGAATAAATCTTCGCCAAGCCATGCTTGTGAATACGCTTCATACTCCGATTCCAGATCACGCATATAACTTGTACCACCAGTATCTTTATAGCTTTGTGTTAATTGTTTTGAACGATATGCCTTTCCGACCATACGATCTGTCGCCAGCTTTTCGTTCTCCATAATGCGTAATAATCCTGTCGGGTATGATGACGAGTCAAAGCCAAATACATCGGCTGAATTTTTTTCAATTGGGAAACGATCATAGCGGTACAAACGGTAATTCGTTACATTTGTCGCTTTATGGAATAAATCCACAGTCAGCTTTGATTTTCCCTTGTTCGTCAATGTTGTAAATACAAAGTCATCGCCGTTTTCCAATGAACGAACCGTTACTTTTACAGTTGCCCCTTGGTTTCCGACTGCATAATTATAAACTGTATCCTTTGCAACACCGTAAGTTTCAGTCGTTGTTCCTTTAAATACAATCGTAGCTGTTGAACGAAGATATAACGGGTTTGCATCCGATGTTACTTGTGCAAAGTTCATTTCTTCACGATTGTTTTTAAAATTACTGGATACTTCCGCTGCTTGCACTTTATATTCGTTTTTTGCAATTTGATTTGTTGCAACTAATGCACGGTGAAGCATGACCGAGAACGTAACACGGTTAACTGTTGCTTTCGGATCGTAAGTACCGTCTTCACGCCCTGTTGTAATTCCGTGCTGCGCTAAAATTTTAACATTTTCGCGATGTGATTCACTGATTTTGTTCCAGTCTTTAAACGTCAGTTCTTTACCTGTATCTTTCAAATCAAATGCACGCACTAAAGTCGTTGCCATCTGTTCACGTGTTAACGCATCCGCTACACCGAAACGTCCGTCTGGTTTACCACCAAAAATACCAGCTTCATATGTAGAAAATACACCTTGTAAAAAGCTAGATTTCGCACTTACATCCGAAAACTTATTTTGATATTTACCGACCGGAAGCTTTAACGCACCTTTAAATAGGTTTGCCGCCTGACCACGGTTAATATTTAGATTGGGACGGAACTGTGCATCCGGGTAACCACCGATAACGCCCATTTCTACAAGCTGCATTACTTCATTTTTAGCCCAGAAACTATCAGGTACATCCGCAAGCTTCTGCTTAACCGTTAACTTTTCACCTGTTTGCGGCTGATTAGCTGGCTCCTCTGATGACTCGTTTTGTTCTGCATCTGTTGCAGGCTGTTCAGTTTGTGCCGGAGACTCTTGCTCTTGCTCTACTGATTCCTCTTTTTCCGAAGATGTTTCTGTTTGTGGTTCTTGCTGAGCAGGTGTAGTTGTTGTTTGTTCAGCTTTTTCATCAGCAGAAGTAGATTCCGCTTCCTTTTCATCTGTAACCGTTTCCTCTTGAACTACTGGAATATTACCGGAATCCGTAGTTTGAGTCATAGTAGTGTTTGAATTTTGTGCTGTTGGATTTTCAGCTTCAACTGTGCCTTGTACATTTGCATACGTCGCGGTTGGTAGCGCTGTGGATAAAAATAGTAGCGAGGCTAACAGTGCTGATTTTATTTTCAACATTCGACAGATTCCCTCCTTTTATTTCAATAACGTATAAATTATACCGAATATCGCCATATATTTCACTGAAATGTACAATATTTAATAGAATAATAGCAATCAAATTAAGTGTAGCACGCTACTTGTTATGAAGCGATGGTAATTCTCGCTTTCTTTAGTAGGTATTTCTTTTTTGGGGTGTCGGGTGAGGCAGTTCTACTTTTGCGCGTCATGATTCTACATTTCGACAAAAAGGTTCTACTTTCCGGCGGGGGCTTTCTACTTTTCTGTATTTAGGTTCTACTTTTAGAGTGATTTGTTCTACTTTTAACCATGGTGGTTCTACTTTCGAAGGGCAGGTGGTGGCGATTATCTTTTCCAGGTTCTACTTTCGAGCCGGAACTTTCTACTTTTCCCTTCTAAGGTTCTACGTTCTGACGGCAACCGGCTAATATCTTTTACGGGGGCCACTTTCAAGCACAAACTTTCTCCTTTTGCATAAGAACTTTCCATTTCTTCTCTGCCCTCTATCTCAATATTTTAATCTCTAAATTTCCCCATAAAAATACACTTGAGCTTATTCAAAACTCAAGTGCATTCGTCAAAACGCTTCCTTATTCTACTCCAATAACAATAAAGTCATCTGAAGTCGCTTCGATAACATTATATAAAAATGTTGCTAACTGGGCGCGTGTTAATTTCATATTCGGGCTGAATGTTGTAGCAGTCGTACCTTTTGTAATTCCGTAATCTACTAATGTCTGGATGTATTTCTTCGTTGCAGTATCCGTTAACTTATTGACATCGGTAAATTTCGTCTTTGTAGTAGTAGATTGTTCCAACTCAAAGCCGATCGATAACATTTTTGCTAACTGATAACGAGTCAATGTTGCGTCAGGACGGAATTCATTGCCATAGCCGTTTACAATGCCCGCTTTATTTAATGCAGAGATGGCCTTGTAATATTTGCTTGATGTTGGAACGTCCTTAAAACCTGGATTGGGTGCTGTACTATTTTGCAGATTTAATGCATTCGCTAAATATAATGCCGCGTCCCCACGTGTAGCCGATTTACCTGGCTCGTAAGTTTGACTCGTTACGCCTGAAATAATGCCTTCATTATATAAAGAAAATATTGCGTTTGCATGTGAATTCGTTTCTTTTACGTCGGTAAATGGATTTGTAGATGCCTGTACTGAATGGCCACTTATTATAACACTCGAAATAATAACAAGTACCGCAGTAAGAATTGAGCCATAGAAAAACTTATTCATTTATTTCAACCCTTCCTCTAAAACTAGTTAGCATAATTATACAATAGTTTTACTTTTGTGTAGATGAGAACTTACAGTAGGCATCTCATTAACCTTAACCAATTTTATTAGAAAGATTATTGAACATATTCGCTGATTTCTACCCTTTATTAGAACTTCCGATAGCGATATTAGCATTTTCATGTATTTTTGCTGTAAGTTCAACTATATCTAAGCCCATACCGCGTCTATTTATTAGAAGACTAAATCATCATAAAAGGCATACATGCAATCTAGCATGTATGCCCTTACCTGCAACCTAATTCGTTCTTAATGTTGGAGTTAAAGTGAATGTATCGACTACCGCATTGCCTGCTTCATCAACTACATCCTCAATTCCTGCACCTGGGGTAATCGTAACGGTCGTACCTACATCTTGATTTGCAGACAAAGTAACCTTTACAATATTGCCTGACGTCGATCCTGCTACTGATGCAATTCCGACCGTTGCTCCTGCAGCATTTACAATTACAAATGAATCTGTATCAAGACCGCTTACATTCTCGCTAAAAGTAAGCTCAATTTGGTTTGCTGATGTAAATGCAGCGGAATTTAATACCGGGCGAATATTTTCATTCAAATTGACTTCAGTTGTTATGTTCGGCTGATTTGCAATTGAATCTTTCGCTTTCACATTTCTAATCGTTAATTCACGCGGTCCAGTTGTCGTTGTTTCATTTGGCGATAGTGTCAGAATAACCGTATCCAATGCATTATTCAGAACTTGCGCATTTGCAATCTTTGCATTTGGAATAGAATAATTGCTTGCAACAGATGCTGTTGTTGCATCTAAATCATGGTTAAACTTCAATCTTACTTGATTGTTCGTCAATGTTGGATCCGTCACGGAAGTTGTAACTGTCGGCGTATTCAATACATTTTCATTGTTTGAATAATCCGATGTACGTTGGAAAGTGACTAATTTATTTGCCGTATTTACGCCATATGCACTATCTACTTCTGTGAATGATAATGTCACATTGTACGTTGCATTATCCGCATCACCTGTTCCGAGTAAATCGTCCAGTTTTACACGCACTACAGTACGATTGCCGTTTTCTCTATACTCTAGCGCTGTTGCTGTTCCGTTGAATGAATGTGTAACTCCGCCTTTTACATAGGTGCCGGAAGCGGTTACACGAGATGCATTCACTAAATCCACTGGTTTGTTTAGTGTAATATTTAAATACTCGAAATTACCTTCTCGTGTTACAGAAGTTGTCGCTACTTCAGGTGCCGCTGTATCAAGCGTAAACGAATGAGTAGTCGTAAAGGTATTCGTTTCACCTGAAATATCGGTAATCGTTTTACCTGCTGCTGTGCCAATATTATATACACCGGTTAAATCATTTGTAGCAGTTACAATATATGAACGATCATCCCCAGCGACTGCATCAATTCTAGTAATCGCATTTGCCGAATTCCCTAAACGTAACTCCAGATCACCTACAGCCGGTTTTTGAATTCGTTCCGAGAATGTCAGCCTGAATGTTTTCGGGCCTGTTTGTGAAATGCTTGTTAGCGTTGGTTTAACTCCATCAGCCCCGCCCATTGCAAAGCTTGTCGTTAACGGGTTTGGTGTACTGAAGTTTCCGGCAATATCACGCAGTCCTGCAAATGAGGCAGTCACTTGTGTATTTGCGGCTAATGGCTGACCATTTACCATCGCATTTGATAAATCAAAGTCTGCATACGTAGCACCCGCAGCGATTTCTCCAGTAATACCTGTTACATTCGTACCGTTGGCAAGTCTGAATGTAATACTGCTGTTACTAAATGCGCGCAAAGGCTCTGAGAACGTAACGCGAACAGTTTTCGCATCTCGGTTTACTGTACTAATTAACGTTGGTGCCACTGTATCCGTACCAAAATTGACGACGTCATCAAATGGAGTAACCGTTGTACCGGCTGTATTTTTTACATTGTTTACTTTTACAAGATAGCGTCCTGATAAAGCTGCAGACCCGTTTGTAGAAATTGTCCATGTACGGCCATCTTCACTTAACTGCCCTCTCGAAAGAGTAACGGCACTATTATCTACAGCCGAAACCGTTACATAGTTTGCCAATTGTGCAGATGTTAAGCTGGCAGGCAAATCTACTCTTTGATTGAATTTCACTTCAATTTGTCCACCATTCAGTGCCTTCACCGATGCGACTTTCACTTCTGTAACCACATACGTTACTTTCGCTGAATAATCTTTACCGTCAATTTTAAATTCAACAGTTGTTTCCTCATTTTCAGGAAGATTATTTTCTAAAGTAACTTCATGTTCGGAGTTGTCGCTTAATGTGACTTTCAATTTATTTGCTGCAGTAGCTTCTGCTGATTTAACTGTTAACACAACATTATACGTTACGGAAGTTGCATACTGCTTACCGTTAATCGTAAACTTAACCGGTGTTTCTTTACCGGCTTCCAGAGGAGTATCCAATTTTACTGTATGTTCCGTATTGTCCGTAAGTGTAACTTTTAATGTTGAAGCGTCAACGACTTCAATCGCTTTCAACCCTTCACCCGGTACTGCCACTTGTAGCAATTTGTACAGGAATGAAGAGAACTGTCCACGTGTTGTGTTACCTTTCGGATTGAAGTTCGGTACACCTGTTACATTATAGAAATCTAATACTCTAATTGCTGAACGTGCCTCTGCCTTAGCCCTATTATAATCAATGACATCCTCTTTAAAATCTTGATTCATAACATGTCCTAGGAAGTCAAAATTATTAATATTCGTATAAGCGCGCACTAAAACAACCGCCATATTTTCACGTGTAATCGGATCGGCCGGTAACAGGTTTCCGTTACTTCCGTTAAATACACCGTTGTCTTTTACTAATGCCGCGTATTGCAATAGCTCGTCCTGTGATGTGCTGCGCAAGTCTGAAAAGCGCATATTTGTTTTATAATCTGAAGGAATTTTATAACCTTGTGACACTAAGTATTTACCTAATAGTTTTACAACATCCGAACGTGTCAATGTACGATTTGGTTTAAATGTGCCATCCGGATATCCTGAAATGATGCCTTGGCTTACAAGTGAATCAATTGCACGCTCATGAGTATTTCCTGCTGTGTCCGAAAAACTGGCCGCACTTGCCGCCGGAACAATTGCTGAAGCTACTAATGTCGCAGTAGCTGCCGTCGTCAAAAACTTCTTATACTTTTTCTGCATCTTTATTAACCTCCTAGTTTGTAAAACAATTAAATATATTGCCTCTTCTTCAAACTTGCTTACAACCTTTGCATTTCCACCAATTATTTGAATATAAACATAATTTAGTTAAAATGACTAAAAAGTATTATAAATATATAAAAAAGCATATCTATCGAGATAGATATGCTCCAAAAATTAGTAGTTAATATTCGTAGGGACAGTAAACTGAAGCGGAGAGAAGATAAGTTTATTATTTGCCAAATCACTAACTGTCGAAGTGGCTGTTTGTGAAATAGTGACAACTTGATTTGCTTTCAAAGGCTGAGCTAATCGGATTGCAACTTGTTCATTGTTTGTACCAGATGAATAAATTTGTGAAATCGGCACAGCTAAATCACCTACTTTTACTTCAAACGAATGATTTAACGCATTTTTTACCGCCTCATTAAATGAAAGGGTAATCGTATCAGTACCAGTAATATTGTGGTACACATATTGTGGTGCGATATTTTCATTCAAATAAACCAATTCTGTTTTAGGTTCCATCGTTACAATTGAATTTAACGCCCGGAGATTGCTGATTGTCAAATTTGTCCCTCGCGGGTAGGCAATATCGCCTTCTTTAACCGTTAAATACACTTTATGAGGTTCATTGTGATTTACTACTGCACGCTGGATTGTCATACCGTCCAATACATAATTTTGCAGGTTTGATGCCGTAACACCATCCACATATGTTGAGAACGTAATAACAATTGTTTTATTATCAATTACCGTTCCTTGTCTAGCATTATACGACGTTTCCACACTTAAAACAGAAAGCTTTTCTTCATTTTGTGCAAAATCCGAACCTCGCACAAAATTCACTTGGTAGGCCGGATTTACCGCTTGACCATACTCACTCGTTACCCCTGTAAATGTAGCACCTACAGAATAAGTGTAGCCGGAATTTGTTGTCAGCCCAGTTAATGTACTTAGACGAACACGGATTGTTTTATCATTCGTTGCTGATTTTTCAAGTTGCCCTACTAAAGAGTCCTTTAATGGATACGTATACCCGTTTAAAATATAGCTGCCCGTTAGTGTCACTTGTGCAAAGACTGCTGTTTCAACATTGCGGTCAAATGTAAACTCTAAATATTCGATTCCTTTATCTTTTACAACATTAGTACTAACAACAGACGGGATTGTTGTATCAGCAACAAAGTTGTAAGCAGTTGAGAATACGTTTACTTCTCCGGAAACATCTGTAATATAGCGTCCTGGTGTCGTTGTAATTGTTGTATAGCCGTTTAATGAGCCATTTGTCGTAACAATATAGGAATTAGCATCATCTTTATCTTTTACAATACTAGTAATTCCCGGTGAGTACGTATTTTGAGAAATTGTAATGTCTGCCGGCACGATTGTACGGACCTCTTCCGAGAATGTTAACTTGAACTTTTTTGCACCAAGTTGCGTTACATTTGTTAACGTTGGTACAACCCCATCTTTATCCCCTTTTGTAATATACGTAGTTAACGGGTTTGGTGAAGATAAGTTATTCGAAATATCAATGATTGTTCCAAATGTGATGGAAATTGCTGTGCCTGGTGCTAAAATTTGCCCTTTTGCAATCGCCGCCGATAGATCATAAATAACTTCTGTTGCGTTTTTTTCAATTGTTCCTTGAATTCCTGACACTACTGTACCATTTGCTAATTTAAATTGGGTAACGCCAATAGGATTTGTAACCGGCTCTGTAAAAATTACTTTTACTTTAGTAGCCGAAACATTTTCTACTTTTAAAACTCCCGGTGCTGTTTTATCAGGTACGAATGTTGCGATATCATCGTATTTAACAAGCTTTTTCGATGTTGCTGATTCGATACCATCAACTACAATACGGTATCGTCCTTCTAGCCCAGTTGTTGCATTAATTGTCACCGTCAATGTGCGCTTATCTTCGCTTAATTGGCCTTTTGACAACTGTACTTGTCCAAGACGATCAACACCTGTAACTGCAACGAGTTTATTAATGGCCGCTGTATTTAACTCAGCCCCGAGTTTCACCGGCTGATTAAATGAAATCGCGATTTGCCCGCCATTAGGGTTTGTAATAGAAGAAACTTTCAAATCCGGCACTTCAAATTTCACTTTCGTTGTAAACGTTTGTTCGTTAACATCAAATGTAACTTCAGTTTCCACATTTTCCACTAACGGCGTTTTTAATGTCACAATATACGCCTTATCATCAGAAAGCGTTACACGCAGTTTGTCTGCTGCTTGTACTTCTACTTTTTTAATTGTTAAAACCGGTTTTTCCAGTTCAGGCTTTGGTACTTCAATTTGCAGCATATTATAGAGGAACGTAGCAAACTGACCGCGCTTTGTCGGATCTTTCGGATTAAATGTTTTTTGCTTTGTCACCGCATAGTAAGCCAATGTTTCAATTGACTCCTGATGTTCCGTAGATGTCCTGTTTAAATCAATAATATTCGATTTATAGTCAGTTTCTTTCATTGCTTCCACATAATCAAATTCATTGATCACTTTAAACGCGCGCACTAAAACAGTCGCCATCTGGTCGCGGCGTAACTGGTCACGGTGCATAAGTGCCCCATTACTACCTTGGAAAACCCCAACATCCTTTACTAATGCCGCATACTGCAACAATTCATCCTGAGATTTTGCCGTTAAATCTGTAAAGCGCATTTTCGTTTTATAATCTTTCGGTACTTCATGTCCTAATGAAACTAAATATTTCCCTAAGAGTTTTACTACATCTGAACGCGTCAAATTTTGATTCGGTTTAAACGTGCCATCTGGATATCCTCCGATAATGCCCTGTTCTGATAAAATCGTAATCGCATTTTCGTGCCCGCTGCCTTTAATATCTGAAAACGATGCGGCACTAGCTGCTGGAACAATAGCTGTTGCTGCTACAACGGCTGCTGCTGCAGATGCTAGAAACTTAGAATACTTTTTCATATGTAACGCCTCCAATTTCTATTCTATTATTTTATATATGTAGAAACTTTATTTGATTATGACTAACTTCAGCGATTACTAGATTTGTACTGTCCAAATAAACGGTTTGCTCCTTATCGATAAAAGCTAATTCCTCAACTATTACTTCTTCATATTTCCAATTTTTAAACAACGATATTACTTCCTTACAATTAATCTCCAGGACATTCATTTTCGTTTGAAAATAGCCTTGAACATCTAGTAGACGTCCATTTATTTTCAATTGACTAAAAAAATGCATATAAATCCCTCCATAGTAAATATTGTATAGAATTATATATGAATTTACAAATTTTCTCACAAAAAAAGCTCCCTCTATTAAATAGAGGGAGCCAAAATCGCAATTACTAATATTATTTAGCTTTAACTTCAATGTTTAATTTTTGAGCGTTTTTACGTTCAGCTTTATCTGTAACAGATGCGTTACCGATAACTTTTACAGCTACTGTATCTACTAATGAGAAGTTAACCTCTTTAGAAAGAGTTACACGGATAGTGTTTTCTTTACCAGCAACTGGTGTAGCAGTAGCTAGAGTAGCTTCAGCTACTTGACCATCTACGATTAATGAGAAGTCAGAAGCGAATGAAGTTCCTGGTAGAACTGCTTCATTATATGTTAATTCGATTGTTTCGTTATCAACGATTACAGCAGAAGTTAATTCTGGAGCTTTCGTATCTTGAACAGCAATTGTTTGCTCATAAGCTTTAACAGTTTTTGTACCTGCTAAGTTTTGAACGTTAGAAACTTTCATTACAGCTGTCTCGTTGTCAGCAGTAATTGTACCTTCAGCTAATTTAATAGTTGCTACTTTATTATCAGAAGAGATAGTAATTGTAGCACCTGTTAATGCTTTACCGTCTAATGTGTAGTTAGCTAAATCAGTTGCAGAACCTGCTACTGCGCCACCTTTAACAGCTTCTGGGAAAGTAACTTTAATTGTGTCAGCAGTAGTTGTATCGAATGCACCTGCATCCATTTTAAATTCAGTTGAAGTTTTAGCAGTACCGAAGTCAAATGTCATGTTGAATGCATCTGATTTGTTAGCAGCTAATGCTAAGTCTGTTACTAAGTCTTTGTTAAATGTTACAGCTAATTTACCTTCAACTAAAACTGGAGAAGCAAACTTGAATGATACTTTCTTAGAACCTTTTTCAACTGAACCAGTTAATGTGTTTAGCTTATCATCAACTTTACCTTCAGCGTTTACAACAGTAGCAATATCTTTAAAATCAATTTCATCGTTAGCAGCTAATGCTTCGTTGAATTCTACAACGATTTCTTCTACTTTACCATTTTCATCAACAATGATGTCATAGCCAGTAGCAACTGGTTTAACAGCGTCTTTTGTTAATGTAACAGATTTTGTAGTAGCAGCAAACTTGTTGCCTAAAGCATCAGTCATTGTACCGCCTAATACTACAGTGAATGTACGAGAATCTTTGTCAGCGAAAACTGCGTTGTCTTTTAATTCTACTAAGAATTGTTTGTTGTCAGATTTTTCTACAACTGTTGCAGTATCACTTGTTACAGCACCTAATAATTCGTCTTTAATAATACCGTTAACTAAAGCTTTTGTTACTGATTCAACGTTCATTGCTTTATCGAAAGTTACTAAAATAGCGTTGTCGCCAGCAGCTTCAATTGTTGCTGTTGGAGCTACAGTGTCTACAGTTACTTCAAATGTTTTTGAAGCTTTAACTGTTTTGTTATTAGCAGCATCTACAACATTGAATAATTCAACAGTGTGAGTTTTACCTGCTTCAACTGTAACACCAGTTAAAGTAATTGTTTTACCTTCAACTTTAGAAATTGTAGCTTCTTGACCGTTGATTTTTGCAGTATTTACTGTTGCAGCTTCAGTTAAAGTAACTACTACTGCATCAGTAGCTTTACCTTTTGTTACAGCTTTAACTGAAACGATTGATGGAGCAACTTCATCTTTGTAAGTTACAACAGATACATATTTAGCAGTTTTTACTAAACGATCTTTAGCAGTACGGATTGGTTCAACTACTACAGCAGCATCCTTAACGTCAATTGCTGAATCTGAGTTTAATGTTAATGTTTTGCCATCTTCAGATAAAGAAGCTGTATCTAAAGTTGTACCTTGGATCGATACTTTGTTGTTAATATCAGTTTTTAATACTGCTTCACTGAATTTAACTTCAACAGTTACGCCGTCAACAATGTTAACTGACATTACTTTTGGAGCTTCAACTTTGAAAGTTACTGTAGCAGTATATTCTTTACCGTCGATTGTGAAAGTTACTTTAGTTGCTTCATTAGCTTCTAAAGCTTTCTCTAATGCAACTACATGAGTAGAATCATCAGATAAAGTAACGTTTAAAGTTTTAGCATCTACTGCTACTGCTTCTTTAACAGTTAACTCAACTGCTGTGTTAATTGTTTTGTTTAAGAATGAAGCGAATTGACCACGAGTTACTGTGTTTTTAGGGTTAAAGTTTTCAACTACAGTAATACCTAAGTCACGTAAAGCTTGGATTGCTTCGCGAGCTTCTGCTTTAGCAGTTGCTAAGTCAGCAACTTTAACATCTTCAATTTCAGTAGCTAATTCTACTAAAGTAGTATCATTGATTGCTTTGAAAGCACGGTCTAAAACTAGAGCCATGTTTTCGCGAGTGATTTTGCCAGATGCGTTTAATGCACCGTTAGAACCGTTGAATACACCAGTATCCGCTACTAATGCAGCATATTTTACTAATTCTTGGTCTTTAGCATCTACTTTAATGTCGTTGAAACGAGCTTTTGTTGCGTAGTCAGCTGGGATTTCGAAACCTTGCGCTTCTACCCATTTACCTAACATTTTTACAACTTGGCCGCGAGTTAATTCTTGGTTTGGTTTGAATGTGCCGTCTGGGTATCCTTGGATAATGCCAGCATCAACTAATGCGTTGATGTTCACAGCATGTGAGTTTGTGTCAGCAACGTCTGAGAATCCAGCAGCAGAAGCTACAGGAACGATTGCAGATGCTACAAGAGTAGCTGTAGCAGCAGCTGCTACGAATTTTGTATATTTCTTAGGTTGGTTAGCCATAGAATGATTTCCTCCAATAAAAACATTTTTTTATCATTTCAATAAACATTGTCTCGTATATTACGATAACATTATCTAGTATATTAGTAAGGTTTTTTAATGTCAATGCTATTTTAGGAAATATAAAGGAAACCCACCAATACTAATATTACCAATGCTTTAGTTTTCAGAACTTTAAGTATTATTATTGGTAATAATTAATTTACATGGTAATAATTAGTTTTATAATATAATTTTTATATTTTTACAAATGGTATAAAAATGGTATTTTTATGATTTCCTAATTAGTATATTAATTACAAATATAGAACTAGAGTTCCCATACCTTCCAATGAAAGTAGAACGTTTAAGCCCAAATGTGGAAGTTAGCGAAGAAAAGTAGAATACCTAGTTAAAGAAGTAGAAATTTTTCTATAATAAGTAGAACAAAATACGTATAAAGTAGAATCTGGCCTGATAAACACGAAAAAAGCCATCTCGAATGCCAGAGACAGCTTCCCCTTTACCTATAAAAATAACAACCCAGCTACAGCCCCGGTAACAACGACAATCCAAGGCGTCATTTTCCAATAAGCAAGCATGCTGAATAACACAACAGCTAACGCAAAATCCTTTGCCCCCAATATAGAACTAGTCCAGATAGGATTATATAGCGCTGCAATTAAAATACCAATTACGGCCGCATTTACGCCCATAATAGCACCTGTAATTTTCGGATGGTTACGTAGTTGATCCCAAAACGGCAGTGCACCAATAATTAAAAGAAACGCTGGTAAAAAAATCGCAAATGTCGCGACTACCCCACCTTGCCAGCCGTTCATTACCGTTCCTATATAAGCAGCAAATGTAAATAGTGGACCTGGTACGGCCTGCGTGACACCGTATCCCGCTAAAAATGCTTCTTCACTCATCCAGCCTGTTGGGACAAATTCCCTTTCCAGTAAGGGCAGCACCACATGCCCCCCACCAAAAACGAAAGACCCTGAGCGGTAAAAACTATCAAACACCGATAACCAATAAGAACCTGTGGCCTCTTTCAATAGAGGCAAAGCCACCAGTAAGCCTATAAACAAAAGAAGGCAAAACCCTCCAACCCGTTTAGAAACAGGAAAGCGCGACTGTATCCCTACCACATCATTCTTCTGTTTCAACAATAAATACCCTATACATGCGGCAATTATAATTACCCCGACTTGACTAAAAGCAGTTTGCCAAAAAAGTGTCACAAGCAAAGCAAAAATGGCTATTGCCTTCCTTTTCAAATCAGGTGTCAGACTTTTAGCCATCCCGATAATGGCATGTGCAACAATCGCTACCGCCACAATTTTCAAACCATGAATCCACCCCGCATTTCCGACATCAAACCCTGTCATGAGTAATGCAAATGCAATAAGTGCTACAACCGAGGGAAATGTAAACCCTATAAATGATGTAATTCCCCCCAGTATTCCAGCGCGCATAATTCCAATGCCGATTCCCACTTGGCTGCTCGAAGGCCCGGGCAGAAACTGACAAAGCGCAACTAAATCCGCATAGCTTTTTTCATCTATCCACTTTCTTCTTCGTACATATTCTTCATGAAAATATCCTAGATGAGCAGTCGGTCCCCCAAAGGATGTCAGCCCTAATCGTGTTGAAACCAAAAATATTTCGAGAAGTGATTTGATTCGATTTTGCTTCATAGAATTCATTGCTAACTCCTTAAGCCTCTTTTTTAGTGTACTCTTCTATATTTAATCTTTACCTTTTCTAAAAGTAGCACTTCTCTCTCGCTTCATATAGCCTATTTCTCATAATTTACATACTTTTTACACTTACTTTGCAATAAGGTTTATAATGAAACTATATTTTCTATTACACTGTTAATATATGTGTGATTTACTCCAAATTAGGGTATTAAGCATATGTTAATAAAAATATTGAGGTGAATTTATGTTCGAGTACAAGTTTTGGCATCATCTTTCACACCCATCGCAACTCATACATAATATTGAACGTAGCGAAGATCAAAGACTTATAGGGTATCGGAAAATTTTGCTGGCTATTTTTGGTTTTACTTTACTGTTTTTTATAGTCCGCAACTTCTGGGGGATGAATACAACCGACTTAACAGCATTGCTGGTAAATGGTGAAGGAGATTTATATAGTTTCGCTCGACTGATGTCATTAATCGGTGCGATTCTGGCAGGTATTTTATTTTTTATCATTCATTATTATGTCATTACATATTTGATTCATTTATTGACAAATATCGATTACGGCTGGATTCGAAAGATACAGCTATATGTCATCTTTTTCATTGTTCTTGAAAAACTGCTGACGGTGATTATCTTTGCAATAGCAGGATATTCTACACAGTTCACTATGTTTTCATTGGCACCTATGATGGCATACGTATATTATCATGACTATTTATTGTTCTTCCTGAATCAGCTAACAGTCGCATCGATAATAGCGGTATGGATTCAATACATATTTTTGTCGAATTGGACAGATCGACCGAAAGCGTTGCTGTTTAAGTTAATACTTATTCAAATCGTATTGGCATCGCTTGTTGCGTTATATAGCATTCTTCCTGTTTTAACTTGGATCGAAGGGTGGCTTGGTCTGTAATGCGTATGACAAAAAAAGTAAAGATATTTAGCGCAGTTGCCTTTGTGTTTGTTTTGGTGAATGGTTATTTACTGTTAAAAGACAATGATATTATTATGAAAAACTACTATATTAACAATGTGCAGTTTGCAGTAGCCGATTATCATGAAAAAGTTCTGGAAACGGATGCTGTTGTTGCAGCGAAGCAGGAACATTTCATCGCAGCGCCTGTACAATCAATTAGCGAGGTGCTCGTTACACAAGGACAAAGTGTTAGCTTGTTAACGGAGCTTGCCATTTATAAACCGGAAGAAGCTGAACGTGAAATTTCACGTCTTGAGACAGATCGCGACGCTTATCAAAACGAGCTATCAGAATTGGAAAGAATCGTTTCAGACTTACAATCCGAAAACAGTTCTTCCTCACCGAGTACAGCAACAGACTCAACAACACTTGGCGATAATGAATTATGGAATATTAATTTAACACTGGAGCTGGGTATTGAACAAAGTACGCCAACAGCAGAAGGTATTGCGATTATTCAACGTTCCATTGCGGAAACGGAGCGTCAAATTAGCATTTTGGACAGTATGATTTCCCAGTTAAGTAACAACAATTCTTTAACTACACCAGTGGACGGAATTGTTAAGGAAATTGTTCTTGAAGGCGATTCGATTATTTTCCAAATTCAATCACTTGAAAAGAAATTTGTTGCCTATGTGGAACATGAAGACTGGAAGGAAGTCGAAATCGGTCAAAAGGCTTCTGTTATTTTGAATGAAGGCAAAGAAGATGAACTGGTCATTGATGGAGATGTACTGGAGAAACAGCAAATACCAGCACGTGATTCCATTGCGTTTAATGAAATGAAAAAGAACGATAAAGTAAAGCCGGATGATACGGTCTATGAAGTTAGCATCGAACCAACTGACTTGTTAACGGAAACACCGATTGGAATACTTGCAGATGCGACAATTACAACATTTGAAGCAAATGACAGCTTCCAAGTAAACGAGAATTGGCTTGTAAAATATGAACAAGACAATTCAGAAAACCTTATCTATACAGTCGGAGAAGATGGGAAGACAAGATTAGAACCGGTTGACCTACTATTCAAGCATAAAGCGGAAATAAAACAAGAAGAGTTCATGTACGGCGAACCGATTGAGGAAAATATCGAAGAAGAAGGCCTTGAAGAGGATGCCGTAGTTACTGAACCGCGCATCCAAACTGTTGAGCTGGAAGATTCCAAGAAAGAGGACGCTGCTAAAGATGAAGATTTAGAGGACACGGCTGTATTTACAGCTCCTATCGCACCACAGCAAATCTTTATTGACGGCGACGAAAAGAATCTGTTCGCCCCTACATTCAGACCGTACCCATTACATACGTTTGAATGGACATATGTTGATGCGACATGGAAAGATGCTCTTTGGTATTTAATTAAATAAAATATGAAACGGCGGGAACATGCTCTTCCCGCCGTTTTATTATGATACATAACACCGTGTTTTGTTGTCTTTCAGTACGGGTAAAGACAAAAAATAATAGACATGGAATATAGAATTTTACTAAAGGAGTCGAAACAAATGAAAAAAAGAATTACAAAAAGTTTCATAGCTACTACTCTGTTCGCTTCCGCATTATTTGTTGCAAGTGATGACGTCTTTGCGAAAAAGACGTTTTATGATGTAGAAAACAGCCATAATACCCATACGGAAGCTATCCAATATTTAAATAACTTAAATGTGTATGATTATAAATCCGGCAACCAATTTAATTTCAGTAAACCTGTTTCACGCGCAGAAGCATCAAAAATTCTCCAGACGATTCTTTCAAGCGATTCGGCCCTTTCCATTCCAAAAGTTCGTTCTTATGATGGAAAGTTTAAAGATGTAACGAACTCCACTCCTTTTACACAAGAGATTATTTGGGCATATGAATCAGGCATTTTTGATGGGGATGAATACGGCAATTTCAATCCGGATCAGTCAGTAAAACGCTCACATCTGTCAAAGATATTAGTAGAAAGCCTGAAATTAAACGGCGGTACGACAGTCAGCTTTAAAGACGTCTCAAAATCCAGCTGGTACTATGACTATGTAAATATTTTAGCGAGCCACGGTATTACGACCGGCAATGAAAAAAATCAGTTTTTACCGAATAATAATGTCACAAGTGCACAAATAGCAACATTCCTATATCGGGCACTCAGTTTCAAAACGACCGGTGAAGTAATCAGCGAACCAACACCTCCAGCTGCTGAAAAACCCGACACAGCTATAGCAAATTACAATAGTGAATATGACTTCGCTTGGAAACAAACAGGCACAAATCTGGACTTTGAATTAGAAGGTGTCGACAACAATAAGATAGTTGCACGATATATGACAAAACAAGGAAAAAGCTTCTTTGCTGCACAAGATCTGCAAATCGGCAAAAATAATGCAAGCGATGTAAAAGCAAAGTACGGAACGAAAAATGCAGATGTGCGTCGCGGAAATGTAATCTATAATACACCTGCTTCCAATGAATATAATTTCTATTTAATAGATGACTATTACGTAACATTTTTCTATGATATTCATAAAAAGAACGTCATTCGCTCAATCCTTTATGTCCATAAAGACTATGAAGTGAATAAAGATGGCTATTACGGTGATATATCGGATACGCAAAAACATTCTGAACAGCTGATGGTTGAGCTGATGAACCAGGCACGTGCTGCTGAAGGGGTTAATCCGCTTACACATTCACCGCAATGGGCATCGATTGCACGTAAACACAGCAAAGATATGATCGATAACAACTATTTCTCTCATACAGGTCTTTCAGGAACAACACCGTATGACCGTATGATCAGCGGCGGTATGAGCAAATCCGAACTTAGAACTTGGGGCGAAAATATTTCGTATGGTCACTACAATGTGATTTATGCACATGAAGGCTTTATGAATAGTAAAGGACATCGAGATAATTTATTACAGACTGCCTATAAAAACGCAATTGTAGGCTTGGAGTACAGCAGCAAAAAAAGCCCTTACTTTACGATTAATTTCTATTAAACTAATAAATCCAGTCCCTCTTAATTATAAAGAGAGACTGGATTTTTAAATTATGCATTTGTTACTTCCACACGGTTTCGCCCGTTCTTTTTCGCTTCATATAGTGCTGCGTCCGCCTTTTCCAATATAATTTTTGGCTGATCCCCATGCAACGGATAATTTGCGATTCCGGCTGAGAATGTAATTACTTCCCCTGTCGGACTAATAAGCCGGGAAATTTCTTTGCGGAGCGCTTCTAACCGACTATATGCATTACCTACCGTCTCTTCAGAAAGCAGGAGTATAAATTCTTCCCCACCATAACGGCAAGCTAAATCTTCTTCACCAACAACTTCTTTTAATTTACTAGCTATAAATTGCAATACCTCGTCTCCTATAGTGTGACCATAGGAATCATTAACTTTTTTAAAGTAATCAACATCTAAAATGACTAATGTATATGGTTTTTGCTGTTCGGTCCATAAGTGAATTATTTTGTCAAAAGTACGGCGATTTAAAAGCTTTGTTAACGGATCCGTAGAGGATTCTTCTTTAAGTGTATTAACTTGTCCATGCAAAATTGAAAAGCTTTGAATAAGAGCTTCCCGAATATTAAACACTTCAAAATACCATGCGCGAATGTCTTTGAGCTTGTTCATCTCCTGCTCCTGTGCACTGTTCCCTGCTATTTCCGCCATACTTTGAAGCGGACGTACAATACGTGTTGCCAGTATAAAGACGAAAATAGTTGAGAGAAGAATAAATGGCAAACCTCGTGCAAAGACTTCCGATACTTGTTTTCCAACGGCATTTATTGCTTCATCATACGGGGTTTGAACAACAATTCCCCAGCGAGTTCTTTCTGTGGAGCTATACCCAGCAAGCATTGGCTGATCAAGAGAATTGACAATTTCCTTTGCACCGCTTTTTTCCTTTATCAGATTTTCTACAACCTCATTTTGTGAGACATTTTCCCCTAGTCGTGCTTTATCCGGATGATAAATGATCTTTCCATTTGTATCCACAACATATACATAAGAACCGTTTTCATAAGGGTGCCTGCCTAAAACCATTTCAAAAATATCCGACTCATGCAAATAAATCGTCCCGTTCACAACCCCTTTAAATATACCTTCTTTATTATAGACTGGCATGGAAAGAAGAATAATTTCACGACCGGTCGGCGACATATAAGGATTGGTAATATAAGCCGTACGCCTTTTTAGCACATCAAGCCCTTCATTTGATGTTACCTTACTACCAGCCAGACCAAGATTTTGTGGCGCATTGACTAAAATATTCGCATTCGCATCTACAACAACGACAGAACTAAATGTGTTTTCCTGCGAATAAAGACGGTTAACCTCTTGTTGCAGGGTTTCCATATTATTAAAGTCCTCACCAATTTCTGCTGCACTATAACGCATAACCCTTTTTGTATCCCCGATAAATTGGTCAATAGTTTCAGATAATTTCAAGGCATATACCCGGTTATTTTCCAATGCCTGTTCTTCCATAAACTTCACATTTCCTTGATAGCTAAAATATGTACTAACAATTACAGAAAGAAAAAAGGCGAGGGAAATAACCGCGACTATTAAGTATTTTAGTTTCATATATTTTTTTAAAGAGATCATGCATTTCTCCTAAAGAATAGAATAATTTTAAGTTTTAAACACCTATATTTTGATCAAAATTTATACTTAAGCAGAATAAAACTAGTTAAAACATAAAAAAGCTTAATTAACACTTAAAAAAATTTGTATAATTTTAGCATACCATTCTTTAGTGATTTATCAATTAACTAGAACACCCTTTATAAATTTGAATAATTTTCACCATTCTTCTGTACAGATTTTTCAATCCCTATAATATAAAAAACTCTACCCAGCAAAGCCATGTAGAGTAAACAGTTCCACTTAATTTTTAAAGAAGACTGGATTTTTAAATTATGCATTTGTGACTTCTACACGATTGCGCCCGTTATCTTTCGCTTTATATAAGGCTTCATCAGCTTTTGCAATAATAGCCTTTAGTTCGTCACCATGTAGCGGATAATTTGCCATACCAGCTGAAAATGTAAGAGGTTTTCCTTCAGGACTGATACTTTGCTGAACATTTGCTCGAAGCGATTCAACGCGGTCATAAGCATCTTCAATCGTTGTTTCTGTAAAGACAAGAATAAATTTTTCTCCCCCGCAACGACATGCTAAATCATCTTCTTGTAACGATTCTTTTAGTTTACTTGCTAAAACTTGCAGTACCTCATCCCCTGCAATATGACCATACATATCATTTATTGATTTAAACCAGTCTACATCCAACATAACGAGCGTATAGTCTTTTTGCTTCTCAGTCAGTACTTTGATTTTCTTTTCAAAAGTATGGCGGTTCAATAGCTTTGTTAGTGAATCTGTTGATGTTTCTTCTTTCAGTGTATTCACTTTCCCATGTAAAACCGAAAAACTACTGATGAGTGCTTCCTGTATTTTATACACCTCGTAATACCAGGCCCGGATTCCCTTCAGCTTTTTCATCTCTTGATCTTTCACACTGTTTTCTGTGATTTCCGCTATTTTTTCAAGAGGTCGAACAATATGGCTGGCCAATAAGAATACGACAATTGTTGAGAATATAATAAAAGGTAAACCAATTTTAAACACACTTAGCACTTGTTGCCCTACCATACTAAGCGCTTCATCATATGGTGTTTGGACAATAATCCCCCACCGTGTTTTTTCACTTTGGCTATACCCTGCGAGTACTGGCTGGTCAAATGTATTAACAGCTTCTAAAGCACCACGTTTTTCTTTTAATAATTGAACAACTACCTCGCTTCTGGAAGCATCTCCCCCTAATCTTTCTTTTCTAGGATGATAAATAATTTTCCCTCGAGTATCGACAACATACACATATGATCCGTTTTCATAAGGATGTTCACCTAGAATCGATTCAAAAATATTGGAATCATACAGATAAATCGTGCCGCTCAAAACTCCTTTAAATTTTCCCGATTCATCATAAATAGGCATCGAAATGGTAATGACTTTACGTCCTGTAGGTGAAATATATGGATCTGAAACAAAAGGTTCATGTTTATCATAGTTTTCCAGTCCATTTATGGATGGAACCTTCTTACCTGCTTCACCGAGAGATTGCGGTGCATTTACCATAATATTGCCTTCCGCATCAACAATGAGAACAGAACTAAATGTATCGCCTTGTAAATAAAGACGGTTTGCTACTTCCTGCAATTTGTTTATATTTTCAAAGTCATAGGCAATCTCTGCTGCACTATAACGCATCGTGTTTGTTGAATTAACAATAAATTTATCGACTGTTTCCGCTAATTTCAGCGCGTAAACCCGATTATTTTCCAGTGTCTGTTCTTGCATTAATTTCATATTTCCTTTGTAGTTGCTGTAAACACTGATTAGCGTTGAAAGTACAAAGGCAAGGGCAATGACTAATATGAATAAATATTTTAATTTAATGAAATTTCGTAACGAAAACATTACAATCTCCTAGTCCAAATATAGGCAGATATATTTGATTTAATATAATTGCTAGTATTATAACATAGCAGGACTAATTCCATATCAGCATATGCAACATATTTATGACAATCTTGTTAGAAATTTATGTATTGAACCAGTAAAAAAGCATCACCAAATCCATTTCCCAATTTGGTGATGCTCCCCGTTATCTATTATTTAAACTCAATTGTTTCTGGTGATGCCCCTTTTGTATACGTAATATTCGCATTGGATGGCAGATTACGTATTTCTTTTACATGATTACCTTCAATAATGATTTGATTGATTTTTGTTCCTTTAAAATCAATAATCGCATTTCCTTTTTTCGGACTGATCGTTACAGTTTTGTCTGCAAACCCTGTTCCATGGAATTCGGCATATTCACTGAATACCGCAATCCCGTTTTTAATATCGGTGTTTTCACCTAATGTAAGTGAAATACTTGGGCGGTTCATAATTAGCTTGCCGGTTTTATAGTTTTTATAATTGTACTCGTTTTCCGGTACGATTGGCTCCGGTGTTTCTTCTTTACCAGATTTCAAATCAATTTGGACTAATACCGGATCGTGGTCAGATGCACGGCCCTGTGCTTCAGTAAAGTTCGCATTAATATGAATCATATCAATCTCTGTTACTTCTGCAAGATTGTTAGAAACTAAAATATGATCCAGCACTTGGTTGTTCCCTTGGAAGTAGTAGCTGAAACGATCTTCCACAGGTGCCTTGTCCACCATATTTGTTAAAACGTCGCCTTTTAATGCTTCAAGAGCCGGTGTAAATTCAAAATCATTCATATCACCCGCTACAACAATGTTCACGTCCGGATCTTTTGCAAGACCTTCATCGATAAAGTCATTGATTACCTGTGCAAGCTCAATACGCTCAGCTTCAGACCCTAAAACCGGTGGCTGTTTTGGACCCCATAATGAATCGTCTCCACCTTTAGAATTTAAATGTGCTCCAATAACAACAACGCGTTCTTCCTGGAATTCAAATTCTGCCGCAATTGGTTTACGTGTATCTTCAAATTTTGAAGGATTCACAAAACCTGGATTTAATGCAAGGCTGCCTTCTTCTGTCCACGCATTCGCTTGCTCACCTGTTCCTTTTGCCCCTTCAACAAGGGAAACACGTTCCGGATTGTACAAGTAACCTACACGGATATTTCCGCCTGGTGCACCACCGCTTGTATTATTGATTGGCATAACATCAATCCAGTCATACTGAGGACCACCAGCTACTTTAATTTCGTTAATTAATCGCAAGTAGCTTTCTGATGCATCGGCATTTCCTGAATCTGTTTGACCGTCATTATCCTGTACTTCCACTAATGTAATAATATCCGGTGACTTCATATTATTCACAAATGTTGAAGCGATTTTTGCTGCTTTTTCATCGGATGTATTATCCTTGTTATTCGAAAAGTTTTCAATATTGTAAGATGCAAAGTTCAGCTTGTCCGCTACTGGTTCAAGATGTGTTACTTCCTGCTGAATATTCGCCTTTGTAACTTCCGGGAATATTTTATTCGTATTCAGTCGGTAACCGTCAGAGAAGTTTTCCACAAAACCGATCAGTACATCATTAAAGCGATCGCCTGATTCATAGTTTTTCGCTGATACTCCTTCTAGCATAATCTTTTCAGGGTTGTAATCATCAGCAGCGATATTTAAGCCGCCATTATCGTTAAATGTATTGTTTGTTGTATTAGGAACGACGATTGGCGAATCATTGTTATACATCGGTCCTACTACTCTTGCATTAGGGAATGACACAAGCATATATTCGATTGACTCCCAAAAATCGATTCCATCTTCTTTTGGATCAAAAATTGCAAAACTGTCATTATCGATTATTTTGCTCGGTGGGATTAAATCTTCACCGATCACAAGTGTTTCAGGAACAGTATCCGTTCCTGTTTTTACAACCGTTACGGCTGCAATTTGTGTATCTTTTAAACGCGTATTGCCTCCAACCTCATTTACAGTACCCGTTACTTTCACTACATCTCCTGCTGTTACACCATGTGATGATTTGTTCACTTTAATCGCAGTCGATTTCACACCATCGAACGGCGTATTTCCCTGCATGATGAAGTTTGTAGCGTCAATTACAAATGTTACGACTCCATCTACATCGTTTACTTGTAATCCAGCATATGGAGAAGTATGACTTGCCCCTTGAATATCGCTGATTGTCGCATTTTCCAGATTAATAATTTCATAAACGAATGTTGCGACTGCGCTGCTCGTTAAGCCTTCTTTAACTCCAATAGCTTTAATCGTCATCGAATCAATGACAGTAATAGGATCCGTATATACAGTGCTTGCTGTAGTTGGTAGTGAACCATCCACTGTGTAATAAATTTTCGCACCTTCTGTAAGTGTTGAAAGTGTTACACTCGTGCCGGCTGATACGTAACCTGAATGTGATGCTTGAATATCCTGTACTTTTGTCGTATCTTCAATAATACGGATTGGAAGCAGCTGATGGTTTGTAAACTGTCCAACAATCCCTGTAATTTCTCCGTATGTTTTTCCACTTACTAAACCTGAATCTCTTAATTTATCATAAATTGCAAATGTACCTGCTGCATCTGATCCCGTAAAGTTTTGCCCTGAACCGGTAATCGCGACATCTTTCAAAGTTACTAATCGTGATTCATTGTCTTCTGCAATTCCTTCACTTGTAATCACTTGCGGCTCTGGTAAAGATACCGCTGTCGGTGTACCAACAAGTGAAATATTCGTTAATTGCTTCAGTCCGCTGTACTCAGCGACTTCTCCTTGAACAGTAACAAGGTCTCCTACTTTTGCGGAAAGACTGTCCGCAGGGTAAATTGCAATCGCTGCACCCGTTTCATCCTGGATATGTGCTGTCGCTGTTTCCAGTTTTGCCGTGACAATCCCCGATACGATGACTTCTTCGCCGATTCCTTTATTGCGTGCTTCTTCAATTGAAATAGCTGTTGGCGCTGTTTTTATCGTGTAGGCAAATGTGGTAACTTCGCTATCATCCAGGTCTGCTGCTGTTGCGAATGCTTTAATCGTCGTTGCTTCATTAATAACAATACTTGATGATGAATCATAAACCATACTCTCTGTCGTCGGTTCAGACCCATCAGTTGTGTAATAAATCGTTGCATTTGATGTAGCCGTTGATAGTGTTATTTTTGTTCCTGCATAGACTTCGCCGGATGTCGGGGAAGCTTTGACAGTTGCTGCTTGAGTTGGCTCTTCTGGACCGGGTGTATCATTCCCAACAAAATCTATATAAGTTGGTGATTTTAATCCTGCATGGTTTCCAAAGTATTTTTCCAGCGAACCTGTTATTACTACTTTTTTACCAAGATTTCCAGGATTCGTTTTTAACCCAAATTCGGCTCTAATTGAAGCAGGTGAATTTGGCAATTGAACGAAGAGCATTTTCGTTACATCGGTTTCACCTGGAGTGTCCGCGATGGCAATATTCGTATCGGTTTCTGCTTCTACTACATAGGAAGTCTCGCTTTTTGCAAACCCTACTATATAACCCTCTACTGTTACATCAGACTTAACGGAAGCCGGATCGAACTGGCTGATCGCTTCCTCCACTCCGATAGCTCCTGTCGTCTCTGCTTTTACAACTGCAACGTAAGGTAAAATCATGGATATTACAAGTAAAAATGATAAAGCAATTTTGGAAACATAATTGAGTCCACTATTCTTCATTTGTTTAGCTCCTTAAATTTTTTTATCTTAAAAAAAGCAAATCCTTCTTAGTTTTAATAAAGGATTTGCTTTGAGAGATTCGATGAATACAGTCTTACTTTTAAAAACTAGAAAAGCTTGCATACTCCATTACATCATTTGAATATTAAAGTTATATTTATCTAGTGTTTAAATTTTATTAAATTTCAGAAATATCCAGTAGAGGAATTTCTCCTATTATATTAATTAGGGTCTTATTCCTCATAAATAGTATTCACCTCGTATATAGTTAATTCTACATATCCCTCATAATTTCTACATTTCATACGAATTGTTCTACTTTTACAGCTGGTAAATCTAAATTCAGTTACATTTATTCTATTTACCAAAGCAGCAAATAGAACTCACTAATAATTTGTGCTAAAGTAAAATTTATACAGAGTAATTCAGTAAGAATAATTCAAAAGGAGCTTGATAATGATGAGAAATATTCCTTATGTAGTAGATGGTGACTGGTTGGAAGCACGTCTAGAAGATCCGAATTTGCGCTTAATCGATGCATCTACTTTCTTAAAAATTCCTGAAGGAGAAGGGTTTCCAGAGCTATGGTCCGGCTTCGAAGCTTACAAGGAAGAGCATATCCCGGGAGCAGCTTATGCTGATTTACTGAAAGATTTCACGAACTCTGAAGGAAAGGCACCATTTACAATTGCAACAAGAGAGCAATTTCTAAAAGCAGTGGAACCTTTAGGAATTACCGAAGAAACTTATATAGTAATTTATGACCGCGGACCACTGGTAAATGTAGACATATTAGCATCCGACTGGTCAGCACGTTTACGCTGGCAATTAAAATATGAAGGCTTTGATAATGTAGCAGTACTCGATGGTGGATTTCGCAAGTGGAAGCTTGATGGTCGTACAACAGAATCAGGAATCTCCAACTATGAACCTGCGCCGTTTCCAGGAGAACGCCGCGAGCATCTAATCGTTTCAAAAGAAGAGGTAAAAGCAGCTTTAGGAGATGAAAATATTGTATTAATAAACAGTTTGTCAGAGGCAGACTTCCGAGGTGAAACAACAACATACCCGCGACCTGGTCATATTCCGGGAAGCAAGCACGCCTTTTTCGGATCACATTCAAATCCGGAAACACGTTTACTAAAAGATGAAGCCACACTACGTGCTACCTTCGAAAAGTTAGGCGCACTTGATCCTTCTAAAAAAGTGGTTACTTATTGCGGTGGCGGAATTGCTGCGACATGGAATGCTTTGTTGTTGAACAAGTTGGGCCAAGAAAATGTGGCGGTGTATGATGGGTCATTGAATGAGTGGGCGGCGGATGAGAGTTGTCCGTTGGTAACGGGATAATAAATGTATAAGTCTCTTTATAATTAGTCTTGGAAAATGAAGAGTAAAAAGAAAAGCCCCATAATATAACGCAAACCTTCCCGCAATTCAGTAGGTGTTGCATGCATATGGATATTGTTCCATTAACAATGCTAGCATTCTCGTTATATGTGGTGTTGCCATCGTGTACCATTGTATGTAGAATATTGGCCGTTCAAATATGTACTGTAAATTTCTTCTCCTGGTGCCGCTAAATGAAGAACGCTTGAAATAACGATTAATTGCCGTAACTGATATTACTTCCTCATGACGTGCCGGATAATTAATCGTATTTCCCGTCCCGTTGTCATTTCCTTCAGTGCCACTCGCTGTAACAATCAGTAAACCATGTTCAGATGCCTTCTTAATCCCTTTATGAAAGGATTGAGCATATTCCAAATCTCCAAAGCTTAAATTAATAATGTCCATATGATTATCAATTGCCCAGTCAATTGCCTGCAACACAACTCGAACATCACCAACCCCATCACTCTTTATTCGCCTTTACTGCATATACTTCAGCTTTTGGTGCAACTCCTGCAACATGGGTTCCATGGCCATGTTCATCATCATAGCTTTCCCCTACAAATGATTTGCCACCCGCAATCGTCAGGTCCAAATGGTTTGCTACCCCGAATCAATAATGGCTATTTTAACGCCTTTAGCTGTATAGCCATGACATGATTTTGCTAAAGATGCTTCTGTTGTAGGCAAGGAAATTACAGGAATATCCCTATAAAAAGCTCAAACCCTATATTATTCCCCAATAAAAAACCCAATCGTTTATCTTGCAAACGATTGGGTTTTTACTGCTATAAATTTAGAACAAGTTAAAAGATATGTGATGGTTGCATCATTATAAAAGATAATTAACCAATTTCTCCATCGCTTTTTCCGCCTGTTCCTTAGATTCCTTCACAACGCCAAAATAAAACTTACACTTCGGCTCTGTTCCTGAAGGTCGAATGGCAATCCAAGAGTTATCCTCTAATATAAACTTCAATACATTTTCTTTTGGCAATTCGATTGGCTCAGTAGTACCGTCCTGTAATGTTGCGATACCTGTTAAGTAGTCCTCAACACGTACAACCGTTCCCCCTGCAATTTCACTGGGCATATTTAAGCGGTAGTTATTCAAAATTGCTTTCATTTGTTCTTGACCGTCTTTGCCTTCAAATATTTTGGAGACTAAGGCTTCTTTATAATAGCCAAATTGTTCATACAAATCTTCTAATGCATCAAGTAATGTTTTTCCTTGTGTCGAATAATAGGCAGCCATTTCTGCAACTTTTAAAGCGACTTGGACTGCATCTTTATCACGAGCAAATGTCTCTATTAGGTAACCGTAGCTTTCCTCATACCCAAACAAGTATGTATGAGCTTTCGTCATTTCAAACTCAGCAATTTTTTCTGCGATATACTTAAAGCCAGTTAAAGTATTAACTGTTGCAACACCGTAATTAGCAGCAATAGCAGCACCTAGCTCTGATGTAACAATCGTTTTTAATATTGCTCCATTGGCTGGGAGTGTTCCAGTCTCTTGCTTTGTTTGCATAATATAATTTAATAATAGCGAACCGAGCTGATTCCCTGTAAGCAGTTCATATGATTCACCTTTTCGAACAGCTACCCCTAAACGATCTGCATCTGGATCGGTCGCCAATAATAAGTCTGCCCCTACTTGGTTTCCTACCTCGATAGCCATTGAAAAGGCGGCCGCTTCTTCCGGATTTGGATACAGAACTGTTGGAAAAGCACCATCTTGTACGGCTTGTTCCTCAACAACATGCACTTCATTAAATCCAAATTGCTTTAAACCTTCTACTACCGGGACCAGTCCTGACCCATGTAAAGGCGTGTAAACAAGTTTCATATTATAATCAATGGCATTGTTATTTTTTAAAGTTAATAAATTATTCATGAATTTTTCATCCAACTCTTCCAAAATCCAATTAATTAGTCCTTTTTGTTCTAGCCCGGTAACCTCTGCCACTTCAATTGCAAAAATATCACTAATTTGATTCATGTGCTCGATAATTGCATTTGCTCCAGTCGGCACTAGCTGGGCACCGTCCTCACCGTAAACTTTGAAACCGTTATACTGCTTTGGATTGTGACTCGCCGTAATGACAACCCCTGCAAAAGCATTTAACTCACGAACTGTAAAAGATAATTGCGGTGTTGGACGTGCCTCTTTATATACATAGGAAGTAATACTATGTGCACCTAATACACGAGCTGTCTCTACTGCAAATTCATATGAAAAATGACGTGTGTCGTAAGCAATAGCAACACCACGCTTTTTCGCTTCTTCTCCATTCGAGGAGATATAGCGTGCCAAGCCCTCTGCTACTCGACGGATAGTATAGATGTTCATCCGGTTTGTACCTGCGCCGAGAATTCCTCGCATGCCACCTGTTCCAAATGATACATATTGGTAGAAATGATCTTCTATTGCTTTGTCATCTTGAGCAATCTTTAATAATTCGCCTGCTAATTCGTTAGATAGTTCCTGTTGCTGCCATTGTCTATAGACTTCTATACTCATACTTCTATTTCTCCTTCAATAACTCTAACATCTTACGTTTATATGCTTCTACACCTGGTTGATCAAATGGATTTACTTCTAATAAGCAGGCGCTCATTGCACAAGCTTTCATGAAGAAATATATTAAATAGCCCAGATGATATTCATCAAGTTTTGGTAGCTCTAATTGAATAACTGGAACGCCACCTTCTGCATGAGCTAATGCGGTTCCTTGTTTAGAAATTGCATTTATCTCATTAAATGTTCGATGGGATAAATAATTCAATCCATCTTCATCACGCTCATCAAATGGTACATACAGGTCGCCTTCGATTTCATGAAAATGAAGTAGTGTTTCAAACATAATTGGACTGCCATCCTGAATAAATTGACCAATTGAATGTAAGTCCGTTGAAAAATTAACTGTTGAAGGATACAAGCCTTTCTTTTCCTTCCCTTCACTTTCACCGAAAAGTTGTTTCCACCACTCATGGAATTTATTTAAACCGGGCTCAAATGACGCAAGCAATTCAATCGAATAGCCTTGTTCATATAACATATGACGCATAACAGCATATTTATATGCATCGTTATTAGCTAAATCCGGTACCGAAAGTTCTTCTGCTGCTTGCTTAGCACCAGCCATTAAAGCGCGAATATCTACACCTGCCACTGCAACAGGTAATAAACCTACTGGTGTTAATACAGAATAGCGACCACCTATATTGGATGGAATAACAAATTGACGATACCCTTCATGATTAGCAATCTTTTTTAATATCCCATTTTCAGCATCCGTTGTAACAATAATACGTTCTGTCGATTTTTCCCCGTATCGCTCTTCCATATAAAGACGCATCACACGAAAAGCAAGTGCAGGTTCCATTGTACCACCAGATTTTGAAATAACGTTCACATATACTTGCTTTTTATCCAAATAAGATAAAAGCTCCTTAATATAAGCACCACTCATATTGAGACCGACATACACAACCTCAATTCCATGTTCAGCTAAACCAAAATAAGGCTTTAATGCTTCCTGGATAGCTCGTGCACCTAAAAATGAACCACCAACACCAATGACAACAAGTACATCGGCACAGGCACGAATTTCATTAGCCACCTGCTCAATAGAATTAAGTAAATCATCTTGAATTTGTACAGGAGTTTCTAACCAACCTGTTAACTCAAATTTGGGTAATGCATAATGAATATCCTTTACTTGGTTTTTATATTTTAAAATATCACTATTTTCAAGAGCACAATTTAGTAAAGTTGTTTTTACAATTTCTTTAATCATTCTGTAGTCTCCAATTCTGGTAAATTCAGATAGGTCTATTATTACATATATAACAGAGAAAACCAACTCGGAGTAAATACGAGTTGGTTACTTTAATGAATTAGATGAATGCCAATTATATGCACTTTTTATTATACTTTTTAAATCCTGTTGGGCTTGCCAACCTAATTCATTATAAATCTTTTGAGCATTAGCAACCAGCTTTGCTGGATCGCCTTCTCTGCGACCCACATACTGTACATTTGCTTTTTTCCCTGTAACTTTCTCACACATATCAATTACTTGCTTTACAGAATAGCCATTGCCATTTCCTAAATTATAAATAGTGTTTAATTTTTTCCCAGCTAACAATTGATCAAGAACTATCATGTGTGCATTAGCAATATCCGTTACATGAATATAATCTCGAATACATGTACCATCTGGCGTATCGTAATCCGTACCATATACCGATATAGAATCACGTTGACCTAATAAATGCTGTAATATTAAAGGAATTAAATGCGTTTCAGGTGTATGACTTTCTCCTATTATTGTACTCTCATCTGCACCTGCAGCATTGAAGTATCGAAGTATCGCATAATTTAAGCCATAGCTCTTCGAAAAATCCTGAAGCATTTGTTCTACCATTAATTTAGAATGTCCATAAGGATTAATCGGAGAAGTTGATGTTTGTTCATCAATTATCTCCACTTGTGGGATTCCGTACGTAGCTGCCGTTGATGAAAATATAAATTTATTAATATTGTTTTCTTTCATCAACTTTAATAAATTGAATGTACCTACTACATTATTTTCATAATATTTAAGAGGAGCTTGAACTGATTCCCCCACTAAACTAAATGCAGCAAAATGCAGTACTGCTTCAATTCTATAGCTATCAAACAGCCTTTGAACTACTTGGGAATCACCTAAGTTCCCCTGAACAAAAATTGCTTTGTCATCTACAGCCCAACGATGGCCTGTGCTTAAATTATCTAAAACGACTGTATCATGAGATTGCACCAATTCTTTAACAAAATGACTACCAATATACCCTGCTCCGCCAACAACTAAAATCATAAAACTTCTCCACTCAATTGTTTTGCTTTATCTAAAATATATTTTTTAAGATCTTCGTTTAAGTTTTCTCGCTCTAATGCAAATTCAATTATTGTTTCGATAAACCCTAACTGTTCACCTACATCATAGCGACGCCCTTCAAACTCGTATGCAAAAACATGTTGTATACTGTTTAAAGATTCAATTGCATCTGTCAATTGAATTTCTCCACCGGCACCCTGCTTCATCTCATCTAAAAAACTAAAAATTTCAGGAGTCAAAATATAACGACCAATAATCGCATAATTTGATGGTGCATCTTCTAAAGATGGCTTTTCAACAAATTGGTTCACTTGCATTAATCGATTTTTTGTATCAATAGGGTCAATAATACCGTAACGATGGACATCTCCATCTGCTACTTTTTGCACTCCGATTACACTTGAACTCGTCTGTTCATAATGTTGAATTAATTGCTTTAAGCAAGGTTCATCACTTTTTACAATATCATCACCCAGTAATACGGCAAATGGCTCATCCCCAATGAACTTCCTTGCACACCATATTGCATGCCCAAGACCAAGTGGTTCCTTTTGACGAATATAGTGAATTTCAACATTTGAAGATTCTTGAACCCTTTCTAACATTTCTAGCTTCCCTTTTTCGATCAAGTTTGTCTCAAGTTCCAATGCATTATCAAAATGATCTTCAATTGCACGCTTTCCTTTTCCCGTCACAATAATAATATCTTCAATTCCAGCTGCAATTGCTTCTTCTACAATATATTGAATAGTAGGTTTATCAACTATTGGTAGCATTTCTTTTGGCATTGCCTTTGTAGCCGGCAAGAATCTAGTGCCTAACCCGGCTGCCGGGATGATCGCTTTTCTTATTTTTTTCAAAAGTTATTCCCCCGTTTACAAGTCAGTAGGCATTTTTATTTACAAATCCATTAACCACTGTCTTAAAGATTATTTTTATATCGAAAAGCTGTGTCCAATTTTCAATATAGTAAATATCATGATTAATGCGTTCTTCAATCGAAGTATCTCCACGCAAACCACAAACTTGGGCCCATCCAGTAATCCCAGGTCTTACTTGATGTTTAATCATATATTTTGGTACTTCTTCTTTAAACTGATCTACGAAATAAGGGCGTTCTGGTCTTGGTCCTACCACGCTCATATCGCCTAATAACACATTAAAGAATTGCGGAAATTCATCTAAGCTAGTTTTACGTAGAAACGTCCCAAATTTTGTACGACGTGGATCGTTCTCTACTGTCCATTGTGTATCAGACGAAGAATCGTTCACTATCTTCATCGAACGGAATTTGTACATCATAAATGTACGTCTATTCAAACCAACTCGCTCTTGTTTGAAAAACACTGGTCCTGGTGAAGTTAACTTTATACCAATAGCTAAGAATAATAGCAGCGGTGAAATTAAAATTAATACAATTAACGAGAAAGCAATATCAAATGCACGCTTAACTACACGATTTACTACTTCATCTAAAGGAATATCACGTATATTAATAATTGGCAGTTCTCCAAATTTCTCGAAATGAGGGTTTGCTGGTAAAATATCAAAGAAGTCCGGTACGATTGTTACCCTCACACCAGCTTTCTCACAGTTTGTAATAATATTTTGGTATTTAGAAAAGGCTGTTAGAGGTAATGCTATTACAACTTCATCAATAATTTTTTCTTCTAAGATTTTAGCTAATTCTCCTATTTCCCCAAGGATTCTAAATCTAGCATAGTCACATTTTGTTTCTTCTGTGCGATAGTCATCTAAAAATCCTAATACTTCCATTCCATATTCCGGATGGTTCAGTAAATTTTCCACATATTTTTTACCAACCGAACCAGCACCTAATACTAAAACAAATTGTTGATTATATCCTTTTTTTCTTAAATTTCGCAATATTTGTTTTAAGCTAAATCGATAAATTAAACTTATAACAATGGCCGTTACAACATAAATAGCTAAAAATCCTCGTGATATATCAATAATTTTTAAGACAAATAAAATGCTTAATAATACAAAAATACTAATAAGATGTGCTTGACTAATTTTAAACAATTCCGTTGCAAACTTAGCCTTCCGTTTTGGAACATATACCCTTAATAAAAAGGCTATAACTAAATAAGCTATAGAATACACGACATTCCAAAGTAGGTAATCATTAAACGGTAGAGTACCCACTGTACCTTGTTCATCTAAAATATAAAATCGAATATACCAAGCAACAAAAAAACCTACTTGTATAATCAGAAAATCGACAAGCATGTATAGTTTAGTTAAAAATCGTTCTCTTCCTCTAATCATATTATCCCCTACATTTTGTTAATTATTTTTCGCTTTATTTTTTAAAAGTTCCAAACTCAATTTTACAGTAATTCCTGTATAAACTATTGCATTAGTAAAAAAAGAATGTTTTTTTGCATAATGTTTTTTATGAAATAAATACATTGCTCTGTGGAATTCATAAACAATTTTTGCAGGCTTTTTTCGACTACTTGCTCCTTTATAATGAATAATTGATACAGTAGGGTTATAAATAATATCCCATCCTGATTCTTTTATCCGGTAGCACCAATCAATATCTTCACCATACATAAAGAAGGTTTCATCTAGCATACCTACCTCCTGGATTGTCTTTGCTCGTACAATCATAAAAGCCCCTACCAAGCAATCAATCTCATGTATTTCATCCATATTAAGATAGCTTTTGTGATATTGATTAAATCTAGGATTATTTGAGTATTTTTTTGCTAACCCAGTCATATAATAGAATGAAGCACTCGGTGTTGGAAATCCTCGATGACATGCCTTATCCAAAGTTCCATCAGGTAAAAGCACTTCACATCCTGCAGCCCCTACATCTTCATTTTCTTTCATATATTGTAACATAATAGAAAGTGTATTTTCTTTTACAATTGTATCAGAATTCAGCAATAAAACGAATTCACCCGTAGCTTGTTTAATCGCTTGATTATTTGCTTTTGAAAAACCTACATTTCGTGTATTTTCTATTAGTATAACATTCGGAAATTGCTGCCTTATAGCTTCAACAGAGTTATCTGATGAATTATTATCCACCACAAAAACTTCGAAACTATTATCTATATTAGATTCATAAATGGAACTAATACACTGTAATGTTAATTCTCTTGTATTATAATTCACTATAATAATTGATAAATCCATTTTAAAACCTTTCTTCACCATATCCCTTTAAAAAAAGAGTAAATTTGTTTATTAGATGACTTTTTATTAGACATGATGAAAGTTCTTTTTTTCTTTAAACTTTTCCATTGCTGTTTGTAAAATTTCCAAGAAGAAAGTAATTCTCTTTCTTTTAATACCGTATAAAAGAAACTAGCCAGCTCAAAAAATAAAATAAATGGTAAATGTAACACGTAATACGACAATTGATCGTTCTTAACGATATAAAAATAGCGATTAATATAGGATTTCTGACGAATATATACAGGTACCTCAGACCTCTTTTTATCTTCTTTCCAACCTCTACCATGCATTGCAATTGCTTGATGTACAAAAAGGCTTTTCCACCCTAAAATTTGCGCTCTCCAGCTGACATCTACATCCTCTTTATAAGCAAAAAAAGTTTCATCAAAAAACTCCTGATTAATAGATATATTATTAATCATTTCTCTCTTGTAAACAGCGGCTGCACCAGATACCCCGAAAATTAAGTTCTTACTGTCATATTGCGCCGTATCAATTTCACCGGCTCCTCGGTCAATCGCTCGTCTGTTTTTTTTTATTTGAATCCCTGTACTATCCAGTATTCGACTTCCCATATCTCTATAAAGTTTCCCAGTTGCCATTCCTACAGCAGAATTATTTTCTAGAGCTTCAACGATATATTCAATATAATTTTCATGAAGTTGTACGTCAGGATTCAACACAAGTACATAGTCGGTATTTGTCATAATAATTCCCTGATTATGACCTTTAGCAAATCCAACGTTATTTTCATTTTCAATTATTTCTACATTTTCAAAACCTTGAACTTTTAATACTGTTTCATCATTTGAATTATTATCAATAACTATCAATCTATGAATAGGATAAGACTGGTTTTTTACCGCTTTCAGACAGTTTTCAATATCATCCTCACTATTAAAAGTAACAATTTGAACACTAACAGTTGGTTTCATAAGTATCTCCTTAAAATTCCTCAACTTCTATTGTAAGCCAAATAAAAATAACAATCTATAAAAGATTGTTATTTTTGGTATTATTTAAAAATGCCTTCAAACCATCTCGCCAATGACGAATTGGTTGAAACCCGTTTAATTTTAAAGCTCTATCACTTAAGACCGAGTAATTAGGTCTTTTAGCAGGAGTTGGGTACTGATCTGTTGTTAGGGGATTTACTTTTATTTCTATGTTTGACTCTTCAAAAATTGCTTGAGCAAATTCATACCAAGAACAAAATCCACTATTTGTACAATGGTAAATACCGTACTTTTCTGTTTGAACTAATTCAATTAAGAATTTTGCTAAATCTACTGTATAAGTAGGAGAACCAATTTGATCGCTTACAACCCCCAGCTCGTCTCGGTCTTTTGCAAGACGAAGCATTGTTTTTACAAAGTTTGGGCCAAATTCACCATATACCCAAGCTGTACGAACAATAAAGTACTTCGAGTTTAATGTTTGAGTTAGTTGTTCACCTGCATATTTCGACTTACCGTATACACCAAGCGGATTAACAAGTGCATGCTCTTCGTAAGGCTCAGTTGCATTACCATCAAAAACATAATCTGTACTTACATAACAAACTTTAGCTCCGACTTGTTCAGCAGCTACCGCTAAATTACGTTGTCCATAGGCATTTACATTGAACACTAAATCCTGCTCTGTTTCAGCTAAATCTACCTTTGTAAACGCAGCCGCATTAATAATAACATGCGGCTGAATCTCATTTACGACTTGTTGTACATTGGTTAAGCTGCAAATATCCAAATCGGTTTTAGTAAAGGCATATAACTCAACATTTATTTGTTGTAGTTGTTTAACTAATTCCTGGCCTAATTGACCATTAGCACCTGCTACTAAAATCTTCATTATTTATTCTCCAATTTGCTTGAATATTGTTTATCATAATAATTTTGATAATCACCCGAAATAATATTTTCCCACCAAGATTTATTATCTAAATACCATTGAACTGTATCGTTAAGACCTGTTTTGAAATTATAAATCGGTTCCCAGCCAAGCTCTGATTGTAATTTAGTAGGGTCAATAGCATAGCGGCGGTCATGGCCTAAGCGATCTTCTACATATTTAATTAATGTTTCTGGCTTATCCAGCTGTTTTAATATTTCTTTTACCACTTCGATATTTGTCTTTTCGTTGTGACCACCAACATTATATACTTCGCCTACTTTACCTTTATGCAGTACTAAATCAATCGCACGGCAGTGATCTTCAACATGTAACCAGTCACGTACGTTTAATCCATCCCCATAAACAGGAAGCGGCTTATCATTTAATGCATTAATAATCATTAAAGGAATTAACTTCTCCGGGAAGTGGAATGGCCCATAGTTATTTGAACAGCGTGTAATATTAGTCGGTAAGCCATACGTTTCGTGATATGCCTTTACTAGCATATCTGCCCCAGCTTTACTCGCACTGTACGGACTATTAGGATCAAGCGGTGTTGTTTCTGTAAAATAGCCTTCAGAACCTAAAGAACCATATACTTCATCCGTAGAAACTTGGACATATTTTTTCACTTTATGTTTACGCGCTGCATCAAGTAAAACTTGTGTACCCTGAATATTTGTTGTAACGAACACATCTGGATTTGTAATACTGCGGTCAACATGAGACTCCGCAGCAAAGTTAACAACTACATCTAAATTTTCTTCTTCAAATAATGAGTCTACAAGATTTCGGTCCGTAATATCACCTTTGACAAAACGGTAATTTAATTTATCTTCAGATTCTTTTAAATTTCCTAAATTACCTGCATAAGTTAATGCATCCAGATTAATAATGTTATAGTTTGGATACGTGCGTACCATGTAGTTCACAAAGTTACTACCGATGAAGCCTGCGCCACCTGTTACTAAAATTTTCATCGTTTATACCTCACCTTTATAAATAAATGGGCAATCTAAATCTTTAAATAGAGGTTGCTTCTTATCTTTTTCAGAAAGAATAGGACTTGTGGTTGGCCATTGAATATTTAACTGTTGGTCATCCCAAGCCAAACCTCGATCACATTCAGGAGAATAATAATTATCCACTTTATATACAAATTCTGTATCTTTGGTTAACGTACAATAGCCATGTGCAAAGCCTTGTGGAACAAGTAATTGCCGTTTATTTTCTTCAGATAAAATAAAACCTTCCCATTGACCATATGTTGGAGAACCTTTACGAATATCAACAATAACATCATAGACTGCACCTTTAATTACACGTACAAGCTTCGTTTGCGCATACGGGGCTAATTGAAAGTGCATGCCGCGTAACGTGCCAGCTTCCGCTGACATCGCATGGTTATCTTGAATAAAATTAAATGATAATCCAGCTTCCTCAAACATCTTTTGATTATAAGTTTCCATAAAAAAACCGCGGTGATCTCCAAAAACTTTCGGTTCAAATAAATAGGCATCTTGTAGTGTTGTTTTAATAAAACCCATGAGGATTCTCCTTACAGTTTACGGTTTGCTAAATCGATTAAGTATTGACCGTAATTATTTTTCTTTAAAGGTTGTGCTAATTGCAGTAGTTGGTCTTTAGTAATATACCCTTTACGATAGGAAATCTCTTCCAGGCAAGCTACTTTTAAACTTTGACGACGCTCGATTGTTTCAATAAACATCGATGCTTCTAACAATGATTCATGTGTACCTGTATCTAACCAAGCAAAGCCTCGACCTAATAATTCTACATTTAAGTTGCCACGTTCTAAATAAACTTTGTTTACATCAGTAATTTCAAGTTCACCGCGAGGGGATGGCTTTATTGATTTTGCAATTTCTACTACATCATTATCATAGAAATAGAGGCCTGTTACGGCATATGTAGATTTAGGGTTTTCCGGCTTTTCTTCAATAGATTGGGCAATACCATTTTCGTCAAAATCGACTACCCCAAATCGTTCAGGATCTTTGACATTGTATCCGAATACAGTAGCACCAGATGTACGACTAGCTGCACGTTCTAACATAGTTGAGAATTTGTGGCCGTAGAAAATATTATCGCCTAAAATTAATGCTACGGAATCATCACCGATAAAATCTTCTCCAATAATAAACGCTTGAGCTAGTCCATCTGGAGAAGGTTGTACAGCATACTCTAAATGGATACCTAATTCTTCTCCATTTCCGAGCAATTGCTCAAAACGTGGGGTATCCTCAGGTGTTGAAATAATTAGGATGTCCTTAATGCCTGCTAACATTAATACTGATAGAGGATAATAAATCATCGGTTTATCATATATAGGTAATAGTTGTTTCGATACTGAACGAGTTAGTGGATATAATCTAGTCCCACTGCCCCCTGCTAAAATAATTCCTTTCAACACGAACACGTCCTTATGCAATTTAATTTTAATAATTAACTTAGATATTTTTTGTTTTAAAAACCCACAATTTTTGCCCAAAAAAGTTTAATATTACAAAAAGAATCATACCTAGAAACATCGAAATATTTCCATTAATCATTTCTGAATTACTGATATTAAGGAAATTCACAACTCTTTTTGAAATTCCAAAGGAAACTGCATAGCATATAATAATATTTAATCCAAAAAAAATAATTTGTTTGATACTTTTGTCATTATTTTCAAATGTATAATATTTATTTAAGAAAAAACTTAAAATACTTCCTAAAAAATAATTTAAGAATGTTGATATCCAATAAGAAAAATGTAGAATATTGTATGAAATAAACATAATAGAGGTACCTACTATAGTATTTATTATACCAACTAAAAAAAATCTCCAAAAACTACTTGATAATTTTAGCTTTATCACTAATTTCCACCTTAATTTGTTCTATAATATAATTTGGTCTATTCTTAATTTCTTCGTATATTTTTCCTATATACATCCCTACAATCCCCAAGGATACCATAATACTTCCTCCAACAATTAATAGTAATAATATTACTGTTGTAAAACCTTCTAAAGATTCCCCAAGTAAAAATTGGATAATTACTCTAAATGACAGTACTATTGATAGTAAGAGAAAGATACTTCCAATTAGCATAATAATTTGTAGAGGAGCAATCGTAAATCCCACAATGTTATTAATTGCATATTTTACTAAAGAATAAGTTGACCATTTTGAAGTACCCTCTATTCTTTCATTTACTTCATAATGAATTGTTGTTTGTTTAAAACCTACCCAGTAAGATAAGGCTCTAAAAAACCTTTTTTTCTCTGTTAGAGAGTTTAATTCATCAATTACCTTTCTATCTAATAATTTGAAGTCTGAAGTATTTTTCAAATTCATACCAGTAACTTTTGAAAGTGTGCTATAAAAGACCTTTGAAAAAAACTTATATATGGGATTTTCCTTTCCTCTATGTATTTTAATACCTTCAATCACGTCATAACCTTGTTTCCATAGTTCTAGCATTTCAATTATCTTTTCTGGTGGGTGTTGCATATCACAATCCATAATTACTGCACAATCACCTACAGCTGTTTTCAAACCAGCTTCTATTGCGGCTTCTTTACCGAAATTTCTTGAAAAACTTATTCCCTTACACCTTGGATCATTTAATTTCATTATCTCATTCCAAGTATCATCAGTAGATCCGTCATTAATATAGATGATTTCAAAATCAATGTTTTCATCTTGTAAAATATTAATTATCTTATTATAAGATAAAATAATGTTTTTTTCTTCATTAAAAGCAGGCAGTATAATACTCATTAAAGAAATCAATTTTCCACCTCTTCTGAAAACTTGATAACAATTACACCATCAATTTCTTTTACTGAACCAGATGAAGGCCAAATATTTAACTGTTCGAATTCATTTCTATTTTTACTGATAAAAGATTCTTCAGGCATAAATTCTGTATTCTTTAATCCAGTTATATTATTTAAATACGCTATAAATTCTACATTATGTTCAATAATTGACCAAACTCCTGGATTTAAAAAGGGAGTTTTTAAATCATAGATACCATTTAAATTCAAAGTATCATTGAAATTACCAATTATATAAATGGGCTTCTCGCTAGAATAATTCGCTATCTTTCTAATATCATAGCTAATATGTGATATTGATGTAGCGGTTTGATTATTAACTTGTTCTTGTTTCTCATAATATATATTTGTGATTATAATAAAATTATATGAAATTAAAACAATAACTAAGAATAAAAGATTTTTTACCATATCACTTAGTAGATTCTTATTGAAGTACATTTTAAAATCTTCAAACACTAATAATCCAAAAATATACATAAAAGCCAGATGTTGAATCATTAAAATATGGTACATAACATCTTGCGAAATAAAAAATATACAGTATACGAATATAGGGAGTACTACATAAGAAATACATATTATTAGTAATGAAAAATATCTCTTTGATTTTAGTACTATAAAGAAGGTTAATGCTATAATTAAAACCAAATACACCCAATTTAGTATCTCATATAAGCCTAAAGTTTCTAAAGGATTAAATACGTCTTTAATAAATTGTATGTAAACATTTTTTATAGCTTCAATAATACTTTTAAGACTCATTTCTCCCGCTTTATCAATTCCTTGATAATTTGTAAAAGTATTATTGTATTCATATATTTTAAATCTAACAATGTATATTAATAAACCAAAAATCGAGATAATTGCCAGATTTATATATTTTTTAATATTTAATTCTTGTTTTAATATGTCTCTTAAAAATAATACTAAAATCAATGTTCCTATATAAGCTAAATTTGATTGATAAGTAGCAATAGAGACATAAATTAAAAATAGACTTAATATAGATAAATATAAATTAAATTTTCTTTTATATATTATATAAACTGAAATTACAATTAAAAGATTGGCTAAAAAATAGGCATCTGCCGTAAATGTATACGTTAATGTCCCACCAACACTAGGAAAACTACCATAAATTAACGCTATTAAGAATATCGTAAATTTATTTTTTACGTTAAATAAATCTACTAATATTACTATTGTTAATGCAATGTAAATTATTGATAATAGTGTATTTAAATAGTGCAAGTCGAAATAACTACTAATTCCAGCTAAATATGTTAAGGTGAACCTTCCTGATACACTCATATCTTGATTATTATACATTTGTGTCAAATTATCATTGTTCAACATCCCACTTGTCGCAAAAAACAAATGAATAATTAAGATTACTACAAAACTTATTACAAATGTCCATTTGTTTTCAATTGTATACTTTTTTATATTTTCCACTGCTCTCATTTTTCCCCTTTTACTGGTATCAATCATAAATTTTTGAACTCAATTATATTTTACACTTAAATGTTCTTTCACCTTTTTCAATAAGTTAATAAATCCTTCTTCCCTATACACTCTCAGTACTTTTTCGAAATTACCTTCGCCTACGAAAGTTTTATTACCTAAGATTGATTTAAAGTAATCATTTGAATATTTAAATGGATTGTCAGTATTAAACATTACATCATGATTTTTTCTATAAAGTACACGTAATGTATCATCTATCTTTTCACCATTTTCATAATAATCATACGTCCATTTTGTTTTAGAAACATTATCATAATTATTAGCATCATGTAATATAGAATATTCTTCATATAATTTTTTGAATGGGTGGCTTCCTTCAGGTAGCCAATCTCTCATACATTTCTCAGCTGTACGCCCATAACCAGAAAAGTGTATAAACCTCAATGCATCACCTTTTATAAAAAAGTTTCCTTGTTCTTCTGTCATTCCACAATCCAGCAATGACCAAGGTGCAAAATCATATCCTCTATGTTTAAAGACTTCAACATCGAAAAATGATGGAGCTAAGTCAATCCATTTTTGATCTGTAAAAATACCATTCTCTTTGTCATCATAGCAGAATATGTAAAGACGATCAGCCCACCAGTTAATAAATTTTCTAGCTTCCTCAAAATCTTTGTTAACAGCTAAAAAACCTAAATTGTATACTCCATGGGCAGTGCTTGATAACTCCATATCAATATTACCTGGCTGCAATAGATGTGGGCACAGTACGATTGGCCGTGTTTTCAAAATATCCTTGAGCTCATAAAAATCTGAATATACATAGATGTCTGGATCTAAATATACAAATTCTGACTCTTCATCATATTTATCAAATAAATAATTGAAAAAATTCCCCTTCACAGATGTAGAGGCTTCAACTATAGAATGTTTATAAATAAACTGTTCAAAGTTACCTTTCCATGAGTCTTTTGCAAGGACTACTTCATCAAAATATTCGTAGTTAGCTGTATTTGGCATTTCCTTCTCTAATAAACAAACAATAAATTTAGCATCTGGAATATTATCTTTTACAGATTTCGCTAAAGTTCTAGTCTTATGTAAATAATTCGCACATATAGATGTAAAAATAATCATAGTTTTTACCTTATCCCTTTAATATTTTTTTTGCCAAGTTCCTAATAATACCAATCTTTTTCACTTTATCTAACATAGGTCCCAAGCTTGTCAGTTTTTTATTTAGATAAATTTGTTCGATTAGTGCATCTCTTAATACCATTGCATATTCCTTCTGATATTTCCCATAAAATTCCGGGTGATTTAAGTATAATTCTCTATAAGTACTTTTTACATTTAAAGAATTATCCATAAATTTAGATGTTCTAGAGATATTCTTAATTCGATAATAGAAATATACCTCTTTTAATTGAACAACTTCCCGTTCTTTCTCAAGAATTGAAAGCCAAAAATCATAGTCTTCCATTCCATGAATCAAATTTTGGTTAAAGCCACCAATATCTTCCCAATCTTTTTTTCTAAACATTGAAGTAACGAAAATAACATTATCTAAAAGCATTGCTTCGAATGAGTATTCAGGCAAATCCCAACGTCCGCTTTGCTCACCAAACAGTTCCGCAAAACAATACACAATCCCAACATTAGGGTAATTGTCTAACTGTTCCACACATTTTTCTATATAATCTGGATGAATTTTATCATCTGCATCTAATGGTAAAATATAGTTACCTACTGCATGTTCAATACCAAAATTTCTTGCTGCTGAAGGACCATAATTTTCAGTGTTTAATATCTTAATTTGCGGATTAGATATACTTTTTAAAATCTCTATTGTTTTCAGATCAGTAGATCCATCATTAATTATTATTAACTCTATTTCCTTAAATGTTTGACCTAATACCGATTCAATGCTGGCTTCAATATATTCTCCATCATTAAAACAAGGCATAATAACACTTACTTTAGGCATTACAATCTCCTTTTAATTCAAATTTTAATTAACCCAAACTTTTTAAGAAGGCTAAAGATTTTATTTGCTTGAATTTTAATAAGTAATTCATTTTTTTGATTTAAGTTATCTTCCAAATGTGCCTTACTAGCAATTAGTAAATTATTAGTTTCTTGTAACTTCAAATTATCATTAACATAATTTTCAATTGTTTGTGCAGCATCATCTCTAACAATAACTAAATTATTTATATCTATTTTCATATCAGTTATTATTTTTTTATAAGCATTTCTTTCTTCTGCATATTGTTTAATTTTTTGTGTTGTAGAGTTAAAGATATCTGCTAAATCTTGATTTAAATTTTGAACCGGCATAATTTCTAAACTCAATACCTTTTTTCCGTTTTCTTGGAAAAAAGCATTTTTTAAAAACAGCTGTGGATCATTACTTCCACTTGCAAATTTTATAAAATCTGAATCTGAATTTTCCATTTGATATACATCTAAAGTAGAGAAAATCATATCCTTTAAATTAATATAGCTGTCTTGATATTCTAATTGGCCTTTTAAACTAATAATTCCTTTTAAAGTAGTTGGATCGATTCTTAGAAATTTAAAAGGTAAATCAGGTAATTCTATTTTTAGAATAGTATTTTCCTGATGTGATTCAATTGTAAATTTCAACTTATTTTCTTCTGTAAATATTTCAGAATTAGCCCAAAAAATTTCAAGATAATCATTTATTAAGTTCAAACTTCCCTTTTTATTTTTTTCTAAGGGGTTATATTCATTTAGATAATGGCTAAATTTATTTGAATTGTGACCTATATAATTTGTGAAATATTTTTCCATACTATCAAATTTAATTAGTACATCATTAGTTAAATTCAGAGATTCAAAAATTTCATTTATAACGTTGCGATATTTAAGCTCTAATTCATACTTAGACATAAAACCACTTATACTTCTATAAAACAAAAAATTCACCGGTACTGGGAAGTCAAAAACCCATTCATAATCAATTACATTCCATTTTCCATTACTATCTATAATGATATTATCAAAATTGACATCAATATTTGATACTATCAAAGACTTTTGGTTGTCAATTGAATTTTCCGCTCCAAAAATATCTGTAAACTCAGAAGTTATCTCGAAATCAATCAGTTTATCTGATACTAATTTCTTATAGTAAGCCATTAAACCATTCTTAAATTCATTAACATTATTACGTTCTATAAATGTTAATAACTCATCATCGAAACTTTTACCTTCTATATAAGGGAATATTACAGAATCTCCTTCTTTTTCAACTGGGACATAAAACCAATTTGAATTTTGAAGCCAACTATAATTTCTAATAATATTCATAACATGTTGCTTCGCTGAGATAGAATAAGGTTCTTTCTTCACTAGTTTTTCGTTATTACTATTAAAAATAATTGTTTTGATTTGGAACTTTTCATTTCTATTTACACTGTAACGAACACTATTTATATACATGAATAATTTCACCTCTCACTTACAAATAAATAGAAATGAATTTGCGAAGAAGCTAAATTCATCATTTTTTATTATTGCATCTGATACTTTTTGTTCATCAAATAATCCCAATCTAGGCTGATCGTAATTATGGATTAAATTTCTTAACTCCCCAACCTTTGGTAAATTATCATCTGAAAAAATTTGAAATGGTAATTTGTAGTCTGGGATTGGATAATAGTTTTCTATTTCATCAAAACCAACTTCCGAAAGAATATTTGTTAATTCTTTTTTTGAAAAAGTTTTCACTCTTTCATTACCAAAATAACCCTCCAATGATTCAAAATAGTTACCCGTATGATCTTCCCTAGCACCTGCCCAATATTTCAAACCAAAACGATTTTCGATAGCAATAAATAATTTACCATTTTCACTTAAAAGGCTTTTCACATATTTTAATAATTCATGGAAAGGCTCATTTGAATCAGAGAATCCCGGTGCATACTCTAAAACGCCAATTAATGTAATATAATCAAATTTTTTATCAAATTTTATTTTGTTAAAATCGCCTACTATAATTTCTATATTGTCACATTTTTTATTTCTGTGTGCATTTATTAACGATCTTTTCTTAGAGAGTTCAACACAGGTAACTTTTCTAATTTTTTTTGCTAATGTACCTGTGATTGCACCACAACCAGCACCAATTTCTAACAAATTAGCATCATTATTAAATGGATACCACTCTAAAATATTTCCTCTGAAATTGGAAAGATGATATAAAATCGGCCAACGATTATCATTAGCAATAATTTTTTCATAATTATCATTTTCTTTAACTAATTTTAATAGCTCGTCTTCAATCTCTCCATCAGTATATAAATCCGTTCCACTATAGTAATTTAAATTCAATTTCAGATTACCAATGTTTTCAATCATAATTTTTTAAACTCCTAGTTATTAGACATGGCAATTTGTACATTTAAGTCAAAATAGCCAACAGTATTTTTCGAAGAAATTACTTGAAATGCAATTATATCGTAAAGTCGATGATATACAACAAACTCACCTTTATCAAAGCCTGTGCACCCTAATGCCAGCATATAATTTGTCCCTTGTAAATTCATATTGAAATCAAATTGTATTTCAACAATCTTATCAGCTTCAACTTTACCAGTATCAAAATTATCTACCATTGTATTCGTACCTGTAATTTCAGTGCCCTTTAAATCCTTAATTGTAAATGCAAATATCGGAGATTCAATTGACTGATTAAATCTAATTTTCATCTTAACTTTACAATTACTGCCTTTAGTTATCGTGTTTGTTAATTTATCTTCATTATCAAAAATACCAAAATCGATAATATCAGCCATGCCATTACCATATTCAAGCATAGCATCATTTAATCTGTAAAAGTCTTTCCACACTTCTTGATTTGAAATATAATTATCCTTCTTATTAACCTCTCCTTGAGGACTATGTAATTTTACAACTACCTTTTTGTATACATCTACTGCCTCTTTAGCAGGATAAATTCCTAATGATTGTCCTTGATTCAAAACTAAAACATTATCACAATATTTAATAACACTTCCTAAATCATGAGTTACTAACAGTATTGTTTTACCTTTTTTTCTAAACTCATCAATTTTCTTATAACACTTCATTTGAAATATCATATCTCCAACAGCAAGAGCTTCATCAACAATTAAAATATCTGCGTCTACATTAATAGCAACTGCAAAAGCTAAACGAACATACATACCGCTTGAATAAGTTTTTACCGGTTGGTCAATAAAATCACCAATATCAGCAAACTGCTCAATTTCAGAAAAACGCTTATCCATTTCCTCTTTAGAAACCCCTAAGATAGAACCATTTAGATAAACATTTTCTCTCCCAGTGTATTCAGGATTAAAACCACTTCCTAATTCTAATAAAGCTGCCACTCTTCCGTTCACTTTAATTTCACCGTTAGTCGGATTTAATGTGTGCGCTAACATTTGTAATAAAGTACTTTTACCTGAACCATTTTGACCAACAATACCAAAAGTTTGTCCTTTTTGTACTGTAAAATTGATTCCCTGCAAAGCACTAAACTCTCTATAATATTTTTTTTCACTAATTGTTAAGCTCTGTTTCAAACGATCCACTGGCTTTTCATAAATTTGATAAATTTTAGTTAAATTTTTAACTTCAATTGCTACATTATCATAAGACATCTGCAAATCCCTTTCTAGTTTTCCTAAACCATACATATCCTATTAGAGATATTACTATCCCTGCACTCATTCCTATTAACCACCAATCCCAATGTGGTAGCTCTCCAAAGATGATTATTTTTCTCATATCTTCAACTACATATGTAATGGGATTAAATGAATAAATAAACTGGAATTCACTAGGTATTGCTGACCTAGGATAAAAAATCGGACTCATAAACATTAACGCCGGAATAATAATCGCTACTATTTGGCCTATATCCCTTATAAAAACTCCTAATGAAGACAATAACCATGCTAACCCCAAGGATATTAAAATTAAAGGTAAAATAATTATCGGAAACAATAAAGCCGTTACATGCATTGTTCCAGTTAGAACTAACATTGCTACCATTAAAATTATATAGCTTATCGTAGCTTGAAATAACGCTGAACCCAATGTTACGATTGGTAAAATTTCTAGTGGAAAAACTACTTTCTTCACATAATTACTATTAGCAATTATTAAATTTGGTGCTTGCGATACCACTTCAGAAAATATATTAAAGATAAATAAACCTGTAAAAAGTATTAAGGCAAATTCAGATTTACTTGTTTCTCCATCAGTTCCCCATCTTGCTTGAAATATTACGCTAAATACAAAAGTATAAATAGTCAACATCATAATAGGAGTCACAAATGACCAAATGATTCCTAAATACGATCCCTTATATCTATTAGCTATTTCTCTTTTGGTAAACTGAGAAATTAATGATCTTTGAGCCAAAAGATACTTAATATGATTTCTTGCTAAATTTATCATTCTCTAACCTCTAATTCTTATTCATTCGTTTAATAAGATGCTTAATCATTCTATTAATTATATATTTTTAAATTGGCCTTTAAAGTTCACCAAAAATAGCCCTAATAGTATCCACATTACTCCGTTAATCCCCGGCAATGAGTCATTAAAAATAGCCTGGAAGTAAAATGCTAAAACCCCAACTGCTAAAACTGTCGCTAAAATATTTTGTGGCATATACTTAAAAATTTGTTTTAACGAAATCCAAGTACTTATTAATACCAATACCATAAAGGCGATAAAACCAACAATACCCGTACCATACAACACACCTATATACATGTTGTGCGGTTTATCTACAATTACTGTCTCTGTTTCTAAATTAGCACGTGCATCAATATTATAATGTTGGAAGTTATACATTAGAGAATCCATTCCATAACCTTGAATCGGTCGCTCTTTTACTAAATCTAATATATATGACCAAATATATACACGCCCTGAACCAGCACCTACACCTGTTTGAGGTAATTCTGGAATTTCAATCGCCTGTTCTGAGGCATAAGCTTTATTTCCAAAAATCATCGATAATGGACTTTGGTTATTATTTAAATTTGAAAGCGGTTGAACAGTTTCTTCAACATATGGGTTTGAAGCTCCAAAGAAACCGAAAGTTTCATCCCACACTTTTGAATTTTCTTTTGCTAACAAATGTAAGCCAGCACCAGATGTAATTAAGAAAATAGCAAAGAATGCTACAGCCAGGACCTTCTTTTCTGCTTTAATAATAATCCATATTAAAAACGGTGTAATACATACAACCGTTAAAAATCCACTCGTTGATAAAGCCATAAAAATTACATACATTGAAGCAACTGCAGCTACTAGCCCTAAGATTTTATTTAGTGTTCTTTTCTCTAAAACAGCCCAAACAAAATACATAAGAGCCATAATAGCAAACATTCCACTCATATAGTTACCATGATTTAAAGTACCAATTAGAGTTGACCCTTCACTAATATCTGCACCTTCTGGTAACATCAGTGTAACTAACTTTTGAAGCCAAGTTTGTTGTAGTAAATCTTTCCCAACGAAGTTCATTGTAATTATATATAAATTAATAAAAATAAACGGTAACATTGTATACATTACTGAACGTACCACATTTTTAGGGTATTCAATATTTAAAGCTACAAATAATAAAGTTACATAGCATAGCCACGCAATAGCACCATCAGAACGGTTATATTGCCCGTTTAATACAATCGAAATATTCGGTGATAACACAGTAGAGATAACAATCACCATAACAAAAATTCCTAGTACATAATTTAAAAATGTTTTTCGAATAGATCCATTCATAAAAAATATTTTTATTAGAAATAAGATAGCTATAACTAAAGTCATTACTAATAACATTAGTGTTTTAAAACTTGTAAATAATTCACCTTTTAAGCCGGATGTTAAAATATCAAGATTAGTAATTAAAGGACTAACAACTTCTACAATATCAGCCATTACAATTAAAGGCATTACACCCATTAGTACTAAAAATAGCCTAAATATCCATTTATCCACATTTGCTCTTGATTCATTATTTTCTTTTTCATCACTTATCGAATCAGATTTTTGAAGTTCTTCGTAAAATGAAGCCATTTAGTATTTCCCTGCCTTATTACATATTCTCAATTTGAGTTAATAATTCTGTTATACGTTCCTGATAGTTAGGGTACTGTTCAGGTACCCATCCCCACTCTCGACATTTTTCCAATACAATTTTTGAATCATTATATCTTTCGGCATAAAATAATATTTCACCAAACTGAATCATAAACATTGGATCCTCTGCCTTATAAGGATTAATATCTAAAGTTTTTTGCAATAATATACTAGCCTGTTGATATTCTCCAATATTTGCAGATACTAATCCACCTAAATAATTCGCTACTTCTGATTTCGGTTGTCTCTTTAGCATTTCATTTACATATAAAGAAGCCTCATCATATTCTTCTTCATTGTATAACTGGCCGACCTGTTGATAAATCATATCTTCTTCAAGAAATTTTTCGTCTTGCTTGCTTGCTAAAACCTTAGAAGCAATCAGTCCTAATACTATAAAAATAACTACCCCTAATAATATGTATTTTCTATTATTCTCAGATATATGCATTGCTCACAATCCTTTAATCATTTTTAAATTTCATATATTAGTATACACTAATTTTGATGTATTTTCCTTATATTAATAGAAATACCAATAGGTTATTATAGATTATTAATCAAAACTTTTAAAATTGTTTAAACCCAAATTCTCCTTCATTCTTCTTGAAAAGCATTGAATAAAAATCAATTCTTTTATATTAATTTTTATGTTAACCTTTTCGCTTTAAATTACTAGGTAGTATTATAAAACCCCAAAAAACGAGAAGTGAATTTCTTCACTTCTCGTTTAAAATAAAGATATTATTGTGCTTTAAAGAATTTTCTACCATTTTCAGTTACATAGTCAAAGTTATAGTTACGTCCTTTATAAGAAACAGTAACTGTTTCGCCAACTTCCACTGGAGAAGTAAATCCAACATATAAAACTTTATTGTTTGATGAATCAGTAGTTACAGTAGCAGAACCAGTAGTACCATTTACAGATACAGCAATGCTAGTGCTTGCTACAGCTTCATTAAATGTTAATGTAATTGCAGCTGCATCTTTAGTAGTTGGTGTTTGTACAACTTCTGTAATTGAGAAGTAAGAAGTACTTGCACCTGATAAGAATGTAACTGTTTTAGTAACAGATGTTAACCCTGATAAACCAGTATTTGTTGGTGTTGCAGTAACACGTACATCTGAACCGTTAGATTTCAAGAAAATAGATACATTCGTTTGACCAGCAACTACAGAACGGTTTAATACTGTTTTTGAAGTATAAGCTGGAATTACAACAGCAGCACCATTTTCTACAATAGGATTACCAGCTGCATCTACTAACTCAACAGCCTGTGCACCGGCACGTACAGTGAATTGTACTGGTGTATCAGAAGAATATGAACGCGCTTTACCATTTTGATCTGATAATTGGTAAGCAAATTCTGCAACAGTGTCACTACCAAATGTTGTAACTTCCTTATCTTCATCATTTGTAACTACTAATTCACTTCTGTAATCAGCAGCTTTAGTAGTGCGGAAGTAAGTGATTTCTCCTGTAACTTGTAAATCTTTCTTATCTAATTTTCCACGTTCAGAACCAGTGCCCGTACCATTGTCAATGAATGCAATTGGAGTTACGAATGCATCTGCATTAGGATGAGAAACTGTAAATTTAGCAACGCCATCTTTATCTGTAACAATACGGAAAGTTACTGAATCAGCTGTAGTTGGATCAACTGGTTTACCATCCACATCAAATACTTCTACAAGACCACGTTCTGTTGTAGTTTCACTATCAAATGTTACTAAAAGCTCTGAATTAGCTAATACCTTACCATCTTTATTTTTTAGTGTTGCAACATAGTCACGTCCACCAGTTTGGTCATCGTTTAAGTAAACAGCAGCAGTTTGATTGCCTTCAGCTTTAATTGATAAGTCAAATACTGATTCTTTAGCAAATGTTACTGTTGAACCTACAGCTTGTAAAGCCGTAGCATCATACTTAGCGTTTGTACCTGGGTTGTTTACGAAGGCAATCGGTGTTACTGATGCATCGTCACCAGTTAATACTAAGTTAGCTTTACCAGTAGCATCTAACTTAAGAACACCTACAGCGTAACCACCAGTTGTATATTCATAAGCATATTTTGCAGAAGCAGTATCACCAGTAGTACGTAAACCTAAGAATTCAACTCCACGAACAGCTTTCTCAGGAGCAACATTTAAGTTCTCTTTGAATGCTACGTATACTTCTTCGTTTGCGTCACCAGTAATTTGGTAAACTTTTTGTTCGCCATTAGCTAAAGTTGTACCTTCTGTTACATCTTTAATTGCTAATGTTGTATCCCAGTAAACTTTTGCAGCAGCTTTTAATGCTGGCTTACCAGTTGCGTATGCATTAACAGTATCAGTTTCACCTTGAGAACGAGTATAAGTATAAGTTGCAACACCGTTTTCGTCTGTTTTAACAGTTTCAGTTAATTGAGGAACGATTGTTGTATCGTTAGCTAATTTAGCATGGAATACATCAAATTTCACTGGAATGTTAGCTGCAGATTCACCTTGAGCTACAGTTACTTTAGCTTTTAAAGTTACTGTTGTACCATAAGTACCTTGGATTGAAGTTTCTTCAAACGCGATAGCAGATGGTAATACTGATGAAGCTTCTTCATCTTTTTGACCAGCAGCTGTGTAGTCTGCGTTAATTGTTTTGTATAAGAATGATGCAAATTGACCACGAGTCGTATTACCTTTTGGGTTGAATGCAGGTGCAGCTGGGTTTGTAATGTCATAGAAGTCTAATACAGAGATCGCTGTGCGAGCTTCTGCTTTAGCTTGGTTTAAGTCAGTTACATCACCTTTGAAATCTTGAGTAGCAATATACTCTTCTAAGCTAATATCATTAACAGTGTTAACTGTACGTACTAAAGTGATAGCCATGTTTTCGCGAGTGATTGGATCACCTGCTAAAAGGTTACCGTTAGAACCTACGAATACACCAGCTTCTTTAACTACTGAAGCATATTTTAATAATTCTTCGTTAGTTTTTGTAGTTAAGTCAGCGAATGCTGGACGAGTTTTGTAGTCAGCAGCAGCTTCATAACCTTTAGTTTCTAAGAACTTACCTAATAATTTAACTACGTCAGAACGAGTTAATTCTTTGTTAGGCTTGAATGTGCCATCTTGGTAACCAGAGATGATGCCATCACTTACTAAAGCAGTGATCGCTTCCTCGTGTGTGTTACCTGAGATGTCCGATAATGATGCAGCAGATGCAACTGGTACGATTGCAGATGCTACTAATGTAGCTGTCGCAGCTGTTGCTACGAATTTTGTGTATTTCTTTGGTTGGTTAGCCATTGAAAAATTTCCTCCTCATAAGTGAAAATAATATTTTAGTTACCCACACGAAAAATGTGCAGAAAAACTAACTACACATAAATTCTATTAGTATACATTTACTATGTCAATCTTTTTTTACCAATAAAACCACATTTAACCTGTTTTACGAGATTCCAAGATATTAATCAGTAAATATATTCAGATAACTTAAAATTTCTTTAATTATGACATACATATACTCATAAAGACAACATTTTCTTCACCAATAAATCCCATATATTATTTGAATATAGTTAAAGATAGTAGTAAATATTGGTTTTAATTGTAAAAACAAGAGTTATAATTGGATATAAAATGCAGTTATACCAAGGGTTAATATGGAATTTATAGATTACAATTATTACTAATATATTACTTTTGTAATATAGTTATTATTTGTGTGACCATATTTTTTCCTACCTGGTTAGTGTATGAACAGTACGAATTAATAGAACCTGTTCGCTAAAATTCGACAAAAATAAAAAAAGAAAAAGGCTTTAGCATTTAGATGCTAAAGCCTTTTTCTCGGGCTACCAACCGAGTTTTTCCTTGCAGGGAAAAGTTAAAATTTAAAATATATCGTAGAGGAAATCTCACTACTGAATTTAGTGTATCATTAACATTACAAATACACAATCATATATTACAAAGATTACATTATTTTTTTCGTTTACTTGTCTTCTTTCGACCTCGTGCTACTTCCAATAAAAACAAAGGCAAAGCCATTTGGCGTTTTATTCGGTGTGGTTCCTTCATCAATCGATAAAACCATTCCATTCCAACTTTCTGGAAAGCTTCTGGTGCTCTTTTCACATTACCAGCCAATACGTCAAATGAACCACCAACACCTTGGTAAATTGTTGGATGAAGCTGATCACGGTTCGCATTAATCCAATTCTCCTGCTTTGGTGAACCCATTGCTACAAACAATAAATCAGGTTTCGCTTCATTAATTTTATCCACGACTTTATGATTATCCTTTTCATATCCATCCTGTGTGCCGGCAATTTGGATAGATGGGTAGAGTTCTTGTAATTTCTTAGCGGCCTGATCTGCAATTCCCGGCTTCCCTCCATAAAGAAAAATAGGTTTTTTACGCTGTGCTGCCTCTTCACATAGACGCAGCATCATATCGACACCTGTTACACGTGATGTAATTTGACCCTTCTGGATTTTCGAAGCTAAAATAACCCCTATGCCATCCGGAATTTGAAACTCCGCGTTATTAAGAAGTGTTTTTAATGCCGGGTCTTCTTTTGCTTTAATTATTTTTTCCGGGTTAATAGCTACGATTAACGATTTTTGCTGTTTCTCGATTTGATCAAATACTTTTGGAAGTAATTCATCATAGCTTTCGGTATTTACTTGAATGCCGAGTACGGTTTCTTTCATATATAGTCTTCCCTTCTTTATAATTCATCTATAAAAAACAGTAGGCAGTACGCTTTAGACGCACTGCCAAATTTACATTATTAGTTCTTCGCATCTCCAAGTAAGTGGAACTGGAAGCCTGCTTTTTCCCATGCTTCGCGGTTTAGACAGTTTTTCGTATCGAATACGATTTTGCTTTTTGCATTTAATGTTGACGGATCCAACTCTTTGAATTCTTTGTGATCTGTCAGGAACACTAAAATATCAGCTTGCTCCAACGCTTCCTGCATGCTTTGTGTTTGTGTTTTATGTTTGTTTTGCTTAATGTGTGGGTCATGTGAAACGACAGTTAAGCCTAGTTTCTCTAACTCATCGATTACGATTGTCGATGGGCTTTCACGCATATCATCAACATTTCCTTTGAATGCTAAACCTAATGCAGCAACAGTTGCACCTGCAATACCGTTTTTGTTTAAAATCGCCTGTGTTTTTTGTGCTGTGAAGCTTGGCATAGAATCATTCGTGTTACGTGATAAATGAATGATTTGGGCTTGTTCCCCGCCTAATTCAACTAAGAACCAAGGATCAACCGCGATACAGTGACCGCCTACACCTGGTCCTGGGAAATGGACGTTTACACGTGGGTGATAGTTCGCAAATTTAATTGCTTCCCAAATGTTCACATCTAATTTCTCAGCCATTTTAGCCAGTTCGTTCGCAAATGCAATGTTTACATCACGATATGTGTTTTCCATTACTTTTACTAATTCAGCTGTTGTTGCATCTGTTAAATGAATTGTACCTTTAACAAATGTTTCATATAGTTCTTTTGTAAGTTCTGCTGATTTTTGTGAAATCCCGCCAACAATACGGTCATTGTTTACAAGCTCTTCAAAAATGCGTCCTGGAATTACACGCTCTGGAGAATGGGCTACAAATAGTTCTGTCCCGATCTCTAAACCAGACTTCACTAATTCAGGCAGCATTACATTTTCTACTGTTTTTGGTGGTACTGTTGATTCTAAAATAACTAAATCGCCCTTTTTCACGAAAGGTACGATTGAAGCTGTTGCTTGACGAACATATTCTAAATTCGCTGTATTGTCCGGATTGATCGGTGACGGTACCGCGACAATATACACATCCGAAGCGACAGGTGTAGTTGATGCTGTTAAAAAGCCTTCATCTACCGCTTTGTCCAGGCGCTCCTGTAAGCCGTTCTCCTCAATATGTAATTGTTTATCCTGAATACTTTTCACAGCTGCTGGATTCACATCAACACCATGTACCTTTACGCCGTGATTTGCGAACATTACCGCCGTTGGTAAACCGATGTATCCTAATCCAACGACACAGATTGATTTTGTCATGATCGTTTCTCCTTCACTTTCAAAAAAGCTATATCTCATTGTTTGATTATTGTATAATTTGTTTCACGCATTTTGCCTGCATTCGCTATCAATAAAATGATTAACTTCATTTAATACAGTTTCAAAATTCCGTTCCTTTATAAGACGGAATGGTTGTTCAAATGGTTGCCTGTAAATGCTTGAAAATTAGTCCTGCATTACAGTATACAACTTTCTGCTCGCTGTGTGAAATAGTTTTTCTTTTTCAAGCAGTTTGGTGAAAGCTTTCCTATTAATTTTGCCTTTGAAAGGGATTGTTATACTAATTGGTGAGAAATGATCTGTAATAAACAAAAACCCCATTAGCTAAGATCAGCTAACAGGGTTTAGTTTAAATGGGCACTCACGATGCGTAGCCTCCAGTTAATCGTTCCTTTTCCGCAATTAAATTGTGGAACAATGCTTCATCACGTGATTCGAGCGCTTCATCGATTAGACGGGATAAGTTGTTTTCTTCTAAAGCCCGAACAATTCCTTCCACTTCTTCATCGAATACCGGTGACGTTTCATTTTTTAATGGTGTTACGTTACTTGATACATTTTCAATAATCGGCATTAAATACTCATGTACATTTGATACGAGTAAAAGCTGATAAAGCGGGAGACGCACGAAACGGTTGCCGCGCTGGAATACAAAAACTTCCGATAAGTTTTCGACTTGCAGTGAGTTTAAGTCAATAATCATTTCTTTCCCTTCAATCGGGATGAAATGAAAAACTTCCTCATCTTTTGTAATCGAAAAGTATTGATAAGCAAAGACTAAGCGTAATTTCGTGCCTGTCATTTTTGTATAAAAAGGCTTCATAAATTGTACTTGAATCATGGGAATTCCTCCTTCACTTATTTTGTTGGCATTTATCCGAGTCATAAGACCTAATTTCATTTATCATATGGGTGCAATCATTCAGGTGTTCTTGAATATTAAATCAATTTCTCTGTTGCTTATAGTTTCCCCACACTTTCCACATTTCAAACCTTTTAAAAAGTGCTATTCGCTTAAAAAATTTATTCAATGTCTCTTCACATTACCGATTTGTCCGGATTCGTATTATAATGGAAGGAACGACTTTTTTTCTTCCTTCACCTTGAAGGATGTTAAAATTTCCAATGCAATTAATTATTAGGGAGGGGAAACCCGTTTTGAGTTTATCTTTTTCCGAGATTGCCCATGCACATAAAGACTTTATTCAACATACATTACAATCCTTTGAAGAACAGCTTCTCCCTTCAGCAAATGAAGATGCAGAATTGGTGACACGCGCCATGTTCTCTGTCCGTAATCAGGCAATCAAGCCTCCGCACTATTCAAGATTCAGTCAAATACTGGTATGCCAAATCCAGGATGTCAATACAGCGGAAGTGACAATTAATTTTCCGGATCGGCAGATTAGCTGCAGCTGCCCTAAAAAGGAGCTGTGCCGACATCAACTTGCGGTTATTTTAAAGCTGTCGCAGTATTTTATTTCACTGCAGCAATGGCTATCTATTTGGCGTTCTAAAAGATCCGTTCCGCTCCAGTCTTTAGCGTCAGAGCGCAGTCCGGAAAACTGGCAGATGATGGCTGACGAAGTGCTTAATTATGCAATTAAAGGTCCGCAGCCATTGGAGCCGTATACGTTATCGGGCTTAATTGAGAATATTCGTACTAAGCTTCAGCGCCACCGCCCTTATGAGCAGGAATGGCAGGAGCTGTTTAACTTGTTTATGGATATCGCTGTTTCGAATCACTTTCTGTTACACGCAGTCAAAACGAAAACAGATCTGAGCCATCATTATGTTCAGTTCTTTTTGGAAAATACGTTAAGCCGCATACAGCGATCGATTGATACATTAAGTAAAACAACAAGGCTGTTTGCAACAGAACCATTTTTTGATGCAATTCAGAAGAATGTCCATAAGATTCTTTTTATCGAAAAAGGAGCAACAGCATTCCGGTTGTCATTGTATTTGCAATTTTGGACTAAGCTATTTAATGAGCAAAAGCGCTTAAAAAATGAACTGGCTCTTTTGGAACAAAGCGATGATAGCAACACAGATATCGAATTGAATGTAGTAAAATCCATTTTTTATATTTTATTAAGTTCCCCGCCACAACTGGAACAAGCAGTCGAAACAATGAGTGAACATAATGTGGAAGGGTTTATCGACATAGCCCAATATGCATTACAGAAAGACTTTGTTGATGAGGCGACTGTTATTTTAAAAAAGGCCCTTCCTTTTTTACAGACGTTTGTGCAGGATAACTTATTGCCGATTCGTCGCCAAAAATTTACGCGTAAACTCGATCACTTATACGGTCAAATTCAATTACGTGAAAATGAGGAGCTCACACTGTACTCTTCGTTTGGCAGATATGGGATTGAGTCGTTTTCAAACTATTTACTGCGTCAAAATCGTTTGGACGAGTGGGTAGCACTGCATCAGCTATATCCTTCATCGATTCCTTATTTAGACCAGTGCGGTTTAAAGGATGTTGTTGCACAGTCACCTGAAACTGCGCTTCCTCTTTACCATTTTTATGCGATGGAAGAAATTCAGCAGAAATCGCGGCAAAATTATAAGCAGGCAGTCCGCATTTGGCGTGCCATGAAATCGGCTTCCAAAAAAGCCGGAAAACTCGACTACTTTACAGCATATATTGAAGCCGTGCAGCAGCAGTACAAACGTTTGCGTGCACTGCAAGAAGAGATAAATAAAAGCAATTTACTCATCTAGATTATGTATTTTGCTAATAGGAGGTGACATTGCGTTTACCGCGCAACGATACAATGCAATATTTATTTAATACGAAGCTACCCTTTCTAAAAGTCTTTCGCATAAAGCTTTCAGCGCTGCGTCCCGGTTACTTCCGCGCTACTGCGTACAATAAAAATGATTTAATTTTACCGACAGCCAATTGGACTCCGTCACTCTTTTTCAAATTTGAGCAAAGTTTTTACGGTCTGCACACTTCATTGGAAGAGCGTGATTTAATCATATCGGCATCTCATTTGCTAGACGTTCTGTCACCTGCAAATCGTCATCCGTTTTTGGATTTCGCTGCGTATGATGATGAAACTGTGAATCACTTTCAAACAATCCAAACGACATTGCCGCTTTGGAATGACCCAAAGCTTTGGCAGCAGGTAACTGTAACAGAAGAAGGCTTTTCATTTTCCAATGACCTATTACAGCATGCAGTTGAACAAAAACTGATGGATGCCGGGCTTTCTAAAGACGATACGCTTGCACTGATTCCATTTTTCCAAAATGGCGGCTGGCCGATGCAAACTTCCCATGTTTTCGATGGTGTGAAGGTAGCACTGCGTTTAAGTGAGCCAGAGGAAAATGAAGAAAACTGGCTGTTGGAAACGGTGCTTATTAGTCCGAATGCCGCAAAACATTGGACACCTGCTTCATCAAAACTAAAACTGCCAATATCGGATGCACTGCCGAAAAAATGGAGTGCGATTGCTAATGACATTGAAGAGCTGCAAAATCAAATAGTTGATTTAATTCAATTAAATGCTGAAAGTGCGCAGTTTATTCATACACAATTCAATGATCAGGAAGTACGTGAATTTTTACGTCTCGAACTTACTAAGTTACAAGCTTTAGGCTTTGATGTGATTTTACCGGCTTGGCTTAAAGAACTCCGCCAATCGAAAATGCGTGTACGTGTCAGTGCAAATAACCAGTCGGCCCGCAGTGTTGCAGGACTGGACGATATTTTGACATTCAAATGGCAGTTCTCCATGAATGGTGAGGAAATTTCCGCTGAAGCCTTCCAGAAACTCGTTGATGAAAAACGTGAATTTGTCCGTATTGGCACGGAATGGTTCCGTATTGATGCAGAATGGCTCAATGAAATGCGTGAACTGATGGATCAGGCAAAGGAAGAAAATTGGACAGTACGCGATTTACTGTTCCGTGAGCTGCCTGAAACTTTAACAGCTCCCATAGAAGACGATATGGAAGATGATGCCGAGCGTGATGATCCGTTATTTGCATTTGAAATGCAGCAATCCCTGCAGACGTATATCGAGCAGCTGCAAAATAAAAAAGGTCTGCCGAAAGTAGCTGTACCTGTAAAACTTCATGCCGAGCTACGTCCATACCAGCAGGAAGGCTTTGAATGGCTTGTTTTCATGCGTGACCAGAAATTCGGTGCCTGTCTGGCAGATGATATGGGACTTGGTAAGACTGTTCAGCTTATTACGTATATGCTCCATACTGTTTTAGTTCTGCAAATCGATAAACCGACCTTAATTGTGTGCCCTACATCGGTTGTCGGCAACTGGCAAAAGGAACTTGCTCGTTTTGCTCCTGATCTGGAAGTTTATACACATTACGGGCCCCGTCGTTTAAAAGGCGATGACTTGACGAGCTATATTGCAACACAGCGGCCGCATGTTATCCTTTCGACATATGGTACGGTCACTCAGGATGCAGATGACTTACAGATTATCGACTGGGCAACGGTCGCTTTGGATGAAGCGCAGAATATAAAAAATATGCAAACATTGCAATCCCGTGCAATACGGAAATTAAAAGGCGAGCATCATATTGCATTAACAGGAACACCTGTTGAGAATCGTCTTTCCGAGTTGTGGGCCATTTTTGATTTTATCCATAAAGGATATTTAGGAAGCTTCACAAGATTTACCGAAAACTTTATTACACCAATTGAACGTGAAGAATCGGAATTCCATAAACGTGTTTTGCGGATGAAAATTCGTCCGTTCCTATTGCGTCGTTCAAAACGCGATCCCGAGCTTCAGCTGAATTTACCTGATAAACAGGAATCCCTTGAATTTTGTGCTCTTACACCTGAGCAAGCAGCACATTATGAAGGCTATATTCAGGATACTTTAGCTACTCTTGAAGAGCTCACTGGCTTTGAGAAAAAGGGACGTATTTTGAAAATGCTCAACAAATTAAAACAGCTGTGCAACCACCCTGCCCTGTTTTTAAAAGAACCTTTTGAAGATGCCAATTCAATGGTTTCCCGTTCTGTAAAGCTAAAGCGCATTATTGAAATGACAAAGGAAATTATAGATAATGGCGAACAATGCTTAATTTTTACACAGTATATCGGAATGGGTAATTTAATTCAGCATTGTTTAACAGAGCTTTATAATGTTGATGTACCGTTTTTAACAGGAAGTATGCCAAAAAATCAGCGCGACAATTTAGTCGATCAATTCCAGGCAGGAGAGTTCCCTGTATTTTTACTGTCGCTTAAAGCTGGCGGAACAGGTCTTAACTTAACAGCAGCTACGCATGTGCTCCATGCCGATCGCTGGTGGAATCCCGCGGTCGAAAATCAGGCAACAGACCGGGCATACCGTATCGGACAAACACAATTTGTGCAAGTGCATAAGTTTGTGACGATCGGGACGATTGAAGAAAAAATCGATAAAATGATTGCAATGAAATCCGCGCTATCTGAAGAATTAATTCAATCAAGCAAATGGTTGACTGAACTTGATGATTCAGAACTCATGGATTTACTTGTTCTTGATACAGGCAATATAAAATAAATTAGAAAGAGTCTACTTTTACGCCATGAAGTAGACTCTTTTTTATGCTTACTTCACTACTTTATTCAGTTGTTATAGGATTGTGAGAAAGAATGATTACTACTGCGCGGTCAAACAGCAGATTTGGGCATTTCACCTCCTGGGTATTTTTGTTTTATCGGAGAGGGAAAAGTTTACGGTTGGTGCACGAGTTTGATTTCTTGTTCTGGAAGCACGAAATCTTCGGCAATCGGGGGCGTTGTCTGGAGCTTTCCTGCTTCACCCGGCGCTTTTAAAGCATAAAACTGCACTTCTTCTGTTTGGACTTCCATCGTGTATACTTTCTGATTTTCACGATTCACATATGTCCTTGTCTGCAAGCGTCCCTTAATGCCGACGAGCGAGCCTTTCCCGCAATATTTTGCCATCAGCTCAGCAGTTCTCCCCCATGCGACACATTGCACAAAGTCAACGTCAACCTTCCCTTCACTATTTTTGAAAGGACGGTTAGTAGCAATGCTAAAATATGCCCGAACCCTGCCTTCAGATAAGTGCCTGAGTTCCAAATCTTTCGTCGTTCGCCCTACAATCCCAACTTGATTCATTCATTGACCTCCTTTCTTTCGAAAATTAACTAAAGCATAGCCGAACCCTGCCTTTTTTAGCAAAAACCGAATTTAAATTTTTCGGCTAAAATATTGATTCAAAAATACCTTTTCGCCTATATGGTATTTCACTCATTTTAATGAGAATGCTGATGTAAATGGACTTGTAGATAATATTACAATTTGCTGAAATTGGCAGTTTCACATTTTTTGTATGTTATACTTTTACATAAGAAAATTGAGGAGGGATTTAGAAGTGAAAACCTTTAAAATGCTTGCTTTTGATTTATTACTAAACGATGAAATAAAAGAAATTCCTTTAACAGACGGCATTATTATTAATCAGGAAAATAGCCATAAAATGTGGATTTTAGAATTGTTTACAGCAGATACATATTACGATTTTTTCCAAAACTTTGTTACTTCCGGTGAAGTGCTGGATGCGCGTGCCATCATTTCGCTACCGGACAACGAGCCTGCCCCATTCGCTGTTGTCGTACATTCGATTACAAAAGTAGGAGATAAAATTTCGGTACTTATTAAAGGCCGTTTAAAAGCTCAGCGCAAAAAATATGCCGAGTTATTATTGGCACAGCTGCTTGAAGATGGTTTGAGAAATGATGAGCTGCTAGAGGCATTTGACCAAGGGATGCGCAATCGCCCTTCATTACAGAAAAATAATGAAGAGGACGGAAAGTAGTTTTTTGATATTTAAATTGATTTATAAAGGGTCATTTACTTCAGTTTTCTTTGTAGAATTAACGCTTTCGGAGCATTTGTCATTCCTCACCCTGTATCGTATATTCAAGGGGAGGTGAAGTTTATGCAGAAATCGCAGCATCATCTATATATAGAAGTATTAGCTAAAAGGGTTTTGCCCGTTGATATGGAAGCAAGTGCGATCCAGCAAGAGTTTCGGCGCTTGGAGGTTGGATTTGCAGGCGAAATGAAGTTGAAGCAGGCTCTATCCGATTATTACTTTAAAACAGACCATCATATCTTCTACAATTTTGAATGCATGAATGATAATGGCTTTTCCCATCAGATAGACGCTATTTTAATGACGCCAGATTTTATAGTAATTTTTGAAGTAAAACTGCTGTCCGGAGTTTTATTTTATAAATCCGCGCAGCATGAATTTTACCGCATCCACAACGAAAAACGTGAAAACTTCCGAAACCCCCTTGATCAAGTTTACCGGCATCAGCTATTTTTGGAACAATGTTTGCGAAAATGGCAATTCACTATCCCAGTGTATTTTGCTGTCGTCATCGCAAACCAACAAGCTATTTTAGATGAATCTTTGGAGAAGTTTCCGATTTTTCATATTAGCGGTGTTCCAAATTTTATTGAAAACCTATATCGTAATACTGCAAACTCCAATGCAAATATGAGTCTGATCGTTGCCAAACTGAAACAGCTTTATCAGGCCCTTCCCCTTCGTAGTTCCATTAGTTCGAATAGGTTAAAAAAGGGTGTTCTTTGTAGACAGTGTGACTATGAAAATTTTATGGTTTATCATTACGGAACGTTTACATGCAATATTTGTCGGGCTAAAAGTCGGGATGCCATCTTTGAAACCCTTTATCATTACCGAGTCTTAACAGGCGCTAAAATTTCTAACCGGCAATTCCGTGAGTTTTTTGGAATAGCAAGTATTAAAACCTGTTCGAGTATTTTATCAAGACTAGGGTTCGAAAAGTATGGCTCAAAAAGAGGAGCATACTACATTATTCCGGAGAACATTTTATCCTGGTCAAAGAAAAAATTGTGATTGAGGATTATTTAATCTGAAATGAGGATCATCCCATACTAAGTGAGGATTATCTGCTCCGTTTTGAGGTTTAAATATTGTATTAACCTGACTCAAGTGAGGAATAACTTGCCACGCCAAATTAAAAAAACCAGTGCCCACATAAAGTGAACACTGATTCCCTCTTTAGACTAGTGATTATCTACGTGGTCTTTATCCTTTCGATCATCACGGTCTTCGATGATATCTTCCTGGTTTACCGATGGAGCTCCTGGTGCAGTTGCGCCATTATCACCATTTGGTCCGCTTGAACCATTCGGGACATTTGAGTTCTGATTGTTGTCAATCGTGCTCTCATTTGTTTGTCCATTCATGTCATTTTGACCGCTACGCCCATCTGTGTCTGGATCGACTGTATCAACCGTGTCGTCAATAACGTCACGTGTGTCATCCATTACATCGTTAACACCGTTTTCAACATCGTTTCCTAGATTGTCATCTCCAGCGTTGTCATTTGTATTACACGCTGAGAGAAATAACAGTGAACCAAGCGAAAGTGCGACAAGTAGTGCTGATTTTCGCATAAAAAATTCCCCCCTTTCCCATATGCAATCATGAGTCAATCACTTCGTGTGATCGTACATATAGTGCCCGGGAAAAGAAGGATCTATCCTACAAAAAATTGAGGTTATTTCAATTTATCTTTTAAGAGCTGTTCAACATAAGCGGCTTCTGCTTTACAGTCGAATTTGTAATTTGTACCTAATTGTTTCTGTAATTCAGCAATTTCCTTCTTTTGCTTTTCTGTTGGCTCTTCACTTAAAATTTTAGCAATGACTTCATCCATTTTCTTAGCAATTTCTTCATGAAATTCAGGGCTAAGTAAAATGTCTGCCGGTATTTTATCAATCCAAGCGGCATTTTCTTTAAAATACGTTTGCCAGCTTGCCATATAGTCTTCCATCGAAAATTTTTCTTCATCCCAACCAATGCTTGCTAAATAAGCTTCAAACGACGTCGATATTGATCGTGTAATACTAATTTTTACGCCTGAAGACAGTTGTTTATACATCTATTTTAAAACCTCCTACGTTTAAAGCCAAACTTCGCTCATTGTTTACAGGCAAATGAAAACCCATAAAAGGTGAACACTGGCAATCGTCCCACACCTATCTTATCTCATTGGGAGACTTCTGCTTAAAGAAGTTAAAGATTTTCTTCAACCTTTATATTTTATAATCTTTGAGTTCCAATTGCAAATCGCCTTATTTTGGCTGTACAGGTCCAATTGCAAATAAAATCTCACACTCACAAACTAGCTCGCCATCTACTGTCGCAGTACCGCGGCCTTTCCCCATTTGCCCGCGCAATTTCAAAAATTCCACTTCAAGCTTCAACTGATCGCCCGGTACGACTTGACGCTTGAAACGGCAACTATCAATCCCAGTTAAAAATACTAGACGCCCTTTATATTCTGGTGCATTTAATAATGCAACACCACCTACTTGCGCAAGTGCCTCAACAATTAGGACACCAGGCATTACTGGATAGCCAGGGAAATGTCCGTTAAAAAATTCTTCGTTGATCGATACATTTTTCAATCCAAGTGCGCGCTTTCCTTCTTCGATTTCCAGAATGCGATCAACTAATAAAAATGGATAGCGATGTGGTAAAATATTTTGAATTTGCTCTGCGTTTAACATTAAAAAATCCCCCTTGTTTCCTCTATAATATTATGTAGATAATTGTTTATTTTTATGTATGTTCTGGTAAAGCGATGCAAATATTGGAGAAAGAACCTGGAATTTCAGCCGGCTTTTTGCTCCAATAAAAATTAGTAAACTAAATTTTTGCATATTTGCTGTAAAGGGATTGCTCGGAAATGGCTTTCCCGACAATCCCTCTACTCTTTACCATTTATAATATCGAGAAGATGCTGCCATGTTTCCAACTTTAAAACATCCGATGCTGCGCCGTCCCCTAAAACACTGTAGCCCACAACCAGTCCTACAATTACTGCTACTAAAAATAATAGAATTACGATTATTATCCGTAGCCAGATTGGAAGCAGTCGAAGCCGAACCTTACCAATAGGCTGATCCGTTTGCGGCTCCGAAACGTTCTTTACGCGGCGTCTCGCCTTTTTGGCTGCAGGCTCTTTTTGCTCTGTCTGTGTCTCTAACTCATTCGTCATAAAACTTCTCCTTAACAATGTCGCACGTTTAGCGAATACCGTTAATTAACCCAAGCATTTGGTCTGCAATTGTAATCGCACGTGTATTAAATTGATATGAACGCTGTGCTTGAATTAAATTTGTCATCTCTTTTGATACATCTACATTCGACATTTCAAGTGCACCTTTTTGAATACCCACTTGACGATTGGCACCTTGCAGATCTGTCAGTACCTGCGCTTGCGTGAAGCCAAGTGCATCCAGATTTTCCGGTAAGCCAATATATGTCCCGCCTTGCAGTTTTTCCATTACATTTGGTTTTTGCAGTTCAGAAATTCCAAGCTGGAACTTTAGCGGTGTGCCATTTTCATAGCTTGCCACTAACGAACCGTCTGAATCCATCGTAAAGCCTGTTACATTATCCGGGAATGTAATTGGCTGTCCATTTGCATCTGCAACTTGGTATCCGTCACTATTTACAAGTGAAAGAATGCCAGGTTCTGTCTGTGTAACATAGAAGCTACCGTTACGGGTATATGCAGTTCGCACATCGCCTTCTTCACTTTGCATTAACACATTAAAATATTGATTCTTTGTTGTTAATGCAAAATCTAAATCGCGGTCTGTTACTTGCAATGATCCCTGTGTCTGATTTGATTGGATTAATCCGATCTGTGCACCGACACCATAACGAATGCCTACAGGTGTGTCTCGGACAGTGCGGTCTAATTCATCATTATTAAATTGCTGATACAGCATTTCCGTAAAATTTGCCTGCTGTGCTTTATAGCCTGTTGTATTACTGTTTGCGATATTTGTACTGATTGTGTCCAACTGATGCTGTAGTTGAGATAATGTATTTGTCGCACTCACCATTGTACGTAACATTTCCCGCACCTCCTTAATTATACGAAAATTCGTCAGCTAATGAAAATAATCGCTATTCCTTGTTTAATTAACTCGTCCAATTTCATTAACTGCTTTTTCCATGCTCTTATCGTAGGCCTGCAGCACTTTTTGGTTTGCTTCAAATGCACGGTATGCAGTTAATAGATCTGTCATTGCTTTAGAAGCATCGACATTGGAGCCTTCTAAATATTGCTGCTGCATAGAAAACTGTACATTTGCCTGTCCATAGGCAGATGGTAGATCGACACCATCCAATGTATTAAATAACCCATTGTCACGCTTCACAAGTACGTCAGGGTTTCCAGAAAATGCGACACCTAATGTTCCGATCTGCATATCATTTTCGTCAAAAATCGCCCCGTCCGAACTGATGCGAATATTGTCGTTATCAAATTGCAGTCGTTCCCCATTTGCATCCAATACGAATAGTCCTTGGGGGTTTACTAAGTTCCCCTGCCCGTCCAGCGTAAAATTCCCGTTACGTGTATAGCTTTCTGTTCCGGATTCATTTTCTAAGCGGAAGAATATTTGTCCTGAATTTCCCGATGTTTCGTCAGTGGGCATCGAACTATTGATAAGCGCGATATCTGTATTTAAACCGGTTGAATAAATCTGACCTTGCGTTTGGTTCGGCATTGTTTCCTGTAAATAAACACCCGCATTCACCGCACCAACCGGATTAAGATTCTTTACTGTAAACCCGTTTTCAGTCGGAATTGTTGTCGAATTTACTGCCGACATCAACATATCCGGGAAAGAACGAATTGTCGTTTGGTCTGATTTAAAGCCAGGTGTATTGGCATTGGCCATATTATTCGTTAAAATTTCAGTTTTACGTTGTTGTGCAACCATTCCTGTAGCTACTGTATAAAAACCTTTAAACACTCAATTCACCTCAAATTATGCCGTATTTATCATTTATCGGCAAAAAACTGATAATTATAAGTAATATAACTTATTTATTTACCGCGCGATCAATATTGTCCAACATAATTCCAGTCCCAACTGCCACACAGTCCATTGGGTTTTCAGCAACAAATACAGGTACTTTCAACTCTTCGATTAACAGCTGATCAATCCCATGCAGTAACGCACCGCCGCCTGTTAAAATAACGCCTCGGTCAATGATGTCGGCCGATAATTCAGGTGGTGTTTTTTCCAGTACGTCTTTGGCTGCCTGTACAATCATACTAACTGATTCACGTAATGCGTGCTCAATCTCTTCTGAATTGATTTCGATTGTTCTCGGTAAGCCTGTAACCATATCACGGCCGCGGATATCCATAGTATCATCGCGTCCACCAGGGAATACTGTACCGATTGTAGTTTTTATATTTTCTGCTGTACGTTCACCGATCAACAGCTTGTATTCTTTCTTTATGTATTGCAATATGTCATTATCGAATACATCTCCAGCAACTTTAATCGATTCGCTCGTTACGATATCGCCCATTGATAATACTGCTACATCCGTTGTACCTCCACCGATATCAACGACCATATTACCGCTTGGCTGGAAAATATCCATACCTGCGCCAATTGCAGCTACTTTTGGCTCTTCTTCCAAATAAACTTTTTTGCCGCCTGATTTTTCAGCAGCTTCACGTATTGCTTTTTGCTCTACCGATGTAATATTTGTCGGACAGCAAATTAAAATGCGTGGCTTTGATAAGAAACCTTTAACGTCCAATTTATTGATAAAATGTTTTAACATCGCTTCTGTTACATCGAAATCTGCAATTACGCCATCCTTTAATGGACGAATTGCGACAATATTCCCCGGTGTACGTCCCACCATTTGACGTGCCTCTTCACCGACTGCCAATACTTTATTTGTTTTTTTATCGATTGCTACTACAGATGGCTCATTCAAAACTATCCCTTTTCCTTTTAAATGAATCAGCACATTCGCAGTACCTAAATCAATCCCAATATCTTTAGAAAACATGTTTCATTATTCTCCTTCCGCCCATTTGAACATGTATACGATTCTATATATGTCTATCTTAGTTATTTTATCATATACAGTGTTGAATTACATCAATATTGTGGGAAGGATTTTCCTTTATAATGGTTTAAAATGGTAAAAATCTAAAGTAATAATCACTAAAAAAAGCATTTAGTTGTTATAAAAACAGACTAAATGCTTTTTTCTTGTTGCTTTGTAATCCACTTTTTACGTGTTGCTTCACCACCGCGTAAATGGCGAATCGATTTGTTATAGGTTAAAACTTGTTGTACTTGTAGCGCAAGTGGTTCATTCACTTGTTTTAGCCGCTCTGTCAAATCTTTGTGTACAGTACTTTTAGAGAATCCCGTCATTTTCGCGAGTGCACGCACGGTTTCACCTGTCTCTACCAACAGTTCACCCAAACGAACGCAGCGTTGCCGAATATGTTCGTGCACGTCCTCTCCCTCTCCACTTCTAATCTAAAGAGCCTTGCTTCTTAATATTTCACCTTATGTGAATAGGCTCTTAATTATTCGGAGTAGTTTGCAGGATTCGTTGTTAACTTACTAAAAATATATCCGAATTCATCCATTTTGCTAAATAATCAAAAGGATAAATATTTGTTCGGATCCACCAGTACACCATCTTCCATTACTTCAAAGTGTAAATGAACGCCAATGTTTGGATTCCATTCATTTTCTTGTGAAGTAGCAAGCTGATCGCCTTGTGAAACTTGATCGCCTTGTTTTACAAGAATATCTGCCACGGAGTTATAACGTGTTTGCATACCATTTGGATGTGTAAGAGTAATGCTGTTGCCCGTAAATGCATCCATTTTTACTTCTGTCACTTCTCCGCTCATTGCAGCAACAACTTCAAAAGGCTCGCTGTTAATTGCGATAGAGACCCCTGTAGATGTTGTGAACACTTGATTAAATACAAGCAATGAGTTTTCGCGTGTAGCTTCATCTTTTGAGACGTCATAAAAATCCTGCAAAACCGTTACTTCATTTAAGTATTCTTCTTTGAATGGATACTTCAAAGTTTCCGTAACAGTCGCTGTTGTTGGAACAATCGACTGGTCGGCTGGGGCAGAAACTTCTTCCATCAGTTCCTGCTCATTTTGACTTTCGTACAATGCATTAAAACTAAAAATAACTGCCACAATCATTACTGCCATACCACCGTATACAGCCGGCCAAAACCACCGTCTTTGCATAACTGGTTTCTGAGAAGGCTTTTGTTTAACTTCTCTCATATTCATCACCTCAAATGGAAGTGTGTACAAGAAATTGGAAAGTTAAACATTATTTTTTACAATAATTTATCGATTTTAATGTTGTCGATGGATAGTAATGAGAAAGGATATTTTCCGCCGTTAATCCCCCCTGTGCCATCGCGTTTGCTCCATACTGGCTCATCCCTACCCCATGCCCGTATCCATAAGTTTTAATCGTTATACCGGTCGCTGTCGGTTCCCATGTGAAATTCGTGGAGCGTAAGTTTAAAAGTGTGCGCAGTTCTCTACCCGACCATGTTTTTTTATGGATGGTAATTTGCTCGATGCGGTTCGTATCGTTTCGCTGCAGCTTCGCATTTTGAAGCTGGGCCCTCGAGAAATTCTGTTTGAGTTTTTTATTTATTTCTTCAAATGTATACGTTATCTGTTCTTGATTTAATTGTTCAGATGAAGTGGTTGCTGTTAAGTAGGGAACTGGATTTCCACTATAGTTTTCCGCAGACTCGGTATATTGATAGGATGATGCATGAAACATGGCTGTAATCAGTTCATCATTATAAGTAAGAATTTGGTTGGCAGTTTGATTGACGGCTTCTGTTATTTTCTCTTCATTTTCTGCAAAAGTAGTTTTCCATTTTTCTTCTCGTAGTTCCTGATCATTGTAGACTTGATGCGCTGTCGTTGTGAGGATCGGCTTTTTCCCATAATCGGTCTGCTTCAATACATAAGTCCGGGAGGCTATCGCCTGAGCTTTTAATGCTTCCACATGAAAACTTGCCGGCATTTCCCCCGCAATTACACCAATTAAATAATCTTCAATCGGAACGTCAGTATTATTCACTTTAATAAATAAAGGACAAGTAGTAGATTCCGTTGATTCAGTAATGGAGTTTTGTTTCTTAGACTTTAACGTGAAAGGGACTAAAAACAATAGGACGCCAATGATAAAATAAATGATAATTTTTTTCATGAGACAGTATATGAGCTTGCAATAAGAATATGAGTTCATTTGGAGAGAGAATTTCTAGTTTATGAGGAATGGGGTTTTAGGAGGGGTTCTCGGATGATAGAGCGGTGCAAGGTTTCTACTTTCGGAAGGAATCGTTCTGCTTTAATAGCGGCGAGTTCTACTTTCCAACGGAGTTGTTCTACTTTCGCGCTAGGACTTTCTAATTCACGGCGCCTTTCTACTTTCAAACGGAAACATTAAACTTTTCCCTGTAAACGTTCTACATTCAAAGCGCTTTGTTCTACTTTCAGCACTAACCGTTCTACTTTCTCGTCAAAACCTTCTAATTCCCCGGAAACCCTATCCTTCATAAACAAAAAAGCATCCGGTAAGCCCAAATCTCGCTTCCTGAATGCTTTATATGTTTATATGAATCTAGTTATTAAACTGTCACAACGATTTCTTGTAACACTTCTTCTTCTAAATCGATGCGCTCGATCATTGCACCTAAAGAAGCTAGTTTTTTGTGGAAATCCACATAGCCGCGGTCTAAATGATGTAACTTTGTAACACGAGTTACTCCTTCAGATACAAGGCCAGTTAAAATTAATGCTGCTGCTGCACGTAAATCTGTCGCTGATACTTCGGCACCTTGAAGTTTTTTGCCGCCTTCAATGAATACAGAACGCCCTTCGATCTTTGCGTCTGCATTCATGCGACGGAATTCTTCAACATGCATAAAACGATTTTCGAAAACTGTTTCTGTGATGATACTTGTTCCGTTTGCCGTTAACATTAATGCCATCATTTGTGATTGCATATCTGTCGGGAAACCTGGGTGTGGCATTGTTTTAATATCAACCGCTTTTAATGGGTCATTTGCGCGCACACGGATGCCTTCATCTTCTTCAATAACTTCTACGCCCATTTCACGCATTTTTGCAGTTAGTGCTGTCATATGCTCTGGTACAGCGTTTTCAATTAATACATCTCCGCGAGTAATTGCTGCCGCTACCATAAATGTTCCAGCTTCAATGCGGTCTGGAATAATATAATGTTCGCAACCTTTTAATTCTTTAACGCCTTCGATACGAATCGTATCAGTACCGGCACCAATGACACGGCCACCCATTGCGTTAATAAAGTTTGCCAAATCTACTATTTCAGGTTCTTTCGCTGCATTTTCAATAATAGTCGTCCCTTTTGCTAAAGATGCTGCTGTCATAATATTTTCAGTAGCCCCAACACTTGGGAAGTCTAAATAGATTTCTGCGCCTTTTAATTCACCTTTTACTTTTGCTTCGACATAACCATGTCCAAAGGAAATCTCTGCACCCATAGCTTCGAAGCCTTTTAAATGAAGTTCGATTGGACGAGATCCAATTGCACAGCCGCCTGGTAATGCTACACGTGCATAGCCATTACGTGCTAATAATGAACCCATTACTAAAATGGATGCACGCATTTTACTTACAAACTCAAATTGTGCTTCACTAGATAGCTTCATAGAGGCATCAATCATCATTTCGTTTTTCTCGACATCATATTCGACAATCGCATTTAAACTTTTTAACACTTCACCAATCGTACCGACATCTGCTAAGTTTGGTACATCTTTAATCATATTTTTATCTTTAGAAGCTAATAGAGAAGCAGCCAAAATCGGTAATACAGCATTTTTTGCGCCTTCAACGCGTACTGTGCCTTTTAGTGTCTGACCTCCAGTAACAATAATTCTCTCCACAATTCGTCCCTCCGAATTCAATTCTCATATAATAAAGGAATAAGTTCAATTAAACTTAAATTATTTTAAACTTCATTTGACTCAATTTACACACAAAAATATACTACATTTATTAGGGCGGTAATTCAAGCACCCAAATTACTATTTTAATCTAATTTGTTTGAAAAGGCTATTAAATTATAATACGCAGCGCAACTATTTAGTGTGAATAGACAAATTTTCACAAAAAAGTACTTTCCTAAAAATAACTACCCAAATCATGTAACTTTACAAACCTCTTATTTCCTAGGAAATTTTTATTTCTTGTAGTGGAAAACAAACGTTTATTCCCCTTTACAAGAAATAAAACCGCATCTATTTCCTGTACTAATTAAAAATATAGGGAATCGTTTGCGACCAGCTTAAAAAGTTTAAAAAGAAATCCGCTACAATTGAACCAATAACAATACTCGACAAAATATAAAAGAGCTGAATTTGAAAAGTCTTACCTTTTTTAAATAATTGTTCGATTCTTAGTCCTTGTAATGCATAAAGGGCAATTCCTATAAATATAATATATGCTAACACATTAACGATTGCTTGTTGGCCTGCCTCGACATATAAATCCATTTTCCCCGCTCCTTTTAAACACCTTATCCCAAATGATGGCGATTTGTGTTCCAAACTGTTTAACTTCTTATAATTCTTTCATGACTATAAAAAAAGCAGGCAGAAAGAATCTGCCCGCTTGTTAAACATTAGATATTACCCTCATGAACATTGATACGATTCATCGCACGTTTTAAAGATAATTCCGCGCGTTGGAAATCGATGTCATCTTGTTTCTTTTGAAGGCGACCTTCAGCACGAGCTAAAGCTTCTTTAGCACGGGCAACATCGATCGTAGAAGCAACTTCTGCAGAAGGAGCTAAAATCGAGATTTTTTCAGGGCGAACTTCAATGAAACCACCGCTAACCGCTGCGACATCTGTAGTGCCGTCTGCTTTTTTAAGCTTCACAGAACCAATTGTAAGTGGAGCTACCATAGGAATATGGCCAGCTAAGACACCAATTTCACCTGAAGTCGTTTTAGCGATTACCATCGTTACTTCTGAATCGTATACTGAGCCGTCGGGAGTGACAATATTGACTGTAACTGTCTTCATATTTTTTCCTCCTCGTCAGCTAATTAGACTTGTACGCCCATTTCTTTAGCTTTCGCTACTACTTCATCAATAGAACCAACTAGACGGAAAGCATCTTCTGGTAAGTGATCCCATTTGCCATCAAGGATTTCCTTGAATGAACGAACAGTTTCTTTTACAGGTACATAAGAACCTTTTTGACCAGTGAATTGCTCTGCTACGTGGAAGTTTTGAGATAAGAAGAACTGGATACGACGAGCACGTTCAACTGTTTTCTTATCTTCGTCACCTAGCTCATCCATACCTAAGATAGCAATGATATCTTGCAGTTCACGGTAACGTTGGATTGTACGTTGAACACCAGTAGCAATTGCGTAATGTTCTGGTCCAACGATTTCTGGTGATAATGCACGAGAAGTTGAAGCTAGTGGGTCTACCGCTGGATAGATACCCATTTCAGATAATTTACGTTCAAGGTTAGTTGTAGCATCTAAGTGGGCGAAAGTTGTAGCCGGAGCCGGGTCAGTATAGTCATCGGCTGGTACGTAAATCGCTTGGATCGAAGTTACAGAACCTTTAGTAGTAGATGTGATACGCTCTTGTAATTTACCCATTTCTGTAGCAAGTGTTGGTTGGTAACCTACCGCTGAAGGCATACGACCTAATAGGGCAGAAACCTCAGAACCTGCTTGTGTGAAACGGAAAATATTGTCGATGAATAAAAGTACGTCTGCACCTTGCTCATCACGGAAGAACTCAGCCATTGTTAAACCAGTTAAAGCTACGCGCATACGTGCTCCAGGTGGCTCATTCATTTGACCGAATACCATCGCTGTTTGTTTGATTACGCCTGAATCTGTCATTTCGAAGAATAAGTCGTTACCCTCACGAGTACGCTCACCTACACCTGCGAATACAGAAATACCTGCGTGCTCTTGTGCGATGTTGTTGATTAATTCTTGGATTAATACAGTTTTACCTACGCCGGCACCACCGAATAGACCGATTTTACCACCTTTGATGTATGGTGCTAATAAGTCTACTACTTTGATACCTGTTTCTAGGATTTCTACAGTAGTTGATAATTCATCGAATGTTGGAGCTTCGCGGTGAATTGAATCACGACGAACTTCAGCAGGAATTTCTTCACCTAAGTCGATAACTTCACCAAGTACGTTAAATACGCGACCTAATGTAGCTTCACCAACTGGTACTGAGATTGGTGCTCCTGAGTTTGTTACTTCTGCTCCACGTTGTAAACCGTCAGTAGATGACATGGCAATCGTACGAACAGAATCGTCACCTAAGTGAAGCGCTACTTCTAATGCAAGAGTAGTCGGAGCTTCGTTAGGACGTTCAATTGTAACTGTTAATGCGTTATAAATTGCTGGTAATTGACCATTAGCAAACTTTACGTCTACTACTGGACCCATTACTTGAAGAACGTGTCCTTTGTTCATTACTTTGTACCCTCCTATCGTATTCTTATACGACATTGGTGAGTGCGCCCTATTCTAAGGCAGCAGCTCCACCAACGATTTCTGTAATTTCTTGTGTAATCGCCGCTTGACGTGCACGGTTATATTGTAGAGAAAGGTCTGCAATAAGATCGTTTGCATTGTCTGTAGCGTTTTTCATTGCTGTCATACGCGCTGAATGTTCACTCGCTTTTCCGTCTAAAATTGCGCCGTAAATTAAGCTTTCCGCATATTGTGGAAGTAATACTTCTAAAATGGCTTCGCCTGATGGCTCAAATTCATAAGAAGCATTGCTTGAAGAAGGTGCAATATCAGTTAGAGGAAGAACTTTTTTCATAGTCACTTCGTTTTGAATTGCAGATACGAAGTGATTGTAGTACATATAAAGTTCATCATACGTACCATCAATGAACATACCAACAGCATTACGAGCGATTTCTTTAATATCAGCAAATGACGGTTGGTCCGGTAGAGCAACGACATCTGCGATAACATTGTGTCCACGCTTTACAAAGTAATCACGAACAACACGACCTACTACTAAAACTACGTACTCATCTTTAGACTTGTGACGTTTATCAATAGTGCTTTGAACTTGACGTAAGATGCTTGAGTTGTAAGCACCTGCCAGACCACGGTCAGAACCGATGACTAAGTAAGCTGTTTTCTTAACAGGACGAGAAGTTAACATTGGATGTCCGCTGTCTTTTGTACCTGTTGCGATTGCGCCTACTACGTCCTGGATTTTTTCCATGTATGGAACGTAAGACTTAGCGTTTTGCTCTGCACGACGTAACTTTGAAGAAGAAACCATCTGCATCGCTTTCGTAATTTGTTTCGTTGACTTTGTAGAGTTAATACGACCTTTAATTTCGCGTAAGTTTACCACTGGTATTTCACCACCTTTAGATTTTTATCAAGCTCTTATTAAAAAAGAGTTGTCCAGTTTTTCACGCTACAGTATTGTGCGTGAAAAACCGTTCAATTCTTACTCAGATTTAGCGAAAGTCTTTTTGAACGCATTGATAGCTTCAACATACTCTGCGTCTGGAGCAAGTTCTTTAGTTGTACGAACATGATCTAAAACATTTGTGTGGTTTGTATCTAACCAGCTTAAGAATTCGTTTTCGAAACGAACGATGTCTTGTACTGGAATATCATCTAAGTGACCTTTAGTTAATGCATAAAGGATCGCAACTTGTTTTTCAACTTTTAGTGGTTTGTTTAAGTCTTGTTTTAAAACTTCAACTGTACGTTTACCACGCTCTAATTTAGCAAGTGTGATTGCGTCTAAGTCAGATCCGAACTGAGCGAATGACTCTAACTCACGGAATGCTGCCAAGTCAAGACGTAATGTACCCGCTACTTTTTTCATCGCTTTGATTTGAGCAGAACCACCTACACGTGATACTGATAAACCAGCGTTGATCGCAGGACGTACACCAGAGTTGAATAAGTCAGATTGTAAGAAGATTTGACCATCTGTGATTGAGATTACGTTTGTTGGGATATATGCAGAGATATCGCCCGCTTGCGTTTCTACGAATGGAAGCGCTGTAATCGAACCGTTTTTGTATGTTTCGTTTAACTTCGCAGCACGCTCAAGTAGACGGCTGTGTAAGTAGAACACGTCACCAGGGTATGCTTCACGACCTGGAGGACGGCGTAGAAGAAGTGAAAGTTCACGGTATGCTGATGCTTGTTTAGTTAAGTCATCATACACGATTAATACGTGCTTACCATCTAACATGAATTCTTCTGCCATAGATACACCTGCGAAAGGAGCAAGGTATAGTAATGGAGCTGGTTGTGATGCAGATGCAGTTACAACGATTGTGTAATCTAATGCACCGTGCTTACGGAAAGTTTCAACTACGTTACGTACAGTTGATTCTTTTTGACCAATTGCAACGTAGATACAGATCATATCTTCGCCTTGTTGGTTTAAGATTGTATCAATCGCTACAGATGTTTTACCAACTTGACGGTCACCGATGATTAACTCACGTTGACCACGACCGATTGGTACTAAAGCGTCAATCGCTTTGATACCTGTTTGTAATGGCTCATGTACTGATTTACGTGCCATTACACCGAAAGCTGGACTTTCGATTGGACGAGATTTTGTTGTGTTGATTGGACCTAATCCATCCACTGGCATACCAAGTGGGTTTACAACACGGCCAATTAGTGCTTCACCAACTGGTACTTCCATAATACGACCTGTACGACGAACCTCATCGCCTTCTTTGATGCCTAGGTAGTCTCCTAAAATTACGATACCAACGTTACCTTCTTCTAGGTTTTGTGCCATACCCATAACACCGTTTGAGAACTCTAAAAGCTCTCCAGCCATGGCGTTGTCGAGGCCATGAGCACGAGCGATACCGTCACCAACAGTGATAACTGTACCTACTTCGCTTACTTTTAATTCCGATTGATAACCTTCAATCTGCTGTTTAATCAGACTGCTGATTTCTTCAGCTTTGATGCCCATGTATGTTCACCTCTCACATTTCTTAAGATTTAGCCAACTAATGTTCGTTTTAAGTCCTCTAGCTTAGACGCTACAGTACTGTCGAAAATATAGTTGCCGATTTGAACGCGTACGCCACCAATTAATGACGCATCGATAATGTTTGTAATGTTAAGTTGCCCTTTGCCGACTAACTTGCCGAAAGCAGCAGAAATTTCTGCACGTTCGCCATCTGTTAATTCACGCGTTGAGTATACTTTTGCATCTGCAGTGCCTTGAGCGGCAGCTGATAATGCTTGATATTGGTCTGCTACAGCTGTTAATTCATTTAAACGTTTCTTTTCAATTAAGAATTGAACCATATTTACAACGATTGGCTGTGCACCCGTTAAAATTTGAGCGATAAGCTCTTTCTTACGATCAGTAGAAATTTTCGGAGCAGTAAGTAAAGCCATAAACTCTTCGTTTGTAGCCAATACTGTTTTGATCTCACGTAAATCTGCACCTACTTCTGCAAGAAGGTTGTTGCTTAATGCTAATTCGTAAATTGCTTGAGCATAGCGATTTGCTACAGTCGATTGACTCATTTCGCTTCGCCTGCCTTCGCAATCGTTTCTTTAATTAATGCGCTATTGTCTGCTTCAGAAATTTCTTTCCCAAGAACTTTAGACGCAGCAAGTACTGATAATGAAACTACTTCTTCACGTACAGCAGCGATTGCTTTTTCTCTTTCTGCTTCGATATCACGAACAGCAGATTCTTTTAGACGGTTCGCTTCAGCGCGTGCAGTTACCACGATTTCTTCGCGAGTTGCTTCGCCTTGCTTTTTAGCGTTCTCAATAATTGATTGCGCTTCAGTGCGAGCTTCTTTAAGAAGGCTCTTTTGTTCTTCTAATAGTGCTTGTGTTTCTTTTTTAGCTTTTTCAGCTGCATCGATACCGCTCGCAACTAACTCTTCACGCTCGCGCATGATACCCATTAAAGGACCCCAAGCGAACTTTTTAAGAAGTGCCATTAAACCTAAGAAAATCACTAAAGTCGCAAGAGCATCACCTAAGTTAATGCCACTAGCGCCTGCACCTAGTACAAGATAGTCTAAAAACACGATTGTTTCACTCCCTTCAAGAGCTTGAATAAAATCTATATTTTGTCATACTTTTTGTTCATATTTAATATTAAATAAAAAGGGTATATCTTTTATACACAAAACTAATGGCGAAGGGTTTCAAATGAAGTCTACTTCGCCACTGGATTTAATAATCTTAATGAAGACTATTGGTTCATTACGATGAATGCGATTACTACTGCGATGATCGGTAATGCTTCTACTAACGCTACCCCGATGAACATTGTAGTTTGAAGTGCGCCACGTGCTTCTGGTTGACGAGCGATACCTTCTACTGTTTTTGAAACGATTAAACCGTTACCAATACCTGCACCTAGTGCTGCTAAACCGATTGCGATTGCTGCTGCTAATAAACCTACTGAACCTACCATTTGATAATATCCTCCTTGGATGTTGTAATTTTTTTTGGTTCAAATTACCGCACTACATTGAATGCGGAAACTTATAATTAATGGTCTGTACTCACTTTGTGAGCCATGTAAACCATCGTTAACATAGTGAAAATGAAAGCTTGGATAAACCCGATGAAAATCGAGAATCCCATCCACGCCATCATTGGTACGATTGCACCGAAGAAACCAAACGCACTTGAAACTGCTAAACCAGTAAGTAACGTTAGTAAAATCTCGCCGGCATAAATGTTACCGTATAGACGTAGACCTAGAGTTAACGTATTTGCAAACTCTTCAATAACTTTTAACGGGAACATAAACGACATTGGTTGGAAGAATGTTTTAGCATAACCGCCTGTACCTTGCATTTTCACGCCGTAATACTGTGTTAATACTAGAACCATCGAAGCTAATGTCATTGTTACGACTGGATCGGCTGTTGGTGATTTCCACCATAAATCACTGCCGTAAGCAATACCACCCATTGGTAAACCAAGTAAGTTGGACACTGCAATGAACATGATTAATGTAATCCCTAGAATGTGGAAGCGTCCACCAGTTTTCCAGTCCATGTTACTCTTAATAATATTTTTCACGAAATCCATAACCCATTCCATGAAGTTCTGCATACCAGTCGGTTTTAACGCAAGTGTACGTGTTGAAACAAACGCGATAATAAATACGATGACTGCAGCTACTAAGAGAGTTAGTACTGTAGATAAGTTGAAAGTAAGCGTCATAAAGCCTAAATCCAAATGTAGCTCTGGAGCTGTATGATCCATTTTTGCATTCACCTCTCTTTCAAATGCACCTTAGTGGCTTTTTATATGATGTACTACTCTTTCTACTACTAAAAAGATGTACGGAATCATCAGCCCAATGACCGTGCTTATTAAGTGAAAATATTGTGGCAACGATATTGCGATTGCGACTGCGGCAACACCTGATCCAAAGCGAAGCGCTGTACCGATAGATGCTACTTTTGTCCCTTCACTAATGGAACGGTCAAATTTTTCCATACGTCGAAGTAAAATCCAAAAATTATACGTACCAAAGAACGCACCTAGGGCTATACCAGCAAATATCGAATCATATGGCGAAAATCCCCAGCCTAACGTACAAACAGCAAGCAAAAAAAAGAACGCTTTCTTCTGCATTGCAAAAACGTGATGCAAATTTAGCATTGGCAGTTAATCTCCTGAAACTTTTTTCGAGTAAAGAAAGTGTTCATCGACCATTAAATGAATTTAAAACGTAGTAAATGCACTACAAAATTAGAGGCCGTTACAAGTAGTAAATAATTTCCACCTCAGGAAAATTCCATAGTGAACATTCATTTCATACTTCTAAATGTCTCTTAATCTTAACGGACTTCATCCAGGCGCATAGAACGTTGCAAATTGACGAGTTTCGTTTCAACTGTCAATCTAGTAGAAACTTGATATAACAAGCGTTTCAACGTCTTTTGACTAGGCGAAACTCTTATCATTCTTACCCTTTGTAAGCATACAATAGGGGGTTTTTGATGTCAATTAGTAATGGTGAAAAACTTCACATAGATACATTCCTTGTCAAATTGTTGACAAATTTGTGTATAGTTATGCACAAATATTTTTTGCATTTTTTCACTAACGCTAAAATTCGCTATTTCATGCGTTTTTTCCATGTCGTTTCATTTTTTATATCCAAGAAAAAATTTTTTGGCAATAATAGCGAATTTAATACTTGACAACAGGAGGAAAACGCTAATTCCTGTTGTCAATTTCATTTTTAAGTAAATTTCAGTAATTTTTTGGATTATCGAGTCTCTGCTTTTTCGATAATTTCTTCTACTAACTGTTTTTGAGCAAATTTCAATAATGCTTCCACAATACGCTCTGATGCAAATCCATCTCCATACGGATTCGATGCATGTGCCATTGCTTCATAAGCTTCATCATTTACTAGCAATTCTTTTGCCATCTTGTAAATAACTTCTTCATCTGTTCCCGCAAGTTTTAATGTACCTGCTGCAATCCCTTCAGGACGTTCTGTCGTATCACGTAAAACCAGCACCGGCTTCCCTAACGATGGTGCTTCTTCTTGAACACCGCCAGAATCCGTTAAAATCATGTAAGAGCGGGCAGCGAAATTGTGGAAATCAAATACTTCCAACGGTTCAATTAAATGAACACGTGGGTTGTCCCCTAAAATTTCATTTGCAACTTCGCGTACTGCAGGATTCATATGCACCGGGTAAACAACCTGAACATCATCATGCTCGTTCAATAGACGCATAATTGCACGGAACATATTGCGCATTGGATCACCTAGATTTTCACGACGGTGTGCTGTTAGTAAAATCATTCGATCTGAACCGATTCTTTCAATAACAGGATGTGTGTAATGATCACTGACTGTTGTTTTTAATGCATCAATTGCCGTGTTACCAGTTACGAAAATTGCTTCTGCCGGTTTATTTTCCTTTAACAGGTTTGCACGAGATTGCTCAGTTGGCGCAAAATGCAAATCTGCCATTACACCTGTTAACTGACGGTTCATCTCTTCAGGGTAAGGTGAATATTTTTGACCTGTACGAAGTCCTGCTTCCACATGGCCAATTGCAATTTGATTGTAGAAAGCCGCCAGACTTCCAACAAAAGTTGTCGCCGTATCACCATGTACTAACACGATATCAGGCTTCGCTTCTTTCATTACTCGATCAAGTCCTAAAAGTGCATTCGTCGCTACATCTACTAATGTTTGACGGTCTTTCATAATATTTAAATCATAATCCGGTGTAATTTCAAAAGTTTCCAACACTTGGTCAAGCATTTGACGGTGCTGGGCCGTTACAGTAACAATCGATTCAATTTGTTCCGGATGCTTTTCCAGTTCCAGTACAAGTGGTGCCATTTTAATTGCTTCCGGACGTGTTCCAAAAATCGTCATAACTTTAAACTTCTTCGTCATTATTCTTCTCCTTGTCTAATCTATAATTAATTTTTTCTGCAAGTGTTTAGTATACTTGCCGTATTAATAGAAAACGCCCGCAACTGCTTACGGACGTCTCGTTTATTTATTATTTTGTTCCGAATAAACGATCCCCGGCATCACCCAAGCCTGGTACGATATAGCCATGATCATTTAATTTTTCATCTAGAGATGCGATGTAAATATCTACGTCTGAGTGATTTTTTTGAATTTCTTCTACACCTTCTGGAGCTGCGATCAGACACATAAACTTAATGCTTTTAGCGCCACGCTTTTTCAGTGAATTAATCGCTTCTACAGCTGAACCACCCGTTGCTAACATCGGGTCAACAATAATGAAGTCACGTTCTTCAACATCTGCTGGAAGTTTCGCATAATATTCTACCGGCTTTAATGTTTCCGGATCACGGTAAAGACCAATATGACCTACTTTTGCAGCAGGAATTAATTTTAATACGCCATCTACCATTCCGATACCCGCACGTAGAATTGGGACAATCGCCATTTTCTTCCCAGATAATACTTTCGCTTTCGCCTTCGTAACAGGTGTTTCCACTTCAATTTCTTCCAGCGGTAAATCCCGAGTAATCTCAAAAGCCATTAATGTTGCTACTTCATCAACTAACTCCCGGAATTCTTTTGTTCCTGTTTCTTTATCTCGAATATAAGTTAACTTATGTTGGATTAATGGGTGGTCAAATACGTATACTTTACTCACGTTGACATCTCCTAACTGTTGTTTATCTAAAACAGTATAACAGAAAATAAAGTTAACGAAAACTATGATAGGAATGTTTTAAAAATTGCCCTTTTTATAATACAAAAATAGAACAAATATATCTTCAATTAGGATTTGCTTTAGTAGCCTATCTATTCGTTATTTCTTCTAATAAAAAAGCCTTCTATCTACATATTGTAAATAGAAGGCTTAAACTCAATTATGCGTATAAAGGATATTTTGCTGTAAGAGCTTCAACACGTTTTCGTGCTTCTTCTTTTACTGCTGCATCTTCATGGTTTTTAAGAACTGAAGCGATAATTTTACCTACTTCGATTACATCTTCTTCTTTGAAACCGCGAGAAGTTACAGCTGCTGTACCTACACGGATACCTGATGTTACGAATGGTGATTCTGTATCGAATGGAATAGTGTTTTTGTTTGTTGTAATTGCTACTTCATCCAGTACATGCTCAGCAACTTTACCTGTTAAACCTAAAGATTTCACATTTAATAGAAGTAAATGGTTGTCTGTACCGCCTGAAACGATTTCAACACCTTCATCAACTAAAGATTTTGCAAGTGCAGCTGCATTTGCTTTAATTTGTTTTGCGTAATCTTTAAATTCCGGTTGTAATGCTTCACCGAAAGATACTGCTTTTGCAGCGATGACATGCATTAATGGACCACCTTGAATACCCGGGAATACTGATTTATTTAATTCTTTTTCCCATTTTTCATCATTAGTTAAAATCATACCGCCACGAGGACCACGTAACGTTTTATGAGTTGTAGTCGTTACGAAATCTGCATACGGTACTGGATTTTGGTGCTCGCCTGCTGCTACTAAGCCGGCAATATGCGCCATATCAACCATGAAATATGCGCCAACTTCATCCGCGATTTCACGGAACTTTGCAAAGTCGATCGCACGAGGATAAGCTGATGCACCAGCAACGATTAATTTCGGCTTCGATTCCAACGCTTTTTGGCGAACATCTTCATAATCTATTAAGTTAGTATCTTCAGTTACACCGTATTCTACGAAGTTATAAAGAATACCTGAGAAGTTTACTGGTGAACCATGTGTTAAGTGACCGCCGTGTGATAAGTTCATACCAAGTACTGTATCACCCGGTTTTAAAATTGTATGGTAAACTGCCATGTTCGCTTGTGCACCTGAGTGTGGCTGTACGTTAACATATGCTGCACCGAATAATTCTTTTGCACGGTCACGCGCAATGTTTTCCACTACATCTACATGTTCACAACCGCCATAATAGCGTTTGCCAGGGTAACCTTCTGCATATTTATTTGTTAAATATGAACCTTGTGCTTCCATTACAGCTTCCGATACGAAGTTTTCTGATGCGATTAGTTCGATGTTTGTGTTTTGACGTTTTTTCTCTAATAAAATTGCGTCTAAAATCGCCTTGTCTTGTCCTGCTAATTTTTCAAATGCCATTTTCAAATCCCCCTAAATGTACTTCCGATTAGATCGGAGTTTCCAATTCAAAATGATATATGTAACGTTAAGGTGTTACAGTATATTGCGCACGTTCTCCACCGATAAGTTTCGGACGTGTTGTCGCTAACGTAATGACTGCATCGCCTAATTGCTTAACAGATGTTCGTAAAGGCACAGCAACCGCTTTTAAGTGCATGCCGATTAATGTTTGACCGATATCAATCCCGTAATGTGCTTGGATGGTTTCCACAATTACAGGCTCATCCATTTGTGTAAAAGCGTATGCAGACATAGAGCCACCTGCTGTACGGACCGGAATGACCGAAACAGGTTCTAAATGGTACATTTTAGCAGCTGCAGCCTCGAGTGTCAGCGCTCGGTTAATATGCTCGCAGCCTTGGAAAACTAAGTGAATTTTATGTCTTTGCGCGAATATTGAAAATTCTTTGTATAGAACTTGCGCTACATCGAATGCACCAGCTGTTCCAATCTTCTCACCCATCACTTCCGATGTGGAACAGCCGATGACAAATAGCTGACCTTCAGAAAACTTCACTTGTTGCTCAAATTCGGATAATGCTTGCGCTAAATCTCTTTGCAAATCGTGTAAGTTTGTCATTGAATCACCATCTGTTACCCTTCTTCGATTTCAGTTATCTTTTCAACACGGCGAATATGACGACCACCTTCAAACTGTGTATCCAACCAAGTTGCAACAATCTCACGTGCCAGCCCTGGACCGATTACACGCTCACCCATTGCTAAAACGTTTGAGTCATTGTGACAACGTGTCGCTTTTGCCGAGAACACGTCATGTACAAGTGCACAACGAATCCCTTTAAATTTGTTTGCAGCAATCGAAATCCCAATTCCAGTCCCGCAAATTAAAATTCCTCTGTCAAATTCCCCTGCAGCTACTCTCTCAGCTACTGGACGTGCATAGTCCGGGTAATCTACTGACTCGTCCGTTTGTGGACCAAAGTCTTCATAACTGATTGACATTTCATCAAGTAGTGACATAATCTCTTTACGTAAATTATTACCGCCGTGATCTGAAGAAATTGCAATTCTCATGAAGATCCCTCCTGCCTCGATTTTATTACTTATTATATTCACCATCAGTGTACCATTTATTCCGGAAGAATAACACGTCTTTTCCGAATAACTTTCAAAATACATGCATAAAGACGAATATTAAGTGAATAATCGTACCTTATCGTTAACATTTGGATGTTATTCTCTTATTTTTCTATTATAAATTACTTCAATGTTCAGCTTTACGTAAGTTTGTTAAGTTAAAAAGGCTTTTGAGCAATTAGTCCCCAATAAAAAAGACCGCTCAGATTAGAGCAGGTCTTCAACAGTTATTGTAATGATAAAATATATTCGGCTACCGCTTCTTCTTCCCCATCTGCTGTACCCGGCGGCATTGCACCTTTACCATTGACTAGGACATCAACAATTTCCTCTTTTGATAAAGAAGTTTTCGTTAAGTCCGGCCCCATTGCTCCCGTTAAATCTCCGCCATGACACCCTACACAGCTGGCATTTGCCACTTTTTCACCTGCTGAGACATCTGTAGTTTCAGCTGAGTCCGTTCCTCCTGTTGATTCAGTGGATTCGGCCGGTGTTGAGTCAACTGAATCTGTCGTATCCGCATCCTCTGCGTCTCCACATCCAGCAAGACCAGCTACGACTACACCCATCAGTAGCCAGTACTTCATTTTGTTCAATATAAATCCCCCCAGGACTAATTATTGTAAACAATAGTGTACCATACCCAGGCTTTTTGTTTTCGAAACGTGTACATGATTTTGAAGCTTGGTATTGTTTATAAGAACATTCGCTTCGGATATTAGAAGATCGACATATTATTAGAACTTTAACACGGTTATTAGACAATCTTCCCTTTATATTAGAAAACTTCATTGAAATGCACTCACGAACGAAATAAAAATACCCAACAGATAAACATGTCCGTTTATCCATCAGGTATTTTAAACCTATATTCCAATCTACTGTGTGCGGTCGAATTGTTGAATCATTCGATACAGCTCTGCAGACTGTTGTTTCAAATTGCTCGCCAGTTCTTCTACTTGCTTGATCGCTTCGGCCTGTTCCAGTGAAGCGGATGTTACTTCCTGTGCGCTTGCAGAAGTTTGCTCTGCAATTGCCGCCACTTCCTGTGATTGATGTGACGTATGTTCAATATTTTTCATTTGCTGTGCGACTAATTCTGAAATTTGGACAACATCATCGGCCATTTCATAAACAGATTTTGTCATACCTTCAACTGCTGACGTTGTTTCAGAAACACGTGATGATTCATTTACCGCAAATGATACTTGTTCGTTCATCTGTTTTACTACTACCGAAACATTTTGCTGCATCGTGTGGATCAATGTTGTAATCCCCTGCACAGCACTTGCACTTTCATCCGCCAAACCACGGACTTCCTCTGCAACAACTGCAAAGCCTTTCCCATGCTCACCTGCTCGTGCAGCTTCAATCGATGCGTTTAAAGCAAGTAAATTTGTTTGTCCTGCGATATCGCCTACTAAACTTATAATCCGTTCAATCTGCTCAGCATTTTTTTCCAGCTCGCGAATATTTACTAATGAATTTTCATTATCGGTTGCGATTTTTTTAATACTGTTTACAACACCATGAATCGAATCCGTTGTAGATGTTAAGTTTGTCAAAAGATTTTTTGAGCGACTTGCCGTATGTAGTGCTTTATTGTTCACTTCCGCGGCTAATGTGCGAACCTCTTCAATTGCTTCTACTGTTTCTTGAATGGCAACTGCCGAAGATTCAGCCCCTAATGAAATTTGGCTAATATTGCTTGTAATTTGCTCGGCATTGTTCGTAACAGAGATACTTTCTTCCGACAATTTTAAAATCGTTTCATCGGTTGACTTGTAATTGTCTTCGATGCCGTTTACCATTTTACGCAAATTAAACACCATTGTTTGGAATGCCTCTGCTACAGAGCGGATTTCATCATTTGTTTTCGGCATTTCGACATCTTGTCCGATTTTACCTTCCGCTACATGGTTTGCACTGCGCTCCAATTGCTGTAAAGGGCGAACAATGACTAAACCAAATACAGCTGCCAATGCACATGACCAAAAGATTCCTAATAAATAGGTAATAATCTGAAATACGCTTGTGCTAGTCGTTTCAAAAAACATTGGGTGTAAATATTCGATAAATACAAAACTGCAAGTGTAGGTAATTAGCGCTAATATCCCGACAAACAATACGAGCTTCCGGCGCAAACTAAAGATCTTTTTCTGAGAGTCCATGTTAAATTTTATCCTCCAACTTCAATTTAGTTTCCAGCTTGTTAATTGTTTCGTTCAATTGCTCATATGTTTGTTCATATACTTGCAGGTTTCCACCGAATGGATCTTGAATATCAAGTCCTGTTTCCATCGCAACATATTCATTTAACGTAAACGTTTTATGTGCCGCTTCTTCTACTAAACGGATGACCATTTCTTTATGAGCGGTCGTCATCGTTAAAATTAAATCCGCCCATTGTGCATCTTCTACCGTAAATTGAGATGAACGGTGCGATTGCACAATATTTTTTCTGTGTAATATTTCCTTTGCGTTCAGGGACATGTCACTGCCTTCGTGCGCATAAATACCTGCTGAACGCACAGTAATATTCTCATAGTTTTTTGCTTGTAAAATTGCTGCTGCCATAGGACTTCTACATGTGTTGCCTGTACAAATAAAATAAATATTAATGTTCCTCACACCCTCTAGTTTACCATTTTAGTAGCATTACACTCATAATAATCAGGAGGATTCCTGCTACTTTTTTTAATGCGTTATTTTTAAAAATTGGTGATTTTTGCGCTATTATCAATGCCGCATATGACAATATAAATGTTGATAGGCCAGCACTGATAATAAAAACATATTTTTGTAAATTTAGCATACCAAAAGAAAGGCTAACTGAAAAGGTGTCAACACTTGCAAAAATCGCAATTATCGGTAAAGACATTGCCGGAAAACTTTCATCTTTCTTCGAGAGCAGTAATTGCAGTCCAACAAAAAACAATAACAGTGTAGAAAGGCCTGATGCCCAGTTTGTTAAATAGACGGCAAGCCATTCCCCAAAGCGGTAACCGAGTAATGGAAAAAGCATATGTAAAAATGCCGTCCATAAAGCTAATAACCATTTTGCCTTAACATTTGTAGCAATTAAATACAGTGCAACGACATCGAACGACATTAAGATCCCGGCAACTACTTCTTGCATCTATTCCCCTCTTCCACTAAGCGCTGTTGTAATTTATGCTTTTAGGCCGGGAAATATCCTTTTGTTTATACACAAAAACCACATCCCGATGTTGCAAGATGTGGTTTTATTCTTATAGTGCGTACCATTTGCCGCCTGCCGCCTTTTCCAGACGGTTCATAATAGCTGTACCAACACCTGTTTTTGATGTTGCCGTCGCTAGAATAATCGTGGCATTCGTTTTATCGCATGCACGCAATGCATCATATAGCGAAGCACTCATTTGTTCAAGATCATTTGCATTCCCGAATGAGAAATAATAATCGGCCTTAATTTCTTTAAAGCTTTCCGGAGCCAATAAGGCAACTTTATGTTCCGGTTTTAATTCGGCAATAGCCGTTTCAATCGCTTCCTTATTTGCGTCTATTAAATAGACGGGAGCTTCCGGTGCATAGTGGGTATATTTCATACCAGGCGCTTTCGGTGTCGATTCAATTTTCTGCTGTTCCAGACTTGGCTCAATAACTGGTCCGATTACCGCTTCGAGCATTTCTTTCGTTACCCCGCCCGGACGCAAAATAACGGGTGTATCCAGTGTGACATCCAAAACGGTCGATTCAAGTCCGATCCCCGTCATTCCTCCATCCAAAATACAAGGAATAATGTTTTGCAAATCTTCAAATACATGTTCGGCTTTTGTCGGACTAGGCTTACCGCTGCGATTTGCACTAGGCGCTGCTAACGGTTTCTTTAATGTTTGAAGAAGTTCCAGTGCTACTGGATGATCGGGCATACGAATACCAACCGTATCTAATCCTGCCGTAACACTTGACGCTAAAACATTCGGCTTTGCATGCATGACAAGTGTCAATGGACCAGGCCAAAAAGCATCCATACATTTTTGGGCAACTTCCGAAATATTTGTTGTATATAACGATACTTCTTCCACTGTTCCTATATGTACAATCAAGGGATTATCCGAAGGTCGTCCTTTTGCAGCATATATTTTCTTCACGGCCAGCTCATTTGTCGCAACAGCACCTAAGCCATATACGGTTTCTGTCGGAAATGCGACTATTTCGCCGTTATTTAATAAATCCACAGCCTGTGTATAATTTTCTGAATTATCCACAAATTCATCCACATTTAATTGGAAAGTGTGCATTACTTTTTCCTCCTTTCTGTAAATGTTTGAGTTAACTATCCACAAATTGTGAGTAAGTTGGATCATTTTCTACAAGTTCTTCTGTGTTTTGTGGATCACTTTTTTCCATATGTTTTTCCCACCATTCAGCAATAAAAAATGGCGGCCGTTCATTTTCCACCGGCTCATTAACTATACAAAGCGTTGGGAACACTGCACAGAACCAGTTTTCGCCTCGACCTTGTCCAATAATGAAATTAACAGAATAATACTCTTTTTGCGGATAAAACTGACCAGCCACCCATTTCGGGGGAATTAAGTTATCCCCAAACTTATAGGCGATTTTTAATTGTGGGTAAGTTTTCTGAATTTCCTGATACATGTTTTCCACACTGTGGATATCTTCTGAAAATTCAGGTGTATTTTGCAAATAAGTTTGAATTGTTTCCACAACCTCATATTTGATAAGCTGGTCGGCATTTGTCGAACTGTTTGCAATAACACGGAACTTTAACTGGTCATTGCTTTCTCCCTGATCAATGCGTACCTCATCTACGAAAGTAGGTATAAACGTAGCAGCGCAATATAAAAATAGAACACTTATTAGTAATTTAGCAATCGCTAAAAATAGATTGGATTCATTTTGAATATCGTAATCATGTAACATAATCATTCCCCCTTGCAAACATTGTTTACAAGGAATCTATTTTTTATTCACTAATCTCACAAAAAACAATACGTTCTTTTTTATTTATATCTTGAATGACTGATACATGGGCATTTGGAAAGCTTTTTTTGAAAAAATTCGCTACGGCTTCTCCTTGTGTATAACCGATTTCCAGCCCAATTAATGCCGGCCTCTTCATAAGAGCCGGTAAATTTTCTGCTAGTTTACGATAAAGCAAGAGTCCTTCTTCATCGGCAAACAATGCCTGATGAGGTTCGTGCGCTACGACAACATCGGACATATCCTCCATTTCCTCATATGCGATATACGGCGGATTAGAAAGGACAACATCCCATTTTTCATTTGCAATCGGTTCTGTTAAATCGCCTAGCTTAAATTCAATTTCCGCTTGCAGCTGCTCAGCGTTTTTTTGTGCTGTTGCAAGTGCTGCAGGTGAAAGATCCGTTGCTGTTACATCAAGCTGCGGACATTCCTTTTTCATTGTAATGGCAATGGCACCACTGCCAGTCCCAATGTCGGCAAACTTCAGATTTTGCTTGTCTCCGAATAACTTGCGGATCCGCTCAATCGTTCCAACAATCAGTTCTTCCGTTTCCGGACGAGGGATCAGTACCGATTCATCAACTATAAATGAGCGTCCGTAAAATTCTTCTACACCCGTTATATATTGTACAGGACGCCCTTTCACATGCTCTTGAATAAAAGCATCAAATTGCTGTTGCTGCTCTTCGGGTAGAATATCGTGCATCTTCATCATTAATCCTGAATAGCTTGTCTGTAAAATATGCTGCAATAAAATCCGTGCGGCATTTCCTTCGCGACCGTTTTCCTCTAAAAAAGAAGAAGCCCCATTCAGGGCCTCAAAAATGGTTTTATGCATCTTCATTTAAATTTGATAAGCGTGTTGCCTGCTCATCTAAAATAAGTGCATCGATGATTTCATCCAGCTTACCTTCAACGATTTGGTCAAGTTTTTGAATCGTTAAACCAATTCGGTGATCTGTTACGCGGTTTTGTGGATAGTTGTAAGTACGGATACGTTCAGAACGGTCGCCTGTTCCTACTGCTGTCTTACGTGTTGCATCGATTTCAGCCTGTGCTTCTTGACGGTGTTTATCCGCTACACGTGCTACTAAAATTTTCATCGCTTTTTCACGGTTCTTAATTTGTGAACGTTCATCTTGCATCGAAACGACAACACCTGTCGGTAAGTGGGTCATACGAACAGCAGACATCGTTGTATTTACTGACTGACCACCTGCACCAGATGAAGCGAATGTATCAACGCGAATATCTTTTTCATGAATTTCTACATCTTCTACATGTACTTCCGGTAAACATGCTACCGTAGCAGTTGATGTATGGATACGGCCTTGTGATTCTGTCGCAGGTACACGTTGAACACGGTGAGCGCCATTTTCATATTTGAATTTTGAATATGCACCTTGACCGTTGATCATGAAGATTACTTCTTTAAATCCACCTGCCGGGTTTGGTGTTGCTTCCATTACATCCACTTTCCAGCCTTGCGTTTCCGCATAGCGTGTGTACATACGGAATAGGTCACCAGCAAAAATATTGGCTTCGTCACCACCAGCAGCACCGCGGATCTCCATAATTACGTTTTTCGAATCGTTCGGGTCTTTAGGGATTAATAAAATACGCAGACGATCTTCTAACTCTGGAACTTGTTTGTTTAAATCGTTAAACTCTTCCTTCATCATTTCCAGCATATCTGCATCTTTTTCAATTTCCATTAATTCGCGTGTATCTGCCAGTTGCTCTTTCACCGATTTGTATTCACGGTATACTTCTACCATTTCCTGAATATCGGATTGCTCTTTCGAATATTCGCGAAGCTTATTGGAATCGCTGACGATATCCGGGTCGCTTAGTAATTCATTTAATCTTTCGTAACGGTCTTCAACCGCCTGTAAACGATCAAACATCTATATTTCACCTCTAAAAGTTATTTTGTTATTAGTTGTATTTCACTCGTCTTCTCACGAGTCACGTTAAAATGCACCTTTACTAGTATAAAGAAATTTTACGGTTGTTGCTACATCTATGTTGAACTTTCTTCATATCATTTACACATTGGCATTCATATATTTAAATTTGGTTGTGCCGTTCACTCTAAATTATAGTGGCGGATTGGAATGGCACTTGCGACAAACAGGATAATAACTATCATTACCCCCAATTTGAATCTGATCACCTGTACGGACCGGCTTTTTATTTTCATCTACTCGTAAGTTCATCGTCGCCTTCTTATGACAGAACCAGCAAATAGTTTTCATTTCCTCAATTTTATCCGCGTATATCGTCATATAACGGCTGCCTTCAAACAGCTCATTCTGGAAGTCATTTTTCAAGCCAAAGCCCATAACAGGAATGTTCAGCTCATCGACAATTTGAGTCAGCTGCAATACATGTTCTTTTGATAAAAATTGTACTTCGTCTACAAGTACACAATATAATCTTTCTTCGTGTTTTTCTACTATTTCATATATGTTTGTATCTTCAAACACCGCAATCGCCGGACGTCTTAAACCGATTCGGCTTGAAACTGTTCCGACTTCATCACGTGTATCAATTCCTGAAGTAAAAATCAGTACCGCTTTATTTTGCTCTTCATAATTGTGGGCAACTTTTAAAATTTCAATCGATTTCCCGCTATTCATCGCCCCATGCTTATAAAATAATTGCGCCATTTCTATTTCCTCATTTCTAATTAAAATTGCAAGTTCGTTTTTTCACCAACAAAAAACCTTGAGTATCTAACTCAAGGTCAACTTTTACTTCTTTTATCTTAGCTAGTTTTTTGTCATTCGTCTATTGTAAAAGGTGCTCTATTTATTAGAATCTTTCTCTTTAGAAAAACATGTGCGAAAGATTTCTAATTTCTTCTAATATATTTTTATTTCTTCTAATATAAGTTTGAACTTCTAATATAATATGTACATTTTCTAATATCGCATTGCGGTTTTCAAATAAACGTTTCGGATTTTCTAATAACCTGCAAAATTTTTTTAATAACTGCGCAATATCTTCTAATAAAACAAAATTAATGCTCTACAAAAATTAAAAACCCATTTCCGGAAATCCGGAAATGGGCAGAGGTATTATTTCATACCATATTTTTTGTTGAAGCGATCTACACGTCCGTCTGCAGAAGCGAACTTTTGACGACCTGTATAGAATGGGTGACATTCGTTACAGAACTCGATTGAGATCTTTTCTTTAACTGAACCTGTTTCAAAAGAATTACCACAAGAGCAAGTTACTGTTGCTACTTTGTAATCTGGGTGGATACCTTGTTTCATATTCGTTTTCTCCTCTCGCCCTGAACCATCCGGAACAGAGTATTTTCGAACTGCACCTTACATAGCCCGAATATGTCACTACATACGTAATGTGTTGAGGTCAGCTATATATGTGCACGTTTCATACTTAAAGAAGTATAGCAAGTTTTAAAAAAGGTTGCAACTATTTTATATTATTTTACGAAATTGAATGTATGTAGTTCCTCACTAAATCAAGAACTTGATTTTCATTCCGGTCAATCTTCTAAAATTCTATAACAACCCTTTACCGTTCGTAGCTTTCTTCATATCTGTATCAAGCTTTTCAAAGAATTCTTCGTTTGTTTTTGTTGTGCGTATTTTGCGTAAGAACTTTTCACCGAAGTCATGTGAATCGCTGAATGTTTTACGGATTGCCCATAATTTATCAAGCTGGTCTTTCGGAATAAGAAGCTCTTCTTTACGTGTACCTGAACGGCGGATATCGATTGCCGGGAAAATACGGCGTTCTGCCAAGCTACGATCTAAGTGCAGTTCAAGGTTACCCGTTCCTTTGAATTCTTCATAAATTACTTCGTCCATACGGCTGCCTGTATCAATAAGAGCAGTCGCTAAAATTGTTAAACTGCCGCCCTCTTCGATATTACGGGCAGAACCGAAGAAACGTTTCGGACGGTGGAATGCAGCAGGGTCAATACCACCTGAAAGTGTACGGCCACTTGGCGGGATTACTAAGTTATAGGCACGTGCTAAACGTGTAATCGAATCCATTAAAATAATAACATCGCGTTTTTGTTCTACTAGACGTCGTGCACGTTCCAAAACGATTTCCGCTACTTTTACATGGTTTTCAGGCACTTCATCAAACGTTGAAGATACTACGTCTGCATTAACTGAACGTTCGATATCCGTTACTTCTTCCGGACGCTCATCGATAAGTAGTACGATCAGTTCCGCTTCCGGATGGTTTGTCGTAATCGCATTGGCAATTTCTTTTAATAAAGATGTTTTACCGGCTTTTGGCGGCGCAACAATTAAACCACGCTGACCAAAACCAACCGGCGCTACTAAATCCATAATACGCGTCGAAAGTTTTGTAGGAACTGTTTCCAATTTGATATGGCGATTCGGGTAAAGCGGCGTTAATGCAGGGAAATGCACACGTTCTTTTGCAACTTCAGGGTCCTCGCCATTTACAGCATCAACTTGCAATAAGCCATAGTAACGTTCATTTTCTTTTGGTGGACGAACTTTCCCTGAAACTTTATCACCATTTCGTAAATCGAAGCGACGAATTTGGGAAGCAGAAATGTAAATATCCTCTTTTGAAGGAGAGTAGTTAATCGGGCGCAGGAATCCGAAGCCGTCTGTAGGAATAATTTCCAAAACACCTTCCATGAAAAAGAAGCCTTCTTGTTCAGAGCGGGTTTTTAAGATTGCAAAAATTAGTTCCTTTTTATTTAGCTTACTAGCATTTGATAATTTGTATTGCTTCGCTAAAGCATATAATTCTTTTAATGTCATGCTTTCTAATTGAGCAATTGTTAATGCTGTCATACGTTTTCTCCAGTCTATTAAAATTTAATTTGAAAAAATTAAGTTATTGTTTAGGAATTTGTGTAAGAGAAGTATACTACACTTTATTTGAAAGATGCCCAGTTTTTACACTGGGCATTTATTATATTATAGTGCAAGTAATTTGAAAATGGGCATTTTCTATCTGAGGCTACTTACATTATACGGGAAGTTAAATTTGGTCATACTTTGGTTTTTTATCAATGCTGTGGCGTCCTTCGATAAAGCGTACTGTTCCTGTTTTTGCACGCATAACAACTGAATGTGTAAGTGCATAGGAACCTTTATATTGAACACCGCGTAAAAGCTCCGAATCTGTTACAGCTGTTGCTGCAAAAATAGCATCATCGCCTTTAACTAGGTCTTCCATCATTAATACTTTATCTACGTCGACTCCCATTTTTACGCAACGAGCAAGCTGTTCTTCATCTTCAGGCACTAGTTTCGCTTGGAAATCGCCACCTAAACATTTTAATGCAACTGCCGCAATAACGCCTTCTGGGGCACCACCCATACCGAACATAATATCGATACCAGTTTCATCGAATGCTGTGTTAATCGCTGCACCTACATCACCGTCTTGGATGAATTTAATACGTGCACCCGCTTCACGGATTTCATCGACAATATGCTGATGACGTGGACGGTCTAAAAGTGTTGCTACCACATCGGAAATATCTTTATTTTTTGCCTTTGCCACTTGCAATAAGTTGTACGTAACAGAAGCGTTAATATCAACTTTTCCTGCTGCTTCCGGTCCTACAGCTATTTTATCCATATACATATCAGGCGCATTTAATAGATTGCCACGGTCTGCAATTGCCAGTACTGTCATCGCGCCATTTGTACCTTTTGCTACGATATTTGTACCTTCTAATGGATCTACTGCGATATCAACTTCAGGTCCGCCATTTCGAAGCCCTAATTCTTCACCGATATAAAGCATCGGTGCTTCATCCATTTCTCCTTCACCAATTACAACTGTCGCATGCATTGGGATTGTATCAAACATAACACGCATCGCTGTTGTTGCTGCGTCGTCCGCTTCATTTTTAAGTCCGCGTCCCATCCATTTCGCTGATGCAATCGCTGCTGCTTCTGTTACACGTACTACTTCCATTGATAAACTACGTTCCATTTTGTGTTTGCCTCCTGTAATCGGTTAAAACCGATTTTAACAGCCTAAATTAACTGCTTTTTTGAATTGTATTATGAACTAACATATTTTCATTACCCAAATATATATTATCATACTCTCATCGTTACGCGATTCTGATCACGAATTATAGCAAATTTATGCATTATTCTTTGTATTAATGACAATGGACTCTTTATGAATATTTGCCCCGATTGCACACAGCTTTTCGATTAACGAACTATAGCCGCGCTCAATATGGTAAATATCGTGAATTTCTGTTTCACCTTTTGCGATAAGTCCAGCCAATACTAATGCGGCACCTGCGCGTAAATCTGTTGCCGTTACCGTGGATCCTTCCAAAGATGCAGGTCCTTGAATGATGGCAGTATTGCCTTCAACACGAGCTTTTGCACTCATACGTCGCAGTTCATCTATATGCTTGAAACGAGCAGAATAAATCGTATCTGTAATCATCGAAGTACCTTCTGCCTGTGTCATTAATACAGATAAAGGCTGTTGAACATCAGTCGGGAATCCTGGGTAGACAAGTGTTTTCACATCAATTGCCTGCAGTTTCGTTTGCTTGGAAATAAAGATGCTTTCCTCATTCTCTTCCACAGTTACACCCATTTCGCGAAGTTTCGCTGTGACGGCTTCCATGTGAAGCGGAATAACATTATCGATGAGTACACCATCACCAATTGCTGCAGCCATAATCATAAATGTGGCTGCTTCAATCCGGTCCGGTATAATTGTATGTTTTGTACCTTTTAGCTCATCGACACCTTCAATACGAATAACGCTCGTTCCTGCCCCTTTAATGTTGGCACCCATATTGGTTAATAGTGTTGCAACATCAATAATTTCAGGCTCTTTCGCTGCATTTTCGATTGTAGTTTTCCCTTTTGCACGCACTGCTGCCAGCATAATATTAATTGTTGCGCCGACACTTGCAACATCCAGGTAAATTTTCGCACCGATTAGTTCTTCTGCGCGTAAATAAATGGCACCGTGCTCATTTGTTACTTTTGCTCCTAAAGCTTCAAAACCTTTAATATGTTGATCAATTGGACGCGGCCCTAAAAAACATCCGCCTGGCATGCCGATTACCGCTTGTTTAAAACGTCCAAGCATGGCACCCATCATATAATAGGAAGCACGTAATTTTTTAACATTGCCGTTTGGCAGCGGCATCGCAACCATTTTTGATGGATCAATCTTCATCTTGCCATTTTCGAATGTTACTTCGCCGCCAATTTCTTCAAGTAGTGCCTTTAACGTCCATGCATCTGAAATCTCTGGAATTCCTCCAATGGTAACGGAAGAATCAGCCAAAATTGATGCAGGAATTAAAGCAACTGCGCTATTTTTTGCACCGCTAACGGTTATTTTACCTTTTAGACGATTTCCGCCTTGTATTTTATAAACATCCATTTTGTGTTCTCCCTTACATTGGACAAATTTCACAGTAAAGTAGACTGCAACTGCTGTGAGGTATTCTTATTATTTCCCTTCACGCTTTGCCCAATCCGCTAAAAATCCTTCAATTCCTTTGTCTGTTAATGGATGATTAAACAGTTGCTGTAAAACTTTGTATGGAGTTGTTGCAATATGTGCGCCAGCTAGTGCAGCTTGCGTAATATGTTGCGGATGACGAATAGATGCGGCAATAATTTCCGTGTCAATTTCGTGGATTGCAAACATTTCCGCAATTTCACGGATTAATTCTACGCCATCTTGACCAATATCATCTAGACGTCCTAAGAATGGAGATACATAAGAAGCGCCTGCACGTGCTGCCATCAATGCTTGGTTAGCAGAGAAAATTAATGTCACGTTCGTTTTAATCCCTTTTTCAGAGAAGTGTTTACATGCTTTTAATCCTTCCGGTGTCATTGGAAGTTTTACTGTAATATTCGGGTGAATCGCAGCCAATTCTTCCCCTTCACGAATCATTCCTTCAGCATCTAAAGAAATTACTTCACCAGAAACCGAGCCGTTTACCAGCTCAGCAATTTCACGTAAGCGGTCGTGGAAATTCACGCCTGATTCTTTTGCAACTAATGATGGGTTTGTCGTTACACCTGAAAGAATCCCCCAAGAGTATGCTTCTTTAATTTCGTCAAAGTTTGCTGTATCGATAAAAAATTTCATTATAATAGCCTCCGATTTACATTTGATTATAAAAACACATCTCGCTCAATTTGTGAACGAGATGTCTTATGTTGAAAAACACGTGTTCACAAAGAAAAGTACGCTTATTTTGTGCACTTTTCTTTTGTGGATTCATTATTCCGCATTAATAGGTAGAATTTCTGCCTTGAAAACGTATCGGCAGATGAAGACTCCCGTGAAAGAAGGTTCACTCTATCAATTAAGCTTTTCCAGAGCTGCCGAATTCGCGCATTTTACCGATTACTGTCGCTTTAATGGCTTCACGAGCTGGACCTAAATATTTACGTGGATCATATGTTTTCTTATCATTTTCTAAAAATTCACGGATTACTTTCGTAGCCGAAATTTGGTTTTCTGTGTTGACATTAATTTTTGCTGTACCTAAAGAAATTGAACGTTGAATATCTTTTGTTGGAATACCAGTTCCACCATGTAATACTAACGGAACATCTGTTAACGTTGAGATTTCTTCCATTTCGGCAAATCCTAAGTTTGGTTCGCCTTTGTAAGGACCGTGAACAGAACCTAATGCTGGAGCTAAACAGTCAATACCTGTAGCTTCAACTAGTGCTTTACATTCCTGTGGGTTTGCGTACATAATGCCGCCAATGACACCGTCTTCCTCGCCGCCTACAGTACCAAGTTCCGCTTCAACAGATACACCTTTTGCATGTGCATACTCCACAACTTGTTTAGTCGTTTGAATATTTTCTTCGAATGGATGGTGTGAAGCGTCAATCATAACAGAAGAGAAACCAGCATCGATTGCTTCTTTACATTTATCGAAGCTTGAACCATGATCTAAATGAATTGCTACTGGAACAGTTGTTTTGTAGCTTTCCATTAAGCCTTCAACCATTTTTACTACAGCAATGAAGCCGCCCATATATTTTCCGGCACCTTCAGAAACACCTAGAATTACCGGTGATTTTTCTTCTTCTGCTGCTTGTAAAATGGCTTGTGTCCATTCCAGGTTGTTAATATTGAATTGACCTACTGCATAACCTTCTGCTTTTGCTTTAATTAACATTTCTTTCATTGAAACTAATGCCATTATTAAAATCCTCCTCGAAGATACATAAATAGTTTGCTGCTAGAAAAACATAGTTTGCGCAAAATGCTTTTTTTAAGTATTTTTTTCATCGTCTATTCCATGCAAAATCACATGAATTGACAAAAACATTTAGATTAATCATAACAAAAACAGACAGTATGCGCTACTGCCTGCTCGCCTGTTTCATTTATATTTTTTCAGTCTTTTCTACTAGTTTATTAACTTCATCACGTACTTCAAAAATATTAAAAGGTTTGGTAAAGTATTTTATCACACCTAATTCATTCGCTCTGTCCATCATATGCTGTTCCACATAAGCAGTCATCATCATTACAGGTAGCTCCGGGTGATCTTCTTTCAAACGGGCTAAAATCTCCAGTCCGTCCATTCCGGGTATTTTCATATCCAGCAGGACGCAATCGAGAGCATTTTCCTGTGCAATTTTTATTGCGTCAAATCCATTTGCCGCTAGATAAGTTGTGAATCCTTCTTTTTTAAATACTTCATTTAGAAGCATCCTTATTCCCTGCTGATCATCTACTATTAGTATCCCCTTCAATGTGATCCCCCATTATAATAATAATTTCCCGGATTAACGGGTAGTAAGACTCCCGCCTCTGTACTTATCAAGGGCGAAAAGGATAGGCGGGAGATCAACTACCCATAAATGCCCGATTGGTTCAACTAACAATCAGTGGGCAAGAACCCCCCACTGATTGAAGTTTCACTTTATATAAGTTACATTCTATTACTAAATTGATTTCCCCTCTTTTATCGAGAGAGTTTGTGCTTTTGCTTTTTTATGTGCACAATTTTATAATAACTTTGAGGTGTTAATATGTCTAAAATTTTAACTACGCAATTAACAGGTCTTCTACAGCGCATTCAGCAAACTGAAGAAGAATCTATTGAAGAAACTGCAAGATTATTGGCACAGGCAGCAATTGGGCAAGGAACAATTTACTTTGCGGCATTTGGTGAAATGAAAGCTGTTGCAATAAATGCAGAGCTTGGTGAAGGTAAATTTGCTAAGTTTGCACGCTATACAGAAAATGTTGAACTTTTGCCTGCTGACCGTGTAATTATTTTTACTCGACACGCAACAGATGAACAAGCATTAAAACTTGCTCAGCAACTGCATGCAGAATTTATCCCATTTGCGGCTGTCGCAAGTGAAATGGCCGGCGATGAAAATCCGTTAAGCGATCTTGCTTATACGTATATTTCATTGAAAGTGCGCGGTGGCATTTTGCCGCATCCTACAAAGCTCGGCGAACGCATCGTATTTCCACATCTTATTGCAGCTTTATATATTTATGAAGCAATTAAGATGGAATTCGACGAAATGCTCGTGGACGATGATGAAGAGGACGACGAATTAATGGACAGCCATCCGTCTCCATTCGCATAATTTATTGACGACTCTTAATCCATACTGGTATGGGGGTCGTCTTTTATATTTTTAAATTTATATGTGCCTCTCTTTGATTAGAAGGTAAATTAGTTGTTCGGAGTGAAGGCGGCGACTCCCAGGGGCCAAGCACGTGGGAGAGACTTGGAACAAAAGCTAGGAGCGCCACGTCCTGTGGCAACGCTTTTGTGACCAACATCGTGTTGGCCTCGTGCCCCCAGGAAAGCGTCCGCCGTAACGGAGAACAACGGATACAAAGTAGGTATACAAATTAAGCAGCTCAAACTTTACTATCGTAAAATTGAGCTGCTTTTAATTTTGGAGCTACTTTTGCCCCAATTCTTTATTTTTTATTATTAAACGCTGCGCCAACAAACTCACGGAATAATGGTTGTGGACGTTGTGGACGTGAAATTAATTCTGGGTGGAACTGGCCAGCCACAAAGAATTTCTTTTCCGGTAACTCAACAATTTCTACTAATTTATTGTTAGGAGATAATCCTGAGAATACCATACCTTCCGCTTCCATTGCTTCACGGAATTCATTGTTGAACTCGTAACGGTGACGGTGACGTTCGTATACTAATTCTTCACCATTGTAAGCCGCGCGTGCACGAGATCCTTCTTTTAATTTACATGGATATAGACCAAGACGTAATGTTCCGCCGATATCTGTATCTTCTGTTTGATCCGGTAAGAAATCGATAATCGGATACTTCGTGTTTTTGTCCAGTTCTGTTGAGTGTGCACCTTCCAAGCCCATAACATTACGTGCAAATTCTACAGTCGCCATTTGCATACCTAGGCAAATACCGAAGAACGGTACATCGTTTTCACGTGCATAACGGATCGATTCGATTTTTCCTTCAACACCACGGTCGCCGAAACCACCTGGCACTAAAATACCGTCTGCTTGTCCTAGCAATTCATCAACATTTTCCGCTGTAACGTGCTCAGCATTGATCCAGTCGATTGCGATATCTGAATTGTATACATAACCTGCATGTTTTAACGCTTCTACAACTGAAATATAAGCATCTTGCAATTCTACGTATTTACCTACTAAAGCGATACGTGTTTTGTGCTCCAGGTTTTTCACTAAATGTACAAGCTCTTTCCAATCTGTCATATCCGCTTTTGGCGCTGTAATACCGAAATGATCAAGAACGATTTGGTCAAAACCTTGTGCATGAAGATTTAATGGCACTTCATATAAATGTTCTGCATCACGTGATTCGATAATATCAGAAGGTTTTACGTCACAGAATAACGCGATTTTTTCTTTCATGTCTTGTGGAACTGGTTGTTCTGTACGTAATACGATAATATTTGGCTGAATACCTAATGAACGCAACTCTTTAACAGAGTGCTGTGTCGGTTTTGTTTTCATTTCACCAGCAGCTGCAATATAAGGCATTAATGTACAGTGGATGTACATTACATTTTCATGGCCTAAATCACGGCGCATTTGGCGAATCGCTTCTAGGAATGAAAGTGATTCAAAGTCACCTACTGTACCACCGATTTCCGTAATAACAACATCAGCAGAAGTTTCACGGCCAGCACGTTGTACACGTTCTTTAATTTCATTTGTTACGTGAGGAATTACTTGAACTGTACCACCATTGTAGTCACCGCGGCGCTCTTTATTTAGTACCGATTGATATACTTTACCTGAAGTAACAGTTGAGTGTTTACCAAGATTAATATCGATGAAACGCTCATAGTGACCTAAGTCTAAGTCCGCTTCTGCACCATCATCTGTAACGAATACTTCACCATGCTGGTATGGACTCATTGTACCTGGATCAATATTTAAATATGGATCAAATTTTTGAATTGTTACTTCCAATCCACGATTTTTTAATAGACGACCTAAAGATGCTGCTACAATCCCTTTACCAAGTGATGAAACTACCCCACCTGTTACGAAAATATACTTTGTCATACAAATTCCTCCTTCTTTTAAAACAAATTAGAAAAACACTCTATTGCTTCCTAAATGCAAGGGAATGTTTTTCTAATTAAAAACGCATGAAAAAATAAAAAACGCTCCTCCTGCACTATTTTGCAGGGGGAGCGTATAACTTATACGGTCAATCTCCTCTTTAAAGGAGCCCAAGTAAAAGATTATACGGAACTGAAATAGAAGTCAAGCACTTTCAATTTCCAATGTGAAAATTGATTACTTTAAATCTTCGTCTTCTTCTAATTCCTCATCTAACTCTTCGTCTATTTCTTCTTCATCATCCTCGATAATAAATGTATCATCTTCATCGATTATTTCTTCATCGATGTCAGGATCGATTTCTTCAATATCTTCTTCTACGAAGTCGATTTCCTCATCCACTTCTTCCTCTTCTTCGTCGTCAACGAATTCATCGTAATCTTCCTCGAATAATACATCCTCTTCTTCAAGGTCGATAACTTCATCTTCATCTTCGTCGTCAACAGCTTTTGCTTTCTTCTTACGTGTCTTAATTGTTGGCGCTGTTTCTTCTTCGATTGTTTCTACTTTATACCACTCACGTAAACCCCAGCCATTTTCTTGGTTTAATAAAAAGCGGCCTTCTACGTTTAAGTCAGTATAAAATTGTACTAAACGGGATTTTAAATCTTCATCCGAAATACCATTTAATGCTTGAATACCTTTTAATAATTCATTTAACGGCATTGCTTGTTTTTTATCTTCTAATAGTGCGTATGCTAAGTCGATTAATGACTCTTCTGCTAATTGTTCATCTGTCATACCACGAAAGTTCAAATCGTGCACGTCCTTTCCATTCTTACATGTCTATTTATCAATTACGACTCGGCGTAATTGCGTTTGGATTCGTCTTCCAAATCCTTAACATCTGCCGAAGATCTTATACCCGCTCTTGTCGTTGCTTGTACAACAACTGGATGGATATAAGCATAATACCCATTATATACAAACATGCTATCACTATGCTAGTTTCATTTCTTGTTTTTTAAATTTGTTACTTTTTTATAGGCAACAAAAAATAAAATGAAGGATAAAAGCAGCAAAGGGATTGCTGCTAGTTGTCGGTTATATAAAAAGAAGGTTGCGATTAGGCATGCTAAAATTAAAATATAATGTACATACTGTTGCACTATTGCGCACCTTCCTTCATCAGATCGTCCATGTATTTACTAGTATAACGAAAATTTCCGCACTCGTGGTATTCTAAGTTCATTTTTTTGCATTTTTTACTAATAACTAAGTAAATAAGGCTAGTTATTAAGTTGTTTTCCGCATGCTACAAACAATAAATCTGTTATCCCCTACATATTTCGGCGGTATTGGCCGCCTACTTCATAGAGGGCCTGTGTAATTTGGCCAAGGCTCGCTACTTTAACCGTTTCCATTAATTCTTCAAAAATATTGCCACCTGTTTTAGCTACTTCTTTTAATCGATCAAGCGCTTTTTGGCTATTGTCCGCATTTGATTCTTTAAAGCTTGCCAAGTTTGCAATTTGCAAATCTTTTTCTTCTTTAGAAGCACGTGCGATCTCCATGTTATCGATTGCTTCTTCAGATGGCGGATTCGGGTTTAAATACGTGTTCACGCCAATAATCGGCAGTTGTCCTGAATGTTTTAAATGCTCATAGTGCATCGATTCTTCCTGGATTTTTCCGCGCTGATACTGTGTTTCCATCGCACCAAGTACCCCGCCGCGATCATTCATGCGATCAAACTCTTCCAGCACCTTCTCTTCCACCAGCTGTGTAAGCTCTTCAATAATGAATGCCCCTTGTAACGGGTTTTCGTTTTTCGATAAGCCGTGCTCTTTTGTAATAATCATTTGAATCGCCATCGCGCGGCGTACCGATTCTTCTGTAGGCGTTGTAATTGCCTCATCGTACGCATTCGTATGCAGTGAGTTACAGTTATCCTGTAATGCCATTAATGCCTGCAGTGTTGTACGAATATCATTGAAGTCGATTTCCTGTGCATGCAGACTGCGGCCCGATGTTTGAATATGATACTTCAGCTTTTGCGAGCGGTCATTTGCGCCGTACTTTTCACGCATGACAACAGCCCAGATGCGACGTGCTACACGACCGATGACTGTATATTCAGGGTCAAGACCGTTCGAGAAGAAGAAACTTAAGTTCGGTGCAAAATCATCGATATTCATACCGCGGCTTAAATAATATTCAACATACGTAAAGCCGTTTGCCAATGTAAATGCAAGCTGCGAAATCGGATTCGCCCCGGCTTCGGCAATATGGTAGCCCGAAATGGATACCGAGTAGTAGTTTCTTACTTTATGATCGATGAAATATTGCTGGATATCGCCCATCATACGCAGCGCAAATTCAGTTGAGAAGATACAAGTATTTTGCCCCTGATCCTCTTTTAATATATCTGCCTGTACGGTACCGCGCACCACTTGCAATGTCTGTTCACGCGTTTCTATAAATTCTTCCACCGTTAAAGTACGGCCCAACTCCAGTTCACGCTTTTGTACTTGCTGGTCGATTGCTGTATTCATAAACATTGCCAGAATAATCGGAGCAGGTCCATTAATCGTCATCGATACAGATGTAGAAGGTGCACATAAATCAAAGCCCGCATAAAGTTTCTTCATATCATCCAATGTACAGATGCTTACACCAGACTCCCCGACTTTTCCGTAAATATCAGGACGTGTATGTGGATCTTCCCCGTATAATGTTACCGAATCGAATGCCGTCGATAAACGCTTCGCATCATCATCTTTTGATAAGTAGTGGAAACGCTTATTTGTACGTTCTGGAGTTCCTTCACCAGCAAATTGACGCTTCGGATCTTCTCCCTCTCGTTTGAACGGGAAAACCCCTGCTGTATACGGGAATTCACCTGGTACATTTTCTTTATACACCCAGCGTAAAACTTCGCCGTAATCTTTAAAGTTCGGCAGCGCGACTTTTGGAATTTTCAAGCCTGAAAGCGATTCGGTACGTAAAATTGTTTTAATCTCCTTATCACGCACTTTCGTAATAAGTTCGTCGCCAGCGTAAGCTTCTTTTAATTCATTCCAATTTTTCAGTATACGCTTCGACTCCGCAGTTAATTCATTTTGAACGCCTTCCAGTAAAGAATCAATTGATGCAGTTAATGCTGTTTCACTTTCCGGAAGCAGTGCTTTCGTTCCTTCAAGCTGATACCACTTCGTTGCCAGTAATGCCTGCTGTTCCGCATGCTTATGATAATTTCTGATCGTTTCCGAGATTTCGCGCAAGTAATAGCGACGGTCATTCGGAATAACAATGTTTTGCTTTTGTGTTTTCACAAATTGCTCATACGAAGTTTCCCAATCTAAACCGAACTTTTCATTAATTTTCGCTACAAGAGCCGCAAATAATGAGTTCGTACCTAAATCGTTGAACTGTGAAGCGATCGTCCCGAATACAGGCATATGATCAAGCGGTTCTTCCCATAGTTCACGTGAACGCTGGTATTGTTTCTGAACTTGACGCAATGCATCTTCAGAGCCTTTTCGTTCAAACTTGTTGATCGCAATCAAATCCGCAAAATCGATCATATCGATTTTTTCAAGCTGTGTCGGGGCACCGAATTCGCTCGTCATTACATACATCGAAAGGTCTGTATGTTTCGTAATTTCAGCATCGCCTTGCCCGATACCACTTGTTTCAACAAGGATTAAATCAAATCCTGCTGTGCGTACAACATCGAGTACATCACCAATCGAACTTGATAATTCCGTATGCGAGCCGCGTGTTGCCAAACTGCGCATATAAACACGGTTATTAAAGATGGCATTCATACGGATACGGTCACCTAATAAAGCCCCGCCTGTTTTTTGTTTTGTCGGGTCAACCGATATAATGGCAAGTTTTTTATCCGGAAATTCTTGCAGGAATCGGCGGATCAGTTCGTCTGTCAACGAAGATTTCCCTGCACCGCCTGTACCTGTAATCCCAACTACCGGTGTGTTTAAACTTTTAGTTCGTGCAAGCTGCAGCATTTCTTCAATTTCTGGATCCCCGCCAACTTCGGCAGCTGTAATTAAATTCGCCAAAATTTCCGGCGTATCGGTCGAAAGTTTTTCCAAAAGTTCTTTGTAATTTCCTTTTAGTGTAGAAAAATCTGCACCTTCAAGCTTTTTGTTTATCATCCCTTGTAAACCTAATTGGCGCCCATCTTCCGGTGAAAAAATGCCGGCAATGCCGTAATCATGCAGTTCCTTAATTTCGCGCGGCAATATTACACCACCGCCGCCACCGTAAATTTTAATATGTGGTGCCCCTTTTTCACGAAGCAGATCGTACATATATTTGAAATATTCAATATGACCGCCCTGATATGAAGATAGTGCCACCCCTTGCGCATCTTCCTGTATTGCAGCATTAACCACTTCCTCTACAGAACGGTTGTGGCCTAAATGAATGACTTCAGCCCCACTTGACTGTAAAATTCGGCGCATAATATTTATTGAAGCATCATGCCCATCAAAAAGGCTCGATGCTGTGACAAAGCGAATATGATTTTTTGGTTTGTATACTTCAGTTTTCCCCATTTTAATAACCCCTTTGTTATGTTGGAATAATGAAAAATAGCCATGCGAAGCAAACTGTTTAACTAGTTGCTCTACATGGCGATTCTCCTTTCCTAATTTTCAAACTGCATAATGCCTTGTAAAAACATTGTTGTTTGCAATTTTATATATTGATCGATCGTATATCTTTTTTGTAGTGCCCACTTACGGAATGCCCAACTTTGCCCTTGTACGACGATGTGATTTGCCGCTAAATAGATTGCATCTTCAGACAGCGTTAAATTACCGGCTTCAACACAGTCTTTTAATATACGTTCAAAGATTGCGACCATTTCAAGCTCTTTATCGAGAATGTAATGCATCGCAGCTTTTTGCAATGACTTCGTTTCCTGATACATAATCGTAAACTCCTCAGGCATTTGATCAATAAGCAAATAATATTGACGGATTGCCTGTTTCAAACCTTCGATTGTACCTGTATCGGAAGGGAAATCGGTTAAGCATTTCGTTACTTCATTGAAAATATTGTCACATACTAAAAATAAAACATCTTCTTTCGTACGAATATATTCATATAAAGTCCCGATAGAAAAACCGGCCGCTTTTGCAAGTTCTCTTGTTGTTGCACGATGGAATCCTTTTTCCTTGAAAAGCTTTACACCGGCATCGATAATTTGCTGACGGCGTGCGATAATTTTATTTTCATCTTTTATTGACGATTGGACGTGCAGCTTATCATTTTTTGCCATAGGCTATTTCGTAATCATACGCGAAATTACGAGGCGTTGAATTTCTTGTGTACCTTCATAAATTTGCGTGATTTTCGCATCGCGCATATAACGCTCTACCGGGTAATCCTTCGTATAGCCATAGCCGCCGAATACTTGAACAGCTTCTGTCGTTACTTTCATCGCTGTATCACCTGCAAGCAGTTTTGCCATTGCCGATGCTTTTCCGTATGGTAAGTCGTTTGATTCCAGCCATGCTGCCTGATACGTCAATAAACGAGAAGCTTCAATTTCTGTTGCCATATCTGCTAACTTGAATGATATACCTTGATTTGCTGTAATCGGCTTGCCAAATTGAACACGCTCTTTTGCATAGTCAACCGCTGCATCCAATGCACCCTGTGCAATACCTACTGCTTGAGCTGCAATTCCGTTACGTCCACCATCAAGTGTTTTCATAGCGATAACGAAACCTTGACCTTCTTCGCCTAATACGTTTTCTTTCGGTACACGGCAGTTGTCAAAGATGATTTCTGTCGTTGGAGATGAACGAATTCCTAGTTTCTTCTCTTTTTTCCCTACAGAGAATCCCGGGAAGTCCGCTTCAACGATAAAGGCAGTCGTGCCATTTTTCGCTTCCGGATCAGTAACCGCAAATACTACATAAATATCTGCAACCCCGCCATTTGTGATGAAGATTTTCGAACCATTTAAAATATAGTCGTCGCCGTCTTTTACTGCATAGGTTTTCATTCCGCCTGCATCACTGCCCGAAGCTGGTTCTGTTAAGCCGTAAGCACCGATTTTTTTACCTTCTGCCATTGGACGAAGATATTTTTGCTTTTGCTCTTCGTTGCCGAATTTAAAAATCGGCCAGCCTGCAAGTGATGTGTGTGCTGACAGTGTTACCCCTGTCGATGCACAAACACGTGATAATTCTTCAACTGCGATACAGTATGCCAAGTAGTCAAACCCTGCTCCGCCGTATTCTTCCGGCCAAGGAATACCTGTTAAGCCAAGCTCGGCCATTTTATCGAAAATACCGCGGTCAAATTCTTCGTGCTCGTCGCGGTGCTCTGCTGTTGGTGCTACCTCATTGATTGCAAAATCGCGAATCATTTCGCGTAATTGTTGGTGTTCTTCTGATAATTGAAAGTTCATTTCCCCATGTCCCCTTTTTTAAATATAGTAGAAGGTTTACGTCAACCAATCACATGCTTACTAATAACGATGCGTTGGATTTCGCTTGTGCCTTCGTAAATTTGTGTTACTTTTGCGTCGCGGAAATACCGTTCTACCGGATAGTCTTCAGTATAGCCATAGCCGCCGAAAATTTGTACGGCTTCGATTGCTGTATCCATTGCTGTTTGAGATGCGAACAGTTTTGCCATTGATGCTTCTTTTCCGCATGACAATCCTTCACTGCGCATGTTTGCAGCCCGGTAAACGAGTAGTTTCGCAGCTTCCACTGCTGTTGCCATATCGGCAAGCTTAAAGCCAACCCCTTGCTGCTTGGCGATTGGTTTTCCGAACTGGATACGCTCTTTTGCATAGGCAGTTGCCGCTTCCAATGCAGCTTCGGCAATTCCTAAACTTTGAGCTGCGATTCCGATTCTACCTACATCCAAGTTGGCCAACGCAATTTTAAAGCCGTCTCCTTCTTGCCCGAGCAGGTTCTCTGCAGGCACTCGCATGTTTTCAAATGTTAGCTGAACCGTACGTGAACCGTGCAGTCCCATTTTCCGTTCATCTTTCCCGATTATTAAACCAGGTGTATTTTTTTCTACAATGAATGCTGAAATCCCGCGTGAACCGGCTTCCGGATTTGTAGATGCAAAAACGATGTACACATCTGCTTCCCCGCCATTTGTAATGAACACTTTCGCACCGTCCACTACGTAATGATCGCCGTCTCGTACTGCCTTCGTTTTCAATGAACCAGCATCACTACCGGCACTAGGCTCCGTTAAACAAAATGCTCCGATCGATTCTCCGCTTGCCAGCTTCGGTATATATTTTTTCTTTTGGTTTTCATTGCCGAAATATAAAATCGGGTTTGTGCCGACAGAAGTATGCACTGACAAAATAACGCCCATTACCGCGCTTACTTTTGATAGTTCATGGATCGCGATAATATAAGAAGTAAAATCCATTTCCGCCCCGCCATATTCAGCAGGTGCCGTAATTCCCATCAGCCCAAGCTCACCCATTTTCGTCAGCAAATGCCTCGGGAACTCGCCCGCTTCCATCTGCTCGATAAACGGCTCAATTTCGGTTTTGGCAAAATCACGGACCATGTTACGCATCATCAACTGCTCATCAGTAAATTGTAAATTCATAGAAGTCCCTCAGCTTTCGTATATGTAGAATCCTCGACCGCTCTTTTTGCCTAACCAGCCGGCTGCCACATATTTGCGTAATAACGGACATGGGCGATACTTACTGTCACCAAGTCCTTCGTGTAAAATCTCCATAATCGACAAGCATGTATCCAATCCGATAAAATCAGCCAATGTTAATGGTCCCATTGGATGATTCATTCCCATTTTCATTACATCGTCAATCGCTTCTTTCGTTGCTACCCCTTCATACAATGCATAAATTGCTTCATTGATCATCGGCAGTAAAATACGATTTGAAATAAAGCCCGGGAAGTCATTCACTTCCACACCTGTTTTACCCAGTTGCTTTGTCATATCTGCAACCTTTTCGTACACTTCATCAGATGTTGCCAAACCACGGATAATTTCCACAAGTTTCATGACCGGTACCGGATTCATAAAGTGCATACCAATTACTTGCTCCGGACGTTTTGTCACTGCCGCAATTTCAGTAATCGGTAAACTTGATGTATTCGTTGCTAAAATCGCATGCTTTGGTGCAATTTCATCAAGCTGCTTGAAGATCGATTGTTTAATGTCCATGTTTTCGACTGCCGCTTCAATGATAATGTCCGCGTTTTTCGCGTCTTCAATCGTCAATGATTTAGTAATACGAGCTAACACAGCCGTTTTTTCTTCTTCTGTTTTACGGCCCTTTTCAACATCACGTGCCAAGTTTTTCGTGATTGTATTTAAACCGCGTTCGAAAAACTCTTCCTTCATATCATTTAAAATGACATCGTAGCCTGCCTGTGCACAAACTTGCGCAATCCCGGAACCCATTTGCCCAGCTCCGATGACCATTACTTTTTGAATCGCCATTTATTTCATCCCCTTAGTTTGTAACTTCGATTAATACCGCATCCCCTTGACCGCCGCCTGAACAGATAGCCGCAATTCCTAAACCGCCTCCACGACGTTTCAGTTCATAAGCGAGCGTTAAAATAATTCGGGCACCACTTGCTCCAATCGGATGGCCTAAAGCTACGGCACCACCGTTAACATTTACTTTACTCTCATCCAGTCCGCTAATTTGATTGCTAACTAGAGCAACCGCTGCGAACGCCTCATTAATTTCAATTAGATCAATGTCTGCGAATGTTTTACCTGACTTTTTAAGCAACTCATTTATTACAAGTCCCGGTGTTTGAGGGAAATCTTCCGGTGCTACCCCAACTTCCGCATGTGCAAGAATTGTTGCGAGCGGCTGACGGTTTTCCTGCTGTGCTTTTTCTTCACTCATTAAAACAAGTGCACACGCTCCGTCATTCACACCTGGAGCATTTCCGGCTGTAATTGTGCCATCACTGCTGAACGCCGATTTTAATTTTGTTAGCGTTTCCAAAGTAGTTCCTGCTCGTGGTGCTTCGTCCGTCTTAATATGAAGTGGGTCGCCTTTTCGCTGTGGAATTTCCACTGCTACGATTTCCTCTGCCAATTTACCTGAGTCAATTGCTGCAAGTGCTTTTTCATGACTGCGAACTGCCCATGCATCCTGCTGTTCACGGGAAACCTCAAACTTGCTCGCTGTGTCATTACCGTAAACGCCCATATGCACTTGTTTCGGATGAAAGGCACAAGACAAACCGTCATAAATCATGCCGTCTACTAAACTCGCATCTCCCATACGCAAACCAAATCTACCTTTTGGCATATAGTACGGTGCGTTTGACATCGATTCCATTCCACCTGCCACGACCACTTCTTCGTCCCCTAATCGAATAAGCTGATCAGCAAGAGTAACACTGCGCATACCTGAAGCACATACTTTGTTAATTGTTTCCGTTTTCACATTCCACGAAATTCCCGCTTTTGTCGCAGCTTGCCGTGAAGGGATTTGCCCCTGCCCCGCCTGTAATACGGTTCCAATAATGACTTCATTTACCTCATCTGCTGATACATTGGCCTTCACCAATGCTTCTTTAATTGCAATTCCGCCTAAATCACTTGCTGTTAATGAACTTAATGCGCCACCAAATTTTCCGAATGGTGTTCGTGCGCCGTCTAAAATGACTGTTCTCGACAATCCATACACCCCTTTGTTTGAATTAATCCGAATTTTATACATCGCCATCCGTATTGTGAAGTTCTGCTGCAGACTATTAATCTATTAGTAACGATCCCCATCACTTACTAATAAAAACACTGCTTGCAGGCTGTAATTAATAATTCGACTGAACGCTCGCTCAATCATTCTTTAGAAAAAAATGAGAGTATTTACTACTCTCATTTCTTCGCTTACTTTCATTGTATTAAATCCTCTTTGAATTCGCAACAATTATTCAAATATACTGACTATAAATTTATTTCTCGTTAATTCATAGATTATTTGTTTTGTTCGTTATTTTAATCGTCAGCGGGTGCTGCATCTGTTGCTACTTGCTGCTCTTCTGGAAGCGTTGAAGATTCAACAGGTGATGCCTGTTTCTCAGCTTCAATTGTTTCTACAGGTGCTACAACTGTTTCTTCCACTACTTCTTGTTGCTCTTGTTGAACTTGAACTTGTGCTTTTTCCGGTGTTCCGAATACCGCACGCTCTAAAATTTCTGCAATATCGTAAGTACCGACTGTATCTTCCACTTCTTTTGCTTTCGTTCCATCCGAAAGCATTGTTAAACAGTAAGGACAGCCTGAAGAAATTACTGATGCCTGTGTTGCGATTGCCTGTTCTGTACGGGCAACGTTAATACGGTTTCCGACATGCTCTTCCATCCACATTAATCCACCGCCGGCACCACAGCACATGCCGTCTTCACGATTACGTTCCATTTCAACTAGCTTCACGCCTGCAATACCTTTTAAAATTTCGCGTGGCGGATCGAAGACATCATTATAGCGTCCTAAGTAACATGAATCATGGAATACAATCGTTTCATCGACACGGTGATCCATTGTTAAACGGCCTTCTTGAATCAGATCGTACAGCAATTCTGTATGGTGAAGTACTTCCCCATTCCAACCGAAATCCTGATACTCATTTTTGAAAATATTGTATGCGTGTGGGTCAATCGTTACAATTTTCGTCACACCATTTTTCTCAAATTCATCAATGTTGGCTGTTGCAAGCTCCTGGAACAGGAATTCGTTACCTAAACGACGCGGTGTATCCCCTGAGTTCTTCTCTTTGTTGCCTAAAATGGCAAACTTTACGCCTGCTTTGTTCATTAGTTTAGCGAATGCCAATGCAATTTTTTGTGAGCGGTTATCAAATGAACCCATTGAACCGACCCAGAATAAATATTCCATTTCTTCGCCCGATTTTTTCAATTCTTTAACTGTTGGAACGTGAACTGTTTCGTCAAGCTCTCTCCAGTTTTCTTTTTCTTTACGGTTTAATCCCCATGGATTCCCTTGTCGCTCAATGTTCGTCATTGCGCGTTGAGCATCCGGATTCACTTTACCTTCTGTCATCGTTAAATAACGACGTAAATCGATAATTTTATCAACATGCTCATTCATTACCGGACATTGATCTTCACAGTTACGGCATGTTGTACAAGCCCAAATTTCTTCTTCTGTAATAACGTCGCCGATTAATGACGGGCTGTAAATGTCTTCAATTACTGCACCTTCAGCACCAGCAGCCATTGCCAATTGGTTACCTTGTGTATTATTGAAGAATGAGAATGGCACCCATGGCTTTTTCTTTAGCTCAACTGCACCAGTAAATGTTAAATGATCACGTAATTTTACGATCAGGTCCATCGGTGACAGCATTTTTCCTGTTCCTGTTGCCGGACACATATTCGTACAACGTCCACATTCCACACATGCATACAGATCAAGCATTTGCTTTTGCGTGAAATCGTGAATTTTTCCGACTCCAAGCGGCGGCATACTTTCCTCATCTTCCGCTTCTTCCAATGCAGCAAAATCGATTGGACGTAATGTGCCAATACGGTCTTGACGGTTGTAATAAACGTTGAAAATCGATGTAATTAAGTGGAAGTGCTTGCCTTGCGGGATATAAACAAGGAATGCTAATAATGCCAACAAGTGTGCCCACCACATAACGAAGAACATAACAGCAGCAATCGTCGGATCCATCCATTGGAATACCCAGGCAACTGCAGAAGCTACTGGTTCTGATCCTGTTAAACCATGATCATGCCAAATTAAGTAAAATCCATTGCCAAATAATGTAGCAAACATTAAAATAGCTAAAAACATATAAACTAAACCATTTTTAAAACCTTGCTTTAAACGTGCAAGTTTCTCCATATAACGACGGTAAAATGCAACCGCTACCGCGATTAAGATCGTTAATACAACAAGTTCCTGTGTAAATGTAAATACTGTGTACAGACCACCTAGCGGAAGGTGTGATCCCGGTGCGAGCCCTTTCCAGATTAAATCGATAGCCCCAAATTGAACCATTAAAAATCCGTAGAAAAACAGAACGTGTACAAGTCCCATCTTCTTATCTTTTAATAGTTTTGATTGACCAAATACTTTCTCAACGATATCTTCTATGCGTTCAGAAAATTTATGATTGAACTCTTCTTTACGACCAAGTTGAATATAGTCATAACGTGTTTTTAATAAATATGCGAATAACCCTAGCGCATAAAGTAACACGGCGATGAATGCAATCCAGTTAATAATTAAAAATGTATTCATTGTTTTCCCCCCTGGAATACGAAGTTTTTACCCCTTTGTTTATCCAATTCACCCCGATAAACTATATGAATCTATAAACCCATTGTAGTTATGAATGAGCATTCAGTCAACAGATTTCGTTATTAATTCTGAAAATTAAATCAAAATATAAAAAATGCTAGTTAGACAAATATATCGTCTTAACTAGCATTTTTCGTTTATTTAAATACGTCACCACTACGGATATATTCGACATCCTGGATTGATAATCGGTAGTTTACGACACGTGCTGCAGCAAATAAATAATCCGATAACCGGTTTAAATATTTCTGTACAACTGGAGAAACATCTTCAATTTCTTTCATTAAAGATACAGTTTCCCGTTCCGCGCGGCGGGCAACAGTGCGGGCGATATGCAGTGTAGCAGCTGCAGGCGCCCCACCCGGTAAGATAAAACGTTTTAATGGTGGTGCTTCTTCAGAAAGTGCATCGATTCGGTTTTCCAAAACAGTGATCGGTTCTTCCGTAAGTTTATAATGACGTTCTTTCATCACATTCGCCAAGTCCCCGCCTCCATCAAACAATTCGTGTTGAATGGCAGTTAAATCTTCAATCAAATCCTTGAACTTTTCCTGATCCAATTCACTGACAGCTTTACCGATAAATGAATTCAGCTCATCAATTGTGCCGTATGCTTCAACGCGCAGATGGTCTTTATCGACACGTCCTCCAATAATGCTCGTTTTCCCTGTATCGCCTGACTTTGTATATAATTTCATCAATAATCACCCTTTCGATTTAATAGTATTTCTAGGTTTTTTAAAAATTCCCTTTTAGTATAATTACACTCTTTTTTTAGCTGACGTTTTTCCAGCCACTTTACTTATTATAATGCTGTTTATATTTTTTAATTGCTTCTATTGTAACTTCGAAAACAGCCCGTCCGATTAGTTTGCCGATTTCCGTAATAGGTCCGGCATACGGCATTTCATCCCCTTGTTGGGTAGCCGCAATCAATAGACTGTCGGTAGCGGTACTAGTTGCAATTGTATTTGTCACTGAATCTTTTATTTGCTGATCTGCCAATGCTTTCGTTTTTGCTTCTGTTGCTGTAATCATCGCCTGAATAAATGCTTCATCTGTCAGCTTACCATTAACGATAACCCATGTATTAATCGTACCGACATGTGGCTCATCTTCCCGCAAATATGTTTTCGTAACATCGACACTATTTCCTACACCTGCTGTTACCATGACAAGGATTTCTACATTATTTTTCGAGAAATGCCGAATTACTGCACAGCTTGTTTCCACTGCTGTAAGCATCACGACTGTATTTGTTGGAGAAAATTTACGCTCTATTAAAAATTGCTCCGTTTCCTCCTTCACATTATAAATATCGTATTCTGGAGCAATGGAACGGTTGAGTAATGTGTCATACCAGCCTATGCCGGCATTATGCACAGCAGAAGAAATTATTTTCAGTGGTGCCTGGGCCTGATATTCGATATAGTCTTCCGTTATTTGAAACTGGTCCATTTGGATTGTCGTAGCTTTTCGTCCCATTTCATTCTTTGGCAACATCGTAATTTGCGGCTTTGGCAGCTCCGGGTGAGGATATGTCGCAATTCTAGCCTGATATACATCGGCAATCTGTTCTTGCAACACGACTTCGTGCGGCTCGCCAAACGCACGTACTTCACCATTTTCCAACAGAAGGAGTTCATCACAATAAAGCGATGCCAAGTTAATATCATGAAAAATCGAGACAACTGTCAGCCCTTGCAATTCAACTTGCATCCGAATCATATCCAGAATCTGCTTTTGATGAGCGATATCCAAATGATTAGTCGGTTCATCCAATAGAAGCAGTTCCGAATTTTGTGCAAGTGCCTGGGCAATAAATACCCGTTGCTGCTCGCCTCCCGATAAAAACTCCAAGTACTGATTATTATATTGCGACACACCTGTGCTTTCCATCGCCCGCTGAACTGTCTTTTCATCTTCTTCGGTCCAGGAAGAAAAGAAGCCGCTTTGATGGGGATAACGTCCTAACGAAACCGCATCATATACACTGTTCGTAAATGCGCTTGCATTTAATTGAGGGAGTACGGCCATCTTTTTCGCTAATTGCTTGTTATCATAGCTTTTAAGCGGTTTCTCTTCAATAAAAATTTCGCCTGTTTCACATTTCAGCACACCACTGATCATCTTCAGTAATGTCGATTTTCCGCTGCCGTTTGGACCAAGAATCCCGAGAATTCTTCCTTTTTCCACGTGAAACGTCATATTTTTCACAACCGTTTTCCCACCGTAACCGCCGGATAGATTATTTACTTTTAACATTATGCAACAACCTTTCTACGTTGCTTGAAGAAGATATAGGCAAAGACAGGTGCTCCAATAAAGGAAGTAATAACACCAATCGGCAGTTCAATAGGGGAAATAATTGTACGTGATACTAAGTCACAAATGACGAGCAGGCTTGCACCGTTCAAAAACGACAATGTCAATAAATGTCGATGGTCTGCTCCGATTAGCAGGCGAATCATATGCGGTACTACTAATCCGACAAATCCAATTGTCCCGGATGCAGCAACAGCCGCTCCTGTTAAAATGGAACCACCCGCCAATATCATATACTTGCTGCGCTTAACATTTACCCCTAAATACTGGGCACGCTCTTCTCCATAAATCATCGCATTCAATTCACGGCGAGTCAGCCAAATAATTGCTGTACCAAGCACCATAAATGGCAGAACCATCCGGACATATGGCCACCCTCGCATCGATACACTTCCTAGAAGCCAGCCGATGATTTCTCGTAGCTGTTCACCAGTAAGTGCGACCATTAAGGAAATACAGGACCCTAAAAACGAGCTGAAAATAATTCCCGTCAAAATCAGCGTCTCCATTTTCATCGAGCGGTCAACAAGTCTGGCAAATGTCAGGACGATGATCATCGTACATGCAGCTCCAGCCATACTGAAAACCGGCAATGTGAATACACCGAGCACCGGTATGGAAATGCCTAAAAAGATTGTCATTACCGCACCTACCGAGGCCCCTGATGAAATACCTAATGTGTATGGATCTGCCAAAGGGTTTTTAAGCAACCCTTGGAATGCTGCCCCCGCAATTGCTAAAGAAGCCCCGATTAATGCGGCTAAAATGACGCGTGGCATTCGGATTTTCCACAAAATACTGTATGCAACCGGATCTGTTGTTTTATCCCACAATGTCGAAAACGGAATATTAACAGACCCGAACGAAATGCCAATCCATATACTGCTTAAAAGCAATCCAATCGATAGTACATAGGCGATTGAATATTTTTTATTCATTGAATACCTCTGGATAAATTGCTTCCCCAATTGATTCAATACCTTCTACAATACGCGGACCTTGTCGACTTGTCGTATCGCTATCGACTAATTTCACATTGGCGTTTTTCACAGCATCCATTTCTGCATATGCATCATTTTCCTCGATTGCTGCCAAGTCGTTTTCATATGTTACTAAAATGATATCCGGATTGCTCTTTACAAATTGCTCCGAGCTGTACTGCGGCCAATCGAGTTCCGGAACAGCATTTTCAACATTTAATACTTCAAGCATTTCACTAATGAACGTCTCCTGTCCAGCAACATATAGTTCCGGATTTGTCCCAACAACAACAAATACGGACTTCTCTTCCAGGTCGGCTACTTTCACTTCAATTTCTTCGATGCCCTCTTTGATTGATGCAATCATTTTTTCGGCTGCGTGTTCTTTATTTGTCAGCTGCCCGATTTGTTCGATCGTTTCGTACGTTTCTTCAAATGTTTTCGCATCTTTTACAACAAATACAGGAATTCCTACTGATTCAAGCTGAGCAATCGCCTGTTCATTGAAGCTGTACAATCCCGATTCATGTGCGACAACTAAGTCGGGCTGCAGGCTGATTATTTGTTCTAGATTAAATTCCATGCCGCCAACTGATTCTTTAGATAATGCTTCTTCAGGATATGTATCATTGTCGTTCACAGCGATAATTTCATCGTTTAACCCTAGTCCGAATAAAATTTCCGTATTGGATGGAGCCAATGTAATAATGCGCTCCGGTGCTTTTTCAAGCGTGATTTCTTTGTCCAAGGCATCTTTTATAGTTACCGGGAATTGTGCTGCTTCAGTTACTTCTGTATTGCCTTTTGCTGATTGTTCATCTGTTGCTTTTTCCGAGTTGCATGCCGCCAATGTTAATGTAAGTAATGCTGCGGAAGATAACAGTTGCCATTTTTTCAAAATAATAACCTCCAAAAATTTCGTTGTATAATTTTCTACAAAAATAAAAAGCTTCCTACTAAAAATGAAGGAAGCTTTACGTATGCAAATAAAATTCAATAGAAAAAGAATTTATCCGCCACATCCTATCCTCGTAGGTTTATTTTAGGGCATTATAAAGGCAGGTCTCCTGGCTTATGCATAACGTTGATAAGCGCCTTCCCGAAAGTTTTTCAGTGGCATGCTGCTCTCAACTAGCATTTACAGTGGCGGGACCGCATCGGAATTGCACCGATTTCCCTTTTACTCCTTACTCAATCCAACGAGTAAGAACCTTTATCGTCCATATAAAATTAATAGCTCTATTATAGCTGATATGCGGTAAAATGTATGCTCGTTCGCTAAAATTTCTGATAATTTGTCTTAATTTGTTGAAATCACGAATAAAAGAACAGCTTATTCTTTCTCTTTCAGGTTTTTTTCAATTGCCGTTTCAGCCAATCGTTTAATTGTAATATCATCCATCGGCGGATTGTGCAGACCTGCCCGTACATCACGATAATAACGTTGCAGCGGGTTAGATCTTTGCAGGCTTTTTGCCCCAACTAGACGCATCGCTTTATCTACAACTTCGATTGCTGTATTTGTCACGACATGTTTCGCAATATTGATTTCATTGACTAATGTCGACTTTTTAATCGGATCATTATAAAGCCCCGCAACACCGTAAATTGTAAAGCGTGCTTTCGTCAACGCCAAATCCATTTCTCCGATCAGCGTTTGCACGTTTGGCAACTGGGCAATTGTTCCTTGAATACTGTTCGGGGAATGACTATTCGCAAAGTCGACCGCGTAATCGCGGGCAGCCTGGGCAATCCCTAAATAAGTTGCCGGGATGAGGAGCAGCCAGCCGTTCAGTTTAAATCCGGTTGAATAATTCGGGATTTCCACTAAGTTTGTTTGATCAACACGTACATTATCAAGTACTAAATCATCGCTTCCCGTACCGCGCATTGACGCAACGTCCCACGTATTTTCGACCGATACCCCTTCCGCCGTTTTCGGAACGAGGAAAAATCCTAACTGACCCTCATCTTCAATCCATGCAGACACTAAAAAATAATCGAGGTCCGGTGCACCGCTCGTATAGTTTTTACGTCCATTAATTACATAATAATCACCATCACGTTTTGCTGAAGTCCCCGGACGACCCCCACGAACCGGGCTTCCCATCGCAAACTCGCTTACCGCGCGATTGACTGTCGCTCCATTTGCGATCTCTTTGCCAAACCAGTCGAGCTTTTGTTCATCCCAGTAGCGATTTTCAAAAATCTCGCCTACATTTTGAATTGTCCACGATACAGCCAGCCCCGTGCTTCCGCAATAGCTCGCCAAAGTTTCCTGCAGTAGCAGCGCATCATATACTGTAAAGCCATCTCCGCCATATTCCTTTGGCAATGTTATTTTTGTATAGCCGATTTCTCTCAGCTTCCGGAAATTTTCAAATGGAAATGTCGCTTGTTCATCCGTTTGCTGAGCATGTTCTTTCACGCTCTCTGATATTATTTCGAGCTTTTTCAGCCATTGTTGCTGCTCGTCTGTTTGAATAAATAATTCCTTGCTCACGAAAAGCACCACCTCATATTTATTGTCCTGTATATAGAAGTCAAATTTAATAGTACGTTTCGGAAAATTACAAGTCAATAGATATCCCCAGTCCCCTTATAGGGATTCCATGCGGTCTATTTTCGCGACAATTGAAAGTTTTGCCGGCGAAAGTGGAACGTTTGCGGGAAAAAGGAGAACCTATTCGCCATAATGTGAAAAGTTACGACGCGAAAGGCGAACTGTTGCATCTAAAGTAGAACGAATCGCTTTTCAAGTAGACAACAGCAATTTCAAATGAAAAGCACTCTATTCCCTTAAATAGAAATAGAGTGCTTTAAAAAGTTAAATTACATTTTTTCCGGTGCGCTTACGCCGATTAGTTTCAGTGCATTCGCTAATGTAGTTTTAACAGCTGTGATTAATGCTAAACGAGCTTCTGTCAGCTCTTTATTATCTTGGTTCAATACTTTTTCTGCATTGTAGAAGCTATGGAATGCAGCAGCCAAGTCTTGAATATAGTTTGCGATACGGTGTGGTGTGCGGTGTTTCGCTGCATCTGCCACGATTTGCGGGAATGCGCCGACTTTTTTAAGCACATCTTCTTCTTTTTCTGCTACTAGCAAGTTCAGGTTTACCAATGATGCTTCGAAACCTTGCTCGTTTGCTGCACGCAAAATTGATGAAATACGAGCATGTGCATACTGTGCGTAATATACCGGGTTTTCGTTGGATTGTGATACCGCTAAGTCTAAATCGAAGTCCATATGTGAATCCCCTGCTGTTTTAACGAAGAAATAACGTACAGCATCCAAGCCTACTTCTTCTACTAATTCACGCATCGTTACAGCATTACCTGTACGTTTACTCATTTTGAATTTCTCGCCGTTTTTGTACAGCTGTACCATTTGGATAATATCTACTTCCAATGTACCGCGGTCATAGCCAAGTGCTTCGATTGCCGCTTTCATACGTGGAATATAACCGTGGTGGTCAGCACCCCAAATATTGATCAGCTTATCAAAGCCGCGACGTAATTTATCTTCATGGTAAGCAATATCCGGTGTTAAATATGTGTATGAACCATCGTTTTTAATTAATACGCGGTCTTTGTCATCACCGAATGTTGTTGAACGGAACCAAGTCGCGCCTTCTTCATCAAAAACATGGCCATTTGCTTTTAGTTTGTCTAATGCTACATCGATTTTACCGTTTTCATATAAAGAAGTTTCTGAATACCAAACATCGAATTCAACACGGAAGTTTTTAAGGTCATTTTGCAGTTTCGCCAATTCCAGTTTCAAGCCGTGCTCACGGAAAAATTTAAAGCGTTCTTCATCAGATTTGTCCAAAATTGTTGCACCGAATTCTTCAGCCAGCTTACCGGCAATTCCGATAATATCAGGACCGTGGTATCCGTCTTCCGGCATTTCAGCTTCCATTCCTAATGCTTGCTTATAACGAGCTTCCAAAGAATACGCTAAGTTATTAATTTGGTTGCCGGCATCATTAATATAATATTCACGTGATACGTCAAAACCAGCAAAATCCAATACATTACATAATGAATCCCCTACAGATGCACCGCGCGCATGGCCTAAATGCAAGTCGCCAGTCGGGTTAGCTGAAACGAACTCGACCTGTACTTTTTCTCCTGCGCCTGCAGTTGAACGACCATAGTTTTCGCCTTGTTCAAATGCTGCTGTAACAACACTCGCCAAGAAGTCTTTACGAACTGTAATATTCATGAAACCTGGTCCTGCAATTTCAATCTTTTCGATGTCTGTGCCTTCAGTCGTTAAATGTTCTAAAATCGCTTCTGCAATTGCACGTGGCGGCTTTTTCGCCAGTTTAGTTAATTGCATTGCGATATTTGTTGCAAAGTCACCGTTTGCTTTATCCTTTGGTGTTTCTAAATGGATGTTGATTTCCGTGCCTGCTTCTACTAGGCCTGCTTGATCGATTGCTGCTTTTAATGCTGCTTTAATCGATTGCTGTAATTGTTCTACTGCATTCATAGTTATACCTCCGTAAATTCAATGTCTAATTTGTAATGGCCAACTGAATTGCCACCTATGATAAGGTCATATTGCGTTTTAAATTGCCCTGACACTTTTTCGCTTTGTACTACTTCAATGGCTAACTGATGTGTATCGGTAACAAGAGGTAATGAACCGAATGGGCTATCATAATGACCATTCTCGCGTAAGTCCGGATTTAAAGGCAACCGCATGTTCACACCGCCTTTTCGCATAATAAACGAATTCGCTTCATTGAGTTTGATCGTCGTTTGAATTTGCAGATCCTCCTGAACTTCCTCATAGCGCAAATAATGACTGTTCCCTTTTTCTACACAACTGCCTTCAAGCCACATTTCATATTGTTCAAGCTCGCCCTCGGTTGGAATGATTGAGGAAACTAGTTTGATTTTGACTGTTTTCCCGCTCTCGTTCGCCATAGCAGTCAGCTCCTATACATATTTCTATAACCTTTTTATTATAGGATAAGTAACTATCTTTAAGCAACAACGAACTTAACTTTGCGCTTACTCCTACAATCAACTTGATTTGAACAATTTTTATTTAATTCCACTATTTTTATAGTAATTTTCGTTCAGAACTGTAATGATTAAAGTATAAAGGAGCTTATTATGTTAATTGAAATATTATCTTACTTCTGTATATTATTTACGTTTACACTTTTAATTTATTGGCCATTTATTAACCACTTTAAACAAACACCGTTCATTCATCGCACACGTCCTTATGTAATCGGAGTGAAATTTGGTATAACAGGCCTTGTTTTGACATTCTCGGCAGTTCACCTTACGAATGATTTCATGATGTACATTCAGTACATTCCGGTGTTGTACAGTGGTCTATTAGGCGGGCCATTTGCTATTCTGATCAGTGGTCTGATCATAGGAATCGGATTGTTTTTCCTGCCATATCTGGAATTGGTACCGATGATCCTGAATATTAATTTTCTTGTTCTTGTTCTGACATTGTTCTTTATCACAAGGAAATATAAAATGACCAATAAAAATATATTTTTATTTTTTTGGGCTTGTTTTATTGAAACATTAATTGCATTATTTCTCGGGTTTTGTTTCCATAATAAAAGCTTTGAGTATTTATTGCTTTATGGCATATTTACGATTTTTTCATTTTATTTCATTTACATTGTTATTCGCCAAGTCAAAATTGCCAATGATACGGTAAAACAGACGACTCATTTGAAAAAGATCGACTTTTTAACACAGTTGCCGAACAATAAAGAGAATGAAAAGCATATTAAAAACATGATTAAAAAGAAATCCAATTTCAATTTAATGCTCATGGATATTCGGAATTTTAAAATGCTCAATTTGCAGTATGGTTTTTCTACAGGTGATCTTGTTATTAAACAACTTGCCCAACACTTGATGGAATATGCAAATAAGAATGGGGCTTATGTTGGCCGGTTGGGCGGTGAGGAATTTCTTCTCGTTTTAAAGGATGTGCCTCCTGCTGTAGCAATTGTAGAGGCCAATAATCTAATTAATATGATTGCCCAACAGCAGTTCGAAGTATCCAAAGATTTATCTATTCATATTTCCGTAACTGTAGGAATCAGTTCCTATCCTGATAATGGACAAACATCTTTGGAACTCCTGGAAAATGTATCTACAGCAAAACAGCAGGCAAAAACAAAACTATCTTCTTATTTCCATATAAATAATTTAAAATAACGGGTAGTGTTATATTACCAAGGTGGGTGATGCCATGTTTTTTGAGCTGACAATCAACTTTTCGATTCTGTTTTGCTTTACGATTTTAATTTTTTGGCCTTTCATTCAATATGAAGATAACCCTTTCATCCATAAATATAAGTCCATCATCGTCGGTGTGACATTCGGATGTGCCGCCTTTATTTTGACTGCACTGGCTACTCCCTATGCACACGGCATGCTAATAAACAATCGGATTATTTTTGTGCTATTCAGTGGTTTGCTTGGGGGACCTGTTTCAATTTTCATTACAGGTTTTATGATTGTAATTAGTCGGTATGTTTTATTGTACACATCAATATTGTCTTTCATTATCATGCTGAATACTTTAGTAATGAGCGTCGTTGCATGCTATTTTACATTAAAACGTCCCATTACGTTTCAAAATTTACCGATTTATTTTTTCATCATAACAATCGAACACATTATCATCCTACTTATTTATGACCGATTCGAAGTAAATAATCTGTTCTATTTAATACTTTACTTTGTTGTTTCTACCTTCACTTTTTATGCAGTCCGAAAAATATTAATGCAGCTTGACGATAAAAATAAACAAATTAAACAAATCTATGCGCTAAAGAAAACGGATTTGCTTACACAACTGCCTAATAATATTGCGATTGAACAGAAGTTATTGTCTTATGTGAATGCAAAAATACCTTTTGAACTGCTTCATATCGATATTCGCCAGTTTCGCGAATTGAATTATATGTATCACTATAAAGCCGGCGATGAAATACTTGTACAAATCTCTCAACTAATAAAAGACCAGCTTCCGGAAAAGGCACTTATCGGACGAATTGATAGTGATGAGTTTTATGTAGTGCTGCCACAAATGGCACCTGCAGAAGCGATTACTTTAGCCTATTCAATTAATATAACTGTACAGCAGCTTACTTTTGAAAATTATCCATCCTGTCAACTGACTCTTGCGATTGGAATCTGCTCATTTCCGCAAAACGGACAAACTGTTAAAGAGCTTTACCGATTTTCAAATAAAGCCTTATTGAAAGCAAAACATCAGGCAAATGTTCCAATCTGCCATTATAATCAAATTAAACAGCGAAATTAAAAAGGTGTGTTAAAAGTCGAAGTAACTTTTAACACACCTTTTTCTTATTTACCCATACCTAAGATTTCCAGTTTTTAAAATTTATGAATTCAAACACCACAAGAATCCTTTATATCCGTGATTTCCCGTTTATATATCAATTACATATCTTTACTGTTACATTCCACTTTTAACATTAGTAAAGGGTATATAATAACAGCATATTTTTTTAGAGGTGTTATTGATGAACAAAAAACGGATAACGTGGGTGGATATTGCGAAGGGATTCTTAATGATTCTTGTCGTCATCGGGCATTATCCAGGAGAGCTTGAATTTCCACTCGCAAAATATATTTATTGGTTTCATATGCCGGCATTTTTCATATTAAGTGGTTTATTCTTTAAGCCGATTTTAGATAAAAAGGAAATAAAGCTGACAATTCACAAGCGTTTCATGCAATTAATCTTCCCTTACCTATTTTTCCTTGTCAGTATTACACTAGTCCGTTATGGAATGGAGATCTTTTCAGGCAATTGGGATATAGAATGGTATCTTAATGACTTATGGACACTTGCCATAGGGGGGCGTTTTATTCGCGGAGCATATGGTGTTTTCTGGTTTGTAACGACATTATTCTTCACATATTTATTATTCATGTGGTTGACAACTTACTTCACTCGGGTGAAACAGTTTATAATTCTAGGACTCTTTTATGTTATCGCACATTTTGAGAGCATCATCGCTATGAAAGTCATCAGCGGCAAGCCCTCTGAAGCAGCGCAATCGATTCCAATGATTTGGAACATCGATGTTGCGATGATGGCAATCGTCTATTTTGCAATCGGATATTATTTCAAAGAATTTTGGATGGATATATCAAAACGATGGATGGGTGCGGCCGTATTCATGAGTGCGACGACGTTGTTGCTTGATCGGTTCAATATCATCGATTATCGACTGAGTATGAAGTTCTTACGGTATGAGCATTTTATATTGGATTTGGTCATTCCTATATCATTTACAATCGTATTAGTAGGTTGCTTCCAGTTGCTTGCAGCAAAACTATCGCTCAATTGGCTGCAGAAAATAGAAAATCACTCGCTTACCATTATGTATTTGCATATATTTGCAGATATTATTTTAAATGATTATTTGACGTACGGGCTTATTGGTTACACAACGATTGGGATATTCATTCCTATCATTGTTTCAATTTTAATAAAAAAGTGGTTACCGAACGGGACAATACTGCTTGGTGGGTTTTCAATCCAGAAAAAAAGGACCCCTATATCGACGTAAAAAGCTGGACCTCATCTCACGAGGTCCAGCTTTATATATATTTCATTTTATTTTGAGCGAAGCTTATCGACCCAAACTTTATATCCTTTCCCATTTAAATGGAGCCCATCTCCTGTATATTGCTTATCCAGTTGCCCGTTATTATCAGTAAAACTTGAGTGCAGATCGATATACTCAATTCCTTTATCTTCCGCGATCTGTTGCAAAATAATATTAAACCGCTTCACTTGATCATTTGCCACTTCATTTCCGAACAACCCATTATTCACAGGCAGGATTGATTGGATCGCGAGTTTTGTATCTTTTCCTTCAAACGAATTCACGATTTTCTCGACATTACGTTTATATACTTCGTCTTCTGTTTTGTAACGGAGATCATTGACACCGATCATTAAATAAGCCTCTTTTGGGTTGCGGTCCACTACTTCCTGAATACGGTTTAATACCCCTCCTGTCCAATCATTCCGAATTCCTCGATTCAGCACAACTTCATCGGGAAAGTATTCCTGGAATTCTCCATAATCGGAAATACTGTCACCTATGAACACTTTATCAATATTAGTACTTGATGACTGTTCAAAGACACTTTTTTTCGTAAAGTAATAGGCGGAATCCGTTTTGGGAGAAGGCGTTGACTGCATTTTCGCTTTAATAAATTCTAATCCGCCGATATTTTTCACCACATAACTTCCTGTTCCTAATAACAGTACATTGAAGATCAATGAAATAATTAATATAAAATAACCCTTTTCCAACATAAACACTCCTATTTCTAACTTGGCTCTGAGTAGCCGAACAAAATGCAAAGTTCTCCACATAATGTTACAGCGCCTTATTACCCTTCCTTCTGAAGCTCGCTCTGGCAGTTGCCCCCCGTAAATAATGCAACGCCCTATGTATTATTTTCTGTTTTATTAAAAATATATATGCACTAGCAGGATACTTTGAAATACCCGAATCAACGGAAGCACTTATCATGCGGCATCATACTATTCTTTACCCTGTAAATATCGAACTGTAACATGGTACATTTTTTCAAACTTACAGTATTTGTCTAAATGAAACTTCTACAAAAAAAGATACTCCGTCGAGTACCTTTAAATTAACATTAGCGGTTAAGCTTGAGTATTAACTTCTTTCAATGCTTCAAGCCATACTTTATCAACCATAATATCACCTCCCATCTACCTACAATTGTAAGCATATATAAAATGAGACATAATACGATTTTGATAATAAAAAGCCACAACCGATTGGAATATCACTTTACTTCTTCTATAGAAACAATGTGGTTTGTAAATATTAATTCTGACTGCTCTTCTTTTCCATCATTTAACACGAATCTTATAAAACCATAATGAAAGTAACCGTCATCTTGTAAATACATTTCTTCAAATTCCTTAAGACTGGCTTTCATCTCTATCTTTTCACCATTACTTAAACGTAAAATTAAACTCATAACTATACCTCCCTTCCACACTAATCATAATGTGCATGGAAATAATTGTCACTACTATATTCCTAATAATAAAAAGCCGCCAGCAATCGCCAACGACTTTGATATGATATTTATTTGTGTAAATTATGAACTTAAACCCCTGCTATTTCACCCAGCCTAAAATCATTTCGCGAATTAATTTTGCAGCAGTATTTACTGTAATTTCTGAGTGATCATAAATTGGTGCCACTTCAACTAGGTCAAAGCCAACAACATTTACTTCAGAGCGTGCGATTTCATGAATTGATGCTAATAGTTCCTTAGGTGTAATACCACCAGCATCAACAGTGCCTGTCCCAGGTGCATGTGCAGGGTCCAGTACGTCAATGTCGATCGTTACATAAACATTGCGTCCTTTTAATGTAGGCAGCACTTGCTTTAACGGCTCGAATACTTCAAATAATGAAATGTGCATGCCGTTTTCTTTTGCCCATTGCAGCTCTTCTTTTAAGCCAGAACGAATTCCGAATGAATAAACATTTTCAGGTCCGATTGTATCCGCGATTTTACGAATTGGTGTTGCGTGAGAGTATTGCTCCCCTTCATAATCTGTACGTAAATCTGTATGTGCATCAAAATGAATGATCGCTAAATCTTCATACTTTTCATAGACAGCTTCCATAACCGGCAGTGATACTAAATGCTCCCCGCCCATCCCTACTGGAATTTTATCATCTGCCAGTACTTGGCGGACAAACGTCTTAATTTCTGCTAATGATTTTTCCGGATTACCGAAAGGCAATGGAATATCTCCCGCATCAAAAAAAGGTACATCTGCCAGCTCGCGGTCCAAATAAAAGCTATATTCCTCTAAACCAACCGATACTTCACGAATTCGGGCCGGACCAAAACGTTGGCCGGGACGGTAACTTACTGTCCAGTCCATTGGCATGCCGTATAAAACAGCTTTACTTTCTTCATAGTTTTGGTGGCTTTTAATAAACATATTCCCTGCATAAGTTTCATCAAATCTCATTTACATTCACCCATACCTTTCTCTATTTTAAATTGTGTATTTTAAATCGATTTCTTAATTTAGAATGCATAGCGATAGAAGAAGTTGCTCATACTAAATCTAACATATGAAACTTTTGTTTCGCTATTTTCGTATAATTAAGTGCAACTGACATAATTCGACATTATGAATTGCTTTTGTAATAGCTGCAAACACGTAATATACGCTACGAAAAAGTATAGTTGTTTTCATTAAAAGTGCAATAGAATTTTCATTACTTTTTGTAATTCGTTAAATTTATTTTGCTCTCAATTAAATAAGAAATGAGGTGGAAAAACTTGAAAAGACAGCAATTTAAAAAACGAAAAAAGCGAAAAAATTTCGCAAAAAAAATCGGACTCTTTATGATTGCCCTTTTATGTTTTTTCGCTGTTATGTTCCTTTCATTACGTATATATGCACAAGTTGCCGGAGCACCGCCACTTACCGTTCCGAAAGCTTCAATTTTTTTAGATAGCAATCATAATCAGATAGGTGACTATTTTACAAAGGAGCGTCGTTACTGGACAGACCTTGATGAAATTTCGCCTTACCTAATTGATGCTACTGTTGCGGTAGAAGATAAAGATTTCTTCGAGCACAGCGGTTTTGACTTTTCCCGGATTGCAGGTGCCGTTTTGGCGGATATTAAAGCCGGCAGTAAAGTGCAAGGTGCCAGTACGCTGACACAGCAATATGCACGAAATCTATATTTAACCCATGAAAAAACTTGGAACCGGAAATTAAACGAAGCCCTTTTTGCATATCGATTGGAGTTATTTTATTCAAAAGAAGAAATTTTAGAAGGCTATTTAAATACGGTTTATTACGGACACGGAATGTACGGGGCCGAAGCAGCAAGCCGTTACTTCTACGGCAAATCCGCAAAGGATCTGACATTGGCCGAAGCTTCAATGCTTGCAGGCGTGCCAAAAGGACCGACGTATTATTCGCCGCTTAATAACTTGGAAAAGGCGACAAATCGTCAGCAAGTGATTTTGCGGTTAATGAATGATCAGGGGAAAATTACAGACGATGAAAAAACCCGTGCCACTTCTGAGCAGGTTGCCCTAAAAAGCGATGAGTGGATTGCGACAAAATCAATTGCTCCTTACTTCCTGGATGTTGTATGGGAAGAAGCAAGCGATATTTTAGAAGAAAAAAACCTGAGTATTAGTGAAGGTGGCTGGACGATTCAAACTACACTCAACCAGGCACATCAACGCGCGGCGGAAAATGCGATCAAAACGAATATGCCAAACAGCGAATTGCAAGTTGGCTTTGTAAGCATGGAAGCTGATACAGGTTTTGTTACAGCACTTGTCGGCGGTCGTGATTACAGTGTAAGTTCGTTTAACCGTGTTGCGTTAGGTAACCGTCAGCCGGGTTCTGCCATCAAGCCGATACTGTATGCGGCAGCACTGGAAAAGGATTTCAATCCGATGTCCTTCCTAGATGTAAGTGAAACAACTTTTACGTATGATAGTGGACGAGCAACTTATACACCGCAAAACGTTAATAAAAAATACGCTGATCACGAACTTTCCCTGGCGCAGGCATTGGCGATTTCCGACAATATTTATGCTGTTAAAGCACTGGAAAACATCGGCTACCGGTCTTTCCGCGATGTTCAGAAACGTTTCGGGCTAAACTATTCCGAAAAAGATGTACCATCCATTGCACTTGGAACAGCAGAAAACTCGTTGTATGATTTAACAAATGCCTATAACATCATTGCTGCGGGCGGAGAGAAACGACAACCGACTACTGTATTGTCCATTACCGATGCAAAAGGAAAAGTCGTTTACAAATATAAGAAACCTGAAGAAGAACAAGTCATTTCCGAACAGGATGCTTTCATTTTAACGCAAATGATGACAGGTATGTTCGATCCTGTATTCAGTGATTACTCTCCGGCAACCGGGTTATCATTGCGTTCACGTATGAGTCACACATATGCAGCCAAATCAGGAACGACAAACAGTGACCAATGGATGATCGGTTTTACACCGAGTTTAACTGCAGGTGTATGGAATGGCTATGACCAAGGTAAAACTTTATCTGTTCAGGCAGATATGGCCGCATCTAAGCAAGTGTGGATTGATTTTATGGAAACAGCACTTGATGGAAAGGCGAACGAAACATTTACAATGCCAAGCGGTGTAGAGCCTGTGACTGTCGATATTCGTACAGGTAAACTGGCGCATGAGTCATGCTCAAGCCAGCGCATTATTTACATGAAAACAGAAGATATACCAAAAGAATCTTGTGCATCATTTGATCTCTTCAATCAGGATTCTTGGGGAAATTTCTTTGAATCATTGCCTTTTGAAGCATTGCGCAACTTTTGGGAATAAATTTAATTAAAAAAGCTCTTTCGTATCCGGTTCTAGTCCGTGACACGAAAGAGCTTTTCTATTTGTGGTGAATGAAAGGTTGAGAACCATGGGGCATTCGGCTTGGGAAGGTTCAAATGCCGCATACTGCTCAACCTGTTTCATTTCCCACATGTCCTAGCCTACTATTTCGCAAGCTTTAAATTCAGTTTACTTTCTTTTAGAACCAGTTTCAACCATGGATTTTTGTAGTTTTTGAAATGTCACATATTGTTCACTGAATTGCGTAATATTTCTAATAAAATATAGATTCCGTTAAATATTGCAGTATTATGCCAAATCCTGTTTTAATTTTTCTTCACTGTTGTTCCACATTTCGTCATTGTGGCTTTTCAGGAAGTCAGCCAGTATTTTCTTTGATGGCGCATCCATATGGTCCACAATTATGTGGCGCTTCATCGATTTATCCATTCTGTTTACATGTTCTGCCAAAATTTTGTAGCCACGACGTTTTTCACGATTTACGACCATTTCACAAGCCGTTACCCCCGCAAAATAAGCACCTGACTCTTTATGGTCAATTGTAACCCATACGAGCCAGTAATCTTTTCCGCCTGCTGAGTCTTCACGGTTCATCGTAAACTTAATGCCGCGCTCTACTTCACTTTTCGCATGCATTGCTCCGATATCAACAATTGCTGTTCCTTCCGTGACATCGACAATGACCGGTGAAACGTTTTCCAAAGAAAGTGAACCAATACCGAATCCTTTATGCCCATCGGTAGGATCATTTTTTATTATTGTAAAACCCATTTTCGGTTTCGATTTTTCTTCATTTGCCATTGTAAATCCCTCCAAATACGCTAATATAAATACTATACACTATATTTTAACTAGGAGGCGACAATATGCCAATCGTTACAATTAAAATGGTTGAGGGCCGCACAGATGAACAAAAACGCGCGCTCGTTGAAGAAGTTACACAAGCTGTTTCTAAAACAGTTGACGCACCAGTAGAAAATGTATCAATTATTATTGAAGAAATGTCTAAAAACCACTTCGCAAAAGGTGGCGTACGCTATAGTGACCAATAATGGTTGAGTAGCGTGAATTTCAGTTAATTAATAAATATGAAACACCTCAATCTTCCCTATGGAAAATGAGGTGTTTTTAATTTTGCGGGTATTGATTTCTGTAACTTAGCGGGCTTTTTCCGGCTATGTGCCGGCCATTCTGCTTACATTATACTTCCTCAATAAGCTGCTTAATTTCATTACGCAACGTGGCCGGGATCCGCTCGTCTGTAAATAGCTCTTCCGGATAATACACTTTATGGTCCACCTTGATACGACCGGCAATTGCTTCAACAATTTGGCTTTCTTCCGATAGTTCACGCTGCATCCCGTCCTGCATAAGTAAATAAATCGGCTTCTTCGTCCCTTCAATACCAGGGCGGTAAAAATCATACGGTAAATCTGATGTAGAATCATGTACTAAATAATATTCCGGGTCAATGCCCGCCTGTAAAAATAGTCGTTGCAGCTGTGCATATACTTCCGGCTGCTTGTAAGGATTCAAATTCGTATATTGGAACAGTTTCCGGTTGACGAATCTTCGGCATAGATCCCGTAAAATCTCATCATCTTCTTCCATCCAAAATTGGAAATACGCCATCATGATGTTTTCATCAAGTGCAATATAGTCTTCCAATGTAACATTCCCTCTGAAAAAAGATACGAAAGGCGTCGGTTCATATTTAAATGGATAATCATTTTTGCACAGCACTTTTACCCGTTTCAAAATATGGTTCAGCACGACTTCCGCACTTCTTGATACCGGGTGAAAATATATTTGCAAATACATTTGGTAGCGGCTCATGATGTAGTGCTCGACCGCATGCATTCCGCTTTCTTTTATAACAACTCCATTATCGCGCGGACGCATAACACGCATGATGCGCTCCATATCAAAATGTCCGTAGCTGACGCCTGTGTAATACGCATCGCGTTGCAGGTAATCCATACGGTCAGCATCGATCTGACTGGAAATCAGGCTGACAACCAATTCATTTGGATACGTTTTTTCAATTACTTGTGCAACCTTTTCAGGGAAGTCATCCGCCACTCGACGGAGTACGGCATTTACCTCTGTATCCCCCAGCAGAATTTGACGTGTAAAATATTCATGGTCTGTTTCAAATACATTCTCAAATGCATGGGAGAACGGACCGTGCCCTAAATCATGCAGTAATGCGGCACATAATACGAGTAACCGCTCAGACTCATCCCATTCTTTTCTTCCTTTAAATACATCATCCACAATACGACGGACAATTTCATATACTCCTAATGAGTGATTGAATCGGCTATGTTCAGCTCCGTGGAACACTAAATACGTCGTACCAAGCTGCTTGATACGGCGCAGTCTTTGAAATTCTCTTGTTTTGACCAAATCCCAGATGACTTGATCCCGAACGTGAATATAGCGATGGACAGGGTCTTTAAAAACTTTTTCCTCTTGCAGTTTTGTTTTTGCATATGTCATCAACATAGCCCACCTCCTTATCTCTTAACATCATTATAAGTGAGTTGTCATTGAAATAGAAATGAATCCGCCGAAAACGCAAAAAGGACGTGTTCTGAATATATTTCAGAACGCGTCCTTTTTACGCTGTTACTTTTTCAATTTGTCCAGTACCTTTACCATTAACTCCTCTTCAGTTAATGCGGCGACTGGTCGGTTATTTACAAATGTAAATGTTTTTTTGCGGCCTGGGCCACAGTATGAATGACAGCCAATTTCAATCGTTGCTTCTGGATCAATTTCCTTTAATTTTGGAATTAACGTCTTTAAATTAACGGCCTGACATTCATCGCAAACGTGGAATAAGTTTGCCATAGTGTCAACACCTCTCTATGAGCTATTTTCGCTGTTTTAACCTATTTGCTATTGTATCTCATTTTGCTTATTTCATTCAAGCATTATCCTAGCAATTCCGGTCAAAGTTCTGCTAGGAACATATTTCTCATCATTCTAGCAACAATTTACGATATATTGAATAAATGTTTTCCCCTTTGGACATGATAGATTTACAACAACAAAACTATTATTAATCAGGGGGAGTTTTTGATGACAAAAACAAGACAAGATGCATGGGTGAAAGAGAATGATGAGCTGTTAGCAGAGGCTGTTTTACGCCATGTAAAAGAAGGAAGTACACAATTAAATGCATTTGAGGAAGCTGGGGATTTACTGAATCGAACAGCAGCAGCTTGCGGATTTCGCTGGAATGCCGTAGTCCGACGTATTTATGAAGAAGATTTGGCACAAGCAAAAAAAGAACGTAAAGAACGTATGCGCATGATGAATACGGCTACAAAACGCAGAACTACACCAGTATACTTACTGCCGTCAAATGAAAATCAGCCAACATCGATACCATTATCGGCATTATCACTCGATATCGTCATTGCATACTTAGTACAACTGCAGCATTCGAATTCAAATGAGCAGGATCTATTGAAATGGCGCAAATTGACATCACTATTAACGGAACAGAAAAACCAGCTCGAGCAACAGCTTGCAGCACTGCAAAAAGAGAATAAAGCGATTAAAGAAGATTACGAGCAGTTTGTTTCTATTATGAACCGCGCAAGACGACTTGTAGCACTAGAAACAGATACTGAGGCCACGCCAACATTCAAAATGGAGCGTAACGGCAACTTGATTTCCCAAACATCGTTAAATGATTCAGGCGAAGCGCTATATTAGCACCTCGCCTGCTTTTTATTTAATTATTTACTTAGCATTGATTCATTGCGCTTGAACACGCGGTCTAAATAGAAGTTGTACAATTCCATTTCCTCTTGCTGCAATGGCAGTTCAAATAGCTGGCCATTCTTTTGCTTCAATAGATTGCGAAGTCTTTCATTCACTTCAAATACTGTCAGGTTTTGCCCTGTCAGTTGTTGAAGTGAAGCCATGACTTCCGGCTTGATATCCGGATACTCGAATTTCGTTTTCTCGCCTTGCAGACCACTTTCATAAAAATGTTTAATCAGTTCCGCGCGTTCACTGCCGCTGCCTTCAACACATAAATAAATCTGAACAGCAATCCCGTTTTTCATGCGACGCTGTGAAATACCGGCAAACTTTTGACCATCTATACTTAAATCATATGAACCTGGACAATAAGAACCAACAATTTCATATGCTTCTATTTTGGTTGCAATTTCAGGGAATAACTGACGAATCAATGCAACCATCATTTCAAATGCATTATTAATACTTAGAGGCTTGTCCTCATTTAATACAATTGAAATATTTAAAACCCCTGCATCCAATACGACAGCCAGTCCTCCAGAATTGCGGACAATCGGCTCATAACCACTGTTCTTCAATGTTTCCATTCCTTGCTCTATATAAGGTAAGCGATGATCTTGAATTCCGAGAACTACTGCATCATGATGGACCCAAGTTCGTATTGTCGAATTGGTCATTTTCTGACCGACTAGATGACATAGTGTATCATCCATTGCAAAGGACTCTAATGGCGAGCGTTTATTCGCGCTGATCGACTGATCGATAAAACGCCACACTGTTTGCTGCAAAATATCATTCATATTTTATACTCCTAGCCTAATTTTTCCTCACTTTAGCATACCGTATTTTAAAGTCATGTCAAATTGGTGAATTGACGGAATTTACGGTTTTGAAATGATATTTTTTCCTGAAACTATGCTACACTACTTGTGAATCATTTTCATTTACAAGGAGTGTTTGAACAGATGAATGAAGCAGCAATTACATTAGACGGCTGGTACGCATTACATGAATTCCGCTCAATGGACTGGGCATCATGGAAATTGGTTTCGGCCGAAGAACGCGAAGCCGCTACAAAAGAATTTATCGCATTTTTAGAAGACTTAAATAAAGATACAGGTTCGAATGCTTTTTACTCAATTATTGGCCAAAAAGCGGATTTCATGATTATGACTTTACGTGAAACACCTGAAGAACTAAATGAAATCGAAACAAAATTCGCGAAATTGGCGATTGCCGATTTTACAATTCCAACGTATTCTTACGTTTCTGTAGTCGAATTATCGAACTATTTAGCTGGTAAGTCAGATGAAGATCCATATCAAAACCCGCATGTTCGTGCGCGTTTATATCCTGAACTGCCAAAATCAAAATACGTATGCTTCTATCCAATGGATAAAAAACGTGAAGGCAATGACAACTGGTACATGCTTTCAATGGAAGATCGTAAAAAATTGATGTATGACCACGGTCTAATCGGCCGCAGCTATGCAGGTAAAATCAAACAAATTATAACTGGTTCTGTCGGCTTAGACGATCATGAGTGGGGCGTTACATTATTCTCTGATGATATGCTTCAATTCAAGAAAATCGTTTATGAAATGCGCTTTGATGAAGTTTCAGCTCGTTACGGCGAATTCGGTGAGTTCCTAGTAGGAAACTTGCTGGACAATGAAAAACTAGAAAAACTGTTAGCAATTTAATGTCTTAACCCGTTCCCCCACTTGATGTTTGGCTTAACCAATTTCAAAAGTGTGGAACGGGTTTATTTTTTCCTGAAACGTAAAAGATGAGCCGATTTATTTCGGCTCATCTTTTACGTTTGATTCATCCTGCAACTTTAAAATTATAATGATTGTATTAATGAAGAAACCGATGATGATTAGAAGAACCAATAAATACCAATGAATCGGCTGTTCATAAAATATTGCAACCGCAAAAGACAATAATGCGCTAATTATTATGCCTAACCAAACTCCTATTTTCATGATGTTCCACTCCTGCGCTTTTCGTCAACACCGGCAACAATCTCTTATTTATTTACTTTATCTTTCCCAATACATTGAAATTTATTACATATATCCGAACTAATTAACCTATAGTATGTCGCCTGTTCAAAAAACAACACTGTTTTTGGTGTTCAACTTTTTTATTTATGCATATACTAAGTCGAAAAAGGAGGTCACATCGAACGCCTAAACTTCAAATAAAAGGTTTACATGCCGCCCTTCTTTCTTCGGTTACAGTGCGGCAGAAGGTGAAGCAAGTGTCCTGCTTATTGTGAACACAGAGAAACAGCAGCCATTTCTTCGTTTACTGTTTCTTGCGCCGATGACTGCAGTATATTAAATTTCTTTATGAAAGGATGCAAAATTGACTTATTATTGGACGTCTCCAATGCAACAAATGAATCCTGCGACGGTTCCGATGACTTCGGGTATACCAGGTATGCAAGGAGTAGGCTTTCCACGTGAGGAATCCTATATCGAGAATATTTTACGATTAAACAGAGGTAAACCAGGTACGTTTTATTTTTCATTTGATAATGCGGTAGCTGGCAGTAATACACGGGCGGTCCGTGGGGTTGTGGAAGCAGCCGGCCGTGACCATGTAATTTTACGTGATTTAAAAAATAACCACCGATTCCTGTTCCCGATGATTTACTTTGACTATGCGGAATTCGATGAAGAATTAAGTTATTTCACACAACAACCTTAAATAAGTAAGGCGCCTTTTTTAAAGCGCCTTTTTTTTGTTGCAGAAAAGCAGCAGACATAACTCAAAAACGTCATTTTTCTCAGGAGAAAAATGACGTTTTTGCTGTAAATAAAAATATTAGCTTCTTACTACGAGTACTTAACTCTTTTTCAAGCAGGTTTCCACTCATTTCACCCTTATGGAATGGATTATACTTTAAACTGCAAAATTTCCTGTTGGAGTGTTTGTGCATTATCGCTTAATGTCACGGCAACTGCATTTACTTGCTGCATTGTAGCGGTCTGTTCCTCTACTGCTGCCGCAATCATCTCCAAATTTCCGCTTGATTCATTTGAACTTTGGGCAATTTCATTAACCGATGCTGTCACCTGCTCTGCACTTGCAGAAAGCTCTTCGGAAGTAGCTGAAATTTCCTGGATTTGCATCGACATTTGTGTCACTGCATCTACAATCGTTGTAAATGATTCCCCTGCATTTGCAATAATCTTCACACCATCTTCCACAGAAACTAACGAATCCGATACGGCGCGTTCAACATTTTCTGTATCCGCTTTAATTTCAAGTGTTAAGTTAACAATTGAGTTGGCGGATGATTTGGATTGCTCTGCCAGCTTCCGCACTTCATCGGCTACAACAGCGAACCCTTTTCCATGTTCTCCGGCACGTGCGGCTTCAATCGCTGCATTTAATGCCAATAAATTCGTCTGATCCGTAATCGATGTGATTAGTTGGGAAATGTTATTAATTTCTTCTGTTTGTTGTGCCAGTTTTTGCACTAGAGCATTTACAGAGTTTGTGGATGAACTAATAATGCTCATTTGTTGTTGGGCATCATAAATAATTTGCCCACCGTCTTTAGCTGTCTGTGTCGCATCAACCGAATTCCCAAGCAATTTTTGCGTTGATTCCGCAATTCGTTGTACACCTGCTGCTGTTTCTTCCATAGCACGTGCACTTTCATTTGATGCATGTGCAGAAATTTGAGCTCTTTCAGCTGTATCATTTACACGCACCGTTACATCTTCCGTCGTCGCCGATATTTCTTCGGTACTTGCCGAAAGCTCCTGTGCTGCCGCATTTACTTGCTCTGAATTAACCTGAATATTTTTAATCAGATTCGATAAATTATTTTTCATCGAATTGAACGCGTTGCCTAACTGGCCAATTTCGTCCTTTGTTTTCACTAGAATATCTTGCTGCGATAAATCCCCTGCTGCAATAAGATTCGCTTCATTTACAATACCATTTAATGGAGAAATGATTGTTTTACGAATATAAATCATAACAAGTACGCCAATAAGAACACTGATTGCTAAAGCAATTCCTGCAACTAAAACGGAGAAGCCAATCGCATCACCGGCTTTCGTTTTAATTGCATCAAGTTCTTTTTCCTGATGCTCAACCATTTGAGCTGTTGCATCGAACATTCCGTCATTTGCTGCGCGCAGTTTTGTATTTATAAAACCGTTTGCGAGTATTTGATCGCCCCGTTCGAAAGCATCCATCATATCAAGGTAACCGTAATTAAAGTCATCTCGGTACTTAATGATTTGTTCCATCTGTTCTGTCATCGTATCACTTGATACTAGCGTACTTAAATATTCAATCTCCTGATCCAGTAATTCGTTGTACTGCTTAAAGCTTTCGGCAGATTCTTCTTTTCCATCAAAAACAAGTGCCCGCACATACATTCCTTGCATCGCGACATTAAAACGGATTTTGTCTACGGAACGAATCTGCTCTACCCTGTAGTCGAGTGCTTCTTCCATATTTCCCTGTATATTTTTCAAACTCATATAGTTAAGTACTACTGTAATCATAATTAATATGATCATTATAATTAGTGCAGCATTTAACCTTTTCCCTACACTCATGTTGATTCCTCTTCTCGTTGTTCATTTAAAAGAAATTCCATTGTTGCCTGTCCTAAAACTTTTGCAGCGATAAGCATTGCCCGTTCATCAAAATCAAACCGGGCATGATGATGCGGATAAACTGTTTCCCATTCCGGATCCTTTGCTCCTGTAAAGAAGAAAGTTCCTGGAACATGCTGCATATAGTAGCCGTAATCTTCCCCAATCATAAATGGAGGACAGACTGTGACCTTTTCAACACCTGGTGTTTCCTTTGCAATTTGTGCAACAAATTGTGTTTCCGATACATGATTGACTACGGGCGGATACCCATCGAAGTATTCAAAACGATAGTCAGCATGCATTCCTAAACATGTCGCTTTCAATAATAATTCGATTTCCTCTTTCATCTGTTTTCGAACATGTTCATCAAATGCACGTACAGTTCCTTGAATTTTCACTGTATCGGCTATGACATTAAACGGATTGACCGCTTCAAATTGTCCGACCGTCACTACACCTGATTCAAGCGGTGCAATACGGCGCGAAATAATTGTCTGCAACTGAGTGACAAAGTGTGCACCAACAACGATTGCGTCAACCGAATGCTGTGGCTCTGCACCGTGTCCGCCCTTTCCTTGAATCACAATTTCAAATCGATCTGCCGCTGCCATAATGGCTCCTTCTCGTACAAGCACTTCTCCTAAAGGAGTCGGTGCCCATAAATGTGTTCCGAAAATTACGTCCACACCGTCTAAACAGCCATCTTCGATCATTGCCTTTGCCCCTCCTGGAGCAAGCTCTTCTGCATGCTGATGGATAAACACGATATTGCCGGATAGATGTTCCCGCATTTCTGTCAATGCTTTCGCCAAAATGAGTAATGTTGCCGTATGACCATCATGACCGCATGCATGCATCACTCCATCATTTTTTGATTTATAAGGAAAATCATTTAGTTCCTGAATTGCCAATGCATCAAAATCGGCACGTAATGCTACCGTCTTTCCAGATTTTGCCCCTTTTAATGTGGCTACAACTCCACGCCCTCCAACATATTCTCGAACTTCCAAGCCTAATTCACGGTGGAACTTGGCAATGTATGCAGGTGTATGTACTTCGTGATGGGATAGTTCCGGATGCTCATGTAAATAGCGTCGAATAATTACCATCTCTTCAAAATTATCTTCTAACTTTAATAATAATTGGTCCATTTTCCTTACCCCTTTACTCTCTTACTTTATAACTATACAATAAATTCAAATAATTTAGATAAAAGATTTAATTTTCCTAATAAAATAATAAAAAAAGCATATACTTCCTTTTTAAGAAGTATATGCTATAAATTTTATTGAGTCTTTTTTACTACTGTTGTTATAACCATTATCCAGCCCACTAAAAAGAATACCCCACCGATAGGAGTAATGGCGCCTAGTACACCGATTCCTGTTAAAGCTAATACCATCAAGCTTCCCGCGAAGATTATAATACCTGCATTAAAGCAGAACATCGCAATTTTCAACTGCTTCACTTCACCGAAAATAGCTTTTGACATTAAAATACCGACCAAAATAAGTGCTGTTGCATGAAACATTTGATACTGGATCGCTGTATCCCAAATACCGGCGCTGTAATCATCCAGTAAATCTTCGAGTGCATGTGCTGCAAATGCGCCTAATGCAACTGCTAAAAAACCGTGAATTGCGCCAGATATAATTGAACCTTTCATTTCTTTTACCTCTTTCTTTTTCTAATACAAGTTTCATCCCTATAAATAGGGGGATTTCATTCCGAACAGGCGTATCTCTCTGTTAAAAGTCAAACAATGAGTCGCCGTTTGCATCGTCTTCTTCAAGCTTTTGTGCAGGAATTGCGACCGGTTGCGTGTATACGGGTGACGAGATCGTTGTACTCATGCTATTTATGGAAGCAGGTTTTGGCGAAATGATTTTTTCGTCTAAAACGACATCACATAGCGCACGAATTGCCGCAAGTTTTTCACGGGCTTGTTGTTCCGTTGCCGCATGTGCTGCTTCTGTTGTCAATTTTTCAATTTGCTTAACAATCGATTCATACGTAATCATCGCATTTGCCCTCCTTCTCTATTTTTCGGTACAAATTTTAAGCAGTCCATTCCCGAAGACTGTTTTACAACGAGAGATGGCAGCTGCTTCGTTTTAAAGCCATATGCTGTGCAACCGCGCGGATTAAACTGATCCCATGTCACACGAAAATGCTGGCATTTAAAGCAATCTACTTTCATTTGCCGTTCCCTCTCTTTCTATCATTACTTTACCATGCTTTCAGGCAAAAGTTTAGCTTGTTTCTCTATTTCTTCGCTAAGCACCAGTCAATAGGCTGCTGTCCTAAAGACAGTAGTGCTTTATTTGTTTTTGAATAAGGTTTGCTTCCGAAAAAGCCGCGGTGTGCGCTTAATGGACTCGGATGAGGCGATTGCAAAATAATATGTTTATCTGAAATCTGTTCAATTAAAATCCGTTTACTTTGCGCCGGTTTTCCCCATAATAAAAATACAATTGGCTGTTCACGTTTTGCGAGATGTTCAATAATAGTATTCGTCAACTGTTCCCAACCTTGGCCTTTATGGGAATTGGCTTTGCCTGCCTGTACAGTTAAAACGGTGTTCAATAATAATACACCCTGCTTTGCCCACGACGTTAAGTCCCCATGTTCCGGGATTTCGCAGCCAATGTCCTGCTGCAGTTCCTTCATCATATTTTTTAGACTCGGCGGCAATTTTTGCCCTTTTTCAACTGAAAAACTTAATCCATGTGCCTGATTCGGACCATGATACGGATCTTGTCCTAATATGACTACTTTTACATTTTCGTAATCCGTTAACTGGAGGGCATTGAAAATATTCTCCTTCTTTGGATAAACTGTCTCTTCCCTGTATTGTCTCTCTAAAAATGTCTCAAGAAGTCTATAGTACGGCTGCTCTGCTTCTCGAGCCAATAAATCTTTCCAACTATTCGTCAACTGTTCCATCATAATTTCCACCTCATTTTATACGCTAGTGAATTTGCTGCAGAAGTTCAAGTGATTTATCTGGCATTATAGATTTTTCGTTTTCTGACTATTTTTATATAGTCAGCTAGGCGTTATACTTAACCTAATTATAATTCGAATTTTCACTTTAAGGAGATATGCTATATGACACTTAAAAAAACTTTAACAATTGCAGGTTCTGATACTTCTGCAGGCGCAGGTATGCAGGCCGATTTAAAAGCCTTTCAAGAACATGGCACATACGGAATGGTCGCATTGACAGTAGTTGTGACAATGGATCCGAAAACTTGGAGCCACTCAGTCACACCGCTACCGACAGAATTATTACAAAAGCAAATCGATACAGCCCTTTCAACAGGTGTCGATGCCATTAAAACAGGCATGCTTTCAACTGAAGAAATTATTCAAATGGCCTCAAAAGCGATTCAAGCTTCCGGCACAGATAAAATTGTCATCGATCCTGTAATGGTCTGCAAAGGCGAAGATGAAGTATTGAACCCTGGCAACACGACAGCAATGATTAAATATTTATTACCCTATGCAACAGTTGTCACACCTAACCTTTTCGAAGCAGGACAGCTGGCAGGCACAACAACGCCGAAAACAATCGAGCAAATGCAAGCTGCCGCTGTGAAAATTCATGAGCTTGGCGCAAAAAATGTTGTAATTAAAGGTGGAAAAGCCTTAGTACATGATAAAGCCGTTGATTTGTTCTATAATGGAGTAGAATTTAAATTATTAGAAACAGAAAAAGTTTCTTCTACTTATAATCATGGGGCAGGCTGTACTTTTGCAGCGAGTATTTGTGCAAACTTAGCAAATGGTCTTTCTGTTGAGGAATCGGTTATTGAAGCGAAAGAATTCGTTTCAGCGGCGATTAAACACGGATGGGCTTTAAATGAACATGTTGGACCAGTAATGCACGGGGCAAAACCACGTTTCGGTGCACCTGAAATTACTGTTACAACAATTCCAAACTATCTACATGCATAAAAACTTCTACACGTAGAAGTTTTGCCTCCGGCGGATGTCACAGATCCGGTAATGAGGTCTTTGCGTCAGCGCAAAGCCGAATCCGGACGCAATTACGCTGAGGCGTAATTGATTTGGCGTCACACAAGAACTCAATTCTTGTGTGACTTTTTCGTTTCACAGTCGAATATATTTGACTATACTATTAATAGAAAGATTCGAAAGGAGTTAATAAGAGTGATGAAGGAAGTAAATACTAACGAGCTCCAGGAGTTAATTAATTCTTTTGCGAACAAAGACGTTTTTATTCATCTAGAAACTACAAACGGCTCTTATGCAACACATTACAATGAAGGCTTTTTCAATGCAGGCGCATTTATCCGCAATGTACAAATCCGCTATGAATTGGGAAAAGTTGTAGGAGACGCCCCACACCGTGTCGGACTTAAAATGCCGCATGGCTGGGTTTACGCACAAGGAATTACACATTTTGAACTGGACGATCAGGGCCGATTACTAATGGCTGGTTTAGATAATACTGGAAAGCTGGCGGTTGCATTAGAAATCAGCGAAACGCCATTTGCTTATTAAGGAGGTCGCTTATATGACATTAAAAGAAGAACGTCACGTTTTAGTCGTTTATCCGCACCCGGATGATGAAGCCTTTTCAGTCGCAGGTACACTACGCTTATTCCATAACATGGGAGTTCCTGTTACATATGCTTGTTTAACATTAGGCGAAATGGGACGAAACTTAGGAAATCCTCCATTTGCAACGCGCGAGTCATTGCCGGAAATACGCAGAAAAGAGTTGATGGAAGCGTGTGAGGCAATGGGTATCGGTGATTTGCGTATGATGGGTTTACGTGACAAAACAGTTGAATTTGAAGACGATGAGAAAATGGTCAAGCTCGTTAATGATTTGATTGTCGAGCTGAATCCATCACTAATCTTCACATTTTTACCTGGCTTTGCTGTCCATCCCGATCATGAAGCAACTGGGCGCGCTGTTGTCGAAGCGGTACGTCGTATCGATAAACAGTATCGCCCTCGTATTTTAGCTTGTGCATTTGCGAATGACACAGTCGAGAAAAACGGTGAGCCGGATGTTACAATCGAAATCTCGTCTGTCAAAGCAGATAAGTTAAAAGCTTTAAAAGCGCATGCTTCTCAAACTGCCTGGATGATACAAGACGCAGAAAAACGGGTAGATACCGGAGATGTCTCACTAGATAACTGGTTAAGCCACGAAAGATTTTATACTGTAACATTCAATGATTAATGTATATTTATAATTTCAAGGACGTTTGCATATTTTGGAATTTGCAGGCGTCCTTTTTTCTCGTATTCATTTCTTGTATTTTTATTCGGTTCAATTTTAGCTTATTTCTTCAAAAATATGATGTTTATTACGTTTAAACCTTTCGCCCGCCTAATTATATTCATTTTTTAATCGGTATAGTTTTCAGAAATATTAATCTTTATGTAAAACAGTAGACAAATGAATAAACACGTTTTATAGTGTATAAATATTCAAACTAACAATCAAAGAGGTTATCATATATGAAAACAAAATTTTCTTCTTATACTTGGTTTCTGTTTATTGCCCTTTCTGCACTTGGTGTGTTTTTATTTATTACACCGATTAATACAGAAGACGGCATAAAAGTACCAATTGCGATCCTTGCGAACTTTTTGGCAGGTAAAGTGGAGCCATTCATTCACTGGTTCGCATTCATCGTATTTATTATTGCGGCGGCAGGATCTGTCGTAATGCAGTTTATTCCGCAAAAAAAAGAGCAACGTACACTCGCTGATTCATTATTCCGTGTAAACTGGTTCTGGACAATTATGCGTGTGCTTGCAGTCATTTTTGCAAGTATGTATGTGTTCCAAATCGGACCTGAGAGTTTAACAAGTGACGTTACAACAGGCGTGCTGCTTGATCCGGCATCCGGTCTTGTAACTTTCATGTTTGTACTGTTTTTATTTGCCGGTTTGTTGTTGCCTTTATTAACAGACTTCGGTTTACTCGAGTTCTTCGGTTCAATGATGGTGAAAGTTATGCGTCCCCTATTCAAGATCCCAGGGCGTTCTGCCATTGACTGTCTTGCTTCTTGGGTTGGTGATGGTACTATCGGCGTATTGCTTACAAGCAAGCAATATGAAGAAAAAAATTATACAGGTCGTGAAGCTGCAACAATCGCAACAACTTTTTCGGTCGTATCAATTACTTTCTGTTTAGTTGTAGTTGAAACAATCGGCATTGGTGATTACTTCATCGAGTTCTATGCTTCTGTCATTATTTGTGGTTTAATTTTAGCATTCATTATGCCTCGTATTTACCCGTTAAAACAAAAAGCGGATACTTTAATTGATGGCTCTCAAGTGCCTGCAAACCGTGAAGATGTACAAGATGGATATAATGTATTTTCTTTTGGATTGCACAATGCTTTATCGAAAGCCGATTCTAACCGTAACTTAGGTAAAATGATCAAAAACGGTTTTATTAATGTACTGGAAATGTGGTTTGCGGTTACACCGATTATTATGGCGTTCGCAACAATTGCATTAGTGTTAGCAGAGTTTACAAGTTTCTTCCGTATACTAGGAATGCCATTTGAACCCATTTTGGCGCTTCTGCAAATTCCTGAAGCCGGTGAAGCTGCACAAACGATGATTGTCGGTTTTGCGGACATGCTGTTACCTTCAGTTTTAGGTGCTGGCATTGAATCAGAAATGACACGTTTCTTCATCGCGACAGTATCGGTTACACAGTTAATCTACATGTCAGAAGTCGGCGGACTGATTTTAGGTACGAAGCTTCCATTAAAAATCTGGGATCTATTTATCATTTTCTTAATCCGTACAATCATTTCAATTCCAATTATCGCAGCAATTGCGCATCTTTTATTTTAATTAAACATTAAAGGGCTGCCGGAAAGTCAGATTCTCTACTGACGTTCCGGGCAGCCCTTTTTACTATTTACTTCGTGCTTGTGAAGCCGCCATCGATTCGAATGACTTCCCCGTTAATATACTCTGCTTTTGAAGTTAGCAGGAAGGTTACAAGCTCTGCTACTTCCTCTGGTGTACCTAAGCGTTTTTGAGGGATTCCACCAGTAGCATTTTCCTTCATTTGCGGATTTGCTTCATAAAAGGCTTTTACCATTGGTGTTTCAGTCGGGCCTGGTGCGATCGCATTTACACGTAGCCCGTCTTTTGCGTATTCCGCTACCATACTTCTTGTTAACCCGACAATTCCGTGTTTCGTTGCTGAATATGTAACAACGGAATCCTGTCCAATTACACCGGCACTTGATGCCGTATTTACAATGGAACCGCCACCGTTTTTCAGCATTACTTCGGCCACATAGCGTACACCATAAAGTGCCCCTAACAAGTTGATACCGACAATTTGTTCAATTTCCTCAATCGTCGTATCTAAATAGAATTTACCGCTGCCGGAAATTCCTGCATTGTTAAAGAAGTAATCAATCGCTCCAAAATGCTTAACTGTTTCATCAACATAATTTTTTACTTCTTCAGCTTTTGATACATCCGCTTTAATGAAAATAGCGTCTACGCCATGTGCTTTCACTTGTTCAACTGTTTCGTTTCCGCCTTTTTCACTGACATCCACTACCGCAATATTAATACCTTCCTGTGCCATACGGATAGCTGTTGCTTGTCCTAACCCGCTGCCTCCACCTGTAATAATCGCTGTTTTAGTCATAGCTATTCCTCCTAAAATGATTTTGGACGTTGCCAATAAGTTTTTCCTATGCGCAAAATTTTCCTGCCACAATAATTTATTTTTCCCCTTTGTTTTTCAAATAAACATTGGGAGGTGACTTAAGACTTGGTTCATACATAAGCTTTTCCTGTTCCGTTCGTTGATATGCACTTCAAAGAGATATAGTGCGCGTTTCAGTTTTAAGGAAATCTTGTCTGAATCGATGCCTGATTTCTCTATTAAACCGCTTTCATTATGACGTATTGATGAATTTTCATAATTTACAGAATTTTTACGCCATTACGACATAAATTTATGATAGAATAATATAATCTTTAATCAGATGACGGAGGTTACATGGAAATGGGAGTTACTCAACCGAATACGATTGCAGTCGAAAACGTATTAATCGCACATCATTTTTTAAAAGATGTTGTTGTACATACACCCCTGCAATTAAACGAATATTTATCAGAAAAGTATGGGGCAAAAATTTACTTTAAGCGTGAAGATTTGCAGCATGTTCGCTCATTTAAATTACGTGGTGCCTATTATAAAATTAAAAAAATCGAAAATGAGGCTCGTACTTCAGGTGTCGTCTGTGCAAGTGCCGGCAACCATGCACAAGGTGTTGCGTATGCGTGCGCAAAGCTGGAAATTAAAGCGACAATCTTTATGCCGAAAACAACTCCGAAACAAAAGATCGATCAAGTGCGGATGTTTGGCAGAAGCTTTGTAGAAATTGTACTGGCAGGAGATACATTTGACGACTCTGCGGAAAGCGCACTTGCCTATTGTGAGCAGGAGAACCGCATTTTCATCCATCCATTCGATGATGCGGATGTAATGGCTGGCCAAGGAACCGTGGCGGTCGAAATTATGAATGACATCGAAGAACCGATCGATTATGTATTTGGCAGTATCGGCGGTGGCGGATTAATGTCAGGCGTCTCTTCCTACATTAAAAACTTGTCCCCTTCGAGTAAAGTTATCGGTGTAGAGCCTGCAGGGGCGGCAAGTATGAAATCTGCTTTCCAAAACGGAGCAGCGGTTTCACTGGACACGATCGATAAATTCGTTGATGGCGCTGCTGTAAAATGTGTTGGGCATGATACATATGAAGTATGCCGTCACTATTTGGATGATATTATCGCCGTTCCGGAAGGTAAAGTATGTACGACTATTTTAGATCTTTATAATAAGCATGCTATTATTGCCGAGCCTGCTGGAGCATTGTCGGTTGCAGCACTTGACTTTTACGCAGAGCAAATTCGCGGAAAATCGGTTGTCATCATTATCTCTGGAGGAAATAACGATATCGGGCGTATGCAGGAAATTAAAGAACGCTCACTCATCTATGAAGGGCTACTGCACTATTTCATCGTAAGTTTCCCTCAGCGTTCAGGAGCATTACGCCAATTTTTAACGGAAGTGCTTGGTCCGAATGATGATATTACGACGTTTGAGTATACGAAGAAAAACAATAAAGAAAGTGGTCCGGCATTGGTCGGCATAGAGCTTGCACATCGAGAAGACCACACAGGATTAATTGAACGTATGCGTGCAAACGGTTTCGAGTATAAAGAAGTAAATAATGACAGTACACTGTTTGCGTTGCTAGTATAAATACTTTTATTGAAATATAAAAAACTCGATTTTCTCTCAGAGAAAATCGAGTTTTTGCTTTATCTTTCCGGAACTTTTCATTTACCCTAATAACGCGCGGTCTGAATTCATTTTTTCACCGCGGATTTGTTCGAACTCGTGCATTAAATCCGGAATCGTCAAGTCCTGTTTACGGTCTTCACCGACTTCCAGAATAATTTGCCCTTTATCCATCATAATGAGGCGATTCCCCAAATCGAGCGCCTGCTGCATATTATGCGTGACCATCAGTGTTGTCAGCCGGCTTTCCTCGACAAGCTCTTTTGTCAGCTTTGTAATAAGCTCTGCACGGGACGGATCAAGAGCTGCTGTATGTTCATCAAGCAGTAAAATTGAAGGCTTCGTAAATGTCGCCATTAATAAACTTAATGCCTGGCGTTCCCCACCCGATAATAGCCCGACTTTAGCCGATAAACGGTTTTCCAAATTCAAATGCAGCTTTTCCAATGACGTTTTGAAAAACTCTCGACGCTTTTTATCAACACCAAAACGCAATGAACGCTTTGTGTTACGTGAATAGGCAATCGCCAAGTTTTCTTCAATAGTCATCGTTGGTGCTGTTCCTGCCATCGGATCTTGGAATACGCGGCCGATATGTACAGCACGCTTATATTCCGGCAAGCGGGTTAAATCATTGCCGTTAATTTCGACAGAGCCGAAATCTGGTGTTAACGCTCCTGAAATCATATTCATCATTGTCGATTTTCCGGCTCCGTTACTGCCGATAATTGTAACGAAATCACCAGGTGCCAAATGCAAATTAATATTGTCCAGTGCAATTTTCTCATCGGGTGTTCCTTCGTTAAATACTTTATTAATGCCATCTAATTTAAGCAAGGCTCTTCCCTCCCTGCTCAATATCTACTTTTGCCTGTTGTAATGCGAGACGTTCTTCCAAACGTTTTGCTTTTCTCTTTTTCTCTTTATATTTCCCTACGATTTGCGGGATTACTAGCGCTAAAATAACGATAACCGCCGTAATTAGTTTCATATCTCCCGAGTCAAGCCATTTTACACGTAACGCCAATGCGTAAATCATTCGGTAAATTATTGCCCCGGCAATAACTGCAAATGTGACACGAACAATCGACTTTGTTCCGAAAATTGCTTCACCGATAATTACAGATGCCAAACCGACAACAATCATACCAATACCTAATCCGACATCGGCAAACTTTGTATATTGGGCAATTAATGCACCCGATAATGCTACCATACCGTTTGAAATTCCCAGTCCTAAAATGACCAGTGAATCGGTATTTGCCGAAAAGCTGCGAATCATTCGTTTATTGTCACCTGTTGCACGAATCGCGAGACCGATTTCTGTTTTTAAGAACCAGTCTACTACTAGTTTAATAATCGTTGTAACAACAACCATTAAAATTAAAATTCCCCAAGTTGTTGGAACAGAAGCTAAGCCCATTGATTTCAGTACATTTGTAATTGCTGAATCAATACCTAAATTCGACCAGAATGAACCGAACGTCGAAAAAACTGTTTCTGAATTTAATAGTGGAATATTTGGTCGTGTTACACCGGTATCTGAGCTTAATCCCATAATTCGAAGATTAATCGAATAGAGGGCGATCATCATTAAAATCCCTGCAAGAAGAGGATTAATTTTCCCTTTAGTGTGTAAAATTCCTGTCATACATCCAGCAATAAATCCAGCAACTGTTGCGACCAATGTGGCAAAGACCGGGTTATAGCCAAGCACGATCATCATCGCTGCCGTACCTGCCCCCGTTACAAAGCTTCCATCAACCGTTAAATCCGGAAAATCCAGCACACGGAATGTTAAATAAACCCCAAGTGCCATAATTGCATAGATGATCCCTTGCTCCACTGACCCAAACATAGCTGTAAACATCTCGAATCATCTCCTGACTTTTTCAAAAGTTTTAAGCAAGTCAGCCTAAACATTTACCTGTTTAGGCTGACCTGCTTTTTTATAAAAAATAATGAATTATTGTACTTCTGCTTCCCATTCAGGCTTAATTTCCAGGCCTAAGTTTTCTGCAGTAGCTTTATTGATTACTAGTTTTAAGTTAGCCGGGTACGCAGCCGGAACTTCTGAAGGTGTTTTACCTTCCAATAAAATTTGTGCTGCCATTTGCCCTGCTTCATAGCCGATATCGTAGTATTCGAAACCGTAAGCTGCTAAACCGCCGCGCTCCACTGAATCAAGCTCACCGACAACAAGCGGTAATTTGTTTGCATCTGCTACTTCGATTACAGATTCAAGTGCCGATACGACCGTATTATCTGTAATAATATAAAATGCATCTACTTTTCCTACTAGTGATTCTGCTGCCTGACGTACTTCAGATGAAGCAGATACCGCTGCTTCCACAATTGTTACGCCTTCTTTTGCTGCAATTTCTTTTACTGCCGCAATTTGTGCAACTGAGTTTTGCTCACCAGCGTTATATACCATCCCTACATTTTTTGCCCCTAATTCTTTTAGGAAGGCAACTGTTTTCGGCATTGTTTCCGGATGTAAATCAATCGTACCTGTTACGTTGGCACCAGGTGTTGCCATTGACTCGATCAATTCCGCACCTACTGCATCCGTTACCGATGTAAAGATAACCGGGATATCAGAAGTCGCGCTTTTTGCCGCCTGTGCTGAAGGTGTTGAGTTTGCGAAAATCAAATCTACATTATCCCCGACTAACTGCTGGGCGATTGTCATGTTTGCACTGTTATCGTTGTTCGCAGATTTGTCTACGTATTCTGCTTTAATACCTGCATCTTCAATTGCTTTTTTAAATCCTTCTTTTGCTGCATCTAATGATGGATGTTCAACAATTTGTGTTGTTCCGATTTTAAATGTTTTATCGCTATCTGCTTTAGCTGTATCTACAGCCTCGCCATTTGACGTCTCGTTCGAAGATGTCTCGCTCTCTTCCCCGCCACAAGCAGCTAATAATAAAAGAAGCCCGAATAATAAAAAGGACAGCTTCATTAAATTTTTTCTCATCTTATTTCCCCCTAGTTCACTTTATCGATTTAAAGCACCGAACTTCATTTGGATGAAGTGTGTTGAAATAATATTACCGCGTCGTATTTAGATAGTCAATAACATTTAGAATCTTCTGAATTTATTCTAGGTAATGTGCCTCATTTCGGAATTTAGTTGATACACTTCAAACCGCTAAGCAACGCGGTTTGTTGAAGTTTTTACTCTTTAGAATTTTTTTGAGTATTTATTGAAAAAAAAGTCCTATAAATCTTTACTTTTATTTTCAATATTGCTATGATTGCAGTTGCTTTGCGTGGTTCGTAACCATCCCACGTTAAAAAACTAGGAGGAATTTCATATGAAGGTAAAGTTTATTGCAGCGAGTGCCATTATTGCAGCATTATATATTGCTGTCACAATGCTTGTTGCGCCAATTAGCTTTGGGCAAGTACAGTTCCGTATTGCCGAAATTTTTAACCATTTAGTCGCATTTAACCCGCGCTATATGTTAGGTGTTGTTTTAGGTGTATTTATTTCCAATTTCCTGATGTCTTCGATCGGTCCAATTGATTTAGTATTTGGTGTCGGACATACGATTATTACACTCGGAATTTTCATATTCATTTGTAAGTTTGTGAAAAATATTTGGGCTCGTCTGATTATTAATACAACACTATTTACGTTTACAATGTTTATCATTGCAGCACAGCTGAATATCGTGCTTGGCTTCCCGTTCTGGGAAACTTGGCTGTTTGTAGCATTTGGCGAATTTGTTGTATTGGCGGTTGGAGCACCGATTATGTACACTTTAAATAAACGATTGAATTTCAAAAAATTAATTTAATATCGATTTTTTCACCGGCTGGTTTTAAAACGTCAGCTGGTTTTTTATTCAGCGAAAATATTTTAGAATTGTTTGACATTTCGTTTTTCAGTGTTAGAATAAAGCATATTCAAATTATTATTTACGGTAGCAGGTTGCGGGAGCGTGACCACCGTTTTCGTTTAGTTGAGCTTAGTTGAGTAAATTGTTGAATAAGAAGAGTAGCATTTACCGTTTTGTAAAGAGAGCGTATGGCTGGTGAAAATACGCCAAAAGGTAAATGTGAATGGGCCTTATGAAAGCTGCTGGCGTTAGTCGGCGGACGGTACCCTGCCGTTATCAGGTTTAAGTGGAAGCAAGGTTTTTTTGGTTTGCTTCAAACGAGGTGGCAACGCGGTGCAGATCGTCCTCAGCAAAAGTTAATTCTTTTGCTGAGGGCGATTTTTTTGTTCAGCAAAGCTTTAAATTAATTACAAGATTGCTAAATAATCTGAATCGTAAAGGCGTAATTTATTTCAAAAAAGGAGTTGTTCATATGGTAGTTCAGCAACATTTTCGTACATCAATGAAAAAAGTAAATGGGGATTTACTAACACCAATTTCTATTTTCCAGCGACTGCAAGGTGAACGGAAGTTTTTATTGGAAAGTTCCTCTAAGTATGACGGGAATGGACGCTATTCGTTCATCGGGGTCAACCCTCGTAAAACGTATATCGGGACAGGTGATCAACTTTTAGATCATGCACATCATTCCAATAAAGCCTACACATATGAAGGCGAGCTGGTTCAACTATTAAAGCAAGTGATGCCTCGTGTCTCATCACATACGGAATATCCGTTTACAGGTGGCGGAATTGGCTATATTCATGCATTGCAAAAGCCATTGCCTGAACTGCAGTTTCATGTTTACGATACACTCATTATTTTTGATCATTTAACAGATGAAATCGCTGTTTTCCATACAAATATTGAAGCAGAGCAAGTAGAACCGAACATTGATCAATTGATTGAACAGCTGTTTGCAACACCAACACCTGAACAATCTTCCTATATATTACAACATGTCGAAAAAGAGGGGAATGGACGTTATCGCGCACAATTTTCCGGAGAGGCCCTTTCCCTTTATCGAAAAATGCGCATTGAGCACGCTGCACCATATATGTACTATGTCGAATTTGATGATTGCACAGTAATCGGTACATCAAAATCAAACTACATGCAAGTAAGGAACGGGAATATTTCCGTTACAAATGATGCACCGTCAATCGAACGCTATAGTACAGAAAATTCGGTGCAGCAGCTTGCAAATGTTACAACAAGTACGTTAAGCCCTACCCTTCATGCCATTGATGTCGTGAAAGGGCTATTACCAGCACAAGGCTTGATCGGCTATATCGGCTTTAATGGTCAGGTCGATTTCACAACACCTGAACAGACAATAATAATTCAAGGAAATGTCGCACAGCTTCACTCGGAGACAGATGAAGAAGCGCCATTCCACTCTTTACTGAAAGGATGATGAACATGTCTTTACTTCCATACATTGAACAGATTGAGCGAAAAGAGCACTTAATTTTTGAGGAAATGCAGCAGGCGGCACAGCTTATTTTTAATGAGCAAACACCGAAAGAACAGATTGCCTCATTTTTAACGGCGATGAGTGCAAAAGGAGAAACGGCACATGAAGTGGCAGGCTTAGCTTCTGTTATGAAATCACATGCAGTTGCTGTCGACGTACCGGAAGGCATTTATATCGATAACTGCGGCACGGGCGGCGACGGACTTCAAAGCTTCAATATTAGTACGACATCCGCTTTTGTATTGGCAGGCGGCGGCATTTTAGTAGCTAAGCACGGCAACCGGAAAGTATCGAGTGCTTCAGGAAGTTCGGATGTGTTGGAGGCACTTGGCATTACGCTGTTGCCGAATATCGAGCAAACATCCGAATTGCTTAAACAGCACGGTATCGCCTTCTTACATGCTCCGAATATGCATCCGAAGTTAAAACGGATTGGTGAAGTACGACAGGCAATCGGCAAGCCGACGATTTTCAATTTAGTCGGTCCCCTAACAAACCCTGTTCCGCTAAAAACACAGTTTGTCGGCATTAACCGACCAAACTTTACGACCGATTATGCAGAAGTGCTCCATCTGTTAGGACGTGAGCGTGCAATCGTCGTATCTGGTGCACAAGGAATGGATGAAGCATCACTGGATGGTGAAAACACTTTTGTACTGTTAGACCGCGGGGACATGATTCCATTTAAACTGCGCGCTGAAGATGTTGGCTTAGCCTCACAGCCACTTTCTGCAATTCGCGGCGGCACTCCTGCAGAAAATGCGGATATTATGCGTGACTTACTAAAAGGAAAACAAAGCGTGTATTTTGATACGGTTCTTTTAAACGCCGGCATTGGCTTCTTTGCATATGGGCTTGCCGAGACAATGAAAGAAGGTATCGATATGGCGAAGGACAGCATTTTATCCGGACGCGCTTATGAAAAGTTAGAGAATATCATTGCTTATAGCCAAAAACAGATGCAGGAGGAACCCGTAAAATGACGATTTTAGACCGTATTATTGACCAAAAAAAGACTGAGCTGCCACAATTGCTTTCGACAAAGCCTGTGTTTTTAACAATTGATAAGGTCCGCCCTTCTTTATACGAAACATTAATATCAGCAAATTCATTGCAAGTCATTTCGGAAATGAAGCGTGCCTCCCCTTCTAAAGGCGATATTGCGACAGAAGTCGACCCTGTTGAGCAAGCTTTACAATATGAAGAAGCAGGTGCTGCCTGTATATCCGTATTGACAGAACGCGCATTTTTTAAAGGAAGCTATGCGGATTTAAATGCCGTTGCCAATGCCGTAAACATACCGGTTTTATGTAAAGACTTCATCATTCATGAAGTACAGATCGACTACGCGAAGGCTGCCGGCGCATCGGTTGTCCTGTTGATTGTTGCAGCATTAACAGACGACCAGCTGAAATCCCTTTACGCCTATGCGACAGAACAACAGCTGGAAGTGCTCGTTGAAGTACATGATGCCGATGAATTAAAGCGTGCCCTTGCCATTGGGGCAAACATTATCGGAGTGAATAACCGGAATTTGAAAACATTCGATGTTTCACTATCAGCAACACTTGAAATTGCGCAGCTTCTTCCTCCATCACCGATAGCATTTATTAGTGAAAGCGGAATTTTAGGTCCGGAAGATGCAAAGTTTGTGGCGAATGCTGGCGCAAAAGGAATATTAGTCGGCGAAGCCTTAATGCGCAGCGGAGATGTCAAAAATTCACTAAAAGCACTACAAATCGACATAACAGCAAAGGTTGGCGAAAATCGATGACAAAAGTAAAAATTTGCGGATTAAAAGAAATTGAACATGTAGAAACAGCGGTCAAAGCAGGTGCTGATTTTATCGGATTTATGTTTGCGCCCAGTAAACGACGCATTACGGTAGAGGAAGCAGCGGAACTGGCAAAGGCAATTCCGAGTACGGTCAAAAAAGTCGGGGTTTTTGTCAATGAAGAGCCAGCCACTATTCGTCAAATTGTAAAAGAAGTCGGACTCGATTATATCCAGTATCACGGTGATGAAACACCCGAACAGATTCAAGAAATCGGGCTGCCGGCAATTAAAGCGTTCTCGATTCGAAGTGAAGAGGATGTGACACGAGCAGCGACGTATGATGTGGACTACTATTTGTTCGATGCGCCTGGAACTGACTTTCGTGGAGGAAGCGGAAAATCCTTTGACTGGATGCTGCTTGATAAAGTAAAAATCCCGCTTGAAAAGGTTATTTTGGCAGGTGGATTAAATGAAGAAAATGTTGGACTGGCGATTATGCTTGTCGAGCCATTTGCAGTAGATGTTTCAAGTGGTGTAGAAGTAGATGGTCGAAAAAATTTAGCAGCGATTACGAATTTTATTGAAACAGCAAAAGGAGAGTTGATTTTATGACGACAGTAAAAGGACGATTCGGGCGATTCGGTGGTCAATTTGTGCCCGAGACATTGATGACTTCACTTGAGGAATTGGAGCTTGCATATGAGGAAGCAAAAAAAGACCCCTCTTTCCAGGAAGAACTTGACTATTATTTAAAGCAATATGTCGGACGTGAAACTCCCCTATATTTTGCGGAGCGTTTAACGAATAAAGTCGGCGGTGCGAAAATCTATTTAAAGCGTGAAGATTTAAATCATACTGGCGCACATAAAATAAATAATGCGATCGGCCAGGCACTTTTAGCAAAGCGTATGGGGAAGAAAAAAATTGTTGCTGAAACTGGTGCAGGTCAGCACGGTGTTGCAACGGCAACTGCGTGTGCATTGCTTGATATGGAATGTATCGTTTATATGGGGGCAGAAGATGTACGCCGTCAGCAACTGAACGTTTTCCGTATGGAGTTGCTCGGGACAAAAGTTGTTGCGGTAGAAAAAGGCTCTGCTACATTGAAAGATGCGGTTAATGAAGCGTTGCGTCACTGGGTCACTCATATAGAAGATACGCATTACATTTTAGGGTCGGCACTTGGACCCCACCCCTTCCCTACAATTGTCCGTGATTTCCAGCGTGTCATCGGGGATGAAACACGTGCCCAAATTTTACAGCAGGAAGGACGTCTTCCGGATACAGTTATTGCTTGTATCGGTGGCGGCAGTAATGCAATCGGAATGTTCTATCCGTTTGTAGAAGATCAGGATGTAGCATTATATGGAGTGGAAGCTGCAGGTTCAGGTGTCAATACCGACAAGCATGCGGCAGCAATTCACGTAGGGAAAACAGGTGTCCTACATGGTGCGTTCATGTATTTACTACAGGATGACAACGGTTTTGTTCAAGAAGCCCATTCAATTTCAGCAGGACTTGATTATCCGGGAGTTGGACCTGAGCACTGTCATTTACATGAAACAGGTCGTGCTGCCTACCCTTCTGTTACCGATGAACAGGCACTTGAAGGTGTAAAGCTATTATGTGAAACGGAAGGAATTTTACCGGCATTGGAAAGCGCGCATGCCGTTTACTATGCGAGCCAATTTGCCAAGGACCGACCTGCTGATGAAATTGTTGTCGTTTGCTTATCAGGTCGTGGAGACAAAGATGTTCACACATTAATGGATAAACTTGGAGGTGGCGCGAAATGACATTGCAAAAACAGCTTGAAAACGTATTAGCAGCAGGAGATAAAGCATTTGTTCCTTATATTATGGCAGGCGATGGCGGGCTTGAAACATTAAAACCTACTATACTAAAGCTTCAGCAAATCGGAGTTTCCGCAATTGAGGTCGGCATTCCATTTACCGATCCTGTAGCAGATGGACCAACGATTGAACAAGCTGGTGAACGTGCACTTGCACAAGGTGTGACATTGAAAAAAGTACTGGATGAACTGCAAAGCTTTGCACAGGAAATCCATATTCCGCTCGTTGTCATGACTTACTTAAACCCGATTTTAGCTTATGGGATTGAAGCATTTGCAGAGGATGCAAAACGCAGTGGTGTTCAAGGACTGATTGTACCGGATATGCCTTACGAAGAAAGTGCTTTATTGCATGACGCTTTAAAGGTAAATGGCATTGCGCTTGTCCAGCTCGTATCATTGATGAGCCCCCCTGAACGTATTAAGAAATTAGCCGCTGCAAGTGAAGGCTTTGTTTATGCTGTAACGGTAAATGGCATTACCGGTGAACGTGCAAGCTTTGCCGCGGAACTTGCCGGGCATTTTGCAAACTTGAAAGCAGCGAGCAATATTCCCGTGTTAGCAGGTTTCGGTATTTCAACGACTGAACATGTAAAAAGCTTTGGCGATATCGCAGATGGAGTAATTGTCGGCAGTAAAATTGTTACGGCACTCGTCGAGCAAGACTGGGCAACAATCGAAGCGCTTGTACAGGCGACGAAGAAATCGGCCGCGATTTAATCACTACTTATTAAGAGGATGCAACGACTTGAAGAATTGGAGGACCCCATCTCTTCCTTTCAGTACCTTTACATCCCACTTTCTTCTATATATATTATATTCCCTTTATATGGTATCCTTTGATTAAATCTATTTAGTGGGGGTTCAAGATGAATGTAAAGGACTTTTTTGGTGGTTTGTTTTTTATCGCGATTGCCGGTTATTTTACGTATGTATTAGTAGATAGCATGCCAAAGCTGTTCATAGACAGTACAACGACTTGGCAATACTTTGTCGCATTCTTTCGTGTTGCACTCATTATTTTCCTTTTCAACTTAGGACTCTCCCTTATGAAACGCTTTTTCGTAGGCGGGACGACGAAAAACGGGAACGCTCGGTAATCCGATGCGTCCCCGTTTTTTATTTCATTCCACACTATAGTTGAAGCTGTGGATAAATTTCATTCACATTTTCACGTAACTTTGCCTTTAAGAATTTCCCGACAGATGTTTTCGGAATTTCCTTTAAGAAAACGATATCGTCCGGCAGCCACCACTTCGCAAATTGTCCTTCCAAAAATGCCGTCAGCTCTTCTTTAGTTGCATTTGCTCCCTCTTTCAGAACAACACATGCCAGCGGACGCTCTTGCCATTTCGCGTGGGGAATGGCAATGACTGCCGCTTCAAATACCGCTTCATGCGACATAAGTGCATTCTCCAAATCAACGGACGAGATCCACTCACCACCGGATTTGATCAGGTCCTTTGTTCGGTCTGTTATTTTAATGAATCCCTCTTTTGAACGAACCGCGATATCTCCTGTATATAGCCACCCATCAGAAAATGCTTCCGCTGTACGCTCATCCTCATAATATTCTGCCGCAATCCATGGACCACGCAGACGCAGCTCGCCCATTGTTTCACCATCCCAAGGTACTTCACCATTTTCATTGACGATGCTTGATTCAATCCCCGGAACCGTTAAACCTTGCATCGCGCGTGTTTCAATTTTTTCATCCAATGACCAGTCATCCATATGTGACATATCACGTGACATCGAAACAATCGGTGAAGTTTCCGTCATGCCGTATACCACAATATAGTTGATGCCCATTTCTTCGTACTTTTTAATAAGGCCTTTTGGTGAAGCCGATCCTCCACAGAAAATCTCCTGTAATGTCGATAAATTACGTGCTCTTTTTTCTTGCTCCTGCAATGCACCGAGCCAGATTGTCGGGACGCCTGCCGTTTTCGTTACATTGTATTGCTCAATGAAATCCAATATTAATGCCGGTGTAAACTGAGGACCGATCAATACTTGCGTAGCCCCTACATTCACTGCTGCAAACGGCATCCCCCAAGCGTTAACATGGAACATCGGAACAATCGGTAAAATTGTGTCACGTTCCGAGATTGCCATCGTATCCACCATTGAAATTGACATGGAGTGCAGCACAAGCGAACGATGTGTATACACGACCCCTTTTGGATTTCCCGTTGTTGCGCTTGTATAGCACATGCTTGCCGGCGCATTTTCATCCAAATCTTCCGGGAACTCAAAGTTTTCATCTGCTCCTTCCAGCAATGCCTCGTATGACAGTACGTTCGGTAATGTTGTTTCCGGCAGTTCCCCATCCGCCATAATAATATAATGTTCAATTGTTTTCAGTTCCGACTGCACTTCTTCAATGAGCGGTACTAAATCTTCATCTATTAAAATTATTTTATCTTCTGCATGATTAATAATGTACGCAATATGTTCCGGTGACAGGCGGATATTGACCATATGCAAAATTGCGCCTGTACATGGAACCGCAAAATAGGCTTCTAAATGGCGGTGCTGATTCCAGGCAAATGACGCAATTTTGTCACCGCGCTCCATGCCCAGCTTTGTTAATGCGTGCGCTAACTTTCTTGTGCGCTTTACCCATTGCCCGTATGTAAGGCGATGAACCTTCTTTTCACTTGTACGTGAAATAATTTCTTTGTGTGCATAATACGTCTCTGCACGCTTGACCATATCTGTTAAAACGAGTGGTGTTTGCATCATCATTATATATTTCCCCCTTTTATGAGGCATTATCTTTACCGGCAATCCCCATTACCAATAAAACACCTCCTAATTTCTCCCACAATACCATTCTAATATAATATACTGAAAAATGAAAATATTTTGTCAATAATGCAGCGATTTCATTTTACTAGAGAAACGAATATTACAAAATTTTGCTTTTAGGGTCTCCCACCTCGAGGCTTTCCACAGGCACCTATATAAAAAAGCGAGTGAACTGCTTTTCAACAGTTTCACTCGCTTCTATAAGTTAAATCGCGTTTTGTGCTAATCGTACTTTTAGTTTTTCCAGCATATCGACCGTCATTTTTTCCAGATCGTAGTTAGCTTTGAAGCCCCATTCTTCAATCGCTGCCGATGAGTTGATTGCATTTGGCCAGCTGTCGGCAATTGCCTGACGGATCGGGTCCACATCATAATCCATTGTGAAGCTTGGAATATGCTTTTTAATTTCGGCTGCGATTTGTGACGGCTCAAAGCTCATCGCCGAAATATTAAATGCATTGCGGTGCACAAGCTTTGCCGGATCTGCTTCCATTAAATCAACAATGGCCTGCAGTGCATCCGGCATATACATCATATCCATATACGTACCTTCTGCAATATACGATGTGTAGCGTCCTTCCGCAATAGCTTTATAATAAATATCTACGGCATAGTCCGTCGTTCCTCCACCAGGTGGCGTTACATAAGAAATCAGCCCCGGGAAACGGACACCGCGTGTATCCAGTCCAAAGCGTGTGTAGTAGTAGTCGCATAATAATTCGCCAGCTACTTTATTGACACCGTACATCGTTGTTGGACGCTGTAATGTATCTTGTGGTGTATTGTCCTTTGGCGTAGAAGGACCGAATGCGCCGATTGAACTTGGCGTGAAAAACTGCATATCTAGTTCACGTGCCACTTCAAGTGCATTCATTAAACCGCCCATATTTAAATTCCAGGCGAATACCGGATTTTTTTCTGCTGTTGCCGAGAGTAATGCAGCCATGTGTATCATCGTGTCTGCACCAAAATCATGGGCAAGTGTGTGCATGCGTTTCCCATCTGTTACATCCAATACTTCAAATGGACCTTCATGCTGATCAATTTTTCGAATATCTGTTGCCAATACATTATCTGTGCCATACGTATGGCGTAATTTCTCTACTAATTCCGAACCAATTTGACCTAAAGCACCGGTCACCATAATTTTCTTCAATCTGAAGCCTCCCTATCCTTTAAAAGACATGTTTTCAGCCTGTTACCGCTGAATATACCGTCTATTATTTCTCATCTATTAAAACAAATGTCCTTGTGGAAAATACATATAACCATCCAAAAATATTGATGTTCAAACATTTTCATGAAATTTATTATATGGTGTTCTTTTCTAAAAAACAATATGTTAAAAATATTCTTTTTCAGCAATACATTTGTACGTGTGAAATATTCGAATAGAAAGATTACTTTTATACGAGTGGCTCTGGTTGTAAAATCAAGTGAAATTTAATTTCTCTTTCTAACATTGGGTCAATTTCCATTCCGGGTCGGACGCTTTCCGCTGGAGTTGCCTCCCCCATTTCAATATTTTTATTGGACAACTGGAAAGTCTACTCATCCAAGAGTGCTTCATAAATATGGTGGAACTGAATTCTTTCGCTGTTTGCCAGTTTGACATATTGTTCGTGGATATTGATTTTTTGGATTGCCCCGGAAACTGTATAGAGGCCAGTTTGCTCCCATACTTTTAGTTGGATCGGGCAATGCTCTGTGTAGGCTCGCTGCAGATTGATGTTAATTTGTTCTAACTGGGCTTCGTCAAGTTGGGGTTGGGTAACAATTGCGTCCTCTTCCTGCCATTCACGCAATAGTTGGACATGCTCCGGCAACATCATTGCGCTCCATTTAATTGTTCCTCTATCTCTGTTCATCGCCTTCACTCCCTATTGTTTATGCCCGCCTACTAATTCAGCCCGTGTCAGTGCAGTACCTGCTTCCGTATAGGAAACCGCACGCAATATCGCTGTTGTACCGTATTTTGTACGTAAACGGTCCATCGTTTCTCCGAGCTTGCGGTTACGCCAACGCATCTCATCGAACAGGCTGAGCTGCATCGAATATTCACTTTCAATATTGCTTAATGTAATCGTAATTTTGCGTGCCGGCCGTTCGGCATAAAATTCATCGAGCAGCTGCTTACACACTTCGAAAATTTTCAGTGTATCGTTTGTCGGCTCATCGATTGTACGTGAACGATGAAATCCGCCCCCGAAGGCATCTTTACTGTAGCTAAGCCCTAATGAAATCGTCCGACCGATTTTCTTCGCTTCCCGCGCCCGCCTTGCCACGTCTTCACACATTTCCAGCAATACGACTAAAATTTCCTTTCTACTGCGATAATCGCGCATCAGCATCTGCCCTTTACCGAAGCTGATTTGCCCTTGCATAATCGGCGCACCGACTGTCGAATGATCGATTCCCCATGCATGGTAATACAGCTGATTGCCGAGAATTCCGAAGCGCTTTTCAAGTAACGCTAAATCGGCATGCGCCAAATCGTAGACAGAATAAATGCCCATATGATTCAGCGTTCTTTCCGTACGGCTGCCGATTCCCCACATCGTGGACAGCGGCATGATCGGCCACAGTTTTTCCGGTACATCATTATATGTCCATTTCGCAAATCCCGTCTTTTTTGCTTCGATGTCGAGCGCCAGTTTTGCCATCAGCATATTTGGGCCAAAACCGACTGCACATGGAATTTCAAATTGGTTGTAAACGAGCTGCTGAATGTATTTTGCCGTTTCTTCAGGCGGCCCCCATAATTTTTCGGTTCCGGTTAAATCGATAAAACTTTCGTCGACGCTATATACATGAATGGCCTCTTTTGGAACGAACTCGTTGAACAGACGTGTAATTTCCATTGATATGCGTATAAATAATGACATCCGCGGCTCAAAAAGACGAATATCCGGATGTGGCGGGATTTCGTATAATCGTGAACCTGTGCGAATATTAAAGCGCTTTTTCATCGGAGGGGACGCTGCAAGTACAACACTTCCCTTTTGCTGAAAATTTCCGACAATCGCAATCGGTACTTCCATTACATTTAAATTTTCAACCGATGCAATACAGCTTGCATAAAAACTGCGCATATCAATACAAATAATCGAACGTTCCGGCACATTTTCATACATAAAGCTCATCTCCTTATATCGAACATTTGTTCTTATATTAAAATGAGACGTGTGAGATGGCAAGTGGAAAGTAGTGGCTGTTTTGGTTGAGAGGGATTTTTTTATTGTATCAGTGAGTTAATTTGCTGCTTAATGCAAAAAAAGCGCACCGACATTCATCCGGTACGCTTTTAAAATTTATTCTTTTATTACTTTTTCATAAAGACCCGGACGGCGATCTTCGTATACAGGAATGCGGCCGCGCACTTCATCGACTGTTGAAAAATCAACGTCAATAATCGCCAGTTCCTCATCCTCTGCACCTGTCCAAAGCACTTCACCCCATGGCCCGATAATCATTGACTGACCATTGAAATTTTCCACTTTACGGGCAATACGATTTACCGCAACGACGAAGCACTGGTTTTCAATCGCTCGCGCCTGCAGTAATATTTTCCAGTGATCGATACGTGGTGTCGGCCATTGTGCTGGTACAAACAGCACCTTAGCACCATCCAACGCATGGGAACGCAGCCATTCAGGGAAGCGAATATCATAGCAAATTGCTCCGCCCGCTTCGAGCTCACCTAATGCGAAACGGTTCATATCACTGCCGGATTCCAAATACAAATGCTCATCCATTAAGCGGAATAAATGCACTTTACTGTACTCGCCGACTAATTCACCATCGCGATTGAATGTGTACATCGTATTGAAAAACTTATCATCACGTTTCACCGATACCGATCCACCTACAATATGTACCGCCAATTCTTTTGAAAGACTGCTTAAAAATGATTTCGTACGTTCTCCATTTTCGTCCGCCAGCTCTTCCAGTTTTTCGAGCGCATAGCCTGTATTCCACATTTCCGGTAATACAACGATTTCAGCACCGCCTGCTACCGCTTCGCGAATAAATTTCTCCGCGCGTTCATAGTTTTCATCTACCTTGCCAAAACCAACATTTAATTGAATACAACCGATTTTCATAACTGCCACCGCCTTAAAAATTCCGTGCGAATCTATTTTCGCATATTCGTACTTCATTGTAACATCTCACTTCAAGTTGTCAAAATCTTCACTTTACTTAAGTGAAGTTTTAGACTAACATTAACCTTACTATTTTTCAGAGGTGATAAAGAATGATTGAATTCTCGAAAAAGCTTCAGCAATTACCACAACAGTTTTTCGCAGCACTTGTAAACAAAGTAAATGAAGCGCTTGCTGAGGGGCGCGATGTGATTAATTTAGGTCAGGGAAACCCGGACCAGCCAACACCGGCACATATTGTGGAAGCACTGCAAAATGCGGCAAATGATCCACAAACACATAAATATTCTCCGTTCCGTGGTATTGCAGAGCTCAAGCAAGCAGCTGCGGACTTCTATAAACGTGAATATAATGTCGACATTGATCCCGCTACAGAAGTGGCCGTCTTAGGCGGAACAAAAATCGGTTTAGTCGAACTTCCGCTTGGACTCTTGAATCCTGGCGATTATATGCTCCTCCCAGATCCGGGTTATCCGGATTACTTATCCGGTGTCACACTTGCAGATGTAAAGTTTGATACGATGCCGCTTCAAGAGGAAAATCACTTTTTGCCAGACTACGAAGCATTGTCCACAGACATTAAAAACCGGGCCAAATTGATGTATTTAAATTATCCGAACAACCCGACTGGCGGTGTCGCAACGCATGATTTTTTTGAACAGACCGTACAGTTCGCTAGAGAAAATAACATTGCAGTTGCCCATGACTTCGCTTACGGGGCACTAGGCTTTGATGGTGAACGCCCGCCAAGCTTCCTTCAGGCACCCGGTGCAAAAGAAGTCGGCATTGAGCTTTATACATTGTCCAAATCGTACAATATGGCAGGCTGGCGTATCGGCTTTGCTGTCGGTAATGCAAAAATGATTGAAGCGATCAATATTATTCAGGACCATCTGTTTTGCAGCCAGTTCCCTGCGATCCAGCATGCAGCCGCAGTTGCACTGAATGAAGAGCAATCTTGTGTAGAAGAATTGCGTGCATTATATGAGCGCCGCCGCAATGTACTCGTTGAAGAAGCCCATAAAATCGGCTGGGAAATCACAGCACCAAAAGGCTCGTTCTTTGCATGGCTCCATGTACCTGCACCATATACGAGTGAACTGTTTGCTGACTTTTTACTGGAAAGAGCGGATATTGCCGTTGCAGCCGGTAATGGTTTTGGTGAATACGGCGAAGGCTATATTCGTGTCGGGCTGCTCGTCGATGAAGAACGTTTGCGCGAAGCCATACAGCGTGTCGCGAAGCTTGGTCTGTTTGCGCAGACGGTTTTGAAATGACTTTTGAATGCTCTGCTATCGAAAATGCGGTGTTTTATTCGCCGCATTTTTATTTAATCCTCAATTTCAGTTAAATAATCCTCAAACTCATCTCAATAATCCTCACTTACCCTTACTTAATCCTCAGTTTACTATTTATAATACTCAACATAACAAAACTCAGCACCATCAAAATCAGTGCTGAGCTTAACGTCGCTTATTTAATTACTTCTAACTCGCGGCCTACTTTTTCGTAAATCGCTAATGCTTCATCGAGCATTTCTTTCGTATGTGCCGCTGTTGGCATATTGCGCACGCGACCTGTTCCTTTTGGTACTGTCGGGAACACGATTGCTTTTGCGTACACACCTTCTTCAAGTAAACGTTTCGAGAATTGTTGTGTCAGCTTTTCTTCGCCGATAATACATGGTGTAATCGGTGTTTCCGATTCCCCGATATTAAAGCCAAGTTTTGCTAGGCCATCTTTTAAATACTGACCGTTTTCCCAAAGCTTGTCATGCAGCTCTGTTGATTCCATAATCATCTCTACCGCACGTGTAATCGCCGCAACATCCCCTGGTGGTAATGCTGTTGAGAATAAAAACGGACGAGAGCGAACTTTTAGCCAGTCGATCAGATTTTTCTTCCCTGCTACATAGCCGCCGACAACACCGATTGCTTTTGACAATGTACCGATTTGGAAGTCGATGTCGTGTTGCAGACCGAAATGCTTCACTGTTCCGGCACCTTTACCTGTAACGCCTGAACCGTGTGCATCGTCTACATACGTAATTAAATCAAATTCTTTTGCGATTTCCACGATTTCAGGAAGCTTGGCAATATCGCCATCCATCGAGAAAACACCGTCTGTAATAACCATTACTTTATTGTAAAGGCCTGATTCTTTTGCGTCTTTTGCTTTTGCACGTAAATCATCCATATCCGCATGCGCAAATGGAATAATTTTAGCTTTAGATAAACGGCAGCCGTCGATAATTGAAGCATGGTTTAATGCATCCGATAAAATCGCATCATTTTTGTCCATAACAGCAGAAATTGCCGCCATATTACAATTGAAGCCTGATTGATAGCTGATTGCTGCTTCTGTACCTTTAAATTTCGCTAATGTTTCTTCCAGTTTTACGTGTAGATCGAGCGTACCGTTAATTGTACGAACAGCACCTGCACCAACACCATATGAGGCGATTGTGTCCTGAGCAATCTTTTTCAGCTCATCGTTCGTCGCCAAACCTAAGTAGTTGTTTGATGACAGGTTTACAAGCTGTTTGCCCCCAACTTTAATGATCGGGCCGTTTGCTCCTTCTACCGGATCGATTTCGTTGTATAAACCTTGTGCTTGTAGTGCCAGTAAGTTTTCATCTAAAAAGGTGTTTAATACGTTTGACATGCGCGTTCATCCTTTCGATATCTATTTCCACTATATTTTAGCACAGAGAATGAAAATTTTATGTAAGCGGCTCTCCGATTATTTCCTCAAGCTTTCTTTTAAAGAAAAACAAGGAAGGCTGAATAACATAACCTGTGCCGAGCGCTAAAATAACCGTCCCGAAACCAACAGGACCACCAAGCAGCCATCCGGCACCTGTCGCAAATACCTCCATTACGAGCCGCCCTGTTTTCACAGAATAGCCTTTACTCGCAATAATCATCATAATCGTATCACGCGGCCCTTCTCCAAGACTTGCCGCAATATAAAGTGCACAGCCAATGCTCATTACAAAAAATCCTGCTGTAAAATACGCAAGTTCCAGTACAAAAATACTCGTCTCTGGCAAGAGCCAGTTGAACAAATCAATAAATGAACCGATGAACAGCATATTTAAAAACGTGGCAAGCTTCGGAATGCGTTTCAAATAAATCGATGTCCCGATAATAATCGTCAGACCCGTTAAAATGGACCAAGAACCGATCGTCAATCCAATTTGCTTGTAAAGACCAATATGGAAAACATCCCATGGAGCTGTACCCACAACATTCCCTTTAATCGTCATTGTAATACCAAGCGCCATGATCATCATTCCTACAAAAAAACTTCCCCATTGCCATTTAAATTTCTTCGACACAACAATCCTTCTTTCTATGATGAGACAATCGATGCAAATTGCCCGTTCGTTGCCTTTTGTAAATCTTCCGGTGCAAGCTTGATCTGCATCCCGATTTTGCCTGCACTGACAATCACATAATCTAGTGCAGTCGCCGCTTCCTCAATAATAGTCGGAAACAGCTTTTTCATCCCGATCGGCGAACAGCCTCCGCGAATATAACCGGTTAAGCCAAGCAGCTCCTTAACAGGGAGCATTTCGATTTTCTTTTGCCTTACCACTTTTGCTGCAGCCTTTAAATTTAATTCCGCATCAACCGGAATGACGAAAACAAAATAATTGCCCTTTCCTGCAGTCGCGACCAATGTTTTATAGACGTGTTCGACAGGCTGGCCTATTTTGCCGGCAACGGTCAATCCATCGACCGATTCCCCGTCGTTAATCGTATACTCAAAAATTTCATGTGCGATTTTTTTCTGCTCTATTAAACGAACTGCATTTGTTTTTGCTTGCTTCTTCGCCAAAAAGACCACTCCATATTCTCAACTTTGGAAATATTATACCACTGAATGATTTGCTAAGTGCTGCTTCAAAGCAATTTTATAATTTACTTAAATGTAAAAAACCCACTCCATATGAGCGGGCTTAGTGTCATGCAATTTGGGAGAAAACCGATTCCTCTGTCAAACGGTAACCGTTATTCACCATTGCAATATGTGAGTTATACTTTTCTGCAACTATATTGAATGAACGCTGAAATAACTGCTTTTCCAACCCTCGACCAAATACTGTTTGCTCGTCTGGATTACGTGCAAAATCTTGTTGGAACTTTTCCGGTATTGTAAAGGAAAGATTTTCGTTAGCCAACGAGATTGCTTCCTCTGATTGTACTTGCTCTGAATGTTGGTTTTGAGTGTTTGCCGGCATTTGCGGAATGGAAGTTGATACATTTGCTGCTGTAAGTAAATCTTGAGATGAAGGGACAGCTGATGCTGGACGCACATTATCCAATGTTGGTGTTTGTTTATACGTGAAGTCATTTACCACTGCAAGATTTTCGGCCAGATTGGCATTATCCTGTGTTAGCAAATCTTTTTCTGTTTTACCGGAAAGGAGGTTTTCCAGCACTTTTAGCAGTGGATTTTTACTTGGATCCGTATACTGTGCATGCTTTTTATATGCTTCGCCCGCCTCTTTGCGGAGCTGGGAGCGTTTTCTATCATCTAACTCTGGACTAAATCTTCGTGCCAAGCTACTAATCTTCATCTTCTTCACCCCTTTTGTAAAAGTTGCATTAATTTTTTATTAATATACCAACATATACCACTTTTATATAGAAGATATTCACCGATTGTTCATATTCAGAACTTTCTTACCAACCTTCTCTGCTCTCTCAATCTACAAAATGGACTATCTGTTAGTTTTAATTCAAGTACCCATTACCTATAATAAAAAAACCAATCTTTACACTGCCTTTATAGTATGGAAACAATCTCCGTTTAAAATTAAGAATCATTACTACAGGTAGGAGCATTCCATGAAAACATCCGTAAATTCAAAGCCGAACAATTCAATTGATTTCAAGGAAGTGATGCAGCGGTTTCTGTTAAAGAGTAAAACAATCCGTCATCTATCCCGGTCATTAGCATTGAAAAATATTATTGCACAGGAGGCAATGAGTACATATTTTCAGCCTATTTATGATGTAAGATACAACACGACATTTGGTTTTGAAGCATTGAACCGCCCTATTGCGCTAAAGCTTTTTCAAACGGCCGATATTTTCTATGAATTTGTTGGACAAACGGATAAAGTATTTTTGTTTGAATGCTTTTGCCGGAATCTTTCGCTCGTGCGCTATCACAAAAAATTGCTCAATTACAATACGACGAAAGATTTCACTTTGTTTATCAATATCCATCCAAATGTTTTGCTCGATAAAAAATATCATAGCGGCGAAACAAGGGCTTTACTGGAAAAATTGAATATTTCCCCTGAGCAAGTTGTATTTGAGCTGACGGAACGCAGTGCTGTCGGAGATTTCGAGGAATTTGCACGGGTCCTTTCCCACTACCGGTCACAAGGCTATCGTATTGCGGTTGATGATGTCGGTTCAGGCTACAATAGTTTAAAAACATTAATTTATCTAAAGCCGGAATTCATTAAGCTGGATCGCTCACTTATTCAAAATATCGATCAGCATAAAGCACAGCAGCAGCTTTTAACAGTTATTTTAAATTATGCAATCGAATCGGGGACAAGAGTAATTGCTGAAGGCATTGAAACAAAGGCGGAATATGAATTCATCCAATCAGTTGGCGTTCATTATGCGCAAGGCTACGCAATCGGGCGCCCTCACTCGGATTTAATAGAAGGAATAAATCCGAGTTCTGAATGAAATCCGGACAATATAAAAGGCGCCTGAATATCCCTTATCGGATGTTCAGTCGCCTAATTTTTATTAACTAATACCCATTGAAATTCACAAATTCTCCAACCGGTTTACGGTAACCTCGTGCGCGTACTTTATCAACGCTTTTTCCAATCGTAATCATCATAACCGGCTCTAAATGATCTGGAATATTGAACTCTTTTCTTAATTCATCAACATTATGGACATGCATTGGACATGTATCAAATCCGTAATGCTTGGCACTCATCATAAAAAGCATGGCGTGAATCCCTGCATTTCGCATCAATTCTAAATTTAATTCATGCGGGTTGTCTTTTAACCCGTCACTATATCCTTTAATCAATTCCATCGTCATATCATATTCCACTTCATCCATCATTTTCAGCATTTTTAATGGACTGTAGATTTTTTCGACTTCCGGCATTTCAATGCTGTTTTTATTCCCCATAACAATAACAACACCGCTTGATGTATGGATTTTATATTGGTTGTAGCTTAATTCTTTTACTCTTTCTTTCTTCTCTTGATCTGTAATAACCAAGTAATTCGTAAACTGAAGGTTGTATGCGCTTGGAGCCAGCTTTGTCAGCTCAAATATATTTTTAAAATCCTCTTCTGTCATTTGTTCATTTTCAATAAAGTTCATTGCGGAATGGCGAGATTTTACTAATTCTTCAAAGTTCATATTGTGCTACCTCTTCCTTGTAATTTATTTCAAATTAAAGTATCTTTATTTCGAGATAAATTTACCATATTATAAATTTAGTTGTCAATAATTTCATTTCTTTTAGTCGATTGAGAAGTAGTAGAAAGTCCATACTTTCTATAGGAATTCAATTATTTTTATTTATAAAAAATATTTGAAAGAAAAAGGAGACGAAGAAAGTGAAATTCGAAAACAAAATCATCATTGTCACTGGCGCAGCAGGAGGTATTGGTAAAGAGGTTGTAAGAAAACTGGTTAATGAAAAAGCAAAAGTTGTATTGGTCGATCTAAACGAAGACGCGATTAAATCCGTTCAAACAGAACTCTCACTTACAGATGAAAACAGCTTAATCGTAAAAGCAGATGTGTCAAAAGAAGACAATGTAAAAAACTATGTGGATCAAACGATTTCGAAATTCGGCCGGATCGACGGCTTTGTGAATAACGCTGGTGTTGAAGGCCCAGCAAAACCTCTTGAAGAAATTACAGAAAAAGAATTCGACTTTGTATATGGCATTAATGTAAAAGGTGTTCTGTTCGGTTTGAAATATGTATTGCCGGTAATGAAAGAGCAAAAATCCGGTTCTATAGTCAATACTTCATCTGTAGCCGGTTTAATCGGTTCTCCAAGTATGGCACTATATAATTCCTCTAAACATGCTGTAATGGGTCTTAATAAGGTAGCCGCTTTAGAAGCAGCAACGTATAATGTTCGCGTAAATACGGTAAATCCAGGTGTGATCAATACACAAATGATGCGTAAAATTGAATCAAATGTTGCGCCGGGCGCTGCTGAGGCAGCTCAAGCAGCCTACAATGATGCTGTACCGATGAAACGCTATGGTGAACCGGAAGAAGTAGCAAATGTTATTGCTTTCTTACTTTCAGATGAAGCCTCTTATGTAAGCTCTTCTTCGTTCACAATTGACGGCGCTTTATACAATGTTTAAATGTAAAGAAAAGGAAAACCAAAAGAGCCCATTCTTTTGGTTTTTTCCCAGTTTTTTATTCCCTACAAAACCCGTTAACTCTGCCACCGTAAGTTATATATGTTAATATAAAATCGTTATTCTCAAGCACTATCGGAGGTTTATAGAAATGAAGATAAATAAAGGCGTATTCTTTGTACTGCTAGGTGCAGGATGCTTTGGTTTTACACCTGTGTTCGCTAAGTTAGGGTTTGGGCACGGTTACTCACTTGGACAAATCAATCTTGTCCAAATGATCATCTCCTTTTTGCTTTTGTGGTCAATCACTTTCTTAAAAGGCGACGGAATTAAAGGACTGACTAAAAAGAATATCATTCCAATTATGATTACCGGATGTTTTATCGGTTTAACAAGTATTTTTTATTATGGTGCGATGCAGTATTTACCTGCTTCACTGGCCATCATTTTAATGTTCCAGTTCGTTTGGATCGGCATTCTGTTCGAATGGGTTTTCAATAAAATTAAACCCGCGCCGATTACTCTATTGGCCATTGTTCTTATTTTAATCGGTGTATTTTTCGCATCGAATATTTTAACTGGCGATATGCAAGGCCTTCCGATTAAAGGATTTGTTATGGGGATATTATCTGCCTTTACATATGCTGCCTTTATCTTTTTCAGCGGGAAAGTTGCTGTTGAAGTTCATCCATTAACCCGTACATCTTTAATGGTGACAGGTTCCACGATTTTAGTATTTCTTATCTTTATGAAGGACATTCCTGCTGTATTTCCTCTTGAAGGAAACTTGTTGACGAGTGCAGCCGGGGTTTCATTGTTTGGAGCGGTATTGCCTCCACTGTTTTATGCAGTCGGTGCACCACTCATTTCAGGAGGTCTGGCGAATATATTAACTTCTGTTGAACTGCCTGTCGCGATTTTATCGGCTAGCATTATTTTGGCTGAAACGGTCACAGCTTTGCAATGGATCGGAATTGTGCTGATCCTCATAGCGATTGTATTAAATGAAATCGGCCCGAACATCATTCGGATGAGAAAACGATCAAAAAGAACAATTCTTCATCAGCATAATAAAAATTAATTAGGATGCTAATCAACTGTGCAAACAGCCGTTGGTTAGCGTCTTTTTATTTACAGAAACAAAAAAGCTTATCAATAATTTTCTATTGATAGGCTAAGTTGTTATTTCGAGTTTTATATTTAATTATCTAAAGAGATTCAGCATTGCGCCTACTTGTCTCATCGTATTAATTCCATTAGTTAATGTCCCTACATGGCCCATCATTGTATTTAAATTATCAGATAGACCGCTAAAGCGAGACCCCTGCTGTTGTTGCTGTTGGGGAAAAGGGTTGAACTGCTGTTGCTGCTGTTGGGGATAAGGATTGAACTGCTGTTGCCCCTGCCGCCCCTGTCTAGGATTCACTGGATATGGCGGATAAAAGGCTTCCCTCGGTCTTGCAAATTCATTGGATCGAGGCATTCCCATCTGCTGTCTGCCCATTTGCGGTGGAGGACCAAATTGTTGTCCATTTGGCGGAAACATCCCCGCTCTAGAATTTTGCCCAAAAAATGGCATATGATTCACCTCCCTACTAAGTTTGAACTCTAACCTAGTATATGTTCATGATTTTTCGCAATATAGACATTTGAAATACTTGGATGAAACGTTAATTACTCATAGTCACGCCCCCTTCACCCCCAATAAAAAGAATGCATATGAATAAAGAAAAAGATTGGAGCAATGACATGAACAAATTTAATCCCGAAAGGCTGTCCGTTGAATACAGGGATGGTATTACCGCAACAGAACCTGTTATTTCAAGACATCATACACTCACCCATTCTGATAACACCGGAGAATTATTTTTAACAATCGGAACACAGTTTGCGTGGGACAAAGTGAATAATGATATGAGAGATGAAGTAATTGGCGAATGGAAAACGAATGGGTACTATATTTATTACAACGCCTATGTAATGGTTAACAAAGAAGGACAGGATTTTAATACAGCAATGCGGCGTTATGAAGTATTCAGGCGTGAATTGCCGCTTGCATTGACGGCGATCCGGTATGGTGACCGCTTTATATTCGATGTCTATCCAGCTCTGGACAATGGATTAATCATCGTAAACTTTATATCCACATACCCTCAGTTATATAAACAAGAGATTGTTGGGATTTTCAGCAGTTATTCCACTTCCTTTTAATATAATGAAATGCGGTAAAATGTAATATTTAACTCCACTCCCTTTTATGGTATTAATTGTTAGTGTATAACGCACAATACTTCACTTTAAATGAGAGAGGGAAAAAAATGCTGCATTTAAAAACGATTACAAAAGACAATTGGATAAAAGCGATCTCGCTAAAAGTACGGGAGGATCAAGTGAAGTTTGTAGCCTCGAATGCGGTATCACTGGCACAGCTGAACTTTCTGCAAAACTTCCATGCGAAAGGAATTTACTATGGGGAGGAAATGGTCGGGTTCACGCTTTATGGTCTGGATGAAGAAGACCATGAGCACTGGATTTACCGTATGATGATTGACCAAAAACATCAGGGGAAAGGTTATGGCAAAGAGGCGGTTCAGCTCGTTATAGAGGATATTCAGAAAATGAAAGAACCTCACCATCAAACGATTACCCTTTCCTATGAACCTGACAATGAGCATGCAAAGCGCATCTATAAAAAAATGGGCTTCCAGGAAATAGACGGCCTTGTTATTGATGGTGAGCAAGTAGCACGCTATACGTTTTAGGAGAAACAGCGATGCAAATAATAAAGATAGCGTTACTGGCGTTACTGGCGATTCCAGCGTTCTTTATTTTAATACTCACGATTGCTTCATTTGATTATTTTTACTACCCGATTATCGGCTTCAAAGCAGAAAATGCCGCCGAAGCTTCTCTTGAAGAAAAATATAACGAAGACTTTGTGATTGATGAATCTACCTACTCCAAACCATTGGGCAATGATTTCGGGGATTACCATATTATCGCTCATCCAAAAAAGAATCCTGATTTGGAAGTTACGGTTTCGGTAAATGAGGATATGGAGCCGTTTTATGATACGTATTTGCAAATCCATTGGCGTGATGAACTGAATACGCGATTCGGGTTGCTGTATGAAGAGCTTTATGGAACGGTTGAAAAATACTCCTATATGGTAAATGTGTCATTTTCGGATGAAATCGAAGCACGATATGACCATAACGACACGTACGAAGAGATTTTGCAAAAAGAAGCTAACGGTATCGGAAATATTGTCTTTGCAAATGTTATTCTGGAATCCTCCAACAATATAAACGACCAGCTGGAGAAAGCCTATAAGATGATTCAGCATTTTAAAAATCAGAATTTAAATTACTTCAACATTGAAATTGTGTTCTTTAATGAAGATGTGCAAAAACAGCTGACGAAAAGGGACCGCAAACTACCCTATAATGAGTTTAACTTCAAACATTTGGATGATAGAACTGCCCGATTTTATTTTTCGTATGAATCAGAGGATGCGGAGTCTGTAAAAGAACTGAATGAGCTAAAATCTCCCGCTGATCTGGAGCAATATGTTAAAGATATAAATTGAAATTTGTCTTCAATGATAAAACCCACTTATACAGTTTAAGTGGGTTTTTCAACGGCAATATACGGACACGCTCTCTTGTATCCCTTTTAACACTTCTTCCGGCAATTTTCTAATTGTTATATCCGCTCCCAGAAACAGCAGCCAATTCGTTATTTCTACTATGTCTTCCTCGTTTTCAGTATTGATGAAAGCCTCTAGAATGGCTGTCGTTTGGTAAGGATTTGTATAGGAAATAGAAAGCTTTAAAGGATGATATTTTTTAAACTGCGCAATCGCTTTTGGACCAAGCTCAAGTACAAGGTTATTCTCTTTACTCCGCTCACTAAGCTTTTTTAAAATCTCCTTCTTACTGATTCTATTTTTCCCCTCGTCCGATTTTATATCGATAAGATGCGAGACAGGAAAAATCCGATTCTTTTCCTCACCTGCATCAAAGCCTTCTATCAGCCAGTTCCCCTTTTTATGATGAAGATACAAGAGATAAATTGTATATGTTTTTATTAACTTCCCTTCTTTCACTGAAATAATTAAATAGCGGTCAATCAGAAGTGTTTGTATAAGCTTTTCTATCACAGGATCAGGTAAATCGGATAAATCCAGCAAATCCGGATTGTGAGGGTTCGTACCTTCGAAAAGCAAGATTCGGTTTAACAGCACAAGGTCGTCTTGCTGGTTTTCTGAAATTAAACCGAGTAGTTTCTCAGCTAACGACTGGCGACTTTTTAAATATGGAAGCTGTTGATTTCTTGTCGCCATAAAGGCAATAAAAAGAGCTTTAATCTCATTATCTGTAAAGCGAACAGCTGGAAGCACAGAATTATGCAGAACACTATAACCCCCTTCTCTTCCAACTTCAGCGACAAGGGGCATCCCGATAGTTTCAATTTCTCTAATATCTCGTATAGCCGTTGAACGCGAGATATTAAACTCTTGCATAATTTCAGAAATGGTAAAGTGAGCACGGTTGTTGATATACCGCATAATTGTATTAATCCGTTCAACTTTTTTCATTGGCACCTCCGAAACAGTATCATATTTTGACATGATTTATGGCTATTATAAACCTATCAAGTAAAAAAACAAATCTTGATTAAAACAAAATTGAAAGAAGGGTTTTATATGGCAAATTACACGATTGAAGAAAAGGACAGCTTTGTTGTTTTAGGTTTCGGAACAGAACTAAAGAGCGATTACACAGACTATATGGGAATAAATAAAGAAAAGGCCGATTTTTGGCATGCGGTCAGTGAGGATGGAAGACTGGATGCATTAAAGGCTGTAGCCACAAACGACTATATTTTTATCGTGAACGAAGCAGTGAATAATAAGATGATGCATTATGCCGGGGTTCTGACTGATGAAACATTACCAGAGGCAACTAGAGTTATCCAATTTCCTAAAGGTGAGTACGTAGTTGTTAAAGGCGAAGCTCCTACTGCAGAAGAGCTGGCCAATACTGTTACTGGAATTGCCTTTGGACAAGCATTACAAGAAGCAACAGATTATGCCTATGTAGGAGGTCCAAACGCAGCAGTTGTAATGGATCAACAAAACGGTCAGGTATACGGCGAAATGTGGATTCCGGTTATTAAGAAATAACAGGTAATATGGATTTTAGACCCAAAATTAAAATGGAGCCCGGTACACTCTCGGGCTCCGTTTACTTTAAGTTTTAATGAAACAACTATGTTTACCTAAGGCTTTCTGAATTCAACTCAAGTTGTACAAGGTTCTCTTTTAAAGGCTTTTGCATAAAAGGACTCGGTTTCCCTACACTATATAGTTGTAGCACGTGCATCGCTCTTGTGCAGGCTGTATAAAAAATTCTGCGTAAACTTTCGTCTCCATATACGTTTTCGGATACGTCGTAAATGATGACCGCTTCAAATTCAATTCCCTTCGCTAAATAAGAAGGAATGACAACAATTCCTTGCTCGAATTCCGCTGTACCACTTTTTATCAGTTTAATCCCGTCAATTTTATTTAATGCCTCAAATGCTGTCTTACTTTCTTCTGCTGATTTGCAAATAACTGCGATACTGCCATAACCTTCACTTTGCAATTCCGAAATTTTAGACATAATACGCTGATGCAATTCTGTATGATTCTCTACTTGGTTTAATACCGGCAACTCGCCTGCGCGCACAAATGGAATGATTTTTTCTCCATTTGCAATAAGACTCCGTGTAAATTCAATAATTGGCTTTGTCGAACGATAACTTCGGTTCATGTTGACAACTTCCGTCTCTTCTTCTCCATAGAGGTGGTTAAGTACTTGAAAATCTACCACTCCACTCGCATGAGCAAAAATAGCCTGATTAAAATCACCTAGCACTGTCATTTTTGCAGAAGGGAATAAGCGCTTCAGAAATTCAAATTGAAACGGCGAATAATCCTGCGCTTCATCAATGAGAATATGCTTGATCGAACGGTTCGTTTGAAAGCCTTGAATCAATTCCTGCAAAAACAGAAATGGTGTCGCGTCTTCATAATACAGCGTTCCCGCCTCCATCATTTGCAGTGTATCTTCGCATATTGCTTCCCACTTATTTGGTACTTCTACTTTTAATCGCTGTTGCATCAATAATGGATTTGTAAAAAGCTGTTTATACACGCCTTCTAAATCAATAAAGTCGAGTGTTTGAATTTGTTTTCTCACTGCCTTCAATTTCAGGCGGACGATTACTTGAATAAGTGCGTCATGATCCATTTCGTAATCTGCCTGCTCTTCTCGTTCAAAGCCTTTTTTCTTCGCTAAATATTTGTGAATTTTATGATATGTCTCATCACTTAGTAGCTCAATTTCTTCCTCTACCCATGGCTGAGAACGTTCAATTTTTTCAATTTCTTTAATTTTATTCATTAGCCAGTCTTTCAGTTTTTCAAGTCTGCTTTGGAAGCTCAGTGAAATATGATCCCCATAAAACTTCTCTGACAATTGCTGGGCTGATATGATTGTTTTCCCTCTGAACTTTATATCCTTAAATAGCAGGTCCGATTTTTCCAAAGTTTCACGGTATAATTTAATTGCCTCAACATATTTAACAGATGCTTTAAATTGAATGCCTTTTATTCTTGCGCTATACGAAGGGCTATTTGCTGCAGTCAGCACATATTCCAATTGGTGATATGGATTTTCTAAGTGAAAATCTTTACTTAAACGGTGATCCAAATATTCCTGAAATGTAACTTGCTGCATATTTTCTTCCCCAAGCTCCGGAAGTACGTTGGAAACATAGCTATTAAACATAGCATTTGGTGAAAATAATATAATTTGGTCGGCTTTTATACGGTCCCGGTATTTATATAATAGAAATGCGATTCTTTGTAATGCAGCAGAAGTTTTACCACTGCCTGCTGCACCGTGCACAATGAGCATACGCCCTTGATCATGGCGTATAATACGGTTTTGATCCTTTTGAATCGTTGCTACGATACTTTGCATATACTTATCCGCGCCTTTTCCAAGCACTTTCTGTAAAATTTCGTCACCAATCGTGAGACTTGTGTCAAACATAGATTGCAGTTTTCCATCACGAATAACGTATTGCCACTTTTTCTTGAGATCACCGTAAACCTTGCCCCCAGGCGTTGTATACTGTGCGGGACCAGGCTCATAATCATAGTAGACGCTTGAAATCGGTGCTCTCCAGTCATAAATAAGGAAGTCCTCACCACTTGCATCCATCAAAGATGAAATCCCAATATAAATTTTCTCCTGCTCTGAAAAACCTTCTTCAAGAAAATCAATTCGTCCAAAATAAGGGACTGACTTCATCCGATGCAAGACAGCTAATCTTTTGGATGCGTGATGGTGCGTACTTTCGCCAACAGCTAATGCCTGTGCTTCTTGTCTTAAGTTAATCACGGTTTCCAAAAAGTCATCAAACGAATCCGTATTAACTTTTATTTCATCCCAAAAATGCTTACGAGTATTTACTACTTCATTTCGGAGTTTTAACGTTTCTGATTCCAGTTGAAGTGTTTGATCATTAATTACGTTCACAACGCTATTTAACCTCTTTTGTTCGTTCAGGAAATCTGCTTTCATAACATTCACTCCTTGAAAATATTTAAGAGTTGACTAATAAAGAATTTTTATATATACTTAAAGTAAGGAATAATATACACAAGTTCAAATAATTATGTATATCTATATAAACTTACCACGTGTCCGCATTTTTTACAATGCATTTGGCAGGTGTATTTTTTTTGCCTTAAATAAAGTAGCAGAAATAAAATAAACAACGATTGCTTACACATTGAAGATTTACTGTACATTACTAAATCTACATAAATTATCGGTTTTAAGATTTATATTGGAGAAATTTCATTTTCTTGAAGGTATTAAAGAAAACCGCACTTACTTATGATACGGTACATTTCCGTAACAAATTTAAGTGCGGTTTTCAGATATAGATTTAGATGAAGATGGAAAATTTATTTTCCCACCAGGTAGTTCATTTGTAATTTTCTTAATTTCACCTAATAATCAAATAGTTAAAGCAGAAGTTGCATTCGGCTGGTTTGAAAAATTAAATATAGATGATAACTAATTTGTAAATCAGTTCATTCAATCGAGAGTACCGTGCTTAGGTCTCCATGGTTTTTTGTTCACACAATGTTCTTCTAACTATCTAATGTAGACCAATCTTCTAAAGATAGTTGACCAACAATATCATAGCCGTTACCTCGCCCTTTTGGCTTAATAATAACTGTCCCCATATAAGGGATTGGACCTAATCCAACCTTTGCAGGGAAAATGTGATCAACAATCATTTTATTTTTCCCCTTATCCGGAATATATTCTAAAATTGATTGAAGATTACTCAAAATTATTTGCCTATCATTACTTGGTAAATTTTCGCTTAACCTGTTTATCTCAACCCAAAAAGGATTAATTTGAACATTACCACTACCAAATGCTAACTGTGCTGTTTCGATTGTCCTGCAATAGGGACTTGAGGAAACAGGGATTTCGAATGGTATTCTTAAATACCGAAGTATTTCTCCATAGTAAATTGCTTGCCTACGTCCCATTTCAGAAAGATTTCTCTGAGTTAAACAGTTTTGAAAGTTTAAGTTAGCTAAATCGCTTCCGACAGTCGCTTCTCCATGCCTTGCATAAAGTATAAATCCCCCATTTCTAAGTGCATTAAGTAAGGTTTTATTCAAGTTTTGTCTCCTTTCCATAAATATCCTAGTATACACCTAATGTATGACATGGGTTATTAGAAATAAAAAACAAACAGAAATAATTTATGTATTTTTGCACTGACCTAAAATAATGATACAAATAAAAAACACCTTTTGTTGAAAAATGGGTATTGAATACCAAGAATCAACATGGAGGTGTTTTTTATGGGGATAAGAGTATGTTTTCTGCTAAGGTAAAAATAAAAGCGATAGAAATGTGATTAGCAGGCATTCCCGTTAACCAGCGCTCCTTAGCATGATACTTATATGCTGAAAACAAGCAAATTGAGTGCATCCGGTACTTGGTACTTATTTAACATCTTTTGTCCAATCGGCAACTTTAGCTTCATTTTCTTCAATCCATTTTTTTGCTGCATCTTTCGGATCCATGCCTTCCATAATATCATACATAACACTTTCTATATCTTCCGGAGTCCAGTGGAAATTATCTAGAACACTGTATGCCTCAGGATTATCCTCTTTGAATCCATTACGTGCAAATGTACCGATATATTCTTCAGTTCCGTACATCCCTTTAGGATCATCTAAATACTTCAAATCAAATAAGTTAAATTTCCAGTGAGGAGACCAACCTGTCACTATGATTTCTTCTTTGTTTTCAATCGCTTGTTTAAGAGCCCCTGTCATTGCTACTGAAGATGAGCTTAGTACTGTCCACCCTTCAAGATTTGGATATATCTCATACGCCTTTTCTGTAGTTCCTGTTATATTTGCACCTGGTTCGATGCCCGTTATCGTTTTACCCGCTTCATCTGTTAAATCTTCGATGGAATCCACATCCATATAACTAGGGACTACTAACCCAATTTTTCCGCCTAACAAATTTTCACCTAAATCATCTATACGGCCTTTGTACTTCTCAACTTGCGGGGCGTGCGTCTGCGGTAGCCAAGCTGAAACCATGCCATCAACCTCTCCATTTGCAAGGGCTTCCCACATAATTCCATTATCTAAAGGCGTCAGCGTTACATCATATCCTAAATCTTCTAAAACTTGTCCTACTACATGAGTGGAGGCAACCTCAGTCTCCCATTCAACATAGGCTAAGTTGACAGCTTGTTTTTCTGTACCTTCAGCCTCCGATGAACATGCAGCTAATAATAAACTTAATACTAAAATTAATCCTAGCTTCGATAAACTAATGAGTTTCATAAAATCTTCCTTTCTGATTGTTTTACTGAGAGCGGGTTATATGTAAAAATTAACATCTAACAACTTATAATTATAAATAGGTTGTTACTTTTGTCAAATTGGCAATTAATACAGATGGTTTAAATTTTAAGAATCAAAGGGGTTTTTGGGTTGCACAGTACAGGAAACAGCTGACTTATATAGGGGGAAATAAAAAGAGAATACCTTATAAATGTTCTCTCTATTAATTTTTCTTTGGTCCAACGTTTTTTTAGAAAAAACCACCTAATTCGTTGTATATCAACAATTAGGTGGTTCTTCAAAATTATAATTTTTCTCGTAAAGGAGCGCAATCAGTTAGTATCCATCGGCAAAATGGGAGATGGTTTCTAATTCATCTTCGGTAAGTTCCCTTTTTACATAGTTTTCGTATTCCTTCACTATTATCGGTAAATCTCCCTTACAGACCTCTGTATATTTGGCAATCGTTCTTAGCATGGCGACTTCTTTATCGAAAGCTTCTTTTGAAATTGGTTGTTGATGGGAAGGGATATAGGTTTCCGCATCAAAAGTTTCTAATACATCTAATAACCGTAAAGTTTCACTAATTGTATAGTGTACTTTTTCGGCATACATTCTTGGATAAATGCAGTCCCCTAAGAAAAGAATCTTCTCTTCTTTTATATACACAATGACAGAATCTGCAGCATGGTCCCCTCCAACTTGTTGTACGATACAAGTCACATCACCAAGATTTATCTCTGCCCTTTTTTCTATTGTAATATCCGGCAAAGTAATTTTAATGTTTCGATGATTCGTGTATTCTTCCTTAATCGCTTTCGCACAAAATTCAATTTCCACGCCTTCATTTACTCGCGCATCAATGGCTTCATCTGACCATGAAAATGGAATAAGCTTCTCTATTTCCCTTTCAGTCTCTTTGGAGGCAATAGAAACAGTATCGGGTAATGCGGAAAGACCAAATATATGATCCCAATGCCAATGTGTAAGGACCACTAAATCCGGATTAGGAACTCCCCTTTTTTGAAGTTCATTCAGAAAATAATGCATATGTTCTTCCGAGTTTCCTGCATCAATCATTAATGTCTTTTTACTGCCAACCACCATTCCTAAAATCGGGCGGTCAGTCAACGAGACTGGGGTGATATACCAAAAACTTTTACCTAATTTGTGTATAGATTGCAAAAAGGTTGTCCCCCTTTCTTTTTAGTCAAATGTATATAGACTACATTCTTTGTTAAAAAGTCCAATTATATAGCAAGTATTTTTTATAATAGTCTAAATTTCCAGTATAACAAATAAAGAATTTTCTAAATAGCTAAAAATACTACTTTTTATTAGTTTCATTCGAGTTCTTTTTCTGCTATTTAGACCATTGAACAAATGATATGATACCAAGAATATAAGCGCTTATATTCAAAAAGGTTAATAAATTAGTTACTTCTTTCTTCTTGAGGAATACTGTTTCAAAAAAATTCACTGTCACTTAGGAGGTATTTATGAGGTCTAAAAAAGGTGCACTTGTATGGATATTGGTTCTTGTTCTCTCCCTTATAACGGTTACATTCACTGGTGCAAAGGCATTGTATGAAACAAAACCAGTGCCGGCAGAAGAAAGACATGACATTTCTGAAATCATTCATCAGAGTAGTAAATGGGAAAAGGTTGCTACAGGTAGTGGATTCATGGAAGGTATTAACTTTGATCGTAAAGGAAATATCTGGTTAGTCAGCCCAACAACTGGTGAAATTCTAACAATAAAAGAAGATAAAGTTAAACCAGTTTTAGGAGATAAAGATAAATTAATGCCAATTGGGGCAAAGTTCCATAAAGATGGTCGCCTATTTATTACGGATGGGAAAGGAGAACTTTATTCCTACAATCCCGCAACTGGTGAACGCAAAACCGTAGTCAATTCTTACGAAGGGAAACCTTTAAACGGTTTAAATGACCTTGTTTTTGATGAAACGGGCGGACTTTACTTTACTGAGCCGATGGGTTCTAGTGCTACTCATCCAACAGGTCGTGTCTTCTACTTACCTCCTGGCGAAACTGAAGCAATCCTCTTCTCAGAGAATATCGCTTATCCAAATGGTATCGCAATTTCAGCAAATGGCCAACGCGTCTATATTTCAGAGTTTGATAAGAATCAAATTCTATCTGTGCCTTCTGTGAATGCTGAAAATTCTCCTGAATCACCTTTTATTTTCGGTCGTTTTGAAGGTGGAATTGGACCGGATGGTTTAGCTGTAGATGCTGAAGGTAATCTGTACGTAGCCCATTTCCAAGCTGGAGAAGTTGTAGTGCTTGACGCAGATGGTTTTAAATATGGAACAATTCGCCTTCCTGGAGATGCAGGAACATTCGCAACAAACTTAGCTTTTCATGATGGGTACCTGTACGTAACCGAATCATCAAAGAACGAGGTGTGGCGTATTCAAGTAAAAAAGAAGGGTCTACAGCCATACGGGTTAAACTAGACTCGCTTCTAATATAATGTAATGGGGCAATCACCAATTTAGTGATTGCCCCATTTTAAATTTTAATAGCTATTTACGAAGTAGTATTCCTGAATGAAAGCTCAAATTTAACGTTTTCCTTCTATTTCTTCATCTTCGCCCCAGCATTCCACCTCGCCTAAATTAGGTACGTTTTTCTTATAGAATACTGGATCTTTGCCTTGCTTCCGTTGAGTTAAATAATCATTAATAACCGGTTTGGCCACTTTCCAAAGTTGGAGAATAGCAATTAAGTTAATGATCGCCATAAAGGCCATAAACAGATCCGCTAAATCCCATACAACTTGTACCTTTGCAATGGAACCAAACATAACAAAAAGTACGACAAATATACGGAATACTAATAAACCGGTCTTTGAATCTTTTATAAAACTAATATTCGATTCACCGTAATAGTAATTGCCAATAACCGTACTAAAAGCAAACATAAATACAATGATCGCTAAGAAGCTGCCTGCCCAATCACCTAAACTTCCGACTAAAGAGGCTTGCGTTAAATTGACTGAAGTTGCGTCAGATTGAAGGTATGCATCGCCTAATAATACGATTGCCGCTGTTGCTGTACAAACGACTAATGTGTCTATAAATACACCAAGGGCTTGAATTAACCCTTGCTTTACTGGGTGTGAAACAGCTGCTGTTGCTGCTGCATTGGGTGCAGAACCTATCCCTGCTTCATTTGAGAATAATCCCCGTTTAATACCATTCATAATTGCTGCCCCGATCATTCCCGCAAAGGCTTCTTCCAATCCAAAGGCAGACTTTATGATAAGAAGAAATACATTCGGAATTTCGGAAATATTGAGGAATACAACAATAAGAGCAATTATAATATACAAAATTGCCATAACAGGAACAACTATTTGAGTAAAGCTAACAATTCTCTTTAATCCACCGAAAACAATAATCCCTGTTAAAGCAGCCAATACTAAACCTACTACAAATCGATTGGCACCAAAACTTTCTTCAAATGCAATGGAAATCGTATTTGCCTGGACAGAATTAAAAATAAAGCCATACGTAATTGTAATGACAACAGCAAAAAGAATACCCATCCATCTTTTATTTAAGCCTTTTTCCATATAATAAGCAGGACCACCACGAAACAATCCAGTACTCTTATCTTTCACTTTATATACTTGTGCTAATGTACTTTCAATTAGTGCAGATGCCGCTCCGATCAGCGCAATCATCCACATCCAAAATATCGCACCGGGACCGCCAAGAGCAATTGCCGTCGCGACACCCGCTATATTACCTGTTCCAATTCGAGAAGCAGCAGAAATTGTAAAAGCCTGAAAAGAAGATATACCTTTTTTTCCTGACTTATCTGTTGGCGCCGATTCTGTTATAAGTTTAAACATTTCACCTATTAATCTAAATTGAATAAACTTTGTTTTAACTGTTAAAAATATGCCTGTTCCTACTAATAAAATTATTAATACATATGAATATAATATTGTATTCACTTCACCCAATATATTACCGAACCAATCCATTGTTTCACTTCCTCTATTTTTTCAACTTTTTCTGTGGGTATGTAGGCCGTGCTACTTCGTCAACTATTAAAATTCTGCACCAACATCTCCTAAATACAAAGTCACTTTCCTACACCCATGCTAACTTGTCCTATTTTATACTCACTTGAAATTTTAGTATACATTTTTATTAAGATGTATTAATTTTCTAGCATGACAGTTATCCCCCTCACTCCCTATATTTACTCTCGTTTTTTTACAGGTGTTAAGTAATTTTCTTTTAAATAACAAGCTAATTGTATTTTCAGTGCATCTTCCTGTATTTGAAACGAGATATTTAATATTTGCTCAATTCGGCTTAATCGCTGGTACAAAGTGTTGGTATGAATATGTAAATGCTGTGCTGTTTGCTGAACGGAGCGATTAAATCTGAAATAGGCCAACAATGTTTCATACAGGTGACTTTTATTGGCTTTAGTCAATAACTCACCGATTTGGTCATGAATGAAGTTTGCCAAGTCTTTTGGCGGGACTTGTAAAATCAGCTGGTTGAGACCGATTTTATCGTAGCTCGTAATTGTCCATTCATCACGTACATGTAAAAAGCGCAATGTTTGCAGCGCTTCTTCGTATAGAGAAGAAACTGTCTGTAGGGTTTTATATTGTTTACTAATTGCGCACCGAAAAAGCGGTTTATGCAGTGATTGCCACTTTTTTTGTAGGCGCGAGAGTGTTTCGTTTAATGTTGTAAGCATTGCTGGTGACGGCACACCGATTAAAAGAGTGATTTTGTTTTTTTCATAAAAAAGTAATTTCCGTTCACCTGTAAATTGTTCCTTTAGCATGGAGATGAACTGATGTAAATATTGTTCAATCGATAACATGTCGGCCGTTTGTTTGAACTCGAAAATACATAATCGGTAGTAGTCCAGCACATCTAGATCAAGTTGATATGCCATAGAAGCAACTGTTTTTTGATTAGGTGCATCGATGATATGCTGGAATGTTTCCTGCATTCGTTTGTTATGGTGCTCCAGAACATTTTTATTGCGTAAAATTTGCAGTGTTAAAATATTGGCCCCCTGCTCCAGTGTTTGCTGATCTTTGTAGGAAATGATGCCTTTCTGTTCAATAATCATACTCCCTAAACAAATATCCAAATTATAGAGAGGATAAACAATAAAGCTGCGGTCATTTTTAAGCCGATACTCAAATGGCTTCATTTTCAAGAATAATTGTTTTTTTATTTTAGCTTTTGTGTGAGGGGGAATGGACTGGTCATCTTCAAAAAACACATCATCATATGCATCATAAAAACCAATTGGTAATTGTGTTAAGTTTTTTAGTTCATTTAAAATGACGGAGATCGGTTCGTTTTGTAAGAGCAATTGATTTAATGTAGCATGCACATCATAGCGCTGTTTAAGAAGGGTATGTTTTGTCTCTAATGCCAGAGATAATTCGTGCGCTTCTTTTACTTTCTCAGTCATCTGTTCATAATACTGGGCTTTTTGAATTGCCACCCCTACCTGATCGGCAAAGGCTTGAAAAAATAATAGATCTTCTTGTGTGAGGTCTCTTTTCTTTCGAAGTTGGTGAAGGATCATGATGCCGATTGGCTTAGCATCAACAGTTATCGGTACACAAAGAGCTGCTTGCGGAACATGTGCGCTCTTTAATATTGTCTGTAAATTACGCGGGCTTACATTTTGATGGTACATAGCAGCCATAATTTCATCGTAACTGTTAAAGAACTCACCGATTCCTGTCGCAAATACACGACCAGTAATGGCCTCATTCGGCTTTGTTTGAAATTGTTCAATAAGTGGTGGGAAATGAATATAGGTTTTCGGAATTAGACACTGTTTCTGTTCATCAAAAAGCATTAAATACCCTGCATCTGCTTCAGGAATAACGTTCAGTGCATGACGCATGATTGTATGTAATACTTCATCAATATGAAGTTTGGAAGTGATTGTCCGGATACTTTCCACGAGGATAGATAACTGTTTATTTGAAAGTGTTAAGTGACGTAGAATTGCTTCTTGTCCATCTGACATAGACATTCCCCTCTTTCTGAAATATATAGAATATTCCATAATTTTATTTATAAATATAGAGGATTACACATTGTTTCGCAACAAGAAAACAAAGTATAGTATTAAAAAACTGAATTGTTCGTCAATTTAAAGGAGGGGTTTTATGAACTTAGCATCAGAGATTATGGATCATCCGATTTTATGGGTTATAGCATTTGTCGTTGTACTCATTGTAATTTTCCAAGCCATTGTCTTTATACGGATTTCAAAGAAAGTAGCACCAGAAGTAGGCTTAACGAACAAGGAAGTCACTTCAATTATTCGAACAGGTGCAATTAGTTCATTAGGTCCATCATTTGCCATTATTATCGTGGCCATTTCTTTAATTACTTTAATTGGTGAACCAACGACAATGATGCGAATTGGTATTGTCGGATCAGCACCGATCGAAACAGTAGGAGCAAGTCTTGGGGCCGAAGCAGCAGGTGAAGAGTTAAGTGACAAAAGCTTCTCAGCACAAGCATTTACAGCAGCAGTTTGGACAATGTGTTTAGGCGGCATGGGATGGTTGATTGTTACAGCATTGTTTACGAAATCTCTTGGTCGCCTTCAAAGTAAGTTAACGAGCGGTGGCGGCAATCGGGCAAAATGGTTAAGTGTCATTTCGACTGCAGCAATGATTGGTGCTTTCGGATATTTTGGTGGTGGCCAGATCGCAAAAGGTATGAATGAAACGATTATTTTTATAGTCGCTTTACTTGTAATGCCGGTTATTATGTGGGCAGCTCAACGCTTTAACCAGAATTGGCTCCGTGAGTGGTCACTAGGATTAGTTATTTTAATCGGTATGAGCGTCGGGTATTTCTTAATCTAATTGAAGGAGGATGATTAAAATGGTCGTTTTAGAGCGTCACACAACAGATGCTTCACCTACAAAAAGCGAGGAAAACTTTGCAACGTTTCATAGTCAGGCACATTTCTGGGGGCGTCTTACTATTTGGAGTGTCATCATTTGTACGATTGCCCTTCCCCTCTATTTATCATTTGGTCTAGGGTACCATCCAGGTTGGTCTGTTATCTTAACAGGTTTTTTAAGTTACGGGGCCGTTGTATCGATCATCTGGTTTGTCGAGCCAATTAGCTACTACCCAATTTTAGGTGTGTCGGGCACGTATTTGGCCTTTCTAACAGGCAATATCGGAAATATGTGCTTACCTAGCGCATCTATTGCCCAATCCATCGTAAAAGCAGAGCCAGGGACACGCAAAGGTGAAGTTACAGCGACATTAGCAATTTCTGCTGCTTCGATTGTGAATACAACAATGCTAATTGCTGTAATTTTAGGTGGTTCTTACTTAATTAATGCGCTGCCTGAGTCAATCCGCGCGAGCTTCAGCTTTGTATTGCCAGCTATTTTTGGAGGCGTGCTCGCACAGTTTGCCCTTAAAAAGCCTGTTTGGGGAATCGGTGCAATCGGGTTAGGTATTTTTGCAGCGCTTGGTCCTGTTCCGCCGTCATTCCAAACATTTATTTGTATTGCAGGAACAGTACTCTTTGCCGTAATTCTTGAAAAAATGAAAGCAGGTGAACAAGCATCATGACAATTAAACAACAGTTAATGGAAAAGTTAGCAACTAGGAACGATGAGATGATTGCAATTCGCCGTCATTTGCATGAAAATCCGGAACTTTCCTTTGAAGAACAGCAAACAGCGCAGTATATCGCGGATTTCTATGAAAATAAAGACGTAAATGTCCATCGCAATGTCGGCAATGGGTACGGAATTATTGTAGAAATTCAAGGCCGTCATCCGGGTCCCGTCATCGGAATACGTGCAGATTTTGATGCCTTGCCAATTGAAGAAGAAACAGATGTCCCATTCAAATCGAAAAACCCTGGTGTCATGCATGCTTGCGGTCATGACGGTCACACTGCGTATTTGCTTGTTTTAGCGGACTGCCTTATTCAATTAAAGGATGAACTGCACGGAACAGTAAAAATTATTCATCAGCATGCAGAGGAAAAACCCCCTGGTGGTGCGAAAAGTATGATGGCTTCCGGCTTGCTCGATGACTGTGAAATTATTGTCGGAGCACATTTATTTCCAACATTTAAGGTTGGTCATATCGGTTACCGTGCTGGTGCTGCAATGGCCGGTCGCTCATTTTTCAAACTGGTCGTACATGGTACAGGCGGGCATGGTTCGTCCCCTCACCTGGCAAACGATGCGATTGTTGCAGCCTCGAATTTTGTAACAACGGTACAAACGGTTATTAGCAGACGGTTAAACCCGTATGATATGGGTGTCGTCACAATCGGTTCCTTTGATGGAAAAGGCACGTTCAATGTTATTAAAGATGCGGTAACACTTGAAGGTGATGTCCGATATATGAACGATACAGTTCACGCTACGATTGAGCAGGAAATCAAACGTTTAGTAGATGGTTTGGAGATCCAATTTGGTGTTACTTGTACGCTCACTTACGAAAAGGATTACCCTCCATTAGTAAACGATGAAGACTTAACAAACTTTGTAGTAGAAACACTGGAAGCTTCGGAACAGGAAGAAATCATTGCCGTTGAAGAAGCGCCTTTATTCTCCGGATCCGAGGACTTTGCCTATTATGCACTCACAAAGCCTTCCACTTTTTATTATATTGGCTGCCAACCGACGTATTTAGATGTACCCTATATGAACCATCACCCAAAGTTTGATATTGACGAACGGGCACTATTAGTTGCAGCAAAAGCTGGAGCTGAAGTCGTTGCTAAATATTGCTTAAAATAGAGCCTTTTAAATACCATTATTCTCCACAAGAGAAAATGGTATTTTTTTCATACTAAATTTATTTTTCTAAACTAGTTAGTCATACATACACCCCCCACCTTAATTTCATACGCTATAGGAATTACAGGTAAAGGATGTTTTGCTATGGTTCAACTAAATGAATATACAATCACAATTCTTGGCAGTACGGGTGGTGTTGCGAAGTCTATCTTATCGATTTTAAATCACTCGATTACCGATAAAAATGATCCCATCCACCATTTTATTGTAACTTCAAAGCTTTACTTAATTGATATCAAACAAAAAACAATGCATTACTACCATCAACTGTTCCCTAATTTAAAGGATAAAATAATTACCGTTCAATTTGATTTGAATAACCTTGATCAATTTATCGAACATTTACAATCAACCAGCACCAAACTAGTGATTGATGTATCCTGGGCCGATACCATCGAAATGGTCGAATGCTGCAATAAGCTTGGCGTTCATTATATAAACTCAGCCTTAGAAAACACTGCAGTTGATCTAGACGAAAGCTTGTATGGCTTTCCGCTTACCGAACGATATACCCGGTTCGAAAAAAAGAAAGATGCCATTACCAATACGAGAGCTATTATAGGCTCAGGTATGAATCCCGGTGTCGTGCAATGGATGGCAATTAAACTATTGAAGGAACATACGAGTGACCCACCTTTAGCTTGCTATATTTTTGAGCATGACAGTTCTTTTTATAAAGACGAAAACCTTGTCGATCCTAAAACGATCTATACAACATGGTCTGTTGAATGTTTTCTCGATGAAGCTATTTTAAGCTATCCTATGTTTGTCCGTGATCAGATTCCGCTCTACATGTACGATCATGTGTATGCGACCGAATTTAAGGTTACGTTAAGAGATCGAGAATTTTATGGATGTCTCATGCCCCATGAGGAAGTACTGTCATTAGGAAAACTGTTTGATTTTGAGTTGGGCTTTCTTTATCGGGTTAATGAACATACAACGGAATTAATCCGAAATAATTTAGATGATGTGGATGACCTTTGGAATTGGAATCAAGCGTTAATCGACCCTGCTGAGGGAGAAGTTGAAGGAGAAGATCTTGTCGGGGTTCTTTTAGTTTACGAAGATAAGGAAATCTATATGTATAACACGATGAAAAGTGAAGATATATTCAAAAAATACAACACAAGTGCCACATACTTTCAGGTAGCGTGCGGAATATATGCAGGTACCGCAAGTTTACTATTAGATACGATTCCTTTAGGTGCCTATTATGTCGATGAGTTATTAATGAAGACGGAAAGTAATTACGGAAAATATTTAGCTTACTATATGCTGGATTTTGTTTTTGGTGAGAATAACAGCTCGGATGGATTATTGCACGAAAGAATAAAGAGAATTCAATAATCACGTTAGGCTTGTGAAATAAACCATGTAGAACAGTAATTATTCTACATGGTTTTCTAATGAAATGGATTCCGCAATATAACGTGAAATTCACGTGCATCATAGCGTTTTAAATAAGACGAAAGCCTATTCCAAATAGAAAGTAATGACATAAACATATTAAAACAATCTGATTTCAAGGAAATGACTTATCCCCCGTCCAACATAACATTTGAATGGGATTACTTTTTAGGAGGAATAACAAATGATGCACCCGGATACAGAAATTCAATTCGTCAGTGAGGAGGTAGGCGTCGGTGTCTTTGCAACAAAATTAATTCCTAAAGGAACGATTGTCTGGATTAAAGATGACCTTGACCTGATGTTGACAGAGGAATTCATTGAAACCCTTGGTGATTTGCAAAAAGCGGATGTCTATAAATATGCATATTTAGATTCTGACGGCCTTTATGTTCTTCATTGGGATCACGCAAAATACATGAATCACAGTTTCAATCCAAATTGTGTCGATACAGCTTATAATTTTCAAATGGCTGCAAAAGACATTCAACCTGGCGAGCAATTAACATGTGATTACGGCACTTTGGGAGATGATGAGGATTTTGAGTGCATCCCTGAGGAAGGCACATCAAGAACAAAAGTAACGGCAAATGACTACTTAACCTATTATAAAGAATGGGATGAGATAGCACGGGAAACATTCAAACATTTTAATACAGTAGAGCAGCCGTTAAAGTATTTAATCGACAAGCAGTATGTTGATAAAGTGATGGCAGTTGCGAATGGTGAAGCTCCAATAGATTCCATTCTCACGCTATTTATTGATTAATATAGTAGAAACTCCAGAACCCCTTTAAAACATGAAAACCGCACTTATTTAAAGTACGGTTTTCCAATCTTGCATTTAATTATTCAAAATGATTACTCATCAAACTTCATGCCTTTTAATAAATCTGCAAATGCGTTATTAATTGGCTCAACTTCTTTTTCCTGCTGCTTCAAGTATTTTTGTACACTGCGCTTATCAACTTTACCGCCGCCTTCTTTTTTACGGCGTGCTTCAAATGCGGATAATTTTTCACGGTAACCACATTTACATACAAAAATCTGACCATCGCCTTGTCCGTGCAGCTCCAGCTTTTTCTTACATTGCGGGCAACGGGCATTCGTTACGCGTGAGACGTTTTTGCGGTGACCACACTCACGGTCCTGGCATACAAGCATTTTGCCCTTTTTCCCGTTTACTTCAAGCATCGGCTTTCCGCAATCCGGGCAGGTCTTCGTTGAAATATTATCGTGCTTGAACTTTTTATCACTGTTTTTAATATCAGCAACGATTGCTTTTGTGTGTTGTTTCATTTCATTAATGAAGACATCTTTTTTCAGCTTGCCATTAGCAATTTGTTCAAGCTTTTGCTCCCACTGTGCTGTCGTTTCCGGTGATTTCAGTTCATTCGGCACTAAATCAAGCAGTTGGCGGCCTTTTGACGTAATGTGAATGTCTTTTCCGCGCTTTTCAATAAGGAATGAATTGAACAATTTATCGATTATATCAGCACGTGTCGCAACAGTCCCTAACCCTCCAGTTGATTTTAATGTATCGGCAAGAGCTCTATTTTGCGTGTTCATATATTTTGCCGGATTTTCCATCGCTGTCAATATCGTCGCCTCTGTAAAACGTGCTGGCGGTTTCGTTTGTCCTGAAGTTTGGGCTAGTAATGACACGTTTAGCACTTGTCCTTTTTCAAGGCGTGGCAACAGCTGTTCCTTTACATCCTCTGAAGTTTCCTCGTCATCAAAACGGTTCGAGTACACTTCTTTCCACCCGGCAGTAATTACCGTTTTACCGCGTGCGATGAACTTCTCTTTCCCGATTTCGGCTTGAACCGTTAATTGCTCAAACTCATGTGCAGGGAAAAGTACCGCAAGGAAACGCTTTACGACTAAATCATAAATTTTACGCTCTTTATCATTGAAGTTCGCAAAGTTTACATATTCTTCAGTCGGGATAATGGCATGGTGATCCGATACTTTACTATCATCAACAAACGATTTGTTGGCCTTAATCGGCTTTGTCAGTACTTTGTTTGCTAATGTGCGATATTCCCCAACAGCACATGCCTTCACGCGTTCAGGCAATGTGCTGACAATATCCGATGACAGGTACCGTGAATCGGTACGAGGATATGTGAGCACTTTATGTGATTCATAAAGCTTTTGCATAATATTCAACGTTTCTTTTGCCGAATAGCCAAATAGTTTGTTTGCATCACGTTGCAATTCAGTTAAATCATATAGCCCTGGTGAAAACGACTTTTTCGGTTTACGTTCAATGTCGATTACTTTCGCATTTTGCTTATCCAGTGTGTTAACGATTCGGTCAATCTTTTCTTTATCAAAACTGCGCGAATTGCCATTTTGATCTTGCCAAGTTAATTTCAGCTCTTTCGTTTGGGCTTCAATCCCATAATACGTTTGAGGTTTAAAATGCTTAATTTCATCTTCGCGGGCCGCAACCATTGCGACAACCGGCGTCTGTACACGACCTGTATTAAGCTGTGCGTTGAATTTCGTCGATAATGCACGACTTGCGTTCAGCCCGATATACCAGTCGGCTTCACTTCGGGCAACAGCTGCATAATATAAGTTTTCATACGCTTTCCCTGGCTTTAAATTCGCAAAGCCTTCTTTAATTGCTTTATCGGTAACAGATGATATCCATAAACGCTTAACCGGTTTATTTACTTTTGCACGTTCAATAATCCAGCGGGCAACAAGCTCCCCTTCACGACCGGCATCTGTTGCAATGATAATTTCATTAACATCATTGCGCGTTAGCTGTGATTTAACCGCATTATATTGTTTGCTTGTCTGCTTGATTGTTGTTAATTTCAGACGTTCCGGCAGCATCGGTAAATCGGCTAAATCCCACTTCTTATATTTCTCGTCGTAGCTTTCCGGATCTGCCAGCGTTACTAAATGTCCTAACGCCCATGTGACGATATATTTGTCTCCTTCTAAAAATCCATTGCCTTTTTTATGACACTTCAGGACATTCGCAATATCGCGTGCAACTGAAGGTTTCTCTGCTAATACTAAGCTTTTAACCATATGTTTCATCCTTTCAAAAATCCTTGTTTTTACTATAGCATACAATTAAAAGAGCCATTAACTGATATCAGCTAATGGCCCCTTCCAATTATAGTTTAAAGTGACTAACTTCTCGCTGCAGCTGTTCAGCTAGTTCAGATAGGGAATAAGCGTTACTGGAAATTTCTTCTGTTGCCGCGCTCGTGTCGCTTGCACTATCGGCTGTTATTGCTGCAAGGTCTTGAACAGATCTCATGCTTTCTGTTACCGAGCCTATCATTGCCTGAATTTCTTCTATTGCTGCAGATACAGACTCCACACGATAAACCACTTCTCCAATACCGTTTTCAATATCCCCGAATACACGTAGTGATTCAGATGTTTTCTCCATTCCTTCATCAACCATTGTACCGCCGTCCACAATTGTTTTCGTTGCCGTACTCGATGTCTGTTGAATTTGCTGTACCATACCGCCAATTTCTGTCGCTGAGTTTTTCGATTGCTCCGCTAACTTCCGTACTTCTTCCGCTACAACTGCGAACCCTTTCCATGCTCTCCTGCACGCGCTGCTTCGATTGCAGCATTTAATGCTAGCAGATTTGTTTGGTCAGCAATGTCTGTAATAATACCTGTAATATTTTGAATGCTGCTCGAATGCTGGGACATTGTATTCATCATTTGTGTAGTATCTTTAAACGTCGTATGAATAGTTTGCATTTGGTCCACAACATTTTGAATCGTTGTCGCTCCTTGATCAATTAAATCTTTGACATCAGTAGTGGCATTCAGCATTTGTTCATTGTCACCTGAAATCTGATCAACACTTGTACGCAACTCTTCCATTGAACCAATCGATGCATTCATATGGTGCGCTTGCTCTGTGCTTGTAGTCAACTGATTCTCGGCTGATTTTGCCACCATCTGTGATGAGGCCAAACTTTGTTGCGAGCTTGCCGAAAGTTCTTCAGCATTTGCAGCCACCTGCATAGACGACTCATTTACATTCGAGACAATACTTCGAAGATCTGTCAGCATTTCATTAAAACTTTGCCCCATCATACCCACTTCGTCTTTATTTTTAATTTTCAATGGTTGTATCGATAAGTTTCCTTGAGCAATTTGAGCCTTCGTCACCTGGCTTACTGGTTCAACTTTTTTAGAGATTATGAACTAATCATTCGATTTTGTTCAGGTAACTTCAATAAAAATAATTACAACAATGATGTTTAAAACTTCAAAATAGGGGGAACAATTAATTATACAGGGATGAAAGCAGTACATACAGGACACGTTAATTCCCATAAACCAATTGATCCATTCAGTTCATTTTAATTATACAAACACCGAGTTATCTAAATGAAATTTAATAAATTCACAAAAATTTACTTATTATTCCGAAAGTAGCTAGTAAAATACTGTTAATTTATTTCCTGATAATCGTACTTTCCCTTCATTTGTACGAAAAATCAAAATTTTCTTCTGTATTTGGAGAATTTTTAGTAGACATTTGGATAATGTTGTTATACAATAAAGTTAATTAAATTGCTTAAGCTGTTTACGATCAATTCACATATTAAAAAAGTGAACGTGTACGCTCCCTTTTTTAATGTGTGAATTTTTTATACATTTAGCAATTCAATTAATTAATTTTTTGGAGGTTTTCTCTCATGCAACAAGGTACAGTAAAATGGTTTAACTCAGAAAAAGGTTTCGGTTTCATCGAAGTTGAAGGCGGTAACGATGTATTCGTACACTTCTCAGCTATCCAAGGCGAAGGTTTCAAAACTTTAGACGAAGGTCAAAAAGTTGAATTCGACGTTGAAGAAGGCAACCGTGGCCCACAAGCTACTAACGTAACAAAACTTTAATTCTAAGGAATTAAGTTCACATAGTTAGTTGCAAGAAGCATACTCTATCGGGTATGCTTCTTTTTATAGTTTCATAACGATAAAAAACAGCTGTGCCGAAACTTAGACTTCGGCACAGCCATTTCTATTTCCAAGCCTATTCATCTTTCGTACGTTTCCTGAATAATTCCCAAACTTCATTTGCCAATTTTGAACCTCAATAATGTTTGTCATCATTTGTTCCTCCTTGGTTTCGTTGTTACCTTTAATTTAAGGGAGAATGGAAATGACAGCATTATTTTGAGGGTGAATTGTCGCAAATTGAAGGTGTTTGGTGTTAAAATTCGATGAATTGCACGGGCTATTTCCCAGGAAATCTATATTCCGACAATTTCTTATAGCTCCGTAAGTTTTGTGCGTGATAATGGTACTTATGATTTGTTTGTACCTTAAAGGGATAAGCTGTAACTGTTGCAGGTCCACGTAATGATTTCCCTTGCTTTATGTAAATTGACGATATAGGACCGGTGACAGCGGAAAAACCTGAAATGGTGCAATTGCTTCTCTAGTTCACTCAACGTGTGCTCTCAATTAATATAATTATATTATTATTCCCCTTTTTTCCTTCTAGAAACTTACAATATAAGAGAAAGCTATTACTCGGATTCCTCCAAGCAATAGCTTCCCTAAATTTACTTATAAAATTTCCGCTAAACGTTTAATACCCTCTTCAATAATTTCAGGTGTTGCATTTGTATAGTTTAGACGCAGTGTATTAACTGATTCTTTATTCGTATAAAATGGATTTCCCGGCACGAATGCTACTTTTTTCTCCATCGCTTCCGAAAACTTATCAAGCGCATTTACGCCTTCCGGAAGAGTTACCCATACAAACATACCGCCTTCAGGTTTTGTATATTTCACATATGGCGGGAAGTACTTTTCCATTGCAGCCAGCATCGCATCTGCTTGCGTTTTGTAGAGCGCTATAATTTTCTCAACATGCGCTTCATACTCATTTGTCGTTAAATACTGCTGCAAAATGTATTGTGCGAAAATGTTTGTATGTAAATCCGTTGCCTGCTTCGCTGTTTCGACATGATTTAGAAGTTCATGATTTTTCGTCAAAATATAACCTAGGCGCATACCCGGTGTAACCGTTTTTGAAAATGAACCTAATACGACACTGTTTGTCATCTTCCCAGCTGCGATATATGGCAAGTGTTCCCCAGTAAAACGAAGCTCACCGTATGGATCATCCTCGATAAAAATGACATCTTGATCTTTTACCGCTTCAAATACTTCTTCACGGCGCTCTTTCGTATACGTTAACCCAGTAGGATTTTGGAAATTCGGAACTGTGTATACCATTTTCACATTCGGCTGTTTTAGTGCATCCTTCAACTGTTCTACATTCAGTCCTTCTGTTTCCAGTGTTACACCGTAGAAACTTGGTTCACGTAATGTAAATGCCTGGATCGCTCCTAAATAACCGGGCTCCTCAATAACAACCCCGTCCCCTTTGTTCAGCAGAACTTTGGAAATAAGCTCTAATGCTTGCTGGGATCCTGTCGTAATTAGTACATCATCTGCTTTATAATTTAAGTTCGATTGCTTGTTATTATATTTTTCTGCAATATACTGACGTAGCGGCAAATAACCTTGCGTCGTAGAATATTGAAATACCTTTGCACCATTTGCATCAATCGCATCATTTACCGACTGCTTTAACTCATCAATTGGAAATGAGATTGGATTTGGCAAGCCTCCCGCAAATGAAATGACGTCGTATGCATCCGTTACCTTTAAAATATTTCGGATGAATGATGATGGTGTTTTTAAAATGCTATCAGAATATTGCATAATAGACTCTCTTCCTTTTTGTAATTTTCAAAATTTTATCACTTTTTAAACGAATAAACAATAAGCATGTACCATTTAAGAAGATACATGCTTATTGCTAGTAAGTTAATGACATGAAACTGTCATTCTGAATAATTACTTTAACAGAACTTATGCCAGCTTTCGCTTTCTTCCTACTAATAAATAATATAACGGAATACAGACAAGAATTAGCGGAATCATCGATACGAAGATTGTACGGTATGTTGTATAAGGTTCAATCATCCCTAAAATAAATGGTCCGACACCTAATCCTAAGTCGTACAAAATGAAGTATGTGGATGTTGCTAAGCCAAATCGATGTGGCTCCGTTACTTTAACTGCAATCGTTTGGGCAATGGAATTGAAGTTCCCGTAGCCAAAGCCAATAAGGACAGCTGCAAGTAACAACATCCAGCCTGCTGATGCCTGACTGAATAGCAACATTCCAATCGCGAAAACGGCAATACATGGATACACAATAATATTCGGACCACGCACATCCATCAATTTCCCGGTAAATGGACGAGAAATAATGACAACCCCCGCATAGGCTAAGAAAAAGTAGCTTGCCGCTTCCACTAAATTGATTTCTCTTGCATAAAACGTAATGAACGTCATAACTCCCGAGTACGCAAAGCCAATTAATAAGGCAATAAATGAAATCGGAAGCGCTTTTGGTTCAATGAATTTTTCCAGAAACGAAAGCTTTTCTTCCTGATTTCCACTTTGTTTATTCGGTTGTGGTAAGGAAATTTTAACAAAGAAATAAGCGATTAGTAATATAAGCGAAAGCGCAGTGTTCATATAAAAAATAACATTAAAGCCATTTTCAAGCTTCAGCATAAACATGCCGACAAACGGCCCTATTGCTGTCGCCAAAATAGCGCTTAAGCTAAAGTATCCAATCCCTTCCCCTTTACGTGATGCGGGTAAAATCATAGCAACAATCGTACCTGTAGCTGTTCCGACCGTTCCGACAGCTATCCCTTGTAATAAGCGGATAATCAATAAATAAACAACGCCCCATTCCATTAAATAAAGTGTTGTTGTTACGAAAAATATAATAAGACCAATTAAAAGCATCTTCTGTGGTCCGATACTGCCGATGAGACGTCCCGCCCCTATTCGGCCAATCAATGATCCGATAATAAAAATACTTGAAACAAGTCCTGCAATACTTGTAGAAACTTGATACGTGTCTACTGCATAACTTGAAATGGTCACCATTAGCAGGAAGAATATTAAGATTGCTATAAAGTTAATGATCGATACAATGATAAAATCCTTCGTCCAGATTGGCTCTTTTGTTCCCTTCATTCTAGCCCTTCTTTCAATATTTTCTCCATATCAGACAGTGCTTTTTTGAAAAGCTCCTGTTGTTCGTCTGACAGGTTGTTTAATAGCTGATTTTGTAGAAATTTAATTTCCGGGGAAATATTTTTATACAATCTTTCTCCTTTTTCAGTCAAACTTATATATTTTTCCCGTCTGTCATTGCCTTGTTTCATTTGAATAAGCTCTTGTTTCGTCAATGTCTTAACATTTGCGGAAACAGTCGGCTTCTCAACATCCCAATATTTCGCAATCTGGCTCATTGTTGCCAGCTCTTCATTCGCCAAATAATGCATTAAAGACCAGTTGGCATTAGACAGTTCATGCACTGCCAATATATTAGTAAGACGCTGCGTATATCGTTTATGAAAACGGTGCAATTGTAAAAAGAAAGTCATAATTATATTACCTCCCTATTTCTGCTAAAATGGTTAGTTAACCTAACTAATTAAATAAAAATCTGCTTCATTTGTCAATCTTTTTTTACTGGACCAGTTGAATTTGACAAAAAATAGAGTGCTAAATTGGTTTGGAAGGCTGATAAATTAGGTTATGCAAATACTCGAAAAAATAGAGAAAGTAATTCCGTTTTATTTGGGAAAATAAATGGAAAATTACCGGTAACCCCTACCTTACTTTGAACTAAAAAACACGCTTTATAGCCTTTAAGACTACAAGCGTGTTTATCCATGCTAAAAGAATATTAATAATAAAATACCAACTAAAAAGCAGTAATACGTGAAGTAATGCAGCTTTCCGTTTTTCATAATACCCATGAACCAGCGCATGGCGAAATATGTCATAAACAATGTCGCAAGGAATGTAACTGTATACGGAAGGGCTAAATCCATTTTGTTTGGCTCATCGAGGAAGTCTGTAAACCCTAAAACGACACCGCCTAAACTCACCGGAATATACAGCATGAATGAGAAACGCAGTGCTGTTTCCTGTTTCATTCCGACAGCGATTGCCGAAATAATTGTCGCACCCGATCGGCTAATCCCCGGTGTTAATGCAACTGCCTGCCCAAAACCTACTAATAAGGCATCCTTTGCTGATAAATCCCCGTCGCGTTTCGTTCCGCGTAAATTACGAATTAACCATAAGGCAATCCCTGTCACGAACAGCATAATCGCGATTGTCGTCATGCTCACGCTGTCTGCAATAACATCGCTTAGCAAAACCCCTAAAACACCTGCTGGAATCGAGCCGATAATGACGTAAAGCGCAAAATTAAAGTCTTTACGGTATCGCGCATTACGTGTTTTAATAAACAGTAAAAATCCAGTAATTAACCGAATAATATCTTCACGGTAAATAAACATAATTGCAATCAATGATGCCGTATTCGTTAGGATTGCGAATGTAAAGCCCTGTTCGCCCATTCCCAGAATTTCACTTACAATCATGACATGCCCACTTGATGACACCGGAATCGGTTCAGTTAAACCTTGAACAATACCGATAATAAAATGCTTTAACACTAAAATCAAATCAAAATTTTCCATTTGTATCTCCTAAAAAAGTAGTCCTCTTCGGTTAGACGCATTAAGGCGGCTAAATGTTCACTTCTTTACGATAATACTGTTCTCCGATGTGTGCAAGCGCTTTTGGTAATGTTCCGTCCGTTACTAGAAATAAGTGACGTGTCGCACGTGAAGCAATTGTATACAGTAAATACGCATCCATATCTTCCCTGTATATATGGGCATTGGCATCCGCTACAAGAACTGTTGTAAACTCAAAGCCTTTCGCCATATAGCCGGGCATGATAAGCAGCCCCTTCATATATACCTTCTGTTCTTCTGTAACGAGCTGAAGCTGTGGAAGAAGCGGTTTTAATTCGTTGTATAATTGTTCACATGCCAGCTTATTTTTGCATAAAATGACGAAGCTTTCTTCTTCTTTATAATGCAAGCCGACAAGCTGGGCAATTGTTTTGCGCACTGTATTCGTTTCGATAATTTGTGGCTTATCCCCTGATACACCAAGCGATTCGGTTGTCTTGTTGTTTAAAATCGCACTCATAAAATCGGTAATTTCATTTGTCGAGCGATACGATTTATTTAACTCGACTGCTTTAAAGTGCTTGGACAATGGACCTGCAAGTGAGTCCTTCATTTGCGGATGCACGACCTGGTTTTTATCCCCCAGCAATGTGTAATGCGCTTTTGGATGCATTGCTTTAATCGTCAGCAACTGCAAATACGAATAGTCCTGAATTTCATCAATGACAATATGTTTAATCGTATTATCTGTATACAAGCCTTTTACAACAGCTTGCATATACATGATTGGTGCCAAATCTTCGTAATATAATATGCGTTGTTTCAGCGTTTCAGTCGTTGCAGCCTGAATCATTTGTGTTTTTAAATTATCATTTTGGTATGTTAACGTATGCAGATACATTTTATTTAAATTTACAAACCCTAGCTGATGAATCGCACTTTCAAGTTTGCCGTACCTTTTTTGAAGCTTTTCATTTGCCTGCTGCTCGATTTCCTTATCTGTCCCGATATACGTATTGACTGACTTTAATTCCTTCATCAATACTTTGCGGTCTTTTGTTTTTTCCTGCTCTATTTTTTCCAGCAGTACTGTACGGATTTTTTTCAAGCGGAAATCAATATCCAATGCGCCGAACTTGTCATAAAACAGATCCGTCAGTTTCTTGGCGGAAACGAACAGCTTTCCTTCAACTTTTAAATTATAAAACGGCATGCCGCTCTTCTTTAGACTTTCAATATACTTCAGCAGCTGCTTTACGTATGCATGCGAACCTTTAAATGCATAGTGCTCGCGTTCCTCTTTGCTCGCCTTTTGAAGACGTTCAATATTTTCGTAGCTTGATTCTGCTTTATAATAAGATAACTTTAAATCGCGCAACAAACGGTAATACGTCGTATGTTGAACATTATCCTCACCGAGCTCCGGCAGCACGTTCGAAATGTAGTCATTGAACAAATCGGACGGTGAAATAAGCAGAATACTGCGTGCATTCATTGTTTGGCGGTACTCATACAGTAAATAAGCAATTCGCTGCATCGCAACAGATGTCTTCCCGCTGCCAGGCGGTCCGAGTACGATTAAATTATCTTTATTCGAAGAACGAATGACGATATTCTGATCACTTTGGATCGTTGCGACAATCGATTTCATCTTTTCTTTTGCCGTATCCGACAGCAGGCTTTGCAGCACTTCATCGCCTACATATATATCCGCGTCCAACACTTGCAACAGTTCATCGTACTTTACTTTATACTGACGGCGGCCTTGAATCGTAACCGAAATGTATTCTCCGTCCGGAATTTGATAGCGTGCTTTTCCGACTTTATTTTCATAAAAAAGGCTTGAAATTGGTGCACGCCAGTCATAAATCAGCACATCATCCGTTTTTGGTTCGCGGAATGTTGATAAGCCAATATATAAATGTTCCCGCTCGCCTTCTTCATTTTCAATTGAAATACGCCCGAAATACGGACTTTTATATAAAATTTGCATTTTGCTCAATTGTTCGCTGGCATTCAGATACTCCCGTTCGCGCAATTGCATCGTTTGCAGCATTTGCGAAAACTGAATGGCACTTTCCCCTGAAACATCGTTAAACTCCGAAGATGCTTGTGAGCGTTCCTCAACAATGTCTCCTTTTTGCTTTTTTAAATGATTGGACTGAATCTTTATTTGTTGTTTTAGAAGAGCACTAATTTCTTTTAAGTGTGTTTCTTCCTGTTGCCATATCGTTTGTTCCACTATTGGTTCGCCTCCAAATGCTCCGGAAGTAAAATCTTCTCTTTACATAAATATTCATGGTACTTCAAAATGACGTTGGATTCAATTGAAACTATTTTCCGTTTCCTCGTCATTACAAAATTTAACAATTCTATTATAGCATCTTCCTAACTTTAAATTATGATGATTAAAGAAATTTATTATACGCCAATTTATATTCATGAATTTTCTGAGGGGTAATGAGGCGTTTGCCGAAGAAATAAAAAAGAAGCTTCCATATATTAATGGAGGCTCCTAATGGTTATTGCATATCAACTGCTTGTTTTGATAATGTTTTTGTCATTTCGCAATATTGAACGAATACTCGTGCAAGTTCGCGCAGGCGGTTGTGCACATCTTCATCGATAATTTTATTTTCTTTATCAAAGTGATCCGCATGTGTGTATACATAGTTTGGTGTAACTAGGCAGCGGAAGTAATCAAGAATCGGGCGCAATTGGTTTTCCAATACTAAATGATGCTGGTATGTTCCGCCATTGCCGATAATAGCTGCCGGCTTGTAACGTAACGCTTTTGGTGGAATCATATCGAAGGCATTTTTCAGTACGCCTGGGATCGATGCCTGGAAAATCGGTGATGCGAAAATGTAAGCATCTGCTTCTTCAAATTTTTGTATCATTTTTTTCATATCATCATTTAGCGGACTGCCGTCTAAAATTTGATGCTGTAATTTTGAGAAGTATAAAATCTCTAATTCTAGCGAAGGGTTGAAAGCTTGAATATATTGTTGAACCTGTTCCAAAAGAACGCCGGTTTTACGACCAAAAATGGTTCCATCGACAAGTAATATTTTCATAAATGTTCCTCCATGTAAATCATTGTACTCATATTGTATCAGAATAACATTCCTTTTTAATAGGTAGTTGCTTAGTAAAGTTTAATTTCAGTCTTTCGTCTTACATTGTTATATCGGGAAAGGGATTTCAATAATTCCCCAACTAAAAGTGAGGATTGTTAAGCCTTATTTACCCCGCTCTTCATTTTTCCGATTTCCCTCTACTTCCTCAATATTTACTGGCGGCAATGTGTCTTCCTTGTATTTATCCCAGTTAAAGGTCACTTCTTCTTCTGCTAAAGCTTCTCTCTTTTCAATCATGGGCATTTGCATTTCCAGCAGTTCATCTGATAAGTAAATCGCCACATTTTGCTCTTTCCCGTGAAGTGCAATTACTTTCATTGCCAATGCTATTTGTGTTGCTGGTATGGAATGCATCTTTTTCAGCGGTCCGAATAAAATCGGATTAAGTATCTTTAATACTTTATCGCCAATCGTTTCTCCTAGACGGAATTCTTGGCGATTCCCTGTAATGAGTGATGGACGTACGATGGATAGTCGAGGGAAATCCATTTTAATAAGTTCTGCCTCCAATTTTCCCTTTACCTTACTATAATAAGCAAGTGCCTTTTCATTTGCTCCCATTGCAGAAATAACAATAAAATGGCCGATCCCGCGGTTTTTTGCAATAGCTGCAATCGTTAGCGGATACTCAAAATCGACCTTTTCAAACTGCTGCTTTGAACCCGCTTTTTTCATCGTCGTTCCTAAACAACAAAATACTTCATGAGCAAATTCAATATCCTTGTCGGCAATCTGATCAAATTCACACAGCTTTACAACTAACTTCGGGTGCGTAAAATCAAGCGGTCTTCTCGAAATGACATTGACTGCAGCATACTCCTCACTCTCGCATAGTAACTTCACAAGCGAAGAACCGACCAATCCTGTTGCACCTACGACCAACGCCGAGCGCATCGTTTTCATATGTTTCCTCTTTTCTTTATTTTGATGTATGTATATGTAGAAAACTCTCTCATTCATAATTTCGGCAATTCCACCATATTTTATAGAGATAGTGGAAAGGATGGGATTTACGTGCAAAAAAGAAAAATTATATGGATTATCGAGCATTGTGAGATTAAAGGAACTTATCCTTTTGAGCGTGCAGTAACATTGGCAAATCTGTTGCAGGAAGAAGAGGTCGTTCTCTTTGTGAAAACTGCAAACGAACAGCTTCTTGATAAATTGGCCCAAACAGGCTTAAATATTGTAAAGTTTGAACGTTTTATCGAACTCAAAAAGAAAATTCGTGAATTGGAACCTCATTTAATCATCCATGAAGGCAAAGATACCCAAGTTGAACAAATTGAAATGATTAAACCGTTTTGCCCGACGATTGTTCATTTTGATGATTTTGGCATGGGTGCACAGCTTAGCGACTGTCATATCGTTTCGTTGTTTGGTGAATCCCATGAAGAGACCCATACACATGAGCTTGCCGGCAGCTATGCGTTTGCCGTAACGCCAAATTTAGAAAAAGTCGCACATCAAATCCTTGAAAAACCCGATAGCTCAATTAAAGATTCACTTCCGCATATTGTTGTCGCATTTGAAGATGGGGATAGCAACAACCTGACTTACCGTACTTTACGCCACTTAACCCAACTTCAAATTCCCTTAAAGATTTCAGTTGCGATTGATGATGACTATCATCATGACATCGATAGTCTAAAAATGATGGCGTTAAGCCGGAAAAATACCGTCATCGTTCAAAAACCTGATGCCCTGCTCGAGTTGATGCCGCAAGCAGACTTGATTATTTGCAATGCCAACTATACGCCATATAAAGTGGCGGCAGCAGGAATTCCTTGTATTACAACGGCCCAACAGGATAATGAACTGAATTATGCATTTACACGCGAGATGAACGGCTTTATCCATATCGGGTTAGGTCGAAAAATGAAGCAGTCCATTATTCAAAATGCCGTAATGGAGCTCTTGCTTCATGAGCAGCGCCGTGAACGTGCTGTCCGAAAGCAGCGCAGTCTTGAAATTTTGACAAACAATGATATTCTTAAAAACCTGCTGCTCGATTTAGCTTATGCCCGTCATAATATGGCACATATTTAACTTAAAAAGTTAGGCTTTCCCCATCACATAAATGTATGCATTATGTTACAATATGAAAAGATTAATTTCCGAAAATAAAGGAGTAATTAATAATGCAAACAAAAGACCAGCTTCAGCAGGAAATCGCCGAATTAAAGAATGATTACATCAATCTTCAAGGCGATATGGAAAAGCTAGAATCACTTGGCCATGCAGACTCAGTAAAACAAGCGCTCGCACGCCTTGAAAATATGGAAGCACGGCTAGCAGAACTAAACAAACAGCTCGCAGCACTTTAATGTTGCGGGTTTTTTAATGGATAAAATTTTTTATAAACAAGAATCTAGTTGATTGGAGTGTAGGCGGCGAGTGCAACTGCCGGCTCCGCCTTTCGTTGCAGAGCGAAGCGGAGTCAAAGAAGTCACTCAAAGCTTCCTGGTGGAAAAGCGTGACGCCTGAGACGTTCGTGTCAGGCCACGCCCCCGGAAAGCGTCCGCCGAAACGGAAATCAACGTTATTAGTAGGAAACACTAAAACACTCGGAGGATTATATATGGCAATATTAACTGTTGAAAATTTAGGTCATTCATTTGGTGACCGTACGTTATTTAAAGAGGTTTCATTCCGTCTTGTTGAAGGCGATCATATCGGACTTGTTGGTGCAAACGGTGTTGGGAAATCGACATTGATGAGCATCATTACAGGGCAAGCAATTCACGATGAAGGAAAAGTGGAGTGGTTGCCTGGCACACATTACGGTTATTTAGATCAGCATACGGTTTTAACAGCCGGCCGTTCTATGCGTGATGCATTACGTGACGCGTTTGCACCTTTATATAAGAAGGAAGAGCGTTTAAATGAAATTTCAGTTGAGTTAGGCGAACCTGATGCAGATTACGACAGCCTATTGGAAGAAATGTCTGAAATCCAGGATGCATTGGATGCTGGTGACTTCTATAGCCTTGATATGAAAATTGATGAGATCGCTCGTGGCTTAGGATTGGATGCAATTGGTCTGGAGCGCGATGTTGCCGCATTATCTGGTGGTCAGCGTACAAAAGTTTTACTTGCTAAACTTTTACTTGAAAAACCAAAAGTATTATTACTGGATGAGCCGACGAACTATCTTGATGAAGAACATGTTACTTGGCTGAAAAATTATTTAAAAAACTATCCGTATGCATTCCTGTTAATTTCGCATGATACGGAATTTATGAATAATGTTGTTGATGTAATTCTACATTTAGAGTTCACGAAAATGACGCGTTACACTGCGACATATGAAAAGTTTATCGAGCTTGCGGAAATCAATAAGCGCCAGCATATAGATGCATATGAAAAACAGCAGGAATTTATTAAGCAGCAGGAAGATTTCATTGCGCGCAACAAAGCACGTTACTCAACAAGCGGCCGTGCAAAATCACGTGCGAAACAGCTGGACCGTATGGAGCGTATCGATCGCCCGGAAACTGCCGTAAAACCGGAGTTCAGCTTTAAAGAAGCGCGTACACCTGGCCGTTATATAGTGGAAGCAGAAAACTTAGTAATTGGCTATGATAAAGAAAAACCATTATTGCCGCCACTTACATTCCAAATCGAACGTGGTGAAAAAATTGCATTAGTCGGCATGAACGGTGTCGGGAAATCGACTTTACTGAAAACAATGTTAGGCAAAGTTCAACCGTTGGATGGTAAAGTGATTTTAGGCGACTATCTGGAGCCGTCATACTTCGAACAAGAAGTAAAAGCAGATAAAATCACACCGATCGATGATGTGTGGAATGCGTTCCCTTCTATGGAACAAGCACAAGTTCGTGCAGCATTGGCACGTGCTGGTCTGAAAACAGACCATATTACTCGTCCGCTGAATTCTCTTTCTGGTGGTGAGCAGGCTAAAGTACGTCTTTGCAAGCTGATGATGGATCAAACAAACTGGCTGATCTTTGACGAACCTACAAACCACTTGGACGTTGATGCGAAAGAAGAGCTTAAACGCGCCATGAAGGACTTCAAAGGTACAATCGTTCTAGTATCGCATGAGCCGGAGTTCTATGAAGGTTTAGCGACAAAAGTGTGGAACGTGCAAGACTGGTTTACGACTCGTGAAACGAAGGAATTAAACGAATTTAAATAGTTTTTAATGAAGCAGTGCACTCTTTTTTTAGGAGTGCGCTGTTTTTTTTAGTGCGTTAGAAGAATTATGGCAAATATTTGAAAATCCTATGCAAATTTTAGAATTTTCCGTTAATATATTAGCGCTTCGCAAGGATTTTTTAGTATAGCTGAAGAATATATAAATTGTTCGAGCACTTATTTAAAAACTGCCATACTTATTGGAACAAATGCTGTTTTATTGGGTAATCGCAGTCAACCTCTTTATTCGAGAAAAAATTTTTAAATAGTAAGTTCTATATAGAATATTTCAAGAATATATTAAAAAGTCGCGGTCTTTTAGAGCACTCCCACTACATATTAGAATAATTTCCTGTTCAAAACTAACCGCGCCCAGCAGGTCCCCTCCCTCTTCTAGTTTCTACTTTACAAAACTGTAATATTAAATTAGAAACTTTTTATAGTTTTATACGTATAAATTATTAGAAGAATGGGTAAACAGTTAAAGGGAAACATATAATAAACTTATTGCATTATAAATAGCTTACTGGTAAGATATTATTATAAGTAAATGTCTTACAACTAAGCTATCACCAAATTATTGATTATGGGAAAGCGAGGAAATTAATTATGACAGTAACAATCTATACACAATCGAGCTGTTCCTCATCACGAAAAGCATTGAAATGGCTAAACGAAAATAATATTACTTATACTGAAAAAAGAACAACATCTCAATCTTTGACTTTAGCAGAGTTTAAACATATTTTAAGTATGACAGAAGATGGTACGGATGAAATTATTGCGACAAACTCGAATGATTTCAAAAACCTGGACATTGATATTGACCAGTTATCCATTCAAGAACTGTACAACTTAATACAGCAGCATCCTCGTATGTTGCGCAGCCCTATTTTACTTGATGAAAAACGCATTCAGATCGGCTATAACGAAATGGACATTCGTCGTTTCATCCCTCGTAAAGTGCGTGCATTTGAATTAAATGCCCTCCAGAAATTAGCCGTAGAATAGTGATAACATTTGGAGTTGACACTGATGAATGAGCATAAACGCGAGCAGTTAACCGAACTTTTTGAAAAGATGACATCGTTGGAACGCAAAATTGCTAATCAATGGAACAGTCAAAATCAGTTAGGCTTCTCGAAATCACATATTTTAATTTTAGCTTACTTGCATACAGATGGCCCCAAGCGCCCTTCTGCCATTGCAGAAAAGCTGAAAGTGACTACAGGTGGCGTGACGGTTTTGACGACGAAGCTCATTAAGGCGGGGCTCATTGAAAAAACACAAAATGAAACGGATCGCCGCGCTTCGCAAATTCATATTACCGAAGCAGGAATCGAAGTGCTCGAACGCTCTCAACAGCAAGTAGACAATCTTTTCGAAAACCTGTTCGGCATGTTAACAGAAGATGAAATTAAAACTTTAACGGCAATTTTTGATAAATGTACGAAGTTATAGAACACATGAGCAGCATATGCTCATGTGTTCTTTTGTTTGGCTTCTGCTAATCGTGTTTTACTTTATTCGCCGATTTTAGTGTGATAATCGCCGCTTCTTCTTTCGTATTCGCCACAACTGCCTCTGTATTCTCCACTTTCAAAGAAAAAATAGCCACTTTAAAATAATATTCGCCACTTCCTGATATATTGGCCACTTTTATTTTTTATTCGCCATTCATAGACGGAAAAAAAGCCATGGCAACTTTCTGCCATAGCTTTCGTCCTATAATTTACTAAGCCAATACTGCTTCTGCGACACCATTGTCGGATAATAAAATTTCTTTCAAGCGTGCTTTTGCGCGGAACAGACGAGATTTTACAGTACCGATTGATACTTTCATCAGCTCGGAAATTTCAGCTAGTGAGAATTGGTCCACATAGAAATACCATAATGTTTTTTGGTAAATGCTATCAAGCTGGCCCATTTTCTCTTGGACGATTTTTGTGATTTCTGTTTTTTCCACAAGCTCTTCTGTCGTAAAATCATTGTTGGGAACCAAATCTAAAATCGGCACGTCTAATTGTTCAGGTTGATTGATCATGTATTTACTGCGACGTACATTTTTGCGATAGCGGTCGCGGAATGTATTCATCGTAATTGTTGTAAGCCATGCTTTTACATGGTCTACTTTTGATACTGATTCTTCATAGCGTACAACTTTTACCCAAACTTCTTGCATTAAATCTTCTGCTTCGTTTTGATTGCGTGTAAGCTTTAAGCAAAGATGGTAAATGTAGCGGTTGTATTCATCATAAATAGTCGTTAATAATTCATTCATTTGAAAGTCCTCCGATAGATTTTATATGAAGTGCGCCCTTGGCATAGTTACATCGTATGTTTATGTTAAATTTCCTTATGACCTTATTGTGCCAAATTAAACTATTACACTCTATCGGATTGGCTTTCAATTACCTTACAATGCTGTAAGATTGGTTGTAATCATTTGAACGAAATAAATGTTTCTGCATTATAAAATTCTATATGATAGTAAACGCCTCTTCATTATAGTATGGTTGATTTCCATTCCGGGTCGGACGCTTTCCAGGCGCCCGAGGCCAACACGATGTTGGTCACAAAAGCGTTGCCACAGGACGTGGCGTTCTTAGCTTTTGTTCCTTGCGCTCTCACTCGGGCTAGCCCCCTAGGAGTCTCCTCCCGTCCATTCCAATCAACTATCCCTTAATTTCCCCTACAACGTTTCCATTACATAAGTAAGCAATTCTTGTAATCTTTTAAAATCCTTTTCAAAACTTGGCTGGATTGTGCTGATTTGGGCGATGTTGCGTTCCTTTAAATAAGCGCTGTCACCATGCAGTAAAAAGCCGTTCAATGCACATGTGGTAAGAATTTCAGCCATTTTCGGGTGTTCCCATGTAGCAATCATCGGATAAGTTGCTGTTACTTTAAATGCCGAATTTTTAATTGTTGCCATCCGCTTTTCCAATACTTCAAAGCGCTCCGGATACAACTTTAGTGCATCACTGACAGCTTCCACAAAATAATGCGGCAATGTGAATGGAATTTGTTTCTCTATATAATAAGGCAAATTTAAATACAACGGCGCAGCACTCGAAAACGGCCGTTCCTTACAAAAGATGAAAGCAAGTCCCGCCATCGCACCGAGCGACTTCCCGCTAACTGCTGTTGCATACTGAAGCCCCTGCATTGAAAATGGCACAGAACCAAACGAACTAATACAGTCCGCACATAACTTGATATCATATTTATCCGCCAGCTCCCGTAACTCGTCAAGCGGATTCAATATACTGTTTGACGTTTCGCCATGCACAAATACAATGTATCGATAACCGCCCATTTGTAAATATGCTTCAATTTGCGCAATATCGAATAAATTTCCCCATCCAACATCGATTTTTTCAATATGTAGACCCCACTGTTTTGCCTGGTTATAAAGGCGATGGCCGAACTCCCCATTTACCAATACTAGTCCGGCTTCATTAGGAAATTCACTTTTCATCTGGCCAAACATCGCATCATTGGCAAGTGTCCCTGTACCAACAAGCGGTATTACGTAATTTGCCTTTGCTAGCTTACATAACTCATTTTTCATCTCATCAAGCTCTTGTTGAAATTTTACGGAGCGATGAGAAATCGTTGATGGAATGAGCGGCTTTTCCAATGCAACCGGTCCTGGGAAAAACACTATATTCTGTTCACGCAGACGCTCACGGAAAACCGCACTTTCCTGCCGTGTTAAAACCATCGGCAAATAACGTGCTTCCTCTGTTCCGACGGCTGAAGCAAATTGTCTGAACCCCATTTGTGTATACATTTTCTCTTCACGTACCGTCCCGGAAATGACACATGCCGTATAACCCTCATCATAAAAATAACGGTAGATCGCTGTTGCAAGCTTTGTAAAAACACGTCCGTTCCGGTGATCCTTTTTCACCGCGAGCAGCCGGATTTCGCATAAATGCTCGCAAACTTCTGCATCCAAATAGTTTTCTACATCCCCGATTTTACGGTCGATTGAAAATGGTCGTGTATCGCGGAATGCTACCATACCAACCATTTCCGTATTTTTATAAACTATCACATATACATTTTCTTCATGAAATTTATCGATGAGACGACGCGAAGGATTGTGCTCATGTTGAGGAATTTCCTCCACAAATGTTTCATAATTTAATGCTGCAATTGCGTCGAACTCTTCATCTGTTGCTGCAATTTTACTCCAGTACATTTGGTTTCACCCTCTCTACAATGCTATGACGCTGTTTCCAAATAACGAGAACAAGTGCAATCGTTACGATAAACCCTGCATCCATATATACGCTCGAGACTAGTCCATACACGATGAATCCGCCTGTCATACTAAGTGTTGCACTTTTTGTTACGAGCAGGCTCAATAAAAAGCCGGTTAAAAATACTAATATCAGTAACGGCGAAAAAGCGACCATTGCTCCGATTACCGTTGCTACTCCTTTTCCGCCTTTTCCGCGATTCCAAAACGGGTACAAATGACCAAGCACTACAGCAATGACAGCAAGTGCAATCGTCAGTTCAGGAAGCTCCAGCATACGCCCTGCTTCTACTACGATCAGCCCTTTCATACCATCCCCCACTGCCACGAGGATAAAAGCCCACTTACCTAATGTGCGTCCGGCATTTCGCGCTCCAAGATTGCCGCTATTTGCATGTTGCAGATCAATTCCTTTTATTTTCCCTATAACGACCGCAAAAAGGATTGTACCGAATAAATAACTTAGCAATATATAGAACATCCTGATCACCCTTTTGGATTTATTATTTTTATCGTAGCGTATTTGAGCAGAAGTTGCACCGATTGCTTTCCATATTTATCAAAAACACAATACAGTATTTCTTAACTTTAAATGGGTTTATAAAATGATTATTCGCGGGTACTCCATATAATCATTTAGAGAATCAATTGAAAAAAATTTGCTTTTATATTCTCTCACGGAGCGTGCTTCCCTCTTTTTTCTAAAATTCATTTATACTAACTATTATCTATTCAAATTTGTTAGGAGTTTATATGAAGAATTTCGGAGGTTTTATCGGCTTTATTTTTATCGGATTACTATTTATAGCGATCATCGGAATCGCAATTTCCGTGGAAGTAGGAATTTTACTGCTTGTCGGAATTGAATTTGAAGGTTGGGGCAACTTAATTGGGTTCATCCTAATTTACGGGATTATAGAGTTTGGGCTTGTCATGGTATCCGATGTCCTGATTGAATTAAAAACAACTTTGCATCAACGGTTCCATAAATACTTTGCGCATCTACTCATCTCCTTCACGCTTTTAATGACAATTTCCCTCATGATGGAATCCATTTACTTGCCTTTATATGGCGGAATTGTCTTTGCCATTGCGACAGCGACAATGTATTGGGTGTTTGACGCAGGCTCAAAAAAAGGAAAGATGAGAAGCTGATTTCCATTCGTTCTATGCTATAATTATTTCTACAACCGAAATAAAGGGAGGCACTCAATCATATGAGTCATTTAGAAAAATTAGATGCTTACTTCACAGAAAACCGTGAACGTCATTTAGCGGAGTTAAACGAATTTTTACGCATTCCTAGTATTTCCGCTTTATCTGAGCATAAGGCAGATATGTTGTCAGCGGCAAACTGGCTGGCAGACCACTTAAAATCATTAAACATCGAAAACGTATCAGTAGATGAAACAGCTGGTCATCCGGTCGTTTATGGGGAATGGCTTCATGCTGAAGGCAAACCGACGATTCTGTTCTACGGTCATTATGATGTACAACCAGTTGATCCGTTAAACTTATGGGAAACACCTCCTTTTGAACCGGCCATCCGCGACAATAAACTGTTTGCACGTGGTTCTTCGGACGATAAAGGACAAGTGTTCATGCATTTAAAAATGATCGAAGCGTTATTTGCGACAGAAGGTACATTACCGGTAAACGTGAAATTCATTTATGAAGGTGAAGAGGAAATCGGCAGTCCGTCTCTTCCACAGTATACTGAGGACAATAAAGAAAAATTAGCTGCAGACTTGATCGTCATTTCCGATACAGGTCTATACGCAAAAGGAAAACCGGCAGTATGCTATGGCTTACGCGGACTAACAGGTGTGCAGATTGATGTGCGCGGTGCAAAAGGTGACCTGCACTCTGGCCTTTATGGCGGCGGTGTTCAAAACGCGATCCATGCACTTGCCGAAATTTTAGCATCTTTCCGTGATGAGCACGGGACAATTCAAGTGGAAGGCTTCTATGATTCAGTGCGTCCCCTATCTGAAGAAGAGCGTCAAGCTTACCGTGACCTAAACTTTGATGAAGAAGCATTAAAAGAAGAAGTCGGTGTGAAAGAATTATTCGGTGAAGCTGGCTATTCTTACTTGGAACAAACATGGGCACGTCCAACATTGGAAGTGAACGGCGTATTTGGCGGCTTCTCTGGTGAAGGCATTAAAACAGTATTACCTGCTGAAGCGGGTGCAAAAATTACATGCCGCTTAGTACCGGATCAAGACCCTGAAGAAATCGTTTCTTTACTGAAAGCGCATATTGAAAAGCATAAACCAACTGGTGTCGAAGTAACGATTTCTGAATTTGATAAAGGAAAACCTTATTTAACACCATTTGACCACCCGGCAATTCAGGCGGCAGGTCGTTCATATGAAAAAGTATACGAAGTACCTACAGCTTATACGCGCGGTGGCGGATCAATCCCGATTGTTGCAGCATTCGATGAAATTTTAGGCCTGCCTGTTGTGCTAATGGGCTTCGGTCTTTCAAGTGAAAACTTCCATGCACCAAACGAACACTTCCATCTTGAAAACTTCGACCAAGGCTTGCGAGTACTTGGCGATTACATGCATGAAGTAGCAACAATTAAATTTTAAAGATAAAAGTGCTAAAGCGCCAGTCCAACTCCTAGTGGGCAAAACGCCATGTCCCTGTGGCATTCCCATAATGACCCACATCATGTGAGCCTCTGACATTGGAGGGCCCTCGTGCAAAAGTAAATGCTTCACCACTTTTGCACGAGGGACCGAAATGTTGCGAGGAGTTGGCTCTTTAGCCTAGCCTTAAACAAAAAAGACTCCAATGCCCACTACAGCATTGGAGTCTTTTGTAATCCGTACGAGACCATATAAAAAATAGGGGGGTTTTATATGTTGTCGAAGTCATGTACGAGATTTATGAGTAACATAGCATATCAATGAGTGAGCAAGTCTGCCTACCATGCAACCCGCTCTACTTGATAAACCAATAATAACATGTCCCCTTCCATCAAAAAATACGAGGGTTCTCATTGTCATATTATGCTCACATTTTCTGTTCACAATTTCTCAACAAGCGGATAGAAAATAATAATATTTTGATATTATTTAGTTGATTTTTGATGAAATTTTATAATTTAAAAGAGAAATTCATTATATATAAGTACTTTTCACTAAAAAAAGGAACAAACCTATGCATGCGCTCAGCCTCTATAAACAAAAAACCCATCCATTTTCCCTATAAGAAAATGAATGAGTTTTTAATTCTACAACTTTAAAGCGCATTTAAAATCATGCCAACTGTTGCATAAATAAAGACTGTCCCAAATACAGCCATCATATGGAAGAGCGAATAGCCGAACATAATATTCGCCCATTTCTTCTCACCTTGTTTTTTTGATGCCGCAATACTCATGCAGAGCCAAATGACACCAAGGACAAGAGAAACGATTGTTAAACCTAAGCTAAGCGGTAAAAATAAAAAGCTCGATAAAATTAGGAGCACGAGATAAATATTCGACTGAATATATGTGCGTTGCTCCCCTTTTGCTACAGGTAGCATCGGGATATTCGCCGCGGCGTAGTCTTCTTTTTTACGAATGGCGATGGCATAAAAATGCGGCATTTGCCAAATGACCATAATTAGAAACAGTGCCCATGCAGCCGGATGCCAAAGATCCGGAGCGACGGCTGCCCATCCAATAAGTGGGGGCATAGCGCCTGAAATACTACCAACTTCTGTATTCCAGATCGTACGGCGTTTTGTCCACATTGTATAAGGGACAACATAGAAAAATACACCTAAAAACCCTAACAAAGCAGCTAACGGTGATGCTAAATAAAGCGACGTACATCCTAGTATTAATAAAATCGTCGCAACAATTAGCACTAACTTCGCAGAAAGTTCTCCAGTAACGGTTGGACGTGTTTTTGTACGGGGCATAATTTGATCAATATCCCGGTCATATACGTTGTTATATGCACCTGCAGCAGCTATGACGGCCGCAGAACCAATAATTGCATAAATAATAGCGGGAATATGATCAATAAAATTTAATTCATACGTATACAGGGCGAGCATTAATGCCGCGATCATCGGAATTAAGTTAGATTTTATAATGCCGGTCTTCACTGCTTGCGCCCACAACTGTCGATTCGATTGCGTTTGCATGTTCTTAATCCTACTTCCTAATTAATCACTTTCTCTAGTATAACCTAATCAGGACGTAAAGGGTTAGCATCCAGGCTTTTTTTCTCATTTTCCCATTTAAAATGTCGTGATAATCCTGTCACAATTAATGATTGGATTGCTGGGCAGACAATTAACGAAACGGCTTATCATTCATTATTGTACAGACTCTTCCCGCTCTCGATAAACCCACTTAATAATAGGTAATATACATAAGAATATAAACAGCAAACGAAACAGCTGGAAAACCGTTACAACGGAAATATCCGCCTTAACCGCAGCCGCTAAAAGCCCCATTTGATCGAGTCCACCAGGTGCTGTACTTAAAAAGCTTGTCGCAAAACTTAAATCTAAAAACCGGGCGATGAGCAAGCTTGTGCCGTATGTGAGAATAATCATCGCAACCGTACTGGCAATCCCACCGATCAAAACATTCAATGGAAGACGCAATGTTTCCGGCTTTAATAACAGCCCGATATAGGCACCGATTAAAATTTGCGCAATATGAAGAACATCACTTGGCATTGTCGGCGCTTCAATTCCAAAGAATTTTAATCCGATAACAATGATGATTGGCGTTAAAAAGTGCGCGACAGGCAGCTTTAATTTTCTGCCAAGCGGAACGGCAACAGCAGCAAGCAAAATGACCAAGATCACTTGCCAAACATCCCATGTTAACGGAATACTCGCCCCCCCAACAACGTGACCAGATACTAAAAACGGAATGAGCAGCACGACCCCCAACACACGCACAATATGAAAATAAGTGACTGCTGTTAAATGGACGTCCCCTTCTTCTTCTGCAAACAATACAAGCTGAGATAATCCACCTGGCACATTGGCAGCGACGGCTGTTTTAAATGTAAGACCCGTTGATCGGGCAATAATCCATGCAATACCTAAACAAAACGCAAACAATAGAACATTGACGATGACCATAAAGAACAGCAATGATTTGAAATCGGAAAATAGCGAGAAATCAAATTGCTGTCCAATCGCGACACCGACGATTATAAGTCCAGTATTACGCAAAACTGCTGGCCATCTCAGCCTATCTTTTATGAAAAACTGGGCAACCAGTACCGAAAAAATAGGACCGATCAGCCATGGAATCGGCAGTGAAAGCGCGGAGAATAGAAGTGCCCCAATAAGTGCAATGACGAATACAAGAAGCATAACTTCTCCCCTTTTCTTTGATGAATACGTTCATTTTAACTCAAATTATTTCGTAATGCGAACAACTTATTAAACTGGTAATACACCCCTTATAAAGCTACTAATTAAATAGAAAATATAATATATAAAAAATTTTTATAAATGTTCATGAATTTTTATACATATAGTTCCACTATATATTTTTGTTATATAATAACCATTCATTATAATAATATAAGGTTTAATCCACTTTTTTCATCACCTAACCCACCTAAAACCACTGTATCAGTACACAAACAATTTCACCAAAAATGATTTTTTCATGCGATTTCATTTTACAAGTATAACGACATAACTAAGTATGTAAGCATTTTCATTTGCTATTTTACTTACTTAGTTGCATAATGAAGACATAAAGTTACTATAACTTTAAAACAATAATAGAGGTGTTAATAGATGATCTATGCAAACCCTAATACTGCTGGTGCAGTAGTTAACTTTAAAGAAAAATACGATAACTTTATCGGTGGCGAATGGGTAGCTCCTGTAAAAGGACAATACCTAGATGTAAAATCACCTGTAACTGGTAAAGTATTTACCTCAGTTGCACGTTCAACTGAAGAAGATATTGAATTAGCATTAGACGCAGCACATGCAGCTAAAGGTGCCTGGGCACAAACTTCTGTTGCATACCGCGCGAATATTTTAAATAAAATTGCAGACCGCATTGAAGAAAATTTAGAAAAAATCGCTGTTGCTGAAACATGGGACAACGGTAAGGCAGTACGTGAAACATTAAACGCTGATATTCCTTTAGTAGTGGATCATTTCCGTTACTTTGCTGGTGCGATTCGTGCACAACAAGGCGGAATTTCTGAAATCGACAACGATACAGTAGCATACCACTTCCACGAGCCAATCGGGGTTGTCGGTCAAATTATTCCTTGGAACTTCCCATTATTAATGGCTTCATGGAAAATTGCTCCGGCATTAGCTGCTGGTAACGTAATCGTAATGAAGCCTGCTGAACAAACACCAGCTTCAATCATGGTATTAATCGAATTAATTCAAGACTTATTACCAAAAGGCGTATTCAATGTTGTTAATGGTTTAGGTATCGAAGTTGGTAAACCACTTGCTACGAATCCACGTATTAACAAAGTGGCGTTCACTGGTTCTACTGGTGTAGGTCGTTTAATTATGCAATATGCTACAGAGAATATTATCCCTGTAACATTAGAGCTTGGCGGTAAATCACCAAACGTCTTCTTCCCAGACGTAATGGATCATGACGATGAGTATTTAGATAAAGCTATCGAAGGTTTAGTAATGTTCGCATTAAACTCAGGCGAAATTTGTACATGTCCTTCACGTGCATTAGTTCACGAATCTATCTATGACAAATTCATGGAACGTGTATTAGAGCGCGTTAAAGCAATCAAAATCGGTAACCCGTTAGATACAGAAGTAATGATGGGTGCTCAAGCTTCAAATGAGCAATTACAAAAAATCTTATCTTACATCGAAATCGGTAAAGAAGAAGGCGCTGAGCTACTTATCGGCGGCTACCAAAACCAATTAGATGCTGACCAAGAAGGCGGCTACTATGTGGCACCAACAGTATTCAAAGGTCACAACAAAATGCGTATCTTCCAAGAAGAGATCTTTGGTCCAGTTCTTTCTGTAACAACTTTCTCTACTTTCGAAGAAGCTATGGAAATCGCTAACGACACTGAATTCGGTCTAGGTGCTGGTGTATGGTCACGTAACATGGATACAGCTTACCGCGCTGTACGTGGTATCCAAGCTGGTCGTGTTTGGACAAACACTTACCACCAATACCCTGCTCACGCTGCATTCGGCGGATATAAAAAATCAGGTATCGGTCGTGAAAATCACTTAATGATGTTAGATCACTACCAACAAACAAAATGTATGTTAGTAAGCTATAACAAAAACGCTCAAGGTTTCTTCTAAGCCGAAGCGAGAAGCGAACTATTAGAGGATGTGCTTTTACAGTACATCCTCTTTTTTTAGGAGGATGCTTTATGGAAAAGTTAGTCGCGACTGAAAAAGCGATTGAGGTTATCGAGCTGTTGAAGGCAAAGCATGGAAACTTGGTGTTTGAGCAGTCTTCCGGTTGCTGCGATGGTACGGTGCCAATGTGTTTTACAAAGGACGGGCACTATATTAGCAGCCAGCTTGTACTTCTCGGGGAAATTGCGGATGTTCCGTATTATATTGATAAGCATCAGTCGGAGTATTTAAAGCATATGCAAGTTCTTGTTGATGTAATGGAAGGTCAGGGCGCATCTTTTTCATTGGAGAGCGCGGAAGGCTTTGCTTTTTTGATGAAATCAAAGGTTATGAAATAATGCAAAACGCCATCCAGCAGCTTAAAAGCTTCTGAATGGCGCTTTTTATTATGATAAAACTGGGGGATAAATTGGGATAGACAATGTCACCAATGCCACACTTAATAATAATAACGATAATTTAACGTTTTTCTTCATATTCCTCGTCTCCTTTATAATTAAATGAATTGGATTGCTTTTTCAAATTTCTTTTCTTGCCTGTAATACTCGCCCAGTAAATAAGAAAACTGCTGGTGCATTTCTTTAAACTCTTCACTGTTTGCCGTAAACGGAATTAACCTCCCCTCCAAAAATTCCATTGCTTTCTTTTCTTGTCCACCTAGCAAATATAAATAAAAAGAAGCAAATAAATTAAAACTTAGTTTTCTCTTACTTTTTGCTTCTTCCTTTAACATAGTAAAGGTTTTGAAACTTTCTACTTTTTGATCAAGGCGAAATTGCGTCATGCCCAAATTATATAAACAAAATAGATAGTTATCGCTGTTATTTTCCATTAACGAAGCACTTTGCTCAAAATAAACGAGGGCTCTTTCATATTCGCCTCTCATTTGATATAAATCCCCAAGGTTATGATATATAGCAGGCAATAACTGCTGTTGCTGCATCAGTTCCACATTTCTCAGGAGATGATCATAAATTTCGATTGCTTCATGGTATACTTTCCCCTGCGCGTAATAAAGAGCGAGCGACATGGAAGTATAAATAATCCGCTTAAAATTAAACTGATCCTTATAATAATGCAGTGCTTTTCTCCCATAAAGAATCGCCTGGTTCGGTTCATCCATCCGGCCTTTTATTAACGAAAAGTGATAGTAAAACTCCCCTTCCAGTGATCCAAGTTCCGAGCTTGTCTTAAGTATATTAGTTAGTTCTACAGCTGCTTCTGCATACTTACCCCTTGTTATTAAAACTAATGCATAATAGTAAGAATGTAAATATCTCTCATGTTGGGAAAAATTCTGACGGTGGGCATTTAGCCACTTCAACTGATGTTCCGCCATTTTGTAATCGTTAATAAACACGTAGTAACGTAATTTATAAAGTTCATATAAATAAACTGATTCTGTAAAACCAATGATCTCTTCATAATCTTTTAATAGCCCCATTGTCGCAATAGCTTTTTCATTTTCTAGGTAATTGATCTGTTTTTGTAAGTCTTTCAATAACTTTATGATATGGTGTTCGCTATTTTCTACATCACGGCTATTAATATTTAAACGTTCCAAGAGTAGTCGAATTGTCTCGCAGTTTGCTTCTTTATTGTTATTCTCAATTTTACTTATATGTGGAATCGAGCAAATTCCCGCTGCTACCTCATTTTGAGTCATTCCAAGCTTTGTACGGTAGTACTTTATTAAAGAACCTATTTTCATTCAAATACCACACCCCTTTTAAAGTTCGTTTGTTAGTTAGTTTATCTAGTATACTTAATATTTTCCCAATAATCAAAAAACTATTAATGTGATAAATTCAATATGTAATCCAAATATATTTTGAAAAGGGGTCAGGAAAAATGAAAAAAGTGAAGAGTACATTATTTAGTCTTTTGATTGCAGGGTCATTGATGAGTCCAGCACATGCGGCAACTTTGGGTAGCGAAGACAATTCGGCAAACAATGTCGGCCAAGAAAAGTTCCGTGTGTACATTGAAGCAAACAACCAGTCTGCAAAACAATCAGCAAAAGCACAATATTCGGCTCGTTGGGAATTAACAGAGAACGGATTTTCAACGGAAATGAATGAAAAGCAATTTCAGGCATTACAAAAGAATAAAAATTTCACAGTCACAAAAGTTCCTGTCGTTTCTTTAGATCCGATCAATTTGGAATTGGGCGAGGATTATACAGTAGAAGATAGAACGCCGGATACATCAGCTTACGCAAGAGCTTCTCAGCAAGTACCATGGGGAATTAAAGCGATTTATAATAATAGTTCATTAACATCTACATCTGGAGGAAGCGGCGTAAATATCGCCGTACTTGATACGGGAGTGAACACGTCCCACCCTGACCTAGCCAACAATGTGGAGCAATGTAAAGACTTTACGACTGCAACAACTGTTGTAAACAATAGCTGTACTGACAGAAACGGCCACGGTACGCATGTTGCCGGTTCAGCATTGGCAGATGGTGGAAGCGACCAAGGTGGCGTCTACGGTGTTGCTCCAGATGCAGATCTTTGGGCATACAAAGTGTTAACAGACAGCGGTTCTGGTTACTCGGATGATATTGCTGCTGCGATTCGCCATGCGGCTGATCAAGCAACATCTACTCGTACGAAAACAGTTATTAACATGTCATTAGGTTCTTCAGCGAACAACAGCCTAATTTCAAGTGCTGTCAACTATGCATACAGCAATGGCGTACTTGTAGTAGCAGCTGCTGGTAACTCAGGCTATGCACAAGGAACAATCGGCTATCCGGGTGCATTACCGAACGCCATTGCAGTAGCTGCATTGGAAAATGTACAGCAAAACGGCACTTACCGTGTAGCTGACTACTCTTCACGCGGTTATGCTTCAACGGATGGCGATTATGTCATTCAACAAGGTGATATTGAAATTTCAGCTCCTGGTTCAGCCATTTATTCTACATGGTATAACGGCGGCTACAATACAATTAGCGGAACATCGATGGCTACACCTCACGTATCAGGTTTAGCAGCAAAAATCTGGGCGCAAAACCCGTCTTGGTCACACACGCAACTGCGTTCTAACTTACAAACACGCGCAAAAGCTGTAGATATTAAAGGCGGTTACGGTGCCGCTACAGGCGATGACTACGCTTCAGGATTCGGGTTTGCCCGCGTTCAGTAATAAAGGATGTAATAAAAAACGAAACACCGGACGTCCTGCTGGTGTTTCGTTTTTTCATTTATTTTTTCCTCCCCCTTTCCTTAACGGTAAAACTTTTTAAGGTTGGTCGCAGTGTTCTAATATGTTCGAGAATGTTCTAATATAAATCTGATCGCATTACAGTTTTGCGAATTCGACCGCATACAAGACTAAAAAATAGATGAAACCGGCGCAACTTCTAATATCCTTCTGATTTCTTCTAATATCCCCTACAACTTTTCTAATATCCCGCAACATTGTTCTAATAAAAACGCCCAATAAAAAAACAGCTTAAGTAAATATCACTTAAGCTGCTTCACGTATATTATAATTCACAAGCCCAGCCATCTTTATCGCCGTCTCTTGCTGTTGCGTAAGCGGGATGCGATGAGCTGACACCTTTCGGATAATAAACCCGCATTTCTGTACAGTTTTTAAATGCAGTCGGTGCTCCTGGAATAACATACGTTCCAGAATTCACATCACCTTTTGGTTTTTCAGGTGTCGTATTCGGCACGATGAACTCTTTCGCACTAATCGAGTAGGATTGACCGTTCGTTGTCACAACAATTGTTCCATCCTGTGCAGTTGCGTAAGCTTTCGTACCAACCGTTTTAATGTTTGAAAGCACTTCTTTATGCGGATGGCCATAGCTGTTGCCTTCTTCATAACTTAAAATAACCGCTTTCGGATTTACTTTTTGTAAAAATCCAAGCGAACTACTTGAACTTGAACCGTGATGACCCGCTTTTAAAATCGTTGCGGAAACATCATATTTCTTCGCAATTTGCTCTTCGATTCCTGCATCCGCATCGCCCATCAATAAGAAGGACATATTTTGATACGTCAGCTTTAAGACGATCGAAGCATCATTCATATCACTTGCTTGTGCATTGACAGCTAAAACTTGAGTCTTCATATTTGAATCCAATGAAATCAAGTCTCCCGCTTTCGGCTCTGTATAAGGAATTTTTTTATCGGCTACCATCTGCAGTAAGTTTTCATACGTTGCCGTTGTATGGACTTTTCCGCTGTTAATAAATTCACCAACCGTAAAGCTTTCCAGTACTGCAGCCAATCCACCAATATGATCGGCATCCGGATGTGTTGCAACTACGTAATCAAGTTTCGTTACATTTTTAGATTTCAAATAAGCAACAACCGTATTCCCATACTCTTTCGTCCCTGCATCAATAAGCATTGTTTTGCCATTTGGTGCTTGTACGAAAATCGAGTCCCCTTGTCCAACATCTAAAAAATGTACGTTCAATTTAGAAGATGATGATCCTAAGCTCTCCTGATATTTCACCGCACGTGCTAAAAACGCAGAAATATGAGCACGAGTTAAATTATTCGCAGGCTTAAATGTACCGTCTTCATAACCAGTTGTAATTTTTGCTGCAGCTAATTGACTTACCGCTTCATATGCCGTATGCCCTTTTTTTACATCTTTAAATGTTTTCGTACCCTTCGGTAAATCAAATGCACGTGCAATAAATGCCGCCATATGACCACGTGTCACTTTTGTTGTCGGCTTAAACGTGCCATCCGTATAGCCGTTAATAATACCGGCTTCTACAGCTGATTGAATATATCCGCTGTTTTTATGTGACTTCGGAACATCTTTAAATTTTGTCGCTCGTTGTGTCCCATCAAGACCAACAGCTTTTGCAACCATGACAGCCACTTCTTCGCGCGTCACAATATCTTTCACACCGTACGTCTTTTTGTCAGCACTAATAATCCCTTTATTCAATAAATAAGCTATATCCTGATAATTACTATGTTTTGGCGGTACGTCGGTAAACACTTGTTCTGCACTCGTCGTTGTAACATGTAACATTGTGGATATAACTAGAAGAAACACTAATAATAAACTAAATACTTTTTTCATTTTCTAACCTCCCTTATACATTATAGGTTTTTTAATAAAGAAAGGAAGTTATTTTCGAATAGTATCTAATAAATCTTTTTGGTAGTAATGGATTGATCATCCTTTTCATGATTACTCAAAATTAGAAGTGGGATTTGTCTTTTTCTAAACAACCTAATATTGATAATTCCTAGTTCGAGGATTTATATTGGAAATTAAAATTTAAATTCCTTTACAAACAAAAAAGCATGTAGCCTCTGCTACATGCTTAGAAATGACCCGTACGGGATTCGAACCCGTGTTACCGCCGTGAAAGGGCGGTGTCTTAACCACTTGACCAACGGGCCATGGCTCCGAAGGCAGGACTCGAACCTGCGACCTGCCGGTTAACAGCCGGATGCTCTACCAACTGAGCTACTTCGGAATAATTGTATTTGGTGGGCCTAAATGGACTCGAACCATCGACCTCACGCTTATCAGGCGTGCGCTCTAACCAGCT